>NZ_LT835157.1:3532509-3534573 GCF_900169665.1 Anaeromassilibacillus sp. Marseille-P3371 | reverse complement strand
CTCCCTTCGCTCAATTTACTAAGATGTCCGCCAAGGATGGCTGGGCCATGCTCCTGTGGGTACACAGCGCCTTTCGAACCTTCGGCGTTTCCTGCAAAAGCGCGCTTCCGTCAACGGTTGCCCAATTAAATGGCTTGTGTCTTTTGCACGCCCTCCAGCATTCAGCCAATGGCTACCGTGCAATGCAGTTCCGCATTCTGGCCCGGAAGTGTGGTGTAAACGCCTGTGTTCTGGCCCGGTGGACACACAGCGTCTTCCGCGCCTACGGCGTCTCCTACACAAGCTTTCTGCTATCGGCTGCCGGGTGCTTGATCGAATAGTACACGTTTATACCTTACACAAATTTCCCGGCGTTCAGCCAACGGTCACCGTACAATGCAGTTTCGCATCCTGGCCCGGAAGTGTGGTGTAAACGCCTGTGCTCTGGCCCGGTGTGCCAACTGCATAAACTCTGTAGTAGTAGTCATTGCCGATCTGGGACACAAACTGCGTCTTCAGAACGCTTCCGTTGCCCACCGTGAAGCTCGGTACCAGTCCATTTCCATTGACCACGGTCATCTTGAAGGTGTACATGCTTCCTCTGTTCAGCGTGATGGCATTTGCCGCATCGCTGCGCACACTTGCCGCTGCACTCTGGCTTGCAGAAACCACACCCGCTGCTCCATATGTGTTGCTTACATTTCTCGATGTGGAGCCGCTCTTCTTCGCTGTCGCCGTCTTTGTCTCCAGGTTCTGGATGCTTGCTTCCAGTGCTTCTACGGCACTCTTGACCTCTTCTTCGGTCGCTGCTTCATTGAGCAACACAACCTTTGCATTGCTCAATGCCTTCTGCATCGCTGCCACGCTCTTTGCTGTGTACTTGCTGGTGTTCACTGCCTCTGCTTTTCCAATCAGGTCTTTCAAAGCGTCCTTGTTCGGGATCATACGCAGTGCTGTAATCGCATTGAGCAGTTCTTCGGCTTTCTCATCCACTGCCTCCTGGGTTGCATTGTCATTTTCCAACAGAGTTTCTGCATCGCCTAGGACGGTTTTAAAGGTAGCCCATGTTTCATCCTGGATGTACTTCGAAGCATTCTCTACAATTTTCTTGCCTTCTGCTACCAAAGCTTCCAGATCCGTCCTATCTGCACGGAAGACCAGTTTATTAAGCGCTTCATACAGTGCTTCTGCCGCTGCCTGGATGTCTGCTTCCAGTACTTCCTCGTCGTCCATCAGATCCTCTGCCGCCTTGTATGCGTCGTCCAGCGCCTGTACGCTCTCCGGCGTGAAGTTCTCTCGATTGATGCTCTCTGCAATCTCCATCGGGATTTCCAGCTGGCTCTTGTCGCCCGCTGCAAAGCTCAGATACTGCAATGCCTCGATCAGCTCAAACATCGCGTTGTTGATCTCGTCCTGGCTTGCGGTCTTCTTTTCTTCGATCGCTTTCGCTGCCTGCAACGCATTCTCATACTTCTTCTGTACCGACGGGACTGCCGCCTTTACCTGCGCTTTCACGTTCTCGCTCTCTGCGATTGTGATNTTGTCAAGCGCTTCATACAGCGCTTCTGCCGCTGCCTGGATGTCTGCTTCCAGTACTTCCTCGTCGTCCATCAGGTCCTCTGCCGCCTTGTAGGCGTCGTCCAGTGCCTGTACGCTCTCCGGCGTGAAGTTCTCTCGATTGATCTGCTTTGCAATCTCCATCGGGATTTCCAGCTGGCTCTTGTCGCCCGCTGCAAAGCTCAGATACTGCAATGCCTCGATCAGCTCAAACATCGCGTTGTTGATCTCGTCCTGGCTTGCGGTCTTCTTTTCTTCGATCGCTTTCGCTGCCTGCAACGCATTCTTGTACTTCTTCTGTACCGACGGGACTGCCGCCTCTACCTGCGCTTTCACGTTCTCGCTCTCTGCGATTGTGATCACTTCGCGCAGATTTTCCTTATCCACGATCGTGAAGCCCAGTTCAATCGTGGTGTCTGCATTCGGCATTGCCAGGCTGTAGATATACTCGGCAACGTCAAAGTTCTCTTCTGCTACGGCTTCGCCGTTCACGGTGACGCCTGCGATCTCTCTTCCTTCGACTCTCGG
>NZ_LT835157.1:3488787-3530157 GCF_900169665.1 Anaeromassilibacillus sp. Marseille-P3371 | reverse complement strand
CCAGTCCGTTTCCATTGACCACGGTCATCTTGAAGGTGTACATGCTTCCTCTGTTCAGCGTGATGGCATTTGCCGCATCACTGCGCACACTTGCCGCTGCACTCTGGCTTGCGGAAACCACACCCGCTGCTCCATATGTGTTGCTTACATTTCTCGATGTGGAGCCGCTCTTCTTCGCTGTCGTCGTCTTTGTCTCCAGGTTCTGGATGCTTGCTTCCAGTGCTTCTACGGCACTCTTGACCTCTTCTTCGGTCGCTGCTTCATTGTTCAACACAACCTTTGCGTTGCTCAATGCCTTCTGCATCGCTGCCACGCTCTTTGCTGTGTACTTGCTGGTGTTCACTGCCTCTGCTTTTCCAATCAGGTCTTTCAAAGCGTCCTTGTTCGGAATCATACGCAGTGCTGTAATCGCATTGAGCAGTTCTTCGGCCTTCTCATCCACTGCCTCCTGGGTTGCATTGTCATTTTCCAACAGAGTTTCTGCATCACCCAGGACGGTTTTAAAGGTAGCCCATGTTTCATCCTGGATGTACTTCGAAGCATTCTCTACAATTTTCTTACCTTCTGCTACCAAAGCTTCCAGATCCGTCATGTCTGCACGGAAGACCAGGTTGTCAAGCGCTTCATACAGCGCTTCTGCCGCCGCCTGAATATCTGCTTCCAGTACTTCCTCGTCGTCCATCAGGTCCTCTGCCGCCTTGTATGCGTCGTCCAGCGCCTTTACGCTCTCCGGCGTGAAGTTCTCTCGATTGATGCTCTTTGCAATCTCCATCGGGATTTCCAGCTGGCTCTTGTCGCCCGCTGTAAAGCTCAGATACTGCAATGCCTCGATCAGCTCAAACATCGCGTTGTTGATCTCGTCCTGGCTTGCGGTCTTCTTTTCTTCGATCGCTTTCGCTGCCTGCAACGCTTCCTTGTACTTCTTCTGTACCGACGGGACTGCCGCCTCTACCTGCGCTTTCACGTTCTCGCTCTCTGCGATTGTGATCACTTCGCGCAGATTTTCCTTATCCACGATCGTGAAGCCCAGTTCAATCGTGGTGTCTGCATTCGGCATTGCCAGGCTGTAGATATACTCGGCAACGTCAAAGTTCTCTTCTGCTACGGCTTCGCCGTTCACGGTGACGCCTGCGATCTCTCTTCCTTCGACTCTCGGTTCAAAGGTCAGGTCGAGTTCTGTGCCGGAGAGCACATCGGTTTGATAGGAACCGATCAAATTTGCGATCGTCAGGTCTTCGCCGTCAATGGAAAGACGTACGCTGCCAGCCGGGAATTTCACAGTAAGTGCGTATTCCCTGGAGCCCGGCTGCAGGGCTTCCAGTTTTTCCAGAAGCTCAGTGGTCATTTGGATAAATGCTTCCTCCGAAGGCTTGCTCTCTTCATACAGGTCATATGCATTGCTGAAAGTCTCTGCCAATGCCGCGACGTCCTCGGAATCGTACTGGTTGGCACAATCGGATTCGATGAATACGAGTACGGCCGCCATCGCCTGTAGGAACGCATCGTTCACCTCATCCGAGGGGGCGGTATAGGGTACCAGCTGATCGATGGCTTCGCTCAGGGCTTTTGCCGCTGCGTCGACCTCAGCCTGGTCGCGCGAAGTATCCCGCACGGTTTCCGCCTCTTCCAGGGCTACCTGCATAGCCTTCCAACTTTCATCCGTATAGGCTTCGGAAGAGAGGGCCTTTGCGCGGGCGATCTGGTTCAGTAGCTCGGTCAGTTGGATGGTCGGTTTGAGCGCCATGTCTTCGAAGCCGGGCTTGAGGAATTCAAAGTAGTCAAAACCAAATTTTCCGATCGGTTCCAGGCGGATGGTGTGCTCGCCTTCTTCCAGGATGGGGGAGACCCACACGCGCTTGTAACCCTCTTCGGACGTATCGGAGGTTTTGGTACGGATAGTGGTAACCAGCTCGTTGTCGATGTAGACCTTTGCACCCTCCTGACTGCCGTCCATCTTTGCGCCTACGCAGACCTGGATGCCATTAAAGGTATAGGACAACGAAGTGTCACGCCAGTCATAGTCGTCGTCGCCGACATAGGTTTCCGTCCCATTGTAGGCGTCGCTGCTTTCCCAGAGTGCCCAGGTACCCTCTTTTTCTACAGCCGAATCCTCGCCGTCCACCTTCATCCATGGAGATTCGGCCACATAGCCGAAGTAATCCACGCTGAATTTGCCTGTGGGGACCAGACGGATGGTATGTTCGCCTTCGTCCAAAAGGTTGGAACGCCACACCTCATAATATCCATTCTTTCCGCCCTGTGCAGCGGAATTGCTATTGATGTGGTCAATCTTTTCTCCGTCCAGATAGACGTCCGCCCCAACCTGGCTGCCGTCAATCTTACCGCCCACAACAACTTGTACCCCGTTAAAAGTCAAAGAGATCGATGTCCCTTCCCAATCGTAACTGTCGCCGACAAAGGTTTCTGTGGATTGATAGGCGGCGCTGTCCGGCCACATGCCCCAGGTGCCTTCCTTGACCACAGAAGCATCCTCTCCGTCGACCTTGATTAGGAGTTCGCTGTTTTCGGCCAAATTGGAGCGTTGCGTTTGAAACGCTGTCCGCGCGCTGTTTGGCGTTTCTAACGCGGTGCCAACATGTACCGTCTCAGCCAGAAGAACCAGAGTGTCCGGATCGTAAATATTGAGACGTGCTTCATATCCCATCTGTACATCAGCGGGGACCGATACCTGCGCAGACGCTGTTTGTTCACCCTTACGCGCAATTCGGTCTTCTGAGATGGACAAATCCAGCAAGTTTCCTTCGCGGTCATACAGGGCGAGGGAAGTGGCATAGGAAGCACTGCTGCCGCTATTTTTCAGTGTGATATAGGCAGAAAAGGTTTCTCCTGCCTCCAATCCCTGTGTACTGGTGGCCACAGCCGTTGTGAGGCTTGCACCTGCCTTGGTGGTATTCCGCATTGCGCCGAGAAGTTTGGTGTCCGCCCAGTCGGTGTGGTCATTGCTGTTCGACCCATTGGCGTCGGTCACCAGGCGCAGCGTGGTGACGCCGCGGACGCTCAAATCGACCTGCTCGCTCATTCCATTGGACATTTGTTTTTCATAGATCAGCATTTCCTGTTCGCTGCCTTCTACGGTAGCATAGACGCGATAGATCGCATCCGCTGTATTGCTTCCTACTTCGTCGTCAATGCCGATCACCGCCTGGAAGCGGGTGTATTGGCCGCCTAGATGGTAGACTGCTTCACTATCCGCGTGTAGCCCCAAACCTTTGTCATAGACAACGCCGCCGATGGTGATGGGGTTGCCCTCAATGGATTGGTCGATTCCGGGGGCCTTACCCGCCCAGCCCTGCGTGATGGGCTTTACAGGCTCCAAGTCGGATACATAAACCGAATGGGTGGTATAACCATACGCAGAAGTTTCATCGGCTGCCCCCTGGGCAGTAATTCCATAAACGGTCGCTTCGTTCAGGAAAGCGTATTCCCCCTCCGGGACATCCGTGAAAGTAACCTTCACATAGCGAGCACGGATACCACCCAGGTCCTCTTCGTAAGGACGGTTGGCAATGGTGTCCGCTGTGTAGGAAACAATCTCCGTCCAGGGGCCGGTATTACTGGTGGAAACTTCCACCTTATACGGATAAGGTTCACTTTCAAAGTCCAGCTTCAGTTTGTACATATGCAGTGCATATTCGGTGTCTTGCATCCAGTATTCACCAGAACCAGCGGCCTCTGCAACCCATTTGGTGGCCGTATCTCCATCGTTTGCCAGGGCGCCGTTTCCGCTGGAGGGGAAGGTGGGATGTCCAGTTTTATCCGCGGTATAGGTGCCTGCATCAAGCAACTTATCCGTCGTATCCTCTTTTTCTTCAATCAGGAAGTTGTCCGGTTCCGTTCTCCCATATTCTGGTTCCGTCGCGGTAGTCGTAATGACGATCTCTGCCGGTTCCATTCCGGGGGCGGTCGCCTGGATGACCGTGGTGCCGGAGTAATAGGAGCGGAACTCCGTCGCTCCCTTGCCGTCGCGCATCAGGTTGCCGCCGGCCAGCGTCATAACCTTTCCAGTGGGGAACACGCCGGGACCTTCTAGTACCTCTAAGGTAACAGTGGGGGACTGATTGACCCAGTCGCCATTTTCATCCTTGACCGTGACGATCAGGTGGGTATCGGCCGTGCCATCGTTGGGGATGGTGGTCTGGGACGCGGTTAATTCCAAATGGTTGCCAGTTCCCTCTTTGGAAAATTCCGCCGGAACGCCGGTGTATTCCTGACGGTACCAATACCATGCTTTGAGCGGCAGACGGCTGTAATCGATGAAGCCCATCTGCGCGAGGCCGGAACCGCCGACACTGCCATGGTGGAAAGCGCACCAAAGGCAGATCCCAGCGCGGTTGCCTTTGAGGGCATAGCTGTAAATATCGCCGCCATCTTGCATCGCATCAAAATAAGGACGGAATTCGTCACCGGATTCCCCTCGGTTTGCAACATGAGAACCGTATTCTGAGGCAATACTGGGCATATATTCGGTCATATTGCTGGGCATGCCCTTTCCAGGCTCCGGAAGAGCGGCGGAGCCACCGTCGCCGTTGTAACCCGCAACGTCGCAGACGTCCAGTACGTCGAAACCTTCGCGCTGTACGCCGCCCATTCCTGCTTTGCGGGTGGGGTCCAGTTTATGCGCCAGGTTGCGCATTTCATTGACCTGATCCTTACGTACCTGCATATCCGATTGCCCCATGGGGAAGAAAATTTCATTGCCCATGCTCCAGATGATAATGGACGGATGGTTGCGGTTGATGCGGATCATATCCGTCAGGTCGCGCATTAAGCTTTCATTAAACGCTTCATAATGTTCCGGGTTGCTGGGATAGCCGTTGACGCCATTCCAATCCGAAGCGGTATAGGTTGGCGCGCGATCCGCGCCACCGCCCATGCCCCAGAGGGCCACTTCCGACCAGAACATCACACCGATCTCATCACAGGCCTGCGCATAGGCGGGATCGTGGGGATAGTGCGAACCGCGGATAAAATTCATACCGGCGTCTTTAATCATCTGCACATCCCGGTAAAAGCCTTCGTTGGTCACAGCGTCCCCCCAGCCAGCGTGATCCTGGTGGGCATTGGCGCCAAAGAGGACGGTCTTCTCGCCGTTGAGATAGAATCCGTCGTTCAAGAATTGCGCCCAGCGAAACCCCAGGGGAGAGGTGTAGGAATCCAATGCCTGTCCACTGCCGCCCAATATGGTGGTGTGTACCTCATAGAGATTCGGCTCGTCCGGGCTCCAAAGCTTGATGTTCTGGATGTAATCGCTTTGGGCGTCCACGACACGGGTAGTGTTGGCAGGGATGGTAGCCGGTTCGGATTGGAAAGAAGCCACCAGGGTGCCGTCCGCCCGATCCACAACTTCCTGCTTGACAATGACAGTCTGTTCCATATCGGAGTCGTTCTGTACCTCTGTCTGAACGCGCACATCGGAACGCTTTTGCGCAATATTTTCGCGGATTTCCTCCGCGGGGGTATAACTTTCCTCGTCAATATTCTCGTAGTCGTAGTAAAGGGTGCCGTCCTCATTTTTTTCATCAAAACCAGGGTTGTTGAGGGCGGGTGTCGTGACTGCGGTGCCGTACCAGGCAACGTGGACGCTATCCGTAATGTTCAGATAGACATCGCGATAGATTCCGCCGGAGAAGTGGTGGTCGCCGGTGCGCGGCGCCTGTTCTGGATTCCACTTGTTGTTGACGCGAACGGCAATGACATTTTCTCCCGCATGGAGCTTGTCGGTGATATCGAAGGTAAATCCGGTGTAACCGCCCAAATGGGTCCCTGCGGCCTCACCGTTGACAAAGACTTCTGTTTCAATGAAGGAGCCTTCAAATTCGATGCTCACACGCTTTCCGTTTTCCAGCCACTCCGGGGGAACATCGAAGGTCTTGCGGTATAGGCCATATCCCACAAAAAAGTTGGTTTCCATATTGTAGGGGATGCTAAAACTGTGGGGAAGGCCCACATTGGTCCAATTGGAATCGTCAAAATCCGGCTCGATGGCGCCGCCAAAATCAGGAGCGGCATCGTCGGTTACGGTTTGGCTTTTAAATTTCCATTCGCGGTTGAAGTTGATCTGCTGCCGGCTTGTCTCTACCGGTTCGTAGGGGTCGCCGACATCGACACCCATCGTCCGGGCGGCTGTCTCCAAAAGGTCAGACGGTTGTTCTGTACGGGCCATCCCGTGGATGGAAAACATACCCATCAGAAGGGACAAGACAAGTGCTACGGATAGAAATCTCTTCATTTTCTCTCTCCTTTTCCAAAAAGCAAAACAGTTTTTCTTTACGAACGCGATCCTCCTTTCAGAAATGTATCATATAGCCGAAAGGCACTATGTTCATCTAAAAGCATAAAAATATTCAATAATGAGCAACATTTATAGATCAGTAATACCATACATCGCAAGAGAATTCAATAATGTAGGAAAGCAATGGGAAAATAGTACATATTTATGAGAAAATTGTCCATATAAATTTTTGTCTTGTGTCTGGCATCACATGGTAACAGAGTATGTGAAAAAGATAGACAAAAGAGTGCAAACCGTATTTGTCGCATTTTTATAGGGAAAAACAGTTGGAAAATGGGGAATATCCGCATAAATATGGTATCTATCAGTAAATCTGTTAAAAGAAAATTACAACAAATGAAAGAGCCTTATGTAACGATTTATACAAAGAAATACAGAGTTATGAAAGAATGACGCTTGAAGCAAAGCGTCATTTTTTGTACTGCGAAACAACACAGTATTTTATTTGCGCTTGGTTATCTTAAGACTTATTAGGCTTTGATTTGTCAAGGGCTTGTTGCGCAAGCAGCGCGTTATCACCCTTTACAAAACAAAGGCTGATAAGGAACTTTTCAAAAGCAGAAAAGAAATGACGATATTGAAGTACCATGATATAATGCACTTAAAGGCAAATTGAGATTGAACAAAATCGCTATACTACAGCCCTAGCAGTCTATCACACAGCAATTTCGTTCAATGTAAATTTACGGAGGACTTACAAGATGAAAATTACAGAAGTAGCAGACAGAAATTCAATGCTGATAGAACAATTATTAAAAGTATGGGAAAGTTCCGTAAGAGCAACCCACCTTTTTCTATCAGAAAATGAAATAGAAAACATAAAAAAGGATGTACCGCAGGCATTAAAAGAAATACCGCATTTACTCATCATAAAAAATGAAAATCAACTTCCTGTTGGCTTTATGGGAATTGTAGAACAACATCTGGAAATGCTTTTTATTTCTAATACAGAAAGAGGGAAGGGGCTTGGAAAGGAGTTGCTTCAATACGGAATAGAACAATATTCTGTCAATGATTTAGCAGTGAACGAACAAAACCCTCTCGCGAAAGGTTTCTATGAACATATGGGATTTACAGTTTATAAAAGAACAGAGCTGGACGAACAAGGAAATCCCTACCCATTATTGTATATGACAAAGGGTAGAGATTTGGAAACAAAACCATAAAAATCCTGTTCTTTTCGAGAGGATTAGGACCCATTTTTGGTTGCAAAAAGTTGTCTCCAATGGTATAATAAAACACTATAATATTGTGCGAAAAAGGTCAAAAAAGAGAGAAGAAAAGGGAGGCAAAACATGTTAAACACGGAATTTTCTAGCAAGTTTGTCAAAGAGGGGTTGACATTCGACGATGTCCTGCTGGTCCCGGCGGAGTCCCATGTGCTGCCAAAGGAGGTGGATGTCTCCACCCAACTGACCAAGACCATTCGCCTGAATACGCCGTTGATGACCGCGGCGATGGATACCGTCACCGAGACGGATATGGCGATTGCGATCGCCCGCGAAGGCGGCGTTGGGATCATCCACAAGAATATGTCTATTGAAAAGCAGGCCGATGAAGTGGACAGAGTCAAGCGCTCTGAAAATGGCGTCATCGTAAATCCGTTCTTCCTCTCTCCGGACCACTTTGTCCATGATGCCAATGACATCATGGCGCGCTACAAAATTTCCGGCGTTCCGATCTGCGAGGGCGGAAAGCTGGTCGGAATCATTACCAACCGCGACTTGCGGTTTATGACGGAGGAGGACTTCGATCAGAAGATCTCTGCGGTTATGACAAAGGACCACCTGGTGACCGCTCCGGTTGGGACCACCCTCAAGCAAGCCCAGGAGATTCTCCGCAAACACCGCATCGAAAAGCTCCCCATTGTGGACGAGAATGGTTATTTGAAGGGGCTTATCACGATCAAGGATATTGAGAAATCCGTACAGTATCCGAATTCCGCGAGGGACGCGGCGGGCCGTCTTTTGTGCGGCGCGGCCATCGGCGCGACCCCGGACGTGCTGGAGCGCGTGGCAGAACTGGTCAAGGCGCAGGTCGATGTGGTTGCGCTTGACTCGGCGCATGGTCACAACAGCGGTGTATTGGAGGCAGTACGCAAGGTCAAGAAGGCTTATCCGGACCTCCCGCTGATTGCAGGCAATATCGCAACCGCAGCGGGTGCGGAGGCATTGATCGACGCGGGTGCGGACTGCGTGAAGGTTGGCATCGGGCCGGGTTCTATCTGCACCACCCGTATTGTAGCGGGCATTGGCGTGCCGCAGATCACGGCGATCTACGACGCGGCTTGTGTGGCGGCAAAACATGGCATCCCGATTATTGCAGACGGCGGTATCAAATATTCGGGCGACATCGTAAAGGCGCTGGCAGCAGGTGCAAACGTGGTCATGGTTGGCTCGATGGTTGCGGGCTGCAAGGAATCCCCCGGAGAGACAGAGCTCTTCCAGGGACGTCAGTTCAAAGTGTATCGCGGCATGGGAAGTTTGGCGGCCATGGGGAAGAAGGACGGCGGAAGCTCCGACCGGTACTTCCAGTCGGACAACAAGAAGCTGGTTCCCGAGGGCGTCGAGGGCCGTGTCCCGTACAAGGGGCCGCTGTCCGACACCATCTATCAGATGATGGGCGGCCTGCGTGCAGGAATGGGTTATACCGGTTGCGCCAATATTGCAGAGCTGCATGAGAAGGCGCAGTTTATCCGGATCACCGGCGCTGGCCTGAAGGAAAGCCATCCACACGATATTCAGATCACAAAGGAATCCCCGAACTATTCGCTCAGCGTTTAATACGCCTTTATTGGGAGTTTTGGGATTCCAGAAAACTGTATACAGATAGCCTTGTAAAATGGAAAATCCGGGGTATGACTCATACCTCGGATTTTATTTTTTCAGTTTTTGTGGGATAAATATTCTGAATAGGAGCAAAATGATTGACAAATTAAATATATAATAGCATTATATACATATATAGAATTAAATTTGAAAGGGCGGCTGCTGAGATGCCCAGGGAAGAATACCTCACAAATGGCAGGCGCTTTGAAGAACTCTATCGACACTATTACCGGATGGCGGTTGCCGTTGCACAAAGCTTCTTAAAGAATAAAGAAGCAGCCGAGGATGCCGCCCAAGACTCTTTTTTGAAAATTCTTAAAAATATGAACCGTATTCAAGAGATTCAGTCCAATGAAACGAAGAAATATCTTTATATCACTGTCAAAAATACTTGTTTGGATGTCATACGAAAAGAAAAAGTTGCCTTTGAACCTTGGGAAGAGGAAGGCGCATGGACAGAAGATGCGACAAAGGGACCCTTAGAACAGCTTGTTGAGAAAGAGGGAGGTAATCAGATCGTTGCATCTATTTTAGAGTTGGGAAATACATATCGAACGGTCGGCTGGTTAAAGTTTATATGCGGCTGGTCGGATCGGGAAATTGCCGGAATTCTAGGCTTACCGCTCAAAACGGTCACGATGCGCGCTTATCGAGCCAAAAAAATTTTAAGAGCGAAGCTACTATCAAAATTCCATTAACAAAGGTTTGTCTGTTGTGGAGAGGAAACGCCTCTTTTTAAAGAAGCGTTTCCTCTTATTTCTCTTTACAGACTGGTTGTGGTTGTCCAACTCTCAAACCCCTGTTGTTCAAAGATATGGACACCATAATATTCATCTCCGATCGCTTCTGTCCCTTCACTTGCATGAGATGAATTTTCTTGAGAGTCTGTAAGGCTACAAATCAGCTTATCAAAGCGATAACATCGATCATTGGCAGATATAAAATCGATAGGCCACCGTTTACTGTTTTCTTGGTGCTAATACGAGTCCGAAGGGGCGTAAGTCTGTGTTAATTTCACAACCCAGGACGGCTCTGTAGGAGTGTCGCGATAGATAGCTATTCCGGACTTCTTTGGAGAATATTCCTGATAAGGGGGGCCTTTGGGGATGGAGATGGCGGAAGCTGTGGCAGAATAGGCGCAGATCAGAACAGCCATAGTCAATGATATAAAAGAAATTTTTCTTTTCCTTGAAACTCCTCCTTTCAAATATAAGATTCTTCTACCATCCATATATGCTTACAGTTTACTCAGCATGGGACTCTTCAATCCTATCTTCATATCCTGCATGTCGAAATTCATAATTTCCATAAACTTAACGTTTTGCCTGTACTGAGCCGCTTCCACTGACATGGGCCCTTGCTACAGCTGCATTTTTTTGTTCATCTTCTGCACGGCGGTATAAAGCGTTGTCTTCATATAATCTGCATTTAACGTAAATATAGTCAATTGGATATAACGCCGTTTCATCTGCATTCCATGATTCGGAGTTGGAGTATGCGTCCAAAATATGGTGGCCAGACTCCCAATTGCTATACAGGCCCATCTGGACGTATGTTGGGATTTCGAGGGGGCAGGCGCATATCCTCCGAAAGACCGATAACTGGGGACGCCATTCTCAGCCGGATGCTAGGTACAACCTTCAAAGGGCTTTGGGGCGGCAAATACAGATGTTTGGATTGACAAAGAAAGGGACATGGCAAAAACAACTGCAACAATTTTTTTCCGTTTCATGAAAGTACCCTCTTTTGCTTCATATGAATGAGGCTCTTTGCAAAGTAAATTTGGTCATCCCTCCTTTTCAGAGAAAATGCCAACACCAATCCGTAAAGAGAAATCCACACGGTGCCGGTTGTCTGCTGGCAAATATGGATTTTGGATACAGACCGCTGTCAAATTGTGAACCCCGTCTTCTCCGGGCGTCTGTATCGTCTCTTTAAGAGAAGCCAGGGTATTTGGTTGCAATAAAAAGTAAGAGACAAAGGCGCCGTCTGAAGAGGGGACTTGTTCCCAATCGTAAAGCCAGAATAATGCATAGGGGACTTCTTTGTCAGAAGAATTGCCGATGTGGGCGTAGAAATCCAATGGCTGCATGGGTTTTCCCCGGACGGTCAACAACCGGTCAAGCCCATGGGCAGTATCAGGGGACTGGTTGACCAGAATACCATCCAGCAGGGAAGTCTGGGTAATAGCTGTCTCTGGGAGGGAAATCTGGCTGGGAATATCGGTATTTCCACTGTCCCCTACGGTAAAGGAGTACCGTAAGGACAAAAGGTGGGATAACTCTGTATCTTTTCGGTATTCTTCATCGAGACTTTGATTTGCAGGGTCTTTTACAAACAGAAACAACAGTTGATAGTCGCCATTGGGAAGCGGGGACAACTGGAAGGAGAACTGGCGTGCCTCCTGAGGTCCAGCAGTAAATTCATAGAAGCGTGAGGGCTCCTCCGAATCAATTGAAAAGGCGACCTGTTCGTAATTGAGAAAAACCAAAAGGCGGTATGTGTTTTCTTCATCGACATAATTTCCAAATGATAGGATTTTTTGAAAAGGCTGGCCGTCTTCTAAAAAGAGGTGCCTTTCCGATTCAATTTCTCCGTCCATATCATAAAGCCCCATCGAATATCCACCGTTCTCGCTGGATATAGGAAGGACTTTCCGATTGATTGTAGGTGTAGAAGAAGCAACTGGTGAGCGATCACACGACCATATAAAAAATGGCAGACAGACAACGATCAGACAGCACAAAAATTTCTTAATAGCCATTTTCAAATACCTCCTTTTCAAAACCTTTCTAATTTAGAAAACGTTTTTCCGGTTGTTTTTTCTACAATTTTCATAATGAATATTTTAATAGAGACAATCGCCGCAGAAGGTAGGGGATCTCTATTGCTAATATGCGAATAAATAATTGTAAAAAGAATTAGAACGGTTAGACAACAGTGGAATAATCGTAGTGTATTCCTATTGTTAATACATTTTTATAGACATTAAAAATAGGCATACTTTTATAATAAAGAAAGAGGGTGTCCCCGAACTACGAATTGTTCGATTCATAGAAAAGGGGCATCCTCTTTCTGTTTGGAAAAATATCTGCGTTTCTAAAAAACGAGGGGAGCCTTCCATCCTTTCATGACTTTTGGGACACCCTCTTTTATGTTCTCATTATAAACTTCAACCGAATACAACCATACCTCGCTCATAGGAACAGCGATAGGATGACGGTAATAATCCCACAAATGCCAATGGAAATCCCACTCATTGCGCCTTGTACATCGCCCATTTCCAGCGCCTTTGTGGTTCCAAGGGCGTGGCTGCAAGCGCCCGTGGCCAGCCCTTGTGCGACAGGGCTTTTGATATGGAACCATTTGGCGAACAACGGGGCAGCCACTGCGCCGATCAAGCCGGTGAGTAGGACAGCGACCATGGCGATAGCCACAACGCCACCCTGGCTTTCTGCAATTCCCACGGCGATAGGGGTGGTGCAGCTTTTGGGAAGCAGGGCCCTGGTGATGGATTCGTCGAGGCCGAACGCCTTACACAGAAGGAAAACACTGCCGATGCTGGTGACGCTGCCGGCGGTGCAGCCTGCAACTACGGGCCAGAAGTGCTTTTTTAAAATATCCATCTGGTTGTAGATGTTCAAGGCTAGCACCGCCGTCGCCGGGCCGAGGAAGAGATTGATGATGTCTCCGCCCAGATTATAGGCTTCCAGCGGAATATCAAAGAGCACCAAAATCGCAATACAGAGGATAATGGCAATTACCAAGGGGTTGCAGATGGCTTTTCGGGTCTTTTTCTGTATCCAGATGCCGGCTTCAAAAGCCATGACCGAAAGGACAATACCAAACAACGGGGATTGAATCACAGCTTCAAACATCGGGCTTGTCCTCCTTTGATCCGGTCCATTTCATAACCGCTTGTACGGTCCAGCCAGTCACAAAGAAGACCAAGGGAGTTGTAACCAAGCAAATGACCAACAGGGGGATCAGATTTGCCGCTAAAACATCCAGGTATTTCAAAAGCCCCACACCGGCGGGAATAAAAAAGAAGGCCATGTTCGACAATAAGAAATTGGATTTTTCCCGTATATGATGTGGTTTTAACCACCCACAGGCCAATAGGAGGAACAGCAAAACCATGCCGATCACACTGGCGGGAAATGGGAACGGCAAAACTGCCGCAATGGCTTCCCCCAGAAGGCATACCAATAAAACGACACCAATTTGTGCAATGATTCGCATTTCGAAACACCCTTTGTATGTGGATTTCCGTACATAATACGCCTTATTATGATAACACAACACCCGCGCGCTATGTGCATAAGCTTTTCTCCTGGAAGGCGAAGAAAATAAGCAAAAGCGCAGAAACAAACCGGTCGTATGAAAGTTCTGCTAAACGCGATGAAACAGCGGAAACCTACCGTCTAGTAATTTTTGCCAGAGTTGGTACATGGATATTAAAAGCGCCCCACGACTTTTTGAGTTAAGAAATCTTTCATATCTCTCCTTTAACGCCCATATCGCCTCTTTGACGGTTGTATATAGACGCCGAAACCGCCGGGTTTCCCCACATTTTCCCCGGAAATTAAAAAATTTCAAAAAAAGTGAAAACTTTCTTCGAATGGTTATTGACAAAACCGGACAGGCTGTATTATAATGATAAACGCTTCGCATAGACTGTTTGTTGGTTTTGCGAGACGTTTATGGCGGCATAGCTCAGTTGGCTAGAGCATTCGGTTCATACCCGAAGTGTCACTGGTTCAAATCCAGTTGCCGCTACCAAATGGCCCGGTGGTCAAGCGGTTAAGACACCGCCCTTTCACGGCGGTTTCACGAGTTCGAATCTCGTCCGGGTCACCACTCTTTTATATTCCCGAGCAAGCGCGCGGGATATGGACGCATAGCTCAGCTGGTTAGAGCGCTCGCCTCACACGCGAGAGGTCATGGGTTCGAGTCCCCTTGTGTCCACCACTTTTGAAGCACCTATAGCTTGCGCTATAGGTGTTTTGTATTATTTAAATGCGAGGCGTTTGCAACTCATGTTGCGCCGCACAGTATAGGAGGTCGACTGACGATGAAAAAGATTTTTGCAGTTGTCGCAGCTGCCGCGTTCCTTCTCAGTATTTCCGCCTGCGGGGTGGACGTGGGGACGGTTTCCGGCGCGGACGGAACGACTTCGGATGTAATCCTGAGTTCGGCCCCAGGGGAAGAATCCCAGGCGGGAGAAGAGAGCCAAGCGCCCTCAAAGGACCCGGAAGAAGTGGAAAAGGATGTGGACGACAGCCTGACCGGCCTGTGCACATTTTTAGCACAGAACGGCGGTGTGGACGGGGACCCGGTGGATATGGCGGCGGATTTCATCGGTGCAAAATCGGGCGTGCAATACCGCTTTAGCTACGAGGGAAGCAACAACGTCACTGTGGAATTGTACGAATTTGATCTGGACAATTTGAGCGATGAGGCGCAGGCCGTCCTCAACAGCGTTCAGCAGAACGGTTCCTTTACTGTCATCGGGCAGGAAGTCACGGATGCTTATCTCTCAGAGAGCGGCAAGTACATGATGATCTACAGGGACACCCAGACAAACGAGAAGAACGAGTTGCACAAGAAGGAAATTGTAGAGCTGTTCCAGGGCTTTAAAGCATAGTCGGAGAAACAGATTTATCAAGTGCAATGGTCATGCAAATCGAAATTGCGCGGAAGGAATCAGGCTGCTGTGGGCGATTGCTCCAGCAGCCTTTTTGTATGCCCGAGCGGTTGCAATTGGCCTGGGCACAGGAATCCATTTTCCACTATTTTTGGCCCGTTTGTGGAAAACGCAAAGAAAAGACTGTGATCTTGCAAATGGAAATAACGTAGAAGAAATCAGGCTGCTGTGGGCGGTTGTTCCAGCAGCCTTTTTGTACGCCTGGGCGGTTGCAATCGGACTGGGCACAGGAATCTGTTTTCCACTATTTTATGCCTGCCTGTGGAAAACACAAAGGGAAACACTATGGTCATGCAAAAGAGATAGCGCGGAAGGAATCAGGCTGCTATGGGCGATTGTTCCAGCGGTCTTTTTGTATGCCCGAGTGCTTGCAATCGGACTGGGCACAGGAATCCATTTTCCACTACTTTTGGCCCGTCTGTGGAAAACGTAAAGAGAAGATTATGGTCATGCAAGGGAAATAACGTGGAAGGAATCAGGCTGCTGTGGGCGGTTGCAATTGGCCTGGGCGCAGAAATCCATTTTCCACTATTTTTGGCCTGTTTGTGGAAAATACAAAGGGAAGACTATGGTCGTGCAAGGGAAATAACGCGGAAGGAATCAGGCTGCTATGGACGATTGTTCCAGCGGTCTTTTTGTATGCCCGAGTGCTTGCAATCGGACTGGGCGCAGGAATCCATTTTCCACTACTTTTGGCCCGTTTGTGGAAAACGCAAAGAAAAGACTGTGATCTTGCAAATGGAAATAACGTAGAAGAAATCAGGCTGCTATGGACGGTTATTCCAGCAGCCTTTTTGTATGCCTGAGCGGTTGCAATTGGCCTGGGCGCAGAAACCTGTTTTCCACTATTTTTGGCCTGTTTGTGGAAAATGTAAAGGGAAGACTATGGTCGTGCAAGGGAAATAGCGCGGAAGGAATCAGGCAGCTGTGGGCGGTTGTTCCAGCAGCCTTTTTGTATGCCTGGACGGTTGCAATCGGACCGGGCGCAGAAATCCATTTTCCACTACTTTTGGCCCGTTTGTGGAAAACGCAAAGAGAAGATTATGGTCGTGCAAAGGAAATAACGTGGAAGGAATCAGGCTGCTGTGGGCGGTTGTTCCAGCAGCCTTTTTGTATGCCTGGGCGGTTGCAATCGGACCGGGTGCAGGAACCTGTCTTTCACTATTTTGGCCTGTTTGTGGAAAACGCAAAGGGAATACTCGCTACGAACGGGCCAAACCGGTTTGCCCCCTATAGCATTTAAGTCCGGAATCAGAAGAACGGCCTTGCATGCCCTACAATGGTTTTGATTCTATACCTTTTGGCATTTGGAACGATATTCCCGCGGGGTATAACCGGTTGCAGCACGGAATTGTTTAGAAAAGTAGCTGTGGTTGGAGAACCCACAACAGGCGGCAACTTCTATCACGGGGAGATTCTGGTGTGCAAGGAGGCTCATTGCAGCCAGGATACGCCGCCGCAAAAGGTATTTCTGCGGCGTAGTGTGGAGAAGCTGCTCAAAGGTGCGTTCACATTCGCGTGGAGAAAAGTGGACTGCCTGGGCCAGTGCGCGCAGGGTGAAGGGCTGCATATAGTGACTATCCAACCAGACGATCATCTGTTTTAAACGTTCCTCGCGCAACGCTGGCGGCCTAGTGGCAACTATTTCTCCCGTATGCTGCTGAATCCGTATAAGAATTTGCGAAAGCGCATGCCGAACCGTAAATTCAAAGGCGTAGGGTTCGTCCGAACAGGCGTAAAAAGCCTCTTCAAAGGCGTCGAATACCCCCTTTTGCCAGGATTCCTCGGGCAAAAGCACGAGGGCCGGTGGACCATTCTCGAGAAAAGGACGCGTGTACTTGACGTCAAAGGCGCTTCCGGCTGCCCCGGAAATGATGGAAGGTTCAAAGACCATCGAATGATACCGACAGGGTTTTTCGGTCAGGCAGCGGATTCGGTGAAGCTTGTCCGCGTTGATGAAAATTCCCTGTCCAGCCTGCAAAGAGAACTGCGTCTCAGAGACGGCGGCCTCAATTTCTCCCTCATCAAGCATGAAGATTTCCCATTCATGGTGCCAGTGCGGTGGAATCTGAGCGCCTATGTAATCGTGCACATCTCCCTGATAAGCACAACAGGCAAATAGAGAGTCACGCAACGGTTGGCGCTCCATGCGGTTATCTTCCATCTTGAGTGGACATTTTGCAATCGGCATAGAATCGTTTTCCTCCTTTCTGATCGGTCGTTTTTGTTATAGTATATGGCGCTTTTTGAAAAGAAACAAGGGCCTTTTTGCGCTATACTATCAATAGAGCAAAGCCCATAGAATGAAAGAGGCCTACAAATTGACGCTGGGTGGCGCAGCTATAGAGTCGCCTAAACCAGCATTGAAATCGATGCACATTGTAAAGGAGGAACCCCCATGTTGGAACATGTAGCCATCTGGACAAGAAACTTGGAAGGGATGAAGGACTTTTATTGTTCCTATTTTGATGGAAAAGCAGGGGCAAAATATCAAAGTAAATCCGAGTTTCATACGAATTTCGAGTCGTATTTCCTGACCTTTGGAGATGGAAGCCGGTTGGAGCTGATGGAGATGCCCACTATCCCGGAGAGCGCGTATAAACCCGGGCAGGAAGCGTTGGGCTTGACCCACATTGCATTTGCAGTGGGTGGAAAGGATGAGGTGGATGCTCTGGCCAAGCGCGCTCATGAAGAAGGGCGGAAGGTACTGCTGGAGCCACATCAGACCGGCGACGGGTATTATGAGGCGTGTATCCTGGACCCCGATGGGAACCGTGTGGAGATCACAAAACTCCCGGAATGATTTGTGTAATCGTCTAAGAGCGCTCTTCCCATGGAAGAAAAAGCGGGGGACTTTCGGTTGACAAAGAAGCCGCCCAAACACATAACAAGAAGAACTCGAAAAGGACGCCCAGCAACCGGTACATTGGCCGGAAACGGGGCGTCCTTTTGTATTTTGCAAAGTTGTGTAGAAAAAATGACAGTACGTGTCATGACAGCGGCCTCCGTACTCTCGGAATTCAAAAATTTTTAGGCAGACATGACTGATTACATTTGGTATTTGAAAAGATTGTTCCGTGAAATCCAAACACAGGCGGTTTCCACCCTATGGATGCCTGGCCAACCTCGGCCCTTTCTGTTAAGGATTCCTGTATCAGACTCCGGAATTTCCACAAATATGCGCTCTTACATAGGATTTCCCTAATAAAACAATTGAATTTTGGACGCATATTCATCAGCTATCGATTTGTTTCGATAGAAAGAATATAAAAATGTATGGGTTTCAAGTGTGATCATAAGAGTTTATAATGCCTAAAATACAACATGAACTATTAAATAGGAGGGTGAATCATATTGTAACAAAAGGGAGAAGTCTACCAAGGGATATGGAGACATCCGGCCTTGCGCCTATAGGTTGAAAGGGGGTTGTATGAAAAAGGGGGCTGTCTGGACACACAAAGTGCTTGTCCAGCTTGAGTAAAGTCGATTTAGACCGATCTCTTCTAGCCCGCAAGTGGACAGAAACACGAAGGTGCTTGTGTGGGCTGGGCGAATGAGCCCAGAACAGAATGAATAACATAGATTTTACAGAAAATTAAAGCCTTCTGAACCACGGGGCCTGTCCGATTCGGTATGATAAAGACAAATCTAGCGCGCCCTGCGCGGCCTTTAGGAGGAATTTCAGGAATGAAAAGAACAGCTGCTTTTTTATTGGCGGTGGCCATCTGTGTTGGAACGACGGCGACTGCATTTGCCACAGAAGAGACTGTAAAGGACAGCGCTTCTACGGAATTCCAGTTTACTCTGCGCAATGACCCGAGCTATACCATTACGATTCCCGCTCATGTGACCATGGAACAGGAAGGCACGGATGTGGAAGTGCTTGCGGAGGATGTACAGGACCTCGGCGAAGATCAGAAAATTTCCGTCACGATCGCCGGCACGGACTATTATCGCAACCAGATGGTTCTGGAAGATCCGGAGACTCGTGGCACCATGCGCTATCAGATTGTCACACCGGACGGTCGAACCCTTGAGACAACCGGCGAAAAGGATCAGATGAATGGCCAGGAGATTGTTTCCTTTACTGGCGATGGCAAAGAAACTTACACTGTGAAGCCGGTCATTGCCTTCAATGTAAAGCCTGGCAATTATACCGGTACACTCACATACGGCATCTCTGTGGTAGACATCGCATAAAAATCTTAAAAAACGTACCCCTGTACAAAAAGAGGCTCCATCGCAGATGATCTGTGGTGGGGCCTTCTTTTGGCTTACTACAGTCAGAATAGGGAGAGGATTTACTGGTGAAGTAGCTTATCCATTATTTTTTATCTTTTTAGTATCTTAAAATGATTTATACGGGATAGAAGAGGGAAAAAGAAGGTCCAGATTTCCTGTTCTGCTATGTTGAAAGAAACGATGGTGCGGAATAGGAACCAATACAGCGGATCACGCTTTCCTGTCCGGAATAGATGTTTTTCAGGTATCGCGGGGTGTAAGACCATGCACCGGTCGTAGTTTCTTGCCCGGGAAAGTCTGCTTTCCAAGACGAGGCAAGTATCAATGGATGTACACTCGGACCCCCGGGGTTCGAGGATTGTTGTTTTTCAGGCACAGCAGGGTGTAAGGCCATGAGCCGGTCATAGCTTTTTACCCGGGAAAGTCTGCCTTCCAAGACGGAGCAAGTATGAGCGGATATATACCCGGAATACCGGGGTTCGAGGATTGTTGTTTTTCAGGCACAGCGGGGTGTAAGTTCATACGCCGGTTATGGCTTTTTGCCTGGGAAAGTCTGCTTTCCAAGACGGGGCAAGTATGAGCGGATATATACCCGGAATACCAGGGTTCGGAGACCGCTGTTTTTCAGGCACAGCGGGGTGTAAGTTCGTGCGCCGGTCATAGTTTCTTGCCCGGGAAATTCTGCTTTCCAAGATGGGACAAGTATCAATGGATGTACACTCGGAACCCCGGGGTTCGGAGATCACTGCTTTTCAGGCACAGCGGGGTGTAAGATCATGCGCCGGTCATAGTTTCTTGCCCGGGAAAGTCTGCTTTCCAAGACGGGGCAAGTATGAGCGGATATATACCCGGAATACCGGGGTTCGGAGATCACTGTTTTTCAGGCACAGCAGGGTGTAAGGCCATGCGCCGGTTATGGCTTTTTGCCTGGGAAAGTCTGCCTTTCAAGACGGGGTAAGTATGAACGGATATATACCCGGAACCCCGGGGTTCGGAGATCACTGCTTTTCAGGCACAGCGGGGTGTAAGACCATGCACAAGTCATAGTTTCTTGCCCGGGAAAGTCCACCTTCCAAGACGGGGTAAGTATGAACGGATATATACCCGGAACCCCGGGGTTCGAAGATTGTTGTTTTTCAGGTATCGCGGGGGGGTAAGACCACGCGCCGGTCATAGTTTCTTGCCCGGGAAAGTCCACCTTCCAAGACGGGGTAAGTATGAACGGATATACACCCGGAATACCAGGGTTCGAAGATTGTTGTTTTTCAGATACCGCGGAGTGTAAGACCATGCGCCGGCGTAGTTCCTTGCCCGGGAATGGGGCGTTTATTCGAGGTGGGGGAGTAAAGAGCGCTCGTAAAAGAAGGAAGGGGGAGTTCGAATCGACTGCTTTTGGGGTTGTAGGCCATATAAGAGTGTGGCCTGTGCCTGGATGTGAAAGAGTGGACCTTTGCTCTAATTTTTTGTGGATACTCCGGAACATGAATTCCCACTGTACGCTGGAAGTTTTTCTATGGGATAGCAGACAAAATACCGGCGTAGAAAAGAGGCTTTTTTGTCGTATTGGATTGTTGTATATGCAAGGAAGTTGCAGTATACTAAAATTGTTGCGTATGCAAGGAATTTTGGAAAAGCGAGGACGGACCAATGGACAGAGAGCAGCGGCAAATCGGCAAACATATCTCCGTTGCCTACCGTATGGGACAAATTTTCTATGACAACGAGCTGGCGCCGTTTTCCATCGGAAGTGGACAACAATTTTTTCTGGTGAACATCGCCCAGGCGCCCGGGATTACCCTGTTGGAATTGGCGCAGAACGGATACTTTGATAAGGGGACAACTGCCCGTGCTGTGCACAAGTTGGAAGAGGCCGGGTATATCCGTGTTGAAGCCGATCAGGAGGACCGGAGATTGCGTAAGTTATTCGTCACGGAAAAGGCCGGCCCACTTCTCAAAGCCACAAGGGCAGCGTCTCGTTCTTGGCAGAACGCCCTCACGCAGGGAATGACGGAGGAGGAGTGTGCACTGGCGGAACAGCTCTTGGAGCGGATGGCCGAAAATGCCTATGCGCGGATCTCGCTTTTGAAAGGAAAGAGGGAAAACGAATGGAACAAGTGAACGAACAAAAATTGGGGAACCCCTTGGGGTATGCGCCGGTTGGAAAACTCCTAAAGCAGTTTGCACTCCCTGCGGTGATCTCCATGTTGGTGAATGCGTTGTACAACATCGTAGATCAGATTTTTATTGGTCAGGGCGTTGGCTACTTGGGCAATGCCGCCACGACTGTGGCTTTCCCGATCGTTACGATTGTTTTGGCGGTGTCAACCCTACTGGGTGCCGGTGGCAGTTCCTACGCGGCTATTAAGTTGGGAGAAAAAAAGGAGAAGGAAGCAGAGCGGACCTTGGGTAATGTGTTCGCCCTGTTGGTAGTAATCGGTGTGGTGTGCGCCGCAATCGGCCTGATCTTCTTAGAGCCAATTTTAAAGGTATTCGGTGCGACGCCCAACAATATGTCGTATGCGAAAGAATATGCGTCCATCATCCTGCTCGGCACCCCATTTAATATGCTGGGTGTGGGGCTGTCGAACCTGTGCCGTACGGATGGCAGCCCGAAGTTTTCCATGTATTCGATGTTGATTGGCGCTGTACTGAATACGATCCTCGACCCGGTTTACATTTTTGTGTTCCACTGGGGAGTCACCGGAGCTGCGATTGCGACGATTACTTCGCAGATCATTTCGGCAATCATGCTGACCTGGTATTTTCTTCGCCGGGGAAAGACTATGCGGCTTCGTAAAGAGGCATTGCGTCCGGATGGTGCCATCATCGCACGGACCGTGGCCTTGGGAATGTCAAGCTGCATCACACAGCTTGCCTCCACTCTGTTGCAGATTGTCATGAATAATACCCTGGTGCTCTATGGCGATCAAAGCGCTGTGGGCGGAGACATTGCGCTCAGCGCCATGGGGATTGTGATGAAACTGAGCATGATCTTGGTTTCGGTTTGTATTGGTATTGGCATCGGCGCTCAGCCCATTCTCGGATTTAATCGCGGGGCGAGCCAACCGGAGCGAATTAAAAAGACGTATCGCTTGTCTGCGGTCATTGCAACTGTTGTGTCCATTGTGGGATGGGCCGCCTGTATGTTATTCCCGGAGATCATCCTCAAGCTCTTCGGTTCTGCGGATGCCAATTTCACGGATTTTGCAGTCAAGTGCATGCGTATCTACCTCGGGGCGGTATTCTGTGCGGGATTCCAGGTGGTATCGACCAACTACTTCCAGGCGACTGGACAGCCGGTAAAGGCCTCCATCCTTTCCTTGATGCGCCAGGTCATTTTGCTGGTGCCGTTGATCGTAATCCTGCCGGTCTTTATGGGGCTGGATGGTGTTCTATATGCAGGTCCGATCGCGGACTTGGGCTCCGGCGTGGTTGTAGCGGTTTTTGTTGTATTTGAGATGCGGCGTCTGAATCGTTGGATTACAGAGACAAAGGGCCAAAGGGCGCCGGCAGGGGCTGCCGGGGAGCCTGCCCATGGGTGTTAAATAAAGCGAGTACACGTTTCTCAAAAGGTAGGACCGAATCGGATTCAAAAGCCCGATTCCGTCCTACCTTTGCTTATTTGTGGTAGAGACGCGTCAATTGACGACCGCCAGCAAATGAGGCGGACATCCCTATCGCCGCGCCCTTTAGCTTATTTGTTTTGTAATAGGAGACATGAACGGACAGCTATCCACAAATCCCTATCGTATACGTTTGTGGAGTTTTAAATTTTCGGTAATATTGTTATTAATTTATTTTGCACATATTGATTTATAAACAATACAAAAAGACCGGTTCACTTGTATCAATATACTAAACAATAGAATGGAAGGACAAGAGATCTTGGAGCAAAAGTGAATGTAACATTTGGAAAGAAAGTGTTATAATGGACATAGAAATGAGGGATTATTTGCCATCTCCCTCACAGGATGTGCAGGGCCGATCGTTGAGAGTTGGAAACGGAATAGGAGGAAAACGATGAAGACGAAAAAAACCAGAGTGGTCCTTTCGGCGATTTCCATACTTCTGGTACTTGGTATTTTGGCAGGCGGTACGATGGCCTGGTTTACCGATACGGAGGCAGTACAGGCGGGATTTACCGCCGGTGTACTGGACATCCATGTCAAGCCGGGGGAAAAGCAAGCTACAAGTCTGGAATTTAAAAATTTGCGTCCCATGCAGTATAACCGTTTCTATAACGAGCTGCAGGACAATGGAACAGAAGATTGGGTCAATAATGTTGAAAACGGTTCATTGGGACTGACAGAAGACGATTACATGCCCATACCTTCGTATTTTAAGCCCGTGGTTATCCAAAACGATGGCACATTGCCGGTAGATCTACATCTGAGTATGGCGCTCCAGGAGACGCCGGACTGTCCTGGGGAAGAGGATATCTCCCTAAGCAACGATCATAAGACAGTCAATTGGAATAAAGACAACAAGGTCCCCTGTTCCAATCGATTGGAGGACGTACTGAAGATTTATGTCTATCGCCTGAATGGAGACCGTTGGGAGCGGGTAGAACAGGTCAACTTAAACCCGAACACAGCAGAGGACGAAGTCAGCTTGTATCATCCAGAAACTCGCTTGGGCGCAGGCATGGAAGTTACCTATGTAATTGCTGGTTATCTTCCAGAAGATGTGGATAACCGATATCAAGGAAAGCACTTCCATGGAAGCCTATTGGTCAATGCACTTCAGACGGACCAGAACACCGAATTTCATACCATTCATACGAATCATTCTGGAAGTGGGAGCATAACCGTCAATAAAACCCAAGCAAAGGCAGGGCAAAAGATCGAAGTTACCGCAAAACCCCAGGCTGGATCCAAACTGGAAAGCATCTTGGTGACGGACGAAAGTGGTCAGGTCATATATAAGAGTATGACAAGTCCCTTCTGCTTTGAAATGCCCGATTTTGACGTCGAAATTCAAATATCCTTCACGAAGGATACAACCGAAGCGATAGCCCATCAGATCCACTTGGAGCGCACTGGCTCTGGCAGTGTAATCGTTAGTAAAGCCAAGGCGAAAGCAGGACAGGAGGTAGAGGTGGAGGCAAACCCCTCTTCGGGTTATGAGCTGGAGAAGATTTTGGTAATGGACGAGAACGGTCAAGCGGTATATGAAAGTACGGCTAGCCCTATAACATTTGTAATGCCAGATTGCGATGTCAAAATACAGATATCCTTTGTCAGTAACAAAGCAGAGAGCGAGACTTACAGGATTAAGGTAGCGCCGCTAGAAAACGGAAGCCTTACGATCAATAAAGCTAAGGCCAAAGCAGGCCAAACGATAAAAGTTACGGCAAAGCCTAAGACTGGCTATGAACTGGATAATATTTTAATTGTCAATACGGAGGACCAGAACCAAATAATCGCCCAAGGCGCAACCAGTCCCTTTACCTTTCAAATGCCTGAAAACAACGTAACAGTAAAAGCCACCTTTAAAAAGGTGGAGTAGTCTGCATACAGTGGAGGTACCGCTCATCTTTGGAGAAATGGCGAAAATGTGTGAAGATGGCTCTATAATACCAAACGGCCATTTGATTCTGAGCCTTACACACAGATAATATAGAAAAGGCGGCTGTGGTTTCTAATGAGACCGCAGCCGCCTTTTTGCATTAAGGTTGGAGCATCGCCTACGAACAGAATCGATGGCTTCCGATCACGGTGATCACCGGACGGGAGAAGATCCATTTGTTGGTCGATTTGGCGGGATTATAGTAGTACACAGCGCCGCCGGATGGGTCGTTGCCGTTGATCGCATCGCGTGCCGCCCGATAAGCCGAATCCGCCACGGGTGCGTTGACACCGCCATCGTATAGACAGGAAAAGGCTCCCGGCTGGTAGATCACACCAGCCAATGTGTTGGGGAAGGAGGGGTGTTCTATACGGTTTAAAATAACCGCGCCGACGGCCACCTGCCCTTGGTAGGGTTCCCCCCGGCTCTCCGCAGAGATAATTTTTGCCAGCAGATCGACATCACTGCTGCTGAATCCGCCTTGCCCAGATCCGGAGGAAATCCCCATCTTGCGGAGTGTTTGCTCTCCAGCAATTCCATCCGCTGCAAGACCGTTGTATTTTTGGAAGGCGATTACGGCCTTTTTGGTCTGTGATCCATAGATACCGTCTACCTCGCCGGAATAGACGCCGTATTCTTTGAGCTTGGTCTGGATCTGCCGGACCTCTTCACCGGTGGAACCCACCTTGGAGAGAGTCTGCACGCTGCCCCCATAATTGCCGACCAATGCGATAATCAGCACATTGACCAGCAGAATCACCAGGATACGCCAAAGATATTTCAAACTGTTTTTCATATTGTGGCCTCCCACAGAAATTTCCATTGTTAGGATTGTTTCCATGGAGTGCCGATATATACTAGGCAGAATGACCATCTGCCGGAAAGTAGCACAAAAACTTCATCGTTCACTCTGAAAAGCTACGCTGCTGTAACGCTCATCCGGATAGATTGACATTTTTGTAGTTATACTATATACTTTTCATGCAAATATGAAAAGTATGAATTAAAGGAGATGCATACAATGACGATGCCGAAGGGAAAGCACATATTTGGAACAGTGAAAGTCGGAGAGCGTGGGCAAATCGTGATTCCGAAGGAGGCACGGGAGATATTCAACATAAATCCCGGGGATACGCTGCTGGTGTTGGGCGATGAGAAGCAGGGAATAGCCGTTGTAAAAGCGGATGTTATGGAGGAGGTTGCCGTAAAAATCTTGAAAGGCTTGGGGCATTTTAAGGGAGGAGCCGATGGTGAAGAGTAACCTCTTGGGCATCCTGCCCTTCCTTCTGGCGATGGATTTGCTAATCCCCTTTCTGCTGGCGCCATCTTATAAGGGGTATCGCCATTTGACGCAAGTTATGAGTGTTTTAGGCAATTCAAAAGCGCCTTTACATGTCCTTTACAATGGGTGGTTAGTACTTTTTGGCCTTGTGGTTTTCATCAGTACATTTCAGTTGTATCCTGCGATTGCATACACATCAAACGGAATAGCCGCTTGGCTTTGTTCTGTTATGGCGGTCTATGCCATAGGAGGATGTATGTTGTCCGGCCTTTTCCCGGTAGGTGAAACGAAAGAGCTCAAAACGATGCCGGCAAAAATACATGGCTATGGAGCGGCAATCGGTTTTTTGTTTTTAACATTGGCCCCTTTGTTCGTTGGCATGTACCTGTTTCAAATTTCGAATGTCCTATGGGGGATTTTCTCCCTCGTCTGTTTTGCCTTTGCGATTGTCTTTTTTACATTGTTTGTAATGGCGGATAAACCAAATTGCCAAGGAACTGTTGTGGCGTTCGAGGGACTGTGGCAGAGACTTTCCCTCTTGAGCATGTATCTTCCCATCATGGTTCTTTGTGCCCTGAGGAAATAGAGGGGTGGACTGAACGAGGAAACAAGGGACGTTGGTTTACGCACCAAAAATCCTCTGCCCTGGCCACAGGGAAGGCGGGGAAACACAGGATACTGCCAATTCTTATAGATTCTCTATGTAGGAGAGCTCCCGCAATCGAGCAGGGAGAGACTGAAACACGGCCGGTACATATGTGGCTATTTTGGTGTCCGTGCAACTGAATGAGAAGGACACAATCCAATAATCATGTCAGAATAGGTATTGAAAAACCTCTCGATCTCCCTGTACCAGACTACCAAACAGATCAACAATGGATTTAATGGTTGTAGAGCAACACAGAAAAGTGGGGCCAGTTGGATAGGGGATAGGATGGAAAAAAGAAAATCTGTAGAAAGAAACGCAAAGGTATCCTTGAAAAGCGGTCCAGCGGTGCTGTAGCCAATTGCAGAAAGGAAAGAGAGTCGACATACATGGTCTTGTATACCATCCGCCGTTGTATTGCATTTTGTATGCATATATAGTAGAATGGAAAAGCAGCAGAATCGCCCCGTTTTACCAGGGAAAAGGGGTAGAAAAAGGTTTTTTTAAAAAAAGCTGAAAAAANAAGATTTCGTTAGGAATCGCAGCGAGCGAAACAGACTATGTCCGTACATTGAAAACTGAATAAAGAAGCAGATAGAACGAGAAAAAGAACTTTGTAAAGTTTCGATTTTAAGTGAAATCTACAATTTCAAGAAGAACCAAGAGAAACACATGGTCAAGCTACAAAGAGCGCAAGGGGAATGCCTTGGCACTGAGAGCCGAAGAAGGACGCGACTAACTGCGATAAGCCACGGGGAGCCGTAAGTGGGCGCTATATCCGTGGATTTCCGAATGGAGCAATCCGGCTGGAGTCATGTCCAGTCATCGTACACTGAATCCATAGGTGTACGAGGGGAACCGCCTGAACTGAAACATCTAAGTAGGGCGAGGAAGAGAAATCAACCGAGATTCCGCTAGTAGTGGCGAGCGAACGCGGAAGAGGCCAAACCAGAGGTAGCAATACCTTTGGGGTTCGGACAGCAATATGTATGCAGCGATCTAGCAGAATGGTTTGGGAAAGCCAACGAAACAGTGTGAGAGTCACGTATGCGAAAGGTCAAAGCGACTAGCTGTATCCAGAGTACCGCCGGACACGTGAAACCCGGTGGGAAGACGGGGGGACCACCCTCCAAGCCTAAATACTACTCAGTGACCGATAGTGTAGAGTACTGTGAAGGAAAGGTGAAAAGGACCCCGGAAGGGGAGTGAAATAGAACCTGAAACCTTGTGCTTACAAGCACCGAGAGCTCATCAAAGAGTGATCGGGTACCTTTTGTAGAATGGTCCGGCGAGTGTGTGTAACTGGCAAGGTTAAGGACTTCAGGTCTGGAGCCGCAGCGAGAGCAAGTCTGAAAAGGGCGTATGAAGTCAGTTGTACACGACCCGAAACCGGGTGACCTACCCATGTCCAGGTTGAAGTGGAGGTAAAACTCCATGGAGGACCGAACCGACTCCCGTTGAAATGGTAGCGGATGAGGTGTGGGTAGCGGAGAAATTCCAATCGAACCCGGAGATAGCTGGTTCTCTCCGAAATAGCTTTAGGGCTAGCCTCGTATTAGATTACCGGAGGTAAAGCACTGAATGGTCTAGGGGCCGAGAGGCTACCGAAACCTATCAAACTCAGAATGCCGGATAATTGATGTACGGGAGTCAGACAGTGTGAGATAAGTTTCATTGTCAAAAGGGAAACAGCCCAGACCCACAGCTAAGGTCCCAAAATATTGTTAAGTGGAAAAGGATGTGGGGTTGCACAGACAACCAGGATGTTGGCTTAGAAGCAGCCACTCATTAAAAGAGTGCGTAATAGCTCACTGGTCGAGTGACCCTGCGCCGAAAATTTAACGGGGCTAAACAGTATACCGAAGCTTGGGATTCCGTGAGGAATGGTAGGAGAGCGTCGAATGAGGGGTGAAGTCATAGCGGAAGCGGTGGTGGACTTCATTCGAGTGAGAATGCCGGAATGAGTAGCGCGAAATGTGTGAGAATCATATTGGCCGAAAGTCTAAGGTTTTTGGAGGAAGGTTCGTCCGCTCCAAGTAAGCCGGGAGCTAAGGCGAGGCCGAAAGGCGTAGTCGATGCACATACGGTGGAAATTCCGTAGCCGCCAAAAGATTTAAGATAAGGGACACCCTAGAAAGGCATGACCCGGGCGATGGTCGCCCCGGGCGTAAGGGACCGAAATTAGAGTAGGGAAGCATGCTGGACGGGGGGCGAGAAAAGCTTATTGTATATCTGAGGCGCCCGTACCGCAAACCGACACAGGTAGATGGGAAGAGAATTCTAAGGCCAACGGGAGAAGGGTAGTTAAGGAACTCGGCAAATTGGTCCCGTAACTTAGGGAAAAGGGACGCCACGGAGACGTGGCCGCAGTGAATAGGCCCAGGCGACTGTTTAGCAAAAACACAGGTCTCTGCTAAATCGAAAGATGAAGTATAGGGGCTGACACCTGCCCGGTGCTGGAAGGTTAAGAGGAGATGTGCAAGCATTGAATTGAAGCCCCAGTAAACGGCGGCCGTAACTATAACGGTCCTAAGGTAGCGAAATTCCTTGTCGGGTAAGTTCCGACCCGCACGAATGGTGTAACGATCTGGGCACTGTCTCAATTACCCGCCCGGCGAAATTGTAGTACCGGTGAAGATGCCGGTTACCCGCGACAAGACGGAAAGACCCCATGGAGCTTTACTGCAGTTTAATATTGGGTTTCGGTAATTTATGTACAGGATAGGTGGGAGACTGGGAAGCCAGCACGCCAGTGTTGGTGGAGTCACCCTTGGGATACCACCCTTAAGTTGCTGGAATTCTAACCTGCGGCCGTGAATCCGGCCGGGGGACATTGTTAGACGGGCAGTTTGACTGGGGCGGTCGCCTCCAAAAAGGTAACGGAGGCGCTCAAAGGTTGGCTCAGCACGGACGGAAACCGTGCTTTAGAGTGTAAACGCGTAAGCCAGCCTAACTGCGAGGGTGACGGCCCGAGCAGTAACGAAAGTTGGAGTTAGTGATCCGGCGGTATGAGAGTGGAATTGCCGTCGCTCAACGGATAAAAGCTACCCTGGGGATAACAGGCTGATCTCCCCCAAGAGTCCACATCGACGGGGAGGTTTGGCACCTCGATGTCGGCTCATCACATCCTGGGGCTGTATTCGGTCCCAAGGGTTCGGCTGTTCGCCGATTAAAGTGGTACGCGAGCTGGGTTCAGAACGTCGTGAGACAGTTCGGTCCCTATCTGTCGTGGGCGTAGGATATTTGAGGAGAGCTGTCCTTAGTACGAGAGGACCGGGATGGACGCACCTCTGGCGCACCAGTTGTTCCGCCAGGAGCACAGCTGGGCAACTATGTGCGGATCGGATAAACGCTGAAAGCATCTAAGCGTGAAGCCGACTCCAAGATAAGATATCCCATAGCGTAAGCTAGTAAGGCCCCTTGAAGACTACAAGGTTGATAGGCTGCGTGTGTAAGCATGGTAACATGTTCAGCTTGGCAGTACTAATAGGCCGAGGGCTTGACCATAGTTCCTTGGTTCAAAGCTTTTTCAGTTAGCTTCTATCTTAAATCTTTATTCAGTTTTCAGTGTACTGGCAAAAGACTCATCCAAATCGGATGAGTCTTTTTTTATTGTGTGAATTGTTTGTATATATTGTAGAATTAGAATTGTAAACGGAATTGCTTTTTATTTATAAAATATATGTACGATAATAGAATATGATTGTATTATAAGTAATAGATAATTTTGTTTTGAGACCATTTAAAGAGCGTGATTCCGATGGGCTGTTTATTTTGTTTGAAGAATATTGTGAAGGGTGAAAATAGAAGAAGGTTTTTTATTCTCAAAAGAGAATGGCTATGTGAATCATCCGCCTTTGCATGATGTTGGTTCTCGTCATGGTTTCCATTCCTATGGCAAACGCGGCAGAGATAGACAGCCCAAAAGCTACGTCGAATATAGTTTATTTACAAAGGGATACCGGCGTGGAAGCGATCCAGCTACCGGAGAACGTGACGCAGGCGGATAAAGCCCGGATGCAGAAAAATTTGCTTTTGTACGGAAATCGTGTGCATTCGGAAAGTGAGGTAGCAAAAATTAACCAGGAGGCCGCGGCAAAAGGCGGACTGGTTTATGGCCCTTGGTTTGGCGGAGTCGAAAAATATTATAGTATGTCTACAGCAGAAAGCATGTCTGCTTTGGCGTGGGTGGCAAACGCTGTTGTTCCTATCCTTTCTGCGGCAGGGGCAATTTCTCTTGGAGCTGCGGCAGTGGCAGAGGCACTTTGTTGGGCTGCAGGAATCCCTTCGATCAATCCGCCGGTATTTGGTGCAAGCCCGGAAATAGGCGTTACTATGAAGAAGCAGTATCGGGAGGTTTCTTATTCAGACGGTACATTTGCCTATTACGAAACGGGGTTTTTCGCTCAGGATTTGACGATGGGAGGAACCTACTACGGTTCTCCGGAGGCAATTTTTTCAGGAGGGCTTTACTGAGTGCATTTTACAGAAAAGCTGATCACGTTTTTTCAAGATTACCGGCCTTTGATTGTGATTTTTGGGTCGAGCATGCTTTTTGGCGCGATATTCTTCTTGCCATATGAATACGGTGCGGCAAGGGTTTTGGTGGGATGGCTGGGTGTTACGATTGCGAGTCTCGACTTCTCCAAAGTTCCAAAGCAAGCGGAGAATCGGAACAAAGAGATTGCAAAAACCGTTTTGCGCGCTGTACTTGTGGCGTCAGGGCTCTTTGCCGTTTTTTGGGCGCTGCCTAATATTTTATGGCGTGTGTTTTGCTCTGCGTAATCTGTTTTCCATTTTGAGTATTCTTGTTCAAACAGGGTCTCAAGTACAAGCCATCATAGAGCGCAATAAGGAAGAGGTTCTTACCAACGCGATTCCTATAACGGCTCGCAGGAGGCAATTTGCTTGGGAAGTCTTTGGTGAGGCAGGCACGGATGAAGTTCTATGAATTTTTACAAAAGTAAAGTATGGAATGAATATTTTTAATAGGGACAGCCTCCGCAAAAAGCAGGGGCGTCCCTATCGCTATTAAACTAATTGATATCTACGCTGTATGCGGCATTGTACCGTGGCTAACACTGTTTTATCCGGACAGGTATTGGATTCTTCGATTGTTGCCATCTGGATGACAACGGCGGCCAATACGCACTTTTGTAAAATATCTGAAGATGTGGATGGAAGAAGCGAGGCGATTATAGAAGTATTTCTTTGGAGAACGCTTATCGGGGTTGGCAGTGGCCGTATTTTTGCGCTGCTTGTGTCTCTGCCGTTTGGATAATGGTCACCATACCGCGAATCTTTTGCACAGCACTTAAACCTTTCCTGTATATTCGGTGGCGTGTTGATGTTATTTTTAGGAGGCGACCGCTCTATCCAACTGAGCTACGGGGGCTTATACAGAAAATATTCAATTTTACAGGGCTCCAGGATTCGAACGATTCGATTGTTAGGAGGCGGACCCTCTATCCCGGTGAGGTACGGGGGCATATACAGAAATGATTCAATTTTACAGAGCTCCGGGATTCGAACGGTTCGTTTGTTAGGAGGCGGTCGCCCTATCCAACGGAACTACAGGGACATATACAGAAATGATTCAATTTCAAAGAGTTCCGGGATTCGAACGATTCGATTTTAGGAGGATTCCATTGCATCGTTTCTTGATTCGTATCTATGAACTTGTCCGGCGCTATGGTTTATATGTTGGGGTGCTTCCCTCATTGATTGCACTCATTTTGCCGGAGAAATATTTTTATATCAGCATCCCGCTTCTGCTTTTCGCGATCTTGTTAGACAGCCTGAGCTTCTATTATGGCAGGATTCCGGAAGAGCTTGTGGAAAAGCGCCGGGAGATTGCAAAGGCAACTGTGTATGGCGTTTGCACGACTATTGCGTTATTTGCGGCGTGCTTTTTGGCGGCATTCCTTTTGCATCCGGAAACTTTTGGGAGATAGCGTCAGTTCCTCTGGAGGAGAGGAAAATTGAATTTCTCCGGCTGGCTATGGAATCTAAGTGAAAAATGATGTTTATTAAAACCGGAAGTTCTTGTCAGCTCTTTGGCTCGGTATTTCTTCTTGGTAGTTGGATGATCCTGAAAGCTTTTTTTGGCAGTAGTTGCGGGAACCGCCTATTTGCCGGACTCTTCGTGCATCCCGGAGACGCAAAAAGAGGATAAAAAGGCAATCGTCAAAGCGGTCCTGCGTTCCTTTTTGGAAACGTTGGCAATCTTGGCGGTTGTTTGGGTGGTTTCTTTTCTTGCCCAATGGATACGATGAGCGGCCATCCGGTATCGAAATCCAGTAAATCAATTGGAATGTGTTTGTGGACGAGACATGTCTAGAGATCAAAGGGGGGCAGAGAAACACCTCTAATTCAGACGGAATATTTACCTATTATTGAAGTAACACCAGGTTCCGATTAACGCAATAGATTGGGAGGCACTTCCATGATGGCAAGGAGCGGCGCATTTGGAAAAAAGGGAAAATTTCTAGGAGCAGGGATTGCTGTCCTGGCGGTTCTCTCTTTGCTCTTGTATTATGGGGTGGCGTCGGGAACGGATTTTGTCCGCACAGACCGCCTTTGGAGTTTTGAGTCGAGTGCGAAAATTCTTGCCTTAGGGCTTTCAGTTGCAGTGATTGTGTATTTGGGAATTGATCTTTTGAAAAACCAGTTGAGTTTGCGGCGCTATACACTTTTGGCGTGGGGTTGGTTTGTGATTTTCCTTCTGTTCGCCGGTTTGTTTGCGGTTGTTTTCCCGTCTTCCGCTGGGAGCGGATGGAGCTTTTGTATTTGGGCCTTTCCCAAAATGGTTTGGGCGTCGATTTTTCTGGCGGCGCTCGGTGGATTCCTCCGGATGGCTGCTGGGAGGCAAACCGCGCCGCCGCAAGGCGGTTCCACACGCTGCCTGTTTTTACAGGAGCGGGGAAAATATGGGTGGTTTGCCGCCGCTGCCCTTGTGGGAGTGCTGGCAGAGGGTGCTTGCCGGATCGTTTATTTCATGGGAAACCAGGCGGTCATTTCCCGCCAGGACATGGCCTTCTTTTCGTGGGCTTCCAACGCAGGGACATTTCTGGACGGCCTGTTTCTGGCCCTGTCAAAATGGCTGCTTGCGGGCCTGGCTGTCCTTCTTTTCTATGGAAGGATGCGGCTTTCGGCGTATTTGGCGGGAAACGTCCTGTATTTTGCCATTTTGTTCATGGTTCTTCCCACTCTTCAATGGCTGCTCGATCCCATGTTTGTTCAGAATGTGGTCTTTTCCGTCGGGTTGTCCTTGGTTGGCGGGATAGAAATTGTATTCGCGGTATGCCTTCTATATTTGATAGCTGCCTTTATGCAGGAGAAAAAGGGGAGAACTACCGGATGATGGAAAGAATTTTTGCAGAATGGGGTAAAACTCATAAGAAATGACAAATGATTGCCAATGTGTAACCATTTTACCCGCTGATGAAAGAGGCTCCTTACTTTTCAGTAAAAACAAAACCCCAGCCTTCGGCTGTTTTCTACAGCGAGGCTGGGGATTTTTTGTATATTGCGAAAGGCATTTGAACGAGTGCACTTTTCTATTCTTTACGCGTTGAAGAGATCCTTTCCCATCTTGTTATTTCGTTTTCAGTGTACTTCGGAAAGAGTTCGGTCCAATTGCACAGGCCCTTTATTGTTACCGTAATTCTCTTGAAACTTTTTTAATCCGTTTTCCACAGAGGCCGGCAATGCTGTGGAAAACATTCTCCGCAACCAGATTTTTTGCCCTTATAAAAAGGGTTACTACAAATCTCCTTAGCCTTCCTCCCGGAAACCGGAGGCATAAATCCCAGGGTATATGTCCGAAACTTCCCTTGCCGGTTGAATGAATGCGTGTTCGTATGTACAGCTCCATGGAATGGCCCTTTGGATATTCCCGTCCGGTCCAATGCCATCTACCGTTTCGCCAGATATGAAAAGGCTTACTACAAATCTCCTTAGCCTTCTTCCCGGAAACCGGAGGCATAAATTCCAGGGCGTATATCCAAAACTTCCCTTGCCGGTTGAATGAATGCGTGTTCGTATGTACAGCTCCATGGAATGCTTCTTTGGATATTTCCGTCCGGTCCAATGCCATCTACCGTTTGGCCAGATATGAAAAGGCTTACTACAAATCTCCTTAGCCTTCCTCCCGGAAACCGGAGGCATAAATTCCAGGGCATATGTCCAAAACTTCTCTTGCCGGTTGAATGAGTGCATGTTCGTATTGACATCTCCATTGTATGCCCCTTTGGATATTTCCGTCCGGTCCAATTCCGTCAACCGTTTCGCCAGACTGGATAGGGGAATTGTTTTGGAATAGATACGAGGCCAGGCAGTAGGCATGGTTTACCACATGATTTGGGTCCATTTCATGGAAGTGGTATTGTACGTCTGGAAGGCCAAGCGCGTACATCCCCAAGGTATCTACCACGTTATCCTGTGTGCCCTGTATCCGGAAAAAGCGTGCGTTTACAGCAAGGCGTATAAATGGGTCCTGCTTTTCTGCGAGAATATCACGGACTTGCTGCGCCGTATGCAATTTTCCAGCGGATGGGACCCATACGCCAAGACAGGAAGGGAAGAGATCCATCGCCACCTGAAGCCACTCCAAGAGCATTTGCGAACGCTCTTGGTAGGATAACAAGCTGCTCATAAAGTCAGAAAGCATCACTTTCCATGGGCAACGGTCCAAAAGAGCCTCGCCGTCCGGGATATTCCAAAGTTGGCTGCGCTCCATGAAGCCCAATTTTTCTGTTCCGGACGGCATTTCTTCTGTGAGCAAAATCTGTGCGGGGACCTGCTTGACGTCAGAAAAATCCACAGGATATTTTTTAAGAGCAAACGACCAAAGCCCTTTGGAACAGACAATGTCTACCTGGCCAAATGCCTTTCGCAGAGCTGCATGAACGGTCTCGATCGGGGGACGCTGAGGCTTTTCCGAAAATAATAGATGGATAAAGAAAATTCGCTGAAAATCCCCTTTTTCCTCTAAATTTTGCTGTAAAGGACTCTGCTCCTGCTCCATAGGAGCGTTCACGTTTTTCGTCTGGTCTTTTTCGCCACAATTTTGAAGTTCCATAAGAAGTCCCTTTCTTCCCTTGGCTGTATACGCTTTTGTAGCTTCTTTTTTGAACAGTCTATGAGAATGTCCCCTGTATGATAAGACTCTAAAAGCCTTGTCAGAGATTCCCGAATTCGTCGGGCCGAAAGTAGGTAGTAGAGAACTCCCTGCTAGCCGAATTGACCGCTATTGAAAAACCAATCAGACAAGCGTCAGGTTAGACTTCGGCCGACGGCGCCCGCGACGGCACGCACTTTTTTAACCAGCGCTTGATACTCCGGAATGGTAAGCTGCTGGGCGGCGTCGCTCATGGCGACCTTCGGATTGGGATGTACTTCAATGATAAGTCCATCGGCCCCGGCGGCAATTCCGGCCAGCGATAGGCTTTCAATATAACGCGATTTACCTGCGGCATGGGATGGATCGATGATGATCGGTAAACTGCTGCGCTCTTTGACCACAGCTACAGCAGAGACATCCAACGTATTACGCGTTGCCGTTTCAAAGGTACGAATGCCGCGCTCGCAAAGTACTACATTATAATTTCCTTCGCTCATAATATATTCAGCAGCATCCAGCCATTCCTCAATGGTGGAGGCGATACCACGTTTGAGCAGCACTGGCACCTTGGACCGCCCAATTTCCCGTAAAAGGCGGAAATTTTGCATGTTGCGAGCGCCAACTTGGAACATATCGCAATATTTCGCGGCTGTATCAATCTGATCGTGAGAGATCACTTCACTGACGACCTTGAGACCGGTTGCGTCAGCGGCCCTGCGCAGAAGTTTAAAGCCTTCATCTTCCATCCCCTGGAATGCATAGGGGGATGTGCGCGGCTTATATGCCCCACCGCGTAAAAAAGTAGCTCCAGCGGCCTTAACCCCTTGGGCAGCCTCGAGTATTTGTTCTTCACTCTCAACCGCACAAGGTCCTGCCATTAGAACCAGATCTTTCCCACCAATCTTCTGATCGCCCACCTCCGCAATACGGCCATCCGGACACATTTCGCGGCTGGCAAGCTTATAGGAATGCATAATGGGCACACATTTCTCGACGCCGTCCATCAACTCTAGGTTGACATCGGCCAACTTGCTTTTATCGCCTAGTACACCAATAATGGTCGCCTGAGCGCCGGTGGAGAGGTTTGCTCCGAGGCCGTGTGCTTTCAGGACATCAACAATTCTATCCACGTTCTCCTGCGAGGAGCCGTTTTTCATGACAATAATCAAGTAATCACTCCCTTTGATACTTTTATAACTTTATGCTTTAAAGTGCTAAATAATATTATACGAAAACGATTTATAAAAAACAAGTGGGAAATAAAAAATTCTCCGATATGATTGTCCCCAGGGAGAACGTTGTCATGTATAGACCTGAAATCAACAAAAATCTGCTGAAAGATGACAAGGGGTATCCTTTTAAAGGCAAAAAAATATAAAAAAACAGCCACCCTATTGGGTGACTGCTTTGATGTTGGCACCTTCCTATTGTCCCAGGCCGTTGCCAGCCAAGTATCGTCGGCACTAATGAGCTTAACTTCCGTGTTCGGGATGGGAACGGGTGGACCCTCATCGTCATCGACACCAACTATTTATTTTGTTTGTCGCTCTCACCGGCGACTTCTAAATAATATCACAGAAAGTTTGAAAATGCAAGCACTTTTTTAAATTTTTTGAAATTTTTTTGGCGGTAACCGGATTTCCTTTTGTAAGTTTCTGTTTACATGAAATATCGTTACGAAATTCAGCCGATTGGTTCTGTTTGGTTGGTGGTTGGTTATTTTATGTCATAAAATGAAGTCTTTCTATAAAGGAGTGGAATGGAATCCATCTTTTCATTGTTTGAAACCTACGATGCATAACAATTTTTGTGGTGCTGGTTATATCAATAGCAATCTAAGATTGGATATAATTCGATCATTCACAGATTTGTATAAAAGTTCTTTACAATTCTTTTGATAAATGGTAATATATTGCCAAAGAAAGCAAAGGCACAAAATAGTTCGCCAACCCCATTTTTTCGATACTAAGATTCCGTACAAAAATCCTGTTTAGGATTTGTGCCATTTTATAGGGGGCCCAAAAGGAGGAAATTTGCTGGGGAAATTCCATATCAAACGATTTCCCACAGGGGGCGTTCTTATTCACGTGCAATTTGCTAAAAAATTCTGCGACTCTTGCAAACGATCACATGAAGAAAGGAAGGATGTCTCATGAAGAAACTCCATCGTTCCGCACTTGCGATGTTCCTGTGTTCCACACTTGTAACGGGGACAATCCCGGGTGGGGCGTTTGCGTCAGCAGACGTACAGGAGGATTCCATTCTTGCCCCAGAGCCGATTGGCTACGCCAACGTGCTGGACATGACCGCTGTTCCCACCCCACAGATCTATGGCGACTACAGCACCAACAAATACAACAATTTCTGCGATCTAGGGTCCTGGCACGGCTACTACCTGCATACACAGGACAACACAGAGGCTTATGGCGGCTTTGCCGGCCCGGTGATCCTCGCGGAAGAGTACCCGGTGAACCTCTCGGATTGCATCGGCAAATGGGTAATCGAGGGGACGGACGGCACAGTCTATGACCTGGCGGACGCGGAAGCCACTGTCAACGCCTATCCCGGCAAGCTGGTACAGGGCTATGCCATGGAGGACATCGACCTCAAGCTCGAATTAATCTTTGTTAGCGACCGCACCGCCTTAATCCGCACGACCATTGACAATAAGACGGATGAGGCGTTGGAACTGAGCCTCAAGCAGACCGGAAGAATCTTCGACACATACAGCGGAGGATCTCCTATGGGAACCTCTCTGGCGGCGACGGACGACGGTGTGGCCGTAAACTTCCAGACCATCCGTTCCATCTGGAGCTACATGACCACGGAGGAGAACAAGTTCAACATCCGCTTTGATCAGCCCGTCACAACAGAGGTTTCCGAGGATGAACTCTCCTATGAAAGCACTTTCGAAGAGCCCATCACTGTGGAGCCGGATGAGCCCTATGTGACGTATCAGACGCAGAGCTTCACCTTCACGGATGAAGAGGCCGCAGAGGAAGCAGACAAGTCCACCGATATGCTGGTTGGCGGCGACGGCTATTTTGTAGAAAACAGCGAGCGTTGGGAGGGCTATGTCGAAACCATCGACAACGCAGACGTGGATCAGGCGTATAAAAACGCGGCTGTAAAAGCCGTCGAAACCTTGATGACCAACTGGATCAGCGCAGCGGGCGCCCTGCAGCACGGCGGCATTGTCCCGTCCAAATCCTACCAGTGGTTCATCGGCCTGTGGGGATGGGATTCCTGGAAACAGGCGACCGGCATGGCCCGCTTTAATCCCGAGGCCGCAGAGGATAATATCCGCGCGCACTTCGATTATCAGATTACCGCAGACGACCCGGTCCGTCCGCAGGATGTGGGCACCATCGTCGACTGCATCTTCTACAACCTTGGGCCGGAACGCGGCGGCGACAGCGGAAACTGGAACGAGCGCAATTCAAAGCCAGCGTTGGCTGCCTGGGCAGTCTACAACGTCTACCGGCAGACGGGCGACATCAGCTTCCTGGAAGAGATGTATCCGAAGCTGGTCGCGTATCACAATTGGTGGTACACCAACCGCGATGTGGACCACAATGGGATTGCGGAATATGGCGCCATGGTCCATGATTCCCATTACTTATACGACAATGAAGGAAATATCCAGCTGGACAAAAACGGCGAGCCGCTTTTTGACGAGGATGCAGTGATTGAAGCTGCTGCTTGGGAAAGCGGCATGGACAATGCGACTCGTTTTGACAAAGAGGGGAACGGCCCGGATGACATCGGCGTGCATGTCTTCCCGGTGCGCAATTCTGACAACGAGATCGTCGGCTATAGTATCAACCAGGAATCCGTGGACCTGAACTCCTATCTCTACGCAGAGAAAGCGTTCCTGATGTCCATGGCAGAGGAGCTTGGCTACGACGAAGACGTTGCCAAGTACGAAAAAGAAGCGGAATATGTCCGCGATTATATCAACACGAATATGTACGATGAGGAAACCGGCTTCTACTACGATCTCCAGACCAACGAAGACGGCAGTGAAAAGAAGCTGCTGGTCAACCGCGGCAAGGGCACAGAGGGTTGGCTCCCGCTGTGGGCAAAGCTCGCCACGCCGGAACAGGCTGCGCGCGTTGCCGAGAACATGCTGGACGAGGACAAATTCTACCGCCCGGTTCCGTTCCCGACCGCTTCAGCAGACAACGACAAGTACAGCCCGAGCACTTATTGGAGAGGCCCGGTCTGGCTGGATCAGGCGCTCTACGCGGTAGAGGCATTGCAGAACTACGGTTACAATGAGGAAGCCAGGGAAGCGGCCTACCGCCTGTTCGACAATACGGAAGGGCTGCTGGGCGACGGACCCATCCGCGAAAACTACAACCCCGAGACCGGAGAAGGCCTGCACACTAAGAACTTTAGCTGGTCCGCGGCGGCATTCTATCTGTTGTTCGAAGATACACTGGCCGGCAACGAGACCACCTCGCAGGACGCCCTGCCGATTCCAGGGTCGGAAGAACAGAACCTGACGGTGGGATACAACAACAAGGACGTAACGTTGAAGGTGGACGGCGAACCGCAGAAGATCGCAGATCTGACGGGCGAGTTTACGCTGGAAGACGTGGCAGAGGGAACGAGCGTAGAGCTGACCTTTGAACCGCGCGTGGCAGGCAAGAACTTCCGCTCGGTGGCGGTCAACGGCCAGGAGGAACTCATCAGCGGCGATTCGTATACCTACACAGTAGAGATGACGGGCGAAGGCGTCGACTTGGACTTCGTATTCGAGGTGACGGACAAGCGGATTCTGGAGCAAACCTATCAGTATGCAAAGCCCTATGTGGATGATGGGACGGTCGATTCGTTGGTCACCGAGGCGAAAGAGGCCTTCATGGAGGCATATGGCGCAGCGGAGGATGTGCTGAACAATACAGCAGCGACGCAGACGGAGATTGACAAGGCTTGGAGCGATCTGCTGAACGTACTGCATTATCTGAACTTCCAGCCGGGCGATAAGAGCGCCCTGGAAGAGCTGTACAATATCTTGAGCAACCTTGTGGAAGATGACTTCACAAGCAGCAGCTGGACCTTGTTTGAAAAAGCGATGGAGCAGGCAAAAGAAGTGGTCGAAGACCCGGAACCGTTGGAGGGTGACATCACAAGGGCATATGAAGACCTGACAGCTGCGTCCAAGCAACTGATTCGCGCATCGGACGTCAGCAATTTGAATACCGCCATTGAAAAGGCGGAAGAAATCAAAACGGACATCGAAGCGGGCAAATACCTGCCGGACGGACAGGAAGCGTTCCTGGAGGCATTGGAAGCTGCCAAGAAGCTGGACAAGGATTCCCCACAGGCAGAAGTGGACCAGGCCGCGAAGGATCTGTTGCAGGCGATGTCGGCCCTGCGCAAGAAGGCGGACAAGACGGAACTGGAAGAGTTGCTGAAGGAAATCAATGCGCTCGATCCGTCGAAATATACAGCGGCAAGCTATGCAGCAGTAGCAGAGGTCAAAGAGGTTTTGAACGCGTTGATGGCGGATGACAGCCTGGACGCGGAGGAAGGCCAGAAGAAGATCGATGCAGCTGTGGCGCAGGCACGCGAGGCACAGAACAACCTGGTGAAGGTTGATACCAATAAGCCGTCCAAGGGCAGCAGTTCTGGCAGTTCTTCTGCAAACGCGA
>NZ_LT835157.1:3485357-3486558 GCF_900169665.1 Anaeromassilibacillus sp. Marseille-P3371 | reverse complement strand
CCTGACAGCTGCGTCCAAGCAACTGATTCGCGCATCGGACGTCAGCAATTTGAATACCGCCATTGAAAAGGCGGAAGAAATCAAAACGGACATCGAAGCGGGCAAATACCTGCCGGACGGACAGGAAGCGTTCCTGGAGGCATTGGAAGCTGCCAAGAAGCTGGACAAGGATTCCCCACAGGCAGAAGTGGACCAGGCCGCGAAGGATCTGTTGCAGGCGATGTCGGCCCTGCGCAAGAAGGCGGACAAGACGGAACTGGAAGAGTTGCTGAAGGAAATCAATGCGCTCGATCCGTCGAAATATACAGCGGCAAGCTATGCAGCAGTAGCAGAGGTCAAAGAGGTTTTGAACGCGTTGATGGCGGATGACAGCCTGGACGCGGAGGAAGGCCAGAAGAAGATCGATGCAGCTGTGGCGCAGGCACGCGAGGCACAGAACAACCTGGTGAAGGTTGATACCAATAAGCCGTCCAAGGGCAGCAGTTCTGGCAGTTCTTCTGCAAACGCGAACAATTCCTATGGGGCCGGCGGTGTGGTGTCCGCAGGTCAGAATGTAGCGGCAGTTGGCGCCTATGTCCGCAGCGATACGACGGTGAACTTTACCCTGAAACGCGGGCAGGCCTATTGCTTCAAGATGACGGTGGTAAATGGAAACAACCAGACGCCGAGCTTTACAGTGGGCAACGGCAGCGTTCTCAAGACGCAGTTTGTGGCGAAGGTTGGGAACGATTACTACTACAGAGTCTATGCAACCGGCACCCCGGGCCAGAGCACGGGCGTTTACACGACCCTGCCGGGGCAGAACGCAGTGAAACACTGCACAGTGGCCATTGGTTAAATACTGGACACTTGTAAGGAACATAAGTCATCCGATCAAGTAACAGTTGATCAGAGAGCCTGCGCAGGAAACACTGTAGGTACGAAAAACGCGCTGTGCGTCCATCGGTTTGAAGCACGAGTACCGGCATAATGCCGCCGGGCAATGCTCCAGTAAAGCATTGTGCAGTGACGATTGTGTAATCATGGACTGGACGCCGGAATAAGAGGGAAGGTTTCTTCCTGATAAACAAAGGACCTAATCCTGGGGATTCCCAGGATTAGGTCCTTCTATGTTTGATTCATCTATTTTACGCTATGGCAAGTTAGTGATGCCGGCCACTGTGAAGGCTTCTGCTTGCTCCTGTAGGACTTCCCCTGTGGA
>NZ_LT835157.1:3417878-3482130 GCF_900169665.1 Anaeromassilibacillus sp. Marseille-P3371 | reverse complement strand
CGAAATAAGAGGGAAGGTTTCTTCCTGATAAACAAAGGACCTAATCCTGGGGATTCCCAGGATTAGGTCCTTCTATGTTTGATTCATCTATTTTACGCTATGGCAAGTTAGTGATGCCGGCCACTGTGAAGGCTTCTGCTTGCTCCTGTAGGACTTCCCCTGTGGAGCGGAGAGCAAACTCTTTGCAGTCTGCTTTCGTAGGGAACGCGGTAGGCGCGAAAGGCACTGTGTGCCCGTGCCTGAGAATTATAAGGAATTCGTCAACTCAACATTATCCAATGTATTCCGGCATAGAGCAAATACGCCGGTCGAAATAGCCAAATTCCAAATGACCACCGGAAGGCCGATCACTATGGCAGGAAGGAAATCCCCCATTGTGAGCAATAGGACAAAAGAGATCCCCACGCCTGGCAGAACCATCAATAACAGGACTACCATATATAGCATCATAATGAGGCCCTTATTGGCGATAGTACCGAGAATACGATCCGAAAGAATACTCCCCGCAATGTACAAGACTCCCATGCTAGCATAGATCAACATGCACAGAATGGCCGTCAGTGGATTGGCATGCATATAGATGCCTAATACCGTAAAAACAATCACACCATCAATCACTGGTTTTAATATGGTGGACATCGCCGACCACACCAGCTTGGCGAAACTGCTCGCTGGGGAAAGGTAGATATACGGTTTTAACAATTCCTGCATCCATGCACCAGTCGCATTCAAAAAGAACAAAATATAACAGCTAAAAACTGCACCGATCACCATCATCAATCCAGGGGGCATGGGGGCTCCATCTTCGTTCCAAATATGCGAAAGAAAAAAGGCCAATCCCAAGTTGACGACTACAAGAAGAACGGTAGAAGAATCCACAAAGGGAATACGGCTCTTGCGCCGCGCCTCACACATGTGTTTGTAGAAAAAAGTATTTGCGCCCCAACCATGTCCAAGGCCTGTTTTGCGCACCTTATACCGCCGCTTTTTTCCATTGTTGGTGGTTAGCATCCCGCCGTCCGCTGCTTTTTTTAAGGCGTCGCGCTGTTCCTGCGCTGTCTCAGTGGACTGTAACACATCTTCGTAGTAGTCCACATTTCCACGGACAAATACCAATACACAAACCGCGACGGCCAATATCGTCAGGATAGAAAATAGCCCAGCTTGCGCAGCGTTCCCGGCAATGAACGCGAAGCATGCGCCCTTAATCCAACCGAGCAGAGGAAGATATTCCAACTTTGGGGAGGAGATCGCCGCCAATAGCGCCTCGGTGTTGGAACCACCTTCGGTAAATTCCAACAGAATAATCCCTGCAATTGCGGCGATATATACATAGAGAACCACTTTGGCAGTCCGGACCCGTAAAGGGCTGCCATTTGTAAAGTTATAGAGCAACAGCGACAGGACCTGTACCGAAAAAAGCGCTACAGCCGCCCCTAGTACCAACGCGAGGGTGTCTGTCCAAACAATACCGAATGTTTCTGCCATCATCGCGCCATAAAAGAGGAAGAAGAACACCATCAACAGCGTCCGGCCCATTTGTTTCATCAGGCCATATGCTAAGATCTTCTTGGGAGAGATGGGGGACACAAACAATAGGTTTACATCGCTCATCCCAAAAAAGGTCGTACCCTTTTGCAACGCGCTTAACAGAATGGGGACTGTAATTAACAGCAAAATACCAAAATAGATGCCGTGTAAAATGCGCAGGTCTACGAACCCGCTCAGATCAGCCTGCGGGGTCAAAGCGACCGATACGACCGAATTGACCAGCAAAAGCACCAGCAGGATATATACCACCAGTTTTCCAGGATGGCGGAATAGCGCCAGGAATCGGTTTTTCCACTCCTTGCGGAGCATATAAAAAATTGCGCTCATGCCGTCCCTCCATCCGGAGTGCCTTCGGTGATTGCGAAGAAAAGCTGCTCCAAGTCCTCGCCGTTTGCCTCAATTTCCGAGCGGGTGCGCACAGCGGCAATCCGGCCTTTCACCATGATGAGCGCTTTGTCCCAAAGCTCTTCTACGCTGTCCAACATATGGGTACTCACCAGAATGGAACAGCCGCGCTGCCGAAGCTCCAGAAGCATCTGCTTGAGCTCCTTGATCGCATGGGGGTCCAGACCCACCAACGGTTCGTCCAGCATAATGACTTTTGGCTCAGACAGAAGGGCACAGCAGATACTCACCTTTTGCTGCATTCCCTTGCTCAGTTCTCCGCCCAGTTTCTTTTGTTTGTCGTCCAACTCCATGCGTTGCAACAGCGCATCGGCCTTCTTTTCCCAACCATCTACTTTGTATGCCCGCGCGACAAATTCTAGGTGTTCCCGCACAGTCAGCGCCTCGAACAGCGCTGGCAACTCGGGAATATAGCCGAAATTGCGCTTGGCCTCCACACTTTTATTTGGATGGCCGCAGATCGATATATTTCCCTGGAAACGCAGAAGGCCTGCAATACATTTGATTGCAGTGGATTTTCCCGCCCCATTGGGGCCCAACAACACGGCAATCTCCCCGGGATTCACCGTGAAGTTCAGATGATCGTTTGCCACCAGGTGATTGTAAATTTTTGTCAGGTTGGTTACCTGTAACATATTCTATCCTCCCACTTCAAAGGGCCTTTCCTTTTCGGGAAATTGTTCCCCGCGCTTTCTTCTCTTTTTCCTCAGAAGCCGTCAATACATCGCTACGCCAATCAATGATGCAGTCAGCCAAAACACGGAGATAATCGCCAGAAGAATCACCGCAACATAGGCCACAATTCCCCAAATCAGCAAAAGCTTTGCGCGATGTGATTGCTGTGCGGCAAGAGGGTTTTGAAACGGTGCGCTGTACGGATTTTGTACATGGCACTGCGGACAGAAGGGCTCCGCCACCCGGTGGGCGAATCCACACTGTGGGCAGGCCATCAGGCGATTTGCCCGATGATTGCGCACACACAGATAGACGATCCCGGGAATCCATCCGAGGATGCCCACCAGCAGGCCCCACATTGCCGGGTCACTGTTGCCGCGGGCTTTTGCGTCGTTATACGTCGCCAGCCCCAGAAGGACCTGTGCCGCAATCCCTAAAAGACTGACGAGTATGATCACAACAATGAATCCCATCAGAGCGTTGATTGCCGCCGCTTCTGCTACATAACTACTCCCTATGATCCCCACTCCCTTTGTACTAATATGTTAGTACAATAATATATACTGCGGATGGCTTTGTCAAGAAAAACTACAATTTTGTAAAGAGGGATATTTTTCTGTATAGCGAAGATACCCCCAGCGTTTGCCCGCCGGGGGTATCTGAATACCACTGTACAAATTTAGCACAGGCAGTTATGCCGTCAAAAAATCCTTACCGTCGATGCGCTCACCCTGTTTCTGTTCCACATTTTCCGGTTTATACGTTCCGTCCTGGACGGAGAACGTGAATTGATAGTTGACGCCTTGACCATCCTGTTTTAGTACCAACAGTGTCCGGCCATCCTTACGCATCAAGTACACGGGCTTGGTGTCTCCAACAGCTCTACCAATTTGTTCCGATACATTTTTTAATTGGAATGTCGTATAGTCCTCGCTATAACAACTGATATGGGTATATTCGTTCACGGGGATTTGAAAAGCTTTAGCAAGCGCGTCTTTAAAACCAATTTCCAGCTTGGCGCCTGGTGGTTCGCCGTCCTTTGCAGAAATAAAACTTTTTGTTCCTATCTCGTCAAATGGATCGCTGGCAATCCCATGTTTATAGGAAAAACTACCCCATATATGTATCTCATAATACAGGCCGCTTGGATTTTTGACATCCCAATCTGTATCGTAGCTTACTTGATCGCCTCCTGCCATTTGGTAGAATTCTCTGCCATCTTCCTCAATATATCCTTCGTAAGAACTCCCTTCTAAATCTGATTTTGAACAATTTGTACTGGCATGAGCGCTGCCGGTGATCGCATTTTTTCCTCCGGCAATCCCTGCCCATGCATCTACATTATACGTGAAACCTGCTGTTGAAAAGATACATACGAAAACCATCGCAAACATGAATGAAATAACCCTTTTTTCATTTTTTCGTCCTTTCTGTACGGTCATTTATAATGGCAGTGGTATCCGGAACTACTGGGGAATACATCTGTTTTCGATAATTGGATACCAATTTTCCTCTCCACTTATTTTGCTTCTGTCCGTATACGCCTCCATTCTAAAAAAGTGTGCATATATCCCATTTCCATCTTGGTTGAACAGAACTCCTTCCGTATGGTCTTTTTTTATATAAGCCCAAGTATGGTTAAGAGAAAACTTCTCAAAGGAATAACGGCCCATTTGTGCCAACTGTTTTTTTATAGAACTCCCTAAAAGATACGCTTGGTTTTGAATGACGGAAGGATAGACCGTAGAAAAAGCTTCTTCATATTGCGACAAATCAATCTGAAATTGCTCTGCAATTGTTTGTATATGCCGCTTTTCGGATTGCCGCTGAAAATATCTTTGATTCAGTTGTTCTCCCTGACAAGCAAAGGCTGTACCGATCTCAAAAACTTCTGGATGAAACGGATCAGAGAATTCTAATTCGATAAGCGTTATCTGCCCTTGATCTACCTGGTTATCGGCTTGACAGCAAAAGAGCCCGGATGTAATTTCCCCTTTCTTTTTACTGTCGACCGCGAGAAAGAACGGATTGTTTGTATATTCGCGCGTTTGCATTGTAGGGGAGACTTTGTCTAAGAGGCTTCGGTACGATTCTTCCGCCTGTTCGCACCTCTGGTAATTTTCATCGGTCAACGGCAAATCGCGGAAGGGCTGGTAGGTTTCGAACATTGACCCTTCCAGGCACTGCGCCAGAAGCGCCTTGGTTGCGGCCTGTTCTTCCAGGGTTGTATGGGTTACCTTTAACTGGGAAAGAACCGAAGGATTCAACGCCTGCGCAGACGCCGGGTTCAGAGAACTGGTAAGCAATACCAAAGCCACTGCGATACAACCGATCAGGACATGTCCATTTCGCTTTGGCGATGGATGGACAATATTTTGGAACCGCCGGACCATTTCCTTTTTCTTCCCCGAAAAACCGGTAGAAAGGGGAACCCTGTGGGACTGTTCCGTCAGGACTTCCAGTAGGACCGTCCCGTATTCCTTCCGGTAGAGGCGGTTTTTCCCCTTTAGGACGGTATCGTCGCAGGCATTTTCCAAATCCAAATTTGCCTTCTTCGCCAAAATATGTACCAAGGGGTTAAACCAGTGGACGCTCTGCACCAGCAGAAACATCCACTTGATCCAGAGGTCGCGCCGTTTGTAATGGGCGAGTTCATGCCGGAAAATAAATGCCAACTGTTGTTGCGTCAGTTTCATCTGTGGCAAAATCAGCACGGGACGAAATAGCCCCAGGATCATAGGCCCCTCCGCATGGCTGCTGATTCTTACGGGGATGTCCCGCCGGATATGCATGTCCTTCCGCACCTGTTCCAAAAGAATCGATTGTTCCGGACCCAAGCCGGATTCTGCGCTTTTCTTTAGGAATCGGATATGAAAAAGATAAAACCCTATATGAGCCAACAAAAAGCAAATACTCCCCATGACCCAAACCAGTGCGAGCCCTTCCAGGAGAGGAAGGTGTTCATAGAACAGTTCCATGGGGGCGTCAAATGCAGGAATGGGACTGGCGGGAAAGGCCTGCGAAAGAACGTCCTTCTGTTGGTAGACAACCTGAGAACCGGCGGAAGAAATGGTTCCGGCCGAACCCTGCATAGTTGCATTTCCCGCTGAAAGAGGAAATGCAAAGGTCATCGGAATCAATAACCGGACACTAAACACCAACCATAAAAAGCATCTTGCCTGGGAGGGAAATTCCCTTGTAAGCCATCTATCGGCGAAAAAGAGCGGTAATAACAGCAAAGCCGTCTGTACGGATACACTGAGGGTTTGGACAAACAGGTTTTCCAACATTCCTACTTCTCCTCTCGATCCAACAGTGCCCGAATTTCTTCCAGGTCCTCCTTACTGAGAGGTTGAGATTGGACCAATGCGGCGATCAGGGACTTCGGGGAATTGCGGTACAGTTTTTCCACAAAGGTTTCCGTCTCTGCCGCCCGATACGCCGCTTGTGGAACAAGTGGGGTATAATAATTCAAACGTCCTATCTTTTCACAAGATACATATCCCTTGTTGACCAACCGCCCCAAAAGGACCTGCACAGCCTGCAACTTCTTGCCCTGTTTCAGTTTACGGACGATCTCGCCGGTATCCAAAGATTCCTGCGCGTTCCAGATTACTAACATGACATCCAATTCGGCTTCGGACAATTTCTTGAACATGGATTTTCACCTCTCTTTGTCTGTTTAACATACTTTTGTATGTATAAAGTATATGCCTATTTTTCTTTAATGTCAAGATGCAATCGAACAGGGGAAACTTTGGCGGAGTTTCTTTCATCCGTTTTCTTTTAGACGGTTATCCCCTATACTTAGAAAGAACGCGAACCATTGGGAAAAACCGCAAGATTGCGAACACGTGTACCAGTGCGATCTGGTATCCTGGTAGATGGTTTACCAACCCTACCTGGAAGCCTCTCGCCCGGGGAAATATACCGATTCTTTCTGGCCTGTACAAAACCCTATTAAGCCAGAATATCTTGGGGAACGCCGGATGGCATAAGCTCTAGATTTGTATGCGCCGGGCTTTTTGAACGTCTTTAACAACTGCGCTAACGTAGGGATTCAAAGCCGCATGGTGGACTTTGACAGGAAGGAATTCTTATAAAAAAGGACAAAACCGCCGGGAAACCGGCGGTTTTGTCCAATAAACTATTTTATACGATGGTAACTACGCATTGTCTTTGGGGCGTTTCGTTGGGCATCTGTGTATAAACGCCAGCGCTTTCGCCTGGCATACCGATTGCCCAAACTCGGTAATAATAGTCGTTCCCTCTTTTAGCCACAAATTGTGTCTTGAGCACGTTGCCATTCCCCACCGTGAAGCTTGGTGTTTCAGGACTTCCGTTTAATACGGTAATCTTAAAACAATATGCGCTACCATGTTTGACTGTAAACGGAATGGTTGTATCGCACAAAACAGAGCGTACAGCAGATCCTATGGAGTTCTCAGGCGCTACCTGGACCCTTCCGGCATCTGCATACGTATTTGCTGCAGCATTTTTTGAAGAGCTTCCTTTCTTGGAAGGCGAAGGAGAATTTGCCGGTTTAAGATTGCCCTCTGCGACTAAATAGGCTTTTATAGCAGCTTGTGCTTCTTCTTCTGCAACTTCTTTTTGGCTGACCAATGCTTCCAACACATTGCATGCCGCTTTGAACTGGGACACGCTGGAGGAAGTATAGCCTCTCAGATTGATTGTATTCGCTCTGTGAAGCAACTCTTCCAGTTGGGTCTTATCTGCTAGCTTACGGAGAGCAGCCATCGCTTCTGTTAATGCCTCCGTTGCACGATCCACTTTCTCCTGTGAAACATTTGAATCCACGGCAACCCGTTTTGCGGCGGCCAGAGCCCGTTTAAAGGCCTCTTTTCCATCGGTCATATAAAGGTTCAGATTCGTTTCGATCTCAACTGCTTTAGCAATCGCACTGTTTAAAGTGGTTTTTTCCGCTACACGCTCCAAAGAAACCATTGCTTCATACAGCGTATCGTAGGTATCTTGTACCTCTTTTTCCAGCGCATCCTCGTCCTGTAGGATCTTTTTAGCATCCTCCAGCGCTTGCGCCATTACGTTGTAGCTTTCTTCTATGAAGTCTGTTGGTTCCAACTCCTCGGCAATAGAAACCAACTGTTCCAGCCTGCTCTTATCCCCCTTAGCAAAGGACAAATGGTGAATTGCGTCTAATAGGTTGCTCCAAGTTTGATTCACCTGTTCTTGGGACGCGTCCTTGTCATAGTACACAGACCGCGCCTCTGCCAATGCCTTATCAAAAGCTTTCTGCACGGACGGGACGGCCGCTTCCCACTCCTCGCTATTCACCAATCCTTCGGCGACCTCTAGGATGGTCTTTAAGACAGACTTATTGACGGTTTCAAATACAAAGGTCAGATTGGCGCTACTATTTTTCATAGTATAAGCGAATGTCAACCCGTCCGGTGTAACGCCTTCTACAGGTTTGCCATTTAGGGTTACTGTACGGAACGTGCATTCCTCGCCCTTTGGAATAAAGGTAAGCGTCAGTTCTGTGCCGCCCAAAACGGACGCCGCATACAGGCCGTCCTGATCGAGAATCTCTTGTTCTACATTTCCATTGAATTCCATGGTCGCCTGATTTCCATATTGAACCACCAGAACATGTGCCGATGGAGCTTCTTTCGGTACAACCGCTATCTCCACTTGATCCTCGCAATCCGAAACAACGCTTTTTGCCGTAATGGTTGCAGTTCCTTCAGCAACCGCGGTTACAATGCCGCGGCTGTTCACCTTTGCTACGGAACTGTCGCTGCTGATCCATTGTACATTCCGNCAACTGTTGTTGCGTCAGTTTCATCTGTGGCAAAATCAGCACGGGACGAAATAGCCCCAGGATCATAGGCCCCTCCGCATGGCTGCTGATTCTTACGGGGATGTCCCGCCGGATATGCATGTCCTTCCGCACCTGTTCCAAAAGAATCGATTGTTCCGGACCCAAGCCGGATTCTGCGCTTTTCTTTAGGAATCGGATATGAAAAAGATAAAACCCTATATGAGTCAACAAAAAGCAAATACTCCCCATGACCCAAACCAGTGCGAGACCTTCCAGGAGAGGAAGGTGTTCATAGAACGGTTCCATGGGGGCGTCAAATGTAGGAACGGGACTAGCGGGAAAGGCCTGCGAAAGAACGTCCGGCTGCTGGTAGACAACCTGAGAACCGGAGGAAGAAATGGTTCCGGCCGAACCCTGCATAGTTGCATTTCCCGCTGAAAGAGGGAATGCAAAGGTCATCGGAATCAATAACCGGACACTAAACACCAGCCATAAAAAGCATCTTGCCTGGGAGGGAAATGCCCTTGTAAGCCATCTATCGGCGAAAAAGAGCGGTAATAACAGCAAAGTCGCCTGTACGGATATACTGAGGGTTTGGACAAACAGGTTTTCCAACATTCCTACTTCTCCTCTCGATCCAACAGTGCCCGAATTTCTTCCAGGTCCTCCTTACTGAGAGGTTGAGATTGGACCAATGCGGCGATCAGGGACTTCGGGGAATTGCGGTACAGTTTTTCCACAAAGGTTTCCGTCTCTGCCGCCCGATACGCCGCTTGTGGAACAAGTGGGGTATAATAATTCAAACGTCCTATCTTTTCACAAGATACATATCCCTTGTTGACCAACCTGCCCAAAATCACCTGTACGGCTTGTATCTTCCATCCCTTTTGCAGGCGGCGCGCAATTTTGCCGGTATCCAGAGCCTCCGGGGCTCTCCAAATGATCAACATGATGTCCAATTCTGATTCGGAAAGCCTTTTCAACATATTAACTCACCTCTCTTTGTTTGTTTAACATACAGTTGTATGTTAAAAGTATATAGGATATTTTTCTTAGTGTCAAGGTTTTATAAACAAATCGAAAAGAGGGCAGCGAGGTGATCTCCCCTCTTTGCCCTCTTAAAGGATACGAAGCAATTTGTCTGCTGCTGAAAATGCCACATGCTGGCATACCACTCAGCGGTTTGTGTATGATCCGAAGGAATCCAACCTACAAGTGTATTCAAATCAAGTATTTCTGTATACTTTACTGCACATGTTCGATAAGCATCTAAGTATTTGTAGGAATCGTTATCCGGATCGTCCGTTGTAAAACGCACTTCATCATGTTGGTTCGCCGCATTTTCCTATAAATATAGGCAAATGTATGCAGGAATTATTTGGATAATTTGCTTTACTTGCCTTTGTAGGCAAATACAGATGTCTACCATAATCGCAATCCATGGGAGGATAGGACTTTATAAAAGAATCCCAACGCCGATACCCCGCACGGTCCTCCGCGTAGGAGCTGAAACTTATAACAGTGCCTTCAATCGTTTGTTCCAACTGTTTTGGTATCTGAACAGAGGCCGCCTTCTTTGATGCTTCTTCCGCGCCTGTTACAGCGCGGGCGGAGATCTCTTCCCACTCTCTTTCCGCTTCCAAATTTGCCTGGGAAATCCGCTCGGCGATCGGACGCATGTATTTCTCAAACTCTGTTGCGGAGACAGTCGCGGTTCTCGGGTCGACCGTATTGGTAAGGCCTACTTCATGCAACTCCTCTTCGGTTGGAAAATGGAACGTCGTTCCATATTCTTCGTTTAACTTGTCCAATACCGACTGATAGGCTTGCAAATTTCCAGTTTCCTTTGTAGTCGCGGCAAAAGCAGGCATTGCGAAAAACAGGAGGCAGCAAAGACATAAACAGAGACTCAGAAACTTTTTCAACACAATCACCCCTTTAAAATCATCCAATTTGGTCTTTAAAAATGGTTCTATATAGATATTATAATGATTTGCCTAAGCAGTCAATATGTCTATTTAATATTATTCGATTTATATGATTCGTTTTGGGTATTTTTAATTCCACAATTACTTGTTTCTCATGATGGAGTTCTACACTTATAAGCTGATGTTTCCCGTCACACTTGCATTTCCACTTACAGAATAGGCAAAGGCCGCAGAAGGCAGACAGTACATGAATAATAGGATACAGACTACGGACAAAATCTTTTTTTCATTTTATACATCCTTTCTCATACATAATAATCGTTTGGTTTTGTTTATTTGTAATGGGGATATATGAAATGACAGCCACCATCAAATTGCAGGGTATCCCTATCGCTACTATGCTTTATTGTAGTGGTATTTGAAATGAGATGGTTATGAAGACTGACATTCTGAACGGATGATAGGGAATTGGCTTTCTAATGTTTTTCTTTGATTTCTTTCATCAATCGTAGGGACTTCAAAATAATGGGCATAGATACCGCTCCGATCCGCATTTAAAATAACACCCTGTGTAGAATCGTTATGAATATAGGCCATCATATGGGCCCTATCAAATTGTTCAAATTTATATGGACCTAGTCTTTTTAATTGTTCCTGAATGGACCAACCTAAATTGATAGCGTCATTCTCGATTACGGCCGGATACATCCCCGTATATGCCTTCTGATACTCCGACAGATCGATTCCGAACCGGGTGGCAATATTGTACGCTTGCTGGGATTGTTGTTGTATAAATTGAATATTCTCGTTTAAATAACGGCCTTTATTTGGATAAGCAATTCCCAAATCGGTTACTTGCAGTGAAGTCGGATCGGAAAAGTCCATCCAAATCATTCGAAAGCATCCCTCTGCTCGATCTTGATCTGTTTGGCAACAAAAAATGCCGTTTGACATAAGGGATTGTATATCGACTAGAAGAAAATAAGGGTTCGATGTATATTCATATACCTGAGAGTTTTCTGGATATTTTCGGAGTAGATCGCAGTATGATTCTTCCGCCTGTTCGTACCTCTGGTAATTTTCATCGGTCAACGGCAAATCGCGGAAGGGCTGGTAGTTTTCGAACATTGACCCTTCCAGGCACTGCGCCAGAAGCGCCTTGGTTGCGGCCTGTTCTTCCGGGGTTGTATGGGTTGCCTTTAACTGGGAAAGAACCGAAGGATTCAACGCCTGCGCAGACGCCGGGTTCAGGGAACTGGTAAGCAATACCAAAGCTACTGCGATACAACCGATCAGGACATGTCCATTTCGCTTTGGCGATGGATGTACAATATTTTGGAACCGCCGGACCATTTCCTTTTTCTTTCCCGAAAAACCGGTAGAGAGGGGAACCCTGTGGGACTGTTCCGTCAAGACTTCCAGTAGGACCGTCCCGTATTCCTTCCGGTAGAGGCGGCTTTTCCCCTTTAGGACGGTATCGTCGCAGGCATTTTCCAAATCCAAATTTGCCTTCTTCGCCAGAATATGTACCAAGGGGTTAAACCAGTGGACACTCTGCGCGAAAAGGAACAGCCATTTCATCAGAAGATCGTGCCGCCTATAGTGGGCGAGTTCGTGGCGGAAAATAAATGTCAACTGTTGTTGCGTCAGTTTCATCTGTGGCAAAATCAGCACGGGACGAAATAGCCCCAGGATCATAGGCCCCTCCGCATGGCTGCTGATTCTTACGGGGATGTCCCGCCGGATATGCATGTCCTTCCGCACCTGTTCCAAAAGAATCGATTGTTCCGGACCCAAGCCGGATTCTGCGCTTTTCTTTAGGAATCGGATATGAAAAAGATAAAACCCTATATGAGCCAACAAAAAGCAAATACTCCCCATGACCCAAACCAGTGCGAGCCCTTCCAGGAGAGGAAGGTGTTCATAGAACAGTTCCATGGGGGCGTCAAATGCAGGAATGGGACTGGCGGGAAAGGCCTGCGAAAGAACGTCCTTCTGTTGGTAGACAACCTGAGAACCGGCGGAAGAAATGGTTCCGGCCGAACCCTGCATAGTTGCATTTCCCGCTGAAAGAGGAAATGCAAAGGTCATCGGAATCAATAACCGGACACTAAACACCAACCATAAAAAGCATCTTGCCTGGGAGGGAAATTCCCTTGTAAGCCATCTATCGGCGAAAAAGAGCGGTAATAACAGCAAAGCCGTCTGTACGGATACACTGAGGGTTTGGACAAACAGGTTTTCCAACATTCCTACTTCTCCTCTCGATCCAACAGTGCCCGAATTTCTTCCAGGTCCTCCTTACTGAGAGGTTGAGATTGGACCAATGCGGCGATCAGGGACTTCGGGGAATTGCGGTACAGTTTTTCCACAAAGGTTTCCGTCTCTGCCGCCCGATACGCCGCTTGTGGAACAAGTGGGGTATAATAATTCAAACGTCCTATCTTTTCACAAGATACATATCCCTTGTTGACCAACCTGCCCAAAATCACCTGTACGGCTTGTATCTTCCATCCCTTTTGCAGGCGGCGCGCAATTTTGCCGGTATCCAGAGCCTCCGGGGCTCTCCAAATGATCAACATGATGTCCAATTCTGATTCGGAAAGCCTTTTCAACATATTAACTCACCTCTCTTTGTTTGTTTAACATACAGTTGTATGTTAAAAGTATATAGGATATTTTTCTTAGTGTCAAGGTTTTATAAACAAATCGAAAAGAGGGCAGCGAGGTGATCTCCCCTCTTTGCCCTCTTAAAGGATACGAAGCAATTTGTCTGCTGCTGAAAATGCCACATGCTGGCATACCACTCAGCGGTTTGTGTATGATCCGAAGGAATCCAACCTACAAGTGTATTCAAATCAAGTATTTCTGTATACTTTACTGCACATGTTCGATAAGCATCTAAGTATTTGTAGGAATCGTTATCCGGATCGTCCGTTGTAAAACGCACTTCATCATGTTGGTTCGCCGCATTTTCCTATAAATATAGGCAAATGTATGCAGGAATTATTTGGATAATTTGCTTTACTTGCCTTTGTAGGCAAATACAGATGTCTACCATAATCGCAATCCATGGGAGGATAGGACTTTATAAAAGAATCCCAACGCCGATACCCCGCACGGTCCTCCGCGTAGGAGCTGAAACTTATAACAGTGCCTTCAATCGTTTGTTCCAACTGTTTTGGTATCTGAACAGAGGCCGCCTTCTTTGATGCTTCTTCCGCGCCTGTTACAGCGCGGGCGGAGATCTCTTCCCACTCTCTTTCCGCTTCCAAATTTGCCTGGGAAATCCGCTCGGCGATCGGACGCATGTATTTCTCAAACTCTGTTGCGGAGACAGTCGCGGTTCTCGGGTCGACCGTATTGGTAAGGCCTACTTCATGCAACTCCTCTTCGGTTGGAAAATGGAACGTCGTTCCATATTCTTCGTTTAACTTGTCCAATACCGACTGATAGGCTTGCAAATTTCCAGTTTCCTTTGTAGTCGCGGCAAAAGCAGGCATTGCGAAAAACAGGAGGCAGCAAAGACATAAACAGAGACTCAGAAACTTTTTCAACACAATCACCCCTTTAAAATCATCCAATTTGGTCTTTAAAAATGGTTCTATATAGATATTATAATGATTTGCCTAAGCAGTCAATATGTCTATTTAATATTATTCGATTTATATGATTCGTTTTGGGTATTTTTAATTCCACAATTACTTGTTTCTCATGATGGAGTTCTACACTTATAAGCTGATGTTTCCCGTCACACTTGCATTTCCACTTACAGAATAGGCAAAGGCCGCAGAAGGCAGACAGTACATGAATAATAGGATACAGACTACGGACAAAATCTTTTTTTCATTTTATACATCCTTTCTCATACATAATAATCGTTTGGTTTTGTTTATTTGTAATGGGGATATATGAAATGACAGCCACCATCAAATTGCAGGGTATCCCTATCGCTACTATGCTTTATTGTAGTGGTATTTGAAATGAGATGGTTATGAAGACTGACATTCTGAACGGATGATAGGGAATTGGCTTTCTAATGTTTTTCTTTGATTTCTTTCATCAATCGTAGGGACTTCAAAATAATGGGCATAGATACCGCTCCGATCCGCATTTAAAATAACACCCTGTGTAGAATCGTTATGAATATAGGCCATCATATGGGCCCTATCAAATTGTTCAAATTTATATGGACCTAGTCTTTTTAATTGTTCCTGAATGGACCAACCTAAATTGATAGCGTCATTCTCGATTACGGCCGGATACATCCCCGTATATGCCTTCTGATACTCCGACAGATCGATTCCGAACCGGGTGGCAATATTGTACGCTTGCTGGGATTGTTGTTGTATAAATTGAATATTCTCGTTTAAATAACGGCCTTTATTTGGATAAGCAATTCCCAAATCGGTTACTTGCAGTGAAGTCGGATCGGAAAAGTCCATCCAAATCATTCGAAAGCATCCCTCTGCTCGATCTTGATCTGTTTGGCAACAAAAAATGCCGTTTGACATAAGGGATTGTATATCGACTAGAAGAAAATAAGGGTTCGATGTATATTCATATACCTGAGAGTTTTCTGGATATTTTCGGAGTAGATCGCAGTATGATTCTTCCGCCTGTTCGTACCTCTGGTAATTTTCATCGGTCAACGGCAAATCGCGGAAGGGCTGGTAGTTTTCGAACATTGACCCTTCCAGGCACTGCGCCAGAAGCGCCTTGGTTGCGGCCTGTTCTTCCGGGGTTGTATGGGTTGCCTTTAACTGGGAAAGAACCGAAGGATTCAACGCCTGCGCAGACGCCGGGTTCAGGGAACTGGTAAGCAATACCAAAGCTACTGCGATACAACCGATCAGGACATGTCCATTTCGCTTTGGCGATGGATGTACAATATTTTGGAACCGCCGGACCATTTCCTTTTTCTTTCCCGAAAAACCGGTAGAGAGGGGAACCCTGTGGGACTGTTCCGTCAAGACTTCCAGTAGGACCGTCCCGTATTCCTTCCGGTAGAGGCGGCTTTTCCCCTTTAGGACGGTATCGTCGCAGGCATTTTCCAAATCCAAATTTGCCTTCTTCGCCAGAATATGTACCAAGGGGTTAAACCAGTGGACACTCTGCGCGAAAAGGAACAGCCATTTCATCAGAAGATCGTGCCGCCTATAGTGGGCGAGTTCGTGGCGGAAAATAAATGTCAACTGTTGTTGCGTCAGTTTCATCTGTGGCAAAATCAGCACGGGACGAAATAGCCCCAGGATCATAGGCCCCTCCGCATGGCTGCTGATTCTTACGGGGATGTCCCGCCGGATATGCATGTCCTTCCGCACCTGTTCCAAAAGAATCGATTGTTCCGGACCCAAGCCGGATTCTGCGCTTTTCTTTAGGAATCGGATATGAAAAAGATAAAACCCTATATGAGTCAACAAAAAGCAAATACTCCCCATGACCCAAACCAGTGCGAGACCTTCCAGGAGAGGAAGGTGTTCATAGAACGGTTCCATGGGGGCGTCAAATGTAGGAACGGGACTAGCGGGAAAGGCCTGCGAAAGAACGTCCGGCTGCTGGTAGACAACCTGAGAACCGGAGGAAGAAATGGTTCCGGCCGAACCCTGCATAGTTGCATTTCCCGCTGAAAGAGGGAATGCAAAGGTCATCGGAATCAATAACCGGACACTAAACACCAGCCATAAAAAGCATCTTGCCTGGGAGGGAAATGCCCTTGTAAGCCATCTATCGGCGAAAAAGAGCGGTAATAACAGCAAAGTCGCCTGTACGGATATACTGAGGGTTTGGACAAACAGGTTTTCCAACATTCCTACTCCTCCTCTCGATCCAACAGTGCCCGAATTTCTTCCAGGTCCTCCTTACTGAGAGGTTGAGATTGGACCAATGCGGCGATCAGGGACTTCGGGGAATTGCGGTACAGTTTTTCCACAAAGGTTTCCGTCTCTGCCGCCCGATACGCCGCTTGTGGAACAAGTGGGGTATAATAATTCAAACGTCCTATCTTTTCACAAGATACATATCCCTTGTTGACCAACCGCCCCAAAAGGACCTGCACAGCCTGCAACTTCTTGCCCTGTTTCAGTTTACGGACGATCTCGCCGGTATCCAAAGATTCCTGCGCGTTCCAGATTACTAACATGACATCCAATTCGGCTTCGGACAATTTCTTGAACATGGATTTTCACCTCTCTTTGTCTGTTTAACATACTTTTGTATGTATAAAGTATATGCCTATTTTTCTTTAATGTCAAGATGCAATCGAACAGGGGAAACTTTGGCGGAGTTTCTTTCATCCGTTTTCTTTTAGACGGTTATCCCCTATACTTAGAAAGAACGCGAACCATTGGGAAAAACCGCAAGATTGCGAACACGTGTACCAGTGCGATCTGGTATCCTGGTAGATGGTTTACCAACCCTACCTGGAAGCCTCTCGCCCGGGGAAATATACCGATTCTTTCTGGCCTGTACAAAACCCTATTAAGCCAGAATATCTTGGGGAACGCCGGATGGCATAAGCTCTAGATTTGTATGCGCCGGGCTTTTTGAACGTCTTTAACAACTGCGCTAACGTAGGGATTCAAAGCCGCATGGTGGACTTTGACAGGAAGGAATTCTTATAAAAAAGGACAAAACCGCCGGGAAACCGGCGGTTTTGTCCAATAAACTATTTTATACGATGGTAACTACGCATTGTCTTTGGGGCGTTTCGTTGGGCATCTGTGTATAAACGCCAGCGCTTTCGCCTGGCATACCGATTGCCCAAACTCGGTAATAATAGTCGTTCCCTCTTTTAGCCACAAATTGTGTCTTGAGCACGTTGCCATTCCCCACCGTGAAGCTTGGTGTTTCAGGACTTCCGTTTAATACGGTAATCTTAAAACAATATGCGCTACCATGTTTGACTGTAAACGGAATGGTTGTATCGCACAAAACAGAGCGTACAGCAGATCCTATGGAGTTCTCAGGCGCTACCTGGACCCTTCCGGCATCTGCATACGTATTTGCTGCAGCATTTTTTGAAGAGCTTCCTTTCTTGGAAGGCGAAGGAGAATTTGCCGGTTTAAGATTGCCCTCTGCGACTAAATAGGCTTTTATAGCAGCTTGTGCTTCTTCTTCTGCAACTTCTTTTTGGCTGACCAATGCTTCCAACACATTGCATGCCGCTTTGAACTGGGACACGCTGGAGGAAGTATAGCCTCTCAGATTGATTGTATTCGCTCTGTGAAGCAACTCTTCCAGTTGGGTCTTATCTGCTAGCTTACGGAGAGCAGCCATCGCTTCTGTTAATGCCTCCGTTGCACGATCCACTTTCTCCTGTGAAACATTTGAATCCACGGCAACCCGTTTTGCGGCGGCCAGAGCCCGTTTAAAGGCCTCTTTTCCATCGGTCATATAAAGGTTCAGATTCGTTTCGATCTCAACTGCTTTAGCAATCGCACTGTTTAAAGTGGTTTTTTCCGCTACACGCTCCAAAGAAACCATTGCTTCATACAGCGTATCGTAGGTATCTTGTACCTCTTTTTCCAGCGCATCCTCGTCCTGTAGGATCTTTTTAGCATCCTCCAGCGCTTGCGCCATTACGTTGTAGCTTTCTTCTATGAAGTCTGTTGGTTCCAACTCCTCGGCAATAGAAACCAACTGTTCCAGCCTGCTCTTATCCCCCTTAGCAAAGGACAAATGGTGAATTGCGTCTAATAGGTTGCTCCAAGTTTGATTCACCTGTTCTTGGGACGCGTCCTTGTCATAGTACACAGACCGCGCCTCTGCCAATGCCTTATCAAAAGCTTTCTGCACGGACGGGACGGCCGCTTCCCACTCCTCGCTATTCACCAATCCTTCGGCGACCTCTAGGATGGTCTTTAAGACAGACTTATTGACGGTTTCAAATACAAAGGTCAGATTGGCGCTACTATTTTTCATAGTATAAGCGAATGTCAACCCGTCCGGTGTAACGCCTTCTACAGGTTTGCCATTTAGGGTTACTGTACGGAACGTGCATTCCTCGCCCTTTGGAATAAAGGTAAGCGTCAGTTCTGTGCCGCCCAAAACGGACGCCGCATACAGGCCGTCCTGATCGAGAATCTCTTGTTCTACATTTCCATTGAATTCCATGGTCGCCTGATTTCCATATTGAACCACCAGAACATGTGCCGATGGAGCTTCTTTCGGTACAACCGCTATCTCCACTTGATCCTCGCAATCCGAAACAACGCTTTTTGCCGTAATGGTTGCAGTTCCTTCAGCAACCGCGGTTACAATGCCGCGGCTGTTCACCTTTGCTACGGAACTGTCGCTGCTGATCCATTGTACATTCCGATTGGATGCGTTTTCCGGGAGGACAACCACTTGCAACGCCTGTGATGTACCAACCGTCATAGGCTCTTCCGGAGCGTTTTGAATTTCCACGGAAGCTACCGAAACGGGGAGGCCGCTGTAAGGCACAACTGTCACGGTGCAAACCGCTTGTACTTTTGGATTGAGCGTTGCACATGCAGTGATTCTTACGGTTCCTTCTTTGTGTGCCGTCACAAGTCCATTAGCGTTAACTGTGGCAATCGCCTCGTCGGAACTGCTCCATTGGAGGCTCGCCGCATTGGCTACTGGTTCTGTGAGAACATTGAGCGTTTGGGTATGCCCAGGCAATAGTTTGACGGAATCCTGAAGCATGGTAATAGAAGTAAGCTCTACTGGCTCCATCGATGCCTGATTTCTCCCTATGACTTCGAATTCGAACAGGCTTACGCCGTAATTAGTCCCGCGCTTAATACACTGCATCTTGACGTACTGGGCCTGAACGGGGCTTTCCAGGTTATGGTAATTCCAGCCAACCGCTCCTGCTTTATTGGTCAGCAGATCGGTCCACTTCTTTCCATCATCGGAAATCTGGATCGTATACTCTTTTGCATAGGCTGCTTCAAAGTTCAGATTGACCGCAGTAACCGTAGAAGGCTCTCCTAGATTGACCGCGATCCACTGGTTGTCGTCACGGTGGGATTTATCGACATCCCACCGTGTATTGAGATCTCCATCCACTGCGTTTTTGGCCGCATACCCGCCTTCAATATTCTCATTGCTGCATAGGATTTCTTGGTTCAAAGCAATGTTGGTATCCACTACGTCCTCGTCAGAACCCGCGTGGCTACTGTTCAGGAGCCGCCATTCCACTAAACCGTAGACGGCATTCTCCGCCAGTCCGGTCAGTTTTACATAGCGTGCCTTGATTCCCGGCGTTTCCACAGCAACCTGTTTACCATCTGCTTCTTTCATTGTGATCGGTTTGCTCCAAGTATCCCCATCTTCAGAAAATGTTACCGCATAGTCGCCTCCTATGCTGTCCCAGGTAAAATCCATCCATTCGATTTCTGCGATTTCTCCCAAATCCACCTGAATCCAAGAGATTCCACTCCCGCTGCTCTGCCAACGTGCAGCATCGTTCATGTTGCCGTCAAAAGCCTTGTCCGGCGCATAGCCATTATAATAAGCGCTGCTGGTTGCAGTTTTGTTCTTGGCTACATTATGATAGACATCCACAGTCGCCTCCGCCGTAATGTCACTTCCTAAAACGGAGGCCGTCAGATCGGTACTTCCCACTGCTTTGGGATGGAGGATACCGTTCCCATAGGTGGCAATCGCTTCATTGGAAGTNCAACTGTTGTTGCGTCAGTTTCATCTGTGGCAAAATCAGCACGGGACGAAATAGCCCCAGGATCATAGGCCCCTCCGCATGGCTGCTGATTCTTACGGGGATGTCCCGCCGGATATGCATGTCCTTCCGCACCTGTTCCAAAAGAATCGATTGTTCCGGACCCAAGCCGGATTCTGCGCTTTTCTTTAGGAATCGGATATGAAAAAGATAAAACCCTATATGAGCCAACAAAAAGCAAATACTCCCCATGACCCAAACCAGTGCGAGCCCTTCCAGGAGAGGAAGGTGTTCATAGAACAGTTCCATGGGGGCGTCAAATGCAGGAATGGGACTGGCGGGAAAGGCCTGCGAAAGAACGTCCTTCTGTTGGTAGACAACCTGAGAACCGGCGGAAGAAATGGTTCCGGCCGAACCCTGCATAGTTGCATTTCCCGCTGAAAGAGGAAATGCAAAGGTCATCGGAATCAATAACCGGACACTAAACACCAACCATAAAAAGCATCTTGCCTGGGAGGGAAATTCCCTTGTAAGCCATCTATCGGCGAAAAAGAGCGGTAATAACAGCAAAGCCGTCTGTACGGATACACTGAGGGTTTGGACAAACAGGTTTTCCAACATTCCTACTTCTCCTCTCGATCCAACAGTGCCCGAATTTCTTCCAGGTCCTCCTTACTGAGAGGTTGAGATTGGACCAATGCGGCGATCAGGGACTTCGGGGAATTGCGGTACAGTTTTTCCACAAAGGTTTCCGTCTCTGCCGCCCGATACGCCGCTTGTGGAACAAGTGGGGTATAATAATTCAAACGTCCTATCTTTTCACAAGATACATATCCCTTGTTGACCAACCTGCCCAAAATCACCTGTACGGCTTGTATCTTCCATCCCTTTTGCAGGCGGCGCGCAATTTTGCCGGTATCCAGAGCCTCCGGGGCTCTCCAAATGATCAACATGATGTCCAATTCTGATTCGGAAAGCCTTTTCAACATATTAACTCACCTCTCTTTGTTTGTTTAACATACAGTTGTATGTTAAAAGTATATAGGATATTTTTCTTAGTGTCAAGGTTTTATAAACAAATCGAAAAGAGGGCAGCGAGGTGATCTCCCCTCTTTGCCCTCTTAAAGGATACGAAGCAATTTGTCTGCTGCTGAAAATGCCACATGCTGGCATACCACTCAGCGGTTTGTGTATGATCCGAAGGAATCCAACCTACAAGTGTATTCAAATCAAGTATTTCTGTATACTTTACTGCACATGTTCGATAAGCATCTAAGTATTTGTAGGAATCGTTATCCGGATCGTCCGTTGTAAAACGCACTTCATCATGTTGGTTCGCCGCATTTTCCTATAAATATAGGCAAATGTATGCAGGAATTATTTGGATAATTTGCTTTACTTGCCTTTGTAGGCAAATACAGATGTCTACCATAATCGCAATCCATGGGAGGATAGGACTTTATAAAAGAATCCCAACGCCGATACCCCGCACGGTCCTCCGCGTAGGAGCTGAAACTTATAACAGTGCCTTCAATCGTTTGTTCCAACTGTTTTGGTATCTGAACAGAGGCCGCCTTCTTTGATGCTTCTTCCGCGCCTGTTACAGCGCGGGCGGAGATCTCTTCCCACTCTCTTTCCGCTTCCAAATTTGCCTGGGAAATCCGCTCGGCGATCGGACGCATGTATTTCTCAAACTCTGTTGCGGAGACAGTCGCGGTTCTCGGGTCGACCGTATTGGTAAGGCCTACTTCATGCAACTCCTCTTCGGTTGGAAAATGGAACGTCGTTCCATATTCTTCGTTTAACTTGTCCAATACCGACTGATAGGCTTGCAAATTTCCAGTTTCCTTTGTAGTCGCGGCAAAAGCAGGCATTGCGAAAAACAGGAGGCAGCAAAGACATAAACAGAGACTCAGAAACTTTTTCAACACAATCACCCCTTTAAAATCATCCAATTTGGTCTTTAAAAATGGTTCTATATAGATATTATAATGATTTGCCTAAGCAGTCAATATGTCTATTTAATATTATTCGATTTATATGATTCGTTTTGGGTATTTTTAATTCCACAATTACTTGTTTCTCATGATGGAGTTCTACACTTATAAGCTGATGTTTCCCGTCACACTTGCATTTCCACTTACAGAATAGGCAAAGGCCGCAGAAGGCAGACAGTACATGAATAATAGGATACAGACTACGGACAAAATCTTTTTTTCATTTTATACATCCTTTCTCATACATAATAATCGTTTGGTTTTGTTTATTTGTAATGGGGATATATGAAATGACAGCCACCATCAAATTGCAGGGTATCCCTATCGCTACTATGCTTTATTGTAGTGGTATTTGAAATGAGATGGTTATGAAGACTGACATTCTGAACGGATGATAGGGAATTGGCTTTCTAATGTTTTTCTTTGATTTCTTTCATCAATCGTAGGGACTTCAAAATAATGGGCATAGATACCGCTCCGATCCGCATTTAAAATAACACCCTGTGTAGAATCGTTATGAATATAGGCCATCATATGGGCCCTATCAAATTGTTCAAATTTATATGGACCTAGTCTTTTTAATTGTTCCTGAATGGACCAACCTAAATTGATAGCGTCATTCTCGATTACGGCCGGATACATCCCCGTATATGCCTTCTGATACTCCGACAGATCGATTCCGAACCGGGTGGCAATATTGTACGCTTGCTGGGATTGTTGTTGTATAAATTGAATATTCTCGTTTAAATAACGGCCTTTATTTGGATAAGCAATTCCCAAATCGGTTACTTGCAGTGAAGTCGGATCGGAAAAGTCCATCCAAATCATTCGAAAGCATCCCTCTGCTCGATCTTGATCTGTTTGGCAACAAAAAATGCCGTTTGACATAAGGGATTGTATATCGACTAGAAGAAAATAAGGGTTCGATGTATATTCATATACCTGAGAGTTTTCTGGATATTTTCGGAGTAGATCGCAGTATGATTCTTCCGCCTGTTCGTACCTCTGGTAATTTTCATCGGTCAACGGCAAATCGCGGAAGGGCTGGTAGTTTTCGAACATTGACCCTTCCAGGCACTGCGCCAGAAGCGCCTTGGTTGCGGCCTGTTCTTCCGGGGTTGTATGGGTTGCCTTTAACTGGGAAAGAACCGAAGGATTCAACGCCTGCGCAGACGCCGGGTTCAGGGAACTGGTAAGCAATACCAAAGCTACTGCGATACAACCGATCAGGACATGTCCATTTCGCTTTGGCGATGGATGTACAATATTTTGGAACCGCCGGACCATTTCCTTTTTCTTTCCCGAAAAACCGGTAGAGAGGGGAACCCTGTGGGACTGTTCCGTCAAGACTTCCAGTAGGACCGTCCCGTATTCCTTCCGGTAGAGGCGGCTTTTCCCCTTTAGGACGGTATCGTCGCAGGCATTTTCCAAATCCAAATTTGCCTTCTTCGCCAGAATATGTACCAAGGGGTTAAACCAGTGGACACTCTGCGCGAAAAGGAACAGCCATTTCATCAGAAGATCGTGCCGCCTATAGTGGGCGAGTTCGTGGCGGAAAATAAATGTCAACTGTTGTTGCGTCAGTTTCATCTGTGGCAAAATCAGCACGGGACGAAATAGCCCCAGGATCATAGGCCCCTCCGCATGGCTGCTGATTCTTACGGGGATGTCCCGCCGGATATGCATGTCCTTCCGCACCTGTTCCAAAAGAATCGATTGTTCCGGACCCAAGCCGGATTCTGCGCTTTTCTTTAGGAATCGGATATGAAAAAGATAAAACCCTATATGAGTCAACAAAAAGCAAATACTCCCCATGACCCAAACCAGTGCGAGACCTTCCAGGAGAGGAAGGTGTTCATAGAACGGTTCCATGGGGGCGTCAAATGTAGGAACGGGACTAGCGGGAAAGGCCTGCGAAAGAACGTCCGGCTGCTGGTAGACAACCTGAGAACCGGAGGAAGAAATGGTTCCGGCCGAACCCTGCATAGTTGCATTTCCCGCTGAAAGAGGGAATGCAAAGGTCATCGGAATCAATAACCGGACACTAAACACCAGCCATAAAAAGCATCTTGCCTGGGAGGGAAATGCCCTTGTAAGCCATCTATCGGCGAAAAAGAGCGGTAATAACAGCAAAGTCGCCTGTACGGATACACTGAGGGTTTGGACAAACAGGTTTTCCAACATTCCTACTTCTCCTCTCGATCCAACAGTGCCCGAATTTCTTCCAGGTCCTCCTTACTGAGAGGTTGAGATTGGACCAATGCGGCGATCAGGGACTTCGGGGAATTGCGGTACAGTTTTTCCACAAAGGTTTCCGTCTCTGCCGCCCGATACGCCGCTTGTGGAACAAGTGGGGTATAATAATTCAAACGTCCTATCTTTTCACAAGATACATATCCCTTGTTGACCAACCGCCCCAAAAGGACCTGCACAGCCTGCAACTTCTTGCCCTGTTTCAGTTTACGGACGATCTCGCCGGTATCCAAAGATTCCTGCGCGTTCCAGATTACTAACATGACATCCAATTCGGCTTCGGACAATTTCTTGAACATGGATTTTCACCTCTCTTTGTCTGTTTAACATACTTTTGTATGTATAAAGTATATGCCTATTTTTCTTTAATGTCAAGATGCAATCGAACAGGGGAAACTTTGGCGGAGTTTCTTTCATCCGTTTTCTTTTAGACGGTTATCCCCTATACTTAGAAAGAACGCGAACCATTGGGAAAAACCGCAAGATTGCGAACACGTGTACCAGTGCGATCTGGTATCCTGGTAGATGGTTTACCAACCCTACCTGGAAGCCTCTCGCCCGGGGAAATATACCGATTCTTTCTGGCCTGTACAAAACCCTATTAAGCCAGAATATCTTGGGGAACGCCGGATGGCATAAGCTCTAGATTTGTATGCGCCGGGCTTTTTGAACGTCTTTAACAACTGCGCTAACGTAGGGATTCAAAGCCGCATGGTGGACTTTGACAGGAAGGAATTCTTATAAAAAAGGACAAAACCGCCGGGAAACCGGCGGTTTTGTCCAATAAACTATTTTATACGATGGTAACTACGCATTGTCTTTGGGGCGTTTCGTTGGGCATCTGTGTATAAACGCCAGCGCTTTCGCCTGGCATACCGATTGCCCAAACTCGGTAATAATAGTCGTTCCCTCTTTTAGCCACAAATTGTGTCTTGAGCACGTTGCCATTCCCCACCGTGAAGCTTGGTGTTTCAGGACTTCCGTTTAATACGGTAATCTTAAAACAATATGCGCTACCATGTTTGACTGTAAACGGAATGGTTGTATCGCACAAAACAGAGCGTACAGCAGATCCTATGGAGTTCTCAGGCGCTACCTGGACCCTTCCGGCATCTGCATACGTATTTGCTGCAGCATTTTTTGAAGAGCTTCCTTTCTTGGAAGGCGAAGGAGAATTTGCCGGTTTAAGATTGCCCTCTGCGACTAAATAGGCTTTTATAGCAGCTTGTGCTTCTTCTTCTGCAACTTCTTTTTGGCTGACCAATGCTTCCAACACATTGCATGCCGCTTTGAACTGGGACACGCTGGAGGAAGTATAGCCTCTCAGATTGATTGTATTCGCTCTGTGAAGCAACTCTTCCAGTTGGGTCTTATCTGCTAGCTTACGGAGAGCAGCCATCGCTTCTGTTAATGCCTCCGTTGCACGATCCACTTTCTCCTGTGAAACATTTGAATCCACGGCAACCCGTTTTGCGGCGGCCAGAGCCCGTTTAAAGGCCTCTTTTCCATCGGTCATATAAAGGTTCAGATTCGTTTCGATCTCAACTGCTTTAGCAATCGCACTGTTTAAAGTGGTTTTTTCCGCTACACGCTCCAAAGAAACCATTGCTTCATACAGCGTATCGTAGGTATCTTGTACCTCTTTTTCCAGCGCATCCTCGTCCTGTAGGATCTTTTTAGCATCCTCCAGCGCTTGCGCCATTACGTTGTAGCTTTCTTCTATGAAGTCTGTTGGTTCCAACTCCTCGGCAATAGAAACCAACTGTTCCAGCCTGCTCTTATCCCCCTTAGCAAAGGACAAATGGTGAATTGCGTCTAATAGGTTGCTCCAAGTTTGATTCACCTGTTCTTGGGACGCGTCCTTGTCATAGTACACAGACCGCGCCTCTGCCAATGCCTTATCAAAAGCTTTCTGCACGGACGGGACGGCCGCTTCCCACTCCTCGCTATTCACCAATCCTTCGGCGACCTCTAGGATGGTCTTTAAGACAGACTTATTGACGGTTTCAAATACAAAGGTCAGATTGGCGCTACTATTTTTCATAGTATAAGCGAATGTCAACCCGTCCGGTGTAACGCCTTCTACAGGTTTGCCATTTAGGGTTACTGTACGGAACGTGCATTCCTCGCCCTTTGGAATAAAGGTAAGCGTCAGTTCTGTGCCGCCCAAAACGGACGCCGCATACAGGCCGTCCTGATCGAGAATCTCTTGTTCTACATTTCCATTGAATTCCATGGTCGCCTGATTTCCATATTGAACCACCAGAACATGTGCCGATGGAGCTTCTTTCGGTACAACCGCTATCTCCACTTGATCCTCGCAATCCGAAACAACGCTTTTTGCCGTAATGGTTGCAGTTCCTTCAGCAACCGCGGTTACAATGCCGCGGCTGTTCACCTTTGCTACGGAACTGTCGCTGCTGATCCATTGTACATTCCGATTGGATGCGTTTTCCGGGAGGACAACCACTTGCAACGCCTGTGATGTACCAACCGTCATAGGCTCTTCCGGAGCGTTTTGAATTTCCACGGAAGCTACCGAAACGGGGAGGCCGCTGTAAGGCACAACTGTCACGGTGCAAACCGCTTGTACTTTTGGATTGAGCGTTGCACATGCAGTGATTCTTACGGTTCCTTCTTTGTGTGCCGTCACAAGTCCATTAGCGTTAACTGTGGCAATCGCCTCGTCGGAACTGCTCCATTGGAGGCTCGCCGCATTGGCTACTGGTTCTGTGAGAACATTGAGCGTTTGGGTATGCCCAGGCAATAGTTTGACGGAATCCTGAAGCATGGTAATAGAAGTAAGCTCTACTGGCTCCATCGATGCCTGATTTCTCCCTATGACTTCGAATTCGAACAGGCTTACGCCGTAATTAGTCCCGCGCTTAATACACTGCATCTTGACGTACTGGGCCTGAACGGGGCTTTCCAGGTTATGGTAATTCCAGCCAACCGCTCCTGCTTTATTGGTCAGCAGATCGGTCCACTTCTTTCCATCATCGGAAATCTGGATCGTATACTCTTTTGCATAGGCTGCTTCAAAGTTCAGATTGACCGCAGTAACCGTAGAAGGCTCTCCTAGATTGACCGCGATCCACTGGTTGTCGTCACGGTGGGATTTATCGACATCCCACCGTGTATTGAGATCTCCATCCACTGCGTTTTTGGCCGCATACCCGCCTTCAATATTCTCATTGCTGCATAGGATTTCTTGGTTCAAAGCAATGTTGGTATCCACTACGTCCTCGTCAGAACCCGCGTGGCTACTGTTCAGGAGCCGCCATTCCACTAAACCGTAGACGGCATTCTCCGCCAGTCCGGTCAGTTTTACATAGCGTGCCTTGATTCCCGGCGTTTCCACAGCAACCTGTTTACCATCTGCTTCTTTCATTGTGATCGGTTTGCTCCAAGTATCCCCATCTTCAGAAAATGTTACCGCATAGTCGCCTCCTATGCTGTCCCAGGTAAAATCCATCCATTCGATTTCTGCGATTTCTCCCAAATCCACCTGAATCCAAGAGATTCCACTCCCGCTGCTCTGCCAACGTGCAGCATCGTTCATGTTGCCGTCAAAAGCCTTGTCCGGCGCATAGCCATTATAATAAGCGCTGCTGGTTGCAGTTTTGTTCTTGGCTACATTATGATAGACATCCACAGTCGCCTCCGCCGTAATGTCACTTCCTAAAACGGAGGCCGTCAGATCGGTACTTCCCACTGCTTTGGGATGGAGGATACCGTTCCCATAGGTGGCAATCGCTTCATTGGAAGTCTCATAGAGCAATTCACCGGTGCCATTCATAGGGGCTTTTTTGATAGACGGCTCAACATCGTACAGAGCTACTGCACGGAAAGTATCCTCATCAAATCGAATCGCTTCAATGGGCGCAATCTCATGTAGATAATCGATCTGCACACCGCCCACCTTAGCGTCACCGTTCAGCATGATCTGCACATATTTTGCGCCATTCAATTCCGCATGGATTGCGCGATCTGTGATTTCCAGATCATCCAACGCCGTATAGGACAGCCCGTCCTCTGAGACGGCAAGGGATACGTTTCCAGAAGCCTGCACAACCATTTCCTGCATTTGAGTCAAGCTGTACACCAACGAGCCGGTATTCTGGTCCTGTGCCTCAATCGCTCCATTGTGCAATACTACATGATCCGCCCGATATATTTTGGAGAAATCCACCATGGAATCCACCATTTGACGTTCTTTCACGCCATATGCAATCGTCGCTGTCAAATCGGAAAGCTGTGGGCTCCACGCTTTCGTTGTACCATTCAGAACAATTTTCAGATAATTGGTACCTTCTGGAATCTTCCCCAGAGGAGTAATCGTATGGCGAACCCAACTACTGCCGCTGGTTTGATCCTTTGTCTGCAATTCAGTCCATACCTCATTGTCCGGAGAAGTAAACAAAGTCACAGTACCAGGAGCTGTGGAGTGGATATAAGAAACCAATGTAAAGTTGGAAAGAGCCGGCAATGAATAGGTGATCCAACCTTCCTCCATAGTTGCACGTTTGAGCGTAGAGGTATCCCCGCTAAAGTTTGCCCCATCGGAAACCTCCAATAGGATATTGGAGCTCCTGCTCAAAATCTGATCCATAGTATCAAAATGGTCGGTAAACTGCGTGGTTAACGGAACGGTAAAGCTTTGTTCCAGAGCTTGCGGGCTTTCTCCGGAATCATTAAACGCGACCGCAGTAAAGTAGTAGGTTTCTCCTGCCGTTAAGCCGTTCAAACGGATGGAAGTTCCTGTGGACGATTGCGTATAGGGATACTTTCCACTCTCTGTGCCATATCTCAGCGTGTAAGCCTTTGCACGGGCAGCTGGTGCGAGCGTAACGACCACTTCGTCCCCTTCGGTCTTAAAGCCTTCAATGGCTGTTGATTCCGGTTCCCCCAGATCCTCAAAGGAAAGCTTAGTAGAGAAGGTCTTACCTTTCGCATTGTTCACATGAACCTTGAGCCGAATGGTTGGAGTTGTGGAGAGCACCTCCACACCCTCGTCTGCAGAAATGACTCCGCGCGCTGCACGGTTAAGCTCAATTTGGATACTTCCCTTATTCTCTTGTGTTGGGTCGGACACAGAGATTTCCATTTCGCGGTCATTTTCGCGAACCATCACCGAAGAAGGGCTATCCGAAGTCAGGTAGCTACCGATCCCCTTTGCATCAATGGAGGCGCCCTCCCAGAAATTAGCCCCTACCAGATTTAAGTTTTTCTCATAGGCTGCCTGGACCAGTGCGTCATTGCGTAGAATGGTTACATCGCTGTTTCCCGCATAATCAGCCGTCTCGTTGGCTGTCTTGTTTGGCAGCAGGATGTAAGAATATGTTTCGTTTATCGGATTTACCCCATGGTCTTTCCAAAGGGTGAGATAGTTGGCAGAATATAAGGTTGCGTCGGTATTATAGCCGCCCAAATCCGTCCATCTTCCAGAGCGGGTTTCTCTTTTCATAGAAACGGTTTCCTTCTCTGGGAAATAAATGCCAAGGTTGGCTCCTTCGACATTTGCTTCAATATTCAACCATTGTACATCGGATTTCTTTTCTTCCCATCCGAGTTCTGAGGGCTGTTCTTCTCCATCGACCACCAGGCGATTATCGCCAGCATCGTCGATCATATAATTCTCAAAGGTGGTTTCCGTAGATTCGGAATCGCCGCTGGACTGAATGTCCGAACCCAATGCGACGATTTCATCGTCAAACATAAACCAAGACTTTTTTGCTTTCAAATTGGTCCCAGGTGCCGCCAATTGCATTCCAGAAACACCATACATTCCATCGCCCGTACCACCAGCAAAAGATTGAGAGGAAGTTCCCGTATTGACTTTCTTATTGTAAACAGAGGTTGTGCCCGGGAGCCGGAACCAGTCGATGGTTGCTTTATTCAAGCCGTCGTACCGCTCCAGATCGCCATTATATATGTAGGTCATGCCGCTTCCCGTGTTCCAGCCCTTTGTATTGACATCTCCAGTTTCATAATGAGCGATTCGCTTCGAAGCCATTGCAACACAGGCAGAAAATGTTTCGCCGCGTAAAACGGCACGGTCAGATTGTGTAAATTGATAATATTTTCCTGTTATATGGCGGGGCTGGATCGTGTCGTCGTCGACAATGTTAAGGATCCGTACAACGGTATCCAACGGGAATTTATGCCATGGCAGGTCTGCGCTTTCATTCAGATTCTTTAGAGTATACGTATTCCCTGCATACCACTGCTTAATCATGGACTTATAGTTGGCGGCGTCCTCGGGTTCCGCCATCTCGATCGCCATTAGGATTGCATTTACTACAATAATTGCCGCATCGGCTTGTTTCATATCGGTTCGGGCGATCTCGCGTCCACGGAAAGCATCCATTAACACCCCGTTGTAGATGATCGTTTCGTAGGAGTCATAAATCCATTGAAACACGTTTTTGGCTTTTTCATCCATAATTTCCCAAGGAGTATCGGTCAGCATATACACCAAATGGCAAGATTCGGACAGGGCCGTATAACCATAACCGCCGTTATATGCGATATTGGAATGGGCAATATAGGTACCATCTGGATAATACCCATCCCCGCTGGTCACATACCCCAAGTAATCCGGCACTTTTTGCTGTACGCGCTCCAACATCTGTCCACCGGTCATTTGCGATCCTTTATAATTACCCATCTGATCTTTTAGCAACATACCTGCATACATACTCGCACGTAACTGCCAAAGGGAATTCGCAGCGCCAATCATATTATTCTCCGCCCATTTGCGAGATACCACTGCATATTTTAAGATATCTTCCCACGGCAGGGAATCATACAAAAGAATGAGTGTTTCATCCAAATAAATGGGAGCTCCAATTCCCCACCCAAACCAGTTGCCGTAATTGCTTATACTTTCATTGAAGTGGTTTATATACAAATACTCCAGGCCACGCTCAATATCTGCTAAAAGAGCTTCGTTGTGATATAATTCACAGCCCCTCGTCTCATGTGCCAGCGCCATTGCACGCAGATATTGATACGAAAAATGGATACTATTCGAATCAATTGAATCACCGCGCCAACCAAGTGGATACTCTTCCCATAAATAGTCCTGAGAGGAGTCGCCTGCTCCTTCTACACCATTATAGCGCCCGTTTACCGCGTTACAAACAGGCGAAGGATTCATGCGATCCCAATAGTCCTGCGCTGTGTCGTTGATGGATTGGAGCATAGGCTGCAAATCCGGGTCGTTTTCCTCATAATCGCCGCCTACAGCCATATTGTACCATTTCAGACGCAGCTGATCATAAGCGTCCAATTCCTCTGGTGCACCTAAAGCGACTGGCATGCCAAGTCCCGTGCCGGTAAGCGCCATCACCAGTACCAGAAAAAGTGCCAACACCTTCTTTTTCATCTTGATTTCCCCCTTATCCTCTTTCTTTGATCTCCTGCGAAAAAGCAATGGAAATGAGCGCGTTAGCTCGCGCCGTTTGCCTATAAAATGCAGGAAAGGCATGCGGCAACGATCAAGTTCTGCCGGCTTGCTTTCCGGATAGACAAACTTACCAGACTGTTTTATACACCTCCTTTTTATAAATAATTTGGCATTATTTATAAATTCATTAAATCTATGTATATTTAATCACACCATTATGTAAAAATCAATAGAAAAAATGAAAATAGTTTTGATTTTCTATAAAAATTGAAAATGGTTTTATTTTACCAGAGGTCCTGACTTCATTCGGAAATTTTAAGGCAGTTGCTATGGGTGGAAAAGAAATATGCGGCGGGTTGAAACAGGTCTATAGAAGGATGGGGAAGGCATACCATTTGCATTGAAAATATTTACAAAAGGACAGAAGCCGCGGTATTGGGTGGACAACCTTCCTTTTATATGTTATCCAAGCAATGACACTTATAATAGGGATAGCCCATGCGAAAAGTAGGGAATCCCTATTGCTTTTAAGCGAACAAATAGTTGTGAACATCGGGCCTATTGGGGAAATTCCGGCATTTGTACAGCGATTTTTACTACATAAGTTGGGAAAAGAATTGTGTAACGTTCCCCTTTCAGGAGGGACTGCATGAAAGAGAATAAAGCGAAGGTCTGCTAAAATATTGTAAATTCCAGTTTTGTTATCGTAAAGACTTTAAAAACAAAACCAGATACAATAGAGACAACGAAAGGGGAACGGCCCTAGGGCGGTAATCAAACCGGCCGAACCAAAAAACAAACAGTCAAAGTTACATAGGAGGAACGATCTATGAAAACGAGAAGAATTGTAGCAGCTATCCTTTCTGTCTTGATGATGGGCGCATGCTTCACCGGCTGCGGCAGCACAGAAGATACCCCGGCGGGGACCGACGGTACTGCTTCGACCGATGGTACGAGCGCAACAAACGAGGGTGGCGGCGACGCGGACGATGGAAAATTGAAGGTTGGCTTTGCACAGATCGGGCAGGAATCCGGATGGCGCGACGCAGAGACTGCTTCCATTCAGTTCCATGCAGGCCAGAACGTAGATACCATCGACTTTAAGTTTGCAGATGCACAACAGAAGCAGGAAAATCAGATCAAGGCAATTAAATCCTTTATTGATATGGGTGTCGATGTCATCGGTTTGGCTCCAGTTGTTGAGACCGGCTGGGACGCCGTATTTACCGAGGCAAAAGATGCAGGTATCCCGATCATCCTGGTAGACCGTATGGCGGATGTTCCGGAAGACCTCTATGCAACATTCATCGGCTCTGACTTCATCGAAGAGGGCAAGAACGCGGCGGATGAGATGGCAAGACTACTCAACAACAGCGGTAAGATCGTAGAGCTGGAGGGCACCGTCGGCGCCTCCTCGGCAAACGACCGTAAGAAGGGCTTTGATGACCAGATTGCGGCGGAGTACCCGGACATTGAGATCCTCGCATCCCAGACGGGCGACTTTACCCGTGCAAAAGGCAAAGAGGTTATGGAGTCCTTCCTCAAGACCTATGGTTCTGAAATCAAGGGTGTTTATGCACACAACGACGATATGATGCTCGGCGCAATCGAGGCCATCAAAGAGGCCGGTCTCAAGCCCGGTGAGGACATTAAGACTGTATCCTGCGACGGCGTCAAAGCAATCTTTGAAGCAATGGTCGCTGGTGAAGCCAACGTGACCATCGAATGCAACCCGCTGCTTGGACCGATCTTCTTTGAGACTGCTCAGAAGCTCAAGGACGGCGAAACGGTTGAAAAGTGGGTAAAGCCCGAAGAGAGCATTTTCCGTCAGGAAACTGCCGCGGAAGACATCAAGGACCGCGTATATTAATTTGATTTCTCCTTCACTTTCTTTCTTCTTCATTCCATAAATTTTACCGACTCTGCAAAATCCGCCCCGCCTGTTGAGACGGAGGCGGATTTTGCATACCAAAAGGAGGGGCTGCAATGAGCGGCGAATCGGCATTGATCCAAATGTCGCATATATCCAAGACATTCCCTGGCGTCGTCGCGCTCAACGACGTGCAGTTTACACTACAAAAAGGCGAGATCCACGCGTTGCTGGGCGAGAACGGCGCGGGAAAGTCCACTTTGATTAAGGTTTTAACAGGCGTAGAAGAGCGCGACGGGGGAACCGTCCTGTTGGATGGGAAAGAGATTTTCCCAAAAACACCGCAGGAAGCCCAGAATGCCGGTATCAGTACGGTGTATCAGGAGGTCAACCTGTGCCCGAATCTTTCGGTTGCGGAAAATGTCTATATTGGCCGCGAGCCGAAAAAGGGTGGGCGTATCGATTGGAAAACCATCAATACCCGATCTAAAGAACTTTTGAAGCGGTTTGACTTGAGCATCGATGTGACCAAGACGTTGGATTCCTACTCCGTGGCCATACAACAGATGGTTGCCATCGCCCGCGCGGTGGACGTCTCGGCAAAAGTGCTGATCCTGGACGAACCTACGTCCAGCCTTTCCGCGCCAGAAGTACAAAAGTTGTTTGAAATCATGCGCATGCTGAAAAAGCAGGGGATGGGGATTATCTTCGTCACCCACTTCCTCGACCAGGTTTACGAGGTCACCGATACGATCACCGTCCTGCGCAACGGTGGATATGTGGGTACATATGCAACCGCGGACCTGCCGCGTGTACAGCTGGTCGCTAAGATGATCGGCAAGGAGTATGCGGACTTGAATCAGCGGTTTGTCAACGAGGAGGCGGAACAGGCCAAAAAAGAGACGCTGCTCTCCCTCAAGGATGCCAGCGGCGCGGGGACCATCGACTCCATTTCACTCGACATCAACCGCGGAGAGGTTCTCGGACTCTCCGGCCTGCTGGGTTCCGGCCGTTCTGAGATTGTCCGCCTGATCTTCAGTGTGGACCGCCTCAATGGAGGCGAGATGGACCTCAAGGGAGAAAAGATTCACAATCGCAGCACATTGGCCGCAATCCGCAAAGGGTTTGCCTTCTGTCCGGAAAACCGAAAGACAGAGGGAATTGTCGGAGACCTGAGTATTCGGGATAATATCATCCTGGCGCTCCAGGCAAAGCGCGGCATGTTCCGGGCCATTTCAAAGGCGGAGGCCCAGAAACTGGCGGATGAATTTATTGAAAAATTGGAGATTAAGACGCCATCCGCAGATCAGCTTATCAAGAATCTCTCCGGTGGCAACCAACAGAAGGTCATATTGGCACGGTGGATGGCCACCAATCCAGACCTGTTGATGTTGGACGAACCGACCCGCGGCATCGACATCGGTACAAAGGCTGAAATTCAAAAGCTGGTGGTCCAGCTTGCGGAACAGGGAATGGCAGTCATTTTCATTTCCTCGGAAATTGATGAGATGCTGCGCTGCTGTGACCGTATGATCGTCCTGCGGGACAAAAAGAAAGTTGCAGAGCTGGCCGGACAGGAGATTTCGGAAGCTGCGATTATGCATTTTATTGCGGGAGGTGCGGAGAATGAACCTGCTTAAAAAGTGGAGCAAAGCTCAGGTTTTTTGGCCCATGGTGATCTTTCTGTTGATTCTGTTAGTCAACGGAATTATCTCCGGCGGCGCATTCTTTGAAATGAAGATTGTGGATGGGCACCTATATGGAAGAATCATTGACATTTTAAGGAATGGTAGTAAACTTATGTTGTTGGCTACCGGCATGACGTTGGTTTTGGCCACGGGCGGAACGGACATTTCGGTCGGCTCAGTTATGGCAATCAGCGGCGCAATCGCATGCAGCATTGTTGCGAATGGCGGCAATGTGGCTGTTGCGGTGTTGGTGGCAATTTTGGCGGGAGTTGTTACAGGAGCTTGGAATGGGATGTTGGTCTCGAAGGTTAAGATTCAGCCCATTGTCGCAACCATGATCCTGATGGTGGCAGGCCGTGGTATTGCACAGCTTATCACCAATGGCAAGATTATCACCATCAATTCGGATTCCTACTATTTTATCAACGGCGGCTATATCCTTGGATTGCCGTTCCCCATCTTTATCGTGGCATTTGTCGTACTGGTTGCCATGCTGTTCACAAAGAAGACGGCTTTCGGCTTGTTCCTGGAGTCCACGGGTATCAACCCGGTGTCCAGCCATTTTGCGGGAATCAATGTGGACCGCATCAAATGGATGGTCTATACCTTCTGCGGCGTGATGGCGGCGGTTGCCGGGCTGATCGAAAGCGCGGGTATCAAAGGTGCGGACTGCAATAATGCAGGCCTTTTGATCGAGATGGACGCCATCCTTGCGGTTGCCATCGGCGGCACTTCTCTGAACGGCGGCCGGTTCTCCATTCCGGCGAGCCTGTTTGGCGCGCTGATTATCCAAAGTATCACCACCTCCATTTATGCTATGGGCGTTGCCCCCGAGGTCACGCTGGTGGTCAAGTCCCTGATTGTTATTTTTATCTGCCTGTTCCAATCCAAGGCCTTTAAGGAGAGACTCAAGAGGCGTTTTGTATCCCGGAAGGCGGTGAGCCAGGCATGAGTGGACAGAACAAAAAGAAAAAAGGTTTTCCGATCAAAAATATTTCCCTGGCAATTACAACCGTCCTGTTTATTGTACTGTTCGGAGCAGGTTCCATTGCGTATGACAACTTTTTGTCCTTCTCAACGTTCTTTAACCTGTTTAACGACAACGCCTATCTCATTATTGCTTCGATTGGTATCACGTTTGTACTGTTGACAGGCGGCATCGATATTTCGATCGCATCGACGATTGCTTTTACATGCGTATTTTCTGCATTTTTACTGCGGCTCGGCTGGAGTCCATTCATCGTGATTCCTCTCGTGTTGCTGATCGGCCTGGCGTTTGGTGCTTTGATGGGCTATATGATCCATTATTTCAAACTTCAGCCATTCATCGTCACGCTGGCAGGTCAGTTCTTCATGCGCGGCATGTGTGCGGTCATTAGCACCGAGTCCATCCCGATCTCGGATGAATTCTACAAGACGATGGCGTTGACGAAAATCACGCTTCTCGGCGGCAGGATCTACTTCTATGTATTCATCGCATTGGCGGTGCTGCTGGTATCCCTGTTTGTGTTGAAGTTTACACGCTTTGGCCGTACAGTATATGCGGTCGGCGGCAATGAGCAATCTGCAATCCTGATGGGCTTGCCAGTTGCACGCACGAAAGTCGCTGTATACGCGATCAGCAGCTTCTGTGCGGCGTTGGCTGGCGTGGTGTTCAGCTTCTACACCCTGGCAGGCTACTCGCTACAGAACATGGGTCTGGAACTCGATGCGATTTCCTCCTCCGTCATCGGCGGCACCCTGTTGACCGGCGGCGTGGGCAATGTGGTTGGTACTACGGTCGGTGTTTTGATCCAGGGTGTCATCCAGACCATCGTGACCTATCAGAACTTGAACACTTGGTGGACAAAGGTGACTATTGCAGCCTTGTTGTGCATCTTCATTGTTATCCAGCGTGTGATTGCCATCCGTGCGGAAAAGATGAAGGGCACGAACTAAGCGGCCTGTGTCTTGCTGAGATTATACGCAATAGGTCGGAATAGACAGAGCCCCGTTTTAAAATGAATCGTTATCCCTGGCAGAGCTTTTGCATAAGTTCTGTCAGGGATACTCGTGTTTTTGATCTTCCGATAGAGGGTTGCTCGTTATGGGTCTTGGCTCGCATGCAATGGTATTTGACCGGAGGAAAAGGCATCCATTACCACAAAGTGCCGGCCCTGTATTGAAGGCTCCTGGCGGCGCCCCTTTTAGCGGGCGCTCCATTTTCAACGGGAGGCCGGGTGGCCGTACAGGGGAGCGCGATATGGAAGGGAATGCCCGGTTATCTGGGCGCTATCTGCATATGTCTTGGTTTGCATGCAATGGTATTTGACCGGAGGAAAAGGCATCCCATTACCACAAAGTGCCGGCCCTGTATCGAACGCTCCTGGCGGCGTCCCTTTTGGCGGGCGCTCCATTTTCAACGGGAGGCCGGGTGGCCGTACAGGGGAGTGCGATATGGAAGAGAATGCCCGGTTATCTGGGCGCTATCTGCATATGTCAGAGATAGGCATGCGGCAAGGGAGAGTCCATCGAAGAAGGACTTTTGGCATGACCTAGAGAACTTTCCCGGATGGCACAAAGTTTCAGAAAATATGCCCTGTGGCGTGGGAAGAAACCTCGGGGCCTTAAAAGAAGAGCTTAGCGCCCATGGTGCGAAGAACAGAAAGCGCATTCAAGCCGTTTGAATGGAATGCAAGGGATTCCATGCGAAACAAATAGATCAACCAAAAGCAGCGGCCGGTTTAAGAGGCCGGCAAAAAAGATTGTTGACAGAACCATGCTATAAAGTCGAAAATATTTCGAAGAGAAAGCGAGGGAGATGCATTGAAAAAAATACGGGATATAGTGCTGAATGTCAGTTTACGGACCAGAATGATCCTGTCCAACATTGTTGTGGCGCTCATCCCCTTCCTGATCTTTTCGATTGTCAGCGGAATCGTATTTCTGAATCATGCACAGAAAACGGCAGAGGAACACTCCGTACAGATGATTCATCAGGTGAGCAATTCCATGGATGTATATGTCGAAACTATTGAAAAGATGGTGAATTATGTCCAGCTGGAGGTGCGGGACACCCCGTTTTTTAACATGCGATCGGATGATGCCCCAGGGTGGAGGGACGAAACCGCTTATATACGCTCTATATTGGAAAATGTTGCAAACTCGCACCGTGAGGTGGCGGGGATTTTAATCGCTTCAAAAGAGGACCTTTATGTCAGCACAGGGATGTCGCGTATCTCGCGCGACCCATTCGAAAATGAACAGTGGTACCGTGAGGCTGTGGAAAACCCGGAGGAAATCCAGCTCATCAGCGTGGTGACAGGCCGAAATATCGTGACCAACCGCAGCTATAGCATCGACGACGTGTTCTCTCTGGCCAAGGCCGTCCAAAACCCGGACACCGGCGAGGTGCTGGGGGTCATTCTGCTGGACATCCGGCATGACATCATTCAGAGTTCCATCAATGGCATCACCATTGGAGAAGAAGGTTTTGTCTTTGTCATCGACGAGGAGGACAATATGGTATACACGCCCGTCAATGAGATTGTATACCGCGTCAATCCCAAGTGGTTCCGGTCTGCGGAGCCCATGTCGGTGCAGATTGGCGGCGGCAGCTACCAAATCCGAAGTGAACTGTCTCCTTATACAGGATGGCGTACTGTGGGGGTGTTTTCGCTCGATGAAGTGATGTCCAGCGTCAATACCATTGTGTACATTCTTCTGGCCTGTGTCATTATTTCTCTGGTGCTGGTGGTGATTGTGTCCTTCCAATTGACTCGGACGCTCACCAACCCGATCTTTAAGTTAAAGCGCCTGATGCGGCAGGCAGAATCCGGAGATCTAACTGTTCGGTTCAATGGGCGCAATAATGATGAGATCGGCGAATTGGGACAGAGTTTCAACCATATGATTGCACGCATTGACGACCTGATTCAAATGGTCTACGTAGAACAGAAAAACAAGCGTACAGCCGAGATGAAGTCCCTCCAGGAGCAGATCAAGCCGCATTTCCTATATAACACACTCGACACCATCAGTTGGATGGCCCGCGACTACGAAGCGGACGACATTGTGCGGTTGGTGGATGCGCTGACCAATATGTTCCGCATCGGCCTGAGTCACGGCAAGGATATTATCAGTGTCAAAGAGGAAATCACGCATGTTTCCAATTACCTGTACATTCAAAAAATTCGATATAAGGACAAATTGAACTACCAGATCCAGGTGGACGAATCCCTCTATTCCATCGAGGTGCCGAAATTGATCCTACAGCCTTTGGTGGAAAATGCAATTTATCACGGCATCAAGGCGAAGCGAGGGGGAGGAACGATTTATATTACAGGAGAACCTGTGGAGAGGAACCTACTCTTTACTGTGCGGGATGACGGCGCGGGGATGCCCCAGGAAAAGGTGGACGAAATCAACCGGCGGATGAGTGAACGCAGCGTGTTGGATGAACAGAAGAGCTTTGGGCTGTTCTACATCCGAGAGCGCATCCAACTCTGTTACGGAGAGGGATACGGCGTACATGTCGAGAGCACACTGGGCGAAGGGACCCGTGTGACGATTACGCTGCCTTTGGATCAAAGGCCAAAGAAATTCGATGAGGAGTGATGGGGATGTATAAGGTGCTGATTGCAGATGATGAAGAAATCATTCGAAGAGGGATTGCCTATTTTTTAAAGAAAGATCCAGAGATTCAAGTGGTCGCGCAGGCGGAAGATGGAGAAATGGCTTTGGATCAGGCAATGGAGTATCGCCCGGATTTGCTCTTTGTGGATATTAATATGCCGTTCTTAAACGGATTGGATTTCATTGAAAAATTGAAGGCGGTACAACCGGATGCTTTGATTATTGTAATCACTGGATATGACGATTTTAAATATGCGCAAAAGGCACTGCGGTTGGGCGTCTTTGACTATTTGCTGAAGCCGATTATGGAAGATACCTTTTACGGCGCTCTGCACAAGGCGAAGGAACAACTTGGCTGCCGGCAAAAACAGGCCCAATATCTTGAATTTGCCCGGAAGCTGGTGGAAAAGAACCGCCCTGCAATGATCGCGGAATTTCTGGAGGGCTGGCTGGATGGCCGGCTCACAGAGGCGGAGGTACAGGAACGTACAGCGGCGCTCGACCTGGAAATCCCAGAACCGTTTGGTGTGACGTTGGTACACCTGGAAGATAAGGACAATGCTGAAATCGGAGGTGAATGGGACGACGATCTCCTGTTTTATGCAGCGGAGAATATGGCACGGGAGGTGTTCCAACCCTTCCGCCCAGTATCCACCTGCCGAAATCCAGCCGGCGAACTGGTGCTTATATCATCCGGAGAGCCGCGCGCGGAGTGGGAGGCCGCAGGGGAACAATTGAAAAACCTTTTGCAGACCCACCTGCCGGTGGATGCCTTTTTGACCCGGCGCGGGGGAGAAAAGTTAGGGGGCCTGCCGGCCTCTTATGAGGGCGCGGCCGAAGACCTGCGTGCACTTTTAGAGACGCCGCAGTTGGTGCGCGATGCAAAGAAATACATAGAAGAAAATTTTGCAAGGGAAGAGTTTTCCCTGACGGATGCGGCGGACTATACGCACGTTTCTCCACAACACTTGAGCCGGGTATTTCGACAGAGTACCGGAATTACCTTTATGGACTATATCACACGTGTTCGTATCCGCAGGGCAATCGAGCTTTTGCGGGATGACGACCGTAAAATGTATGAGATTGCCGAGACCGTAGGGTATTCCAGCCAGCATTATTTCAGCAGTGCTTTTAAAAAGGTTTTGGGCGTTTCCCCGATGGAGTATAAAAAGAGCCTACAGAAGAAATAGAAAGACAATTCCCACTGGGAATGCGGATCAGGGAATATATACGTTTGGGGAGTAGGGGGGACAGCATGAGGGAATGGTTTAAAAATATCGGCGGCCGGCGGATTGGGAAGATTGCCTGTGCATGTGTTTTGACTTTTGCACTGCTTTTTTCCCTCTGTTCGGCATGTGTGGCCAAGAAACAACCCGATCAGATTTCGTATGTGATCGGTATTTCACAAGCCAATATGCGGGAACCGTGGCGTCTTGTACTCACACAGGAGATTCGAGAAGAGGCGGCGAAACATTCGGACGTCCGTCTGGTCATCACGGATGCAACCGACAACAGTGAAAAGCAAATAGCAGATATACAAAAACTGCTGGATTTTGGGGTCGATCTGATGATCGTGTCCCCCTGCGATGTCAAGAAGGTCACTCCGGTGGTGAGCGACGTCTACCAGTCCATCCCCGTGATTGTTCTTGACCGTGTGGTAGAAGGGTACGATTATTCCCTGTTTATTGGTCCCGATAACGAACTGATCGGGAAGCAGGCGGGTAAGTCTGTTTCTCAGATGTTGAACGGCAAGGGAACGGTGCTGGAACTTTGCGGAAGCTCCGCCTCACAGGCCAGCATCGACCGAAGCGAAGGATTTAGCAGTATCATTGATGAAACGGGGGATATTCAGGTCGAGCAGGTACACGTGGTCAGTGAATCGCGCGATTCGGCGGAGGACATCGTTCGGGCATACGGCACGCATTTGCGGGATATCGACGCCATCTTTGCTCACAACGATTACATGGCCTTGGGAGCGTCCCGTGCTTTGAAGCAGCTGGGGTACGAGGATATCCGCATCGTCGGGGTCGATGGATTTACCGGTGAAAATCGCGGAATCGACTTGGTGAGGCGTGGAATCATTGATGAGACGATCACCTGCCCGACCGGCGGCAGGGAGGCAGTTCAGTATGCATTGGAGATTCTGCAGGAGGTCAGTGGTGTTCCCAAACAGGTGATTCTTCGCAGCCATAGCGTTACAAAGGAAAATGCCGATGCGTATGAGGCGGGCCTCAACCGCAGCTATGAAGAACCCGATAAGATCATTGACGTAGGATATGCCCAAGTTGGCACAGAGAGCGCTTGGCGTCTGGCCAACACACAGTCGATCAAAACCGCTGCAAAGGAATTTGGAATCAATTTGATTTATGAGGACTGCAACCAGAGTCAGGAGCGGCAGATCGAAGCCTTGCGCCGGTTCATTGAGATGGATGTCGATGTCATTGTTTTAAGCCCCGTAGTAGACAGTGGCTGGGATGAAATTCTAGAAGAGGCGCAAGAAGCGGACATTCCGGTTTTGTTATCCGATCGAAAGGTCAGTACAAAGAAAGACGACATGTATATGACCTTTATTGGGGCCGACTTCCTGGAGGAAGGGCGGCGCGCCATGCGTTGGGTAGCAGAGACTATGGAGGACCCGGAGGAGTGCGTGCGTATTATGGAGATTGAAGGCACGGTGGGGGCCTCCCCATCGGAAGAACGCAGCCAAGGGTTCAAAGAGGTTATGCAGGAATACCCGAATTGTGACATCGTCTATTCGTCCTGTGGAGATTTCACCTATGAGGGTGGGAAACAGGTCGTAGAAGAGTATATCAATTCCCATGATTGGGACATCGATGTGATTTTCTCACAGAACGACGACATGGCGCTTGGCGCGGCGGAGGCGTTGGAAAACAACGGGATCACGCCTGGTGTGGATGTAAAGCTGATCTCTGTCGACGGCGCGCGATCGGCGTTTGAAGCGCTGATTGACGGCCGGCTGAATTGCGTGGTTGAATGTAGCCCTTTGTTGGGCCCCCAGCTGATGAAGGCGATCAAAGATCTGATGGCGGGGAAAGAATTGCCCTTGCGTATCATTACAGATGAAAAGGTTTACACACAGGAAAACGCACAGAAGTATATCCGAAGCAGAAAATATTGATTATAAAAAGCATTGCTTTGCCGATTTTTAGTGTGATTACAAAGGGAAATCGGCGGTAGCGGTACGACTTTAAAAAGGCCCCGATGGAGCTTAGGCGGATGAGAAACGGCAAAGCAGGAGGAAGCAGCGCAAAGACTGCAGGCAAGGAATCCACCCAAGGCTGTCCGGAAATGTCTGGACAAGAGACCTCTTGAACTTTCAAAAAGACAAGCGGGCTCTTCCCATAGATATACAGACAGATGTTCTCACGCAGGGGGAAAATCATTGAGCCAGCTTACTGGCAATTAAAATAAGGAGAATACAAACATGATTACACAGGAACGATTTGGAACAAGAAAGGACGGAACTCCGGTTTACCGGTTTCGTATCGAAAATCAAAGTGGGGCGTCCGTCACCGTGATGAACTATGGATGTACCATTACATCGATTCAAGTGCCTGACCGGGAAGGCCGCTTGACAGACGTATGTCTGGGCTATCGCACCTTGGCGGAATATGAACAGAACAATGGGTATCTCGGCGCGGTCGTTGGAAGACATGGAAACCGGATTGAAAAGGGTATTTTCACACTTGGCGGGACAGAGTATCATCTGGCAGTCAACGATGGGCCGAACCATCTGCACGGCGGACTTTGCGGCTTTGACAAACGGGTGTGGGATGCCACAACGGAGGGAAATTCCGTGACCTTTCACCGGATTTCGCCGGACGGGGAGGAAGGGTACCCCGGCGATCTGGATGTATATGTGACCTATACTTTCACGGATGACAATCGTTTGTGCTTGCAGTATCGCGCAGAAACCGATCTGGATACCGTGGTGAACCTGACCAATCACTGTTACTTTAACCTCTCCGGAGAGGGAAGAGGCACGATTCTAAACCACTTTCTCCAGATACCAGCTTTGTCCTTTACGGAGAACGACGAAAATTGTTTGCCGACTGGAACAATCCTTCCAGTTGAGGGCACTCCATTCGACTTTCGTGAGAGCAAAGAAATCGGGCGGGACATTGGTGTGGATTGTCCACAGCTTCGGAATGGGAAAGGGTACGATCACAACTTTATTTTGCAGGGTGAAAAAGGAGAGAAACTGGCGGCAATTCTATATTCTCCGGAGACAGGAATTGAGATGACCGTCCGCACAACCATGCCCGGTGTACAGTTTTACAGCGGGAATGTATTGGATGGCCCCGTTGGCAAATCCGGTATCGCCTACGAAAAAAATATGGGGTTGTGTTTGGAAACGCAGTACTTCCCCAATGCAATGTCATGTACCAATTTCCCTTCTCCGGTATTGCGGAAAGGCGAACCTTATGCACAGGATACGACATTTACTTTTTGTTGTAAATAAGATAAATAGTTCTGTTTGTATATTAGCTGAAATAGCCAATAAAAGAAGAAGCCAAAAAGATCCATGTATTCTTAACCGTTGTACTGCGGATTAAGAATTGAAAGAGGGCGTCCCCAAACTGCGAATCTTTCGATTCATAGGAAAGGGACGCCCTCTTTCTGCTTGAAAAATCTGGGTTTCTAAAAAACAGGAGAGCGTCCCCAAACTGCGAATCTTTCGATTCATAGGAGAGGGGGGCCCTCTTTCTACTTGAAAATCTGGGTTCCTAAAAAACAAGAGGGCGTCCCAAAACTACGAATCTTTCGATTCATAGGAGAGGGGTGCCCTCTTTCTGCTTGAAAAATCTGGGTTTCTAAAAAACAGGAGTGTGCCCCCAAACTGCGAATCTTTCGATTCACAGGAAAGGGGCATCCTCTTTCTGCTTGAAAATCTGGGTTCCTAAAAAACGAGAGGGTGTCCCCAAACTGCGAATCTTTCGATTCACAGGAGAGGGGCGCCCTCCTTCTGGTTGGAAAAATATCTGAGTTTCTAAAAAAGAGGATATCCTTCAGCCTTTTCATGATTTTTGGGACACCCTCCTGAGGGGATTCATCATAACAAAAATTTTGGATTTTTTCAGATGGGCATGAGAAAGAGAACTTGCTTTGCATAGAACGCCATTCGAAAAAGATCTCATCTAACACACAAGCGAAATTATTTATATGTGCGGAATGCCCGAGACATCCATAAAACCCCTTCTATTCGTTACATCTGCAAAAAGGAAAAGAATGTTTTGATTGTTGGGCAAGGAAAAATATAAACGGATGCCTGCAAGGAAACAGGTCCAGCTCCATTCACGAAACCGATTCCTTATATAGGTCGGTATTACTCCTCCATATTTTGCACGTATTTACATTTGGGGTAGTTGGAACATCCCCAAAACGGTTTTCCAGCCCGGGACCCGTGGGAGGCTGTCCGCAATACCAGTTTGCCACCGCATCTTGGGCAGCGTTTTTCGCCCTTATCCACAGAAGGGGAGGCCGAATACTTTTTTTGGATGTTTTCAATGTGAGTAGCCTTTAGCGCAGCATCGGGCTGTGTAAGAGGATATAGTTTCTCATAGAGATCATCGATTTTATCAACAGAGAGCTGGGCGCCCATTTCCTGGGAGATGCGTGTCACTTCGGCGAGAAGATTGTAGCGGTTTACTACGCGATGTTCGTCACTAGTTAGGTTGATCTCTTTTAATGTACAGCGGTCGCTGAATACAATGAACGAGTAAAAATGGAGTGTATCTTCCTGTAAAAATGTATGGAGCCATTTCAAATGGACCTTGTTTTGAATAATAGGGTTTAAAAAGGAAGATTTTTGAGAACGCCCTCTTTTCTTAGGCAGTGTTTGGGTCCAGTATGGTTTTGATTCGGTTCCAAAGATCCAGCCGCTATAATTTTTTGATTCAAAAACATAAATACCGGATTCATGCAAAAGGATCACATCCACTTCCGTGGTTTCTCCATCTTCCTTTGGCAAATAGCAGTTAAAGAGGAAGCGCTTGTGGCCTTTTAAAGGCTTGAGATATGTATAAATGCAATATTCCCCCAGCAACCCCTTATCCCCGCGAAGTTTCCTATATGCATGATGCGTTTGAGCAAAGTATTCGGTTTTTTCGTATTTTTTTCGTTTTACCGTATAGAGAATAAAAATGACGAACGCAATCAATAAAAAGGCCAGAATTTCCATATATAAGAGATCTAACATGGATTACCCCTCCTTTAGACTAATTATACCATTATTTTGCAAAAAAGCTATAAAAATGATTGATATAGTAATGTTTTTGTTGAACGGTAGAAATAAGAGAAGAAGGATATTGCCTATTTGATCTTTATTAGGAGAAAGGCAAATGGTGTCGCTTCCTGGAACAATCGAGCGTTTTCTATTTGAAAGTGTAACGATCGAAAGGGATAATTTGACAATCTTTCGATCGATATTTATGAGCCGAAAGCGTTTTAAGAGATTCCAACACTTGACATTTATTTGGAAAACATTTATAATGCAGCTATTGTAAACTAAAATATTTATTACAGTTTACAATTGATTTGAAATGGAGGAGAATATATGAATCGACTGGAAAAAACCCGGAATCTGGTGCTTTGCGCACTATTTGCAGCATTAACCGCCGTACTTTCTCAGATCGCCATTCCGATCCAGCCTGTACCAATTAATTTAGCTACATTTTCTGTATTTGTCGCAGGAGGGGTCCTAGGAGCGAAACGCGGTGTAATAAGCCAAGCCATATATGTGCTATTGGGGGCAGTCGGATTGCCGGTATTCGCCTCCTTTAGTGGCGGAATGGGGATTCTGTTCGGTCCAACGGGTGGTTATATTTTTGGATATATTGCGGCTGCTTGGCTTGTGGGAATTCTATCGGCACGGTGCCGTGGTAAAATCTATTGGCTTGCATTGAGTATGATCGGCGGACTGGTACTGTGTTATCTGCTGGGGACGATTTGGTTTATAGTTTCGTCGCATACAGGCTTTGTAGAATCCCTGTTCCTTTGCGTAATTCCCTTTTTGCCGGGCGATGCGGCAAAAATTGTGGTGGCCTCATTGTTGGTACCGGTATTACAAAAAGCATTGTCCAGAACTGGGACGGTGACTGCATGATTACCAAAATGATTCGGTTGCGTCCCCATCATGGACTTTGCATCCAGCATTTTACTGGAAAAGGATATAGCGCCGCATTTGTAGCCAATATGACCCATGTAATTGCCGTTTTGCGCGCGATGCCTGAAACACAAATTGAGCTCACAGCTGGTGTGGACGTGCTTTGCGCATGTTGCCCACATAATCAAGAGGGAGCTTGTGAATCTTCGCCGAAGCCTTCCCTTTACGATCAAGCGGTTTTGCAATGCTGTGGGCTGCAAATGGGACAAAGGCTTTCCTGGAAAGAGTTCCAGAAGCATGTTTCGCAGAGGATTCTTGAAAGGGACCTTTTGGAACAGGTGTGTAGGGGATGCCAATGGCTTTCGCTTTGTCAAGAAACAACAAAACGAATATATTCACAATAAAAATACAAATTGTATAGTATTATATAATAACAACCTGAATTTTATAATATATAAAATACTATTTGTATAAATATTTGTCGCGGTTTCCCGCTTTTCCATCCGAAAGATTAACGATTAAAAATGCATGGAGGCGGTCAAAAACAGATGGCTCAAAAAGGGATAGAAAAGCGGGGGCACGGGAAGGCCGCGGTTAACGATCAGAAGAAAGGCAGGCCGCCCAATGGCACGTTATTCTGGATTCTTCCATGGCGAAAATCAAACGTACCAGTATCTTGGCAGCATGGGAAAGAGGCCATAAGAATTCCCCCAACCGAATGGAAGGTTGGGGGAATCTTTTATGGCAGGAACGATTGGGTCAAGGGGACTGTCGATTCAATTTGACATCGGATGAGAGTTTGAAAAGAACCGGTTCAACGAATCCGTTTTGTTTATCGTCAATGGGATTCATAAGATGAAAGGGAAACGTACCTCTTGTAGACAAGTATTCGCAGGAGCGTTTGCGAGGCAAAGGTTCTTTAGCCAAGTGGTCCAGAACATATTTTGGGGGATCTCTTTACCAATTGGAGAGGTGCGAGCGCTGCATCGCCCCCATGACCTTTGCGCGTAGATCGGGAAACTGATGTTCCAAATTGGCGATCAAGAGAGCAGTGTCCTGGCGGCTGGTGACACCGTCCGCAGGGCAGGCGCTTTTTACCACGGGGAGTGCATGGCGTCGTGCGGCTGACCGGATTGCCGCTTCTTCTGTAAAGATTAAGGGGCGGACCATCCAGAGATCCTTACGGGAGAGATATGTTTTTGGAGAAAAGCAGGAGAGCTTCCCTCCATAGAAAAGATTCATAAAAAAGGTCTGGACCGCATCGTCAAAATGATGCCCCAACGCCAGTTTATTACAGCCGGCCTCCTTTGCCATATTGTGTAGGATGCCGCGCCGCATCCGTGCACACAGGCTACACGGATTTTTTTCTTTGCGTTCTTCAAAGATGATGTCTCCCAAGCGAGAACGACGCAGACGATATTCCACTTGCATGGAACTGCACAGAGCAGAAATAGGGCTGAAATCGGCCTGCTTTCCACCAAAGCACGGGTCAATGGTCAGAGCAACCACCTCAAATGGCTTTGGATAATATGCGCGCAGGGATGCCAGGCCACTCAACAGCACGAGGGAATCCTTGCCGCCTGAAACGCCGACCGCAATGCGGTCTCCCGGTTCGACCATCTCATATCGCTCCATTGCAGCGCGCATTTCTCCCATAATCTTCTGCATAATGTGCCTCCATCCTCACGCAAATGACCGCAAAAAATCCCTATATATAATGTATAAGAAAACTTGCCGGTTTGTTTAGCGCTATTATACAGGATACAGGAGAAAAAGAAAAGGGAAGTTCTATCTTGACAGGTTTTTAACAAATGAAATGACGGAAGAGTTTCTAGGAGATAATCGGCCAAAAAGGGGAGAAAACAGAAGCTTTGAGCAAAGTAAATTAAAATATCCGCTTTTTTCTCTTGACACCTTGCATCCGGTGTGGTAAGATCATTACTGCACTGTGGGAAGCGTCTACCTGTATAAGGAATTGCGCACCTGCAAAGAGCCTATCCCTGAGCTGCCGGAGAATTTGCGGCGATTCAGGGATAGGCTCGGGAATTTTGAAACATCATTGGAGGTAAAAGCTATGTCCACTTATATGCCCAAGGCCGGCGAAGTCGACCGCAAGTGGTATGTGATTGACGCGGCAGGAAAGCCGCTGGGCCGTGTTGCTGCTCAGGCTGCTGTTCTTCTGCGCGGCAAACATAAGCCGACCTTTGCTCCCCATGTTGATTGCGGGGATCATGTCATTATCATTAACTGCGCAAAGGCAGTTCTCACCGGCAAAAAGCTGGAGAAGAAATTCTATTATCGTCACACCGGTTATATCGGCCACCTTAAGGCGGTCCGTTATGACACCCTCATGGAACAGCGTCCGACCAAGGCGATGGAATTGGCCGTTAAGGGCATGATTCCGAGCACCACCATCGGCCGCGCTGCATTGACCAGACTGCGTTTGTTCGACGGCGCTGAGCATAAGCATGCCGCCCAGAAGCCCGCAGCCTGGGAGTTATAAGGGAGGGACTGAACTATGTACGAGAAAGCACCTTATTTTTACGGAACTGGCAGAAGAAAGAGCTCCGTCGCTCGTGTGCGCCTGTACCAGGGCACCGGCAAGGTGACGATCAACGATCGTGACATCGACGATTATTTCGGCCTTGAGACCCTCAAGCTGATCGTACGTCAGCCGCTGGTGCTCACCGAGACCAATGAGAAGTTTGACGTTGTCTGCCGTGTGGCAGGCGGCGGCGTAACGGGACAGGCCGGTGCAATCCGCCATGGTATCGCACGTGCCCTGTTGCAGTATGATTCCGAGAACCTGCGCGCTTCTCTCAAGAAGGCAGGATTCTTGACACGTGACCCGAGAATGAAGGAACGTAAGAAATACGGCCTCAAGGCCGCACGTCGTGCTCCGCAGTTCTCCAAGAGATAATTATTTATCTGGGAACTATATCCCGAAGATCCTATGGGTCTTCGGGACTTTTTTATGTGGAGAACTGGAGGCCATTGTCGTAAAGCCCCCGCGGCCGCCGTGAAGAAGATGCTATAGGCATATCGCAAAGAAATTAATGGGAGACTGTCTTTTTAGAGCAATATGCAGGCCTCCCAGGGAACGAACCTTGGGAGGCTTTTTGCGTGGAAAAGCCGATTGCTTCTGCATAATAAATACAATCGTTTCCGGCCGATTGGCGGGAGGATTGGGAAGCAGGCAGCTTTATTTTGCATGCAAGTGGATGGTTCGGCCTGCGGGATCGGATTGCTTTTTTAGGAAAGCTGTGGAAAACTGCAAAGAATGTGGAGTAAAACCGCAAAAAGGAGGTCGGGTTTTCCACAAAGTTTTTCTTTTCAACGGTGGAAAACTGTGTGGAAATAGTGGAAAACGTTCGGAAAATCGAACCAGAGCCCCAATATACAGTGCTGAGCGGTTTTATAGCGGGAGGATTCGATGTGGAATCTTTAAGGTTGGATTGTCCGATGAAACACGGTGGTAAAATGGAAGTATCCACTGCAATCCTATAGTAGTCAGCAGTTTTAACTTGAAAAATTCTTTTTCGAGAAGAAAATTTACCATTTCTCAAGAAAGTACGCAGAAAAGCTCTTTTCATAAAAAGGGGTACGTTGTGGTAGGTATCGTGGTAGCTGTCGGAGGCCACATAAGGCAGGGATGCTTGTTTGCGGGATCCGGCGTGGGAAAGACCTTCCTATATAAGGAAAACAGGCCTTTTTTCAGATACGTGGAAAAGTGGTTGAAAAATGTGGAAAAAAGTCGTCCACAATGGAAGAAACAATCCATAGAAACAAGCGATTGGGTTGGAAATATTCGCCTGGAAAACTCCCAGGATGAGACAAGACGCTTTTTAAGAGCTCGTTTGAAAAGTCAGGACTCAAGCCGTTTTTGGAGGGTCCAGCGTCTCTTTTTTTGTGAATGAACGGCATGTTTCAGGCATAAAATACAGGCTTGAAACCTTTGTAACAAGTTTGTAACCAGAAGTTTTTACATTCTGCACAGAAATCGGGGGCAAAATCTTCCCAATCAGCGGGGAAAACCGGTCGAAAAGAGAAACTACCCAGGAAAACGGTGTGATATTTTGTTTTTCAAGTTGTTCATAATGCTCAAAAGCCTTGTTTTTTTAAATTTGACAATCGTCGTTTGGATGAATATAATACGTGCATTGACAAACCCCAATAACCATGAAGCGGCGGCCGGGGAGAAAATCCCCGAATTATAGTAAGTTATTTACTTTGTCGAAGGCCTTTCCATGTCAAACAGGATGACAGAGAAATGGTGATGGCACGAACCGAAATTGCCGCAGAAAAGGAAAAAGGTGAAACAATGTTCAATCAGAATGCGAAGCAATTTGTGGAGAACGCAAAGCGCTTCCTGTGCAAAACCCCATTTAAAAGACTGACTGCACTGTTGGTGATGGTTGCGATCACGGTTAGTTCGGTGATTACAGTTATGGCTGCCACCCGCGACGTCAATCTCAATTATAATGGGGAAACCTACACGCTGCAGACAACCAGCGGCGGGACGCAGGACATCCTGAACCAGGCAAAGGCTCAATATCCAGAGATTGAAGTTGGGCCTATGGACGACATCTCCCGTTCCGAGGACGAAACATCAATCCATCTGACCGTTAAGAGTGCTTATGAGATGACGGTTTTGGCGGACGATGTCAGTCATACGGTACTCGCCTACTATGGCGAAGACGTGGAAGATGTGTTGGAAAAGGTGGGCGTGACCCTCGGTGTAAACGATGTGGTGGAGCCCGACGAAAACGAGAAAGTGACGGAGGACACGGAAATCGTAGTCACCCGCAGATATGAAGTATCCATCACAGCGGATGGAGAGACCCGCGAATTGCTGGCTCCGTCCAACACGGTGGAACAAACCCTGTCGGATCAAGGGATTGCCCTTGGAGCCGATGATCTTGTCAGTGTGAACCTGCAGGAACGCGTTTGCGACGGCATGCAAATTGTCGTATCCCGTGTGACTTATCAGGATGTTACAGTGACAGAAGAAATTCCTTATGAGACGACAACAAAAAAGGATGCGACGCTCGACAGCGGCAAGACGATTGTGGAAGTCGAGGGTCAGGTAGGCAGCCAGACCGTTGAAAAGCGTCAGAAGTTTATTGACGGTCAGTTGGCTGAGGAGACCGTTCTCAATACAACGGTGTTGAAAGAGCCGGTCACAAAGGTTGTTACTGTTGGCGCAAAGCCGAAGAGCGGTATTGCGGTGATCAATGGAGACGGTACCCTTACCGATCACAATGGAAATACGATTAAGTACTCCAAGGTGATCTCTGGGCGCAGTTCTGCCTACACGGGTGGTGGATATACCTCTACTGGAAAACCTGCGGCAGTGGGCCTGGTAGCCGTCAATCCAAATATCATTCCGTATGGTACGAAAATGTATATCGCTTCTCCGGACGGAAAGACCGTCTATGGTTACGCCATTGCGGCGGACACAGGCGGCGGTGTAAAGAGCGGCCGGATTGTTGCGGACTTGTACTACGACACGTACAATGAGTGTATAAACTTTGGCGTGCGAAACATGAACCTGTATATTTTGTCCTAGTAGAAGAGGCGTTCACAGAATGGCGTGAATCCGATTTTCTGTGTAGGCTAGCGGTTTCTCTACGGCTTTGCTGTGGGGAAGGCGGAGCTTACCCAGAATGACGGTTGCTTCTAGGATTCGATATACGGCAGCGAAAAGGAATTTTTAACAGGCGCCCCTTAGGGGGCGCTTTTGTTTTACATATTTATGGGAATACAGAAGAGCGCTTTCTACGGCGAAGAAAACGGTTGATCGGCAGTAAGAAAGCAGATCGGTCTTTTGTTCGAATATTTTTGCGACTTCTCTTGTATTTACAGAACATATGTGTTATCATGGGAAAAATAGAACATATGAACGTTTTGGAGGGAGAACGGGATGTTGGAATTCATAGGAATTCTTATGATTGCCGGTGCGTGCACGCTATTTGTACAATATCAACCGAAGACAGACGCGAATCGAATGCTGTGTGCTATGATGGCGGTCATGGGATTGGTTTCCCTACTAGCAGGGCAAGGGAACTTATTTTTTACAGGAGTACAGAGTATTTTGGAATTGGCGATGGGATTCTGTTGTACATTGCGTGTCCGCCGGGAATATCTCTTTCGCATTCGCCGGACTCGCCGCTTGCGGGCCCTGCATCGGGCGTCCGTGCAGTCGAGACAGGTGAAACGTGCGGGCTGACAGAACGGTTGACAGGATTTCAGGGTGGGCGTATACTGAAAAACAAAAAACCCGAACCCTGTGGTCCGGTGTAAAAGAGGTTATGCGATTTGTTGGATTATTTATATGCAGCCATGTGGTTTATTGTGGCATTGCTTCTGGTCTTTCGGTTTGGGAAGCTGAATAAGATTTTTTATTTTGCAGGGGCATTGTTTTTCGTAATGGGCGCGTGGTGGCTGGTTGGGGCGATTTTACAGCAGGATCTGTTTGCGGGCGCGCTCGGTTGGGCGTTCCGCGGCGTGATGGCAGTGGCGTTGGTGCTGCTATGTATGGCTTATTACCGTGAACGAAAAAAGGATAACAGCGAAGGATAAGAGGACAGAAATTTGCGGATGGCAATTGTAAGTTTCGCAGGATTTTGCAGTCCATTTTGGACCGGGGTGCATACTATGGGAGTGCGGGGCAAATATATTTTCCACCGCTTCACGATAGATCGCCCGGGTTCGGCCAAGACCCGGGCGTCCAGCTGGCCCCGGGATATTGGTGTCTGTTCGCTCGCGGCGGCAAATGTGCGCAGGGTTGATGCCCTGCGCACATTTGGCTTTCCTAGGCTTCAAGACAGGTTGTAAAAGGTGGGGTTCAGCATATTTCGCATGGAATGGCTCTACAAAGTGTCGAATCACAGAAAGGCCTTTCCCCGGCAGCCAGTCTTCTTGACCGGGCTTTTGAGAGGGTGCCATTCCTTTCACAGTAGGAATTCCGGAATTCAACAGCTTCGTTTTTCGCGTTTGGTTGAAAAAAAGACAAATTTCGGATAAAATGAAAGATAGAAAAACCGGCGCCGTAACGGCCGCTGTGGAATTGAAAAAAGGAGGTTGCAGTCATGCTGATTGCACCATCGATGTTGTCCTCGGATTTTTCCAAATTGGGAGAAGAAACCATACGTATGGAGCGGGCCGGCGCGGATTGGATTCATTTGGACGTCATGGACGCTCATTTTGTACCGAACTTGACCTTCGGCGCGCCCATTGTAGGGGCAATCCGGCGTTATACCAAACTGCCGTTTGACGTCCATTTGATGATTAGCGAACCCTTGCGCTATGTGGACGATTTTTTAAAGGCAGGTGCGGACATCATCTCGTTCCACCTGGAGGCGGAGAGCAGCGTTCATGAGACGCTCCGGGCGATTCGGGAAGGGGGCGCAAAACCGGCTGTCGCGATAAAACCGAAAACACCTGTTGAAGCTGTGTTGCCCTTTTTGGACGAGCTTGATATGGTTCTGGTGATGACGGTGGAACCGGGATTTGGCGGCCAGTCGTTTATGGAACCCATGATGGATAAGGTGCGTTCTCTCAAATCCCGCGGGGTGTTCGTAGAGGTGGACGGCGGTATCAATCCTCAGACAGCGGTTCTTGCAAAACAGGCTGGCGTGGACGCTTGTGTGGCGGGAACCAGTGTATTCCATGCGCCGGATGCAGCGAAAGCGATCGCCTCCCTTCGAGAAGGGAATGGGGTGGTCCTTTGATAGGGTTACCGCGCGGCGTTCGTTTGGAGCCGCACAGGGACGAACCCCTGAAACACGAGATACAGGGCTTTCCTCAGCCGAAACAGTTGTGGGTTCCCTTGGTAGGATGTACCGTGCGCTCGGAGTGCTTGGTGGAACCGGGGGACTGGATCGAAAAGGGGACTCCTCTTTCCGCGCCGCAGTTTGCTGCGCCGGTATACGCCCCCGCCGCGGGAAGTATCAAGGAGATCCGGGAGAGGACGCTTGCTCAGAAGGGCCCAACCACCTGTGTCCTTCTGAGCCCCGATTGGTCATATGAGTTTCCGGAGCGAAAGAAACCGGCGCAAGGGCATCAGGAGGAGCTCATTGCAGCGGCCGCTGCCGCAGGAATCGTAGATGAATTTGATGGCCTGCCGCTATATAAGAAATTAAAACGTTTCCGCCGGCGCGGTGTAAATTTGCTGCTCGGCAATGCGATCGATGATGATCCCTACGTGGCGTCCGCAGTGGCAGTCCTGCGGGAAAACCCCCAGCGGGTGGCGGAGGGCTTAGCCGCCGCTGCAAAGGCATGTGGGGCAGAAGAATGGCGTATTGCGGCGAGCTCTCGGAAGGAGAGCAAGCGGATTCATGAGGCGTGCCCTACGGTCGAGCCGTTTCCAGCTGGAGAGCGCTATCCGGCGCGTGCATTGCTCAAGAGAGAGCTGTATGCCAAGGGAAATACCACTGGATTTATTGGGGTTCAGGCCTGTGCCGCTTTTGCAGACTTTTTAGAGAAGGCAGTCCCACAGACAGAGACGGTCGTAACGGTGAACGGCGATGCGGTTTCAACTCCATACAATGTCCGCGTACCTGTTGGCACGGCATTGCGGGAACTATTGGGATTCTGTGGAGGGGAAGGGACACCCGGCGCTTGTTTTGTCGGGTCCTCAATCACTGGGAAGCAGGTGTCCGATCTGGACACTCCGGTTACGCTGGATACGCGTTGTTTGGTCGCACTCAAACGCGCGCCAAGATGGAAAACCTTCCCTTGTATTGGCTGTGGAAGCTGTGCGCGCGCTTGTCCCAGGGGGATTCGGCCGTGGGCTGTGTGTGATCAGCTTTCCCGGGAAAACCCCGATCCTCTGCGGATGGTAAACGTACAACATTGCATTGCTTGCGCTGCGTGCAGCGTGGCATGCCCATCCGGAATCGACCTTGTGTCACAGATGCTCCGTGCAGCGGAATTTAAAAAGGGGGGCGAATAGAATGCCTTCTTTACAGGAAACACCTTGTTTAAGAAAAGAACGAAGCGTTTCTTCGATGATGTGGAATGTAGCGCTCTCTCTGTGTACACTGTTGGTATTGCCGGCTGTGTACTATGGCTGGAGACCCCTGGTCACCTCCTTTGGAACGGTGGCGCTATGTTGTATTGCGGAAGTGGCAGTCTGCCTGGTGCGCCGTTGTAGTATTCAAATGGACCCATCCCTTCTGGTAACGGGACTGATTATTGCGCTCCTGATGCCTGTGAACGCACCGTTCTGGATGCCCGCACTGGCGGCGCTCTTTGCCGTTTTGGTTGTGCGCGCACCCTTTGGCGGAACAGGGTGCACTCCCTTCAATCCAGCTGCAGCTGGCGTGGCGTTTGTCACCATCTGTTGGCCGGAACGCATGTTTTCTTATATCAGTTCCTCCGCCGGATGGGTGTTACCGGCTTTTGGCGAATGTACGTATACTGCGGTTCGATCGCCGGCGGGCGTGCTAAAAGAAGGGCTGAAACCGGATATTGTACCTTTGGAGATGCTCTGGGGCCGCTTTGTAGGGCCGATGGGGACGACTGCCATGCTGGTCATCGGCGCGTGTGGGCTGTTCCTGATATTGCGCAGGATCGCCAACTGGGAAGCCCCTGTATTCTTTCTGCTGGTAGCGGCTGTGGGGGCTGCACTCTTTCCAAGAATCGCATGCAGCCCGTTGACCTCCGTGAAATATGAGTTGATGTCCGGTTCTCTATTTTTTTGCTCTGTCTTTATGGTGACCGACCCAGTCACCGCACCGCGTACACCGGTAGCACGGTGTGTTTATGGCGCATTTTGCGGCGCGCTGGTGATGCTATTCCGCCACTTTGGCGCATACGAACAAGGCGCCTGTTTTGCGGTGTTGGCGGCAAATGCGGTTGCTCCGCTGCTGGACCGGGCGGCAACAGCCGCCCGCGGATGGGGAGGGAAGATCGTTGAAAGCTAGAACGGAACAAATACGTCCTGCCAGGAGGTCTACCTTGCGGGAGACCCGAACGATTTTTACGAACGGTTTGTTTTTTAAGAACCCGGTTTTGATCGGAGCTTTGGGGTTGTACCCGGTTGTTGCGGCTGGTTATAATCTACGTGCAGCTGTCCAATTATCGCTTCTGCTATTCCTGATTACATTGCCTACAGCGTTGATCTGTTGCTTTCTCGGAGGGTTGGTGCCCAATTGGTTGCGCCCCGGCGCGGTCCTTGTGATAAGTGCAGGGGCTTATCTTCCAGCGGCTTGGTACCTCAATCAGATTTTTCCAGGTTCCCTCAATGCGCTGGGAATCTATGCGGGCCTGACGGTATGCAATTCCATGTTGCTGTCCCGTTGTAACGACTATGCACCATTTCACTTGGCGCGAGCGGTTCTGGCCGATGTCTTTGGCTGTATGCTCGGCTATTCTGTGGTTTTGTGCGGTTTTGCCTGCTTGAGGGAATATCTCCAAAGGGGAAGTGTTTGGAACGCCAATGTAGGGACCTATATCGCGGCGGATAAAGGGACTGCGCTGCCGTTCTTTGGATTTCTGTTGCTTGGATTTGCCGCTGCCCTCGCCAAGTGGGCGGACGGCCGGAGAAATAAGAAGACGGAAAGGCAGGTACCACGCGCATGAACACATGGATGGAGGTGGGCTTTACAGCCCTGTTAGCCGTTACAGCGGAAAATTTGATCTTTACGGGTGGCATTGGCTTTAGCCGTGTACTGCGCGCAGCGCGAAAACCGAAGACCATTGGAATTTACAGCCTGTTTGTCGGAGGGTTCTCACTGGTCTCGGCGTTGGTTGCTTGTTTTTTGGGTCCGGTTTTGCTTTCCAATAGCACATTGTTGTTTATGCGGCCAGCCATCTATGCATTTTGTGCCGCACTGGCGTATATACTGGCGGCATTTTTGATGAAAACGTTTCTCCCAGGGATTTATGATAAGGTGGGCGCTGTTCTTGCGCCAGCAGCTATCAACTGTATTGTGCTTTCAATGCCCTATATGCAGCGCAGCTTTACGCTCCAGCCACACGAGGCGGTGGGCTTTGCCATAGGGACAGGGGTGGCCTTCTTTTTAGCAGCGCTTGTTCTTTCCGAAGCGTTGGAGCGATATCGCAATGAGAATATGCCAAGGGCATTCCGCGGCCTGCCTTCTGTTTTGATTTATGTTGGAATTCTATCCATGGTATTTGTCGGTATAACAGGAGGACGGTTGTTTGGTTAGTTTCTAAGGAAGAGGAATCCCTCTGCTGATTTTAGCAGAGAGATTCCTCTTTTTTGGAAGAATAAGAGGGGATAATGGAGCGATATACACAAATTTCAATCCTAAATTTCACATGACATGTGCAAATTGTGTATTGTAAAATTCCCAAAAGAAGTCAAAGAAAAAAGATAAATGGTATAATATAACAAATAAGGATTTTTCAATAGAATCCTTATTGTCGTGGGCCGAATAGCGGCCTAATTGAGGATGTACGAAAAAGAAACGGAGGAAAAGCAATGAAGACAAAAAAGAGCAGAGTCGTTTTGTCGAGCGTTTCCGTGTTGCTGGTGCTGAGTCTGCTGGCAGGCATGACGATGGCCTGGTTTACGGACACGGAAAAGGTGAACGCGAATTTCACCGCGGGCGTGCTGGACATCAGTGTAAAGCCGGGTGACACGGACAAAGGGGATCTCACGTTTGAGAACCTGCGCCCGATGTTGTACGACAACTTCTACAAGGAGTTGGAACCCAATGGCAACGAAAAATGGGTCAACGATGTGACCCAGGATAATACAACGGGCCTGGACGACGAGGATTATGCGCCGGTGCCGGCATACTTTAAGCCGGTGGTTATCAAAAATGAAGGCACACTGCCGGCAAAGGTAAAGCTATCTTTGGAAGCAGGCGATGGCTGCGAAGCAGGGGAGCCGATCCTGACGGAAGACAACATTACGATCAAGCAGGACCCCGAAAAGATGCAGGATTGTGCAAACCGTTTGGCGCCGGTCCTGAAAGTGTTTGTTTACAAGCTGGTGGGCGAAACCTGGACAAAGGTTGAGGATGTCAACCTGAACACAGCGTACGACGAGGCTAAGGCAAATCCGGACAAAGTAGCGTCGGACAACACAGCGAAAGAGACGAACAATACATACATGACGGCGATGCTTCCGGCCCAGGGCACAGCGACCTATGTGATCGCAGGCTATCTGCCGGAGACCGTGAACAACGCCTATCAGGGCCAGCATTTCCACGGCAAGCTGGTGCTGAATGCCTACCAGATGGACGACACCGGCGCTGGCAAGCCGGACGAGGGCGGTTCCAGCTCGACCGATCCGGAGGACCCGGACCGCTTCGAGGACAACGTGACCATCGAGTGGCGTGAAGGAACTGCGGAAGGTGACCTGGTAAAAAGCCAGAATGAGACGGTAAAGAGCGATACCACCATTGCAGCTGTGAACTATGATGCGCCGAATGGTTATGTGTATAGCCCCGAGGCGGCAGAACAGTCCACCGAGGTGACGGTCAATCATGAGACTGGCGAAGCAACGCCGGGCAAGGTTATTTTCACGGTGGTGCCGGAAGAGGCGAAGGCGATTGAGTATGTGCTGTATTATAGAAATACAGTAGACGGTCAATTGCTTACCCAAACCGAAACGGTTTCACTGGAATATCCAGGGGAATACACCATTGTAGCCCCCAATGCGCCGGCGTCAAGGACCAGGGCGACAGAGAAGGATCGGATTTCCGCTCCGATTCCGGCGGGCTATGTGTTTGATCCGGATACGCAGGCCTATGATGTAGCGGTCAATGCGGAGGGAACAGCCACGCCCACGAGGATTACCTTTGATGTAAAACCGGAGAGTACAGAACCGACCGATCCGGACCCGGAGGAGCATCCGGAAGCGTATCAGGTGCGCGTGGATTTCCGAAATCAGGAAACAGGCGTACTTTTGGATCAAAGTTATTCCAAAACATATAGCGGCCTCACAAAAGGAGTCCACAACTTTACTCCGGTTGGCGAAGCACAAAATGACACCGAGGTTCTACATTATGTAACGGCGCCGGAAGGCTATGAATACGACCCGGCGGGACAGAGCGCAAAATTTGTTACCATTCCGGCGGCGAAGGGACCGCAAGTCATTGAATTTACGGTTCAATACGTGGGTGGCGGAAGCACGGACCCGGAAGAGCCGGATAATCCAAATTGTGATCGTGACGACCATATTATCCGTGACGCAGAAGATCTGTACAACGTACGGCTGCATCCACACTGCAATTTTATTTTCGCCAATGATGTAGACCTCAGCGAGGCCTATCCGAATTGGGAGCCCATTGGAGTATTGGAGCAAAAGTATGATCCGTGGAATGGAACCTATTATGAGCCGTCTGAAAATGTGTTTACCGGGGATATAAACGGAAACGGGCATGTACTCACAGGCCTGAATGTCGGCACATTGAAGAGTTATAATGGCCTGTTCACCTATTCTGCCGGGACAATCCGCAATCTTACGGTGAACGATGCAAAAATCAACGCACACAGCAACTCCGGTATTTTGGTAGGTTGGAACGCCGGAAAAATTCAGAATTGTACGGTGAGCGGCAACGTAACAGCCGGGAATTCATTCGCAGATATTTGGGAAGTTGGGGGTATTACCGGCTGGAACGATACCACCGGTGTCATCAGCGGCTGTGCATCTCTTGCCAATGTCAGTGGAAACCCCGCAAACCTGCCGGTTAGTACTCCTACACATTACTATTACGGTGGGGTTGCAGGGACCAACAGTGGTACGGTGACAAATTGTTATTCGACAGGTACGGTCAAAGGAGCAAAGGCAGGCGGTCTGCTGGGGCGGAACCAGGGAACCATTTCAAATTGCTATACCACGAGCAGAGTGTATGCTTTGACCGACAGTTTCGGCAATGTGGATACTTCCACTCATCCGGTCATTGGATGGATGGAGGGAGGAACGGTTGGGAAGGAAACCATCTTCTTCCGGAAAGGAAACCTCTATCGCGGGGGCCGGCTTTATACAGGCTGGGATACTGATAAAGCCCGTGGCCAGGGGAAAACCGAAGAGGAAATGAAGACGGCTTCGACGTATACGGATGCCGGATGGGACACCGGCGTCTGGAACATTGTAGATGGCACTTATCCAACCCTTCAATAAGAAATGCGCAGGCCGCATGGCAACGGAAGGCCCCCGGTGAAAGCCGGGGCCTTCTCTTGTTTCCTTAAAGTAGCACATAGAAATTGAATTGAAAGGATAAATTTTTTAAAGAAAATATTATTGGAAAAAACAGAAGGAGATAGTAAACAAATTAGATAGATTTTAATCATATAAAAATAAAATTATATACAAATATTAAATATAATTGTCTTTTAGAAACAAATTGAAAGGACAACTATTATAATGTAATAAATAAGGATTTTTCAATAGAATCCTTATTGTCGTGGGCCGAATAGCGGCCTAATTGAGGATGTACGAAAAAGAAACGGAGGAAAAGCAATGAAGACAAAAAAGAGCAGAGTCGTTTTGTCGAGCGTTTCCGTGTTGCTGGTGCTGAGTCTGCTGGCAGGCATGACGATGGCCTGGTTTACGGACACGGAAAAGGTGAACGCGAATTTCACCGCGGGCGTGCTGGACATCAGTGTAAAGCCGGGTGACACGGACAAAGGGGATCTCACGTTTGAGAACCTGCGCCCGATGTTGTACGACAACTTCTACAAGGAGTTGGAACCCAATGGCAACGAAAAATGGGTCAACGATGTGACCCAGGATAATACAACGGGCCTGGACGACGAGGATTATGCGCCGGTGCCGGCATACTTTAAGCCGATGGTTATCAAAAATGAGGGCACACTGCCGGCAAAGGTAAAGCTATCTTTGGAAGCAGGCGATGGCTGCGAAGCAGGGGAGCCGATCCTGACGGAAAACAACATTACGATCAAACAGGACCCCGAAAAGATGCAGGATTGTGTAAACCGTTTGGCGCCGGTCCTGAAAGTGTTTGTTTACAAGCTGGTGGGCGAAACCTGGACAAAGGTTGAGGATGTCAACCTGAACACAGCGTACGACGAGGCTAAGGCAAATCCGGACAAAGTAGCGTCGGACAACACAGCGAAAGAGACGAACAATACATACATGACGGCAATGCTTCCGGCCCAGGGCACAGCGACCTATGTGATCGCGGGCTATCTGCCGGAGACCGTGAACAACGCCTATCAGGGCCAGCATTTCCACGGCAAGCTGGTGCTGAATGCCTACCAGATGGACGACACCGGTGCTGGCAAGCCGGACGAGGGCGGTTCCAGCTCGACCGATCCGGAGGACCCGGACCGCTTCGAGGACAACGTGACCATCGAGTGGCGTGAAGGAACTGCGGAAGGTGACCTGGTAAAAAGCCAGAATGAGACGGTAAAGAGCGATACCACCATTGCAGCTGTGAACTATGATGCGCCGAATGGTTATGTGTATAGCCCCGAGGCGGCAGAACAGTCCACCGAGGTGACGGTCAATCATGAGACTGGCGAAGCAACGCCGGGCAAGGTTATTTTCACGGTGGTGCCGGAAGAGGCGAAGGCGATTGAGTATGTGCTGTATTATAGAAATACAGTAGACGGTCAATTGCTTACCCAAACCGAAACGGTTTCACTGGAATATCCAGGGGAATACACCATTGTAGCCCCCAATGCGCCGGCGTCAAGGACCAGGGCGACAGAGAAGGATCGGATTTCCGCTCCGATTCCGGCGGGCTATGTGTTTGATCCGGATACGCAGGCCTATGATGTAGCGGTCAATGCGGAGGGAACAGCCACGCCCACGAGGATTACCTTTGATGTAAAACCGGAGAGTACAGAACCGACCGATCCGGACCCGGAGGAGCATCCGGAAGCGTATCAGGTGCGCGTGGATTTCCGAAATCAGGAAACAGGCGTACTTTTGGATCAAAGTTATTCCAAAACATATAGCGGCCTCACAAAAGGAGTCCACAACTTTACTCCGGTTGGCGAAGCACAAAATGACACCGAGGTTCTACATTATGTAACGGCGCCGGAAGGCTATGAATACGACCCGGCGGGACAGAGCGCAAAATTTGTTACCATTCCGGCGGCGAAGGGACCAGAGGTGATTGAATTCACGGTAAAAGAGGTTGGCGGCGAAGAGCCTGAGCCGGAGGAAAAGGAAGTTGTCATCCAGTGGTGGTGTGTTGACCCAAGCCATGAGTATAATTATAACCCGGATAATCCTGCTGCACATAAGAACGATCATGAAGCAGGCTCTGCCAACTACACTGTGACTCTCAAAGAGGGAGAGACGAAGACGATCTCTACAGCGGATGTTGGGCAGCCGGGAGGTAGATATTATATTGACCCAGATCCGCAAAGCGTCTCTGTGACGCTGAAAGACGGGGTTTTGCTTGATACGGAGACTCAGGAGCCCATTACAGATGTGCGGTTTACGGTAAAAGTAAGACGCGACGCAGATTACCTGTTAGGAGGAGACGGTTCAAGCCTTCATCCGTTTATGGTTTCCAACAGGAGTGAGTTGAGTAGAATTGAGGACCATATGTCTTCCCATTTCCGTTTGGTGAAAGATATCGATTTGAGCGGTTCCAATTGGATGCCGATTCACACGACTGTGAGCACTGGTGGGGTGAGCACTGGCTTCAGTGGGGAGATTGATGGACAAGACCATACGATCAAAAATATGAACGTTATGTTGGATTCTAGAACAGCGGGCGCCGGCCTGGTAGCCTATAATCGGGGCGGAACGATCAAGAATTTGAAACTTACCAATGCTTATGTACAAGCAGGCGCTATAATTGGTACAATTGCTGGACAGAATACCGGACTGATTGAAAATTGCAGTGTAGATACCTATATTTTTGCAACGAGTATAGCAAATACGAATTTTGGACAGGGCGTATTCGCAGGTGGAATCGTCGGGATCAACGGTGGTACCATTCGCGGATGTACAGCGGACGGGGAACTATATGCAAACTATTCCGGCTACACAGGCGATATTGCAGGATGTAATGTAGGAACAATTGTTTAATTACATGGGAAATCTAGGTTACCAGTTCGGGAACGCGCGTTAGTGATTTGACTGAATCTATATTTATGGAGCAAATTACCCCGGCAGGGATTTCCTGCCGGGGTTTTTGTGCTGCTTGAGATTAGGGATTGAGAACATCAACAGTGGAGAAGGAAAGTAAGGGCAGTCATTCTGATTTTTAACTCACCTTTTTGAAGATAAAGATAGGAAACATATGTATTTCCCAAACTTTATGGGAAATAGAGGGCGTTCCTTGTTTTGATGCCGGGCGGCCGGTATCATGGGGCTGGCACCT
>NZ_LT835157.1:3412805-3414030 GCF_900169665.1 Anaeromassilibacillus sp. Marseille-P3371 | reverse complement strand
TACGAAAAAGAAACGGAGGAAAAGCAATGAAGACAAAAAAGAGCAGAGTCGTTTTGTCGAGCGTTTCCGTGTTGCTGGTGCTGAGTCTGCTGGCAGGCATGACGATGGCCTGGTTTACGGACACGGAAAAGGTGAACGCGAATTTCACCGCGGGCGTGCTGGACATCAGTGTAAAGCCGGGTGACACGGACAAAGGGGATCTCACGTTTGAGAATCTGCGCCCGATGTTGTACGACAACTTCTACAAGGAGTTGGAACCCAATGGCAACGAAAAATGGGTCAACGATGTGACCCAGGATAATACAACGGGCCTGGACGACGAGGATTATGCGCCGGTGCCGGCATACTTTAAGCCGGTGGTTATCAAAAATGAAGGCACACTGCCGGCAAAGGTAAAGCTATCTTTGGAAGCAGGCGATGGCTGCGAAGCAGGGGAGCCGATCCTGACGGAAGACAACATTACGATCAAGCAGGACCCCGAAAAGATGCAGGATTGTGCAAACCGTTTGGCGCCGGTCCTGAAAGTGTTTGTTTACAAGCTGGTGGGCGAAACCTGGACAAAGGTTGAGGATGTCAACCTGAACACAGCGTACGACGAGGCTAAGGCAAATCCGGACAAAGTAGCGTCGGACAACACAGCGAAAGAGACGAACAATACATACATGACGGCGATGCTTCCGGCCCAGGGCACAGCGACCTATGTGATCGCAGGCTATCTGCCGGAGACCGTGAACAACGCCTATCAGGGCCAGCATTTCCACGGCAAGCTGGTGCTGAATGCTTACCAGATGGACGACACCGGCGCTGGCAAGCCGGACGAGGGCGGTTCCAGCTCGACCGATCCGGAGGACCCGGACCGCTTCGAGGACAACGTGACCATCGAGTGGCGTGAAGGAACTGCGGAAGGTGACCTGGTACAAAGCCAGAATGAGACGGTAAAGAGCGATACCACCATTGCAGCTGTGAACTATGATGCGCCGAATGGTTATGTGTATAGCCCCGAGGCGGCAGAACAGTCCACCGAGGTGACGGTCAATCATGAGACTGGCGAAGCAACGCCGGGCAAGGTTATTTTCACGGTGGTGCCGGAAGAGGCGAAGGCGATTGAGTATGTGCTGTATTATAGAAATACAGTAGACGGTCAATTGCTTACCCAAACCGAAACGGTTTCACTGGAATATCCAGGGGAATACACCATTGTAGCCCCCAATGCGCCGGCGTCAAG
>NZ_LT835157.1:3285739-3411092 GCF_900169665.1 Anaeromassilibacillus sp. Marseille-P3371 | reverse complement strand
CTGCGCCCGATGTTGTACGACAACTTCTACAAGGAGTTGGAACCCAATGGCAACGAAAAATGGGTCAACGATGTGACCCAGGATAATACAACGGGCCTGGACGACGAGGATTATGCGCCGGTGCCGGCATACTTTAAGCCGGTGGTTATCAAAAATGAAGGCACACTGCCGGCAAAGGTAAAGCTTTCTTTGGAAGCAGGCGATGGCTGCGAAGCAGGGGAGCCGATCCTGACGGAAGACAACATTACGATCAAGCAGGACCCCGAAAAGATGCAGGATTGTGCAAACCGTTTGGCGCCGGTCCTGAAAGTGTTTGTTTACAAGCTGGTGGGCGAAACCTGGACAAAGGTTGAGGATGTCAACCTGAACACAGCGTACGACGAGGCTAAGGCAAATCCGGACAAAGTAGCGTCGGACAACACAGCGAAAGAGACGAACAATACATACATGACGGCGATGCTTCCGGCCCAGGGCACAGCGACCTATGTGATCGCGGGCTATCTGCCGGAGACCGTGAACAACGCCTATCAGGGCCAGCATTTCCACGGCAAGCTGGTGCTGAATGCTTACCAGATGGACGACACCGGCGCTGGCAAGCCGGACGAGGGCGGTTCCAGCTCGACCGATCCGGAGGACCCGGACCGCTTCGAGGACAACGTGACCATCGAGTGGCGTGAAGGAACTGCGGAAGGTGACCTGGTACAAAGCCAGAATGAGACCGTAAAGAGCAATACTACCATTGCAGCTGTGAACTATGATGCGCCGGAAGGCTATGTGTACAGCCCCGAGGCGGCAGAACAGAAGACGGATGTAGTTGTGGATGAAAAGACTGGCGAAGCGACGCCAGGCAAGGTTATTTTCACGGTGGTGCCGGAAGAGGCGAAAAATGTAGAGATCACGGTGAAATATGAAGCGACGTTTGATACGGAGGACGAAACCGATGACCGTGAAGTAAAAACAGCCACGATTTCTCTTGCGGCTCCGGGAGAATATACCCTTGTGACCGGGAACACTGCGCAAGGAAGAGTGGCGAGAAACAACGGGAATGAACCAAAAGAGATTACGATTCCTGCACCGCCTGCGGGCTTTGCGTATGACCCGGCAGGTCAGACGGTTTCTGTTCAGGTAGATGCAGAAGGGAATGTAACACCGGAAGAAATCATCTTTAAGGTGCGTTCAGAAGAAGCGAACGTTGTGATCCGTTATGTCGATCAGGCGTTAGTGGGGAACGATGCGATTGTGGATAGCTATACAGATACGGTGGAAGCTACCATTGGGCAGAAGTATACCTATTCCACAGATACGCCTGTCGTAAAAGATCATCTTCCGGAAGGTTATGAATTTCCAACGCCAGGGGCTTCTGTGACGATCAAATATTTGGACGATTTTAGAGACGAAGATAATACAGTGGATGGCAAGCGTGTAGCATATGTCTCGTTTGTGGTGAAGAAGGCAGAAGGCGGTGATCCTAGCAAAGATTACGATTATTCTGTAACGGTTCAATATAAGGAAGGAGATTCCATTCGACACACAGAAACAGTACCATTTACTGTTAAAGGGGACGTCACTTCTTATACCATTAATGCCGATTTGAGCTGGGTCAAAAAGTACGATAACGACTATGATAGTCAAACTGGCCAGACACAGTCCCGCTATATGTTAGCTAGTGGGCAGAGTGGTAGCCAGTCTGTTACATTAGATCCTGTAGCAGGGACAGCGACGCCAAATCCAGTTGTATTTGAGCTGCAGACGGGGCTTTACAAGTCTGGTGAGGGTTCTCCTGAAAATCCTTATGTTGTTAGCAGTGCAGTTCAGTTTGATAATATCCGCTGGAGTATAAACTCTCATTTTGTACTGGGAGATTCGATCAATTTAGGGAACAATGAAAATCGAGGCTATTTCTCGACAATCGGTTTGGGAGTAACGGATACTCCTTTTACCGGTTCGTTGGATGGGAACGGACATACAATTTCTAATTTAAAGATTGACTATGGAACAGAATATGGGTGGATTGGTTTGTTTGCTGCTAATGAGGGAGAAATAAAAAATTTGGTTATTGAGGACCCATATTCGTCTGGTGCCAGTACCGTGGGTGTAGTTGCCGGTCTCAACAAGGGACTGATCGAGAATTGCCACGTTGTGAATGGAGGAACGGTGGAAGGCTTGGGAAGATCTACCGTGCAGACAAGTGGCCGCATAGGCGGTATTACGGGGGAGAACCAGGGAACCGTGCGCAATTGTTCTTCCTCTGTAGAGGCAGTAGGATATATTAATGTTGGCGGTTTAGTAGGTATTAATTTTGGCACGATTGAAGGGTGCTATTCAACTGGTGGTGTAAATTCTGCGTCATCGACGGCTACGAGCAGTCAGTTAGCTGTTCAGTATGTTGGCGGCCTGGTTGGCAGCAATCAGCGTGGAGCGACCATCGAAAATTGTTACAACAACACGAGCCAAAATGTTGCAGGTTATAGTGGCGTCGGCGGTTTCATTGGTTATAATGCAGGGACCGTAAAGAATTGCTATTCCAGATCGACTGGGAGCGTATTGTCTAATTCAAATGGGATAGCGCATCGTTGCATTGGCGCAATTGACGCGGCGGCAGGAGCTAATCCGATTGCGACAAATGTCTATTATGAGTCCAATTTTACAACTTCAAATCGCAACAAAGGCATTAATAAAACAGCGGCTCAGCTTCAAAGTGGAACTCTGACAGGCATTCAAGGAAATAATGCATGGGTTTGCGAGAGCGGATCTTATCCGAAGTTGGCGTGGGAAGTTGCATAATTTCGAGAATTTTGGTAATCGATTGGAAGGCCCTGGCGGGAATTATATTCCCGCCAGGGTTTTTTACGTCTATTGGGCTGAAGGGCGCCTCGAAGAGAAATGAAGAAGGGAATGCACCCTCTATTTCCCAAACTTTATGGGAAATAGAGGGCGTTCCTTGTTTTGCCGCCGGGCGGCCGGTATAATGGGGCTGGAACCTTAAATGGAAATGGGAGAGGAAAGGCGGGCGTTTATGAAAAAAGGAATTGGGATTTTCTTGTGTTTGACGATGCTTTTAACTGTTTTGGGACCGATGGGGGCGGGAGTTACGGTTGCCAAGGCCGCAGAAGGCGATCTTCCGGAATCCTATTATGTACAGCCTCCGGTGGGGGAATGTTCGTCCTGTGGGGCGCCCCTGTTTGAGCGGGAAGGCGATTGGGCGGAGGACAGCCGGTGTTACGCCTGCTGGGCTTCGGACAGGAATAAATGGAGTATCATTCTTTGGACGCCGCCTCAGCCATATTGTACGCACTGTGAGAATTCTACCCTGGGGAATACCTCCGGCCTGTGCGACGACTGCATTATGGCGGGATGCGGCGAACATACCCAAACCGTTGTTGTCAAGGATAAAGCGACCGGGGCGCCGTTGAAGGGCGCGACTGTGATGGGAGGGGTGCTGGGACCGGCACAGACGGATGACTCTGGAAAGGTCTCGAAAAGCGACCCGCATATGCACCTCAATGGGACCACGGATGTGCTGGTCTCCTGCGACGGATATCAAAGCCGGAAGCTTCCTGTAACCATCCGGGAACTGGCCGAAACATTGACTGTAGAGCTGGAACCCTTGCCGGAAGTGTTTACCATCCCGATAGATCCACCAACCTTTGTGGCAGAGGCCTATGGTCCGGTTCTGCTGAACGCGGAATTGCAGCTGGAATCGCTTCCGTTTCCCATTAAGGCCGATCACTTGCTTTCCAACGAGGTGACGCTTACGCGGGATAAGCAAACAGGAGACTATAAAGGATCGTTCAAGCTGAATGGGCTGGCGGAAATGCTGTTTCAGGGAAACGTGTCCGTTGCGGGGGAGGTTGTGGCCCGTTGGAACGAGGACCAAGCCCAGTTGGAGCTGGTAAGCTCGGATGTAACAGCTTCCATCAAGCTGTCGCAGGATTTAAGTTTTCTCTTTGGGGGCGTCGATGGCGAGCTTACACCGCAGATTCGGCTGGTAAGTTCCCACGAAGAGGACGGTTCCCTGCGCTTAGTGCCAGCGATCTCCTGCTCGGGGTCCGCCTACGCCTATTTGGGGAAAAAGTTTGAACAGGGGATCACCATAGGAAAGGTAAAATTAAAACTGGGCGCCGAGTTGACCGGCGGCGTCAACTTTACAATGCGGGCGGACTTGGCTAACGGCGAGGATGTCCTACAGGATTTTGTGCAGTTGGGCGGAAACCTGCGTGCGGTGGTAAAGCTATTGGGATTCGAGCGCACTTGGGAAGGATACTACTGGCAGTACTATCCGGTGATTTCTGATGAAGATGGCGATACCTATGAAATGCCCAAGCCTGTGGACCGGTTCCCAGGGCGGAGTGAGACAGGGACGGCTGGAGAGGACAGCCAACAGTTTCATCCGGACGCGGCACCCTCGATCCCCACCGAAGAGGGCGCTCCAGTGGTGGAAGACGCGGGGGATAATGCGGACCCGGTGTTCGTACCAACGGGCAGTGGCTCTGTTTCATCCGGCGGTTATACGGGTCCGGCAGTGCTGTTTTGGCTGGAAGATGCTTCTGATCGCGCGGATATAAACCGTTACCGGCTGGTTTATTCGGTATTTGATGGCCGGCGGTGGAGCGATCCTGTACCGGTTTACGATGACGGAACCGCGGACTTCGCCCCGCGGGCAGTGGTATCCGGCGGCGATGTGTACCTGCTTTGGCAGAATGCTGACCAAGAATTTTCCGGAACCGTCGATTCCTCCGAATATGCGCGTTCGATGGATCTTTATGCTGCGGTGCTTCGGGATGGACAGGTACAGGAAGTGACAAACCTTACAGAAGGAATCGAAGGGTACTGTGGCATGCACAACCTGGCCGTAGTGGATGGAAAGGTTTGCGCCGGTTGGCTGGTAAACGACCGTGGAGATCTTTTGTTCTCAGAAGGGCAAAATCGCAGCTATCAGGCTGTTTATGAGCAGGGGACCTGGCACGTACAGCCGGAAGATGGAATTGCGGATGCGCATTTTGGGGATGGGACGGCGCTACAGATGATGGTTCCGATGGAGCAGCCGGACGATGCGGATGGTATCGAGATCGCAGGGACACGCTTTTACTGCGGAGAGGATGGCTCTATTGCCTGTGAACAGCAGGGCGAGGAGCGGATTCTGGTCCCGGAAGCGAAGACTTCCTCGTTTGACGCAGTGACCAACGGGGAACTGGTATTCCTCTATTGGCTGCACGCAGGAGAAGAGGGCGCATTCCAACTGAATGGTGCATTTTATAGCCCTGAAACAGGAGCCTGTAGCGCTGTTCAGACATATATCAACCATGGAACAGCATTGCATGGGATAGAGGGTGCGATGGATAGCAAAGGAAATGTACTCATGGCCTATCAGTCATCCGAATGGACCGACACACAGCGGCTCTCCTATTCATCCAACGACCTACTGACAGCAGCCATTGCTCCACCGCAGGATATGGCGGGGGGTGGAATTCCGTGGATAGTGCCCACGGTGGGCGGAGGAATTCTTCTGGCGGCAATTGTTGTAGGGATTATATGGCTGATGCGCCGAAACCACCGGCTGCAAAAGAAACCATAAGAGCCGTTTGTGACCAAAGAAAAGTAGGAATGCAGGGAATTGGCCCGGCGTTTAGAGACTTAGAAAGCACGTAGCTTTGAAAAGGGAACCGGGGCAAGAGCCCAGGGGACAAACAAAAACGGATATGCGCTTGAAAATACAAACGCATATCCGTTCTTTTTTGGTTTTATGGGGAAGCCTCCTACAATGGAAAGCCCCCTTCTCAATAATGGATGGCGCCAAGCAACTCGTCCATCTTACTGCGCTGGGCCAGCTTACCGGTTCCATAGAGCACAGTGTCCTCAATACGGGCGACCACAAAATACAACTCGCCGTTTTCAACCGTATATTTACTATACGCAGCCGAATCCACATTTGTCGTTTTTTCGGCGGTCTTAGGTTCCCCGATAAATTCTTTGAGGCCATTGTAAGTGGTCGTGGCAGTTTCCTGATCCGCACAGACAGCAAAATCGATCTGCATATCGATGGTTTCGTCATAGGCTGTGCGTGCGGAAACATAGGTTTCAGGATCGACACTGGGAGTTTCTACAGTAAATCCCACCGCAGAGGCCTGTGTTTCGAACTCCTCTGCGGTGATGGGAGAACGTGCAGCACATCCGGTACAAAACAACGCGATGAGAACAATCCATCCAAGCATCCGGGCATATATTGTTTTTTTCAATGGTACCCCTCCTAATTTTGAAAATCCATTCTGATACAGGCCGAAAAGCGGAATGTATGCCGGCCTTTTACAAATTAAAAAAAGTCTGCCTTTTATTATACGACTTTTTTCAAATTTGTATAGAGGCAGAGGGATTTTTGTTGGCCTGTTTCGGAAGATAGCGTATAAACTTCGAAAATGAATTTATTCGCCTGCATTTTTGCCCTGTAGGTATTTTCGTAACCACGTGGGGACAGAACAATGTCCGGGAAGTCCTTTTTATAAAAGAACCTTCAGCTCCTAAAACGATGCAATAGTCAAAATTCATCGATTTCATATGGCTTGTTTAAGTATAGATTTACTGGATAATCTGCCCTGCTTGCCTATATTCAGCACAGGCAAATGCGGCAAACCATCTTGATAAGTCACTTTGCTTGCCTGTATTCAGTATAGACTAATGCGGTAGAGTGTCTTAATAATGTCTTAGGTTCGTCCCTTTGGCATGCGGCCGGCTTCTGACGGTTTATTCCTTTCGATGGATTCCCATGTCCGAAAAATTGCCCAAGCAAAACCTGCATAGTCAGGACTTTCCTGCGGATAATAAGGGCATGACACGCTTTTCGAACATGTAACAGAAAGGTCAAAAAAGGTCAAATATAGATAATCAGGAGGGAATCAACTTTGAAGGCCACAGGAATCGTAAGAAGAATCGACGATCTCGGACGTGTCGTCATCCCAAAGGAAATCCGCCGCACTCTGCGCATTCGGGAAGGGGATGCATTGGAAATTTTTACAGATGCACAGGGGGGCGTTATCTTTAAAAAATATTCGCCCGTGGGAGAAATGTCTACCTTTGCTGGGCAGTATGCAGAGGTTCTCAATAAGGTAACCAACCGGCCGGTGGTTGTATGCGACCGTGACCATGTCATTGCTGTCGCTGGCGTCTCAAAGAAGGAATACCTAGAACGCCGTGTATCGCCGGAATTGGAGGAGTATATGCAGAATCGGATGTCCTATCCGAATGGGGAGGCCGGAGAGATTCGTCCCGTGGAGGGGATCGACCGGACCGCTTGCGTCCTTTACCCGATTATCGCATCAAGCGATGTCAATGGCGCAGTCGTTCTGCTTTCCAGCGATACGCAGGAGCCAGCGGGCGAGACCGATGAAAAACTCGTTCAAGCGGCCGCCTTCTTCCTCGCAAAGCAAATGGAGGAATAAGAGTTGCTTTGGCGGGGATGGCCGCCTCAGGGGGACAGAGAGACATTTGGTCTTGTTTTGCCCCGAGGACCGTCCACCAGCCAGCTGCGACATAGGGAAGCGTTGGATACGTTCGCATAAATGGGGGATGAAGCGCGGATCATCGCAGAAAAACCGCATATCTCCGCCGCGTACCCTTGCATTTTTCCAACAGTTGTGCTACACTATACAAAGTAATATTATGTGAGGATGAAAGAGTGGGGCAACCCACTCTTTTGTTTGCATTATGAGGTGAAACGATTGGCAGCGAAAAAGAAAGGCGGCAATACCGTCGCCCTGGTGCGGCGGCTGGCAGAGCCGATTGCGCGGGATCTGGGGCTGATGCTCTGGGACGTACGCTTTGTCAAGGAGGGTGCAGACTGGTTTCTGCGCATTTTTATCGACAAGCCGGAGGGGATCGGCATCGAGGACTGTGAGGCGATGAGCCGTGCGATCAACGGACCGCTTGATGAGTTGGACCCAGTCGAGCAGTCCTATTGCCTGGAGGTCTGCTCTCCGGGGATGAACCGTGAGCTCACACGCGACGAGCATTTCGCCGCTTATTTGGGCGCGCCGGTGCAGATCAAGCTGATTCGGCCGGATGAGGACGGACAGAGGGAGATCGCCGGGATTTTACAGGATTACCGGGACAATACGATGATTTTGCGGATGGAGGAAGGAGACGAACGTTCCGTAGCCAGGAAGGACGCTTCCAGCGTCCGGCTGTTGGACGACGACTTTGGAGGGATTGAGGAATGAGCGAAGTTTTTGAGGCGTTGAGCCTGCTCGAGAAGGAGCGCGGCATCCCTGTGGACTTTATGGTGGACCGCATCAAAAAGGCCATTGTGACCGCGTGCAAAAACAGCTATGGCAACGAGGACACCGTGATTAATATGGACCCCGAGACGGGCGCGTTTGAGGTTTATCTGCGCAAAACGGTGGTTGAAGATGTGGAAGAGCCGGGCAAGGAGATCCTGCTGGAAAAAGCGCGCGACATCGATCCAACAGCGGCCATCGGGGATACAGTCAGTGTGCACCTCAATACGAAGGAGTTTGGACGGATTGCAGCGCAGACAGCGCGCAATATCATCCGCCAAGGCATCCGCGATGGGGAACGCGGCCAGATGATGCAGGAATTCCAAAGCAAGCACCAGGAACTGGTGACAGCGCTGGTGGAGCGCATCGATCCCAGAACGGGCGCGGCTACCCTTCGGATTGGCAAGGCAGAGGCCGTTTTACCCAAGAGTGAGCAGGTGGGAGGCGAGGAGCTCAAGGAGGGCGACCATGTCAAGGTGTACGTGGTGGACGTCCGGGAGACTGAGAAGGGTCCCCGTGCAATGATTAGCCGTACCCACCCCGACCTGGTCAAGCGCCTGTTTGAGACAGAGGTGCCGGAGATTTACGACGGTACTGTGGAGATCAAAGCGGTTTCCCGCGAAGCGGGGTCCCGCACGAAATTGGCAGTTATTAGCCACAATTCGGATGTCGACGCGGTTGGCGCCTGCATTGGCGCCCGCGGCGCCCGCGTTTCCAGCATTGTCAATGAGCTGGGCGGGGAGAAGATCGACATCGTGGAATACAGCGAAGATCCGGCGAAATTTATCGCTTCTGCACTCTCCCCAGCGACGGTCCTTTCCGTTGTCACGGCGGAGGACGGTTCGCACGCTTGCCGTGTCACGGTGCCGGACAGCCAGCTCTCTTTGGCGATTGGCAATAAGGGCCAGAACGCACGTCTGGCAGCAAAGCTGACCGGATGGAAGATTGACATCAAGCCGGAAAGCGGCTTTTATGGCGAAGAAGAGCCCGTTGAACCGAAGGCAGCCGGTGAGACGCCCGTAACAGCAGAGGCGGAGCCGGCCGAAACGGAAGAGGAATAAGCTTGCCGGTAAAGGAGTCTTCCAAGAGGGGAAAGAACTTTATTCCTTCTATATTGATGGGATGTGTAAGGGCACATTCACAGAAAGCTGGAAACGGCACCGCGCGTCCGATGGACGGTTCGCACCCTGCTCGGTGCAAAAGCGCTGGGGAATCACCTCCCCAAGCCGCGGTTGTTTTCATATAGATTCATCAGCGTACGTTTAAGAAATCACAGTCGGGAAGGGCGGTGTGTGCAAATGCATCAAAAGCGAATCCCCCTGCGTATGTGTGCAGGATGCGGAGAAAGCAAGCCGAAAAAAGAACTGGTCCGGGTGGTCCGTTCGCCGGAAGGCGAGATTTCCCTGGACCTTACAGGAAAAAAACCTGGGCGCGGCGCTTATGTTTGCAAGAGTGCGGACTGCCTCCGGGCGGCGCGAAAGGCGAGGCGATTGGAACGAGCCTTCTCCTGTCAGATTCCCGCAGAGGTCTATGACCGTATGGAGGAGGAGATCGGAAAATGAATGAAAACAACAAGCGGCTTCTGTCCCTTTTGGGATTGGCGCGGCGGGCAAACCGGCTCTCATTGGGCAACGATCCCGCCGAGGAAGCGCTGCGAAAAGGCCAGGCGCGCCTGGTGCTGCTGGCAGAGGACCTCTCTCAGCACACCGCAGGAGGCGTTCGGTTTGCGGCGGAGGAAGCCGGGGTGGACGTCTTGAAAACGGCGTGCACCATGGATGAAATCAGCATGGCTCTTGGAAAGCGAACCGGAGTTGTTGCAGTGAATGACGCAGGGTTCGCAAAAAAACTGCACGAGCTATGTGAAGCCGAAACCGGCGAACAAGTGGTGAAATGAGGAGGAATTTCGTATATGATGATTAAATATCGCGTTCACGAGGTGGCAAAGGACCTGGGACTCCCCAATAAAGAGGTCATCGACACCTTACAAAAATACACGGGCGAGACCAAAAAACATATGACGGCGTTGACAGAAAACGAGTTGGATGTCGTTTTCGAGGAGTTCACGCAGAAGAACCGCGTGGAGAGCTTTGACGCTTATTTTGCCGATCAGAAGGAGCCGGCAGTGACCGTGACGGCCGAGCAGGAGCCCGCGGCACCGCAACAGCCCACGGCGCCCGCCCACCCGGCACAGCCGCAGCCGAACCGGAATCAGGCGGCTCCGGCGAAAGCGCCCCAGCAGAATGGAGGCGCACAGGGACAGCAAGGCAATGCGCCGCGCCGTCCTGCCGTGAAGCCGGGAAAGATTACGCCGGTCCGTCCTGCTCCACAGCAGAATGGAGGCCAGCAGGGTCAGCAGCAAGGGCAACAACAGGGAAATGCGCCGCGCCGCCCGGCTGTAAAGCCGGGGAAGATCACGCCGGTTCGCCCCGCTCCGCAGCAACAACAGCAGAAAAAGCCCGGTGCACCCATTCCGCCTCCGCGTCCGATGCAGACCGGCGCACCGAACACCACCAATGTGAAGCGCGGGGAAGGCCGCCTGGTCGATACGCGCGCTTCCCATGTGGAATTGGATAAATACAACGAGAAGTACGACCGCCTGGCCTCGGAGAAGGTCCGGACGGAGAACATTGTGCAAAAGCAGAAGATCACCCAGCGCAGCAGCCAGTATCGCGGCAAGCCGCGCAACGCCCGCCGCGAGACGGAGGCGGAACGTTTGCGCCGCATTGCGATGGAGCGCAAGGCGAAGCCGATCACGGTCACCATACCGGAGGAGATCACAGTCAACGAGCTGGCTCTTCGGTTGAAGGCGACTGCGGCGGAGGTCATCAAAAAGCTGATGGCGAACGGCGTGTTTGCAACCGTCAACGATACCGTTGATTTTGACACGGCTTCCCTGATCGCCATGGAGTTCCATGCAAAGGTAGAAAAAGAAGTCGTTGTTACGATTGAAGAGCGTATCATCGACGACAGTGAGGACGACGAGGCCAATCTGGTCCCGCGTGCGCCAGTCGTGGTGGTGATGGGACACGTGGACCACGGAAAGACGTCCCTGCTCGACGCCATTCGCCATGCGCATGTAACGGACACCGAGGCGGGCGGCATCACGCAGCACATCGGCGCTTACCGCGTCAAGATCGGCGACCGTGATATCACCTTCCTGGATACACCGGGACATGCGGCGTTTACCACGATGCGCGCCCGCGGCGCACAGGTGACGGACATCGCGGTCCTGGTTGTCGCGGCGGACGACGGCATCATGCCGCAGACGATCGAGGCAATCCACCACGCAAAGGCGGCAAATGTTTCGATCATCGTCGCCATCAATAAGATGGATAAGCCGGGCGCCAACCCGGACCATGTGCTCCAGCAGCTCACGGAGTACGAATTGGTTCCGGAGGAGTGGGGCGGCGAGACGCCGTGCATCCGCGTGTCCGCTAAGAAGAAAGAGGGAATCGACGACCTTCTGGAAATGATTACCCTGGTGGCCGATTTGAAGGAACTCAAGGCCAACCCGGACCGAGCAGCCAAGGGCACCGTCGTAGAAGCGCGTTTGGATAAGGGCCGCGGTCCGATCGCTACCGTTCTGGTACAGAACGGTACCCTGCGCACGGGCGATATTATTGTCGCAGGAACTGCAGTGGGGCGTGTCCGTGCGATGACGGACGAAAACGGAAACCGCATCAATGAGGCGGGGCCGTCCGTTCCGGTGGAGATCACCGGCCTGGACGACGTGCCCACGGGCGGCGACACCATGAACGCCGTCTCCGACGAGCGCCTGGCCCGCGAACTGGTGGAACAGCGCCGCAATGAGCAGAAGGAAGAGATGTTCAATTCGCAGACCAAAGTCACGTTGGATAACCTCTTCGACCAGATGCAGCAGGGCGAGATGAAGGAACTGCAGATCATTGTCAAAGCGGATGTGCAGGGCTCTGTGGAGGCAGTGCGCCAGTCGTTGGAGAAGCTCTCCAATGACGAAGTGCGCGTCAAGGTTATTCACGGCGGCGTCGGCGCCATCAACGAGTCCGATGTCATGTTGGCGAATGCATCGAATGCCATTATTGTGGGCTTTAATGTGCGTCCCGATCCGGTGGCCGAGGACAATGCAAAACGCAGCGGCGTGGATATGCGCCTGTACCGCATTATTTACGATTGCATTGAAGAGATGGAGTCCGCGATGAAGGGCATGTTGGCTCCGAAGTTCCGTGAGGTCCAGCTGGGCCGCGGCGAATGCCGCCAGGTTTACAAGATCTCCAATGTCGGCACCGTTATCGGCGGCCATGTCACCAGCGGCAAAATCACCCGCACCGCCGACATCCGCGTGGTGCGCGACGGCATCGTAATCGCAGAGGACAAAGTGTCGTCCCTGAAGCGGTTTAAGGACGATGTGAAGGAAGTGGCCGATGGCTATGACTTCGGTATGACGCTGGAGAAATTTAACGACGTCAAAGAGGGCGACGTATTGGAAGCCTTCACAATGGAAGAATACAAAGAGGATTGACCGAGGATTCCCGGCGATCCAGGACGGCCGGGGGCGCACAGGTGTGCTGAGGCCGCGGAGGTGAAACGATATGCCAAGCCATAGAATGGGACGGACGACGGAGGACATCCGCAGAGAGCTCACGGCTATTTTCCGAGAGCTCAAGGACCCACGGGTACAGGGGCTGATTAGCATTGTACGCGTGGATGTGTCGAGCGACCTCTCGTATTGTACCGTCTATATCAGCGCGATGGAGGGCATTGATCACGCCAAGCAGGCGATAGTGGGGTTGAAATCTGCCTCTGGTTACATCCGGAGGGAATTGGGGCAGCGCTTGCGCTTGCGCCATGTGCCGGAGATGCATTTCAAGGCCACGGACTCCATTGAATACAGCGCAAATATTTCGAGAATTTTAAACGACCTGCCAGCTTCGAGAGAGGACGGACAGGGGAAAGAAACCTAACAAACTGCCGGGGAACCCCGGGGGGAACGCGGGGCGGCGGGGACGTGTGCGCGGTCTAAAAGACCGCGCCCGGGAATTCCTGTGGAATTTCCCGGCGGGGATTTGGAAGAATCCCCGCACGTCCCCGCTACAAGCGTTTTAAACACCTTTGTTTTGGGGCGATTGTCAGAGGAAGGGCAACGTACGGCCGCACATTGTGCTGCCTGTTGCCCGGCACAAACCCGCAGGGCAAAGAGTGTATCATGGAAATGGGCGGATGGAAACATCTGCAAACCGAGAGGGGAGTGTAGCAAACGATGATCAGCCTGGATGACGTGGCAGAATTTCTGCGCCGTGCGGACGACATCGTCATTTTGAGCCATCAGTTCCCGGATGGGGATACGTTTGGCTCTGCCGCCGCGCTTTGTATGGCCCTACAAAGCATGGGAAAGCGCGTAAAGACGCGCTGCCGCCATGCGATCAGTGCAAAATATGCCTTTATGTTCCGTGGCGTTAAGAAACAGGAATTTGAACCAAAGACGGTTGTAGCCGTAGATGTCGCGGATATCGATCTGTTGGGAGAGCCCATTCGGGAGGAATACGAGGGACATGTCGACCTTTGTATTGACCATCATGCGGGAAACCGTACTTTTGCGACATATACCTACGTGGACAGTACGGCGGCCGCTACCACGGAGATCATTTATGCACTGATCACCAAGTTGGGTGCAAAAATCACGCCGGAGATTGCGGAAGCCATTTATACGGGGATCACAACGGATACCGGATGTTTCAAATACACCAATGCCACACCGCGCACATACCGTATCGCGGCCTGTATGATGGAGACGGGGATTGACGCGGCTGCCATCAACCGGGAGATGTTCGATACCAAGACCCGTGCCCGCCTCGAGATGGAGCGCCGGGTGTTGGATTCTATGAAATTTTATTTGGACGACCGGTGCGCCGTCGTATACATCATGAGGGAGATGATCGCCGAGTCCGGCGCTTGTGAAGATGATTTGGAAGGACTGGCAGCAATCCCGCGACAGATTGAAGGGGTGCTCGTCGGGGTGACCCTGCGTGAAAAAAAGAGCGGTGAATATAAGGTTTCTCTGCGCACGCAGGAACCCGTCAATGCGGCGCAGATCTGTGCGTTATTTGACGGCGGTGGACATGCCTGTGCAGCAGGATGTACCCTGGCCGGGCCTGCAGAATTGGCCACAGAGCGGATCGTCGCGGCAATCGGTGATTATCTGGATCAAGGCAAGGGGGACGGCCAGTGAACGGCGTCCTTGTTGTGGATAAACCGGCGGACTTTACATCTTTTGACGTGGTTTCCGTGGTGCGCCGCCTCGCGGGGAGAGAAAAGACCGGTCATACTGGCACATTAGATCCCATGGCCACCGGCGTCTTGCCGGTCCTTCTGGGAAAGGCTACACGGGCGGCATCCCTGCTGGAGGATACCAGTAAGGAATACCGTGCAGAATTTGCCCTTGGTTACGCCACCGATACCCAGGACTCCACTGGGGAGGTTCTCGCCAGGAGTGGGACACGCACGACGGAAGCAGCTCTCCTGGCTTCACTTTCTCTTTTCCGTGGAAATATTCTTCAGGAACCTCCGATGTATTCCGCTGTGCGCAAGGATGGCAAGCGGTTGTATGAACTTGCCCGCCAAGGTGTCACAGTCGAGCGGGAAAAACGTCCAGTTACCATTGAAAGGCTGGAATGCGTGCGTTTTGATGAAACTGCTCAGACAGGGATTCTGGAAGTACGTTGTTCCAAAGGGACTTATATTCGTACGCTTTGCGCGGATATTGGGCAGGCGCTCGGGACATTTGGCGTTATGACTGCGTTACGGCGCACATCAGCGTGTGGTTTTTCCCTTGCGGATGCGGTTCCGTTGGAGGCCGTGCGCGCGCTGGCTGAAACGGGGCAGTTAGAGGCTCGGGTGCTCCCGGTGGATCAGCTTTTTTCGGAGCGACCGGCATTGCGTGTGTCTGCCGCCCAGGCGGTTCGCTTCCGCAATGGAGGTTGCCTGGGTCTGGAACGCACTGCATTGGCAAGGCAGAACCCTCCGGACGGCCTGCGGGTGCGGGTGTACAGCCCTGAGCAGGTGTTTTTAGGGCTGGGGGTCGTGGATCGCGGGCAGAATACGTTGAAAATACTGAAGTTGTTTGTTTGACGGCGGTTTATCGGTGCGGGCCGTGTGGTCCAGAAGACCCCAAAGGCCGTCGATTGCGGCAAAATCCGGATAGACAGAACGACAAAAGGAACAAATATATGAAAGTATACCATGATCTAACCCCGGGGGCGCCGCGGGCCGCGGTTGCGCTCGGCTGTTTTGACGGCCTGCATCTGGGACACCGGCGTGTGATCGATGCGGCCCGTGCTCCTGGTTTGGCGCCTTCCGTACTGACCTTCGCGGACCCGCTTGAAGAGCTGGGGGGCAAGTCCGGTGGGCAACTGGTTACAAAGCGCCAGAAGCTTCGTCTGCTTGAACAAATGGGCGTCCAACAGGTCTATTCCCTGCGTTTTGCATCCATTCGGACCATGAGTCCGGAACAGTTTGTAGATGAGGTTTTGGTGGGAGTCTGTCACGCGAAGAAAGTCTGTTGCGGGTTCAATTTCACTTTTGGGTACAAAGGTGCAGGCAAAGCAGAAACGCTGAAAGCACTCTGTGAGGAACGCGGCATCATCTGCGAGATTGTACCTGCGGTGGAGGTGGATGGAGAACCGGTCAGTTCCACCCGTATCCGTGCGCTTGTTGCACAGGGCGACGTGGCAGCAGCGGAGCGGCTGCTGGGCAGACCCTTTGGTTTTGACTTTGAGATTGTGCGCGGCCGGCAATTGGGCCGCACCATGGGGACGCCCACAATCAACCAGGTCTTTACGGAGGGCTTTGTGTTGCCGCGCTTTGGCGTGTACGCCTCATTGGTCCGTTTAAACGACGGCGATTATTACGGGGTGACAAATGTCGGCGTCAAGCCGACGGTCGGTGCAGACGCCCCCCTGAGCGAGACCTGGATTCCGGACTACCACGGAGAAGAGCTCTATGGCGAGAACATCCGGGTGGATTTGATTGATTTTATCCGGCCAGAGGTCAAATTCAGCGGGATTGCCGAATTGCAGAAAAACATTTTGGAAAACGCGGAAACCGCAAAAAAGATGATTGCCGCATATTTACAAAAGGGAATCCCCATGCTATAATACCCTTAGTTTTGCCCCAGTGTTGGGGAAAAGATATGGCTACCCTATTCCCGGTTGCAGGGGTAAGCCCGGTCGGGTATACCACCGGCCTGCTTCTGTGAGTATGGGCGCATGAAACGGGGATTGTTCCCCAATTTTTAGAAAAGGTGGAAAGGTACATGCTGAAAGAAGAAAAAACAGCGATTATCCAAGAGTATGCGATGCACGAGGGCGACACCGGTTCTCCGGAAGTCCAGATCGCAGTTCTGACCAAGAGAATTAACGACTTGACGGCACATCTGAAGATCCATCAGAAGGACCATCATTCCCGCCGCGGCCTGTTGAAGATGGTTGGCCAGAGAAGAAACCTGCTCAATTACCTCATGCGTGTGGACATTGAGCGCTATCGTGCGATTATTGCCAAGTTGGGCATCCGCAAATAAGAAAAGTTTGGCTGGGGCAGGCGGCATCGTGCCGTCTGCCCTTCTGCACGTTCAGGCGGTGGTGGGCGCTGCTGAAAAAGCGCCCGCTGGACTGCCGGTGATGGCCCAGACCTCAAAATGGGAAGTACAGGACTTAGCCGTGAAACGAACGCCGCGCCCGGCGCGGGGCTGGTTTCATTGCTAAACCTGTTTCCTCCCAAAGAGGCGCAACCGGAAGAAAAGATCTTGCAGGCCAGGGATTTGAGCGGTGGTGCCCGGTGCTTTGTCCGCAAAACCAATGGGGTTGCAGGAAATGACGAGTGAAAAATGGATTTCTGATTCTAGGAGGAGACAAGATGTTTGAAAATTTTAGAACGTTTGAGACGGATTTTGCGGGACGCCCGCTGGTGATTGAAACGGGCAAGATGGCGCAGCTTGCCAATGGCGAATGTTTGGTTCGTTATGGCGAAACAGTGGTGCATGTTGCCGTTACAGCTTCGGCCAAACCGCGTGAAGGCGTGGATTTCTTCCCGCTTTCGGTTGACTTTGAGGAAAAGCTCTATGCGGTCGGCAAGATTCCCGGTTCTTTCCTAAAGCGGGAAGGCCGCCCGAGCGATAAGGCAATTTTGACCTCCCGTGTGATTGACCGCCCCATCCGTCCGCTGTTCCCCAAGGATATGCGCAACGATGTATCGGTTGTCTGCACGGTGATGAGCGTAGACCACGATTGCCAGCCGGAAATCGCTGCCATGGTGGGTACCTCCATCGCGCTGACTATCTCCGATATTCCGTGGAACGGCCCGATTTCGGGCGTATCGGTCGGAATGATCGACGGCGAATATATCATCAACCCGACGGCAGAGCAGCGTGAAAAGAGCCGGATGGCAGTCACGGTTGCCTCTACGGATGAGCGCATCGCAATGATCGAGGCGGGGGCGAAGATTGTCACCGACGAAGAGATGTATAACGGCATTATGGCGGGCCATGAGGCCAACCAGAAGATCATCGAGTTTATCAAGGGCATCCAGAAGGAGATCGGCAAGGAGAAGTTCAGCTATCCGAGCAATGAGCCGGATGAAGAGATGCTCGCCGCCATCAAGGATTTTGCGATGGAGGATGTAAAGTACGCCCTTGATACGGATGACAAGAATGTCCGCGATGAGCGCCTGAAGCCCATCTATGAAAAAGTACACGAGAAATTTGACCCGATCTACCCGGAGCAGGAGGCAAAGATCGAGGAGTGTATGTATCGCACACAGAAATATATTGTACGCCGCTGGCTGTTGGACGAACAGAAGCGCGTGGATGGCCGCCAGATGGACCAGATGCGCCCGCTTGCAGCAGAAGTCGATCTGTTGCCGCGTGTACATGGTTCCGGGATGTTTACCCGCGGGCAAACACAGGTACTCACGGTGGCCACACTCGGCCCGGTGAGCGACCAGCAGATGCTGGATGGCATCGACGAGGAAGAGTTCAAGCGCTATATCCATCAGTATAATTTCCCGTCCTACTCTGTGGGTGAGACAAAGCCCAGCCGCGGTCCGGGCCGCCGTGAAATCGGCCACGGTGCGCTGGCAGAGCGCGCACTGGTTCCGGTAATCCCGCCGGTGGAGGAATTCCCATATGCATACCGCCTGGTCTCCGAAGTGCTTTCCTCCAACGGTTCGACCTCTCAGGCTTCGATCTGCGGTTCCACTCTGGCGTTGATGGCGGCTGGTGTGCCGATTAAGGCGCCGGTGGCCGGTATTTCCTGTGGGCTCATCACCGAGGGCGAGCGCTGGATGACTATGGTGGACATCCAGGGCGTAGAGGACTTCTTCGGCGATATGGACTTCAAAGTTGCAGGCACCAAGGAGGGCATCACCGCCATCCAGATGGACCTGAAGATCAGCGGCCTAACCCCCGAGATGGTGAAGGAAGCATTGGAAAAAACCCACAAGGCGCGCAACTATATCATTGACGAGATCATCCTCAAGTGCATTCCGCAGCCGCGCGAGGAGCTCTCCAAGTATGCTCCGAAGATGATGAGCACCGTAATCCCGGTGGACAAGATCCGTGAGGTGATCGGCTCTGGCGGCAAAGTTATTCAGAAGATCTGCGCAGAGTGCGATGTCAAGATGGATGTGGAAGAGGACGGTCATGTCTTTATTTCCGGCCTGGATAAGGATAACTGCCAGCGTGCACTGACGATTGTCGACACAATTGTCAACGATCCGGAGCCCGGCGCGTTCTATAACGGAAAAGTTACGCGCATCATGGATTTCGGTGCATTCGTAGAGATTGCACCCGGCAAGGAGGGCCTCGTTCACATTTCCCGACTGGATGTAAAGCGCACAGAGAAGGTGACGGATGTCGTCAATGTGGGCGATGAAGTCATGGTCAAGGTTTTAGAGATCGACGACAAGGGCCGGTTGAACTTGTCCCGCCGGGATGCGTTGATTGAAGTGGAGGGAATGGTGCCGGAGAATACCATTTCGGATGCCCCGCGCCGCCCAGAACGCCGCGATGGCGGCCACTTCCACCGCAGAGACGACCGCCCGCGCGCGAGCAATGGTTTTATTGCAAACACCAATAAGAAGCCCAACAAATAAATTTGTTTTTCAAGCATCCGTTCAGGAAAGCCCTGGACGGATGCTTTTTGATTCGTGCGTTACAATACGGCATTACTCCGTCCATGTCGAGACGGGCCAGTCCATACGACATGCCATGGCCAAAAATTTCTTTTCCATTCTCAAATCCGAATGCATTCGCATTTACAAGCCTGAGACCATCCTTGAAGTACAGACGTTCATTGATGAATACATCACTATTTATAACAACGAGTCCATTCCACTCAGCACGAAGCGCTCTCTTTTTGAAAAGCGGCGCCTGTTTGCTCAATTCGCCGTTATCCTACGTTTGGCCGTTTTATTTCTGTCTTTTCCTTCTGGAACCGTTCAATTGCTAGGGGGATTGGCTCTCTTCTTACAGGGGACAGAAAAAGGGAAGCATTTTCCGAAATATCTAGGACTAGGAAAACTTTTTGCAATTTTTTTATGGATACTTCGATTTAGCACTTGTAACGGTAGATTGGAATGTCGTATAATAATGATGAATAATATTATCCTCTATATGGGTGGGGATGGTATTTGCAGAAGGAGTGTGAGAGGATGGGCAAGATTAAAAATCATCTTGTTTTATCGGTTGTCTCGTTTCTGCTTGTGTTGACCGTGTTGGGAAGCGGGACCTTTGCATGGTTCATGGATACAGAGCAGACAAGCGCCAATTTCCAGTCGGGGATTTTGGATGTAGAATTGGTGGTCGATCATACGGATGAAACGGTTCCCCTGAATTTTACCAATCTTCGTCCGCTAACCATTGAGCAGCTCCGCGACGAATTTCAGATGGACGAGAATGGTGTTATTACCAATAAGAATGAGGATGGATTTGCAGGAAATCCTTTGTATTTCTTTCAGGTGAATGTGGAAAACAGAGGCTCGCTGCCGATGCAGGTGAAGTTGGCGGTTCGCGAGCAGAAAAAGGACGAGGGTTCCGATCTGCCGTATGGGGATAAAATTCCCAACCTTGTTGATAATGGACATGGCGGTGTAAAGGTTGATGAGGACGAGCCTGAAATTGCCTGTCAAAACGATCTTCGGGAGTTTTTGCATGTCCAGCTTTATCAAACAGAGCTCACGGATAACGGTTATGTACTGACGCCGGTTCTAGAGGAGGCCGACGATGCGGCGGCCCAGAAGAACGATGAAGTTTCCGATGGGACGGTGACCCTGTGGAAGAATGGAAAACCGTTTGATTATGTGGTCCCGGAGGTTCTCCCTGCGGGAGGGAAAACTTCTTATATATTGGCCGCGTGGTTGCCACAGACGGTCGGCAATGAGTGCCAAGGGAAACACTTCCACGGAGCTCTATATGTGAATGCGGGACAGGTGGACGAAGGAGCGACCATGACGGCGATGCCGGATTGGAGCGAGCCGGAAAGCACGGTGGAAGCAACGGTCAAAGTCCGCTATGAGCTGGCGGATGGCAAACCTGTCAAAGAGGTAGAACGGGTTATCCAGGAAAAGCCAGGCGAGGTTGTCCTGAAACCGCTTGCCAGTGAGTTGGAGGGGACTGGGTTTCGTCTGACAGATGCGGATGAAACTTACACAGTAAGCTTGTCACCAGAGGGTAAGGTTACTTATCAAGCGAACGATACAGCGGCAACTTTTACGGTAGAAGATACATATGTGGATGATCCCAGCAAAGAATTCGATGATGGCGATGGGACGCAACAAAATCCATATATCATCATGAATGCCCGCCAGTTGGACAATGTGCGCAACCATTTGGATGCCCACTATAAACTTGGCCGTGACATCGATCTGACCGGTTATTATGGCGCGACTTGGGTTGAGCAGGGTTGGACTGAGGAAATGGGTTGGATGCCGATTGGACGGACGGCGTCTCAAACACAGTGCGAAATGTTTAAGGGTAGTTTGGATGGGCAGAATTTCACCATTACCGGACTGAAAATAACCGATTCAAAGCAGCAGGTAGGGCTTTTTGGCCGTGTTGTGAAAGACACAGGCGTAGAAGGAAGCGGTGTTATTTGTAATTTAAATGTACAGGCTCCCGAAGTGTGGGGGTGCACGTCGGAAGGAAACTCTTATGATGGAAAAGTAGGCGTGATTGTTGGCCAGACCAATAATGGTGCAGCCGTTAGAAACTGTACGGTATCCGGCGGCTCTGTAAAAGGCGGAAAGGAAGGGGAGCCTACAAAATCGGTTGGTGGAATTGTTGGTTATCAAGGCTCGGCAAGTGACCAAATAAGCAATTGTACGGTTGAAGATTTGAATGTCACGGTACATATTTTGGATTCTGAATTGAAAAAAGATTCGGATGCTTATGCCAAGCGGTTGATCCTTGGTTATAAGCCCAATTCAGCGAGCTGGCCGACTGCTTGCCTTGGTGCAGGATGGGTAAATGGTGAAGAGAAAACCGTTACCTTTTCGTAACAAGGCATTGAAAAAAGACAGGGCTTATTCTTAATACAAACCAGAAAAGGGACAGATTGCTATATCTGCCCCTTTTTCTTATAAATATTATGGATTGTACGGAATGTGAAATTGAAAAATATTCAAAATCATAGTAGTGACAGGGATACCCTGCAATTTGGTGGGGACTGTCATTTGATATATCCCCATTACAAATAAACAAACGGATATTGATAATAGGGATAACTGTGGTCAAACGGCAGCTGTAAAATGATGGATGATTCCTCTCACTAATTGACTAATGAATATTTTTAATAGGGACAGTCATCGCAAAAGGCAGGTTGTCCCTCTTGCTAATATACTAATGAATGCTTTTAATAGAGACAGTCACCCGAAAAGGTAGGGTATCCCTATCGTTATTAAGCTAATCTGTATGTTTAAAGATTTTTATGATATAAACACATGAACAGCAGAAGGGCGTGTGCAGCCCCCTGTGGTTCGATAAGAGATTGTTTTTGTTTGATGTTTTTAATAGCAGCTGAGATTAAGCAATTATTACAATATTGTTTACTATCTGACAAAATGCGAGAAGGCTCTTTTCCTTTTATCCTTTCTATGCTATATTGTAAAAAATTAAAGGGAGGATTAAGCGATGAAAAAATTTATACAGGAATTTAAAACCTTTGCATTGCGGGGAAACATGATGGACATGGCTGTCGGTGTTATCATTGGCAGCGCCTTTTCCGGAATTGTAACCTCATTGACAGACAATTTTATCAATCCTATTTTGAACCTGGTGACCGGCGGACAAACGTATACGTTGCAGGATGTAGCAGGCTTTGCTTCTGCATTTCTTTCATCGCTGGTCAATTTCCTTATCATGGCATTTGTATTGTTCTGTCTGCTGAAGGGAATCAACAAACTGATAACCTTGGGACATAAAAAAGAAGAAGTGCCTGCTGTGACAGTGAAAAAATGCCCTTACTGTAAAACGGAGATTGCAATCGACGCGACGCGGTGCCCACACTGCACTTCGGAACTCGCAGTGGAAATAGAGAGCAAATAAGTCGATCAAAAGGTTACATAACAAATACGGTTGCCTACCAGGGGGCTACTGGGAGAAGAAAACGCCCTATTCCTTACATTGCATGTGATGCAGGAATAGAGCGTTTCGACTTTGTAGGAAGAAATATCTATTGAAAGTGCAATTTTCAAACAAGAAAACCCGGAAAATAGAGATCAAATAAAAGAAGAGAGGGGACCAAAAACTACGAATCTTTGGATTCATAGGAAAGGGGCTCCTCTTTCTGTTTAGAAAAAATCTAAGTTTCCAAAAAACAAGGGTATCCGAAAGTCATTTCGTGACTTTTGGGATACCCTCAGATAATTCATAAATGCTTGTTTGGCCTAACAGGACAATCAAGCGTTCTGTGTTAACCGTATGGAGTCCATGTCCGAACCAAGCTCCATACTGTTGCTAGTTAGGACTTGGTAGTTTGTCTTTAGCTGGTCTTCAGGGGGAACAGGTGTATCCCCTCCCTTATCGTTACGGAAAGCAAGCTTCAACAGAATGGGCGCGACAATCGTCGTGGCAACCACCATGATGATTACGGGGCCAAAGAACACCGAAGACATCAGTCCCAAAGCAGCGCCCTTCGTGGCAACGATCAAGGCAACCTCACCACGGGAAACCATGCCGGCGCCAATCTGTATGGATTCATGGTTCGTGAATTTACACATCTTTGCGCCGAATCCACAGCCAACGATTTTGGTCAGGATTGCGACGATAACCAACAAGACAGAGAACAGAATGATGGAACCCGTCATGTCCGGCAAAGATACCTTTAAGCCGATACTTGCAAAGAAGATCGGGGAAAGGAAGATATAGGAAAGGGTTTCAAATCGCGCCGCAATGTATTTGCTGTGCTCTGTGTTCGAAATAACCATACCGGCGATAAAAGCGCCTGTAATGTCTGCCACACCGAAAAACTGTTCTGCACAGTAGGACAGAAGCAAGCAGAACACAAAAGCCAGGATGACAAACCGCCGCATATCCTTCTGATAACGCGCCTGGAATTTCTTGAACAATACGTAAAACAGGAAACCGCCGCCAGCGGATACAATGAAGAAAGCGACAATTTTGAGCAAAACAACGACGATGTTCACGCTCGAATCGGCCAGACTGGTGACCACTGTCAAAGCGACAATGCCGAGAATGTCGTCAATGATCGCCGCGCCCAAAATCGCATTGCCTGCACGGGTGTTTAATTTTCCCATTTCCTTGAGGGTTTCCACGGAAATGCTGACAGAAGTGGCGGTCAAAATGATACCAATAAAGATGTTTTGCAGGAAAATATTGGCCCCGGGGCCAGCAATCGCCTCATTGTTAAAGAAGTGTGCCAAAGCGAATCCACCGCCGAGTGGAACCAGAACACCGATCAACGCGATAACAAAAGACGCCTTGCCCGTGTTTTTCAGTTCTTGAATATCGGTTTCCAAACCCGCGGTAAACATCAGAACGATGACGCCCACCTCGGACAACTTGGTGATGAAGTCCGTCTCCTGCAACACATTTAACATAGCCGGACCCAGGATCAAACCGGCAGCCAGCGCGCCGACAACCTGCGGCATCTTAAACTTGCGGGTGACCAGGCCAAACAGTTTTGTGCTGAGAAGAATCAGTGCTAAATCGAACAGAAAGCCATACCCTTCCATTTGTCGTGCCTCTTTCCTTCATAATTTTGTCATATCTTTTATTGAATATAGATTATATCCCGAATCAAAAAGCTTGACAATATGGCGAATCGACAAATATTTTGATGGAATTGTAAATTTTTCAACCAGGATACCAACCGGTTACAACTTGTTCCTCGATTGTCATAGGATGATGTTAAAATTGCATTAGGATTTTGGGTAAAACAGGCACCCGTGTCGAAATCTGGCTTTATTCTTGTCAACGGACATGGTATAATAATCTCACGCCGTTCAAAGGAATAAGGGCTATTGCCCGTGATGTGGCTCTACAATTGGGAAGAGAATAGACGCTTCCCGTTGCCAGATCTGAATCGGATGAAACGACGGCACGACTGGTATAAATCCACGGGAAAACTTGAGGGAAAAGAGGACAGAATCGTATGTCGGCAATCACACAGGCAAAGCGAGTGGTCATCAAGGTAGGGACCTCTACCCTGACTTATGAAAATGGAAAGATCAATTTACGGCGAATGGAATCCCTGTGTAAGGTACTTAGCGACCTGCAAAACTCCGGTAGGGAGATCATTCTGGTGACTTCCGGAGCGATCGGCGTTGGGGTTGGAAAGTTGGGTTTGACAGAACGCCCGCAGGAGACGGAAAAAAAACAAGCCCTTGCTGCTGTCGGGCAGTGTGAGCTGATGTTCATGTACGACAAGTTTTTCGGAGAATACAACCGCACGGTGGCCCAGGTGCTACTGACCGGGGATGTTGTTTCCAATCCGCATAGCAAGCAAAATGTTGTCAATACATTCCAGGAACTGATTGGGATGCAGATCATCCCGGTTGTCAATGAGAATGATACCGTCGCAGTGGACGAGTTGGTCGGCATGCAAATCGGTGACAACGATACGCTCTCGGCGATTGTGGCCAAATTGACCGACGCGGATCTATTGGTGATTTTGACCGACATTGACGGTCTGTATGATGCGAACCCGCGTGCGGACTCCAATGCGAAACGAATTCCGTTTGTGCGGGAGGTCACGCCGGAGGTTGTTGCATTGGCGGGTGGGACAGGTTCCAACCGGGGCACAGGAGGAATGCGGACCAAGGTGAGCGCAGCTGCCATCGCCAATGAGGCGGGTATTTGCTGTTGTGTGATGAGCGGAGCGAACCCGAAAAACCTGTACCATCTTTTCGATGGCGAGCAGATTGGGACAGTTTTCGGCACAGGAAAACAGTAAAATAAAATTGGGCTTCGTCCCGGAAAAAGAGGTGGACTGGATGACCATTTTGGAGCAAATGGGGCAAAAGGCAAAAGAGGCATCGCGGGCTCTGGCAGTGGCCGGAGCAAAAAAAGATGCAGCTCTTATGAAAATGGCGGATGCCATCGAAGCACATGAGGCAGAAATTCTCGCGGCAAATGAAAAGGATCTCTGCGCGGCACGTGAAAGCGGGATGCGTGAAAGCCTGTTGGACCGGCTGGCGCTCTCATCAGCGCGCATCGCGGGGATGGCGCAAGGCGTGCGTGGGGTGGCCGCCCAGGAAGATCCGGTGGGGCAGGTTGTAAACGGATTTGTCCGCCCCAATGGACTACAAATTCAGCGCGTGCGGGTACCCCTCGGGGTGATCGGGATCATCTATGAGGCCCGGCCCAACGTGACAGCGGATGCGGCAGCCCTCTGTCTAAAGGCGGGTAATGCTGTGATTCTGCGCGGAGGAAAAGAGGCAATTCATTCGAACACCGCGGTGGCAGAAGTGATGCGAAATGCAGTGGAAGATGCGGGATTGCCCGCGGATTGTATCCAACTGGTACAGGATACCACGCGCGCGTCTTCTATCGAGATGATGGGGTTGACCGATTATCTTGACGTTTTGATCCCGCGCGGCGGAGCGGGGCTGATTCGTTCCGTAGTGGAAAATTCCCATGTGCCGGTGATTCAGACCGGCGTGGGCAACTGCCATGTCTTTGTAGACGCGTCCGCAGACATCGATATGGCAGTCAACATTATATTTAACGCAAAGACTTCCCGCCCGTCGGTCTGCAATGCGATGGAGAAACTGTTGGTCCATAGGGACATTGCCGAGAAAGCGTTGCCTGCCATTAAGGCACGTCTGGACGAGAAGAAAGTGGAACTGCGCGGTTGCAAACGGACATGTGAAATTTTGGGGGATGCTGTACTTCCCGCGCAGGAGGAGGATTGGAGCTGTGAGTACCTTGACTACATCCTGGCGGTCAAGGTGGTGGATTCCTTTGAAGATGCCCTCGTACACATTGCCCGATACTCATCCGGACACAGCGACGCGATCATCACCAATGACTATACGAATGCCCGTGCGTTTACAGAGCGGGTGGATTCAGCGGCGGTCTATGTCAATGCTTCGACCCGCTTTACAGATGGCGGTGAGTTCGGTTGTGGCGCCGAGATCGGGATTTCTACCCAAAAATTGCATGCCCGCGGTCCGATGGGAGTGCGGGAGTTGACCTCCACCAAGTTTATCATCACAGGGGATGGTCAAATCCGATAAGTACATAAAATAGGCGATTATACGGAGAGGATTCATGAATAATAAACTGGAAAATCGAAAAAACCGGGCGCGAAAGAACCCAAAACCGGAAGGGGTATCAACTGAGGGGACGGAGCAGGAAAAGCTACCTGTGGCGGGAAAACGGCGCAGGGAAAAGATTGCCGACTTTACGGCCGATTACCGCGAAGCCTTTACAGAACGGCCGACGGTTTCTCCGACAGAGGACGATGCGACGGAGATCGATGATTTCTATCCGGATGCGGACGAGGATGACGCATTGTTGACAAAATGGGCGCCCGAGCCGGAGGAAGAGAACACGATTCCTTCGGTGCCAGAACAGCCTGTACGCCGGAAGGGGCGCAGGCGGTATGGGGTTGCAGTGGGCGCTTTGGTTCTTCTGCTGGCGCTGGTGGGCGTGGTATTTATCGCCGGGACCATTGGCAACCGTATTTACACCACGATGACGGACGATTCCCAGTTGCGCGAGTATGACACGTTCCTGACGCCAGTGGTTATGCAGGACCCCGCCCCATTCGAATCCATCGAGGAAGCGGACGAAGATTTCATTCTGAACGCATCCCTGTGGAAAACCATTACGGCGAACAACGGGACAAACTATACCGAGTACGATGAGGCTGGCCGCGCGTTGGTTCCTCTGGGAGATGTAGTGGATGCCTGCCGGGAACTATTCGGCCCCGATTGCCAATTACAGCCCAAAACTCCGGCCGAAGAGACTTTTTTTGAGTACGATTCGGTTCAAAATGAATTCCATGTGGCACTGTACAGCTCTGACAGCAGCTATACCCCTTATACGGAGAGCGAAAACAAAAACGGTGGAAAGGTCTATCTGCGCGTGGGTTATGTATCCCCAAGCGACGAATGGCGAAATCAGACCAGTAGTACCATCGAGGGACCTACGCCTACCAAGTATATGGAGTACGAGTTGACTATGGACTCCTCCACACAGCAATACTATATCTCAGCAATCCGGTCGTTGGAAGAGGAATGAGTGTACGAAAGAGGGCGTCCCAAAAGTCATGAAATGACGGAAGGATACCCTCTTTTTTTAGAAACGCAGATGTTTTTCCAAACAGAAAGAGGATGCCCCTTTCCTATGAATCCAAAGATTCGTAGTTTGGGGACACCCTCTGGCGGTTGCCATGACGCAAGGTCACAGTGCAATATACAGAAGTGCAAACAGCAGACCGGGATCAGATTTTTCCTCACTGAGAATTAAAATCAGAGCAAGAAGGAGCGTCCGGTCGCTTTCCCGAAACAGCATTTGAAAGATGTCGGTCACGGGATTGGCCGGCCGCACCATGGCTGGCGGGATGGAGGCCGTCTGCTGTGGCCGGGGAACCTGCGCCGGGTGCTGGCCGGCATTCGCAGTTTCTCGTCCAGAAGGGGCCGGTTCTGAAGCCGTGTGAGGATTGGAAGAATCCGGCTGTGTGTGTGGCGTAGATTCTGTATGCGACGCCGACCCTTGACGCGGCGTAGGGTGTTGGCTGTGTGAATTTGTTGCTTCCCGCCGCTCTACAGAACCATTGCGGGCAGGCGGGGAAGGCTGCCGCTGTTGCACTTGTTGGGGATGCGTATCGCTGCGGCGCGGTTCCGGCTGTGTGCCGGATTGGTACTGCATAGCGCGCGCCTGCATTTCGCGAACACGGCGGATGGCATCCTGTTGCATCCGGTTCATCTCGCTGTCGTTGATCGCCATCTCACCACCTCCAAAGGACGCGCGTCGTCGTTCCACAGGGGTTTGCACAGTGTGCAAAAACGATGGCCTGTGGACGATCGGAATACATGGGGTTCATACAATTGCATATTGGCCGCTCGACAGCATTTGGGCTAGCCGGTTTTCCGCAGGTTACAGAGGACACGTATTTTGTAGGTTAGGTTTGGGTATAGGACAAACCGACAGGAAAAAGACGCATATAAAGCGCTTTTCGGTCCAGAGGCCCAGACCGTCCAGAAAACGGGGAAAACCTGTTGCTAGAGAATACCTTGGCTGCGCAGAATGGGCAACATGCGCATGAGCTGTAGAATTTTGGTTGCCTGGTCCAGTTTTGTCTGGCGTTCGTCACTGAGCATGGGCCGCAATGCGTGTAGAAATCGGGTGCTGTCGTCCTCCTGATTCATACTGGAGAGCAGCGGTGCGAGTTTCATAACGGTTTGAAGCATATCGCCGTCCAATCCTAAACCTGCAAGCGGGTTTCCCTGTGCGGGCGGTTGCGGCGCGGCGGATGGCTGCGGGGGCGGGGCGCTCTGTGGCTGCGCTTCCGGCGTATCTCCCTGCGGCGCGCCGAACTGGCTGAGAAGGCTCGCTATGGCTGGATTTTGCAGCAGTTCGCTGATCTTTCCGGTTAAGTCATCCATCGCGGTACCTCCTTTCTGGATGGGCCGTACGGCTTGCGCGGGAATTCTGGGCGGTTCAGCCCTTACCGGTCAGTTTTTTCAGGAGCTCCTGCGCTTGTGGGGTGCTCAGCACGCGGTTGGTAGCTTCCTTGTCGTTTAAGATCTGGTTTAGTTTCGCTGTGTCAGCGGGGCTGAGGCTTTTTAATAGATTGTTGAGCATGTTGGCCTGCTCAGCATTTGGCGGATTGACTGCCATCGTTCGACCACTCCTTTTTTGATGACATGCGGATATTGTTTGATTGGTCATCAATAATATATGTCGGTATAAGATAGTATATGAAAGAAATCGGAATGCGGTTCGGCATGTCCGGGAATATCTTACAGGGAAGGGAAAGAATTTATATGCGAATCTTAGTAGTATCGGACACCCATAGGGACCAGTATTCACTGGAACAAGCGGTGCTCCGCCAGCCGAAGGCCGAGGTGGTCATTCATCTGGGCGACGGCGCGGACGAAGCAGAAATGGTTAAAGCAAAATTTCCCGAGAAAACGTTTTTACAGGTTCGTGGCAACTGTGATTGGGGGTGTGACCTGCCGGTTGAGGGAGAGATCACTTTGGAGGGAAAGAAACTTTTTTATACGCATGGGCATGTGTATAATGTAAAATACGGATTGTATAATATTTGCTGTGCAGCCCGAGAAAAAAAGGCAGACATCGTGCTGTTTGGACATACGCATCAGGCCTTAGCAGAATATGACGAGGGCCTGTATATTTTGAATCCGGGAAGCCTGCACGGAAGCTTGGGAACGTACGGGATCATCGACATTACCCCTGCGGGGATTGTGACAAATATTATCCCGATTGGATGAAGGGTTATAATATTGAAAGGAAAAGAGCTTGTTTAAATGGGACGATTGGTTTCAATCGGTCCCTGTACGAGAGGGCCTTTTGGGGATATTTCATCAAGGACAATCTCGACAGTATGCTGGTTGACAGCGGCAAAAACACATGGTACTCTATACGTAGAAACCAATAAATCCCCCGCGGGAGCGGGAAACATAGATAGAGCTTTACAAAATGAAAGGGGATTATAGGATGAGTGAATACGAAAGATGGCTGGCCCAGAAGTTGGATGACCCCGATTTGACGGCGGAGCTTGAGGCGATCCGCGACCAGCCGGAAGAGATCAACGACCGGTTCTATTGCAACCTGGATTTCGGTACGGCGGGCTTGCGCGGTGTGATCGGCGCGGGCACCAACCGCATGAACGTCTATATTGTGCGCAAGGCCACCCAGGGCCTCGCGGATTACCTGAATGCGCATGTGCGCAATGCAAATGTGGCGATCGCCTATGACAGCCGTATCAAGTCCGATGTGTTTGCGAAGGAGACAGCGGCGGTTTTGGCGGCAAACGGCATTCATGCCCACATTTATCCGTGGCTTTCCCCAGTGCCGACCCTCTCTTTTGCCACGCGCTATCTGAAGTGCGATGCGGGTGTGTGCGTCACAGCGAGCCATAACCCCGCAAAATACAATGGATATAAGGTCTACGGCAGCGACGGCTGCCAGATCACCAGCGAAATGGCCAAGGAAGTTTCCGATGCGATTGCCAAGACGGATGTCTTTGAAGGCGTAAAACGCATGAGCTTTGAGGACGGCGTAAAGGAAGGCCGTATCAGCTATATTAAAGATGAGGTCATCAATGCCTTCTTGCAGGAGGTGTTAAACCAGAGCGTCATCCCGGAGCCCTGCAAAGGATTGAAAGTGGTCTATACCCCGTTGAACGGTTCCGGCCGCGTCTGCGTGACGCGCATCCTCGACATGATCGGCGTGGACGACGTGACCGTCGTACCGGAGCAGGAGATGCCGGACGGCCATTTCACCACCTGCCCGTTCCCGAATCCAGAGGTCAAAGAGGCCCTGCAGAAGGGCTTGGAGCTCTCGGAGAAGGTACAGGCCGACCTGTTGGTTGCAACCGATCCGGACTGCGACCGTTGCGGCATCGCCGTCAATCAGAATGGCGAATATGTGCTGATGAGCGGCAATGAGGTGGGCGTGCTTCTTCTCGATTTCATTGCACAGGCGCGCATCAAAAACGGGAAGATGCCCAAGGACCCGGTGGCCGTCACCACGATTGTAAGCACGGACATGGCGGACGCGGTGGCCAAATCCTACGGCATTGAAATGCGCCGCGTACTGACAGGCTTCAAATATATCGGGGATCAGATCGCTTCTTTGGAGGCGGCGGGACATCCGGAGCGCTATATCTTCGGCTTTGAGGAGAGCTATGGCTACCTCTCCGGCGGTTATGTGCGCGACAAGGACGCGGTGGACGCGAGTATGTTGATCTGCCAGATGGCATACTACTACAAGCAGCAGGGCAAGACTTTGGTCGACGCGATGAACGAGCTGTATGCAAAGCACGGCTATTATAAGAACGGCCTGTTGAACTTCGCCTTTGAGGGAGAGGACGGCATGAAGACCATGAACCGCATCATGGATACGTTGCGCGCCAATGCGCCGGCGGAGATCGCGGGGTATCAGGTCTCCGGCTGGTCCGATTATGAAGCGAGCAAGCGCTACGACGGCGGTACAGAGAGCGAAATCACCCTGCCGAAATCCAATGTGCTGGAATACCGGCTGGAAAATGGCAGTAAAGTGATTGTCCGTCCGTCCGGCACGGAACCGAAGATCAAGATCTATCTGTCTGCCAAGGGCGCAGACCAGGCGGCATCAGAAGAGGTTGTCGGAAAGCTGGAAGCGGCGATCAAGCCGTTGCTCGGCATTTGATCTCGGATGTTCTAGGATTTGCCACTCGATTGTAAAAGCGGAACAGATAAAGAATATAAAAGAAGGAGGCGGATGGGGACATCCGCCTCCTGTTGTTAGGAGGAATTAAGCATGTTAAAACGGCTTTTGGATTGTAATACCACCGATCTGGAGACCATGAATAAAGACCAGATTTTAAAGTCGATTGCCATGAGCGAGGGCCGCATACTGGCGTGTGAAACAATCGGCGCAGTACAGCCTATGTTGGGAAACATCACCAACGCGGAGTTCGTCTGTGCCATGGGCGCGGACGTGGTCATTCTGAACATGTTCGATGTGATCGAGCCCCAAATTTGGGGTCTCCCGAAGGTTGAACCGAAGGACACCATCCGGGAAATCAAGCGTTTGACGGGCCGCTTGGTTGCGGTCAACTTGGAACCGGCGGAACAGTCCTTTTCGGCGGGCTCGGATGAGGACATCTGGAGCTTGACAAACGGCCGCAAAGCCAGCCTACAAAATGCGAAGACGGCTGCCGCCATGGGGGCGGATATGCTCGTCTTGACGGGGAATCCGGGGATCGGTGTCCAAAACAAAGCAATCACAGAATCCCTTGCAGCCATTGCGCCGGAACTGGGGGACAAGGTAATTCTGGTTGCGGGCAAGATGCACGCATCGGGCATCCTGTCTGAAGCGGGGCGCGGGATCATCACCCGCGAAGATATTTCCGAATTCGCCGACGCGGGCGCCGATGTGATCCTTCTGCCCGCGCCGGGGACGGTGCCGGGCGTGACCATGGAATATATCCGAGAGCTTGTCAGCTATGCGCATTCCCTGGGCTTGTTGACGCTCACCGCGGTGGGGACGTCCCAGGAGGGCGCGGACCAGCAGACCATCCGGCAGATTGCCCTCATGTGCAAGATGACCGGTACCGATATGCATCATCTGGGCGATGCGGGCTATATCGGCATGGCGCTGCCGGAGAATATCATGGCCTATTCCTCTGCAATCAAGGGAATTCGCCACACTTACCGCCGCATGGCGCGCTCGATCAACCGGTAAGAATCAAATAGAGGCGGCGGACCAAAGTGCTGTCTCTGCTTTCGCAACTACAGGAAATGAGATCCCGACCGCTCAATAAGAATTCTGACTCCTATTTAGAAGCTCTTGGGAAACCTGTGGGCCTGTTTCGCAGACGGCGAACAAGAAAAAATGGTTTCTTCGGGAAATCTTCCAGGGTATATACGATGCGAGGAAAAGAGTCGGTTACGCTCTATGCGGGCGTCCGCTTACGCCGCGCGCGTGAATCCGACCACCCGGCCATCCCGGTAGGAAAGAGTACCCTGGTCACCCACCTGTAAATCCGTATAGAGCGCTTGCCCGGCAAACAGGGAACGGGTTTCCCCGCCGATGGAGAACAGGATGATATAGTCCGTTTTTACATCCGAGGCGCGCGCTGTATGGGTGAGGCCGGAGGGGGCGGTGTTTTTTTCGATGACCACAGCCTGTGCGCGTTTGAGGTTCCGGCGGTTGTTATGTACAACCATGACAAACGAGAGGACGCTGAAAAGGGCGACGGTTCCCCATAAAATGCAAACAAAGATTCCGAATGGATTCATGGATTCCCCTCCTGAGGACGTCTGACGTTTTTACCGCATGTGGCGGCAGTTTTATGACGATGGGACATTGAAAAAAGCGGGACGGGTTCCACAACAGAACGGCGGCGGTGTAACCCCCGTTGGCCGCCGGTTGTACAAACGAAAATAGGCGTCGTTGTTTTTGGCTCAAAATTTTCTTTTGTTCATTAACAACGAAGAATTTTGACGAAAAGGGACACATGTGATAAATTCTCACGCACAATGTCCATCGTCCCGTATTCCCATTTATATTGAAAAAAGGGCCGCGTCATGTCTCGACGCAGATCCCCGGTCAGAATGCGGACGCACAGCGTCTTTCGCGGACCTCCGGTCGGGACGCGCCTACGGTGAGAGCTATATGGGCAGACGGCTGGGGATTTTGCTTTCTGCTCGGGAGGGGAAGTCCTGTGGAAGCAGGCGGACCTCCGGTCGGGACGCGCCTACGGCGAGGTCTAAGCGGGCAGGTAGCTGAAAATTTTGCTTTCTTGCTCGGAAGCGGAAATCCTGTGAAAGCAGGCGGACCTCCGGTCGGGACGCGCCTACGGCGGGGACTACATGGGCAGGTAGCTGGAAATTTTGCTTTCTTGCTCGGAAGGGGAAGTCCTATGGAAGCAGGCGGACCTCCGGTCGGGATGCGCCTACGGCGAGGGCTATATGGGCAGACGGCTGGGGATTTTGCTTTCTTGCCCGGAAGGGGAAGTCCTATGGAAGCAGGCGGACCTCCGGTCGGGACGCGCCTACGGCGAGGACTATATGGGCAGACGGCTGGGGATTTTGCTTTCTTGCCCGGAAGGGGAAGTCCTATGGAAGCAGGCGGACCTCCGGTCGGGACGCGCCTACGGCGAGGCCTACATGGGCAGGTAGCTGGAAATTTTGCTTTCTTGCTCGGAAGGGGAAGTCCTGTGGAGAGAAATAGGCATTTTGCAAGGAAGGAGCTGTCCGTCATATGGGCGGATAGGCCACTTTTCAGTTGACAGGAATGCGATTGCATGAAAGCGCTATCGCCTTTCTCTGTTAAGCCGGGCGTTGGATTTAATAATGAAAATAGCGCTCCTGGCGGGAAAACCGTCCGGAAGCGCTGTCCAGATGTGCTTTTTTGATATGCAACTCTTGTAGTCTGTACTTGGATTGCGGGGCGGGAGTTCCGAAAGACCGTCGGAAAGGCGGGCGGCCTTTGCGAGAAAGCGGAGTTTTTTTCTCATGAATCATTTGAAATGGGGATAGCCCTATTTTTACTGATTCCAGGAATAATAATAGATGGCGTTGTCCTGCAAATCGACCATCCCCACGACGATGTTTTGAAACAAGGGGATATCTTGGTCAAAATGCGCATGGTTCAGCACGGCCCCAGGCTGTTTATACCACGAGGAAAGGATGCAGTAGAAGCCCTGCCGGTTCCCGTTCTCGCCAAAGAGGTTCCTTGCCAGTTCTTTGCCGGAGAGCGAACCGATGGCCTGCACCCGTTGCCGCAAGGACTGCGCAACGTCCTCCGGCAGCGGGAGGGGGGACCAGCGCGCCATAGCGCCCTGGGAGAGGAAAGCGTCCCGTTCGCCGGGCGGGAGCGAAAAGGCATAAAGCCGGTATCCGTCGCCCATAGAGCCATAGGTATCTTCTTCGAACAGGACCTCCGTGTGATCTGGCAAGGCCAGGCCAAAGCTGTCCGAGAAGAAGGAGTAGGGGGTCTCTTCCGGCCGGGTTGTTAGGAAGATGGCTGTTGCCGCAACGATCAACAGAACGAACCCCAAGAAAATTTTAGGATGTGCAAAACATCCGGTTTTGTTGGGTTCCATAGGCAAATCCATCCCAGTAAAATTTTGATGAGGCGAAACTTGCACCCCACAAAGGAACCGCGCTTTTCCCTCCAAATTCTTTATGTGTAGATAGCCGCGCTTTTCGATCAAAAGCGTAAAAGCGTGGACAAGCGGGGAGCGTTCATCCAGCAATTGCTGCGGTCAAGGCAATGGGCGTCATATGATCTTGGTATTTGTTCGCCAGCTCTTCCGGCGAGAGTTGCGCTTGTTCCAGACTTCGGTAGTCCTCCCAGAATATTTGATTATAATCCATATGTGGGAAGGTTATCGTGATTTCTTCCAGTCCCGGCCCTTTTGCAACCGGATATTCCAAAATGACGTCTGCGCAGTAATGTGGCGGGACCACGTTTAAGGATAGATCCGGAGGATTGCTTTTTTGCGTTAGCCCGGTTCCGGTTTGCAGTTGAGCGTGTGAGAAAGCAAAGCTGTAACCAAAGGGTTGATCGGTGGAATTTTGAATGGTGATGGTGGCCGTTAAGCTGTAGTATTGGTCTGCATCTAAAATTTGGCCGTTCCACATAAAATAATAAGCGTCATCCTGCATCACAGGAGCTTTATGGAGGGGTCCCTTCATAGGGAGCAATTCGGCAACCATTTGATAGGTGATCCCATCGATCGTTACAGATGCTGTTTCATTGTTATTGGCGGCGGGAGCCTGTTCTAAATGGTTCGGGAAGAGGAGAGGGTCAAACTCTGCCACGTCTGACGTCCTTTCATTGCTTGGCCCATTGGAGTTACAGGAGGCTAAGAAGATGAAAAAGGATAGGGATAGTAAGAAAACACAAAACTTTTTCAAGGCGGCCGCCCTCCTTTATTTGTAGACAACATATCAAACGATATTTGTTGTGAAAAACAGTGCTTGCCATAAGAAAGATTATTGATTAAAGGTAGCGGATAGAACTTTTAAATCACGGGTTTTTGCCCAAGTAGAGAAACGGGTAACACTTTCATCGCGTAAGTTTGCACTGTGTGCACAAATATACACTCGTCTCCCACTAGAAGTATCTTCAACATTTGTAACAAACGCAGAATGTCCCCAGTCACTACCATCTTGGTTAAATTGAAGTATGTCACAATAACCGACTGTACTCCAATTAAAACTAGATGTAGGGCCAGATTGAATGTTTGATGTATCGATTACAGGACCATATGTATGAGATCCAACTAAAAAGTTATATAGGCCATCAACGTTTATCCATGAGTATGTGCTGTTATTTGATTGATTATAAACGCTTCCCGTCCAGGACCCAGGAACCATTCTGGCCTCATTAATGACACGGTTACGGTTATATGCGACGGTCTGTGTATCAAACCAACCGCCATATCCGGCCCAGAGACATTGTGAAACGAAATTAGTACAATCAGCACTATATTCATTAAAAATTTTTTCATCAGCGGTCATGTCGTTTTTTTCATTTGCAAATTGTCGAGCATATTTTTGAGCACGTTGCCCGTTGAAGGGGTATAGATAGGGAGAACGTTTCTGATTATTTGGCATGATAGAAACGGATACTTTAGGCGTTTTTGCCACTTCGCGAATACACGCCGCGCTTTGAGAGAAATAGTTGTCAACCATTTCCTGTGTAATAGAAGTCTTTTGTGCCCGAAGGGATAGATTCGTAGGTATGTTTAGTGCATCTTGTACTTCTCTCAAATCGATGTCGCTTTCTGAAGTCATGGCCATAATTTCCCATTTTCCGTCTGTTTTTTGCAAAAGTATTGAATAAGGACAGCCCTCAGCGGAAAGTAGGTCATCGGAGGCGTGGACATAATGGTATTCAGCATACTTCCATATCTCTGCCAATGCATAGTTATCTTGGACATCCAAATTATTAAAGGTGATTTCGACATCATAGGAATCGATAGGATCATTTAAGGTAGTTGCTATTAGAGTCCTTTTCTCAATAATTTTTTGTGGAATAGATGCTAGTGCCGTATCTCCTAAAATAGTACTGGTATTTTCTGCTTTACCAGAAACCAATGAGGAATAAAGAGAATCGAAATAGGAATGGATGACCTGTTGTATTTTGGTATAATCATTTTCTTCCGCTTTTGCAATTGTGGACAAAATACCTGTACTAGAAAAGAAAAGTGAAAAAGCACAAAGCAGAGCAATCCATTTAGACGATATTCTTTTAGTTTTCATTATAATTACTCCTTTCAAATATGATAATTTTAATGAATTCTATTTTGCTACACGATCTCAATGGAATGCACCACCCTTCATCAAAAGTATAAAAATTTTTCTATATATTAACAACGATCAGGAAAACAAAATGAGGACAAAAACTTTTTATATTACGAAAATGTAATTATTTATAACAAATATAAGATGTTACAATCTATGAGAAAGGACCCATCCCATGTCTGAAACGCCTCTTTACACCGCATTAATGGAGCACCGCGCCCTGCACCGCGCGGCCTTCCATACACCCGGACATAAAAACAATCCAGCTGCATTGCCGGACGACCTTTTAACGCTCGATTTTACAGAATTGCCGGATACCGACAGCCTTTTTGAGGCCGAAGGGCCCATTCTGCGCGCGGAGCAGGCTGCATCGCGGCTCTTTGGCACAAAGCGGACGTTGTTCTCCGCAGGAGGGTGTTCCCTTTGTATTCAGGCGATGCTGCGCCTGGCCGCGCCAAACGGGGGGAAGATCCTGTGTGGGCGTGTGGTGCACCGCTCCGCGGTGAACGCCATGGCACTGTTGGGCCTGGAACCCGTCTGGGCTCTTCCAGAGGAACTCGCGGATGCGGTCGCCTTGCACCCCGATGCGCGGGCGGTCTACATGACCAGTCCCAATTATTACGGGGAGTTGGCAGACATCCCTGCGATTGCCGCGGCATGCCGGGAACAGGGAATCCCCTTGCTTGTGGACAATGCCCACGGCGCGCACCTCTTCTTCACGGAGCCCGTCCTGCATCCAATTGCGCTGGGGGCCTCCATGACCGCCTGTTCGGCGCACAAGACGCTCAATGTCTTGACCGGAGGCGCCTGGTTGAACATTGCGGACGAACGGTTTGTTCGTGACGCAAAGAATGCAATGGCCCTGTTTGGTTCGACCAGCCCGTCCTATCCGATCATGGCCTCATTGGACTGGTGCCGGGCATGGCTGGAAGAGCATGGCCGGGCGGAGTTTTGTCATTTACAGTCCCGAGTGCGTGAACTTAAAAAGCAGGCGGAGAAATCCGGGCTACATGTTCCCGGAATGGGCTGGTGGGAAGATCCGCGCCGCTGGGACCCAACGCGCATTACGTTGGACGCTTCCTCCGTGGAATTGTCCGGGCTGGAGGCGGCGGAGATCCTCCGGCATGCGGGCTGCGAGCCGGAATATGCGGATAGCCAGTTTGTTGTGTTGATTGTTACGCCATTTAACAGGGAGCGGGATTTTGAACGGTTGGAAATCGGGATTCGTCTGTTGGCAGACCGCGAGGCGAGGAAGGCGGTTCCGCTTCCTAGGGGGCTGGAGAGGAAGCCTGTTCCCCATACAATCGGGATACCGCCCCTCCCTCCTGCGCGGATTTCTCTTCGGGAGGCCGTATTGGCCCCGTCCGAATGGATTTATCTGGAAGAAAGCGCTGGGAGGATTGCAGCAGAACCGGCATGTCCGTGCCCACCGGGGGTGCCCGTTGTAATGCCGGGAGAGGAAATTACAAAAGACGCGATGGACTTTTTGCGCGCCTATGGCTTTTCATCCATAAAAGTGCTAAAATAAGAAAGAAACTTTCTGCATACTTAGGTACAGAAAGGATTCACTTGCCCACAGTGGGCGATTGGCATGCATTTTGAAACCGCAAGGTTCAGAAGCGGTCAAAGAGAACATATCGGCAGAGTTTTAGGAATAACCTTGCCACATGGGCCGCCCGTTTGGGTTGGCCAGAATCAACGGAGGGATTTTCGATGAAACTGGTACTTGCAATTGTGAGTAAGGATGATAGCAGCATGGTCTCTTCTGCGTTGACACAGGAGGGATTCTCTGTCACAAAATTAGCGACTACAGGCGGTTTTTTGATGGCTGGCAATACGACGTTTATCTCCGGTGTGGAGGACGATCAAGTCGAGAAGGTCATCGACATCATCCGGAAACAGAGCAGCAGGCGTACACAGATTGTACCCAGCACCTCCACGATGGATGCAGGGCTGTACACCTCTGTGCCGATTGAAGTTACAGTCGGCGGCGCGACCATCTTCGTGCTCGACGTGGATCGCTTTGAAAAGGTATGAATTTTGAAGGAATTAGCTGTAGTGAGGGGGTCAAGCAAAGCCTTTCGCGGGCTTTTGCGGAATCCCGCCTACCGCATGCGATGATCTTGGAGGGCCCGGCAGGCTCTGGAAAGGCGGGACTGGCGCGGTGGATCGCCAAAGCAGCGGTGTGTACGGGGGAAGGGGAACGGCCCTGTGGGCGCTGTTCCGGCTGCATGAAGGCAGCGGCAGGCGCCCACCCGGACATTACCATTGCAGGCGGTGGAACAGCAGCGCGCTCTTTCCATGTGGACACGGTGCGGCAAATCCGTTCCGACGCCTATATTAAGCCCAATGAAGCGCCGCTTCGCGTATTCCTTTTGGAAGGAGCGGAGGCGATGTCGGAGCAGGCGCAGAATGCCCTTTTGAAAGTGTTTGAAGAGCCGCCGGAACGGGTAATGTTTATTCTGACCGTGACTTCAGCGGTAAAGCTCCTGCCAACGGTGCGTTCGCGTGCGCAGATCTTCACTTTGGAAGGGGAGGAACAGCCGTCCGATACTGACTTGGCGCTTACTGCGGCGATTTCCCAGGCAATTCCGGCCTCGGGGGAAGTCATGCTATTGGAGCTGACTGCACCGCTGATAAAAGATAAGGAGCGGTTTCGCCGTGTTTTGCAGCAGCTTGCTTTGTTGTTCCGCGATGCGTGTGTTTTGCGCGCCGGCGGGACTTCATGTCTTTCGCACCAACCAGAGGACGCCGAAGCGTTGGCGCATGCATTGACACGCGGCCAGTTGATGCGTCTTTTGGAATATGTTCAGGGCGCGCAGAAGGCACAGAACCAGAATGCCAACGCAGCACTGTTGGTGACGACCTTTTGCGCCCGTATACGAACCGCCGCCCACGGGCGAAATGTATAAAAATTGGGCATCCTAATTCGGAAAAGAAAGCCATCGGTCCCGCGATGGTTGGGAGGTTGTATATGGCTGAAGTAATTGGCGTTCGTTTTAAAAATATGGGTAAGGTGTATTACTTTGACCCGGAAGAGTACGAAATAAAAATCGGTGACAATGTGATCGTCGAGACCGCACGCGGCGTGGAGTGCGGCGAGGTTGCAATGGAGCGCAGGGAGATTGCGGAGGAGGATATTGTCCAACCGCTGAAAAAACTCATCCGGCTTGCAACGAAGGACGATATGAAAAAAGTGGCGGAAAACTCCATCAAGGAGAAGACCGCTTTTGACATCTGTGTCAAGAAAATTGCCGCACATAAATTGGAGATGAAGCTGGTCGATGTGGAATACACATTTGACAACAGCAAAATCTTGTTTTACTTTACAGCGGACGGGCGTGTGGATTTCCGAGAACTCGTCAAAGACTTGGCGTCTGTTTTCCGAACCCGCATTGAATTGCGGCAAATCGGTGTGCGCGATGAAGCCAAAATGTTGGGAGGACTCGGAATTTGCGGCAGGCCATTTTGCTGCTCCTCTTTTTTAAGCGGATTCCAGCCCGTGTCCATCAAGATGGCAAAGGAACAGGGCCTGTCGCTCAACCCTGTGAAGATTTCCGGTACTTGCGGGCGGCTGATGTGTTGTCTGAAATATGAGCAGGAGGCGTATGCGGATCTTTTGCGCCGTACGCCGTCGGTGAACTCTGTGGTAATGACCCCGGCGGGCAAGGGCGTGGTAGTGGACCAAAATATTATCACGGGCAACTTGCAGGTTCGTTTGGATTCCGCTCCAGAGGCTGCGCCACAGACTTTCCAGGTGAAACAGGTTAAACTGTTGCGTGGAAAGGGCGGCATGGAAAAGAAGGAGCCAGAAGCGGATATAGAGGACGATGAGGAGCTTCTCGAAGTGGAAGGCGTCCTGGATCTGGAGGAGGAAAAGCCGGAAAAATCCGAGCAAAAGGAACGCACGGCGGATCGGCGGCCACAGCGGGACCCAAATACTGTGGTACGCCGGGAGCAGTCGCCGAAGGACCGTGAAAAACGTCCCGCGCAGCAGAACAACCGGACAACCGAGCGCCGTGAACGTCCGCAAAAGAAGGAAGGGCGTCCGCAGCGCGCGGCAGGAGAAGTTTCGAAGTCCATGAGTGAGGGGCGTCCTCCACAGCAGGGGCGCGGTGGAAGTGAGCACCCAACCGGCGCGCCGAAAGGAATGCATCGGGCGTCTCGTGGAGGACAACCGCGGGAGCACCGCCCAGTTGAGCCTCCAAAGCCCCTTGTAGCAGAGGCCCCGGAAAGGGCGAAAGAGGCCGAATCGAGTACGGACAAACCATCTGAATAATTGTGAAGGGCTGCATTGCTGGATACTCTGCAAGGCGGCCCTTTTGATTCCTCTCGATCGGAGAAGGCGGTTGTGCTTAGGGGATGAAAGGACCGCAGGGGTCTAAGCTTTTGGGACAAAGGCTTGTTTGCGTCCGAGGAGACAGGCATCGTTTTAGCCCAACGGTCTTATTTTCAAAGGGAATCCAAAGGAGAAAAAAGTTTGAGGCTGTATAAATGGAGTATGGTCTCGAAGAAGGCCCACAAAATCAATTCCCTGAAAACGGGTGAAAATCGCAGGCGTGCTTAACATCTAAGCGGTAGATGGAACGGCCGCCAGATCATCTTGGGGTGAAAAAGCCGTGGCTGCTGCTTCTACAGCAGCTGGATGTGTGAAAGGACGGCAGCATGTATTTGGAATGGGGGACAGTAAGGGGGGCCATCCATATTGCACTCGTTTCCATCCGCGTGCTCAGGAGTGTACCTGTTTCCTCAAGATGATTCGAACAATTACAGTATTGTTGCGCCCGAGGCACTACGTTGCAGCATTTTTTGCACCTCGCAGCGCGACAGAAAGAAATGGTTATATATGAAAAGAAAATGGTGGATTTGGCTGTTGGCTTCCGTCTTTGTTATGATCGTGCTGCCTGGATGTGTGGCCGCTTTTGCCCCTAGCGATGCGGGACTGTTTTTTGGAATCCTGTTGTTGTTTGCCGTCAATCCGGCGTATTCGGCGGTGGCAGGCACTTTTGCGGGAGGAAACATTTCGAAAATGTGGGGATTTCCAGCCGCGAATGCCATTCTGTTTTTATTTGGCGCGTGGTGCTTTTTTGACATGGGAGATCCGGCCTTTTGGGGATATGCGGCAATCTATTTGATGATCGGAATGGCTTCCATGCTGATTCGTAGAAAAGTACATCTATAAGAGAAAGGGTGAAAATAAGAGACGAACCGGCAAGAGGTTCCCGGAAAACAGAAAGAAGCTTTCGGCGATGCCTTGTAAGCAAAACTCTACACCAGCAGACGTACACTTCGGTTTTATATCGAAAGAAATGACATTCTATTTTAAGTGTCATTTTTTAAACGCTGTATTTCTCTTTATAAGTCGATAGATGGGGCTCTTTCATTTGTTGTAATTTTCTTCCGCTGTTTTACTGATAGATACTGTACTTATGCGAATATACTCCATTGTCTGTCTTTTTTCGATAAAAAAACGCAAGGGATGCTTTCCGAGAAGGTTGTCGGAGGTTCCACCCCTTGGCGCCATTTGAAATGGACAAATGAGGAGAAGCCGGTGGAGTTGGATTGTGCCAGAGAGTAAGGAGGTACGCCTTTTTTCTCCCGGTTTTGCTATTTCAGCGGTAATTGTTTCTTCACAGAAGTTCTCTGGAATATCGACAAAGTGGCCGATGGAAGCCAATGAAAATTTTCCCAAACCACCAATAAACTGTTGCTTTTTTGGTATTCTGTGTTAAAATAGGCTTGTAAAACTTAATGGAGGTGTTACCTTTGGCATACGCAATTAGTGATGAGTGCATTTCCTGTGGCGCATGTGCTGCGGGCTGCCCTGTTAACGCGATCTCTGAGGGAGACGGCAAGTTTGTGATCGATCCCGACACCTGCACCGAGTGTGGCGCATGTGCAGAAGTTTGCCCAGTTGGCGCTCCTGCTCAGGCATAATTCATTCGTCAGAAAGCTGAAAGGCGAAGCGTCCAATGCGCTTCGCCTTTTTTGCGTTTTGAACAAGATGCCGCTTGCTTTGAAGTAAGCGGGACGAATCTTGTTATATATTTTTTGAAATCAGAAAGGAGGGCCTCCCTTGGCCAATACCTCTCCCCACTGGGAACCTCTTTCTTCTAAAGTCTCTGTGCTCGTCTCTTCTACGCATCGATTTAATACAGATACGGTTTTGCTTGCGTGGTTTTCTGCACCGAAAAGAGGGGAAATCTGTGCAGACTTCGGTACGGGTTGCGGTGCCATTCCGTTGATCTGGTGTGTAAAGGCGCAGTCCGGAGAAGGCTTTATGCCTGAAAAAATTTATGGGGTTGAGATACAGAGCGATGCTTGCGAGCTGGCGTCGCAATCCGTGGAAAGAAATCAGTTGAAAGATACCATTTGTATCGTACATCATGATATAAAAGCGTTACCCTATTTACATCCGCCCCGCGGGCTTGATCTGGTCGCCTGCAATCCTCCTTATAAACCGGAGGGTACAGGGATCAAAAATCCCCAAGAGGGCCTTTCGATTGCGCGGCATGAGGGAACCTGTACCTTTGCAGAAATTGCTGCCGCGGCTGCATATCAGTTGCGGTGGGGTGGGCGTTTTTGTTTCTGTTTACGCCCAGAACGGCTCGCCGGCGCCATGGAAGACCTTCGACATGCAGGATTGGAGCCGAAACGGCTGTGTTTTGTGCAGCAGCGGCCGGACAAGGCTCCGTTTTTGTTCCTGCTGCAGGCCGTGCGTGGCGGAAGGCCCAGCCTTCGCGTGGAGCCGGTGCTCTTGGTGGAGGATGGCGCAGGTGGTTTCTCTTCGAAGATGTTGCAGATTTACGGTTCTTATAAGGAGGGACATGTATGACGGGAACACTCTATGTTGTCGGCACACCGATTGGAAATCTATCGGATTTTTCCCCACGCGCCATAGAAACGTTGGCAACAGTAGACTTTATCGCGGCAGAAGACACGCGCGTCACGCTGAAGTTACTGAACCACTTCGGCGTAAAAAAGCCCCTGGTCAGTTACTTCAAGCACAATAAGCGCGACCACGGGGAGAAGATTCTGGCCCGGTTAGAGGCAGGCGAGAGTTGTGCCCTGGTGTCAGACGCAGGAATGCCCGCCATTTCCGACCCCGGGGAATTGTTAGTGGCCCAGTGTGCCGAACGGGGAATACCGGTCCTTGTGGTGCCGGGGCCCAGTGCAGTCGTTTCTGCGCTGGCAATCTCCGGGCTTCCGACGGGGCGGTTTACCTTTGAAGGCTTTTTGAGCGTCAATAAAAAGAGCCGTCGGGACCATCTGGAGGAGGTCAAAACAGAGCGCCGCACCATGGTTTTCTACGAAGCGCCACACAAGCTTTACGCAACCCTTCGGGACATGCTGGACGTTTGGGGGGACCGGCGTATTGCGATTGTTCGGGAACTGACCAAAATTCATGAGGAAGTCGTACGGACAACCCTGGCGCAAGCTGTGAAGCGCAGCAAGGATGATCCGTTTAAGGGAGAAATCGTGCTTGTGATCGAGGGGGCCTCAGCACCAGAGGCAGCAATCTATACCTTGGAAGAGGCGGTGGCGCTGGCTCAAGAAAAACTGGAGCAAGGTTTGACACCGTCCGAGGCAGCAAAACAGGCGGCAGGAGAGAGCGGTCTGGCCAAGCGCGACATCTATCGCGCCATTCTGCATCAAGGAGAAAGCAAGGGATATGGAGATCATGAAGGTTGAGCAGCGCAAAGATGCTTTTATGCCGCTGTTCTTATTGGCGGACCCCAGCAAGGATATGGTGGGGAAATATCTGGACCAGGGCGATTTGTTTGTACTCTATGCGGATGGTGTGGCAGCTTGTGTGGCCGTGGTGGTGGAGTATGGACCGGATGCATGTGAGTTGAAAAATCTGGCCACAGCTGAGCCTTTGCAAAGGCGCGGTTATGCAGGGCAAATGCTTCAGTTCCTTTTTTCTACTTACGCGCAGCGATATCGAACGATGTATGTCGGCACTTCGATGCAGATGCTCCCATATTACCGACGATTTGGATTTGTCCCTTCCCATAAGGTTGCAAATTTTTTTGTGGATTTCTATCCGGAACCTATTTATGAGAATGGAATTCAATGTGTGGATATGGAATATTTGAAAAGATCTCTTTGAATATATGTTTTTTCTCTAAAATTCGACTGGATTTTCCGATTGATTCTATGGAAATGTCCATGTATAATAGATGGTAAGAGATGGCAGACTATCTATGTCCCGAGTTTTATTGCAATCAGGCCCGCGTATGGAACGGGGCTGAAATATATTGGGTACTTAGACAGGAGGAAAAAACGATGGAGTTAAAAGGTAGCAGAACAGAAGCAAATTTGATGGCAGCATTTGCGGGAGAATCGCAGGCTCGCAACAAGTACACGTTCTATGCGTCCAAGGCGAGAAAAGAGGGGTACGAGCAGATTGCAGCAATTTTTGAGGAGACTGCACGCAACGAGAAGGAGCATGCAGAGCTGTGGTTTAAAGCCCTGCACGACGGCGGAATTGGTACAACGCTGGAGAATCTGGAGGATGCAGCGACCGGCGAAAATTATGAGTGGACTGAAATGTATAAGAACTTCGCAGACGTCGCTGAGGAAGAGGGATTCACTGCATTGGCTGCACAGATGCGCCTGGTGGCAGGCATCGAGAAAGCGCATGAAGAGCGCTATCGGAAGCTTGCACAGAACATCAAGGAGGACATTGTATTCAAGGCTGGTGAGGAGACGGTATGGGTTTGCCGCAATTGTGGTTATATTCACATCGGGAAGTCGGCCCCCGCGGTTTGCCCGGCGTGTAAACATCCACAAGCCTATTTTGAGCGCCGTGCGGTCAACTATTGATCGCTTGTATACAAAAGAAAGCCGCCCCATGCTATTTAGCATGGGGCGGCTTTTGCAATCAGGAAAAAATGAAAATACCGCTTGTGGATGCGCGAATATACATAAGATTCCTGGACTGAGAGCTACATAGAATACCCGCTGTGGGGACGAAAATCCGGAAGAGAATCCTTGCCTCTTTTTCGATGTGGGCAGCGGCTCTCAGGCGCGGCCCAGGCCATCCCTGCTTCATCTTTTCCCCTGCAACCATAAACGTATCACAGTTTGACAAGTTTGTCAATTTTTAGAAGCGCTTCTTTATGTATTTTGCAAATATTATTTGACATAGATATACTACAATTACATCGAAGGTGTGATGTGTAGTGTATGACTTTGGCCTAAGGCTCAGGCAACTGCGTGAAAAACAGAATTTATCGCAATCGCAGGTGGCCCAAAGGCTGGGGATAACTAGAGCTGCAATATCCAGTTACGAAAACAACATTTCTTTTCCTTCGGTCAATGTGCTCGCAGAGCTGGCCCTGCTGTATCGCGTTTCTGCTGATTACCTGCTAGGCCTGGACAACCGGACTACCATTGTGTTGGAGGGCCTGACACCGCGCCAAAGCGCAGTGATTCAGGAGGTCATGGATACACTCGTCACAGAGTTTAAGCTGTCCAACCGGGAACTCTCTATCAAAAAACGGTCATAAAATGAAAAAGCCTGCGGTGGAATCCCATTCCTAGGCTCGGGAGGATTCCGCCGCATGCGCCACAGGGCCCGACTGGAACACCGGACGAGAACGGTCACCCGTTGTTGCCGAATGTTTTCCTCTCCAGTCGGACCCAAATCGCTGCTTTCACCGGCGCGAAAGCCCCGCGCGGAAGGGCCTTGGGCGGGCGCTTTATATACCCTGGTTTCATTCCAAGGCTTTCAGCGCATGCGGATAAAAGCGCATTTATTTTATCGCGGTCTGCTTTTATGCGCAAGATGCGGCAAAATTTGTGGCAAATTAAGGGAAATAAATCATACGAATTTTACTGGATTGTGGCAGAATATGTTCCTTTTTATAAGAGATGATAGGTGAATAATATTCACATTAAATGTAGATTTTCATACAGGAAAAAGTTCATAATTATGCAGCAAAAGCCGTGTTTTTATGAAAGCCAAGGGAACAGATAAAATTTTGTCAGTGCAAGCAATTCGCGGCCGTAGCTGGCGGATAGAATATACCAGGGCGTTTTTGCCGGTACGGCGTATGCGGTTACCCTGTGTTCCTGTGCAATCTGTAGTGCGCGGAACATATGATAGCGCTCAGTGACAATGATGATAGTTGGGTTAAGCGATTGCGATTTGAGAATCTCACAGGTATATGCTAAATTTTCCTTTGTGTTGGTGCTTTGATCTTCCAAGTAGACACGCTCAGAAGAGATGCCGCGCTGTTCCAAGCCGCTGCGAATGGCCTCGGCTTCAGACCGCCATTCTTTTGCACCCAGTCCACCGCTGGCCACTGCAACGGTATCCGGATGGGCGTTCAGATAATCCGCAGCGGTATCGATGCGCGTCTGTAGTGCAGCGCTGCCGTCTTTACACCCCAAAATCACCACAGTGCCCTCCCCCGATGGGGCGGGGACTGGCCATAGCATACAGCCTGTCAAGAAAATTGCCCACGCGGCACAGATTGCCAGGCCTGTCCAACTGATTCTGCGGAAAAGGCGGAAAGCACGAGCGTGCTTTGAGCGCTCCATGCGGTTCCGCAGGGGTACATACCAGATACTGCCGGCTATCAGGAATAGGCTGAAGAGAATTCCGCCCCCGTTCCCCACATGAAAGACGCCCCAAAATAGAGGAATACAAAACCATATACAAAGGCCGACCCCGGCCCCAAAAGCCAAGAAAGAGAGAACGCTTTCTCTGCAAGTCCTTTTCATGGGAAATCCTCCCGTATTGTCAAATAATAATTAAAAAATCATGTGAAAAATAAATTCCAATTCGATTTTGTGTTCTCGGTATAAAGCATTGAATATCAAGAGGCTAAAGATCATCTATACAATAGATATACACAGCCATAAACTTGCGTATCCTTTCGTCGCAATCACCTTGGAAAATGAGAAAACATAGGGGATTTGAATGATATTGTAACAGATTGCTTCAAGATGAGCCACACCGGCAAGCCGGAATTGTTGGAGAGGCAGGACGAGCAGGCTTCGAGATTTGTACCATATTGCAAAAAGCACAAGGTTGAAACAGCAATATTCATCGCTGCTATTTGTATAGGAGCTTGTGCCGGGGCGTATTGGAAAATACAGGAGTTTTACAAACTGGTTAGGATAGTGCAAGTGATGCCCGTTCATCGAAGAGAACGAGATCAAAGGTATCCGGGATGAGTATGGAACGGTTTAGCCAAGTGACGATACTTGATAAACGAAAGGTTCTCTTATTTTGGAAAATAGTTCTCTATTCGGTTCCCCTGATGAATAAAACTACATTTCGTTGGATTTACCCGAAAATTGGGAGAAAAATAAAAAGCCGCTGGGACATATCCGGAGCGATCAGTCGGCCTGTAAGCCACTTCAGTGCCTACAGGCCACCCCTTTGGACATGTCCAGCGGCTTTTTAAATAGGGATCACAGCCCCGTAACGATCGATGAAACTCTCTCCTTAGCCTAGTTTCTAACGAAAGGATACGATTTTACACATGCAATGATCGGTAATTAGCAATTCCTTTTAGAACTAGCTTTTGAAAATCGATGGCAACTATGGTATTGGAATGATTATATCACAGGAAACAAATCAAACGGCCCTTTTTGAGAAAGAAGCGGCAGCAAGTTCGTTCAAATGGATGGATTTTGCCCGCACATGTCTTTTTTCTGCCCGAAAATCCTCTCCATGGCTAATTTTCGATTCTTTACAAAGTATATACTTACAGGGCTTTCTCTTTCCCGAATGTTTTAATCGATCGGCGCTGGCTGCCGCTAAGGGCGGTAGATTTGAAAGGGTCGATTTTGGGACAGGGGAACAATCCGGATACGGTGGGGACGGGATCTCACGGAGGTACGCTGGAATAACTCAGTCGGTAGGATGGCTGATTCGTAATCAGCCGATAGGGAATTGCATTGCCGTAGAATGTGTGATTGCCCGTCAAGGAGCCCATTCTGTCGATGGGGAGGAAGGGAGAAGGTTGCTCTCAACCACAGGAGTGCCACTGATCGAGATACGCCAAGTTTGCCAGGGATAACCGGATGTATCGGAGAAGCCTCCGTCGCCTGTGTAGTAAAGGTATTCTCCAGCAAGGCACAGATTCCATATAGAACCAGCTGCAGGAAGGACTTGAATGGAGGCCTTTTTCTCTGTTTGAAGAGACAATGCCTTCAAGTCCACGCAGTATAGCTGGCTGTTGGTAGAGAGATACATCGTGTCTCCCTGCACCCAAAGCGCCTCCACGCTGGGCGAGACTGCGGGGAGGTTGAGGATGGTTCCGTCGGGCTGTTCTGCCATCTGGGATGTTACCAAATCGGAGACATCGAACAGTGTGGCGTCCGTCCCATCTGCTGTTATACGGTGAATAGCACCGCTCGCTGCATAGTACAGGGTGGAACCATCCAGCACATATGGCTGGTCTTCCTCTGTGCCGTTGGAGAAGAGACAATCCAGGGTGTCGTCGTGGCACATAGCGATTTTTTGACTGCCGTCCGGCCCGGTTGCCTCTGTACGTACGAAGTAATAGAGTTTTCCATCCCCCCATTGTAATCCCAGCAGGTCGCCGTCCACACGGGGAAGCTGTGCCTCTGCGCCGAGGTTGGAACCATCCGTCACGGGACGTGTTTCACGCTGATAGATTTCACCACCACGCATATAGTAGAGATATGCATCCGTTACGATCAAGTCGCTGTGCGGCTGGTCATCCAAAGAGATCGGAATGGTCAGATTCCACTTGGATGGGAGGCAGTAAATACCTCCGTCGGACATATTAATATAGTATAAGTCTCCATGAAAGATATTTAGGTAGAGACACGGACCATCGGTCAGAGCGGTCTGTGTGTTGTGCTGTGCGTCCCAACGGTAAATGCGGTTGTTGTCCGCAAAGTTGATGTAATAAATACTACCGTCCTCTCCGTCCACAGCAATTCCGCCATTTGCCAAGTTTGCGTTGGAATTCCCAACGGTAGGAGAAATTCCATCCACCACATTTGGCTGCTGCTCCTCTGGCAGGTCGTCATAGAGGAATTCGGCAAGCCCTCTGGCACAGGTGGAGAGGTCGGCATAGAGAATATCCCTATCCGCTGTCTGGGCTGTGAAATCCACGGGAATCCGGCGGACATCCATCTCGATTGTTCGGTCTTGTTCGGAGTCCAGACCGGAAGGGATGGATTCAAAAAAAACAGTCAGTTGCTCATCGGTGAGATCTGTGTCGATGAGGTTGGTCAGTGAGCGGCGTTTTTCAGTATCCAACTGCCGCATCTGATGCAGAAGGGCGCCCAAGACTTCTTCCTGCTTCATCATCAAATCGAGATTAGTAGAGATGCCAGCCTCCTCCCACAAATCCAAGTATTCAAAGACCTCTTGCCCAGTTAAAAGGGAGAAGTCAGGGGCTTGGGGATCGACGAAATAATGTTGACTGGTTGAGGGTAGAAGCGGTTCCGTTTCCAGTGGATGAAGCAAAGGGACCCCGCCGCTTTCATTGATAACCTGTACGGCCTGTTCATAGTCCACACGAATATAGCCGTCAATTGCCACGCCAAAGGATTCCTCTACAGCCGTACGCAAAAGGGAGCCGCTACCGGCCTCCATGCCAACTTTCCCGATCGGTTGTTCTCCTGAGATGGGAACCTGAACGGCGAGTTCCGGCACAAAATTCACCAGACGGACAGCCTCGTCTGCGGAGTCTAAGGAAATCAACATCACGCAGTCCGCCGTGTTGTCCTTAGCGCCTACCCACAACAGAAGATTGGTTACCTGTGTATCGCGATAGAGGCCATCCTCACCGCGCACAACACCGCTTTGTTGTACAGCACTCCCGTAGACAAAGGCAATCAGCTCTTGCGAGAGCGTTCGCAGGTCGCTCGATTCCCCTCCAAACAAATCATCCGGGTCGTGGTCCGGTACATCGTGCGTAGAGAAGAAATTTCCTGGGAAAGTATCCATGGAAGAAAGGATGTCCAATACAGTTGGCAGGTTTAAATTGGTCCGCACCTTTGGAATCAGCGCCTCCAAGAGCTCAGAAGCGCTGGATGAATCCTCCCAAATCTGTTTTAAGATGGCCTCCGCCACCTTTTGTTGCCGGAGCATGCGGTCGTAATCGGAGCCTATGTGCAGGCGTCCAAAAAACAGCGCCTGTGGGCCGGTCAATGTGTACTCTCCTGCGGCAAAACCACCACCCAAAGAGATCTCTAAGGAACTGCTCAGGGCAAAGTAACGAGCTTCTTCTTCGGAAAGCTCCAAGGTTACGCCGCCCATAGCGTCAATGGCAGCTTCTACAGCACTGGAATCCATCCAGATATAGCCATCCACAGCCAGACCAAAATTCTGTTGAATCAGTGAAACGGCTTCGTCCCCATTTTCTTCCTTTTGGAAGAGGGCGGAGAGAATTTGTTCTGTATTGTCTGCTGCCTTGACCTTTAAACTGGGGAGAAAACTGCTGAGTTTAAGGCTTCCATTTCGATGATCGATCGAGAGAAGCATCAACGCATTGCCGTCACCGTTGTCATCCGTGCACAGGCACAGAATATTTTTGATCTGACTGTCGCGATAGAGCCCATCGCTGCCGAGGATGGCGCCCTCATTGGAGGACGGCACACTGGACGTGCTTTCGATCGGTTGCAAGACGCGCTGTAAAGTGGGTACGCCGAGCCCAAAGAGGACGATCAGGCAGGCTGCTAATGCAGCGGGGACCAGCCAGCGCGGCCGTACGCGCCGGGGTTCGTCATGTCCTTCCAGAGTGTGTATCAGGCGATCGCGGAAAGCTTGGTCCGCGTGCAGCTTCCGATAGGCGGATTGGTATTCCTGCTTCATACGATTTCCTCCTTTAAGGCTTTCGCCAGCAATGCACGCGCACGGCTGAGACGGGACGAAACCGTATTAGGCCGGCTGTGCAGGATATCTGCGATCTCTTTGGTGGAGTAGCCCTCAAAATAATATAAGTGGACCACTGCGCGATATTTGACCGGAAGGGCGGCAACCGCAGTGACCACTTCGAGCTCTGCGCTATCCAATGCAGGAATCCCTTCGTCTAAATCCGCTCGTTTTCGGAACCATGCGGAAGCCAGATGGTTTTTACAGTGATTGATGGTCACGCGGAGCAGCCAGGCCTTTTCGTGCTCCTCGCTTTGGAAGGTAGGCGCTTTTTCGATGTATTTCAGGAGGACTTCCTGCACGGCGTCCTCCGCTTCCGCTCGATTATTCAGTTGAGAATATGCTACGCGCAGCAGCATAGTGGCGTATTCGTCCACCACGCGCTCAATTTCTGCGTTCGTTCGCACGTCCTTCACCCCTCTCACCTATAATACCACCGAGGAAGGGATTTCCTTGCAAATGGGAAAAATTTACGGGTATTTATACCGTTTCATAGAGCGCTGGCCAGGATTTATCAAAGGAGGCCACCACGGCGGAAATCTGCGATGCGCTTGATGTTTTACTCTATAGGAAGGGCCTGTAACAAAATACGAACCGCCGCGGAATGGATTTCTGCGGCGGTTTGTTTTTATTAAATGTATTGAGCATACAGTTGTTCTTATTAGATTTGAGGAAGAGTCAATAAACTATCAGAAAAATATATTAGTAGTCAAAGGTGAAAAAATATCACATAATTTTTGCAAAAAAATGGTCTACTTCTATTTAGAAAATATCGTTGTTAATATATAGATTTTTTACAGAGGTGGTTCTAATGGGAATCTTTAAATAGTTTAAGACAATATATGGAAAGATTTAAAAACTGAGAAAAATGTTTCGCAAAAGATAATGGCCTGGCCCGTATGTGCCGTATTTATGCTTGCCATAACTGGGCAGGCGTTTGCGGAAAACGCGGGGAAATCCGATCAAATTCACGAGGGGAATCCGTCAACCAGCCAAGAGCCAGAGCTCGAAAATTCTGCGAAAATGGTTGATTTTTCTGTTTCTGAAGAGGAACTGTCAGAAGAGTTGTATGAAGAGGCACTTCCTAACTTGGATGAGACAACCATTCAAGAATGGGAGGGCGGCGTAAAGGATTCTTACCATTTGCAGGCTTATACGGCAAATACTACGGGGACGGATTTGGCAGTTTTAAATCTTCGAGCGCCAAATAACACGGAGCCGTTCCCGAATATGACCAGTGTCCAAATTTCAGCTGACATTGTAAATCGCGGTTCTACCCAGATTACGGGTTTTCATTATTCTGTATATATGGATGGAAACTTGATGACCTCAAAAGCAGTCAGTGTTACCATGAATCCCAATAATGCCGTTACACTGAATTTGAACTTTACCAGTAAAGTCGGTGGAACACATACTGTGTTGGTGTCGGTTTGGCTCCCCGATGGGGTAACAGAGACCAATACAGCAAACAATACAGTAAGCCGGTCTTTTCGGTGGGAAGATTGTGTTTCCCTGCGTGTATTATCTTTGGAATCCCCGGAAGGCGATGCGTTAGAGTCGAATAAAAATCATGAATTTGAGGCGCGAATCGCTAATTTAGGGACTTTAAATGCTTATCAAGTTCCAGTATATATTCTGAATGGGGTCAAGACGCTTGGATACCAAACAATTGATTTTCCAGCGGGAAAAATTGCGAACTTATCCATCCAACTCATATTCGACAGAAAACAGGATGTCAATTTGGGCATAGTAGTCGATCCGAATCAGGTTAGCGGAGACATTGATCCATCGGACAATAGCGCTGCAAGAATGATTGAGATTACGTATGATTTAGAAGACTGGGCAGGGAGATGGGAGGATGCCAGTCAGTTGGAAGTCCAGATCCACCCGTCAGCATTGGAATATTGCGAGCAAGACTATGCAATTTCATCATCACAATTTACAAAAGCGATTCAAGCCTGGAATGGAATAAGCCGTGAAGTTTCCTTTGATAAGGTCCGCCATAGTACAAGTACCATGGATGAAGATTATATGATGGATGGAGTAGAACTTCATGTCTATGCCTATGAAAAGATGCATACAAACACTTTAGGCTATACGGAAGTGTACAAAGAAGGATTATTTGGCGAACCGACACAGGTCACCGATCTTAGTGGTGATGATAGTAATTATGTTCAAGCTAAAATATATTTGAACACAGCTACATTCATGAACCAATCAGAGAAAGGCCAAATGAAAACGATAACACATGAATTTGGACATGCGCTAGGCCTAGCGCATCCTACATGTGGAGATAAGGCGATCATGTGGAAAACGAAAGATTCGGACTATGTGTCGCATGAGATTACAGAGCACGACGAATATAACATGATTCATAAATATGAGAAGTAGGGGGGATTTTCATGAAGAAATGTATATCGGTTATCATGATGGTGCTATTTGTAACCGCAGCATGTTCTGGTTGCGGCCAGAAAATGCAAACGAGGAGTATTCAAGAAGACCTGCTCTTTGATGCGGGGTCTTTGGAAGAACTGGAGGACTTGTCCAAACAGATTGTACAGGGAAAGTTCTATGACGATCCAAGAGAGGATTTACAAGGGGATGAAAGTATAACGCTCTATGGCGCGACGATTTCCTCCTTTGAAATTACCAAAGTGTATAAAGGCGATTTTGAAGTGGGGGATGTCATTCAAGTAGGTGAGGAATATTACATCGATGAGTCCGACGGCCAAAAGACGCTTGTACATTTTGGAAATTATCTTCCTTCAGAAGTGGGCAAGGAGTACCTGATGTTCTTTGACAATCCTCCGAAAAACAGCAAACGTTGGAAAGATACGTATACTCCTATTTGCGGAGAAAAGGGGCGGTACCCGGTGGTAGCCCCCGGGACGTGTTCGGCGGCCGACATAGACGACATGACCAACGAAGAACTGAATCTGGATACAGGGGATTCTTCCTTTTACCGGCATCTTTACAAAGATGTGATCGAGAAATATATGAGCGAATAACGCAGCTTGCAGCCCGGCGGATGAACCATCCGCCGGGCATTTTTTGAAGAATGTTCCATTCCTCGCTGTATTTCCCAACAGGAATCCTTCACACCTTTCTCTTGACGGAAAAACCGAACAATACTATAATAAGTTAAATAATAAAAGCGACAAGAAATGCGAATGCTGCCGCCGGGAACTGGCCGGCGTTGGATGCAGTTTTGTATAGAGAAGGAGTGGCCCTATGATTAGCGGAGCGGAAATCATGGTGAAATGCCTGCAAAACGAAGGCGTTTCCTATTTGTTCGGTTATCCGGGTGCAGCGATCTGCCCTTTCTACGATTATATCACCAAAACAGATATAAAGCATGTGTTGGTGCGGCAGGAACAGAATGCTGCGCATATGGCCAACGGCTATGCCCGTGCCAGCGGCAAGCCGGGCGTTTGCGTTGCGACTTCCGGCCCCGGCGCCACCAATTTGATTACTGGTATTGCGACGGCCTACATGGATTCCATACCGCTGATTGCGATTACCGGGCAGGTGAATTCCTGGCTGTTGGGGCGCGATGTGTTCCAGGAGGCGGACATCACGGGCGCCTGTCAGCCGTTCACAAAGCATTCGTATCTGGTGAAGGATGCGGCGAGTTTGCCCCGCATCTTTAAAGAAGCGTTTCACATTGCAACGACGGGCCGCCCGGGGCCTGTATTGATCGACGTCCCCACGGACATTCAGCTTCAGGAGGTGGAGTCGTTCAACTATCCCGCAAAGGCGGATATTATTGGATATAAGCCCCGCACACAGGGGCACCCGATGCAGATCAAAAAGGCGTTACAGGCCATTAAAGAGGCAGAACGTCCGGTGATTTGCTGTGGCGGCGGGGTCGTGTCGGCCGGTGCGCGCGAGGAAATGATCGCGTTTGCCCGCAACAGTGGAATTCCGGTGGCTGCCACGATGATGGGCATCGGCGTTATGCCGATGGACAGCCCTTATTATCTGGGGATGATCGGTTCGCACGGCCGCACCAGCGCCAACAAGGCCATGAGCGAGGCGGACCTGGTGATTCTATGCGGCGCACGTGTGGGCGACCGTGCGGTTGCGGCGCCGGAGAGTTTGGCGGAAAAGGCCAAGATTATCCACATCGACATTGATCCGGCAGAAATCGGAAAAAATATGACGGCCCACATTCCGATTGTGGGAGACATCCGTTTGGTGCTCTCGGACTTGGCGGCAAAGGTGGAGAACACTGTGTCGCAGGAATGGATTGACCGGGTGTTTGGATTAAAGGCGAAATATCCGCCGCGCGGCGAAGCGCGAGAGGACTGCGTGGAGCCGCGGGTGTTCATCCGGGATCTCTCTGCGATGATGAAGGATGACGCAATTCTGGTTGCGGATGTCGGACAGAACCAGATCTGGGCTGCGCGCAATTTCAATGTGAAAGAGGGCCGGTTCCTGACCTCCGGCGGTTTAGGAACCATGGGGTATTCCGTACCTGCGGCTATCGGCGCGAAGATCGCCAAACCCCACCGGCAGGTGGCGGCAGTCTGCGGCGACGGTTCGTTCCAGATGTGTATGTGCGAGTTGGGCACGTTGATTCAAAACGATGTGGATGTCAAGATCATTGTGATGGAAAACCAGCGCCTCGGCATGGTGCGTGAATTCCAGGATAAGTTGTATGGTTGCCGGCACATTGGGACAATTTTGGAGAACGGCAACCCAGATTTTGTCAAGCTCGCGGAGTCCTACGGCATCGAGGCGGCGCGCGCAGAGAATAATGCGCAGGCCAAAGAGCTGGCTCAACACATGCTACAAAGCAACCGGGCGTTTATCCTGGTGTGCAACGTCGATCCGGAAACACCATCCATATAAGGAGGGACCGCCATGCAATATACCATTTCGATTCTGGTAGAGAACCAGCCCGGCGTGCTGTACAAGGTTTCCGGCCTGTTTGCGCGCCGTGGATTCAATATAGACAGCCTCGCCGTGGGTGAGACAGAGGATCACACGATTTCCCGTATTACGATTGTTGTCAACGGCGACGAGCACATTGTAGAACAGGTGGAAAAACAGTTGAACAAGGTGATTCCGGTCATTAAAGTGCGTGTGCTTCAGCCGGGTTCCTTCTACAGCTGTTATCTGTCGCTGATTAAGGTGAGTAGTAATGCACAACAGCGCGCGGAGGTCATGAAGATCGCAGAGCTGATGAATGCGCAGATCGTGGACGTTGCCACGGACTGCCTGACCCTACAATTTACCGACAGTGTGGAGCGCACCGAGACACTGATTAGCCTTTTAAAGCCATATGGCATCAAAGAGATCGTGCGCGCAGGCGCGCTTGCGATTGAAAAGGGGTCCGCTGTGGCCCGCCGTAAGGGAAACTGACAGTTGATAGTCTGCCAGGCCGTAACCGGCCTGTTCCAAACTTCTGCCGGGTCCATCCCCCGGTAGCCAAATAAATTTATTGCCGGCGAACGGCAAGGAGGAAATGTATTATGCCAAAGATTTATTATGAAGCCGATTGCGACATCAACGTTCTGAAGGGCAAAAAAGTTGCGATTATCGGTTACGGCAGCCAGGGACATGCGCATGCGCTGAACCTGAAGGAAAGCGGCGTCGATGTTGTTGTCGGTCTGTATGAGGGCAGCAAAAGCCGTGAGAGAGCAGAAAAGGCTGGCTTAACGGTTATGACCGTTCCGGAGGCCACCAAGGCGTCCGACGTGATTATGATCCTGATCCCGGACGAGCGCCAAGCGGATATGTATAAGAAGGACATCGAGCCGTACCTGACCGAGGGAAAAGCACTGGCATTTGCACATGGCTTTAACATCCATTTCGGCCAGATCGTTCCGCCGAAGAATGTCGACGTATTTATGATTGCCCCGAAGGCGCCGGGCCATACGGTCCGCAGCGAGTTCCAGGAGGGGAAGGGAACGCCGTGCTTGGTGGCTGTGTATCAGGATGCCTCCGGCCATTGCCTGGACATCGCTCTGGCTTATGGTGCCGGACTGGGCGGCGCACGTGCGGCCATTATGGAGACCACCTTTAAGATTGAGACGGAAACAGACCTGTTCGGCGAGCAGTGCGTCCTCTGCGGCGGCGTCTGCGCGTTGATGAAGGCGGGTTTTGAGACGCTGGTCGAGGCGGGCTATGCGCCGGAGAACGCGTACTTTGAGTGCATCCATGAGATGAAGCTGATCGTCGACCTGATTTATAGCGGCGGCTTCTCCATGATGCGTTATTCGATCTCTGATACCGCGGAGTATGGCGATTATGAGATTGGCAAGCGCATCATCACGGAGGACACCAAGAAAGAAATGAAGAAGGTTCTCTCCGAGATTCAGGACGGCACTTTTGCTAGCCGTTGGATTGCCGAGAACAAGAACGGCCGTGCACATTTCAATGCATGCCGTCGCATTGAGGCATCTCACCAGCTTGAGGCTGTGGGCAAGGAGTTGCGCAAGATGTATTCTTGGAACAGCGAGAACAAGTACGCTGACTAAGCGCTAGGCTTCGATACATATGTCCAACCCCTGAGCCTGTAGAAAGCAGGTAGTGGACGTTAGATAGGAGAGAACCGTTTTTGACGATTCACATTTCTATTTAGAGACTATATAGGATTGTTGGAGGGGATGTCCGCTGCATTGTTTAGACAAAGGGCGGTCGTTCCCGATCAATTGAAAAGCGCAAGCGCTGTACAGAGCAGCTGTCTACACATAAATAAAGCAAGGGCGCCCTGATTTGGCCAGTCGGCCGGGAGATAGGGCGCCCTATTTGTATTCTATTTCATATGTTGTGTGTTTGATAACAAAATGACCGGCACCAATGGACAGCGGTTTATGGGAGTACATTAAAATTAGAAGATAAAAAGAACCAAGCCGTGCGGGCGAAGCTATTTGGGACAGCCATTTTATAAAGAAGGATTTGTTCCAAAAGTATATGGATAAAGAGGAAACTCTCATAAATCAATCCATGCCCCTGGAGACGCCTGTGGGACCAACGGAGAACAATCTGCCAAGTAGATACCCTTTAATTGGATATAGCATAGTTCGCAGATGAAAGCTACCATGATAGTCAGCTGAATTTGCCTACAAAGGTAAGTAAGGCAGATTATTCAGATAATTCCTGCATACATTTGCCTATATTTATAGGAAAATGCGGCGAACCAACCTGATTCTTTCAAACCGTGCAAGCCTTTCGATCGCCCATCATGTAAAAACACATCGAACTTGCCAGGGTGGCCTTCGTTCCCTCTTTAGGCACTTTCTTGAACGGGAGAGCGATTGGAACCCGTGCCTTTTCCTGTTTGACCTAACATGGGTTCTGCGAGGTGTGTGCGGAAAAACTGGATCAAGGGACCCGTTAAAAAGGCGGTGATAATGGTGCCGATACCCACAATCGCCGAGAGTTCATTCTGTGCAATCAGGCAGAAAATCGTGCCAACGGCTACACAGACAACATCCGTTGTAATGCGTGCCCAGCGGAACGCAATGCGGTTCTTGATTGCTTTCAAAAGAACATAAGCGGCAGCATCGTATGGAGCAATGCCAAGATCTGCAGCCATATATATGCTGGCGCCTGCACAGGTCATCACAGTGCCGAGAAGGAGTAGAACCACGCGCAAAGCAAGCGGGAATTCCAATCCTGCTTGTTGCGCCAGCCAACAGACAAAGTCTGCAAGGTATCCCACGAACACCATATTGATGACGGTACCCAACCCGATACAGGAGCGAATGGTAAAAAACACCACACCAAGTAGAAGGATGTTTGCGATCAGCTGCCAATTGCCGAAACTCATATGTAAAAACCCACTGATCCCCATATTCATACAGGAAAAGGGGTCTACGCCAAATGCGGCTAGGCGGAAGAGTCCCACACTGATACCGATCAAGAGGATACCGACGACCATCATCATTGCCCGGCGTCCTAATCGTTTTTTAGATGGATTCATAGCGAAATTTCCTTTCGTTAAAACGCAATATTTATTTCATAAGAAAATGTTCGTGCTCATTTTATACAGAGCGGAGATGGAAGTCAAGAGAGTTTGTGACAAAGTTATTCGGTAATTTTTGGATAAAAAGTAAATCTCACACGTGTATAACAAAGAAAGTGCCGTATGACGCGACCCGTGACAGAACCCTCAAAAGTGTGTTATAATGGACGGGGATAAACGTGGGGATGTGAAAAATATGAGGTTTTTAGCATACCATGGAACAGATCGGGAACGGGCGAAAAAGATATTAGATCATTCATTTCTGGTGAAAGCAAACGATGAACATTGGCTGGGAAATGGGGTATACTTTTATTTGGATCGCTCGTTGGCGCAGTGGTGGACGACGAGGCCGACCAAAAAATTTGGAGAAGAGGTACACGAACCGGCGGTTTTGGAATGTGCCATTGAGACCGCGGGTTTCACACTGGACTTGCGCAAGTTGGACGACTACCGGTGGTTTGTAGAGGAGTACGCGCAGGTGATCGCCTATTTGACAGAGAAAATGCGTGTGGAGCGGAATAGCTTTAAAAGGCTCCGTTGCGCATTTTGTGATTATCTGCATAAACAATATCATTTGGATCTGATGATAGGGACTTTTCACTTGCCAGAGCAACCCTATTTAGATTTCAAGCGTACGCCGGACTTTGACCAATTGCAACTTTCTTACGTAGAAACACAGGTCTGCGTGTTTAACCAGGAGACCATTGTCAGTAAGCGGCTGATTGAGAAAGAGTGAATACAATGATTAAGCATAAGAAAGTAAATCGAGAGCTTTTACAAAAAACGTTGGGGGAAAATGGGATTAAAGCGACCCCTACAGTCCGTTCCGGTCAGACGGCGAAACTCGTCATGACCGGCGAGGATGGAAAGGTTTATGAGGTGAATAAAGATCTGACGGTCGTCCGTGTTCAGGATGAAATGCCCGCAAGGCCCCTTTTGAAGACACATTCCCAATCTCCCGCAGATCGGAGTGCCGTGCAGATCCGGAAGGCGGCAATGCGTACCAGCAAATATGAAGCGGTACACCAGAGCATCGCAAGACACAACGAGGCTTGGAAAAATCAACAGCGCCAGCTGGAAAAAGAGGCGTTGTTAGTGGCGACAACCCGCGCGGTGCGGGGCGTTGTCGCTGTCACAGAAAAGGCTGAGGGGAAGTTTTCCCGCATAGCGCGGATAGAGCGCAGGCGGTTAAAGCTGAAAGATGTAAAAGGCTGACGAGAAGTTGCCGCATTCGGTAAAGAAATCACCGGATGCGGCATTTTGGTTGTCTATTCCCATTTCAATAGGCATACCCATAAGCAAGGCTTCCTTTATTAGGCCATTTGAAGGCGGATATTCGTTCTTGCGAATCCGGTCGAAAGCGTTTATAATGAATTTATCATTGTGGTTATTTAGGCGAAAAAAGAATTTTGCCATTTCGTTTTAAAGGGCGCCGGGGCGGTGTGTAACCGGGGAAAGGCGAATAGGAGGGCTTAGTTATGTGGGATCGCAGGATTTTAAAGTCCAATGCAAAGACTGCTTTGCGCGGACGTTATTGGTTGGCTTTTGCCGTAGCGTTGGTTGCGAGTATTTTGGCTGGCCATCTGTTCACGGGAGGGATGAATCCCTGGAGTTTGGGCCAGGTCGAAGATGCCGCGTCGCGGGTGGAACAGCAGATCGATGGTTATGACGATTCATATTACTACGATTATTACGGCGATTACGGCGGTTATATGGACCCGTGGGAGGACCCCTATTACAGTTATCCGTATGGACATAATTTTGGACCAGGCTACCATGAGCCATATGAGTACTACGATAATCATGTATGGGATGATTTTGGACCGTATGGTGGAGCAATTGTCTCTGTATTGTTGTTAATCGGTGTGCTTGCCTTTGGCTTTGGAACAGCTTTTCGTGTTTTTGTCAGCAATCCGGTTGATATGGGTAAGTGTCGTTATTTTGTGCACAATCGCTTTGGAGACAGCCGGTTTGAACATCTTTTTAGCGCTTTTCGGGCAGGATACCTTACTGCTACGGGAGCGATGTTTACCACCGATTTGCTCATCGACCTGTGGCTTTATATCTTGTTTGTGATTGTAATCGTCAGTTTGATTGCGATTCTGAATGGCGTTTATATGATGGTGCTGTTGATGATGCTGAGCTTGTTGCTGCTGATCCCTTATGTGATCAAATCGTATCAGTACGGCTTTGTAAAGTACTTATTGGCAGATAATCCACAGCTCAAGGGGACACGGGCGCGCCAACTCAGCACGATGCTCACAAATGGGGAAAAGGGTTCCATCTTTGTTCTCGATCTGTCTTTTATTGGCTGGTATTTGCTCGGTGCACTTTGTTTAGGGTTGGGCCACCTGTTTGTAAATCCCTATTATGAGGCCACGAGAGCAGAATTGTATATTTTTCTGCGGGAGAGGGCAATCCAGAACGGTCTGATCGATCCAAGGGAATTAAATCTTTATACGAATCCGCCGATACCGCCTTATGGGATGCCACCCCAACAGAAGGATACCACCTACGTGATGTACCAGAAAATGTCACAGGCAGGCCCCAATTCTCCATATGGAACTGTGCCGCCTGTTTACCCAGGTTCATCTGTTCCAACCCAGGGACCTGTACAGGAATATACGCCTAATGGGGTATTTCAAGGAACCTCTCAGAATCCGTTTGACCGGCCGCAGGCCCCTTATGGGAGGAACGCTTCCCCATATCCGGGAAATTTGGTTCCCCCGCCGCCACCGTACGGCGTGCCGTCGCCGGAATCCCAAGCGGCCCAGCCGCCGGTTCCGGGAAGCAGGGAGTCGTTCGGAAATATGGGTGCGCCGGTGCCGCCCATGACGCATACGGATGTGCCGGATATAGCGCAAAATCCAGTTTCTCCGCCGTCCCCATACGGCGTGCCGTCGCCGGAATCCCAGGCGGCCCAACCGCCGGTTCCGGGAAATAGAGAGTCGTTCGGAAATACAGGCGCGCCGGTGCCGCCCATGACGCATACGGATGTGCCGGATATAGCGCAAAATCCAGTTTCTCCGCCGCCATCATACGGCGTGCCGTCGCCGGAATCCCAGGCGGCCCAACCGCCGGTTCCGGGAAGCAGTGAATCATTTGAAGATATGGGCGCGCCGGTGAACCCGGCGGAGCATGTAAATACCCAGATGGATACCCAAAATGTGGTCGATGTATCAGAAGGAGCGAAAGGAACCAGTTCAGATACATCCGCACCGGAGAGCCCCTTGCCTTCGGGGACGAGTGCGCCGGAGTCCGTGCAGGAGGGCAAAAGTAGATCTGGAGAGCCTTACTCGCATGGAGAGCCGCCTACACCGACTGCTCTTTAAAGGAACATATTTCCTGAGAAAAGTATCGGGATATTTCGGAGTATTATAGACTCTAGGAAAGGTTTTCCACAAGGATAGAGAGACAACGGGAGAATTTCATGGAGAAAGAAGAGGATGCGTTATGTGGAGCAGACAAATTCTAAAATCCAATGCAAAGATTGCTCTGACGGGACGTTACTGGCGGGCATTCGTGGTGGCTTTACTGGCGGGACTGTTGACAGGGATTGCGAATTTGGGAGATACAATCAGCAATTTTCTAAATCAATATGATTCTTATCAATCGCTGTTCCGTTCCTATGATGCTGCTTATCCCCAGATTGTTTTCTTGGATGTTCTTCGCACGTGGGTGGTTCCGCTGACCGTCTTTGGTTTGCTGCTCTCCATCTTTGTGATAAATATTCTTCGGATTGGTGAAGCACGTTATTTTGTGCAGAATCATTTTGGTGAGACACACGTTGAGACCCTGTTCAGTGGATTCCGGAACGGATATGGAAATTCTGTTGTTGCAATGTTTGTCACAGAACTGTTTATTTTTCTGTGGTCGCTGTTGCTGCTGATTCCGGGAATCTATAAGACGTATCAGTATTATATGGTGCCGTATATCCTGTCCGATAATCCCAATATTCCAGGAGCGCGTGCGCGGTCGATTAGCCGGGCGATGACGGATGGTGAAAAGTTAAACATTTTTTTATTGGAGTTATCCTTTATAGGGTGGTATCTACTGGGCGGACTTTGCTTGGGAATTGGTGTTTTCTTTGTGAATCCTTATTACGAGGCGACCAAAGCCGAGCTGTACATTTATCTTAGAGACCGCGCTATACAGACCGGAATGGTTCAACCGGAAGAACTGGGTCTAGTATTTCATACCCCAGGAGGGGAAAATCCATTTGGCCCGCCGCCTTCTGTTTTTATGTAAGAGAATACGAATAGACCGGTTTTCCCAATAGGGGATAGGACGGAAGAGAGAACATCCGGCATAAAATAGACAATAGAGATCCTAAGATGGACTGCCGTGTTGGCATATACCGAATACAGGCAAGTGAAGCAGATCGTAAAGATGGACCGCCGAGACACGGTAGGATGCGCGGGCGGCCATATACGAATGAACCGTTGTATAGAAGTAAAAACGATAAGTTGGTTACTCAAAAACGGTAGGATGGCCCCTATTGCGAATATGGAAAGGGGGCTTTTTAAATGAAACGAGGGCAGCAAAAAGTCCTTTCATGACTTTTTGGTGCCCTCGTTTTTTTAGGAACGCAGACATTTTTCCAACCAGAAAGAGGATACTCCTTTCCTATGAATCTAAAAAATCCGTAATTTAGAAGCGCCCTCTTTGTTTGCGCGGAATAATCAGAATACGGAACTGGGGAAACTCTCGCTACTTCATAAAATAATTCATGACCTGCCGGTAGGCTTTTTTATAATCAGTGGCATCCCCTTCACCTAAATTTAATTCTTCGTTTGCCATGCCGTCCATGTCCGGATCGGAAAAAAGACTGGTAGGTAAGACGAGGTAGCGGCCATATTCGCGCCACAAGGGGAAATACGTTTCCCCGTACTCTTTATAGTCCGAAGGCTCATCAAAAAAGAACAGGTATTCTTTCCCAGGTTTGGATGGGGCATACAGGGTGGGAGTGCCCACATCCATTTTGACCGTGTCAACGCCGTATAGATCCACCACACAATAAGGTTCGGCTACTTGAATTTGGTCGCCGACTTGAAGATCCCCTTGAATTACTTCTTGGCTCAACGGTCCAAGATTTCAATCCAGTAACCGTCGGGGTCGTTGATGAAATAGAGATCCATTTCACGGTTTTCGAAACAGATACATCCCATTTCCTCGTGCAGGGCATGTGCTGCTGTTTTATCCTCTACCTGCACAGCCAGGTGAATCTCATTGTCCCCGAGGTTATAGGGTTGGCTGCGGTCACGCAGCCAGGTCAACTCCAATTCAAACGGTGTAGCTCCGTCTGAGAGATAGACAAGAATAAAGGAGCCGTCTGGCGCTTCCATTCGGCGGCATTCCTTTAAGCCAAGCGCCCTATCGTAGAAAGCCAGGCTCTTTTGCAGATCAAAGACATTCCGGTTGACATGTAAAAAGGTGGACTTCACAATCCATTCCTCCCATTTCTTAATTTCTCTCTAAGCATGCCATGATTTTGATGAATTATGATTCCTAATTCGAATAAATTGGGATAATCCTCGGCGCAAGGTGTCGAACCCTTTAAAAGGGAAGGGCGGGTTCAGAAAAATGGTTTTTCGTTAGGCATAGAGCAAGCAAGCATCGCCGCTTGTGGTGTTCAACTGGATTTTCGCACTTCCGTCCTTATAGCGATAGGTATCGCCGCCGTGAAAGTCCGGAAAGGCACAGATGAAATCGCCGGTCGAACTGTTTAGCTGGGCGGTAAAACCATCATTTTCCGGAATGAAAAGCACAACGTCACCGGAAGTAGACTGGATCGCCGCTTCAGTAATCATCTGGCTGGTCCGCAGAGAGATATCGCCCGATGTGCTGGTGGCCTGAATGCGGGCGAAACTGCCGGAGGCCTGTATATCGCCGCTAGTGGTCTGTGAAATAAGTTGTTTGACCGTGACATCGCGGCAGAGCAAATCGCCACTGTTAGAAGAAAAATCCAGCTTTTCGAAGTCCCCTCCCAGGCTTACATCCCCGGAGTTGGTATGTACGACAAGGTCCTTTACTTCCAAGGGTTGGAAAAAGATGTCGCCGCCTGTGGTGTCCAATTGAAGTGTTTCATAGATCCGTTCCGGCAGATAAACCTCCAGGTCCGAGCCGATGGAGAATGGAAAAGGCCCAATCGGCAGGCCCGCGACGATTTTGCCGTTGGAAACGACCAGGGCGTCATCCTCGATGGATGCCTGAAAGAACTGGTCCTCCGGCGTGTTTTTCACAGCCTTCTGTACAATTTTTATCTCTTTACCGCTGGTGGAAAAAACCGATACATCGCCGCCCTTCCAATCGAGTGCCAGCGTTTGGATTGGTTCAGTAAATGTTTGCTCATGGACCTGTTGATAGGTGGAATGGTTGCTCCAACCAAAGTGGAGGGAGAGTCCCGTCCAGCCGCCATTGTACCACAGATAACCAAACAGCGCGGTAAAGAGCAACAGTACGGCACTCCAAACCCCAATATAAATTTTTGCGGTTGTTCGGCTCATTTCGTTTACCTCCTGAGGGCAAAGATACCTTTGATAATGTTTTCTACTGCGCCAGCCATGATAAAGAGAATCCAAGAAAAGCTCCAAATTCGGAAGATAAAGCTGACGAGCAAATAAATTGCAACCACAATGCTCCAATAAGCCCCTTTAAACGCATTCAATGCATCGCGTTGGCGGCCATTTTTGACGTGCCATTCCTTAAATTCTTCCACAATGGTATCGTCTGCACGGGAATAATGTGGCTTCGTCATGCCATTGTAAATAAGCAGTCCTGTCGCCGCAGCGATAAAAAGGAACATTCCTCCAATCCCCCATGTTCCAGGGAATAGGATCACTAGAAACGGGCTCATGATATACAGGGCAACGGCAATTGCCGTACATAATGCACGTATGCGGGATTCATGCGCTGGAACCGGTTCAAGAGGGGAGGGGCCCCGCGCGCTGTCAATCAGCTCATCGATATCGCCAATACTCCGGATGACCGCATTATATGCGTCCTCTTCAGACATCCCCTGGCGGAGGCGGTCGTTATACTTTTCAACGAGATTGGAGAATAATTCTTCGCGGAGATCCTCCATCCGGCGCGTTTTGGGAGAATTTGCAAAAGCATGTTCCAAATAGACACGAATACGGTCAATCATAGGTGGTAGTCTTCCTTTCACAAAATCAATTTGTCGATCAGGTCCTTCGTGTGCGCCCATTCTGCGATAGCGGCCTGATACTGGGCACGCCCTTCTTCTGTAATGGTGTAATAACGACGCCGGGCGCCTGTTGTCTCATCTCCCCAATAAGAGAGAATGAGCCCCGCCTGTTCCAGCCGCCGGAAGGCCGTATAAAGAGTGGCCTCCTTGAGCTCGTACTGATTGCCGGTCTTTTCTTGGACCGCCTTGTTGATTTCATACCCATAGCTGTCCTTTTCGATCAGCTGCCTTAAAATAATTGTGTCCGTGTGCCCGCGGATCATGTCGGCTGTGATGGACAATCCAGTTCACATCCTTTCTGAGTTATAATATAATACAATATACCTCGCCTGTCAAGGTATGTTAAAAATAAAAACTTTCGTAGGGTTCATATGGTCAGGCATTGCAATAAAAGATCCTCAGTAAAGCCGAAGAGTCGTTTATCGAAAAACCCATACTGGTCATTAGACCAGTATGGGTTTTTCGATAAACGGAGAGGATGGGCCCAAAATCATGAAATGACTTAAGGATACTCTCGTTTTTTAAATACCGCTATTTTTGCTTAAAGAAAGGATTTCACTTTCCTATAAATCGAAAGATTCGTAACTTTAGGACGCCCTCCAAAACCAGTTTATTTGGTAAGGAAGAGAACTCCCAATGTATTGGGTCCACAGTGGCAGGAGATGGTACAGCTGGCCCTTGTGACGCAGATTTCTCGGAAATCTGCAACTTCCTGTATCGTATTGCGGACCAGATCAATATACTTCTCAGAGATGCCAGAATGGGTGATAAAGACCCGATCCAGCACCAGGTCTGCCCGGTCCGCCAACTTGTCCCGCGTATATTGAGGCAGGACTTTTTCCAGATTTCCACGGTATTTTTTGCCCACATTCATGGCGCCACCGCGCAAATTGTTTACCTCAATACAGGGTTTTAAACGCAATAAATTGGCGCCGAGTGCCGTCACAGCGGAACATCGTCCTCCGGCGTGCATAAATTCCAAGGTATCTAGAATAAAGCTGGCATGTGAGTGAGTGGCAAGGGCCGAAACCTCCTGGTAGATTTGTTCAGCGGGCATACCATGGGAGATACGCCGGCCTGCTTCGATCACCAACAGGCCCATACCGGTGGACAGGCTGCACGAGTCGATGACGTAAACATGTCCCAACTCTTGGGCCGCCAACCGGCAATTTTGATGGGCAGCAGAGAGCGCAGATCCCAAGTTGATATGGATGACTTCGTAGCCTTCTTCGACCCATTGCTTAAAATATTCGTAGAACTCCATCGAGCTGATTGCGGCGGTTTTAGGAAGCTGCTTTTTCTCCCGGTAGGCGAGATAGAGGTCCTCTGGCTGAATATCCACGCCATCCATATATTGTTGCCCGCCGAGTATGATGTGATAGGGAAAATACTGCACTTGATAGCGCTCTTTCAGTTCCGGACTCAGGTCACAGGTGCTGTCTGCGCTGAGAATGATTTTATTGGCCATGCTTTCTCCTCCCGTATAGCCTGTATAGCTGTCCAAACAGAATCACACCGCCCAATCGGTGTGTCCAAAAAGTTTCAAAATCCGGGCATCCCGGTGATTGCTTTTATGATACCGCGTTTCGTTGCCCTTTTCAATATGGAAATAAAAAGGACGTTTGCTTTTTATACAGAGAAAGGATACAATGGAAAAAACGACGGAAGGAGCGGACCACATGAATTTGCAAATTGTGCGAGGGGACATCACAGTTCGAAAGGTCGATGCGATTGTCAATGCCGCTAATACAACCTTGCTTGGAGGAGGCGGAGTGGATGGAGCCATCCATCGTGCGGCTGGCCCGGAACTTTTGGAGGAATGCCGCACTTTGCACGGATGTGAAACTGGAAAAGCCAAAATTACAGGGGGATACCGCCTTCCAGCACGCTATATCATCCACACGCCCGGACCGATCTGGCGGGGAGGAACGAGCCATGAGGCAGAACGGTTGGAAAGCTGTTACCGTTCTTGCTTGGAACTGGCAGAGAGCAATGGCTGCCGGACCATCGCTTTTCCGTCCATCAGTACGGGAGTCTACCATTTTCCGTTGGAGCAAGCGGCTGAAATCGCTGTGCGTACAATCCTGCAATATGGAAAGGGCAAAACAAGGATTGTATCTGTAGAGATGGTGTGCTTTGACGACCGGACAAAAGCAGCCTATGACGCTGCCTTGAAACTGGCAGAAAAGAACGCCGCTTTAATCCCCAACGAATAGGAACGAACCTCTTTGTAGACAAAGTGGTGGTTAGAGTTCCTCTCCAAGGACTGTGCCACATGTTAGAGGATGCAGTGGAGGGGATCGCTTCCTATNGAAAAGCTCCAAATTCGGAAGATAAAGCTGACGAGCAAATAAATTGCAACCACAATGCTCCAATAAGCCCCTTTAAACGCATTCAATGCATCGCGTTGGCGGCCATTTTTGACGTGCCATTCCTTAAATTCTTCCACAATGGTATCGTCTGCACGGGAATAATGTGGCTTCGTCATGCCATTGTAAATAAGCAGTCCTGTCGCCGCAGCGATAAAAAGGAACATTCCTCCAATCCCCCATGTTCCAGGGAATAGGATCACTAGAAACGGGCTCATGATATACAGGGCAACGGCAATTGCCGTACATAATGCACGTATGCGGGATTCATGCGCTGGAACCGGTTCAAGAGGGGAGGGGCCCCGCGCGCTGTCAATCAGCTCATCGATATCGCCAATACTCCGGATGACCGCATTATATGCGTCCTCTTCAGACATCCCCTGGCGGAGGCGGTCGTTATACTTTTCAACGAGATTGGAGAATAATTCTTCGCGGAGATCCTCCATCCGGCGCGTTTTGGGAGAATTTGCAAAAGCATGTTCCAAATAGACACGAATACGGTCAATCATAGGTGGTAGTCTTCCTTTCACAAAATCAATTTGTCGATCAGGTCCTTCGTGTGCGCCCATTCTGCGATAGCGGCCTGATACTGGGCACGCCCTTCTTCTGTAATGGTGTAATAACGACGCCGGGCGCCTGTTGTCTCATCTCCCCAATAAGAGAGAATGAGCCCCGCCTGTTCCAGCCGCCGGAAGGCCGTATAAAGAGTGGCCTCCTTGAGCTCGTACTGATTGCCGGTCTTTTCTTGGACCGCCTTGTTGATTTCATACCCATAGCTGTCCTTTTCGATCAGCTGCCTTAAAATAATTGTGTCCGTGTGCCCGCGGATCATGTCGGCTGTGATGGACAATCCAGTTCACATCCTTTCTGAGTTATAATATAATACAATATACCTCGCCTGTCAAGGTATGTTAAAAATAAAAACTTTCGTAGGGTTCATATGGTCAGGCATTGCAATAAAAGATCCTCAGTAAAGCCGAAGAGTCGTTTATCGAAAAACCCATACTGGTCATTAGACCAGTATGGGTTTTTCGATAAACGGAGAGGATGGGCCCAAAATCATGAAATGACTTAAGGATACTCTCGTTTTTTAAATACCGCTATTTTTGCTTAAAGAAAGGATTTCACTTTCCTATAAATCGAAAGATTCGTAACTTTAGGACGCCCTCCAAAACCAGTTTATTTGGTAAGGAAGAGAACTCCCAATGTATTGGGTCCACAGTGGCAGGAGATGGTACAGCTGGCCCTTGTGACGCAGATTTCTCGGAAATCTGCAACTTCCTGTATCGTATTGCGGACCAGATCAATATACTTCTCAGAGATGCCAGAATGGGTGATAAAGACCCGATCCAGCACCAGGTCTGCCCGGTCCGCCAACTTGTCCCGCGTATATTGAGGCAGGACTTTTTCCAGATTTCCACGGTATTTTTTGCCCACATTCATGGCGCCACCGCGCAAATTGTTTACCTCAATACAGGGTTTTAAACGCAATAAATTGGCGCCGAGTGCCGTCACAGCGGAACATCGTCCTCCGGCGTGCATAAATTCCAAGGTATCTAGAATAAAGCTGGCATGTGAGTGAGTGGCAAGGGCCGAAACCTCCTGGTAGATTTGTTCAGCGGGCATACCATGGGAGATACGCCGGCCTGCTTCGATCACCAACAGGCCCATACCGGTGGACAGGCTGCACGAGTCGATGACGTAAACATGTCCCAACTCTTGGGCCGCCAACCGGCAATTTTGATGGGCAGCAGAGAGCGCAGATCCCAAGTTGATATGGATGACTTCGTAGCCTTCTTCGACCCATTGCTTAAAATATTCGTAGAACTCCATCGAGCTGATTGCGGCGGTTTTAGGAAGCTGCTTTTTCTCCCGGTAGGCGAGATAGAGGTCCTCTGGCTGAATATCCACGCCATCCATATATTGTTGCCCGCCGAGTATGATGTGATAGGGAAAATACTGCACTTGATAGCGCTCTTTCAGTTCCGGACTCAGGTCACAGGTGCTGTCTGCGCTGAGAATGATTTTATTGGCCATGCTTTCTCCTCCCGTATAGCCTGTATAGCTGTCCAAACAGAATCACACCGCCCAATCGGTGTGTCCAAAAAGTTTCAAAATCCGGGCATCCCGGTGATTGCTTTTATGATACCGCGTTTCGTTGCCCTTTTCAATATGGAAATAAAAAGGACGTTTGCTTTTTATACAGAGAAAGGATACAATGGAAAAAACGACGGAAGGAGCGGACCACATGAATTTGCAAATTGTGCGAGGGGACATCACAGTTCGAAAGGTCGATGCGATTGTCAATGCCGCTAATACAACCTTGCTTGGAGGAGGCGGAGTGGATGGAGCCATCCATCGTGCGGCTGGCCCGGAACTTTTGGAGGAATGCCGCACTTTGCACGGATGTGAAACTGGAAAAGCCAAAATTACAGGGGGATACCGCCTTCCAGCACGCTATATCATCCACACGCCCGGACCGATCTGGCGGGGAGGAACGAGCCATGAGGCAGAACGGTTGGAAAGCTGTTACCGTTCTTGCTTGGAACTGGCAGAGAGCAATGGCTGCCGGACCATCGCTTTTCCGTCCATCAGTACGGGAGTCTACCATTTTCCGTTGGAGCAAGCGGCTGAAATCGCTGTGCGTACAATCCTGCAATATGGAAAGGGCAAAACAAGGATTGTATCTGTAGAGATGGTGTGCTTTGACGACCGGACAAAAGCAGCCTATGACGCTGCCTTGAAACTGGCAGAAAAGAACGCCGCTTTAATCCCCAACGAATAGGAACGAACCTCTTTGTAGACAAAGTGGTGGTTAGAGTTCCTCTCCAAGGACTGTGCCACATGTTAGAGGATGCAGTGGAGGGGATCGCTTCCTATTATAGGATGACCCTAGAAAGATTCCAGCCCATTATGCTTTATGAATCCGTTCCAACCAGACGGTTTATGAGGAACAAGGCTACTAAAGTACGGTGCTGTGGATGTAGTAACGCGAATTTACCGCCAGGGGTACAGTTATGGGTTCTGTTGGTATCAATGTCGCAAAGCACAAACATAGCCCCATTGTAGGTGGAGGGGATCGCTTCCTATTATAGGATGACCCCNCAATGCTCCAATAAGCCCCTTTAAACGCATTCAATGCATCGCGTTGGCGGCCATTTTTGACGTGCCATTCCTTAAATTCTTCCACAATGGTATCGTCTGCACGGGAATAATGTGGCTTCGTCATGCCATTGTAAATAAGCAGTCCTGTCGCCGCAGCGATAAAAAGGAACATTCCTCCAATCCCCCATGTTCCAGGGAATAGGATCACTAGAAACGGGCTCATGATATACAGGGCAACGGCAATTGCCGTACATAATGCACGTATGCGGGATTCATGCGCTGGAACCGGTTCAAGAGGGGAGGGGCCCCGCGCGCTGTCAATCAGCTCATCGATATCGCCAATACTCCGGATGACCGCATTATATGCGTCCTCTTCAGACATCCCCTGGCGGAGGCGGTCGTTATACTTTTCAACGAGATTGGAGAATAATTCTTCGCGGAGATCCTCCATCCGGCGCGTTTTGGGAGAATTTGCAAAAGCATGTTCCAAATAGACACGAATACGGTCAATCATAGGTGGTAGTCTTCCTTTCACAAAATCAATTTGTCGATCAGGTCCTTCGTGTGCGCCCATTCTGCGATAGCGGCCTGATACTGGGCACGCCCTTCTTCTGTAATGGTGTAATAACGACGCCGGGCGCCTGTTGTCTCATCTCCCCAATAAGAGAGAATGAGCCCCGCCTGTTCCAGCCGCCGGAAGGCCGTATAAAGAGTGGCCTCCTTGAGCTCGTACTGATTGCCGGTCTTTTCTTGGACCGCCTTGTTGATTTCATACCCATAGCTGTCCTTTTCGATCAGCTGCCTTAAAATAATTGTGTCCGTGTGCCCGCGGATCATGTCGGCTGTGATGGACAATCCAGTTCACATCCTTTCTGAGTTATAATATAATACAATATACCTCGCCTGTCAAGGTATGTTAAAAATAAAAACTTTCGTAGGGTTCATATGGTCAGGCATTGCAATAAAAGATCCTCAGTAAAGCCGAAGAGTCGTTTATCGAAAAACCCATACTGGTCATTAGACCAGTATGGGTTTTTCGATAAACGGAGAGGATGGGCCCAAAATCATGAAATGACTTAAGGATACTCTCGTTTTTTAAATACCGCTATTTTTGCTTAAAGAAAGGATTTCACTTTCCTATAAATCGAAAGATTCGTAACTTTAGGACGCCCTCCAAAACCAGTTTATTTGGTAAGGAAGAGAACTCCCAATGTATTGGGTCCACAGTGGCAGGAGATGGTACAGCTGGCCCTTGTGACGCAGATTTCTCGGAAATCTGCAACTTCCTGTATCGTATTGCGGACCAGATCAATATACTTCTCAGAGATGCCAGAATGGGTGATAAAGACCCGATCCAGCACCAGGTCTGCCCGGTCCGCCAACTTGTCCCGCGTATATTGAGGCAGGACTTTTTCCAGATTTCCACGGTATTTTTTGCCCACATTCATGGCGCCACCGCGCAAATTGTTTACCTCAATACAGGGTTTTAAACGCAATAAATTGGCGCCGAGTGCCGTCACAGCGGAACATCGTCCTCCGGCGTGCATAAATTCCAAGGTATCTAGAATAAAGCTGGCATGTGAGTGAGTGGCAAGGGCCGAAACCTCCTGGTAGATTTGTTCAGCGGGCATACCATGGGAGATACGCCGGCCTGCTTCGATCACCAACAGGCCCATACCGGTGGACAGGCTGCACGAGTCGATGACGTAAACATGTCCCAACTCTTGGGCCGCCAACCGGCAATTTTGATGGGCAGCAGAGAGCGCAGATCCCAAGTTGATATGGATGACTTCGTAGCCTTCTTCGACCCATTGCTTAAAATATTCGTAGAACTCCATCGAGCTGATTGCGGCGGTTTTAGGAAGCTGCTTTTTCTCCCGGTAGGCGAGATAGAGGTCCTCTGGCTGAATATCCACGCCATCCATATATTGTTGCCCGCCGAGTATGATGTGATAGGGAAAATACTGCACTTGATAGCGCTCTTTCAGTTCCGGACTCAGGTCACAGGTGCTGTCTGCGCTGAGAATGATTTTATTGGCCATGCTTTCTCCTCCCGTATAGCCTGTATAGCTGTCCAAACAGAATCACACCGCCCAATCGGTGTGTCCAAAAAGTTTCAAAATCCGGGCATCCCGGTGATTGCTTTTATGATACCGCGTTTCGTTGCCCTTTTCAATATGGAAATAAAAAGGACGTTTGCTTTTTATACAGAGAAAGGATACAATGGAAAAAACGACGGAAGGAGCGGACCACATGAATTTGCAAATTGTGCGAGGGGACATCACAGTTCGAAAGGTCGATGCGATTGTCAATGCCGCTAATACAACCTTGCTTGGAGGAGGCGGAGTGGATGGAGCCATCCATCGTGCGGCTGGCCCGGAACTTTTGGAGGAATGCCGCACTTTGCACGGATGTGAAACTGGAAAAGCCAAAATTACAGGGGGATACCGCCTTCCAGCACGCTATATCATCCACACGCCCGGACCGATCTGGCGGGGAGGAACGAGCCATGAGGCAGAACGGTTGGAAAGCTGTTACCGTTCTTGCTTGGAACTGGCAGAGAGCAATGGCTGCCGGACCATCGCTTTTCCGTCCATCAGTACGGGAGTCTACCATTTTCCGTTGGAGCAAGCGGCTGAAATCGCTGTGCGTACAATCCTGCAATATGGAAAGGGCAAAACAAGGATTGTATCTGTAGAGATGGTGTGCTTTGACGACCGGACAAAAGCAGCCTATGACGCTGCCTTGAAACTGGCAGAAAAGAACGCCGCTTTAATCCCCAACGAATAGGAACGAACCTCTTTGTAGACAAAGTGGTGGTTAGAGTTCCTCTCCAAGGACTGTGCCACATGTTAGAGGATGCAGTGGAGGGGATCGCTTCCTATTATAGGATGACCCTAGAAAGATTCCAGCCCATTATGCTTTATGAATCCGTTCCAACCAGACGGTTTATGAGGAACAAGGCTACTAAAGTACGGTGCTGTGGATGTAGTAACGCGAATTTACCGCCAGGGGTACAGTTATGGGTTCTGTTGGTATCAATGTCGCAAAGCACAAACATAGCCCCATTGTAGGTGGAGGGGATCGCTTCCTATTATAGGATGACCCCAGAAAGATTCCAGCCCATTATGCTTTATGAATCCGTTCCAACCAGACGGTTTATGAGGAACAAGGCTACTAAAGTACGGTGCTGTGGATGTAGTAACGCGAATTTACCGCCAGAGGTGCTGTTATGGTTTCTGCTGGTATCGGTGTCGCAAAGCACAAACATAGCCTCATTGTAGGTTTAGGGGGAGTGCTTCCTATTACAGGATGACCCCAGAAAGATTCCAGCCCATTATGTTTTATGAATCCGTTCCAACCAGACGGTTTATGAGGAACAAGGCTACTAAAGTACGGTGCTGTGGATGCAATAACGCGAATTTACCGCCAGAGGTGCTGTTATGGTTTCTGCTGGTATCGGTGTCGCAAAGCACAAACATAGCCCCATTGTAGGTTTAGAGAGCGAAGTTTAGGCGGATGTGTTCTCCGCCTTCAATACGATGAATGGGCTCAATTGTCTGTTGCGGAGAATTCGGGGTTGTACTACGCCGTAGGGCAAAATAAAAGGAGGACTTGTGGCGGCTGAACATTACCGCTATCGCTCGCTCAGAGTCCTACTTGACAGCGGTCTGTCCACCTTTTATTCAGAAGAGAGCCACAGTAGCCGGATGTGTTCTCATTTGAGACGTCCAAGAAAAAGGAATATGTCGTACCGGTTGGTATACTCAAAAACAGGGATTTTTGAGGAATTCGGGACGGGCCATTCGGACCAAAGAGGAGAAATACAGATGAACTTTTTATCTTTAGAAGAGATGTACCAAAAATGGCAGGAGCTCCTTGTGATTGGCAAAACCATAGAACGTGAGAGCTACAACGATTATATTCTGGGTATGACGTTGGCCGATGAAGCGAAGCTCTATATTTTGGAGGCATATCGGGAAACGGAGCTTTCTAAATATCGGAGAAGAGGCGTTCGGAATCAAAGAAGCATCTTAAAAGAGCCACAAGAGATATGTTCCCGGTATTTACACTGCTGCAGTGTCCAATTGGGTGGGGAAAGCTTGCATATACAGGGCGGTACTGCCAGTCCCATGAAATATGGTTTACAGGATTATGGAACAATCCAATTGTTTTTAGACCTGATGACCGCGGGATGGAAAATTCCCCGATGGCTCAAAAAGGAAGATTGGGAGAACCTGCAGCTGGTAACATTGGATGTCGCCGGTGTAAAAAAATTGCCGGAATATGAGCCGAATATGCCGGTAACCCTCCAATACGAGCCGAAACGGATTCCGCATTTTCTTGAAAAGACACTCACTTTGACGGTCGGGAAAAGCCGTTCTTTCCACTTCTTAGATCATCAGGGGGATGAGGTGCAATGCTATATAAATGATGTCTCCCTAGTTGATGTATGGGAGGATGTGGAAAACCAGCTTCGTGACCCAAAATACACACAGGGGATATCCCCAGCAGAAGTTCAGCAGATAAAGAGCCATTTTTATAAAGTGTTGGAGGAAAACTGTCCAAGGGATATGCGCTATGTCTGCCTTGAATACGAATGTAACAAGGAGATCGACTTGCAATTCTACTCCAAACAATATTTGCAATCACGCCCGAAAAAGCAAAAAGGATGTTCCGGCTGCATCGGGGTGTGCTCAAAGCCAAGCCGCCTATTTGGAGCGCATCATCTTCCGCTAAAAAGCTGCGTGTTGCAGACAGCCGTCCCACCGGACACCTCGAAAATTCCCGCAGAGTTATTTCTTTACTTTGAAGAAGCGGATGTGAGGGAAGAAACTTTTTGCTAACGTTTCATGTGCATGCGATGAATGGGGATAATCTTGCAAGGACGCGAGGATACTAAGAGAGATGTATCCGAGATGTTTTTAAAGGATAACTTGGTTCTGCTGGGGAACCTTCCGCGAAAGGGCAGCCCTCTAGCGATTTTGCAATGCGCAAAATAGATTAAAAGGGGTACATGCTCCATCGCATCAATCAGAAAAGATTTTGATATAAGGGAACAGAGATAGGGTTCAGGGTCAAACATACATACAAGAAGGACAAGTCATGAAAATCATTCCATCCTTGGAAACAGAGCGCCTTCGCTTACGGGCGTGCACAGAGGATGGTGTAGAAGCCATTTTTGTCCTATTGCAGGATGAGGAAGTCAACCGTTTTTTACCGATGTTTCTTCTGCAAACGTTGGAGGAAGCGCGGGAGTATTTGCGAAAAGAGTGTTTGAGATGCAACCCAACGGAAGGTAGCTGCATCTATGCTATTTGCTTAAAACCGGGTGGTTTGGTAATCGGGTATAGAAAGGCTAATAGCAGCTATGACTGGGGATATGCGATTCAAAGAACATATATTGGAATAAGGGGACTGTGACAGAAGCTGGCTGAGCTGTGTTGGAGCAGCTTTAAAGGGAAGGTATTCCCTATATCACAGCTACACGCGATGTAGAAAACCTGCAAAGTGGGACAGTCATACGGAAACTTGACATGAAATATTGTTGTTCCTATGAAAAACAGTGGAAGCCTAAAGACCGGCTGGTCATATTTCGCATGTACCAGCGGAATTTCGACGGATATGAGCAATGTGTATATAAAGAATACGGGAACCGGTATCCGGACCATTTTATCGAAGAGACGGCAGAAATTTTGCTGGTTCGTGAATAGGCAAACAAAATAAAAAAGCGATGTAGAAGCGGCCCAACAAGGGACACTTTTTTACATCGCTTCTTTTCGATCAGAGTGAACTATTAACGCTTATAGCGGGATTACAAGGCCAAATATCCGGCAAGGATAGAATTCAGATTGACCAGAAGAAATCATTGGCTTATAGAAAGAGTCCTGAAATGGTTTGTGCTTCATTCTATCGAAGAGACGACGGGCGTCCTACCGGTTCGCGAACGAGCAGCCAAAATAAAAAAGCGATGTAGAAGCAGTTCGACAAGGAACGCCTTTTACATCGCTTCTTTTCGATCAGAGTGAACTATTAACGCTTATAGCGGGATTACAAGGCCAAATATCCGGCAAGGATAGAATTCAGATTGACCAGAAGAAATCGTTGGCTTATAGAAAGAGTCCTGGAATGGTTTGTGCTTCATTCTATCGAAGAGACGACGGGCGTCCTACCGGTTCGCGAACGAGCAGCCAAAATAAAAAAGCGATGTAGAAGCGGCCCAACAAGGGACACTTTTTTACATCGCTTCTTTTCGATCAGAGTGAACTATTAACGTTTATAGTGGATTACAAAGCCAAATATCCGGCAAGGGTAGAATTCAGATTGACCAGAAGAAATCGTTGGCTTATAGAAAGAGTCCTGGAATGGTTTGTGCTTCATTCTATCGAAGAGACGACGGGCGTCCTACCGGCTCGCGAACGAGCAGCCAAAATAAAAAAGCGATGTAGAAGCGGCCCGACAAGGGACACATTTTTACATCGCTTCTTTTCGATCAGAGTGGGCCATTTAACGCTTATAGCGGGATTACGAGATCCTTTATTCGGCAGGGATGGAATCCAGGTTGTCCAGAAGAAACTGCTGGGCCTCATAACGGTAAAGAATACTCAAATAGTGTGCACCGGTTGTTAGGGCCTCGCGCCATTCCGATGTGATCCCGATCGCTCTCCCATTGGCAGTTGGTTCCTTATGGCGCTTATCGTTGCGGACGACTTCCTGTAAAAGCCCTTTTTGTACCAGCCACTTGGTCAAATCGGTCGCTTTTATCTTCTGTACACATTCTAGGTCGGCTGCTGCGTTGAGGGCCTCTGCAAACTTTGAGATAGGAATGGGCTCATGCACCAGAAGAACCTTTTGTTTTTGTTCCGGGGTTAGGAAAAATGGAGGCAAGTTTTTCCGACGTGCCTTAACGGAGCGAATTTCCTGTTGCATAGCGCGCTCAATCAGTATTTCTACATAGGAAAAGCATCGCGCTAAGCGCGGCTGATTCAGGACGGTATCCTCTGGAAGGGGCCGGTCGGTGAGCGGGTCGATACCGCCTGCGAGCTTGTGAATGTACATTTTTGCGCGCTGCATCGTCTCCCATTCATTCATGTGGCGTCTCCTTTCTGGCGCGGCGGGTCTTGGGCCTTGTCCGGTCGTAACTTTCCCGAATCATGGCATAGAATGTATCCGTAGGAACATCCGAATCCGGTAAAACCGTGTTCCAATGTTCCTTGTTCATGTGGTATCCCGGTGTAACGCCCACATAGACCCTGCGGAAAAATTCTGCCTGCATGGGTTCACATTTTAAATTGATGCACAGTTTTCCCTCTCGTTCAAAGAGCATCGCAAAGCATTTGCGATTTGCCCGATGCCGGACAACCGTCCAATTTGGATCGTCAAAGGGGGCGTCCTCATAGGTGTCCGGAAAGGTGAGACAGAGATCCAACAGTTCCTGGCGAGTCATCGTGTGCCTCCCGGGCGGTACACCCAGCCGCAGTCTCCGTGGTAGATCATCTGCGTGGTCATACCACCGTCGATGGTCAAATTTTGTCCTGTGATAAACGAAGCATCTTCACTACATAGGAATCGCACAGCGGATGCGATGTCCAGGGGCGTTCCTACACGCCCTACAGGATGTTGCAGCTGGTCTTCCCTGGAATGAACCGGCCCGGCAGAAGGTTCATGGTAGGGAGCGGTCTCAATCCATCCAGGGCTAATCGAATTGACCCGCACATGTCCGGCAAGGCTGACACTCAGGGCGTGGGTGAGTGCAGAAATGCCCCCTTTCGCTGCCGTGTAACTCTCTGTATCGGCCTGGGACATAAATGCCCGCGTGGAGGCGATATTTATCACAGAGGCGCCCGGAGTAAAATGATCACGGAACAAGTTTGTCAGATAATAGGGCGCCGCTACACCAACCTGTTGTACATAGAGAAAATCGTCATAAGAGCAGTTTGAGAGGATGCCTTTGCGACTCAGACAGGCGTTGTTGACCAGGACATCCACAGCGCCAAAGCGTTTCAAAACTTCTGTAGCAAACCGGTCTAGAGTGGCCTTTTCGGCGACATCGCCTGGGAAATAAAACACAAGGCCGTCAAACCGCTGTGTAAGCAGTTCCCCAGCTTCCCGATCCATGTCTATGACGGCGACAAAGGCACCGTCGGAGGCGAACGATTCTGCGATACAGCGGCCGATCCCGTTCGCTCCTCCTGTTACTACACAGACACAACGTGTTGTATTCATAGAATCCTCCCCAATCATGGTTTTTTATGGTCCGGATAAAGGACTTTAAGGCTTCTTCGACAGGCCTCTCCAAGTCATACCAGGCGCGAATATCGCGCAGAGTGCCTTTCAGCGCACAGAGGCGGTTGTAATAGCGGATGAATCGATGGTTTGAATACGGCCGCTGCCAAGATCTCCGGCCTCCAACTGAACGTAGAGCCTCCGGTGTAGAGATTCCTACCGGTTCCAGTTGCGATTCGATGGCCGTGCCGGTATTCGGCAATTTTGCAAGTTCTCTCAAAACGATGCCCTCCGTTATGAGGCTGTCCTACCGGACAAATCAGTAAAGGTGAAATCCGGCAGGGCGGTTTCGATGATCGTACGGCACAGATTCACCCAGCCGCGGCAGCGGTTGAGGATGATTGCGTCCCCAGTGGCAACGCAGTCCTTGTCCCACAAAAGAGCATCTGCATTGGGAACCAACAGAGGCTCTAACGGAAGGTTTCGCTCCTGGGCACGCGCCACGAGGCGTTGGCTCAGCCGGCCCGAGTTGGAGACAGGCGCATCCAACACAAGGACAGAGCGGTCCGGTTGGAGACAGGCCAAAGCATCGAGAAGCAGCGAAATGGCCGAGTCGGTCTTATCGATCAGACGATAGCTTCCGTGTAGGCCGCAAAGGTCGCGTGCAGAACCATCCATACAAAGCAAAACCGTGGAACCGGAGAGAGCAGCTTCCAATGGAATGATGGTATTGAACCCATCGATCCAGAGCGTTTTTCCCTGTAAGGGCCCAGAGAATAACTTTTCCTGGCGCAGCATGACATCATGGTGAGAGGAGGTGGCGCGAATCAGCGCCATGCGCTGCCGAGAAGAAAATTGAAACCGGTCTCCAACAAAAGTGGTGGCCCGCTCCACATCGTATCCACGGTCCAGGAGATAAGCGACATCCGTCTGGGCTTTTTGAAGCAAACACAGGGAGGCGCCCTGGAAATCGCGGGCGTCCGTCGGGACAAACCCGCGTCGCACACATTCGGACATGACGGTCCCCCCTTTCCCGGCCGGAGCCGGGGGTATCTATGTTTAGCTTAACGGCATTTCTAGGGAATGTCAAGCGCTTGCTTTATAGGAACAGTTTACGGGCGAAAACAGAGGGAATATGCGAGGGAGAAGCCCTTTATAAGCCATGAGGACTTGACATTTTTGGGGGTACATGGTAAGGTAAAAACGGTTCATCGGAGGGCTTGTGATCGCAATTGCAAAGCCGGATAAGATGTCGGGTGCCGCCCGGTATTTTATCCGGCTTTTTTGTGTATTTCCAAGTCTCTAAGAAAAAATGAAGGAGTTTTATAGCACGGGGGGATTTCATGAAGGGAAACCACAACTTTACAGAAGGAAAAATTTTGTCACCGCTGATTCGTTTCGCCTTACCGGTGCTGTTAGCACTCTTTTTGCAGGCGATGTATGGAGCAGTGGACCTTCTGGTTGTCGGCCAATTCGGGACTGCGGCAGACGTATCGGCGGTCTCCACAGGGAGCCAGATCATGCAGTCCATTACGGTCATGATTACCGGGTTGGCAATGGGGATCACCATCCTGACTGGCCAGAAAATTGGAGAAAAACGGCCGGATGAGGCGGGAAAAGCGATTGGCAGCGGCATTTGCCTGTTTGCTGCCCTGGCAGTGTGTATTACGGCTGTGATGCTTCTGGCAGCCAATCCTCTGGCGGTTGTCATGCAGGCGCCAGAGGAGGCGTTTTCCCGAACAGTTACCTATGTACAAATCTGTTCCGCAGGGACCGTTTTTATCGTGGCATACAATGTCCTGGGCAGTATTTTTCGAGGAATCGGAGATTCCAAGATGCCGTTGATCACTGTAGCGATTGCCTGTGTGCTGAATATCGTCGGGGATGTACTGTTTGTTGCAGGATTCCATATGGGGGTAGCGGGTGCCGCTTTAGCGACGATTTTGGCGCAGGCAATCAGCGTGTTGTTGTCTATCTTAATCATCCGAAAACGTGAGTTGCCGTTTGTTTTATCAAAGAAAGACATCCGTTTTGACGGACGGCGAATCGGAAGAATCGTCTGCCTAGGCGCTCCGATTGCCCTCCAAGACCTGCTGGTAAATATTTCGTTTCTGGTTATCATTGCCATTGTCAATACATTGGGAGTGGTGGCTTCTGCGGGGGTTGGTGTGGCTGAGAAGCTCTGCGCGTTTATTATGCTGGTATCTTCCGCATACATGCAGTCGATGTCCGCCTTTGTCGCGCAAAACATCGGCGCCAACCGGCCGGATCGCGCCAAAAGGGCGCTCTTTTGCGGGGTATCCACGTCGGTTTTGGCAGGACTGCTTATGGCGTATCTATCCTTTTTCCACGGGGATCTCCTATCCTCGCTCTTTGCCCGCGACCCAGAGGTTATTTTGGCTGCGGCGGATTACTTAAAAGCCTATGCTTTGGACTGCATGTTGACCTCCTTCCTGTTCTGCTTTATGGGGTATTTTAACGGGTGTGGGAGAACTGTATTTGTTATGATCCAGGGAATCATCGGCGCATTTGGCGTGCGTATTCCAATCTCCTATTTGGTCAGCCGGATGGCAAACGTTTCACTATTTCATATTGGTTTAGCGACCCCTGCCTCCTCTCTGGTACAGATCGCTTTGTGTGTGGGATATTTTCTGCTGCAAAACCGCAGGCAAAAGCAAACGCTTTTGAAGGAGGGCGGACAGCCTGTTTAAAGGGGGTTCAGGGGGATTCGGTTATATCCGGTAGATGGAATTTCAAGGAGTACCCAGGACCTAAAATGCGAGGGCTGTGCTTTTCCGCTTCTAAGAACCGAACGCAGGGAACGTGGAAGGATGAAGAGTTGTATTGTATCAGAAAAGGAGCCGCACGGGAATCTCCGTGCGGCTCCTTTTTGGATCACATATATAGGATTGGGAATGACTTATGATTGGATTTGTTCGGACCTTTCACAGTCCAGCACGGCGGAAGCCATGCGTTGTACACCGGCGTCGGACAGGTCGCACAGACAAACGATCGCGTCATGGCGGGAATCCTGCTCGGACAATCCCAACTGATTCCGAAAGAAAGAAAACAGCAGGAGATAATCGGTGTAAAGCTTGTTGGAAAGGCGCGCACCTTCAGGCGTGAAGGTTGCAGCACCGTAGTATTCCTTTTCGATCAATCCATCTTCTGCCAGGGAATTGAGCATTTTCGAAACACTGGGCTGTTTGACGGAAAGCGAAGAGGCGATGTCCTTTGAGTGGACCGCGTTTCCATTTTGGCCCAACTCATGAATGATAAAAAGATAACGTTTTTTTCCTGAAGAGAGCAATGGAGATGCTCCTTTCTTGATACGGACTGAACAGCGGGCCTCATCAATTCACTTGATGCTTTTGAGTAGGCTCTACGGAATGGCAGCAGTGCGGGCAATTGCTACAGCTTCCACTGCAACCACCCTTGCTGCCACAATCGCAGGTACCGTGTTTCACCAAATAACGAATTGCAAGTCCAAAAAGGACCGCGAGCACCGTTGCAATGAGAAAGGTTACCATAAAAGTCTCTCCTTTCTTAGAAGAGCATTAGGCGTTTGCAGCAGCCGAACGGCGCTTGAGCTCTGCTGTACGGTTCGGGTCCGGACGGAACAGCAGGAAGAGGGTCAATACCAGAAGAATGATTGCTGCCACAGTGCCAACCGTGAAGCCAGCGCCGGAGAACAACATACCGAACTGATAGATCATCAGGGCTACACAATAGGCAAATACGCACTGATAGCCAATAGCGAAAGCCGTCCACTTTGCGCTTGCCATTTCACGCTTAATGGCGCCAATAGCCGCAAAGCACGGTGCGCAGAGCAGGTTGAACGCCAAGAACGAAAGCTTAGTGCTGAGAGTCGGCAACATGTTGGCAACAGCGGTCCACAGGCCTGGATCGTCTTCGCCGGCATCCGCCAAACCGAAGAGTACGCCGAAGGTGCTGACCACGTTCTCCTTTGCCACAAGGCCGGAGATCGAAGCGACCGTTGCCTGCCAGTTGCCAAAGCCGAGCGGTGCAAAAATCCATGCAACGGCATTGCCAATGTAAGCCAAGATACTGAAGTCCATCTGGTTCACAGTGGTGTCTTCCATATCCAACAGGCCAAATGCCGCGCCGCCGCTTGCCCAGCCAAAGTTGCTGAGGAACCAGATCACGCCGCAAGCAACGAAGATAACGGTACCAGCTTTTACGATAAACGCCTTGCAGCGCTCCAACATATGAATCAACACGCTCTTCGGAGCGGGGGCATGGTACTGCGGCAGCTCCATCACAAACGGAGCCGGATCGCCGGCAAACATTTTGGTCTTTTTCAGCATGATACCGGAGATGATGACAGCCGCAACGCCAAGGAAATAGAACAGAGGAGCGACCCAACCGCCCTGTTCTGTGCCGAACATGGCGCCAAACATGAGGGCAATGATCGGCAGTTTTGCGCCGCAGGGGATAAAGGTCGTGGTCATAATGGTCATACGGCGATCTTTTTCATTTTCAATGGTCTTAGTGGCCATAACACCCGGCACGCCGCAGCCGGAAGCGATCAACATAGGAATAAAGCTCTTGCCGGAGAGGCCAAACTTGCGGAAAATACGGTCCATGATGAATGCAACACGCGCCATATAACCACAGTCTTCCAAAACCGACAGGAAGAAGAACAGGATGAACATCTGTGGGACAAAGCCAAGGACGGCGCCCACACCGCCGATGATACCATCGACAATCAGGCCGTTGAGCCAGTCCGCAGCACCGGCTGCTTCCAGCCAGCTGCCCACCGTGGGCTGAATCCACTCGCCGAATAAGGTGTCGTTTGTAAAGTCGGTTACGATGGTGCCGACTGTGGTAACAGACACATAATAAACAATAAACATCACCGCGATAAAGATCGGCAGAGCCGCCCAGCGGTTTGTAACAACGCGGTCAATCTTGTCGCTGACCGTCAGGCCCGAGCGCTTCTTATGTACGCAATTTTTCATGAGCTTTGCAATGTATGCATAGCGCTCATTCGTGATGATGCTCTCGCTGTCATCGTCCAGTTCCTTCTCAACCGAGGAGATCGCTGCTTCCAAAGACTCCTTGGTCTGCGGGCTGAGTTTGCACTGTGCATTTACGCGCTCATCGCGCTCGAACAGTTTTACCGCATACCAACGCTCATGTGCCACAGGGACCTGGCCATGGACTGCGTTTGCTACATGGTCGAGGGCTTCCTCAACCGTCTTGGAAAACTCGTGCTTCGGAACAGCTGCCTTCTTGGCCTTAGCCAACGCAATCGCGCGCTGGGCAGCTTCCATGGAACCGGTTCCCTTGAGTGCGCTGGTCTCAACGACTTCGCAACCCAGAGCGGCGGAGAGCTTTTGAATGTCGATCTTGTCTCCATTCTTTTTCACCAGGTCGATCATGTTCAGCGCGATGACCACAGGAATCCCAAGCTCCAAAATCTGCGTTGTCAAATAAAGGTTACGCTCCAAGTTGGTTCCGTCCACCAGATTGATGATGGCGTCGGGCTGCTCATTGAGCAGGTAGTCGCGGCTTACGACTTCTTCCAACGTATAAGGGGAAAGGGAATAAATACCCGGCAAGTCCGTGATGATGACATCCTTATGCCCACGGAGTTTTCCCTCTTTCTTTTCGACCGTAACGCCCGGCCAGTTACCAACGTACTGGCTGCTGCCGGTCAAATCATTGAACATGGTGGTCTTGCCGCAGTTCGGGTTACCGGCAAGCGCGATTTTCATTTCCATTCCGATGTTCCTCCTCGATACAATTGTTAGTTGTGGCTAACTTGCGGGTGCTTTAAACAATTGAGTCTTCGACAAGAAAAGGCCGGATGAGATACATTCTTCCAGACCAGTCCTCTTCTGCCGCACACAACCGCAAAGAATGGATTCGATGCAGGATCTATGCGGCAGAAATACTCTTTTGATAAAGTCCGCAGCCCGTCAGGGGTGGAAAGACGCCCAGCAGATTACAGCACCTGAAAGGGGCTCTCCCTCCGAAGGACGCCAAGGAAACCGCCCGGTAAAAGGGGGCGGCACATGGGGATTTTACGCCTCTAAGCAGATGTTTTCTGCCTCGCTCTTGCGGATTGAGAGTTCGTAGCCGCGTACGTTGATCTCAACCGGGTCGCCAAGAGGCGCAACCTTGCGCACATAGATCTGTGTTCCCTTTGTGATGCCCATATCCATGATGCGGCGCTTGAGAGCACCTTCGCCGGTCAGCTTCGCCACGGAAACGGTCTCACCACACTTTGCTTCCTTCAATGTTCTCATGATGTTCCCTCCTAAAAGAAATCAGGCTGTAAGAATACGGCTGGCCATCGATTTGCTGATTGCCACCCGGGTCCCTTTCACATTGACGATCATGTTGCCGTTCAGTTCAGAGACGACAGAAACCTGTGCTCCTTCTGCAAATCCGAGGTTATGCAAGAACCGGCGGACTTCGTCTTTGCCGCGGATGGCATGTACCTCAACGGTCTTGCCTGCTTCCGCCATGGCCAACGGCATCAACATGACCTGGGGGCCGCTGGTCGGTTCGGATGTTTCCTGAGCAGCCGTACGCAGGACAGCTTCTTTTGCAAACATATCCGTCACTCCTTTTTAGAAAAAAGTTAGATATGGCTAACTTTTGTGTGTTTTATTAGGGGTTAGCGAGAGCTAATCCCTTTTCTGCGGATACTAGTTTACACCAGCTAACTTGTGTTTGTCAATAGGTTTATAGAATTTTTCCCAGATTGCAGCAAAGGCGCCAAAGTCTGGGGCTCATTTTACAAACCGGTTGGAGAAAAGCAAAGGGCCCGGCGAATCCGCCGGGCCTCTGCGACTAAGGAAGAAAATATCTGTATGGAGTACCTTGTAAGCAATGTAATAATACTGTAGGGGGAGACGTCACGCCGGATGCGACTGGCATCCGGCAGTCGTCCCGTATGGAGTACCCTATAAGCAATTAGTGATGACTCTTGATAACAAGGTTAAGAGGAAGCTGAACCGGATGCTTATGCATCCGGCAGCTATCCGAAAATGGGATACAAAGAGAAACCCAATTAAAAAGCAGCAAAACGTTTGCCGAATTCCTCACATTCGGCCTCGTCGGGTGCACCGTTGGCCATCAGGCCTTCCTCAAAAAGTTGTGCGCCGTCGCCGGACACACGGTCCTGCCAATCGCGCATCCACTGCCCGTCGCCCCAACCATAGGAGCCGAACAGTGCAACCTTCTTACCGGAAAGGCTGCCTTCCACTTCGGCGAAGAAAGGCTCAAATTCGCCCTCTTCCAAGACTTCGTCGCCCATCGCCGGGCAACCAAACGCAATCTTTTCATACTGTGCAACGGCGGAAGCATCCGCCTCCGAAACCGACAGAACATCGGCCTCCCCAATGCCGGCTGCAATTGCATTTGCCATAGCCTCTGTGTTTCCAGTGCCCGTCCAATAGATTACTGCTGTTTTACTCATATCAAAAACCTCCTGATTTGCGCGACGCTGCGAGACCTAATTTTCTCCGCCCGCGCGGGTAAGTTGGAAATAATCATCCTTTATGCCGCAGGAAGAGCAGCAAGTATGCGTTGAAAAGAGATTCCCTGCTTGAGATGTTCGCAAAACATTCGCGAGCACTGCTCGTATTTTTCAAACAAATATTTTGCATATTCCTCATCGCCGTATACTTTCCACATACCGCAACACTTGCAATTACGGCCCTTTTCCCGGATAAAACCGGCTACGTCTTCCATGGGATATCCAAGGAAACAGCCGATCTCGTGAGGAAAACCTTTTTCCATGCGGACCCGATGTTGCAACCAGGCGAGCATGGAACCTAACCCTTTCGAGACGGGATACCCAAACCGCCGCAGGCAATCCTGAACATCTGCACGGTTAAGCTGTTGTCTCAATAATCTTTCACGGTAAACCAATGTCAATGTGCGTGATCCGCACGCGCAAACGGAAAAGGTCCGAATGCCCTTGGATTCCAGTAAGCCTCGATAAGCGGTAAGCTGTATACCGCAAGAGGCGGGGCAGGAAAACAGGTTCGACGGCTTAATTCCCGCAAGAACGGGTGCGCAATTGCGCGCCAGCATGGATTCAACCGTGTCCGCCATGGGCTTCCCTCCCGAAAAGTTGGTTAGTTGCAGCTAACTGATAGCTGAAAAAGAAAGCGCGTTTTAGGAGAGGTTTCCATTGATTCGCGCCACTCTGTAAGATACGGTGCCGTTGGCATGTTTGATTGATTTTTGGTATCAAAACAAACCACCAATGAACCCACCGATGAAACGGGAAATAATCGTTTTCATCGGAATGTTGTTTTGATTAGCATGTGCTAACCGTGGTTCTATAGTATCATCCACATTTCGGAATGTCAAGTAGTTTGCTGCATGTTAGCTGTGAATAAGATGGGAAAAAGCCCAAAAATGGCTTTCCAAAGCCGTTCTTAGCCATTTCAAAAGATCCGATCGCGATAGGAATCCCAACGGGGAAGTGGAATCCCCTGCTCGATTGCCGCTTGAATATCCCGGTAGTAGGCGAGCTTACGTTCGACATGCTTGAGATCCTGCTGCATTTTTGCCAATTGTTCTTCCACGCGGATCTTTTGCTCCTGTAACAGGTGGAGAATATCGCCGATGTGCTGGGGCTCTTCCTCTTCGTAGGAAAAGAACTCTTGCAGCTGAGAAATGGACATACCCGTGCGCTTGAAGCAACAGATCGTCCGAAGACGGTTGATGTGCTTTTGAAGGTAGATGCGCTGCCCGCTTTCCGTCCGGGCGATGTCAGTCAGAATGCCCATATCCTCGTAGTAACGCAATGTGGAAGCAGGGAGCTGAAACATCTGAGAGACTTCTTTTATTGTATAAGATTGCATGGCAGCCTCCTTATCCTATATCGATGATGATCGGTTCCCAGTATACGTTAAAGAGGGACCTTTTGTAAAGATACAGGAAGCAGAAAAGAGGGGCTTTGGCCAACAGGTTAAGTTCCATAATATGGACAATTTGCTCGTAAATATGGAGATTTGTTTCGTTGGAACAAACTGAAAATAAATTCGATAGCTTGTCTAAGAATTTTGTATGGATTATTCATAAGTCGCTATTTATTATAAGGATTAACATGAAGATGTGCAAAGGTTTTGAGCATAGTGATCGATATTTCTGTTGTTTAAAGAGCATTACTGATTGGTAGAATTCTTCGAAATATGGAAAAACTTTGCGAAATCAAGTGGCGTAAGCGGTGCGCAAAGTGAAGATTATCGCTTTGCAGCGCCTTTGTTTTTGATTCAAAAGAAAGGAGGGAGATTTCAAAAAAATCAATCGAAATCCATGAGGTTTAATATGGAAGGAGAAGAAGTATGAAAACAGCATGGCAAAAGTGGACCGCCTGTCTGCTGGCGACTTTGATGGTTCTCGGAACCGTGTTCGCAGGGCCGGGCGTCTACGCTTGGGCGGCCGACCTAGGAGAGGGCGATGGTGTAACGTTGTCCAACTCCGCGGCAGAGCCTGGAAGAGAAACAATCAATTTTAACAACGACTGGCGGTATTATGAAGGAGATGTTACCGGCGCAGATGCAGCCGACTTCGACGACGAAGATTGGCTCTATGTAAATCTGCCGCATAGCACCATTCATTATACCCCCGATAACTACTACCAGGAGGATCTGGGGGTCTTCTGGTATCGTAAGCATTTCACCATTCCCGAGGAAATGCAGGGCAAAAAGCTCTACATAACCTTTGAAGCTGCGATGCAGGCGGCAGAGGTGTGGGTAAATGGGGAAAAGGTTGGAACCCATCAGGGCGGATATACTGCATTTGTTTTCGACCTCACAGATAAGGTTGCTTATGGGGAAGAGAACGTAATCGCAGTGCGCATCGATACGCGTCCGAACGCAGCCTTTAACCCTGGTAAAAACAATCCGGACTTCCAATACTTTGGCGGCCTGTATCGGAACGTATACCTCACAGCCATGGACCCACTGCATGTGAGCGATGCGGTTTATGAAAACAAAACAGCGGGCGGCGGAATCTTCTTGACAGCGCCTTCTGTCACCAAAGAGAGCGCGACCGTTCAGGCGCAGACCGACGTCAAGAATGAGGGAGAACAGGCACAGGACACCACGGTCAAGACGGAAATTGTGGATGAAGATGGCGGCGTGGTTGCCACAAAAGAGGATACCACTACGATTGCCGCAGGCGAGAGCCATGCGTTCGTCCAAAAACTGGTTGTGGAAAATCCGCGCTTGTGGTCCATCAATACGCCGGAGCTTTATACGGTGCGCACCACGGTCCTGACCGGCGATACGGTCCGTGATTCCTTGGAAACCACTTATGGCATCCGCAAGGTGGAGTGGAAACGCGACGGCTGCTATATCAACGGCGAGTATGTGGAGCTCAACGGCACCAATATGCATTCTGAGATCGGAATGCTCGGCAATGCCCAGTCCGACGACTCCATCTTTGAGGACGTTCGCCGTCTGAAGGAATGGGGCTTTGATTTCATTCGGATGTCGCACTATCCACATTCCCCGGCGTTTTATGCGGCGTGCGACAAGTACGGTGTGGCTGTGATCGACTGCCTCTCCGGCTGGCAGCAGTTTTACAACACCGACAGTTTCAAGAATGCTACTTATCAGGAACTGCGCGACATGTTCCATACCAACCGCAACTACTGCTCCATCGTCGCATGGGAGCCGAGCCTCAATGAGAGTGGTTACAATGAGGCGTGGGCAAAGGAAATGCAGCGCATTTCCCATGAAGAATACCCGACAGATGGAGATTCCCGCATTTACACCGGAGGATGGAAATACTGGAATGTCTTCGACATGGGCGTAGGGACTCCGCAGGCCAATGTAATCGGCGATGCAGCGACCTATAGCGACAAGCCTGTCATCGTCAGTGAATACGGTGATTGGAACTACGGCGGCTACACCTCTTCCACCCGTGTGACCCGTGAACCGGCGCACACAAAGTTCAAGGGCGGCGACGAGGGCATGCTGATTCAGTGCGACAATCTCCAGGAATCCATGGCGCTCAACCGCAGCTTTGATTGGGGCGGCGCGTATGCCTACTGGCAGTATGCCGACTATGCAGGCTTTGATACAACCGACCTGACCTATTGCGGGATTGTGGACATCTACCGCATCCCGAAATTCAGCGCATACTTTGTCCAGAGCCAGCGCGACGCCGATGTCGATCTGAGCGAATACGGCATCGAGAGCGGCCCGATGGTCTTTGTGGCGAATACATGGGCCTCCGATTCCCCAGATCAGGTTCGTGTGTTCAGCAACTGCGATGAGGTAGAGCTTTTTGTCAATGGAAAATCCATTGGTAAACAGACGCCCGACACGCAGATGTGGGGACCGCATGGCGACGGAAACCCGAAGGATCACCCGGCTTCCGGAGCAGGAAAATATATCAGCACAGAAAACCTCAAGCACCCGCCGTTTACCTTTGATCTCAGCGATTATACGCCGGGCGAGGGAACCATCACAGCGGTAGGCTACATCGACGGCCAGAAAGCAGCGGAATATGTCCGCCGTGCTCCTGAAGAGGCGACGCAGATTACCCTTCAGGCGGAAAATGACGAGCCTCTCAAGCTGGACGGCAGTACCGCCAAGCTGGTGTGGGTCGATGTAAAGGACGCAAATGGTACTGTGGTCAATACAGCGGATAACGCCGTCACCTTCTCGGTGGATGGCCCCGGCCTCGTGATTGGCGACAAAGCAGAGGTCGACGAAGGCCAGGAAACTAAGACGGTCACCATGTTGGGCGGCCAGATGGGAATCTGGGTGCGCAGCAAGCGCGGATCGGGCGATATTACCCTGACTGCAACTTCGAACGGCCTTACCACAGCGACGCTCACCATTCCGACCGAGACTGTAGAAGGCTTGCCGGAAGTTCCCGAAGGCGGCGATGCAGACGAGGCGGACTATGTGAAGCCTGTAGAGACCGGAAACTTGTTCTTGAACAAGCCTGCCAGCGCAAGCAGTGAGAACACCAGCAGCCAGCTGGGAGTAGAAGCGGCGGAACGCGCCAATGACGGCGACGAAACCACCAAGTGGTGTGCAAAGGTCACCGATTCCAGCGACGACTCTGTGGGGCCGCACTGGTGGCAGGTGGACATGGGCGACACCTACAAACTCGAGAGTGTGGAAATTCTCTTTGAGATGAACACGGATTATAAATATCAGATTGCTGTCTCCGATAGCCCGGACATCACGCAGGAAGATGTGGTCGTAGACCGCAGCAACAACACCGAAAATGTCCAGCGCGTAACGGAGGAAATCAACCAGGAATGCCGGTATGTGCGCGTTTATGTGAATTGCCCGGCATCCAACATTTGGCCCTGTATTTTGGAGGTCAAGGGTACAGGAGAAAGCACCAATGCAAACGTAGCGGCTGGAAAGGATGCAACCGCCAGCAAGGAAGGCGCCGGCCATCCGGCTTCCGCTGCAGTAGATGGTGATCCGAGCACCTACTGGACCAATGCGGCCATGGGTGCCGCCAACTGGCAGGTGGACCTCGGCGAGGTCTATCAGATCAACCAGGTGGATGTGGACTTTGTCTGGGGCAACGGCACTTTGATGCATACCTTTACTCTCCAGAGTTCTATGGACGGCAACCGTTGGACGGATGTAGCGAACTACAGCGGTCCGGACAAGATGGCGTCCCTCCAGGTCGATACGCAGGCCCGCTACCTCCGCGTTTACAACCTGTATGCGGGCGACGGAACAAAGGACTGGACGGAGATCGCCGAGTTCTATGCCTACGGCGCTGAGGCGGCGGAAGAAACCCGCTTGGATTATGGTGTTCCTTCCTATGCGAGTTCCAGCGCAGAGGGCAGTGACCCGGCCTATGGCAACGACGGAGACCCGGCCAAATACTGGATTCCGTCTCCGGACGATGAGTCCCCCTGGTGGTACTTTGATGCGGGCGGTCTGTACAACATGAGCAATGTACAGCTGTCCTGGACCAGCGAACAGTCCCATCGTTATACCATCGACCTTTCGGTGGATGGTGTGAACTGGACGACCGCAGTGGACCATATGGATGGCAGCGAGGCTTTGACTTTGACCAGTGATGCAGTCTCCGGTCTGGCCCGCTATGTGCGCATTTCCCTCCCGGCAGGCAGCACAGAGGGCTTCTGGATCAACTCCACTGGGCGCGAAGAGAATGGTAAGCTGGTCACAGGTGTGGAAGAGTTGGCGGCGGTAGACGCATTTACCGGCACAGCGTTTGAGGACTTGGAACTCCCGAAGGAAGTTCTTGCAAACCTCGAAGGCGATCTCTCTACAAAACTCCCAGTTGTCTGGGATGAGGATGGCTATAAGGCAGATTCCGCTGGCGAGCAGACCCTCACCGGTACCTTGACCATGATTCCTGGTGTCAAGAACAGCGAGGATGTGAAGGCTTCCATCGTTGTAAATGTAAAGGAAGTTCCGGAGCAGACCATTACAATGGGCCTGACTGCGCCGGAAACGGTAGCACCGGGCAGCGAGTTCGCCGTTACGCACTCCATAAGCGGCCTTGGCGAACTGGTGGAGCCAGTTGGTATTATACAGATGGATCTCACCTATCCGGAGGGACTGACCTGTGAGGAAGTGACTCCAAATGAAAACATCGACGGCAACTTGACAGTCGGTATCCATAACGATGAACACAAAGTTTCGATTCTTTACGACGGCGATCTGGAAAATGGACTGCCGGTTGATACAAGCAGCCTGTTCACTGCAACCTTTAAGGTGGACGAAGCGGCAGGAGAAGGGGATTACGACATTGAAATCGGCAATGTTGTTGTTCTGAATATCAGCGGAAACGACATCGGCAGCGCGCTCCAGCAGGCGACGGTTCACGTGGGCCAGACGGCGCCGGAGACGGCTGATCTGACGGTAACCTTTAGCGGCAAGGATGCCAAACTCTGGATCGACGGGGAAGAGCAGACCATCGCAAACCTGCTTGGCGTTTATACCCTGGAGGATGTTGCAAATGGCGAGGAACTCGTATTCGACTTTACACCGGCTGTGGAAGGCAGAACCTTCCGTGCGGTAACGGTCAACGGCGGCGAGCCGGAGATCATCGGCAGCGGCTCCTATCGGTATACAGGCAGCATGGATACCCTGAACCCAACCCTCACCTTTGCCTTTGAAACGGTCAGCAAGCTGACCTTGCAGGCTGTGATCGATTATGCACAGGAGCGTATCGATGCAGGCGATACCGACAATCTGGTACCGGCAGTACAGGAGAAGTTCCAGAAAGCGTTTGATAAGGCAAATGAGGTCAACGAAGACCCGGCAGCCACACAGGATGCGATCAACGAGGCTTGGAGCGCCCTTATGGACGCCCTGCACTACCTGGAATTTGAGCCGGGCGACAAGACCAGGCTGGACGATCTGATTGCTCTGGCAGAAACGCTGGACGAAAACGACTATACGTCGGACACTTGGGCGGCTCTCCAGACAGCGCTCGACGAGGCCATCAAAACGTCTAATGACGACAACGCGGTGCAGAACGATGTGGACAAGGCGTGCCAAGCGCTCTATGATGCGTTGATGCATCTGGCCGGAACGGCCGACCGCACGGCGCTTGATACGGCGCTTGCGAAGGCAGAAGGGATCGAAAACCATCTGGATGCGTATCTCGACGACGGCAAGCAGGAATTTATTGGTGCTTTGAATGCTGCGCGGGATATTGATCGGGATGCAACGCAGGAAGAAGTTGACGCTGCGGCGAAGGCCCTGACAGAAGCAATGGCGAACCTGCGCAAGATTCCCAGCCGTGCGGAACTTGAGGCACTTCTCAACCGTATGGAGTCCAAGGATTTGAGCGGCTATACCGCATCCAGCGCAGCAGCGTTCACGGCGGCGAAAAAGAATCTGGCAGCGGTTTTGGATAAGTCCAATGCAACGCCGGAGGAATTGGTAGCCGCACAGGATGCAGCGCTCTTGGCAGAAAAGAACCTCAAGAAGAAAACACAGAACAGCGGGAAGGGTTCCTCCTCCAGCAATAGCAGCAACACATATGGAGCTTCCGGAACTGCCACAGCCAATCCGGTTGTCAACGCAGCGCAGTCCGTCGCAGAGCAGACATCGGTTCGTTGCGATACGACGATGCCGTTCACATTGACCAGAGGCAGCGCATATTGCTTCAAGATGACGGTACTGAACGGCTCAAATGTAATGCCGAGCTTCACCGTGGGCAATGGCAGTGTGCTCAAGACGCAATTTATTGCGCAGATCGGCAATGATTATTACTTCCGCGTCTATGCAACCGGAAAACCAGGCGAGAGCACGGGCGTCTACACCACTTTGCCCGGACAGAACCCGGTTCGTCATTGCGTTGTCACCATCGGTTAAAACGCATGATTCGGTGACAGTATTGATAAAATTCCCCAAGGGCGCGCGTTGCGCGCGCCCTTCCGGGAGATTTTAGCGACTTGAGTTGCATGGAGTGAAAGGAGAAGCCTTATGAAACTAAAGAAATTGGTTGCCGGCATTTTGGCAGGCGCGATTTCCCTGTCGGCTGCGGGCATTTCGGCATTCGCTGTGCTGTCCGATGACAGCAGCGAGTGGAACGGGCAGCCGGAAGTAGTCCAGGTAAACCGGGAACCCGCCCGCGCCACGGCCTATCCGTACGAGACCGAGGAAAAGGCTCAGGAGAATGACCCGGCGCAGTCGGCTTATTACAAGCTGCTCAACGGCGACGACTGGAAATTTAGTTGGGCAGAAAAACCTGCCGACCGAATTAGCCAGAAGGACGGCGCCTTTGCAGACGCTGATTATGACGACAGCGGCTGGGATGACATCACAGTACCGCTGAGTTGGCAGACTGTGAAAAATGAGGATGGCAGTTTCAAATACGATGAACCCATCTATGCCAACCAGGATTACCCTTGGAAGTATAATTCCAAGGACAAGAACATCAAGACCGGCGAAGCGCCGACCAACTTTAACCCCGTCGGCACCTATCGCAAGGTTCTGCCGGATGTCTCCGCATGGCAGGGACGTCAGGTATTTATCACCTTTGAGGGCGTCGAGGACGCCATGTATCTATACGTCAATGGCCAGAAGATCGGCTATGGCGAGGACATGACTGCCCGGCAGGAATTTAACATCACCGATGCACTCGATTTCACAGAGGGTGCGGAAAATGTCGTGACAGTGGAGGTGTTCCGTTGGAGCGACGGCAGCTGGATTGAGAACCAGGACGGCATTCGTCTGTCCGGTATTTACCGCGATGTGTATCTGTTCTCCAAGGACGACGTCGAGATTCGCGACTTTACCGTTGTCACTGATCTGGACGACGAATATGTGGATGCGGATCTGAACACGGAGGTGGAGCTGCGCAGCTTTGAAGATGCGGATACAGCGGGCCTTACGGTAGAGGCCCAGCTCTACGATGCGGAAGGGAACCCTGTGGGTGACCCGATGACAGCGGATGCGCCTGCTTTTGAAGATCATAAGGCGGTTGTCAACCTGACGGGCCATTTTGAGAACCCGCTCAAGTGGAATGCAGAGCATCCGAACCTCTACCGCATGACCATTTCGCTTATGCGTGGCGGCGAAGAGGTGGAGAGCACAGCGGTCAACGTCGGTTTCCGTGAGTTTGGGATTATCAATGATGATACCAACAATGCACAGATGGTTTTGAATGGGGAACCGGTTTATTTCAAGGGTGTAAACCGCGGCGAGATGTCGCCTGAAACCGGCCGCCACCTTTCCCGTGAGGAGATGGAAGCGGACATCAAGTTGCTCAAGCAGTACAATTTGAATTCCGTGCGTACTTCGCACTATCCGGACGACCCGTATTTCTATGAGTTGTGCGACAAATACGGTATCTATGTGATGGATGAGGCGAACAATGAGTCTCACAATGGCCGCCGGCTGAACCCCGGTGTGCCCGGCGATATTCCTGGTTACGTAGTCGCTTGTAAAGAGCGTGCAGTCAGCATGTTGGAGCGCGATAAAAACTATCCCTGCATTCTGATGTGGTCCCCTGGCAACGAGGTGGGCACGGGCAAGTCCCTGGAAGGCATGCTCCAATATTTTGATGAAAACGACCCGACTCGCCTGATCCACTACCAGGGCTGGAACGACAGCGAATATGTCGACATGGAGTCGAATATGTATCCCGCTTACACGGACGTGGAAAAGAAAGGTAAGAGCGGCAAATCCCCGTATGTCATGTGCGAATATGACCATTCGATGGGCAACAGCACAGGCGCTTTGAAGGACTATTGGGACATCATCCGTAAGTATCCGAACCTCCAGGGCGGTTGGATTTGGGACTGGGCGGACCAGTCGATCAACACCCAGATTCCCGGCGCGGAGCCCGGCGAGACCTATTGGGCTTATGACGGCGACTGGGATGTCTACACCGGCAAAAACAATTTCTGCGTCAATGGCATTATTGCGCCGGACCGTACCATTCATCCGGCCATGTATGAAGTCAAGAAGGTTTACCAGTCCTTCCAGATGACGGCAAAGGATCTGGAGGCGGGCGTTATTACCATCGACAATGAATACATCGATACCAATGCAAACGAATACGACATGACCTGGGAATTGATCCGCGATGGCAAACCTGTTGCGCACAATACTCAGTCCGTGGATGTTCCTCCGCAAGAGACGGTGGACATCACCCTGGAAGGCTATACTGCGCCGGCTAACCTACAGCCCGGCGAGGAGTGCTTCCTGAATATCCGTTTCACTACAAAAGAAGACTGCTGGTGGGCGGATGCAGGCCACGAGGTCGCAACCGAACAGTTTGCATACGATGTCCAGGAGGACAATCTGCCCGAATTGGACGAGAGCAATATGCCGGCGTTTACCGAGGGGCAGGTACAGGATACCGATACGACGCTCACCATTGAAAATGATGCCTTCCGCGTTGTTTTTGACAAGGAAAGCGGCAAGCTTACTTCCTATGTCGCCAACGGCGAAGAACTGCTGGCAGAGCCGCTGGAGCCGAACTTCTGGCGTGCCATCACGGACAACGATGCCAAGACCTCCCACGACGCGAAGTGGCAGAATGCAGTGAAAGACGCAAAGGTCACCGGTTTCAGCGTGTTCCAGGAGGAAAAGAAGGTCATTGTCACGGTGAATATGACGATGCCGTCGGCGGCAGATTCGCAGTATGCTTCCACCTTTACCATCTATTCGGACGGTAATGTGATTGTACGCAGTACTCTGATGCCGAACAGCTCCATGAATAACCTGCTGCGCGTCGGTATGCGTTTGCAGATGCCCGCGGGTTACGAGAATATGCAGTGGTATGGCCGCGGCGAATCCGACAGTTACTGGGACCGCAAGTGGGGCTATGACATCGGCGTATACGATAGCACGGTCAGCGAACAGTATACCGATTTTGTCAAGCCGCAGGAGACTGGCAATAAGACGGACACCCGCTGGCTGGCGATTACCAATGAATCCGGAAATGGCCTGCTCTTTGATGCGCAGGATGTGATCGAAGTCAGCGCCCTGCACTATACCCAGGAGGATATGGAACAGGCAAAACATCCGTACAACATGGAAGGAACCGAGAATACGGTTGTCACGATCGACCAGTATCAGATGGGTCTGGGCAGCGGAAGCTGTGGCCCAGAGACACTGGAGCAGTATACATTGCCGACCGACCGTTCTTACACCTATCAGTTCCGTATGAAGCCGATCAGCAATGCGTCTACCGAACAGCTGATGCAGGAAAGCAAAGTCAATCTGCCGGACAACACCACCTTGGTTACGGACATCCAGATTGACGGCGAATCCATTGATGGATTTAACAGCGATATTCTCACCTATACTTCCCGCAAGAGCCCGTCCGCAGGAATCCCACAGGTTACAGCAACCGCGGCAAACGATGATGTAACCATCGAAATTCAGCAGGCGGATGCGGTTCCAGGACAGGCGACGGTAACAGCCACCAGTGCGAGTGGGTATCAGCGTGTCTACACGGTGGACTTTATCTTCAATGAGTATGTTTATCTTTCCGATTTAGAGGAAACCTCCGCAGAAGTCGGCTATGGAACCTTTACCAAGGACGCCAACCTGGATGGTGACAAGATCAGCGTCTATCAGGATGGCTCCAAGGTCTCCTACGACAAGGGCATCACCGCCCACGCCGCCTCCAAGGTCGTTTACGATTTGTCCGGTCTCGATGCAGAGCGCTTCCAGGCGTGGGTCGGCATCGACGGAGTCAACCGCAACAACAAGGTGCGCGGTGTGAAGTTCCGCGTGTTGGTCGACGGCGAAGAGAAGTTCGTCTCCAAGGAGATGAAGGGAAGCGGAAGCAACGCGGAATATGTCGATGTGGACATCAGCGGCGCAAGCACGCTGACCCTGCTTGCCGATTTGACTACCAGCTCGAACGGCAACTGCCAGACGGTCTGGGCTGATGCGAAGGTCAAGGTGCGCGCCGAAGGCTCGGAGCTCTATCTCTCCGATGTCGAGGAAGAATCCGCAAAGGTCGGCTATGGGAACTTTACCAAGGATGCCAACCTGCAGGGTGGTAAGATCACGGTATATCCCGACGGTGTCAAGACTGCGTTTGACAAAGGTTTGGCGGCTCATGCCGCCTCCGAGGTGGTCTATGATTTGACCGGACTCAATGCGACACGTTTCCAGGCTTGGGTAGGAATCGAAGACAAAGACCGTGCGCAGGACGTAAAGGGCGTTGTTTTCCGCGTCCTGGCCGATGGAAAGGAGATCTTTGCTTCCGATGAGATAAAGGGAAAGAACACCAATGCGCAGTATGTCGACGTCGATGTGACAGGCGTGACAAAGCTGACCCTGCTTGCCGAACTGACCACGGGCAACAACGGCCGCTGCAATACCGTTTGGGCGGACGCAAAATTGCTGGTCGAAAGCACAGAACCATCAAAACCGCAGTTTGAAGTTGCAGAGGATTCGGATGCAAAGATTACAACCGACGGCGATACCAAGATCCTCTACAATGTCCCGGCAGGAGCGACGACCGAGGACATCGCAGCAATGCTCAAGCCCGTAGAAGGCGGTACATTGGAATTTATGGAGGCGACCGGCGGCTCCATCGACGAGGGTTCGACGCTGGTCTCCGGCTACATCGTGATCCTGCGTGTGAACGGCACCGAAGAGGACCGCATGAGCGTGGCGCTTCTGGGCGATATCAACCCGGATGGCATTGTAAATGAGTCCGATGTGCAGCTTATGCGTGAAGCCATTGTAGGAAATCGTTCCTTCGAACAAATTGAGTTGCTCAGTGCAGACATGAATGGGGATGGGGCGCTGGATGCCCATGATTTGTTCCTCATCAAGAAAGCGATGCAGTAAAAAAGTGGTCATACCCAAAGGACTTTTCCTGTAGGGGCAGACCGGAAGAAATGTACATATAGTACATATATAAGAAGGGGATACCCTCGCAGACTATTCTGCGGAGGTATCCCCTTCTGTTGGTTAGATCTTCCAGAAGAACCGGTGGAAGGTTCCCGTAAAAAAGCCTTCGCTTCAAGCATCGAGCGAAGCAAGCCGCTGGCAACAACCTTTTGATGATAGAAGGTTGCCGTTAGAACCGCCACTGCCTGTTTACGGGCTGTGGAGTAGGGATGCAAGCGGGAATAAAGTTCCCAGCCTCTTTAGACGTTCGCCGGTGGTTGTGACTGGCTTTATGTATGCGTAAAGGACTGTTTGTTGAATTGCACTGTGATTCCGGGAATTCCGAAACTTTGGGCATTGCCTTCGGGACGGAGAGCCTCAAAATACCGTCCGGATATTTATATGGACTGCCTCCGTCAGATATATCGCCCATAGAATAACCGCCGCGGTATACGCCGCTATAATGTCCCTGATAGCCTATAACGTCCGACTTCATTCTTATCCAATTCCTTGGCCACACAGATCGTCGAATAACCATTCTGCGGGGATACATAGACCTCTCTTTCCTTCCGTCCTGGCAGATCGATAACAGCCTCGTAAGAGCCGTCCCACTCCTTGACGTTACACACTTCCTTTGGAGTCGAATATGTATCCCGCTTACACGGACGTGGAAAAGAAAGGTAAGAGCGGCAAATCCCCGTATGTCATGTGCGAATATGACCATTCGATGGGCAACAGTACAGGCGCTTTGAAGGACTATTGGGACATCATCCGCAAGTATCCGAACCTCCAGGGCGGTTGGATTTGGGACTGGGCGGATCAGTCGATCAACACCCAGATTCCCGGCACGGAGCCCGGCAAGACCTATTGGGCATATGACGGCGACTGGGATGTCTACACCGGCAAAAATAATTTCTGCGTCAATGGCATTATTGCGCCGGACCGCACCATTCACCCGGCCATGTATGAGGTCAAGAAGGTTTACCAGTCCTTCCAGATGACGGCAAAGGATCTGGAAGCGGGCGTTATTACCATCGACAATGAATACATCGATACCAATGCAAACGAATACGACATGACCTGGGAATTGATCCGCGATGGAGAGTCCATTGCAAGACATACGCAGTCCGTGGATGTTCCTCCGCAAGAGACGGTGGACATCACTCTGGAAGGCTATACTGCGCCAGTTGACCTACAGCCCGGCGAGGAGTGCTTCCTGAATATCCGTTTCACTACAAAAGAAGACTGCTGGTGGGCGGATGCAGGCGTCTTTATCAGGTGTTGGCAGGATTACCACACTCAATGGGTTGTGTGTACTCGACTAGTCTTTCCTTAAGGACTCACCAAACAAATTGTCAAGCGGGTTTTTACAAAAGATACTAGGCAACATAGGGCGTTCCTCCGTATTGATTGTTTGCTCCCTTCAAAGGGAAATGTATCCCGTAAGGACGAAGCTTTATAAGGAAGCTGTCCATCGTCTTTCCATCCTACCGGGGCTTTCTCTCAAAGCCGCCGCACACTTATAACCCTGGCCTTAACGTTGTAAATAGGAGAGTACTGAAATTTATAATGATTTTTCAAAAGGTTTACAGGATATACCATTTAAGAAAGTGTGAAAGAATTCAAAAAGCCCTTGGGCTTTGTTACACTTGTAACAAACTCAAGAGCTTTTGATATAAAGTCAATAAATTCTAAAGTCTTTATTTAAGGTTGGAGAAATCCGATGTTTGAACCGGGAATACCGTTCACAAACATGAGATGATGCCAGCTGGAAACAAAATGTCATAATCGAGACGATGGCCGCTCATTCAGTTGCCAGGAAGCGCTCTCCTTTTGTAGTTGCACCATGTGATGGTATAATCCTTTTTGTTCCATCAATTGGGCAGGGGTGCCCTGTTCAGCGACTTTCCCATCTTTCAAGACAACAATGTGGTCCGCATGGGCTACCGTACGCATACGATGAGCGATAATCAACACCGTCTTATTTTGTACTAGGCGGGAAAGGGCCGCTTGAACAGCACTCTCATTTTCAACATCCAGAGAAGCTGTCGCTTCATCCAGCAAAATTACAGGAGCATCCTTTAGAAGTGCCCGCGCGATGGAGATGCGCTGCCGTTCGCCTCCGGACAAAGTAGAACCATTTTCTCCGATGACGGTTTGGTATCCCTGCGGAAGCTTACGGATGAATTCGTCGCATTGTGCAGCGCGGGCTGCTTCCAATACTTCTTGATCGGTCGCCTCGCGCCGTCCTAAACGGATGTTTTCCATGATGGTATCGCGGAAAAGGACCACATCTTGAAAGACAATTGCGTAATAGTTTAGCAGAGCTTCTGGCTCCACACGGGTCACATCAATGCCTCCCAGAGTAATGGTTCCAGAATTGACATCCCAGAAGCGTGCTGCCAATTTGGCGGCTGTCGACTTACCACCGCCAGAGGGCCCGACAAGCGCAGTGACCTCCCCTTGCTTAGCCGTAAAAGATACGTCGGACAGAACACCTTCATCCGAATGGTAAGAGAAAGAAACATGGTCAAATTGGATGTCATACCCGTTGGGAGTACAAGTATTGGAACCGGTTTGTACGGGTTGTTCCTCGATTTGACGCATACGTTCGATCTGCAGTTTTGCACTAAAGGTAGCGGCCAGGTTTTGCAACGCCAATGCCATGGGATCATAGAACCGTGCCGCGGCGATCAAAAAGACAAGATAGGTCAGAAGATCCACACCGCCTGTAATTAGCAGATGTGCGCCCACGAGGACGGTCGTTGCCAACCCTAGACGAAGAATCGCTTGGGCGGATGTGATAAACACGCCTGTAGTCAACTCAGCACGAATTGCAGCAGATTCAACGCCATCAATCTTGGCGTGTACACTCTCTAGGTAGTGTTCCTTTTGATTGCATGCCTTGATGTCACGGATGGTTTCCAGACATTCTTGAATTCCATCAGAGGCCGCACGTTTGGCAAGAATGCTGCGTGTTCCAAATTTGTCTTGTAGGAACTTGGAACCCACAGCAAGAATGAGTGCAACAGGAAGTACCCACAACACCGCCAATCCCAAGCGCCAGTCCATAGACAAAAGACCGATGGCGATGAGCGCCGTGGAAAAACAGGTAGCAATCAGCTGGGGAATGTAATGGGAAAAGGATTGTTCCAGGCTGGAGCAGTCGGACATGATGGTATTGGTCAAGTCAGCCAGGTCCCGGTTTCCAAAAAAGGAGAGGGGGAGTGCGCGGAGCTTTTCTGCAAGGCGAACCCGGCGGTTGGCACTCTCTTCATAGGTGCCCGTATATGTTTTGGCGTATTCCTTCCAATGGAACAAAAAGATGAACACAAGAATGATCAGGGCGCCAAGGGTGTATCCCCACACACCCGAAGAGGGATCGGTCCCTTCTGTCAAAGCAGCAATCATGGTCTGTAAGACAAAGAACAGGAGACCAACCGGCGCCATAAGGGATAAATTGCAGACCGTACACCAAAATACACCGCTGACCAGGTCCTTTGTCCCTTGTTCCGATAGAGCGAAGATGTGTTGCAATTTCCGAATCATTGCACAGCCTCCTTTCCAACCTTCCATTGGGCAGAGGTCTGATAATTCTGCCACATTTGTGCATATAATCCCTTTTGCTCCAGAAGTTGCTGATGGGTACCGCTCTGTAAGATTTGGCCTTCGGAGAGCACAAGAATCTGATCGGCATTTTGAATGGTGGAAAGGCGGTGAGCAACCATCAACACTGTTTTTCCGCGGGTCAAAGATTCAAAGGCCTTCTGAATCTGATACTCATTTTCAGGATCAGCAAAAGCAGTCGCTTCGTCCAACAAGACGATTGGTGCATCCTTTAAAATGGCACGCGCCAAAGCAATGCGTTGCTGTTCGCCCCCGGACAGGTAGACCCCTTTTGCACCGACGACGGTATCGATACCGTCGGGCAACTTCTCGAGAATATCGTCGCATTGGGCTGCATGAGCAGCCTGCAAAGCCTCCTCCCGGCTGGCTGAAGGCCGGGCCGCCCGGATATTTTCCAGGAGGCTGGCCTTAAACAAGCGCGTATCCTGAAAAACAAAGGCTACTTGAGCCATCAAATCGCGGGTGGAAATCTGCCGGACATCCACGCCGCCCACCTGAACAGAACCTTCTTGTGCGTCCCAAAACCGGGGGATCAGTGTAGCCGCGGTGGTTTTACCTCCGCCAGAAGGGCCCACTAAGGCGACTGTCGCCCCCTCAGGAACCGTAAAGCTCACGTGTTGAAGCGCAGGCCGGTCCGCGCCAGGATAGGTAAAGGTCACGTTCTTGAACACAACGCTGTGCCCGCTTGGAGACTGAGGATGTGCCGGTTCGGCCAAAGGCTTCTGTTCCAGAATCAGGTTGAGCTTACGAATCGCCTCGTCGGCTTCCATCAGAGCCTGCGAAGCGTACATAATGCGGTTCATCATGCCACCACAGGCCGGAGCAAAGAGGATATAAAAAATCATGTTTAACAGAACATCCCAGCCATCTCCACCGGCTGCAGCGGTCATGAGCATCCCCATAGGGATAAGCAAAAGGAAGGTGCCGTTTAAAACCGTGGTAAACCAAACCAAGGGGGTCCGGCAACTCATCGCATAACCGGAGGCCAGTTCCTTATAGGACATGATCGCTTGATAGAAGTTTTTAAAGGAATGAACGGTTTGCTGAAAGACTTTGACGACAGGGATTCCGCGGATATACTCCACTGCTTCGCTGCTCATATTTTCTAACTGAATCTGATAGCGTTCGAAAAATTTCGCATTTTTTCCACCCATCATCAACGTCATCAGCCAGATGGAAACGATCATAGGAATCAAACAAACCAATCCCATCCGCCAGTCGAACACAAAAAGCAATACGAGGGCAACAACAGGGGTGACGATCGCTCCCACTAGGTCGGGAAGTTCGTGAGCCAATAGGGTTTCAGTCATCCCGGCATTGTCGTCGATGATCTTGCGCAGACGGCCGGTCTGATTGCTGGAAAAAAAGCCGAGAGGGAGGTCGACCGCGTGATCGATGGCGGTCCGCCGCATATTTCGAGCGGTATGGAACGCGGCGAGATGGGTACACATCAAGGCCCCAAAATAGACGAGTATGCTGGCACCGGCAAATGCGACTGCCATCCAGCCAAACCGCTCGAGTCCAGTGGCCTGTGAAAGTGAAGGAAAAGCACGGAAGGCCCCCTGTACAGCAAGCCAGATACATACATAGGGCATCAGTGAAAGGGCCGCCGACACCCCGGACAGGGTACAGCCCAAGATGGTCAGCTTCTTGTGCCCGCCTGCATAACCCAGCAGGCGGGACAAGCTGCTCTGCTTTTTTTTGTTCATGGGGAATAACGCCTCCTTAATGAAATAAATTCCGGTTGGACATAGAACCGCAGATTGGGAAAGAAACAGACCCTCAAAGAATTTTAAGTTAGCGATAGCTAACTAAAAAGCAAAAAAATATCGGCATACAAACCATTTCACAAAAAAGAATGTTGATAGTTAGCTACAGCTAACAAAGGGCGAAAAAAGAGAGGCTCTTCAGAGCCCCAAGACCGTTCTCCAACCCGGATAGAAAAACTGACGAAGCGTAGTCAGGTAGTGTGCTGCCTCTTCCTTCGTAAAATCGTGCACGACCACTTCAAACAGAGCCGTGGAATATGCACTGAGAAGGAGGTGAAGCTCCCGTTCATCGATCGTACGGACGGGTACGCCGCATTTGCGCGCTGCTTCCATGAACTGCACGGTCTCTTTTTGCTCCAAAACGACGAAATCATGGATAAAGTTTTCGTATTTGGTTTCGGAAGATCAGCAGAGCAACAATTTAAACGCATCGAAATGGTCATAAATCAAATCGAGGAAATAGATCACTTCTGCATTACTAGCCCACATTTCGTCCAGCTGTTTCACAACCAACAGCTCATAGTCCCGTTCCTTGATGGTTTGGTAAACTTGGTCCAATTTAGAGAGCAATGGTTCTACCAAGGAGGCGAACACGGCCTCTTTATCTGCAAAATGGCGATATAATCCAGCCGATGTCATTCCAGCAGCTTCCGCGATGGATCGCATGGAAGCTTTTGCAAACCCTTTTTTCAGGAATTCAGCTTTTGCTGCGGGGACAATTCTGGCAAAGCTGGCGCTTTTATCCCTTGGCACAAAACCCTCCCTGCGGTGGCAACCGGTATAGATCCCGTTTCACTATTCATTGTAGCTTTGATTTCTGTTTTGTCAAGGGATAAAGGCGGCGAAGCCACATTGACAGAATAGGTTTTTTGTGCTACTTTAATTAGCAGAGACTAACTGAGGGGGCTTTAGAAATGGTCAACATTATTATTCCGGTCTTACTGGCATTGGCATGTATTTATGGTGTCTATAGCTATGTCCGGAAACTTCGTCAAGGGGGTGGCTGTTGTGGCGAACATGAACCGCCCGTCAAGAAGGTGAAGGTGGCGGATCGGGATAAAAGCCATTATCCGTATGAAACGGTTCTGACGATTGATGGGATGACATGTTCAAACTGTGTGAGGCGGGTAGAAAATGCGCTCAACAACTTGGATGGTGTTTGGGCCCAGGTGGATCTTGATTCTCGAAAGGCCATTGTACGGACAAAGCAGGTACTTTCAGAGGATACCTTACGCGAGGTGGTCCAAAAGGCAGGGTATCTGGTCCTTTCGGTACAACCGGGACAGTCAGAAGCGCGTGAAGAGAAATAGAAATTTTTATGCACAAAAGTTAGCTTTAGCTAACTTTTGTGCATCTTTTATCTTGCATACTGTAGCAAAATACGAATCTCCTGCTTTGTGGGGAGAGTAAAGGGTAACGCTTCCAGTATTGAGTAGAACAGCTGGTTATACAGGCACCTAAAAAGGAACCGGGCTTGGCCAAAAAGATGGGACCTGTTTACGGGTGACAGGACAAGCGATGCAAAAATGAGTGATACAGTGCTTCTAAGGGGCTGGATGGTATCAAGTCCTTATAGGGGTGATATAGTTCCTCGGCTTAGACGGGAATCGTGCCTAGATGGAATAGATGGGATGCGACGTTTGAATACACAGAGGCGATTTAAGGACGGTGAAGCGCAAAATGTAGATGGTTTTATACGTTCTTTTAGAGATGGCCTTATTTTGGATAGGAATTTATTCAATGCACGAGGGGGTGAATAAGATGGATAAACTCATGGAACTGTTGGAGGAGGGCCGCGCCTGGTCCGTAAAGGATCTGGCAGATTCCTTGCAAAAACCGCAAGAAGAGGTCCAAAAGCAGGTGGAATCCTTGGAGTACGATGGTTATCTTCGAAAGACATGCGGCTGTGGACCCCAGTGCAAAGGTTGTGGGCATTGTGGTTCGCATGGGCATCATACCCCCTCGTTCGAACTGGTAAAGCTTCCCCAGGAGGAACTGTAACGGGAACCAAGTCGAGTAAGAAATGAAGAAAGACGGACAAACGGCGTCCATCTACCTTTTGAAAGGGAGGGACGCCGTTTGTCCGTCTGCCATTTTCGGGCGACAGCCAGGTATCTTCGAAAGAACCATACTCAATGGTATTCTGTGTGCATTGTGCAGGCAACATTTCCTGAAAAAGCGCGTTGCTTGACTTATGAGATGTTTTGGAAGCGGTTGCCGGTGTTTTTTTATTCCAGCAGATTGGTCATGCTGCGCAGGCTGACGCCCAATGTAGACAGATTGTGCAGCATGGCTGAGGTCGCAGGAGGAAGGACGCCTGCAACACCGAGACCGATCAAACCGCCGTTGAATCCAATGACAAAGCGGTAGTTCGATTGAATCCGGCGCATCAGGCTGCTAGCAATCATACGCAGGTTGACCAGTTCGAACAAGTCGTCGGCTGCGATTGTAATATCGGCGATTTCCCGTGCAATTGCTGCACCGTCGCTGATGGCAATGCCTACATCTGCAGCGGATAGCGCAGGGGAATCGTTGATGCCGTCGCCCAGCATGATCACCGTGTGCCCCTGTGCACGCTCTGCTTCTACAAATCGAGCTTTGTCCTCAGGAAGGACCTCGGAATGGTATTCGTCCACACCGACTTGGGCGGCAATGGCTGCTGCGGTTCGCTCACTGTCTCCGGTGAGCATAACGGTTTTTTGAATCCCCAGGCGGCGCAGGGCATTGATGACCGCTTCAGCCTCTGTACGAAGGGGATCGGAAATACAAATGACAGCGGCCAGCTGTCCGCCAATGGCAAGGTACAGATGGGAGTACTGCTCTGGAAGCGCGCCAAAGCGCGGTTGGTCGCCATTCGGAATGGCACACGCCTCGTCTTCAAAGACAAAATGTGCGCTGCCGATCACCACACGTTCATTTCCGACCGTACTGGCGATTCCGTGGGCCACCAAATATTCCACCTGGGAATGCATTTCCTCGTGGGAAAGGCCGCGATCTCGGGCAGCCTGTACCACAGCGTTGGCCATAGAATGGGGGAAATGCTCTTCCAGGCAGGCCGCCAACCGGAGCATATCCTCCTCGCTGTGGCCGCCAAAGGGAATCACCTCTGAGACGACCGGGCAGGCGTAGGTCAGAGTACCGGTTTTATCAAAGACAATTGTATCCGCTTTGGCGACGGCCTCCAAGTACTTTCCGCCCTTCACAGTTACATGATAACTGCTGGCTTCACGCATGGCGGAAAGCACAGCCAAGGGCATGGCCAGCTTCAACGCACAGGAGAAATCGACCATCAGAACAGACAACGCGCGGGTGACGTTCCGGGTCCATAAATAGGCCAGGACACTCCCAAACAGGGTATAGGGCACCAGCTTATCGGCCAAATTGGATGCCTTGCTTTCCGCAGCAGATTTCAGTTTTTCAGACTGCTCAATCATGGCAACAATTTTATCGTAACGGCTTTCTCCGGATTGTTGGGTCACACGGAGCACACACTCGCCCTCTTCCACCACAGTGCCGGCGTAGACGGCTGTGCCGGGACGTTTCGGGACAGGAATGGATTCTCCGGTGAGGGATGCCTGATTGACCATTACTTCGCCTTCTTCGATGGTACTGTCTAAGGGGATCAGACCACCCATACGCACGGAAATGCGGTCGCCGGCCTTAACTTGATTTAAGGGTACCAGAATTTCCCCGGAAGATGTCTTAAGCCACACGCGGTCAATGTTCAAAGACATGCAGCGGGCCAGATCATCCACAGACTTTTTGTGGGTCCACTCTTCCAAGAGCTCGCCAAGTCCCAGCAAAAACATTACCGAACTGGCAGTCGAAAAATCGCGGCGGATCATGGAGATTCCAATAGATAGCCCATCCAACAGTTCCACGCGCATCTTTCCCTGGAAAAGACATTTGATACCGCGAAGGAGATAGGGAATCGACCGGCACAGCGTGTAGGCGATTCGCAAAGGTGCGGGAAAAAAGAGGGAACGGATGGCCTTAAAGACAACCCGCCCCACCAATTTTTCCTCGTAAGCGCGGTTGAGTGCCCGGCCGCTGTGCAGAGGAGCGAGATCGGCGATGCTCTCGGCGTCATAGGAGAAGCGGCTGATCTGTTGCAGCAGATCCGCACGGGTGTCTTGATAATAAATAACAGCACAGCAGGTCCGTTCATGGACCACCGCCTGCCGCACTCCAGTGATATGCTGAAGGTATGCTTCCAGGAGATCCGCCTGTTCCAATGTCATCCGATTTTGGCAGCAGCGGATACGCATGCGCCCACTGCTTTCATGCATAATTTGAAATTTCATAGTTGACCTCCGACAAGGAAAAGAGGGCCGCAACCGCGACCCTCTTTTATTTGTTATAGAACGGACAGCAGATTTGCCCGCATCAAGCCTCAGTTGCTTCCGTGGACGTATCTTCCACAATCTCTTCCTGTGCAGCGCGCTGCTCGTTGATATCCTTAGCTGCGGCCAGAATGTCCGCCGCATTCTCCTGAACCGAAGTAACGGTACCCATTACGGATTCCTTGACGCGCAGTGCTGCTGCCGTGGCGTGGGTATAGGCTTTTTTGGCATCCTTGCTGCTCAGCAGTTTGATACCGGCGGAGCCAAACAGTGCGCCGCCCACGAATAATGCGATCTTTTGATAAATGTTCATAAGGCAATTCCTCCAGTATTATTTGTGCCGATAGCCTGTGATGATAACCATCACCATACAGATGACAGCGCCCCAAGCCCAGAATTTGTGCTGCTTCAAATTGGACACCTCCTAGCGCACGGCATTCATTTGAAATTCAAATATAACACAGTCTATCTGAAATTGCCGCCGGAAATAGACAAAACTCACCGGTTTTGGACATTTTTTTGATGATATAACCTTCGGTATTGTGCCGGAGTCATGTGGTAGTACTCTTTAAAAGCAGTCCCGAATTGGCTGGTACCAGTATAACCCACAGAGGATGCCACGGCCAACACGCTTTCAGAGGTTGTGCACAGCAGACGGGCTGCTGTTTGTAAACGATAATGCTTGAGGTAGGCGTGGATAGGGGTTCCATAAAGACGGCGAAAACAGTTTTTCAGAAAGGTCGGGGACAGTTGAAACCGCCGGGCGAGTTCCTGTACCGTCAGATGTTGGTCAAAATGAGCCAGCATATAGTCATGAACGCTACGGACAACGTCTGCCTGATAATGGTCGCAGTATCCGGTTTCGTGGGGAACGGTTCCCGCAGCCTGCCAGCTACACAATAGATAGAACAATTCCCAAAGTTTCAGAAGAAAGTAAGCGCCCCGCTGCTCCTTGGAAAGCTGGCAGAGGGATGCCAGGCAGGAGGCGCCCCAAGTGGTGTTCCGGATTACGGTACATCCATCGTGAGCGTTGAGCAATGCCTGCACCTGTTCCAAATGCAGGGGGCTTCCTGATAGCAGTGCGCAGGCACGCGCAAAGGACTCCCCTGCGGCAGAATGGTCAAAAAAAGCAGCGATGCAACGAAAACAGCCGCGGTCAAAAGAAAAGTTACGGACCGCAGCGGCATCAGTGACCAGTAGAAGTTCTCCGGCCTCCACAGTCGTCACGGTTCCCTGTGCGGTTGTCACCTGAAGCTGGCCGGATTGACAAAAGATCCCTTCAAGGTGTGCAGGCTGCATCCCCGCGGGGTATGAGGCTTCATATTGGGCCAGACAATACTCCCGGACAATCACTCCGATTGTGGGGGAACAACGGTATATTTCTTCTGAGTACATTTGCGAACTAGCCCATGCGTCGGAATATTCAGCAAGCATGTGGATGCACCTCCCTTGTTATTTCTGGGCAGAAAAAGTGAAGAAGGAACGGAACCTGTTTATGCACGAAAGGGTGGGTATCCCCTTCGATGAAAGAAAAATTACCATAAGTTAGCCTTAGCTAACTTATGGTTCGAAAAAAGCCGCTCCATCAGAGCAGCTTTTGCTATGGCATAATCTTTTCTTATCATACCAAAGACAGGATTTATTTGTCAATAATAGGAGGAAAATCTTTCTTCCTGTAACCCTATGAAGTGCACAAAAACCTTGAAAACAAAACATACGGCCCAAAGGCTGACAAACCAGAGGCAGTCCCGCCCGGCAAGGCAAAACGTAAGACCTGAAAAGATTTCCGAAACCAAATGCTCCGTAGCGCGTGGAGATCTCCTGGATTGAACCCCTGAAAATCGAACTGTTTGTGGCCAGATACGGCCTGTATTTGGATAACAACATTCATGTAACTTTCTTTGCCCCATCGATGATTTTCAAATGGTTGCCTTGTCATTTCAGCAAATCCAAGGAAGAAACGATAAAAACGCGATGGGAAGTCAATGGAAGGACAATCCGAGTATCCGGCTAAAAAGCGCATGTATTTAACCAACCGGCCAGGGTTGGGGTGTCCAGAGCGCTTTGTATCAGAGCGTGCGCTTACTTTTGGAGCCCTGTAAACAATCCTTTTTGGAGGACAGTTGCTTTTCTCAGAACAGCCGGTCGCGGCGCTGGCAAGAAAAATCCATCCTATTCACTTGGTTCCATCGCCGCCCGCTTCTTCCTCCCGACGTTTTTGTTCCCGCCACTGTTTGATTTGTCGTAGGCGTTCCTGTACACGCGCTTCAGAACCCTGTGTGGTTGGGATATAGTAAGTCCGTCCTTCCAAAGAATCTGGAAGGCATTGCATGGAAGTGAGTTTTTCCTCTGTATCGTGGGCGTATTGGTACCCTTGCCCATAGTGAAGGTCCTTCATCAGACGGGTAGGGGCGTTGCGAATTTGGAGGGGGACAGGTTCATCCAATCTTTCCAGTGCATCCCGTTTGGCGGATTCATAAGCCATATACAACGAATTCGACTTTGGCGCGAGGGAGAGGTACGTTACCGCATGGGTCAAATGGACGGAACATTCCGGCATCCCAATAAAATGGCACGCCTGATAAACGGCTGTAGCGACTTCAATGGCACGGCTGTCGGCCATTCCCACATCTTCGCTGGCAAAGCGGATCAGCCGCCGCGCGATATAAAGCGGGTCCTCCCCGCCTTCCAGCATACGAGCTAACCAGTAGATGGCAGCATCCGGGTCGCTGTTTCGCATGGATTTATGCAGTGCAGAGATCAGGTTATAGTGTTCCTCCCCATTTTTGTCATAAAGCAAGGACTTCCTTGAGAGGCATTGCCTCAAAATGTCCGCCTCTACGGTTACACCTTCGGATGTGCGTTCCCCATTTAAGACCGCCATTTCCAGGGTGTTTAAAGCCGTGCGCGCGTCGCCATTCGCAAAATGGGCGATTGCCGACAACAACTCTTCTGAGATGGATATGGATTCCCCTCCAAACCCGCGGGTGTCCTCCAGTGCATGGCGAAGGAGGACCTCCAAGTTTTGCGTGGTTAGCGCTTGTAGAACGAATACCTTGCAGCGGGAAAGCAACGCCGAATTGACCTCAAAGGAAGGGTTTTCCGTGGTGGCGCCGATCAGTACAATGCTGCCACGCTCCACGAATGGGAGGAAGGCATCTTGTTGTGCTTTATTGAAGCGATGGATTTCATCCACAAACAGAATCGTCCGTTCCCCAAAACGCCGGTTTTCCTCAGCCCGTTGCATCACTTCCCGAATTTCCTTGATACCGCTGGTCACTGCGCTGAAGTCAATAAAATTGGCATGTGTCCGCCCGGCAATGATGCGTGCCAGAGTGGTCTTTCCCACCCCAGGAGGACCCCAGAAAATCATGGAGGAAATGCGGTCCTGGTCGATCAGCTGCCGTAAAATTTTACCCGGTCCCAGTAGGTGTTCTTGTCCGACAAATTCCTCCAGAGTATGCGGCCGCATGCGGCTGGCCAAGGGGCGGTCCATGCCTTGCTTTTCAAATAAGGTCTGCTGTTCCATAGGGTGCCTCCATCGAATCGGTTTTTTCTATTCTACCACTTCGGGTAAAAAAGAACAAGAACAAAGTTTCGCTTAAAGAGCGAAATGAGACAAAACCTTATAATATGGTGTACATGTGAGGAAAACAGAATTTATCTTTAAAAGATGGCCTAAAATACTTGACTTAGAGTGCACTCCAAGGGGTATAATCGGGGCAACATTAGAGGGTGGAAACAGAAGGTTTCTGCCGGCTGGATGGAAAAGGAGTGGGTGGATGATGCTATATAAGAGCTTTCAGGGATGGAAACTCTCTGCCCTCGGCATGGGCGCAATGCGCCTGCCCGTGATCGATGGCGACGATTCCCGAATCGATGAGGCGGCAGCGGAACAGATGGTGGCGTACGCTATGGAGAGCGGGATCAACTATTATGACACAGCGTGGGGTTATCACAACGGCCAATCGGAGTTGGTGCTGGGGCGCCTCTTACAGAAATATCCGCGGGAGAGCTATTTCTTAGCAAGCAAATTTCCGGGTTATGACCTAGCCAATATGGATAAAGTGGAAGAAATCTTTGAAAAGCAGTTAGAAAAATGTGGTGTGGACTATTTTGACTTCTATCTATTCCACAATGTTTGTGAAATGAATATTGACGCATATTTAAATCCGAAATACGGGATCTTTGCGTATCTGATGAAACAAAAACAGGCTGGGCGAATCCGCCACTTAGGGTTTTCCGCACACGGCAGCTATGGCGTGATGAAGCGTTTTTTGCATGCATATGGGGCGGATATGGAATTTGGGCAGATTCAGTTGAATTACCTTGATTGGAAATTTCAGGATGCCCAAGCAAAAGTGGAACTTTTGCGGGAATTTGGCATCCCTGTGTGGGTGATGGAGCCCTTGCGCGGCGGCCGATTGGTTACATTGTCCAAAGAAGATACCGAAAAACTCCACAATCTTCGCCCGGAGGAACCTGTCCCGGCCTGGGCATTTCGGTTCCTACAATCGATTCCCAGTGTGACGATGGTGCTCTCCGGCATGTCCAACCTGGAACAGATGCAGGAAAATATCCGCACGTTTGAGGAAGAAAAACCGTTGAATCCCCAGGAGATGAAGGCATTGCTGTGCATTGCAGATACTATGGTGAGGAAGAACATACTCCCCTGTACAGCCTGCCACTATTGTGTCAGCCATTGTCCGCAGGGATTGGACATTCCATCCCTGCTTGCTCTGTATAACGAACACCACTTCACAGAGGGTGGTTTTATTGCACCCATGGCACTATCTGCAATTGCACAGAATAAATGGCCCAGCGCCTGTATCGCATGCCGGAGCTGTGAGGCCGTCTGTCCCCAACAGATTGAAATATCGGCGGCAATGGCCAGTTTTGCGAAGGAATTGGGATAAAGGGAATTTGATGGGGGTATATACAAAGCGGCGCCCCAAGAGGAATCGGTATACAGATAAGAGCGAAGAGGACCGAATGAGAGCTGTGATGAGGAGGAAATCGTATGGAATATCGCAAGTTGCCACATGGTGGAGAGAAAATCAGCATCATTGGGCTGGGAAACAGTTCGTTGGGACCAGCTGGAGAAGCGGAAATTGAAAGGATTGTACGTTTGGCGATTGAAAACGGTGTCAATTATTTCGATATGGCGGCATCGGATGCAGTACCTTTCCCAGCCTATGGAAGAGCGGTTGCTGGCTGCCGGGAAAACGTCTACTTTCAAATTCACTTTGGGGCGGATTATCGAAGCGGAAAGTACGGCTGGACACTGAACCTGGACACGATCAAGCGGTCGGTGGACTGGCAGTTAAAGGCGCTACAAACCGATTATATCGACTTTGGTTTTATTCACTGCATCGATGAAGCAGCAGATTGGGAGAAGGTGTGTGCAGCAGGAACCTGGACGTTTCTACAGAAGTTGAAAGAGGAGGGGGTCGTACATCACCTCGGGCTTTCTACACATACGCCGAAGATTGCCAATATGGTATTGGATACTGGTCTGATTGATATGATGATGTTCAGTATCAATCCTGCCTATGATTACCGGCACGGGGAGTTTGCCATCGGCAGTGTGGATGAACGGATGGCCCTGTACCGCCGCTGTGAAGCGGAAGGGGTGGGGATTTCCGTGATGAAAGCGTTCAGCGGGGGCCAACTTCTGAACGAAAAGACGTCTCCCTTTCAGCGTGCGTTGACAGAATACCAGTGCATACAGTATGCGCTAGATAAACCGGGCGTATTGACCGTACTGCCGGGCGTGCGTAATGAAAACGACCTGCACCGCATTTTGGGATTTCTGAATGCGGCGCCAGAGGAAAGAGATTACTCCATTTTGGGAACGTTTACCCCGCATGACGCGGCAGGAATTTGCGTGTATTGCAACCATTGTCAGCCGTGTCCAGCAGGGTTGGATGTCGGACTCATCAACAAATATTATGACTTAGCGCAGGCGGGGGATACATTGGCAAGAGACCACTATATCCATCTGGAAAAGACAGCATCCGATTGTATTGCGTGTGGCCACTGTGACTCCCGTTGCCCCTTCCATGTGGGCCAGGTACGGAGAATGCAGGACATTCGTTCCTATTTTGGCGGGAGGGAATAGCTGGAAAGTAAGATTCAAAACAGCCTTTCCAAGGGAAGGAATACATTGATCAGGCTGACGACAAAAAATGTGACTTTGGCAGCGTTGTTCCTTGCTATCGGATTGGTGCTGCCGTTTTTGATCGGGTAAATTCCACAGGTTGGGAACATGCTCCTTCCGATGTATATCCCGGTTTTCTTATGCGGCCTGATCTGCGGATGGCAATATGGAATGACAGTTGATGCGTTATGCGCTCTTTGGCGCGCCGGTTTTATTCCCTACGGGAGTTGCGATGGCATTTGAACGAATGACCTATGGGCTGGTGTACGGACTTTCCCGCTGGCAGGGTGTAATTGCACTTTATCGCTGTTTGGTTGCCGCCATGTTGGCTGGCAGGATTGTCTGGGGTATTGCTCAGATGGCGTTCTTGGGGATTACCAGCGAAGGTTTTACTTGGCGGATGTTCCTAATGGGTGCATTTTTGAATGCAATTCCCGGGATTGTAATTCAGCGGATTCTTATCCCGGCCGTCGTGGTGGCGTTAAACCGGACTGGTTTGGTACGGTTTAAACAACCGCAGATGTCCGCCCAGAGGATGAACGGCCAACGTACGGCCTAAAAGGGAAACAAAAGAAGAACCACAAAAGGTGTCCGTCGCCCCGAAGGAAGGAGAGTACCAGCTTTGGAAAGTCCCCACCCGAACGTTCTCGAGGAAAAGGAGCGTTTAAAAACACAATGCTCGGGTGACCCTCTTCACAAGAACGTTTGATAATAAAGAACTCTATCCCCGGCAATTTGTCGGGGATAGAGTTCTTTTTATAGACGGGAAATCGTCCGTCGCATGAATCTGTAGATAAAGGGGGACTGGACTCCCAGGATGTCTCCCTCATTTCGGAATAAACGATTCATAAGAGAGCGGGATACAGTGAAAAAGGGATAGGATAAAAGCGTATGGACGCCAGAAGAGAGAGCGGAAATTGTCCATAGGCATATGGATGAACATGTTTCAGTGAAACCATTGGAGAAGAGGGATGACGCAGATTGCAGCGTGGTTTGCTACTGAGTGAAAAGTTTATAGAAGGTAAATCCTCATTTGAGCATAAGGGACGTCCAGGAAATCCTTTCTCTGTTTTACATCCCAGTGAAGATCTTACAATAGAGCGGCTAGGGCTCATAGACGTCAAATTGAGAGTTGAAAAGGAACGGTAAAAAAGGATTGCAAGCGAAAGGGGCTGGTGTAAGCAAACACGTTATCGGATAGGGCAAGGGTTCGAAAGCGTAGAAAGATTAAGAACCAAATCCCTGGTTTCACCTCTTTGCAATGGATGCCTGTCCATCCAGCTGGTTATGACAAGTGGAGAACCCGAAGGATAAACCGAATACATATGAGTATCATAGGCTTCTGCTACCAAGGTTAATGGAAGAACAACACAAGGAGCACCCTTCTCACGGACATCACATGTTGGCACAAGGCGTATTTGATGCAACNTTTTCCGCACACGGCAGCTATGGCGTGATGAAGCGTTTTTTGCATGCATATGGGGCGGATATGGAATTTGGGCAGATTCAGTTGAATTACCTTGATTGGAAATTTCAGGATGCCCAAGCAAAAGTGGAACTTTTGCGGGAATTTGGCATCCCTGTGTGGGTGATGGAGCCCTTGCGCGGCGGCCGATTGGTTACATTGTCCAAAGAAGATACCGAAAAACTCCACAATCTTCGCCCGGAGGAACCTGTCCCGGCCTGGGCATTTCGGTTCCTACAATCGATTCCCAGTGTGACGATGGTGCTCTCCGGCATGTCCAACCTGGAACAGATGCAGGAAAATATCCGCACGTTTGAGGAAGAAAAACCGTTGAATCCCCAGGAGATGAAGGCATTGCTGTGCATTGCAGATACTATGGTGAGGAAGAACATACTCCCCTGTACAGCCTGCCACTATTGTGTCAGCCATTGTCCGCAGGGATTGGACATTCCATCCCTGCTTGCTCTGTATAACGAACACCACTTCACAGAGGGTGGTTTTATTGCACCCATGGCACTATCTGCAATTGCACAGAATAAATGGCCCAGCGCCTGTATCGCATGCCGGAGCTGTGAGGCCGTCTGTCCCCAACAGATTGAAATATCGGCGGCAATGGCCAGTTTTGCGAAGGAATTGGGATAAAGGGAATTTGATGGGGGTATATACAAAGCGGCGCCCCAAGAGGAATCGGTATACAGATAAGAGCGAAGAGGACCGAATGAGAGCTGTGATGAGGAGGAAATCGTATGGAATATCGCAAGTTGCCACATGGTGGAGAGAAAATCAGCATCATTGGGCTGGGAAACAGTTCGTTGGGACCAGCTGGAGAAGCGGAAATTGAAAGGATTGTACGTTTGGCGATTGAAAACGGTGTCAATTATTTCGATATGGCGGCATCGGATGCAGTACCTTTCCCAGCCTATGGAAGAGCGGTTGCTGGCTGCCGGGAAAACGTCTACTTTCAAATTCACTTTGGGGCGGATTATCGAAGCGGAAAGTACGGCTGGACACTGAACCTGGACACGATCAAGCGGTCGGTGGACTGGCAGTTAAAGGCGCTACAAACCGATTATATCGACTTTGGTTTTATTCACTGCATCGATGAAGCAGCAGATTGGGAGAAGGTGTGTGCAGCAGGAACCTGGACGTTTCTACAGAAGTTGAAAGAGGAGGGGGTCGTACATCACCTCGGGCTTTCTACACATACGCCGAAGATTGCCAATATGGTATTGGATACTGGTCTGATTGATATGATGATGTTCAGTATCAATCCTGCCTATGATTACCGGCACGGGGAGTTTGCCATCGGCAGTGTGGATGAACGGATGGCCCTGTACCGCCGCTGTGAAGCGGAAGGGGTGGGGATTTCCGTGATGAAAGCGTTCAGCGGGGGCCAACTTCTGAACGAAAAGACGTCTCCCTTTCAGCGTGCGTTGACAGAATACCAGTGCATACAGTATGCGCTAGATAAACCGGGCGTATTGACCGTACTGCCGGGCGTGCGTAATGAAAACGACCTGCACCGCATTTTGGGATTTCTGAATGCGGCGCCAGAGGAAAGAGATTACTCCATTTTGGGAACGTTTACCCCGCATGACGCGGCAGGAATTTGCGTGTATTGCAACCATTGTCAGCCGTGTCCAGCAGGGTTGGATGTCGGACTCATCAACAAATATTATGACTTAGCGCAGGCGGGGGATACATTGGCAAGAGACCACTATATCCATCTGGAAAAGACAGCATCCGATTGTATTGCGTGTGGCCACTGTGACTCCCGTTGCCCCTTCCATGTGGGCCAGGTACGGAGAATGCAGGACATTCGTTCCTATTTTGGCGGGAGGGAATAGCTGGAAAGTAAGATTCAAAACAGCCTTTCCAAGGGAAGGAATACATTGATCAGGCTGACGACAAAAAATGTGACTTTGGCAGCGTTGTTCCTTGCTATCGGATTGGTGCTGCCGTTTTTGATCGGGTAAATTCCACAGGTTGGGAACATGCTCCTTCCGATGTATATCCCGGTTTTCTTATGCGGCCTGATCTGCGGATGGCAATATGGAATGACAGTTGATGCGTTATGCGCTCTTTGGCGCGCCGGTTTTATTCCCTACGGGAGTTGCGATGGCATTTGAACGAATGACCTATGGGCTGGTGTACGGACTTTCCCGCTGGCAGGGTGTAATTGCACTTTATCGCTGTTTGGTTGCCGCCATGTTGGCTGGCAGGATTGTCTGGGGTATTGCTCAGATGGCGTTCTTGGGGATTACCAGCGAAGGTTTTACTTGGCGGATGTTCCTAATGGGTGCATTTTTGAATGCAATTCCCGGGATTGTAATTCAGCGGATTCTTATCCCGGCCGTCGTGGTGGCGTTAAACCGGACTGGTTTGGTACGGTTTAAACAACCGCAGATGTCCGCCCAGAGGATGAACGGCCAACGTACGGCCTAAAAGGGAAACAAAAGAAGAACCACAAAAGGTGTCCGTCGCCCCGAAGGAAGGAGAGTACCAGCTTTGGAAAGTCCCCACCCGAACGTTCTCGAGGAAAAGGAGCGTTTAAAAACACAATGCTCGGGTGACCCTCTTCACAAGAACGTTTGATAATAAAGAACTCTATCCCCGGCAATTTGTCGGGGATAGAGTTCTTTTTATAGACGGGAAATCGTCCGTCGCATGAATCTGTAGATAAAGGGGGACTGGACTCCCAGGATGTCTCCCTCATTTCGGAATAAACGATTCATAAGAGAGCGGGATACAGTGAAAAAGGGATAGGATAAAAGCGTATGGACGCCAGAAGAGAGAGCGGAAATTGTCCATAGGCATATGGATGAACATGTTTCAGTGAAACCATTGGAGAAGAGGGATGACGCAGATTGCAGCGTGGTTTGCTACTGAGTGAAAAGTTTATAGAAGGTAAATCCTCATTTGAGCATAAGGGACGTCCAGGAAATCCTTTCTCTGTTTTACATCCCAGTGAAGATCTTACAATAGAGCGGCTAGGGCTCATAGACGTCAAATTGAGAGTTGAAAAGGAACGGTAAAAAAGGATTGCAAGCGAAAGGGGCTGGTGTAAGCAAACACGTTATCGGATAGGGCAAGGGTTCGAAAGCGTAGAAAGATTAAGAACCAAATCCCTGGTTTCACCTCTTTGCAATGGATGCCTGTCCATCCAGCTGGTTATGACAAGTGGAGAACCCGAAGGATAAACCGAATACATATGAGTATCATAGGCTTCTGCTACCAAGGTTAATGGAAGAACAACACAAGGAGCACCCTTCTCACGGACATCACATGTTGGCACAAGGCGTATTTGATGCAACTGGATGCTTTCTCATAATTTTGCCCATACATGCTGCAAACAGGACCGTATCCGTTCACAGGCGGAAAAACACCCATATAAAAAGGATGGTAAGAACATGTTCGATCCCCACGTAATAGCAGGAAACTGGAATGTCAACCACCCTGTTGGATTCGTAGTATCCGACATGACTATCTTTAAAAACGGAATAAAAATGAGGAATGGACATTGTGGATCGATCCATTTAACAATAGCGCTGGGGAATCCCTCCCCAAGCCGCGGTTGTTTTCATATAGATTCATCAGCGTATGTTTAAGAAATCACAGTCGGGAAGGGCGGTATGTGCAAATGCATCAAAAGCGAATCCCCCTGCGTATGTGTGCAGGATGCGGAGAAAGCAAGCCGAAAAAAGAACTGGTCCAGGTGGTCCGTTCGCCGGAAGGCGAGATTTCCCTAAGGTTCTTACATGCCAGGCAACACCGAGCCAAGGCGGTACTGTGTGATATTCCTATTTCGACTGCCTCAAGAAGCCTAAACAACTTGCTGGAAAAAGGAGAAGCAGATGCCCCAGAGAGACTTATACACCGGCCGGGGCTTTGTTTACGCCTCACCGGCCTTCGTTAAGGCTCACGGCCATTATGGCATATGACGCTCCATGTCTCGAGCAGGAACTCCAACCGATCATACAATTATGGAAGCGTTAAATGGTTGAAGCAAGGAGAGTTACGCCTTGCCCTCGACTTAGAGAATGCAGGAATGTTCCCAAACGGCTGGACGAGTATGTTTACTAGTTCAATCACCTGCGGCCTGTGGCTGCCCTGAATGATAAACCCCCAGTTCAGTACAAGACCGAACTGGGGGTTCTGATTCTATGGTGGTTTTTAGTGCCTGCTTTTCTTTGAAAAATGCACAGAGCTGGCGGGTTGGCATATGTGGGCAAAGTTCTCTGGTTTTATCCGGACCTGAAGGCGCCGGCACATCTGCCACTTGCAACAATTTGTTCCTTGCTGTTCATGAATGGGCCTGCACATCCTTCGCGCATCGTCCGGTCCAGCCCATGATCTGTTTCCGCCGGCTTTGAATGTGCTCTGCAATCTGCTGTAACATTCTTGCCCGTGGCGTCCATATATCGCGCTGGCGCCCGCTTATCTTGAAAAATACAGCAGCCGAGAATAGACCTCTAGCAAACGCGGATACGCATATTCAAAAAAGGACTTGTAGGCATCGCAAAGATAGTTTTTGCCTAGACCATCCGAAAAAAAATCCCGGTCCCGACGGCACCCGCCCCGACAGAGCGAAAACCAACGGCATTGCCGGCATTCCTCCGGCTGGTATTGGCTCTGTTCGACAAAGCGGAGCTGTTCCCGCTGCCGGTCGATTTGTTCCAGGGTGTCGGTCAGGAAATTACCCAGCTTATAGTGATCCAGCATGTAAAAATCACAGGGATAGACACTTCCATCCGCTTCGACCACATACTGCAGGCTACATTGACCTCCCATTGCACAGACTTGTGGAGGTTGTCCATCCAAAATCAACAATAGATTATCGAAGTATTGGTGGAATTGCCGCGCTCCTTTCTTGATCTGCTGGTACCAAAGATCAAAGGCATCCTTTAGATACTGTGCATACCGTTCCGAAGTAAGCGACCAGGGATGCAGCCCCCTCGGTTCATCTGCTGGAGATCGAAAGCAAACCACAGTCGGCCATCCAAGAAGTTCCTTCCCGGCAGGTATCGCTTGCAGCTATCCAAAGAAGCGGAACATATTATATAGGTTGATCCCTAAAACAAGAACCATGGACCATTGAAACAACCTGGTGACATTCTCCTCGCTTAACCTGCGGTTCAGCCTACCTCCCACTTCGCTGCCGGCAACCCCGCACAGAATCATCCCAACCAGAATGGGGATTAAGATGTCCGGGACATCCCCGGCTAGAATTGTTTTGAGCGTCCCCGCTCCTTGACTGATTAAAATAACAAATAGGCTGTTCTGAGCGGCTGTCTTTGTGGACATGGAAAAAAAGTAATACAAAACAGCCATATTGAACGGACCTCCGCCAATTCCCAAAAATGAACCCAGGATTCCCAAGCCCAATCCAACGGCAACGCAAAGGGACCAATGCCGGACCCGTTTTGCGGGAAAGCGGTCCTTTGTGATGGTGTAGAGCAGAGTCCCCAAGGTTGCTAAAAAAAGGAACAGTGCCTGTACGCCGCCGATCACCTCTGCGTCTGTATATAGGCTGGCCAGCTGGCAGTAGATCTCTTTTCCCAATAGGCCTCCCAGGGCAGCTCCGGCGGCCAAAGGCACGGAAACGCGGAAATCCAGTAGATTGTCCCGCCTCCAAGCAGCCTTGCCGACGGACCAGCAGCTCATCCCCAACACGGTACAACCTGAGTAAAAATTAATGGCTGCAACGCTGGCTGTATGGCATGCATCCAACACCGGCTTGATCATCACGCCTCCACCCATGCCGCAGATCTTTCCTAAAACGCTGGCTAAAAAAGCAACCAGAAAATAGATACCATCCATCGTCTCTCCTCAAAGGCGGTCAAGCTGTAACGCCTTCGGAAACCTATGGAAGTTCAAGGCGAAACCGCTTCGCCTTGTGTCATGCGGAGCGCGCAGGTCTCTTTTTCATCAAGGTCCTTATCTGTCTGCTATGCCAACCACAGATGTCCCTGTAGGCCCTCTTTCTTGGACCTGCGCGCTTCCGATTACCCCACGATGGTCCGAGCCGACTGTAAAATCTGCTCAACCATCTCTATCGTATACAAGCCGTCCGCACCTGTACTGGTTGGCGGACGGTCAAACCGGACTGCATCAATCACCTCGCGGTGCTGGCGGTACCCAAAGGGGACCACATCCAAGG
>NZ_LT835157.1:3270098-3284200 GCF_900169665.1 Anaeromassilibacillus sp. Marseille-P3371 | reverse complement strand
CCCCGACAGAGCGAAAACCAACGGCATTGCCGGCATTCCTCCGGCTGGTATTGGCTCTGTTCGACAAAGCGGAGCTGTTCCCGCTGCCGGTCGATTTGTTCCAGGGTGTCGGTCAGGAAATTACCCAGCTTATAGTGATCCAGCATGTAAAAATCACAGGGATAGACACTTCCATCCGCTTCGACCACATACTGCAGACTACATTGACCTCCCATTGCACAGACTTGTGGAGGTTGTCCATCCAAAATCAACAATAGATTATCGAAGTATTGGTGGAATTGCCGCGCTCCTTTCTTGATCTGCTGGTACCAAAGATCAAAGGCATCCTTTAGATACTGTGCATACCGTTCCGAAGTAAGCGACCAGGGATGCAGCCCCCTCGGTTCATCTGCTGGAGATCGAAAGCAAACCACAGTCGGCCATCCAAGAAGTTCCTTCCCGGCAGGTATCGCTTGCAGCTATCCAAAGAAGCGGAACATATTATATAGGTTGATCCCTAAAACAAGAACCATGGACCATTGAAACAACCTGGTGACATTCTCCTCGCTTAACCTGCGGTTCAGCCTACCTCCCACTTCGCTGCCGGCAACCCCGCACAGAATCATCCCAACCAGAATGGGGATTAAGATGTCCGGGACATCCCCGGCTAGAATTGTTTTGAGCGTCCCCGCTCCTTGACTGATTAAAATAACAAATAGGCTGTTCTGAGCGGCTGTCTTTGTGGACATGGAAAAAAAGTAATACAAAACAGCCATATTGAACGGACCTCCGCCAATTCCCAAAAATGAACCCAGGATTCCCAAGCCCAATCCAACGGCAACGCAAAGGGACCAATGCCGGACCCGTTTTGCGGGAAAGCGGTCCTTTGTGATGGTGTAGAGCAGAGTCCCCAAGGTTGCTAAAAAAAGGAACAGTGCCTGTACGCCGCCGATCACCTCTGCGTCTGTATATAGGCTGGCCAGCTGGCAGTAGATCTCTTTTCCCAATAGGCCTCCCAGGGCAGCTCCGGCGGCCAAAGGCACGGAAACGCGGAAATCCAGTAGATTGTCCCGCCTCCAAGCAGCCTTGCCGACGGACCAGCAGCTCATCCCCAACACGGTACAACCTGAGTAAAAATTAATGGCTGCAACGCTGGCTGTATGGCATGCATCCAACACCGGCTTGATCATCACGCCTCCACCCATGCCGCAGATCTTTCCTAAAACGCTGGCTAAAAAAGCAACCAGAAAATAGATACCATCCATCGTCTCTCCTCAAAGGCGGTCAAGCTGTAACGCCTTCGGAAACCTATGGAAGTTCAAGGCGAAACCGCTTCGCCTTGTGTCATGCGGAGCGCGCAGGTCTCTTTTTCATCAAGGTCCTTATCTGTCTGCTATGCCAACCACAGATGTCCCTGTAGGCCCTCTTTCTTGGACCTGCGCGCTTCCGATTACCCCACGATGGTCCGAGCCGACTGTAAAATCTGCTCAACCATCTCTATCGTATACAAGCCGTCCGCACCTGTACTGGTTGGCGGACGGTCAAACCGGACTGCATCAATCACCTCGCGGTGCTGGCGGTACCCAAAGGGGACCACATCCAAGGCTGGAAATGTCATGCTTCCGGCCTGCGAAACCCCCGGACTGGTCACAGCAAGGGGGCCGTATCCGGTCCGCAGGTAGATACTCCCTTGACTCCCATGTATTTCCATCGTGTATCGGTTACAGTGCCACTTCTGTTCCCAGCTGATTTGATGACTCACCATAGCGCCGCTTTTTAAGCGGTATTGCGCCAACGCCCAGTCCTCGTTGTCCGGATGTACCGTTTGGCCCTCGATCACGCGTGAAAATATCTTTTGTCCTTTGGAGGCGCAAACCACCTCGTCGATGTCGCCCAATAGGTATCGCACCAGGTCAATCCCATGTACGCCGACATCCAGGATCGCGCCTCCTTTTCCGCAAAGTGCGGAATCATATTGCCAGGTGGAATAATCGCTTCCCGGCAAAGAATTCCGGATATGCGCCATATATACTTCGCCTAGCTTTCCCGCCGCGATGTACTCCTTCGCCCAACGGGATTCTTCAAAATACCGGTGCATAAAGCTGACAAAAAGCTTTACGTGGTTTTGTTCTGCTGCATCGATCATCTCACGGCATTGCTGCGTGTCCATGGCAAACGGTTTTTGGACAAACACATGCTTTCTTTTCTTTGCTGCAAAAACGGCGATCTCTTTATGTAGATAGTTTGGAGTCAGAACAAACACCAAATCCACATCGCTACGGTCAACCGCCTCTGTATAATCGATGGTCACATCGGCGGCGCCGGCAGCGGTTTTTTGCGCCCTTTCCCGTATAAGATCACAGCAGACCACAATCTTTGCCTCGGGAATCAAGCGAAGGGCGTCCACATGATAGGCGCTGATCGCCCCGCATCCGATGATCGCAATCCCGACCTTCTTCTCGCCAAATTTTTTCATCGTCTCTCTTCTTTCTGGCCATCCATCTTATTCCTCTGTGTCTACTGCCAGATCCTCTGCACAGTAATCGTCTCTCCGGTTGACGCGGGCTCCTACAGGCGCTTCCACTGCGCCAGACAACAGGGGGTCTTCCGTCTGCTGCATCCACTCCAACAGCGACGACGCCATCTGTTCCCGTACCTGTGCATATTCCGGCCTTGCAGCCACATTCTGTTTCTCCATCGGGTCCGCATACAGGTCGTAGAGCTCTTCACTGCTGCAATCCGTATCTCTGAGGCAAGCATACTCATAGAGGAAGGTTTTCTCCGGGCAATTATCGATATTTGACAAAATGTGCCCCGGCCGTTCGTCAAACCGGCGGATATACTTATAGCGCTCACTGCGGGCAGCCCGCATGGGCTCATAGGCTGCATGATAATTGACTTCTGAAAACAGCACCCTATGGGTAAATGGACCTTCCCGTTTCAACAGCGGCAAAAGCGACTGTCCCTCTAGCCAATCGGGTTTCTCGATCTGGCATAAATCGCAAATCGTTGGAAACAAGTCCAGATGCGATACCATATCATCCACGCAGCGGCCTTTTGCCGGATTTCCTGGGTAATCCAGAAGCAGTGCAACGCCCGTTCCGCCGTCGTACAGCGTACATTTCATCCCGGGCACAGCTGGACCATGGTCCGTGGTAAAAATCACCATGGTCTCCTCCCGAAGTCCGGCCTCCTCCAACGTTTGCAGGACTTGTCCCACCAACGAATCGCAGAACCGCACAGAGCTCATGTAGTCTGCCATATCCTCCCGGTTTTGCGCGTTATTGTAAACTCCGGGAAATGGCGCTACATAACGGGCGTCGATGTCCTCTTCATGTTTTTTCCACTTCCGGTGCGTATTGTACATGCCAAACGAAAGAAAAAACGGTTTATCCCGAGGTTGCTTCAGATAGTCGCACACCAGTCCGGCATTTTCTCGGTCAAAAGCAAAGGAGTCGAAGTCAATGCATCCCATATCAAACGCCTGGCCGTCAAGGATTTTTGTATATCCCAGCAAATCCGCGTTCGGCGCTTCATGCTGGATTCCACAAAGCACCGTTTCATAACCAAAGTTGGTTAAATAGCGCGCCATATGGTGGTGATAATCCGGCAGGGAAAAGCCGCGGTGGGCCAATCCAAACATTCCGCAATTGTGAGGGTACTGCCCGGTAAGCATCCCTGCCCTACTGGGAGAACAGGTTGGGGCGACGCTGAAAGCTTGGCGAAACAGCGTCCCCCGTTCCGCGAGCGTTTTTAGATGTGGAGTTTCCAGCGCATAGCCATAGGGCTGTAGAAACCGGCCGGAGTCATGCGTATGTAACAATAAAATATTCATAGGCTCTCCAAACAATCCATTTGAACAGGTTTTCCGGTCTTGATGGCTTGATAAATGGCCCGAACCACCCGGATACAGGCCAGTCCATCTGTTCCACCAGGATTCGCTGTCCCGTTGGTCCGAATCATCTCCAAAAAGCATTCATGCTGTTCCACGCCCAACTTCTCATAGGGAAGCTGTAGAGAAACCCAAGTCGCCGGCTTTCCCGGTTCGACCTTGCAGACATTTACAATCCCCATGGGGTCCCGGAGAAAAATAGATCCCTTTTCGCCAAACAGTTCCATCGAAAACCGATCCGCATTCGACCAGTGGTGCCAGCTAATCATATGGTTCACCGTGGCGCCGGAGCGAGTCTTGTAGATTGCTATGGCGTGGTCCTCGTTGTTCGGGTGTACATACTCCCCATCGGTAAAAATGGTATCACGGAACCGTCCCATATCAGCAAATGTCACCTCGTCGATTTCGCCGATTAAATAACGTACCAGGTCAATGCCGTGGACGCCTAGGTCGATGACACACCCGCCTCCTACGTTTTTTTCATCATAAAACCATTTGCTGACAGTAGAGGTGGCGCCCGGCGCATTTAAAATACGCACCATTTCGATCTTGCCAATGGCATTTTCCTGAACCAAACGGCGTGTTTCGGCAATTCCCAAAAGGTACCGGTGCATAAAACTGACAAACAACTGCACGCCGTTGTCTTGGCAGGCCTTCATCATGCGGCGGCATTCGTCCAATGTGCGTCCCATAGGTTTGGTGACAAAGACATGCTTTTTCCAAGAGGCCGCCAATTCTGTGACCTCACAGTGATTGTAATTGGGCGTCAGAATCAGGACGCCCTGTATCTCGTCCAGGGCGAGCAACGCCTCGTCCTCCGTAAAAGCACGGTTCTGCGGTAACCCAAAGTAGTCCGCAGCAGCTTTTGCCCGTTCCGGAATCCAGTCGCAGACTGCTACTACTTCGCAATCCGGCAAGCTTTTCAGGGCCGGCATATGATACTGGTTGGCAATCGCCCCGCATCCAATCACGCCGATCTTCACAATATCTTTCTTCATTTAGATCTCCTCCATTGCCACGGTGCGGTTGTCCTTGGCCGACTGGTAAGCGGCCAGCACCAATCGGAGCGCCGCATAGCCGTCCTCCAAGGTGGAGGGAAATGCATCGCCGGTCTCCAAGCAGTCGATAAAGCGTTCTGCTACCACCTCATGAATGTGTTTAAACCGGATAGGCATCCGCGGGTTTTCCCATCCCGCCATAGGCCGACCTTTCCGAAACACCTGAAGTGGAAAATTATTTTCCCCATTGATCGTGGTAGACGCGCAGTCGTTAAAACTCTGCTGTATGGTGCCGTCCAAGCCGAAGATCTCCGTCGTCACTGTACCGGCGGCAAAGGTCCAGCTGGATTGCAGCGTACCGATTACTCCATTGGCGAATTCCACGATGGCGATGCCGTTGTCCTCAACCTCTAGTCCAACTGTGCTCTGTGGGATTTTTGCTGTCACATATTTGGGTTCTCCAAACATCCAGATCAAGAAATCGGCCGCATGGATTCCCTCGTCCAAAAAAGCTCCCCCACCGGAAAGCTCCGGGTCTGTAAACCACGCCAGCGGCGCCGGAACCCGGCCGTCTGCCGCCCAGCCGATTCCATGCCGCTTGCGAAAACTCACTACCCGGCCGATCTCCTGTGCATCCAGGATGGACTTGATCGTCTGGTTGACAGCATCCACGCGCATAGGAAACGCCTGCATGTAGCGGACGCCCGCTTGTGCGATTGCCTGCTGCATCAACTGGCAATCTTTCAGGGTTGTCGCAGCCGGTTTCTCGCACAAAATATCTTTTCCCGCCTGTGCAGCTGCAATGGTATAGGCGGCATGTTTTACATTTTCTGCACAAATTCCTACGGCGCTCACCTCGGGGTACGCAAGCGCCTGTCCCATGGTTTGAAAACATAGAAGGCCATGCCGCTCAGCGAATTGCTGTGCCAGCGATTGGTTTTCATCCCATACGCCGACGAGCTCGGCTTTTGTGTGCATTTGCCAGGCGCGTACCCAACTCTCCGCGTGTGGATGCGCCACGCCCAGCATCACTAGTTTTACCATGATTTATACTGTCCCTTCCTTTGCCTGAAGTATCGGCTCCACAAGTCTGTACGCATTCTTCAAGCAGTTGTTAATTTTTTGCAGGTCGTTCCATCCCTCGGTGCCGTGACAGGATACGTTGTACCATCCAGTAAACCCTTTTTCGGCGAACGCATCAATCTGCGCCTGAAAATTGCGCTGGCCACCTCCGGGCATCTGTTCGTCGCCAGCGCCAAAGGCACGGTCGCTTTCCGGGAACGAAAACCCTTTTTTTATATCCCATAAATACAGCATATATGCACGCGAATGTGCGACTAGGTCGTATACATCTTCCGCCTCATACCCCCGCGCATTGGCATGAGGCGGAGCAATAATGTAGGACAAAGCATCGTCGTCGATGCACTGGTCCGTCTTATAAATTTGATACAGATACTCGTTGAAAGTATAGCAGTGAGGCACCTCGATCCCTACCTTTAGCCCAAGGGATTTGGCATAGGCGAGGTCCTGCTTTAACTGTTCTATATACTCGGAAAAATTCCCCCTTGGGCTGCCATAAGGGACGCTGATGGGGTTCAAATTGGTCATATGGTCCGCCCAATCGGTAGACTGGGCGGGTTCCCAGATCACTGTGGGAATCCTCAATGCCGCGGCGAACTTCATTCGTTCCCGCCGTTCCTCGCCGGACATCAGGAAGAGGGTCATTGAAACCGCTGTCATCTTGTAGCGTTGCAGCAGTTCTTGTACCTCCTCCGGCGTCGTCTTTTGAGGGTCGGCATGGTCGCAGATGGCTTTGCAAGCCCAGAGGTCCACATAGCGGAACCCAATTTTGGACATTTCACGCAAGGCTGTTTCCAGCGGAAACGATGCATATAGATTGGAACCACAGCACAGTTTCATCGTATGTATTCCTCCTTACCACCATTTGATTTGATCGGTCACGTAGCTGCGCAAGCGTACAAATTCCGGCGAATTGATGTCTCTGGGCCGGGGTAAATCGACCACCACATCTTCTTTCACGCTCGCAGGCTTTTGGGAAAGAATGAGAATCCGGTCCGCCAGGTATACCGCTTCCTCAATGTTGTGGGTGATGAACAGAACCGTACTGTGCAGTTCCTTCCAGATGCGAACCACTTCATCCTCCAAATAAAAGCGCGTCTTGATGTCCATCTGTCCATAGGGTTCGTCCATCAGCAGAAGGTCCGGGTTCATTGCAAAGGCCCGCCCAATTACCACCTTCTGTTCCGTACTGGTTGAAAGTTCGCTTGGATACCGGTCCAAATCGGCGCTCAAACCCATCAGCCGTGCAATATTTTCCACACGGGCAGCAATCTCCTGCTTTGGCAGATGCTTGAGAGACAGGCAGTAGCCCAGATTTTTGCGTACCGTCAGCCATGGATAAGCGGTGGGTTCCTGAAAAACAAACGCCAAATTGTGCTTTTTGGGATTGGCGGGCTTGCCGTCGATCAGGATTTCGCCGCTGGTCGGCTCCAGCAGGCAGGTGAGTAGGTTTAAAAAGGTGGTCTTTCCGCAGCCCGTAGGACCTACCACGCAGATAAACTCCCCGCGTTTTACATTGAAATTACAGTCCTTGAGCACTTCCAAGGAACCGAAATTTTTGTATAAGTGGCGGACTTCCACCTTGTATTCATTGTTTTCAGCCATGTCTGTCCTCCGTTTCCTACTGACCAAGGTCCAGGTCCATCTGGTCGGCGATCTCCTGCCGAATCCGCAGGAATTCTTCCGAAAGATTGTCCCGTGGACGCGGCAATCCCGTAAGATCAAATACGTCCTTTACTTTTGCCGGCCGCTTGGACAGCAATACGATGCGGTCCGCCAAATAGACGGCTTCTTCGATATTATTGGTAACAAAGAGAATCGTGCGCTTATCCTTGTCCCAAATTTTCAGGATTTCATCCTCCATGGAATAGCGTGTCTGGGCATCCAGCTGTCCAAAGGGCTCGTCCATCAGCAGGACCTCGGGCGCACTGGCATAGGCCCTTGCAATCCCCACACGCTGCTTCATACCGCCGGAAAGTTGGTGGGGGTAGGAACGTTCAAATCCCTGTAAGCCAACCAGGTCGATATAATGCTGCGCCACCCTCTCCCGTTGTTCCTTTGGAACCTTGGCGTATTTCATACCAATCTGTACATTCTTACTCACCGTCAGCCACGGCAGCAGAGCCAACTTTTGAAACACCATTCGTACACGTTTATCCAGGCCAGACACCTTCTCCCCATCCATATAGATTTCTCCCAGGGTAGGCTTTAAAAGGCCGGCTACCATATTGAGCAGGACGGTTTTTCCGCATTGGCCCGGTCCTAAGATGACCAGGAATTCGTTTTCCCGAACGTCCATGCTGATGTCGTCGATCACCAGCGTGTCATCTTTTTTTGTCACAAACGCTTTGGATAAGTTCTTAACGCTTAATTTAAATCGGTCCGCCATGGGCTGAGCCTCCTTTCTAGGATGGTAAACGCGGTGGACATCAGCGCCCCGATCAACCCGATCAGCAGCATTGCAACCAGCACCAATTGAATGTCGTTGCTGTCCGAGCCGCGGGTGACCAGCATGCCGAGTCCGTAATTGGCCGAGATCATCTCCGCGGCCAATACAACGCCCCAACCGGTTGTCAGAGCCGTTTTCAGTCCGGCCATGATGGAAGGCAAAGCCGAGGGAAATACAATGTCTGTAATCAGGCGGACGCCTCGTGCGCCAAACATACGGCCTACTGCGATATTGTCACGGTTTGCAAGATTGACGCCTGCGTACGTATTTACAACAATTGCGGAAAAGGTGCCGATAAACACCAAAATGTACTTAGAGAACTCGAAGACCCCGCACCAGATCGAAATGAGAGGGACCCATGCCAGCGGAGGAATCGGACGGATAATCTCAAAAACCGGCTGGAAGATTGCCCGAAACCGCTCGCTCCATCCAATCATCGTCCCCAGAGGGATGCCCACCACAGTCGCTGCAAGCAATCCCACAAACACCCTGCGCAGGCTTTGCAGGGAGTGTCCCAACATCGACATGCCCGCAATCGGGTCTTCCGAAAGAGCGAGGAACTTTGTCCAGACCTCATAGGGGGACGGCAAAATGGAGGCTTCTCCGCTGGAGCCTACAATCCACAAGAGGACCAGCAGACCCAGTGACAAAAAGGAAAGCAGATTGAGTAAAAAATTCCGCAGAATAAACGTATGCTTTTTCATATCTCGTCTACTGCCTCCATTTCAGTACTATTTTTTCCAGCCAGTTCAGTAGGGCGAACAAAATCAGACCGATCACACCGATGGTCAGCATGCCGACCATAATCAAGTTTACGCGCATAAACTGCCGGCCAGCCAGGATCATATAGCCCAGACCGTCGTTGGACGCCAACATTTCGGCCGCCACCAACGTTGACCAGGAGAGCCCCAGTCCTACCTTCCAACCAGTGAAGACCATTGGCATTGCAGACGGGATTCCCACCCGGCGAAAAATTGTAAAATTGGATGCCCCACAGGTTTTTGATACGTTTATCATGGCCCGATTGGTCAGCTTGATCCCTGCATAGGAGTTGAGAACCACCGCTACGAAAGCGGACAGGAAAACAATAAAAACCTTTGGAGCCAGCCCAATCCCCAGGAGCACAATCATCAGTGGAATCCATCCGACTGCGGGGATGGGGCGTATGAGGTTGAACGCCGGCCGGATAAACTTATCCACCGGCTTGTACCATCCCATCAGAAGCCCCAAGGGCGTTCCGATTAAAACCGCCATCAAAAAACCGATCATGGAGATTTTCATACTGGAAAGAATGTGCACGGGCAGGGTTGCCCCGTCCGGCGCCCGATTGGTCAGTTTTTCAATCAGCGCGTTGAGTACCTCAGACGGCGCACAGAAAAAGCGAGTGGTAATCCAACCGAGTTGGACGGATAGTTCCCATAGGGCTAACAGGACAACGATGCTAATGATTGAGGTAAACAATAAGTTTCTACTTTTATTCTTGATATGCTTACGTTCCCGTGCGATGGCTTTTGTAAGCTTTTCTTGATTGGTATTCATGCTACAACTCCTTCTCGTTCCGGCGACGGCTGCATACGATTTGCAAATCCAGGCCGGAATCCCGGTTACTCCAGGGTGACTGCGTTGATGTATTCGTCAGGCATCAAATCCAGCTCCTTGATGGTCTCCAAATCGGCTTCCGTATAAGACCCCTGGGAGATCAAATAATCCATGATGTCCTCGAAGCAATGCATCATATACCGCTCGCCGTCTTCCCCTTTGTTCATGTAGTGTTTCGATTGTTCCAAGGTGTGGTACGGAATACCATCCAGAACTGCGCGGCACTCTTCCTTTGTCGCTGTGACGCCGTTGTTGTACAGCAGGTCATAATAGTAGTCCGTAGCCTTGTCTGGGTTTTCTTCAATCCATTGCGCTGTCTCATAGTAAACTTTCAAAACGGTCTCCACCAGCTCCGGATCTTGGCAAGCTTCTTCCGTCGCATAGATCATCGAAGGAGAATCTGCGCCCACTTCGGACAGTACGGCCGCTTTGACCCAGCCCTCGCTGGCTGCATCGACGGACAGGGCAAGCCAAGAGATAATTGCATCGCCTTCGCCCGCACGGAAAGCGGTATTGGCGGAGTTGACCTCCATGTTGGTGACATTCACATCGGATAGGGACAAACCGAATGCATCCAGTGCACGCACCAGGCAATAATGCCCGGTTGTATTGACCGGTCCCAGCACGGTAATGCCATCCCAATCCTCCTTGGTCCCGTACAATGTGGGGTATTCTTCACAATGTCCGGGGCCGCTCTGCGCAATGGGACTGTCGGGCCGTACCCACAGGTCTACCATGGCGTCGTCGGACATGCAGGAACCGACTACGCGCATATCGATGTTGAGCATACCGGTAATGGCAGGGAATACGCCGCCGGTGCCGAACATCCACGCATTGGACGCAGCAGCCTCAATCTGAGCGCCGCCGGAGGTATAAACCAGAAATTCTGCATTGATTCCTTCTTCTTCAAAGAAGCCTTCCTCCTTTGCAATGTAGAAGGGCAAGCTGTTGGTAGCGGTCTGCAGGCCAAAGGTAACGGTCCGCAGGGATTCGTTTTCGCCGGACCCGGAGGCTTCTCCAGGAGTGGATGCGCCATCGGAAGGATTGGTTTGATCCGGAGCGCAAGCACTCATGGACGCAACCATCGTCATCACCAGCAGCACTGTGGTCAATAGACGGGCCATTCTGAACTTCTTCATTTTTACTCCTCTTTTCTGTAAATTGAATTGAAACCAAGTCCCCAAAGGAACTAATTTCCGCTTTGCATGGTGATTGTCATCGCCGTTGGTATGTCCAAAAATTCATGAACCTCGTGTGTTAAATCGTTTACGTAAACGTTTGAATAACTTATATCATACTTTTTATTCGTTGTCAAGACAGATTTTGTGCATTTTCCCCGATTCCAGAAGATGGAAGTCTATTTGTGTCTGTTTTTGCTGGTATTTTTCTCATTTGATTATGCCTTGTGATGTATGAGCCCAATCTTTTTGTTCGTCCCTTTTAGAAAACATGGATCAATGATCTGTTTTTATAACGGAGAATGCAATCAATATTCCCCACTTGCTACAGCGATATGTGAGACACAGCTATTTCAACCTTTCTTCTGTGCAGAATTCGGCTAGAAAGGAAACGGCGGAGTTGTGCCATAGGGAAATTCGATCCGTTGCAATAGGAACGCCTCCATAAGTAGAGCGCCTCAAATGGTGCCATTCTTGGGCAGCCAACGCCTCCATGCTCAATTTTTTCACAGCCCCATAAGAAAGGGACCTTATCCAGCCCGGCTTTCCTTTTACAGCATCTGTGAAAGTCGATTTGCGCTGTTTGGGATATATCCGTTTTCTCCAAAAGTGCTATTGGGTTCTTGTGCAAAAGTTAAACGATTACGTATTTTCGAACAAATTTTGCTTATTTTTACTATCATTTAGCCAAAAATCTTCTATTTTATCGTTTACGTAGTTGACACCCAACCGGCACTACCGTATAATTTAATCAGCTATGAATTTGCAATTTGATCAATTAAAACAGAAATTTTTCTTTATGAACAGGTAGGTGTTGACTATGCCGCGCTCAACCATCCAAGATGTCGCCAAACTTGCCGGCGTCTCTACCGCCACTGTCTCCCATGTCATCAACGGCACTCGCTTTGTCTCCAACCAGACAAAGAAAGTTGTCCTGGAGGCCATCGAAACGCTCTCTTATGTCCCAGATCTTGCCGCACGTAACTTGAAGACCGGAAAAAAAAATACCATTGGCTTTATTACCCCAACTTTTGCAAACTCCTATTTTTTCAATATTATTGAGGCCGTCGAGTCCGTCATTCGGTCCGCCGGTTACTCTCTGCTGATCAGCAACTCCAAGGAGAACCCTAAAAAGGAAATACAGAGCTTCCGTTACCTGAGTTCCGGCCTGGTAGACGGTATTATCGCAATCTCCACTCTCCTGGACTTCCAGGACATTGCAGATGTCGTGCCCAAAAATCTTCCTGTTCTCCTGATCGACCGTGTGCTGGACAACTGCCGGTGCGACACACTGACTGTATCCACATACGATTCCGTTTATGAGATCACTCTATCGTTTCTTCGTTCCGGACGCCATCAAAAAATCGGTTACCTGGCCAGCGACGACGACCTCAAGACCACGATGGAACGCCTTCGCGGTTTTCAGGACGCCCTCGCCGTAGAACACTGGACCCCCAAAAACGCTTTCATCTGCCAGGCAGACTCGACGGCAAACGCACAGGATGCGGGCGCAGCCTACCAGCAGGTCGCCAATATGCTGGACAACGGCGTAACAGCCATTCTGGTGTCAACCAATGTCATGACGCAAGAAGCACTCCGCTGCCTTTCCGAGCGGAACCTTTCCCCAGTCAAAGACGTAGAGATTGTCGGCCTGTTCAACCCCCCTTATGTCTATCCTTGTCCAGGGATGCGCTGGATCAATATGCCCGGCCGCACGTTGGGAACTCTCGCTGGAAAAACCATTTTAAAGCGGCTCAACACACCGGGCGCCCCCTGGTCTCATCAGGTCTTAAAAAGTGACATTGTCGTCAATTCATCGATTTGATTTCCTGCCTGATCCAGAGATGTTTCTTTGGAACGGCCGAGTTCCCAGGCCTTTTCCCGTATGCTCCGGTAAGATCTGGGCTGAATCGTTTGGGGCATACTGTGGAGGAATCTATCATGAGGCCCTGTATCACCATCATGCTAAAGCCGGCCAGCGGCCTGTGCAATATGCGGTGTAAATATTGTTTTTATATGGATGAGATGCAAAAACGCGCTACAGAAAATTTTGGCTTCATGTCGGTTCAAGTCCTTCAAAATACCCTTCGTACGGCATTGGCTGCCTGCACCCGCCATTGCTCGATTGTGTTTCAGGGCGGAGAACCCACATTGGCTGGGCTAGATTTTTTCCGAACTGCCGTACAGCTGGCAGAGGAGCTCAATGTCAATCGCTGTTCGATCTCCTATTCCCTTCAAACCAACGGGCTCCTGATCGATGAAGACTGGTGCCGTTTTCTTGCAGAACATCACTTTTTGGTAGGGGTTTCCTTGGACGGTCCGCGGGACCTCCACGATGCAAACCGAGTAGACCTACAGGGAAAAGGGACCTTCCAGCGCGTTATGAACGCGTTGCAATTGCTAAAAAAATTCCATGTGGATACCAATATTCTTGCCGTTTTGACCCGTGCAGGGTGCCGGAATTATCGCAAAATACATACTTTTTTTCTTCGAAATGCATTTGCATATCAACAGTTCATTCCCTGTCTCGATCCGCTTGATGAACCGAGGGGGCTGCATCCCTGGTCGCTTACTTCGGAACGGTATGCACAGTATCTAAAGGATGCCTTTGATCTTTGGTACCAGCAGATCAAGAAAGGAGCGCGGCAATTCCACCAATACTTCGATAATCTATTGTTGATTTTGGATGGACAACCTCCACAAGTCTGTGCAATGGGAGGTCAATGTAGTCTGCAGTATGTGGTCGAAGCGGATGGAAGTGTCTATCCCTGTGATTTTTACATGCTGGATCACTATAAGCTGGGTAATTTCCTGACCGACACCCTGGAACAAATCGACCGCCAGCGGGAACAGCTCCGCTTTGTCGAACAGAGCCAATACCAGCCGGAGGAATGCCGGCAATGCCGTTGGTTTTCGCTCTGTCGGGG
>NZ_LT835157.1:3266343-3268845 GCF_900169665.1 Anaeromassilibacillus sp. Marseille-P3371 | reverse complement strand
CCTTGGATGTGGTCCCCTTTGGGTACCGCCAGCACCGCGAGGTGATTGATGCAGTCCGGTTTGACCGTCCGCCAACCAGTACAGGTGCGGACGGCTTGTATACGATAGAGATGGTTGAGCAGATTTTACAGTCGGCTCGGACCATCGTGGGGTAATCGGAAGCGCGCAGGTCCAAGAAAGAGGGCCTACAGGGACATCTGTGGTTGGCATAGCAGACAGATAAGGACCTTGATGAAAAAGAGACCTGCGCGCTCCGCATGACACAAGGCGAAGCGGTTTCGCCTTGAACTTCCATAGGTTTCCGAAGGCGTTACAGCTTGACCGCCTTTGAGGAGAGACGATGGATGGTATCTATTTTCTGGTTGCTTTTTTAGCCAGCGTTTTAGGAAAGATCTGCGGCATGGGTGGAGGCGTGATGATCAAGCCGGTGTTGGATGCATGCCATACAGCCAGCGTTGCAGCCATTAATTTTTACTCAGGTTGTACCGTGTTGGGGATGAGCTGCTGGTCCGTCGGCAAGGCTGCTTGGAGGCGGGACAATCTACTGGATTTCCGCGTTTCCGTGCCTTTGGCCGCCGGAGCTGCCCTGGGAGGCCTATTGGGAAAAGAGATCTACTGCCAGCTGGCCAGCCTATATACAGACGCAGAGGTGATCGGCGGCGTACAGGCACTGTTCCTTTTTTTAGCAACCTTGGGGACTCTGCTCTACACCATCACAAAGGACCGCTTTCCCGCAAAACGGGTCCGGCATTGGTCCCTTTGCGTTGCCGTTGGATTGGGCTTGGGAATCCTGGGTTCATTTTTGGGAATTGGCGGAGGTCCGTTCAATATGGCTGTTTTGTATTACTTTTTTTCCATGTCCACAAAGACAGCCGCTCAGAACAGCCTATTTGTTATTTTAATCAGTCAAGGAGCGGGGACGCTCAAAACAATTCTAGCCGGGGATGTCCCGGACATCTTAATCCCCATTCTGGTTGGGATGATTCTGTGCGGGGTTGCCGGCAGCGAAGTGGGAGGTAGGCTGAACCGCAGGTTAAGCGAGGAGAATGTCACCAGGTTGTTTCAATGGTCCATGGTTCTTGTTTTAGGGATCAACCTATATAATATGTTCCGCTTCTTTGGATAGCTGCAAGCGATACCTGCCGGGAAGGAACTTCTTGGATGGCCGACTGTGGTTTGCTTTCGATCTCCAGCAGATGAACCGAGGGGGCTGCATCCCTGGTCGCTTACTTCGGAACGGTATGCACAGTATCTAAAGGATGCCTTTGATCTTTGGTACCAGCAGATCAAGAAAGGAGCGCGGCAATTCCACCAATACTTCGATAATCTATTGTTGATTTTGGATGGACAACCTCCACAAGTCTGTGCAATGGGAGGTCAATGTAGTCTGCAGTATGTGGTCGAAGCGGATGGAAGTGTCTATCCCTGTGATTTTTACATGCTGGATCACTATAAGCTGGGTAATTTCCTGACCGACACCCTGGAACAAATCGACCGCCAGCGGGAACAGCTCCGCTTTGTCGAACAGAGCCAATACCAGCCGGAGGAATGCCGGCAATGCCGTTGGTTTTCGCTCTGTCGGGGTGGGTGCCGTCGGGACCGGGATTTTTTTTCGGATGGTCTAGGCAAAAACTATCTTTGCGATGCCTACAAGTCCTTTTTTGAATATGCGTATCCGCGTTTGCTAGAGGTCTATTCCCGGCTGCTGTATTTTTCAAGATAAGCGGGCGCCAGCGCGATATATGGACGCCACGGGCAAGAATGTTACAGCAGATTGCAGAGCACATTCAAAGCCAGCGGAAACAGATCATGGGCTGGACCGGACGATGCGCGAAGGATGTGCAGGCCCGTTCATGAACAGCAAGGAACAAATTGTTGTAAGTGGCAGATGTGCCGGCGCCTTCAGGTCCGGATAAAACCAGAGAACTTTGCCCACATATGCCAACCCGCCAGCTCTATGCATTTTTCAAAGAAAAGCAGGCACTAAAAACCACCATAGAATCAGAACCCCCAGTTCGGTCTTGTACTGAACTGGGGGTTTATCATTCAGGGCAGCCACAGGCCGCTGGTGGTTGAACTAGTAAACATACTCGTCCAACCGTTTGGGAACATTTCTGTATTCTCTAAGTCGAGGGCAAGGTGTAACTCTCCTTGCTTCAACCATTTAACGCTTCCATAATTGCATGATCGGTTGGAGTTCCTGCTCGAGACCTGGAGCGTCATATGCCATAATGGCCGTAAGCCTTAACGAAGGCCGGTGAGGCGTAAACAAAGCCCCGGCCGGTATATAAGTCTCTCTGTGGCGTCTGCTTCTCCTTTTTCCAGCAAGTTGTTTAGGCTTCTTGAGGCAGTCGAAATAGGAATATCACACAGTACCGCCTTGGCTCGGTGTTGCCTGGCATGTAAGAACCTTAGGGAAATCTCGCCTTCCGGCGAACGGACCACCCGGACCAGTTCTTTTTTCGGCTTGCTTTCTCCGCATCCTGCACACATACGCAGGGG
>NZ_LT835157.1:3249066-3263122 GCF_900169665.1 Anaeromassilibacillus sp. Marseille-P3371 | reverse complement strand
GGGGATTCGCTTTTGATGCATTTGCACATACCGCCCTTCCCGACTGTGATTTCTTAAACATACGCTGATGAATCTATATGAAAACAACCGCGGCTTGGGGAGGGATTCCCCAGCGCTATTGTTAAATGGATCGATCCACAATGTCCATTCCTCATTTTTATTCCGTTTTTAAAGATAGTCATGTCGGATACTACGAATCCAACAGGGTGGTTGACATTCCAGTTTCCTGCTATTACGTGGGGATCGAACATGTTCTTACCATCCTTTTTATATGGGTGTTTTTCCGCCTGTGAACGGATACGGTCCTGTTTGCAGCATGTATGGGCAAAATTATGAGAAAGCATCCAATTGCATCAAATACGCCTTGTGCCAACATGTGATGTCCGTGAGAAGGGTGCTCCTTGTGTTGTTCTTCCATTAACCTTGGTAGCAGAAGCCTATGATGCTCATATGTATTCGGTTTATCCTTCGGGTTCTCCACTTGCCATAACCAGCTGGATGGACAGACATCCATTTGCAAAGAGATGAAACCAGGTATTTGGTTCTTAATCTTTCTACGCTTTCGAACCCTTGCCCTATCCGATAACGTGTTTGCTTACACCAGCCCCTTTCGCTTGCAATCCTTTTTTACCGTTCCTTTTCAACTCCCAATTTGACGGCTATGAGCCCTAGTCGCTCTATTATAAGATCTTCACTGGGATGTAAAGCAGCGAAAGGATTTCCTGGACGTCCCTTATGCTCAAATGAGGATTTACCTTCTATGAACTTTTCACTCAGCAGCAAACCACGTTGCAATCTGCGTTATCCCTCTTCTCCAATGGTTTCACCGAAACATGTTCCCCCATATGCCTATGGACAATTTCCGCTCTCTCTTCTGGCGTCCATACGCTTTTATCCTATCCTTTTTTCACTGTATCCGGCTCTCTTATGAATCGTTTATTCCGAAATGAGGGAGATATCCTGGGAGTCCAGTCCCCCTTTATCTACAGATTCATGCGACGGACGGTTTCCCGTCTATAAAAAGAACTCTATCCCCGACAAATTGCCGGGGATAGAGTTCTTTGTTATCAAACGTTCTTGTGAAGAAGGTCGCCCGAGCATTGTGCTTTCAAACGCTCCTTTTCCTCGAGAACATTCGGGTGGGGACTTTCCAAAGCTGGTACTCTCCTTCCTTCGGGGCGACGGACACCTTTTGTGGTTCTTCTTTTGTTTCCTTGTCTTTGGGAAAGGAAGAAGATTTAAAACACATGAATACAGCAAGACGCATGAAAAAGCCGTAGTGATTCCATGTTTAAAGCCTGAGGTTCGATCTCGTGTCATTACATACCTTTGACAATTTCCATAAAACGCTCCATAGAATACGCCCCCGGATAGTCCGGTTGTTTGGTCTCAAACACCATGTAATACTTATACTGTTTTCCGGCCAACTTCGCCCATTGATCGCCAATCTTGGCTTTTTCTTTGGACTCGTCGTTGTCCAGATGATCGCCCTTGGTTTCCACCATCAGCACCTTCCCACTGTGGAGCATTACAATGATGTCAGGGTAAGCATGAATAGGGCCGTTGATCTGGAATCCCAATCTGGAAATATTGCGATGCCACCACTTGACGTTGTTCAACTCAGATAGGCTCCACACCACTCTAAACTCATACTCGTTCATTTCTTCTTCGGCGGTGTAGAGTGATTTCGGCGTCATCGAGGTAAAGGCAGTGGGAGAGATCACCCCTGGCAGCGCATAGTTGGGCAAGCAGGATATTTTATCCTGTTCCAACCAGGTATCAAATACGCAGAAGCGATGTTGGGCAATCAACTCTTTTACTTTCCCCTGAATCTTCACGACATAGGGGTACGGAGACTGCTCCAGCTCAGAAAGTTGATCTTCGTTCAAGGTACCAATCACACGATCGATGTACTCGTTCAGTTCCCGGTCGTTGACACAGTTCATCTTGGACAGTTTCTGCTTGATAATGCCCTTACACAGAGAAAGCCGTTTTTCGGAGGGCTGAGTGCTGAACCACTCCCGAAAGAACGCACTGTCGCCACCAGACAGCCGCCACGCCTTTGCAGTGCTGTCCTTACTGTTGTCCACATCCACCCGTGCCATTTCAGCATTGACGGTGGTGAAATCCACATGGGCGTCTTTATCCCGCAGAGAAAACCCGCCCTCCAAATGTTCCAGCTCCAGTGTTTCGTGAGATTCAGAAAACAGGCTGGGAATGGTCTCCAGCATAAACTGAGGGAACCGTAAGGTAGAGGCTTCTTCTGCAAATTCTTCATTCATTCGGAATTGATTCATTTTGTCGCGCACCTCCAGGGGAGCCTGACTCAAAGCAGTATTATCTGCCTGGTTGATCTCATCCTCATATATTTTATTCTGTTGCAGCGCCTGTGCCAGCATGGGATCGGACTGCACAGCTCCTTCTTGGACGGATTGCTCTGCCTCCTGCGTCGCCGCATCAAGACGCGCTTTTAAATCGGTACTGTCTACCTCCGGCAGATCCGGTTCGTCAGAGGGAAGCGGAACAATGGGAAGTTGTTCCGCTTCCGGGCTCGGCGCTGCTGCAACCGGAACGTCCACATCCTGCGCCCGGTAATCGCGGTTGCTGAAACCGGCGCTGTTTAACCCGGTCACGACCTTTTCCAGCGTCTGGTGGAAGTCCGCGGAAGAGGTAATGACATAGGAGAGATTCAGCACTTCGCTGCTGTTCTTTTGCGCGTAAGGTAGGCGGAGCACCCGGCCCAAAATCTGTTCCACATCCACGGTGGAAGTGCGGTTTGCCACCGTGGCCAGCACATAGGCAAAGGGACAGTCCCATCCTTCTTTTAGGGCGTTGACGGTGATAATGTACCGGATAGGACAGTTCGGGGACAGCAAGTCGATGTTCTTCAGCTCGTCCTTATCGCCGGTCTTGATGGCAATTTCCTGCTCGGGGATACCGCCGTCCACCAGCGTTTTTTTGATCTTTTCATATGTCGTGCTATCCGCATGATTGCGGGGTTGTGCCTGAAATAGAACGATAGGGCGGATATAGCGTCCGCTTGTCTTCTGCTCCTGCTTTGCCTGTGCCTCCAGTTTGGCGCGAATAGCGATGGCATCCCCATACACATCGGCCTGAGACTTGCGGTTATAGACGATGACCGGCAGCTTGACCATGTTGGCTTTTTTCAGCCGTGCGGCGTCAACAAAAGAGATAACATTGCTTTTCTTCTTAGGCGTAGCGGTCAAGTCAAATACAAAGCTGGGATTGAAGTTTTGCAACATTTCCACACTCAAATCCGAAGTGGCATGGTGGCTCTCGTCCACAATGACCACCGGGTTCAGATAACGGATCACCTGGATCAATGCCGTCTCGTCGGTATCGGCCAGCAGAACCGACGGATCGTCCATCCACTTTGCAAACTCGGCCAGATAACCGTTCTGCTGATAGGCTTTACGGCCGTCCTTTTTGCTCGTGCGGAAAGAATCATAGCTGAGAATAAACACAGAAAGCTGCTCCATAATGGCGGAAGGGGTAAAATTTTGCCCCAGGAGGGCCTGTTCCTTGGAGTAAACTTGGACCCGCCCGCCAAAATCTACATCCAGTCGCTGACGATAGGGATGATCAGGGTTTTCCAACGCCTTACGGGTCTGTGCTAGAATGGCTTCGGAGGGCACCAACCACACCGCGGCCTTGGCCCGGCGTTGGGGCATGGCGTCAAAAATCGTGCGCAGAGAACTGGCGGCGATGTAGGTCTTGCCACCGCCGGTAGGCGCCTTGGCGCATACATGGGGCACGCCGGGAAGCACGTTCACATAATCCGGCATACCACCAAGGCCCACCACAACATTCTTTTCGTTCCAGAAAGTCTGGTACGCCTTTGCCGGACTTTGCAGCTTTACCACTAGCTCCAGATAATGTGCAAGATCGGCAATAACCTCTTTCTGATAAGATTTCAGTTCCATTTCTGTACGCTCCTTTACAGCCGTGCAATATCCCGAGGGATTTTCTTAAATAGGATGTTATGGTTGCGCAGTGTTTCCAGAGGGATAGCGCATAGATCGGCATAAATGATATAGCCTTCGGCTTTAGTCTGAATTGTAGACAAAAAGGCGTAGTCCAACGTGGTGACGCTTTCCCGCTCGTAATAGAAGTAATAGGCGGTGTTGCGGCACAGTCCCATGAAGTATGGCTCGTCCTTCGGCTGTCCGGCGGGCAGGGGCCCTTTGGTCTCCATATAGTAGACATATTCCCGGATTTCCTGCGCGCCCACTTCTTCGTTGAGGTTGCCGTCCGGCAGCAAAAGCACAGGCCCAAGCTCGTAATAGCTGAACTGACCGCCGGTGCCCTCCACGGCCTTTTTATCTCCATACCCATCAATTACCCGCTTGACTCGCTCGGCGGTGATGCTGTCGGCGTAGTCCATCATTTCCACCAGAATAAATTTGCGGTGGCCGCCGTCGGCCCTGTTCATGTTCAGCACAGCATGGGCGGTGGTCCCGGAACCGGCAAAGGAGTCGAGAATGATGGAATCTGGGGTGGATGCAATTTGTAAGATACGCTCAATCAGACGTGTGGGTTTTGGCGTGTCAAATCTGGTTATTCCTAGTTTTCTTAACTCCATAGAAGCCCCTTGTGTATGATTCACGTCATCATAATGCCAAAGTGTACGATTAACTACACCTTGATGCCCAAATAAGAATTTTTTAAATCTCGGATATTTTGCTTTCCCATCTACACCCCAGTAAAGCAAATTATTTTTGATATGTTCTTCATATTGTTCCTTTGAATACGCCCATACGGCTGTTTCTTTTGGCCAAACTTCTTGTCCTGTATTAGGATTTAGGATAGGGTAATACAAACTTGGCCTTTCCTCTTTAGATTTATTGCAGGTATATGTAGCTGAATTCCAGCAGCCACGAGGATCATTATCTGGGTTTTGATAGTTCCTTAATTGCTTTTCCGTTAAGGGCAAACGTGATGGTCTCCAAATCGCTTTGTTCTTTGCAAAAACAAGAATATATTCAATATCATTGCTAAAATATTTTGCGTCATTTGAAGGGGAAGCTTTCTTAAACCACGAAATGTAATCCACAAAGTTTACATTCCCAAATATTTCATTGCAAAGAAGATGCAGGGAAGATAGCTCCGTGCTATCAATGCTAATAAAAATAGCTCCGTCCTCTGCCAACAGCTTTTGCAGCAGCTTCAAGCGGGGGTACATCATACACAGCCATTTGTCATGGCGGGAGAGGTCCTCTCCCTCTTTGCCTACCACTTCGCCCAACCACTTTTTGATCTTGGGGTCGTTGACGTTGTCGTTGTATACCCAGCCCTCGTTGCCGGTGTTGTAGGGTGGATCAATGTAGATGCACTTTACCTTGCCCTCGTACCGAGGCAGCAGGGCCTTTAACGCCTCCAAATTATCGCCGTGGATAATCATGTTTTCACTGCCGTTGTCCTCGGCGTGCTGTCCAACTTCATCGTAGCTGTACTGGCGTTCCAGTACCCGGTACGGCACTTCCTGGTGGTGATTCACCACTTTTTCTTTTCCGATCCATTCCAGTGTTGGCATTATCTTTCCTCCGCAGATAGGGTATCTGTTCAACCTGCTCGTGCATCTTTTGGGCAGCATTCCCAAAGGCTGTTTCCCAAGGAGAGAACCTGTTTTGCCGTTTCCGGCCCTCTTGATGACTGTTTCGGACAGCGCGTTCCGGTATACTGTCTGGGTGTTCTCTTAATCCGCACTTGCCCTTCTGTAATCTTATAGAAACCAAAAGCCCCGGACGCGACTTGCGCGCCGGGGCTTCCGACTGGCGGAAGCGGTGGGATTCGAACCCACGAGACGTTGCCGTCTACCTGATTTCGAGTCAGGCCCGTTATGACCACTTCGATACGCTTCCATATAATCATTTTTCTATATGCCTTATAAACCATCTTACAAACAACTTTGAGTCCAATAGGCCAGAAAAGACGCCCGAATCTTAATGGCTTCTATTTCAGGCGAACATCTACATTTTAAAGAAGTGTGCGGGAAAAGTCAAGCAGTTTTACAGGATTCTTGCTGTTCAGACAAAATATTCCGAGCATAAAGAATGAAAAGCAGTACCACGACATGGAAGAAAGGCATATGATGCTTTGAGACAATTTCTAAAAAATCAGGTGATGAGTATGGCTTATACCGAGCGAGAACTCCTGGCGCGGTTGATCCAATGTGAGGCGGGCGGGGAAGGGGAGGACGGTATGCGCGCAGTGGCATCCGTCATCATGAACCGTGCGACAGTCCCCTATGGAGAGTTTTTCCGAATCAGCCAGGGCGGGAATGTACGCAATATTATTGAACAACCCGGACAGTTTGTCTGTATGCGGGAGACCGTAAATGGAAACTACAATCAACAGAATGTATGGAATATGGATCCACAAGAAATTCATTATGAAATAGCGGATTGGGCATTGGCGGGGAATACCTTGGGGGCTGTGGGAGAAAGTTTATTTTTCTTTAATCCCTACAGTTCGCAATGTCCCACTTATTTTCCGCCAGGTGGCATTGGCGTTGCATTCAATCGAATCAATGACCACTGCTTTTACACGCCTACACAAAAGTATGCAACCACTTGAATCTATGACGAAATAGGAGGGTATGTTTTATATGGATACTGGAACATTCGCTCAAAATCAAGGGATGTCCAGCGCGACCACACCTTGTGTGGGGCCGGGTTGCGGAAGTTCCGCACCGGATGTCTCTTCCTTTACCAATTACCGGGCAAATCCAAACTTGCCAACTCTGGAAGAAATCGCTTCTTATAATGTGATGAATGCATATCAGAGGCAATTACAGAGGGAACAACTACAAAATACAGATAATAGCCCACTGCGGGACTATGCTGTGGAAAACCAACATGTCGGTACACCGTGGCCGCCATTGTCAGACCGCTGGGAGAGCCGTAACAACATTGCGCAGGGAGCGCCCACAGATAGCAGTGCCATTGCTCAGAGCGGCGCAACTGGCGGCTCATTGGCGCCGATTACTCCTACGACGCAACCGCCTTCCATACCAGCGGAAAGCTTACAATATATGAATGGCTTTTTGCGTACGCAGATTGGCCGGCCAGTACAGGTTGAATTTCTGGTGGGGACCAATAATATGGTTACTCGTTCCGGAATCCTTTTGGCGGTAGGTGCAAACTTTATTCTCATTAATGAGGCTGAGACGGACGACATCCTGGCATGCGATTTTTACAACATCAAGTTTATTCGGTTTTACTACTAATTTATCCCTCTATAAAAGGCGGTGCGGAACACTCCACACCGCCTTTTATAATACGGATACCGTGCGAAAGAAGTACCCTTGTAGGTTTCCGATACGATGAAAAGAAAAAGCCATGATTATCCCGCGGCTTCTACCGTTTGCGCTGAAGCTGCCTCAGGCGGAAGCTCTACAGCGGAAGCGTCATTGCAATGCGTAAGGCTCCCTTCTATGGTACACCTGGACACGGAAACCTTTACACTGTCGCCACTGATTTTATTAAATACAGTATTGAGCGCTTCTGTAGTATCCAATTCCATGCGAACAGGAAGCCCGGTTTCCTGTTCCAGATAACAATAGCCATAAACCGCCGGTACACTGTCCAAAAGCTCCTGCACCAATGTTTGAGACCCATCCCCCATTCCACTGGCAGATACAGTAGCCTCAATGGAACTCCGAAGAATTTCTGCCGGAAAAGTCACCTCTAATTTGTAGGTTGCCACACCGTCCACTTCTTCCTCCCGAACCAGGTGCGGTTCAGCAGCCTGCTTCAACAACCGCAGACACTCGATCTGTTCCAGAGGGGTGGTGTTCAGATTTTCAGCAGGAGTGCGGAGCCATCCATCCTCAGATTCAGCGTAAAACCAGCAAGCGCTGTCCTCGGCCACTGTATACGTTACAATTGGCGCACCAGTCCCCGCATCCTGCGTACTTTTTAAACGAAATGGATCGGCAAAATATATGGAGGAAACCTCGGAATGAAAAGTTTGTTTTGTACCGCCCACAGAAAACTCCAGGTCGCTTGAAAAGCGGCTTTCACAACTTTCAAGGGCATTTGCCTGCGACATAGCCTCCCGAAAGAGGACGTCTGGGTCAAGTTGCCCCTTGGAGGAACAGGCCGTACATAAAAGAGCAAAACAGAGAATCAGAGCGGCTATGCCTCGAATCCAATTTCTTTTCATGATTGACTTCCTTTCGAAACACTGGAAAGAGGAGAAATCGCTTTCTAAACCGATTTACCACCATAGTAGCAAACAATTTGTAAATTCGCAAGACAAATCGTGTCGTGAACTTGACATAAAACCCTTTGAAGGGTATCATGTATTGTATATAACTATGGGGTTTTAATCGGGAAGCTTCCGCGTAGTAGGGGAGATTGCCCAGAACAGGAACGGCCATAGAGGCCGAACGGTGTTTGGATAGAAAAGGGGTTTTTTTGTTGTCGAATCGAGTCAAAGAAGTGGCCATGGAGATGGCTTCTCTTTCTGTTTATAAAGGGATTTTAAATCGGACGGTTCCAAAGGCGTTTTACCGGCTGCTGTGGGAGGCGGAAGGCGGTTCCTTGGAATCGTTTCTAAATGCGTGGGGCGATTTTTTTGCTGTATTGTGTATGCGTGGGTACAGTGAAAACCTTGCAGGATGCATCACGGGGACCGCTTTGTTTGATGAGAACGCCTTTTCTTTGGCCGCCGCCGCGGGAACTGCCGTACTTCCGGAAGGAATGCGCTGTGCAGTGAAGCGAGATTTGGCTGTGATCCGGAAGGCGGCGACTCTCACACCCAAAGAGATCCGGGAGAGTTGTGCATTTGCAAAGGAGATTGCGGGGATGCAGCTCCCCGAATGGAATATAGGCGAACCTGTTGCAGTGCTCGATGGCGAACTCGACCATTGCATTACGAAAATGGCAGCGTACTATCGCTCCAATGGATGCGGAATGTATGCGCGCTACCGTGCCTTTATTTGGCGAGACCACCGCATCCAGCCTGTGGCTTATCCGGACAAGCAGCGCCTGGCCGATCTCAAGGGATATGAGATCCAGCGCAAATTGGCGATTGATAATACATTGGCCTTTTTGCAAGGGCTTCCTGCAAACAACTGCCTGTTGTATGGGGATCGCGGTACGGGGAAATCTTCCACGGTCAAGGCGATGCTCAACGAATTCTATCCGCAGGGATTGCGTGTAATTGAAATTCCCAAGGAAGCGTTGATGGATTTCCCAGCGTTGGTGGACCAAATTGCATCGGTTCCGCTAAAATTTATCATCTTTATTGATGATCTATCCTTTTCCCAGCAAGACGACACCTATGCCGCATTGAAAGCTGTGTTAGAGGGCGGTTTGGCTGCACGGCCGCAAAACGCGCTTATTTATGCGACTTCCAATCGCCGCCATCTGTTGCGGGAAAGTTTTTCCGATCGGGAAGGGGACGAAATCCACCTGGGTGATACCATCCAGGAGAGCATGTCGCTGGCAGACCGCTTTGGATTGTCCATCCAATTTTCTCTCCCGGATAAAGTGCATTTCTTGGAGATTGTGGAGCTTTTGGCACGCCAGCGCGAGCTGGACGAATACCTCCCAGAGATCAGGGCGGGGGCGGAACGCTGGGCGATCGCCCGCAGTGGCCGTTCACCGCGCTGCGCAAAACAATATATCGACGACGCGGAAGCGCGCATCCGGCGTGGACAGCCGCTCGATTGACACAGGACGGAAGGGAGACAAGTCTTATGTTGAAAAGATCATTTGCAGCGCTGTTGGGCGTGTTATTGATGATTGGGGCTTGCTTGGGCTGTGGACCACAAGGGGACATCAGTTCTGGCGTAGCAGAGAGGGACTTTCCAGTTACCGTCAATGAAGTGACCATTCAAGACGAGCCGAAGGGCGTTGTGGTGCTTTCACCCAATCTGGCAGAGGTGATTCTAGCGCTCGGCTATGAGATGCAGCTCTGTGGAAAGGGCGCGGCATGTACGCAGGAAGATCTCTCGGTACTTCCGGACATGACGATGGATGACCCACAGTCCATACTAGGGGTTGGGGCGGATTTGGTACTCACGGAGCAATCTCCGACCGAAGAGCAAAAGAAAGGGCTGAACGATGCAGGAGTAGATGTTGTCACCATCGCGCCAGCAGCGAGCCGCGAAGACTTTACCCGCCTGTATCGGGAGGTTGGCGCTTCTATTATGGGCGGCGTGAAAGGATATGAGCGGGGAGAAAAGATTGCCGAGGGGATTTTCAGTACCATCGACGACATCAGCCGCCAGATTCCCCAGACGGATACGCCGGTTTCCGTCTGTTATCTTTATGATGTGGAAGGCGGCGTAGTGACAGGCGATACCCTCGAGGGCAAGTTGATCGAATGCGCTGGGCTGATCAATGCAGCTTCCGATGGAGTGGATAACCACATGGAAGTGGACACCCTATTGATGGTTCAACCACAGTACATCTTCTGTCCTACGGGGCTCAAGGAGACTCTGGCGCAGACGGACAAATACAAGAACCTGACAGCAGTACAGGAAGGACGCGTCTATGAAATGGACCCCGCTTTGATGCAATGGCAGGGCAATGGGGTGATTTCGGCCGTCAGTTTTATGGCGGGGACCGTGTACCCATCCCTGGCGGAGGGAACCACGTCTTTGGCGCCGGAGGATGGCCAAAGTCAAGCGCCTACGGGCGGGAACCCGGACATGAATGTTGGTGATGTCAGTTCTGCTCCTGCACAGCCGGAGGGGGATTCCCTGAAGCTGGGAGATGAAGGGGATGCAGTCAAGAATCTTCAGCTGCGTTTGGCGGAGTTGGGATACCTTTTTGTGCAGCCCACAGGCCTGTATGGAGAGGGGACGCAGCAGTCGATTATGGACTTTCAGTATGTCAATCAATTGAAAATCACTGGAGTTGCAGATGAAGAAACAGTCAACCGCCTGTTTGCTGCGGATGCACAGCCACGTCCCGAAGGAAACCTGATCTATTCCGCAGACGAATAAGAATTTGGTGAAATAACGAAACAAGCCCACCTAAAATGACCAATGTTCTATGCAAAATCGCTTGCCTTTTTCATTGAAATATCTTATACTATATACCAGCGTAACAAACCCAGAGCTTTGAGAGATCTCAAAATGTGAGAATTCCGAGCGAGTAGGAAGGATGTCTGGGTAAAATGCCATCGAAATGTTGATGGCCGCTTTTATGAATTTGCTTTCGTGTTTTTCCTCAATATATTGAATAAGAATCGTTATTCAACGCGGCGCTTCCGGCCAGGGGCTTTTCCTCTCCCCTGGCCGGAAAATTTTTGCCCAAATAGGCTGCCTACAGCGAGCAATTTGCGCGGGAGGTCGGCGCGGTACTCAGGAGAGCGGGGGTTCAGGCTGTTAATTACCACTCCATGGCACCCGTTTCCGGCTGTCGAGTGGATATACCGTCCGCCTCCTATTAACATAGCGACATGCCCGGGGAAGAAGAGCAGGTCTCCTGGTCCAGCACAGCGGAAGGGGATCTGTTCGATTGCATAGCCGGGTTCGATGCGCGCGTCACGGAAAATGTAGACGCCATTCAGCGCGTAGGCCATAAAGCAAAGGCCGGAACAGTCGATTCCCATGGGGGTCATCCCACCCCACCGATAGGGGGTTCCTAAATAGGATTTTGCAGAGCGAACCACGTCGCAGCGAAATTGCGGTGCTTTTCGGGCGCCAATGCCGTGAAACGGCTTAGCAAGGGACGAAGCGGGAAGAAATCCGGGCGTGCCGTTTGGAAGGAATACTTTTTGCCATTTGTCGGTAGCAGAGGCTTCTTCCCATCGCAGGCGTGCCCCGCGCGGCAACGTACAAAGGGTAGAAGCCTGTACCGACGGTTCATGTTGGAGATCTGCAAAGGACGCGCAGACAACGGCCTTGGATGCGGACCGCCACTGTTCTGGGGAGGAAAGCGGAAACAGCGTGTTTTCTAGGACCCATCCCTCATAATAATAGGCGGTTCGTACCCGCCGGTAGGCGCCGGAACTCTCTAGAATCTCAACTTCTGTGCCACAAAGAGCTTCGTCTACCCGTACGGCGCCTTCTTTTGGCGCATTCCAAAGGGGTGCGACTGCGGCCTGGACGCATGCAAAATCTCCCATATTGTCCGCCTCCTTTTCAACAAAGATTTCTATGCGGCTATTAGGCGGTTTATGCATGCTGAAAGAAAAATCCTTATAGAAAGGATCGCTTTGTTGTGAAATTTTTCGGGAAAGGAAGGTTGTCCCTGTATCTTGTGTTTTCTATGCATGCCATCCCCAATTTACGACAGATTTTAGGCATGTTCCCCTAATTTCAAGAAGCTATTTTGTCCTTTTTCACAAAGGCGGTCATTGTTTGGCAAAAACAATCGAGCAAAAGAGCGAAGATATTTCATACAAGACCGAAGAATTTTATATAGATTTTTTGAATAGGGACAGCTATACTTACTAATAGTAAATCGCAATTGAACTCGCATTTGTGCAAATACACAAAGCGCAGATTCATTGCAAAACCGAAAGAAGATTTTTCAAAGAAAGTAGGAGGATTTTCAGGTATGAAAAAGGTATTAGCATTTATGCTGGCAGCCATGATGATGGCTTCCGTAGCGGTTGGCTGCGGCAATGATAGCAACACTTCTTCGACAGAGTCCACTGGCACAGACAGCACTGCGTCCACGGACAACAACGAAGAGCCTTCCGAAGCAGGCACAGACGCTTCTGACGTAAGCATCGGCTCCTGCGTTTACAAGTTTGACGATACGTTCATGACCGGCGTTCGTAACACCATGACTGCTCGTGCAGAAGAGCTGGGTGCGAAGATCGACATCGTGGACTCCCAGAACAAGCAGCCCACCCAGAACGAACAGGTTGATACCTTCATCACAAAGGGCGTCAATGCTCTGATCGTTAACCCGGTTGATCTGACCGCTGCTGGCCCGATCATCACCAAGGCGAAGGACGCAGATCTGCCGATCGTTCTGCAGAACCGCCAGCCGTCCGAGGAAGACATGAATTCCTATGACAAGGCATGGTATGTTGGCTGCCGTGCAGAGCAGTCCGGTACAATGTCCGGCGAGATCATCGCTGATTACTTCACCGCTCATCCGGAAGCTGATAAGAATGGCGACGGCAAGGTCCAGTATGTCATGATTCAGGGCGAGCCTGGCCACCAGGATGCTACCCTCCGTTCCGAGTATGCTCCGAAGGCAATCGAAGAGGCTGGATTCGGCGTTGAGCAGCTGGCTGCTGACACCGCTATGTGGGATAAGGTTAAGGCTACCGACTTGATGGCAGCATTTATCTCCTCTCAGGGCATTGACAAGATCGAAGCTGTTCTGTGCAACAACGACGACATGGCTCTGGGCGCAATCGAAGCTCTGAAGGCAGAAGGCTACAACTCCGGCGACGAGTCCAAGTATATTCCGGTTGTTGGCGTTGACGCAACGGCTCCGGCTCTGGAAGCTATGAAGGACGGCTCCTTGCTCGGTACAGTTCTGAACGATTCCACCAGCCAGGGCAATGCTAGCGTGAACATCGCTGTTGCAGCTGCTCAGGGTAAGGAAATCACCGAAGAGAACATTGGCTATCCGGTTACCGACGACAAGTATGTTTGGGTTGACTATGTAAAGGTCACACAGGACAACTATCAGGATTACATGTCCTAATTAGCGCGAACGCAGTACACTTTCTTTTGATTTCTTAAAGAAAAGCTTGTTCTACGGGGAACGCGAAAGCGAGCGCTTTCCGTTCCCCGCTTAATTTTAGCAAGAAGGAGGATTGATCGTATGGGAGAATATGTGCTGGAAATGAACAACATCACGAAGGTATTCCCAGGCGTAAAAGCGCTGGACGGAGTAACCTTGAAAGTGCGGCCCGGCAGCGTGCACGCTCTGATGGGCGAGAACGGTGCAGGAAAATCGACACTGATGAAGTGTTTGTTCGGCATCTACCATGAAGATGGCGGCGAAATCATCCTGGATGGAAAGAAACGGGTCATCAATACGTCGAAACAGGCGTTGGACCTGGGAATCTCGATGATCCACCAGGAGCTGCACCCAATCCGGTTCCG
>NZ_LT835157.1:3243122-3248965 GCF_900169665.1 Anaeromassilibacillus sp. Marseille-P3371 | reverse complement strand
TTTCCCCGCCTGTGCCGTCCCACCGGCCAAGCAGATATTGATGGTAATATGATAGCATATTTATGTCATTTAATAAAGAGGACGCTGCCATTTTACTGCAAACGGGAGAGTTCTGCAAGATTCAATCCCTGTAGATTTCCTGAAAGCGCATCACCGACTGTATCTTTTTCCCCTTATCATTTCCCCAAGATAATCAATTCCGTCCCTGCTCTGAACAACCAAGTATCCGATTCTAGCCCGAAAAGAATCGGACAGGCAGAGCCCCATTTTTTCCGTTCAATAGTTGCGCACGCTACTATTTTATGATAAGATCATCTTCGCAGGAAAAGGAGGTGGTCGTTTGAACGAAGATTTTACCAGTATTGGGAGGAACATTTCCAGTCTCACACGTATGATGCGCATGTATTATGACCGTGGCTTGGAAGCTTATCGCATTGGATGGGGACAGCAGTTCTTTCTGCAATACATCTATGAACACCCTGGACGGATGCCACAGGAGTTGACCGAACGGTTCCATGTGGACAAGGGCACTACCACCAAGGTTTTAAAAAAGCTCTGTGCAGAGGGCTATGTTGCGATAGAAGTGGATAAGCGGGACCATCGTGTGCGTATCATTCAACCCCTGAAAAAGGCGGAAGAGGCAGTGAAACAGATTCGTATGCTCCATCAACAGCTCCATCAAATCTTGACGGACGGTATGTCCGAGGCGGAGTGTGACGCAATGGAACAAAGCTTGGAACAACTGCGGATTCGATTGCGAAACGAACTGTTACAGGGCCACATCTCACATACATCTGGAGCCGAAAGGAATTGTAACGAATAAGGGACACAGGAGAAAGGAAAACGAATGAATCAAACCAACACCATAGAAGCACATAACCCTCTGGAAACAGAATCCATTGGAAAACTCATGCGTCAGTTTGCCATCCCAGCCATTATCAGCGGTCTGATGAACTCCATCTATAATATTGTCGATCAGATTTTTATTGGCCAAAGCGTCGGCACATTGGGCAATGCGGCAACAAATGTCGCCTTCCCACTGGTGACCATCATGGCCTCGCTCTCGATGATGATCGGTGTGGGTGGTGCTTCAAATTTCAGCTTGTATTTAGGAAAAAATGAAAACGAAAAGGCGGCAAAGGTTGTCGGGAACAGCCTCTGCATGGCAGTCCTATCGGGCATTGCGTTAAGCGTTACTGTTTTGGTATTCTTGGAACCACTGATGGTGCTTTTCGGTGCCAGAGGACAGGTTCTGATCTACGCCAGAGAGTATACTGGCATCACTGCTATCGGAATTCCCTTTACACTGTTCGGTTCTGCCGGAAGCCAATTGATCCGAGCGGACGGGAGTCCCAAGTATTCCATGTTCAGCGCCCTTTCCGGCGCCATCCTGAACACAGTCCTGGACCCCATCTTTATTTTTGGCTTTGGTATGGGCATTCAGGGGGCTGCCTTGGCAACCATCACGGGACAGATTGTAACGGCAATTGCCGTCCTACTCTACTTTCGAAAATTCCGATCTCTGCGTTTAAAAAGAGAACACTTTTTCTTCCGTGCGCGGACCGTTCGTTCCATCGTCTCCCTCGGTGCAGCCGCCTGCTTCAATCAGCTGGCTGTCACCTTGGTACAAATCGTCTTAAACAACACCCTGGGGTATTATGGAGAACTCTCCATCTATGGAAGGGATATTCCGCTCGCCTGTGTCGGAATCATCTCGAAGGTCAATACTATTTTTATTGCTGTGATTTTTGGTATCGCGCAAAGTTGTCAGCCGATTATGGGCTTTAACTACGGCGCTGGAAATTATAAGCGTGTCAAGAACGCCTATAAAATGGCTGCAATCGTGGTAACCTGTATCGCAACCGCGGCGTTCCTCTGCTTTCAAATTTTCCCCAAACAGATCATCTACCTATTTGGACAGGGCGACGCGCTGTATTACGAATTTGGAATCCGCTATTTCCGTATCTTTCTATTCTGTATTTTTATCAATGGAATTCAAATTTTAACATCCAATTTCTTTTCTTCTATCGGCTATGCACTCAAAGGAATTCTACTCTCCCTAAGCCGGCAGATCTTTTTCCTTCTGCCCCTTGTTCTCATTCTTCCCCTCTTTTTGGGGATTGACGGCGTACTATACGCTGGGCCGCTGGCAGATGGTGCCGCCGGATTGATGGCGATTCTTTTTATGATTCATGAAATGCGGCGTCTATCCCGAAAAGACGCTTCTATTCAAACAGCGGTACCCACCCTATGAACGGTGCATCTAACCGAGAACAACTCTTATCGCATGCAAAAGGCTAAAGAGGGCACACCAATTGGTGTGCCCTCTTTAGCCTTTTAAGGTTTTGGTTTTACATGTTCAAAAATTTTCTGCAACAGGCGCATAAATAGATCACGTTCAATGTCTGTCAAGCCACGCAATTGCTCCTCATGAAAATCATTAACGATCTGTACGATTTCAGGATAAATCGATGTAGCCTTCTCCGTAGGATATAACTCATTGACTCTACGGTCCTCACAACTGACCTGCCGCGTGATAAAACCACCCTTCAAAAGCTGCTGTACCGCCTTTGCAACCGTACTCTTATCAATACAGGTCAGCTCTGCAACCTTCTCTTGTGAAACCCCAGGGTTGTCGCAAATGCAGAGAATATACATGAACTGACCGCAGGTGACCCCCAAATCCTTAAGACGCTTTGCACAAAATCCCTGTGACTGCCAATAGATTACCGAAAAAATTTTGATGTAATCCCAATATGGTCCTTTCACGGCTTTCCCCTCCCGACAGCAATACCTGCGTCTTCCGCCAAGTTTATTTTAACTTGTAGAAAACGGGTTGTCAACGAATCTTCCGACAGCTGGAATCCTTCCGTTGACAGGATAAAAAATCTACGAATTTCTTTGATCTTCCTATAACTTTTTATTTTATATTGACAATCCTTTTGTTTCTCATTATAATGCAATTAATTGGTTATGCAACTAATTTATAGATATAATATAGCGATTTCTCTATCAATAAATAAAAATAACCCTTTTATTTAGTTGTATAACCCACCAAAATGTTCCAATGAGGAGTTGCAAAAGCATGAAGAAGAAAGGCATGGGAGGAGGATTGATCGTATGGGAGAATATGTGCTGGAAATGAACAACATCACGAAGGTATTCCCGGGCGTAAAAGCGCTGGACGGAGTAACCTTGAAAGTGCGGCCCGGCAGCGTGCACGCTCTGATGGGCGAGAACGGTGCAGGAAAATCGACACTGATGAAGTGTTTGTTCGGCATCTACCATGAAGATGGCGGCGAGATTATCCTGGATGGAAAGAAACGGGTCATCAATACGTCGAAACAGGCGTTGGACCTGGGAATCTCGATGATCCACCAGGAGCTGCACCCAATCCGGTTCCGTCCGGTAATGGAAAACATCTGGCTGGGAAGATTCCCTATGAAAGGGATCGCCGTCGATAAAAAGACGATGATCAAAAAGACAAAGGAGCTCTTTAAAGAGGTCGACCTGGACATTGATCCGGAGGTACTGGCGGGAACGCTGTCGGCGTCCAACTTGCAGTTGGTGGAGATAGCGAAGGCGGTCAGCTACAATTCGAAGATCATCATCATGGACGAACCGACGTCATCGTTGACAGACAACGAGACCGAGCACTTGTTTAAGATTATCCGGCAGCTACAGGAAAAAGGCTGCGCGATCATTTACATCTCCCACAAGATGGAAGAGATCTTGAAGATCTCGGATGAAGTAACGATCATGCGAGACGGCACGTATGTAGGAACCTGGCCGGCAAGCGAGCTGACAACGGACCTGATTATCAACCGAATGGTAGGGCGCGATATGACGAACCGTTTCCCGCCGAAGGCGTACAAGCCGGGGAAGGAAGTCGTGCTGAAGGTGGACGATCTGTGTTCGCCGTNAAAGCGCTGGACGGAGTAACCTTGAAAGTGCGGCCCGGCAGCGTGCACGCTCTGATGGGCGAGAACGGTGCAGGAAAATCGACACTGATGAAGTGTTTGTTCGGCATCTACCATGAAGATGGCGGCGAAATCATCCTGGATGGAAAGAAACGGGTCATCAATACGTCGAAACAGGCGTTGGACCTGGGAATCTCGATGATCCACCAGGAGCTGCACCCAATCCGGTTCCGCCCGGTAATGGAAAACATCTGGCTGGGAAGATTCCCCATGAAAGGGATCGCCGTCGATAAAAAGACGATGATCAAAAAGACAAAGGAGCTCTTTAAAGAGGTCGACCTGGACATTGATCCGGAGGTACTGGCGGGAACGCTGTCGGCGTCCAACTTGCAGTTGGTGGAGATAGCGAAGGCGGTCAGCTACAATTCGAAGATCATCATCATGGACGAACCGACGTCATCGTTGACAGACAACGAGACCGAGCACTTGTTTAAGATTATCCGGCAGCTACAGGAAAAAGGCTGCGCGATCATTTACATCTCCCACAAGATGGAAGAGATCTTGAAGATCTCGGATGAAGTAACGATCATGCGAGACGGCACGTATGTAGGAACCTGGCCGGCAAGCGAACTGACAACGGACCTGATTATCAACCGAATGGTAGGGCGCGATATGACGAACCGTTTCCCGCCGAAGGCGTACAAGCCGGGGAAGGAAGTCGTGCTGAAGGTGGACGATCTGTGTTCGCCGCTGCCGAAGTCGTTCCAGCATGTGTCGTTTGAGCTGCATAAAGGAGAAATATTGGGCATCGGCGGTCTGGTAGGCGCACAGCGTACAGAGATGGTCGAGGCTTTGTTCGGTCTGCGTGCGATTGCATCGGGCCATGTGGAAAAGGACGGCAAGCCGTTCAAGGTGAAGTCGGTGCGCGACGCAAAGGCGCATGGGCTGGCGCTGTTGACGGAGGAACGCCGTCAGAGCGGCGTATTTGGCATTCTGTCGATCGAGGACAACACGGTCATTGCTGCACAGAAGAGCTTTGCAAAGCATGGCGTGTTGCAGGAGAGCAAACGCTTTAAAGCGGCGACCGAATCGAACGAAAGCATGCACACAAAGACGCCGAGCATGAAGGAATTGATGCAGAACCTGTCGGGTGGCAACCAGCAGAAGGTTCTGATTGCGCGCTGGTTGTTGACGCATCCGGACATCCTGATATTGGATGAACCGACACGCGGTATCGACGTTGGTGCAAAGTATGAGATCTATACGATCATGCATGACCTGATTAAGGAAGGCAAGTCGATTATCATGATCTCTTCGGAAATGCCCGAACTGTTGGGCATGGCGGACCGCGTCATGGTCATGTGCGAAGGCCGTGTCACGGGCTTCCTGGACCGCGGCGAGGCGGACTCCGTTGGCGTTATGCGTTTGGCTACCAAATTTATGTAAATGAAAACTCATGGCCAGTGTGGCAGGGTTTTTCAAAAATTTTAATAGCCATATGCCTGTACGATCGTCGCGCGAAAGATGGGTATATGTAAAAAAGAAAGTGAGGTAAATGGGTATGCAAGGAGAAAAGACGATCCCGCGCAAAAAATATGCGCTGTCTTTCATCGTTGTGGGCGCAGTTCTTGCTGTCCTGGGTGTCATTCTCAACTTTGTATTGGATCCAAAAGCGACATTTGATCTGCCGTGGTTTATCCTTGGCATTGGCGTAATCGCCGTTGTCTATGGTATTGTACAGATGACGAGAGGCGAGCGCCTCCATCCGGAGGTTTCTTTTTCCTCCAGAGCAGCGAAAAACTTTTTGACGAATAACGCAATCATGCTGGCATTGTTGGCGTTGGTTGTCGTGATTTGCTTTATTGAGCCCCGTTTCATGCAGATTCAGGTGCTCTTGGACATTTTAACGCAGTCCTCTACCAG
>NZ_LT835157.1:3067127-3242819 GCF_900169665.1 Anaeromassilibacillus sp. Marseille-P3371 | reverse complement strand
TTCTGCAGAACCGCCAGCCGTCCGAGGAAGACATGAATTCCTATGACAAGGCATGGTATGTTGGCTGCCGTGCAGAGCAGTCCGGTACAATGTCCGGCGAGATCATCGCTGATTACTTCACCGCTCATCCGGAAGCTGATAAGAATGGCGACGGCAAGGTCCAGTATGTCATGATTCAGGGCGAGCCTGGCCACCAGGATGCTACCCTCCGTTCCGAGTATGCTCCGAAGGCAATCGAAGAGGCTGGATTCGGCGTTGAGCAGCTGGCTGCTGACACCGCTATGTGGGATAAGGTTAAGGCTACCGACTTGATGGCAGCATTTATCTCCTCTCAGGGCATTGACAAGATCGAAGCTGTTCTGTGCAACAACGACGACATGGCTCTGGGCGCAATCGAAGCTCTGAAGGCAGAAGGCTACAACTCCGGCGACGAGTCCAAGTATATTCCGGTTGTTGGCGTTGACGCAACGGCTCCGGCTCTGGAAGCTATGAAGGACGGCTCCTTGCTCGGTACAGTTCTGAACGATTCCACCAGCCAGGGCAATGCTAGCGTGAACATCGCTGTTGCAGCTGCTCAGGGTAAGGAAATCACCGAAGAGAACATTGGCTATCCGGTTACCGACGACAAGTATGTTTGGGTTGACTATGTAAAGGTCACACAGGACAACTATCAGGATTACATGTCCTAATTAGCGCGAACGCAGTACACTTTCTTTTGATTTCTTAAAGAAAAGCTTGTTCTACGGGGAACGCGAAAGCGAGCGCTTTCCGTTCCCCGCTTAATTTTAGCAAGAAGGAGGATTGATCGTATGGGAGAATATGTGCTGGAAATGAACAACATCACGAAGGTATTCCCAGGCGTAAAAGCGCTGGACGGAGTAACCTTGAAAGTGCGGCCCGGCAGCGTGCACGCTCTGATGGGCGAGAACGGTGCAGGAAAATCGACACTGATGAAGTGTTTGTTCGGCATCTACCATGAAGATGGCGGCGAAATCATCCTGGATGGAAAGAAACGGGTCATCAATACGTCGAAACAGGCGTTGGACCTGGGAATCTCGATGATCCACCAGGAGCTGCACCCAATCCGGTTCCGCCCGGTAATGGAAAACATCTGGCTGGGAAGATTCCCCATGAAAGGGATCGCCGTCGATAAAAAGACGATGATCAAAAAGACAAAGGAGCTCTTTAAAGAGGTCGACCTGGACATTGATCCGGAGGTACTGGCGGGAACGCTGTCGGCGTCCAACTTGCAGTTGGTGGAGATAGCGAAGGCGGTCAGCTACAATTCGAAGATCATCATCATGGACGAACCGACGTCATCGTTGACAGACAACGAGACCGAGCACTTGTTTAAGATTATCCGGCAGCTACAGGAAAAAGGCTGCGCGATCATTTACATCTCCCACAAGATGGAAGAGATCTTGAAGATCTCGGATGAAGTAACGATCATGCGAGACGGCACGTATGTAGGAACCTGGCCGGCAAGCGAGCTGACAACGGACCTGATTATCAACCGAATGGTAGGGCGCGATATGACGAACCGTTTCCCGCCGAAGGCGTACAAGCCGGGGAAGGAAGTCGTGCTGAAGGTGGACGATCTGTGTTCGCCGTTGCCGAAGTCGTTCCAGCATGTGTCGTTTGAGCTGCATAAAGGAGAAATATTGGGCATCGGCGGTCTGGTAGGCGCACAGCGTACAGAGATGGTCGAGGCTTTGTTCGGTCTGCGTGCGATTGCATCGGGCCATGTGGAAAAGGACGGCAAGCCGTTCAAGGTGAAGTCGGTGCGCGATGCAAAGGCGCATGGGCTGGCGCTGTTGACGGAGGAACGCCGTCAGAGCGGCGTATTTGGCATTCTGTCGATCGAGGACAACACGGTCATTGCTGCACAGAAGAGCTTTGCAAAGCATGGCGTGTTGCAGGAGAGCAAACGCTTTAAAGCGGCGACCGAATCGAACGAAAGCATGCACACAAAGACGCCGAGCATGAAGGAATTGATGCAGAACCTGTCGGGTGGCAACCAGCAGAAGGTTCTGATTGCGCGCTGGTTGTTGACGCATCCGGACATCCTGATATTGGATGAACCGACACGCGGTATCGACGTTGGTGCAAAGTATGAGATCTATACGATCATGCATGACCTGATTAAGGAAGGCAAGTCGATTATCATGATCTCTTCGGAAATGCCCGAACTGTTGGGCATGGCGGACCGCGTCATGGTCATGTGCGAAGGCCGTGTCACGGGCTTCCTGGACCGCGGCGAGGCGGACTCCGTTGGCGTTATGCGTTTGGCTACCAAATTTATGTAAATGAAAACTCATGGCCAGTGTGGCAGGGTTTTTCAAAAATTTTAATAGCCATATGCCTGTACGATCGTCGCGCGAAAGATGGGTATATGTAAAAAAGAAAGTGAGGTAAATGGGTATGCAAGGAGAAAAGACGATCCCGCGCAAAAAATATGCGCTGTCTTTCATCGTTGTGGGCGCAGTTCTTGCTGTCCTGGGTGTCATTCTCAACTTTGTATTGGATCCAAAAGCGACATTTGATCTGCCGTGGTTTATCCTTGGCATTGGCGTAATCGCCGTTGTCTATGGTATTGTACAGATGACGAGAGGCGAGCGCCTCCATCCGGAGGTTTCTTTTTCCTCCAGAGCAGCGAAAAACTTTTTGACGAATAACGCAATCATGCTGGCATTGTTGGCGTTGGTTGTCGTGATTTGCTTTATTGAGCCCCGTTTCATGCAGATTCAGGTGCTCTTGGACATTTTAACGCAGTCCTCTACCAGAATGATTATTGCATTGGGCATCTGCTTCACCCTGTTGATTGCAGGTACGGACCTGTCCGCTGGCCGTATGGTCGGTTTGGCAGCTGTTATCTCCACCTCTATGTTGCAGACAGCTACATATGCAAATCGTTTCTATCCGGACCTGCCGCAGCTGCCGGTTGTTCTGCCGATCATCGCAGCAATTGTAGCTTGTATGCTGTTTGGTGTGGTCAATGGCTTCTTGGTTGCAAAGTATGACATGCATCCCTTCATCGCCACCTTGGCTGTGCAGGTTATGATCTACGGTGCATGTTCTCTGTATTTCGATATGCCTCCGAACAGTTCCCAGCCGATCGGCGGTATCCGCCCGGACTTCTCGGCTATCGGCCAGACAAAGCTGTTTGGTAAGATTTCCGTCCTGGTTCCGATTGCAGTTGTCTTTACAATTGCTATCTGGTTCGTTTTGAATAAGACGGTATTTGGTAAGAACGTGTATGCGATCGGCGGCAACCGTGAAGCGGCTGTTGTTTCCGGCGTTAACGTGTTCAAGACCATCATGGGCATCTTCATTCTTGCTTCCTTCATGTATGGTGTTGGCGGCGTTTTGGAAGCTGCTAGAACAGCTGGTGCAACCAACAACTATGGCGACGGCTACGAACTCGACGCAATCGCGGCTTGCGTGGTCGGCGGCGTATCTTTGAATGGTGGTATCGGTACGGTTGGCGGCATCATCAGCGGCGTGTTGATCTTTACGGTCATCCAGTATGGTCTGCAGTTCATCGGTGTTAGCCCGATGTGGCAGCAGGTGATCAAGGGCATCATTATCGCGATCGCTGTTGCAATCGACCTGTCCAAGTACAGAAGAAAGTAATTTACATCTGAAAATTCAGGCCTGTTCCAGATTTTCTGGAACAGGCCTTTTTTTATTTCCAATTGAATTTGCGGAGAGGTGCAACGATGGGGAGAGAAAAAACAAGGGTAGGATGAAAAATTTCCTTGTCTCTGCGGCGAATTTCTGAATTATGCAGCCATATGATTTCGGTTTCTGTTACAATAAAACGAAATAACGATTTTTAGATGGGCTTGTACAAGGTCTTTTATTCCGCTTTTTGAGCGGATATGTTCTCAATATTATCGGTCAATGCGTGCTGTTTTTTCCATCGAATTGCCCGCAGAAAGACCGAGTGTGCCTATGAAATGGAAAGTGTTGCGCAATTTGTGTAAGAATGGTACAATAAATTTAAAGAACAATCAAATAGTTAAAGAATCATTGTCATGAAAGCGGAAATTGTGAGATGCTACAAGAAAGGCCGTGGACTGAAAACAAACAAAGGAGTTTCCACATATGGGACAATATCGAGTAATTGTGGTGGATGATGAGGAGGAGATTCGAGAAGGGATTATCCGGAAAATCGACTGGAATGCCCTGGGATATGAGGTAGTCGGCAGTGCGGAAAATGGCGTAGAGGCATTGGAATTGGCCGAACACCTGCATCCAGACGTCATCATGACCGATATTAAAATGTCGTTCATGGATGGCTTGCAACTGTGTCAACACATCGCGGAGAAAATGCCCTCTGTGAAGATGATTATTTTTTCCGGATTTGATGATTTTGAGTACGCGCAAAGGGCAATCAAATTGAACGTCACGGAGTACTTGCTGAAACCAGTTAATGCGCAGGAGCTCACCCAGACCCTGCAAAAGCTGAAATGCCAATTGGATCAGGAGCTTGCAGATCAGCGTGATATTGAAAAGTTGCGCCGAAATTATCAAGAAAGCTTGCCTGTGCTGCGGGAGCAATTTTTGGTTGGACTCTTGGAAGGACGTGTTCCACAGCAGCGCGTACAAGCACAGGCAGAAATGTTCCAACTTCACTTGGCTGCAAAATATTGGACGGTCGCATTGGTGCATGCAGAGGGAGATTCTGCACAGGCTTTGGCCGATGCAACGCCTCTTCGTAGCGCGCAGGAGTTGGTTCCGCTTTCCGTGGCAAAAACGGTCGGAGAGATTTTGGGGCGGTTTTGCCATTTCACAAGTTTTCTTTATATGGATAATGTTGTCATTCTGGCGGATTTTCAGAGTGATAACGATGTCACTTCCTTGATTACTGGATTGAATGAAGTCTGTAAGAGTGCATCCCGTGTATTGGGCGGGGACATCTCCGCCGGCGTAGGCGGCCTTTGCACGGATCTCAATGAGATTAGCCGCTCTTATCAGCAGGCGCAAAGCGCATTGGATTACAGCGCTATCATGGGCGAAGGCCGTGCAATATATATTAAGGACGTGGAACCTGACACTTCGGTACAACTGCAATTTGGAGAACAGGAAGAACGTGCCTTGATTAACGCCATCAAATTGGGCGGGGAAGAGGAGATCACAAAGGTGGTCAACGAGCTGTTTTCGCGTTTTGAAGCGCAGCTCATTCCGGTCGGTCAATATCAGGTTTATTTGGTAGAGTTGGTTACTGCATTGTTGCGTGTTGTGCGCACCTATGAACTCAATACAGATGAGGTCTTTGGCGAAGAATTCAATTATTTTACCACGATTTTTTCACATTCACCGTCCAAGATCCGGCAGTGGTTGATCGAGGCTTGTACACGAATTAGTGCTCAGGTCAAACGGGAACGCCTGGACTCTACAAAACTTCTGGCACGCAATGCCAAACAATATATTGAAGAACACTATATGGACCCGGAGATTTCTGTGGAAAAGCTGTGTGCGGTTTTACATGTGAGCCCCGCTTATTTTTCGACGGTTTTCAAGAGGGAAACAGAGATGAGCTTTGTTTCTTATTTGACAGAGGTACGGCTCCAACATGCGCTGAGTTTACTCAATACGACCGACGACAAGACGTATGTGATCGCTGGAAAAGTAGGCTACACGGAGCCGAACTATTTTAGCTATGTTTTTAAAAAGCGTTTCGGCGTCTCCCCTTCCAAATACCGTCAAGCGGCGCCCCCACCAAGGGACAATTCCGAAAAGCCTGTGGGAAAATAGAGAAATTGTAGGGAAGAGGTGGGGTGTGGAACGCGAACCCATGGAGGATTGTGATGCTGAGACGTCTGAGAAACTTTTCGCAGAGGATCAAACATGCTTATAAAAAACGCAGCATCCAGTTTACGATTTCGATCACCTTTACCTTGGTGGCGGTGGCCGGAATGATTCTGGTGGCCGTCATACTGTCCGCGCGGTTTATCAATTCCAGTGAGAAAATGGTCTCCGATGACAACCGGCGTATGTTAAGCCAGGTCAATTTAAACTTGGACAATTACCTGCATAACATGATGCGTGTCTCGGATTCCATGTATTACCGTGTCATCAAAAATGTTGACATTGAGACGGACATGGACAGCCTCGTCAAAGATATGCGCTTGCTTTATGAAACAAACCGGGACCTGTTGGTCAGTGTGGCCGTTTTTACAGACAGCGGTGAAGTAGTCGCTGCGGAGCCGCTCTCTCAGCTGAAATTTACAGTGGACCCCAAGAGCCAGGACTGGTTCGTTGTTGCAAATGAGCGGATTGAAAACTTACATTTTTCTACACCGCATGTACAGAATTTGTTTACCAATTCGGATAACCGGTACAGCTGGGTTGTCTCGTTGAGCCGTTCAGTCGAGCTTACGCGAAGTGGTTCCATTGTGCATGGGGTGCTATTGGTCGATATGAATTTTAGCGGCATCGAACAGATTTGCAAGAATGTCGATCTGGGGGAATCGGGATACCTGTATCTTATAGACGCGAATGGGGAAATCATCTATCATCCGCGCCAACAGTTGATCTACTCCAATTTAATCCATGAAAACAATTTGCAGGCGGCTGCCTACGAGGATGGCACCCATACAGAGGACTTCGAGGGGCAGCAACGTTTGGTGACCGTCAAGACGGTAGGATACACGGGCTGGCGGATTGTCGGCGTGGTGCCCATGTCGGATATTACAAACGATTACAGTCAATTCCAGCTGTTTTCCATGTTCTTTGTTTGCTTTGCCATCTTTTTGTTGATTACAGTGAACATGTTTCTCTCTCAGAGAATCGCCAATCCGGTAAAATCTCTGGAACGTTCGGTTAAGGAACTGGAAAAGGGGAACCTGGATGCTCATATCAGTATCAAAGGTTCCTACGAAATTCAGCATCTTGGAAAAGCAATCCGTTCCATGGCCGAACAGATGCGAAAACTGATGGACGACGTAGTTACAGAGCAGGAGAGCAAACGAAAAAGTGAAATGGATGCGCTGCAATCGCAGATCAATCCCCATTTCCTTTACAATACCCTGGATTCGATTGTTTGGATGGTGGAAAATGAGCGCTACGAAGGCGCTATTCAAATGGTGACATCTCTGGCAAAATTGTTCCGAATTAGCCTTTCGAAGGGAAAAAATATCATTACCGTTGCGGACGAGCTGGAACATGTCCGAAATTATTTAACAATTCAGAAAATTCGCTACAAAAATAAATTTACGTATGAGATTACGGCGGAACCCGAGACACTTCATTGCCAGACCATCAAACTGATTGTACAGCCATTGGTAGAAAACGCGATTTACCATGGAATGGAGTTTATGGACGGAGACGGTGAAATTTATATCCGTGCGTATCGCAAGGATGGGGACCTCTATATCGATGTAGTGGACAATGGCTTGGGGATGCCACAGGAACAGGCGGATGCTCTGCTGACCAAGGACACCGGGAAGGTGCGCGGCAAGGGCTCTGGCATTGGGTTGAAAAATGTACAGGAGCGCATACAACTTTACTTTGGCCCAGATTACGGCCTTTCCCTGTACAGTGAACCGGATGAGGGAACTACGGCCCGAATCCATCTTCCTGCCAAATAAAGGGAAGGAGCTTGCTCCGACCGGAAACCATTTGGGAGGCCTTTGATGAGTAAGAAGAAAATATTGGTGGTTGCCGTCGTGTTTATCCTATTGGGGGTATCCTTGATTGGGTTGTCCGGCGACAGCGGCTGGAATAAAAGATATGAGGAACCCATTCAGATTTCTTTTATTGCCCGAGGGATAAAAACGGAAAGTTGGAGTACAATCGAACAGGGGATTGAACAGGCCGCCAATGATCTGAACGTTGAGATCACGTCCATCTATCTGTCCAGCGAAAACAATGTGGAGGAGCAGGTCGCACTGTTAAAGCGTGAGGTGCAGAACGGCGCAGACGCTGTGATGATTGCGCCGGTCAATTCGCAGGATCTGCGGGCTCCGATTGAGGAAGCGCAGAAATTTGTGCCGGTTGTTGCCATTGAATCTACTGTGGAAGGACTGGAAAACCTCCCCTATATTGGATGCGACAATTTTGCCCTGGGGAGAGCCTTAGGGGAAGAAATATTCAAACAAGGCGCAAAGGGAAATAAAGTGGCTATTTTACAAAGTAGCCTTTCTTGTTCCAGCGTATATGAGCGGTACCAAGGAATGTTGGAGGTCTTACAACAGAATGGGATGGAACTAAGCTTTTGGGAGATCCCGGATGACCCGACGCAAGCGTATGAAACCGCCAAAAAGCTCCTGCAGAAGAGGGATGTCAACAAGGCTGTGGCGTTGGATGGAGCTACCTTGGAGGCGGTTGCCCGTGCGGAGAAGGAGCTCAGCCCGCCGGGAGTGACTACAGTCGATATATTTGGCGTGGGACGCACCAACCAGGTTGTTTCCTATCTGGAAGAAAAAGTCATCACCTCCATTGGAGTGCAAAACGAATTTAATATTGGCTATCTGGGGGTGACAACTGCGGTCAGCCAGATCAAGGGGGACTGGAGCGAAAACGCCACCATAAACTTTGCAATTGTCAATTATGCGGACATGTATACTCCAGAAAATCAGAGGCTGCTATTTCCGTTTGTTCGATGAGCAGCCGCAGAAAGGGATGATCCTGTGACACAGAGACTCGTGAAAAGTGTACTTTGCCTGTTGCTCAGTATGGCTTGTCTTTTCGGGGCCACCGCCTGTCATGTTGACGGGAACTCGCATCCGATACAGACCGTCAAAATTGGCGTGGCAACTTACCGGAGCGATGATACATTCATTGCGGCCCTGTGTGATGATCTGGAACGGCTGTCCAAGGACAAGGAGGCAGAGACGGGGAAGAAAATCATTCTGAATATTACGGATGGGAAAAACAGCCAGTCCAATCAAAACGATCAGGTGGACAACTTCATTTCACAGTCGTATGATGTCATTTGTGTCAATATGGTAGATCGTACGGTCGCTGCGGTCATCATCGATAAGGCCAAGCGTGCGGACATCCCAGTGATCTTTTTCAACCGGGAGCCAGTGGAGGAGGACATCCGGATGTGGAACCGCGCTTACTATGTGGGAACGGATGCCAAGGAATCCGGCATCATGCAGGGCCAGATTATTCTGGATGCCGTACAAAAGAATCCAGAAATTGATAAAAATGGCGATGGTAAGCTGCAATATGTAATGTTGGAAGGGGAACAGGCCCATCAAGATTCCCTGATCCGAACCGAATATTCGGTTAAGACCATCACGGCCACAGGCATTCAAATGGAGAAGTTGGCGAATGACACGGCGAACTGGCAGAGGTCCCTTGGATCAGCGAAAATGCTTGCCTGGCTGGACCAATTCGGTGACGAAATTGAAGTGGTGCTCAGCAACAACGACGATATGGCACTTGGCGCGATCGATGCTCTGAAGGAGCGGGACATGTTGGAGAACGGTCCGGTGGTCGTAGGAGTGGACGGCACAATGTCTGCCCTAGAGGCGATTCAAAATGGAGAAATGCTCGGTTCTGTGGTCAATGACGCGCAGATTCAGGCTCAAGCAATGTTGGACATTGCCTGCACATTGGCGGACGGTGAAGATCCACAGGCAACGGTACAGCGGATGAACGGTCAATATGTGCGGGCGCCGCATCGAATTGTCACGCAAGAGAATGTGCAGGAAGAGATGGATTATCTCACACAAACGGAATAAAATAGCAAAGGCCCGCGGATGGTTCTCCGCGGGCCTTTTTACGGTTGTCCAAAAGGAAATGTTGGCGGCAGGGCGCATAGAGTTCTTCATTCCCAAACAGATTCTTGTTGATAAAACGAAAATGTAGCGACAATTCTTGCCAGTTTAAAGGACGTTTTCCCCCTGCGACGCGCGATCCTCGGCGGGCGAACGGCCGATCACTTTTTTATAAACCTGTGAAAAATGGGAGAAGTTGGAATATCCGACCTTTGCTGCAACCATGCTTACAGGCAACGCTGTGGTGCGCAAAAGGTCCTGCGCTACCTTCATTTTTTCAGCTACAATAAAATCTTTGAGCTGTACACCCATCTCTTTTTTGAAAAGGCGGGAGAGATAGTCGGGATTCAGGTAGAACTCCTCTGCAATTTCTGTACGACGAATGTCCCGTTCGATATGATTCTGAATGTACTGAACAATCTGTTCCATCTGCCCCTTCGTATCTTTGTCTGAATGGACATCCGTCTGGAAGGCTCTGGTGGCACGATCCAGCCAACCCTTCACATCGTCGATGGTCAGGTAGTTGTTCAGAGAACGCTGGCTGTATTTCTTTTCGGGAAGGAATTCTCCCGGAGGAATGGAGGCATCCTCAGCAGCGCTGCACAGGATTTGTAACATAGATTGATAAAAGCACTGAAGGGTGTCGGCATCCAATGTCCCGGCTTGCGCCAGATTGTCCAAATATCCCTTGGCTTCACGACCGACTAGGGGCGCATATCCACTGGTCAATAGGCTCTCCCAACGTTTGAAATTGGGAGACTCTTTGTGCTCATGTGGGGTCTCAGCGATGTCCCCAGGAAAAAAGACCCCGCTGGCCAACGCAACATTTTGTTCGCGCAGATGCAGGAGTACACGCGCACGGCCGGTCAATTCGGAAGGGAACAGACGAGGGCCGGCATAGCACGCGACTTCGCAATGGAAGTGATTGGCACAAGCCTCCCAAAAGGAGGTCAGCTGTCTTTTTAAAGCCGATTCATCCATAAAGATGCTTTCCTCTGCATAGGAGAGAAAGGCAAAAGAAGAGCGATCCAGCTGAACCAAAAGAATCTTTTGGCCGTACTGGGCAAACAATTCAGATAAGATATTTGCAAAGGCATATTTTACAAGGTCACGGTTCCACCCGTTTGTACAATCGTTCCATCGGAGAAGCTGGATCAAAACATAATAGGCCGGCGTGTCGCCGTGGATAGGTATTTCTAACTTTTCGAAGTCCTCTAGGATGGTGGAGAGTTGAACCTCTTCCCCACAATACCAACCTTTGAGCATTCCTTCCAACAGAACATCGCGGCGTCGATACATCATTTTTCCATAGGAGGAATACTCTTGAAGTTCCCGGCGGGTCTCCACCTTGTGTATGGCCCGAAGGACAGATGCTTGGATATCTTCATAACGGGCGGGCTGAAGGATGTAATCGAATCCACCCAGGCGAACAGCCTCCTTGGCATAATAGAAATCTGCGTGCGCTGTCAAAAAAATGCATTCGGTGTCCAGGCCTTGTTCCTGAACCCAACGGAAAAGAGCAAGCCCATTTTCCACAGGCATTTCAATGTCGCAGAGCATAATGTCAACCCGCTGTGTCAATAGAATCTGCTTTGCCTCAAAGGCGTTATATGCTGGGACAACCTTTGTCACCCCAATATCACTCCAATGCACGCCGGAGATGATTCCACCAACCACATTGGATTGATCATCGACCACAAGAACGGTCATCGCTGTCACCTTCTTCTGGAATAAAAATTTCGATTCGGGAACCTCTTTTCAGATTACTGAACGAGAAAATGCTCTTACCTTTATAGAGCAACGCAAAACGATACTTCACGTTAAGGATACCGACATGCTGCCCCGTGTATTCAAATTTCCCCGCTTGGTTAAGCGCTTCCAGCATTTCCGGTGGAAACCCACTTCCATTGTCGGAGATGGAAATATTGATATATCGCGCCTCTTCCGTTTTGAGTGCCATGACCTTTATATAGATTGCGAGGGGTTCGCCAGGTAGAGAGGCATGCTTAACAGAATTCTCCACAAAGGTCAAAATGGACATCGGAGGCACTTGAAAATCAAAAAGTTGTTCATCCGCGTCGATGTCGCAGGTGGGAGGGCAGGAGGCGCTCATCTGTTGTAAAAGCAGATAGCGCCTGACACTTTGTAGCTCGTCCCGCAGAGGGACCAGTGTCATATTATCAGAAAATAGATAGCGCAGATAGTCGGACAGGGCCAGAATCATCTGTTGAATCTGTTCAAAACGCCTCTCCTGCGCGAGTGCATACAGATTTTTTAGACAGTTCAAGAAGAAGTGCGGGCGTATCTGAATCTGCAAATATTGTAGTTGTGCCTTCTGTAGCTCCAATTCTTTTTCGTAGGCGGCAATTTTGAGGGATTTAATCTCCTCCATCATGCCATTGAAGGTATCGCTCAACTGCTTAAATTCCACCACACGATAGTCGGTTTCCATTTTAGCATCCAAGTCGCCACATTTAATAGCGTTCATGGTTTGTACCAACTGTTCCATAGGCTTAAAGAACAGCCGTTTTAAAATATAGTAACAGATGGGAAGAAGTACCAGCAGGGCGATCGAAGCCATCAACAGCAAAAGCTGAGCGAAATCCATATGGTGAAGAAGATCTCGATAGGGGGTCAGATAGACGAACCAGACCCCTGCCACCTCGGAGTACTGTTGCACAGCGAGATATTGGCCATTTCCAGCCTGATAGAAGGAATCCGAAGTCCACTGAATTTGAACCTCCTCCTGCTTTGCCCATTCCTGTGAAGTCAACAGCTGCCCATCCGGAGCCGCATACAACAATACGCCATTCTGTGGGTCCGTGGAATCCTGCGGCCGCAGCGACCGATTTAGATCCACAGCACAGACGGAATAGACCCCACCGCTGCCGAGAATTCGCAGCAAAAAGGCCTCGTCTCCCATGGAATAGATCTGCCAACGGCTGCGGTCTATCTCTCCGGAGCCAGTGAGTTCTTCCAGATAGGAGCGCAGCTGCTCTTTGACGGTGTAGGTGTAGGAACCGCCATAGGCTTCCCGATGCAGTCCGTTCGGCTCTGTGAAAAGGAACATACCTCCGATGATCCGCTTGGTAGCGATCATTTCCTGATACCGGTTGATGATTTGCTTGGAACAGAGGTGTGCTTCCAGCGGGTCCATGGGACTGCGCAAACGTTGAAAATTGGTATCGCCTACCACAAGGTTGGCAAGGAAGAGATCAATATCCTGTAGGTCTTTTTCCAGAGAACTCTTATATAGGTATACCGTGCTGCGGTTGCTCTCCGCCACGCGCTCGTTCATGGCCTGCATCGTATAAAAATTGTAACCGACCAGGAACAAAACCAGGGGCACAACAAAGAGCATCAAAACCTGAATAATTTGCTTTTTGGAGGAAATGTGAATTTTCATAGCGCACGTGCCGTTTCCTCTCCTGTTATTCTACCGATTTCTATTATTTTATCATAAATTGACAACGAAGCAAGTTCTTTACCGATTTATCGCAGAATATACAAAAAAATATAGGGAAAAAGTACAGATAAAAATTTGGATAGATCAATACAGTGGTTCTGGGAAGAATCGACCATTTTACGGGAAAGGGTGAGATGTTTTTCTAAAAAGCAGTGGTAATCTGTGGAAATTATGGTATAATTTAATAAATATAGCATTTTTTCAAAAAGTGCGTCCCTTTGTAGGAGGGAATGGTGCATATCGGGGAAAAACTGGAATCCTGCATCAAATATCCATAAAATTGATACGGATTGCCCTTGTTTGCGCGTCCCAATGGGGATACAATGAAAGCAAGACAAAGGGAAATAAACCGGATGGCGGATCGCGCGTTCCGCTCTGGAAAAACATATGAAAACGGGAGGTACCAATCATGCTTTCAGCAGAAGTAAAAAAAATGATCTCCAGCGGTGGGCTGGATGAAAAGATGGCTTACATCTACGCTTGCAGCACGGCGGATGTCGCTGGCTATCGTGAGAGATTCGTACATGCGATTGAGACGTTTGAAGAACTCTATGGCGCAGACCGCGATATCTCGATCTTCAGCGCACCTGGACGCACCGAAATTGGCGGGAATCATACCGACCATCAGCGCGGGCGCGTGCTGGCGGCGAGCGTCAACTTGGATGTCATCGCTATTGTAGCGTTGAACCCGGACACCAAGGTGCGTATCAAGTCCGAGGGTCACAGAGGGGATGAAATCGACGCCAAAAACCAGGAGGTCAATCCCTCTGAGATGAATACGTCCCGTGCTTTGATTCGCGGGATCTGTGCACGCTATCAGCAGTTGGGTTATACAGTGGGCGGCTTTGACGCTTACACGACGTCCAATGTTCTGACGGGTTCCGGTCTTTCTTCTTCCGCTGCTTTTGAAGTGCTTGTAGGGACCATCGTCAATGAACTGTTCTGCGAGGGAAAGGAAAGCGCGCTTTCCATTGCTCAGATCGGCCAGTACGCAGAAAACGTGTACTTTGGAAAGCCCTGTGGGCTGATGGACCAGGCGGCCAGTTCGGTGGGCGGCTTTGTCCAGATTGACTTCAAAGATAAAGACCATCCAGAAGCGCAGAAAGTGGATTTTGACTTCACAAAGTGCGGTTATGCACTCTGCATCATTGACACCAAGGGCAGCCACTCCGACCTGACGCCCGATTACGCGGCGGTGCCGGCAGAGATGAAGGAAGTTGCGGCATTCTTTGGCAAAGAGGTTCTGCGCGAAGTCGATGAAGAGGAGTTTTATGCCAATATTGCAGCGCTTCGCCAGAAGATGGGCGACCGTTGCGTGCTGCGTGCGATGCACTTCTTTGCGGACAACGCCCGTGTGCTCGACGAAGCCGCGGCTCTGAAGGCAAATGATTTTGATACGTTTAAAAAGCTGATTGTCGAATCCGGCTATTCCAGCTACATGTATTTGCAGAATGTGTTCTCGGCGAGCCATCCGCAGCAGCAGGGTGTGTCGATTGTCCTGGCGCTTGCCCAGCGCCTGTTGGAAAAGCGCGGCGGCGCTTACCGTGTACACGGCGGCGGTTTTGCCGGCACCGTACAGACCTTTGTTCCGGTGGATTATCTGCCAGAGTTTGTGAAAGCAATGGAGGCGGTCACCGGAGAGGGGAGCTGCCACAACCTGCGCATCCGCCCGGTAGGCGGCACGCGTATCCTGTAATACAGACCTGCTTTTTGTATCAAATTTATATTTTCAAATACATAGGGATATAGGAGGAAATGAATTATGGCAGAATTGAGATGGCATCCGTTGATTCAGGACTGGGTGATGATTGCGTCGAACCGGCAGGGACGCCCCCAGATGCCCAAGGACTACTGCCCGTTTTGCCCCAGCTTTGGCAATGTACCGGATTATGAAGTGTTGGAGTACGACAACGACTTCCCGGCGCTTTCCCAAAATCCACCGGAGCCGGACGAGGGGATTGCAAACGACTTTTTCAAGGTAAAGCCGTCCTACGGCAAGTGTGAAGTCATCCTGTATTCTCCCGGCCATACGGTGACCATGCCGGAGCTGTCCTATGACCACATGAAGAAGCTGGTGGACCTGTGGTGTGAACGGTTCAATGTAATGCGTTCCGACGAAAAGATCAAATATGTGTTCCCCTTTGAAAATCGCGGCGAAGTGGTGGGTGTGACCATGCCCCATCCGCACGGCCAGATGTATGGTTATTCTTTTATTCCGAAGAAGCTTGCGCTGGAAACCGCGTCCGCAAAGGAATATTTGGAAAAAACCGGCAACTGCCTGTTCTGTGATACGTTGAAACATGAACTCGAGGCAGAAAAGCGCATCATCTTCCAGAATGAGCACTTCACGGTTTATCTCCCGTTCTATTGCGAATATCCCTATGGCGTCTATATCATGGCAAACCGCCATGTGCAGTATATTACAGACCTCACGGAGGAAGAAAAGTACAGCCTTGGTGTTACTATCCGCGACACCGTGGGGATGCTCGACAGCCTATTTGACTACCGTTTCCCCTATATGATGTGCATGCACAATGCGCCGGTCAATTCGGGCGATTACTCCAAGGATTTCCATTTCCACATTGAGTTCTTCCCACCAATGCGCAGTGCTGATAAGCAGAAGTTTAACGCTTCCAGCGAGACGGGCGCATGGGCTCACTGCAACCCGACCTGCCCAGAGGAAACTTCCAAGGAACTCCGCGCAGCGTACGCGAAGTTTATGGAAAGCAAAAAGGGCGAATAAAATTGTAAGATGGCGCTTGTAGGGCAGCTGGCGTGTAAAAATGGTTGGCTGAAAGCAATGCGCTGTATGGTCCATCAAGATCAGATTACCGGCGGTTGCCGCCCCTGGCGCAAAAGTGTGTCGGGCGTCCAATGACGGCCGGATACCAGAAAGGATGATTGATTATGACAGTACTGGTGACCGGCGGCGCCGGATTTATCGGTTCCCACACCTGTGTGGAGCTGCTCAACAATGGTTTTGACATTGTTGTGATGGATAACTATGTGAACTCCTCTCCCGACGCACTGCGTGCCGTAGAGAAGATCACAGGGAAGACCTTCCCCAGCTATGAATGTGATATGCTCGATTACGACAACTTTGAAAAGATTTTCAAAGAGCACAAGATCGACGCAGTGATCCATTTTGCAGGACTTAAAGCGGTGGGCGAATCTGTCCAGAAGCCGTTGGAATATTACCACAACAATATCACGGGAACATTGCACCTGCTCGATCTCATGCGCAAATATCAGGTCAAGAAGATCGTATTCAGTTCTTCTGCGACCGTCTACGGGATGAACAACAAGGTTCCGTTTAAGGAGGATATGCCGGCAGGCGGCACCACGAATCCATACGGCACCACGAAGTTCTTTATCGAACAGATCATGCAGGATGTCTGTGTTGCGGATAAGGACCTGAAGGTTGCGCTGTTGCGCTACTTTAACCCGATTGGCGCCCATCCGTCCGGGCTGATTGGTGAGAATCCAAACGGCATTCCGAACAATCTTATGCCGTATATTGCGCGTGTAGCGGCTGGTAAGCTGCCGTGCCTCTCGGTTTATGGAGACGACTATCCAACCCCAGATGGCACCGGTGTACGCGATTACATCCATGTGTGCGACCTGGCAGTCGGCCACATCAAGGCACTGGAAAAATTGGACAGCGTCCAGGGGGCGGAAATCTACAATTTGGGCACTGGAAAAGGCAGCTCGGTTCTGGATGTCGTAAAAGCCTTTGAAAAGGCCTCCGGTGTAAAGATCAATTACAAGATTGCACCGCGCCGTCCGGGTGACATCGCGGAGTGTTATGCGGATGCTTCGAAAGCAAAGAAGGAGCTCGGTTGGGAAGCCAAATATACGTTGGACGATATGTGCCGGGATTCCTGGAACTTTACGAAAAATCAGAAGTGATGGCTTTTATCGTCTGATAAAATGAATGAAACAATAAAAATTGCGCTGCGAAAACCGCAGCGCAATTTTTATTGTTTGAAGAGAAAAACACGACCAGAGTAATATTTATCCATATGTATGGAACATGTTGGAAAATGTACAAAATCAAGCCTTTTGCTCGTACTTCCTGCCCTGTTTTTATTGCGTTTCTATTTCGTAGAGATTGGTTTTGTAAAAGTCGATGGAGGCAATTTGATGGGATTCTTTGCCACTCAGAATGGAATCACATATCGTACAACACAGGACGAAATGGAATCTTTTTATGAGGCTTTGGATCATCCCATTTTAGCTACCGAACCCTGTTGCATGATAGGGAAAGGGGGATGGAAATAAAGAATTGATAGACACATCGAAACCCTAGATAAGATACTACGTTTTTGTTTATGAAAGAATGTTTGGTGGTGTAACACATCCAGGACACCAAAGAATTGGCCTATAGACAAGGATCGCAAGGGTGGGGTCTCGCCGCGCCATTATAACGCTTTAATAATGGTTTATAACCTTTCGGGGTAGTTTAGAAAGCCGGATACAATTTGTATCACGATTATAAGGGCCCTGTGTCTTGAAGCCGTCTTATGGGTGCCCAAGACATTTGATCGGCCTTGTAGTTCCACCGCTTCAGATTTCATAAAATATAGCTCAATGTTTATTGTTTCAAATCTATCGAAGCGTTTTGTATTCATGACGATTTGTCCAATAGAAGCTTTTTAGGCAAAGGGCAAGCGGGTCAAAAAATTCTTTTGGGTACACATGAATCACGTCATTCACCAGTCCTTTTATGGGAAACGAACAAGGAATTGGATAATAATTTGGAAGAAACAGACAGACCTATCAGAAGAACGGAAAGGCCAGCAAATTTTAATGAAGTCTTTATGAAGAAGAAGGGTTCTTAATGTGTTCTTGATTCCCTTTTTGGAAGGACGGACGTATAATAGGGGCAATTTCTGAGGGGTTTCCCTTAGGAAAGAAAGCCAAAAAGCTTTGTCAGGGCATGGCCAGAAAGATCTGGCGGGATGGCGGTGACAGCCTCAATCTTCATTGGGGAAGATTTGAGGGCTATTGGGGCTTTCCATAGCCGCTGTATGAAAGAACGCCTCCCCCAGACAGAGAAAAACTGTGGCCACCCTAGAAAGGATGTCAGCACAGATGGGAAAAACGGTCTTCCAAGGCGCGGGAGTGGCGCTGGTCACCCCGATGTACCCGGACCTTCGCATCAACTACAGCATGCTGGATCAAATGATTGACCGCCAGCTCACCGGACATACGGACGCCATTGTGGTGGTCGGTACGTCGGGAGAAGGGTCCACGCTTACCGATGAAGAACACTGTGAAGTGGTAGAACACACTGTACGCCGTGTCAACCACCGGATTCCGGTGATCGCCGGCGTAGGCTCCAACAACACGTCACATGCGGTGGAGCTTTCAAAGGGGGCGGCCCGAGCGGGTGCAGATGCGCTTCTGCATGTGACGCCTTATTACAACAAGGCATCGCAGCGGGGGCTGGTGCAGCACTTCAATGCATGTGCAAACGCAACCGATCTGCCGGTCATCCTATACAATATTCCATCGCGTACAGGCGTCAATATCCAGCCAGAAACGTATTTGGCGCTCTGTGAAAATGACCGCATTGTGGGAGTGAAGGAGGCCAGCGGGAACTTTTCGCAAATGGCAACCATTGCTGCCCTGTGTGGTGACCGTCTGGACATTTATTCTGGAAACGACGATCAGACGCTTCCCGCCTTGGCGCTGGGGGCAAAGGGAATCATCTCTGTGTTATCGAATTTGGCGCCGAGTGTGATGCATTCGATCTGCCAGAGTTTCTTTGACGGAGATGTTGCCCGCAGTCGTGAATTGCAGCTGCAATATACGAATCTGATGCAGGCTTTGTTTATGGACGTCAATCCCATCCCTGTAAAGCAGGCGCTCTGCATGATGGGAATGGACGTAGGACCGTGTAGGCCACCGCTGTGTGCGATGGAAAAACACGATATAGAAAAGCTGTGGTCCGTACTACAGCAGTATTGTTTGAGCGGAAATGTCCACTTGTTTGAGGGACAGTCCGCCCGCTGTGTGGGAATGTAAAAATGGATCGACGAATCGAGATCCAATCAAATCATACCGGTGATAGAACCGGATCGACGAAAAGGGAGCGTTATCATATGAACTTTGTTGAGATTGGAAAGGCGGACGGACCGACCGTCCTGATGGTATATCCAGGCGATTGGACAAAAATTTCGGACCTCAAAGAGTTGGAGGACAAATATCATGTGGTCATTCCGCAGATTCGCGATGGCGAGCACAAAGGAGATGTAGCATCCATTGCGGAATGTATCCGCGATAAATGCAGCGGCCACGTATACGCAATCTGTGTTTTGGATGCTGGATGGAGCATCCTGCGTTATATTTTGGAGAAGCACCGTGTTTCCGCAGAAAAGACTTTTGTCGAGGGTCCCACAAATGCACCGGGCGAGTTCGTAGTACGTTCGATCTTGCAGGATGCTTATGCTTCTTAATTGAGTACACTGTCCCATGAAATTTCAAAGCCCACCTTCCAGTAAAATGCTGGAAGGTGGGCTTTTTGTTGTCTCCGTGGATATTGTTAAAACGGCCTTTCTTCATATGGAACCTTTTTCCTAGATTTTGCTTTTGAAAAAGTTATTCAATTTGTCCCTCTTTTGCATTAAAATAAAACTGTCGAAGTATATTCGCAATCGGATGAGCCCTACTATTGCCTCATATCCCTGTCGCAGATGAGCAAACGGGCAGATGTGACTAAGGCAACCGTCATCAAAGGACGGCTATAAAACGGGAAGCGGCTCCTATTGCTTATCGAGTAATAAATCATTGTAATGGGAACCGCCAGGATATGATAGACACGGTGAAACGGGAGAAGATCCCAATCACAAACATAGTAGGTCTGATTTGTGATAAGACGAGGTCGGATTTTTGATAATGAATGGTTCGAAGGCAGAAAATTATAGAAAAGTTGTCAGTTTTTTGATAGTGGAGGTCAGGATTTTGGCAGAAATCAAAAAATCAACCGAGTATAATATAAATACAATGAATCAAAAAGATCAAATGAAAAAAGGGGGATTGCAAAACAAACGGCTGAAACCTTGCGAGGCTTCAAAAAGGAATTCCGATAGTATTTTGGAGAGTTGCCCCGATAAAAAGAGAGCAAGGGGGCCAATCATGAAGCGGACAGGATGGCTGGCGATGTTGCTGGCGGGAGTTCTACTGTGGAATTTGACAGCCTGTACAAATGGAACAACTGGGACAGAGCAAACACCTTCTTCGCAGAGTTCTTCTGAGGATTTTTATACGGTGGATGTGTATGCGTTGGGAAGGGCTTCTGAACCGCTGAGAAAAGAAATCGAAGAGCGTGCAAACGCCATCCTTGAAGAATCTTGCGAGGCCAAGATCCGTTTGACCTATCAGGGGACAAAGGAAAATTGCCTCCAACAGGTGAAACTGGCGGTTTCCACCGGAAAAAAAGTGGACCTTTTCCCGACTTTTGAAACGGGCGTGGCTGTTATGGTGAACTATGGCCTGATTACCCCCTTGAACGATTATCTGTCTTTGTGTGGCCCGGAGATTCAAGAGGACATTTCACCGGAGGACTGGCAGTGTGTCACGTTCAATGGAATGATCTGTGGCGTACCGATTAACCGGGAAAAAGCGACCGGGCGCGGGTTTGTTTACCGGAAAGATCTAGCAGAGGCGTTGGGGTATCAGGAAGAGGATTTGCAGACCATACAGGATCTTGAAGATCTTCTGCTAAAAGTACGGGATGCATATCCGGACATGTATCCGGTCGTCACCAGCAGTGGCTTGGCAAGGCTCCCAATGCCATATGACCGGTTGGGAGACGACTTAGGTGTGCTGGAGAACAGCTTTACGGATTCCACGGAGGTTGTCAATCTGTTTGAGACGGATTCCTACCGGCAGATGGTGGAGCTCCAGTGGGATTGGGCGCAGAAAGGTCTGCTGATGCCGGACGGCGCGTCCAATACGGACAACGAGTTTTCGCTGATGCGGGCAGGAAAGGGATTTGGGCACTTTGCCAATGTAAAACCCGATAAATATGGTGAGGTCATCCGGAGTGTGGGATATGAAATTGGGATTTTTTCAATTGTCCCGCCGTATAGCGAGACCACATTGGTTTCTTCGATGTGGAGCATCGGTCATACCAGCGAGCAGCCCGACAAAGCCATGCGGGTACTCAACGAGATGTACACCAATCCAGAACTGGCAAACCTGCTCACCTATGGAATTGAGGGGAAAACCTATCAAATACTGGACCATGAGCAAAATATTGTCGGATTTCCAAAGGGGATTGACAGTGACAATGTACCCTATGGGTTTATTATTTGGTCATGGCCTAATGAGTTAATCGCTCATGTATGGCAGAAAGATCCGCCGGATGTTTGGCAGCAGGTGGAGACCTTTAATCAAGAGGCACACCCATCCCCAGCACGCGGATTTGTATGGGATAACACCGAGGTGCTTGGAGAGGTCAGCGCCTGCAATGCGGTGTTGGACGAATATCGTAATGCCTTGGAATGTGGTTCTCTCGACCCGGCAGTCACATTGCCGCGTATGAACCAAGAACTCAGAGCAGCGGGTATTGACAAAATCCTTGCAGAGAAGCAAAAACAATTAGACCACTGGTTGGCAGAGCGACGTTCATCGTAGAAAGTAGAAGTACCGTTTTACAGCGGCGTCATTCGCTGGATGAAAGACGAAGGATCGGGCCGAAAGGCCATTTATGGATAGCATTATATACGCGCACCCATGCTTGTCAAAAGCAAATCTTTGGCAGGCTTTCTTTTCTACACATTTTTTTCGAATGGAGGGATGCCCATGCAGGACATACGAGCGGACCAGAGTTAACGGTTACATTTTAGGAAAAGGAGAGAAAAGCAGAATGAAAAAGATCCATCGATCTATTTGGGCATTGGTTCTGACCTTTACAATGCTGCTGGGCACGTGTACCAGCGCATTTGCAGCAACCTCGCGCGCGGAAGAACCGGAGATGAAAGAACCGGGCATTGTCACCATTCGCAGTGGCGACAATGTAAATGGTAAGATTCAGGGCGTCCCATCCGATACGGAGGGTGTCACCGTCTACAAAGGTGTTCCATTTGCGGAGCCTCCGGTGGGAAAATTGCGCTGGAAAGCGCCGCAGGATCTCACAGAAACGTGGGATGATGTGCGCGTTTGCGACAAATGGGGCAACCAGGCGATGCAGCCAGAAAACTTGAACCCCGTTGGCGAATTCTGGGGCGACGAGTTCTATTTTGACGAAGATTACAATCCCGAAATCAGCGAAGATTGCCTGTATTTGAACGTCTATGCACCGGAACATGCGGAAGACGAGCAGCTTCCGGTCATGGTTTGGATTCATGGCGGCGGTTACGACCATGGCCATGCATCCGAAATGGAGTTCAATGCTTCCAAATTGGCAGCGCAGGGGATCATCGTGGTATGTATCCAGTACCGTGTCAATGTATTTGGTTTCCTGGCTCTGCCGGAACTCAGCGCAGAAAATGAGGAAGGCGTTTCCGGTAACTACGGTACATTGGATCAGATCAAGGCGCTGGAATGGGTGAATGAGAATATTGCAGAATTCGGTGGCGATCCAAAGAACGTCACCATCTGCGGCCAGTCCGCAGGCGCCATGTCTGTAACAGCGCTGCTTTCCACAGACATGACGGACGGGCTGTTTAACCGTGCGATTATCCAGAGTGGTTTTGGCGGTTATGCAGCACCTGGCAGCTATAAATCCTTAGAGGAGAAGGAAGAAACTTGCCAAAACGCTATTGAAAAAGCATTCGGAGAGGGCGTCACCCTGGAAGAGCTTCGCGCAAAGGATGCGAAAGATTTCCTGGCGGATAACGTTTACAGTTCCCTCAAGAGTGCGGCTGGCAACAATACGTTGGACAACTATGTCTTTACAGAGGAATCCATCGATTTGACCCTTGAGGGTGCGCTCGACGGCATCGACATCATGATCGGCGGTACAGCGGACGAGTATACCTCCTTGTCCGGTACGCCGGATGGCACGATGGATGTTGAAGCATTCCAGGAAAAGATGGAAAATCAGTACGGAGAGCTGTACAATCGCTCTATCTACAATGCGCTCAACGAGAAACAGGCTTATCGCATGAACCTGCGTTCCACCAGCGACAGCAGTTTGGCGAAGTACCGGATCTCTGCTGAATACGGCAAGACGCATAACGAAAATCACAACGCTTATGTTTACTATTTCGATCACGACTTGGCGCCACACGATCCGGAGATCGTAGGCAACCGCGATGAGGATTTCTACGGTTCCTTCCATTCCAGTGAACTATGGTATATGTTCAACTCCATGCGGGACGACATTGAAGGCCAACGCAACTGGACCGATGCGGATCATGAGTTGGGCGATATAATGTCCACCTACTGGGCAAACTTTGTCAAGACCGGTGATCCAAATGGAGAGGGCCTCCCGGTTTGGGAAGAATGTACCTCGGATACGAACGGTGCATTCATGCACTTTAAGGATGTGGAGGACGGCGTAGCGGCTGTCTGCACAACAAAATCCGATTATCCGGCGCGCGACCGCCTGATGATGGCGGCAAACCTGGATTCCTTCGGTCTGACCGAGGACGATTTGCAGATGTCGTATAATATCCCCTATGGCGACATTCCCACAGAAATCGTTACAGAAGTACTGGACGATGGGCAGCGCGTAGTCGAAATCAACTTGACTTACGACAGTGCAGTCGATGAGGACAGCGTTTCCAAGGATGATTACAAGATCAAGGCAACCCTTACCTATGGAGACGGTTCCAACGATCTGGAAGGTTACCGCACCATCACGGACATCGATGTCAATGGCAATGTTGTGACTATTGAACTCGATCCCGAGGATGAAACAGCCGTGACAAGCTTCTATAGTTCTTTGACGACCCCGTACGATATTTCGTATCTTGTAACACAAAAGGGAGAAATCGAAACAGCGGAGGGGACTGTTGAACCCGCAAAATACAAGGATACCTCCATCACCAACCGCATTGTAGATGACTTCCAGAGTGCAACGGGCGGCAATGTCAACGGAAGATCCCTCAACTATCGCTATTATGACCCGATCAAGGTCAATGGTGTGAGTGAGGATGGCAAATATCCGCTGATCCTGTTCCTGCACGGCGGCGGAGAAAAGGGCGACAACAATTTGTCCCACTTGATCGCAAACAAGGGCGCCGTCGCTTGGGTAGAGCCGGACCGCATTGCGCGCAATCCGGTCTATGTATTGGCGCCGCAGTGTCCGACCGAACCCTCTGGGTGGATCAACAAGGAAAACCAGGACCTGGTGGTTCAAATTCTGGAGGAATTTATCCAGGAACATCCGCAGGTGGATACGGACCGCATCTACATCGAGGGTATGTCGATGGGAGGCATGGGCACTTGGGAAATGATCCTGGAACACCCGGACCTCTTCGCAGCAGCAATCCCGATTTGCGGGCGTGTTTCTACCAGCTATTATGAAGATGGCGGCAAGAAGTTTGACGCATTGGCAAATATGCCGATCTGGGTTGCCCATGCAGAGGATGACCCGTCCGTCAACGTTCAGGGCTCGGACGATGCAGTTGCAGCCTTGCAGGCACACGGCAACACTTCTGTAAAATATTACAAATATTTGCCGGAATCCATTTGGCCGAATCATCATCACAGCTGGAAGGCCGTGTATGAAGATGAAGAAATTTATAACTGGCTGTTCGAACAGAATAAGTCCAGAACCGAGAATGGCACGATCAACCCGAAGACCCTTTACACGGTCAAGGACTATGGCGACGGTGTACAGGCCATTTGGGATTACGATGTCGATCCGATGTATGTGATGGTCAATGGTGACCGCGCGGTTCTGATCGATACCGGCATGGGCCAGGGCAATCTCTATGACAAGCTCAAGGCCATGTTGCCCGAAACAGTGACCAAGATTGATGTCCTACTGACCCACAGCCACGGAGACCACACTGCTCAGGCGTATCAGTTCGCAGATAAAGAAGATGTGGAACATATCTACATCGGCGCAGCAGACGAAGCCACAGTGAAATCGATGATGGAGCGTCAGGGCGTCAGCACCGAGAAGCTCACAGCGGTCAACGACGGCGATAAGATCCCGTTCGGCGACAAGTATTTCCAGGTCATCGATATTGTGGGACATACGGCTGGTTCCGTTGGCTACATGATCGAAGACAAGCTCTTCACTGGTGATGCGATTGGTTCCGGGTATGTCTGGATGCAGATCGGCATGTGCTCCATTGAAGAATATGTGAACTCCCTGCAGCACCTCAACGATTCCATCGGCGACCGTGACCTGACCGTTTATGGCGGCCACACGCAGTATCGCGGCACAATGACCGACCAATATGTCCGCGATATTCTCGAATGTGCGAAGGGAATTGTGGATGGATCTATCGAAGGTGAGCAGTACATCCGCGGCAATGTCCGCGATGCGAAGATCGCAACTTATGGCACGGCTTCCATCGTTTATGATCCTGCGAAGGTGACCGACACCTGTGAGGTAGAACTCATCACGAAGGTGATGGACGACGGCCAGAAGGTAATTGAAGCGGTTGTCACCTACCCAGAAGATGTCAATCCGGATTCTATCTCTACAGCGACCTATCAGGTGCGTGCGGAACAGACAGCGGATAACCCAACCTTTAACAACGTCGGCATGCGGACTATCACCGGTGTGCAGGTGGATGGGAATCAGGTTACGATCTCCCTCGACCCCACGGATACGATCGCAGGCACCAGTTATTTCGATTACAATGCGTTCCAGACCTTCATGTTTGACCTTTCCTATGAGGTTACCCAGCTGCGCGATGTCGAGCTGGCCAACGGCGAGACTGTAGCAGCAGGCGGGACCTATGCAAATACTTCGATTACGAACCTGACCGTGGACGACTTCCAGGAGGCAGAAGTTACGAACAAAGCGGGCAAGACGATCCCGTATCGTTACTACGACCCGATCCAGTCCGCTGGTAAGGATGCAGACGGCAAGTATCCGGTGGTAATCTTCCTGCACGGAGCGGGTGAATCCGGCGACAATAATTTGTCCCATATCATCGCGAACAAGGGCGCCGTCGTTTGGGCAGACCGTGTGGACATGAACCCGTGCTATGTGCTGGCGCCGCAGTGCCCGAGCATGGCCGAAGGCTGGGTTCAGGAGGACAACGAAGCGCTTGTCATGCAGATGCTCGATGAGTTCATCGCAGAGCATGCAGACACCATCGACACAGATCGTATCTACATCCAGGGCCTGTCTATGGGCGGTTACGGCACCTGGAAGATCATCCTCGACCATCCGGAAATCTTTGCAGCAGCAATGCCGATGTGCGGTGGCGTGGACGATAGCTACTATGCAAACAACAACGAAGCATTCCAGAAGATCAAGAATATGGCAATCTGGACCTTCCACAATGCGGATGACAGCACTGTTCCGGTGGAAAATACCCGCAAAGTGGTGGAGGCTCTGAAGGCAGTTGGTAGCCAGTGTATCAAGTATGAAGAGTACAGTGCCGGCTCTACCACTCCGGACCCGCATCAGGTTTGGAAGTATGTGTACAGCGACCGCAATGGCACACCGTACAACTGGCTGTTCCAGCAGTCGTTGAGCCGTTCGAAGAATCATACACAGAATCCGTCCTTGGAGTACACCAAGGAGACAATCAAACCGGGTATGACGGTTGTGCGCGACTATGAACTCGGCCAGATTTGGGTGCTCGAAAACAAGGATGGCGCCACGGTAATCGATACCGGTATGGGCGCAGGTGATCTGTTTGATTACATTGTCAACAATGTCCTGGAAAACAAAAATGCGAACATGAATGTGGTTCTGACACACAACCATGGTGACCACATCGGATGCCTGGACGACTTTGTCGGCAAGGACCAGGTGAAGAACGTTTATGTCGCAGAGGGAGATAAGGACGCAATCATTAAGAAGATGGGACCGGATGCCGATAAAGTTTCCATTGTCAAAGATGGCGATTTCATCAGTATTGGTAACGGTGAAAACCTAGAGGTTGTCGCAGTTCCCGGCCACACGGCAGGCTCCATTGTTCTGTTCTATGGTGATGAGGACGTATTTACCGGCGACGCTGTGGGTTCCGGAGACCTATGGATGCAGATCGGCATGTGTTCGATTCAGACCTACACCAAGTCTTTGCAGCACTTTATCGATAAGGTAAACGGCCGCCAAATGATGCTGCGTACCGGCCATGCGGAAAACCTGGAGCCGTTCACAGAGGAATACCTCGATGACTTGATGAATTGTGCAGAAGGCATCATCGACGGCAGCATTGAACCCACCGTCTATCCAAGAAGAGATGCAAGCTATGCCTCTTACGGTAGAGCGAACATCGTCTACTATCCGTATCAGATCTTCGATGCAGACTTCACAGATCTGAATGAAGCTATTCAGGATGCGGAATCCCGCTCTTCCAGCAAGTATACCAGCGACTCTTGGGCGAAATTGCAAGAGGCGGTTGCAGCAGCAAAGGCCCTGCCGTCTACAGCAACACAGCCCACAGTGGATGCTGCCGTACAGGCGATCAACGACGCCATCAAGGCGTTGGTTCCGAGAAGCAGTTCTTCCTCTTCTGGCGGCGGTTCCACGACTGTTTATGTGCCTGCGGATAGTACCTATGGTGAAGAGGGAAGCGGTGTACCAACAACACCAGGAACGGGTACTGGTACAACGGTCACTGGTCCATATGTGAAATCTGACACGACGCTTCCGTTTACAGTCAAGCAGGGCCAGGCATATTGCTTCAAGATGACACTGGTCAATGGCAGCAATATTTTGCCGCTCTTCACCGTTGGCGATGGCAGCGTATTTAAGACTCAGTTTGTAACGCAGATTGGCAATGACTACTACTTCCGCATTTGGGCAATCGGTGATGTGGGCGAGTCCACCGGCGTGTACACCACGTTGACAGGTCAGGCCGCACAGCAGCACTGTGTAGTAACCATTGCAGCGTAAGGACTTCTCTAGGCTGGGCGCGGTTGATGGGCAACAGAAATCTACTGCCCAGCAAAGCTGCTTTTCTCTTGGGGCCGCCCGGATTTTCCGGGCGGCAACCAGGGAAAAGGGAGCATCGAATCAATTTACTTATTCCTTTTCTTTTTCATCTTCCTTAACCCATTTTTATAAAAGAACGGCAGAAGGCAGCAGCATCGGTTTTCCGAGGTTGAATGGCTTCTGCTATTCTTTTTATTTGGCGCTTTGCCAAAAGAATGGAAAAATCGGATGGTTTCTCCAAACAATGATTGAAATTTATGCTACAGCGTGTTATAATTACTATCAGTTTTCATATCCGCCCGTAGCGAAGCTGGATATCGCAGCAGATTCCGATTCTGAAGGCCGGGGGTTCGAATCCCTCCGGGCGGGCCAGATGTGTGTGAAGTTTCACACAGCGTGCTCCTTCTTTGCCCTCTTTATGGGCGGCCTGAATCTGAAAGGATTCAGGCGAGAAGGGGACGGTATTCTTGGAAACGGGAGATTGTGCAGGGCCGCGAATATAGAGCTTTCATTGGGTTTGGCGGTTGTAGCACGAGGATATTTCTCCGGACGTTTGTTGATTCAACGGAAAAAGCCGTTGGAAAAAGGAAACTGCCGTGTACAAGGAATGGAGGACGTAGCCTTGTATTGCGCAAAGGAGAAAAAAGCAGATGAGAGCGGTTGCTCCGTGTGCAACCGGTTGAGCCAATTTTGTATAGAGGATGGCGTATTGCGCCATGTTGGAAACCCTTTCCCTTGGTAGGAGAGGGTATTTTTATTGTGTGGAACTTTTTGAGGGGAAACGTTTTAACATGGGGGCCTTGGTTGGCCCGCTTTGAGGAATCATTGCAATCGGGGCATTTTTAGAGAATTTCATCAGAGAATAGGCGGTGTGGAAGCATCCGCTTTTATACCGCGGTATGGAAGAAAAGGATTATTTTAATACCGGGAGGAGATTCTGGGTGAACGTTTTAGTAATTGGATGTGGTCGGCTGGGGAGGCGTCTGGCAGAACTGCTGGATCACCATGGACATGATGTCGCTGTAGTCGATTCGGATGCGGATGCATTTCGCATGTTGGAGAAGGATTTTAATGGGATGACCGTTACCGGTTTTCCAATGGATACCAAAGTGTTGAAGAATGCAGGGATTGAAAGCTGCGATGCGGTGGCAGTCTGTACGCCGGATGACAATTTAAACATCACCATTTCGCAGATTGCGAAGGAGTTTTTTGGTGTGCGCAATGTAGTGGCCCGCATTTCGGACCCCGCGCGCGAAAAGGTCTTTAAGCGCTTTGGCCTCAAGACGGTGTGCCATACAAAATTGGCGGGAGACGCAATGTTTACGGCATTGACACAGCCTTGGGATTCCAAGGAGCTGACCATCGGAACGGCAACGGTGGCTTTCCATGTGAAGGAGGCAGACCGCTCTTGGTATGGACTTTCGCTCAGCCAATTCCCTGTAAAAGATGGGGAACAGCTCTTTGGATTGGTTCATGCGGACGGCACAATGGTGCTCAATACGGGGCGACGCGATCAGCTGATCGGAGAAAATGACCGTTTGGTCTTCTCCAACATTATTGATTGACAATGAGGAAAGACTTCCTCGTATAACTTTTATCGCAGAGAATGTGTGGAAAACTTTGCTGTGCGCAAATGTATAAAAGGTAAGCGCATGTTTGATAAAAGGGCCCTCGGGGAAAACGGCCTGATTTTTATAGGGAATTAATGAATTGTATTAAATAAATAAAATATACAAATCGTATAATTCGGGAGGAAAAACGATGCGAATTGTGATCGTTGGAGGCGGAAAGCTAGGGTATCATCTGGCTACGAATATGTTGGAGAGCAAACACGACGTTCGTTTGATCGAAAAAAATAAACTCCGTTGTATGCGATTGGCAAATGAACTGGACGTAGAAGTGATCTGTGGCGATGGAACAGAAATCGAAACGCTGGAAGAGGCGGGTACGCAGAACGCAGATTGTTTTATCGCAGTTACCGGTCAAGACCAAGACAATCTAGTAGCAGCACAGTTGGCGAAAAGGCAGTTTAAGGCAGTAAAGGTGATTGCCCGCGCAAACGACCCGAGAAACATGGATGCGTTGCGTATTTTGGGGGCGGACATTGCCGTCAGCAGCACAGAAATCATCACAAATTTGATTGAGCAAGAAGTTGATGTGGCGGAAATGCATCTTTTGGCAACCCTGAACAAAGGGCGCGCGGGAATCTGTGCGATGACGCTTCCAGCGGATACAGCCTTGGAGGGTGTGATGCTGAAGGATATTGATTTACCGGATAGTTCACTGGTTATCTCCATTCTTCGTGGGGAGTCTATGATGATTCCAAACGGCAATACAGTGATTCATGCGAATGATGAAATAGTCGCGGTGTGTGAAGGCAAGAGTCAAAAACAACTCTTAAAGATTTTACGGGAACGCAGATAAACGCCCGAAAGGGCACATGTGCATAAAAATGCACATGTGCCCTTTCGTTTGTTTATTTTTTTTCGCTGTTTTTCCAGTGGTATTTAAAAATATTTTATAAATATTATATAATAAAACAAAAATATACACCCTAAACATACAAAAAATTTGCAGGATTGACAGACTGTCTATGGAATGGTAAAATATCCCTATAAATTTACATGCATATTTATTAGCGAATATGTAATGCAGTTTTTTCAAACTACAGCTCCATATGCTGTAGAAACAATGATTGAAAGAGGAGGACTAGACATGAAAAAGAGAAGGTTGCTGTTATCGGGAGTATCCATTCTGTTGATGCTCTGCTTGCTAGCAGGTGGAACCATGGCATGGTTTACGGATACGGAAAAGGTAAATGCGGACTTCACAGCAGGTGTTTTAGACATTACGGTAGAGCCGGGCAAAGATGCGGAGACACCTTTGAGCTTTGACAATTTGCGTCCCATGGAATACGAAAAGTTTCTGGCAGAGATCAATCAAGCGGGCAATGGCAATGTATCTGTAGATGGCTATGATCCGAAACCGGTTTATTTCCAGCCAGTGGTTGTTAACAACGCAGGGACTCTTCCGGTTTACATAGAGCTTTCGGTGGAAGCTCTGGATATGAAAGATGTAGAATGCCCGGAGAATGGGGAGAAGAAGATCGAGATTGTCAAGGATGCCCAGGGCAGAGAGACGATCAAGCAGGCTTATAGCCCAGACCATTCGAATGTGCGCGTTGCTTGTACAAACGGCTTGGCCGATGTGTTGAAGTTGGTGCTGTTTGAAAAGGTCAATGGCTCGTGGACAGTCGTATCAGATAACTTGAACCCCGATTCCAACGGAAAACCCTATACGCCGGCCATGGTACTTCCAGCGGCGAGCGGCACACAGACCTATGTGATCGGTGCCTATTTGCCGGATACCGCGGGCAACGCATATCAGGGAAAGCACTTCCATGGAAATGTTGTGGTAAATGCTTTCCAGACCGATGAAGGTGCGGGCGCAGCGGATATGGCGACGGTACAGTGGGTCATGGACGGAAAGGTGATCGGCTCCTATCTGGTGCTGTTCCCTGAGGGCGAAACCACGATGACTTTGACGCCGGATTTGAGCAAGCTCGGCGCAGGATATGAACTGGTAGATCCGAACGCCTCGAAAGTGGTGTCCAAGACAGATAAGACCGCTTCCTTTGAGGTGAAGCTTCAAGAAGATGGGGATGGCAGCTCTGCGGAAGAGGCTATTTGGGTTCGTTCCGCAGAAGAACTGATGAGTATCGGCAATGGCTTGGATCAATTCTACCGTCTTGGAGGGGATATTGACCTTTCCGATTATAACTGGGAACCGATTGGCGGAGAAAAAACGGATGAAACCTTTACCGGCGGTTTCGATGGATGTGGGTATCAGATTACAGGATTGAATATTGGGCAGGACGAGCAAACTGGACGGAGCGTTAAAACGAGCGGCCAATCGGGCGCGCCGAAATATGCGGGGTTGTTTGCCTATTGTGATGGTGCAGAGTTGAAGAATATTGTTATCGAAGCGCCTCAGGTAAAAACAAGTGAATTTGGTGGCGCTTTGGTAGGGTGTGCAAATAATACCCGTATAGAGAACTGCACGGTAAATGGTGGTACAATCGTGTGGGACGATACAAAAGGTTCTTGTAAACTGGGCGGCTTAGTAGGAGATCTCATCGGTTCGGATTCAATTGCAAAGAACTGTTCTGTTTCCGCAGAAGTGACGGCTATAGGAACGGCGAAATCGACCGTAAATGTGGGTGGTCTGGTTGGAGAGCTTTACTCTGGAACCATTGACAGTTGCACATTTACTGGAAATGTTCAGATGACAGGCAGTACGAAGGAAGGCAAGACCATCGCTGTAGGCGGTTTGGCTGGATGGCTGCTTGGAACGGCTACCGATTCCCATGTAGAGGGAAAGGTAACCAATCAAAGCACGGGTACAGCAGGAAAGATCTATGTAGGCGGCCTGGCGGGCATGTTGAGTGATCCGGCAAAGGATTGTACCGCAGAAGTGGAAGTGCAGAATACTGGAAAGGCAGAAGAAATCTATATTGGACAGGTATCCGGCAATACACTTGCTTAATATCGCGGTAAGCACCGGCAGAAGATGGTAAAAAATGCTGAAAGTGCCGGGGCTGAAAGAAAAAGGGCCTTTATCCAGGAATTTTTCAGGCGTGAATAAAGAGGATGCCCTAAAACGACAAATTTTTCGATTTATAGAAAGGCGGCAACCTCTACCTGTTTGGAAAATATCTGAGTTTCTAAAAAAGCGAGGGTGACCCAAAAGTCATTTCATGACTTTTGGGTCACCCTCTTGTCGTATGATTTTAACTATAAAAGGCAATACATATCCGAATCTGTCAAACGGCTTCTTCTGGTTTTGCAAAGACAGGACTTGCCATACACCCAAAAAAGAAATCCATGCTCAAATGTTTCCTCCATGACGCCTGTAGATCGATCTTACGGAAACGATTGTGTCGAGCCCCATCTTAAAAGCCCAATAAACGGTAAGGATACACGACGGGAAACAACATCAAATGTCTATCCGACAATAATTTTTCCTTCGGGAAGGACAGCGCCCTTGTTGTGTGCACGTTTGATTGCTATGGCCAGCGCCAAGGAGATCGGCCCTACACGCCCGATAAACATGGTTAAACAAAGTACAAATTTTGAGATAGCACTCAAAGAGGGGGTTAATCCAGCCGTCAGTCCCACGGTTCCAAATGCAGAAGTTGCTTCAAATAGCGCGTCAATGGCGCTGATGGGATGCGCATTGGTGGAAAGAATGACGCCGGTTGTGCAGACGACAACCAGAATCGCGACCGTTACAATGGCAAGGGAACGGTATACCGTCCCTTTTTCCACACGGCGATGGTGTAAGGTTGTATCTTCTTTACCAGCCATAACGCTGATTACCGTTGCGATCAAAACAACAAAGGTAGTCACTTTGACACCGCCGCCGGTACCGGCAGGCGCGGCGCCAATAAACATCAGAAAGACCGTAAACAGTTTGGTGATGTCATGTTCGCTGGCAATGTCAACCGAGGCAAAGCCGGCGGTACGGGCGCTGGTGGATTGAAAAAAGGCTGTCAAAATTTTCTGAAAGATATTCTTGCCTTCTAAGGTGTTATCCCATTCAAAGAACAAAAAGCCAATGGTACCAATTACCAAAAGGATCAGGGTCATACGAAGAACAATGCTGGAATGTAGGTTCAAGGAGGTGGGCTTTTTCTTGTGAAAAAGCGGGGAAAGCTTGGCAAAATAAATATTGCTGATGACAATAAAGCCAAGGCCGCCCACAATAATCAACAGGGCCACCGGGATACAGACCAACGGATCGTTGGCATACCCGATGAGGCTGTTGTCCGGTTTTTCAAATCCAAGGATGTCGAATCCGGCGTTGCAGTAGGACGAAACAGCGGTGAAGATGGAGATCCAAATTCCATGAAGCCCAAACTTCGGGACAAAACGAAGGGCAAGAATAGCCGCTCCGATCAGTTCGCTGCTGAGGGTAAAAGTCAAAATGATCTTTACCAAATGGTAAATATCCATAGCATTGCCCGCGGTATTTTCCGTTGCAAGCTGTAATTCCCGCAGGCCAAGCTTCCGGCGCGAAAGCAGCGTAAAACCGGTGGTAAACGTGATAACGCCCAGGCCTCCAATCTGAATGAGAAACAGGATGACAACCTGCCCCAAACCGTTCCAGTGCGTCCAGGAGTCAAAAGGAACCAAACCAGTCACACAGGTCGCCGATGTCGCCGTAAACAGGGCATCAATCATGGATGTTGCGTTACCGCTCCGACTCATGATCGGAAGCGTAAGCAGAACAGCGCCCAAGAGAATGACGGCAAAAAAGCTGGAGACGATGAGACGGACAGGCGGCATGTTTTTTAGACGTTTCGTTAAAGGAAAGCCCTCCTGCAATTCGATCACCCCGAAATACACAGCCCACACATTCCTGAGCGGACAGCGATGTTATTCATAAAATTAAAAGCATTTGCGGAAAAGTCAACGATTGGAGAGGCGTAAAGGGCCTTCGGAGAGATAGCGGCTGAGGCCCGAACGTTCCAAGAAAATCGCAAGTGGAAGCCCCAACACATAACAGACGGCCAGTTCTCCCAGGCCAACCGAGAGGGCGGAAGCTGCAAATCCAGTCCAAAGGAAGCCTTCCGGGGCAAAAAACGCGATTTCCGCCCCGATGATTACGGCGTTGAACAGCACCGGCGGCAGTGGAGCAAGCCAGGGAATATCCTTTATCCGGACAGTTCGCAACATCCGTGTGGAAATCGCCGCCAATAAGGTGGCAAGCGTTCCAAAGATCATATCAGCCGCCCCGTATCCGCTGAAGATATTACTCAGCAGGCACCCGATCGTCAGACCGGGGACCGCTGCCGGAGTAAACATCGGCAGGATGGTGAGCGCCTCAGAAAACCGAAATTGTACCGGTCCATAGGCGAGGTTCATGGTAGCGGCTAAAAGCGTCAGTACCGTGTAGATGGCGGCAATCATGGCGCCCTGCGCCAAGAAGACCGCGCTGCGAGTTTGTTTTTTCATTTGTGATTCCTCCGTAGTTTTCTTTTAGGTCAGGAGCTTGCGACTGACCCTGCTCACCCAGTAGAAAATACCCTGAGCAGTCCCTTTAATGTACTACAATTCGTAGAGAAAAGCAAGATATGTATAAAGATTTCATTAAGGATTTTGCAGAAAAAGCCGGCACATAAGGCTTCCAGAGGAAAGACAAGCCTTATGTGCCGGGTAGAGTACGGTGTAGGAAATGAATATCACAAAGGAATAGGGAATTACTTGGTCAGAATGAAATCCGTAAAGGCATACGTAGAAGAAAAACTTTCTGAATCGCTCAGTTGAAGCTTCATACTTCCCGCATAGTTGACCGGAATTTCAATCGGAGTGGAAGGAATATCCGAGGAAATGCGGTACTCTTTATAAATATCCTTGCCAAGAAATACCTGGAGGGTCGTATCCCCCAAGGCTGTCCCGTCAACATGGCCGACGTTAAAAGACGCCTTTGCGTAGTTATAATTTAGATTGATTAAAGCCAGCCCTTCATTCCAATATGTATCAAGGGTAAAGCCCTTATTATACGGAACCCCGCCCACAGAAAAGCTTTTTCCCTCGGACGGCCGGTAGATCATACACCGTTCCCCGTCGTGCAGGGCGGTCGTGTCCAGAAGATCCACTTTGGTAATTTCCGCTTCCCCGGATTTCCCGGCAGACAGGAGGTTTTGGGACGGGTCAAACGTGACCGTCCCATCCATTAAGGGGTCAATGGCCTCTGCCGCAATATAAATCCTGCCGTTGATGTCCGCTACGCCCTTGGAGACGCTGTCCATCACCTTGAGGCCGTCCTGGATGACCGACGGGCTGTAAAAAGTGACGTCCGGTTTATTTTGGAGCTGTGAGGTGAGGGAATCCGAACCCTGTTGTAATGTGTTCACCTCAATTTTTAGATTTTCATTTTCCTGAGCAATGATATTGATGGCGTCTTGGTACTTCATACCCTCGTCCACATTGTCAAATTTTGCAGCGATCTCCGCCACATTCTGCGTTTCCGTATGGTACTCCGACAGGAACCAAGAGGGCACCCCAGTAACAATCGCAACAAGCAGAGGAAAGACACAACCTGTCGCCCATCCCCGGTCATACCACTTGGAACGTTTGTCATTTTTAGGCTCTTCCATTTTTGACACCCCTTCTCCCGAAATCCTTCCTTTTCCCCGATGATACAATCAACCGCAAAAATAAACCAGCATAAGATCATCCATCTTTTCGGCGATCAATCCAATTCCTGGCCATCCTCCGCCTTCGGCGAGACATGCTTTTCAATCAAAACTTTTGCAATCCGGCGGTCTTCCACCGCGAGAACCGTCAAAGTCAGACAGTCGATGTCGATGCTCGGATGCTCCTCCGGTTTCGGAATATGCCCCAGATTTTCTACAATTAAGCCGGCGACCGTGTCGTATTCCCCTTCCGGAAGCTCTACGCCCACCAGGTCGGAAATCTCATCGATCGGCGTGGTGCCGTCCACGGTAAACTTGTTTTCGCCAACCTGGTAGATGTCCTCCTCTTCGTGGTCGTACTCATCCTGGATATTGCCTACAATGGATTCCAACAGGTCTTCCATGGTAATCAGACCCTCGGTACCGCCGTATTCATCCACAATGATGGCGATTTGCAGCTTGCGCTCGATCATTTCCGCTAAGAGTTGGCTGCACTGTTTCGTTTCCGGGACGAAGTAAACACTCCGCATCAAACTGGTCAACGGAATGTGATCGTCGGTTTGCTTTCCTACATATTTCAGGAGATCTTTCACATAGAGGATTCCAACGATATTGTCGAGGTCTTCGTGATACACGGGGATGCGGGAAAAGCCTTCTTCCAAGGAAAGGTTTACCACATCCTGAATCGTCGCGGTATCCTCGACCGCCGTGACGTCGGTGCGATGGGTCATGGCCTCATCGACCGTTGCATCGCTGAAATCAAAAATATTGGAAATCATATCTTTGGCGCTCTCGCCGATCACACCTTTTTCTTCCCCTTGATCGACCATCATCAGGATTTCCTCCTCGGTGACAGTCTGCTCATTCTGGTGTGGGTCGTATCCCATCAGTTTGAGGACCAGGTTGGTAGAAACCGTCAAAAAGGAAATGAACGGGTGGAAGAAGGAGGAGATGCCGTTCAAGATGCCTGCAAATTTAAAGGACAGCGCCTCTGCACGCTGCATGGCAATCTTCTTCGGAACCAGCTCGCCAAAGACCAGTGAGAAATAGGACAGGAACAAAGTGACCAATACCGTGGATATACCGAAGAGCACATCATATGGAATTGGCAAAAACGCAAAGGCGTCTGCCAGTTTTCCGGCAAACGTCTGGGAAGCCGCTGCTGAGGTCAAAAAGCCCGCCAACGTGACGCCGACCTGAATGGTGGCCAAAAACCGGCTGGAATCCTTGGTGAGCTTGAGGACACGTTTGGCGCGTTTGTCGCCATCCTCCGCCATTTTACGCACCTTATTGTCGTTCAATGTGATAATCGCAATCTCAGAAGCCGCGAAGAAAGCGTTGATTAAAATGAGAACAATCAGGAGCACAATGGAAAAGGCAGAGAAGGACGTTTGGGCCGAAGCCGTTTGCACGCTTGTAGACAGCGGCCATAAATGGCCTACGGGTTCCGGAGGCATAAATTTTCCCCTTTCGGCAGGCAGAACCTGCATAGTATAATGTTATTATGGTAATTCTTATTTTATCCTATACGATGGGTTGCTGTCAATCGTCATACGGCCCTGTAGAATGTGTGAGAGACCTATTTTGCGAAGGAATCATCCCCTGGCAGCAGCGCGAACAGGAAGCTTGCAGTTGACAGATGGTTTAGGAAAATCTTTCCCTCTGATATGGACGATATTCTGTTTATTTCTCTGGATAAATGCGGTTTTTTCCTTTACATGCGCCATAAAAGATGCTAAAATTTAGATTGGTACAGTGTGGGTGTATTGTACCGGGAGAAATATCAAGATCCTTAAAAGGAGGAAAATATCATAATGGCAAGACAAAGAAAAACTATGGACGGCAACACCGCCACCGCGCATGTATCGTATGCGTTTACGGATGTTGCTGCGATCTATCCGATCACCCCGTCTTCCCCGATGGCGGATGAGACGGACAAGTATGCTGCTGCAAACAGAAAGAATCTTTTCGGAAGAGAAGTACAGGTTACCGAGATGCAGTCCGAGGCGGGCGCAGCCGGCGCAGTGCATGGCTCCCTTGCAGCTGGCGCATTGACCACCACATACACCGCTTCCCAGGGCCTGCTCCTGATGATCCCGAACATGTATAAGATGGCGGGTGAATTCCTTCCGAGTGTCATTCATTGTTCCGCACGTTCGCTGTCGACACATGCGCTGTGCATCTTCGGCGATCATTCCGACGTGTATGCATGCCGTCAGACTGGCTATGCGATGCTCTGCTCCAACAGCCCTCAAGAGGCTATGGACCTGGGCGCTGTGGCGCACCTTGCTGCCATTAAGGGCCGCGTGCCGTTCCTCCATTTCTTCGACGGTTTCCGTACATCCCACGAGGTTCAGAAGATTGAAGTATGGGATTACAAGGACCTGGCCGATATGCTGGACTGGGATGCGGTTGATGCGTTCCGCCGCCGTTCTCTGAATCCAGAGCATCCGGTTACCCGCGGCACGGCACAGAACGACGACACGTTCTTCCAGGCGAGTGAAGCTGGCAACAAATACTATGATGATCTGCCGGCAGTTGTGGTTGACTACATGAATCAGGTCAACGCGAAGATCGGCACCGATTACAAGCCCTTTAACTACTATGGTGCACCGGACGCAGAGCGCGTGATCGTTGCGATGGGTTCTGTCTGCGAATGCGCAGAAGAGGTGGTCGACTATTTGAACGCTGCTGGCGACAAGGTCGGCCTTGTAAAGGTTCACCTGTATCGTCCGTTCGTGGCGGACTTCCTCACAGGCGTGTTGCCAGAGACTGTGAAGGCTATCTCCGTGCTCGACCGCACCAGAGAGCCCGGTTCCATCGGCGAGCCGTTGTATCTGGATGTGCTGGCAGCTCTGTCCGGGACGAAGTTTGGCACGGTAAAGGTTTATACCGGCCGCTATGGTCTCGGCTCCAAGGATACCACCCCGGGCCAGATCGTTGCTGTATACCGCAACATGGAGTCCGAGTCCCCGAAGAAGCGCTTCACCATCGGCATTGTCGACGACGTGACCAACCTCTCTCTCGAGATCAAAGAGAATCCGGACACAACGCCGAAGGGAATCACTTCCTGCAAATTCTGGGGTCTGGGCGCAGACGGCACGGTCGGCGCAAACAAGAACTCCATCAAGATCATCGGCGACCATACCGAAATGTACGCACAGGGTTACTTTGCTTATGACTCGAAAAAATCCGGCGGCCTGACGGTTTCTCACCTGCGTTTTGGCGACAAGCCGATCAAGTCCACCTATTATATCAGCCAGGCTGATTTCGTAGCTTGCCATAAGCCGTCCTATGTCAACGAGTACGACATGGTTCAGGATGTCAAGCCGGGCGGCAGCTTCCTTTTGAACTGCCTCTGGAGCGATGAAGAGCTTGACCAGCATCTGCCGGCCAAGATGAAGAAGTATATTGCGGACAACAACATCAACTTCTATACCATCGACGGCGTGAAGCTGGGCAAGGAGATCGGTCTGGGCGGCCGCATCAACACCATTCTACAGTCCGCTTTCTTCAGCATTGCAAACATTATCCCGAAGGACCAGGCCATCCAGTACATGAAGGATGCGGCTACCAAGTCCTACAGCAAGAAGGGCGAAAAGATTGTCGCCATGAACCACGAGGCGATTGAGCGTGGTGCAAACGAGTACCACAAGGTCAATGTGCCGGAGTCCTGGAAGAACGCTGTGGACGAGGCAAAGGCCGACGTCGCTCTCGAGGGCAATGCCGATACAGTGGCATATGTCAAGAATTTCCTGAATCCCTGCAATAAGTATAAGGGCAATGATCTGCCGGTTTCCGCGTTTGTCGACCTCGGCATGGAGGACGGCACTGCTCCGGCTGGCTCTTCTGCATATGAGAAGCGCTGCATTGCAATCGATATTCCGGAATGGAATCCGCAGAACTGCATCCAGTGTAACTTCTGCTCCTATGTCTGCCCGCACGCAGTTATCCGCCCGGTTGCTTTGACCGAGGAAGAGGCTGCTAACGCACCGGCAAGTCAGAAGTATAAGGACATGACGGGTATGCCGGGCATGAAGTTCGCGATGACCATTTCCGCGATGGACTGCTCCGGCTGCGGTTCCTGCGCACAGGTTTGCCCGGGCATGAAGGGTGAGAAGGCTCTCGTCATGAAGCCGATGGAGACCCAGCTGCAGAGCCAGGAGGGCTTCGATTATGGCCGCAAGATTGGCCCGAAGCAGGAAGTCATCGACAAGTTCAAGGAGACTACCGTCAAGGGCAGCCAGTTCAAGCAGCCGCTGCTTGAGTTCTCCGGTGCCTGCGCAGGCTGCGGTGAGACGCCGTATGCAAAGCTGGTCACTCAGCTCTTTGGCGATAGAATGTATATTGCCAACGCAACCGGTTGCTCCTCCATCTGGGGCGGTTCCGCACCGGCTACTCCGTACACCCGCAACGAAAAGGGTCACGGCCCGGCATGGTCCAACTCCCTGTTTGAGGATAACGCAGAGTTCGGCTATGGTATGACGCTTGCCCAGAAGGCAATCCGCGGCAGACTGGCCGAGTATGTCGAAGAGATCGCTGCTTCCGATAAGTCCTCCGCAGAGCTCAAGGAAGCCTGCAAGAACTATCTGGATACTTTCAGCGACAGCAAGCTGAACCGCGCGGCAACCGACGCTCTGATTCCGGAGCTGGAAAAGGCTGCTGCGGCTGGCTGTGAGCTGTCTCAGAAGGCTTTGAAAGATAAGGATTTCCTTGCGAAGAAGTCCATGTGGATCTTCGGCGGCGACGGTTGGGCATATGACATCGGTTTCGGCGGCTTGGATCACGTGATCGCTTCCGGCGAAAACGTCAATATCCTGGTGTTCGACACCGAGGTTTATTCCAACACCGGCGGCCAGGCTTCCAAGTCCACTCCGATCGGTTCTGTTGCACAGTTTGCAGCGACCGGTAAGGCGACCAAGAAGAAGGACCTCCCGGCCATCGCAATGAGCTACGGTTATGTCTACGTTGCACACGTCGCTATGGGTGCTGACTACAACCAGTGCATCAAGGCGTTTGCAGAGGCAGAAAGCTACGACGGCCCGTCCCTCATCATCGCATATGCTCCCTGCATCAACCACGGTATTAAGGGTGGCATGAGCATTGCACAGAGAGAAGAGAAGAAGGCGGTTGAGGCCGGTTATTGGCAGAACTTCCGCTATGATCCGAGACTCAAGGAAGAGGGCAAGAACCCGTTCCATCTCGACAGCAAGGCGCCAACCGCCAGCTATCGTGACTTCATCATGGGCGAAGTTCGTTACAACTCCTTGACTCGTGCTTTCCCGGAGCGTGCTGAGAAGCTGTTCACGGAAGCAGAGAAGGTTGCAAAAGAGAATTACGAGCACTTGGAGAAGCTCTCCAAGGGCGAGATCGCAGAATAATTTCGTGCAATTTCCAGGCATATCCCTTTATGATACAACAGGTGAAATCCCCTGCTGCATGATTGCAGCAGGGGATTTTTTATAGGGAATCGTTTTTTGACAAAGGCTCTTGCGGCTGTATGACCGCTTGGACACCCATTTAAAAAGGGATTACGAATCGTATCTTTGTATAACACAAAAAATTGCCGGAACCTTTCGTTACAATTTGAAGCGATTCAGCGGTGGCTGAAAAGCGGAAGAACAATACGGATGCCGGGTTGGTTATCCATCCGTACAAGCAATATCCATATGTATGATTTATTCTAAATGAAAAGAAAGGAGAAAAGACAATGCATTTTCTCTACAAAAGAGCGGCCATTGAGGAACTGGAACTTCTGGTAAAGACACGAATAGAAGTCCTTCGGGCAGCCAATCGGTTGGACTCCTCTGTTGGATTACAAGAAGTGGAGGAACATACACGCAGGTACTATAAGGAATCGCTTCAAAACGGTCAGCATATTGCACTTTTGGTATGGGATTCAAATACCGTTGTGGGGACAGGCGGAGTCAGCTTTTATCAAGTGATGCCGACTTATCGGAACCCCTCAGGGAAGAAAGCTTATATTATGAATATGTACACTACCCCAGCCTACCGCAGAAAAGGCATCGCCCTGCATACGTTGGATCTCTTGATGCAGGAGGTCAGTAAAAGAGGAATAGCAGCTATATCTTTGGAGGCAACGGAGATGGGATGGCCCCTTTACGAACGGTACGGATTTCAAACCATGAAACACGAGATGGACTGGCCGTTGCAGAAGGAATAGGATTGGAAACTCAGAAATGGGGATCTGGACACCGTGCCAGAGGGAAAAACTATGACGGGTAGAAAGGACTGTGTTTTTGATAGCGCAACTTGAAAACAGGAACGCAAAAAAGCTGGAATCACCGGCGGATTTTATCTGCATAATGTAGAAAAGGTGAGGGTGTCCCAAGAGCCATGAATGGACGAAGGAGCCCCTCGCTTTTTAGAAACTCAGATATTTTTGCAGATAGAAAGGGAACGCCCCCTTCCTATGAATCTAAAAATTTGGAGTTTTGGGATACCCTCATCTTACAATTGTATCGTGAAATTGTTTTTGTCCCGCCAATCCATCGAAAATCTTGCAACAGCTGTTCGTCCCTTTAAAGCTGTGCCAATTGGCTGTCCCCGTACCGTTTACGTCTTTTTCCCCACTTTAGCAACAGGGAGGAATGGATGATTACCAATACGGAACCGGCGTTATGAACCAACGCCCCCACTACGGGATTTAAAATCCCTGTCATTGCCAAGATAATGGCAATGAAGTTGAGTGTCATGGAGAAGGTCAGGTTGCATTTGATCGTAATCATCATCCGTTTTGCGAGGCGGAGTAAATGGGGAAGCTCCTTAATATCGTCGTTTACGAGAACTATGTCTGCTGCGTCCACCGCAATGTCACTTCCAACACCACCCATGGCAATGCCCACGTAAGCTTTTTTCAGTGCGGGGGCATCGTTGATTCCATCGCCGATCATACAGACATATTTTTGCTCCTTCTGATAGATGTCGATCCACTTCAATTTATCTTCAGGCAAACAATCTGCATGTACATCGCTAATCTGCAGTTGTTCAGCAATGTGTTTCGCTGCATTTTCATGGTCGCCAGTCAAAAGCACAGGAGTTACTCCCGTTTCCTTGATCGCATGAAGTGTCTCCTTGGAATCTTCCCGCAGTGTATCGGCAAGTGCGACGAATCCAACCAAAATACGATTGACGGCTAAATAAATAACGGTACACCCCTGGTTGAGGTATGGGGTAACTTTAGCGAGATCCGCAGAACAAACAGGAATTGCCTCTTCTGCCATCATCTCCAGGTTTCCTGCCAGAACTTCCTTTCCATGGACAAAGCCTTTCACCCCGCGTCCTGGGAGCAATTGGAAGTGCTCTACAGCAGCAAGTTCTCGGTGTTGGGAGTCACGAAAACTGGCGACGATGGCTTTTCCCAGCGGATGCTCCGAGTGGGATTCAACACTGGCCACATAAAAGAATAAATCCTCGTCAGAAAGTTCGTTAGAATCGTTTTGGATGGCGGTGACTTCCGGTTTTCCGTAGGTGAGCGTCCCTGTCTTATCAAAGGCAATGTTTGAAACCGTTGCCAAACGCTCAAGAGCATCTCCTTCCCGCACTAAAAAACTGTGTTTGGTGGCATTCCCAATAGCGGCCATAATGGCGGTTGGGGTGGCGAGAACCAGAGCGCACGGGCAAAAGACAACCAAAATGGTTACGGCCCGAATGATCTGCCCAGTAATCAACCAGGTAAGAGCAGCTGAACTTAGGGCAATGACCACAATCCAAGTAGCCCATCGGTCCGCAATACCGACAATTTTTGCTTTTCCAGCATCGGCAGATTGCACCAGACGAATCATCCGCTGAATGGAACTGTCCTCTCCTACCTTGGTCGCCTTCATATCGAAGGAACCAAACTGATTGACTGTACCGCTGGAAACCGAATCTCCGGCATGTTTATCCACGGGGAGGGATTCTCCCGTCATCACCGCCTGATTGATAGAGGTTTCACCCGAAAGAATTTCTCCATCGACCGGAATGGTCTCCCCGGGAAGTACTCGGAGGAAATCTCCTACATGGACATCCTCGGCAGGGATGACCTGCTCTGTGCCACCGATTATCCGGCGGGCTGTCTGCGGGGTCAAGTGTACCAGTTTTTCAATACCAGCCCGTGCTTTTGCCACGGTTAAATCTTCCAAGAGAGCGCCCAGCTGCATGATAAATGCAATTTCCCCAGCAGCGAAGGCCTCCCCAATACCTATCGAAGCAATCAGGGCGATGGAAACCAAAACATCTGCTTTAATGTCAAAGGCGGTCACCAGACCGATAAAGGCTTCCAAGAGAATAGGGATGCCGCATAAGATAATTGCGATCCAGGCTGCATCAAAGGGCAGGGGGAATCGATCCAAGATGCTGACGATTAGTGCAAGCCCGGAGATCACCAGACAGGTGACATCCTTTTTGGTTCCGCCCCATTCCAAAAAGCGCTCTAACGTATGCATATGTACGTCATCCTTTCTATACCTATGGGGGTATATGTATATTATACTTATACGGGTATGGGTTGTCAAGAAACAAACGTATTTCTATAAAGATTCTTGCGTTTGTACCAAGGGGTATATGATATTGATGAACGGCCAATGATTAAATTTCTATATAAACAAAAAACTGACCGATTAAAAACGGTCAGTTTAGCGAATATATGCTTATTAAGTCATATTTGAAAAACGTTCAACAGCTTTCGTGAAGTTTTCAATGGTCTTATCCGCATCTCCATGCTCAATTCCATCGCGCACACAGTGCTGGATATGCCCCTCCAAAACGACTTGGCCAACCCTGTGCAGCGCTGATTTTGCTGCGTTGATTTGCGAAAGAATATCCTCGCACGGGACGTCCTCGTCGACCATTCGATCAATGGCCTGCACCTGCCCAATAATTTTTTTCAGGCGGCGATGCAAATTGTCAGCATCCATACATTGTCTCATCCTTAACACCTCCTATACGGTTGGGGGTATGCCTCTATTATTTGCGAAAAATGCGGTTTTGTCAAGGGCGTAGAAAAGGCTTCGCATTTGATCAACTACATACGATTCCTTTTCCAGGAAACCAATAGGCGGTACAGCCGCATGGCTATACCGCCTATTTTAAAAAGTTGTATTTGCAGATCTTCTGCGTAAAAACAAGAATTCCAGACAAAAAACGCACCCTATTCAAGAGGCTCATGCTCTTACCGTGATGGAACAAAGCCGGATAGGAGCTTGTCCATCAAAAGTAGCATATAGATTGGTGCTTCCTGGGGCCAATCCCTGAACTGAGAGCAAGTAAGAGCCGCTGCGATATTGAAAACCAGACGTAGTTACGATGGTTCCATCGCCGGTGGTGAAAGTTGGAACAGCCAATGCACCGGCCGGCTGGAAAGAAAACGTATAGGAACTTCCCTGTGAAAGGGTGAGGGCATCCGGTGTATCTGAAAGCAGGGAAGGAATCTCGTCGGATGAATTGGCCAAAAAGATTGCGCAGTATTCATCCAACGTCAACCCCAGGTTGTAGATTTCCGTTGCAGCCTTTTGGCCCACATAACGCCAATGCCATTCTTCGGTCTGATAGCCGGTGATTCCCTCTTTCCCAGGGGGATAGTGGATGATAAAACCGTACTTGTGTATGTTGTCCTTGGCCCACTGATATTCTGCGGTCTCACCAAAGCGGTTGTAAGGCAGGCTTGCATTCTTGACATCCACCACCAAACCTGTCTGATGATCGGAGTGGCCTGCACGCGAACTGTAAGTGTCCGCTCCTTCGACGCCATCCCGGGCAGCATATTGATTATACAGGGAGACTTGCCGGGAATAACTGCGGTAGGCGGACTGTGCGAAGATGGTATATCCCTCTTTTTTAGCATCCGCACAAAGCCGCTCGAATGCGTCAGCCGCCTCTGCTCGCATCTGGTTAGCAGATCCCACAGCAACTTTGGAAGAAAGCTTGCGCAGGTCCGAGGGTTCGTATCCATCCGGCAATTTCCAGTATTTGTTGCACAACACCAGCAGGCTGTTGGGGTCGCTGACCGTCTGGACGTTTGTATAATAAGGATGGTCCAAACCGATATTCACCTGCGTGACAATATCCCATTCACTTAAATCGGGATGCGCCTCTTGATAAAGCAAGTAGCGTTCACGGTTGGCTTCCACAAAGTGCAGACACGAAGAAAAAGCCTCCTGTTCGGGTGCATCCGGATTGCCGGTCCCCAGGTTGGCAGATAGCTGAATTTCGGTCGATTTGCGGACCGTTTGTTCCACCCGTTCTGCAAGCGCGAGCGATTGGTTGTGGTAGATTACAGCGCCACTGGCGCTTTGGCAGGAAGTCAAAAGAAGGGCTGCCGCCAATGGGAGAAGCATCCACTTGTTGTTCATATCCTGTGTTTCACCTTCTACATCAAATCGTATCATTCATTTCCTGTACACTTCATCATATCGGATAAAGATAGGAATTTCAACCGAAAAAATGTGAATAATGTTTGGTCATACGCTTTTTACAGTACCGGAGACGTTGAAAAGTGTCGAAACATGTTGTCCATTTAGCGGACTTCATTATAGCATATCTTTTTATTTCTGTCTTCCTAAAAACTTTGGGAATACCAGTCCCTCTTTTTTACATCCCCCGGACCCGGAAGTTTGAAAAATCGTGTATAATGAAAGAAAACCATTTGAGGGTGTTGGGAATGTTGATTGGAACTTCGAAAGGATTACCGGGCGAATTCCTATTGCTGTTTGCTGTTCTCATTTGGGTACTGTTTTTCCTGATCTATCTGGGAAACCGGCAAAACAAATTGAATCGCTGGTGTTTTATCAGTGGGATGTGTTTCAGTATGGGGGTATTCAAGGAATACCTCTATTTCACGTTGTTTCCCTATATCATGCAGGTATGGCCTGGTTGGATGACCGAGGCGCTCTCTGTGCGGATTTATTCCATACTCACAGCGGTTCTATATTATTTTGCAATGCCGGCCGCGCTGGTTTTTGGTTTCTATTTCAGCCATATGGAGGAACGCCGGCCAATCCTATTTCGCTGGGCGCGCGTCTTGGTGTTTGTGCCAGCTCTTGTATTCGGCATCCTGTATCCATACTGGGATACGCGCTATTATCAGTTGTATGACCGGACGTATTATCTCTGTGCAGCGATTTACAACTGGATATATGGGGTTCTATTGACGGTCCTTTTGTTGGGAACCCTTTGGAGGGAAAGGGGGACCCCTGTCTACCGGCAGAAGATGATGGTATCGGTCCTGGTTTTGGTGCCGATTTGGTACGAATTGATTAGCGCCTTTTTGATTCACCTGTTGGGGCTAAAAGATTTTTTCAAGGCATGGCAGGGAAACCTTTTAATCATATTGATTTTGATTATCTTCTATCTATACAATGCCTTTAAGGGTGGTTTTATGGGGGCGCGCTTCAAGCATGAGGCCTATGATTGGGATAAGGATGGAAAGCTGGTCAATCAGAGCGCGCAGTTTTTACAGCATATGCTGAAAAATGAAGTGATTAAAGTGGAGTGGTGCGCGAAAAATATTCAGGAATCCGCCTATGGAGAATCCGCAGACTTTGCCGGCATCATTCTGCGGTCAACTGCCCGTCTCAAAGGTTTGGCTACCAAGGCATTGGATTATTCGAAGGACATTGTTCTGGACCGGCAGGTGTATTTGGCCGCGCCGCTTTTGCGGGATTGCGTGTCGGATTTTCACAAGCTGTCGCCTGACATAGAGGTCGAAATCCTCTGCGATGAAACGGATGAACTGCTTTGTGACCGTGCGCACTTGACAGAAGTGATGAATAACCTTTTGAGCAACGCCGATGAAGCTATGCACGGACAGGGTAGCATTGTTATAGAGGGGAAACGGTTTGGGAAAACTGGCTATGCGATCTATGTATCGGACACAGGCGACGGAATTCCAAAGGAAGAATGGGGACAGCTCTTCTCGCCATACTACACAACAAAGACCAGCAACCATCACATGGGATTGGGGCTTTATTATTGCCGTAATGTGATGCTTAAACATGGCGGAAGCATTGAGGCAAAGCAAAATAAGGGGCGCGGGACGACTTTTGTTCTGCGATTTCCCGGCTTATAACTTTTTACAATCCAAGAACAGAAAATAGGTGGGAGAAGAGAATGTGAAAAGCTTCTCAGCATTGTAAAAAGGAACTGAAAGGGCAAAGTGGGGGATATGAGGATGAAGGATGGAACAATTGGAGTTCTAGTGGTTGAGGATGACGAGGATTTCTGTTATTTAATCCGCAATACGCTCGGAAGAGAACCCGGCATGCGGATATTGGGCACTACTGCCAATGGGGAAGAGGCGGTTGCACTTGCCAAGAAATGGGAACCGGACATTGTCCTGATGGACCTAAATCTTTCCTTGGCTGAATTGGATGGCATTGAAGCAGCCCGCAAGATTCGGTTGACTACCTATGCAAAAGTGATTTTGGTGACGGCGTTTGAGTCGCAACATATTGTGACCGATGCTTGTAAACGTTCCTTTGCTTCCGCATATGTGTTTAAAAGTCAATTTAGCATTCTTACGGAAACGGTGCGAAAGACCGCAGAAGGGCCTACACCACAGGAGATGCTGATTTTTTCACTGATACAGGCCGACCTGTCGCCAGCCGAACGATCGGTCTTTTCCATCATGCTGGGGGGAGATGTACATCTACAGTCCTCGCAAAAGACGATTGCCAATCAAAAGACTGCGCTCCTAAAAAAACTGGGGCTAAAAAGCCAAAAGGAATTGGAACATCTTTTTTTAAGGAGTGCAGGAGTAAAATAAAGAGGATGTCCGCAGCTGGTCTATGTACCAGCTGCGGACGTTTTGATAAATCCACAGGAAAATTGGCTGGGTATTAAGTCGGGAAATCAGGTGAGTTATCGTATGATCGATTCGCTCTAAGAAAACGGATTTGTCAACCTATTCCAGACATTGATTTGGAAACAAGTCCTACAAGAGGACTTTGTACCGCGTTCACCTGTTGGGAGCTTATCCGTTTAGAAGAAGCGGCTGTTTAATATTCCTAGTACAGTCTTTGCAAAAAAGGGCGCCTGGGATCTGGCCAGCTGGCCAGGTTCCAGGCGCCCGGGGGATTACCCTTTCATTCAGGGGATGACGGTTGCTTTGCTTTGGCAACATCCTGTGACTCCGTATCGTATAGTAGATTTTTGTATTCGTGAACCTTTTCCAGAAACTCTGGCCAACGGTCATTGTCCCGTATGGTCTGTGGGCAGTTTTTGTCCATAAAGTCGGCGTGTTGTTTCACAGCTCCCAGCTTGAGGCCGTAGGTTTGAAGCAAATATGCCGTCAAACGTGCCGCATTGTCGAAGGTCTTTTCAAAATCGCCGTCCGCATTGACACAGAGTTCTACCCCAATTCCGCAGAGATTACCGCCGTCACGTGTACGCCGGTCCCCCGCATGCCAAGCGATTTCATCGTCGGGAATGTGATGATAGATTTCGTGGTCGTCCACCGTATAATGCCAAGAGGTATCGCCGCTCTTTCCACTCAGTAGATAGGCGCTGTGGCCTGCGGCGTTCGACCCCTCCGCGGTATTCCCAGTCTCGTGGATAACCACATATTTGATGGTCCGCTTTTCACAGGGGCGGGCTGGCAAGGTTTCCGGAATCAATTCTGTATGTACTGGGATACCAAAAACTTCCTCCGGATATACACCATCCTGTGGTTCTGGTTGGTGGCTGTTGACAAGGGTTACAACAAGAAATGCCGTCACGACGACGGCAAAAACAAGGATGGGTACCGCGATGGCCCATCTGCGCCAAGCGGCACCCCGCATATCCATTTGCATGTCGGTTCGCTCTCCCCATTCGCCCCAAAGGGCTTCCCTTATTTCCTGCTCATTTAGTATTCGATTCCGCGCCGTGCCGGAGTCCCAACATCATAGGGATGCTTGACCTTGCGGACCTCGGATACATAATCTGCAAGGGCCATAAACTCCTCCGGTGGATTGCGTCCAGTCAGAATCAGCTCGAGCTTTGGCGGCTTATGCTCGACAAAATCCAGCAGCGCTTCCATATTCAACATGCCAGTGGAGAGCGCGCCAAAACATTCATCCAAAACCAACAGGTCACACGCGCCCGCTTCTGCGGCACGGCGTGCATCTTGCAACATTTGTGCACACCGTTTGGCCGATTCCCGGCGTTCTTCCTCGTTCATCTGAAAGGTAAATTTGACTCTTTTGGGCGCTGGTATCCTGGAGAAGCCAGGAAGCAAGCCAAGAGAAACAAGTTCCCCCGAGGAATCGTCCTTCAAAAACTGTGCGAGCAGGACTTTCTTGCCGCATCCACAGGCACGCACGCATAAGCCAACGGCTGCGGTGGTTTTTCCTTTGCCGTCGCCGCAGTAGATGTGTATCAATCCCTTTTCCATAATGGCCTCCCATCAGGTAATTTCGGTGAGAATCCCTGTCTGTATATGATAGTGGAATACATCTCCGGAGGCGTTTACCAGGAATAGGCCGTCGGATGCGGGGAGAAGCTGGCAAAAGCCACCGGCCGTGCCTTGTTCTTCCAGCAATCGACGGGATTCTCCCCCCGCCAGGTCGTATGCATAGATTGCACCTGTGGCGGCGTTCGGAGACATCGCACTGTAATAGACCGTCCCGCCGCGGACTACCGGCGGAGATAGAACGCCGCCCTCTACGAGCTGTCGATTGCTGCCGCTCTCCGACTGCATAGCACACAAGTTTGTACCTGTATCGGTAAAGATCAACTCGCCATTCCAATAGCTGAAGGAACCAGACACACTCATGGAGGAAAGCTGCCGTGGCTGCCCGCCAGCAGAGTCCAATGCATAAATGCCGCTGTTGCCCGCTGATAAAGAATAATACACTGTGTTTTCCGCCAGAATGGCCTGCGAGATCCGTCCGCCGGCAGTAAGACCATCGGCGCCAAACAAAAGCTGTTCTGTTTGACCATCGAGCGATACGCGCAGGATGACATAGGGGGAAACCTCCCCGGAAACCGAGTCGGCAGCGTTCGCATAAAGATAAAAATAAGAACTGTCGGAGCCAAATACTCGCAGTGAGAAAGCGTGAGTCCCAAGAAGCGCCTCGTCGGAAAAGTCGCGCACCAGCGACGATCCATGATACAGTTNTTGATAAATCCACAGGAAAATTGGCTGGGTATTAAGTCGGGAAATCAGGTGAGTTATCGTATGATCGATTCGCTCTAAGAAAACGGATTTGTCAACCTATTCCAGACATTGATTTGGAAACAAGTCCTACAAGAGGACTTTGTACCGCGTTCACCTGTTGGGAGCTTATCCGTTTAGAAGAAGCGGCTGTTTAATATTCCTAGTACAGTCTTTGCAAAAAAGGGCGCCTGGGATCTGGCCAGCTGGCCAGGTTCCAGGCGCCCGGGGGATTACCCTTTCATTCAGGGGATGACGGTTGCTTTGCTTTGGCAACATCCTGTGACTCCGTATCGTATAGTAGATTTTTGTATTCGTGAACCTTTTCCAGAAACTCTGGCCAACGGTCATTGTCCCGTATGGTCTGTGGGCAGTTTTTGTCCATAAAGTCGGCGTGTTGTTTCACAGCTCCCAGCTTGAGGCCGTAGGTTTGAAGCAAATATGCCGTCAAACGTGCCGCATTGTCGAAGGTCTTTTCAAAATCGCCGTCCGCATTGACACAGAGTTCTACCCCAATTCCGCAGAGATTACCGCCGTCACGTGTACGCCGGTCCCCCGCATGCCAAGCGATTTCATCGTCGGGAATGTGATGATAGATTTCGTGGTCGTCCACCGTATAATGCCAAGAGGTATCGCCGCTCTTTCCACTCAGTAGATAGGCGCTGTGGCCTGCGGCGTTCGACCCCTCCGCGGTATTCCCAGTCTCGTGGATAACCACATATTTGATGGTCCGCTTTTCACAGGGGCGGGCTGGCAAGGTTTCCGGAATCAATTCTGTATGTACTGGGATACCAAAAACTTCCTCCGGATATACACCATCCTGTGGTTCTGGTTGGTGGCTGTTGACAAGGGTTACAACAAGAAATGCCGTCACGACGACGGCAAAAACAAGGATGGGTACCGCGATGGCCCATCTGCGCCAAGCGGCACCCCGCATATCCATTTGCATGTCGGTTCGCTCTCCCCATTCGCCCCAAAGGGCTTCCCTTATTTCCTGCTCATTTAGTATTCGATTCCGCGCCGTGCCGGAGTCCCAACATCATAGGGATGCTTGACCTTGCGGACCTCGGATACATAATCTGCAAGGGCCATAAACTCCTCCGGTGGATTGCGTCCAGTCAGAATCAGCTCGAGCTTTGGCGGCTTATGCTCGACAAAATCCAGCAGCGCTTCCATATTCAACATGCCAGTGGAGAGCGCGCCAAAACATTCATCCAAAACCAACAGGTCACACGCGCCCGCTTCTGCGGCACGGCGTGCATCTTGCAACATTTGTGCACACCGTTTGGCCGATTCCCGGCGTTCTTCCTCGTTCATCTGAAAGGTAAATTTGACTCTTTTGGGCGCTGGTATCCTGGAGAAGCCAGGAAGCAAGCCAAGAGAAACAAGTTCCCCCGAGGAATCGTCCTTCAAAAACTGTGCGAGCAGGACTTTCTTGCCGCATCCACAGGCACGCACGCATAAGCCAACGGCTGCGGTGGTTTTTCCTTTGCCGTCGCCGCAGTAGATGTGTATCAATCCCTTTTCCATAATGGCCTCCCATCAGGTAATTTCGGTGAGAATCCCTGTCTGTATATGATAGTGGAATACATCTCCGGAGGCGTTTACCAGGAATAGGCCGTCGGATGCGGGGAGAAGCTGGCAAAAGCCACCGGCCGTGCCTTGTTCTTCCAGCAATCGACGGGATTCTCCCCCCGCCAGGTCGTATGCATAGATTGCACCTGTGGCGGCGTTCGGAGACATCGCACTGTAATAGACCGTCCCGCCGCGGACTACCGGCGGAGATAGAACGCCGCCCTCTACGAGCTGTCGATTGCTGCCGCTCTCCGACTGCATAGCACACAAGTTTGTACCTGTATCGGTAAAGATCAACTCGCCATTCCAATAGCTGAAGGAACCAGACACACTCATGGAGGAAAGCTGCCGTGGCTGCCCGCCAGCAGAGTCCAATGCATAAATGCCGCTGTTGCCCGCTGATAAAGAATAATACACTGTGTTTTCCGCCAGAATGGCCTGCGAGATCCGTCCGCCGGCAGTAAGACCATCGGCGCCAAACAAAAGCTGTTCTGTTTGACCATCGAGCGATACGCGCAGGATGACATAGGGGGAAACCTCCCCGGAAACCGAGTCGGCAGCGTTCGCATAAAGATAAAAATAAGAACTGTCGGAGCCAAATACTCGCAGTGAGAAAGCGTGAGTCCCAAGAAGCGCCTCGTCGGAAAAGTCGCGCACCAGCGACGATCCATGATACAGTTTATTCTCGATGGTATAAGAATATCCGCCATTGACAGCGATCAGGCTGTCCGCATGCGAAATTCCTGTGGAAGATAGAGCCGTCCCATCCCATACCATCAAAGAACCGCCGTTCTTCTGGGATGGATACGGCTGAAAATACAGCTTTTCTCCGTCGGAAGCAACCAATGGTAATCCAGGTTCTTCATAAGCATTCTCTGGGGCGGAACGAAGCAAAGCGCTGGGCGCAGGTGTTTGCGCGCCGTCCTCGCCGGTATTTTGCCCTGATTGGGCGGACGCAGCGCCATTTTCCTGAAATAGTTGCGGTTGTGACGGAGATGGTACAGATTCGTCAGACGGCAGCCCCGTGTCCGTATCCATTGTTCCGTCGCCGGGAATTGTGTTCCGAGAGCGTTTTTCCGCAGGTTCATCCGGATCAGCCAGAAGCGCCTGCTCTTCGATTCCAGCGCCGGCTGCTGGCGCAGAGGCAGTCTCTGAGGAGTTAGCGCTCGAAGCGCTGTTTTCTGTGGGAATCTCGCTGGCGTTCGCGGCCTCTGCGGTGCCATCGGTTCTCTCGATTTCGCCGCTTACAGGGCCGGAGGGAACGCCGCCGCATAAAGCACCGTTTTCCCCACCGTCATACTGCGTAACGGCGGCGGAATCGTTACTACGTGTGGCCAGAAAAGGCTGTGTGAAGTGCAATACCGGAAATATACCGATCACCAGGAATAGCAGCAGAGCAAAGCACACCTGTGCGGCCGGCCGGCGATAGAAGGGCTTGGCGCGCCAGATGTCACGAGAGGATGGTTTTCCCTTAGCACATTCCATATGCTGTTTTGCCAGCTCCAAAGTGCGCTGTTCAAAGTCCTCCGGCAACCGGAGATGATCCATTGCAGCCCGATACCGATCTATGTTTGCTCGAGAACGATGATTTTCTTCCGGCTTCATTCGTCAAACCCTCCTTTCAATGTGTTTTTTAAGGCTGCACGGCCGCGTGCAAGCCAAGTGCCCACTGTAGCGGGCTTTTTATGTAGAATTTCTGAAATCTCATTGATGCTGTAACCTTCGTAATAGTGAAGATAAATTACGTTGCGGTAATTTTGTGGCAAAGCAAGGACCGCCTCCATCACCCCAGTTTCTTCCTTGGGCATGTAACTGAGATCCTCAGAAAGGCCCTCGGTACGGCGGTTCCAAAAGCTCTTAACATGGTTTTTGCAACGATTGATGGTGACACGTATGAGCCATGCCTTTTCATGCTCTTCGCTGTCAAAATGAGGCTGCTTTGTCAATACACTCATAAAGACGTCCTGAGCAATGTCCTGAGCGTCCTGTAAATTCTTTACATTGGAGAAAGCGATGCGCAGTACCATAGCGGAATATTTCTTCAGCAGCTCGGCGAATTCCGCCTGCTCCTTATGTTCCACCTTGCGTCCTCCTCTCCTCTAATGATAATACAAGCGATCCGGCCCAAACTTTTCATAGAATGACAAAATCCTCCTATGGAGAAGCATTCGCTGTGGCCGGAGAGAAACCCTTTCTGGATCATCCAACGGAATTGCTTTTATTAATTATAAGATAAAGAGCGGGTTTATACAAGGGTGTACGGTCAGACGCAACAACCGGCATACAGATGATTTTCAAAACCACTTGTGTGTAAAGGCAGTTCCTGTCGGGAAAATATTTCCACAAAAACGATTCGGTTTTGAAGTTGTACTGTGCCAGAGAGGCATGGAACGGTCCTCCCATAGCCGTAGAATGGGGGGCCCGCTTCCTTCGATATGCCGCCGGCTGCTCCTGGATCGAAGCCCAAAATACTAAGGGGAGGTTTCCATTTTTCTGAACAATGGACGTTCGTGGCGGGGTTTGGTTGGATGTGGTTCATTAAAAGGAAATTCTCTACCCTTGGAAGGGAACGCAACTGGTGCGACGAATTTCTGCCAATACGCCTGCAAAAAATATATACAAAAAAGACGCCCTCCAACCGCTTAAAAGCGAAGGAAGGCGCCCTTTACAATATCTTGTGTTTATGATGCGATCATGGTAGTTGGATAAATTTGCCTATAGAGGCAAGCAAGACAGACTATCACGATGGCGTGTCAGGTTTTCCTGTATCGGAATGTAGGCAAGCAAGTCCAACCGTCAAATCCGTTATGACTTGTATTTGCCTATATCCTAATAGGCAAATACGGTTAGCCAATTTAGATTTCCAACAAGTGGTTGGAAGGCCGGCAAAGAATTTAGATTATGCGACTGACGCATAGCAAAGCAATTGAGCAGCCTGCCCGTCGAATGTACAATAGACGCCGGTCTTTTCTCCTGGGTTGCCAACCGCGTGAATCTGGTAGTAGTAATCATTACCGGAGCGGCGAACGATGGTTGCGCCCAGCACTTCACCGTTGCCAACCGAAAAATGCGGGGTAGTTCCCTGTGGTACCGTTACTTTCAAAGTGTAGGCCGCATTTTTTGGCAAAGAAACCGGAGCAGTGGTGTCGCTAACGGCCTTTATCTGTTTAGCAGGTGAATTCACGGCGGCTAGGTTCGCCTGGCCCTCTGTGAGCTGTGCGACGTCACTGACGAACGCATCCCCATATTTACCATTGTATGTCACAGAAATGTTGTGGCCACCGGAAGAAAGGTTCTTGACCAGAATCTTGCCCACAGAATTGGTCTTGGCCTGGACGGATTTTCCGCCATCTACCTGTACAGAAATGGTAGCATTGCCCAGCGGGCTGGAACCGTCCATCACTTGAATGGTTGTTTCATAATTGGCGGGGATCTGACCGTTGTTCACCATACGGATACGTTTTTGTAACGCATAGGTAAAACTTCCACCACCCTGCTCGGTAAGTTGGCGGATATAATCTGCCGTGACAAGGTCCAACGCAGAACCTTCCGCCACATAGGGCAGACCGGCCAGCATGGTATAACCATCGCCTCCGGCAACCTCAAAATCGTTGGAGACAAGTAGGAGTTTTGTGGTTGTGTCGTTACGGTTCAATTTTTGGGTGTCCTTTCCATTGGAATCCAACAACACAATTTCGGTCACACGGCTTCCGACTGGCTTGGCGATGTCAAAGGTAAAGCGCATGCCGCCGACCTGCGGGAACGAACCCTCGGCAGAGGTAAATGCACCATCTTTTGCCTCATTTTTTACGCCATTTTCCAAAGCAGCATAGAGTTTATCGGGCGTCACTTCCTTCACAGACAAGGAGTTGCCAAAAGGAAGGACATTGATGACATCACCGACGGTAATCTTTCCGGCGGGAATGGTCGTACGCACGCCGCCACCATTTTCCAGGGAGACCATCGGCAGGTTTTCATACTGCGTTTGACCGGCAATCAGCTCTTTTCCTCCATAGATCATTGCATCCGCAATGAGGCTACCAAGGTTTGTCTCACCCACACGGCAAATGTTCATTCCATGGTAGGTGCCTCCATACAAGCTGGTATCGGTAAAACCGACCTCCTGCTCCAGCGTGGGAGCCAGAGCCTCAGCCATACGATCATACAGGGCGGTGACGGTTGCGTCTGCCTGGAACTGTTTTCCCACCTCGGCGGGGGTGAGGTTCGACGCCGTAATCGTCAGATTGCCGGACGAATCAAAGGAGAGCACCATCTTTCCAAGGTTGGCGGCGCCGGTACCCGTCTGCTGGATGACCGTATTGCCGACTTTGGTGCTTTCGGTGCTGTGGCTATGCCCATCGATAATCGCGTCAATTCCTGCCACCTGTTGCGCGATTTCATGGCTGGTGGGCTTGCTGGCCCCGTCGATTCCCACATGCATGATGCCGATGATTGCATCTGCTTTCTGCGCCTGTAAGGCCGAAACTTGGGCTTTTGCAGTTGCAATTTCGTCGGCGAATGTCACACCCTTTAGGTTGTTCGGATTGGTTTTATAAGCGGTCTCTGTGGTAGAGATACCAAAGAAACCGATTTTCTTACCTGCGACAGTTTTTATAAACCAGCCGCCATTTTCATCATAGAGGTCTCCCGAACCCTTTGTCTTGGCGCTGTTGACCCCTTTTAGAAGAGTCTGGCCGTTGTCCATTGCGTTTGCAGCCACAACGGGGAAACCGGCCAACTTGGCGTTCGACAGTGCCGCATCGCGGCCATAATCGAATTCATGGTTGCCCAATGTCATACCGTCGTAACCAGCCGCATTCATCAGTTTGATGATGTCTGCGCCTTGGCTGTAGGTAGCCAAGGCAACGCCTTGGGTGGCGTCGCCCGCGTCGATCAGCAGGGAGTTCGGCGTGTTGGCCTTGACGTTTTTCAATACATCCATACCGATCTGTGTGAGCGTCCCGTCCTCCGCATAAGTGCTGTTCACTTTTCCGTGGATGTCGTTGGTATGATAGATCGTCACGGTTGTGGAACTCGCAGCAAAAGCGGCCGTACCACAAAATGTACCGAATACTAGGGTCAATATAAGCATTAGGGAAACGAACCGGGAACTCTGCTTTACAGACATTCTGTTTTACCTCCTTCATAGAAACAAAACCTTTTCGTTTGTATGGGTTCCATTTCGGATACACTGCCGATTGTCACAGTGGTCCAACAAAATTTAGAATAGCACAATTTGGTAGGAAATACAATTCTCCCTTAAAATTTAAGAAATTGGTAAGGCGTCCTTTTCAAAAGTAGCCGTAAAATAGCTTTTATAATAGGTATCATAAGTGAAGAGAGTGTCTGGAAACAATGGAGTGAAGAAGTTCTTTCGACAGAGACTCTTCCGCAAGTTATCAGAAAAACATAAAATAGCCTTCACACAGCGGTCACATTGTATTGGCATAATAAAAGCACACCGAGGGGGATGAAAGAAACCCAAGGGTGCATGAAGAAAACAATCGACTTGCGATAAAGGTTCTCTGGGAAAGGAAATGAGCTTATGTATAATCCGAATGAAATGGACAATACTCAAAACGAAGGGTTAAACATCCCGCAGGAAAACAAGTTGGAGGCGGACGCCGCTTCCACAGAGCAGAATGCCGCTGAAAAGGCTGTGGCGGAAGAAAAGAACGAGCCGGTACAGACAGCTCCGGAAGCTGTACAGGGTCAGGAAGGCCATACAAAACCGGCCTCAAACGAAATGCCTGCCGGACAGCCGCAGGCGCCGTCTTATCATTCTGCTTATACGAATCCAGCCAGCTATACCAGTTATCAGGCAAACTATGGCCAGCAGCCGTACAATGCTTACAACAATCAACCGGGGAATGGACCCTATCAAAACACTTATGGCGCCTATCCCAATGCAAACGGGCAGCATGAGTACAGCGGCCATCAGAATCAGGTGATGTGGCAGGGAGACTACTACCACAGCTACCAAAACCCATATGCACAGGCCGCACCAAAGCCGCAAAAACCTAAGAAAGAAAAGAAGCCGATGTCCAAGGGTAAAAAAACCGCCTTGAAGGTTCTTGCAGGGGTTATGGCGTGTTTGATGGTTTCGGTTGGTTCGATCGGCGGCTTTGTTGCCCTCATCAACAACGGATACATTTCCGTCAATAACTCTGGCAGCTCTACGGAACCCGCGTTTACCATCAATAAATTGGTGGGAAACAGTCAACCGACTAGCACGGTTTCGGGGGAACTCACACCCCAGGAGGTGGCGAAGAAAGTCATTCCTTCCGTCGTGTGTATTCAAAACTATCAAAACACCAACAATAGCAACATTCTGTACTTCTTTAATGGGGTACCGCAGAATGGGCAGGCCGGCGATGAAGTATCCCCGGCAAGCGAAGGTTCTGGAATCATTGCCACAAGCGATGGATATATCATCACCAATGCGCATGTGGTAGAAGGAGCCTCTTCTCTGAAAGTGATTATGTCTGACGGCAAAAGTTATGAGGCAAAGCTGGTTGGCAGCGATAATATCACAGACTTGGCCGTCATCAAAATAGAGGCCACCGGTTTGCAAGCCGCTGAATTTGGTTCTTCCAGCGATTTGGAGGTTGGCGATACCGTGATGGCAATTGGCAATCCAGGCGGTCTGGAACTGAGTTCCAGCGTAACGCAAGGAATTGTTTCAGCGTTGAACCGCCAGATCACCAGCAGCGATTCAGGTTACACCATGGACTGCATCCAGACGGATACAGCGATCAATCCCGGAAATTCCGGCGGTGCTCTGGTGAACATGTACGGCCAGGTGGTCGGCATCAACTCGAGTAAGATCGTGGCAGAGGGCTTTGAGGGATTGGGATTTGCTATCCCGATTGACGACGCCCAATCTGTCATCAGCAATCTGAAGGAGTACGGTTATGTCAAAGACAGAGCGGTGCTCGGGATTACTGGCCAATATCTGGACAGCATGTCGGCCCGTTTCTACGGTTTGACGCCGGGCATGTATGTGGCATCCATCAACAATGAGTCCGTTGCGAATGCGGGGATCACTCAGGGATGCATCATCACCAAGATTGACGATACGGAAGTTACCAACAGTACGACCATCACCTCCTATGTCAGCAAGAAAAAGCCAGGTGATAAGGTAACCCTGACAGTCGTCAACGATTTAACCGGTAAGACTTTCACTGCAGAAGTGACACTGGTACAGGCCAGTGGCCAATAATTGCTTACAAGACTCTTTTTCATAAATTCTTCCTTATCCAAACCGGGAGGGGCGGGGCCGTAAGGCTCCGCCCCTTTCGGCTTTATGCGGGGTTCCCACAAAGGAACCAGTAAGTAGTTCATTCAGGGAGCAATGCAAAGGTTTTCCAAATGGAATACAAAGTACAGAAGGGCGGCCGGAAAAACATCGCAAAGAAACCGACTGGACGAACGGAAGGGAAAGGCGGTAAACAGTGGCCTTCGGGAGATCGGGGAAAGGGGAGACCAAAAAGGAATCGGAAAGGAAAACGGCTAGCAAATTAAAAAGGAAAACAGGATGTCGTTCCCAAAAAGGCGGAGTGGTGGAAGAATGGAAATAAAAAAGACGCCCTGCGGGAAATTCCGCAGGGCATCGTTTGTGTACCGGTAGTAGGTTTTTGACGGGAGGGCTCTGCTCTATGGGGCTTGCCTTTGGTAACGCCAGGAAAGCGGGCGGTCGAAAGTAGCGGAAATTACCGCACAGGTATGTAGTCGATAACGGCCTCTTCTTCCGTTGCCTCCAATTTAAAGATGACTGGGCGTAGGCCGTCGTTGCAGCTACAAATGGCTACCCCCGGCTTGCGAATCCAGTCGCCATAGTAAAAGAGGCCCTCTCCAGCGCCATGTGCTAGAGCGAATACGTACTGGTAAATGGCTTTCCAAGCTTCGTCGCAGAACCCTTCCGGCTTGGCATAATCCGCATAGAATACCTGCCCTGCCTTCAGCATGGGACAGGCAGTCAGACCTTCTATTCCATACTCGTTTGCCAATTCTTTGTCCAACGTGGTTTTTAATACGGTAATCCGTACTTTTTTCATACAAGATCCCCCCCCGATAGACTAATTTGATACCCTTTCTGGTGTGCGATTGGAAAGTGCCTCGATTTCTTGTAACCACAGCTTTGCGCTTGCATCGCTGGGCATACGCCAATCGCCGCGTGGAGAGAGCGCTACGCTGCCCACCTTTGGTCCATCCGGCAAACAAGAGCGCTTAAACTGCTGCGCAAAGAAACGTCGGTAAAAAATAAGCAGCCATTTTTGGATCGTTTCTGCATCATAAGTGCCGGCAAATGTGCGAAGCGCCATGCGATAGATTTTTGCCGGTGAAAATCCAAAGCGAAGCATGTGGTAAAGGAAAAAGTCGTGCAGCTCATAAGGACCGACAAGGTTCTCCGTCTTTTGTGAGATTACGCCATCCACAGGGGGAAGCAGTTCCGGACTGACAGGCGTGTCCAGAATATCTTCCAATACATCACAGAGCGCTCCGCCCGCTTGCTGGGCCGCATAGTGCACCAGATGGCGTACCAAAGTTTTGGGGATGGATGCATTGACCGCATACATGGACATGTGGTCCCCATTGTAGGTCGCCCAACCGAGTGCCAATTCTGAGAGGTCCCCCGTACCGATGACCAGGCCGCCGTTTTGATTGGCCAAATCCATCAAGATCTGCGTGCGCTCGCGCGCCTGTGCGTTTTCATAGGTTACATCGTGCACAGACGGGTCGTGGCCGATGTCGCGAAAATGCCCGCTCACAGCATCGTGGATGGATACTGTGTCGAAGGCCACTCCCAGGAGACCGGCGAGCTGTTCTGCATTGCCTTTTGTGCGCCCGGTTGTCCCAAAACCGGGCATCGTGACAGCCAGGATGTCCTTGCGCGGAAGCTGGAGCGCGTCAAAGGCCCGCACCGTTACCAATAAGGCCAGTGTGGAATCCAATCCTCCGGAAAGGCCTACCACTGCGTGGCGAACACCCGTGTGTTCCAAGCGGGTTTTTAATCCCGCCGCTTGCAGGTGCAGGATCATTTCACAGCGCCCAAAGAGGTCCTGTGCATCCTGTGGGACAAATGGCAAACGCGCAAATGAGCGTGTTATGGGAAAGTCCGGAAGTTCCAACGAGAAAGGAATGGGAGCCGGTCCATCGAAACGGTTGTTCCAAGTATTGGCGCGCCGGCGCTCCTGCATCAGACGCTGTAGATCGATTTCTGCGCAGGTTAGCCCTGTAGTGAATGGCTGGCTCTCCGCGAGGATGCCGCCGTTCTCTGCGATTAGATTGTGACCGGCAAAGACCAGATCGGTGGTGGATTCCCCCTCCCCGGCATCCGCATAGGCATAGGCGCAGAAGAGGCGTGCGGATTGATCGCGCACCAGGCCGCGGCGGTAATTTGCCTTGCCGATGACCTCATCGCTGGCAGAGGTGTTCAGCAACAGCGTTGCACCTGCCTGGGCCATATGAGCGCAAGGCGGTTCTGGCACCCAGAGATCCTCACAAATCTCAACACCCACGGTGAATTCCGGCGTTTCCATACAAGTATAGACGAGTTCACATCCCAAAACGGTCTCTTGCCCGCAAAATGTGACCGGAACCGGGGTAGGGGGCGCAGGAGCAAAGTGACGCGCCTCATAGAATTCACTGTAGTTCGGAATATGGCTTTTGGCAGTAAGGCCCAAAAGTTTTCCCTGGCAGAACACCGCAGCGACATTGTAGAGAGAGGAGCCGAATGCGGCGGGAAGCCCTACGACGGCGAGCAGCGGGTATGCTTTGCTCTCCTCCAACAATTCACCAAGCGCTTGTTCAGCTGCCTGGAGCAGGGTCGTATCGTGAAAGAGATCACCACACGTATATCCGGTCAGGCAAAGTTCCGGAAATACAATGGCGCCAACATGCTGTTCGGCAGCGGTATGCAAAAGCGCCGATATTGCCTCCTTGTTAAAATCACAATCAGCCACACGAATGTGCGGAGTAGCTGCTGCAACTCGAAGGAAACCGTCATTTTTCATAATAGACATCCTTTCTCGTTCCAATTTCCTGAGATTCATGAAATATAGATTAGCATTTCCATTCAGAAGAAAGAAAACCGCCTATATCCGGTCCGGTTGAAAAACAACAGAGGACCTTTTGTTCGGGGTACCGAAGGCGAATCCCCTTGGAAAAATACAGAATAACCGGGACTGTTTTCCAGTGGTTTTACGCAAGAAAAAGGCGATGCAGACGCCTGCATCGCCGATGACGTCCGTATCAGCGGACGGAATAGTCCTTTTCCAATTTTTTATCCGTTGGTGTACACACAACGTCCGGCAACTGCGGGGATAGAGGATCAAAAGTTTCCGCAGTGTAGTGCCGCATTGCGCGGTTGATACGCCGCATGTTTGCAATACATCCACGGATGGATTTCTTTTCGTTGTGCATGCGAAGGACATACCAGTAACAGCATAGAGAAGTCTTTCGCGTCAATGCCAGATAGCTTTTGCGGTACTTTTCGAACTGGCCGCTCTTTTCCAGAGAGACGCGGACCATTGCGACAGCTCGGATAAAATCATTGATCTTACTGGCATTGATGGTGGCGAGCGTGCTTCCGCTGCGCTGTACATAATAGTAAAGCGGCTCATCCAAAACGACAACGCGTTCGGCATGTGCAAAGACACGATTTGCAGTAGCCATATCTTCAAAGGCAATGCTGGGAAATTGGATGTTATAGTCGGTAAATAGAGAACGCTTGTACATCTTATTCCACACAAGGCTCTGAATCTGTAGGTCGCGCAAAAGTTTATTCATAGCCTCTTCGCGGGTCAAAACCCCTCTGCATCGAAAGGGATATTCCATCGTGAACCCCGAACTGGCATATTGATAATAGTAATAACAGCAGGCAATCTGCGCATCGTTTTCAACGCAAGCACCGTAAAGACGCTCTAGAAAGTTCGGCGCCACATAGTCGTCGCTGTCAATAAAACAGATGTATTCTCCACGCGCAAGGCTTAAACCGCGGTTGCGCGCCTTGGACATGCCCCGGTTTTCCTGATCGACCACCGTGACAAACTCATATTTTTGCTCAAACTCGCGCAAAATGTCCAGGGAACGATCGGTGGAACCATCGTTTACAGCAATGATTTCACGATCCTGAAAGGTCTGTTCTACAAGGCTGGTAAGGCATTTGCGCAGAAATTTTTCCACGTTATAAACAGGAATAATAATGCTGACCGTGGGCGCTTTTGCTTCCATCTTTAGACAGGCCTCCTTTCTTTGATCTCGGGTTACTTCCGTACGGGATTATCCGACGGGGGTGATTGACGCCTCCGGGTCCGGTTGTACATCCGCTGCGGAAGAGGTCCCCGTTTCTGGAACGGCGGGCACAACGGTACCATCTGTCGCCGCGGGGGGCTGTTCCGAAGAGGATGCAGGCGGCTGTTCCGTTGTCGGTGGCGTCGTAACGGCGGGCTCACTGCTCGCCGCTGGCGGAGTGGAAGTCGCCGGTGGAGTAGTTGCCCCCGGTGTAGAAGAAGCTGGCGGCGCAGTGGATTCCGGGGCCGACGAACTCGGCGTCTGGCTGTTGGATGGCGTGCCGTTTACTGGCTTGCCCGTATAATCCACCAGAACCGCAGTCTTAGGATCGGTGTCCGGCCCGATCGAGTAGTAAGCCGGCGCCGGACGATAATAAGAATTCGGGAGCTTTTCGGTCTTGACTACCTGGCCGTTTTTGTAATAAATACGCTGCGCACTGGCGCGGTATCCTTCGCGCGGTTTCGCATCGTAATGCTTGGTTCCCTTGGCCATGGATTTATCCACGGTATACTTCGGTTCGGATACAGGCGGAATGGTTTCTGTCAACTGGGATGTAATCTCGATATTATCATAATCCGGAGATTGATATCCATACATGGTGACGGTCAATGTTTTCCCACTCATACCTGCAGAAATATACAAAGGGTAATTTGTTGGGTTTTTAAACACAAAGTTTAAATCCGGATAACTAACAGCTGCGTCCTGGCCGATTGGGCAATACGTCGCCTTAATCGAATGGGACGAGCGCTGAACAATCTCCATAGCTGACCGAAGAGCGGCTCCATAAATCGTGGTGCTCGTCTGGCAGACACCGCCGCCATAGGATGGAACAAACTTGCCGTTGACAATCGCATTCGCCTTTTTGTATCCTTTTTCTGGCGTTGTATTTCCAACCACCTGCCAATAATCAAAGGATCCCCCCGCGGGGATGCAAGTGCCGTTCACAGCTTCTAATGCAAGCTTCATATTAATATTTCCATCACTGGTGTTGGTCGATACGGTGCTGTAGGTCCCCAGTTTTTTCATATTGGCTTTGAGCTCGGCCGCTGAAACTTGATAGGAGGTTTCTGCCACAGGAATGGCGACGGTCCCGGCTTCCTCTTTTTGAAGGAGAGCCTCCACCTGTGCGGTGAGTGCATCGATGTCTACGGAAACGCCATTCTGTCCTTCCTCGAAGGTAAAGGTTTCGCTGGCCGGATCAAACGACTGAACGGTCGCATCCTTGGCCGGTTGGTTGACCTCCTGCGTGAGTGTAGTCAGAGTTTCTTTCAAGGAGGTGGTATCGGGTGTCGCTGTAATTTCATAGGATTTAGGCTGTGTTTCCAAGTCGGAGAGCGTGGCTGCATCCGCCTGCTTAACAAACCCAAAAGCTTCCTGAAGCACAGCATCCGTGTTATACGTAAAGGAAAGATCGGACCCGGTGAGAGCCCAACTTTTCTCGCCATATGTGAGAGTGATGTCGCAGATAGCCAGCGAAGGTTCTACGGCCTTGACCGCCGCGGTAGCTTCTTCCAAGGTCATTCCGTTGAGATCAATGCCTTCGACTACAATCCCCTTTGGGAATGTGGTTCGCTCAGTGATTTGCCCTTCACCTGGCTCAGTGGAGGAATCCTGTGGACTGCCGAGCATCTGAATGCCGGCGCCGATCACGCAGATCACTAGGACCGCTGCAAGAACACAGCCGCCGATAATCCACCATTTTTTGCGGTCTAGATGGGACGCACCGGAGTAAATGTCGCGTCCACTGTCTTTTTGGCCTCTGTAATATCTTCTACCGCCCATTCGGTGCCTCCCTCTCTTGTATCAGCTGTCCGCGGCCGCGTTTTGGCGCGCCAACGGAAGTCCCTGCGGATTTAATAGTATGATATAACTTTTTTGAAAAAAAGTAAAGTTACAGCTTTATCATTAATCACGCCAATTCCTGGCGGAATACTTACCATTCCATTTTTGCAGGAAAAACACGGCAATCCAGAGAAAAAATGAATAAGGCTCAGGAATATTCCGGCGGGCTATTGCACGGAAACAGTTCCCAAGGTCCCCATATTGAGAAGATTTCCTGGTTCGTGTTGAATCGCCTTGAATATATGATATAATAAAGGAATCAAAAGAGTTGTCGAAATCATCCAGGGCGGAATAAAATCGCGAAAGAAAATGGGTTTCGCTGTCCGAAGGAGGGTCATTGTGAAAATATTGATTCTATCCGCCGCTACAGGAGGTGGGCATCTGCGCGCCGCGCAGGCCGTTCAGACATGCCTGCGGGAAAACGAACCGCAATGGCGTGTCGAAGTGGTGGACGCACTCAAATGTGTAGGGTCCCTATTGGATAAGACATGCTGCGATGGCTACCGCTTCTTGGCAACAAAAACGCCAAAGGTCTTTGGACAACTATATCGTGCAACAAACGAAGAGAGCGTTCTCAATACACTGATGACGCATTTCAGCGGCCTGCTCGGCCTGCGGTTGTTGCCGATGCTCCGTGAACAGGCGCCGGATCTCATTTTATCCACACACCCGTTTGCCACAGAAATGATCTCCCATTTGAAGGAGAAGGGCCTTGTACAGGCGCCTTTGATTTGTTTGATGACGGACTATGGGCCGCATCGCGCCTGGATTGCGCGGCAAGTGGATGCCTATGTGGTGAGCAATGAAGATATGGTGCCGGAGATGGTGGAGATGGGGGCGCCGCGCGATATTATCTATCCGTTTGGTATTCCGGTAAACGATGTGTTCTTCAGCAAGGAGAACAAGGCGGCGCTGCTCCAGGAGATGGGACTGGAGCCGGATGTGCCGACGATCTTGTTCATGGCGGGAAGCTTTGGGGTGTCCGGAATCATGGATATTTACCGCGAAATTGCCGCACAGGACATTGTTTTTCAGATTATCGTCATCACAGGAAGAAACCAAAAGCTCTACGAGGCATTTGCGGAGGAATTGGCCAAGAGCAAACGCCGGACAAAGCTGGTCTACTTTACCGATGAAGTGGACAAGTATATGCATGCAGCAGATCTTTTGGTGACAAAGCCTGGCGGGCTGACCGTCTCAGAGGCGTTGGCGTGCGACATCCCTCTGGCGGTATTTGATGCTATCCCGGGCCAGGAGGAGGATAATGCGCAATTCCTGCTTTCCCACAATATGGCGGTGCGTATTCAAGCAGGGGAGAGCTGCGGAAAGACCATCCGCATTGTTTTGGCGGACAACCGGCGGCTAGAGGATATGCGCTCCTCCTGCGAGCGTTTTGATAAGTCCCAATCCGGGAAAAACATTCTCTGGTTGATCCGTTCACTCACCGGAAAGGAGAACGCCCCATGAAAATCTTACTTTTGTATGCCGCTGCGGGGGGCGGACATAAACGTGCTGCACAGGCGATGGAGGCCTATTTTCAGGAGCATCTGCCGGGTGCGCAGGTCCGAGTGGAGGACGCGCTTCAGCATGTGGGACGCGCGGTGAACGCGCTCTGTTGCGATGGATATAAATTTTCCGCAAAACATGCTCCACAAATCTTCGGCTCCCTGTACCACAGCACCAACCGCGATACCAAATTTGCCGGTTTGTTGCCGCGCGTCAATGGAATGTTGGCCCGGAAGCTCTTGCCATTGATCGAGGAATTCCAACCGGATGTGATCCTGGATACGTATCATTTTGCCGGGCAGATGGTTTCCCGTTTAAAGGAGCAGGGCCGGGTTTCGGCGCCTCTGGTAAACGTTGTGACCGACTATGGACCCCACATGGCGTGGCTTGCGCCGGAGGTGGATGCCTATGTGGTAGCGACAGAGTCCCTGCGCGATGACTTTGTACAGATGGGCGCGCCCCAGGAGAGAATTTATCCGTTTGGAATCCCGGTATTCGAGTCCTTTTATCGGGAGGAGGATCGGGCCGAGCTTTTGCGCGGAATGAACCTTTCGCCGGATCTGCCCACGGTGTTGATTATGGCGGGAAGCTTTGGAGTGAAAAATATTCTAGGCGTATACCGCGATATTTCCACGCTTGGTACGGATTTCCAGGTGATTGTCATTACCGGCAAGAATCGGAAACTTTATGAGGCATTTCGCAGGGAACTGCCGAACAGTCCGAAACCGACCCACTTGGTCGAATTTACAACAGAAGTACAAACGTATATGCATGCGTCCGACCTGCTCATTACGAAGCCCGGCGGGCTGACGGTTTCAGAAGCGTTGGCCAGCGGGTTACCTATGGCTGTATTTGATGCGATTCCGGGGCAGGAGGAGGACAATGCACAATTTTTGCAGGCGCACAGTATGGGGATTCGGCTCAAGAGCGGTGCGAGCTGTGCGTTTGCGGTGCGGTCCCTTTTACAGGACCCACGCCGTTTGGCGGATATGCGCGCTGCTTGTAAAGCGTTTGACAAGTCGGATTGTTGTAAAAATATCCTGTTGTTGCTACAGAAACTAACGAATGGGAAGAGGGAGTCAATTTGAAACCAAAATTTCGAATCAGCCTGTTTGGCTACGGTATTTTAGGGGTTGCCGTCCTGGTCCTGATGCTGTTTGAGATCAAAGATGGAAACGCCCCGATGATCGGTCTGGATGTATTTTTGCTGGCCTTTATCGTCTATATGATCTATAAAGGCGTGAATAGTACCGGCAAGGATTCATCCACCAAGAAAAAATAAAAACGTTATGGACAAGGAGGCTGCCTTGTCGAGGGAAAATCGGTGTGGTTTCCTGATTACATATGGAAAACAGCGGGTGAACCTGCGGAACATGGAAAAGAGGGTGGCCCAAAGCTATGAATTTTTCGAGTCATAGGAAAGGGGCATCCTCTTTCTGGAAAAATATTTGCGTTTAAAAAAGCGAGGGTATCTTTCAAGTCACTTCATGACTTTTGGGATACCCTCTTCTTTTTTTGGAAAATATAGATGCATTTATCCTTGCGTTGGATATTAAAAATAAATTATTGCAAAATACAGTTTTTTAAAGTTTATATAAAAACAAATTATATGAAATGTATGGTGTTTTTTAAAAATTTAATCATCTCAATTTCTTGTTTAGTAGGTATAGTATCAGAAAGAAAAATCGCACATATATTCATCTTGAACTCATTACCTATTACCGGAATATAATAAAATTCTGGATTTTTTGAATGAGATGTAAGGGTTAAAAGAGAAATATGTTTATTATTTTTCAGTACTAAAAATAATTCATCTCTATTCTGTACTTTTAGAGAACGCTTAGAGTCATATATATTTCTAAGCACAGATTTTTCAGGCACTGCTGTATAATAAGTTAAAGGATATTCAAGGGTTTCACTGATAGAAATACTTTTTTTACCAGCAAGGGAATGAGTCTGGCTAACAATAGCGTATATTTGTACGGCTTCAAAAAGCATAAGATACTGCAAACTATATTGCTTTATTTCCTCTGCAAATTCGTTTAAATCTGCTTGATATACTGGCATAATTCCTATACGAACCTTTTGAGATACAACGTCATTTATTGTTTCAGATGGCTCTGTCCTGCGGAGCATATCAGAAACTAAAAAGCCCTGATCTTGAAATTTAAGAAGTGCTTCAAGAATATATGATAAATAAATAAATGAAATAGAAACTGTTTTATTATTAGTGGAGGACAGGTCTTCTATTTTTTTATATTCTGCAATAATATTTTGAGCTATTTTGATAAATTCCTCTCCTTTTTCAGTTAATTTCACACCTTTTGGTGTCCTCATAAAAATTGTAAATCCTAATTCTTTCTCACATCGTTTTACAATGTTATTTAATGAGGGTTGAGAAATATACAGCCTTTGTGAAGCTTTGTTAATGGAACCACATTGAGAAATAGCAATGAGTTGTTTTAAATGATGTATTTCCATGATTTTAATTTCCTTTCAGTTATAATGTATATGTTATAACTGATATAAAATTATACTTTAAGACAAACATATAAAAAAGAGATAAAATAATTATTGTAAAAATTTCAAGAAAGAGAGTGAGAATATGTATTCTTCAATTTATACTGAAAGTACAGTGATGTATAATGAGCTTATAGAATGGCGCAGAGAACTTCACAAAATACCTGAATTGGGACTTGAACTTCCTCAAACTGTTTCTTTTGTGAGAAAAAAGTTGACAGAATTTGGTATTCCATTTGAGACAAAGGTCAACGGAAATTGTGTTATTGGTTATGTGGGTTCAGGAGATAGATGTTTACTTCTTAGAGCAGATATGGACGGATTGCCTATGCGTGAAGAAAGTCATCTATCTTTTGCTTCACAAAATGGCAATATGCACGCTTGTGGGCATGATATACATACGACTGCTTTGTTAGGAGCCGCTAAGATATTGAAAAAGCACGAAAAGGAATTAAAAGGAAAAATAAAATTATTGTTTCAGCCTGGGGAGGAAACATTTGGAGGCGCACAGGCTGTTATGTCTGAAGGAGTACTGGAAAATCCTAAGGTAGATTCAGCTTTTGCAACCCATGTAGCGTCCGTTATTCCCGTAGGAACAATCGCTTATGGCACTTTGACGGCTGCTTCTATTTGGGGCTTTAAAATAACGATAACGGGAAAAGGTACGCATGGTGCCATGCCTCAGAATGGAGTAGACCCTATCAATGTTGGAGTTCACATTTATCAGGCATTGCAGGAGCTAATTGCGCGTGAATGCGCTCCTGATAAGGAAGTAACATTGACAATAGGGCAATTCAGTTCTGGAACAGTAGGCAACATTATTCCAGAAACGGCTGTTTTGCAGGGAACACTTCGTACATTTAACAGTGAAATAAAACAATATTTAATTACAAGGATTAATGAAATCGTAAAAAATATCTCTAGTGCCTTTCACGCAGAAAGCAAAATAGATACTTTAACCGATACACCTGTCCTCTGTTGTGATGAAAAAAGAAACGAGGAAATCGTCAAAGCGTTAGAATCTATGAATCCAGAATTTAATATAGTATCTGGACTACATATAACTGCGTCTGATGATTTTGCAATATTTGCAAATAAAATACCGTCTTCTTACTTTGTAATTGGAGCTAAAGAGGATTCAGACACTATTTACGCGCATCATAATCCGAAAGTATGCTTCAATGAACAAGTTTTGCCAATCGAAACTGCGGCATATGCGTGTGTGGCTATGGATTGGGAATAATTTAGAAAACAATAAAAGAGCAAGGGAAATACACGCTTTTTGTGCAATCGCCCTGCTCTTTTTCTGTCATATCAAAGATCATTCAATCATAGTTAATTCGTGGTAAAATAGTTGATTTTTTAGTTGATGAATAGTCCTTAAACGCTGTATTTACGCAGATAATTGGATTTTTATATCAGGTTTGCTTACATTTAAAAAATGATTTTACCATGAATTTACTGCAATGGAGGGAGCTTCGCATGACAGGAAAATGTGTCGCGGCTTCCAACAAGGCACTTTTCTATTAAAAATAGTTGAATACAAGAATATTTATACAGTGTCATTCGCAAAATATCTAAACCAAAAATAAGGTTTACATAGGGCGCTGTTTTGTATGAACCAAGACCTCACGAATGAGGGCCGCCGGAAACGCAGCCGGTTTTGAGCCGTGCATATAGATAGGAATCCCACAGAACGCCGCGTTTATAGACACTGCATCGCATAGTGCCCTCCTTTTGAAATCCCGCCTTTTCCAGGACACGGCACGAAGCGAGATTGTAGACGAACGGTTCCGCATGGATCCGAACAAGATCATACGACGCAAAGCCGTACTCGCAGAACTGCCGGACAGCCGCAGTCATAATCCCCTGGCCCCAGAAAGGCTCGGCCAGCCAATATCCCAATTCTGCCGACCTACGTGCAATATCGCTTCCAAACGAAAGACTGATGCTGCCCGCCGCTTCCCCTTGAATCACAATAGCGCGGAAACATTGCCGGGAGGGGTCTACATGGATACAGCTTTGAAGAAACTCCTCGGCGTCCTGCCGCGTGTATGGATAGGGAAATATGTCGCGTAGATTGGCGGCAACTTTCAGGTTGTTGGCATACCGGGCGACGGCTTCCACATCTTCCATCCGCCAGGGGCGCAGTTCAAATTCCATGGATAGTTTCCTCCTGTTCCTCTTTTTTTGCGCATTTGGGACATTTCCCGTAGATCGTCAGGGTATGGCTCTCCACCGTAAAGCCGGTTTCTTCCGCAATGGTGCGCTCCATCCCGGAGAGCGGACAATCACAGAGCTTTATTTTTGCATGGCATCCGGTGCAGACCAAGTAATGGCCGTGCTGTTCCCGGGCCAACGAATACCGTACAATACCGTCGCCAAAGTCGTTGCGCTCAACAAGTGCGCTGGCAGCGAAGCGTTCCAGATTGCGGTAGATGGTGGACAGCGCCAGGGAGGGAAACGCCGCCTTCATCTGTGCAAAGATGTCCTCGGCGCTCAATGGCTCTGTGCTCTGACGCAGGACGCACAGCATGGCCTCGCGCTGTTTGGTATTTTTCATGGCGGCACTCCTTTCAACCGGAGGAAATTCCGGGAGGGGACGCCTGTGGCGCAAATGTTGCGCCACATATCCGGCCTTATGCCGGAGTGCCCGGCTTCTGCCGGGCGGGCGTCCCCGAAAACCTCTTCCTAGATTGATTCTTATTATAAACGGAAAATGCAAAAATGCAATGGCGCGCGTTGCTCTGGCTGCCAGGATAGTGTATAATATGGATTCATGAATTCATATATCGGAGGTCCTGACCTTTGAAAGAAGCGTATCTTGACAATTCCTCCACCACCCGCGTGTGCGAGCCAGCTGCTGCAAAGGTGATGGAGCTGATGACGGAAAACTATGGAAACCCTTCATCCCTTCATACCCTGGGCTTCCGCGCCGAGCAGGCGCTGACCGAGGCGCGCCGCAATATCGCCGCAGCCTTGGGCGCCAAAGAGGACGAGGTGTTTTTTACTTCTGGAGGGACGGAAAGCAACAATCTTGCGATTTTTGGAGCAGCATATGCACGAAAACGCATGGGGATGCATATTGTCACCACGCAGATTGAGCACCCGTCTGTGACGAATGCTGTGCGCCAACTTGAAAAGGAGGGCTGGGAGGTCACTTGGCTTCAACCTGACCGGGAAGGCCACATTTTGCCCGAAGCTGTACAGGAGGCGGTTCGTCCTGATACGACGCTGGTCACAATGATGGCGGTTAACAATGAGGTTGGGACGATCCTGCCTCTGGATGCGGCGGCACAGGCCATTGCAGCGAAGAAGGCGCCCGCATTACTCCATGTCGATGCAGTGCAGGGATTCGGGAAGCTCGATTTAAGGCCGGAGCGGAGAAAAATTGATCTACTGAGTATCAGCGCGCATAAGATTCACGGCCCCAAAGGGGTTGGCGCTCTATATGTACGCAAAGGCGTCCGTATTGCACCTCGCACTTTTGGCGGCGGGCAGGAGCACGGAACGCGGCCTGGCACGGAGGGGCTGCCGGCCATCGGCGGTTTTGGCGCGGCGGTGAAAGCGCTTCCCCCTGTGAACGAAGGATTACGGCAGGCTGAAGAGCTCGCGGCTATTTGCCGGGAAAAGTTGCTGGCATTGCCCGGCGTGGAGTTCAATTCGCCAGAAGATGCATTGCCCTATATAGTCAATTTCAGCGTAGGCGCTGTCCGGGCGGAAACCATGCTGCATTTCCTTGCAGCACGTGGCGTTTATGTCTCGTCCGGGTCTGCCTGTTCGAAGGGGAAACAGAGCCCCGTCTTGGAAGCGATGGGGCTTCCAAGGGAACGGATTCAAGCAGCCTTGCGGGTTAGTTTTTCCCACTTGAATACGCTGGAAGATGTGGATGCCTTGGTGGAAGGCGTGCGGGAAGGCTTGGCCAGTTTGGCTGTTAAAAAATAAATGTAAGGATTTGTAAGATGAAAGAGATTATTTTAATCAAATTGGGTGAAATTGTATTAAAGGGGTTGAATCGCCAAAGTTTTGAATTCGCCCTGATTCGCAATCTCCGGCGGCGTCTGGAACCATTGGGGAAATTTGACATCCGTGAGGCGCAGTCGACCATCTATGTGGAGCCGTTACAAGAGGGGATTGACCTGGAAGCTGCGGCAGAACGGGTCGGAAAGGTGTTCGGTGTGATCGCCTTTTCCCGCGCCTGTATGGCAGAGAAGAATATGGACAGCATTTTGAAAACAACAGCGGACTATTTGCGCGACGAGCTTCGTACCATTTCGAGTTTCAAGGTGGAGAGTAAGCGCTCTGACAAGCACTTTCCGCTCAAGTCGCCGGAGATTTCTGCGGCAGTGGGGGAATATTTGTTGCAACAGTTTCCCAATCTGCATGTCGACGTGCACAACCCGGATTTGGAAGTACGGGTGGAAGTCCGCGATTTCGGCGCTTATATCCATGGGAAGGCTTTGCCCGGGGCAGGCGGCATTCCTGTAGGGACGGGCGGTAAGGCGGCGATTCTCATCAGCGGTGGGATTGACAGCCCCGTAGCTGCCTGGCAGATGGCCCGGCGCGGTCTGGAATTGACAGCGGTACACTTTGCCAGCCCTCCCTATACCAGTGAACGCGCAGAACAAAAGGTGGTAGATCTTCTGCAAAAGGTCAGCGAATATGCCGGCAGAATCTTTATGTTCACCGTGCCGTTCACCAAGATTCAGGAGGAGATTCGTGATAAGTGCCCGGAAGAATATTTTACACTGATTATGCGCCGCTTTATGATGCGGGCGGCGGAGCGTATTGCGCGCAAGGAAGGATGCTCAGCCCTGATTACCGGCGAAAGCCTGGGACAGGTGGCCAGTCAGACCCTACAAGCCATTGTCTGTACGGATGCAGCTGCGATGATGCCGGTATTCCGTCCGCTGATCGGTACGGACAAGAGCGAGATCGTCGCCATGGCGCGCAGGATTGATACGTACGATTTGTCCATTCAGCCATACGAAGACTGTTGTACTGTTTTTACGCCCAAGCACCCGCGTACCCGTCCGGAGATGGAAAAACTGTTGGAGGCAGAGGCGGCGCTGGATAAAGAGGCGCTCTTGGAAGATTGTGTAAAGCGTACGACCTTCCGAAAGATAACGCCGTACCGTTGACCTTTGGAACGGTACCTGAGAAGGGGAGATCACCTGGTGGATGTGTTTCCTCATAAGAGGCGTTGGGAGTCCCTTTTTATGGGGCGCAGATGGATGCGCGGAGTATCGGAAGTTTTGCCATGAGGAGGCTTACATCGGAATGAATGCGGAAATTATCTCTGTAGGCACGGAACTACTTTTAGGACACACGGTTAATACAGACACCACCTTGATCGCGCGGGAGCTGTCTGCCCTGGGCATTGACCTGCTTTTTGCCTGTACGGTGGGCGACAATGCGGAACGCCTGCGTGCGGCCTTGCGGGAAGCACTTTCGCGCAGTGATGTCGTGATTACCACCGGTGGCCTTGGTCCTACGGGGGATGATCTGACAAAGGAGACGATTGCGGAGGCGGCCGGGGTAGAGCTTGAATTGCATGAGGAGAGCCGCCAGCGGATTGAGACCTATTTTAAGGGACGTTACTGCGGAGAAAATCAATATAAACAGGCGATGCTTCCCAAGGGGTGCACGGTGTTTCCCAATGATGCGGGCACAGCGCCCGGCTGTGGTTTGGAGACGGATACAGGCAAGGTGGTAATTATGCTGCCCGGCCCGCCGGCCGAGATGGAACGGATGCTTCAGCGTTATGCAGTGCCCTATCTGGCCCAACGGGAACAGGCGGTCATCGTCTCGCAGATGGTACGGGTCTTTGGAATTGGAGAGGGCGCCGCGGAGGAAAAAATACGGGATCTGACCCAAGGGGCCAATCCGACCGTGGCGACGTATGCAAAAGAGAATGAGATGTTTGTCCGTGTGACGGCAAAGGCTGGATCGGTGGAGGTTGCTACCGCTCTATGCGCGCCCGTGGTGCGGGAAGTCTGTGCGCGATTGGGAGACTTCGTCTATGGAATTGATGTGGAAAGCCTCGAAGAAGTAGTGGTGAACAGCCTGCGGGAGAAAGGGTTGCATCTGGCAACCGCAGAATCCTGTACCGGTGGACTTGTTGCAAAGAGGTTGACAGACGTCCCAGGGGCGTCGGAGGTTTTTGAAATGGGAGCGGTGACCTATGCCAATACGGTCAAAAGTATGTTGCTGCAAGTGCCAGAGGACCTGTTTCCCGCTTACGGCGCGGTGAGCGAGCCAGTGGCGCGCGCCATGGCAGAGGGCGTACGAAAAAAGGCTGGGGCAGATTTGGGACTGGGTATCACGGGCCTCGCCGGACCTGGCGGCGGCACCCCCGAAAAGCCGGTCGGTCTGGTCTATATGGCGCTGAGCGATGGGGCGCATACATGGGTGCGGCGGATGGACCCGCCAGGCCGTGTCAAGAACCGGTCTTGGGTGCGCGATCGTGCGGCGCATTATGCATTGGATATGGTGCGGCGGTATTTAGCAGGGATGCCGGTGGAGGGGAACGCGGTGTAAGCCGCGTTCCAACTTGTTTCAAAGAAATGGAGGGAAGAAGATATGGATGCTGGGCTGTTGTTTTTTCAAGCGCACCGCACCTCTCTGTGTGAACTGGAGGTGCGTAAAGCGGCAGCAAATCTGCGGGTTACAGTGCAGGGCGTCAACGCAAGTGCACGGTATGAGGGGTTGTGCCGCGCGTTGGCTTCCTTTTTAAAGAAATATCCGTTGCTCTATTTGGTAAGCGCAGTGGAAGGCGGTCGGTTGCTCTGTGCAGAGCCTGTATTCCGTGCTTTGCACGTCCCTTTGGATGAACACGGAGAGCCCGAACATGTACGCCGCCTGACTGGCTTTGATGCATGTGGGTATCTGCTGGAAAGCCGGACCCAAGCGATCGTTTTGCTGCCAGACCTGCCGGAAGAACTGCGGATTCAACTGCCCGGCACCCAGAGGCGCCTGGCAGAGAAATTTGGGCTCACACCAGTGCCTCCTCCAAAGGAAGTTGACTACGAGGCGTTGATCGAGCCCTTCTTTTCGAGGTGATGGTCGATGATGGATTTGCGTTCCCAGATGAAGGTTGTGGACTTGTTGATGAAGCTGTTCCGCGGCGATATGCAGCACATCAACCCCTATCCGTTTGTGCCGCAGAAGCACAAGAACATTCCAAACGCCGATTCGGGCGGACTTTTGCGTTCCATCCCGGAGCGCGAGGGTATTCCAAGCGGCCAGATACAGCGTTTTTTTGAGGAGTTGGATGCCTGTCCGTCCATTCATGTGCACAGTGCGATGGTACTCCGTCACGGGAAAATCATCGCAGAGGGAAGCTGGAAGCCGTATTCCGGCAGTTATCCTCATATGATGTTTTCCCTCTCCAAAAGTGTGGTGAGTATGGCGGTGGGGTTTGCCGTGCAAGAGGGACTTTTGAGCTTGGACGATCCAGCAGCGAGTTTCTTCCCGGATAAAAATGTACTGTTTCGCAGTGCACGGATCAGCGGTATTACCATACGCCACCTGCTGAACATGACCTCGGGCCTAAAATTCAATGAAGTGAACTCTGTAGTGGAAAAGGACTGGGTTCGTGCAATTCTACAGTCGGACTGTTCCTTTGAGCCGGGAACGGAATTCAGTTATAACAGTTTGAATACGTACCTGCTCAGTGCCATTCTTTACAGGAAGACGGGCATGGGATTGGTGGAATATCTGACGCCGCGCCTGTTCGATCCATTGGGGATTCACCATGTAAGTTGGGACGTATGCCCCTTGGGAATTGAAAAAGGTGGTTGGGGACTCTGGCTGCGGATTGTGGATATGGCAAAACTGGGACAGCTCTATTTGCAGCGCGGCCGTTGGACGGTGGATGGTGCTGAAAAGCAACTTCTGCCGGAAAGCTGGATTGCCGAATCTACCAAGATGGATACCCCCACCCGGGAAGGAGATTATTCCTCCGGCTATGGTTACCAAATTTGGAGTTTTGGGGCAAAAGGCGCCTATCAGTTCAACGGGATGTTGGGGCAATATGTGATTGTTTTGCCGGAACGGGATATGGTATTGGCTCTGACTAGCGGAAGCCCAAGCCTTTTTGCAGACGAGACATGCCACATTGTGGAGAAATATTTTGGCGATGGAGCGAAAGAACTTTCGGATGGTCCGTTGCCCAACGATATCCGCGCGCTGCGTTCTTTGCGCAGCGCACTGGGAAATTTGTATGCGATCCGGGAAACGGCTCCAAAGCCGAAACACGTATCCACCTTGACACGCATGTGGAGGCGTGTGTTTCCGGAAAAGCAGGAGGTTCCTACGGTTCCTCCGGAACTGCGCAAATGGAACGGCTGTCAGTATCAGCTGGAGAATAGTTCTGCGGCTTTGATGCCGCTGATCTTGCAGGGGACGACCAACAATTTTGGAGCAAACATTTCCAGGATTAGTATGGAATTTTCACCGGGAGAATGCCGCCTGATCGTAGAGGATGGAGCTGAAACAAATCTCATTGTGGCGGGCATGGATGGAATCCCGCGCAAAGGATGCATCACGCTCAATGGGGAGGTGTATGCCATCGGGAGCACGGCTCGTTTGACGACGGATGAGGATGACCGGCCGGTTTTGAAAGTATTTGTCTGTTTTACAGAGACGCCGAGCGTCCGGGTTCTCAAGTTTATTCTGTATAGCCCGGAGAAGATGCTGATTCGTTTTGACGAATTGCCAAGTGTGGAGGCGTCGCTCGAGGTATTGTTCTCCCTGGTGGGCGGCAGGGAAAATCAAAACAGCTTGAACAAGCTTTTTATGGATACGGTGGGACAGCAGCGCTTGGATGAACGCGTTGCGCAAGTATCACGGCCGAGGGTGAAGGCCACCTTAGTGAAGCCATAAGCAGCCGCCCGCCGGGCGCAAATGCGCCCGGGCCGGAGAGGGGTCTCCGGCGAAAACGCATAGGAGATGCGTTTGGCGGGCGGCGGTTTCTGGCGCACAATGGTTTCAAACAAAAGAGAGGGTATCCCAAAAGGCATAAAATGCCTGGAAGGGATACCCTCTCTTTCGGAATGAAGGAAATAAACAAATTAGTCTGCTTTTACCTGAGATTCCAGGAACACCAGATGGGCAATGCCGGGAATACTTTCACCCTGTTGTGAGGATGTGGTGGACATCAGAGCGCCAGTGCCAAGAAATAGAACCTTCTTGAGTTCCCCAGAAGAAAGCTGTTGTAAAATAATCGAGCACAGGACCGCCGCGGAACACCCACATCCGGAACCACCGGCGTGGACGTCTTGCGCTTGACGTTCATAGATCATCAGGCCGCAATCATTGTGTATTTCGCGGATGTCGATGCCGTCCTTTTCCAAAATTTCGTCCATCAACTCACACCCCACAGCACCAAGATCTCCAGTCAGTATCAGATCGTAGTCCGAGGGAGAGGTGCCGGTGTCGGTCAAATAGTCGTGCAAAGTTTGTGCAGCAGCGGGGGCCATTGCAGCCCCCATGTTGTTGGCATCCTTAATGCCCAGATCAGCGATGCGCCCAAAGGTCACCGCGTTAACCTTGACTTCTCCACGGCCGTGGGCCCCCACTACAACGGAACCCGCCGCCGTAGCGGTCCACTGGGCGGTCGGGGTGCGTTGGCCGCCGTATTCCAGTGGAAAACGGAACTGCCGTTCCGCAGAACAGAAGTGAGAGGACGTAACAGCGACAGCACGCCGTGCAATTCCTGTTTCGACAAACAGCGATGCGAGCCCCAGCGTTTGGGCCATTGTAGAGCATGCGCCATATTGTCCCAAGAAGGGAATCCCCAGGCTGCGCAGGCCAAAGGTAGAGGAAATACATTGGTTTAATAGGTCGCCTGCAAGGATGTAGTCCACATCTTTCCCCTCTAAAGCGGCTTTTTTGAGTGCGGTTTCCACCGCTTCGGTTTGAAGCTGGCTTTCTGCCTTTTCCCAGCTTACATCTCCCAAGGTGTTGTCCGTATGGCTGACGTCAAAAAAGGCGCCCAGGGGCCCCTCTTTCTCTTTTTTCCCTGCAATAGAGGCAAAACCGAGAATTCCTGGGCTCTTATCCATCTGTAGAGTATACTTTCCAATTCTGGTCGGCATGGAAGCACCCCCTTTCAATACATCTTAAAGAGGAAGATAATCAGCCCGTAAATAATGGAGGCACACGTTCCATACACCAGTACAGGCCCTGCGATGGAAAACATTTTTGCACCAATGCCCATGACATAACCTTCGCTTTTGAATTCCATTGCAGGGGAAACAATCGCATTGGCGAATCCAGTGATTGGAACCAGAGTGCCCGCGCCGCCGTGCTTGGCGATCTTATCATATACTTTCAGACCGGTGAGGATCGCGCTCAAAGCGATCAGCGTGATGGAAACAAATGCCTTGGCTGTTTTTTCTGGGAGTTCAAACGACAAAAAAAGCGTAGTCAATACTTGTCCAAGCGTACAGATTGCGCCTCCGATTAAAAACGCCACAACGCAGTTGCGCAAGACCTTTGAGTTTGGAGAGGCCTTTTGAGCCATCTGTTGGTATTCGGTTTTTGTGACTTTAATGTCCAAATCCGTTCACATCCTTTTTATCATATCTACCTGCTATTTTGGCCGAATCGCCCGGCTTTATACAATTTTTACCGGATTGGATGGCAGGCAAAAGATGACCCTATTTCGTAAGGAAATCGAAAGATTTTGATAAGATGGCCTTTCCAACTGCCCGTATGTTTTGCCGTATACTACATCCATCGGAAAAGAAGGAGGCATTTCCTATGGAGTTTTATGCGAACGAAGGGAAGCAGGTCTGCATCGACGTGGAAGGAAATTGGTATATGCGCCACGCTATTCACACCCATCGGATTGGCGTGGGGGAGGATTACATCGATCTGGTGCGGCGCTATGTTGCGCCGCTCTATCGGCCTGGGGATATCCTTTCCATCAGCGAAAAGATTATCTCTCTCTGTCAGAAGCGCGTGATTTATAAAAAAGATGTACGGGTTAGCCTGTTGGCGAAATTTTTATCGCGGTTTGCCTCTCGTAGTACAGCGGGCATTGGCGTGAACAATCCATACAAGATGCAGATTGCCATTCAACTGTGCGGGAGGAAAAAAATCCTTTATGCAGCTGCGATGGCAGCCATTGGCAAGCTGTTTTGCAGGCGCGGCATTTTCTATGAGATTGCAGGCCCGGAGGTCAGTGGCTTGGATGGTTTTTACAGTCATGCTTTTCCAGAATACGGTGAATTTGGGATTCTTCTTCCTGTGCGTTCTGAAGAAGTTTGCACGGAGATTTCCCGTCGGTTGGGTATCGCCTGTATGATTGTTGATGCCAACGATTATGGCGTAGAAATTCTGGGAAAGTCGGAGGGCCTTCGCATTCCAGACGAAATATTAACTGCAATGGTTCGAGATAACCCCGCTAATAACTTCCGGGAACAGACACCTTTTGTGTTGATCCGTCCCGTGGAAAAGCTCCGATTGGAATGGAAGTGCGAAAAAACGGCGGAACGGGCTAGGTACCGCACCGCATGATGAATCGTGAAGGTATAAGAAGATCGAATCGTTTATCATCACAACCTGCAAAATAGCGCCTCCCCCAGATGTACAGCTGGAAGAGGCGCTATTTTTTATACCGATTGTCGGAGGATTTGGCAGAAGTCCTTTTTCTTAAAGAATATGCATGGATGGTTGTCCCCGTCCCTAGACGGTCCATCGATTTGTTCTTCTAGGAGGTTTCTCCATAGGCAGGGCCAACTCCCTTTTGCATAAAGTTCTACCCTTTCTACAGCCGAAGGGGCGCGTGATCGACAGACAAAAGGCGGGTGGTATTATAGCCCAGATGTATGAACAGAAGGTCAAGAGGATGGCGGTTCTATGGATTGCCTTTATGCATCGCCGCCCAGTTCCGGCTATCCGTTATTTTTCCAAAGCACGATTGATTTAAGAATAAAACGCTCTCTGTAAAGAATGAAAGTCCCATGGAATTCTTTTTGAGTGGTGTAGAGGTATTTAGGATTTTGAACTCTGTTAAAAAGACTTGCGTAAGGCAACCGGATGATACAATCATCCGGTACAGCGGGATTGCATTGTAAAGCAGTAGCCATTGTGGTCGTAAAAACCATATAGAGGCTTCCCCGATAGAATTATGATGGTTTTGCCCAGTTGTACAGGGTTTCCACAGATCCCTTTTTAGATGTGGAAAACTGGACGATGCGGTATGGGTGAATTCGCACCAGGATCGATCAATTGCCTTGGCAACAGGTTGGTTTCCTTACGAGGAAGATCATACTGCAATGTCAGATCATCAATATAGAAGAGGGTGACCCAAACTACAAATTGTTCGATTCATAGGAAAGGGGCATCCTCTTTCTGTTTGGAAAAATATCTGCATTTCTAAAAAAAGAGGGGCTCCTTCCGTCACTTCATGACTTTTGGGCACCCTCTTTGTTTTTATCTGTTTGACCCTTAGGCCAAAAATTTGTCCATTGCCTTGCGGTCCAAGCCTTGACATTCCATTAGGAAGTCGTTAAGCTGTTCTGCGATCAGGCGTGTTCCTCCGGCGGTGTCGCTCTCGATGTTCAAAGGCATAATAGGATCGTGGACACTTAGCCGCAACAGGAACCAACCATCCCCACGTCCTTTTCCAAATGAGACGCGGATACCCTCACGGTTGTCGGGGGCCACATTCCAGCTGTGGGTCTTGGCATAGGCGCTCACGCCGGCGATAACAGACTCCCCATAGGAACGGAAATCATCCTTGAGGATCGGGAACCGCAGTTCAGCGGTCTCCACCGGCTCCTTGAGCGATTCCAGCATGGAGTCGAGCGTCTTACCTTCCGCGCGAAGCCGTGCCATCTGAATGATGATTTTTGTCACCAGATAAGCGCCGTCATCCAAAAAATAGTTTTCACGCAGTGCCGCATGACCGGATGTCTCAATCGCCAGCGGACAGTTCACGCCCTCCTGGTTCAGCCGTAACGCTTCATTGATGACATTTTTATAGCCACGCTTAAAGCGATGATGAACGCCGCCCAGTGTCTGTTCAATGTATTCTTTTAGGCCGCTGGAGGTGATGGAATCCGTTACAACGGTTCCGCCGGGATTTCCTTCCAAGGCAATCGCAGAGGCAATCGCTACCAAGCGGTTGCGATTGATTTCCTCCCCACGTGCATCCACGGCTCCACCGCGATCTACGTCTGTGTCGAAGATGACGCCCAAGTCTGCCTTTGCATCCAAAACCGCCTGGCAGATGGATTGCATGGCCTCTTCGTTTTCAGGGTTCGGAATATGGTTTGGAAACATACCATCCGGCTCCAAAAATTGGCTGCCTTCTATGTCTGCACCGAGTGGCGCCAACACATCGCGCGCATAAAATCCGCCAGCGCCATTTCCGGCATCCACTACAATGTGAAATCCCTTGAGTGGGTGTTCATAGTCGGCCGCATGGACGCCTTCTTGAATCATTTCACGCAGACGCTTTGCATAGTCAGCCATATAATGGACCGTCTCCACATGCCCCGTTCCGGAGGGCAACGTCTGCCCTTCCTGTGCAAAAAGTAGAATCTGTTCGATGTCCGAACCGTCAAGACCGCCGTTCCTGGTAAAAAACTTGAGGCCATTGCGGTTGAATGGATGATGGCTGGCAGTGATTTGCACCGACCCATCGCATGCCAGATCGATGGTTGTCATGAACATGGAGGGGGTGGAGGCCAGTCCGCAGTCCAACACCCGCACACCTGCTCCCACCAGGGTGCGCGTCACGGCATCCTGGATGCGCTGCGCGGAGATGCGAGAATCGTGTCCGACAGCAATGGTCAGCGCGGATGGGGCCTTTTTGACTGCGTTGGACAGCCACAGGACATAACCGGCTGCCATCTTTTCGATCACCTCATCGGTCAGGTTGATTTCTTGTCCGGCAACGCCTTCACTGGCCACTCCGCGAATGTCGGTGCCACTCTTAAATTGTTTCCAATAGGTATTCAGCATGGTTCGCTCTCCTTTTATTTTTGTCAAAAATCCCTGGCGCTCGGAAGACTGCCTTTAAAGGGGACTGGGAAACTTTGGAAGGCCTGAAAAGCGGCCTTTTCCCATTGCTTTGCCAGTTCCCTGCGCGCCACAGATTTTGGATTCCGAATTCTGATCCGTCTGTTTCTTCCGTAAGTCCTTTTGAGCCTACGAAATCACACATAGTTTCCATGGGCCATTCCAAAGGAGGCCGATGACTGTACTCTGCAGCAAAGAAAAGATACCATTCCTTTTCCTTTCGGACGGTTTTCCATGGAAAAAGGCGCCGATCCTACCTTTATTATACCGGATTCCGTCAGATTTGTAAAAGCTTTTGCAGTCAGTATCTTTGCGAGATTGCGGGGTATGATATTGCGGGGTGAAATGATGAAACCAATTATGATCGTACGCAACCTTTATAAAATCTACCGGCAGGGAGAAAATGAAGTTCATGCACTTGACGGTGTTTCGCTCACGGTGGGAAAGGGTGAATTTGTCGCTATCGTCGGACGGTCCGGTTCGGGAAAATCAACGCTTATGAATGTACTGGGGTGTTTGGACACACCTACCTCCGGTGAATATATTCTCGACGGCGAAAATGTCGATGCGCTATCGGAGGACCAGCTGTCCGATATTCGTAACCGAAAGATCGGGTTTATTTTTCAAGGATTTAATTTGGTCCCAGGATTGACTGCGCTGGAAAATGTGGAATTGCCGCTTTCCTATCGGGGAATTCCGCGGGAGGAACGGCGCGCCTTGGCCGAGGACGCCCTGTGCCGGGTTGGATTGACGGAGCGAATGCGTCACCGTCCCAATCAAATGAGCGGCGGACAACAACAAAGGGTGGCCATTGCGCGCGCAATTGCGGCAAGGCCACCCATCATTTTGGCGGACGAACCCACCGGAAACCTCGATACCAAATCGGGAACGGCGGTGATGAATATTTTACATGGATTGCATGAAGAGGGCAGAACCATCCTGCTGATTACACACGACGAGCGGATTGCGCAGCAGGCGCAGCGGCGTGTGGCCATACAGGACGGCGTGCTGGAAGAAGCCGTTCGTCCAAGATCGTCGGCTTAAAACGGGCGAGAAGATCCTTGTAATGATGCAGATAGAAAAAACAATACTCATACATCTGGCGGATGGCCTGAATCTGTACGGTACGGCTGATGGTGCATAAGCCACGCCGCGGCTTAAAATACAGATACATCGGAAGGGCGCCATTTTCGCATGGAAGCTGAAAATCTGCGTGAAGCCGGTATGCACCCAGATGTTCATAAAACTGGATGCGGCGCTCTTGACGTTTGGCCAAGCTCGGATTCTCTTTACAGACGTGCTCCACAGAGAAAAGAATGCCGTCAAACGGCCCGCAATATTTGTGCCATAGGGCGTTGAACAGCTGATTGCCATATCCGTGGGATTGATGCTGTTTTAAGATGGCGATGTAATCCAACCAAAGAATATTACAGTTCTCAACGGTATAAACCAATGCATAACCGAGCAGTTCGCCATCGGAGTCCCGCTTATACAGCAGGATTTTATATTTATCCCCATGAAGAAGATGAAGCAGGTTTTTATACTTGTACATTTCGTCGGGCGGAAACTGCTGCTCCATATCCGCATAAATCTGCGGCAGATCCTCCACCGTACCGAGCATAATACTGGCCGGTTCTCCTGTACACATGATAAAAATTCTCCCATCACAAAAATTTTGCCCGGATCAATTTCCGGGCATCTGCGCAAAACCGAGCAGATACCATCTGCAATTCCTCCCAAGGAGGCGTGCTTACGCGCCTTCATTATAGCGCGTTCCAGTAGGGCCCGCAAGCTTTTCCAGCATATTTTTTAGGATTCTTTGCACAAATGGAGTTCTCTATACAGTGGACACCGATTGATCTATACAATTTGTAATTTTATGATGAATTATAAAAAACTGTAAAGGTAATTGTGCGACAGCAGACATGAAACGCCGGAAAAAAAGGACGTGCTTCCAATACGGCGGTCCGCGCATGGTTCGTAGAAGGAGGATCTACAAGTGGTATTTTCCGTTCGGAAATGGGTTTTGACAGTTACCATCATGCTTAAAACGGATCGCTTGCTTATAGAACGAGAGGACAACAAAGCCCGTGGAAAGAAAAGTTGAGAGGGGTATGCTACGATTAGAACCGGCACGCCCCATTGGATACAGCCTACCGGTGCACGACGGAATACTCCGCAGGGGTTCACTGGAGTGGTTTATTATTTCGCCAAGCGTTGCCATTCTCTTACAAAAGAGCATCCAGCTAGAAGCATGCAGTACCGGTTCCTTTCATACATATTCGATAGGGGAGGAAAATGACAAGACCATTCAGTAGCGGACCTTCGATAGGTAAATGGCTTCGATTTATGGTAGGCATCCACAACACGCAGCAGCGACAGAAGGGCTGCTTTTTTGAAACAATGGGAACTTTCTCAGTGGCCGACGATTTACCAGTTGTATTTTTAGGTGTATTTGTGATATGATGTTAAGGAAAATGCGACGATTTCCTTTCAGGGCTCGTACGCCTGATTACAGACAGGAGAGCGAATAAACGAATATGAAACGATCGAAACGCAATGGAATGCTGCGCCGGGCAGCCCTCCTATCCTCCGTGTTGGTCTTTGTGGCCTCTACATTTGCTGTCACAGCCTTTGCGACGGAGATTACGCCGGTTCCCGATCCGGCAGCGCCAGTGGAGTCCACAGTCGATCCGGGGATTCCGGGGGATTCTACGGTCAATCCGATCATTCCGGACGCCGATCCTAATACACAGGTTGATCCAACCATTCCGCCTGCCACGGACCCCAATACGGGGACGTTGGTAGACCCAAATGCACCGGCAGTGTCGTCAGACTCGGGCATTTCTCCGCCGTTTGATCCCAGTGCGCCAGTGACATCGCCGGGTGAAGAAGTACCGCCGGCAGAAAACCCTTCGGACCCCAATGCGTCGTCCAATCCGGACGGAACATCCCTTCCAGAGGGAACGGAGAGCCAGCCGGAGTCCTCAGAAGTTGAAGTATCCACCCCGGAAGAAGATCCGGAAGAGGAACCATATCAGCCGCCAGCAAGCCAGAAGCCGGCCGTTTCGGTCAACACGGACAATGCGGAAATCAACCAGAATGCTTCTCGAGCAGCAGAAGCAACCAGCGATCCGGATTTACTCTCTTCCCAAGATTGGAGCGAATTACTTACCAGCGGGGAAGTGAGCCAATCTCCTGACGCAAAACCCTTTGAAAACACTCCCCAGGGAAATGGTGATGGAAACTCCGAAGAAAAACAGGGTTCTTTCTCCTGGATTTTGCCGTTGGGAATTGCCTTGATTGTGCTGGGGTTAGGTGGAATAGCATTCTTTGTCTATGCGCAGTTCTTTGCACCGCGGAGGCGGAGCGCTTTTGACGACACCGGAGAGATTGAAGAATTTACAGACATCAGTTCCGATAGCAGCGGTGTCCAGCAGCGTGAGGACTATCTCTTCTCTTCGGATGAGGAGCAAGAGGAACTGTCTGAGCAAACAGGGCAGCCAGAAGAATCTCAAGAAGCGCCTGTATCACAGGAGATCGCCGAGGAGGTTGTGACCGAAACGGAAGCGCCCGCCACAGCAACGTTGTCAGAAAATGTTCCCGTACAGGAAAAATTTGAGATTGTCCAGCCGGATGTGCGGTTTGTTGAAGATGGTAAGCCGGGAGAAACGTCTTCGGGCAACGGAAAGGATGTAGGGGAGAGCCCTTACGGATTTAAGGTAGAAATCATGAAGGATCAAAAGGATGAGAATGGCAATTTTGATTGGGATTCCTTCTTTGATGATCCAAAAGATGAATGATGGTAGGGGCCGTGGGCTGGAAACAGTTCATGGCTCTTCTTACGTTAGGAAGCTTGTGTTGGGGTATGGAAGCTTTCATGGAATGGCATAAAAAGGCAAACGAAGGCGCATGGCAAAACCAATCAGGTTTGCCATGCGCCTTCGTTTGAAAAGATGACTTATCGGTCGTGTTAAAGAACTCTTTGAATCAGAGTTTTTATGTTCGTTTGGGGCACCCTACTGCTTTACAATGGCTATTGATAGCTGCTATCCCTATTAATAAAACCACGAACATATTTGTTTCAAGAGGGTGTGCCCAAACTACGAATCTTTGGATTCATAGGAAAGGAGCATCCTCTTTCTGTTTGGAAAAATATCTGCGTTTCTAAAAAACGAAGGTATCCAAAAGTCATTTCATGCCTTTTGGCACACCCTCATGACTGCTGCCCCTTACGTATATCTTTCATAAGGGAAAATAGAGGGGTTTTTATAGCTTCCCACAATAGGTTGCAATCTGTAGGGAACTTTCTTGGATCAAAAGGTTTGTTTTCCTCGGAAGGAGGCAATTTTGTTGTTCCGCCATACAATGACCTTCCTATAGCTCTGCTTTTTACCAATCGCAGGCGCCGGAACAGGCAGAGGAAAAATAACCGCAGATTATTTTTTATAGCTGCGCGCGAATGCCTCCGCAGCGGAATGGTTCTCTGGTTTTACCGGCACGTAAAAGGATTCCCCAGATACACTTGAAAGACAAAGAGCGAGGCTGTTTTCTCCAGAGAATACCAGAGAAACTTGCGAGATTGCGTTGTGGAAGAAGTATCCCACGTCGATTGCATTTTCTGCGATTTTTTCCAATGCAATCCCCTGGCCGGTCAAGGCAGCGAGATATTCCGTTTCTTCGATGCGTTTTAGGCTTTTTTCGTTGCGTTTCTGCTGTTCCGGTGTGATATTCTTATCCCAATAATATGCTTGAATGGTGTCATCAAAGCGATAGATCAGCTCGACATAACTGCACATCCGGAAGGTTTTTTCCCGTAGGGAAGCGACAATGGACGCAAGGTTTTCATCCCGCGCAGGACTAGGTTGGGTAAATGTATGGTGCAGCAGGATGGAAAAGAGGGGATAAAAGAGCTCTTCGGTGGCCGCATTGAAATGCAACATCAACTTATGCGCTTCTCCGTCGGAGAGATAGCAGATTGTGAGGCGGTTATCCAAAAGACGGTGAGAATACAACGCATAGGAAACCGTTTCTGCATCTAAAACGGTGGGAACCACCCCGCCCAATAGCTGCTTTTGCAAATAGAGAATACGGTTTTCTTGCCAAGCGACGACGTATTCCGGCTTTTCAGTTACCCAATGATTGGTTTGACGGACAAAGAGAACTTGTGAAATGGGCATCCCCCGCTGCATCCATTCCGCAATGTGTGGACGGTAGGGCGCAGGAAGATCCTCTAAGCGGTCGACGTGGCGCGGCCAAGAATCCCGAGCGCGGGAGGTATCAATCTTAAAGTTTTTTAAAAACATGCTGTGCTCCTTTACTTGACAAGGGACCCAAGGCCGGTTTCGAAGGTGATGTTTGTACCATCGCATACAGCCAGAATGGTGTCCTGCTCGTCGGTGCGGTAAATTTCGACATTGGCTTTTTTGAGCTTATCCAGTGTTTCCCGGTGTGGATGGCCATAGTCATTGTCCACACCACAAGAAATCACCGCATAAGTTGGCTGGACAGCTTGTAAAAAGGCAGAACTGGTGGACGTAGAGCTTCCGTGGTGGCCGCATTTGAGAACATCGCTGCGGAGGGAATAACCGGCTTCAAGCATTTCATCCTCGCTGTCTGCCTCTGCATCGCCGGTAAAAAGAAAACTTTTCTGCCCACAGGTCAACTTTGCCACAATGGAATAGCTGTTTAACTCGGCATAGGAATCGGAATTGGGTGCGAGAAATTCCAGCTTGATGCCATTTTCATCCAGTATGGTCATCCCCCCATGGCCCGGCGTAATGGAAAGCCCCCGATCGTCAATGGCTTCCAGGAGGCGTTCATATGTCCGTGTGGTCGGCGTCTGGCTATCTGCAATCTTTGGCAGATAGATTTCACCTATGGGAAACGCATGGATTACTTCATCCATACCGCCAATGTGATCCTCATGCGGATGGGTAGCGATCAGAGTGTCAATCTGTGTGACACCAAGCTTTTCCAGATAATGGACAAGCGCATCTCCGGTTGCATTTGTGCCTGCGTCGATCAAAATCGTTTGGTCATCCGGCGTACGGATTAGCTCGCAGTCCCCCTGCCCGACATCGATATAATAGATGGACGTAGCTCCATCCGGAATGACCCCTGTGTCTACCACATCCGAAATCGAATCGTTTAAATGCAGGCGGATTCCACTGATCGAAGCAAAAATCAGAATGGCCGCAACAACCAACCAGGATGATACGCGGCGTGTGGTACGGCTCGGCCGTCTCCTCATTTGGATACCTCCCCATCTACCAGATTGGCTTCAAGAACACATTTCACAAGTTCTTTCAAATCCTCGCGTGTCTCCAGGGTTCCCGCCCGGCGCCGGAATTCTGCCGCGCCGCGCATGCCCTTGAGATACCAGCCGACATGCTTGCGCGCTTCACGCATCGCAGAGGCTTCGCCCTTATATTGGCACATCCGTTCCATATGCTTTACCATGACGGTCAGGCGCTCGAAGAGCCCCGGCCCCGGGATGATGCAGCATGAATTGGTCAGATAGGCGTTGATCTGCTGAAAAATCCAGGGATTTCCCAAGGCGCCGCGGCCTACCATCACCAGGTCACAGCCCGTTTCTTGCAACATCCGGGCGGCCTCCTGCGCGTTGGTCACATCGCCATTACCCATTACAGGAACCTGTACAGCCTCTTTGACCTGCCGGATAATGTCCCAATCTGCGGATGGTTCATACATCTGATCGCGCGTCCGCCCATGCACAGCAATTGCATCCGCACCCGCGGCTTCGCAGATCTTTGCCACCTCCACAGCATTGACCGAATGGCGGTCCCATCCTTTGCGAATCTTCACCGTTACGGGCGCGGATACCGCCTCTTTGACGGCGGCAACAATCTCGCCACAAAGAGCGGGATTCTTCATCAACGCGCTTCCAGAACCATTTCCAGCGACTTTTGGCACCGGACAACCCATATTGATGTCGATGACATCCGGGTGATACGCCATTGCTTTTTTGGCAGCGAAAGCCAGCACAGCGGGATCATCCCCAAAAAGCTGAATCCCAACCGGGCGCTCTGCGTCGCCCAATTCCATCAGCCGGCTCGTGTGCTTGTCGTTGTATTGTAGTCCCTTGGAACTGACCATCTCGCTTACTACATAGGAGGCGCCAAAGCCTGCACAGACTTCACGGAAAGCCCGATCGGTCACGCCGGCCATGGGGGCCAATACGGCACGGCCCTGTAGATTCACATTACCAATTTTCATCATAGAATACTCCGTATTTCTTTTGGATTTATCCGTACGTATGCACGGTTTTAGGGCAGAATCTGTACGGCAGCGCTGTTACCTATTGTGGAATCGGGTGGCTAAGCATTTGGGCCACTCACAGAAAGAGTCAAGCCACTTTGACGAATACACATGCAGATAGTGGCAAATGACACTTTTTATTATAGCTTAGAAAGGTCGTTTGTCAATAAATAGTTGCTTTTGCCACGGCTTTTCGCTATAATCGAAACACATTTCAAACAGAAAAGGTGATTGTATGCTGCTGCCGGATAAAGATATTGCTGCTATTTTGATGCTCTATCGAAAAATTAATGCCTGGAGGAGCGAACATGCCGCTCCATTGGGGCTGAATTCCTCGCATGTTTCGATCATCATAGAAACCTGTAAAAACAGCGGTATCTCCCAGAACGAGATGGTCAAACGGCTTTCGTATGAAAAAAGTGTAGTTGCCAAGGCGATTGCGAAGCTGATTGCAGCCGGATACATCACCAGGGAACAAAATGCAAAAGATAAACGAGCGTTTAACCTCTTCCCTACAGAAAAAGCTTGGGATGTTTATCCAACGCTGATTCAACAGGGGGATCTGTGTATGGAGCTGCTTACAGACGGATTGACGATGGAGGAAAGAGCCGAATTGAGCCTCCTTTTGGAAAAAATGGTTCAAAATACGTTGACCAAATTCCCTTTGTCAAAGAGTAAATAAGGAGGATTGTCAAAGGGTGTTCCTGCCTGCTGCATGCATTCCGAATACGTTTCCGGTTGGCAGATCGGCCGCAGGATTGTTGGCCTTTCTCTTGCTCAGGGACTCAGCAGAGTAGATTCTACCGCAAGATTGTGCGCAATCGCGCAAGAATTGGATAGAAGTTATTATAACACTTAAATTCCCATGCGAAAAGTGATATAATAAAACAATTGACTGATTAGACGGGAGAGAAATCATGAAACTGCTTGTATTGGACGGCAACAGCATCCTGAACCGTGCTTTTTATGGAATTCGACTGTTAAGCACGAAGGACGGCCTGTATACCAATGGCATTTATGGCTTTATGACTATGCTGCAAAAGTTAAAGAATGAAACCGAGCCGGATGCCGTGGCGATTGCCTTTGATATGCGCGCCCCGACATTCCGGCACAAAGAATATGCCGGCTACAAGGCACAGCGCAAGGGAATGCCGGAGGAATTGGCGCAACAGCTGCCCAACCTGAAAGAACTGCTGTGTCTGTTGGGGTACAGGCTGGTAGAGTGTGAAGGATTTGAGGCGGACGACATCCTGGGAACACTGGCGGCAAAATGTACGGAGACTGGGGATACCTGTGTGATTGCGACAGGGGACCGCGATAGCCTGCAACTCGTCAACAGACAGGTGACCGTGCGGCTGGCGGCGACGAAGATGGGGCAACCGCAAGTGACCCTCTATGACGAGGCAAAGATTATGGAGGACTACGGAGTAACCCCTCCGCAACTGATCGACATCAAGGCCATTCAGGGGGACAGTTCGGACAATATCCCCGGGGTTGCAGGCATTGGCCCCAAAGGTGCAGGGGAATTGATCCAAAAATATCACGACCTCGATCAAATCTATGCGAATATCGACACGCTGGAAATCAAGGAGGGCATGCGCCAGAAGTTAATTCGGGATAAAGAAAACGCCTATTTGAGCCGCCATTTGGGAACCATCCGCACGGATGCGCCGGTCGATACGGAACTATCGGATTATATCCCAACGGAGGGCGACCGGGAAGCTGCAGCGCGCCTATTGGTAAAACTGGAGATGTTCTCTTTGATCGAAAAGTTGGGATTGAACCTTCCGGCGGTCACACAGGAAGAACATGTGGAGAAACCCGTTCATGAACTCATAGTGGGAGCGCCTGACACCCTTTTGGACGAACTCCGTGCATCGGGGCGCGCAGATTGTCTCGTCTGGTATGAGAATGGCGCGGTATATCGTGTATATCTCTGCTGTGGGATGCGGGTATATGAGCTTGAGGGAACGGATTTTCTGCGCAAGGTCTGTGCGCTGCCGGCGGTCCGAATCAACACCCATGATATTAAGCCCCTGTATGCAGCATTAGGAGGGGAAGAGATCCCGGGCGGCGCCTTTGACACCATGTTGGCTGCCTATCTCTTGAACCCGTCGGCTTCAGCGTATGATGTGACGCGATTGGCACAGGAATACAACCTACCGTTGGAACTACCGGAACAGGAACCCCTCAAACGCGGGGATGTAGAGGGAAAGCGCCGGCAGACCGAAGCGCTGTTCCGCGCACAGGCGACGGTATTCCCCGAATTAGTGGACAAACTGGCAGAACAGATTGCCCGGAATCATCAGACAGAGCTGTTGGAGACCATTGAGCTGCCGTTGGCTCGGGTTCTGGCCCATATGGAATCGATTGGTTTTTTGGTGGATGCAAAGGGCATCGAGGCGTTTGGGGAGACGCTTCAAACCGAGATTGACCGCATTCAAGGGGAAATCTATCAATCGGTGGGTTATGCGTTTAATATCAATAGCCCGAGACAGCTGGGCGATGCTCTGTTTGAGAAGCTTGGCCTTCCCCATGGAAAAAAGACCAAGACGGGGTATTCCACAAAAGCGGAGATTTTGGAAAATCTGCGCTATGAGCATCCCGCGGTTGAGATGATTTTAAACTACCGGAGCTTGACAAAGCTGAAGTCCACCTACTGTGATGGTCTGTCTAAGGTGATTGCGGGTGATGGAAGAATCCATTCCAACTTTAATCAGACAGAGACGCGCACAGGGCGAATCAGTTCCACCGAGCCCAACTTACAAAACATCCCCGTGCGCACGGACTTGGGGCGCGAAATGCGCCGGTTCTTTGTAGCAAAAGAGGGATGTGTGCTGGTGGATGCGGACTATTCGCAGATTGAACTGCGTGTGTTGGCACATGTGGCAAATGACTCCAATATGATTCAGGCGTTTCTCAACAACGACGATATTCATCGCATCACCGCAGCGCAGGTGTTTCATATGCCGGAGCAGATGGTTACGCCAATGATGCGAAGCCGTGCAAAGGCGGTCAACTTCGGCATCGTGTATGGCATTGGAGCGTTTTCTTTGGCCAAGAATATTGGCGTCACGCGAAAAGAGGCAGAGCAGTACATTCATGACTACTTAGCACATTACAGCGGCGTAGACGACTATATGAAGCGCATCGTAGAACAAGCCAAAGATCAGGGATACGTTGAGACCATGTTCGGACGTAGGCGTTATTTGCCGGAGCTGGCCTCTTCCAATTTCAATATGCGCGCGTTTGGCGAGCGCGTCGCACGGAATATGCCCATCCAAGGGACCGCAGCGGATATCATTAAGATTGCCATGATTCGTGTGGAGGACCGGTTGAAAAAAGAGGGGATGAAGTCCCGGCTGATCTTGCAGGTACACGACGAATTGATTGTAGAAGCACCCGAAGAGGAGGCGGAGAAGGCGGCGGCGCTCCTGACAGAAGAAATGCGCGGTGCAGCGGAACTGGCGGTTCCGCTGCTTGCAGATGCGGGAACCGGTAAATCCTGGTACGACGCCAAACTGGGATGACTAGGCTGGGCGCTTGGCCGCCCGGCCGGCGCCGAGCCGTTAGAAAAAATCGCAAGGCGAGGAGGGTGCAGGAAATTGTTCATCTGTCCTGTATGCGGGGATTTGTTACAGAGAGGGGAAAGGACCTATTCCTGTCCAAAGGGTCACAGTTACGATTTGGCAAAAGAGGGATATGTTTATCTTCTGGCGCCCAATAAAAAGCATTCCAAAGATCCTGGAGACAACAAACAGATGGTTTCTGCCCGGCGCGCTTTTCTGGAGACTGGACTGTATCAGCCTTTCAGCGAGGAACTAAACCGGTTGGCTTTGCAGTACACAGAACCTTTCGAATCGCCTGTCGTGCTAGATGCGGGTTGTGGCGAAGGATATTATACGGGACGCCTGGCAGAAGCGCTTGGAGAACACGCGCGGGTATTTGGATTTGATATATCGAAATGTGCGGTACGGGCTGCGGCAAAGAAATACCGGGGGATTGCGTTTGCGGTGGGTAGCAGCTTCGGAATTCCTTTTGCAGAAGCAGGCGCTGATTTGGTGGTGAACGTGTTTGCGCCAATCGTTCCAGGGGAATTGGCACGCGTGATAAAACCGGGTGGCCATCTGATTTTAGCGGTCCCAGGGGAGAAGCATCTCTATGGCCTCAAGGAAATCCTGTATGAGCATCCGTATGAGAATACATATAAGGATACAGAATATGCGGGATTTGCATTTTTACAGAGGACGGTTGTCACAAAAGAAATCACCATCGTGGATTATCAAACGATTCAAAACCTGTTTGCTATGACCCCATACTATTGGAAGACAGGAGCGGAGGGAAGCGAACATCTGCGCCAGACGCAGCAGCTGGATACACAGATCGAATTCCACTTCTTAGTTTATCAGCGAAATCCTTGAATCCAGATCGAAGGGAGCGGGTGCGCTTGAACGCTGCAACACATACACGGAATGAAATTCAGTGGGAAGATGTGCTGTTTCTTTTTTTGATTTCAGCTGCCGCACTGCTGACACGGTTCTATCTCTTTCCCATTGAATCAAACGATTATCATCAGTTTTTACAGGGATGGTTTGCCACATTGAAAGAAAATGGCGGCCTGGCGGCGATTGGGATGAATATTGGCGATTATATGCCGCCTTACTTTTATATTTTAGCGCTCTTGACCTATTTGCCGTGGCAGGATCTCTATCTGATAAAATTGGTATCCTGTGCAGCCGATTTCGTCTTGGCTTATTATGTGATGCGGATTGTATGGCTTCGGTATCCTGGGAGGCCCCATGGGATGATGGCTTACGCTGTGGTCCTCTTCTTGCCCACAGTGGTGCTGAATTCCGCAGCATGGGCGCAGTGCGATGCAATGTTCACCAGCGCGCTGGTGGCGTGCCTGTATTACTTTCTCATCGATCGCCCGAACCGTGCGGTGTTGGCGTTTGCCATCTCGTTTGTATTAAAGCTACAGGCGATCTTTTTTGCACCGCTCTTGCTGCTGCTGTTCTTGAAGAGAAAAGTCAAATTTCACAGCTTACTGATTATCCCTGGTGTATATATTTTGTCAATTATACCAGCTGCAATTATGGGGAGGAATCTTTGGGATCTGCTGACCGTGTATGTATCCCAATCAAAGCTTTACACGAGCCTGTGTATGTCCATTCCAAACCTGTATGCTTTTTTGGGGAATGTCGCTTCTGAGCCGCTCGGAAAGGCCGGCGTTATTTTTGCAGGCGGAGTGGTATTGATGTTGCTCTATGTGTTGTATCGAAAGCCGTATGTGATCACACCGGAGATTCTTGTGACAATGGGGCTGCTGTTTGCAATTTTACTGCCATTTATCCTGCCGCACATGCACGAACGGTATTATTTTCTGGCGGACATTGTCAGTGTGATCTTTGCATTTTATTTCCCGAGGAAGGTCTATACAGCGGCGATTATGTGCGGGGCGTCCGCCTGTGCTACCGCCAATTATCTCTTCGGGCTGGCATATTATCCACAGCAGCTTCTGGCGGTTGCAGTGTTCATCAACCTGATTTTGCTTGCAAAGCACCTCTGGGACCTGCTCTCCAACAGTCCGGTGCAGCGTCCCGCGGGGGTGACTGCATGAGTACGATTCAAATTGTATCGATGGAAGAGCGCCACCTGGACGAATTGGCGGAGATCAGCCAGCTCTGTTTCGCAATGCCGTGGAGCCGGGAAGGGCTGGCGGCGGAACTTTCCTGTGATACCGCGCACTTTTGGGTGGCGGAGAAAGAAGGCTATTGCCTGGGATTTGCTGGGATGCACGCCGTCTGTGGAGAATGTTATGTGGATTTGGTTGCAGTGCGGCCATCCGCCCGCCGCCAGGGAATTGGAGAACAGTTGGTAAAGCGGATGATTGCGTGGATGGAGGAACACTGTGGGGAGTTTATCACCCTGGAGGTACGGATGTCCAATACATCCGCAATTGCTTTATATGAAAAATTAGGGTTTGCCAAGGCCGGTGTGCGCAAAAACTTTTATGAGAATAACCATGAAGATGCGTTGCTTTTGACCCGGCAGGCGATGGGAGTTCAATAAAGGGGGAAGTATATGAGAATTTTGGCATTGGAGAGTTCTTGCGATGAGACTGCAGCAGCGGTCGTGGAGGACGGAAGGCATGTCCTTTCGTCGGTGATAGCCTCGCAGGTAGAGGAACATAAATTATACGGGGGCGTGGTGCCGGAAATTGCCTCGCGCCGGCATTCCGAGGCGGTGGTTCCGGTTACGCAAAAGGCGCTGGACGACGCAGGGGTGACGCTCGAAGAGGTCGATGCAATCGCAGTGACCTATGCCCCCGGATTGATCGGGGCCCTCCTGGTGGGGGTCAACTTTGCAAAGGGGCTGTCGCTTTCGGCAAAGAAGCCGTTGATCCCGGTTCATCATCTTCGCTCGCATATCGCCGCCAACTACATCACATCGCCGGAACTGGAGCCGCCTTTCTTATGTTTGGTGGTGTCTGGGGGACACACGCACATAGTCGAAGTAAAGGGATACACGGATTTGCGTGTCATTGGGCGTACCCGAGACGATGCAGCGGGTGAAGCCTTTGACAAAGCGGCGCGCGCGATGGGAATGCCGTATCCCGGGGGCGTAGAGATGGATCGGATTGCGGAAGAGGGAAACCCGGAAGCATTCCGGCTTCCCCATCCAAAAGTGGACGGTGCGCCCTATGATTTCAGTTTTTCCGGCCTGAAGACGGCGGTGATCAACCTGATTCACAATGCGAAGCAGAAAGGAGAGGAACTGCCGATCCCGGATCTTGCGGCTTCGTTCCGTAAAGCGGTAGTGGACTGTCTGGTGCAAAACTTTGTAAAGGCGGCGCAGGAGAGCGGCGCGAAAAAACTGGTGATCGCCGGAGGCGTTTCGGCCAACTCTCTCTTGCGCCGCCGGCTGGAAGAGGAGTGCAGCCGGTCTGGCTGGAATTTGTATAAACCGGCGTTGAACCTCTGCGGCGACAATGCGGCCATGGTGGGAGCGCAGGGATACTATGAGTATTTGGCGGGGCATACCGCCGGATTGGACCTGAATGCTTGCGCAGAAATGCCGATTCAGGGGCCGCAAGCCCAACAGAACCCAAGAAGATGAAGGGGATTCCTAGGAAACTTGCAGGAATTTTCAAAAAAGGCCATGTATTCACAAATTTTTAATTGATATTTTTCAAACGATGTACTATACTTTAATCAGTAACGTAATATGGCCATTGGGCCGGAAGGAGAACATTTATGACAAAAAATGAATCCGTCTTGAATTGGATTGAAAACATGAAAAAGCTTGTCAATCCGGACAAGGTTATGTGGATTGACGGCTCTGAGGAACAGCTCAACCAGCTGCGCGCGGAGGCTTGCTCCACGGGTGAGATGATTAAGCTCAACGAGGAAAAGTTGCCGGGCTGCTATCTGCACCGCACCGCCGTGAACGACGTAGCTCGTGTAGAAGGCAGAACGTATATCTGCTCCCGCAAGGAAGAAGACGCAGGCCCCACCAACAACTGGATGGAGCCGCAGGCTGCTTATAAGATGCTGTTCGACATTGCGAAGGACAGCTATAAGGGCCGCACAATGTACGTGATCCCGTATTCCATGGGCCCGATCGGCTCTCCGTTTGCAAAGATCGGCGTAGAGTTGACCGACTCCATCTATGTTGTCATGAACATGAGCATCATGACCCGCGTAGGTGAGAAGGTTTGGGAAGTTCTCGGCGACAGCAACGACTGGGTGCGCGGCTTGCACTGCAAGTGCAACATCGATGAGGAGAAGCGCTATATTTGCCACTTCCCGGAGGACAATACCATTATCTCCGTGAATTCCGGTTACGGCGGGAACGTGCTCTTGGGCAAAAAGTGCTTTGCACTGCGTATTGCTTCCTATCAGGGCAAGACCGAGGGCTGGATGGCAGAGCATATGCTGATTCTCGGTCTCGAGAACCCGAAGGGCGAAGTAAAATATATCACCGCTGCTTTCCCGTCCGCATGCGGCAAGACCAACCTGGCCATGCTGATTCCGCCGGAGGGCTACAGAGCAAAGGGCTACAAGGTTTGGACGGTTGGCGACGACATTGCTTGGATGCGCATTGGGCCGGACGGCCGCCTGTGGGCGATCAACCCGGAGAATGGCTTCTTCGGCGTAGCGCCGGGCACCAACGAAAAGTCCAACCCGAACGCGCTGCATACCACCCGTCAGGGGACTATCTTCACCAACGTTGTGCATAACCTCGACGACAACACGGTCTGGTGGGAAGGCCTGGATAAGAATCCGCCGGAGCATGCAGAGAACTGGAAGGGCGAGCCGTGGAACGGCAAGACCTCTACCGAGAAGGGCGCGCATCCGAACAGCCGCTTTACTGCACCTGCAAAGAATTGCCCGTGCATTAGCTCTGAGTTTGAGAATGGCGCTGGTGTGCCGATCTCCGCGATCGTGTTTGGCGGCCGCCGTGCACAGACCACTCCGCTGGTGTATCAGTCCCGCGATTGGAACAACGGCGTGTTTGTTGGTTCCATCATGGCTTCCGAGACAACCGCTGCTGCGACCGGTGCGGTCGGCGTTGTGCGTCGTGACCCGATGGCGATGCTGCCGTTCTGCGGTTATCATATGGGCGACTACTTCAAGCACTGGATTGAAATGGGCCAGAAGCTGGGCGACAAGGCTCCGAAGATCTTCAACGTCAACTGGTTCCGTCTCGACGAGAACGGCAACTTCATTTGGCCGGGCTTTGGTGACAACCTCCGTGTTCTCGAGTGGATCATCAAGCGCTGCGAGGGTGAAGTGGACGCACAGGAGACGGCGATCGGCTATGTACCGTATGCAGAGGACATCAATCTGGAGGGACTGGATTTCAGCATCGACACCCTCAAGAGCATCCTGGAAGTCAACAACGACCAGTGGTCCAAGGAGGCAGAGGGCATCGAAGAGTTCTATAAGAAGTTTGGCGACAAGCTGCCGAAGGAACTCCGCGATCAGCTGGATACCCTTAAGGCAAACCTCAAGAAATAAGAGAGATACCCTGCACAGGGGTTTGGGAGCGTTTCGGGAAACCGGGACGCTCCTTTTGTTTTGTGTGGGGCAAAGGGAGATGTTTTAGCAGAATCGCAGAACTTTGTATCTCATGGACATATGGATTGGATAGACTCGTAAAAAAATAAGCGAGGAACTTGATAGCAGCTGAACTGGAAAGAGTTGCTTGGTTTTGTTTGATTGACATACTTTCACACAGCATGGTATGATGAATATAATGATCGATTGGATGTGAGGAGTTTTAAATATGAAATGTGCAAGATGTGGGTTTGATAATCCAATAGAAGCCCATTTTTGCAAGGAATGTGGCGCGCCTTTGGAGACCGCCCCACAGCAGGCATCTTACGAACAGAATAGCCCCCCGCCGGGACCACAGAGTGCGCCGCCTCCGTATGCGTATCAGGGGTCACAGTGGAATTCACCTCCGCCTCCGTATGATGCTCCGCTAAACGTTCCCCCTTATGTGGAAGTGATCTCTGCGTCAAGCAGATGGGTGGCGTTGTTGCTGTGCATTTTTCTGGGTGGACTGGGCGTCCATCGGTTTTATGTGGGGAAGATTGGAAGCGGTATCGTCTATCTGTTGACCGGCGGTGTATTTGGAATCGGTTGGTTGGTGGACCTGATTATGATCGCTTGTGGGAGCTTTACCGACGCTTCGGGGGCTCCATTAAAGTAATGAAAACCAAAGAGAGTATTCGTAGGGTTACCCTACCTTTTGCGGCGACGTCCCTATTAAAAATATTCATTAGTCAATTAGCGAGAGGGACCATCCGCCATTTTAAAGCTGCCGTTTGATCACAGTTATCCCCATTACCAATATCCGTTTGTTTATTTGTAATGGGGATATATCAAATGACAGCCCCCACCAAATTGCAGGGTATCCCTGTCACTACTATGATTTCGGGAACTTGTCCCGAAAAGGGCGTGGATGTTGCGATGTGAGGCGGTCGATCTTCTCAACGGGACCTCAGAGAAGAGACTTAGTTGTGCGATGAAAACCGCCTGAAATTCTTAAGAATATCCAAAATGCGCAAGTTCACTCTTGCTTTTTAATGGGATATATGCTATGATAAATAATGTTCTAAATCCGGGTGTAGCGCAGTTTTGGTAGCGCGCTTGAATGGGGTTCAAGAGGCCGCAGGTTCAACTCCTGTCACTCGGACCACTGTAAGGAGACCGTCGGCTTTTGTCGGCGGTCTTTTGCTATGTCCAGATATATGCGGGTTTACAGGACAACGAATAAGGCAAAGTCCTATAATTTATTACAAAACAAAATTGAGTGATAGGATTTGTTGGACAGGATATAGTACAAACATTATCTGGGGTTATGTTATAAGAAGATGGGACATAGTAAATACAGAAATTATGGTTGCTATTGTCGGCGCATTGGTTGCGGTACTTACTGCTGTTATTACAAATTATCTCACGAAAAGAAGTCAATTGAAATTTGAGGAGCGTAAGCTCAAAGAAGAGTACTATACAAATTATGTAAAAGCGATTAGTAATAATGTGCTTATGAAAGATGAAGACGGAGAACTCGATGATGCTCAGAATCGTCTGATACTCGTAGGCAGTGCGGAGGTCGTCCGTATTTTGATGCAGTTTCACGGCGCAGCAAAGAAATCGGCACAACCAATAAGCGGTGAGGAACACAATAAAATACTTACTAACTTAATTAAGGCGATGCGTGCAGACTTATATGGAACGAAAAAAAGTAACGATGACTATCCAACGGTTCATCTATCCGGCTCACGCCCCAAGGGAAAGAAACAATAAGCTATCTTGGGTGAAAAGCATCTTAATCTACCGGCAATAAACTCCTGGTTTTACTGGATTTTCCCAAGGCCTATCATTCCACTCCGACCAGTCGAGAGCCTCGACGCGCAAGCCGTGTTTGGGGTTTTTGCTTTATTACAGCTTTGCGTTCGTGTTTACGACGGGTGCTTTTTTGTAACGTAAACCCAGCAAAGGAACCTGTTTTTGATTGTAATCAAAAACAGGTTCCTTTTTATTTTAGAATGATAGCTTTATCAGAAGCAGTCATAATGAGAAGTATATGTTTGATTTTATGGTGTTTCGCAAAGGCATAATCCACGTATCCCCCGTTTTTTATGGTGGCTTGGGTAAACAGAATCAGATAGCATTTTTATGAATAATTTTATAGCTTTAAGGAGACTCTACTCATAACGAAATGAAAGGGGTGGTGTGTTTGTTTAAGCACGAAAAGCAATTGTTTCATCCTGTAGAGATAGAACGTCCCAACCCGCAGTATGCAGCTCTGCTGCAAGAGCAGCTCGGCGGTGGCAACGGGGAATTGAAGGCTGCTATGCAGTATATGTCTCAAAGTTTCCGTATTAAAGACCCCAAAATCAAGGACTTATTCATGGATATTGCGGCCGAGGAGTTAAGCCATATGGAGATGGTAGCCCAAACGATCCATTTGCTCAACGGGCACGATGTGGAAGCAGACAAAGTTCAGGCTGGCGAGATTGAAACCCATGTCTTGCTGGGGCTAAATCCTGGGTTGATCAATGCATCAGGCTACTCTTGGACAGCGGATTATGTCACCGTCACCGGCGATCTCTGTGCAGATCTTCTCAGCAATATTGCTTCGGAGCAGCGAGCCAAAGTAGTGTATGAATATCTGTATCGCCAAATCGAGGACAAAAAAGTCAGAGAAACCATCGACTTTCTTCTGAACCGTGAGGAGGCACACAACCAGATGTTCCGGGACGCCTTTAATGAAGTGCAAGAGAGTGGTTCTAACCAGGATTTTGGCACTACCAAGGCGGCGAAGATGTATTTCTCTCTCTCAAATCCGGGTCCTAACGCCTTTGCCGGCAACAATGTAACTGCACCCAAATTTACGCAGTAAAGATTCTGAAGAACTTTAGATGTGCGGATATTTTTATCAAAAATAGGCCGGGGCGATTCTCCAATCGATTACAGTGCGGCTCTTTAAAAAGGTACTAGAATTTATAAAATCTTTGTGAAACTTAGATAGTAAAAACCTTGAAATTCCATTTTAACAGTCCTTTCCAAGCCGGGGCGCGCTTACGCAGATGTTCCTCCGTTTCCAACCGCCCAGAGGGCGGTTTTTTTATGATCGGGAGAAGACCGGTTTTAATCGTCTTTGTCAGAAAGAGTCTGGACGCAATTTGCGTCCAGACTCTTTTTTCAGTTCAGCCGATTGAACGGCGGATACTTTTCGCGGGAAAACATCGGTGTGAGAATCTGACACGTTTGCATTCGAGCTTTTGGGGGATCTGGCCGGAAATAGTATCGTTAAACGGCGTCCTTAGCAGCGCACATCTGCCGATGCAAGTCAAGTACACCCGGCGTTCTGTAGGGCGTGAGCGAATAAGGCGTATTTTTACAAAAAATTCCCGCGGAGTACCGAGTGCCTATTGTCCGGTTAGGCGTTTGATGTCATAATATCGGTATAGAAGGCAGCGATTGGCAGAGGAGTGTTTATCATGTTGGAATTTGACTTGAACAGTATCATAAAAAAGGGTAGTTTAAAATCTTTTTCAGTGGCCTCCACCGATCGGTACTATGACCATACAACCTTTAAAATAGAGTCTTTGAGTGATTATATTCAATTGGTGGAGACTCTTTCCTTTTCGTTTTCAAAAAATCCTGGAGGGGATTTATTATATCGAGGGATGGCGGACAGCCAATGGTGGCTGTTGCCTTCCATTTTGAGAAACTCGGGTAAGAATCGGAAGACGTATGCTTTGGAACATGACTTGGCGGTCAGTTTTCTTTCAGAAATGCCGGACTTATTCAGCAATACGAACCATAACTTTGAAAAGCTGTCCAAAATGCAACACTTTGGAATCCCTACGCGCCTATTAGACTTTACGCAGAACCCATTGGTAGCGTTGTATTTTGCCTGTGCAGAACATCCCTCAAAGCAGGGGCGCGTTGTCTTTACCCGAAGCTGGTTGAGCCATTTTGATGAGCCTATTGTAGAATGTATATCCTCTCTTTTCCTCATCCCATATTTATTAAACATGCCTCTGGATGGTTGGTTGGAAAAGTCCAATCTTTCCGTCAGTGATTATCTCTTTAAGGTATATACAGACTTGCATGATACCTCGCCGCTCTTTGTGAAACCGATTTATTTGGACCGAAGGATGGAAGCGCAGAAGTCAGTATTTTTACTTTTTCACAATTATATTCGGGATACGGCGGATATAAAGTATTACCACTATGGAGGGAAAGGGGAAAAGAACTTGGCCCATTTGAGCGAAGATCTAGAAGAAATTTACAAAGAGCAGATACAAGCGCCTACTCTATCGTTTGGTTCGAGCCCGTGCTTTGTTGTGGACAAGATGTCGTTTGAAAGGTTGGCCGATTTTTATCGGGCCAAGAGCAACTGGGAGGAAGGGGAATCTTTTTCACAGAAGTTTGATCGCGCGGTTGCCAGCCGGTTTGTCCTGGAGGACGACATTGAGCCGTTGGAGTTGAAGGATATTTGGTTCAATTTTGCCAGTATATTAATACCAGCTAAAAAGAAACGGAAGCTCTTGATGGAACTGCAATATATTGGGATCGATGAAGCGTATATCTATCCGGACGTCGAACACATTGCAAAGCGGGTGAAAAAACACTTCTATTGAGAAGCAGCGCGTCCAACATAGGGGGATGGTTGCTTGAAAATTGGAATATCCACAGAGGCGGAGTATGTATGCAAAAGCGTATCCTTTTATCTGAAACATATTTTGTGAAAAGAAATTTCATTTTTGCCAGGAATCGACAACCGTTTCCCTTTGTCTGCTTCAGCAAGTGTTGACATGGGGCGGCGGTTTCATTATAATTAAAAGAAATGTACGCATTTTTCAAAATGCTGCACCGCGGGTGCGACGATCATAAAAGGTGGTAAGAGTGATATGGCAGGAAAACAGGTGATCTTGACCCAGGAAGGCCTGGAAAAGCTGGAGCAGGAGCTGGAAGAGCTCAAAAGTGTCAAACGAAAAGAGATTGCGGAAAAAATTAAAGTGGCCCTGTCCTTCGGCGACCTGTCCGAGAACAGCGAATACGATGAGGCAAAAAACGAACAGGCCATTATGGAAGCACGCATCGCAGACATTGAGGTCACATTGAAAAATGTGAAAGTGATTGATGAAAGCGAGCTTAGCAACGAGAATATTCACATTGGTTCAAAGGTGGAGGTGCGCGTCAATAACCCGCGCACAGGCAAGACGGACATTTACAATTATAAAATTGTCGGTTCCAACGAGGCGGACCCGCTTTCCGGCAACATCTCCGATGAATCTGCCGTTGGCAAGGCGCTGCTGGGCCATAGTATTGGCGACATAATCGAAGTGGAGGTCCCGGCAGGGGTGATGGAATACGAGGTACTGGCCATCTCCAAATAAGAAGGAAGCGGCGTGTGGACAGCGGTGAAGCGCGTCCCAGCCGCTTTTTGCTTTATGATTGTGCAATATCAGGAAGCCCGGATATGCCGGGTAAAATAGTAGGGAGAGCTGAACATGAGTGAAAATAAGAATGAACAGCCGCAGGCTGTGCAGGCGGAACAGGAATTGAATGAACTTTTGCAGATCCGGAGGGATAAGCTCGCGAAGCTGCAGGAGGCAGGGAAAGATCCATTTGTGATTACGACCTGCCCGCGTGACCATTATGCGCAGGAGATTCGCGACCAGTTTGAGACACTGGAAAATCAGGATGTATGTATTGCAGGGCGCCTGATGAGCTGGCGCGATATGGGAAAAGCCAGCTTCTTGGATGTACATGACAAGACAGGCCGCATGCAGGTGTATGTCAAGATTGACGAGGTCGGCGAAGAGTCCTACAAGGAGATGAAGGCCAGCTGGGACTTGGGGGACATCATCAGCGTCGGCGGCTTTGTTTTTAAAACAAGGCGGGGAGAGATCTCGGTCCATGCAAAGGAGATCAAGCTGCTCAGCAAATCCCTACTGCCGCTGCCGGAAAAATTCCACGGCCTCAAGGATACCGATCTGCGGTATCGTCAACGCTATGTGGACCTGATCGTCAATCCGGAGGTCAAGGATACTTTTGTGCGCCGTTCCCAGATTGTCACAGAGATCCGAAACTTTCTCAACGAAAAGGGCTTCTTGGAGGTAGAGACCCCTGTGTTGCACACCATCGCGGGCGGTGCTTCTGCGAGGCCGTTTATCACGCATCACAATACGTTGGATATGGATATGTATCTGCGCATTGCACTGGAGTTGTACCTTAAGCGATTGATCGTGGGCGGCTTTGATAAGGTGTACGAACTGGGCCGCTGTTTCCGCAACGAGGGTATGGATACCCGCCACAACCCGGAATTTACCATGCTAGAGCTCTATCAGGCGTACACCGATTACAATGGCATGATGGATATTACCGAAGAGCTGATTCGGACAGTCGCTCAAAAGGTGTTGGGTACAACCGTTATCACCTATGGCGACGTAGAAATTGACCTCGGTAAACCATTTGAACGCATCTCTATGGTGGATGCAGTGAAAAAGTATGCAGGTGTTGACTTCGATGCCATTGCCACCGATGAAGAGGCAAAGGCTTTGGCAAAGGAACGTCACATCCCGTATGAAGAGCGCCATAAGAAGGGCGATATTCTCAACCTGTTCTTTGACGAGTACTGTGAAGAGAAGCTCATTCAGCCCACCTTCCTGATGAATCATCCGGTGGAGATTTCTCCGCTGGCGAAGAAGATGCCGGGAAATCCGGCCTATACCGAGCGCTTTGAGCTGTTTATCGTTGGACGTGAGCATGCAAATGCGTTCTCCGAGCTGAACGACCCGATCGATCAAAGGCAGCGCTTTGAGGCGCAGGCTGCCCTGAAGGCAGCGGGCGACGAAGAGGCATGCGACGTGGATGAGGATTTCCTGACCGCGTTGGAGTATGGCCTGCCGCCCACGGGCGGGTTGGGAATTGGTGTGGACCGTCTGGTGATGTTGTTGACCAATGCAGCATCCATCCGCGACGTTCTGCTGTTCCCCACGATGAAGCCGCGCGACTAAGACGAAAAATTTGGAGTTTACGAAGCGCGGGTTCCCTTTGGCGGGGAATCCGCGCGCAATTTTAATCAAAAAGGAGAGGTCATCATGAGAAGCGATCTGATGAAAGAAGGCTCTACCCGTGCGCCACACCGTTCCCTTCTGCGCGCATTGGGCCTAACCGATGATGAAATGAAGCGCCCTTTTGTGGCGGTTGTCAGTGCTGCCAGCGATTACATACCGGGACACCGGCACTTAAAGGACATTTCTGAGGCAGTAAAAGCGGGGATTCGCAACGCAGGCGGCGTCCCATTTGAGTTTGAGACCATCGGTGTATGCGACGGCCTCTCCATGAACCACAAGGGGATGAAGTATTCCCTTTGTTCTCGTGAACTGATTGCAGATTCCATTGAAGTGATGTTGACGGCGCATCCGTTGGATGCAGCAGTCTTTATTCCCAATTGCGACAAGATTGTTCCCGGCATGATGCTGGCTGCCTGCCGCATGAACCTGCCGAGCATCTTTGTGAGCGGCGGCCCCATGCTTCCCGGCGAGCATAACGGCACCAAGTTTGGCCTATCGGAGATGTTCGAAGCAGTGGGCAGTTATGCCTCCGGAAAGATCGATGCGGACGAGCTTTTGGCATTGGAGAAATCGGCTTGTCCGACCTGCGGTTCCTGCTCTGGAATGTACACGGCGAACTCGATGAACTGCCTGACTGAAGCAATCGGAATGGCGCTGCCCGGCAACGGCAGTATCCCGGCCGTTTATTCCGAGCGCATTGCCCTTGCGAAGCGAGCTGGAATGCAAGTGATGAAACTTTTGGAACAAGACCTGCGTCCGCGCGACATCTTGACTTCACAGGCTTTTGAAAATGCGCTGCGCGGAGAGATGGCATTGGGCTGCTCTACGAACTCGGTGCTGCATCTGACGGCGATTGCCCATGAGGCGGGGGTCCCGCTGGATATTGACAAGATCGATGAATTGGGCCGTACGACGCCGCAGATCTGTAAGCTGAACCCAGCTAGCCAGGTATTTATCACGGACCTGAACCAGGTTGGAGGAATTCCCGCTGTGATGAAAGAACTCTCCCGCAAGGGCCTGATCCATCTGGATTTGCAAACCGTCTACGGTACTGTGCGCGACCGTGTAGAAGCTGCGCCGGATGCGGATGGCGAGATCATTCGCAAGATGGAGAATCCGTTCCGTGCGGACGGCGGTATCGCGGTGCTCAAAGGCAATATCTGCCCGGAGGGCTCGGTGGTGAAGCAGGGAGCTGTTGCACCCGAGATGATGCAGCATGTGGGTCCGGCCCGTTGCTTTGATTGTGAGGAAGATGCCTCTGAGGCGATCTTGAGCGGTAAGATCAAAGAGGGCGATGTGGTGGTTATCCGCTATGAGGGACCGAAGGGCGGCCCCGGTATGCGGGAGATGTTGACGCCGACCTCCGCACTGACCGGAATGGGCCTGGGATCGAGCGTAGCGCTGATTACCGATGGCCGTTTCTCCGGTGCAACGCGCGGTGCAGCGATTGGCCATGTTTCCCCCGAAGCAGCCGCAGGCGGCAATATCGCACTGATTCAGGATGGAGATATCATTGATGTGGACATCACAGGCCGTCAGCTGAATGTTCGTGTGAGCGAGGAAGAACTGGCAAAACGCCGTGCGGCTTGGAAGGCGCCGGAACAGCATTTGACGGGTTATATTAAGCGTTATGCAAGCCTTGTGACCTCTGGCTCCAAGGGCGCTGTATTTGTAGACTAAGTTTTTCGGTTTGATGAACCGGGATGGAGTTCTCTCTCAGAAGAAGGATTGTGGAGGAGAAAACTATTTCGTATAGAGCCGGGTGAAGGAAATCCAGGGGCGTATTCTACAATAGAAAAGCCGTTTCCGTTTTTGCAAAGATGCCTGTGCAAAACCAAAAAGACGCTCTGAATCCGGACGAAGGCCCCCGATTCAGAGCGTTTTTCGATATAAAAACGGTAAAAAAATCAAGAATATCTGCGCGAATAGAGCGCTTATTAGCAAAGCAACTAAAGAAAAAAGCAAAAAATTTACGACGAAATTACAACAAATGAAAGAGCCCTATGTAAAGATATGGGAGAATGGTACTTGAAATAGAGTACCTTTTTCTATACTGTGAAACAACATAGTGTTTCATTTCTGCTTGATTGCTAGAAATTTATTAGCGTATGGTTTATCAAGGGTGTGTCACGTAAGAAATACTTTAGTACCTTTTACAAATCATAGGCTGCTAAGTAGCTTCTTTAGAAGCAGAAAAGAAATGACAATATTAAAATTTTATGATATAAAAAGGCTGAACGGTTTGTATTAAGAGCCAGTTGCTTTGTCTTTTGATGCATTTTTAAAATTAACAGAGGGCAACAAAAGAAAAAATACTTTCGATAGTAAAAAAGATACCTAGTTTTATCTAAATCAATTTGAGATTTATAAAATTGGAATAAGAATAAAAAGTATGTATTAGATACAGTGAATTTAGGAAAGGCATTTTAAGGCATGAGACGTAGATGCAGGATGAACTACAAAAAATATAAAAATGCAACAATTGAATATATGGGGCCGCCGGGGAAGTCAGCTGGTTATTGCTTATAAAAAATATCATGCAAATTAAGGAGGATTGATTGTGAAAAAAATAAAGATAATTTTCTTTGATATTGACGGAACGCTGATTGATATGAGAAAAAAGGAAATTTCAGAAAAGGTATTGGAAACATTATTAAAACTCAAAAATAATGGAATTAAGATTTGCATTGCTACGGGAAGATCGCCAATGCAAGTACCGTGTTTTCCAAATGTGGAGTTTGACGCTTTTTTGACTTATAATGGTTCCTATTGTTTTACTAAGGATCAGACTATACTTAGTAATCCCTTAAAAAAAGAAGATGTCTACACCATTATAAAAAACGCTCATGCAATAAGACGGCCATTATCCTTAGCTACAAAAAGCAGGCTTGTGGCTAACGGGAAAGACAATGATTTAAGTGAGTATTATGGATTTGGCGGACTTAAACTGAAAGCTGCTATTGATTTTGATGTAGTGGCGGATAAAGAAGAAATTTATCAAATCATGTTAGGTTGTCGAAAAAATGATTATAAAACCATTATGCAAAATGTTAAGGAGGCTCAAATTACAGCATGGTGGGATCGTGCGGTAGATATTATTCCACTAAATGGGGGTAAAGGAACCGCGATTGCCAAAATGTTAGAGTATTATCAGTTATCCAAAGAAGAAGCAATGGCATTTGGTGATGGAAATAACGATATTGAAATGTTACAGGCAGTTGGTACAGGAGTTGCCATGCAGAATGCTTCCTCGGAATTAAAAGCGGTTGCTAACCATATTTGTGATGATGTAGCGAATGATGGGATTTACTCTTATTGTAAAGAACATAAGTTGATATAATTTTTGTGAGAAACAGCAAATGCCGCTTCGAAAGATAGAGGGTTGGGCGGTTGTTTGGGATTACAGAGGAAGTCCTGCCAGCCGGCCGATGGACTGGAAAGTGAGGAAAGGCAAAGCGCATGTGTCGCTGTCCGAATAGAGGGAAGGAACAGGCGGGTGCAAGGAATAGCCAGCAGTGGATGATTATTGGGATACGTTTCAAAATGTTCCAGGGACTTGTTTTTCCAGGGGACAAGCACACAGTGCTTCTCTTAAAATTGTTTGTAGACGTACCTTTGGAAGAGCGTTTTCCGATGATCGGCTCGTGCGCGGTTGGCACACTCCTGTGTGGGGTTAGGTGGAGCGCACAGGGAATGAAAGGAGCTACCTTTTGCTCATATGGGGAATTCGATCGTATCGACTAGCACGTTTCTTTTTAGAGAGGCTTGCTCTTGCGTACGTAGGGTGAGAAAGGGATTCGATAAGCTTCGAACCAATCCGCCCAAAGGGGAATTTTTCAAAGATACTTCCCAACAGATGCTATCTTTGGGCGTGTATTTGAAAAAGGTGTCTCGGCATTCCTACCGATTGATCAAAAAATGTAAATGAGATGGAACGCTTTTTTCCAACAGGTGGCGTTTTGTCTGTATGGATGGAAAACCGAAATGTTCCATGTGAAGGGCGAATGTGATAAGCTTTTAGAAACCTGTTTTGTCGGGCATCCGTACCCTTGTCTGGATGTGAACAGGATGCAGTGGATAAAAACGAACGAATTGTAGTGCGGTTTACATTTAGAATCGGAAAACCGTGTTACAATAAAAATACTGAAAAGACACTTTAAGGAGGAAAATCCGATGGGAATGACCATGACCCAGAAGATCCTGGCAGCACATGCGGGTTTGGACCATGTGGTGGCGGGACAGCTGATCGAAGCAAAGCTGGATGTGGTATTGGCAAATGATATTACTGCACCGGTTGCAATCAATGAATTTGAAAAATGTGGTGCCGATGCGGTGTTTGACAATACGCGCATCGCGCTGGTATTGGACCACTTTACGCCGAATAAGGACATCAAAGCGGCAGAACAGTGCCTACAGACGCGGAATTTTGCAAATAAATATGACATCAAAAATTTCTTTGATGTCGGTCAGATGGGAATTGAACACGCATTGCTCCCGGAAAAGGGCATTGTAGGCCCCGGCGACTGTGTGATCGGCGCGGATTCCCACACTTGTACTTATGGCGCATTGGGCGCCTTCTCTACTGGGGTAGGTTCTACAGATATGGCTGCGGGAATGATTACCGGGAAGGCCTGGTTTAAAGTCCCGTCCGCCATCAAGGTGGTACTCACGGGAAAGCCGGGCCGTTGGGTGAGCGGCAAGGACGTCATCCTACACTTGATCGGCGAGATTGGTGTGGACGGCGCGCTTTATAAGTCCCTGGAATTTACCGGTATGGGAGTCGAACACCTGAGTATGGACGACCGCCTGTGTATTGCAAATATGGCGATTGAGGCCGGAGCAAAGAATGGTATTTTCCCAGTGGACGGCGTAACCCTGGAATACTGCGAAGGGCGCTTCCAACGTGAGCCAGTCGTTTTCAGCGCGGACGCAGATGCAGAGTATGATTCCACGGTGACGATTGACTTGTCTGCGCTGCGCCCGACGGTTGCATTCCCGCATCTTCCGGAGAATACCAAGACGGTGGACGAGATTGCGCAGATGGAGCCGATTGCAATTCAGCAGTGTGTAATCGGCTCCTGTACAAATGGGCGGATTGAGGATTTGCGCGCCGCGGCAAAGATCCTGGCAGGACGTAAGGTTGCAAAGGGTGTGCGTTGTATTGTGATTCCGGGCACGCAGGATATTTATCTGCAGGCGATCAAAGAGGGGATTGCCGAGGTCTTTATTAAGGCCGGCGCAATTTTCAGTACGCCGACCTGTGGGCCTTGCTTGGGTGGCCACATGGGCGTTCTTGCAAAAGGAGAGCGTGCGATTTCCACCACAAACCGCAACTTTGTCGGCCGGATGGGCCATGTAGAATCCGAGGTCTACCTTGCGAGCCCAGCGGTTGCGGCGGCTAGCGCGGTGGCGGGCTATATCACAGACCCGGATAAGATTTGAGGAGGTACGGAACATGAAGGCACATGGTTTGGTCCATAAATATGGGGATAATGTCGATACGGACGTCATCATTCCGGCGCGTTATTTGAATACTGCGTCCCACGCGGAACTGGCCTCGCATTGCATGGAGGATATCGACAAGGATTTTGTGAAGAATGTAAAGTCCGGCGACATCATGGTAGCAAACAAAAACTTTGGATGTGGTTCATCGAGAGAACATGCGCCGATTGCAATCAAAGCAAGCGGGATCTCCTGTGTGATTGCATCCACATTTGCTCGCATTTTTTACCGCAATGCGATCAATATTGGACTGCCAATCTTGGAATGTGATGCTGCGGCGAAGGAGATTCAGGCTGGCGATGAGGTGGAAGTGGATTTTGATACGGGAGTCATCACCGATGTAACAACAGGCAAGACCTATGAAGCGCAGCCGTTTCCACCGTTCATTCAGAACATCATCGAAAAGGGCGGTTTACTCAAGAGCATTACAGAAAAATAAGGGTATTTGGACGAGAGGAAAATACCTTCGTCAAAGAAAAAGGGGAAGCATGGGCACATGCTTCCCCTTTTTATGGGCTGATATGGATTTTAACGGTTCTACGGAATGTCTTGTTTGACTACCAGATGGTATTCTGCATGCTCGAAAGTAAGTGATCGGGCAGCGCAGGTTTTCAAAATGGATATCCCCGCAATCATAAGGGATATTCTAGCCGAACAGGAGACCGGCGGTCAGATAGGGCAAGCTTCCGTTTATCGCGGTACATCATCCGCCCCCTGTCTGTATACTCCTTTACAGTCGTGCAATATCCCGAGGGATTTTTTTAAATAGGATGTTGTGGTTGCGCAGTGTTCCCAGAGGGATAGCGCATAGATCGGCATAAATGATATAGCCTTCGGCCTTGGTCCGAATTGTAGATAAAAAGGCGTAGTCCAACGTGGTGATGCTTTCCCGCTCGTAATAGAAGTAATAGGCGGTATTGCGGCATAGGCCCATGAAATAGGGCTCGTCCTTCGATTGTCCGGCGGGCAGGGGCTCTTTGGTCTCCATATAGTAGACATATTCCCGGATTTCCTGCGCGCCCACTTCTTCGTTGAGGTTGCCGTCCGGCAACAGAAGCACAGGCCCAAGTTCGTAATAGCTGAACTGGCCGCCGGCGCCCTCCACGGCCTTTTTATCCTCTCCATAGCCGTCGATTACTCTTTTGACCCGCTCGGCGGTGATGCTGCCGGCATAGTCCATCATTTCCACCAGAATAAATTTGCGGTGGCCGCCGTCGGCCTTGTTCATGTTGAGCACGGCGTGGGCGGTAGTGCCGGAACCGGCAAAAGAGTCGAGAATGAGGGAATCTGGGGTGGATGCAATTTGGAGAATCCGCTCAATGAACCGAGACGGTTTGGGGGTATCGAATGTGGCTTTCCCATTGAAAATTGCCAGTATTTCTTTTTTTGCCTCATCCGTATGGCCCGTTTCGCTATAAGGCCAAAGGTTCGTAGGTACTTTTCCACCGACATTTTTGAGGTATGTTTTTCGACGAATACCACCTTTTCCACCTTTGGTGAAGAAGAATCGTGGCCACTGTCCGCGCTGGTATACCTCTTTCGCTTGCGCGGCAGATTCTTCCAAGGATTTTGACAGGACGATCGCCTGAACCCCTTCGCGCACTTCCGATTCTGGTACGCCACAGACGGCGGCGCGCTCCTTTGCATCGTTTATATCTCGCAGTTCGTAATCACACCAACCACGCATAATTTCCAGCATCTGTTCTTGTCCAAATGTCCAACACCGGCTATTGGTGGGATACAGCATCTTTCCAGTAAAAGGGTGCTGAATGGCGTATACCATTCCCTGATGTGTTGCTGCACCTGGTGCGAATGGGTTATCACTTGCCCATGAAGTCCTATCGTTATCGGGATTTTTATAAATGGAATCCATTTCCTCTGTCCGAGGCAGTTTGTTCGGATTCCAGCCCGGCTGTTTGCTGTACACAAGCAGATGTTCCACTTCGTTTACAATCCCTTTGGAATCGTTCCGGGTTGAATAAGTCCGCTGCCATGAAATATTCGAAACAAAGCAGTTGTTTCCAAAGATTTCATCACAAACCAGCTTTAAATTCGCGTATTCGGTATCGTCAATGCTAATAAAAATAGTTCCGTCCTCCGCCAGCAGCTTTTGCAGCAGCTTCAAGCGGGGGTACATCATGCACAGCCATTTGTCATGGCGAGAGAGGTCCTCGCCCTCTTTGCCCACCACTTCGCCCAGCCACTTTTTGATCTTGGGGTCGTTGACGTTGTCGTTGTATACCCAGCCCTCGTTGCCGGTGTTGTAGGGAGGATCAATGTAGATGCACTTTACCTTGCCCTCGTACCGGGGCAGCAGGGCCTTTAACGCTTCCAAATTATCGCCGTGGATAATCATGTTTTCACTGCCGTTGTCCTCGGCGTGCTGTCCAGCTTCATCGTAGCTGTACTGGCGTTCCAGCACCCGGTACGGCACTTCCTGGTGGTGATTCACCACTTTTTCTTTTCCGATCCATTCCAGTGTTGGCATTATTTTTCCTCCGCAGATAGGGTATCTGTTCAACCTGCTCGTGCATCTTTTGGGCAGCATTCTCAAAGGCTGTTTCCCAAGGGGAAAATCTGCTTTGCCGTTTCCAGACCTCTTGCTGACTGTTTCGGACAGCGCGTTCCGGTATCAGCGAAGAGTTTCTTGCCGATGAGACAGCGATTTCGGACAGCGCGTCCCGGTATACTGCCCGGGTGTTCCTTTGTTTGCACTTGTCTATCGGTCCTATTATACCAGCCTTGGAATTTGCCATCAACCAAGGTTTTAAACTTCAAAAGATTGCTGTTTGATTTTCGGCGGAGCCAGATGTTCCTAAATCAGAAATCCATATCGTGAAAGGAGCGTTTTCAGCTCGTTAGAAAAGGAACAGGAACACATCGTTTCATTTGCGGCGCTAGCTATCTGGACATGTCTTTTTACGCGGTCGGTTGTTCGGCGAAGTGGATTTCATCTGGTTCGTCAAAAACAATCAAACTTACCTGCAAAATGGTGAAGAAGCGCGGACAAGCGTATTTTCAACGCCGGTTTTGTAATGTGGATTGCCAGATTTTCCTATATCAAATACAGAAAAATCCGGCGAACGACTATACCGGTTTTTATCGAATGATTGTAAATCTGAAACAAGACTTGGAATAAGATTTTACAATGTCCCTATAGTCGTATCCGTAGCAATAGGTTGATGAAAGGGGGGTAAACCCGCTTTCATGGAATCGTTGCAAATTTAAAACAAAACAGAGAGAAAAGCTTTTAATCGAGTTGCTTATTTAGTGGGAATAGGCTTAGGCTGATAGGAATGAAACAGGCTGGTTCTACAGCTCGTCACAGGGCTACCGGGAACAGCCAAGAAAACGGTTTTACTGTTTCTAAGGTGGATGTGTATAAAACTCCGAGCAGTAGGTTGACAAAAGGGGAGTGAACCCGCTTTCATGGAATCGTTGCAACTCTAAAACAAAACAGAGAGAAAGACGTTCAATCGAGTTGCTCGTTTAGTGGAAATAGGCTTAGGCTGATAGGAATGAAACGGGCTGGTTCTACAGCACGTCGCAGGGTTACCAGGAGCAGCCAAGAAAACGGTTTTATTGATTCTAAGGCGGACGTGTATAAAACTCCGGGATGGCGTTTTCCTTATTTCAGAGTGAATATAAGTTGGTTGAGCTTCTTATAGTTCGAGAAAATATCCGAAAATTCGCCTTTTTCATGGGAAACATGCGCATTGGCTTTTTGATATTTATGTGGTAAAATAGAAATAACGGGTTTCCAAATATGGGAAACATCCATTGTAAAAAGTTGGGGAAGACATTTGAAAGGCAAAGAAAAGAGGAATCGTTATGAAACACTTTTATCCGTTATGTGCAGCCGAGAGGTTACAAGACCATAAGATCCTGGAGTATAACCGTCCGCAGGAGGTAAACATTTGTGTCTGCATGACCATTCGGGCCGGGGTGGATTTTGGCTTATTGAAACACTGTATCCAGATGGAATATGCGCGGCAGGAATCCCTACGTATCCGTTTTACCGCCCGAGATGAACATGGAAAGGTATTTCAATACTTTGCTTCCTATGACCCACGCGACATCCGTTTGGTGGACTTCCGGGGAAAAACGGAGGAGGAAATCAACGCAACGTTGGAGGAATGGTCCAGTCAACCTTTTGAGCAGGTGGATTCACCGATGAACGAATTTATTATGGTGGCAATGCCGGATGGGTACAATGGAATTTATCTGCGAATTGATCATCGCCTGACAGATTCCACCGGAATGATCCTGATGATTAACGACATTATGGGATTATATTGCCACTTTGCCTATGGCGCTCCCATGCCGGAGGACCCGCCGCTGTATCACCTGGCTTTGGAAAAGGACCTTGCCAAAGAGGACAACGCATCCCGAACGGCGAAAGACCGGGCCTTCTGGGAAGAGCAAGTGGCCATCGGAGAACCGATCTATACGGACGTCACGGGGCGTTGGAAGCTAGAAGCCTGCCGGAAAAAGTATGGAAATCCACTGTTGCGCGCTGCGGATCGGGAGATGGACGACCTGCGCGTAGGCCGGGCGATTTACCACCTGGAACCAGAGCCGACACGCCGCCTGATGGATTACTGTATGGAAAATGAAATTTCGATGACCAATCTGCTGCTGATGGGATTGCGGACCTATCTGTCCAAAATGAATGACGGAGAAAAAGATGTTACCATTCGAAATTATGTCTCAAGGCGCTCCACGTTACTCAATAAAACATCCGGCGGGACACGGACCCACTGTTTCCCCTGCCGGACCATTCTGGAACCCGAAACGGAATTTTTAGACGGTGTGCGCATGATTCAAGACCTGCAGAACAGCATCTACCGGCATGTCGACTTTGACCCGTTGGAGGTCAACCGAATGTTTCAGGCGTGTTATCATCCGCCGAAGAATACGACCTATGATTCGGTGGCATTGACCTACCAACCTCTGCCACTGCGTCTACAGAACGAACAGCTGCACGGGATTCCATTTAAAACCGAGTGGCTTACCAATGGGACAGCCATTCAAAAGGTGTATCTGACCGTCATGCACAGTGCCAGCGATTTGGGGTTGCAGTTCTACTTCAAATATCAAATGGCGGAATTGTCGCCGCACGATGTGGAGCTGATGTATTATTATCTGATGAAGATCCTCTTTATGGGCGTGGAAAACCCCGATATGACGATCGATGAAATTTTGCGCACTGTGTAAGAGATATGGAGATGGCGTGGCCGCGCACCCATAGAGGATGCGCGGTCCCCTATTTTTATGGATTTTTTCTGAGAAAGAAATGAATATCCATAGAGAAAAATGGTTGTAAAGCGGAAGAAGTACGTTCTGGCGTATCCGTTGTGTAGATTCTATGGACCAATCGGGAATTTATAAAATATTCATGACTTTTAGAGGGGAGTATCCTATAATAGACTAGAAATCTATGAAAATGTTTCTTAGTGTACAGCCTGGCGGTCGGTTGGAAAAGGGAAACGAGAGCGGTAGAGAAATGGACAGGCTGCAGATCATTGTGACTAAAGGAGGGCGTTATTGATGGCATCGGGAAAAATCCTAGTGGTGGATGACGATCAAAATATCTGCGAATTACTGCGCCTTTATATCGAAAAGGAAGGCTTTGACGTGGTGATCGCAAATGATGGGCGGAAAGCCTTAGAGATGTTCGACCAAGAAAATCCGGATCTCATTATGCTGGACATCATGCTGCCGGAATTGGATGGCTGGCAGGTGTGCCGGGAGATTCGAAAGAAATCGCAATGTCCAATCATTATGTTGACCGCAAAAGGCGAGGTCTTTGACAAGGTGCTGGGCTTGGAACTTGGTGCAGACGACTATGTAGTCAAACCGTTTGAGGCAAAGGAAGTGGTCGCTCGCATCAAGGCGGTGTTGCGCCGCTTTGGAAAGAGCGATGAAAATCAGATTAAAGAGGTTAAATATGATAAACTCAGCATCAATTTGACCAATTATGAATTGAAAGTCAATGGAAAGGTGATCGATACGCCTCCGAAGGAGATGGAATTGATCTATCACCTGGCGAGCAACCCCAACCGTGTATTTACACGCGACCAGCTTTTGGACGAGGTGTGGGGATTTGACTATTATGGCGATAGCCGCACGGTGGACGTCCATGTCAAACGCCTGCGCGAAAAGTTGGAGGGGGTTTCTGACCAGTGGGCGCTCAAGACCGTCTGGGGCGTAGGTTACAAATTTGAGGTCAAAGATCCAAATTAAGGGTGGGTTCCCTGAAAGAACTTGGAGCGAAGAAGCATGCAGAAAACGCTGTTTAAAAAATATTTGCGGGTCACGCTGGCGATCATCCTGATTAGCTTCTTCCTGTTGGGTTTGGTGATGTTGGTATTTATCAAATCCTATTGGCAGGATGAAAAACAGGACCTGCTCCGGCGCAATGCAGAGAGCATAGCGGGGATTGCCGCTGCAAGTGCGACCCCCGTGCAGGGGGATAATTATATCCTTTTGGATACGGAACGAATGCAGTCCTTTATGAATGCATTTTCTGAGAATATGGATGCGGATATTTACGTAACCAATCGGGCCGGGGAATGGGTGTTGAGCGCATTTGGCAGCGGCGGTACTGTAAACGAGACGACGTTTACCCGAAAAACGATGGATAAAGCCTTGATGGGTCCCTACAGTGGCCAAGGAACCGTGGATGGTATTTATAACTCGCCGTACTATGTGGTGGGGGTACCGATCCGGATTTCCAATTTGGATGGAACGCGTACAACCATTGGAGCGGTTTTTACAGCATGTAGCGCCCGTTCCTTTAACGAATACCGCAACGAACTGATGAAGATGTTCCTTTTGGCAGCGGTTGCCGCTTTTTTGGTGGCGTTTTGCATCAGTTGGATGTTTTCTTATAAACTTGTACGTCCCCTGCGCGATATGGCGTTGGCAGCCAGAAGCTTTGGAGAGGGAAATTTTAGCGTGCGTGTACCGGTGACCAGTCAGGATGAGGTCGGCCAGCTGGCGCTGGCTTTCAACAATATGGCTTCGTCATTGGCCAGCAGCGAAAGTGTCCGCCGGAATTTTATTGCGAATGTTTCCCACGAGCTGAAAACGCCCATGACCACGATCGCTGGTTTTATCGACGGTATTTTGGATGGAACGATCCCGCCTGAGAAACAATCGCATTATTTACAAATTGTCTCCCAGGAGGTCAAGCGACTATCCCGTTTGGTGCGCACCATGCTGGATCTTTCGCGGATTGACAGCGGTGAGTTGCGGCTGCATATGGCTCGTTTTGACCTGACCAACACTATTTTTGTGGCGTTGCTCTCCTTCGAAAAAAGCATCGAACAAAAAAGGATACAGGTATTGGGATTGGAAAATGCGGAAAGCCTCTATGTAGATGGCGATCCGGATATGTTGCATCAGGTTGTATATAATTTAATTGAAAATGCCGTAAAGTTTACCAATGAGGGCGGGTATATTCAGTTGACGATTCAAGACCTGCCGGATAGAACCTCTGTTGCAATTAAGAACAGCGGCGCTGGCATCCCAGCGGATGAGATTGCGCTGATTTTTGACCGCTTCTATAAAACCGATAAATCCCGCAGCCAGGATAAAAATGGCATGGGATTGGGGCTTTATATTGTGCGGACGATTATTAAGTTGCACGGCGGAGAGATCACTGTGCAGAGCGTTGAAAATGAATACTGCCAATTTGAGTTTTGGATTCCAAAGCATGAAGAGCCAAAGCTAAAAGCCGGTAAAAAGGAAAAGGATCTTGCAAAGGACAAAAAGGAGGAGAAATTATGAGCGATACCGATTGGAACCGGGAATCTGGAATGGGTGTTGAGCCTCCCACGTCAGAGGTTCCTGTGTCATCCCCTACCTCCGAAGAACCAGCGATGAAAACAAAGGAATTTTCAGGGGAAGAGCCTGCCGCAATAACTGCTCAGCAATCTGGGGAGGACATAGCCCAAACGCCACGAGAGACAACCTCCTCCGATCTGCTGCCAGACAGTGGAGCACCGGCAGATGAAAAGGAAATGGTGGAAGAGCCGGTTTTGGACACGCCCATTCCGGAACGTTTTTCTCAAAACATAGCCCCGGTAGAGGATTTGCCTGCGGGTTTTTCCGATAAACCGGAGATCCAAGCAGCGGCATTCGGAACAGATTCCAGAGATTTCGGGGAAGAAATTCCGGACGGGCAGACAATGGGAAAGGATTCTTCGCTTTTCCAGGGGGAGGAAACGGGACGCGATGAAACCAAAACGGTAGAATCGCAGGCAAGCAGGAAGAACGATTCCGCGCCTGCCATGAATCCGGAAGAACCGTCCGATCGGGAAAAGATACAGGGACAGTCCTCCAATGGGACGGAAATACCGCCAAAAATTCATTTGGAAAAAGAGGGGGATCGTTCCAAGGGCGCACCGAATTCGTATGAACCGGTACAGGCGCCGGCTGGCTCGCACCAAGGGCCGGCGGGTGTTCCCCCACAGCAAGGACATCCCATGCCGCCGTATGCAAATCCCTATCAGCAATACGGGCAGTACCAAAACCCCTATGTAGCGCCCAATGTCCCCTATGGACAACCCCAACCCTACTACGGTTCCTACCCGAATCCGCAGGCGCCGTACCAACCGCCATATCCACAACAACCAGCATACTGGAACTATCAGCAGCAGCCAGGCCAACCGCCAGTTGGTGGGGCCATGCCGCCACAGCCGCCCCAGGAAGGACAGCCGGGATCGAACCCCGAGGAACCGCGTCGTAAGATGAGTGGTGGATTAAAAGCGTTCCTGTGGTTTCTCGGCATTTTAACAGGTCTTTTTTTAGTGGCTTTTTGCGTAGTGAGTATTAATACAGCCGTGCGCCAGATGGAGCAGGGAGGAACGGCAGAAAGTGAAAGCCCATCTTATAGTCAACCTGTGCCAGAGGAGGGAACCTCCCCAGAGGGAGGCGAGAATACTCCACCGCAGAACGATGCGACAGATCCGGACAATGCTGGCATGGTGATTGAGCCCCGCCCAGAAGGAGACGGGATGAGCGCGAAAGAGGTCTATCGCCAGGTTGTAGAGAGTGTAGTCGGCGTAGAAACCTCTGCGGACGACGGGACCGGTCTGCTCAGCCAAGGTTCTGGGATTGTTGCGACAAAGAGTGGTTATATCATTACCAATGCGCATGTGGTGGAATATTCCAAAGATTACAATGTTTCGGTCATTCTGCATGAGGATGAGACGGAATATGATGCGGTGGTCGTGGGGTATGATAAAACTTCCGATCTAGCCATCTTAAAAATTGAAGCGGATGGTCTAAAACCTGCAGTATTTGGTGATGTTGATCAGATGGAAATTGGCGATGAGGTGCTGGCAATTGGAAATCCAGGCGGTTTGGATTTCGCCAGTACACTGACAGGTGGGTATATTTCCGCTTTGAACCGCACGCTGAAGTCCAACAGTGACAATGGCATGACGTATATTCAGACAGACGCTGCAATCAATCCCGGCAATTCCGGAGGCCCGCTGGTCAATATGTATGGCCAGGTGATTGGTATCAATTCCAACAAAATTATTTCCACTGGTTATGAAGGCATGGGGTTTGCAATACCGGTCAGTCATGCGAAGTCCATCATTGATGACCTGATTTCCCGTGGCTATGTCAGTGGCCGCGCGCGTCTGGGCATTACAGCTGGAAATGTTGCGGGGATGCAAGCGCAGCTGGCTGGTTTGCCCAGTGGTGTCCGAATCATTGCGATTGACCCAGAGAGCAGTTTTGCGACAGTAGGAGCTGCTGTGGGAGATATTATCACGAAGGCAGACGGCGATACGATTGAGAATATGGAAGATCTGTATGCTGTTTTAGGCCGCCATAAACCCGGAGAAGAGATTACGGTGACGCTGTACCAGCCATCTCAGAACGGGGGCAATGGACAGAGCCGGGATGTGAACATCACTCTCTTAGAGGACAAAGGGGAAACCCAGCAGACCGTGAGCCAACCGGCGGCACCGTAAGAAGGTACAGGGAAAGAGCTTTTTGAGTATGCGGCCGCGGCAATCGAATTTTTGAAACGAAATAAAATGATAAGGGAACGCTTTTCAACCGCTCTACGGGCGGGGGGAGGCGTTCCTTTACTTTATCCTGTGGAGGATGTAAGAGCTGGAACGGGGAAAATGGCTTTTATATGAAAAATATTTTGGGCTTGCGGCCTAAATTGAAAAATCGGTCGGGGATACCTTTTCTTTTAGATGCTTGACAAATTGCTTGTTATACATAATGATAATAAAAAGATATTAACAAATATGGGAAGCTTCATTTGTAGCGGTACACTCGTTGGATGTTTCAACTGCCGACAAAGCCAACCCACCAGTTAAGGGTTCTTTGCTCAAAATATACATGCAAGACTAACCGGTCGAGGCAGTATACAATAACCTATACAGAGATCTTTCTTTCGGACACAATGGGATTGCTTTATGGATCATGGCTCAAGATTGACAATGGTTCTACGGCCAATGCTGTGATAAATTACGGGCTGCTGCTCCATGCGGTCAAGTGCGTAGCAATTGCGCCCATCGATGATAATCGCTTGTCGCATTTTCTTGGAAAACAAGGAGATGTCCAAATTTTTTACTTCAGGCCATTCTGTGAAAATAAAACACAGGTCTGCTCCATCCAAGGTTTCCTCGATGGTATCGCAATATTTGATGTCGCCCAGAGAACGTTTTTTGAAATTTTCTGTCCCAACAGGGTCCCAAGCCTTTACATGTGCCCCATCGTCCAGCATAATCGGGATGTTTACAAGGGACGGCGCTTCCCGAAGGTCGTCCGTACCCGGCTTGAAGGTCAATCCCAAAACGGCAATGGTCAAACCCTCTAAGCTGTCAAAATACTTTCGGGCAATCTTGATAGGCTTCAGCTTTTGATTTTCATTGACTTCGATTGCCGCCTTGATGGTCTTGATTTCGTAGTCATGAAAATTGGCAAGCCAATGCAGGGCTTTGGTATCCTTTGGGAAACAGCTGCCGCCGTATCCAATACCCGCCTGTAAAAATTTATTTCCAATACGGGGATCAAATCCCATTCCTCGTGTAACATCGTCAATGTCGGCGCCTACCAGTTCACAGAGAAGTGCAATCTCATTGATGTAGGAAATCTTTAAGGCTAAAAAATCGTTGGAGGCATATTTAATCATTTCTGCGCTTTTGCGGTTGGTCACCAGAATAGGGGCGTCGAAGTCCTGATACATCTTTTTTAAGAGTTCGCCGGTTTCGCGCTCTTCCACACCAATGACAATCCGCGAAGCGTGCAATGTGTCGTGCACCGCAGTTCCCTGGGCCAAAAATTCTGGATTGGATGCCACACGAATGCGGATGGAGGATTTGCTCTTGGCATTCAAGATGGCCTCTACCTTATCGTTTGTTCCGATGGGGACGGTGGATTTTACCACAACAACACAGTCCTGTGTGACGCTCTCTGCAATTTGTCCTGCGACTGCATACACATAGGAGAGATTGGCGCTGCCATCCTTTTTTTCCGGTGTGCCAACACCGATGATAATGACATCTTTATCCGCATAGGCGGCTCTATAATCAGTTGTATAGAAAAGCCGGTCATGGTTCTTTTTCATCAGTTCGGAAAGCCCATCTTCATAAATGGGAGAAATATCGCGCTGCATCTGGGCGATTTTCTGTTCATCCACATCGACGCACGTAACCGTATGGCCGTGCTCAGCTAGGCAAACACCGGTCACCAAACCGACATAACCGGTTCCGGCAACTGCAATTTTCATCGTATCCCGCCTTTCAAGGTTCCTGATTGTTGAGTAAATTGTTCCATTGTTTTGCCGCTTCTTCGTTGGTGTACATCCGGCGGGACAACCAGTCCCGCTTTTCTTTGAGTACCTTGGGATTGCTGCAAACCTGTTTTAAACAATGGACAATGTCTTGCGTGGTATTTTCACAGACCCATCCTGCATGGTCCTCCAGTATCAATTCCCGCACGGACGACGTATGGGTGGCCAAGATAGGAAGTCCCAGATATTTTGCCTCCGTAAAAACAAGAGGGGCTGCTTCGTGGTAGGAGGGGAGTAAAAAGAGATCTGCATTTCGCATAAACCGGTAAGGGTTTTCCTGGAATCTATGGAAAGCCACGCATGCAGACACACCGAGTTTTACGGCATATTTTTGCAGAGCAGCCCGCTTGGGTCCATCCCCAACAATCTGATAGGAAATAGGGATACCCGCCGCCACACATGCCTGTACAGCCTCGAGTGCCCGCTCGAGCCCCTTCTCTCCGCTTAACCGCGCGACCGTAATTACATGGATTTTGTCCCTGGGGTATACCATTGGATTCTGGTTGGAAAAATACGAGATTCCCACAAAATCGTGAAAGTTTGGTACAACACGGACGAGGTCCCGCAGTTCCGGAAAAGCACAAAGGAAGTGGTCCCTGCATCCTTTGGAGCAGGTGAGGATGGAATCGAACTGGCCGTACAATTTTCGAACCGCCGGAGTATTGCTTCCACAATGTAAAATATCTGCATGTACCATGGCGATTTTTTTCTCCGCTTGAATACGGTACAAGACAATTTCATTGGCGCCACCGTATAAAATCGAAGGCCGCTCGCTTTGCATACAGGATATGGCGATGTCGTAAGGCCCCAATTGTTTTTGAAAGAAAGACAAAACGCGAAGCGGAAGAGAATTGCCAATGATCCGGCATAGAACAACCAAGAAGGAACGCAGAAAGTAGAGTCCCTTTGCTTTAGGCCAGAGTTCCCGTTGGCTCATACCAAGTATACGCAATAATGGAGGACAGTGCAATACTTGAATTTCCGGAGGAAGTTGTTCTCGATATTCTCCCGTGTCGGACATGAGCAACAAAGTGATCTGGCACTGTCCCTGGAGATTGGCGAGCAGATTCAATAGACTCCGCTGAATACCGCCGCTATGAAGATTATTGTTGACGAAGATCAGCCGTTTTTTCATGGGAAACCTCTTTTAAGGGCCTTCCAAGATATTCCTGAATGCCCTCATTCAGATACTGGTAAGCCTTTTGAAAGCCAAGGCCGTTGCTTAGAAATTCTGGATGCCGTAGTAAAAGAAGGAAACCGAACGGCTTTGCCAGGCGTGGAAACAGATGTGCAAGAAGCGCGCCTTTGTCGTGAAAGAACTTAGGGGTATAGCCTTCAAACCATGTGGAAGTCAAATGGGAGACTTCGCCGAGAAAGAGGGGACTTGCATAAATCCGCAGTCCGCGCTTGCAACAGTCGTGTAAAAAAATCGTATCTTCCCCGGAGCCATAGCGGGCGCCTCCACCGAACAAAAGGGAGAACGCAAGGTGCACTTGTTGGACACGAGCTGTGCGGACAGCGATGCGGTATGTGCCATAGCGGAGGGCATTGTACCAGTGGACGCGCGTCCATTTTGGAATCTGGTATTCCTGCCGCTTTGGATTGGTGCTGTAAAAATTAAATAGAATGACGTCCGCCTCTGGATGACGGACAAACTCTGCCAGAACCCGTTCTGTATATCCATTCCAATAGCGGACGTCGTCGTCGGCAAATAGGCAGATGTCCGCATCCGCGTACATCCAGACCGTGTTTCGGTTGAATCCAACGCCGCACTCGGCCCGGGATTCATAGCGGATGGTGTATCCATTGTAGCAAAATATTTCGGATGTATGGCGGTCACATTGATTTCCAAAAATGGCGTCGCATTGAAGATTCATTTGGGAGACCAAACGATGATCGTTTTGGCCGCGCGTTACAACAAGAACCTGTAGCCGCATAGATTCCTCCATTTCATCTGCGCCGTCTGGACTTACATTTGGAAAAGAGAAGCAATAACGGACGAATATAGACTTTTAGACGGTTGAAAAGCGAGTCCATTCCCCAAGCGTCCAGGTTGTTCAAAATATATTTTAGAAGCCACAGGTTGCACCAAACTTTTTCGAGCAAATGGAGTCCCTGTTTGCTTAACCCAGTGGGAGTCTGCATATAAAAATAGTGAATGTCTGTGACCAGTAAGACGCTTTGCGCCCGCGTGTACGCCTCTAAAGAAAAAGCGGCATCCTCTGCGGTCCTCATATGTACGGGGAAAACCACCCCAGCAAGCAGTTCCCGCTTGTATAGGGTTGCCCAAACCGAGTTGAACCGAATGGATGACAAGAAATACGGATAAATGTTTTTGCAGAATGCGCCTTTTAAAATGAGTTGTTCTTCCTGAAAATAAGAGAGGGGTTCTTCGATGTGTCCATCTGGATAAAGCAGGCGGTAAGAGAACCGGACGATGTCCGCACCACTTTTTTGCTGCTTTTGAAGGACCTGTTCCACGCAGTCTGGTTCTAAATAGTCATCCCCATCGACGAACAGTATAAAGTCGCCCGTTGCTCGCAACAAGCCCGCATTTCGGGCGGATGCAACACCGCGATGTTGCTGGGAGAGAAGCACGATCTGCCCGCCATATTGTTCCAGAAGGATACGCGTTTTGTCACAGGAACCGTCGTCAATGACAAGGATTTCCAGAAGAGAGTATGTTTGCGCCAACAAGCTATCGATACATCGGACGATCGTAGCCTCTTCATTATACACGGGGACAATGATGGAGACCTTTTTCATGATCGTTTTCCTCCCTCTGAAAATCGGATGGTCTGGTTTGGGGATGCGTATGTTTTAGATGAGGCGGGCATGTGGTTTTGTTGGCACGCATGGGTGAGGTTTCCGAAAAGGTCATGCAACACATCATAAAAACATTTAAATACGGCTTGTTTGTATAAAAACTGAGGGAAAACGAACATACAAGCGTGGCAATCAACCCACAGGCAAACAAGGGTTGCTTTCGTACATTTCGGAACAGACAGGCGCCCATCAAAGCCGCATAGAAGAATAGGCCGAGCAATCCCTGGTCAAATAAGGTTTGAATCCATTGGTTGTGGGCGTAAGTATTTAGAAATCCCGCAGCAGTCAATCGTCCGGCCGTGGAACAAATGCCAAAGCCATGGACCAAGGCAGACACATTGGTGCAAATCTGGCCGAGAAGATACGACCAGATGGAAAAACGGCCGCTCCCTTGATCCGCTAGAATCTGCGCCCAATGATAGCGGCTGCGCAGTGCTTCTGGAAGAAACCATATAGAAATGGTCCATACCACGATCCCCACCAAGAGCACAGCGGGGAGAATGTTTCGCTTTACAGGGGATTTCCGGACGGCTACAAGAATATAGGCAAATGCACCGGATACGAGTGCGACGAGGCCGCCCCGTGAACCAGTCCGAAGAACGGCATAGAAGAGCAGGATACAGTACAGGAGCGGCCAATGGAGGCGGTGGCGGCCTTGCATCCATGCCTCTAGGGCGAACAACATAGGAAAGATAAAATACATACAAAAGAAATTGGGATCTTCCTCTGAGTCAAAAATGACAATAGCGGTCCGGCCTTCGTAAAGGGTCTGCTTACTGAAAAAACAGAGGAACATGCAGATCAGCCCCACGAGCAGCCATGTGTGGGATAGGAGGCGGCGCTCCAGTCGGTTGTACACGCGGCAAGTTGCCAAGAGGGTGAAAAACAGAGCAAACGCGACATCCCTGACCACAGTAATACTCTCTAAATTGCGATAGAAAAACAGCGTGCTGGTCATATAGAGAAGATGAAGTGCGTAACACAGATGTCCACTATTGAAAGAAATCGCCCGTTCCTTCGAGAAGAACAGGCTAAACAGAAAAAATGCGGAGAGTGGGACAGTCACAACCTTTAGCGCAGATATGCCTGGGACAACCGTGATAAAGGTGAGCGGCATGCAAAGATAATAAAAGCAGATCAACCAGGCGTCAAAACGAATTTGCTCCGGTTTGATTGGTGGATTGGATGGTTCCCTATAGGGCTGTTTAGATGATGGATTCAGATGGCTCACCGCCCTTTTGACCGGCGTGATTTGTATGATGTAGGAGTTTCACAAAGGACTGGCAAAGCGAATGAAAGGAGTCTGTGTGAAAAAACAGCACAGTGTTGATGGCCAGAGGGAAGGCAGCAGAGGCCAATCCCTGAAGAACAAAGTCCAGGAGCGCTGTTCCTGTAGAAATCCATATGCAGATTCTGTGTGCAGTCCCGGCAATTGCCAGTGAAAGAAAGAGATAAAGTCCAATTTTTTTAAGAAATGTTGCACAGGACCTTTGAAGAAAACAATGGTAGAATAAAATGGTCTTTAAAAGAAACTGAGTGGCGTAGGTACAAGTGGTGCCGATGAAAATTCCTAACATGCCAAAGTGGATTCCGAGTATAAACGACACGATGAGGTTGACGAATGCCCCAAAGAGGGAAATATACTTATCCTTTTTGAAGAGCCCCGAGGCGCCGACCATATTCCAAAGGGGAATCCGCATGGTCATCAAAAAGAAGTTGAGGATGCAAACCTCCACGATGGGCCGGTCTAGGACCATCGCAGGCCCGAAGAGGAAAGAGATAAATGGATCGATCAAGCAAAACAGGCAGGTACTGCAAAAGGTGGCAATCCAATACATCGCGAATAAAAGCTTCTGTAAGGTAGAATCCACCTGTTCTTTGCTGCCGGTCGCCAACAGATTTCCAATGCTGCCGCTCATGGCAGCGGAAATTTGGTTCACTCCATTGGTCAAAGTATGGAACACGATGGTATAGTTGGAATATAGGCCGACTTGGACAGTCCCTACCAAAAGCGATATGAAAAGGTTGTCCATACAACTGGTGAGCGTCCAGGAAAGTTTGCCGGCGAACCGGTCGCGCACATCGAAAAAGAGCAATTTTTTCCTTTCGGGAGAAAGCGGCTCTTTTGCTTGTTTTAGGTAAGGATACAGCCGGTTTACTTGTTTGGAAAGGGCCAGATGGTTGAAAAGGCTTGTGAAGAACCGAAAAACGAGATAAACAAGCAATTCATGCGTCAGGAGCAATACAAGGACTCCGCCGATGGTGGAGCACCCCCGGAAAAGTAGATCCACAATGGAGACGATATACTGCTTTTGATCCGCAGACAACAGGGAACGCTGGTAAGAAAAGAAATACGAACAAACCATCTGTGCAAGAAAGAGCAGAAACACCGCTGCTACATAGAGCCGGCTATAGGATACCCCCTTCGTGAGGGACGGTAGAAATGGAATTGCTAATAATCCAAGTCCAGTGATCGCACCAGCGACTTTGCGATAAGTCGTTCGGTAGAATTGTATCAGGCGGCAGACTTCCCGTTTGTCTCCTTGAGCCAACGGCCGGTACAGGTGATAAACAATCACGGTCCCAATCCCCATCTCCGCAAGGGTGAGGGCAGATAAAACGTTTGTCAACAGGGCGTTCAGACCGACCCCTGTGGTTCCAATGGTGTTCAGCATCACGCGGCGTGAGAAAAAACCCAGGAAACACAGAACCGCCTGTTGGAAAAGGCCCCACAGAACATTCTTGGCAGTAGCCCTTGTGCGCAAGTGTCCCCCTCCCTTTTCAGTCGTTTCGGTGTTTCCAGGTGAAATACCACATCCGCAGATAAAGGCGGAGGTACTGGCGGTTACACATGTACCGGTAGACCGCCGCGTTTTCGCCAAAACTGCGGTCGGGAAGAGCCGCGAGGAAGGACTCTACGATTTCGACCATCCTCCGATAACGTTGCCGGTGGGAACGTTTTCTATATGGATTGAAAAGAAACCAGATGCTCTGAAACGTTTTATAGTAATAGTCCTGTAGAAGCTTGTCCCGCACCGCGCGGTTTTTCGGATTCCAGCTTAGGACCAATTCCATGATTCGCCGTGTGGCCTGTTGGACGATGGGAAAATAATCGTATGGGACCTTACGAAAAAGACGCGCATGGTCGTTGGCAAAATAACGGTATAAAATATCGGGGATGAAATACACGTCCTTCATGATGTGAACGAATTCTACCAGAAAAACCTCGTCCTGGTTGCGGCGGAGATCGGGAAAGGATACAGCGTGTTTTCGGACAGTCGCGGTACGAAAAAGTTTAAAACATACCGACTGGAGGATTCCCCATTCCCCAAACATCCACATATACGGATAAAAATGGCGGCGAACTTGTTCGCCGGTCCGATACTGGTGGTCTGCTTTGGGGACCCAACGTTGATTCCGGTTGTGATCGTCCACAGAAAATCCGCCCACCACCAAGTCAACCCCGGTTTTTTCCGCGGCTTCCACAAGAAGCGTGATGGCGTTTGGATAAAGGAAATCGTCCACATCGAAAAAATGGAGGTATGTTCCGGCCGCCTCTTGAATTCCAAGGTTGCGGGCCGGTCCGGCCCCGCGGTTCGCCGTATGGTATACCCGAATACGCCGGTCCATCTGCGCCTCCCGGTCGCAGGCGATACCGCTTCCATCGGTCGAGCCGTCGTCGATCAGAAGAATTTCCAAGTTTGGATAGGTTTGCGCTTTCAGGCATTGTAACCCGCGGGAAACGAATGTCTCCATGTTATAGATGGGGACGATAATACTGACCAGTTTCATTTGCATGGTATCCCCACATCCATTTTGCTTTCCAATACTTTTTTCGGTGCATGATCCCACCATATCCTTTTAAAATCCACGGATACCGATAAGCAAGCGTCAAGAGAAAAAATCTTCTTTTCCGCGCACAGTTTAAAAGAAACTGACGTTCCAACCAATAACATGTCAAATCCAAGTTTGCAAGGCATTCGGAAAAACGTGGATATTCCAGCAGCGCGTGGAACGCTTGGCGGCGTTGGTGATACCTCATGGGGTTGTCAGGGTGAAAGATAGAGAGCCGCATTGTATCCAGCAGGATTCCAGCTACACGGTAGTGGAGAAAGTCGTCCAAAAGGTCTTCCCGCCCTGGAAAGAATTCGGTAATGTGAGCAAGATTGCGCTCCATCAGTTGCTCCATTCCCGGAAGGAAATCCGAATGATACCGGTTGCAGACCGAGTTTGGATGTTTGCGGTAACCGTACATGACAACAGGGATATATGCGGCGGAACGGCAGGCGTGGTAAACAAGTGTATTAAAAAGGACATCCTGCGACTTTTCCTGTTTCTCCGGAAACCACAGGTTTTGTTCCAGCAGGAAAGCCCGGCGGTAGGCTTCGGCCCAGACAGATGTGTAGCGTACCGAATGGAGGCGGGCGTCTGCCAGTCGGCAAGGGGCGCCGGTGGCGCAAGAGATACAATAGGCCTCTAAAACCTGTGGGGAGAGCTCGATGACGGGCTGCCCGATGGAGGCGGTGTGCCGAAAGACCTGTTCCTGACAACTTATGTAATCAAAAAAGATCAGATCGTAGGGGAGATGAAGAAGAGACTTTGCAACGGAAGAAAATTCCTCCGGCAGAAGGTCGTCGCCATCGACGAAAAACAACCATTTCCCAGTTGCCTCCCGGAGAATCGTATTGCGCACCGCACAAATTCCACAATTATATGGAAAATGTATGACGCGGATAAAAGGGGATCTTTTTGCATAGCTGTCGCAAAGACCGCCAGAGCCATCACAAGAGGCGTCGTCTACGACGAGCGCTTCGATTTCCTCCGATGTATGCCGCAGGATACTGTCAAGACAGGCGGATAGGTACGCTTTTACATTGTACACAGCCACCCCTATGCTGATCGATGGAGACATGAAATGCATCTCCTTTGCACTTTACAATCGGCCTCGGTTCGCGGTGCGGTTTATCATTTGCCAGAATCTGAAAGAAGGTCCTGTATGGCTGAAAAGGTCTGCGCACAGTGGTCCGTGCGCGGGGGAGGGAAAAAGGTATCCACGCGCTTTTTGTACAGGCTGGGGAGCTGCATGTTCCCTGCCAGATACGTTTGCAGGGCATTTAAAACTTCATCCACCTTCCGGCAGACTGGTCCAAATCCGTCTTTTTCAAATTCAAAATATCCCGGACGGTACTGTGCGGAGAAAAAATCCTCCGAATCAAATTGAAAGTAGATCAGTGGCTTTTTCAGATACGAGAAGTCAAAAAACACACTGGAATAATCGGTAATCAGAAGTTTTGATTCCATTAGGAGAGACTGCGTATCCGGTGGGGCAGTCGGGATATGTATTCGCGGGTGACTGTTTGTAAAACAGGGTGTGAAATGCTGCATCTCCGGATGCAATTGGAATACGAGTTCATAATCGTATTGTTCTAACAGCGCATGAAGTTTTCGATGACAGAGCAAACAATGGAAACTTTGAAAATAGCCGCTATCTTGGAAGGTACGGTTGGAACAATTGCGCAAGAAAAGGCGCCAAGTCGGCATGACTAGAATCTGTCTCTTTTCGGAATGCGCTTGAAATAACCGGTCATAGCGGCACAGGCCGAGTGGTTGAACAACTCTTTTCGGGTGATGATAGAGCGTTAAGAGTTCATGATATTCCTTTGGAACGCTGCAAACAAACAGATCTACGTGGATACGTTCTGCGCTTAGAGATGAAATGGAATTATAAAGGATTCCGTGTTGCAAAAACACTTTTTTGCCAGGCAACATACGGTCAAATTTGAGCTTTGTGAACAAGTAAGGATTGGGGGAATAGCCCATAATATGGGTACTTATTTTTACGTCTGCACAGACAAATGCGAGATAATGGGAGAAGCTCCCCGGTTGAATGGTTCGCCCCAGCCTGGCTACACGTACAAAGTCAGGGGACTTTCGATCTATGAGATAGGCGGCTGATAAATAAGGCGCAGTTTTTCGGACAAATTGAAAAAGATGGAAGGCATTGTCTTGCGCGTCGTTTCCGCGCTCTGCGAAGAGCCAGAGCCCCTTGTAAGGGGGCAAATGGCGCACAAGCGGATAGAGGCAGAACGCCAGAATACAGCAGAGGAGATAGCCGGCATAGCCGAGCCATCGGAACAAACGTCTCAACAAATGAAAACCATCCTTCCCATCGGGCCATCTCACAAAAAATTTGGACAGAAAAACGGCAGCCAGTCCGGTTTTCTCTTCATGGCAAGACGAAACGATCATCAGAATGGCACTGTTTGGCCTTTATTCCTTTGGGCTTATAGATTCGCCAGGAAGACGGTCCGCCGTGCTCTCATCCCTCGTTGCAGCATTTGATTTTGACAAGTTGAGCCCCCTACCAGAGGGCGGAGAGCTTATGTTGCCCAATCGATTCCATCAGTAGCGAAAAAGATGAGACTTGGTTGCGAACTTTTTTCATACGAGGGATGCGAACAACCTGCGACGGCATCGATGTTTTTAAAGACGAGAATAGATGCCGTCTTGTGTCTCTCCAAAGAAAGAGAACACACGCGCGGCAATTTTTAAAATGGGTGGAATGATCCATGCTATCCCAATAAACGTTTGGCCGTCATCCCAATCAGTGCAATGTCCTGCCATATAGAGAAATGATTCAAGTACCATAAATCGTAAAAGGTCTTATCGGCCGCGTTTGTGTAGTAATGGCCATATACCTGGGCAACACCAGTCATTCCAGCTCGCACGGAAAACCGCCTCTGATATTGATTCACAGTTTTTTTGTATTCCTTTACAAAATGGGGCCTTTCCGGACGGGGGCCTACAAGGGACATCTCCCCCTTTAAAACATTGAACAACTGTGGAAGCTCGTCCAAATGTACTGCACGCAGAAGTTTCCCCACATGGGTGATACGAGGGTCGTCTACAGATGCCAAAATGCAACCGGTATCCTTTTCCGCCTCATGGATCATTGTCCGAAATTTATAGATCTGAAAGGGTTGTTCATTGCGTGTCAACCGCTCTTGACGGTAAAAAACCGGCCCAGGGGAGTCCAAACGAATGACGACCGCACAAAGCAATAACACGGGTGCACAGAGGATCAATCCAAACAGGGAAAAGAAGATGTCCGCAGAGCGTTTAACAAACATGGTCCAGCGGGATGGAGAAAACGTATCCAACCATATTGAGGTGAGGGTATGAAGGGATGGAGGCTCTTCGATGGGAAAACAGTCTGCCCGCCGATCTGTTTTTGTACGCATGGAATGAGGTACTGTCTTGTTCACACTTACCATCGCATGTGGGCCTCCCCGTATCCATTATGGTATCCTTTTATAGATTTCCCATGACTTGGATTCCATCGAAACAACGGAATTGAAAAGGAAAATTATTTGTCGATTACTTTATTTTACTGTAGCTACAGATAAAAAATAAAAAAAATTCAGAATCTTTCACCTGCTATTTTGAGATTTTTGAAGCGGTTCCCCTTTTCATATGACTGAATGAGGATGGTCTTATAAGGAGTGGGCGGGGAGGATTCTTTGTTTTCATTGGCGGTCCGGCTTTATTGCCTCTATATCAAGAGAGATTACGAAATTCACTTTGTTGATGGTTATATCAAAAGGACACGTTCCATGGCATTTAAAACCATTGGGTCGTGTCCTTTTTCGAAATAACAATCCCGCCGTGGGATTCGATCCTATTGAAAAGAATGGCGGCAGAGCCGCCCTTTCTAGGGGTCATAGGCGGAGGCCTTTTACATCCTTGATGCGGGAGAGGATGACATGGCTGTTGATCTGTCGAATGCCGGGAAGACAGTCAAGCTCCTCCTGAATAAAGGTTTCCAAGGCCTCTTGGGAAGGGGCAACCGCATGGACGTGTAGGCTGCTGTTGCCGGTCATGCGGTAAATTTGCGTCACGGTATCGCTTTGATAAAGCCGGTTGACCACTTCCGGAAGGTGCGATGGCTCTGTTTCAATCTCAAAATAGCAAGAAACTGCACCGTTGATTTTTTGCGGGTTAATAATCGTAGTGTATTCTTCGATCACGCCACGCTTTTCAAGCGCTTCTATGCGCGTTCTCACAGCCACACGGGAAAGACCCACTTTTTCGCCAAGTTCAGAATAGGAGTAACGTGCATTTTGAATGAGCAAAGCCAGTATCTTTTGGTCCAAGAGATCTAAACCGTCGAGAAACATATCATTCATCCCTTTGCTATGTGATTAAAGAGATTATAACACACTTTTTTTGCACATCAAATAGAAAGTGTTCATTGACGAATAGAAATTATTTTGTTAATATATATTACAAAAAGATGTGTTTATATTTCGTAACGTAACAGGGGAGAGAAACATGCAGCGGGATTTGACAACGGGAAACATCACGGGAAACCTATTAAAGTTTGCATTTCCACTGATGGTCGGCAACCTTTTACAGCAGTTTTACAATGTGGCGGACACATGGATTGTCGGACAATTCCTGGGAGCGGACGCATTAGCTGCTGTTGGGTCTTCCTATACTTTGATGGTTTTTCTCACTTCCATCCTATTGGGACTTTGTATGGGAAGTGGCGCAGCTTTTTCCATCCAATATGGGAAAAAAGATTTTGAACACTTAAAATGCAGTATGTTTTTATCCTTTGGACTAATCGCGGGGATTACGTTGATTTTAAATATCGCTGTATTTTGGGGATTGGACGGGATTGTTTGGATTCTTCAGGTTCCTCGGGAAATCACGGGCCTGATGAAAGAGTACCTGTGGGTGATCTTCTGGGGGATTGCGGCAACCTTTCTCTACAATTATTTTGCGAACCTTCTTCGTGCAGTTGGAAACTCCGTAGTGCCGTTGGTCTTTTTGGGAATTTCAGCGATTTTGAATATTGTCCTGGATTTGGCATTTGTCCTGTTTTTCCACTGGGGTGTACGTGGGGCAGCCATTGCCACCGTTTTTTCCCAATTTGTCTCAGGAATAGGGATTTTGATTTATACATGGAAACGTTTTCCGAGTCTGCGGATTGCAAGACGGCACATGCGGTGGGATGCTGGGATTCTAAAGGAAATTACCAGCCTTTCTCTGCTGACCTGTATCCAACAATCCATCATGAATTTTGGAATCCTGATGGTTCAGGGATTGATTAACCGTTTTGGAACAGTGGTGATGGCTGCATTTGCAGCAGCAGTCAAAATTGACTCCTTTGCGTATATGCCGGTCCAAGATTTTGGCAACGCATTTTCTACCTTTGTTGCACAAAATTATGGTGCAAACCAACAGGAACGTATCCGCAAGGGAATCAAGAGCGCGGTGTTTTCTGCCTTTGCTTTTTGCGTACTTGTAAGTACATTGGTATGTGTTTTTGCCCGCCCGTTGATGGAGTTGTTTATCCATCCATCGGAGACAGAGATCATCCGGGTGGGTGTTGAATACCTGCGTATTGAGGCCTCTTTTTATTTTGGCATCGGTTTGCTCTTCCTACTGTATGGATTTTATCGTGCCATGAATCGGCCGGGGATGTCGGTCATCCTGACCGTGATTTCGCTTGGGACGAGGGTGGCACTGGCATATTGGTTGTCCAGTATTCCGTGGATCGGCGTGACAGGGATTTGGATTTCTGTGCCTATCGGCTGGCTGTTGGCGGATCTCGTAGGAATTGCGGTTTATCGAAAGATGCGCAATCTGCCGCTGAGAACCCCACAATGTCTGTAAGAAGAAGCGAACCAGTGCGGCCGTCCCATCCCATGGAATCGCATCAAAACGATGTTTTCTTGTTGCCTGACTGAATGGAAGAAAACGTTGTTTTTATTCCGGTAGGCCTCAAAGAATCGTAAACGCTTTGTTATGGCATGAGGTTATTTTTGAGGGGTTCATATGGAATCCGCTGCGTTGTGCAGACCGATACGCAAAAAGAGACAAATCAAAAGCGAAATGACCAGGAGAATTAAAACGGGAATGAATTGTCATAGAGGATAGATCCTGAGAGATTTAAAAAGCCGCCTGCTAAATTTGCAGGCGGCTTTTTAATAGATGGATGAAGGGAGAATCCTGTTCAAAAACGACGGCAATGGGGATGCCCGATCAGCGCTCTTTGCCGAGGAAAAACAGTGCAATTGTTCCCGGACCAGAATGTGCACCGATGACAGGGCCGACATAGTTGATTGTGATAGGTTTTTGGACACCTAAGCGGCTTTGAACCTCGTTCGCCACAAACTGAGCGTCTTCCAAAGAATCGCCATGGCTGATAAAGACGGTCTGTTCCTCTGGCTGAATTGCCAGTTGTTCCATGCGATCGACGAGTGCACGCAAAGAAGCCTTCCTTCCGCGCGCTTTACTGATGTTTATGAGATGGCCGGCGTTATCCATATGCATCACAGGCTTGATACTCAGCATGGTGCCGACCAATGCGGTAGCGGCGGATACCCGGCCGCCTCGCTTTAGAAATTGCAAGTCTTCTACGGTGAACCAATGACAGAGATGATATTTTTCCTTTTCTACCCAATCGCGCACCTCTTCAATGGGTTTTCCTTTGGAGCGCTCCTGCGCTGCCAGATAGATCAATAGTCCCTGGCCCAGCGAGGCACAAAGCGAATCCACTGCGTAGATCTTACGTTCCGGATACTTTTGCGCCAGTTCTTCTACGGCTAGTGCAGCAGCGTTATAAGTGTTACTGAGGCCGGAAGAGAAGGCGATACAAAGGACATCTCTTCCCTGCTTGAGGAGTGGCTCCATTGCGGAAACAAAGGCATCCACATTGACCGCGGAGGTGGTACAGGGCTGCCCAACACGTAGTGCCTCATAGAAATCATGCAGCAAAATTTCTCGTTCATCCAGATAGTTGTAATATTCTCTTCCATTCATCACAAAAGCGAGGGGAAGAACCGTGAGATCGATCTCTCGAGCGAGCGACTCGGGAAGATCGCAGGAAGAATCGGTTACAATGGCAAATGTGTTCATTGAAGAGCCTCCTTATGTGGGTTGGCAATCGTCTTTTTTAGTTTACCATAGAAAATAAAATATAAAAATATTCTTAAGAAATAAAAAGAGATTTTGTATTAAATATGACATATAATAATATTTAAAACTATATGAGATCCATTTAGATGAAAATATGAGACGTAACAAGCAGGACAAATCCGTGAAAAGATTTGTCCTGCTTGTTTGTTCGAACTATTTTTCGATTAATTTGCTTCTTCAGGCAAAATCAAAGGAGACTTTCCAGGATATATGAAAGGAGGTTTGCCTTGGAACATAAAACGAAAACCCGACGGAATCGGACCCGACGGGTCAAAAAAGGTTATGAAACATTGGCGTTTGGTGGAATAGAAGACGCCGTGCGGCTCCTTTTCTCGGAAGACCCCAAACCCGAAGATCTGGAAGGGCTCGACCTCTACAATGTGGCGGAAATCCGCAGGCCGAGAGGCGGCGGAATGGAGATCAAGTTTTTCGACCGTATCAAAGCATTGGAGTGCCTGGAGCGCTTGGAAGCAGAAACAGGACAACCAAGCCTATTTGAAGCGTTAGAAGCCGGTGCGCGGGCGCTCAAAAAGGAGGAATCCGATGAAACTTGAGCCATTTTCGCCAAAACAGTTGCATGCAATGTGCTGGTGGTACCCTGGAAGCCCGGATGCGGGACGGGATGCCATCATTTGCGATGGAGCAGTGCGCAGCGGAAAGACCCTCTGTTTGGGAATCGGCTTTGCGGCTTGGGCGAGCCGGTCTTTTCATGGACAGGCCTTTGCCTTTTGCGGCAGAACCATCCGCTCTCTCAAGAGGAATCTGCTTGCTACACTATTGCCCGCTTTACAACAGGCCGGTTTTGGCTGTTCAGTCTGCCGAAGCGAAAATTGGATGGAACTCTCCTATGCCGGTCATAAGAACCGATTTTACTTTTTTGGTGGAAAGGATGAGAGCTCTGCGGCGTTGATCCAAGGAATGACACTTGCTGGAGTCCTATTGGATGAAGTGGCATTGATGCCGCGCTCCTTTGTAGAACAGGCGTTGGCCCGCTGCTCAACGAAAGGCTCGAAGTTTTGGTTTAACTGCAACCCGGAGAATCCGCAGCATTGGTTCTATTTGGAATGGATTCTCAAGGCGAAACAGAAGAACGCCCTGTATCTGCACTTCACCATGTCGGATAATCCGGCACTTCAACCGGAGATCATCGCACGGTATGAACAGCTCTACTCTGGAGCGTTTTATGAACGGTTTATCCAAGGACGATGGGTGGCGGCACAAGGACTGGTGTATCCATTTTTGACCAGAGCAATGCTCTGTGATGTACCGGCAGAATTAGAAGAATTCCGGGTTTCCTGCGACTATGGGACTGTAAATCCAGCCTCTTTTGGATTATGGGGGAGATCCCACGGCGTGTGGTATCGCATTGACGAGTATTATTACGATTCTCGCCGGGAAGGTTTACAGCGCACAGATGAAGAGCATTACATAGCGCTCACAAAACTATGTGGGGAACGGCGAATTGAAAGCGTGGTGGTTGATCCTTCAGCAGCCAGTTTTATGGAAACCGTTCGAAGGCACGGAAAGTACCGGATCATTCCCGCAGAAAATGAGGTCTTGGATGGAATACGGCGCGTCAGTGTGGCGCTCAAACAGGGGGACATCAAAATTTGTATGAATTGTGCGGACACCATTCGAGAGTTCGGACTCTATCGTTGGGCGGATACGGTGGGTAAGGATATACCACTCAAGGAAAACGACCATGCGATGGACGATATCCGCTATTTTGTGTCATCTCTATGTCGAGATACGGACGATTTTTGCGCCGTCAGTGTAGAGCGCCGGGAGGAGTAAAAGCCATGAAGTGGAGAAAAAAAGGCGAAAAACAGGCCAAAAAACCGGAAGTCCTGGCGGTACAGACAGCGTGGGAGGAACCTTTTGCCCACTTTGCCAGCTGTGCACCAGCAGGGACGGGAGAACGGCGGTTATACGCGGCGTTGCGGGAAAATATTCCCATCATAGATGCGGCAATCGACAAGATTCTCCGTTTAGTTGGAAGTTTTGAAATCCTTTGTAATGATAAAAACAATTCGTATCAAATCAATCAGTTTCTACAAAATGTAAAAGTAAATGCATTGGAATGTGGAATTCAAAGTTTTTTAAACAGTTACCTTTCCCAATTGTTGACCTTTGGAAATGCAATCGGAGAGATTGTATTGACCACTTCCGGGGAGATTGGCGCGCTTTATAACGCATCTTTGGATGATGTGGAACTGAGGGAGTGTGCGCCACTGTCCCTGACCGTTTGCCGCCGGGAGGCGGGTCAAAGCGTACCGGTGCGGTATCCAGAGCTGGTCGTTGCCTCCGCCTTAAATCCCCCGCCCGGCTGTGCCAAAGGCGTTTCCTTGCTGCATGGGCTGCCATTTGTGAGTGGCGTCCTGATGCAGATTTACCGGACCATTGGAACCAATTGGGAACGATTGGGGGATGTGCGCTTTGCAGTAACCTATAAGCCGTCGAATGACGCGACGGACCGCGCGTTTGCCAAGGACCGGGCAAAACAAATTGCACAGGAATGGAGTCGCGCCATGCGCAAAGATTGTGTGAGTGACTTTGTTGCGGTGGGAGATGTAACGATTAAAGCCATCGGTGCGGACAACCAAATTTTGGATAGCAATGTTCCGGTGCGCCAAATGTTGGAGGAAATTGTGGCCAAGATGGGAATCCCGCCGTTTTTACTGGGATTATCGTGGTCCTCTACGGAGAGAATGTCCAGTCAACAGGCCGACATTCTCACCAGTGAGTTGGAGGCCTACCGACGGTTACTGAATCCGGTGATTGAGAAGATCTGTGCGCTTTGGATGCGGCTACATGGGTTGGAACCCAAGTTTACCATTGAATGGGATACGATTACCTTGCAGGATGCGGTGGATTTGGCGGACGCCCGCCTGATGAATGCCCAGGCGGCTCAGATCGAAGAAACCTGCAAACAGAAGGAGGCTGTCTAATGAAGGGAGCTGGTTATATTCTGCGAAAAAAGGCATCATTGACGACCGAAGAGTTGGAACAGATCAACCAATACACGCGGCGCCCTTTCCAGGAAGGGGAACTCTACACGTTTTCAGTTGTCCTATGTGACAATGAGGTTGATCGGGATGGAGAACGCTTCACCATTGAGGCGTTGCATCGGCTGGGAGAGCTCTTTTTGGGAAAGACCGGAATTTTTGACCACAATCCACAGGTACAAAACCAGGCCGCACGCATCTATGCCTGCCAAGTGGAGCAATTGCCCGGACGTGTTACCAAAACAGGGGAGGCGTACCATCGTCTGGTTGCACGCGCATATTTACCGCGCTCTCAAAAAAATGAGACATTCATTCTGGAACTGGACAGCGGGATTAAAAAAGAAGTCAGTGTCGGCTGTTCCGTTGCGAAGAGAAGCTGTTCTATCTGTGGGGCAGATCGCCGGACGGGCGGCTGCGACCATGTAAAAGGACGTACCTACCATGGTGTACTGTGCTGCACGGTTTTGGAAGAACCGACCGACGCCTATGAGTGGTCGTTTGTAGCGGTTCCTGCTCAGCGGGAAGCAGGGGTTATCAAAAATTTTTCAGAGAAGGAGGATTGGAATATGGAGGAAGTCTGGAAAAGTCTTTCAGGCGAGGGGGAACTATTGCTGAACCCGGAAGAACGCCGGCAGCTTGCCAAAGAGTTTGCCGATTTGCGGGAACAAGCGGCGTGTGGCCGGCAGTACCGCAAGGAGCTTGAAAAAAGCTTGGTGCGGTTGTGCGGGATTGTATCGCCAGAAGTTCCGATGGAGGTGATGGAACGCACAGCACGGACGATGGGTTTGGAGGACCTGCGGGAATTTGAGAAGGCGTTTCACAAGCGCGCCGAACAGGTGCTCCCATTAACGCCACAACTGGCTCCCATGGAAAAGCGTGATGTGGAGGAATACCGCGACTTTGAGATTTAAGGAGGAATTTGTATGGATATTTCTTTGAATGGATTTTGGGAAAATGTGGCAACGTTTGCCGTTTCCGGCGAAGTAAAATCTGGGATGCCGGTGAAAATCAGCGCCAATGGCACGGTGGCACCATGTGCGGCCAAGGACAAATTCTGCGGCCTGGTACTGTCTGTGCACAACGGCTATGCAGCAGTACAGATGACGGGATACATAAAGGTTTCCTATGCCGGTACAAAACCCACGGTGGGATACCAGACGGTCAACGCGGATGGGACAGGAAAGGTACAGGTAGAAACCACTGGGCGCCTGCTGTTAATTACAGATGTGGATGAGCCGGAAGGAACCTGCGGCTTGGTACTGGCGTAAGCCGGAGAAAAGGAGGATTGTATTGATGGCTTTTTATGAAACGCTGAAATTGGAAAAGGGTATGTACAGCGCTCCGGGAAAGAGTTTCACACAGACTCTAGAGGAACTGGACTCCTCGGAAAATTATCGTGGGACGCCTTTAGAAGGGTTGGATGCCTATCAGAGACAGCTAAAGCGCTTCCAGATCCACGTTAGCGGGCCCGGCTCTGATCCGGTAGAGAAATTTTTTCAGACGAGTGACTCTGCGGCGCTTTTCCCGGAATATGTCACCCGCGCAGTACGTCAGGGGATGGAACAGGCAGACGTATTGCCAAATGTGGTGGCTACTGTGACAAATATCACCGGCATGGACTACCGAACCTTGACCTCCGAGCCATCGGATGAGGATAAAGCCTTGAAGCCGGTGGCGGAAGGAGCGGCGATTCCACAAACGACGGTTACGACGAAGGACCATTTGGTGCATCTCCATAAGCGGGGAAGATTGTTGGTGGCGTCCTATGAGGCACTCCGGTTTCAAAAGTTGGATCTGTTTACCGTAACGCTTCGGCAGATTGGGGCTTATATTGCGCGGGCGCAACTGAACGACGCCATCGATGTGTTGGTGAATGGCGATGAAGACAGCGGTGCTGCAACAAATATTGGAACGGCGGGGGATGAAGTGGACTATACGGGGCTGGTATCCCTCTGGGGTGGCCTGGCACCGTATCAACTCAACACCATGATGGCCTCCACTGCGACCATGCAACAGATTTTGGCCCTCAGCGAAATGTGCGATGCACAGGCCGGATTGAACTTTCAAGGAACGGGTAAGATGGTCACGCCGTTGGGGGCGACGCTTCTACATGTACCATCTTTGACAGCAAAAGGCGTGATTGGTCTGGACAAGACCTGCGCACTGGAAATGGTCCAAGCAGGCGGTGTGACAACCGATTATGACAAGCTGATCGACCGCCAGTTGGAGCGTGCGGCGATCAGTACGATCGCAGGGTTCGCCAAAATTTTCGATGGAGCGGTGAAAACGCTCTGCTACCAGGAACAGGAATGATGGAGACACAGGCAATTTTGGAGCAATTCGCCATGTTGACAGGGCTTGACGAACGGCAGGCCGGGCAGTACCGCCCTCTGTGTGAAAATGCTAGGGCACAGGTGTTGGGCATTGCAAAGCCAAACGTCGGAATGACAGGTGATATGGCGCTGTGCAGCGCTGCTGCGGCATTGGCTTTCTACCGTTGGGTACTATTGCGGGCTGCGGCAGGGGCAGAGAATGCCTTCACAGTCGGAGATGTTCGAGTGGACAAGAGCGCAATGGATGTGGAGACAGCTCGGAAACTCTGGAGGGAATCGGAGGCCGCTGCGGCGCCATATCTATGCGACACAGCATTTCTGTTCCAGCAGGTATAGGGGGCCTGAACGATGACTAGAAAAAAATTGGTACAATACCTGCTAACAACATATGGACAGAAGGTCACCGTGGGTGGACAGGAGGCCTGGGCAGTCATCCGTCCCCTGCGGAAACAGAGCGGCGAGGCGCCACAGTGTTATCTTTACACGGGAACACTGGATCGGAAACTCCTAATAGGCGATCTTATCCAAACGGACACGGAAGTCTTCCGGGCGACTCGCACAGGGTTGGAATCCTTTGCAGGCGAAAGCCTCTATGTATGGGCTGTGTTATGCAGGGAAAAGGAAACGGCGTTTTGTACGGAGGTGGATGTATGAATCCGGAGGAAAACCACGAACTGTTGGACAAACTATCCGAACAATTGGAACGTGACGTGCGGCGTTATCCCCAGGAATTTAAGGAGGGCCAGTCATGAGTCTGGAAGGGCGGGCGATGCGTTTTGGCGAATTCGTATGGGATAGGAATCCAGAGACACTACAGGTTACATACGAACGGAACGTCAAGCGTTTGACCCTTCCACATGTGGGCGAGGCTCTGCAGGACATTGGCTGCCAAAGACGCACTGTCAGTGGCAAGGGAAGCTTCCTGGGAAAGGGGGCCGCCGCCACCTTTGAGCGGCTGGCGGCAGTATTTCGTGAGGGGGCAAGCCAGGTTCTGTGTATACCGGAAGTGGCGCCATTCCGGGCCGTTTTTGTGTCCCTGCAAATGCTTGGTGAAGCGCGTCCCAATGCGGTTGTATACCGGTTCCTCTTCTTGGAGGACGAAGAGGCGGTAGAGGATGATGGGATTTTAAGGCCGGAAAGCTACCTTTGTGTCGAGGGGGACACCTTGTGGCATGTGGCCAACCGATTTTCAACCACAGTAGATCGATTGCGGCAATGCAATCCGCAAATACAATGGCCAAACCGCCTGCCGGAGGGGATGGAGGTACAGCTGCCATGAATTGTGTGGGATGGAAACCGGATGGCACACTCCTTCGCCTTCCCAGGCCGGTACGGTTACGGCTGCGCAGCGATGAAGATGCTCCCGCAGACAGTTTGGAAGCACGGTTTCCCGCGTGGGAAGACATTGGGAATCTCTGTGGCATCCAATGTACTAGTGAAAACGGCCGGGTCATTTTTGAGGGAATGGTGGATGAGCAGGTACTTTTGGAGAACCGTTCCGGGGCGACAGCGGAACTTTCTGCCAGAAGCCGCGCCGGATTGCTGCTCGATAATGAAGCACAGCCACAGATCTATTACATGCCATCTCTAAAACTGCTGTTTGAGCGTCATGCCGTCCCGTACGGCTTTACCGGGTATATTGGACGGGATGAGGTGTTTGGAGGCGCTTTCACTGTGGAAAAGGGAATGAGCGAATGGCAGGTATTGGCGGGATTCTGTAAGAACTTTTTAAAAACGGAGTTAGTCGTTCGGGGGACGGTTCTGGATGCTTCTGGCCAAAGCCCGCAGGAGGAAGTGGATTTTTTGGCTCATCGGGAGGCAATGGAATGGAAGGTAACCTGGAAAGATGTGAACCGGATTTCGGAGTTGCAGATGCGCACGGGAGATACAGCCCAATACGATGCAGTGTTGCGGGAATCGGAGGCGGTGGCTCGCGGCGTACAGCGCAAACGCTATTTAAACGGTTCGGATGCCGAGCACGCGCAAGAATTGTTGCAGAAAGCGCGTCGAAACGCATTTTCCATACAGGTTTGCTACCCGGGGGAGATGTGTCCCCCATTGGGCAGTCCGGCGCAGACGCCTTATGGGGAAAATCTCTACATTGCGGCATGGGATTATCAGCTCGACAGCAGCGGAGAACGTTGTTATATCACATTGCGGAGAAGGGAGGAGAACGGATGTGGCTTTCAGAAAAAATGGCCGGACGTACAAAGCCGGCTCCAACGGTTGAGGTGGCTCAAATGACGGGGAGTTCTACCGCACAGGGAAGTGGGGAATATCGGGATTTTGCTTTTGTAGCACCGTGGGGGATCGCCTATCAGCCGCCAGCTACCGCAAGGGCGGTACTGGTAAACAGCACGGAGGGCATGGTCTGCACAGGCGCTATGATGGAGGAGATTGATTTGGAACCGGGAGAGCTCTTGCTGTTCTCCCAAGGAGGGGCGAGAATCTACCTGAAAAATACCGGAGAGGTGGTCATCAACGGCCAAGTATTCGCTGCTGAGGGGGGAGAATGAATGGATACGGCCCTTGCAAATGGAGATTTTTTATTGGGACCTACGGGATTTCCAAGGAGGGTTTCCGGACAAGAGGAACTTTTGCAGCGTGCAACCATTCGTTTACGAGTCCCCCAGGGAGTGTTTGCCTATCAACCGGAGCTGGGAAGCCGAATACATACCCTGCGGCCGGATACCGTGGACAAGGAAGCCAACGCACTTGCCATGGCGCAGGAAGCCCTGCGGGAGATGCCGCAGGTGCAGGTGAAAGGGGTTTCATGCAGTAGTACTGTACCCATGGTGGTGCAGATACAACTCGTCTGGGAGGATGGCGGAGCGGAAGTCGAGGTGATCTGTGATGGAGACATATGAAGAGATCTTAAGCCGTATGCAGGAGAAGTTTGCAGAATTGGCAGGATACCCGGCGGATGAGGCATCCGACATCGGTATCCGCTTGCGAGTGTTAGCGGGGGAAATTTATTCTCTGACGGCTTCCATGAACTGGCTGGAACAACAACTTTTTGCTCAGACCGCACAGGGGGAATTGCTGGATCTGCGCGCGCAGGAGCGTGGAATCAAACGCCGTGCAGCACAGGCGGCCTCGGGAGTCTTGCTGTTTTCCCGTGCAAAACCGCTCTGGTATCGAGCCGTGATCGACAAAGGGACCGTGTGCGCAGTACCGGGGGAGGATGGAGAACGCTACGTAACCACAGAAGAGGCGATACTGGCGGTCGGCGACACATCGGTGACCGTTCCAGCAAAGGCGGAGAAACCGGGAAAACACGGAAATGCGGCGGTAGGCGCGGTCACAACATTGGTTACGGTTCCTCCTGGCATTGAACAGGTGACCAATACAAAAGCGTTTACAGGTGGAATGGATGAGGAGGGCGACGAGTCCCTGCGATCTCGCCTGACGCAAAGCTATACGGCCCTTTCCAATGGAACAAACGCGGCGTTCTATCGGGAGCAGGCCCTCAAGGATGAGGGAGTCTTTTCCGCAAATGTAATTCCGAAGGTAAAGGGTTTGGGGACCGTTGGCATTTATTTGGGGGCAAATGGGGCTCCGGCAGACAGCGATACGATTCAACGGGTACAGCAATCACTTCAAGCATTGCGGGAGATCAACGTGTTGGTCACGGTGGCCGCGGCGGAAGCAGTGGCCTGTCCGGTGACAGTAAACGTAGCGCCACGGGCAGGCTTTTCCTTTGAAATGGTCTCCAGTCAGGTGGAAAGCGCTGTACAAAAATATTTTGCAGGACTGGGCGTGGGCGAGCCTGTTCGCACAGCCGCGCTATATGCCGAGATATTTGCCACAGGTACTGTGGAGAATTGCGTTTTAACAGGAAGCGCGGCGGTTGACCGCCCGGTGAAGGCAAACCAACTGGCGGTCTTACAGAGCATTCAAGTTCAGGAGACAGATTCATGACGGCGCGGGACACGATGGCCTCCGCTCTGCGTTCTACAGGCCTGTATACTCTAAATGGGAAAACATTGGTAGACCAGGAACTGTTGGCCTACTGTGCGGCGCTGGATACTTTGTATGAACGGCTCGAGGTTTGTAAACAGGACAGTTTTATCGGTACGGCTAGCGAAACAGGACTCTTGCGTTGGGAAGCGCTCTTCGGGTTGAAAGCGCATGGGTCCTTAGAAGAGCGGCGGGAGGTATTGCTGCAATGTAGCGCGGTACAAAATACTTCGAACACCCGAAGCGCTTTCTTAGAGCTGTTCCAATCCATCGGGGTGGAAGCCACGATTCTAGAGGACCCAGTGGGACAAGAGCTCTGTTTTTCCTGCACTGGATTGAATGATCCGGAAGAACGAGCCGATGCGGTGGCCTATATCCAACGTTTTTTACCCGCACATTTGAAGGTGCTGTTGGATTTCCGGGAGCTTTCCTGGAATACTATTGACCGTGCGGCGCAGACCTTTGACGAATGGGATGCAAAAGGTTGTACATGGGATCAGTTGGATCTCATTGGGGAAGCGCTGTTTGAGATATAAGGAGGATTTATGCCGACGGAACAAAAGACAAGCCTTGGGTTAAATCGGTGGCAGGGAACAGATAAACCGGCGCGCAGTGATTTTGTTGCGGATAATGAGACGCTGGATACCCTACTGACAGAACATTTTGGAGATACACAGGCGCATTTGTCCGCAGAGGATCGCCTGTTGCTTGGAAATGGGACAGAAGTGGGAAGCTACAACGGAAATGGAGCGGCAAGCCGTAACATCACACTGCCGTTTGCGCCAAAAGCGGCACTGGTTTTTCAGATGGATACGCCGCCTACCGAGTATCGTTCAGGGTATTATCGGGTAAACTTTGCCTTTGTGACAGAAGAAGGAAGTTCACAGGGGGCTGCGCTGTCTGGGACAACACTGACCGTACAACAAGCGCAAGGATCGCCTGCAGCGAATAGCATGGCGAACAATCTGAATCAGGCAGGCGGCGGCTATGGATATTTTCTGTTTCGATAAGCGCTGATTTGACAAGCTTTTATCCAATATTGTAAGATAAGACAAGAAAGGGGGAGGTACCTTTGGAGCGGATTGAAAATGTCAAGCAGCCGGAACGCGCACTTTTGGCAGCGGTTGATACGGGGGAATACGATGTAGAGGCATCTTTGGCGGAATTGTATGAGTTGGTGCGCAGTGCTGGAGCGGAACCATGCGGGGCAATGACACAAAAAAGGCCCTCCCCCGACACGGCCACTTGCGTTGGTTCCGGGATGATGGAGGAGATCGCATCGTTTTGCAAAACGTACGAGATCGATCTGCTGGTGTTCGATTGCGAGCTATCTCCAACCCAGATACGGAATATTGAATCCATCAGCGGCGTGCGGACAATTGACCGTACTATGTTGATTCTCGATATTTTTGCTTCGCGGGCGAAAAGCAGCGAGGGAAAGCTGCAAGTGGAACTTGCACAGTTGAAATACATGCTACCACGCTTGGGAGGAAAAGGAACCACGCTTTCCCGATTGGGCGGCGGCATCGGTACGCGTGGCCCGGGCGAAACAAAGTTGGAGACGGACCGCCGCCATATCCGCAGGCGGATTTCCAAACTCAAGGAGCAGTTGGAAGAGGTAGAGAAACGCCGTGGGCAAATGCATCGCCGCCGTCAGAAAGATGGCGTAATCACGGTGGCGTTGGTTGGGTATACAAATGCAGGGAAAAGTACCTTGATGAATGCCTTAACGCAGGCAGGAGTATTAGCAAAGGATATGCTGTTTGCTACGCTTGATCCGACCGCCCGCGCGTTAAAGCTGCCCTGTGGAAAGACTGTCATGCTGATTGACACCGTTGGATTGGTTCGGAGGCTTCCTCATCACCTGATCGAGGCCTTCCATTCGACATTGGAACAGGCGGCCACAGCGGATATTATCCTCAACGTGTGTGATGCTTCCAGTAGTGAAGCGCAGATTCATTTGGAAGTAACGCGTTCTTTGTTGGCGGAACTGGGCTGCGGAGGAAGGCCAATCATCCCTGTTTTGAACAAGTGCGATTTGGTTCCGACGCTGCATGAGCTTCCGATGATCGGCAATGCTGTACGGATCAGCGCCAAGACAGGCCGAGGATTGGACGCTCTTTTGGAAAGCATTGAAGAGAATCTTCCAGTGAAAACCACAAGGGTGGAATTGTTGCTTCCTTTTGCACAGAGCGGGCTTGCGGCAAGGCTGCGGAAAGATGGGAGTGTGCTGGAGGAGGAGTATACAGAGAACGGATTAAAACTCACGGCACAGGTTGACCCAACGTTGCTCCACTTGGTTCAGGAATATGTTATTTTTCCTGAGGTATAATAAAAATCCCCTTTGCCAGCCTAGCATGCGGCAGACTGGCAAAGGGGATTGGTAAAAGGGTATTGCTTAAGAGAGGGTCCAGCGTATATTGGCAAGCGCCACATAAAAGTCGAATAAAACGCCCTGCATCCGGCTGCTAGCTGCGATGCAGGGCGTTTATTGTTATAGGAGGTGACGCTTTTATAGGGGATTATGCTTTGACCAAGACCTTCTCGATGCTGCCTACAAACATTTCATGATAATCTTTTTCTGGATAACACGTTGCATCGATGGTTGCATCGATAAAGCCGGCTGGGTCGATTGGCTGCTTATGAAGCTTCCTGCAGATCAAAACCATCTTCGCCTCTGCAAAATAGGGGGCGGCTTCATCGAATAGCGGGGTCAGGCCGGTCTCCTTACATTTGTCGTAGTCACGGCCGGAATGGCTGCCGCAGAAGGACAGCGCTTTACGATAGGATTCATCAAAGAAACAAAGAGAGTAATAGTCTTCTTTCTCAATGAATTCCAAGGTGTAACGCTGTGGACGTACGAAGATAAAGGACACATAGTGCTTCCAAAGTTCCCCCAAGCCTCCCCAACTGGCGGTCATGGTGTTGCATTTCTGCTCGTTGCCTGCGGTAATCAGCATCCATTCTTTATCAATCAAGGTAAAAGGATTGAACTGTAGGTCCTGAATTTCTACTTGTTTGAAACCGTTCATTGTAAACGCCTCCACATCATTTTCAAATTATCCTTATTATACCATAACATGCAAGAGGCAGGCGGCGAATTGTGGAAGGAAATGCCCTTTCCAGAGGAAAGCCGAGTGGTTCGTACAATTGCTTTTCGGGAAAATAGTGCTATAATAGGCCAGAAAGGAAGTGTTTGAGGATGAAACGATGGATCGCTGCCGCCCTATTGCTGTGTATTTTGTGTACAGGATGCGGACTTGTGCCGCTTACCGGCGGATTTTCGGATCTGCCTCGGGGCTTTTCCGGCTCGTATGCCGGTTTGTATCAGAGTGGCGATGCCGGAAAAGGCGTGTATGATGACGACGAAAAGATTGCAGATGAGTCGGAAAATCTCTACGCTGAGGAGTTCATGGTACAAAATTGTTCCGATTCCAAGAAAAGTGCGGTGGAGATTCGTTTTGCAAAGTTCCATGGAAAACAACAATGTTTTGTTGTGAATACAGAAGATGAAGAATTGTGCCGCATCACCTATGAATTAAAGTTACAAAAAGGGCGCATGAAACTCGTTTTCGTGTCGGAGGAGGGTTCTGTATTTCCATTGGCTGAAGTGGATGCAGAAGACGCACGGGACGAAGTGGGTTGGACACTTCCCAAAGGAAGAAATCGCCTTCTATTGGTTTGCGACGGTGCGGAAGCAGGAGAAGTGCGATGGGCTGTGGATAGACCCGATTGTTTTAACGAAGGGACGGATGAACTGGAACCCGTTCCAGAGATTACAGAGGGGCCTTCGGCTTTCTCTATTTCTGTATAGGAAGATAAATTGGAATCCGGCGACGACCTTGTGCACTTTCACAAGAGAATGAAAGCTTGGTAATTGGAATTTATGAAATACAGATAACGTGAATATTTATACATTAAACGCTTGATTTTTTGCATAAACGGTGTATAATAAAACACAACGAAGAAATGGGGGCTATGAAAATGGCAAAGCAAGCGATAGATAATACCAATATTAAAAAGGTCGTTCTGGCGTATTCCGGCGGCTTGGATACTTCGATCATCATCCCGTGGTTGAAGGAAAACTACAATAACTGCGAGGTAATTGCTGTTTCTGCCGACGTGGGCCAGGGCAGTGAGTTGGAAGGATTGGAGGAAAAAGCCAAGAAGACCGGGGCTTCCAAGTTGTATATTGCAGACTTGAAAAAACAGTTTGTCGAAGACTATATCTTCCCGACAGTCAAGGCGGGAGCGGTGTATGAAAATAAATACCTTCTGGGGACTTCCTTTGCGCGTCCCATCATTGCCAAACGCCTTGTGGAGATTGCACAGGCAGAGGGCGCAGATGCCATTTGCCATGGCTGTACGGGCAAAGGCAATGACCAGGTGCGTTTTGAACTGGCGATTAAGGCATTTGCGCCGGAGATGAAGATCATTGCGCCGTGGAGAATTTGGGATTTGAAGTCCCGCGAGGATGAGATCGAATATGCGGAAGCGCATAATATCCCGCTGAAGATCACCCGTGAGACCAATTATTCGAAGGATAAAAATCTGTGGCATCTTTCCCATGAGGGCCTCGATCTCGAGGACCCGGCAAATGAGCCGCAGTACAATAAGGAAGGGTTCTTGGAGCTGGGGGTTTCCCCGGAACAAGCGCCCGACAAGCCGACGTACATCACTCTGACCTTTGAAAAGGGTATCCCGGTCGCACTCGATGGCCAGAAGCTCTGTGCGGTTGACCTTGTTGCAAAGCTCAATGAGGTAGGCGGTGCGAACGGCATCGGCATCGCAGACATCGTAGAAAACCGTCTTGTGGGCATGAAGTCCCGCGGTGTGTATGAAACCCCCGGCGGAGCAATCCTGTATCATGCGCACAATAAGTTGGAAGAAATCTGCCTGGATAAGGCGACCTATCATTACAAGCAGAGCGTCGCCAATAAGTTTGCAGAGCTGGTGTATGATGGCGAGTGGTTCACCCCATTGCGGGAAGCGCTCTCCGCTTTTGTAGACAGCACCCAGCAAACCGTGACTGGTGAAGTAAAGCTCAAGCTCTACAAGGGCAACATTATCGACGCAGGCGTAACCTCTCCGTACAGCCTGTACAATTCGGATATGGCAACCTTTGATGAGGACGAGGTTTACGATCAGGCCGATTCCGCAGGATTCATCAATTTGTTCGGGCTGCCGATCAAAGTGCGCGCCATGGCGAAGAAAAACTGGCCTGTGGAAAAATAAGCGGCGGATTTTAGCGATTCGTCGCGTGGAATTCAGAAGAGAGCGCCAGAATTTCTGCCAGAAAATGGGACAGAAATTCTGGCCTCCTACATTTGATGCGGATTTCGATGTGTTCCGTTTCAAAGCGCCAGAGGGCGGCGGTTGACATGGCCGGTTTTGGCGGGGGAGCGGCTGTTCTGTCGGGATCGGGCGTGCTATAATAGAATATACTGTGGCGCGATGCGCCCATCAATCAGTTGGGAGTGCAGAATATGAAACTTTGGACAGGACGGTTCCACAAGGAACTCGATAAAAAAACAAACGACTTTAACTCTTCCATTCGGTTTGACAGCCGTATGGCAAAGGAAGACATCGAAGGAAGCATTGCCCATGCAACCATGTTGGGGGCGTGCGGCGTCATTGACCAAAAGGAATCGGAGCGGATTTGTGCGGGCCTTGAGGGGATCTTGGCGGATCTGGAATCTGGAACGTTGGAGATCGATCCGGAGGCAGAGGACATCCACACCTTTGTAGAAGCGGAACTGACGGCGCGGTTGGGAGACGCCGGGAAGCGGCTGCACACTGCCCGCAGCCGGAACGACCAGGTGGCGCTGGACGACCGGCTCTATTTGCGCAAACAGTGTGGGGTGCTCTATGCACAGATGAAGGAATTGATCGAAGTATTGTGTAATAAGGCATTGCAATATAAAGGGGCAGTGATGCCAGGGTATACCCATTTGCAGCGTGCACAGCCCATCACCTTTGGGCATCATCTGATGGCATACGTGGAGATGTTCCAGCGCGACCTGGGGCGGCTTAAGGATGCAGTCCAGCGGATGAACATCTGTCCTCTCGGCTCGGGCGCGTTGGCTGGCACCACTTATCCGCTCAATCGTGCGATGAGTGCGCGTCTGCTCGGATTCGACGGCTATTCTCACAACAGTCTCGACGGCGTGTCTGACCGCGATTTCTGCATGGAGATTGCGGCGGCCATCGCCATTGCAATGGTACACCTCTCCCGCTTTTCGGAGGAGATTATTCTGTGGTGTTCTTGGGAATTTAAGTTTATTGAGCTGGATGACGCTTTTTCCACTGGGTCCAGCATCATGCCTCAGAAAAAGAATCCGGATATTGCGGAGTTGGTCCGCGGGAAGGCGGGGCGCGCCATCGGCGATCTGACCACGCTGTTGAGCATGATGAAGAGTTTGCCTTTGGCATACAATAAGGATATGCAGGAGGATAAGGAGGCTGTATTTGATGCAGTCGATACCCTGCATATGTGCCTGACGGCTTTTGTACCGATGGTGGATACAATGAAGGTGCTTCCCGAAAATATGCGCAAGGCAGCGGCGAAAGGATTTATCAACGCAACCGATTGCGCGGACTATTTGGTGGGCAAGGGACTGCCGTTCCGCGATGCCTACAAGGCGACCGGTGCGATTGTGGCGCACTGTATCGATTGCGACTTGACCTTGGAGACCCTGCCCTTGGAGGACTACCAGCAGTTCCACGAACGATTTGGAGAGGATGTTTACCAGGCGATCTCCCTGGACACCTGTGTGAATGGCCGTAAAGTGCCGGGTGGGCCGGCGCCGGAAAATGTGGAAAGAGAGGCCCAGAGGGTGTTAGCCCTGATGCAGAAGGCGGTATGGCCCTATGATGGAGGGGGCGAAACAGTGTGAGCAAAGTGGAGAAAGCGGCCAAGCGCTTACAGCCGGTCGAACCGAAAAAGGGTTATTTCTGGATGATCGTCTGCATTTTCTTGGGGTTTGTTGTGGGCGCATACATACAGCAATATGTGATGGGGCCGGTGGGAGGCCTCTGTGTGGGTGTGATCATAGACGAAGCGGTTTATAAGATCCGCATGGCCCGATTTGTAAAAAAAGGCGGCGTTCCTTCAAAACCAAAGGAGGATGCCGGTACCGGTAAAGAAAAAAAGTAAGGTTCATTTTGGACATTCAATAGAAGGTGACAACAATGAGGATCAAAGCAGGCGTTGTGGGGGCAACCGGCTATGCCGGTGCGGAACTGGTCCGGCTATTGACCGGGCACCCGCAGGCAGAGCTGGCGGCGATTAGCTCTGTGAGTTTTACGGGGCAGGCGCTCAGTGAAATTTATCCGGCGTATTACCATATTTGCGATCAGGTATGTGGTACGCAGGAGGAAGTCGTAGAGAAGAGCGATGTGGTCTTTGCCGCGCTTCCGCACGGACTTTCTCAGGAATTGGCAAAAGTATGTTATGATTCGGGAAAGGTCTTTATCGATCTGGGGGCGGATTTTCGCCTGGAAAACGAAAAGGACTATAAAGAGTGGTATGGGGGGGATTATCTCTACCCGGAATTGTACGAACAGGCAGTGTATGCACTGCCAGAACTCTTTCGCGACCAAATCCGAGGGAAAAAGATTATCGCAAATCCCGGTTGTTATACGACGGCGGTTCCGTTGGCGTTGGCGCCGGCTCTGCGCAAAGGGTACATTTCTACGGAGGGAATCCTTGCGGATTGTAAATCCGGCGTTACGGGCGCCGGGCGTAAGTTGACCCAGAATACGCATTATCCAGAGCTGAACGAGGGCTTCTCCGCTTATAAGGTGGCGGCACACCGGCATACGCCGGAGATGGAGCAGAGCCTATCCCATGTGGCGGGCGGGACGCCGGTCAAGCTGACGTTTGTGCCGCACTTGCTCCCCGTCAACCGTGGAATCCTGGCCACCTGTTATGCAAAGCTTCAAACGGAGAGTTCTTTAAAAGAGATCCGGGAGGCGTACGAGGAACAATACAGCGGGGAAACATTTATCCGTTTGTTGCCCGAGGGGCGTGTGGCAGATATTAAAAATGTGCGCTATTCCAATTACTGCGACATCTCCCTGCACTTGGATCAGCGTACCAACACCTTTATTGCCATTTCAGCCATCGATAATATGGTGAAGGGCGCTGCGGGACAGGCTATCCAGAATATGAATCTGGCGTTTGGACTGGATGAAACCAGCGGCCTGATGCTGATACCGCCGGCATTTTAAGGGCGGCAATCCATTTTTAGGAGCGAATGAATCATGCAAGCGATTTCCATTGAAGGCGGTGTGACCGCCGCACAGGGGTTCCTGGCATCCGGCATGTACTGTGGAATCCGTAAAAATAAAAGTAAGCCCGATCTGGCGTTGATCTATTCCAAGGTTCCATGTGCTGCTGCTGCAGTATACACGCAGAATCTGGTCAAAGGGGCGCCGATTCAAGTGACGCGCCGCAACATTGCGGACGGCATCGCCCAGGCGGTGATCTGCAACTCCGGAAACGCCAATACCTGCAATGCGGACGGCGAGCAGAAGGCGCAGATGATGTGTGAGGCTGCTGCAAAGGTGTTGCATTTACAGCCCGAGGATGTGGTGGTCGCATCCACGGGCGTGATCGGCCAAGTGCTGCCGATCGAACCGATCTTGGAAGCCGCGCCAAAGCTGGCAGAAATGCTCTCGGAGGATGGCTCCGCAGCAGCGGCCAAGGCAATTATGACGACGGATACGGTGGTCAAAGAGGTGGCGGCAGAGGTTGTCATCCATGGTAAGAAAATCCGTATGGGCGGGATTGCGAAAGGGTCCGGTATGATTCATCCCAATATGGCGACCATGCTGTGCTTCCTGACGACGGACGCAAACATCGCTCCGGCCGTTTTGGATCAGGCACTGCGTTTGGCGGTGAAGGATAGTTTCAACATGGTCAGTATTGATGGGGATACCTCGACCAATGACATGACAGCGATTTTGGCCAATGGCCTGGCGGGGAACGACCCGATTGAAGAGGATACGGAAGCGTTTGCAGTCTTTACAGAGACATTGCGCGAGATGTGCGTCCGTTTAGCGCGCATGGTGGCAAAGGACGGCGAAGGCGCAACGAAGCTCCTGGTCTGCAATGTGACTGGCGCCGCTTCGGATGCAGATGCACGTACAGTGGCCAAGGGCGTGATCTGTTCCAGTCTGTTGAAGGCGGCCATGTTTGGTGCGGATGCCAATTGGGGGCGTGTTCTCTGCGCTATCGGCTATTCCGGCGCGCCGGTGGACATTCACCGGGTGGACGTCGGTTTTGCTTCCAAGGCGGGGAGAATCGATGTATGCGTAAATGGCGCGGGCATTCCCTTTGACGAGGAGATGGCAAAGAAGGTCCTGAGCGAGGATGAAATTGACATCCTTGTTACGCTGCACGACGGAGATGCAGGAGCTTCGGCTTTTGGCTGTGATCTGACGTATGATTACGTGAAGATCAACGGAGATTACCGCACCTGACCCTGAGGAGGAAAACTAGGTCAGACAGAACCCCGGTATTGCATGGTTTTTAACCGGATGCATACCAGTATGGAGGAGACATCGACTATGAGAATATCGACCGCCGAGCGGGCAAAGGTGCTCGTGCAGGCATTGCCTTATATCCAAAAATACGCGGGAAAGACCGTGGTCGTCAAATATGGTGGGAACGCGATGATAAACGACGACTTGAAGGACGCCGTGATGAGCGACATCGTTTTGATGCAGCTCGTGGGCATCAATGTGGTGTTGGTGCACGGCGGCGGGCCGGAGATCAGTTCCATGCTGAAAAAAATCGGCAAGGAAAGTCAATTTGTCGGCGGGATGCGCGTCACGGATGAGGAGACGATCGACATTGTGCAGATGGTCCTCGCTGGAAAGGTCAACAAAGATTTGGTGCAGCTTTTGGAGCACCACGGTGGCCGGGCAGTTGGGCTGTGTGGATTGGACGGCGGTATGTTGACAGCGGAGAAGTTGCGCTCCAACGAGGGGGATCTCGGGTATGTGGGGCGGATTGTGGACGTAAACACAGGCATCATTATGGACGCTGCGCGCAATGGCTATGTACCGATCATATCCACGGTGGCGGGCGGCGCGAACGGGGAAGTGTTCAACATAAACGCCGATGTAGCAGCGGCCCGCATTGCGGCAAAGTTGGATGCGATCAAATTGATTTTGATGACGGATATACGCGGCTTACTGCGTGATAAGGACGATGAAAATACGTTGATCCCGGTTATCAATGTAAGCGAGGTACCCAGCCTCAAAAACCAAGGCATCATCAGCGGGGGGATGATCCCGAAAATTGATTGCTGTGTGGAGGCAGTCCGGCGCGGCGTGAATCGTGCGCATATCTTGGATGGACGTATTCCACATTCGATTCTGATTGAGCTGTTTTCCGATGAAGGCATCGGAACGATGTTGTATTGAAAATATTTGAAGGAACCGCAATGAATTTTAACGATCGAGTTTATGATATTGTGCGGCGCGTGCCGAAGGGCAAGGTGATCTCTTATGGGCAGGTGGCCTTTTTGGCCGGCAGCCCCAGAGGCGCCCGGGCGGTCGGTTGGGCGTTGCACCGCAATCCATATCCGTGGGTGACTGGAGGAGAAACACCGGTTCCCTGCCATCGTGTGGTCAACCGGGAGGGCCGCTTGGCGCCGGAGTTTGCATTTGGCGGCCCTGAGGAACAGCGCAGGTTGCTGGAGGGAGAAGGCATAGAGGTCAGTGAAGACGGGTATGTGGATATGAAAACATATGGTGTGAAATTTTAGGGTGGGATGGTAGCCCTACAGGACAGAAGGGATTCGATATGCATTTTGAAGAGGTGAAACAACAGGAACAGTCGTACCTGATGCCCACCTATGGGCGGTTTCAGACCGCGCTGGTGAGTGGTAAAGGCGCGACAGCGGTGGATACCGAAGGAAGGTCCTATATTGATTTTGGGGCGGGGATCGGTGTCAATGCGTTGGGGTATTGTGACCCGGATTGGGTGGAAGCAGTCAGTGGACAGGCGGCAACGCTCCAGCATATCTCCAACCTATATTACAGCCCTGTGATGACCCAGTTGGCAGAGGTACTCTGTCAATTAACGGGCCTTTCGAAGATCTTTTTTGGAAATTCCGGTGCGGAGGCCAACGAGTGTGCCATCAAGCTTGCACGCAAATATGGCACCCAAACGCATGGAAAGGACTGCAACCGGATTGTTACTTTGCATCATTCTTTCCACGGCCGAACGGTCACAACATTGTCGGCTACGGGACAGGATGGTTTCCATCATTATTTTACTCCTTTTACAGAGGGGTTTTCCTACGCAGATCCAAACATGGAGAGCATCAAGGCGCATGTGGATGAAAACACCTGTGGCGTAATGATCGAATTGATCCAAGGAGAGGGCGGCGTACGCCCGTTAGAAAAGGCGTTTGTCCAGGAACTGGCAGCTTTTTGCCAGGAGCGCGATGTGCTGTTGCTGGTCGATGAGGTACAGACCGGTGTAGGGCGCACAGGAAAGCTTTATTGTTACGAGCATTATGATATTCAGCCGGATGTCATCACCAGTGCGAAGGGACTCGGCGGTGGGCTGCCGATCGGCGCCTGCCTTTGTACCGAGCGTCTGGGAAAAGTGATGGATGCAGGGATGCACGGCTCCACGTTTGGAGGAAATCCGGTGGTTTGTGCCGGCGCATTGGCGGTTTTGCGTAAGATTACCGCGCCCGGCTTCTTGGAACAAGTTGCTGAAAAGGGCGCATATCTGCGGGAGAAGTTGACGGCGATGGAAGGGATTGCAGAGGTCCGCGGTATTGGTATGATGTTGGGGGCAACGCTCAAGGCGGACAATGCCAAGGAGGTTGCTGCAGCCTGCGTGGGAAACGGTCTGTTGGTACTTACCGCCAAAAATTTGCTGCGTTTCCTACCCCCGCTTACCATATCACAGGAAGAGCTTGACAAGGGCCTCGCCATTTTGCAAGAAACCATTTCGAAATTATAATCAATTGAACCGCCTCATGGCGGACACGGAGGGATTGACCGATGAAACACCTTTTAAAAATGTTGGACCTTTCCACCGAGGATATTACGGAAATCCTCAATTTGGCCGATCAGCTCAAGTATGAGCAGAAGCACGGCATTGAACACCGCTACTTAGCGGGGAAAACACTGGGTATGATTTTTGAGAAAGCTTCCACAAGAACCCGTGTATCCTTTGAAGTCGGTATGTACCAACTCGGCGGCCTGCCGATTTTCCTTTCGGCCAGTGATTTGCAGATCGGCCGCGGCGAACCGGTCGAGGATACAGCTCGGGTGTTGTCCCGTTACCTCGATGGAATTATGATCCGCACCTACAAGCAGTCCGAAGTGGATGCCTTGGCGCAAAATGGCACCATCCCGATCATCAACGGATTGACGGATTTTGCCCATCCGTGCCAGGTTTTGGCTGACTTGATGACCATCCGGGAGCACAAGGGCAGCCTGGATGGGCTGAAGATGTGCTTCATTGGCGATGGCAACAATATGATGAATTCTTTAATTGTTGGATGCTTGAAGATGAAGATGGAAGTGGCGGTTGCCTGCCCGAATGACTACAAACCGAATCCAATGGTTTTGGATTTTGCAGTGCAGCATCCGGCATTCAGTATTACAAACGATCCAAAGGAGGCCGCGCGCGGCGCCGATGTGGTGATTACGGACGTTTGGGCCTCTATGGGGCAAGAGGAAGAGGCGCAGAAGCGCCGCAAGGCATTCCAAGGCTTCCAGATCAATGATGAGGTCATGTCCGTTGCAAAGCCGGATGCAATGGTACAGCATTGCCTGCCGGCACACCGCGGAGAAGAGATCACAGCGGAGATTCTGGAGAAGCATTCCACGGAGATCTTTGATGAGGCGGAGAACCGCCTGCATGCTCAAAAGGCTGTTTTGGTCAAGCTTTTGGGCAGAAAATAAACAAAGTTCTCAAGGGACAGCAACGGCATATGGCTGCCGGTGGGATAACCGGCGGAGTGGCCGCGCTGTCCCTTTTTGATTTTTCACGGCAAATGTTTTCCAATTGAATGGATAGGTGAATGAAAATGAAACAAAGGATTGCCCTGTTTGTTATTACGTTGGTGGTCATTGGGGTATGCACCAGTTGTTCGCCGCCGAATCCGACGGCTAGCACGTCTTTATCCACTTCCAGTGCTGTACCCCAGGGGTTACCATCCTCTCAGATGTCCGGTTTAGCGGAGAATGGTTCCTCTGTGGAGGCGGAAAGCAGTGGGGAAGGGGCTTTGGCGGATGCATGGATTCCGGACCCGGAGTTGTCAGCCGATCTGCCGGTACCGGATTTTCTAACGGAAGATCAGCAGCAGTTGTATCGGGCAGCCTATCGCATGTATTATCATTTTTCCATGTCAGGGGGTTTTGCCCTCGACAGGAGCGTGAGTATCCAAGGAGATAATGAGCGCACTTTTTACCTAGATAAAGGGTTTGAAAGCTATTCAGCATTTCAAAAGGCGCTGGAGAGCGTATTTACGGAGGATTATGCAAACCGCTTGCGGAACGACACTCAATTGTATATGGATGATGGAAATGACCGGTTGTTTAGTTCTCCCGGAGATCGCGGCGGAAACATTGATTATGTCAGTACTTCTTTCGAATTGGTCAGTCAAAGCGCAGAGGAGCTTACATTTCATCTAATAGGACATTATAGGGAAGATGCAGGTTTCGGCGAGAAGGGTGGTTCTGCGAAGGAAACGACACAAGAATACCCCATCCATATGGTAAGGACTGAAAATGGATGGCGCTTTGACAATTTCGCCATGGCATTTTAAACCAGGTAATCGTATATAAGGCCTCTTGTATCCGATCATTCGGATACAAGAGGCCTTTTTGTTTAGATAACTATTTTTGGGGAAGTGTGCCCATTTGAGAAATATTATTAAGATACAGATGAGCAGGCCATATGAGAAAATATTTTTACTAATTAGAAATTTATATAAGACAAATTTCAACCTATAAATATCAAAAATAGTGAATTCTATTTAATAATGTCAATAATATTCACGTACTATTCGATTGTTTTTATGTGTTTCACTGATAAAAGACCTAAAGATGTCTATCCTATACAATGATTGTATACCAAATTACAATGATTGGAGATGTAGGTAAAAGATGGAAGAGATGGTTTTGGGATATGTACGAGTATCTACAAAAGATCAAAATGAAGACCGCCAAATTCTTGCAATGCAGGAATTTGGCGTACCCAAAAAACAGATTTTTATGGACAAGCTCAGTGGAAAGGACTTTAACCGGCCACAGTACAAAAGGCTCTTGCGCCGCTTGAAACCTGGCGATGTGCTGGCGGTAAAATCCATCGACCGGCTTGGCCGTAATTACAGCGAAATTCAAGAACAGTGGCGCCTGATTACCAAAGAGAAACGGGCTCATATCGTTGTTTTGGACATGCCATTACTCGACACCCGACAGAAGGGAAAAGATCTGACTGGAACCTTTATCGCTGATCTGGTCCTCCAAATTTTGAGCTATGTAGCGCAGATGGAGCGCGAAAACATTAAGCAGAGGCAAGCGGAAGGGATTGCAGCAGCCAAAGCAAAAGGCGTACGGTTTGGCCGGGAGAAGATGCCCATTCCAGACCGGTTTTATGAATTGCAAACTCGATACCGAGACGGTTGTATCACGGCGCGTGCTGCCGCTCGGGAACTTGGTGTAGCGCATAGCACATTCTTAAAATGGAACCAATTAATCACAATAAATATGTGAAATCTATGTTGGTTTTGATGGTAGACTTTGGAATCCACATTTTTTACATAAAAGACACTTTAGATCAAACGCCTACATTTCCTGAATTTTGTGCAGTTTAACCATCTCTGCACAGATAAAACTCATTACTTTACATCATATCACAATATTTTTGTTTATTATAGCATTTTCGGTTTTAAAAGTCTACTTTCGACACCAATACTCGGGCGTTGAAAATCGATGGCAAGCCATTTACAACAAATTAAGCGCTTAAAGAACGAAAAATGAAATGAATGGGTGGCTTCTATTTGCCAGAATATAGTTGTCTTTCAGTCGTGAGAGCGGCTGGAGACTGCGACCTAGATGGATGTTGTTTGGGCATAGGGATATTTATCAAGAACGGACGAAAAGGGTATCCAGATTGTGGGGTCATTGGTAGCGGCATTCTGTCGGCGAAGAGATTCATAATCACGGATTAGACCGGCGGCGGTTAGCCAGGGGCTAATGGTATTGATGCTGCCTTCTTTTCTATAGGGTGTGGTTTCGCCGTATGTAAGGGGGTTAGCCATCCTGCTGGTTAGGAAGAGCGTATATACAAGAGAAAACGATTACAAGTTACATCCTCAATATATTGACTCTGCGAACCTTCTACCGCGCACGGGGACATCAGTCGCTGTTGGGCGGCAGTAGGGGGAAGCTGATGAAAAAACGCCGGTTAACGGTTATTATTCTAAAGGTTGTTTTTTCATCGGCCTCTCCGTGCTGCTGTGTCCTTCTTAGCAGCTATGGCAATATTTTACATGAAAGCCGGTTCAGCCGTAAAATACGAAGAGGGCCCGGCAGAGAATACAGCGAAAGATTGTGCAGGAAGCCTGGTAAAAGCACAACTCCATAGCCTCAATTAGGATTCACGCAAAATGTACCTGTTGGAAAACAGGATAATAGCCGAAGGACTGCTGCGAGGAGCGGCAGTCCTTTTTTGATAAGGTATCATCTGCAGGATGGGCAAAAGTAGGGGATCAGGTTGCTTTTACCTTTCGGTTAAAAGCGAAACCATTAGAAAAAAGCAGGTTTTAAATAGCAGAATACGTTCAAACGTCTTATCGCTGAAAAGCACAGCGGCATCGGTCTCTATCATAAAAATAAAATGGACAAAAAGATCGGAGAGTCTTACATGAACTCTCCGATTCGTTACTGGTTATGCCCCAATTTTTGTGAAAAAATAGAAAACGGTGAAAGGAAAAACGGCCGGTATCCTCTCGTTTTAATGATGTCCCATCGGCATATGGGGATTATTGCGCTGTGCTAGAAGACCACTGTGCTTGTGTAAATCATTCACATTTTTAACCGATACAGATACTTGCAGTATCGGCTAAATTTATTTTTAGAGGGAAATGGCCCTGCGCGTTTTATAGAGATGGGTAGGAGCCGGAATGCCTAGGCTCATCGCGGACGCACGCGGTGGATATATGGGCGGGATGGCCTAATTCCGGAGGGATCTTTACATCTTTTCAAATTCCTCTACGTCTGTAACAAAAACCGTGGCGCCGCCGACGGTGACTTGTGCTGGATATGCAGCAGATGGCGTAGCGGTCTGAAGGTTTGTGGCGACCTCTTCTGTCCGCTTGGAACAGTGGCTGCGGATGATTTCCATGACGTCCTTTACCTTGTCTTTCTCGGTCCCTATGATGAGTGTGGTGTTTCCAGATGTCAGGAAACCGCCGGAGGACATCATCTTAGTAAAATAGTACCCGGCCTCTGTCAGAGAGGTACAAACCTCGCCTACGTCCTTTCGGTTTATGATAGCAGTAATCAATTTCATACGAATGTCCCCCTTGTTTATTTCGGTCTGTTTTTCATCATAGAAGTTCCACTGCTTGAGTTTGCGCCTATATAGAAGCCAGCCAACACTGCCGGTCACGATTTCTGCGATGGGGAAGGCAAACCATGTATATTCCAACCCCATAAAAGATAAAACCCAAAAGATCGGAATCAGGCAAAAAATCTGCCGTGTTAGAGATAGCAATACACTTGGTCCAGAAGAGCCAATGGCCTGGAAAAATACCGGGCTGATTAGAGAAAATACAGCAGGGATAAAACTGATTCCGATGATTCGGAAAGCATTTTCTCCAATGGATAGCACCGTAGCTTCTGTTGAAAAAATCCCTAGAAGCTGCGTGGGGATGAACTCAAAACATAAAACGCCAAACAACATAAAACTGACTGCCATTATGACTGAATTGGTCATAATATGCTTACACCGTTGATATTCTCCCTTAGCATATGTATAGCTCAACAAGGGGACAATACAGGTCTGTAATCCAGAAAGGGGAATAAAGAAAAAGGATTGCACTTTATAATAGAGTCCCAGTACCGTCACAGCAGCGTCGGAAAAACCTGCAAGGATGATATTGAGTATGACGATATAAACCGTATAAAGCATTTGCATGAAGATAGAAGGGTATCCCAACTGATAGATCCGCTTTGCAAAATGTCGGACATCAGCCAAGCACGGAGGCTTTTTAAACCCGGAGGCCGTAATCGTCGCTGCAACGATCTGCCCAATGATGGTGGCATAGGCGGCACCCGCAACCCCCATAGAAGGAATAAAGCCAAATCCAAATATTAGGACAGGGTCCAGAACAATGTTGGTGGCTGCACCCGCTATCTGGGCAAACATGGGCAATTTCATATTTCCCTTTGCTTGATGTACCTTGGTCCAAATGCTCTCAAAAAAGAGGCCGAAACTGCCAACACAAACAATGGTACCATAAGTCATGGCAAATTCCACCGCTTTTGCAGATTTTACGGAAACCAAGACATAGGGCTCCATCAAAATGGTGCTGGCAATCGCGAATAAAATCCAACTCATAAGGGATAACAAGATGCCAGTCCCAGCCGCTTTGTTTGCCTTTTCCTCTTGACCCTGGGCATAATAACGCGACATCAATGTGTTTACCCCAACACCAGTGCCTACAGCCAATGCGGTAACGATCAACTGAATAGGAAAGATCACGGATAAAGCCGTCAGACCATCCCCGGAGTATTGGCCCACAAAAAAGCTGTCCACAATATTATATAAAGCTTGGATCAACTGTGCCAACATAACTGGCGGTGCTATATGCAAGAGGATTTTAGGGATACTTTTTTCTTCGAATATAATGGTTTTTGCTTCATTTCTATCCATCATTTTATTTTACAAATCTCCCCCTGTCTTTCCCTGCATGAGTAATAAAAATTTCTATACATCTGTATTATCCACAAAAAAAGATCTGCGGTGTGCAAAAAGCTCACCGCAGATATGGTCGGAGTGACAGGATTTGAACCTGCGGCATCCTGCTCCCAAAGCAGGCGCGCTACCAACTGCGCTACACCCCGGTAAATAAATATTGTCCGTCGATCCTAAGAATTCAATAAACCAAAACTACACAAAACTCTTCCAAAAATAAAGAGAATCGTATAGCTCTATTATTATAGTAAAATTTAGATAGAAAGTCAAGATCTCTCTGAGAAAGACTTGCAATTGACTGTAAAATTCGTTATAATAGGGAACACAGTTTCCTCAAAGATACTGTCTTAATATGCGGGTGTGGCGGAATTGGCAGACGCACAAGATTTAGGTTCTTGCGCTGCAAAGCGTGCAGGTTCAAGTCCTGTCACCCGCACCATGATTGGGTGACAAAAAAGATGTCACCCAATTTTTTTCAGTATTCATGCGGGTTTGCGGGGTTTTTGGAGCAAAATCCGAAAAACGGTTTTACCGTAGATGTCCAAACAGCAAACCGCAACAAAATCCGTCAAAGCGGGGCTTCCGCCTGAAAATTCAGGCCGGAGGCCCCGCTTTTTTGCGTTTACCACCCTTTTTTCCCGTTATCGGAAGTGTAGAAGTTTCCGGCAGTTTCATAGATAGATTGACGAATCCCCCCAAAAGGGCCAATTTTAAGCCCTCAAGATACAAGGGGGCAGTGCGCCCTTTTTTAGAACCTCCCCGGCGGCTTGCCGGGGAGGTTTTTCGCAGCGATTTTTCGCTTTCCCCCTCTCTCACACTCTCACCCCTAAATTACTTACCTGGCTGGGAAAGAACAGGATTCCCTCCAGCAAGCTTACTCAAAACCAGTAGCCCTTCCAAGTTTTCAACAACCGCCAAGAAAGGATGAGCAAAACCATGAACATCGGCATAGACCACGGCTATTACGCCATTAAAACCCGGCATTTTTCTTTCCCAGCCGGTATCGCTGTTTACAGCCATGAACCCTACACCCTGCAGAACACACTGGAGTACGGCGGGAAGTTCTTCGTGTGCGGGACGGGCAGGCAGCCCATCCTGCGAAACAAGATGGAGAACGACAACTACTACCTGCTTACCCTTGCCGCTGTCGCCAAGGAGATCAAACAGCGCGGTGAAAAAACAGAGTGTTCCGTCAAACTTGCTGCCGGATTGCCTCTGGCCGGATTTGGCCGTGAGAAAAAGCCCTTCCGGGAATACCTTCTGCGTTCTTCCCAGTCGGCAGACGGCCTCCGTCCGGTGTGCTTCAAATTTGAGGGAATCCCCTACAAAGTAACTATCGAAGATGTGAAACTGTTCCCACAGGGGTATTCCGCCATCGCCATCCATCCTGAACTTATCCAAAACGAACCTTCTGTTCTGCTCATGGATATCGGCGGCTGGACGGTGGACCTGATGCGGCTGGACAACGGCATCCCCAACGCTTCCACCTGCCGGAGTCTGGAACTTGGCATGATCCGGTGCATCGATGAAACAAAAGAACAGATCCGCCGGGATGTGGGGCTGTCCGTTACCGACGCCCAAGTGGAGCGCGTGCTGGCCGGAAAAGCCTGCAGCATGGACGAGGACGCCCGCAGCATCATCCAAAAGCAGGGCCGCCTCTACACCGAACGGCTTCTCTCGTCAGCCATGGAATCGGGGTTTGACCTGAAAGCCATTCCGGTAGTCATGCTGGGCGGGGGCGCGGCAGTGGTTAAAGGCAATGTGAGCGAACAGGACGGCCTGTGCCGGGTTTTTACCCTGATAGACGACAAGGTAAACGCTGAAGGATTCGAGCGGATTTTGGGGCATTTGTCGGGCGGTGTGAGCAAGGGATGAACAGGCCCCTATTCGGTTTCCGCCCCAACCTCCAGAATGAACGCCACCGCAGGGCTTGGGAAATTCTGCAGGCTGTGCCGGACGGACAGAAAAACGCCTTTCTGGTGCAGGCGATTCTGGAGAGCGAAGAAAAGGAAGCCTTTGAAGCTACCCTGCGGCGGGTGCTGCGGGAAGAATTGCAAGCTGTCCCTTCCCAGCCTGTGAAACAACAGGAAGATGCCATCCCACAGGAAATGATGGGCTTCCTCGGTTCCCTGCTGGAAGAAGATTAACCCTGTTTAAAACGAAAGGAATCGACTTATGAGAAAAGAAATCTACAAAATCAAAAACCCCAAGCACATTGTGTTTGGCGATCCCCTGTATTTTGAAGAATTTAAGGGAACCGAACTCAAACGCCTCACCGTGGATTACAAAACACCCAAATCCTTCGACGCGGCCCGGCTTGTCCTGCTGGAGAAGCCGAATGAGAAATACCCCGAATACACAGACCGGACGATGACGCTTTACCTTGCCCCAAGGCAGACCATAGACGTTTATGCCGATGAGAAGGTGTACGCCTCCCAAAAAATAGACGGAAAATCCATCGGCGTGGATACCGCCCGCTATTACCTCAGCATTGACGGGCGGGACGATATAATCAAAACCGGCGCGGATGGCTGGTGGGGCAGCTTTGAGGAATACTACCGTGAAAACGGAAAAAGCCGCATTTCAGACGCCGTTGCCCTGACGGTTGCAATACCGGAAGAACAGGATTTTAGCTGGATGAAGCAGATGGCCGGATATTTCTTTGAGGATATGCAGCCGGTTACCCCGAAAAAGCAAAAGAAAATGGAAGGGCCACGCCGCTGAAAGCCCTCAACATAGCCCTTGTTGGTTGTGACGTTTGTTGAGCCTGCTTTGGCTGAAAGGTTGTTGGTCTTGGTAATAGCTTTATCAGGCGGGTTGCAGTATGCTTGTGTTGCCCGAAAGGGAAAGAAAAAACGAAGGAGCGATAGAGCATGGAAACCAAGGGAATTACCTGCAAAATCCCATTAGACCTGCACAATCGCGTCAGCGAGGAAATCAGGGAAACGGAAAGCACAATCAGCAAATTCATCGAAATGGTCATTATGGAACATTATGAGAAAGGGGCTGTCAAAGTCATGGAAAAAGGAAGAACGTTAGCATTTCAGGTGAGCGAGGAATTGTTCCAGAGGGTAAAGGAATACCTTGAAAACTACGAGAAAACCTACCACCGCCGCCTTACCCAAAAGGAATTCGTGATCGGGCTGATCGAGCAGGCGCTGGAAGAAGCCGAGGAAGAATTCGAAGCGGCCAGAGCAGCCGAACAGGAAGAACAGGCGGAAAGCGGCTGGGAAGCCGCTGAAAGCCCCGAAACCGACGAGGACGAGGAAGTACCCGACGATGCGGAACCAGAGGGCTGGGACGATGACAGCAGCGCTTCAGAAGCCCCTGCCGAAGATGAGGGGCCGGAAAGCGAGGAAATCCCCGCAGAGGGAGATGACAGCGACGAGGGCTGCCCCGTCGAGGATGATGAGGACGCCATGCCGGAAAGCTGGGATCAGGATGAGGATGAAGAAACCGCGCCGGATGACGATACCGTGGAAACCGGCGAAACCAATGAAAACGAAGATGAAACCTACGCATAAGACAGCCAGCAACAGCCCGCAGGAAACTGCGGGCTGTTTTCATATAGATTATATTCCACTGAGAGAAAGGGGCGATGTCCATTGATTGTGTTTTAAGCATATGCCAATTTGTGAACAAGGAGCGTGATAGGAAAAACTATACGATATATCGACCTGTTTTCCGGTATCGGCGGGTTCCGGGAAGGGCTCGCCCGTGCCGGAGGGTTTACCTGCATAGGCCATTGCGAGATCGACAAAAAAGCAAACCAAAGCTATGAAGCCCTGTTCGATACGAAAGGAGAGTGGTTTTGTGAAGATATCCGAAAAGCCGATCCAAAAGGAATGCCGGGCTTCGACCTGCTGTGCGGCGGATTTCCCTGCCAGTCTTTTTCGATTGCTGGACGCCGTGGGGGATTCGACGATCCAAGAGGTACCCTGTTCTTTGAAATTGCCCGGCTGACTGCGGCAAAAAGACCTGCGTATCTGCTGCTTGAAAATGTTCCCGGCCTGCTTAACCATGACGGGGGCCGGACATTTGCGGCCATCCTCCATGCGCTGGACGGATTGGGGTATTTTGTGGAATGGCAGGTGCTTAACAGCAAGGATTTTCACGTCCCCCAATCCCGAAAAAGGGTGTACCTTATCGGATATCTTGATGAGCGATGCCGGGGAAAAATATTTCCTTTCACCGAAACAACAGGCACATCTCTTGTGCAAATCCGCCCCGGCGCACAGGGCGAACGAGTGTACTCCCCGGAAGGGGTAAGCTGTACCCTCGCAGCGCAGACAGGCGGCTTCGGCGGGAAAACCGGCTTGTACGAGGTGGGCCTGCCCATCAAGGAGAACACCAAGAAGGGATACAAAATGGCCTACCTCGGCGACAGCATCAATCTGGCCTACGCTCAACGGAACACCCGCCGCGGCAGGGTTGGACGAAAAATCGCCCATACCCTCACCGCCAGCAGCGACCAAGGCACCTTGGAGCCGCTCAAGCGTATCCGCCGCCTGACGCCAAGGGAATGCCTGCGCCTGCAGGGATGGACAGATGAACGGATTGACATTGTTTTGCCTCTCCACTCCGACGCCCAGCTTTACAAGCAGGCCGGAAACGGCGTGACTGTGAATGTGGTGGAAGCCATCGGGAAACGGCTTGCCGCCGCCCACCGGGAGGTGACAGCCATCGATTGATTTAAAAGACCAATACTTCGGCTGCGAGATTGAGATGACGGGGCTAACCCGCCAGAAAGCAGCGGAAGCGGTGGCTTCCCTGTTCGGCACCATGGCCCGCCAAACTCACGAATCCCGCACCTACGATCCGTGGGAGGTTATAGACAACGAGGGCAAGAAATGGCGGTTTGTCTACGACTCCAGCATCCATGGTTCCCAACGGATCGGGCGGCAGCAGCTTGCCATCAGTGACAGCGCCTACAAGGTGGAAATGAATTCCCCCAAACTGGAATACAGGGAAATGCCGAAGCTGCAGGAAGTTGTCCGCGCCCTGCGCCATGCGGGGGCTGTCGTGAACGGAAGCTGCGGGATGCACGTCCATGTGGACGCCTCCAAGCATACCCCGCAGAGTTTAAAAAACGCCCTCTCCATCATGTATTCCAAAGAGGATATCCTATTCAAAGCCCTCAATGTCAATGAACACCGGGTGGAACGTTGGTGCCAGAAGGTGCGGGAACCCATGCTGGAAAAAATCCGCAAGCTTCCCACCAATACCACCATGGAACGCCTCAAGCGGGAATGGTACGGCGGGCGGGATGAAAGCTACGAACATTACAACTGGACGAGATATTACGCCCTGAACCTTCATTCCGTATTCTACCGGGGTACGCTGGAATGGCGCTGTTTTGAAAGCACCCTCCACGCCGGTAAGGTTCGGGCGAATATCACGCTGGCGCTTGCCATTTCCGCGCAGGCCATCAACCAGAGCCGGACGGTGATGCGGAAAACCGAGATCAGCGAAAACCCCGCCTTTACCTTCCGCACCTTCCTGTTGCGGCTGGGCCTCATCGGGCCGGAATACAAAAATGTGCGGGAGCATCTGCTCTCGAACCTCCCCGGCGACAGGGCATGGCGGTATGACAAATCCCAATACCCCAGCCTGCAGAACCGCCGAAACCAAGAACGATAACACTGGAGGTGATGAAAACCGAAAATTTCAAAAAGCCAACCGAACAACCAGATTTTGAGCGCGGGTATGAAATGCCGGAACAGGAAGAACGCCATGGTGCGCGAAGTGGGTGCAGCGGCACGCTGCTCTATTTTGCTTATGGAAGCAATATGAACCTGAACCAGATGGCGTTCCGCTGCCCGGACGCGGAAGTGGTAGATACCGTCCGCTTGGAAGGATACCGCCTCGCTTTCCGCACCAACGGCGGCGGGAATGGCGTTGCCACGGTTGTGTCGGAAGAAGGAAGCTGTGTGGATGGCGTCCTCTGGCGGATCTCCGAACGGGATGAACGGCATCTGGACCATTACGAGGGATTTCCCTACCTGTACGGGAAAGAACCTGTTGTGGTAATAGATCAGGATGGGGTAAGTCATGAAATCATGGCCTACACCATGAACAGCCCGTACAGGGATACCCCCGCCATGCCCTCCAAAGCCTATCTGGAAGGAATCCTGAACGGCTGCAGGCAGAACGGGATCGAAACCGCCCCTGTTCTGGAAGCCGTCCGGCTCACTCAACAGGAACTGCCGAAGAAAGTTGTTCCGCAGAAAAAACACCACCGCCGGAAACACGGCGAAGAACGATAATCTGAACACCGGCCCCCGTGGGATGGAGAATTTTCACTCCATTCTGCGGGGGCCTTTTTGCATTTTACGAATAAGGAGAATTGTATGAAAAAACATCTAAAACGGCTGCTGTCTATGATGATGGCGGTGCTGCTCTGTTTTGGGATTTTCCCAAGCAGCGCTTTTGCCAAAGAATATGAGTATGACGGGTACATCTCCATGATCGACCATAACACCAGAGGCTATTCCCTCAGTTCCAACCTTCCCGCCCCGTTTGGCGGATACAGTTCCAATAAGTTCACCGAACTGCGGATCAACGACCTGAAAGCCTTCCGCACCGCCTACTGCATCCAGTTCAGCGTAGGCGTACACACAGGCGTCGGTTATGACCAGTCGGATGATTACGCCGCCTTTACCGCCGAGCAGAAAGCGATGATCAACACCGCCCTGACCTTGGGGTATAACGTGGAAACCGGCACCAAGTATGGCGGCAGCGCCATCGACGAGTACATCGCCACCCAAATCCTCATCTGGCTCATCGCCCATGGGCAATTGGGGACCGGGTACGAAACGCAGATCGTCAATGAATTCACCGTCAACAGCCCCGCCGCGAAGCCGATCTTCTATCAGCTTCGGGAGAACGTCGTGAATTACCACACAATCCCGTCCTTTGCCACCGATGATCCAAGCGCGGTCGGGGCATATACCCATGACCTCAAATACAACGAGAGCAATGGAAAAAACGAAACCACACTGGTGGATGAGAACAATGTGCTGGGGAATTTCGCTGTCAGCTATCCGGGGGTGGATTTTTCCGTCAGCGGCAATGAACTGCACGTTTCCACCGATAAAAAGGAATTCGGAACCATTACCGCCGAAAAGCGTTTGCCCTCTTCTGTTCCCGGCGTGGTCACAGGCGGCACGAAATACTGGCTGCGGGACGAGTACCAGAACGTGGTCACCTTCGATGTGAAAGGTTCCGCAGAACCGGTGAAATGCTACTTCTCCCTTGAAATCAAGGCGGGTACCCTGCAGCTTGTGAAAACCTCTGAGGATGGAGAGGTTTCCGGCATTCCTTTCCACATCTCTGGAGGCGGCATCGAAAAAGATGTGGTGACGGGGCCGGATGGCACCATCAAGGTGGATAACCTTCAAGCCGGAAATTACACCGTAACCGAGAATGCCCCGGACAAATACGTCCAGCCCGAATCCCAGCAGGTAACCATCTATCCCGGCCAGACCTCCAGCGTGAGTTTTTCCAATATCCTGAAGAAGTTCACCGTGGAGATGGAGAAAGTGGACTCCGCCACCGGCGAAGCGCAGGGCGATTCCACCTTGGATGGCGCTGTGTACGGGATGTTTAAAGGCGAAACCCTGCTGGATACCTACACCACGGCGAACGGGGGCAAATTTACCACCAAGGAATACCCCTGCGGCCCGGATTACAGCATCCGTGAAATTTCCCCCAGCGAGGGATACCTGCTGGACGAAACCGTCTATCCGGTAGGCGCGGAGCCGGGCAATTTCACACTGGAGAACAACAGCATCCCCATGACTGCCACAGAGGACGTCATCCTCGGCAGCATCGCCATCACCAAGCATACCGACCAGCCCGCCGTACCAGATCAGGAAGAACCGGCCCCGCAGTCGGAAGCGCTTGCTGAGGAAAGCAATCCCGCAGAGAGCGCCCCGGCTGAAGATGTCCCGGTGGAAGAACCGGCAGAAAGTAATTCCATCGAGGAAGCGCCCGACTCCAGTTCTTCGGAAATCCCTGAATCCACCCCTGTGCCGGAAGATGCGGATGTTTCCTCCAGCCAGCCGGAAGAAAGCTTGGAATCCGAAACCCCGGCAGAGCCTGCCGAGGAACCGTCCTCTGAAAGCAGCCCCGCGCCGGAAAGCGAGCCGGAGCCTGCCCCAAGCGCATCGTCTGTGCCGCAGCTTGTCCCTGCGGTTGCCAGCCTTGCCTCCAAAGCCTCTGTTCTTCCTTTGTCCGCCGCAGCCTCCAGCGATGAGGTGCAGATCGAGCAGCCGGAGGAAGGGGCGGAGTTTCAGGTGTACCTTGCCAGCGCCGGAAGCTATGAAAACGCCAAAGAAAGCGAACGTGACCTGCTGACCACCGATTCCTATGGATTTGCCCAGTCGAAGGACCTTCCGTATGGCCTGTATGTGGTGCATCAGACCAAGGGGGCCGAGGGGCAGAAATTTGCCCCCGACTTCTCCGTGTTCATTTCCGAGCATGGTAAAACCTATTATTTCATCCTCAATAACCCCACCTTTACCTCCCTCATCCGGTTTGAGAAAAAGGATCTGGAAAGTGGGAAAATTATTCCTCTGGCGGGAACCGCTGTCAAAATCCGCAATGCCGATACCGGCGAGTGGGTGGTGCAGCACATCAACTACCCCAGCCCTGTCGATATCGACACCTTCGTGACGGATTCCACAGGCACCCTCATGCTGCCGGAACCGCTTCCGTTTGGAAATTACGAGTTGTATGAACAGCAAAGTCCATGGGGATATGTTCTTGACAAAGAGCCGGTTCCCTTCGTGGTGGACGGTTCACAGGACGTTGTCACGGTTGAGAAATACAATGCCGTGCAGAAAGGAACCATCACCGTTTCCAAAGAGGGCGAAACATTCAGCCATGTGGCGGAAGCAGGCGGGTTGTACCAGCCTCAATACGAGGTGCAGGGCCAGCCGGGCGCTGTTTACGATATCACCGCGCTGGAAGATATCGTCACCCCGGATGGCACCGTCCACCTGAAAGCTGGTGAACTGGCAGCTACCCTCACCACAGGGAGCGATGGGACCGCCACATCGGAACCCTTGTATCTGGGCCGCTACCAGATTTTGGAGCGCACCGCGCCGGATGGCATGGTAATTGATCCAGAACCCAAGGAAATCACCTTGTCCTACGCCGGGCAGGAAGTGGAGATCACCTCCGCCGATGTCGGCTTCTACAACGAGCGCCAGAAGGTGGAAATTTCTCTCCAGAAGCTGTTAGAGCAGGACGAAACCTTTTCCATCGGCATGAACGAGGAATGGAAAAACATTACCTTCGGGCTGTTCGCCGCGGAGGAATTGACTGCCGCCGATGGAACCTCCATCCCGGCAGACGGGCTGCTGGAAACCACCGGCATTGACGAAAACGGCAACGCCATCTTTAAAACCGACGTACCATGCGGGGCTTCCCTGTATGTAAAGGAAATCGGTACAGACGATCACTACATTTTGAGCGATGAGAAATACCCGGTGGCGTTTGAATACGCCGGGCAGGATGTGGCCAAGGTGCAGATTCAGGCCAACGATGGAGAA
>NZ_LT835157.1:2985532-3066820 GCF_900169665.1 Anaeromassilibacillus sp. Marseille-P3371 | reverse complement strand
CTGGACGAAACCGTCTATCCGGTAGGCGCGGAGCCGGGCAATTTCACACTGGAGAACAACAGCATCCCCATGACTGCCACAGAGGACGTCATCCTCGGCAGCATCGCCATCACCAAGCATACCGACCAGCCCGCCGTACCAGATCAGGAAGAACCGGCCCCGCAGTCGGAAGCGCTTGCTGAGGAAAGCAATCCCGCAGAGAGCGCCCCGGCTGAAGATGTCCCGGTGGAAGAACCGGCAGAAAGTAATTCCATCGAGGAAGCGCCCGACTCCAGTTCTTCGGAAATCCCTGAATCCACCCCTGTGCCGGAAGATGCGGATGTTTCCTCCAGCCAGCCGGAAGAAAGCTTGGAATCCGAAACCCCGGCAGAGCCTGCCGAGGAACCGTCCTCTGAAAGCAGCCCCGCGCCGGAAAGCGAGCCGGAGCCTGCCCCAAGCGCATCGTCTGTGCCGCAGCTTGTCCCTGCGGTTGCCAGCCTTGCCTCCAAAGCCTCTGTTCTTCCTTTGTCCGCCGCAGCCTCCAGCGATGAGGTGCAGATCGAGCAGCCGGAGGAAGGGGCGGAGTTTCAGGTGTACCTTGCCAGCGCCGGAAGCTATGAAAACGCCAAAGAAAGCGAACGTGACCTGCTGACCACCGATTCCTATGGATTTGCCCAGTCGAAGGACCTTCCGTATGGCCTGTATGTGGTGCATCAGACCAAGGGGGCCGAGGGGCAGAAATTTGCCCCCGACTTCTCCGTGTTCATTTCCGAGCATGGTAAAACCTATTATTTCATCCTCAATAACCCCACCTTTACCTCCCTCATCCGGTTTGAGAAAAAGGATCTGGAAAGTGGGAAAATTATTCCTCTGGCGGGAACCGCTGTCAAAATCCGCAATGCCGATACCGGCGAGTGGGTGGTGCAGCACATCAACTACCCCAGCCCTGTCGATATCGACACCTTCGTGACGGATTCCACAGGCACCCTCATGCTGCCGGAACCGCTTCCGTTTGGAAATTACGAGTTGTATGAACAGCAAAGTCCATGGGGATATGTTCTTGACAAAGAGCCGGTTCCCTTCGTGGTGGACGGTTCACAGGACGTTGTCACGGTTGAGAAATACAATGCCGTGCAGAAAGGAACCATCACCGTTTCCAAAGAGGGCGAAACATTCAGCCATGTGGCGGAAGCAGGCGGGTTGTACCAGCCTCAATACGAGGTGCAGGGCCAGCCGGGCGCTGTTTACGATATCACCGCGCTGGAAGATATCGTCACCCCGGATGGCACCGTCCACCTGAAAGCTGGTGAACTGGCAGCTACCCTCACCACAGGGAGCGATGGGACCGCCACATCGGAACCCTTGTATCTGGGCCGCTACCAGATTTTGGAGCGCACCGCGCCGGATGGCATGGTAATTGATCCAGAACCCAAGGAAATCACCTTGTCCTACGCCGGGCAGGAAGTGGAGATCACCTCCGCCGATGTCGGCTTCTACAACGAGCGCCAGAAGGTGGAAATTTCTCTCCAGAAGCTGTTAGAGCAGGACGAAACCTTTTCCATCGGCATGAACGAGGAATGGAAAAACATTACCTTCGGGCTGTTCGCCGCGGAGGAATTGACTGCCGCCGATGGAACCTCCATCCCGGCAGACGGGCTGCTGGAAACCACCGGCATTGACGAAAACGGCAACGCCATCTTTAAAACCGACGTACCATGCGGGGCTTCCCTGTATGTAAAGGAAATCGGTACAGACGATCACTACATTTTGAGCGATGAGAAATACCCGGTGGCGTTTGAATACGCCGGGCAGGATGTGGCCAAGGTGCAGATTCAGGCCAACGATGGAGAAGCCATTGAAAACACCTTAAAGCGCGGCAAAATATCCGGCTGGAAGGTGGATCAGGATGGCTTTGAACTGGCAGGCGCGAAAATCGGCCTGTTCCGTTTCGACGAAACCGAGTTCACCGAGGAAACTGCACTCATGGTTACCGAGAGCAATGAGATCGGGTACTTTGAATTTGACAAGGTACCGGTTGGAAATTGGCTGGTTCGGGAAATCGCGCCTCCGGCAGCTTTCGTTTTGACGGAAGAAACCTTCCCGGTGGAGATTACCGAGGACGGGCAGACCATCGAAATCCGTATCGAAAACCAGATCATCAAGGGTACCGCCGAAACCACCAAGATCGACGCCGACTTCCCGGAAAACAAGCTGTCCGGGGCTGTCTTTGAGATTTACGCCGATGTGGACAGCAACGGGGAATTCGACGCGGAGATCGACCAGCTGGTGGGCGAAATGGCCGAAAGCGAACCGGGCCTCTATCAGATGAAGGACCTTGTTTATGGAAATTACTTCCTGCATGAAAAGGAAAGCCCGGAATTTTTCCAGCGCGACGAAAATTATTACCCCTTCTCCATTACCGAGAACGAGGCTGTCGTTCGGATTGAAACCGAAGCTGGCGTGGGCTTCCTCAACAAAGCGCAGACCGGCTCCCTGAAGGTGGTAAAGACAGCCGACGATGATAAGATTGAAGGGCGCACCTTCAAAATCAGCGGAACAGACTTCATGGGCAACGCCTACGAACAGGAATTCCAGACCGATGAGAACGGCGAAATCAACGTCGAGCTTCGTGTGGGCGAATACACCGTATCCGAAGTAGCTGGCGAGGACGCCAAAAAGTACATCCTGCCGGATGACCAGACCATAGAAATCAAGGCGGGAGAAACCACAACCGTCAAGATGCATAACAAACTGGTGCCGGAAGTGCCCACTGTACCGCAGACCGGCGACCACCCGTGGATGCCCGCTGTTTTGATTGGCCTTTCCGTGCTGGCGGTTTTGTCTGCTGGCGGGCTTCTTGTCCTGCGCTTGGCAGGCAAAAAGAAAAAGGACACAGGCGATGAGGATCAGGGCGCAGAAGAATGAAAACCTTTTTCAAAGGGTTTTGCATCGGCCTTTTGTCCCTGAGCCTTTTGGGGCTTCTCTGGTTCTTGGTGCTCCAACCGGGGCTGACCAATAGAGAAGCGCAGGATTTGAAAGAAGAATACGCGCAGCCCCTCCCCGGAGAACCCTCCGGGGAGCTACCGGCTGGGAAAGAACAGGCCGCCTCCCTTGTAAACCTCTCCGCCCTGCAAGCCGAATACCCGGATATCAAGGGCTGGATTTCCATCCCCGGCACCTGTGTGGATTACCCTGTTCTGCAGAGCAGCGCCGATGAACCTGAATACTATTTGCGGCGCACCTACAAGGGCGAGCATCGCACTGCTGGGAGTATTTTCTTTCAGTGGGACTGTTCCCCGGAAAGCAAAAACCTTGTAGTCTACGGGCACAACATGAGCGACGGGACCATGTTCGCTGTTCTACAAAAGATGGCGGACGAAGCCTTCCGAAAGGAGCATTCCAAAATCCTCCTGCAGACCAGCGACGGGCTGCGGGAATACCGCATTGCGGCTGTGCTGAAAACCGATATCCAAAAGCTCCCCTTTAACCGCACCGAATTTGCGGACGATGCGGATTTCCTGTCTTTTCAGGAAGAACTCTTCGCGCAGTCGCTTTACAAACCCGAAACCATACCCGGCGCGGACCGCCGCCTGCTGACGCTTGTCACCTGTTCCTATGAGTGGGAGAGCGCCCGCACGGTAGTTGTCGCCGCAGAAGTGAGGTGAGAATCGACCTATGGAACCAAAAGCCATTATTCTGATTGTCTTATGCGCTGTCATTTTGGGCGGCCTCATATTCCTGCATATCCGTAACCGCAGGAAGAAATAACGGAAGCATGAAGCCGGGCGGGGGCCGTAAGGCACCTCGCCCATATATTTTGTTCATACTGGAGGGATTGATTGAAGAAAACCGGATTGTTAGACCTTTTAGCCGAACAGCACCGCACCTTTATCTCCAACCTGCGCCTGCTGCCGGAACTCAAGTGGGCGGCGCTTGGCGATTTGTACCGCCTGCCGGATAAGGAAAAATATCCTTTAAAAGAATGGGAAGAAGCCGTGTCCTACCTGTTGGGCTGCGAGGTGCGCTTTAACAATTACGAAGAAATCGGGAAAAGCCTCAAGCCCTTTTCCCTGCAAGTGAGGTGAGAGAATGAAAATAGTTGTTGCAGCTCCAAACCAGTACGCCAAAACTTTGGAAACGGAAGATGTGGAAAAAGCCATCGCCAAGGTGATTGGCGGGGGGACTTTTGATCTTGCTCCGTTTCCCAAAGATAAGGATGTATCTATCGTGATGGGCACTATGCACCAGCAGCTGAAGCTGGCCCCCAACCGGCTGATTGATAACGTAGAAGAACCGTTCCCTGTGTTTGGCCCCCTTGTACTTTGCCAAAAGCAGGATGGGAAATACACCGGACTGACAGATGAACAGGCGGAAAAGTTTGAAAAGAGATATCATCAGCCTGAACAATGCTACGCCAATCCCATCCTGAAAATCATGGTTTGGGAACCATACGATCCCACAGATACCCCAACAAAGCCTGAACAGAAAGCCCCCAAAAAATCCAGAGGGCAGGAACGATAAAGAAGGAGAATGCCATGAACCAATTCTATACCGCCGAATCTGTTACGGAAGGGCATCCGGATAAGCTGTGCGACCTCATAGCCGACAGTGTATTGGACGAATGCCTTTCTCACGACGCCCTTTCCCGTGTGGCCTGCGAGGTGCTGGCCACCAGAGGGCAGATCATCGTTGCCGGGGAGATCACCAGCCTGTTTGAGCCGCAAATCCCTGCCATCGCCCGTTCTGTTCTTCAAAAGGCAGGGTATGATCCGGCACGATACGCCATCCAGTGCCTCGTCCATAAGCAAAGCCCGGATATCGCCGCAGGGGTGGACTGTTCGTTAGAGCGCAGAAGAAATCCCAGTGAAAATCGCCACTCCCTGCAGCTGGGGGCCGGAGATCAGGGCGTGATGGTGGGCTACGCCTGTTCGGAAACCCCGCAGAGAATGCCTCTGCCGGTGGTTTTGGCCCACCGCCTCACCAGCGCCCTCGCCGCCGCCCGGAAAACCGGGATGATACGGGGCCTGCGCCCGGACGGAAAAGCACAGGTCACTGTGGAATACGGCGAGGATGGAAAACCCCTTCGGCTGGACGCTGTCGTCCTTTCGGCCCAGCACAGCCCGAATAAGCCCACGGACGAACTCTGCTGGGAACTCACCGACAAGGTGCTGGCCCCGGCGCTGCAGGCTTTGCCGCCAGACGAGGATACGAAAATCCTTTTGAACCCTTCCGGGCGGTTTGTGCTGGGCGGCCCGGAAGCCGATACCGGCCTCACCGGGCGAAAGCTCATGGTGGACAGCTACGGCGTGTTCGCTCCCCACGGCGGGGGCGCTTTCTCCGGGAAAGATCCCACCAAGGTGGACCGTTCCGGGGCATACATGGCCCGGTACATCGCCAAAAACCTTGTGGCGGCAGGGCTGTGCGAAAAATGCCAGGTCACGCTGGCCTATGCCATCGGCAAAGCCGAGCCGGTCATGGTGGAGGTGGATACCTTCGGCACCGGCACAGTCTGCGCCGACGATTGTCTGGCGGAAGCGGTGCGCTTTGTGTTCGGCTTAACGCCTGCGGAGATCATCGCCCAGCTTGACCTTTTAACGCCAAGATACACACAGACAGCCGCTTATGGGCATTTCGGCAAGCTGGAATTTCCGTGGGAACGCACCGATCAGGCGAAAATCCTGCGGGCGGCTGTCATTTAAAGGAAGAAAGGAGCAGCCCTATGCCCGGAGTAACGGAAGAACAAATCATCGCCGCCAGACGGATGACCGCCATTGAGTTTTTGCGGCGGTACCGGCCCGGAGAACTGGTCAAAACCGACAGCCGGGGGGAGTTTGAACTCCGGGAACACGACAGCTTCAAGATCAATGAAGAAACCAGCTTCTGGCATTGGAAAAGCCGGGATATAGGCGGCAAATCCGCCCTCGATTATCTCGTTACGGTGGAAGGGGTAAAGTTTGTGGACGCGGTGCTGGCCCTCTGTGAAGAAAACCCCAACTATATCCCGCACCCTTCCCAGCCGGAGCAGGAAAAAGAATTCGCCCTGCCTCCGGCAGCGGCAAACAACCGCAGGGTGTTCGCTTACCTCCTGAAGCGCGGGATCAGCCGCAAGGTCATCGAAGCCTGCGTCCGGGCGGGGATTCTCTATGAGAGCGCGGACTACCACAACGCCGTGTTCGTCGGAAAGGACGAAACCGGCGCTGCCCGGTACGCTTTCCTGCGTGGCACCTATACCAAAGGAAAGCCTTTCAAGGCGGAGGTATCCGGCAGCGAAAAACAATACTGCTTCTGCCTTCCGCCCAAGGGAACAACCAACCGGCTGGCGGTTTATGAAGCAGCCATCGAAACCCTCGCCCATCTGACGCTGGAAGGAACTGCGGATAAGTGGCGGCTGTCCCTTGGCGGGATCAGCGCCCCGAAAGAAGGAGAACGGCCATGTTCTTTTTCCTTCAAAAAGCCGCTTGCGCTGGAATCTTTCCTCAAGCGGCACCCGGAAATTGAAGAAATCGAAATCTGCACAAATAACGACTTCGCCGGACGATGGGCGGCTGAACACTTGGAAAAAGCCTATCAGGGCAAATACCGCATAGTGAAGAACCTGCCGGAAAAAGAGGGCCGCGATTACGCCGACCTGACAAAAGAACGATACGAGAAGCAGGCCGCCCGCCAGAGGGCGGCCTGCTTTCGTTAGAAAGGAGATTGGAACATCGACGAGAAAGAAATCACGCTGAAACTCTATTCCCCGCTGACAGGGGATTTTTACAGAAATGATGTAGATGAATACGGCTGGAACAATGGCGTAACCGATTATTCCACATTGTTCAGCGGCACGGATATGTCCTACTACGAGGACAGCATCCGCCAAGCCGTAGAACAATATGCCGGAAATCTTATGTCTTATTTCTATAACCAGCGCAATCCCGGAATTAAGAAAAAGGTATTGAGCGCCATCCCCTCGGTGGAAATCCGGGGCGGCGAGCTCATGGGTTGCACGACAGTGGTGCTGAAAGAACCGCTTGCCGAGGAAGAAATGGAAGATTTACAAGATTACCTGAAAGGCCAGTTTTCCGATGGCTGGGGCGAGGGCTTCGAGCAGCGGGAAATCCAGACCGGCGACGGTGTGCTGTATGTTCACTTTGCAGAAGAACCCTTTGATTTTACAGTGGAACAGGTGCAGGACACAGAAGCCTCCAAAGAACAGCCGATTTCCAAACGTCCGAAAATGAAGCTGGTGGGACAGGATGGAAATATCTTCGCTATTCTTGGCAGGGCTTCCCAGCTTCTCAGAAGAAACGGGCAGGCGGATCAAGCCAAAGAGATGAGCAGCCGCGTCTACCAATCCGGGGATTATTACAAGGCCCTGAATATCATCAGCGAATATGTGCAAACCGAACTGTCGGAAAAAGCGCCTGTAAAATTTAGAAAGAAAAAGGAACGAGGTGAAGCCAGATGAGTGAGAAAAAATACGAAATCACCAAAATTGCCCATCCGCAATATCCATGGCTGCACCGCATCCGGGCGTTGGGGAATGTTCGAAAAGGCGTCCGCCCCGGCGATCTCGGCGGATTTGTGCAGTCAGAGGAAAACCTGAGCCAGGAGGGACAAAGCTGGATTGCGGACAATGCTGTCGCGGCAGAAGAAGCCCATGTGCATGGGGACGCCATCCTGTGGGATTATTCCTGTGCCCGTGGCTGCGCCTCCATCTCCGGCCCCAGCAGAATTGGTGGAAATGCCATTGTAGAGGACTACGCCATCATTGCTGCCGGTTATGTCCATGGCGACGTCCATATTTCGGGGAACGCCAAACTTTTTGCGAACGCTGTAACCGGCGGTATCCCCACTGTTATGGAGAAAGCTTCTGTTTATGGTGAACTTGGCGGGGAAATTGAAGTCCGTGAACATGCAGTTATCCTCCCCGGTGTTATGATTGACAACCCTACCAGCGATGTGATTCACATCGGGCCGGACTATATTGCTATTGAGCGCAAATTCAAGCGTGAATCATCCCTTCTCACTCCGCCGCCCGATTTCCAACCCAAGCAGCGGAGTGCCATGAAAAAGCACCATCGCGGAGAAGAACGATAACCAAACAACGAAAGGATGATGCCTCTGAACAAAACAAAAGAACTCGCACAAGTCGTAGACGAATCCATTTTGCCGTTGGAACACAGCGGCGGGGATGGCTGGACCATCCTGCACGGGGACACCCTGCAGATCATCCGCGCCTTCAAGCCGCAGGTGTTCGACGCCCTCATCACCGATCCGCCCTACGCTTCGGGCGGCTGGAAGCCCTCGGAGAAAAACCGCACCACCAACCAGAAGTACAGCAGCATGAACCCGAAAAACGCCCTGCCGGATTTTGACGGGGATAACAGGGACCAGAGAAGCTGGACGAGATGGATGGCGGAATGGCTTTCTGACGCACGGAAAGCCTGCAGGCCGGGAGCGCCCGTCTGCCTGTTCATCGACTGGCGGCAGTACCCCTCCATCACCGACGCTTTACAGTGGGCCGGATGGATCTGGCGGGGCTGCGTGGTATGGGACAAGATGACCAGCCGCCCGCAGAAAGGCCGGTTCCGCCAGCAAAGCGAATATGTGGTGTGGGGCAGCAACGGCCCCATGCCGGTGAACCGCCCTGTGGGATGCCTTCCAGGGGTATTCCGCTATGCCAATCCGCAGAACCGCACCCATGTCACCGAGAAGCCCCTGCCGCTTATGCGTGACCTTGTGAAAATCTGCGTACCGGGCGGGCGCATCCTCGATCCCTTCTGCGGGACGGGAACCACCGTCCTTGCCGCCAAGCTGGAAGGATATGAAGCTGTGGGCATTGAGGTTACCGACGCCTACTACAAACTGGGTTCTGACCGGGTGCGCTTTGCCTTGGAAGCCCATACCGAAGCGGAAGAAAACGCCGAATAACCCTGTGGTTGTCCACATGGATGACCAACAGGAAACCAAACGGCGGGCTGGACGTCCACATGGACAACCAGCCTGCCGCCATTTTATCAGATATATATAAGGAAAGGAAACTCATTATGGAAAAAGCATTTGCCTACATTTGCGCGGCTTCCGACGCCGCGCCCCGCCTATTAAAACGCTACTGCCGCAAGGTTTATGAGCTGGGATACGTCCCCATCTGCCCAAAACTGAGTGAAGCGCAGTACCTCCAGCCGGATAACGCCGACGAAAAGAGGGATTTCCACAGCATCGCCCATCAGAAGCTGGGCCGATGCCGTATGCTGGTAGTGTGCGGGAATGAAATCAGCCACAGTATGTCCGCTGAAATTGGAGCCGCTGAAAAGCGCAATCTCATCTGCACTACGCTCGACGGCCTTGCCAAGATCAAGGAAGCGGATGAGAACGGCAGCCTCTGATTCCGACGTGGTATTTTCCCAGCTGGTGACTGGTTTTGCAAGCATAGCGTTTGGATATCCAAACGCATCTTGGGGAGCGCCCCAAACCCCCGCTGAACCGCACCGGCTGATTTTGTTCAAGAAATGAGAGGTGAAGATACTGAGAGAAAAGCAATACGCCGCGTTCGCGGCAAATGCCAAAACGCTGGACAGCCTGCGCCGGAACGAGGTAAGCTACGTCCCCGGCGTTTTTGAGGTGGCGAAGGTCATCATCCTGAGCAAAGAGGATTTTGAAAAGCTCTCGGAGGACGTTTCCCCGGAATACCCCTTCCTCAAGGATAATCGGGAACTCATGAGCGCTGATCCGGGCGGCCTGTTCCGCTGCCTCATGGTGCTGGGTGAGGGCGAAACGGAAAATATGCTGATTGCCCAAAGGCACGATACCCTGTACCTTGGCTATGGCAGGGATTACCGCAGCGTTGATCTGCAGGGGGTGCCGGTAGAACGTATCGCCTTGGAAGAACCGAAAGCCTATCAGGAGCACGCTGTATTCTATCACCGGCCCAGCCATATCAACGACCTCAATGGGCAGAACCCACTGCGGCCTGTGCCGGAGCGGCAAACCTGTTTTCAGGTGGAACAGGTAGTTGTTCTTTCCGACGAGCAGTTCCGGCAGTTTCAGGAAACCGGCCTCAAGGATGACCAGATTTTCCTGTTCTATTACAGCGATAAAATGTGGTTTGATCCGGGCAGCCTTTGCTGGCACTGCGTACTGGTCAAGGGTGAAAACAGCAGGGATGGCATTCTTGTGGATGCGGAAGGGTATTCCTACGCCCGGTATGCGGCATTCACACCGGATTGCGACAGGCTGCGCCTGCGGGACGTCCCCGTCCATTACGAATACCCTGCCAGAGCGCCGGAGCAGAAAAAAATCCGCAAAAGGAAAGAGCCGGAGCGTTAAAAGGAGCCTCACCATGAGAAAACGAAACCACATCATCCCTCTTCACCTGAACAAAAAGGAACTGGCCCATCTGGAAGCGCAGGTGAAAACAAGCGGCCTGCCCCGTGAGGAATTCCTCCGCACCCTCATCATGGGGGCCGAACTGCGGGCGAAACCCTGTGAGCATCACGCCGATTTGCTCCACAAGGTAGCTGGACTCTGCAACAACGCCAACCAGCTTGCCAAGGTCGCCAATACCTACGGCGAAGCCCGCCGGCAGGATATCGAGGAAATGACGAAACTTGCCCGTCAGGTTTGGGAAGAAGTAAAGGAGAATTGGTAGCCTATCGCATATACCAGCATTATCCCCGTCCACCGCCTCGATAACGCCATCGACTATACCCTCGACGAGAAGAAATGTTCCCGCAGGGAAAATGAGGAATCGCTGGAGGGGGAAATCGATAAGGCGCTCAACAAAGACAAAACCGAGCAGGATCTGTTCCAGTCCGCCCTCGGCTGCACCTGTGAAACAGCCTTCGAGGATATGTGCCGCATCAAGGAAATGTGGCACAAGGAAGAAGGGGTGCAGGGATTCCATCTGGTGCAAAGCTTCGCCGCCGGGGAGGTTTCCCCGGAACTGGCCCATCAGATCGGGCTGGAATTTGCGGACCGGCTGCTCGGCGGGAACTTTCAGGCGGTGGTCAGCACCCATCTCAATACCAAATGCATTCACAACCACATTGTCTGGAACTCCGTGTCCATGAAAAACGGCAGGAAATACCGCAGCAATGAAAGAACCTATGTCACCGAGGTGCGGCAGATTTCCGACGAACTGTGCAGAAAGCATGGCCTCTCCATTATCCATACGGAGAAATCAGAACGGGTGGCCCGCCCCTATGCCCAGTGGCTGGCCGAGCAAAACGGAGCGCCCACATGGAAAACGCCCATCCAGCAGGACCTCAATGCGGCGACTGCCGCTTCCCTCACATGGAAGCAGTTCCTGCGCGCTTTAGAGCAGAAGGGCTATGCCTTCCGGTTTGATAGGAAATACCCCACGCTGATCCTGCCGGGCAACGGGCGCACCGTGCGGTTTAAGACCTTGGGCAAGCAGTACACCCCGGAGGCCCTCCAGCGCCGCATCCTTTACCCCAAGCCTCCCCGCCGGGCTGGGAAAGAACAGCCGCCAGCCAACCGCTTCCTTCTCCTTCTTGGGGAAACACAGCCCCGCAGGCTTTCCGGCCTGCGGGCGCTCTACTTTTCTTACCTGTACAAGATGGGGGCGCTGCCCAAGAAGCCCCGTTACCCAAGCTATGCTGTGCGGGAGGATATCCGCAGGCTGGATCAGCGGATCGAGCAAGCGGAATTCATCTTCAAAAACCACATAGAGGACCGGGGCCAGCTTGCCGCCCTCCGGCAGAAAGCGGAAGATGAAATCGCTGTCCTCATAAAGCAGCGCCAGAAGCTCTATCGCTATGAACCGGGCTCTCCGCAGATCGGCGTCCTCACAGAGCAGCTCAAAAAGCTGCGGCATACCGCCAAGCTGTGCCGGAATATCGAAACTCATTCCATTGAGATGGAACAGCGCCTGCAGGCGGCACAGATGGAAGAACAACGGCGGCGGGAACAACGGGAAAAAGAAGAACAGCAAAAGGAAGCTCGAAATCAAGAAAAACAAAGGAGATGATCATTTGAACCAACGGCCTACAAGGGAACAGGTTGAATTCCTGCGTCGGCAGTACCCTGCCGGAACCCGCATCACCCTGCACTCCATGGACGATCCGCATGCCCCGCCGCCCGGTACCAAGGGTACCGTTGCCTATGTGGACGATATGGGTACGATTGGAATTGAGTGGGACAACGGTTCCGCCCTGTCCCTGATTCCCGGCGAGGATTCCTTCTCTAAGGAAGCCGCGCCGGAAAAAAACAAGCACAAACGCTCCCGTGACTTGGAGCGATGAAAGGAAGCGAAGTAACTGAACTACGGAAGCGATCCAGCCGACCAGATCGTCCGGTTTACCCTTGAGGGCACGGAAATGGCCCTCAAGCTGTCGGGCGCGGCGGCAAAAAACTTTGCGCTGTTTGTCTATGCCGTACTGAAGGACCAGAAGAAAACCCACGGCAAGACAAGGCTTGTGCGGATGCTCAGGGAACAGCGCCCGTTCAAATTCTTTAACGTCCCCACGGAAAACATGAAGGAATTCGCCACAGAAGCCAAAACCCACGGTCTTTTGTATGTTCCCATTCGGAACAAGCAAAAGGCGGACCGCATTGAAGTGGTGGTGTTCGCGGACGACGCCTCCAAGGTCCAGCGCATTTTCGACAACCTCGGCCTCGACGCGGTTAAGGCGCAGGCTGGCGAAGCCACCATCGCAAACGTACAGGAGAAGGAAAAACAGGCTCCCGCAGCCCCGGCCCCCGGCAAGACGAAAACCGTCAAAACCGAACAGGGCGAAGTGGAATTTGAAGTGGGCGGCTTTGAGGACGATTTCAATATCGCCCCGCCCCAGCAGGACGCCGCCGAAAATTTTACTTCTGGCCGGGAGAAGGAAGCCGGGGAACCGGCGGAAAGGAATCCGTCCGCGCCTTCCTCGCCCAGCAAAAGCTCTTCGCCCAACTCAATAAACCCTAAAGAGCCGGAGCATAAGCCCTCGGTAAAACAGCAGCTGCAGGAAATCCGGCAGGAGCAGGCAGAGAAAAAGGCGTCCAAATCCAAACAGCAGGAGCGCCAGCATCCCACCCCCGGCCATGCCAAACAGAAGAAAAAGAAAAAACAGAAAGGAAGGTAATGCCCTATCGACTTATCCAGTTTAATCGGAAAGAAGCAGGAGCCGCAGCCCCAGCAGCCGGAACAGCAGTACACCAAGGAAGAATACGCCGCCATGAAGCAGGCCGAGCGTGAGGAAGCCTGGTCGAGAGTCAACGCGCAGGCCGAGTTAGTGTTCAGGGATGGCGAATCCATGAAAGGCTTTCTCAATTTCATGGCGGGATGTACGCCTCAAAGCACTCGAAACCTTCTCATCCTTTACGAACAGAACCACGAAATCACCCACCCCCGCACCTTCGATAAATGGAAGGAAGCCGGACGCTCCATCCGTTCCGGCGAGAAAGGATACACCTTCTTTGCCGAACAGGAATACACCAAAGAGGACGGTACCATAGGGAACGGCTATACCATTGCCAAAGCCTACGACATTTCCCAAACCAGAGGCCCCCAGCCTCTGCCCCCGCAGAAGCATCTGCCGGAGGAAATCATCGCCGCCATGGTAGAAAACAGCCCTGTTCCGCTTGCCATTTCCGACCAGCTTCCCCAAGGGGTGCAGGCGCAGTATGTGCCGAAACAGCATACCATTTTTGTCCGCAACGGGATGGACGAAACCGCCACCATCTGCGCCATCGCCCGTGAGCAGGCCCATGCCAGCTTCGATGCGGTGGGCAGCGGCTATTACCGTCAGGCGTATGCGGCCCAAGCCTACTGCGCGGCCTATGTAGCGGCGCAGAAATTCGGGCTTGACACCTCGGTGTTTCAGTTTGATAAGGTGTGTCACAGCTGCGCCCAGCTGACGCCGGAAGAAAAGCGCGGCTTTATAGGCGACGTCAAACGGGCGGCCTATTCCATCAACCGGGATATCCAGCGCAGTTTCCGGGATTTGGAGCAGGCCATCCAGCCGGATGATTTCTCCGTCGCAGCGCCCAAGCCCGCCAAGGCTTCCAAAGCCAAGGCGGAGAAAGAGCCGGAACGATGAGAAAGCGTACCGCCGAGAGTTTTCCGTTTGTTTTCTTTTGTCCGGTAGCTTTCCGCCAGCCGTTGTGGTATGGTGGTTGTGAAAAAAGAGAAAGGAAGGGATCTCCATGACAAAGCAGCGGCTGGTAAAAATGACCGGCGGGGACCAAAACATACTGGTCAAGGCGCTTCGCAGCGCGCAGGAATCGGTTGGGCCGGAACTGTCCGGCAGGCTGCAGGCCCTTATTGACAAAGCCCTCGCCGCGCCAAAGCGCAGGCTGTACCTGAGCGATGAGGAATACCAGTACGCCGCGCTGTCCCTAAACGGGATGCGGAACGACTATCTGGCGGCGGAACGAAGCTGCGGCGGGATTGACCGCCTCCTCATCAAACTGATGCAGGCAAAATACAGGTGTGCGCCTGCCCGATAAATATATCTGATACCCCCGGAACCTGCGGGAATGTTTTCCCGTGGGCTCCGGGGGATTTTTTTGTTTTCACGGAAAGGAAGGATGATCGAGAAAACCACAAAATACGTTGTTTCTTTATCAGGCGGCAAGGATTCCACCGCCCTATTACTGCGGCTGCTGGAAGAAAAAATGCCGGTGGACGATATCCTGTTCAGCGACACCGGGCTGGAGTTTCCGCAGATGTATGAGCATCTGGAGAAGCTGGAGCAATACACCGGCAAAGCAATCATCCGGCTGAAGCCGCCGCACAGCTTTGAAACCTTTTTCTATGAGTATTCGCCAAAGAGGAAAAATCCGGCGCTGAATGGCTGCAGGGGCCTCAGTTGGCCCGGCCCACAGGCAAGGTGGTGTACCGGGCGGCTGAAGCACCGGGTTATGGACGCCTACATGCGGGAACTGCGGCGGGAATACACCGTCGTTCATTATGTCGGCATCGCCGCCGATGAAGCCCATCGCATCCGGGAATTTCAATACCCTCTCGTCGGTTGGGGGATGACCGAAGCCGACTGCCTGAAATACTGCAGGGAGCGCGGTTTTGATTGGGGCGGCCTTTACGATATTTTCAGCCGGGTATCCTGCTGGTGCTGCCCATTGCAGCCCCTTGGTGAACTGCGGAAGCTGCGCGCTCATTTTCCCGACCTATGGCAAAAACTCCTGTATATGGATTCCCATACTTGGCGGCAATTCCGGGCCGACTACTCAGCACAGCAGTTGGAATGGCGCTTCGATTTTGAACAGCAGCGCCAAGAGAAGGGGCAGTCCATCCGAAGCCGGGAGTTTTACCGGCTGCTGAAGGAACACCTTCAGGAGAAAGAAAGGGCGGGTGTCTCTTCGACGGAATAACGGCAAGAAAAAATCCATGGTGGGTGTGGCTTCTGCCTCTGCCCATCGTCTGGTGGCTGGCCCTTTTGACAGCCGGAAGCTGGAGCGAAGGGATGAACCTCGTGGATCTGCTGGGGAAGCTCTCAGCCGCCATGAACCATCCCTTTTCTGTTCATTGGACGGGATATTCCGCCCGGTGCCTGCTGTTTTTCACTCTTGCGTATGGAATCGCTGTCCTTGTGATCGTTTCCAGCCGGAAGAATACCCGCAGGGGCGTGGAGCATGGCTCCGCCAAGTGGGGCGATGTGTTCCAGATCGCCAAGAAATACCGGGATAAGAAGAATCCCAAACAAAACCTCATCTTAACCCAGCATTTCCAGATGGGGATGGACGGCCACAAGCACAAGCGCAATACCAACGTGCTGGTCATCGGCGGCTCCGGCGCTGGAAAAAGCCGTTCCTATGCCATTCCCAACGCTTTGAACTGCGGGAACTGTTCGCTGGTCATCTGCGATCCAAAATCCGAAATCCTGCGGAAAACAGGCGGGGCCTTAAAAGAGAACGGCTACGAGGTGCGGGTGTTTGACCTGTTAAATCCAGACGCTTCCTTCTGTTACAACCCTCTTGCCTATGTGCGGGACGATAAGGACGTGCTGCGCCTGATTGAAACCCTCATCCAATCCACCACCCCGCCCGGAGCGCAGAGCGCCGATCCCTTCTGGCAGAAATCCGAAACCGCGCTTCTGCAGGCGCTGGTTTTGTACCTCATGCACGAAGCGCCGCCGGAAGAACAGAACTTCGCCATGGTCATGGAAATGCTGGCGGCAGCGGAAGTGCGGGAGGAAGATGAAGAATACGAGTCCCCCTTGGATATCCTGTTTGCCCGTTTGGAAATGCGGAACCCGGAGAGCATCGCCGTGAAGCAATACCATGTCTTTAAGATGGGGGCCGGAAAAACACTCAAGAGCATCCTGATCAGCGTAGGGGTGCGGCTGTCCGCTTTCAACCTGCCGCAGATCGCAAGGCTGACCTATACCGACGATCTCCATCTGGAGGAAATGGGCGAGAAAAAGGTGGCCCTGTTCTGCTGCATTCCAGACAGCGATAAATCCCTCAACTATCTGGTAGGCATGATTTACGGGCAGCTGATCCAAACCCTGTACTTTGTGGCGGACCGGAAATACAAGGGCAGGCTGCCGGTGCCGGTCCATCTGCTGATTGACGAGGCCCCCAATATCGCCCTGCCCACGGATAACTTCCTGCCATGGCTCTCCACCATGCGAAGCCGCAACATCTTCTGCAGCTATATCGCGCAGAATATGGCGCAGATCAAGGCGCTGTTCAAGGAGCAGTGGGAATCGCTGGTGGGCCTGTGCGATGAGTTCCTGTATTTAGGCGGCAACGAAAAGGAAACCCACAAATACGTTTCCGAGCTCATGGGCAAGGAAACACTGGATACGAACACCTATGGCCGGAGCCGGGGGCGAAGCGGCAGCTTCAGCGTGAACGACCAGCAGACGGGCCGGGAACTGCTTACTCCTGACGAAGTCCGAATGCTGGACAACCGCAAGGCGATTTTGTTTGTCCGTGGGGAACGCCCCATGATGGACGATAAGTACGACCTGATGCGCCACCCCAATATCCGGCTGACCGAAGATGGCGGCGCCGCGCCCTATGATTACACGCAGGCAAAGGACGCCGCAGACGATCTCGATTATTCTCCGGAGCAGTACGACGATTTTGAACTGCTGGAGCCGGAGGATTTTCTAAAACCATAACAATACACTTTGAACTGGAGGAATGCTTCTGAAGAAAACCCTGAATCGCTTTGTTTTGAAGAAAAATCCCAAGAAGAACAAAAAGCCCGCAAACGCTTTGCCCCTCGGCAGAAAGGGGCGGCTCGGCTTTTCCGTCTACGCAGCCACGGTGCTGTGCTTCTGCTGCCTTTCCATCCCGGCCTTCGCCGCCAGCGATCCGCTGGGCGTGGTGAACAACCTGTCCGACTTCATTTTTTCCCTGATCCGCGCCATCGGCCTCATCCTTTTGGGCTGGGGCGTGGTGCAGGTGGGCCTCTCCTTCCAGTCCCACGATCCTTCCCAGCGATCCCAAGGATTTCTGACGCTGGCGGGCGGCCTCGTGATTACCTTTGCCAAGGAAATCCTCGACCTCATCACCGCCTGATTTTCTGTATTCCAGTCAGGGGAGCGCCCACTGCAGGGCGCTCCCACATTTTTCAGATAGGAGGTGACCAGCCGGAAACTGGATTATCGATAACTTGAATTCGGCGCTGGAAACATGGAACGACAAGCTGGCGGAAATCTGGACGCTGCTTACCCAAGATCCCGCAACCTTTAAAGGCGGCGGGATCTGGCAGGTCATGCTGGACATCAACGGGGCCCTGAAAGCCATTGGGTACGGCCTGCTGGTTTTGTTTTTCGCAGTCGGCGTTGTCAAAACCTGTTCGAGCCTTGCCGACCTGAAGCGCCCGGAAGCGGCGTTTAAAATGTTCATCCGTTTTGTGCTGGCAAAGGCGGCTGTGGGATACGGCCTCGACCTCATGCTGGCTGTTTTCAAAATCATTCAGGGGATGGTTTCCACCATCATCACCCAATCCGGCCTGTCGGGAAGCAGCGGCACCACGCTTCCGCAGGAAATCATCGACAAGATCAACAACGTGGGCTTTTGGGACAGCATCCCCCTGTGGGCGGTAACCCTGCTGGGCGGCCTTTTCATCACAGTGCTGTCCTTCATCATGATCCTGACAGTGTATAGCCGCCTGTTTAAACTCTACATGTACACGGCTATCGCGCCCATCCCCATGTCCAGCTTTGCCGGGGAACCCACCAGCAGCGTGGGAAAGAACTTCCTGCGCTCCTATGCCGGGGTGTGCCTTGAAGGGGCCATCATCGCGCTGGCCTGCATTATCTTCTCGGTTATGGCCGCCAGCCCGCCTGCGGTTGATCCCAACGTTTCAGCCGTTACCGCCGTGTGGAGCTACGTGGGCGAACTGATTTTCAACCTGCTTGTTTTAGTTGGAGCCGTGCGGATGAGCGACAGGATCGTCAAGGAATTATTGGGGCTGTAGGCCCAAAAAGGAGTGAAGCGATATCGAAGTAAAAGTACCAAAGGAAATCCGGGACTATCAGGAGTCCATCTTTTTCGGGCTCTCCACCCGGCAGTTTATCTGTTCCCTGCTGGCCGTAGGCGTGGCGGTCGGCATCTATTTCGGCCTGCGTCCGCTGGTGGGCAGCGAGGAAGTGGGCTGGATGTGCATCCTCGGAGCCGCGCCCTTCGCTGCCTGCGGATTTTTCAAATACCACGGCATGACAGCGGAAAAGCTGGCTTGGGCGTGGTTCAAGTCGGAATTCCTGTACCCCAAAAAGCTGGTGTTCAAATCCGACAGCCTTTACTATGAAGCCATGAAGGACGCCATCGCTCAGGGGGAAAAACCTCCCCGCAAACGGAAAACCCGCAAGCCCCAGCCACCGGCTGGGAAAGAACAGGGGGCTCAAAAATGGAACTGAACATCCACCCCATCCTCCCGGAAGAACAAACCTGCATGAATTGGCACAGCAACCGGGAACTCAACGCCAAAACCGGATGTATCGGGTACCTGACAGCGAATCTCAATGCTGGTATTCCAGAATTTGAAAGCTCATGGCGGGATCGGACCAAGAAGCTGAACACCCCGGAATTTACCGATGATTTTAACGACATGATGGATACCCTGCGCCAAGGCGTTTTGAAAAGCCCAAATGAACTGCGGTCATACTGTGCGGCCCACCCGGACAGCGCCTTACTGGACAGTTCCAGTTCCGACAGGCTGTACGGATTCCGCATCAATACCGGTTGCTACTCATATATGCTTGTTTGTTCCTTCCATTCGACAGACTGCCGCTTGCGGCTGAACGCCTTTTCCTTTTTGGCTTTGGATCGATATATGCGGGAAGCCCGAAATGGAATTCCCATCCTCGACCTGCAGGGGTATGAACGGTTCCGCATACCGGATGGCGGGAAACTTAAAATAGCTTCTCCGGATGGGTTTGCCGGTTTCTGCACCGTTCGCTATCTTGACCAGAACCGGCTGGTGCTGTTCGATGAATTCCACGAAGGGACTATCCGCTCTATCCGGGAACTGCCGGAATGGGCGGCGGTCAACAAATACCGGCTTTTACCCGCTGACCTGCCTATGCGGAACAACCGCAGTTCACGGTACAAAGGGCAGGAACGATAACGACCTGAAAATCTCTGAAACTGAAAGGATGGATGCCTATCATCAAAACGCTTACCAAAGCAACGAAATTAGAGAAAGAGAAATTTACCATACCAAAGTCGGTACAGGACGCCATCCCCATCCAGCGCGTCTGGCCGGATGGGATCTTTCAGGTGGGGAGCCGGTTCTCCAAAACCTTCTCCTTTACCGACATCAATTACAGCATCGCCAGCAAAGAAGATAAGACGGCGATGTTTTTAGATTATTCGGAACTGCTGAACGCGCTGGATTCCGGGGCTTCCGCAAAGATCACCATCAACAACCGGAAAATCAACAAAGAGGAATTTGAGAAATCCCTGCTGCTGCCCATGAAAGAGGACGGGCTGGACCATTACCGGAAAGAGTACAACGAAATGCTGCTCTCCAAGGTAACCGGCACCAATAACAGCGTGGTGCAGGACCGGTACATCACCATCACGGTGGCGAAGAAAACCATCGACGAGGCCCGCACCTATTTTGCCCGTGTGGGTACCGACCTCATTACCCACCTTTCCCAGCTTTCCTCCATAGGCCGGGAACTGGATGCAGCCGCCCGCCTGCAAATCTTCCGGGATTTCTTCAAGGGGAACGAACCCGCCGCCTTTGCCTTCGACCTGAAGGAACACATGAAAAAGGGGCACAGCTTCAAGGATTGGCTCTGCCCCGACAGCATGGAATTCCAGAAAGACCATTTCCGCCTGAACGAACGCTGGGGCCGGGTGCTCTACCTGCAGGATTACGCCAGCTACATCAAGGATTCCATGATTGCCGAGCTCTGCGACATGGACCGCAGCCTCATGCTTTCCATTGATATTTTAACGGTTCCCACCGACGAAGCGGTGCGGGAAATCCAGAACAAGCTCTTGGGGGTGGAAACCAATGCCGCGAACTGGCAGAGAAAGCAGAACGCCGCCAACAACTTCTCGGCTGTCCTGCCCTACGACATGGAGCAGCAGAGGAAAGAAACCAAGGAAATGCTGGATGACCTCACCAACAGGGATCAAAGGATGATGTTCGGCCTTGTGACCTTGGTGCATTTAGCCGATACCAAAGAACAGTTGGACAGCGATACCGAAACCCTGCTCACCACGGCGAGAAAGCACCTGTGCCAGATGAGTGTCCTGCGCTGGCAGCAGAAGGATGGGCTGGACACAGCTTTGCCCTACGGACTGCGGAAAATTCAGGCGTTGAGAACCCTCACCACCGAATCCACCGCTGTGCTGATCCCATTCCGTGCGCAGGAAATCCTCCAGAACGGCGGCATCTACTATGGGCAAAACGCTGTCAGTAAAAACATGATTGTGGCAGACCGAAGGAAGCTGCTCAACGGCAACAGCTTCCGCCTCGGCGTTTCCGGTTCCGGCAAATCCTTCTCCGCCAAGGAAGAAATTGTCAGCATCGCCCTGTCCACCAACGACGATATCCTGATTTTAGATCCCGAATCCGAGTTCGGCTTTCTGGTGGAAGCCCTCGGCGGCGAGGTCATCCGGGTATCCGCTTCCTCGGATACCCATCTAAACGCCATGGACATGGACAAAGCCTATGGGGACGAGCGCAACCCGTTGATTGAGAAATCTGAATTCATCCTTTCCCTGTTCGAACAGCTGGTGGGCGCGGGCAACGTGAGCGCCAAGGAGAAATCCATCCTTGACCGCTGCACCTACGATGTGTACCGGGAATACGTCGCCAACAACTACGAGGGCGAGGCTCCCACCCTGAAAGACCTGTACCACTCCCTGTTAAAACAGCCGGAGCCGGAAGCCAGAGGGCTGGCCCTTTCCTCCGAACTGTTCATCACCGGCAGCCTCAACACCTTTGCCCAGCGCACCAATGTGGACACCAAGGCCCGGATCATCGCCTATGACATCCGGGAGTTGGGCGAACAGCTTATGCCAATCGGTATGCTGGTGACCTTGGACGCCATCTTCAACCGTGTCATTCAGAACTGGAAGAAAGGCAAAACCACATGGGTATTTGCCGACGAGTTTTACCTGCTGTTCCGCTATGAGTACAGCGCCGACTTTTTCTACAAGCTGTGGAAGCGGATCAGGAAATACAACGGGCTGGTGACAGGGTTAACGCAGAACGTGGAGGAGCTCCTCCGTTCCGACACCGCCCGCCTCATGCTGGCAAACAGCGAATTTTTAATCCTCTTGAACCAATCCGCCACAGACCGGGATGAACTGGCGAACCTTCTGCACATCTCCGAAAACCAGCTTGGCTACATCACCAATGTGGCGGCTGGCTGTGGCCTGATCCGGTGTGCCGGGAATATTGTGCCCTTTGAAAACAGCTTCCCCCGCAGCACACGCCTGTACCAGCTGATGACCACCAAGCCGGACGAGGCCCTGAGAGGGGTGTAACCATAGGGATGGTAATGGATCGCTTTTGGGCGATGCCGAGCAGATACACTTTTGAGATCAAGCCCATACGGGAACTGCTGATGCAGTACATGCCCCGTGGGTTGGTGATTGATCCCTTTGCCAACAGGTCAAAGATCGCTTCCGTCACCAACGATCTGGACACCGGCTGCGACACCGATTACCACTTGGACGCGACGGATTTTCTCGCCATGTTTCAGGACGCCAGCGTGGACATGGTTTTATATGATCCGCCGTACTCCGCAAGGCAGGTAAGCGAATGCTACCGGAAAATGGGCCGTACCGTTAATATGCAGACAACGCAGAACAGCTACTGGAGAAAACATAAAGAACAGATCCGTCGGATTGTAAAGCCGAACGGCCTTGTTCTTTCCTGCGGCTGGAACAGCGGCGGAATCGGGAAAAAGTATGGCTTTGAACCCCTGCATATCCGGTTGGTTGCCCATGGCGGCAATCACAATGACACGATTGTCGTGGTGGAACGGAGGATGGAAAACTGAATACACGCCGAAAACAATACAGCAGGGGGCCGCCTTCGGCTCCCAATCTAAAAAAATTCCCCTTTGCATGGTTCGTGCAAAGGGGAACGCCTTATTTTTGAATGCGTTTTTGCAGGTCTTCCACGGAAGGAAGCTGCTGTTCCAGTTCTTCCGGCAAGGTGCTGGTGATCTTATATTCGCTGACGCCAATCGGCTTGCTCATATCTTTCAGAGAATACTCTGCCACAAGGTCGTTTTTGCTTTTGCAGAGCAGCAGGCCGATAGAAGGATTGTCCGCTTCTTTTTTCAGAATACCATCCACCGCCGAAAGATAAAAATTCAGTTGTCCCGCATACTCCGGCTTGAATTCGCCGGTTTTCAATTCTATCACCACATAGCAGCGTAGATTCAAATTATAGAAAAGCAGATCGATGTAGAAATCATCGCCGCCCACGTTCAAGTGGTACTGATTTCCCAAAAAGGCAAAACCGGTGCCGAGCTCCAACAGGAGCCTGGTCACATCCTGTACCAGCGCCCGTTCAATATCCCGTTCCACCATATCTTCTTTAAAGGGAATGAAATCGAAAATATAGGGATCTTTCATGGTCTGCACTGCCAGTTCACTTTGTGGAGAGGGAAGCCTGTTCTCAAAGTTGGAAATCTTTTCTGCCAGCACCTGCCGTTGATACAGACCGCTTTCAATTTGGTGAACCAACACATTGCGGGACCAGCCGTTTTTCCGGCAAGCCTCAATATACCAGTTACGCTCGCCGGCATCAGAAACCTTGTCCAGCAGGACTACATTGTGGCCCCATGGAATTTGTGCAACAACCTGTTGCACAAATTCCGAATCCGGGTATGTCGCTGCAAACTTCGCCATATATTTCAGGTTTCGGACGGAATAACCTGTAGTCTGCGGAAATTCCAGCTTAATGTCCTGCGCCAGATTTTCAATAAATTTATTGCCCCAGCTTTTATGCGCATTAATCACGCACCCAATGCTGTGGTACAGCATGATGAGTTCCGTATTGACATGAACAGCCGCCTTATATTGGGCCGCTTTGATTTCCTGCTTGACCTGTTCAATAGTCGCAAGATATTCGTTTGAATTCATTAACATAGTGGCTGCTCCTTTACGACGCCATGAGAGATATAACTATAGTATATCACAGGAGGTGCATTTTTGAAAGAAATTAAGACGAAGCCGAAGGGTGGCAGGCCCAAACTGCTGGACAAAGCCGCCAAGGCTCCGAAAACAGCCATGAAGGATTTATGGCTGAAATCCAAGGACAAATCCATCTCAGAACTCAAGGAAACGCCCTTCGCCAGCCAGCGTGGGGAATCCTCCAACGCCCCTGCCAACAGCGCCGGGGATCAGATGCTGTCCGGCATAGAGAGCACTGCCAAAAAGGGGGCGGACCTGACCTACCGGGGCGGGAAAAAGCTGGCGCAGGCCACGGCCCGGAAGGTGAAAGAAAAAAGAGAGATTTCCCGCGCCCTGTCGGAAGCGAAAAACACTGGCGGCAAAACAGTGGAAGCCGCGAAGGATACCGCTGCTAAAATACGGACGAAGAATACCGTGGCCAAGGCTGTCAAGGGAAAGCCGCGGAAAGCAGTGAAAACAGCCAGCCGGTCTGTGAAGGGCGTAAAGCAGAGCGCCAAGGGGATCAAGACCGCGCAGCGTTCAGCAAAGACAGCGCAGCAGGCGGCGAAAACGGCGCAGAAAACAGCGCAGGCCACCGCAAAGGCGGCTAAGGCAGCGGCTCAGGCCGCCAAAGCCGCAGCGAAAGCAGCGGTGACCGGCATAAAGGCGGCGGTCAAGGCAACCGCCACTGCCATCAAAGCAGCCGCGGCAGCGATAAAGGGATTGGTCGCCCTGATCGCCGCCGGGGGCTGGGTTGCCGTGGTCATTATCCTGTTGATTTGCTTAATCGCCCTGATTGTCGGTTCCTGCTTCGGCCTGTTTTTCGGCTCCGACTCCACGGGAACCGGTACCAGCGTAACGCAGGCGGTGTCTGCCCTCAACGGGGAATATCTGGCCCACATTCAGGAGATAGAGGACGCCAATCCCCATGACCGGATGGAAACCACCTCCAACGACGGGGTACTCTCCATCAATTGGGAGGACGTCCTCGCCGTATTTTCCGCCAAGGTTACCGGTGCGGAGGATGGGGCGCAGGTCGCTTCGCTGGATGACGCTCAGGTGGATGAACTGCGGAATGTTATGTGGGAGATGAATGCGGTTGCCTCCAGCACCCGCACCGAAAGCCATGAGGTGGAAGTCACCGAAGTGGATGAGGATGGCAATGAAACCACCCATATCGAAATGGTGACGGAAACCATTTTGGAGATTACCATCACGCACAAAACCCCGGAGGAAATGGCCCGGCAATACAGCTTTAACGTAAGGCAGAACGAATACCTCGCCTTGATGTCGGAGCCGGAAAACCAGAGCCTGTGGGCGGAACTGCTGGGCGGTTACACAAGCGGCGGCGGGCAGATCGTGAACCCCGACGCCGATTGGGTAGCGACGGGTATTTTCCAGTGGCCCCTGCCGCAGAGCTACACCATCACCTCATGGTTTGGCTACCGGGAAGATCCCTTCACCGGGGAGATTGCCTACCACAGCGGGACCGACATCGCCGCGCCGGAAGGTACGCCCATCCTTGCCGCGGCAGACGGGACCGTCACCATAGCCAACGCCATCGACTCGTGGGGCGGCGGGTATGGGTACCATATCAAGGTAAACCACAACGATACCTTCGACACCTTATACGCCCATTGTTCCTCCATCTGTGTGACAGTTGGGCAGGAAGTGAAGCAGGGCGAGGTGATCGGCTACGTCGGCACCACCGGCAATTCCACCGGAAACCACCTGCACTTCGAGGTGTGGCAGAATGGGGAGCGAACCGACGCCCTCGGATTTTTTAAGGTTAAGGAATAGCGCCCGCAGGTTAGAAGAATGTCACAACCGGAAGCGGCAGAGGGTTGTTATATATATGGAAAGCCAGCAGCCTGTTTTTGCAAGCTACTGGCTTTTACTTTGTTTCAAGGCTGTATCCCACGTCACGGATACAGCGCAGATGGATACTGGAATCTTCTTTCAAATCCAGCTTGCGGCGAACGGACTGTACATGATGGCTGACAAGCTTCCGGGCCTCGCCATAGTTTGGCTCCTTCCAGATTTTTTCATAAATCTGGTCATGTGTCAGCACTTGGTTCATGTTCTGAAACAGGTACAGGAGAATCTCATACTCGGTTTTCGTGAGAGGGATCTCCCGCCCCTTGCAGAATACCCGGCGCTGGTTTTCCCTGATTTCCAAAGCAGAGGTACTCCGCTGTGACCTGAACTCCAACGGCTCTATACGAGAAGCGGATTGGGCCAGCCCCTGAACTTTGAGAAACGCTTCCTCATCTCCATCCTCAAAGATCAAAAGCATGATTTTCACTTGACTTCTTCGCCTTGCCTTTCGACGGAATACTTGAGTTTTTCAAAGGCTTCTGCGCTGATTCCATGTTCCATCCGGCAGGCGTCCGTTTCCGCAGTTTTGGGATCTACGCCCGCCTCGATCAGCCGTTCCATGAAGAAGCGGTGGCGCTCATATATCGTTGCGGCAACCTGTTCTCCTGAAGATGTCAGGGAGAGTATGCTGTTTGAATCTTTCCGCAGATATTTTGCCTTGCTTAATTCTTTTACAGCGCGGCTTACAGAAGGTTTTGTCACTCCCAAATATTCCGCGACATCTACACAACGGGCATATCCCTGTTTTTGAAAGAGGATATATATGGCCTCCAGATAATCCTCCATGGATGATGTTAAATTCAGTTGGCATACCTCCCTTATCTATTAAAAGCAAAAGGGATAATCTATGAAAAATTACTTTAATTTAATCGCCGCAACATCAACATGATTTGGAATACTGTTGAATGTATAGGACTCAATCACTTCATTATTGAACACCGCATATTCGTTTCTGTAGTTCAACGGAATCACAACACTGCTCTCATTTGCGGAATTAAGGGCAGTGGTAAAGATATTCTGAACCGTATCCGGGTCATCTGTTTTGTAAAGACCGGCAATCAATTCTTTCGCCTCCTCTTCACTCATTGTGGCGAGTGCTTTGGCGATCTGAGGATCAGTCGAATAAATTCCGCTGGCATCTGTATAATCGGTGGAAGGATACATATTGGCGACAAATGTGTACGGATCATAGGGGAACCAATAGCTCATATACGCGGTGATTTCGTAATTCCCTTCTGTAAACACCTGTTGCATAAACGCCATCAGGTCAATAGGATTCGTCGTGATTTCAATGCCAAGCTTTTTCATCGAATCCTGGAAGAAAAGCACTACCTTATCATACACACCCGTGGAGGGATAAGTAATCGTAAAGGAAAGCTTTTTACCATCCTTTTCCCGGATACCGTCGCCATCCGTATCAGTCCAGCCGGACTTGTCCATCAGTTCAATGGCCGCATCCATATCATAACTCGGAGTTGTCACATCCGCCTTGCAATAGGGCATATCCGCAGGCATAACTGAATTTGCTTCCGTTCTCAAGCCCGAATAAATATTTTGAGCGATAGACTCTTTATCGATAGCCATCTGGATCGCTTTTCTGATATTGATATCATCCAATGGAGCCACTTCGTCGTTAAGCGCGATAAACTCTGTGACAAAATCAAAATCGGAAATTACGCCCGTAATGCCTTCCGTGCTGGACAGTTCCTGATAGGAAGCAGCATCCAATGTGTCAGAACCGATAATGAAGTCCACTTCTCCAGCCCTCATTGCAGCGACCTTGGATTCCGGAATAATTTTTACTGTGAAGGAATCTACATCCGGTTCTTCGCCCCAATAATTGGGATTGCGTACAAAAGTGTATTCCGTTGCGGTGTCGTTCACGCTCTCAAACATATAGGGACCTGTACCCGGCGTATGATTCATCAGATATTCTGAGTTCAAAGAACCGTCCTCATTGAAAGCAGAAGCTGAAAGAATCCCTCTCGGCATTACCATGGACAAATCGTTAAGAACATTGTAATAAGGACGAGTCAAATGAAAGGAAACCGTGTATTCATCATCTACTGTGATCTCGGATGTCAACATATCAAGCTGCCCGTAATTGGAACTGGTTCCTATGACAGACTTCATATTGTCGAAATAGAGTTTCACAGCCTCCGCATTAAAGGGGGTTCCATCATTGAATTTTACATCTTCACGCAGATGGAACGTATAGGTGAGTCCATCATCGGAATGTGTCCAATCCGTTGCAAGGCAGGGCTGATACTCTCCGTCCTTGTATTTAATTAAGGGCTCATAAAAGTTGTTCATATAATATGTAGCTTCATAGGACTGTACCGCAGGGGCAAAGCCCATAGAAAAGTTTGCACTTTGCGCAATAGAGATTGTATGAGATTCGTTCTTGTCTGTTTGACCGGTACTGGAAGATGAGGGATCTGTATTGCTGTTACAACCAGCAAGAAGCGTCAACCCCATTACACAAGCCAAAAGCAGGGATAAAAATTTTTTCATATTTGTACTCCTTTACATATTTTTTATTGCAAAGCCTGCCTCTTTGAAAGGGCGGCCTTTACAAGCTCATTAGAATATGGTTCATGAAAATCCGAAAAACTTTGTGGTTTGTAAACTGTCTCGATTATTTTCCCGAAACGCATCACATGAATGGTATCCGCCATATACATCGCAATGTCCAAATCGTGGGTAATAATCAAATAACTTAATCTCAACTCATCCCGCAAATTCCGCAACAGATGCAAAATTTGCTTTCTTAAAGTGACATCAAGTCCACTAAAAGATTCATCGAAAATGATGTGCTGTGGTTCTGTTGCCAAAGCCCGCGCTACGCAAAGTCTCTTTTGCTGACCGCCAGAAAGTTCATCAGGGCGGCGATTTAATATATCCTCCCCTAAATTAACCATGTCCAGCAACTCTTCGACTCTCTTTTTTCTGTCTTCTTTTCCCATATCCAATAAAAGATGGAGAGGTTCATCCAAAATTTGTAATACATTTTGATGAGGATCAAGAGAACTAACGGCATCCTGCATGACAAGCTGCACTTTCCCTCGCACCTTTTGAAGTGTTTTCGTCTTGGCGTCTGTCAGAGTTAAATCATCCAAAGTAACCTTTCCAGCATCAGGGCGCTCGATATAGGACAAAATTCTGGCAAGGGTGCTCTTTCCACTTCCACTTTCTCCTACGATAGCCGTAATACTGTTGTCGGCAAGCTCGATAGATACGCCTGACAGGGCTTCCAACAGCTCTTTTTTTCTACCCGGTATCCGATATTTTTTTATAATTCCTTCTGCCTTTAGCATAGCGCCTCCTGAAACAGTATACTTGCTTCCATCAATTGTTTTGTGTAATCATGCTGTGGTGTGGACAGCACCTCATGGGTTTTGCCCTGTTCAATGATTTCTCCCGATTTCATCACCGCAACACGATCACACAACTTCGCTACCACACCAAAATCATGTGTGATAACCAGCAGCGATACTCCTGAAGCTTTAATTTTTTCCAGTTGATTTAAAATCTGATATTCACTGGCCGCATCTACGGCGGTAGTAATCTCGTCCGCAATAATCAATTTTGGAGCCTGCAGCATAGTAAGAGAGATCATCACTCTCTGCAGCATGCCGCCAGAAAGCTCATCCGGATAACTGTTGAAAATTTTTTCCGCATCCGACAAGTTTACACTGGCTAACGTATTCGTAAGTTTTCTGGAAAAGTTATGCCGTTCTTCTTTGGAACTGAATTGAAAGCCCATTTCAAGCTGTTTTCCCAACTTCACCATGGGAGCAAATGCGGTCATGGGGTTCTGCGGTATCATACTGATTTGTTTTCCACGATAGTCGGCCAGTTCTTTTGCATTCATGGAAAAGACGTCTCTGCCTTTCCAGCGAATTTCTCCTTGGATCTGAAAAGCACGGGAATTTAACAGCCGCATAATGCACTTGCTGGTCATGCTTTTCCCGCTACCGCTTTCTCCGATCAGGCCAAAGGTTTCTCCGTCGTCTACGGAGAACTTGACGGAGCGAAGCAGTTCCTCCTTTGTCAGCTTTGAACGAACGGTTAAACGATTGATAGCAAGCATCTCTACCCCTCCCTCGGCGCGTAAATATCCCGCAAAGCCTCACCGAACAAATTAAATCCACCGGCTGTAAACAGGATACAAAGCCCCGGATAGACCAGAAGCTGCGGCTGGCTGAAAATCAACTGTTTGGCATTCACAAACATGGCGCCCCATTCTGCTGTCCCTGCCTCCAAGCCAAGCCCAAGAAAGGCATAACTGGAAATCATAATGATAATGGAGGACAGCCCTGTACTGAATATCACCAAGAGATGTGGCAGAACGTTTGGAATAATATGCCAGAATATAATTCTTAGTTCTGAGCAGCCGGACATCCGGCAGGTAATAACATAAGGTTTTTGCTTTTCTCTGAGAACGTAGGTGCGAACCACTCGTGCATTCCACACCCACATGGCAATTACAATGGATAAAATGATACTGAACACTTTCGATTCAAATAATCCCACCAGAGTAATTGCCACGAGGAAGGGGGGAAATGCCATGAAGATATTAGAAACAACATCGAAAATTCGGTCAAGCACACCGCCCATATAAGCACAGACGGTGGCTATGACCGTACTGGCAAGCGCCAAAATGATAAGTGAGGGCAGAGCAATAGACATAGATGACCGTGCGCCATAAAGCAATCGTGAAAGCACGCAGCGCCCCATTTCATCTGTTCCAAGAGGATATTCTGAATCAGGTGCAGACAAAGCATGCGCGACGTTTAGCTCTGATGGATCATGCGGCGCAATAAAAGGTGCGAATACTACGACAAAAAATACAATTAAAATCATGGTCAACCCAAGCAATGCCTGTGGTTTATGTAAAATTTTATGAATCATAAACCTTCTCCTTTGCCTTTCCGTGTGGGTTTAAAGCGATATTGACCAGATCTGCTATGAAATTAACCAGAACAAAAATGGCGGCTGTTAACAGAACACATGCGTTGATTGTAATCGTGTCCCGTGCATTTAACGCTGTTACCAACATGGAACCGATTCCCGGAATAGAAAAGACTGATTCCACCATTGCGCTGCCTGCTATCATAAACCCAAAGCTTTGGGCGAGCATTGTTACCAAAGGGGGCAGGGCAAACCGGCTTACCATAAAAGCGATTCTGCGTTCCGAAACCCCGCGTGAGCGGGCATATAATACGAAATCCTGACTATATCCCTCCAAAAGTGAAGAACGAAACACACGGATATTACCTGCCGCAACTGGGATTGCCAGAGCCAAAGCTGGAAGGATAAAATCTTTCAGGCTGTCTGCCCCCATAATGCTGAAGATCGGAATCTGAACAGAAAAGGCCAGCAGGAGCATAAACCCAATCCAGTAGTTGGGCAAAGACATAGAAACGATCCCGAACAGGTAAATTGTCTTATCAAATAATCCGCCTTTCTTACTGGCAGACAGTACACCCAGTGGAATACTGAATATAGCCGCAAACAACAGCGCCAATGACGCCATCGTGACGGTTGGTCCTAATGAGGCTGTCAGTTCTTCGATGATAGGGCGGCCTGTATTGTAGGAATTCCCAAAATCTCCATGTAATGCGTTCCACAGCCATGAACCGTATTGCTGGACCAGTGGCTTGTTAAGGCCCAATTCTTCCCGTACTAATTCAACTTGTTCTGGAGTGGGCCTTGAATACCGGCGCACAGCCAAAGCTTCAGCCGCATCTACAGGGGATAAATTTGTGTAGATAAAAGTCAAAACTGTAACGCCAAACAGCACAAGGAGAAATAAAGCAAGGCGCGTCAATACTTTTTTGCTCATACTTCAACTCCCAGCGATTCTTCTCCAACAATACTCCAGCTTTCGGCTTTCTTCCTGCTTTGGATGAAATCTGCATAGATTCCATCCTGTTTTATCAAATCCTCATGCTTGCCGCGCTGTATGATACGGCCAGCCTCCAGAACAAGAATCTGATCCGCATGTTGAACGGTTTTGAGCCTATGGGCAATCATAATAATCGTCTTATTATGCGTCAACGCTTCAATCGCTTCCTGAAGTTCAGCTTCATTTTCCGGATCAACGTTGGCGGTAGCCTCATCCAAAATGATGATCGGGGAATCTTTCAGCATGGCGCGTGCGATGGATAGGCGTTGACGCTCTCCACCGGAAATAGTAGCTCCGCCTTCTCCAATCACCGTGTCGTAACCATCCGGAAGGGCAGAAATAAAGTCATGACACCGGGCTGCCTTGGCAACCGCTACAACCTCTTCGTGAGTGGCGCCGGGTTTTCCAAATTTAATATTGTTTTCAATCGTATCATTAAAGAGGTAGACCGTTTGAAATACCATACTAAAGTTTGCCATCAGGCTGTCCAGCTGATATTCCTTGATATCTGTCCCGCCCAATTTGACTGTTCCTCTGTCCACATCCCAGAAACGGGCCATTAAACTGGTAAGAGTTGTTTTTCCTGATCCGGAAGGTCCGACAATTGCAGTAGTAGTCCCCTCCGGTATGGAAAAGCTGACGTCATGAATAATTTCCCGTTCACCATAAGAAAAGCTGACATGTTCAAATGTAATATCTCTATTTTTCGTTTCTTGTTTTTTACCTTGCTCATCCATACGAGGAGCATGGTCAATCTGTTCCACTCTGTCTATGGAAGCGTCGATCATTGGAAGCATAAAGAACATTTCTCCGGCTGACTCAAGCTCGCTGTAAACAAGGAAAGCGGAAACCGCCATCATCAAGCAGGTAAATAAAGTCATAACTCCACTTAAATATAGCCAGATAGAAAGAAGCACAGCCGCTACCGCAGCAATTCGCAACACAATTTGCTCCAGCACATTGTATGGGATGCGCTTGCGCTCCAGCTTAAAGTTTTGATATTCCGTCTCCTCTATGGTTTTATTTAATGTTTGATTCGCCGCCTTATCGCCATGAAACGCACGAACAACGCTCATTCCCTGAATATATTCAAGAACGGAATCTACCAATTTGGTTTGTGCCTGCAAGCGTCCGGGAGAAAGCTGACGGGATTTTTTCAGAAGTCGTGAATTAACAAATAAAAACAACAGTACTCCTAATAAGAAAATCAGCCCTATACGCCAGTCAAAAAACAAAATCGCAATAGAAAATACAACAGTACGGATAATCCCCACCATCGTTCGTGCAATGACGGCAAACGACATACTTTCCAAATCTTCCATTGTAGAAGTGGCTGCAGCCGTAAGGCTTCCCAAACTTTGGCTATTGAAATAGCCCATCGGCATGTACTTCATACGTTCGCCAATTTTGATTCTTTTTTCCTCACACATATGGTAATTGGCCTGTCCTTCACTGTTGTGGGCCAGATACCAGAAAACCGCAGCGCCTGTTACACTGATCAGCATGACACCCAGTGCGGCCAATGCTGTTCCTCCTGTAACATTTTGTTCTACCAAGGCTCGCAGCACAACCAGCAAAGCAATAAACTGGATAGCCTCAAAAATACTGCGAAGCAGTTCATAACCCATTCCCTTATACCACGTCTTTTTCTGCTTTCCAGCAAAAGCAAAAAAACGTTTATATGCGTTAAACATTCTCAGCGCCTCCTTTCATACTGGCAGAGTCTTTTGCCTGTATATGCGCTTTCCACATATCTGTATAAAGTGGACAATTTTTCAGAAGTTCTTCATGAGTTCCAGTTGCGGCGATTTTTCCGTTTTCCACTACTGCAATCTGCTCAGACTGGATAATCGTCGATAACCTATGCGCAATAACAATCAAGGTCTTTCCTTTAGTAAGCCGGTTCACTGCATCCTGTATAACCGCTTCATTTTCCGGATCAGTATAGGAAGTCGCTTCGTCGAGGATAACGACGGGCGCGTTTTTCATCATAGCTCTGGCAATGGCAATCCTCTGGCGTTCTCCACCGGACAAATGGCTTCCGGCTCCTCCCACAAGGGTTTCGTAACCGTGTTCGAGGCTCATAATAAACTCATGACAGCCTGCAGCTTTGGCGATTTCCTCCACTTCTTGGTCTGATGCATTGGGATTACCCATACGAATGTTTTCTCGTACAGACACATTAAATAGAAAATTGTCTTGGGATACATATCCAATTAAATCCATCACCTGATCTGCGGGAATTTTTTTAATGTCAACCCCACCAATCGTAATTGTCCCTTCATCAATATCCCAATAAGAAGCAATCAATTTTGCGATGGTAGATTTACCGGAACCAGAAGGACCTACCAAAGCAGTTGTAGTTCCCTGTTTAATTTTTAAATTTATACCCTTTAAGACTTGAGTATCCTTATATGCGAATTTTACATCGGTTAAAGTAATATCCAATCCGTTTAAGTTTTTATGTTGGAGCGGACGATCTAAATCTGGTTCTGATAAAATAGAACTGATTTCTCCAACAATGGTACTAATTTTGGAAAAGTCGTCGGTCAAAAAAATTGCAGATACCAACGGGCCTACGATACTCAGCGATAAAATCATAATAGTGATAAAAGTAGCTGTGTTAAGACTCCCGTTCATATAGAAAATACAGCCAATGGGGAGTACTCCAATCAAAACAGCTGGCCAGATGGTCATCATAAGAGCCGAGTATCCTTGCGTGGATTTCATCCAGTCAAGAATCAATTCTGCGTTTTTATGAACAGCCTGCGTAAATTTCCCATAGGACGCCGCGCTCTGGTTAAACGCTTTTATGACTTCAATCCCATTGATGTATTCTACCGTAGTAGCGCTCATGTGTTTACCCGCTTGTACGACTGCTCCGTATTTTTTAGGATATTCTTTCATCTGTGCCATATAGCACAGGATACCAATCGGAATAGTAATCAGAGAAACGAGAGCCATGCGCCAGTCTAAAACGAACAAGTAGATAATAACCGCGATGGGAACCAGAAGGTTAGAAGTCATTTCGGGAATAATATGCGCCAATGGAACCTCCATCTGTTCCACTCGCTCTACCATAGAACTTTTCAGTTTTCCCGATGGTGTATCGGTTAGATACCCCATAGAAACCTTTGTCAGTTTCGAGGCAATCCTTCGCCGTATTTCAGATAAAACTGCAAACGTCGCTTCATGGGAAGCCTTTGTCGAAAAACCATGAAATACAGATTTCAGGATGAAAGCGACCAAAGCAATAGAGCACCACAACAGGTATACAGAAAAATCCTGTTCACCTGCAATCAGCAAGTTAATCATCTTTGCGACTGCAAAATATGGTACGATACCACTGGCAACCCCCAACACAGATAAAACCACGGAACAAAGGAATCCACCCTTATGCGGCCGGATGAAGTCCATGATCCCAACAGTTGAAGTTTGTTTCATAAAAAATCCTCCTTTCGTTAGCTAAAGCTAACCTGTATATCTGAAAAAGCCGATAATCTGTAAAATCCCCGTTTTACAAATTATCGGCTCTGCGTCTTAGCGTCTGGCTCTAACGATACTATTTTATTTTCTTGAACATCTACGATGTGTTCATGTCCGCACTTAGGGCAAAACAACGGAAAACGTTTTAATACTGTATCTCTGTTTACTTTTGTTCTCGTTTTATTGCCGCAGACAGGACAATGAACCCAGCCGGACGAATCAATCCACCCACTCAAAAACATCACCCCGCATTTCCTTCAAAAATTGTTTTCCATCCGGCATTATAAAACCTTCTCATTCTTTGGATATGCTCGACAGCCTGATCTTGAGGCATATCATGGATGACCACCTCGAACACTCCAGCGTAAAAGGCGCTGGAAAGAAGATGTGCCAGTTCCGGTGTAAGCCGCCCGGAGGAAAGCGCATTGTTTCCTGTCTGCTCAATAAACTGCATGGTACAGGAAATATCCAATTCAATAATCCGGTGGATAAATTCCTGATAGGTACTGTTCTCTCCACTGGTCAGAATCAACTTAAATTCATCAAAATGATCGTAGATATATGCAATCACTTTAGAAAAGCCATCGTCTCCAAAGGTCATAATCTTTTCTTTCTGCTTCTCCGATGGGAGCATCTCAAAACGGTAGAATTCCCCTTCGAGCAAATTGCAGAATTCATCTGCCGTCGGTTTCACTAAAGCGCAATACAGGCTCTTCTTATCAGGGTAACGGATATAGATAGCGCCTTTGCTGGAGCCTGCTTTCTCCGCAATCGACTGCAGAGAGGCGTTCTCATACCCGTTCTTCAAAAACTCATTTTTTGCCGATTCAAGCAGCTTCTCGGTAACACCTTCTACACGTTTTGCCATTCTATCAACTCCAAACTCGAATTGTCAGGTTGATTTTTGTGAACACATTAAAACTTGCGGTTTCAATCCAACGGTTTTAATATACTGCATTTTCTGAAAGCTGTCAAGTTAATTATCTCACAAAGTTAGTTGTTTCTAACCTTGTAAAATAATACAATTTGCACATATAAAAAGAGCCAAATAAAATTATTTTACTCGGCCCATAGAAAAGGTTTTTTGGTATAAAACCGCCCAAAGGAAATAGAACAGACTGTTCGTAAAGAGGGATTGGAGCAAAGCTGTTGGCTCTGTGGTGAGAAGGCTTACAGCCCTTTATTTTCTCTGTAGTAGCAACACAGAAAAGTATTTTCCAATCTTTTATGATGCAATCACCTTGCCGAATGTTGTAAAATATACCTGTTGTAAAGCTAACGGTTTCAAAAAGGTTAGAACAGGCATAGCACACACCGTTACGGCGGAGTATGCCCAAAGCCTTCATACAGGAAAAATCCATATCCAGAATTCATGCGCTGAAAGGAGCATCCGAATGCCAAAAGTAATGATTATTGAATGCAGTGATGAAGAAGCTGACCGTCTGGTTGAGCAGATCAAGGGCATTGTTACCGAACACGAATGCCAACCATTCCGAGGGCCGGGAAAGGTTTATGAATTCGGCCCGCTGCGGATCGACCAGCCCAAGCGGGAAGTTACCCTCCATGGGAATGACGTAAAACTGAGCCAGCGAGAGTTTGAAATTCTCGGCCTGTTTGCTTCCCATCCGAATCAGGCCCTTTCTGCTTCTTTTCTCCACAATGCCGTCTGGCTTCATCCAGACTCGGAGCATGGAGAGGAAGAAGCTGCCGCCTATGCACGAAGCATACAGAAAAAACTCAGCCTGTATCAATCGAATCCCATCTGCCGGATCGTCGAAGATACCTGTGCAGAGAAAAAAGACTGTTGTTTTACCTTTTTGGTTGATTGAATAAATATCCCTGTTCTTTTGTCGTGGAATGTAGATAAAAGCACTACGAAATATGCAAACAGAAGGAGAATCGAATCAGAAAAGTAGTTTTTCTCTTTTATACTGTCCCCATCTAAATTTATATGGGGAAATCTGGAAATAAAATAATATCCGCTTTCCCCATGCAGAGGGGATGGCGACAATGCGGCGAAAACCACCGCACACAGAAAGGGCTGCAGCTTCACACGAAGCTGCAGCCCTTTTTTGTTCGACATTATCCTGTTTTGATTTACCATTAAATGCCAATTTCGAGAAAATAACCCCACTATGCGCATTCGCCTGCGGACGGGTGCGCCTTTTTCATGCTTTCAAAAAGAGGTTATGGCTCAGAACCCATAGCGGCAGGCCGCCGCCCCGACAATCTGAATTTCTCAAATTTCAGATTGATCGGAGGAAACAGCCATGGCTTACAACAAAGCCAGAGCCGAAAAACAGTGGCTCAAATGGAAAGAAGCAGAAGAAAGAAAACTCAGAGAACTCGGCGTGGATGAGGACACCATCCAGCGCCTTCATACATACGATTGGGCGCAGTTCAATAAGGAACGGCAGTACCTGCAGCGGCAGGTGGAATGGTCTCCCTATGTGGAGCTAATATCCGCGCAGGATCTGGAACTGCCTGTCGAGGATACCGAAGCCCTGCTGGACAGCATCGAGGATATGGAGCTTTTTTCTTTGTTGCACAATGTGGACAAGCTCACCCTCGAAATCCTCTTCATGAAAATGGACGGATACGGCAGCAAGGAAATCTCAGAGAAAACCGGCCTTTCCGTAAACGCCATTGATCTGCGGATTTTCAAGCTCAAGAAAAAATTAAAAAACTTTTTATAAGCGGAAAGATTCCAGCCTTTTTCCTGGGCTATGGGGCGAACGGGGAAAAAGAAACGTTCGCCTTGCAGCTTGAAAAGTGAATACCAGCCATGCGGGTACGTTCCCGCCTGAGCGAGCGACACAGGAAAAAGCGCCATGACGAGCCGCAAGCAGGCTGCCTCCCTGAAAAGGGATGGCAGCTTGTCTTGTTGATTCTGAGCGATGCATTTTGACCGGAAAGAGGGATCAGTTGCCCTTTTCGCCACGACCTTGGGCGGGGTATTATGATACGCGCTATCGTTTGCCCACACGTCAGATGGGCTGGCCGACCTTGGGTTGTAATCAGCAAGACCTTTGGGGAGCCAGTGAACGGCTTGTCAACTGCAAGCCTGCCCGCATGGTTCCCAAGGTTGCCGGGGGGCGAGCAGCAAATACGGCACATCAAAATCAACCTTTTTTAATTCAGATTGCCGTTGACGGCGAATCCGTGCGGCGCAGGTTTTCTGCGCCGCATTAGTTTGCCGCCAACGCACAAGAGCAAATTGCTCTAAGGAGAATGTGCCGAAATGAACAAGCCACCTTTAAAGGAGCAGGCCCATGGGGAGATCGAACGGATCTTCCGAATCCTCCTACCTCAAAACGGGCTGGCCGTGCGGGAAGAACAGATTACCCTCTGCCACGCCATGCTGGATACCCTGCTCAAAAATAATATCGCTTTATGCGACGCGGGCGTCGGGATCGGCAAGACCTACGCCTACCTGACCGCCTGTATTTTACTGAAAAAGTTTGCCCCGCATGGGCCTGCCGGTTCCCAGCCGGTGGTGGTCTCCACCTCCAGCGTTGCCCTGCAGGACTCCATCATCGGGGAATACATCCCATTTTTGTCCCGGATTTTTCTGGAGAACCGTATTATTCAAAAGCCCATCCGGGCGATGGTGCGAAAAGGCAAGGAACGCTTTGTCTGCGATGTCCGCCTTGCAGGGCGGCTGGAAGCCGTAAAACATAAGAAAAAGAATGCGGAGCAGATGAAAGCCATGCTTTCCCTTCGCGCCTATTATGATTTAGACGCCGTAACCGGCCTCAGCGGGTTTGACAGGCGGCAGGTGTGCGTCCCCAAGGTCTGCGAGAAAACCTGCCCTTTGCGGAATGCCTGCCGGTACCATCAATACCTGAAGGAAGCCAGAAGCGCGGAAATTTTCGTCCAGATTTGCAACCACAACTATCTGCTGGCTGACGCCGCCCACCGTTTGCAGGAAATGCGGCCCCTTCTCAATGATTACCGAGCCTTGGTGATTGACGAGGCCCACAAGCTGCCGGACGCAGCCCGACAAATGTACGGGCAGAGTTTGTCGGCGGAGGATTTCCGTGAACTCTGCGACCTGCTGGCAAAAGAAAAATATACCCTTGCGGCCCATCGGCTGAAAGAAAAGTTTACTGCCCTCATGGGAGCCATGTGCCGGGGCGAACTGCTGGAAGAAGCGCAGCGCACCGCCTTTATTTTAACGCCGGATCGGGAAGCAGCCCTTCGGGATTGCCTTTCCCTCCTCCGGCAGCTTCAAAAACAGCTTGCCCCGCACCTCCCACGGTGGCTTCTTTACCGGCTGGGAACAACAGAACAGGCCCTCGGCCTGTTTTTTACCGGGAACCGAAAATACATCCTCTACATCCAGTACGACAGGGACGGAAGCCCCAGCCTCTGCGCCGCCAGCCGGGAAATGCCGGAGCAGCTGCGCCGGGCACTGTGGCTGAAGGACATCCCAGCCATCCTGACCTCCGGTACCCTCATGGCTGGCGGCAGTTTTGACAGAACCCGGCAGCTCATGGGGCTGTCCGAGAACAACCGGCTGGAGAATTTTATTGCGGTTTCGCCCTTTAACTACGAGGAAAACTGTCTCCTCTACATTCCCAGCGACCTGCCCAAAACACAAATAGGCAGCGAACAGGAAGCTAAGTGTCTGGCAGAGCAGATCTGTCGGTTGGTAAAAACCACTCATGGCCACACTCTGGTGCTTTTTACTTCCTATTCCCTCATGGGCGCTGTTTACAATCAGGTAAAGGACCGGCTGTCTTTTCCGCTTATGGAAGTATGGCGGCATTCGCAGGACGTCATCCATAGGTTCAAGCAGGCGCAGAACGCCGTGCTGTTCGCGGCAGGCTCCTGTTGGGAAGGGGTGGACTTCCCCGGCGATATGGTGTCGTCCCTCATCATTGTGCGGCTGCCGTTCCCTGTTCCTGATCCTTTGAGCGAAGCGGAACGGGAACAATATCCTACTTTGCAGGATTACATCAAAATGGTAGTCATACCGGATATGCAGGTAAAGCTGCGGCAGGGATTTGGGCGGGCCATCCGCACCGAAGCCGACACCTGCGTGGTGAGCATTTTGGACTACCGGGCAGCCCCCGGAGAACGGTATCACCGGGCTGTGCTGGAAACTCTGCCGAACCTTCGGCTCACCAGAAAAATCGAAGATGTAGAAGCATTCATCCGGGCAAAGAAAGGCCCAGATTATTTTATGCCATAAAGGAGATTACCATAGATGAACAGAAAAACAGAAACGGCGGAATTTCCCTGCGCAGACCGCCCCATGTGGTTATATAGCCGCAGCAGCGATAAGAAACCATCTGTCCTTTTTGAGCAAATACGAAATCTCTTAGAGGAAGCCAATCATCGGGAATACACCGTTGTAGGGACTTCTCAGGATATGGGCACCGGCAGAAGCATGGCCCGCATGGGCCTGAAGCAGATGATGCAGGCAGTGAAGGGCGGCTTTGTCCGCGCTGTGCTTGTTCGGGATTTAACCCGTCTGAGCCACGATCCCGCCATCCTGATTCCAATACTGGAATTTTTGCAGGACCACGACACGGTACTGATCACCACCGAAAGCGACCTGCGGTATGAGCTTCACATCAAAGGGCTGGAAAACCGCTTTTTCCAGAGGGCGGCCCAAAAGGGCCTTCATTTGCCATGGTGAAAGTATCATGGACATACCCTATACCTTGCAGACCCCAAGCGAAAAGGTGATCAATGAAATCAAATACTTCGCAGCATTCTCCGCATTAAAACGGTTGTTAGAACAAGAAAAAATCACATTGGAAAACTGCCGGCTGGCGAATGTTGCTATTGCCGAAAAGTACGGCGTTTCACAACTCCATATTTAGTGGTTGTCGTGATAGCTATCCCAAACCGGTTGTGGTAGTCTTTGGTGTGACAAAAAAGATGTCCAACCGGAAAGGAGGTGGCAAAGGTGCCGCAGGTCAAAGTCATACAGCCAATAGCAGAACAGGCCAAAAAGCTGCGGGTTGCAGCTTACGCCCGTGTGAGCAGCGATTCAGCCGACCAGATGAACTCCTTTGCCACCCAAGTGGATTATTACACCGGTTACATTAGGTCGAAAGAAGAATGGGAATTCGCCGGTTTATATGCGGATGAAGCGGTCTCCGGCACCACAGCCGACAAGCGGAGTGATTTTCAGCGGCTGCTTACCGACTGCCGCGCCGGAAAAATCGACCGCATCCTTGTAAAGTCCATTTCCCGATTTGCCCGGAATACCATCGACTGCATCCAGACGGTGCGGGAACTGGGGCAGCTTGGCATATCGGTGGAATTTGAAAAAGAGGACATCGACACCGGGAAGATGGGAAGCGAAATGCTGCTGAGTATTTTGGGATCGGCAGCTCAGGAAGAATCCCTCTCTATCTCGAAAAACCTCAAATGGAGCTATCGACGCCGGATGAAATCCGGCGATTTTATTACCTGCAGCGCACCCATTGGATATATTCTGAAAAACAAGACTTTAATTCCCAATCCACAGGAAGTTCCCATAGTCGAGTACATTTTTAATAGTTACCTTGCAGGAAAAGGAATTGTTGAAATTGCATCGGAACTCACTGAAATGGAGATAAGGAATAAAGATGGGGACGCCAAATGTTGGAGATCTGTCACAATACTCAACATTCTAAAAAACGAAAAGTATATCGGAGACGCATTAGTCCAAAAAAGATTTACAACAGAGGAACTGCCATTTCAGCGAAAGCAAAACCATGGAGAACTGCCTCAGTATTATATCAAAAACTCCCATCAAGGTATAATCCCTATTGAAGTTTTTGAAGCAGTACAAAAACTTCTCAAACAAAGGAGTTTCACACATGCTCCTAAAAATGAAATTCAGCAGTTTCCATTAAGTAAAGTTGTCAAATGCGGCTTGTGTGGCTCTACTTTTTACCGAAAGCCGAAAAATCAGTCTATAAAATGGATTTGTTATCAGCACTTAAAAGGTAAAGAACTCTGCCCTACCAAGGCAATTTCCCAAGATGAAATCTACCAGGCATTTTTAAGAGTGTATAATAAACTGTTGGACAACAGGGATTTCGTTTTGAAAACCATGCTGAACCAGCTATTGGAACTGCAAGCAAAGACCGCATTCGCAAGACCGGATATCATAGCGGCAAACGAAAAAATATCTGAATTAGTCAAGCAGAATCATTCGCTCACAAGGTTACAGACCAAGGGGTGCATTGATTCTGCTATTTTTATAGAGCGAAGCAACCGCAACAATCAAAAAATCGAGGAACTACGACGAGAACTGCGGCAGCTTCAAGGACCAGACCAAACCAGTAGCCTCATTGACAGTACCAAATTGCTGCTGGATCTGCTGGAAGAAGCCCAGCCTATGTTGGAATTTGAACCTTCCGTATTCAAAAGCATGATAAAGCAAATCACAGCCTACCCTGATAAGTTTTGTTTTCACCTTATCAACGGGCTGGTGCTCGACGAAGGGAGGTGTTAGAGATGAAGAAAATACGGTATCTCCTTTTTGGCTATCAGGTTGCGCAAGGGAAGGTCGTAGAAAACCCTTCTGAAAAGAAACTTGTCGTGGAGCTTTACCAGAGGTACCTGCAGGGTTGGTCTATCAAACAATTGGCGCTGTATGCGGAACAAAGCGGAATCCCATATCGGGAAAACTCAGATAGCTGGAACAAGAATATGATTACCCGGATACTGGAGGATGAACGCTATTGGAACGGAAAGCAATATCAGCCCATTATAAGCAAGGAACTTGCAGAGAAAGTCCTCCAATTAAAAAAGAGTAAAGCCACACCATACTCAAATATCCGATTTGCTCAAAAGAAGATGATATGTCCAGTCTGCGGGAAGCGATTGAACCGAAACAGCCAGAAGAACCCTGTTATATTTTGGGATTGCAAAGGTTGCCAAAACCGCTTCGGCCCCATTTCCGACAATGAACTGCAGCAGGCAATCACAGAAAAGCTGAGGGCTATTTGCCGGAACCCACAGATGACAGAGCCGGAACGATCAACTAATAACAGTCTATTCATACAGGAGGCCCGATTGACCAACGAAATCAATCAACTGCTGGATCAGCGTGAAGTAGATACAGATAGGCTGCTTCCCCTGATTTTGGAATGCGCTGCCGAAAAGTATAAGACCTGCGGGATCAAGGAATCTGACCACCTCACCATCAGAATAAAGGCTCTTTTTCAGGAGCATAGCAACGACGAGGGACTGGATCGGGAACTTTTCGAGCAGACCGTAAAGCAGGTGATCCCGCAGCCGGATGGTTCCATCCGGTTTCAGTTGCTGAATGGAAAAATAGTTTGAAAGGAGCGAACTTCCATGCCGAAAAAGGTAGTCATGGAAATCCCGGCAAACCCTATGCTGGGCGATTTGCGAAAGCGAAAACGGAAGCTGAGAGTTGCGGCTTATTGCCGAGTAAGCACCGAGGAAGAAGAACAGCAAAACAGTTTTGAAGTGCAGGTGGACTATTACACCGAAAAGATCACCCATCACGATGGCTGGCAGCTTGCCGGAATTTTTGCAGACGATGGGATCTCCGGGGTACGGACCAAAAAAAGGGATCAATTCAATGAAATGATAGAGCTCTGCAGGAAGAAGAAAATAGACCTCATCCTGACAAAATCCATTTCCCGATTTGCAAGGAATACCCTCGACTGCATCAAGCACGTCCGAATCCTCAAAAGCTGGGGCATCCCCGTGATATTCGAGAAAGAAAACATCGACACCTCGAATATGAACAGCGAAATGATCCTGACCTGCCTGAGTTCCTTTGCACAGGCCGAAAGCGAATCCATCAGCGGCAACGTCACCAAAGGAATCCGCATGGGATACAAGCAAGGGCGGTTTGCCTTCCGCTACACCGGCTTTGCCTTTCAAAAGGGGCTGGACGGAGAACCTGAAATCATCCCCAAGGACGCCCAAACCATTCTCATGATCGCACGGGAATTCCTGAACGGCGACAGCCTGAAAGGAATCAAGGAAAAGTTGGAGAAAGCAGGCATCCCAAGCCCTGCGGGAGAGCCGAAATGGACAACACAGACGATCCAGCGAATCCTCCAGAATGAGAAATACGCAGGCGACGTCCTGCTGCAGAAAACCTACACCGCCGATTTTTTGGAAGGAAGGGTAAAGAAAAATAACGGCGAGCTCCCGCAATACTACATCAAAGATAACCATCCGGCTATCATCCCAAGAGAAATGTTTTTTGAAATTCAGGAAGAACTCGCCCGGAGAAGAAGCAAAAAGCCCGCCAACACCAAGAAAGCAAAAACCAACCGTGGCAGGTTTACCAGTAAATACGCCCTATCCGAAAGGCTGGTCTGCGGGGACTGCGGATGTTATTTCCGCAGGGTAACATGGAACATTCACGGGAGAAAGCAAATCGTCTGGCGGTGCATCAACCGGCTGGAGTTCGGGCCGAAATCCTGTGGAAAATCACCCAGCCTTGAAGAAACCGCCCTCCACACTGCCATACTGGAAGCCATCCGTTCTCTTGTTCATGGGCAGCAGGAAGAAATGGCTGCGGCGCTGCAGGATACCCTGATACAGTGCATCGCCGGAGAAAAGGAAGAAACCAGCCCCATTGTCATAGAGAACAAAATCAAGGAACTGGAAACCGAATTTGACCGGCTGCTGGTTCTGGCAGCTGACGAAAACGACATCATTGACTATAAGCTGAAACAAATCAGCGGAACCATCCTCAAATTGAAGCAGCAGAAAAAGCGGATCGAATACACCGCAGAGCGTTCCGAAGTAATGGAATCCAAAGCCAAAGAAGTCATGGGGCTGATTTCCGCAGAGGATCTCGACCTAACAGAATACTCCGACGCCTTAGTGTACCGCATCATTGAAAGAATCACCGTACTTTCCAAAGAGGAAATCCGCATCCGTTTCATAGGCGGATTTGAGATCACACAGCCACTTCGCTAAGAAGCAGGTACAGAGAAATGCTGGCAGACCATATGCTGTCGGTATTTCTCTGTACCTGCTTTTTTCGTTGAGCAATCGATTAATTTGTGATATAATTTTAAAAATAAACAAGTTGTAAAATATACTTTTAAATTCGTGCTCCTCGGAATATAGGGGGTAGAAATATGAATATTGAATGTTTAGCACCGTTTCCTGCACCAGAAAAGGTTATCATTAAGGATGCGGAGGGCGACACTCGAGTCCCATATGAACGAGTAAAAAGTTATGACGATAAGGAATTTGAATTGTTTATACGGGAATGGGTTGTATCATTAAAAAACAAATATCAAGTTCGCGGCTTCGGAGGTGCAGGTGACAAGGGCCGCGATGTTGTGGCCAAAGATGGAAATAATCACTACTCATATTACCAATGTAAGCACTATGATCATCCTTTAACTCCTAGTGATATGCTACCGGAGTTCGGCAAGTTGGTATACTATACGTACATTGACGAAATTCCTCTTCCGCATGAATACTACATTTTAGCTCCAATGGATATTGGGGCCAAGCTTAATGACTTAATTGATACCCCATCTAATATAAATGGAATGCTCATTGAAAAATGGGATAGTAATTGTCGCACTAAGATTACAAAAGAACCAATAGGTCTCAGTCCAGAGCTGAAGTCGTATATTGAAAGCTTTGACTTTAGTATTATAAAGACAAAATCCATGCTGGAAGTAATTGAAGAACATAAATCTACTGCATTTTATGCATTTCGCTTTGGCGGAGGATTAACAGTAACACGAGATAGACATATTACCGTACCCGATGTAATAGAAAAATACGAAACAATATATATCCAAAAATATCTTGCTGCAGTCTCTGAAAGAGAAAAGGTTTCTATTGATACTGTATCAGAGTTAGCACACAAATTTCCAAAATATATGGCGAATTTAAAAGTTCAGCGAGAGCGCTTTTATTCAGCTGAAAACTTAAAAACATTTGCATCTAAGCATTTATTGACTGATGACTATTTCAAGGACTTGGTTGACGATATTTATTACGGAATATATGATTTGCTTGGGAAGCTCTATGCTGATGGATACGAGCGTCTAAATGATGTTATGGCACAAGTAGTCCGGATAGACTTAAAACATAATCTTTTGTCAAAATATGATTTAGTCCACCCGCAAGATAGGCAGGGAATATGTCATCAGTTAGCTAATGAAAGAAGTGATATTGTATGGGCGAATACAAACTAGAGCATATTTTCGACCAGCTTTTTGAACACATGGTTGTTGGAATGATTTTTTTCACGCACCCAAATACATTGACCATCGATACTATTGAGCAAATTTGTAATCAAGAGAAAATTTCAAAGTTATCACCACTTGTCGCCACTGCAGACCTAGTGTCTCATGGTATTATTTCTGCTCATATTGATGACAAACAAAATGTGGGTTACGAGATCACAGAATTCGGACAGTACTTTTTTAATACGGTTTGTCAGACAAATATATATGCACGAGAACTGTGTGAGAAAGTACGAGGGTATTTGCTATGAAAAGAATGATACTTACAAAACTAACCCTCTCAGGAGTCGGAAAAAAAGATGCAGTCTTGACCTTCGAAAGAGGTTTAAATGTAATTACTGGAGATTCCGACACAGGTAAAACATTTGCCTTTCAATGTATCAATTATATACTAGGCGGTGAAAATCCTCCCAAGAATATTACTGAAGCCAAAGATTATAATACGATTACTTTGGAGTTCACTATCAATGATGAATTATACAGAATTGAAAGAACGATTGGCTCAAGTAAAGTTTCTATTGTGCACAATGGCGAACACCTAATAATGCCTTATAAGCATGACCCAACAAGCACTAAGAACCTTTCTAGGTATCTACTGCAATTGTTACAAGGTCATTCTGAGAATGCTTACTTGAAAAAGAATAAGCAGAACCAAAAGCGTACACTTTCGTTTCGGGATATAGTTCATTTAATAACAGTTGATGAAACAGATATTATTGCAGAGGGGTCATCGTTTCAGTCGATTCAATACACAGAAAAAACCGCTAGAAAATCTGTTCTCAAATATATAATAACTGGCTCAGATGATCAAAATATTGAGGAAATTGATGATGTAGAAAACGAAAACATTCGGCGAGCAGGTGTTGTACAGTTTCTTGTAAAGAAAAAAGATATATTAAAAAGAAAAATTACAGCAATTGAAGAAGACTCGAACTATCAACTATATACTAAAGCAGAAACAACACAGTTGATGGTTGAAGAGATAAGTCAACTGAGAAATAGTATATCTCTTTTAAGTGCACAGATAACTCAAAATCAAACTAAAGTTGATGAATTAAAAAAGCTGTGCTTCGAAGATGATGCCAAAATTACCGAATTTGAAATACTAAAACAACATTATACGGAAGAACTGAAACGAAACGGTATGGTTTCAACATATACTGATTTCCTTGAGCAGCTTCCGCACTTAGACTGTCCAGTTTGTCACCAGACAATTACAGCAGGTTTAATAGACTCAGATAGTAGTGAAGCTCTATTTGAATTTTTCAAAGATCATGCTGTTCAACTAAAAAGTAAAATTCAAGATCTAACATACTCCATAAACGACATCAAAGAGCGACTTGAAAGCAACAAAGAGTCAATCAGATGCTTTTTAGAAGAAAATAAGAAATTATCGGAGACGATTGCTGAAAAACAAGCATCATTGTCCAAGCTTAACAGGAATATTGCAACAATTAGACAACTCGATGCAATGAAAAAATCCCTTGAAATTTATCAGCAAGATTTATCTTCCGTTGAACTTGATATTATTGCGTATAGCGAAAAAGTCAAAAAATCAAAGCAATCTACAAACAAGTCTCTTTCAACTCTTTATAATGACTATTGCAGTGAAATTGAAAGCGTTTTAAAGAAATGGGGACTCCCGGAAAATGTAGATGTGACTTTTGATGCTGAAACGCTGGATCTATCGATTGATGGAAAAGCTCGCTCTGACTGGGGAAAAGGCTATCGGGCATTTATTCTATCTGCCATGGTCATCGGATTAATGCGCTATTGCGTTAAGAACAATCGCCTACATCCCGGATTTGTTATACTAGATTCACCGCTTGTCTCTTTAAAGGAACGCAAGAAGGATGAAAGTGGTGAATGGATTGATGACTATATGGAAAAGAAAATGGTTGAAGATATTTTGGAAGAAGATTGCCTGCATCAAGTCATTATATTTGAGAATAAAGATATCAAATATGGCTATCAATATAACTATGTGGAATTCACCCACGAAGGTAATGCTCACAAAGGCTTTATTCCTTTGTAATAAAGCAGAGTAATGTTTATATCTTCTTTAGTCTAACAATACATATATCTCTACCACTCAAAAATCTTAATATCAAAAGGAAAGCTATCTATATTTAAATTAGAAGCTTTCCTTTTTGGGGTATCTTTTTTGTAGCGTAAACCCAAACCAATATAATCCGAACTTGTTTCCGATAGGAGATGGGTTCGGATTATTGCTTTTCTTTGACCGCTATGAAACCACCCATTTCCGCAACAGAGTGGGCGCAAACCCACCTCTAAGCCGAGAGATCCACGGAAGAAGAAAGCAGCTCCATAAACGTAAAAAGGGCGGGCGCACCGTGTAAACGGCTGCGCCCGCCCTTTTTGCCATTCCTTCGTTTCGGCCTCCTGCTTCGGCCCATTCCGGGGAGACGTTCGGCGCCCCATGCTCCGGGACAGCCTGCGGAGGGTGGGATAGCCCGCAAGGAGATCGGGCAGTAGGTGATAGACAAGGGGTAGCTAACGGAGATTGATGCCGTAGGGGAAATGTAGACAGATGGATCTCCTTTTAAAATCTATATATACGAAATGTTCCGATTTAGTTCAAATATAATGAAAAATATGCGTTAAACAATTAGATTTGATAGTCTATTGCTTACTTCTTCAATTATATTTTAGCCTATTCACGATATTTATCCACTTCGGCATCGGTTCTGCTCAAATCCAACAGCACTGTTCGCTTCACTTGCGAAGCATATTTTTGTATCTTTTCCGCATGTGGCGTGGCAGACAAATCACAAATGCAAAAATCTGTTTGCTCAAGCATATTGATAATTACATCAAGACTGTCTGCATTATTTTCCAAACCCGCATGGCTTACACATCCCACAGCATGGCAGGGTGGGCAAAACCGTTCCAGCATATGGTCTAAATCGCCGTTGCTTTCGGCCAGTGACTTGCCGCTTATCATTCCTGTGATATGGAGTGTGTTGTGGTATGAGGTGGTCAATACAAACATAAAACTGGAGTGAATATATGACTGTTCCACATGGATGCACTTTATCCCATATGCCGAGGTCAGAAAATCAAAAATACCTTTGAAGCGGCTTAGCGAGCCGTATGTAGCCTCACCCAAAATAAAGAGGCCGCAGGTATGCTCTCTTTGCTTCTGTTCTGTGGCCATCGCTTTGTTGTACCGCAGGGACAGATGCTTACGGATTGTTCTGCATCCATGTTGCAGGAGCTGCCGTGCCCGTTCCCGGCTAACCTCCAGTGCTGTGCCAGCTTCTATCAGTGAGCAGCCTTCGTTCATGCTTTGAAAAACAATTTGTTCTTTTTCTGTCATAAGCGGAGCAGTCTCTAAAATGGCTTCCTCTGTTTCGGGGCTTGTCAAGCTGATGATGTTCAGTGCGGCTTGTCCTTTGGGGATATGGCTTTCAGCATCGTATAACTTGCCATAGTTGTAACTGATAAGGTGCGTGGATTTTTGCACTGACCACTTCAATAGCTTCTTACGAGGTATGGTAACATCATATTTCTTTGTGGGACTAAATTGAAGTGTAACTACTTTATTGGGAATAAAAATAGGAACTTTTGTATATTTCGCATTATCCTCCAGAAGCACCAGAGTAATCGTGACTTTTTGAGGAAAGCAGGTTCTGGCTCTCAATGCTGCCAACATACAAAGATAGTAAAATCTACCCCTCGGATAAATCAAAAATTCTACCGTCTCATGGTACTCTATGATTTGCTCGACCACCGTTTGCAGCCTATGTTCAAGGTCTGCATCGTACACTTCCTCATGTCCTATGAATGAGCAAACCGCTATTGGCTGTTTTTCTTTCTCGTGTTCTGTCATACCCTGTTTGGATTTTGCACACACATCAGTCCACCTCCGTTTTTCGCCTGTCAATAAAATCATTTCTTCTTTTGGTACTTCAGTAGATGAAATAGGGAATATCGATTGGTACTAACAGATGAATTTTCTCTCCCTCAATTACCCGAATTCGGGTAATTGAGGGTATGATTATTGCTATCATGAAGACACTATCCTTAGGCTAAGGAGGGACTTCAGATAGCAGTAATGGATTATGGGTATGCACGAATTCTTGTTGACCGAATTTTGTCACTCTGTAAGTCCAAAGGAATATCGATTAATAAACTGTCGGAAATGAGTGGAGTTAGTCAGTCAACTCTTGATAATTTGGTAAATGGTAAGACATTTAATCCCAGAATTCGGACACTTCACCGAATTGCTCTTGCATTCAGCATGACGGTAGCCGAATTTTTGGATTTTCAAACCTTAAATGACTATTCTTTTGAAGATTTATCTGATGATTGAGGACGGGCACATTGGTTGATGTTGCCTGTCTTTCTTTTTATTTTACCATAAGTCTAGGTGTATTGCTACGGTTTTTATCATCAACTTGTATGTATTCTTCGTGAGAGTGTTGGGGGCTACACTCTTATATAGAGGCGGTGTAATGCTATGCCAAGAATATTGAAAAATATAAACATTGAAGTTGGTAACAGAATCAAGCAACAAAGGCTTGCTCAGAATTTAACTCGTGAGCAGTTGGCACAGCTTTCAGGATATAGCGCTAACTTTATTCAGGAAATAGAGCGTGGCCGCTCTGGGTTATCTTCTGAATCTATGCGTGCTTTCGCCATCGCACTTAAAGTTTCATCTGATAGCTTACTTTTTGGCAGTGTATCAGAAAGCTTTGAATTTCTTTTCGATAAATTGAACGCTGTACCGCAGGAAAAAAGAAAATATGTTATTAAAGTTATTGAGGCGGCTATTGATTGTGCTGTATCTCAAGACGGACCAGATGTTTTGTAATAGCGTCTAATCGGTTGCGGAATATAGAATTAAGGACGGGACGGACACCATCACCTTTGACGACTTGAAAGCGGCGCTGGATAAAGGAAAAACAGGTTCGGATTTGGATTGTTCAACTGCACCAACCAAGAAAGCTACGTTTTAGGCCTGTTATACATGCCTGAACGTAGCTTTTTTATGTCCTAATCTCTGTTGCATCGACTTTTAGGCACAATTATGGAGACGCTGCTGTAATTGAGAAGATTAAGCAGAGGTGAAGAGAGAAAAGGGTTATGAGACAAAATTTCGAAAGGACAGCCCATACCGGATCAGTACCCATCAGAGGACAAATAAGGAGAGATATTCAAATATAAGAGGATAGATCTTGTAAGAGGTCGTTTGGTTCGATTTGAGACACCATTTGACTTTGGCATGTTTACTTGAGAGAAATAATTCGAGAAACTATTTTAAGGAATGCAGGAAGAGGTCATTGAAAAGCAGATGCCTAAGATAACAAATGTAACGGGAACAGCCAAGAAAGATGAACTGTATATGCGTGAACGGAAGGTGTTACAAAAATTTTTAAATTAAATAGAGAAAATCTTTTGCAGCCTGCCAAAGTCTTTTTTGAAGTATAAGAAGTGGGTAGTTTTCAATCGATGTCCAAGTCGAGTGATTTAGGCTCAGAGCTACGCACGGGCCGACGTAATAAAACATAGATTGGGATAGGCCTTTCCGCCTAATTACAATTGATGGAGAGAGACTCATGAAAATATATCCGAATCAAGATTTACAACACCAGGATTGTGGCTGTCCTGTGCCACTTCCGTATTACTGTTGTATTCCTGGACCGCGGGGACCACAAGGTCCTACTGGTATGGGTGAAACCATTGCTATCCGAAATACCATTACAGGGGAACCTGGAACAGAAGCACGGGTGTATGATATTACTGGGGGCCCACAGCATGTGTTAGATTTTGTTATCCCAAGAGGACAAACGGGTATTCAGGGATTACCGGGGAGTACTGGTCCAGTCGGCCCACAAGGGGTACCAGGTAGTGCAGGTCCGGCCGGTCCCCAGGGTGCAACAGGAGGCCCAGGTCCGACCGGCCCCCAGGGAGCGACAGGAGGCACAGGCCCGACTGGCCCTCAGGGTGCAACAGGAGGTACAGGTCCGACCGGTCCACAGGGAGCGACAGGAGGCACAGGCCCGACTGGTCCACAGGGAGCGACAGGAGGCACAGGTCCGACCGGTCCACAGGGAGCGACAGGAGGCACAGGTCCGACTGGTCCACAGGGAGTACCAGGTAGCACAGGCCCGACCGGCCCCCAGGGTGCAACAGGAGGTACAGGTCCGACTGGTCCACAGGGAGCGACAGGAGGCACAGGCCCGACTGGTCCCCAGGGGGCGACAGGAGGTACAGGTCCGACCGGTCCCCAGGGGGCGACGGGGCCAGCTGGCTCTACATCCAGTGGCTTAGCAGCATATGGTGGCTTATATAATACCACTACACAGCTGCTTTTCTTTACTCAGGCAGATATGTATATTCCCGTGTCCCTCAATACAGCAATGCCTGCAAAAGGTGTTTCTTATCCAGCGGCCAATACGCTGGTCGTAGAAACCGAGGGGGACTACGAAATCAACTATAATATTCTATTAAATACATCCAAGCCGGTCACTGTCTCGATTGGAGTGCGTCAAAACGGTACTATGGTGCAACAAACTAGAGGATCACAGACATTGGCTACCGATGATACAACCGGGATATCCTACGATGGGCGCCTAGTTTGTTCGACCATTGTACACCTAAATGCCGGAGATACACTGGACCTGGTGATTTCGATTTTGCGTACCTTGCCCGATAATTTGGATGCAATAATCAATGGAAATGCAAATGCAACATTGACGGTTAAAAAGCTGGATTCTATACCAAACGACGCATGATTCAACCATTAAATCACGCGCGAACGCATGTATGAAAAAGACTCCTGTATATTTTAAGACAAACTTATACTGTAAGATCATTCATTCGAAAGACTTTATTGAAAGAGTTGGCATGCTTCGAATCGTTTCGAGTCCAGAAATGGGAATCAACTAGGTTGTATTTTTTCCTTGTAAGGACACCTTTTCATGAAAAGAGTTTTAGATTTACTCTTAAAAGACTATCATAGAAAAAGCCAAGGATATGTAATCCTTGGCTTTTTCTTCGTACATCACCGTAAGAATCCGTCTATTATGCCTCTTATAATTCGATCAAAAGATGGTCTTCTTTGTTTTAACGTACCACTTTTGTTGAGAATGGCCTTTGATCGGTCAGAAAGCTTTCCTTACGGCAGTTACATATCCCATCCATTATTCCGTTGGACAGGAAAGAACTCATTGGTGGTATTTTAAATGTATCAAAGGGTGATGTCCAAAATGCCACGTTCTAGCATGGATTGTGCAGCCAACATGGCGCCTAACCGGCCGCTATGGAAGTTTAGCCCTCCCTGCATCCAGGCAGCGTACGGTTCACGCAGAGGCGCATCAGCAGACAGCTCAATGCTAGCACCCAAAGTGAAAGCACCGGCAGCCATAATGACTTTACAGTCATAACCGGGCATATCCCAAGGTTCCGGAGTGACAAATGCGTCCACCGGAGCTCCCTTTTGGATGCCTTGGCAAAAGGCAACCAATGCTTCCTCCTGGCGGAGCAGAACCGCTTGAATGATGTCCGCACGCGGTTCATCTGGCTTAGGCGTCACATCATAGCCAAACGAATGGAAAAGTGCCGCTGTAAATGCCGCCGTTTTGAGCGCTTCCCCTGTGACATGGGGGGCATGGAACGCGCCCATGAATAGTTCCCGATTGTTTCCAAGTGTACAACCGATCTCCTTTCCAGTTCCCGGCGTGGTCAGGCGGTAAGAACAGCTTTCGACCAAATTCTTACGTCCTGCAATGTAACCACCTGTCGGGGCCACACCGCCTCCGGGATTCTTAATCAGAGATCCCGCCATCAGATCAGCACCATGGCTGGCCGGCTCGTCGCGCTGAACAAATTCCCCATAGCAGTTGTCCACCATAACGATACAATCGGGCGCCTTTTCCTTTGCGATTTTGGCTATGCGCTCAATGTCCTCTACGAAAAGGGAGGGACGCAAACTGTATCCGCGCGAACGTTGAATGTAAACCATTTTGATCGCAGGAGTTATACGTTGGGCAATCGTTTCGTAGTCTGGCGTCCCATCCGGCAATAGATCCACTTGCTGGTATTGTATCCCAAACTCCTTTAAGGAACCATTTCCATCTCCGGTCAGCCCGATCACCCCACGTAGAGTATCATAAGGCAAACCGGTAACACTGAGCATGGTATCTCCCGGGCGCAAAACGCCAAAAAGCGCGACAGTAAGCGCGTGGGTACCACTCACAAAGTTGTAGCGCACCAACGCATCTTCCGCACCAAGCGCTTTCGCATACACCTGGTCGAGCACCTCGCGCCCGCGGTCTCCATAGCCATAGCCGGTAGAAGCGGCAAAGTGACTCTCGCTTACACCGGAATCAATAAATGCAGCCAACATCTTTTGCTGGTTGTAATCGGTGATTTCGTCAATGTGCTTGAGCACAGGAGCGATCTCCTCCATAGCATGCCGAGCCGCTCTTTGGATTCGTTCATCAATTTGAAATGCGGGGTATATCATGGGATTTGTTCTCCTTTTTCCAGTTCCCGGCACACTACAAGTTGTTTTCGTGAATTCCGTTGTAAGTGCACCTTTTATAGATGTATAGTCGATCGTTGATCGAAAAAGATTCTATAATCGACTGTAAGCATTGCATTTTTATGGACCTTTGTGCGCCAAATAACAGGCTATAGGTGGACTCGTATGGCCCATTACCAGGGCCCATCCGTTACCTGGGACGTAAAGATAAGACGGACTGCCGCTTTACTTGAAACAACATAAGTTACAGACCGTTTAGACATCGCGAATAATAGGACGGAATGCGTTCCGATGAAGAACGTACAAACGGGGAAAATACTCATTCACTTTTATATAGGTTGCAATGGCGGGTAGCCATCTGATTATTTCACACAAAAAACACTTCGCCGCGATTGGATGATTTTAGAACCTCACCATCTGCGAATTTTGGATGGAATACACGGTCGAGAAAACAAGGCGCCGCCAAGTCCCATCGATGGGGCGCTTGTCCCTATACAGCGTAGAATGGGTTCATGCGGCCACCAGTGTGGATAAGCGCAGAAGTGCCTGTGTAGGGATGCTTTTGCATCTATTGGGAGAGCACTTCATGCAGGGGCATATCAGCACCATTAACTCGTTCGAAATCCTAAGCGCTTTGATTCATACGCTCTGCGTCAGGGGGCTGCCCAAGAAGATTTTAGACAGCTGCCGCTCAAACATCCTGCCATATCCCCAAAAGGCACGGGAGAAACTTGCCTTTTTGGATTACCAATCCATTGTCCTGAAAATCAGAGGGACACGATCGTTGGATGGGGATGAAACCGGGCCTTCCCAAAATTTTGACTTCGTTCGCAATACCCTTTCAATCAACCCGGAAATGGCTTTACCGGCGAAATGACGGGTTTTCCTTCGCGGTCGAGCAGGGGTGTCAGGCCGCCTGCATATCCGTCACAGACCTGCAAATAGTTCACACCGGTCCTTTGGTCCACAAGGATGCGGACAATATCCATCGTTCCTTGTGAATAAATGACTTCGAAACGTTTTTCTTTCATAGAGCATCCCTTTCTTGTAAAGATAATTCGGCAAACCCACAGTGCCTTGTAAAGCCGAGCGATTGATAAAATTCTTCGTTTTCGCCAGCAGCCCGGAAAATATAAAAGGTTTTGACCGGAAGGCTTGTAGCCAATGTACGTACAATATTCGTTCCCAATCCGCGGCGCCTAGCTTCTGGTTGGACGGCGACAGCAGACAACACAGCCGCATCTTCGGTCCAAGCAGAACAGATTGCACATGCAACGAGGGAGTTCCCCTCCTGGATAGCAGCGGAACAGGCGGTACCATGGCGGGTGCGATGGGACAGGTCGAGATAAAAGGGTTCAAACGCGGGGGGGTGGAACTGCGCTGCCTGACATGCACACAACAAAGGATACAGCAGGCGCGGGCTGGGATTCCAGACAATCCCTTCACCTTTAAATGGCTGCGGTGCATGGAGCGTCATGACCTCTCCGGCCTGTTTCCACGGAAAGGGCAGCGAGCGTGCGGCAGCCCCAGAACAGAGAAGAATTCGTGCGCCCACAGCGGGAAAGAATTCGGCCAGCTCGTCAAAGTCCGCATCCGGATGCGCATCCAGGATCATGGCATCGTCCAAGAGGCACATTGCCGCTTGTCTTGCTTGGACCCAGAAACGCGCGAAAGGATGTATGAAGCCATAGGCATTGGCTGTAGCACGAATCCGACAGGCAAAAGCGTTTCCTGTGAAGGGAACGAGCGCATCTTTACATTCCACAGACCGGATCATTCGCCGCCTGCAATCTTTTCCGCTAGACGCTCAATCAGCGTCTCCGCCTCGTGGAAATCCTTTTGGGAGATGATACTGACAGCGGAGTGTAGATATCGGCAGGGCAGGGACACCGCTACAGTGCGCACCCCTCCCCGCGCAACATGGATTGCACCTGCATCGTTGCCGCCGGCCACAGCCTGTTTGGTCTGACAGGAAACGCCAGTCTCCTGAGCAGCGTCAAAAGCCATCTGGTAGTATGCACGGTCATAGATGGTCCGGCGATCCATGAAGGAGATCACCGGTCCGGCGCCGACATGGCAAACCCGCTTGTCCTCGGGAACGCCCGCTATGTCCGCAGCGGTCGTACTTTCCACCACAATAGCGGCTTCCGGGTCTGCAATATAGGCAGCTGTTTTGGAGCCGTTTAGTCCGGTTTCCTCTTGTACGACAAATGCAAACAGCATGTCATAGGGCAAAGACTTTTTGATCAGATCGATCAGGATGACACATCCGGCGCGATCATCCAGAGCACGACTTTTTATCATACCGTGAGTAGTATCAAAGAGAGAGTCAAATGTCACGGGATCTCCCGGCGACACAACCGCTTCCGCCTCTTGACGGGTTAGCGCGCCAATATCGATGTAGAGGTCTTTGACCGGTACAGCTTTCTCGCGCTCTTCACTTGTGAGCAGGTGAATCGGTTTTGCTCCGATCACGCCGGGGATATGTTCCCCCACAGTGACCGGTTTTCCACACAAGACCCGGCGGTCAATTCCGCCGACCGTAGAGAAGCGGAGCAGACCGTTTTCTTCGATGTATGTGACCGTCATCCCCACCTCGTCCATATGGGCATTGAGCATCAGCTTTGTTTTGGCGCGCCTTTTCCCCTTTTTAAAGGCTAGGATGTTGCCGAGCGGCGTGATTTCCACACAGTCGGCGTATGGGCGGATTTCTTTCAGGATAATCTCACGGACCGCTTCCTCAAAGCCAGAAATTCCACGGGCACAACAGAGGCGCTCTAACAATTCAATATCCGCCATCTCATTCCACCCCTTTCACATATTCCGCCAGGAGGCGTGCAGTGTATTCCACGTCCTGGACATCGATGACCTCGACAGGCGTATGCATATAACGCAGAGGGATCGAAACCATCGCTGTGTGTACGCCGGCGCGTGACACAGCGATTCCATCCGCATTCGTACCAGTCTCTCCGCCCATGATCTCCATTGTAAAAGGAATCTCGTTCTTCTTGGCGAGCTCTTTCAGGCGATGAACCATCGGACGGTTGAGAATGGGCGCCATGCCGATCATCGGCCCACCGCCGAGTTTACCGCATTTTGCCGGGTCAACCCCAGGCTGTGCAGCAAAACTGACATCCACCACGATGGCCTCTGTGGGTTCCAAAGAGAAAGTTCCCGTCTGCGCCCCTTGTCCGCCCACTTCTTCACGGCTGCTCAACAGAACGGTAAGTCCACAGGAGAGATTCTCACCGTGCAGAAGTTGCGCACAACGGATTAAGGCTGCGCATCCGGCACGGTCATCCAATGCAGGGGATGCAATGCGGCTTCCTAACAGACGTTTTTGTGGCGCACGGATCAAGGCTCGGTCTCCGGGGGAGACGAGCGCTTCCGCTTCCTCTTTTGAGAGGCCAACATCCACAGCCATCCGATCGATGGATTCCACTTTGTCCTCTCCTCCCTCGACGAGGTGCGGAGGCATACAGCACATAACGCCTGTCAACGGTTCTCTACCATATACAGTGACAGGGCTACCGGGAAGAACCCGCCGGTCCGTTCCGCCACAACGGTCGATGCGGAGAAAACCATCCTTTTCGATTTGGGTAACAATCAAACCCACCTGATCTAAATGAGCATCCAGAAGTATCTGCCGTTGAGCGCCGCGGTTTCCCATACGGCATATGACGTTTCCCATTCGATCGATTTCGGTTTCGCCGCAATCCGAAAGCTCCCGCGCCGCGCGTCGGGCTGCCTCCGATTCATCGCCCGGCGTACCCGGTTCTGCACAGAGCGCAAAGAGTAATTCTTGAAGATCCTCTATCATAGCGTTCCTCCTCAAATTATCAAAACACGATTAGTATAATTTAAAAACAAAACAACGATTTGTATATATTGACAATATATACAGCGAAATCGATTCGGTTTGTCACAAGAGGACAAGGTTCGAATTGTTATATTAATTGACAACGAATCGTATAAAACAAAAAAATAATCCAACAAGTATTATTTTAAAGCGTTCACAAGGCGTTTGAAATGGTTCCCTCGCTCTGCGAAATTGACGTATAGATCAAAACTTGCGCTCGCCGGAGATAACGATACAATATCGCCTTCTCGGGCTTCAGCACGGCAGATCTCCACCGCTTGTTCCATCGAGCGCGCGTGAAGAATTTTTGGGCAGCCTTCTTCATAGGCAGGGGCAGCCTTCACCGCCGCTTCAATTTTTGGACCGGTTGCTCCCATAAGGACCAGAGTTTTGACCTTCCCCACGATCACCGGGCCGAGGCCATCGTATGGAATCTTTTTGTCATAACCGCCGGCGATCAGAATGATCTTGTGGTCATATAGGGACAGGGTGCCGCGCGCCGTGCGTGTCGGGCTCGTTCCGATGGAATCGTTGTACCACTTAACGCCGTCCAACTCGCGCACCAGTTCTGCACGGTGTTCTACACCGCCAAAGTTGCGGGCCACGATGCGGATGGTTTCAACATCCACGTCTCCCCAGACAGCACAGATAGCCGCCAGATAATTTTCTACATTAATGGCGCCTGGAATCTTAATTTCTGACGTATCCATCACATAGGTGTCCTCCGCTCCTCTGGAAAGCATAATACGTCCAGACTCGTTAACCCAAGCGCCATAAGCGCAGCGCCCGCGGCGGCTAAATGTATAGAGCTGCCCGCGGACTTCGGAGGAAAATCCCGCGGTAATGGCGTTGTCCATATTCAGGATTGTGCGCCCAAAGGCATTCTGGTGCAAGAAGATATTCTTCTTTGCATCAATGTATTCCTGCATATCCTTGTGGATATCCAGATGGTTGGGGGACAGATTGGTCACAACCGCCACGTCCGGGCTTTTGCGCATTGAAATCAATTGGAAGCTGGAGAGTTCTACAACCGCCACATCGTCTGCGGCAACGTGCTCAATTTCCGGAAGAAGCGGCCGGCCGATATTCCCCCCCAAATGGACGTTTTTCCCCGCCGCTTTTAAAAATTCCGAAATAATGGTGGTAGTGGTGGTCTTGCCGTCGCTGCCTGTCACGGCATAAATTTTACAGGGGCACAGATCAAAAAAGATCTCCATTTCAGAAGTGACAGCTGCACCGCGTGCACGTGCTGCTTCCAGCTCTGGCAAGGTGAATTTCATGCCCGGTGTTCGGAAGATGATGTCTTCATCCAGGTTTTGCAGGTAGGTTTCGCCCAGATGCAGCGTCACACCGCGGGCTTCCAAGCTGTCGCCCGTCTTGCCGAGCGCTTCTCTGGTACGCCGGTCCCGCGCGGATACGACCGCCCCTTTTTCCTGAAATAATGCGATCAACGGCAGATTGCTGCCGCCAATACCGCAAAACGTCACACGTTTTCCTTTGACCGATTGAAAAAATGCTTCCACTCTGCTGTCCATCAAACCGCCCCCGTCTTATCATTTTGCACCGTTTTATCCAGAAATCGTTCAGCAGTAGTATTATAGCGCGCGGCAAATCGTTTCGCAATCCAAATTCCGTATAATCGGGCGAGACGTTGCTAAAAATAACCACATCCCATGACCACAAAACAGGAAGGGCGGTCGAATTTTATGACAAAGAACCGAAAAGTGCTATTTTTGTCCCTGGCGTTGGTTGCAGTGATCCTGGTGCTCGGAGGGACCACGGTCAGCGGCTATGTACAGGCGTCGAAATACAAGATGAACCTGAATTACAATTATCAGCGTGCCGTGACAGATTTGGGCGATTGTGTGGACAATATTGAAAGTACGCTGAACAAGAGTATCTATGCCAATACGCCTACTCAACAGAACGGCCTGGCGGCGAAGTTGATGCGCGAAACCAGTATGGCAAAAGCAGCGCTGGGCGTATTGCCGCTGGAGGGCGGCGACCTTGCCAACGTAAATAAGTTTATCTCGCAGGTGGGCGATTTCTCAATGGCGCTGTCGAATAAAATTTCCGCAGGCGGCAGCATCAGCGAGGAGGAGTATGCCTCTATGGCAAATCTGGAACAGTATGCCAAAAAACTCAAAGAGGGGCTGAACGGAATTCAACCGGATTTTGATGCTGGACCGGTGAATGCCAGTTTCCAGCAGGCGGCGGACGATTTTACGGATTATCCGTCCTTGATCTATGACGGCCCGTTTTCCGATCATATTGGGCAACAGGAACCGAAACTTTTGCAGGGACAGGCCGAAGTACCCCAAGGAAACGCACAGAACAATGCAGCGTCGTTTTTGGGGGTTACCCAGGACAAACTGACCCACACCCAGGATAGCGAGGGCGGCCTTCCCACCTACAACTTTGACTGCGGAACCATACGAATTTCTGTGACCAAAGCGGGCGGGATTGTAAGCGCCATGACGGATGGCCGGGAAATCGGCGGTACGCGCTTGGATGCAGATGGCGCCCGCACTGCGGCGCAAGGCTTTTTGGAAGCAAAGGGCATTTACAATATGAAGGAGAGCTACTATGTCATCAACGATGGCATTTGTACCATCAACTACGCATATTCACAGGATGGTGTGACCTGTTATCCCGACCTGGTGAAAGTCGCCGTGGCTTTGGACACAGGAGGGGTTGTGGAATACAACGCAACCGGCTATATTATGAACCATACCGATCGTGGAACCCTAACGCCGAAGATTACACAGGAAGAAGCGCAGAAGTCCGTCAGCCCCCGTCTGAAAGTGGAGGGCGGTTCTTTGGCGTTGATCCCGACACCAGGGCTCAATGAAGTGTTGTGCTATGAGTTTCAGTGCACCGGGGAAAACGGCGACCGCGTTTTGGTCTATATCAACGCCTCCACAGGGATGGAGGAGCAGATTTTCATCTTGCTACAATCGGATTCTGGAGTCTTGGTAAAATGAGTGGAGGAGCGCGTGCAAGACCTTGTACGCGCTCCTTCTCTTTTCTGGATTCGATCTTCCAAAAGATGGAACGTGATAGTTTATGAATAAGTGTGTTGCTTGCCCGATCCGGTTCGATCACTCCCATTGTGTTCTTGTGTTTAGACAAACAGCCAGAGGTTTATGGAGGATACATTTGAAAGCCCCGCTTAGAGTTGTTTGACGACACATTTAAAAATAGAACCATTACAGCACGCAGAGAAGTGGATTCACCGGCCCACGGATAAACGTATGTCAAGGAATATAAAGGAAAGGAGAAGGTAGGACTGCCCAATTTGGCTGTAAGAAATTTTTTGAGACACAATACTAGGACAACCACAATAGACCAACCCCGATACAAGAAACAATTTATAGGTCCTTTGGGGATGACAGCGGGGATATTCTTTCTATAAAAGGGTACACCCCAACCAATCAACAAAAAGCTTGGCTGTTTTTCCAGGTCAATCGTTCGAAATGGTTTTGGCAAGTGCGCCAAAACCGTGTGAGAATTCTCTGCCTAAGATATTTTCCATTTCATTTTTGATATGGCTGGATTCAGCCGGAAATTCTGTGTTATTTATCCAGTCTGCTGTAAGAAGGTCAAGCCGGCCAGAGATTCAACATTCAGAAAGCAATAGAAGCGGATACCTGAATGCTGCAATTTTGGTGTGACAATGTATCATTACAAATGAAGTAGCGCTGGATTTCACAACCGTCGGGGAATGGAGCCGCGTTCTTAAGGAAGGAGTAAAAAATCTCTGGAAATAGAATTTTATTTTCTCAATAAGCAAGACGGCCCATATATAACGCTTGTTATACAACTTCATTCAGAAATCTTGTGAAGAAATATAGAAAAGTTATGCAAAAGGAATTGCCGAACATCACACCGCAATCTTTTAAGACACACCTTTTGCACGAACATGGCAAACAGGGAAATAACATCGAACAACCTTCGATACGGAATGGGGCATAAAAATGTCACGATGACACTTGGCTATTATGCACATCGCAGTTATCAGTCGGCACAAGCAGAAATGCAAAGATTGATGGTATAATCATACTACTTTAGATGAGGAAAGATTAAGGAAGTTTAAGGCTGTTTAAAATACTATCTACCGTACGCAAAAGTCTTAAGGTCGCATAAAATAAGGGTTTAAGGACTTTTAAGAGAATTTTAGAAATTTCTCAAATATTTATTTTATCTTTCCTATAAAAAGTGAAGTAGTTTTTTGGTTTCCGGGAAGGTTTTTTGTTTTGTGGAGGCTATTCGACATTCATCCTTTCCTTTTTTATACTTTTCTGGTATAATAACCAAAGAGTATTATTTATCAGCTTACTGCCTGCGGCGCCCTATGCGGGGTGCTTTCTTTATTCATACATACCGTTGAGGGGGGATGAACCGCAGGAAGGCTGCAATATGCTTCTTCGATCGCAGTACTGCTGGTGAACGGCGGGACATCTGCCTTTGAGGCGGGCTGCGGAAACTTTCAAAGAATGGGGAACCGGCATGAAAGAGAAGAAATTGGTAATCACCGGTATGGGGGCGGTAACACCGGTTGGAGTGGGTGTACCTGCCTACTGGGATGCGCTGGTCGCCGGCCGTTGCGGCGTTGGCCCGATCACGCGCTTCGATGCATCCAACCTCCCCGTGCGGATCGCGGCAGAACTCAAGGATTTTGCCCCCGCAGATTACATGCCCAAAACGCTTGCCCGTACAATGGACCCATTCATGCAGTTTGCTTTTGTCGCTGCACAAGAGGCGTTGCGAGACAGTGGCCTGCGCGTGGAGACCGAACCCGACCGGGTCGGCATTGTGATGGGAACGGCGATGGCTGGAGTGACCACGGTGGCGCAGACACAGGCGTCTTTCGATGCGGGCCACCGCGTAGGACCGCGCTTTGTACCCATGGCGATCGGGAATATTGCAGCCGCACAGATTGCGATTGCAGAGGGGATTCGTGGTCCCAGTATGACGCTCAATACCGCTTGCTCGGCGGGTGGGGACGCGCTGATGACGGCTGCTATGCTGTTGCGTTCCGGTGAGGCGGACGCTATTTTGGCTGTTGGCGGCGAGAGCATCCTCTGCCCGATTGTGGTGTCCGGCCTATCGCAGGCAAAGGCGCTCTCCCGCTGTAACGATGATCCGATCCATGCGTGTCGTCCCTTTGACCAGAACCGGGATGGGTTTGTCATTGGGGAAGGCGGAGGGGCCCTGTTGCTTGAAACGGAGGAACATGCGCAAGCACGCGGCGCGATGATTCATGCGGTGCTGGCGGGATGGGCGAATACGTCGGACGCACATCACGTTACCGCCCCTTGCCCGGATGGTGCAGGCGCGGCTGTCTGCATGCAGCGCGCGCTGAAGCGTGCTGGAATGCAGCCATCCGACATCGGTTACATCAATGCCCACGGAACCTCGACCTTACTCGGCGATAAGGCTGAAACGCTTGCGGTCAAATCGGTATTCGGAGGGCGTGAAGCAGCTCCTCCGGTTTCTTCCACGAAATCTGCGACGGGCCATCTGATGGGGGCGGGTGGCTTGACGGAAGCGATTGCCTGTATCAAGGCAATACAAGAGGGGATTTTGCCACCCACCCTACATTTGGATGTTCCTGACCCCGACTGTGATCTCGACTATGTGCCAAATGTAGCCCGCAAGGTGGAGATCCATGCGGCCATGTCCAATTCGCTTGGTTTTGGCGGGCAAAATTCCAGTATTATTCTTTCCAGATATGAGAAATGAGGCGAGAACCTATTGCAGAACAATTATACGTATGACGTCGCCATGTTCCGCGATACATTTGAGACGCGGTTTACTTATTTGAATGGTTTTATGCGCAATGTATCGCGCTTTAAAACCCGTCCAGCGATGACCGATCCGCTTTCTGGACGCCGCTGGACCTATGAGGAGCTAAACATTGAGGCCAACCGCTTGGCTCACGCCCTGCGGGCAAGCGGTGTGGGAAAAAATGATGTTGTGATGTTCACGCTGCTGAACTCCCCTGAATTCGTATTTTGTTACCTTGCAGCGCACAAGGTCGGAGCCATCGCCTGCCCGGTCAATTACCGGCAGGGAGCAGGTGAAATTGCGCTTGTTATTGATGATAGTTGTCCGAAAGCGTTTTTATACGATGCAGAGTTTGGCGAGCTTTCCGCCGGTGCATTGAATATGTGCCAGCATAAGCCGGGCACGGTCGTGATGGTGGATTATAAGGGCGGCGCACAGGTGCCAAAGGGGCACATCCTTTACAAGGATTATGTATCCGGCCAATCCGAAGACGATCCCCCAGTCGATTTTCATCCGCATATTTACGATGAAACGACCCGGTTATATACATCGGGGACAACCAGCCGCCCCAAAGGGGTTCCGGTCAACAATGTAAACGAGGTGCTTTCAGCGCACGATGTGATGATGCACTTCCCGCTCGGTCCGACAGACCGAACCATGAATATGACCCCGTGGTTCCATCGCGGCGGTATTCACTCGGGAGGACCCTGCCCCACGCTGTATGCGGGCGGCGAAGTGGTGATCCTGCGCGATTTCAGCCCGAAGAGATGCTTGGAATATGCGGAAAAATATAAGATCTCCTTTTTGATCGGCGTCCCGACGATTATCGCGATGCTTGCCCGCGCCCAAGAGCGCGCGCATGCGGACTTGTCCGCTCTGCGCGGCATCGTTACGATGGGAGCGCCCTTTGAGAAGGCCGCGTGCGAAAGATACCTGCAGCTTTTAACTCCCAATATTTTCAACGGCTATGGCACGACGGAGACCTTCTGGAACACCTTCCTGCGGCCGTTCGATTTGCCGGATATGGCGGGGTCTGCCGGCCGTTCCTGCACGGACGACGACGTACGTCTTGTTGCCCTGCATGAGGACGGCACCCATGCGGAACCGGATGAAATGGTTCCGCGCGACGGAATGACCGCTGGGGAGATCATTATTTCCTCGCCTGCAAAGAGTGCGTTCTGTTACTTTAACAATCCGGAAATGACTGCCCAAAAATTCTATAAGGGGTGGTTGTACACCGGCGATGTGGGAACTTGGGATGAAAATGAATTTGTTACCGTGTCCGGGCGCAAGGACGATATGATTGTGTCGGCGGGGGAGAACATCTATCCGACGCAGATCGAAGCTGTACTGAACGAGCATCCTAAGGTTGCTGAGAGTGCGGTAATTGGAATTCCGGATAAACTGCGCGGCGAAGTTGTAGCGGCTTATGTTGTCCCGTCGGATGACAGCCTGAGCGTGGCAGAGTTAAAGGACTACTGTATGCATAGTCCCATGTTATCTTCGTACAAATGGCCTCGCGAGTACCATATCGTGAACGAACTACCGCATACTGCGACGGGAAAGCTGATGCATTACAAGTTGCGCCAGCAGGCCCAAAAGTAGTTTTGGAATGGATGGACTCCTTTCCTTTTAAAAAAGGAGTCCAGTCAAAAAAGGAATTTATACGCATCTTTTGGATATGTATGGATTCTGAATAACCATTTAGAAGTTTATCGCCGTCCAAGTTGGGCGGCGATTTTTTTGTTCCATATTGGTATTTAAACCGCTAGAAATATGCGCTATTTTGGTTAAAAAATTGTATTATTTACACGAATTTTTATAAATACACTGAGTAACCGGAGTGATACAATGAACTCGACAGAAGCAGAGGGATAGGTCCAGGAAAGGGGGGAACGTTTTTAAGCGGCGGATTTTGAAAACCAAGTAAAAGGAGGAGCGATATGAAAAAGAAACTGGCTGCGTATTTACTCAGTGCTACTATTTTATGTTCAGGAGTCACGACGGCATGGGCTGCCATCCCCGTAGAACACGAAAGGTCTGCCTTGGCTTTTTCCGAACATATTCTTGACCGGACAGCATCGAAAGGGCTTGTCAATCTGGCACTGAATCCGACGGGGGTGGGCTTTCCAAAACTGTTTACCGAGTACACCAACGCAGGCGACAATCTTAAAGATTTAGCAGATGGGATCATTTCTAGTAAACAGGGGCCGCCGATTGACGAAGGGCCGCGGAACCGCTGGACCAATTATGACAGACAGGAGACAGCGTTTGTCGAGGTGCAGTTTGAAACCGAACAGGATGTCCACCAGGTAGAACTGTTCGCATACAACGATTTTGGAGGCGTGCCGACCCCCAAAGCTGTAAGCGTTCAATATTGGGACGGGAGCCAGTGGCAGGAAGCAGCAAACCAAGAGGTCACGGTGGGGACCTATGAGAACGACACCTGGATTGTGCCTTTCACGATCAACTTCGATGTGTTCCGTACCGCCAATGTACGGGTGACTATGATCCCCCAGGACGGAAAGTCGGTCGGTGCATCCGAACTGCGTGTATGGGGCGTCCGAGAGATGCTGCATGGTTTTGAAATAACTGTGCCGGAAATGGTACCGGGAGACAACCAGTTGCCGCTTTCCGTCATGCTGGAGGAGGCTAAAGAGCAGAGCCAACCGGTCTACATCAAGATGGTGGACAGCGCGGGTGCCGAACAGGTCTTTATGGAGGAGATCCCGGCAAATAAGCAGACTGCGGATTTTTCCTTGGATCTGACAGAGGCCGTGGAGGGCCGCATCCAACTGACGGTTTCTTTGCAGGAGGATTTTTCGGAAGGAAGGACCGTTTTCTTGACAAAACGTTTGTCCGAGGATCTTTTCCAATCGATCTATGAGGAAGTCAAAACGCCGTACGAATATGGAATTGTGCTCTCCTATTCGGGAGTCGGGACGGACACTTTTGACAGCGACCTGATCGACAATCCCAATGTCTTTGCCATTCCGGGCGACGACACTTATGTCTATATGACATATGTTGGGCACGATGGGACCGGATACCGCACGGGCCTGGCCCGCAGTATGGACATGCTTCATTGGGAGAAAGTCGGGAAGATTTTGGAGAATGGTGAACCCGGCGCTTGGGACGAATACAATGCAGCGGGTTATATCGTCCGCGACCATGAATGGGGCGAACTTCCCACTCCACATGTGACAGAGGATGGCCGGCTGGCGATGACCTATTTGGCATCGGATACCCCTGGTTATGAGGCGGGCATCAAACGCGCTGGCGTGGCGTTTGCAGACAGCATTTTCCAGCCGGATGGGTCGCTCTCCCAGTGGGAACGCGCTCCAGATCCAGTGCTGGATGCGAATGACGGCGCTTATCCTTATGAAAAGGGAATTATTTGGAAGTTACAAGCCATTTGGGACGCAGAAAACAGTCGCTATGTGGGATTTTACAACGCAGCGAGCGGTCCTGAGGTTATGTGCCAAGCGTATTCCCAAGATTTGCTTCACTGGGAACGTGAGGCAACCAATCCCGTGCTGAATCAGGATATTTCTCCCAGCGGCGCGATTTGGGGAGACAGCCACAATGCCGACGCGGATGTTGTAAAAATTGGGGATTACTGGGTGATGTTCTACTTTACCAGCTCTCCCGGCGGTATTATCGACTCGTTCGCTGTTTCAAAGGACATGGTTCATTGGGAAAAATCGTATATTCCGTTGACGGAGCGCAACAATACCTACAGCTCTACCTATGCCCATAAGCCCTGTGTTGTGAAAAAGAATGGGGTTGTCTACCATTATTATAATGCAGTGGGGAGCGAGGGTCGTTTGATTGCGCTGGATACGTCCATCGACTTGAGTGCTTTGCAGCGTGCGCAGGCAATTTCTCCAGAGGATTGTTCGGAAGCATGGTATCAAGGTTTGCAGGAAAAGGTAACCGCTTTGCAGACGGAATTGCGTGTGGACGGCGGTTCTTTAGAGCGCATTCAGGCGGCGCTCCAAGCGCTTGAAATTTATCTCGACGCGGGCGAAGAGGTGGAATCCCAGCTTCTGACGGTGCAGTGGAGCGGTAACGCATCGATGAGAATCGAGGGTAATGCGGAAGAGATCCTATCCACGGACGCGATCTACGGCGCAAAAGTGCAGCCGGGCGAAGAGCTGACCTTCACCTTTACCCCGACCGAAGGTGTATTTTCAAGCGCGCAGCTCAACGGCGAGGACATCGAGTTTGGAGCGGATGGTTGCACATATACCTTTACAATGCCAAACGAGAGTACGAGCCTGCGTTTTATATTTGCCAAAGTTAACAAGAGCATCCTGGAAGTGGTTCTGGAGCAGGCCAACGCCGTGCCACAGAATGTGATTGACCGCCTGGTGCCCGAGGTGAAGGAATTCTTTACGGAGGCCCGGACAGATGCACAGACGGTTTATGACAATGCGGGCGCTACCCAGGAAGAGGTCAACAAGGCATGGAGTGATCTGCTGGACGCGATGCATTTGCTGGAATTCGAAGCAGGCGATCAGGAAATACTGCTGCCGTTGATCAACATTGCAGAGCAGCTGGCGGAGCGCCTGGACGAGTTCAAGCCAAGTACAACGGCGGGCTTCGAGGAAGCACTCGAGGCGGCGAAGGAGGTCTATGGCGAGGAGAATCCGCTGAAGGTGGATGTCGATGAGGCATATGGCAACTTACAGGCAGCGATTGAGAAGTTGGAAAACCGTGCGGATGCAAGCGAACTGCAGGGGTTGGTAGACGAGGCGAACACCTTCGATCTGGATAGCTACATACAGGATGAGGCATTCAATACCTTTACCAAGGTATTGGCAGAAGCGGAAGAGCTGCTTCTAAACACAAACGCAGACCAAGCGGATGTGGATGCGAAGGCGTTAGAGCTGATGAAAGCAATGACAGCCCTGCGGAAGATTCCGAACAAGGACGAGTTGAACAAGTTGATCGCTGAGATGGAGCAAAAGGATCTGGTTGGCTATACCGACCGCAGTGTGGCAGCCTTTAAGGCAGCATTGAGCGTTGCGAAGGCGGTTGCGGTGGACACGAATGCAGACAAACAGGCGGTTGCAAAGGCATATGTCAATCTGGAAGAGGCTGCAAACGGCCTGGTCAAGGAGGAGAAGCCGGGCGCGGGCAGCAGCGGAAGCAGCAAGGGCAGCACGTCTGCCAACGTGGGCAACGCATACGGTAAATCGGGTATTGCCTCTGCAACTCAGGGCGTGACCAGCCAGCAGGCGCATGTGGTTTCCGACACGACAGTGAACTTTGCGCTGAAACACGGCCAGGCATACTGCTTTAAGATGACGGTGGTCGATGGTGCGAATCAGATGCCAAGCTTCACCGTCGGCAATGGAGATGTGTTAAAGACACAGTTTGTGGCGAAGATTGGCAACGACTACTACTATAGAGTCTATGCGATTGGCACGCCGGGCCAGAGTACGGGCGTTTACACCACCCTGCCGGGCAATGCTCCAGTCAAACATAGTGTAGTGACGATTGGCTGAGTGTTTTCGGAGGACTTCCTACGTGGAGCACGGAAGCAAACCAATCGCGGTTTGCTTCCATGGTTGCCGCCGTAGGCGCGCCCGGACCGGAGGTCCGCGTAAGACGTTGCACGTCCGGTAAAGCACTGTGCAGGGAAGGTTGGCTAAGTCGGAAATGGCGAAATAAAAGAAAAGGCTTCTCTTCTTCTCAATAAACGAAGGACCTGATCCTGGAGATCTCCAGGATCAGGTCCTTCTATGTGTTATTCACCCGCTTTTTGCATGTGATAAGGTTGTGCTTTTTTCTTCATGAAAATTTTTGCCTGCTTCTGTAAGACTTCTCCCGTGGAGTGGAAAGCAAATTCCTAGCAGTTTGTTTTCTTAGGGAACACCGTAGGCGCGAAAAGACACTGTACGTCCGCCATAGGCATGTAAGGCGTTGCACATTTAGTGGAGCACTATACAGGAACGATTATCTAAACCACCTAGGGCCTCTCCCTTATGGATCAAAACAAAAAATTTTTGCGCTTTGCTTCCGTAGAAAATACTGTAGGGAGGGAAGACACTGCGTGTCCAGTGATGATTGACTCATGTAAGCCAAGATAAAAGGGAAGGATTTTGCCCGATAAACAGTAAAGACCCAACCCTGGGGATTTCCCCAAGGTTGGGTCTTCTGTGTTTTGCCCTTCTATTTCTGAATATGTGAGACAGAGCCGGGGGGTTCTGCTTTTTGAGCGCTCTTCATTTGCCTATCCAGAATTTCCATGTAGAACGAAAAGCAAAATTTGTACGGATTCTTTATATGGCCCATGCCGTAGGTATAAAAATGCTGTGTGGCCATTGGAACTCTAATGATTTTTAAATTGGTTCAGATTTTGTAAGGAAAGTCCTTCTATTTTAATTAATAGGAAAATGTTTAAACATGGTACATTTATACTTGTTTACAGAAAATCATTGTGTGGAATGGTATGTAAGCAATATTCCAGACAGAGAGGATCTGTACAGGCACATGATTGGCGCCAAGACATCTGATACGTTGCCATCCGGAAGATTTGTATAGATCTTTTGATAAAAGTGGAGAAACTTCGGCGCTTGTTGGAAAAGCGCGAATACGCTATAATAGGGACAGAAAAACCGCCGGATGGTGGGGAGGGGGAACATTATGTGTACCTATTGCCGCATCCTGATTGTGGAGGACGAATATCTTACCCGTCAGGGGGTCAAGGGGCTGATTCATTGGGAGCAGGAAGGGTTCCAGATTGTTGGGGAAGCATCCAATGGTGCGGAAGCTTTGGCACAGATTGAGGAATTGAAACCACATATTGTATTGACAGACGTGGTGATGCCTGTGATGGATGGAATCGCTTTGACGCAGGCAATTCAGGAGCGCTATCCCGAAACACGCGTGATCGTATTGAGTGGGTACAGCGACTTTGAGTATGTAAAATCTACCTTTCAACATGGCGCTGTGGATTACATTTTGAAGCCTACCTTAAACCAAGACGAGCTGTTGGCAACGCTTCGAAAGGCCGCCGGGCAGATCCCGGATTTTGTGCTTACCCGCGGAGGCGGGGATTCCTTCGAAAGTATCCTCAATCAGGCCCTGTCGGGGTTTCCTGCGCCGGATGCCCTGGATAAGCTGCACAAGGTGTTTCCCTATCCGCGCTTTTTCTTGATGGGGATGAACGTCCCCTATGTATTGGGCAATGCAGCCAACTTAAACCGTGAGGCAGGCGCCTTGGCCGCGGGTGCAGAGGAATTTTTACCCGGGGTAACAGCACGAGTGGTGACGGTTGATCGGAAATTTCTTTTGATGATTGTCAACTATGCTGCAGAACCTTACCGCTCTTTGACAGAGCGTGCCAAAAAACTGGTTGCTTCTCTCCGGGTAAAGACACCGCGTATTTTTTATGTGTATAGCAATGAATTTCAGGGGTTGGGGATGCTGAAAGAGACATATAACCGGCTGACTGCGCTCTCCCGGCAGCGCTTTTATTGCCGCGATGAATTTATTCAGGGCGAGGATGCGTTTACCCCAGTCCCCGCGGAACCCTTCGATCTTGCATCGTTTAATACACAAGTGCATAGCTCTGACATCACAGGCGCTTTGACACAGTTGGAAGCGTGGTTACAGCGGGCGGTTGAGCGGCAAGCGCCCGGCGAATTTGAGTTAAAATCTTTGGTTCAAGATGCGCTGTATCAAGTTCTTTCTTCTTGGGAAGAAAATGGCATGGATGCAGAACGAATCAGTTCCCTCAAGCGAGACTGTTTTATCCAGATCAGCGAGGCGAAGTTTGCCCAGGATCTTTTAGAGGCATTTCATTGTATTCAAGTAGAATTTGTCAAGCTCTTCGAGGAGCAGACGCCGCGACAGGGCCGGCGTTCGGTCCAGGAGATTCTCGATTATGTGGAGGAACACTGTGCGGAACCCCTGACCTTGAACGATGTTGCAAAGACCTTTAACTTTAATTATTCCTATTTATCCTCGTATTTCAGTGCAAACAGTCGCGAAGGATTTAGCGAATACTTGAACCGCGCACGGATTCGCCGGGCAGAGGAACTTCTGCGAAAGGGAGATATTCCGGTCTCCGAGGTATGTGGAATGGTTGGTTATGGCGATCATAGCTATTTCTGTAAAGTATTTAAGAAATTTACCGGGAAGACGCCGAGCGAATTCCGCCGGCAGTACGGCGCTGTTTCGCCGATCGGAGGGAAACGATGGAAAAATTCCTAGATAAACTGCGGTCCAATAGTTTATTGATAAAGATATTATCCGTTATGCTGCTGAGCGTCGTATGCGTTGCTACGTTGACGCTCAGTATTTCTATTCGGGCGTCTGAGGATGTCTATGTGGACACCTTTACGCAGTCAAATTCCCAGATTATTGGACAGATTCGGGAAAACATGAGCCGGTTTAACGACGAAATTTCAGAGATCATGAGCGTGGTCAAAAACAACTGGGCGTTCCGAAGTTACCTCACCAGTGATGACCGCAGTTCCGCGACGGCTTCTTATACGCAATACAGCATGGTGTGGAACTTGGAACATGCGTTGCCACCGGACTACTTTGAAAAAATGAGCATTGTATTGGTAGGAGTCAATGGAAGTACCTACCTGAGCAGTGATGCGGGCTTGACGATCCCGGTGGAGGAGCTTTTGAACAGCCGCGTCACAGAAGAGACACGACGCCAGCCCAATCGCATCCTATATCAGTTTGTCGACGATGGATTCACTACGCTGACTCAGGGGGATAGCGCCATCGTTGCCAGTACGGGTTTAAATTATGCGGGTGGGCAATCCAACTATGGTTACGCATATGTCATCATCCCGCAGGAGGTTCTGCGCAATTTTTACAGCAGTTTCAGCAGTGATGCCAATAGTTTGATGCTATTGGACAGCGATGGACGCATTATTTCCTCCACGCAAAAGGAAATCATTGGATTTAAGGATTTGGATCTTTTGAGCATCGCACAACAGGTAGAACAGGAGGATTTGCCCTACGGCGAGACGGTCCAGTCGGATCGTCAGATGGCGGTGGTGGCGCAGAAAATTCCCCATTGGGAGTTCCATCTCGTAGGTTTGATCGATCGGGAGAGTATCCTGCGTGCAGTCGACCGCCATAAATCCATTGAAATTATGACCCTTTTAGTCGTGTTGTGCGTATTTGCCATCATGTTTTTTGTGGTAAGAAAGACGACACGGCCGATCAATTCCCTCGTCAATGAGATGAAAAAAGTGACGCAGGGCGATTTTAGCCGCCATATTCCTGTAAAGGGCAACTATGAAGTGCGGGAACTTGCAACCGCGTTTAATTATATGTTGGATGGACTCGACAGCTATATGGAACAAATTATGACCATGGAGGACGAGAAGCGGGAAGCAGAGATTCGGGCGTTACAAATGCAGATTAATCCACATTTTATCTATAATACGCTTGCATCCTTGAAGTGGATGATCTGGCAGGGGAATTCAGAGAGCGCTGTGCAGGCGATCGATTCGTTTAGCCGTCTGTTGCGAGGGACGATTAGCAAACGGGAGGAACGGATTACCGCAGCAGAGGAGATCGATAATTTAAAAGACTATGTCTTTTTACAACATCTACGGTTTGGAGAACAGATTCAGGTTCGCTTTTCACTGGCGGAAGATTGCCAGGATTGTTTGATGCCGAAATTGACCCTACAGCCGTTTGTCGAAAATGCTTTTTTCCATGCTTTCAGCGGGGCTGAGGAGGGAAGTATTTTTGTCTGCATTCGGCGCAGGGGAAATGATCTGGTGAGTGAAATCATTGATAACGGTTCTGGAATGAAGAAGGAAGAAGTGGGACGTACCCTTTCCAAAGGGGGAAAAGCAGATCATTTTACCGGAATTGGCATCAATAACGTGGACGACCGAATCAAACTTCTTTACGGGGCGCCGTATGGAGTTACCATTTCCAGCGCGCCAGGGAAAGGAACCGCGGTCACTGTGACCATTCCCATACAAAGGATGGATTGACCTAAAAATCCTACTAATTTATAAAAAAAGTACCATTATCGGTGAAAAAACATCCAAAAAAAGTACAAAATGAGAGAAAGAAATTGCTAATACTTTGGCCTGCGTTTTTAGTAAAATAAAGTGGACAGGAGAGAAAAATTCACTTAAAACTGCACGGACCCAAATGAGCATCGTAAGATGCAGGTGAAATCGACTTAGGAGGGATGGGCGTGCGTAGTCTTCGGGTGTTGGCCCTGCTGTTGAGTATTTGTTTGTTATGGGGGCTAACCGCTTGCTCGAATCAAACCGAAGAGCAGCCGCATACACAGGCAACCGTAGAAACAAGTGACAATGTTCTGACCATATGGGCATGGGACGACACCTTCAATGTAAAAGCGGCCAACTTGGCCAAGGCGTATTATGCGAATATCAACCCGGAAATTCAGGTCAATGTAGTCAGCATGGCGCAAACGGATATTATCACAAAGCTCAATACGGCATTTTCTTCGTCTAATTACGAAGGGCTTCCTAACATTGTTTTGATTGAGGATTACCGTATTCAGAATTTTTTGAAATCGTATCCGGGCGAGCTTCGGGACCTTTCCTCCATTGTAGATCCCGACAGATTTATGGAGTATAAACTCCGTGTCATGACGGAGGAAGGAAAGATCTACGGAGTGCCGTTCGACAGTGGTGCAGCCGCCTTGTTTTATCGCAGGGATTATCTGCGGGAAGCGGGATACACCGAGCAGGACATGCAGAATCTGACTTGGAATGAATACATAGAAATTGGAAAAGACGTCAAAGAGGCTACCGGAAAATATATGCTGACGCTCGATCCCAGCGACTTGGGACAGATCCGAATCATGATGCAGTCCGCGGGCGCTTGGTATATGAAAGAAGATGGAGAAACCGTTGACATCGCTGAAAATGAGGTGCTCAAAGCGGCGTTGTCCACTTACGAACGGATGGTCAACGCAGGCATTGCGCTACAGGTTTCCGGTTGGGACCCATTTGTAAAGGCATTTCAGGAGGGAGAAGTAGCCAGCGTTCCCACCGGCTGTTGGGCAATGTCCAACATTGTCAAGGCGGAGGAACAGAGTGGAAAATGGGCAGTGGCGCCAATCCCGCGGCTGGATGATATTCCACAGTCGATCAATGCTTCGAGCATCGGCGGTGGAAGCTGGTATGTCATTGATAAGGTTCCTGGCGCGGATTTGGCAGTGGACTTTTTGGGAAAAACATTTGCTTCCAATGAACAGCTGATTGACGACCTTGTGAAGGAAATCAGTCTGGTAAGTACGATGAAATCAGCAAAGGACTTAAAGCATTGCGGAGAACCAAATGCCTTTTTTGGTGGCCAGCGTATTTACGAGGACTTTGCTACATGGGCGGAACAAACGCCTCCTGTGAACTATGGTTTGTATACCTATACGATGGAGGACATCATTGCCCAGAGCCTGCAATCCATCATGCAGGGGGCAGATATGGATGAGACGCTGAAAAACGCGCAGACACAAGCGCGTGCATCGGTTCTCCACTCATAACTTTTGGATACAACCGCTTGCAAAGCGGTCTGTAGAAGGCGAAAAGCCAGGATAGAAGAGAGATTATAGGAAGGAGAAACGTAAACCATGAAGAAAACCAAACGCAGAGGGCTTTCTTTAATGCTCTGCCTGTGCTTGCTGTTGCAAACATTTATGGCAGCACCGGCACTGGCCGCAACGAAGGATGGAGCCCCCGGAGACTTACTCTACTTCGTCAACTGCGCCGCGACCAAAACGAAGGAAGTGGCGTCTGGAGATGCCATGGGCGAGTATCAATCTGTGACAGACCAGCCCTATGGGGAGGATGCCGAAACCGGATATACCTGGGGGTATGTCCAAGATGACGACATGGTTCGCGGCGGTAATGCGGACAGTGTGGTCAAGACCGATACCTATTGGTATACCAGCGATGGTATCGAGTATGACTCGGAAACCAGTGGATTCCGTTACAATTTTGCTGTAGAAGATGGTAGCTATGAAGTGACCGTCGGAATCAAGATCCCTGGTTGGTGGAGCGCGAGAAAGGTTGACATTGATCTGGAAGGAGTTCGTACCACCAGTCAGGCCAGCGTGCCGGGTGGCGCTGCAAGCAATGCCACCTTTGAGAGCAAGTCTGAGGTCATCGTAGAAGATGGCGAGCTGAATGTGTTTATTCACAATTCACAGCGCGCAGATAAAAATGGCGACCCGATTCTCAGTTACATTCTGGTCAAACGCGGCCAGACGTACGATAAGACGACCTTGACGGATAAAATTGCGGAAATCGAAGAGAAAGTGACTGCTGACCAAGCCGCAGGCGTTGTCTATGCAGAAGAGCCTCTGGGAGAGCTCTATGTGGGCGAAGAAAACAAAGAAGACAATCTTCCAGCGCTGAATGCCGCCCTTGCTTCTGCCAAAGAGCTGGCGGAGCAGGATCAGTTGAGCCCTTCGAAAGTAAAGGAAACATGTGAGCATTTGGATACGGTATATTCCGACCTGCGCTCCCTTGAAACCTATGATTCCTTCTCTGGCGTCAATGGCGATGTATGGAAGGACACCAACGGCAAGCCGATTCAGGCGCATGGCGGCCAGGTGCAGAAGCTGCCCATGCCGGATGGAACGGAAAAATGGTGGTGGGTCGGCGAAGATAAGACGACTGGAAGCCACAGCAACGGCATTAGCGCCTATTCTTCGGACGACCTGTACAACTGGACTTTTGAAGGCTATGTGATGCGTTCTGTCCCGAGCCGCGAGGCGCTGGACACCGATCCTTATTTTACCGCTCTGTACGGCGATCTGACAGAGGAAGAGAAGGACTATGTCTACCTCTGTATCAACAAGACCAATGCCATCATTGAACGTCCGAAGATGATCTACAATGAGGAAACCAAGAAGTATATCATCTGGTTCCATGCGGACGGACCTACCGAAGAATCCGATAGTAGCTATGCTGCTGCTGCCGCAGGTATGGCGATCAGTGATACGCCGAATGGACCGTTTACCTTTATCCGCCGTTCCCGCCTGCACCAGCTGACAGATGAAGAGTACTTAGAGGACAACGGCGTACTCGATTGGTATGAGGAGCCGCAGAACCGCGGTTTTGCCCGCGACATGAATTTGTTTATTGATGATGACGGCACAGCTTACATCATCTATTCCAGCGAAGAGAACCGCACGATGTTTATCTCCCGTTTGAACGACGAATACACGGATCTCGATGTTCCGCAGGAGCCAGTCGGCCTCGCCAAAAATGGCGTGGACTTTGTCCGTCTATTCCCGGGCGGTCAGCGTGAGGCGCCTGCCCTGTTCAAGTATGACGGAACCTACTATATGATTACCTCCGGAGCAACCGGTTGGAGCCCGAACCCGGCCCGTTATTGGAAGGCGGATGAGATCCTGGGCGAGTGGACGGATATGGGCGATCCGTGTATCGGAGATACCGATGGAAAAACCTTCTGGACCCAGAGCACCAATGTGATTCCGGTAGACCCGGAGAACGGCAAGTTCATCTATATGGGCGACCGTTGGGGCTATGGTAAAGTAGAGGACTTTAGTGCAGAAGCCCTTGCAGATTCCCGCTACGTTTGGCTGCCGGTACAGATCGACGCCAGAGGAAATATCAGCCTCGAAGAATACAATGATTGGGATCTGAGCGTATTTGATTCCATCAACAATATCAAGCTGAACACAGAAATGGACGATGTTTACTACGGCGTTGAAAACCTACCCGAAAAGGTAAATGTCAGCATTCGTGAGAACGATCATTGGGAGACGAAAGATGTCAACGTCACATGGGACTTCAGCACGCTGATTCCCGGTGCAGAAAGAGATGTAGTCGGTACACTGGAAGGATTGGACGATTTGACAGTGACCGCTAATGTAGTAGACATTCCCGACAACTTGCTGTATTTTATTGACAGCGGTGCATCTAGCGGTTCCGAGCTATATGACGTAATTAAGGAAATGGCCCCGAATCTGGTCAATACAGAGGCCTACGATCAGGCTTATACGGAAGGAAGCTGGGGCTATACCGGAACGGATGAGGATATTGCGCCGAAGAATCCTACAAGTCTCGATGCATATACGAGCGGTTTCTGGGCAAAGAGCGGAAAGAATATTGATTATAAGCTGCCGTTAAAGGCTGGCGAGTATCAACTTTCTGCTGGCTTCCAGGAGTGGTGGAGCACATCCCGCCCGATGAAAATTGTTGTCTCCTATGAGGGGGAAGATGGTCAGAAGATTGAAACGACCATCGGCCAGTTTACCAATTCCGGAGAAAAAGCCTATTTGTTCCCGTTTACGGTAGAAAATGACGCCGATGTCACCATCAGTGTACAGAGACAGAATTCGAACAATCCGGATCCGGTTTTAAGTTGGATTGCTGTGACTGGCGAAGTTGAAGAAGAACCAGCGGAACACATGCTGACGGTAAGCTATCCGACAACGGTGAAGCTGTCGATCGACGGGGAAGAGCAGACGATTGCAAACCTGATCGGTGCATATAAAGACGTCGTAATGGCAAACACGAATCTCGACCTGACCTTTGAGCCGAGAGTCGAAGGCAGAGAGATCGCAGGCGTGACAGTCAATGGCGAGCCGGTAGAGGCGTTTGATGTCAATGAGTATGTATACAGCCTGGCAATGCCGAATGCAGACACCACGATTGAACTGGGCTTCACGATCGTAGATAAAGAAAATCTGCGCGAAGTGATCACGATCGCAGAGAGCGAGAGCGTGAAAGCGCAGGTAGCGGCGGCAGTCCCGTCGGTACAGAAGAAGTACAAGAATGCGTTGCAGGCAGCGAAAGCGATCGAAGAAAAGAAGACCGCAAGCCAGGACGAGATCAACAACGCGATGTTTGAGCTGATCGAGGCATTGCAGTATCTGAGCTTTACAGCGGGCGACAAGAGCCAGCTGGAAATCCCGATGGAGATTGCAGAGAGCATCAATCGAGAGAACTTCACGCCGGAGAGCGTACAGGCGCTGGACGACGCATACAAGGCGGCAGAGGACCTGATGGACGACGAGGAAGTACTGGAAGCAGACATCCAGGCAGCGGCAGAAGCACTGTATGAAGCGCTTAATAAACTGGTCTTCCGTGCAGATAGGACGGATCTGGAAGCTTTGGTAGCAGAAGGCAAGAAAATTGTAGAGAATGCTTCGAAGTACATCCAGGATGAAACATGGGCTACCTTTAAAACCGTCCTAGGCGATGCAGAAACTCTGTTGGAAAATGACAATGCAACCCAGGAGGCAGTGGATGAGAAGGCCGAAGAACTGCTCAATGCGATTACAGCACTGCGTATGATTCCGAACAAGGACGCTTTGAAAGACCTGATTGGAAAAGCAGAGGCAGTGAACACCAGCAAGTACACAGCAAAGAGCGTGGCAGCGATGCAGAAGGCATTGAGCAACGCAAAGGTTGTGTTGAACAATGAAGCAGCGACCGAAGAAGAGGTCAAGAGTGCCGTAGAAGCACTGGAAGCAAGCATCCAGAACCTGGAGACAAAGACGACGACAGCGAAGAAGAGCGGCTCCACATCGAGAAATGTAAGCAACACATATGGAGCAGCGGGTGTGGTTTCCGCAAGCCAGAGTGCAGCGGCAAGTGTGCGCAGTGATGCGGCAAATGCCATCACGCTGAACAGAGGAAGCATGTACACCTTCAAGATGACCGTAGTCAATGGAAACGGACTGGCGCCGAGCTTCACAGTGGGCAACGGAAGCGTTCTGAAGACGCAGTTTGTGTCCCAGATCGGCAATGACTACTACTACAGAGTTTATGCAGTTGGCACACCGGGCCAGAGCACAGGTGTTTACACCACACTTCCGGGCCAGGATGCGAAACTGCATTGCACGGTAACCATTGGCTGAACGCCGGGAAATTTGTGTAAGGTATAAACGTGTACTATTCGATCAAGTACCCGGCAGCCGATAGCAGAAAGCTTGTGTAGGAGACGCCGTAGGCGCGGAAGACGCTGTGCGTCCACCGGGGCCGGAGCACAGGCGTTTACACCACCCTTCCGGGCCAGAATGCAAAACTACATTGCACGGTAACCATTGGCTGAACGCCGGGCAATTTGTGTAAGGTATAAACGTGTACTATTCGATCAAGCACCCGGCAGCCGATAGCAGAAAGTTTGCGTAGGAGACGCCGTAGGCGCGGAAGACGCTGTGCGTCCACAGGAGCATGGCCCAGCCATCCTTGGCGGACATCTTAGTAAATTGAGCGAAGGGAGCCCCTTTCGCAAAGAGCAGAATCCCCGCTCCGGGAAACCGGAGCGGGGATTCTACGGCTTTGAGACTTTGTGTACTTGGGATGCAAGCGAAAGATAAAATGTATGGAAATTTCCAAAAGGAAGCAAAAGATTGCAGGCCGAAAGGCGCTGTGGTCCGCCGGGCCAAAGCACAGGTGTTTACACCACACTTCCGGGCCAGAATGCAAAACTACATTGCACGGTAACCATTGTCTGAACGCCGGGCAATTTGTGTAAGGTATAAACGTGTACATATTCAATCAAGCACCCGGCAGCCGATAGCAGAAAGCTTGCGTAGGAGACGCCGCAGGCGCGGAAGACGCTGTGCGTCCACAGGAGCATGGCCCAGCCATCCTTGGCGGACATCTTAGTAAATTGAGCGAAGGGAGCCCCTTTCGCAAAAAGCAGAATCCCCGCTCCGGGAAACCGGAGCGGGGATTCTGTGGCTTTGAGACTTTGTGTACTTGGGATGTAAGCGAAAGATAAAATGTATGGGAATTTCCAAAAGGAAGCAAAAGATTGCAGGCCGAAAGGCGCTGTGGTCCGCCGGACCAGAGCACAGGTGTTTACACCACCTTGCCGGGTCAGAATGCGAAGCTGCATTGCACGGTAACCATTGGCTGAACGCCGGGCAATTTGTGTAAGGTATAAACGTGTACATATTCGATCAAGCACCCGGCAGCTGATAGCAGAAAGCTTGCGTAGGAGACGCCGCAGGCGCGGAAGACGCTGTGCGTCCACAGGAGCATGGCCCAGCCATCCTTGGCGGACATCTTAGTAAATTGAGCGAAGGGAGCCCCTTTCGCAAAGAGCAGAATCCCCACTCCGGGAAACCGGAGCGGGGATTCTG
>NZ_LT835157.1:2983751-2984936 GCF_900169665.1 Anaeromassilibacillus sp. Marseille-P3371 | reverse complement strand
CCGAGAGTCGAAGGAAGAGAGATCGCAGGCGTCACCGTGAACGGCGAAGCCGTAGCAGAAGAGAACTTTGACGTTGCCGAGTATATCTACAGCCTGGCAATGCCGAATGCAGACACCACGATTGAACTGGGCTTCACGATCGTGGATAAGGAAAATCTGCGCGAAGTGATCACAATCGCAGAGAGCGAGAACGTGAAAGCGCAGGTAGAGGCGGCAGTCCCGTCGGTACAGAAGAAGTACAAGGAAGCGCTGCAGGCAGCGAAAGCGATCGAAGAAAAGAAGACCGCAAGCCAGGACGAGATCAACAACGCGATGTTTGAACTGATCGAGGCATTGCAGTATCTGAGCTTTACAGCGGGCGACAAGAGCCAGCTGGAAATCCCGATGGAGATTGCAGAGAGCATCAATCGAGAGAACTTCACGCCGGAGAGCGTACAGGCGCTTGACAACGCATACAAGGCGGCAGAGGACCTGATGGACGACGAGGAAGTACTGGAAGCAGACATCCAGGCAGCGGCAGAAGCGCTGTATGAAGCGCTTGACAACCTGGTCTTCCGTGCAGATATGACGGATCTGGAAGCTTTGGTAGCAGAAGGCAAAGAGATTGTAAAGAATGCTTCGAAGTACATCCAGGATAATGAATGGAGTGTATTTGTAACCGTCCTGGGAGAAGCAGAAGATCTACTGGAAAATGGCAATGCAACCCAGGAGGCAGTGGATGAGAAGGCTGAAGAACTGCTCAATGCGATTACAGCACTGCGTATGATTCCGAACAAGGACGCTTTGAAAGACCTGATTGGAAAAGCAGAGGCAGTGAACACCAGCAAGTACACAGCAAAGAGCGTGGCAGCGATGCAGAAGGCATTGAGCAACGCAAAGGTTGTGTTGAACAATGAAGCAGCGACCGAAGAAGAGGTCAAGAGTGCCGTAGAAGCACTGGAAGCAAGCATCCAGAACCTGGAGACAAAGACGACGACAGCGAAGAAGAGCGGCTCCACATCGAGAAATGTAAGCAACACATATGGAGCAGCGGGTGTGGTTTCCGCAAGCCAGAGTGCAGCGGCAAGTGTGCGCAGTGATGCGGCAAATGCCATCACGCTGAACAGAGGAAGCATGTACACCTTCAAGATGACCGTGGTCAATGGAAACGGACTGGTACCGAGCTTCACAGTGGGCAACGGAAGC
>NZ_LT835157.1:2977464-2979341 GCF_900169665.1 Anaeromassilibacillus sp. Marseille-P3371 | reverse complement strand
TGGAAAATGACAATGCAACCCAGGAGGCAGTGGATGAGAAGGCCGAAGAACTGCTCAATGCGATTACAGCACTGCGTATGATTCCGAACAAGGACGCTTTGAAAGACCTGATTGGAAAAGCAGAGGCAGTGAACACCAGCAAGTACACAGCAAAGAGCGTGGCAGCGATGCAGAAGGCATTGAGCAACGCAAAGGTTGTGTTGAACAATGAAGCAGCGACCGAAGAAGAGGTCAAGAGTGCCGTAGAAGCACTGGAAGCAAGCATCCAGAACCTGGAGACAAAGACGACGACAGCGAAGAAGAGCGGCTCCACATCGAGAAATGTAAGCAACACATATGGAGCAGCGGGTGTGGTTTCCGCAAGCCAGAGTGCAGCGGCAAGTGTGCGCAGTGATGCGGCAAATGCCATCACGCTGAACAGAGGAAGCATGTACACCTTCAAGATGACCGTAGTCAATGGAAACGGACTGGCGCCGAGCTTCACAGTGGGCAACGGAAGCGTTCTGAAGACGCAGTTTGTGTCCCAGATCGGCAATGACTACTACTACAGAGTTTATGCAGTTGGCACACCGGGCCAGAGCACAGGTGTTTACACCACACTTCCGGGCCAGGATGCGAAACTGCATTGCACGGTAACCATTGGCTGAACGCCGGGAAATTTGTGTAAGGTATAAACGTGTACTATTCGATCAAGTACCCGGCAGCCGATAGCAGAAAGCTTGTGTAGGAGACGCCGTAGGCGCGGAAGACGCTGTGCGTCCACCGGGGCCGGAGCACAGGCGTTTACACCACCCTTCCGGGCCAGAATGCAAAACTACATTGCACGGTAACCATTGGCTGAACGCCGGGCAATTTGTGTAAGGTATAAACGTGTACTATTCGATCAAGCACCCGGCAGCCGATAGCAGAAAGTTTGCGTAGGAGACGCCGTAGGCGCGGAAGACGCTGTGCGTCCACAGGAGCATGGCCCAGCCATCCTTGGCGGACATCTTAGTAAATTGAGCGAAGGGAGCCCCTTTCGCAAAGAGCAGAATCCCCGCTCCGGGAAACCGGAGCGGGGATTCTACGGCTTTGAGACTTTGTGTACTTGGGATGCAAGCGAAAGATAAAATGTATGGAAATTTCCAAAAGGAAGCAAAAGATTGCAGGCCGAAAGGCGCTGTGGTCCGCCGGGCCAAAGCACAGGTGTTTACACCACACTTCCGGGCCAGAATGCAAAACTACATTGCACGGTAACCATTGTCTGAACGCCGGGCAATTTGTGTAAGGTATAAACGTGTACATATTCAATCAAGCACCCGGCAGCCGATAGCAGAAAGCTTGCGTAGGAGACGCCGCAGGCGCGGAAGACGCTGTGCGTCCACAGGAGCATGGCCCAGCCATCCTTGGCGGACATCTTAGTAAATTGAGCGAAGGGAGCCCCTTTCGCAAAAAGCAGAATCCCCGCTCCGGGAAACCGGAGCGGGGATTCTGTGGCTTTGAGACTTTGTGTACTTGGGATGTAAGCGAAAGATAAAATGTATGGGAATTTCCAAAAGGAAGCAAAAGATTGCAGGCCGAAAGGCGCTGTGGTCCGCCGGACCAGAGCACAGGTGTTTACACCACCTTGCCGGGTCAGAATGCGAAGCTGCATTGCACGGTAACCATTGGCTGAACGCCGGGCAATTTGTGTAAGGTATAAACGTGTACATATTCGATCAAGCACCCGGCAGCTGATAGCAGAAAGCTTGCGTAGGAGACGCCGCAGGCGCGGAAGACGCTGTGCGTCCACAGGAGCATGGCCCAGCCATCCTTGGCGGACATCTTAGTAAATTGAGCGAAGGGAGCCCCTTTCGCAAAGAGCAGAATCCCCACTCCGGGAAACCGGAGCGGGGATT
>NZ_LT835157.1:2971548-2972952 GCF_900169665.1 Anaeromassilibacillus sp. Marseille-P3371 | reverse complement strand
ATAGCAGAAAGCTTGCGTAGGAGACGCCGCAGGCGCGGAAGACGCTGTGCGTCCACAGGAGCATGGCCCAGCCATCCTTGGCGGACATCTTAGTAAATTGAGCGAAGGGAGCCCCTTTCGCAAAGAGCAGAATCCCCACTCCGGGAAACCGGAGCGGGGGTTTTGCGGCTTTGAGACTTTGTGTACTTGGGATGTAAGTGAAAGATAAAATGTATGGGAATTTCCAAAAGGAAGCAAAAGATTGCAGGCCGAAAAGCACTGTGGTCCGCAGGGCCAGAGCACAGGCGTTTACACCACCTTGCCGGGCCAGAATGCGAAGCTGCATTGTACGGTGACCGTTGGCTGAACGCCGGGCAATTTGTGTAAGGTATAAACGTGTACATATTCGATCAAGCACCCGGCAGCCGATAGCAGAAAGCTAGCGTAGGAGACGCCGTAGGCGCGGAAGGCGCTGTGTGTCCACCGGGCCAGAGGTGCGGGTACTTATACGGCCCTGCAAGGCCAGAATGTAAAACTGCATTTCATGGTAACGGTAGCATAAGAGTTCGTAAGAGCAAAAAAGAATATGGGATGTCTCAGATCGGTATATCGGCAAGATAGAAACAGGCATTTCCAAAAGTGCAATACTTCGAACCGGTAACTTTCCCAGTGTGTATGTATATCATTCGGTCTGTTTCTTATAAGAGAAATAAGAGGCCGGACAAGTAGGATACAGGCAGAGACGTTCCAACAATATGGCCCAGCAGGTGGTTTCCGAATGTAAACGCGGAAATCCCTGCTGGGCCATCGTTTTTACAAAGTCTGGGTACAAATCCGACTATTGTGCAGTGGAAGATACGGGAGGTAATGCTCCAGAATGGGAAGCATATCCGCCTACCGACAGCGTTCGTGAGTTGTCAGATTTAGCGCTAATGTTCCTGGTATGGAACCCAAATCCAAGTCGGATGCTACGGACGTATCTCAGGGATAGGGATGTATCGTATGGTGGCGTTATTGTATCGCCATTGCTCGTATGGTTGGATGGATATGGTAAACTCTTGGGAATGGGATAGAAGGTGTTTCTACAGGGAAAATCGGTAATAATCGATAAATACTGGAATCGTGTTGTACAAAGAGTGGAAGCAGCTCGTATCCAAAGTAAGACCTAGCAGTCACTAACGGGAAACTACTCTAGGAAACACCTTAGGTGTGAAAGACGTTGTGCGTTCGGGCGATTGGCCGCACACTGGATAACTTGGGGGAGACATCCTCCGTATCTGGTAAAAATTCTGTAAAAATGCCATAGGCATAAAGGTACTACGTACCGTACTCGACGGCTTAGAGGAGGAAACTTCCATAGGAAAAATCTTAGGAGTAAAAGACACTATTTGCCCAGGCGGTTGGCTGAATACCGGATAGCTTGGG
>NZ_LT835157.1:2950308-2968982 GCF_900169665.1 Anaeromassilibacillus sp. Marseille-P3371 | reverse complement strand
AGATACGGGAGGTAATGCTCCAGAATGGGAAGCATATCCGCCTACCGACAGCGTTCGTGAGTTGTCAGATTTAGCGCTAATGTTCCTGGTATGGAACCCAAATCCAAGTCGGATGCTACGGACGTATCTCAGGGATAGGGATGTATCGTATGGTGGCGTTATTGTATCGCCATTGCTCGTATGGTTGGATGGATATGGTAAACTCTTGGGAATGGGATAGAAGGTGTTTCTACAGGGAAAATCGGTAATAATCGATAAATACTGGAATCGTGTTGTACAAAGAGTGGAAGCAGCTCGTATCCAAAGTAAGACCTAGCAGTCACTAACGGGAAACTACTCTAGGAAACACCTTAGGTGTGAAAGACGTTGTGCGTTCGGGCGATTGGCCGCACACTGGATAACTTGGGGGAGACATCCTCCGTATCTGGTAAAAATTCTGTAAAAATGCCATAGGCATAAAGGTACTACGTACCGTACTCGACGGCTTAGAGGAGGAAACTTCCATAGGAAAAATCTTAGGAGTAAAAGACACTATTTGCCCAGGCGGTTGGCTGAATACCGGATAGCTTGGGGCAGATATCTGTCCGTATTTGGCGAGAATTGGATGGCCGATGGTAGAATGTTTGCGTAAAAAATTCTGTAAGTACGGAGGGCTACATGCCCGGCGGCCAGTAGCAGGGGGCTTGTATATAGGGAAAGTCTCAGGTACGAAAGACGCTATTTGTCCGGGTGATTGGCTGGATATTGGATAGATTTGGAAAGACATCCGTCCGTATCGGGCAAAAGTTGGACGGTCAGCAGCAGAATGTTTGCATAAAAATGTTGTAGGTATGAAGAAACTACGTGCCCGGAGGCCAATAGTAGGAAACTTCCGAAGGAAACACCTTAGATGAGAAAAACGTTATGAGTCCGGGTGGTTGACTTAATACTGTATAACTCGGGAAAGACAACCGTCTGTATTGGGCAAAAGTTGGACGGTCAACAGCAAAACACTAGTGTAGAAAAAGACGTAGATATGCAGGCGCTACATGCCTGGCGGCCAACAGTAGAAAATTTCCAAAGGACACACTGTAGGGGAGCAAGACGTTATACATCGCAGGCCAAAGTACGCACGAATTGGGATGGAATAGGAGTACCTATACGACATTATCAGATCTTTCAGAATGTAATGCCCGCATTGCACGATAACCACAGGCCGGACAACGTTATCTCAGGCAGAAATCGAAAGAGTAGGGGGAGAACCTTTTGTGATGAGGGTGAAAAAACTTTTGGCGAATCCGTGAAAATCTGTAAGGAGAAAGATTCCCATAACAGAAGTTGAGGAGGCAATCCTCTTTACAGCAGGTCCATATCAGACAAAGACCCCTGTACCGGAAAACCGGTGCAGGGGCTTTGTTTTTGTGGGATATAATTTGAAAGGGGAGAGAGGCATTAGCAGGAGTGGTGGAATAGGCAGCGGTCGATTGACATTCTTTAAAGGATGTTCTATACTTTAAAACGACAAAAGAATCGAATAGGGTTTATGGTTCAAACCATAGAGTGGTTTGATGAAAAGGGAAACAAGTGCGAATCTTGTACAATCCCGTTGCTGTGTTTGCGGAGCCAGTTCCCAAATGCCATTGACAGAAATTTCTGTTGAGAAGGTGGAATATGGCGATGATGCATGAGTCAGAAGACCTGCCATGAACTCGGTAACCATTCTGCGGACGACGGAGCCGGTTGCCAGAAAACGTCCAAGGGGGACGTGCGCCCTTTTGACGATCTGGAAGCCCCGCCCGCAACAATTGTTGCGGGCGTTTTTGTTGTCTTTTGTCGCAAAAGCATGCTTTACAGATCGAAAAGGAGTGGAAGAATGATGAAAAAAAGAATTCTCGCAGCCCTATTGGCGATTTCGATGCTACTGAGCTTGGCGGCCTGTAGAAATGCCTCACAGGTATCCTCCGAGTCGGAAAATACGTCATCGGATGTGGACCAGACAGTTTCTTCGGAAGCTTCTTCACAGGAAGCTTCCCCGGAGGATACCGATTACTATCCGGTGACGGTTGAAGTTTATAATAATGCAAGGGAATTGGTCCCTTATACGTTTGAAAAATGTCCAGAAAAAACGCTGGTTTATGGACGGAACAATGTAGAAATTCTTTTGGCGCTTGGCTTAGGCGATAAGATTGAGATGGTGGCCGATTGTAGCAGTGTCATGCCCGAATACGCAGAGGAGTTTGCCAAGTTGGACCTTCTGAAAAATCATCAAGACGTCGGATATTTTGTCAAAGAGTATGCTTTAAGCTTGGAGCCGGATATGGTGATTGGCTGGTATTCCCTGTTCAATATGGAGGACCGTATGGGAGATGTGGATTTCTGGCATGACCGTGGAATTGGCACCTATACGACCATCAACAGTGTGTTGCGCGGCGATGAATCTCTGGAAAATGAGTATCAGGATATTCGCAATTTGGCAAAGATCTATAACCGGCAGGACAAGGCGGAAGAGATCATTGCAGATATCGAAAAATTTGTCGATCAGGGCAAGCAGGCTGCAGAAGGCGGGGAACCACAGAGAATCTTGATTGCTGAAAAATGGGAAGGCGAGTATGACATCTACCATGCAAAGACTGCGGCCGGCGATATTGCGGCACAGATGGGGGCGGAGCCGCTTGGACAGGCAGGCTGGACCGATGAAGAGATCGTAGAGGCTAACCCAGAGGCCATCTTTGCGGTACATGTTGGTTCTGTTTCTGATGAGGAAGCGATTGCCCTTTATACGGAGAATCCTGCCTTGGCCAGCGTAGATGCAGTAAAGAACGGACGCATCTATCCGGTGGAATACAGCCTCGCCTATGCGCCGGGAGTCCGTACGAAGGACACCGTAAAGTTGTTCCTCAAGTGCCTCTATGGGATCGATGAATAATGGGAATGAACATGCGGCGTAAGGATTCAGAGGCAACGGAAGTTATATCTTCGCGTGGAAAACCACAATCGGTTGTGGGTGAAGCTTCTCGGCTTGCCACCGGCGTGTTCCGTGGAATCCCGGCATATGTTTGCGCCATCGTCGTTCTATTGGCAGTACTGGTGCTTTCTGTACTTTTTGCCGTGACGGTAGGTTCGGCCGATTTGACGGTTCAGGAGGTGTACGACATCATCCTGTTTGAATGGTTTCATATTGGTGATCCTGCCGTACTGGCCCAGGGTGCTGTCCATGACATCGTCTGGTTCATTCGTTTGCCGCGCATTGTGTTGGGAGTCGCTGTGGGCATGGGACTGGCGACAGTTGGCGTTGTCATGCAGGCGGTGGTGCAGAATCCATTGGCAGATCCATATATTCTAGGAATTTCTTCGGGAGCATCCCTTGGTGCGACAGCAGCCATTCTCCTGGGAATCGGGGTGTTTGGTTCCAACAGTGTGGGGGCATGTGCTTTTTTGGGGGCATTGGGGGTTTCTTTTGCGGTCATTTGGATTTCACACCTGGGAGGGCGTGCCACCTCGGTCAAACTGGTGTTAGCCGGTGTCGCACTCAGTTCCGTTTGTTCTGCCGTTTCAAACTTTATTGTCTATGTAGCGGATGATCCCGGACGCTTTATGACGGTGACCTTTTGGTTGATGGGGAGCTTAGCGGGCGCCGAATGGGAGAGCAATGGTGTGATCTTCTTGGTGGTGCTGTTGGCCTTGGCTTTTTTCCTGACACAAAGCCGGACGCTAAATCTTATGTTGTTGGGAGACGATACAGCGATTACGTTGGGGACAAATTTGCACCGATACAGGCAGGTTTATCTTGTGGCCGCGTCGCTGGTTGTTGGGTTTGTTGTATATGCTTCCGGCGTGATCGGTTTTGTCGGGCTCATTATTCCACATGTAATTCGCGTGTTGTTCGGGGTGGATCACCGAAAACTCTTGCCACTCTCTGCACTGGCAGGTGGAATTTTCTTGGTGTGGGCGGACGTGGTGGCCCGCACGATCATTCCGAATGCAGAATTACCGATTGGAATCTTGATTTCCATTGTGGGCGCTCCGGCGTTTGTCCTACTGTTAATCAAAAAGACGTATTCGTTCGGGGGGAAGGCAGCATGAGGATTGACGCAGAGAACCTTTCCTTTTCTTGGGGCAGCACACAGATTTTAAAGGATGTATCCCTACATGCAGAGGACGGCTGCTTTGTGGGGCTCATTGGCCCAAATGGCAGCGGCAAGAGCACTTTTTTAAAATGTGTTTACCGGGTATTACAGCCTAAGATGGGATGCATTTTATTGGATGGAAAAGAAATTACGCACATGGGTTATAAGGAAACCGCACGCCGCCTAGGAGTGGTTGCGCAGCACAATGCCTATGATTTTGATTTTCTTGTAAAGGATATCGTGCTGATGGGGCGTTCCCCTCATAAACGTACGATGGATCGCGATACGGCGGAAGATTACGCAATGATGCGGGATGCACTACGGCAAGTAGGTATGGAGAGGTTTGAAAACCGTTCTTTTTCCAGCCTTTCTGGAGGAGAACAACAGCGTGTTATTTTGGCTCGTGCTCTGGCACAGGATACAGAAGCGTTAATTTTGGATGAGCCGACCAATCATCTGGACATTAAATATCAGCTTCAGCTATTAAACATCGTCAAGTCGATGCATAAGACGGTCTTGTCTGCCTTTCACGATTTGAACTTAGCTGCAATGTACAGCGATATCCTTTATGTTGTCAAGGATGGCGCAATCTATGGCTATGGAAGGCCCCGTGAGGTTCTTACAGAGCAGATGATTGCCGAGGTCTACGGTGTACGGGCAGAAGTTCGCACCGATGAGCATGGGCAGTTGACCATTATCTATCGGGCTCAATAGTCGATACAAACCCGCTGCTGAGAGAAGTTCTTTCGGCAGCGGGTTTTCCTATTGGTTCCATCCAAAAAGAGCAATATCCTACAAGACAAACCACAGGCATTCATGGTAAACTGATGTGCAGAGACAGGGGAGAGAAGGGAACATCATTGTCTATTGAAAATCGAATGATTTGTTTTGACACCCAATTACATATTGAGGCATACTTTTTGCAGGGAATTGTCCAAGATTTTCCCAACCATTTCCATGAGGAGTACGTGATTGGATTCTTGGAAAGCGGCCTCCGGCAGCTACGGTGCAACAACCGTGAATATCTCGTTCAGGCGGGTGACCTTCTGGTATTCAATCCACGAGACACGCACGCCTGCACGCAGGTGTCGGAGGTACCTTTGGATTGGCGCTGTCTGAATATCCGACCAGAAGTGATGAGCCAAATGGCGGGGGAAATTACAGGACGAGAGTATCTGCCCTATTTCCAACCGAATGTATTGTTGCAAAGTGAACACACAGCGGTTTTATGTGAGCTACACGACCGGATTGCTCAGGGGGACGCGAGTTTTCGAAAAGAGGAATTGTTCTTCTTCCTGATGGAGCAGCTGATCCACACATATGCAGAACCCTCCATATCGCCGGAAGAACAGGCATTTGACGGAGCGATTGAGGCAGTTTGCGCCTATTTGGAGGAGCACTATGCGGAAACGATCGCACTCAATGAATTGGCCGCGATTGCCAACCGAAGTAAATATCATTTGTTGCGCACTTTTACAAGACAGAAAGGGATTTCCCCGTATCGCTACCTGGAAACCGTTCGCATCGGAAAGGCTAAAAAACTGTTGGAAGAGGGAACGTCTCCGGCGGAAGCGGCTTTTCGGACAGGATTCTCCGATCAGAGTCATTTTACCAATTTTTTTAAAACCCTGATTGGTTTGACTCCTCGCCAATACGGCAATATCTTTTTAAAAGGGAGCATCAAAGATGAAGGAAACTAAAATAGCGGCGGGGCATCTGCTTTCCGTATTGACGATCTTGATATGGGGAACCACCTTTATTTCTACAAAGGTACTTTTGCGTGCATTCAGTCCGGTGGAAATATTGGTATTCCGGTTCCTACTGGGGACAATTGCTCTCTGTATCGCTTGCCCGCACCGCCTCAAAGTGACGGACCGCAAACAAGAAAAATATTTTATAGGCGCGGGCATCTGTGGAGTAACACTATATTTTTTGTTGGAAAACATAGCGCTTACCTATACCTTGGCCTCCAATGTTGGCATTATTATTTCCGTGGCGCCGTTTTTTACCGCTCTATTTGCCCATTGGTTTTTGGACGGAGAACCATTACAAGCGCCATTTTTCATCGGATTTTTTGCGGCAATCGCAGGAATTTGTTTGATTACGTTTAATGGAAGTACTGTGTTGAAGCTCAATCCTACCGGGGATCTTTTGGCCGTCTTAGCGGCTGTGGTATGGGCGCTTTATTCCGTACTGACGAGAAAGATCAGCCAATTTCATTATCCCACGATCCAGACTACCCGCCGCGTATTCTTTTACGGCTTATTATTTATGATTCCAGCCCTATTCTTTTTGGACTTTCATCCAGCGTGGGAACAATTGCTCCAACCGGTCCATACACTGAATTTACTTTACCTGGGTTTGGGGGCGTCTGCTCTCTGCTTTGTCACATGGAATGTGGCTGTCAAAGTGCTCGGTGCGGTTAAGACAAGCGTATATATTTATTTGGTTCCGGTGGTTACAGTGGTGACCTCTGCTCTTGTTCTGAAGGAGCCGGTCACCTGGATGGCTTTGATAGGAATGGGATTGACGTTGGCAGGCTTGTTTCTATCGGAATATCGGGGAAAGGGAGCGAAAAAACATGCAGGCAGATGAATGGAAATGCGTCATGGTGATTGATAGAGAGCTACCAGTTGGGGTGATCGCCAATACAGCAGGCATTCTTGGGATCACCGTGGGAAAGGAACTTCCAGAACAGGTGGGAAAAGATGTGAAGGACGCCTCTGGAACACAACACCGTGGAATCATTGAAAAGCCTGTACCCGTATTGCAGGGAAACCCGGAATCGTTGCGAAAACTGCGAGAGAAGTTCAATTGCTCAGAATACGCGGATGTCATTATGGTGGATTTTTCCGATGTAGCACAGGGTTGCCGTACCTACTCTGAATGGATGGACAAGGCTGCTACGATTCCAGAAGAGGACCTGCGTTACTTGGGATTGGCGATTTGCGGACCGGTCAAGCAGGTGAACCGTCTTACAGGAAATCTACCCCTACTCCGGTAGTACACTGCCAGCTTGATCCTATACCCCCGTTATGCAATATTCGGAAAAACCTTACGAAATCGAAAAAACGGACGGATATGAACATCCGTCCGTTTTTTGTAGCAGTGATGCAAGATTTTGACAAATCACAAAAGGATTTGCGAATAAGAGGAACTACCCCTATAATAAAAGAGAAGACATCCTTCTCATGCTGTGATCGATTGAAAATCAGTCACCAACATCAGCGAAAGAGTGTTAGCTGATTTGCGATGTACAAACAAAACTGGGAAAAAGGAGTAGAAACAAGATGGACTGTCTGTTTTTTTACGATACGGAACTAGGCCGGGTTTCCATCGGCGAAAAGAAAGGGGCAATCGTATTCTTGGGGCTTCCTGGGGAGGAAGTTCCGAAGGATGTACCGGTTTGTGAAACCGAATTGCTCCGGCGAGCGTCGGAACAACTTCGGGAGTATCTGAGCGGTGAACGGAGGACATTTGACCTTCCTCTTGCTCCCGAAGGCACTGCTTTTCAGAAGGCTGTTTGGGCAGAACTCGAAAAAATCCCTTACGGGGAAACACGGAGCTATGGACAGATCGCTGCTCAGGTAGGGAACGCAAAGGCATGCCGTGCGGTTGGAATGGCAAATCACCGCAACCCCATTCCGATTTTTATCCCCTGCCATCGCGTGATTGGCGCCGACGGCAGCTTGACCGGATACGGCGGCGGTTTAGACTGCAAAAAAGTCCTATTACGATTGGAGCATAACCATGCGATGTGCTGAAGAGTCTGTCCACTGGGACAGGAAGACGGTTCAGCGGGCATTGCTGGAGATGGCCGAACCGGACTATCAAACGTTTGCCTCCGGTCTCATTCCCGGCGGGAAACCGATGCTAGGAGTGCGTTTGCCTGCATTGCGAAGCCTGGCGAAACGGATTGCGCGCAGTGACTGGCGCGCATTTCTTTCCCTACAGATGGATGAATCCTTTGAAGAGACTCTCCTACGAGGGATGGTGATCGGTTATGCAAAGGCAGATGCCGGGGAATTGTTCGTCCATGTGGCGCATTTTGTGCCGGAAATCAACGACTGGTCCACTTGCGATAGTTTTTGCAATACGTTAAAATTTGTCCGGAAGGTTCCCGAACAGGCGTGGGATTTTTTGCAACCCTATTTTTCCTCGGAGCGGGAATTTGAGGTGCGTTTTGGCGTGGTGATGCTTTTGGATCATTTTATCCAAGAGGCATATTTTGACCGAGTCTTGGATATTTTGGATCGTGTTCAGCACCCGGGGTACTATGCACAGATGGCAGTTGCCTGGGCACTCGCGGAATGTTATGCGCATGACCCGCAGCAAACCATGGGGTATCTGAAAGAAAGCCGTTTGGATGCCTTTACATTCAACAAGGCGATTCAGAAAATGACAGAATCTTTCCGCGTGCCAGCGGCGGACAAAGAACGCCTTCGCGCGATGCGGCGACCGAAGGAAACAGAATAAGGTGCAGCAAAACGCCTGATATCCGGATCTTCGGGGCCCCCAGGTCAATGTAAGCCGTTTGCTGGAATCCTGTTTCGAAGGAGAAACCGATTCAGGATTTGTTCCGTCTAACAAATTCGGACGCATATTTCAACCCATATCTTTTCGGCGGAGGGCGGCATATCGAATGAATGGGCATGATGATAATGGGCACATTCCAACCCGCACCTTCCGCATGGAGGGGGATTGAGCCCCTGACAAAATCTGGCCATGATCTGGTGATTTCAATCCACGTCCTCTGTATGGGGGGTGGCTATTACCTCTATGAGGCCAACAACGAGGCGTCTCAAGAATTTCAATCCATACCCTCTGCATGGAGGGTGACACGTCGAAAGTAGCTTACGAACACCCCACCACAAGAATTTCAATCCATCCCCCATTCTGGAGGGCGGCTTTTGCGAAAGGACCAGCATAGAGACGGCGCACAAAAAGAACACAGGGGCAGGTAAGCCCCTTACCTGCCCCTGTGCTTTTCCTTCTTACGTTGTTGACGCAGGGCAAACCGTCGAGCCTTTTCCTCTTCGGATTTCTTTTTCCGATTTTCTTTCCGCTCCTGTTTGCCCAATTCCCGCTGCATCTGCAAGGCCTGCTGTGCTTTCGTGCCGGTTCCCTTGTGGGTCATCGATTGTTTTGCCGTACGCCGTGCCCGCTTGGGGTTCCGAATCTCTGCTGGGGCTTGTCCTGCTGCCACGGGCGGACTAAACTGCATGCATCCCCAGTATTTGAGAAGAAAGTCGTATACCTCATAATCCTTTGGTTCTGCACCAAAGACGACTCGGCATACTTCCAGGCTGCCATTTTGTGTGCGCTCATAGATGCCCACCCAAAATGGTCCCTCAAAATAGATGGTGAATGTGGCTGCTGTTGTGTCCATTTGAATTCCTCCCATTGTTGAATCCTGCAAAGAACGGACGACCCATGGGAGGGAGGGTTACTGACTGGAAATTCCAGCGCACGGACTACCAACCGCACTGTGTTTTTATCCTTGCTGTTTCATCATATCGCCTTTTTCAGTTCCTTGCAAGGGTGTGACTGGAAAAAGAACCGCGGTTTTCTGCTCTTCGGGATTTTGCACCATTTCCTCATCACAGAGAAACCGTTCGATAACAGGACCACAGACTTGATATTCCAGATGCTTTGCTAGCCACGTTCCTAGAGCGTCATAAGCGGATCGAATGGTCTCATAGGGGCCGGTGTGCACGACAGCCGCGCAGAGACATGCGGGAATGGTGGTAATATTGGGTCCGTGGGCGGATACAACGGCCTGTGCTTCTACCTCCATCGCCTCATAGGAAAATTCCTCCCCCAAAAAGCGCAGTTGTGTTGGCCCCGTGCGCTGAAGGCCACGACGGTTCATCTCGGCGTGAAGTTCGGCAAAGAGTGCGTGTATCTGTTCGGGTGGAATGGTTTTGCGAATAGAAATGACATTTTGTTCCGGACAATGCATGATCCGAACGGAATAGGGCTCATTCATGGGTTCGATTCCCTCCATTTGAGCAATGGCTTGTTCCATAAGGCGAATGGACTTGCGCATCTTTTCCATCGCCTGGCTAGTATGCGTTATTTGTGCCCGTATGTGTAGGGCGAGGACTTCCTGTGGAAGGGGAAGCAGAGCAGCGATCTCCGCAAGCGTAAACCCAAATCCTTTTAATGTCTCAATTTTTGCCAATGTATCCAGTTGTGTTTGCTCATAGTACCGGTAACCATTTTCATTTCCAACATGTGAAGGATGTAGTAAACCAATGCGGTCATAGTGGCGCAGCATACGGGTGGAAATATGCGCCAGCTTTGAAAATTCGCCAATGGATAACATATAGCCATGCTCCTTTTTGTAGAAATTAAGAACCGGTTCTGAAATGAGCATACACCTTGTCATAGTGATAAAGTCAAGTATTTTCTTGATATTTTGTTGGTTTCACTTGACAACATTTGGCACAATGGATTAAAGTATGTAAAAAATAAAAATGGCGTGCAAAAAGCGAAAGAGCTGGAAACATCGAATATTATACTTGGAAGTTGTCTTGAAAATGGATGTTCTTCTTAGAAAATCTTATATTAAAAAATTTTAATCATACCTCTATATATGGTCATTTATTTTGACTATGATGCAATATTTTTTATCAATTCTTTTTATATAAAGTACCGGGTAAAAGAACGGTTTTTTTGCGTAAATGGACATACTAGGGGCATGTGTCTTGCCGGATGTGATTCAGACGATTGTCAAGAAATACCGGTACCACAGGATATGGAAACAGTGGAGGGCTAGGCGATGATAAGCAGATATAAAATTGTTCTCTTCGATTTGGACGGAACTCTGTGTGAATCCGGAGAAGGCATTCTCAATAGTGCTAAGCATGCGATTCAGGCCGTGGGTTTTCCCGTTCCTCCGCCGGAGATTATGCGCAAGTTTATCGGTCCACCCATGGGACAAAGTCTTCAAAATTTCTGTGGAATGGACAAGGAGCTGGCCGAAAAGGCGGTAGCGATTTATCGGGAACGGTATAATCGTATCGGCTGGATAGAAAATCGTTTGTATCCTGGAATTCAAGAGCTTTTGAAGGATTTAAAAGCTTCGGGGGCCAAGCTGTCTACCGCTTCTTCCAAACCCAAGCCCGCTTTGGAGCGGATTGTACAGCATTTTGGGATTCTCGAATATTTTGATGCATTGGTAGCAGCAGGGCCGGATGGATTCCATTCCAGCAAGCCGGAAATGATTGAACAGGCAATCCGGGAGTGTGGAGGTGCGCAAAAGCAGGAAGTTGTCATGATTGGCGATACACATTTTGATGCAAATGGAGCAGTGGAGGCCGGAGTGGATTTTTTAGCCGCGTCATATGGCTATGGAACCAAGGAGGAACTTGCAGCTGCAGGAGCAGCACATTTTGCGGATTCCGTGGAGGCTTTGCGCCCATATCTGTTTATCGATGAAAATTAAACCAAATTTTTCAAAAATCTTTTCTTTTCGGGCTTGACAAACCCGTAAAGTGTATGGTATATTAATCAAGCACTCTTGAGTGATACAAATGCTGGTGTAGCTCAGTTGGTAGAGCAGCTGATTTGTAATCAGCAGGTCAGGGGTTCAAGTCCGTTCACCAGCTCCAGCAGGATTCCTGCTTTCTGCTGACGCGGAGTTTATTTTGGGAAGAATTCCCTGTCAGAACCAGAAACAAGCTTGCTTCCAAAAGAAGCGGCACATATGGAGGAGTTCCCGAGTGGCCAAAGGGGGCAGACTGTAAATCTGTTGCTTTTCAGCTTCGATGGTCCGAATCCATCCTCCTCCACCAGACTGAGTCTGGACGCAATTCGCGTTCAGACTCTTTTCTTTTTTACTCGGGCAAAGTGCCCGCGCTGGAAGCGGCATCTAAAGTGTCCACCCCTTCCAAATTAAAAGCTACATTTCGATTTTTTGAAATGTAGCTTTTTTATGTTTTTGCTTGAATCCCTTCCGCTTTATACGGATTGCGGAGGTGACTTTTTGATATAAAATAAAAAGAGAGCCCATTCTCAACCTGTCGGAGAATGGTCTCTCTTTTTCTCTTGAAAGAACGGTTTTTTAGATACTTATGGTTCTCCACAGCCATACGTCCGAATGGCGTACTCATAAATGCTGCGTCGGTACAACACCAGATAGATTTCCATGGAAGGGTGCTGCTGCAAAAAAAGCTGAATACTGGCTACAGCGGTCTTTAAAGCTTCCTGTCTCGGAATGGCGTAATCGCCGGAGAAAATCAAAGGAAAAGCTAAACTTTTACAGCGATAGGCCGCTGCTAATCCCATAGAATGGAAATAACAAAGCTTTAGAATTCGACGTGCATTGTGAATGGAACCGAACCAGCCCGGACTGGCCGTATGGATGATAAAACGAGCAGGCAGATGAAACCCTGGCGTAATCACTGCTTTCCCCGGCGGACAATATCCCACGTCGCGGCAGGCTTTTTGTAACAGGTGTTCTCCCGCCGCATGGAAAATGGCTGCACAGATGCCCGGCCGCTTTTTCAAAGATACGCTGGCGGCGTTGACGATCGCATCCACCTGCATTTGTGTAATATCTCCGTATACGATGTGGAACGGCATAGAATCCTCTCCTTTTACATCAGAAATCCACAGGCCAGATAGCCAAAGAAACTGACACCGGCGGCCATGGCGGCGTAAGGCATTTGTGAAAAGGCGTGGTCCATATTCTGCATTTTGCAGCAGCTGGAAGTCAATACGGTGGCATCCGAATAGAAACAAGCATGACTCCCCAATGTTGCGCCGGAGACGACCGCTGCCATGACCAATACGAGATTAGCTCCCAGCATGTTGGCCAGAGGCATAATAATTGGGACAATAATCGCAGGCACTCCCCACACGCTGCCCGTGCTGAAATTGAGGATGGCCACAGCGACAAACACCACTGCCGGTAAAATCGAAGCAGTCATATAGGGGCTGATAGCGTGAATGACGTATTCTGCGATGCCGATGTCAGACATGGCCTCCTGCATCACAAAAGCGAAGAAAATAATTGCAACGGTAGGAATCATATTACAAAATCCATGCATGGCCAAATCGCAGAAGCCGGAAAAAGTCATACGGCGGCGGGGAAGATACAATATAAAGCAAACGCCGATAGCTGCGGTTACAGCGAGAAATAATTCCCCGGTGAAGATGGCAAGAAAAATCAGCACACCGATCGGCAGTACAAAGTCCAGCAAACTGCCCTCGGTTCCCTCAGCCCCTTCGTCATCCTCAAAATTCAGAGATTCGCTCTCCGATGAATACACTTGTCCGGTTGCTTTTACGCGGTCATACGCCTTACGCATCCGCCCTATTTTGGGGATGATTCCACTGATAAAGAGCGGGACAATGAGAACGGCAGCAATCGCGTAGAAGATAAAGGGAATAATGTGGTAGAAGGTTTGCAGGGCGTTGCCATAGCCCAGTTCTGCTACACCGGGTTCAGAGAAGAATAGGGCGGAGAAAAAGATCGCCCATGTGGAGAAAGGAAGCAATGCGCATACAGGGGCGCCGGTAGAGTCGATGATATACGACAATGCTTCACGCGGAACCTTTTTGCGATCGGAGATTTGCCGCATGCAGGTGCTTAATGTCATAATATTCAAATAGTCGTCAACAAAAATGAGAATCCCCATAACCCAGGTCAGCAGCATACTGGAGCGGGGACCTTTGCAGAGCCTTTCTAATAGGCGGGAAAATCCGAGTGTGCCACGAGAAGCGCCTACCAAAGCGATCAGCGATCCAAACAGCCCACAAACCATGAATACCCATTCGTGGCTATAATCGGTTACAACGCGGAAAAAAGCATCCATCCAACCTTGAGCGAACCCCCAACCGTCGGTAATGATGTATGTACATAGGGTGCCGAGAATCAGGGATTCCAGAGTTCGTTTCGTCTTTAATGCAAATACAATAACCAATAAAACAGGGACCAACGTCAATATGCCATAGCCATCCATTCAAAGGCCTCCTCATGATATGCTTGCGTCCATGTGCCAAGAGTATAACACGGATCAAAATAACATGAGATTAAGAAAATCGCGGGCATATTAAGGCCACGTTAAAATTTGTATTTGACCATATTAGCATGATGGATATAAAGAGAAAATGACGTGGAGCCGATTGAGAAACGGGGCGAAATGGCGAGCGAAAAAGCGTGTATGGTCGTTTTATGAAAAGTGCTTTTTGCAGAGTACGTATGATTGTGCTACTAAAGAGAAGAAAGAGGAGAGATCGGGCGAAACATTTTCAATAAACCTCTCCGTATGGTATAATAGAACCCAAAGTTTGGTACAACAGATAGACTACTAATAGAGAGGAGATTGCCATGAACGAAAAAGAAGTCGCTGAAATTCGCCGGCGTTTTCGACCAGATAAAAGCAATATCACTTGTGTCCGAGGCTGTTATGTAAATGATAAACATGAGATTGTATCGGAATTTCGCCAGTCGTTGGCTTTGACCCCGCAGGAGGAAGCTGAAAAACTGTTGACCATTCTCAAGCGCACATTGTCCGGAACCCTAGGAAAGAATTTGATCGACATTGATTTCGCCACACAACAGGTGGTGGACAGTGAAGAACACCGTTTGCTGATGGAGCTCCGAAACTCTGCCCTTGAAAACGACGAGGCTATCCAGGAGCTTTTTCAGCGGATTGTCCAGTCGCTTTCCATCGAAGGGCATTACGTCATCCTATTGGCCCACGATACATACGATGTCCCCTACCGTTCTAAGGATGGAGAACAGCAGGGGGATGCCTCTTCAGAGGTATACTCGTACTTCTTATGTAGTATTTGCCCGGTCAAACTGACCAAACCAGCCTTGAGTTACTATATCAATGAAAACGCCTTCCACAACCGCAGGGAGGATTGGATTGTTGCTGCGCCAGAGCTGGGATTCCTGTTTCCTGCTTTTGAGGATCGCAGTACCAATATCTACAGTGTATTGTATTATTCACGCGATATTGCAGAAATCCATCCGGAATTCGTGGACGCTGTGTTCCGTTGTGATATTCCGATGTCAGCTGCTGCGCAAAAAGAAACCTTTGAATCGATATTGGGAGAGACACTGGCAGATGATTGCAGCTATGATGTAATACAGTCTGTGCACGACCAGTTGAGCGGGATGATTGAAGAACATAAGGCAAATAAGGAAGTGGAACCCTTAGTCATTTCCAAGGGAACCGTCGAACAGGTTTTGGAATCCTGTGGGGTTCCGCAGGAGAGAACGGTTGCCTTTTCCGAAAAATATGATACAGAGTTCGGTTCGGATATGGCCATCCGGCCGCGCAACATCGTCAATAGTAGGCAGTTTGAAGTGTGTACCCCGGATGTGACCATCCGCGTAAATCCAGAGCGGAGCGACCTATTGGAAACCCGCGTAATCGATGGAAAGAAATACATCCTCATCCGTGCGGAGGAAGGGGTAGAGGTCAATGGCGTACCCATCCATATTTCCGAAAGGAAAGGGCAAGAAAACGTTTAGTCGTCTTGCCCTTGTTGAGAAACCGATCGTTTTGTTTGTTAATAATATATAAGCTAACATACCTGGCAATGCAGTGTAGATTCGTGTTGTAAAAAAGCACTAAAATACTGCGGCCGGTTTTGATGTTTCGCTTAACTTTTTAGGAATTGAAGGAAACATTGATTAAAACGTTCCAATTCATCGTAGAAGATGCCATGACCACTGTTTTCGAAGGCGAAGAGCTGAGAGCCGGCGATCCGCTGGTTTTGCAGTTCCCCCAGTTCAAACGGCACAATTTGGTCTTGTTTACCGTGAAAGATTCCCGTTGGAACATGCACACTGTACAAGTCGGCACAGCCGTCCTCATCCCTGAGGGCGTAGCCCGTGGCGCTCGTTCCGATGCTGGAGGCCGAGAGGGAAAGATCGCAGAACCAGTCTTTGATCGCTTCGCTATGAGGGCTATAAAGCAGTTTCCGGCTGAAATCTTCGCTGAATTGAGCGCGATCTGTTTGAATTTGCTCAATCATTTGATCTACAGCATCCTGTGTCATTCCATAAGGGAAGTCCGGCGTCTGTGTAAAGCGGGGAGCTGCTGCTGCCAAAAGGACAAGCTTTTTTACACCATAGCCACGACAGCGATTCATATAGCGAAGGACAATCGCTCCTCCCATGGAGAATCCAACGAGGGTAAATCGGTGGAGGCGTAAAGCACGAACGACTTGGTCGATATCGGATGCCATTTGGTCGTAATGATAACAACAGGCAGGGGCATCGGAATGACCGAAGCCCCGCAAGTCCATTGTGATCACTCGATAGCCGCATTTGATGAGAAGTTCCTGCTGGTATTCGAACATCTTGGCCGATAGCGGCCAACCGTGAATCATCAGAATGGTTTCCTTTCCCAAAGGATTGGGATCGTAGACTGCAAGCTTCACGCAATCACGAGTGCGGATAAAAAACATGGTAAAAACTCCTTTTTCTATTCATAATATTGTTTGGACATGCCTTGTGTTCTCTGGAAGGAGCGATTCGGAAAAGGCGCTATACCGGCCTTTTTCATAGGAAAAATCGGGGAGATAAAAAGGATTTCAAAAAAGATTGAAATTTTTTCAAAAAAGGTGTTGACAAAAGGGGTAGGGTTTGGTATTATATTCGAGCACCTTACGAAACGGCCCAAACGAAAGGGACAAGGCGAGAGGCCATAAACCTAGAGAGGAAGCCGGTTTGAAGGTTGCGAAGGACCTTGAAAATTAAACAACGTTACGAAATGAAAAAGGACCCGTAATGACTTTGAGAGGGACGGGAACATCCGAGAGGATGGGAACGGAACTTTCGGACGAAACGAGAATCCAGACTCGAGAAACTGGAATACACGTTAGTGTATCGGATAGAGCTTTTCAAAACTCTAGAAAGATTTAAACGCTCTACGGAGCGATTAAATACAATTTTTAGAGAGTTTGATCCTGGCTCAGGACGAACGCTGGCGGCGTGCCTAACACATGCAAGTCGAACGGAGTTAAGAGAGCTTGCTCTTTTAACTTAGTGGCGGACGGGTGAGTAACGCGTGAGTAACCTGCCTTTCAGAGGGGAATAACATTCTGAAAAGAATGCTAATACCGCATGAGATCGTAGTATCGCATGGTACAGCGACCAAAGGAGCAATCCGCTGAAAGATGGACTCGCGTCCGATTAGCTAGTTGGTGAGATAAAGGCCCACCAAGGCGACGATCGGTAGCCGGACTGAGAGGTTGAACGGCCACATTGGGACTGAGACACGGCCCAGACTCCTACGGGAGGCAGCAGTGGGGGATATTGCACAATGGGGGAAACCCTGATGCAGCAACGCCGCGTGAAGGAAGAAGGTCTTCGGATTGTAAACTTCTGTCCTCAGGGAAGATAATGACGGTACCTGAGGAGGAAGCTCCGGCTAACTACGTGCCAGCAGCCGCGGTAATACGTAGGGAGCAAGCGTTGTCCGGATTTACTGGGTGTAAAGGGTGCGTAGGCGGATCTGCAAGTCAGTAGTGAAATCCCAGGGCTTAACCCTGGAACTGCTATTGAAACTGTGGGTCTTGAGTGAGGTAGAGGCAGGCGGAATTCCCGGTGTAGCGGTGAAATGCGTAGAGATCGGGAGGAACACCAGTGGCGAAGGCGGCCTGCTGGGCCTTAACTGACGCTGAGGCACGAAAGCATGGGTAGCAAACAGGATTAGATACCCTGGTAGTCCATGCCGTAAACGATGATTACTAGGTGTGGGTGGTCTGACCCCATCCGTGCCGGAGTTAACACAATAAGTAATCCACCTGGGGAGTACGGCCGCAAGGTTGAAACTCAAAGGAATTGACGGGGGCCCGCACAAGCAGTGGAGTATGTGGTTTAATTCGAAGCAACGCGAAGAACCTTACCAGGTCTTGACATCCTGCTAACGAGGTAGAGATACGTTAGGTGCCCTTCGGGGAAAGCAGAGACAGGTGGTGCATGGTTGTCGTCAGCTCGTGTCGTGAGATGTTGGGTTAAGTCCCGCAACGAGCGCAACCCCTGCTATTAGTTGCTACGCAAGAGCACTCTAATAGGACTGCCGTTGACAAAACGGAGGAAGGTGGGGACGACGTCAAATCATCATGCCCCTTATGACCTGGGCTACACACGTACTACAATGGCCGTCAACAGAGAGAAGCAAAGCCGCGAGGTGGAGCAAAACTCTAAAAACGGTCCCAGTTCGGATCGTAGGCTGCAACCCGCCTACGTGAAGTTGGAATTGCTAGTAATCGCGGATCATCATGCCGCGGTGAATACGTTCCCGGGCCTTGTACACACCGCCCGTCACACCATGGGAGCCGGTAATACCCGAAGTCAGTAGTCTAACCGCAAGGGGGACGCTGCCGAAGGTAGGATTGGCGACTGGGGTGAAGTCGTAACAAGGTAGCCGTATCGGAAGGTGCGGCTGGATCACCTCCTTTCTATGGAGAAACGATTGGTTGAAGAACTGATCTAAATCCAAGGTCAGGCATTACGAGGAAACATTTCAAAACGTTGTTTAATTTTGAAGGCCCTTCAAGGCTGAGCCTTGAGGCACGGCTCGCCGGGAAACTGGC
>NZ_LT835157.1:2853085-2949014 GCF_900169665.1 Anaeromassilibacillus sp. Marseille-P3371 | reverse complement strand
TTTCAAAAAAGGTGTTGACAAAAGGGGTAGGGTTTGGTATTATATTCGAGCACCTTACGAAACGGCCCAAACGAAAGGGACAAGGCGAGAGGCCATAAACCTAGAGAGGAAGCCGGTTTGAAGGTTGCGAAGGACCTTGAAAATTAAACAACGTTACGAAATGAAAGGACCCGTAATGACTTTGAGAGAGACGGGAACATCCGAGAGGATGGGAACGGAACTTTCGGACGAAACGAGAATCCAGACTCGAGAAACTGGAATACACGTTAGTGTATCGAAAAGAGCTATTCAAAACTCTAAGATGATTTAAACGCTCTACGGAGCGATTAAATACAATTTTTAGAGAGTTTGATCCTGGCTCAGGACGAACGCTGGCGGCGTGCCTAACACATGCAAGTCGAACGGAGTTAAGAGAGCTTGCTCTTTTAACTTAGTGGCGGACGGGTGAGTAACGCGTGAGTAACCTGCCTTTCAGAGGGGAATAACATTCTGAAAAGAATGCTAATACCGCATGAGATCGTAGTATCGCATGGTACAGCGACCAAAGGAGCAATCCGCTGAAAGATGGACTCGCGTCCGATTAGCTAGTTGGTGAGATAAAGGCCCACCAAGGCGACGATCGGTAGCCGGACTGAGAGGTTGAACGGCCACATTGGGACTGAGACACGGCCCAGACTCCTACGGGAGGCAGCAGTGGGGGATATTGCACAATGGGGGAAACCCTGATGCAGCAACGCCGCGTGAAGGAAGAAGGTCTTCGGATTGTAAACTTCTGTCCTCAGGGAAGATAATGACGGTACCTGAGGAGGAAGCTCCGGCTAACTACGTGCCAGCAGCCGCGGTAATACGTAGGGAGCAAGCGTTGTCCGGATTTACTGGGTGTAAAGGGTGCGTAGGCGGATCTGCAAGTCAGTAGTGAAATCCCAGGGCTTAACCCTGGAACTGCTATTGAAACTGTGGGTCTTGAGTGAGGTAGAGGCAGGCGGAATTCCCGGTGTAGCGGTGAAATGCGTAGAGATCGGGAGGAACACCAGTGGCGAAGGCGGCCTGCTGGGCCTTAACTGACGCTGAGGCACGAAAGCATGGGTAGCAAACAGGATTAGATACCCTGGTAGTCCATGCCGTAAACGATGATTACTAGGTGTGGGTGGTCTGACCCCATCCGTGCCGGAGTTAACACAATAAGTAATCCACCTGGGGAGTACGGCCGCAAGGTTGAAACTCAAAGGAATTGACGGGGGCCCGCACAAGCAGTGGAGTATGTGGTTTAATTCGAAGCAACGCGAAGAACCTTACCAGGTCTTGACATCCTGCTAACGAGGTAGAGATACGTTAGGTGCCCTTCGGGGAAAGCAGAGACAGGTGGTGCATGGTTGTCGTCAGCTCGTGTCGTGAGATGTTGGGTTAAGTCCCGCAACGAGCGCAACCCCTGCTATTAGTTGCTACGCAAGAGCACTCTAATAGGACTGCCGTTGACAAAACGGAGGAAGGTGGGGACGACGTCAAATCATCATGCCCCTTATGACCTGGGCTACACACGTACTACAATGGCCGTCAACAGAGAGAAGCAAAGCCGCGAGGTGGAGCAAAACTCTAAAAACGGTCCCAGTTCGGATCGTAGGCTGCAACCCGCCTACGTGAAGTTGGAATTGCTAGTAATCGCGGATCATCATGCCGCGGTGAATACGTTCCCGGGCCTTGTACACACCGCCCGTCACACCATGGGAGCCGGTAATACCCGAAGTCAGTAGTCTAACCGCAAGGGGGACGCTGCCGAAGGTAGGATTGGCGACTGGGGTGAAGTCGTAACAAGGTAGCCGTATCGGAAGGTGCGGCTGGATCACCTCCTTTCTATGGAGAAACGATTGGTTGAAGAACTGATCTAAATCCAAGGTCAGGCATTACGAGGAAACATTTCAAAACGTTGTTTAATTTTGAAGGCCCTTCAAGGCTGAGCCTTGAGGCACGGCTCGCCGGGAAACTGGCAGGGTGTGTGAAGCTGAGAGAGGCGGGACAGAAATGACCGACTCCCGAAGGAAGAAAGGCGAAGCGGAAGAGAGCTTTCAAAGAGGAAATAAACGAAGGTAGAACACCTGAGTGAACAACCAAATAGTTGGGGGTATAGCTCAGCTGGGAGAGCGCCTGCTTTGCAAGCAGGAGGTCAACGGTTCGATCCCGTTTATCTCCACCACAGGCCGAAAGGTCTGGAACGGCTACTGTGGCGAGAAAGACCGGATAGCCTCGAAGCCGGAAATATGGGCTTATAGCTCAGCCGGTTAGAGCGCACGCCTGATAAGCGTGAGGTCGGTGGTTCGAGTCCACTTAAGCCCACCAGCAGGGAAACCTGCAAAAGTAAATAGGAAGTTTCGCAAAGGACTTGGAAACGAGTTTGAAGAAGATTTCGTTAGGAATCGCAACGAGCGAAACAGACTATGTCCGTACATTGAAAACTGAATAAAGAAGCAGATAGAACGAGAAAAAGAACTTTGTAAAGTTTCGATTTTAAGTGAAATCTACAATTTCAAGAAGAACCAAGAGAAACACATGGTCAAGCTACAAAGAGCGCAAGGGGAATGCCTTGGCACTGAGAGCCGAAGAAGGACGCGACTAACTGCGATAAGCCACGGGGAGCCGTAAGTGGGCGCTATATCCGTGGATTTCCGAATGGAGCAATCCGGCTGGAGTCATGTCCAGTCATCGTACACTGAATCCATAGGTGTACGAGGGGAACCGCCTGAACTGAAACATCTAAGTAGGGCGAGGAAGAGAAATCAACCGAGATTCCGCTAGTAGTGGCGAGCGAACGCGGAAGAGGCCAAACCAGAGGTAGCAATACCTTTGGGGTTCGGACAGCAATATGTATGCAGCGATCTAGCAGAATGGTTTGGGAAAGCCAACGAAACAGTGTGAGAGTCACGTATGCGAAAGGTCAAAGCGACTAGCTGTATCCAGAGTACCGCCGGACACGTGAAACCCGGTGGGAAGACGGGGGGACCACCCTCCAAGCCTAAATACTACTCAGTGACCGATAGTGTAGAGTACTGTGAAGGAAAGGTGAAAAGGACCCCGGAAGGGGAGTGAAATAGAACCTGAAACCTTGTGCTTACAAGCACCGAGAGCTCATCAAAGAGTGATCGGGTACCTTTTGTAGAATGGTCCGGCGAGTGTGTGTAACTGGCAAGGTTAAGGACTTCAGGTCTGGAGCCGCAGCGAGAGCAAGTCTGAAGAGGGCGTATGAAGTCAGTTGTACACGACCCGAAACCGGGTGACCTACCCATGTCCAGGTTGAAGTGGAGGTAAAACTCCATGGAGGACCGAACCGACTCCCGTTGAAATGGTAGCGGATGAGGTGTGGGTAGCGGAGAAATTCCAATCGAACCCGGAGATAGCTGGTTCTCTCCGAAATAGCTTTAGGGCTAGCCTCGTATTAGATTACCGGAGGTAAAGCACTGAATGGTCTAGGGGCCGAGAGGCTACCGAAACCTATCAAACTCAGAATGCCGGATAATTGATGTACGGGAGTCAGACAGTGTGAGATAAGTTTCATTGTCAAAAGGGAAACAGCCCAGACCCACAGCTAAGGTCCCAAAATATTGTTAAGTGGAAAAGGATGTGGGGTTGCACAGACAACCAGGATGTTGGCTTAGAAGCAGCCACTCATTAAAAGAGTGCGTAATAGCTCACTGGTCGAGTGACCCTGCGCCGAAAATTTAACGGGGCTAAACAGTATACCGAAGCTTGGGATTCCGTGAGGAATGGTAGGAGAGCGTCGAATGAGGGGTGAAGTCATAGCGGAAGCGGTGGTGGACTTCATTCGAGTGAGAATGCCGGAATGAGTAGCGCGAAATGTGTGAGAATCATATTGGCCGAAAGTCTAAGGTTTTTGGAGGAAGGTTCGTCCGCTCCAAGTAAGCCGGGAGCTAAGGCGAGGCCGAAAGGCGTAGTCGATGCACATACGGTGGAAATTCCGTAGCCGCCAAAAGATTTAAGATAAGGGACACCCTAGAAAGGCATGACCCGGGCGATGGTCGCCCCGGGCGTAAGGGACCGAAATTAGAGTAGGGAAGCATGCTGGACGGGGGGCGAGAAAAGCTTATTGTATATCTGAGGCGCCCGTACCGCAAACCGACACAGGTAGATGGGAAGAGAATTCTAAGGCCAACGGGAGAAGGGTAGTTAAGGAACTCGGCAAATTGGTCCCGTAACTTAGGGAAAAGGGACGCCACGGAGACGTGGCCGCAGTGAATAGGCCCAGGCGACTGTTTAGCAAAAACACAGGTCTCTGCTAAATCGAAAGATGAAGTATAGGGGCTGACACCTGCCCGGTGCTGGAAGGTTAAGAGGAGATGTGCAAGCATTGAATTGAAGCCCCAGTAAACGGCGGCCGTAACTATAACGGTCCTAAGGTAGCGAAATTCCTTGTCGGGTAAGTTCCGACCCGCACGAATGGTGTAACGATCTGGGCACTGTCTCAATTACCCGCCCGGCGAAATTGTAGTACCGGTGAAGATGCCGGTTACCCGCGACAAGACGGAAAGACCCCATGGAGCTTTACTGCAGTTTAATATTGGGTTTCGGTAATTTATGTACAGGATAGGTGGGAGACTGGGAAGCCAGCACGCCAGTGTTGGTGGAGTCACCCTTGGGATACCACCCTTAAGTTGCTGGAATTCTAACCTGCGGCCGTGAATCCGGCCGGGGGACATTGTTAGACGGGCAGTTTGACTGGGGCGGTCGCCTCCAAAAAGGTAACGGAGGCGCTCAAAGGTTGGCTCAGCACGGACGGAAACCGTGCTTTAGAGTGTAAACGCGTAAGCCAGCCTAACTGCGAGGGTGACGGCCCGAGCAGTAACGAAAGTTGGAGTTAGTGATCCGGCGGTATGAGAGTGGAATTGCCGTCGCTCAACGGATAAAAGCTACCCTGGGGATAACAGGCTGATCTCCCCCAAGAGTCCACATCGACGGGGAGGTTTGGCACCTCGATGTCGGCTCATCACATCCTGGGGCTGTATTCGGTCCCAAGGGTTCGGCTGTTCGCCGATTAAAGTGGTACGCGAGCTGGGTTCAGAACGTCGTGAGACAGTTCGGTCCCTATCTGTCGTGGGCGTAGGATATTTGAGGAGAGCTGTCCTTAGTACGAGAGGACCGGGATGGACGCACCTCTGGCGCACCAGTTGTTCCGCCAGGAGCACAGCTGGGCAACTATGTGCGGATCGGATAAACGCTGAAAGCATCTAAGCGTGAAGCCGACTCCAAGATAAGATATCCCATAGCGTAAGCTAGTAAGGCCCCTTGAAGACTACAAGGTTGATAGGCTGCGTGTGTAAGCATGGTAACATGTTCAGCTTGGCAGTACTAATAGGCCGAGGGCTTGACCATAGTTCCTTGGTTCAAAGCTTTTTCAGTTAGCTTCTATCTTAAATCTTTATTCAGTTTTCAGTGTACTGGCAAAAAGTATGCTGGCGAATGGTAAGTCGCGGAGGCGGCGAGACCACAGGTCTGCACCATTAGCTCAGTTGGTAGAGCACCTGACTCTTAATCAGGGTGTCCCGGGTTCGAGTCCCTGATGGTGCACCATGAAAGAAGTCGGACGACGGAGGTCGGAGAGATCTCTGGCCTCTGCGTAAGACTGAAAGATGTGGCCCGTTGGTCAAGCGGTTAAGACAGCGGCCTCTCACGCCGTTAACGTGGGTTCGATTCCCGCACGGGTCACCAAAAGCAAACAAGGAAAGTGAATATAGAGAGCTATTTAGACAGGAATGTACTAAATAGAGTTGGTGTCGATGACGATGAGGGTCCACCCGTTCCCATCCCGAACACGGAAGTTAAGCTCATTAGTGCCGACGATACTTGGCTGGCAACGGCCTGGGACAATAGGAAGATGCCAACATAAACATTCCTCCTTAGCTCAGCCGGTAGAGCATGCGGCTGTTAACCGCAGGGTCGTTGGTTCGAGTCCAACAGGGGGAGCCACTTTTTGAAGGAACTACATCTTTTGTAGTTCCTTTTTCGTTGTATACAAATTTTTTGTAGTCCTCAGAACGTTGGATTTGTAGGGCAGTTGTTTGTTTTTTAGCGATGGATGGATCTTATTAAAGATCAAAATATATACGTATTAACTGGATTGTAGAATGAAAACGGATATTAAAGGGAGTGGGATGCGTTCGTATTAAGAGATAGATTGTTCTGATTTGTGAGAAAATGGGCGAATGGATTCTTCACGAAAAATTTCTTTTGTAGTTGCAAAGCTGGTGTTTTGAGAACGGATGGTATCCCCGAATTGAGCCGTGGACGAGAGATCACAATCTCTGCATCCCTTTTACGCCGAAGACGTTGACTGATTTCACCAAGGATGGGCTTCCGGGGAGACACCGGCAGTTTTCAAAGCATAACCATTAAAGTCAATTTTAAGGGAGCCGATTTGAATTTCGAAGAGCTTGTTAAGTTTGATGCCGTCGGCCAAGCGGACTGATTCGTTGTTCGAAACAGCATGGATTAGCTGTCCTTCGGTGCAGAATACCGTAGGAGCAGAATTCTCTGCGTGAATGCAGTGACGCACCTGGTCACAAGAGCGTAGCGACAGGATGTGTAGGAGAGGGTATTGTCTCAGAGAAGCTCGCCTTTCTTTAAAGGTCGTTTAGGACGGTGGACGGAGGCGATTAGCACATGCTAATCAATAGACATAAATAAAACTGCACGCGGATTTATTATACATGCAATAAGTTAACTATTACTGATTAGAATATAACATATTTTCAATAGTTTACTAATTTTGTTTACCGTGGTGAAAAGTAGAACGCAAGTATCTGCTATCAAGGAAATGATTCTCTTAAAATTCACTTGCATAAAAATAAAGAGGGTGTCCCCAATGAAGCAGCCCACATTCCACGGCAGGGTGCTTCTGCCCCTGTTAGTTTTTGCAGAGGCCCGCGCTGGTGATCCGCAGGCAGTGGAACGCCTCTTGCGGTACTATGACGGCTACATGAATAAGCTGTGTACCCGGACACTCTACGATCTGGACGGTACGCCTCATGTGCGGGTGGACGAATACATGAAACACCGCTTGCAGGCAAAACTGGTGCAGGCCATCGTAAACAAGAAATAGCAAAGACAAAGGAAGCCGCCAAGGGTTAAGATGAACGCTCCGCGCCCTTGACGGCTTTCTCCGTCTTTGTAACCAAGCGGGCGCAAGCAGAAATCCGCTTGCACTCGCTGATATCATGGTATTCGTGTCTACGCATTTAGAGGGTGAAAAAGCCCGATGCCATTGGGCCTATCCGGCATGATTGGACTGTTGGAAATGTCAAACCATTCTTGCCTCTGTAAACATAGTTTGAAATACGTAGAAAACCGGCGTGGCATTTCATTGTGAAATAGCACGCCGGTTCCTTTAGCAACCTCGTTTGTCAGCCGTTAAGTTAATAAGTTTCTCTTACTTCCTTATTGGCGTTCCCCAAACTACGAATCGATGGATTCATAGGAAAGGGGCATCCTCTTTCTGTCTGCAAAAATATCTGAATTTCTAAAAAAAAGAGGGTATCCTTCCGTCATTTCATGACTTTTAGGACACCCTCATGGCCTCATAGATTCTCTTAAGCAGTTGGAGTAATTGCTCCTGTTTCCTCTGTTGGATTGGCGACGTACTCTCCTTCGGCGGAAGCGACAGGACCGCCGCCAATTTGCATGGTAGGCCCGGTCACAGTCACCGTACAGCGCACAGAAGTTCCGGTTGGCGTGGTGGCAGAGATCACGGTTTCGCCTGCGCTCATCCCCAGCACGAAACCACCCTGGTCAACAGAAGCGACTGCCGGATTGCTGGAACTCCACACCAGACTGGGCACCGTTTGACCAGTGGTGGAGGAAACATTCAGGATGATTGCGGTTCCAGTGGAAAGGTTCGCAAAGATACGATCCATTGAGAGGCCGGATGCCACCGCTGTTCCAGTACTGCCTTTGGCAAACTCATTGACAGCATCCGCAAGGCTCTTGGCCATCGTATTGATGTTACTCTTAATCCAGGCGACGTCCTGTGGATTGTCATGGAAAGCTGTCTCAATCAATGCATGGGGCATGGTTGGCAGATACATCTCCATCAAAGCGTCGTTATAGGCGAGCTTGATATTAGATTTATCCGGATAGTTGAAGGTTGATTGTAAAACTTTTGCAAAGCGCAAGCTTTCGGCACTCTTTGTGTAGTAATAGATACGAGTACCGCGGGTTTTTCCCGTGGCTGCGTTGGAATGGATCGCTAAATAGAGGTCACAGCCCGTATTTTTAGCTTCATTCGCGCGATTGGTCAAAAAGGACTTCTGGTTGGCAGAGGAGCCTGTTTGTGCGCCTGGCAATACATAGTCAATTCCATAACTTTGTAAATAAGGAATCATCGCTGTTGCAACTTGGCGCATGTAATATTCCTCACTGCCGCTTCCATCACAATAAGGATTCCACGGCTGTGCAGATGGACTCAGATAAACTTTAAAGCGCCCATTCGGACCGTCATATTGCGCATTAGAAAGGGTATGTTCTTGTACTGCCTCCGATGTAGAGGCGGCCGCCGCACTACAAAACGACGCCGAAAACAGGCAAAGGGTCAAGCCCAAGGCAACGGCGGAAAAAAACCTTTTCAATGTACGATTCATCTTTTTTTCTCTCCATCCTCTCTTTTCTCATAGGTTGTTGAACAGTTCCAATTATATTACAAAAATTAGCCGAATACAACAGAAATTCTGTGATTATGTAAAGTAATTGCAATTCCATTTCCAATCAGGTATACTGTAAAAAATAGGTAGTATTTTGGGATGATACAGAGCGGTATCCTATTTTAATTTGGACAACGTCAAAAACTGTAATCTTATTAGAAATGGCGGGATGCAATTATGATCGGAATCATTGGCGCGATGGCAATTGAAGTGGAAGAAATTCTTGCGAAACTGGAACATCCACAGACGGAAACCATCAGTGGAATGGATTTTGTACGCGGCACAATCCGAGGAGTGGATTGTGTGGTCGCGCGTTGTAATGTCGGTAAAGTCAATGCGGCAATCTGCGCCCAAACGATGATCTTACATTATGCACCGGATCGAATCATCAATAGCGGCGTTGCAGGGGGAATCGGCGCGGATGTCAAGATCGGGGACCTCGTCCTGGCAGACGGAGCCATTCAACACGATGTGGATACGACGCAGATCGGCGACAAGATTGGCATGGTATCCGGTATTAACCTGGTTGTAATCCCCACCTCCTCAAATATGAATCGGGTACTTGCCGAAGCGGCTAAATGCTGTGCATATCAAGGGGATGTTCATGTCGGGCGGATTGCTTCCGGCGATCAATTTATCAGCAGCGCGGAAAAGCTACATTGGATAGCCTCCACGTTTGGCGCAATCGCCTGCGAAATGGAAAGCGGGAGCATTGCCCAAGTATGCTATATCAACGGAACCGAATATACAGCGGTTCGTTGTATCTCGGATAATGCCGACAGCAATGCCGGAGTTGACTACGAACAATTTTCAACCTTTGCTGCACATCAGACCACAGAGCTGCTTTGTACAGCGCTTCCAATGCTGGAAAAGGCCAAATAAAGCGGCAAGCAAGAATTCCCTATTGATAAGACAAACTAGATGGTCTATTTCTTTCAAAATATTACAAAAATATTACAAGAAAAGGAAGGAGGCGGAGAAGGATGAAGGTCATTGACATTTCGCGGGAGCTATTTTCTACACCGGTTTATCCAGGAGATCCAGTGCCACGCCGGGAGTTGGTGCGCCGGATGGAGCTGGGGGACTCCTACAATCTCTCCGGCTTCTATACAGGTTGCCACTCAGCTACTCATGTGGACGCGCCACGTCACTTTATCGACGACGGAAAAACCGTGGATGAGATGGAACTCTCCCGTTTTGTGGGGCGTTGTACGGTAGTAGCCGCACAAGGAATTGTCACTGGCGCGGACATTGACCGCATCATGCCCTATTGTGAGAAGATGCTGCTGTTTAAAGGCGAGGGAGAGGCCTTTTTATCCACCAGCGCTGCATTTGCACTGGCATCCGCGGGTGTCACACTGGTGGGAACAGATGCATGGAGTATCGGCGCGCCTCATGCAGAAGAGGGGCCGCATGTGGAATTACTCAGTGCAGAAATACCCATTCTAGAGGGATTAGATTTATCACAGGTCGAAGAAGGAACTTATACATTGCTTGCATTCCCTCTTTTTCTAAAAGGTGCAGAAGCTTCTCCGGTTCGTGCTGTTTTATTGGATGAACTGGATTGACCTAAAAAATGAAACAAGGCGCAGTTCCCCTCTATCACACAGGAACTGCGCCTTTTCTCGATTCCTTTATGAAAATGGAAATACGCTTCATTTATAATAACGAATGACCGCGGCGACTTTTCCGATTACTGCCACATCGGTTGCATAAATGGGCTCATAGTCGGGGTTATCGGGTTGTAAGCGAATACGGTCTGCTTCCCGGTACAGATACTTAACGGTAGCTTCATCTTCAATCAGCGCTACAATCATCTCGCCGTCTTCGGCAGTAGAAACTTTGCGCGCAACTACGAGATCCCCGTCCAAAATTCCAGCACACTTCATACTTTCCCCGCGGACGCGCAAGGCAAAATACTCATCGGCATTCTGGTTGGGAGGGCAGAAGGGGACGTACCCCTCCACTTCCTCTACAGCTAAAATCGGCTGTCCAGCCGCCACACGGCCGACTACAGGAACTTGCATGGTGGGTTGTTCTCCCGCGAGGTGAATGGCGCGGTTAAGCCCGGCGTCTCGGCTGATATAGCCTTCTCGTTCCAATGTTTTCAGATGTGCATGAACACTGGAAGTAGACTTCAATCCAGTTGCCTTGCAGATTTCCCGTACCGTCGGTGGAAGGCCCCCCTGTGCACGGCTCTTTAAGTAATCGTATACTTTTTTTTGGCTTTCTGTCAACATGTTTGCATCCTCACTTTCCTGGTGCAGCTTCCTTATAATCATTTGCAGAAGATTTTATAGAGGATTTGGAAAAATAGACAATCCACTGGGAAGGGATTAAAGAATCCATCCTCTGCACAGTATTTCAAATAAAAGTAGGTGGAAACGGATTCTTATGAACCTCATTTCACCCATCGATTCATCTCCTATATTATAACACAACCAATTGAAAAATGTAAACGTTTGTTTGCAAAAGTTTCCGAAGATTTCTTTTGAAACCAGCAATTTTTGGCAAAACACACGGAAAATCGTTCAAAAAATCTACTGAAATAGTTTAAAGAATATTCATAGCATCGTAACAACTGAAAGAGGTAAAGTGAGTATAATAAAACTCGTAATCAAGCAATGGAGCCGCACCAGAACTTGATACATGTTCTACCCTCCTCAATATACCCCTCAAGCTAAGAAGAAAGACCGAATCCGAAAGGGTTCGGTCTTTTTTCGTGTTTTCTGGAATGGGGATGGAACGTCTATTTTTACATTTACCGCATATTCCCCGGAATAGGTGGCAAAAATAGACTCGGAGGTGCAACGAATGACTAATAACCATTATCAGAAGAACCATTCATCCGGCGGGTCTTCCAAAGGCTTTTACATTGCTCTGGGCGTCTGTTTAATTGCCATCGGTGTGGCCGCCTGGACGACGTACGATAGCGTCATTAACTATGCAACACCGGAGGAGGACGTCCCATCCAGCAGCCAGACAACCGCCTTTCCGGCTAATGAGGCGGTAAGCGGGGTGCTAGAAGTACCACAGAGCAGTAGTTCAGCGGTGTCCTCATCAACGCCGTCGAGTGCCGCTCCAAGTAGCCAAGCGCCAGCTTCGAAGGCGCCTGTTTCCTCAGAGGAACCGGTTGTCAAGACGACAACGGTCCCGGAGACATTTTCCTATCCAGTCGGAGATACTGTGGTACAAAAATTTAGTATCGAAGATCTTATCTATTCCAAAACGATGAAGGATTGGCGCGCACATGCAGGTGTAGATTTTGCCGCAGAACTGGGAGACGAAGTAACGGCGATCGCGGATGGAACCGTTAAAAATGCATATCATGACGATCTGTTTGGCAATGTGGTATATATTGAGCATGGTGAGATCGGCGGCTGTTATTGCGGATTGGAAACCATGGATGTTAAGGCAGGGGACACGGTAAAAGCAGGCCAGAAAATTGGTACAGTTGGTACCACTCCATGCGAGAGTGCGGACGATCCACATCTGCATTTTGCAGTCAAGAAGTCGGGAAAATGGATCGATCCATTGACTATTTTTGAATAAGGCGCCCCCGTCAGCGCTTAGGGGCACAAAAAGCAGAGCGAAAGGGATTTTCCCCGGAACTCTGCTTTTTTGTGTTTATCATAAATGAAAATTAGAATAAATTCATAAAAATTACAAGAATGTTTCTGGAGTTATTATAGAAATTGTGATACACTAAACATAGAAAGAAAAGTACTGATTCCAAAATAGGTCTGGAATCCTGTTGAATGGATGGGGTGGCGATCAAGTTGGATGGGAATTCGGCTGTTTGGTGAATCCTTTACAGTTTATTCATGAAATGGACACTGAACGTTACCATAACTGGCGGATTTTTTACTATACTTAAATAGGCGGGGATTTACAGCCCGTGTAAGCGGCAGGTTTCCCCGGTAGGTACACAATGAGATTGACGGAAAGGAGGTAAAATGGTGAGCGACAGAGGAGCGGTTCTGGTTTGTGTTACAGGCCAGCGTGATTGTGACAGATTGATTAAAGCAGGAAAGCGAATCGCAGAAGAACGGTCGATTCCTTTGCATGTGCTATGTGTACAGCCGACTTCGGCGGGATTTGATGCCGATTGTGAGGAGTTGGAGTATCTGAGACAGACATCGCGCGATGTACAGGCAGAGATGTCGGTATATTTCCACGATGATGCCGCATTATTGGCGGTTGGGTTTGTAAAACAAATAGGAGCGACTCATATTGTGACAGGGATGGCGGAGGCCCCTGTCAACGGATTTGTGGAAGTTCTTCATAAGCTTTTGCCCAGAATTCCGATTTCGATGGTGGCAAAAGACGGAATCATATATAATATCTGCCCAGCAAACAGAAAGGCAGTTTCTGCCAGAGCAGCACACGCATAATTGCCATCGACAAGGCTAGAGAGGCCCGGCTAAACGCCGGGCCTTTTTTGATGACTTTTGAATGGCCTGTGACGGAAATTGGCAAATCAGAATTTCCTTTGAGAAACTTGCCATTTTGTCTGCAATGCCGTACAATAAACACAACCCTATGGGATTTCCCGCAGAAAGGAGAGGGACAAGCAAATGTTAAAGGAAAACCAACGAATTTTTAATATAACCATGGTCGTTCTGGATGTGTGCATCTGTTTGGTTTCCATGGTGCTGGCGTTCCTATTCCGCTTCAATGTACTCGATGGGGGACATGACCGGATTGGAATCCTCTACTATTTGCGCCTGATGGTCCTGGTAATCCCTTTTTACTTTTTAATTTATCAATATTTCGGTCTGCACGATTCGTTTCGCAGCAAGGGCTTGGTATCCGAAGTGGGGAAGATTGTACAGGCCAATGTTCTGGGAACCGTATTCATTTTTGTGTTGGTCTTTTTTTTGAAAGAAGTGAATATTTCCCGTATGGTGATCGCCCTGTTTGCGGCCTTTAACACCCTTTTCAGCTCTGTGGAGCGCTTTGCGATTCGGAAGATTCTCCGGCGTTTACGCGAGAAGGGGTATAACCTCAAGCGGTTATTGATTGTGGGGTGGAATGAGGCCTCGGGTGAATTCTACGATAAAATACTTTTGAACCGCAGCTTGGGTTATGACGTCTGCGGCTATTTGAGCAACCAGCCAGAGAGCACCGGCAGACGAACGCTTCCCTATCGTGGAACTTTTCAGGATTTAGCGAGTTTGTTGGAAGAAAAAGAGATTGATGAGGTCGTCATTTCCCTCGATTACGATGAATTCCCTGCATTGGAGGAGATCATTGATACCTGCGAAAAAGAGGGGGTCAAGTCGAGCTTACTCCCATTTTATACGAAGTATCTGCCTACCAGACCTTACATCGATGTTGTAGAGGGTTTGCCATTAATCAATCTGCGCCGTGTACCGCTCGATAATTTGGTAAATGGATTTTTGAAGAGAAGCTTTGATATTTTGGTATCCTTTGTGGGGCTGGTATTGTTGTCCCCTGTTCTGTTGGTAGTAGCGATTGGGGTGAAATGTTCTTCCCCCGGCCCCGTGATCTATCAGCAGACGCGCATCGGACGGAGGAAAAAGGAATTCACGATGTATAAATTTCGTTCGATGAGCCTGGAAAACAATGCGGATATGACGACTTGGGGAACACGAAAGGACAACCGGCGCACTGGCTTTGGCGCATTCCTGCGTAAGTATAGCATTGATGAGTTGCCTCAGCTCTGGAATGTCCTTAAAGGGGATATGAGCCTAGTTGGACCGCGACCCGAGCGTCCCTTCTTTGTAGAAAAATTTCGCGAAGAGATCCCGCTCTATATGATGAAACACTTGGTCCGGCCGGGAATTACCGGCTGGGCACAGGTAAATGGCTGGAGAGGAGATACCTCCATCGAAGAGCGAATCAAGTGTGACATCTATTATATCGAGAACTGGACCTTTCTATTTGACATCAAGATTCTGTTTTTGACCATATTTAAAGGAATTGTGAACAAAAGCGAAGATCTCTGAAAAATGTTTGCTGCTGTGTTATAATAAGAAGAACCATTTTCACAGATACAGCGGGGAGTGCCCGCGATAGCCCCTTCCCATGCATGGAGCGCTTGTGGAGAGAACACTACTTTTGAGGGGGATTGCCCGTGCAGCCCTATTATGGATTGTTGCTGGTGCTTGTCGCGTCTGGTCTTTTATTTTGTGAGCGGAAACCCAGCAGGCGAAAGGATGCCCTTTTTCTAGGAGGAGCCTCCATACTGTTGATCCTGTTTGCAGCCCTGCGTGGGGAAACGGTGGGGATCGACTATCCGATGTATCAGGCGTATTTTGAGCAAATGCATCGGGGAGGTTGGCAGTTCCTGACAGGGCCGGAGAATGAATATCGGATTGAGTTTGGTTTTAGCCTGTTGAACTATGTGGTTTCGCGGTTTACCGGGGATGTACATGTGTTTATGGCTGTTGCGGCCGCCATCCTGGTGGGCTTGGAGGCAATCGTCCTTTATCGGGATTGTGCAATCCCATGGCTGGGCATGTTCCTCTTCGTCAGTTTCAACTTTTTTGGCAATTCCATGAGTTTTATCCGGCAGTCGTTTGCGATTGCTATTTTTCTGTTTGCGATTCGATATCTGAAGGAGAAGCGGTGGCTTCCCTACCTGGGAATCGTATTGTTGGCGGCGACTTTTCACAAGTCGATTCTAATATTGCTACCCTTCTACTTTTTGGCGCAACTTCCCATTCATTGGAAGACGATCACCCTGTATGCCGGTGGTACTTTACTGGTATCGCTGCTATTTTGGCCAATCTTTCAGGTTGTCACCCGATTTGTTTACCAGTTTTATGCTACGGAAGAGGGCCTGTATTTTCTACGGGGGCGCAGTTGGCAGACGGCGCTGATTCCCGTTTTGATGACGATTACCGCGCTGCTGACAAAGAAGCTTCTATTACAGAGGAATTCACAAAATAAAGTGCTCATTCATTTAGCCTTATGTACAGGGGCATTGTTTGTACTGACCTGTCAACACTACATTTTTCAACGTATCGGAAACATTTTTTTTGCCAGTGCAGTCTTTCTTATTCCAGAGATCTTGAAGAGCATATGTGTCGAGACGGATGTGTGGAAAGAGGAGGAATCGAAAAGGCACCAAAGCGAGGCAGAACGAAAACGGCGTTTGCAGGAGCGCCGTAGAATGCAGAGTCGCGCCAATTGGCACAAGCAGTACTATTTCTATGGCGTAGGGGTAACGATCTTCTTTGGAATATTGTATTATGTCTGGTTCCTTTTGCAAAACCGTATCAACTTGATTCCATATGTCACCTTTTTTTGACATATGTCGTCGGGCCAAGGATAATAAACATCGAAAGTATTGAGAAAGAGGGCGATTCATGTGTGGGCATATGCCATAGTTGTCTTTGTTGTTTTGCTCCTAGGATTATTCTTGGGGGAATGGAGACCGAGCCGCAAAAAGGAAATCTTATTTCTATGTCTTTCTTCGGTCGTTTTGATTGTTTTTTCAGCTTTGCGTGCTACAAATGTGGGTATTGACTATTATCAGTTCTATGTCCCATTTTTTGAAAATGTCCGAAGCGGCGGTTGGAGTTTTTTGGTCAGTGATGCCAATCCATATCTCACAGAATTTGGATTCAGCCTGTTAACTTTTCTGATTTCCCTTGTAACCGGGAATGTATTTGTGTACATGGCAGTGATTGCCACCATCATGATTGGATTGACGGCATGGGTCCTTTACCGGGATTGTTCAAAGCCATGGATTGGCATGTTTATCTTTGTGGCGTTCAATTTCTTTGGAAACACGTTAAGCTACATTCGTCAGTCCTTGGGAATCGCCATTTTTCTATTCGCTATTCACTATATCAAAGAAAAGCGAATCGTTCCCTATATGTTGCTTGTGTTGTTGGCAGCAACCTTCCACAATTCATTGTTATTGATGCTCCCTGTATATTTTTTGGCACAGATTGCAATCAACCGAATATCGTTGGGAGTCTATGGTGGAATTACTGTATTGGTGCTTGTCTTTTCCTGGCAGATTTTTAATTTGGTCACGCAGTTTGTCTATCAGTATTATGCGACCGATCAGAATCTTTATTTTATGCAGGGGCGCGACTTTATGACCGGTTTTATTCCGGTTTTAGCCATGGTTCTAATGATTGCTTTCCAAAAGCTTCTGCTCAAGAAAAATCCCCGCAATGTGGTTTTGATGAACATAGCGATGTATGCGGGAATCTTCTTTATTTTGACATGGAAACACTTCTTGTTTCAGCGTATTGGAAATATCTTTTTTACGGCAGCGATCTTATATGTCCCGGAACTGTTGACGGCTCTCCAGGCGACTGGAACAGAGGAAGAAAAGCAACGGCGTTTTTTGGCGGGAAAGGGAAGCTGGAGAAATTACGGGTATGTTTATGGAATAATCGCCATGATTATACTGGGGCTCATCTATTATTTCTGGTTTATCCAGCAAAACCGCATTAATCTGCTGCCGTTTTATACAGTATTTGATGAAATCCAGGTGAGTGCTCTTCGTGTGCAAGCAATTACAACGACGTTCCTGAATACTTTGGTGCAAACATTTGGATAATAAAAAGGAGACGTTCTGTAAAAGAACGTCTCCCATTCCTGATTGTTTTATGTTATCCAAGCGCCACGTCTAAAATCATCATAACCAAGAATCCCAACATGACGCCCATAGTCCCCGTGTGAGAGTGTTCGCCCAAATGTGCCTCAGGGATCAGCTCTTCGACCACAACGTAAATCATAGCGCCTGCGGCAAAAGAAAGAAACCACGGCATCAGTGGAGTAACAGAACCCGCGATCAAAACAGCCAAAAGGCCGCCGATGGGCTCAACAATGCCGGAGAGTGCGCCATATATAAATGACCGGGTAGTGGAAAGTCCTTCCTGTTTCAAAGGCAGCGAGATTGCGGCGCCTTCCGGAAAGTTCTGAAGGCCCATTCCAATGGCCAGTGCCATAGCGCCGGCGAGTGTCACCGGGGTTCCCTCCTGCGCTACAAGCGCAAAGGAAAGGCCAACTGCCATCCCTTCCGGGATGTTGTGCAAGGTTACAGCAAAGACCAACATGGTTGTGCGTTTCAGTGACGAGGAGATTCCCTCCGGTTGGTCGCTGCCAGGATGTAAGTGTGGCAGAATTCGGTCCAAAACCATTAAAAACAGGCCGCCTAAAACAAAACCGCCGGCCGCAGGAATCCATCCGATGGTCCCTTGCTCTTCTGCCATTTCAATCGATGGTATCAAGAGAGACCATACAGAGGCTGCAATCATGACGCCAGCGGCAAATCCCAAAAAGATGCGTTGAAGATTTGCTTTAACGCCTCCGCGAAACAAAAAAACCATAGCTGCGCCGACTGCCGTACAGAGAAAAGTAAATCCTGTACCGGTCAGGGCCAGCCATGCGGGGTGCATTCCTACCATTGAAGTCCTCCTTTTTATGTTTCAGCAATGTGAAACAAAATTATAAAAATAATTATTATCATTATAGAGGAGGACAGAAGGAAATGCAATGGAATTTTTCGCAACGATTTCCGGCTTTTACCGTGGGAAGAGACTGGAGATCTTATCGATTTGGATTGGCCAGGGTTGGTGTTGGGCTTTTTTTGTATTTCATTCGAGTTGCCATGCCGCCGCGGATATGCCGTTGGGCTTTGTTCACCTCGAGCACGTTTTTCACTTCTCGGTAAAGTTGTGGATCGACATATTTTAAACGCTGCGCGACATCTTTATGTACGGTGCTTTTACTGACGCCAAATTTTTTGGCAGCTTTGCGAACCGTAGCTTTATTCTCTAAGATATATTCTCCGAGCTCTACAGCGCGCTCTTCAACGATGCCTTTCATGGTACGCCCCCCTGTTTTAGTTAGGGCATGTTCAGACTGTAAGCTCAAGATTGGGAAAGGATCCGTTTTTCCGCTTGAACCGCCCTATGCTACCAAATATATGTGGAGAACTTTGAGAATATGAGGGGACGTCCTCGGGCGATTGTTCAGGGACTTGAACTCTGTTATAATTTTGAAGAGTGAAAAGATCTCAATGATTTTTTGCTTTTAGAAGGATTCGAATGAATTAGGATTTGTCCATATCGAGAAAGGAAGTGGCCGAAGGATGCTGAAAAAAGCAAAGTCTTTGTTTGATTACTATGGCATCCGAGGGATGGCCGCAAAAATCTGGGAAAAATATGTAATAGATCGAAAGCGGTTCCGGGCGGAAGGAAAGACGGAAGTGCCGTATTTCCCGTCTTGTCCAAATAAAGAATTGCCGGCTTCTAATCGAGAGGGCGAACCCCTTTTTATTTATTACTTGGTCCATTATTTTTATCCATCTCGCCAAGGGGGAACGGAACGCTTTGTATTCAATATGGCACGGACCCAGCAGGAAAAAGGGCATCGGGTAAAGGTTTTTACTCTGGGTACGGAGGATTGCTGTAAGTATCCGAATTCGGTGGGAGACATGTTATTTCGGACCTTTTTGTTTCAGGGGATTGAAGTTGTAGAATTTCGTTACCGAAAAACGCCTTTTGGATTGTTTTATAAACGAATGGTATCAGATGATACCTGTATGAGGCGTTTTGCGGATTTTTTCTTACAGAAAGACTGTCCCGATATAGTTCATTGCGCATATCCACAGCCGATGGCCACGTTTCTACAAGTATGTGTTGAAAGGCGTATTCCATACATTGTGACATTGACGGACTTCAATATCTTGTGCCATTATGCTACCATGGTGGAGCCAGACGGGCATTTTTGCCCGGGTTGTAAGCAAGGAGCAAGATGCAAAACAAGATGCGACACCCATACGGTTCCCAATTTTTTAGAGCGTTATAAAACGGCAGGGAAGCTCCTGCAAAGCGCATCAGCGGTCACCGTCCCATCCACTTTTGTGGCTTCGGTTATTTACCAGGAATTTCCCAAAATTGTGCCATATGTAATCCCCCATGGGATTGCGCCCGAGTTTTTCTATTCGCGCAAGACGATTCAGAGAGTTCAAAAGTTTGCCTATGTAGGTACATTCTCTGAGTTAAAAGGGATTCATATGCTTTTATCTGCGTTTCAGCGAATCTCAGGGGATTATACACTTGATTTGTATGGGCAGGGAAACAGCGCTTATGAACAGAGGTTGATACGGCAGGCTGGCGGAGATACGCGAATTCATTTTTGTGGGCCAATTGCATTTGACCGGATGCCGGAAATATATCGAACACATGATTGTGTCGTTGTTCCTTCTCTATGGTATGAAACATACAATTTTGTGGTTAGGGAAGCATTAGCTGCGGGATGTCTGGTGGTGGCTGCCCTTATAGGGGCCATGCCAGAAGCTATCCAAGAGGGAGAAAATGGATTTCTCTTTACCGCAGGAGATGAAGAATCTTTGAGAGAAGCTTTGTTAAGTGCCACTGAATTTTCAGGTATCATTTTATCTCCAAAGCAACCGTCCATTGTTGGGGAGGCAAAGCAGTATGAGCGTATTTATAAAGATTGTATCTTTTGAGTAAAGATTGTTTGAAGGTGGATGATCTGTTTGAAACGATTACTAAAAAAGTTTTTACCCCCTCCAGTGAATGCATTTAATCGTGAAGTCGAGCGGATTTTATCGTCTATACAGAGTGAGCATAAAATCAACGATCAAAATTATTCGGATCTCATTCAAAAAAATGTGGTGTTACAACAGAGGATCGATGCGTTAGAGAAAACGATTATTCATTTAGAAAAAACAACGGAGCAGCTTAAACAAAATGGAAGAGAAAGCACCCAGAGTTCAGAACAAATGATGCGGTCTTTGCAGGATCATACAAAAATCGCCAAAGAGCTAAGAGGAATACAGTTGGAAAGCCTATGGGGAAATATCTTCCGGGACACCATTGCAGAAAGTGTATGGTTGAAGAACCGCTGTTTTTCTCCGGGACGTTGGGCTGCGGGGTATCCGTTTCTGTATATTTTGTATCGGGTTTTAAATGATGTGCATCCCAAGCGAATCCTAGAACTAGGTTTGGGGCAGACGACTCATATGATTGGTCAATATGCGGATGCTTTTGATGATGTACAGCATATGGTTGTAGAACACGATTCCGAATGGATTTCTTTTTTTAAACGCAGTTCTTCTTTGGGGAAAAATACACATCTTTTAAAACTGGAATTAGAAGAGAGCGTTTATTTGGAGGATCAAAGTGTTCTATCTTATCAAGATTTTGCGCAGGCGTTACAGGGTAAGAAATTTGACCTGATCTCCATTGACGGACCTTTTGGAGGAGCGGCCAAAATTTACTCTCGTGTAGATACATTGCGGTTGCTTCCAGAATGCTTATCGGATTCTTTTGTTATACTGTTAGACGATACGAATCGCGGAGGAGAACAGAGAACGGCCGCACAGATGGAACAAAGACTAAAAGATAGTAGGATTGATTACAAAACAGGGCGTTATGTTGGACAAAAAGAAACGCGAATATGGACCTCAGAGGATTGGCGTTTCTTATGTTCTTTATAAGTGTGTATGGATAGGAGGGAAGAGATCTTGCCGAAAGTATCTGTGATCATTCCAGTATATAATGTTGAAGAGTATCTAAATCAATGCTTGAATAGTGTCATACGACAGACATTACAGGATATTGAGATTATATGTGTGGATGATGGCTCGACGGATCACTCCTTAGAAATTCTAAAGTCGTATGAAAGATCTGATCCGAGGATTAAAGTGATAACAGTGAACCATAAGAGTGCTGGTGTGGCACGTAATATAGGATTGGAACATGCAACTGGACAGTTTGTCCACTTTTTAGATTCAGATGATTGGATAGAGGCGGATTTATACGAACAGTCCTATCAAGCAGCAAAAAATCATCAAGCGGATGTCTGTATGTTTCATTATAATGAGTTTGATAATGTAACAGGCGCGACAAACATGGTTAAACTCTTCGGATCGTCGCGAGTTTCTCAGGGGAAAGAAGTCACAAACCTAGAGGAGGCAACTTCCTTTTTTCTTTATAATGCGGTAGTTCCTTGGAATAAATTATATAAAAAAGATTTTCTTATTGAAAATAAAATTTATTTTGATGACTTGGTTTGCGCCAATGACCGAGCATTTTATTTTCGAGTCATAAAAAAGGCGAAACGAATCTTTCTCTTAAATCAAGCTTTTGTCAATTATCGAATCAATAATAAGAACTCTCTTGTTGGAGAAACAAGATTGAAAAATTTTAGTTGTCATTTTGAGGCAAGTAACCATATATTAGCCCTTTTTAAAGATGAATCTATGGATATACAGAAACAGGTCGTAGATGTTTGTATGAGGGACTTGTTTCATTTTTACCATAGGGCACATGGCGAGCAAAAAAGGAATATCGCCAAACAGATGCAAATCTTTTTTTCGACACTTGCGATCGACGAACTAATGAAGTCCTTATCGAATTCCCCATGGTTTTTGGAGTATCAAACGATCAGAGCAATGGATGGGATACAGGTAAGCAATGAAGAAATTCAAAGAATAAAGCATATACTACCGCTACCTAGTAGTATTTATCGGAATCCTTTTGCTCTTTTTTCTCAGAAAGTACGGAGTGGTATCCGTTGTTACAAAGAATACGGCATGCGATACACTTGGAGGCGTTTGAAAAAACATCTACACATTGGTTAAAAGACAGGGAGAGGGAATATGGTACAGAAGATGCGGAAATATCGATTCCTCTTTGAGGAATTGGTAAAACGAGACTTTAAAAAGAAATATAAGCGCACGGTTTTGGGCATGTTTTGGAGTGTTTTGTCACCTCTTTTGATGTTGCTGGTGATGAGCTTGGTTTTTACACAGTTTTTTGGAAGATCGACTCCACATTATACAATATATCTATTCTGTGGACAGTTGGTTTTTTCTTACTTTACAGATGCGACTAATAATGGAATGTCCTCCTTGCTGTCAAACGCGTCGATCTTCTCCAAAATCAATGTTCCAAAGTACATGTTTTTGTTGTCGAAAAATGTCTCTTCTTTCATTAATTTCTGTTTAACACTAGTGGTGTTTTTTGTCTTTGTTGCAATTGATGGGATTCCATTTCGCTGGACCTTTTTATTGCTGCTCTATCCGATCGGTTGCCTAGTGGTGTTCAATATCGGGATGGGGCTTATTCTGTCTGCTTTATTTATCATTTTTAAGGACATCCAATATCTTTATACGGTGGTCACACAGGTCATCATGTATTTTTCCGCGATTTTTTATAATATTGAGGCGTTTGCTTTACACATTCGGTATTTATTCTATTTGAATCCTATTTTCGTATACATCCGTTACTTCCGAAAGATTGTGATTGATAACGACATTCCGGAGCCAAGCTTTCATTTGCTATGTGCGTTTTATGCCTTAGCAGTATTGCTGATCGGCGGATTCATTTATAAAAAATACAATTACAAATTTTTGTATTATGTATGAGGTGGCGTCGCAATGATAATTGAAGCACATGATGTCTCCATCCGATACATCTTAGGGGACTTTAAGGATATTGGGGTCAAGGAATATGTACTCCGACGAATCAAAAGAAACTATCAGGTACGGGAATTTTGGGCGGTGGATGGAGTATCATTTTCTTTGGAACGCGGCGATATGCTGGGGATTATTGGGAGCAATGGAGCGGGAAAATCGACCTTGCTCAAGGCGGTCACAGGGATTATGGTTCCGACCAAAGGATGGGTCAAAGTCAACGGCACCATTGCCGCGCTGCTGGAGTTGGCAAGCGGCTTTGACGGAGACTTGACCGTCCGTGAGAATACGTATTTACGAGGAGCCTTGTTGGGATATACTCGCAGATTTATGAATGAAAAGTATGAAGAAATTATTGATTTTTCTGGCCTACAGGAATTCCAGGATCGTCCCTTTAAACAGCTTTCGTCCGGTATGAAGTCCCGTTTGGCTTTTTCCATCGCCTGTCTTGTAAAACCGGACATCTTAATTTTGGATGAAGTCCTTTCTGTGGGCGACGGTGCATTTCGCAAAAAAAGCGAAGAAAAAATGATGGAAATTATCCATGGAGGAGCGACCACCATTTTGGTTTCTCATCTATTGGAACAAGTGCGTTCCATGTGTAATAAAGTTCTTTGGCTTGACCATGGCAAACAGATCGCATTTGGCGAGACGCAGGAACTCTGTGATCGTTATGAGGAGTTTCTGAAAAAGAAAAGATAAACACAAAATTTGAAGAAAGAAGGCGCAAGAGAGGATTTTACCTCTTTACTTTATCTCGCTAATCTAGTATTATAATATTATTATATCACCCCTCCACACACCCGGCGTTTTCCGGCGCGGCAGCGGAGGGGATTTATATGACTTTTGAGTGTTTTAAGAAGGAGAGAGTACGATGAAAAAGATATGGGCAATTATGTTGGCGGCGCTTATGGTGATCGGTTGTGCTGGATGTGGGAATAACGGTGGAGGCGACGACGCTGCTGGATTGACGGGCACGGACGATGGAACATCGACTGCGTCCGCCGCGGAAATGGGAGAGGGGCAGACAACGGATGAGTCTTGGGCAAAAGTAGAGAGCGCCGGCAAACTGGTACTCGGTTTGGATGATGCGTTTCCTCCGATGGGGTTTGTTGATACACAGACAGGAGAATTGACTGGATTTGATATCGATGTGGCTAGCGAAGTGTGCAGCCGTTTGGGAATTGAGCTCATCACACAGCCGATCGATTGGGACAACAAGTCCGCAGAGCTGAGCAACGGAAATGTGGATTGCCTCTGGAACGGCTTTAGCGAGACGCCGGAGCGCGCCGCTGAGTTTAATTTGAGCATTCCCTACATGAAGAACGACCAAATTATCTTGGTAAAATCCGATTCAACCTATAAGGGCTTGAATGATTTGGCTGGAAAAATTGTCGGCGTACAGGCAGATTCTTCGGCAGAAGTTGCCTTAAATGAGAATCCGGACTTCAAAGATACGCTGAAGGAAGTAATTCAGATTGATGACTATTCCAAGGCTGTTTTGGAAATTCAGAACGGGACCATTGATGCAATTGCCATCGATGAAGTGGTTGCGCGCTACTATTTGCAGAACAACCCAGGGGCATATACCATTCTTCAGGATGAAAATGGGGAGGACGCTTCTTTAGCGCAGGAAGATTATGTCATTGGATTCCGCAAGGGCGACGATGCATTGAAAGAAAAAGTTGAGGATGCAATGAAGGAAATGTCCGCAGATGGAACGATGACAGAAATTTCGGAAAAATGGTTCGGAGAAGATGTCACGACCATTCCAGCAGAATAATAAGTATCCAGAAAAGGGCTGAAAAGGAGGTGGTTGCAGCGTGAATTACCAGGTGTTGTTGTCCCAAATGTTGGAAGGGACATTGATGTCGCTGCGCATCTTTTTTTCCACGCTGCTTTTTTCATTGCCATTGGGGCTTTTGGTGGCGGTCGGAAGGATGTCCAAAAATCCGATCATCAACCTACCGGTGCGTTTTTACATACTGATTATGCGCGGCACGCCGTTAATGTTGCAATTGTTGTTTATTTTCTATGGAATGAAGCCGATTTTCGGCATCCAGCTTGACCGTGTGATCTCGGCTCAGGTGGCTTTTGCGCTAAACTATGCGGCCTATTTTGCAGAGATCTTTCGCGGAGGAATCGAGGGAATCCCACAGGGGCAGCATGAGGCGGCTAAGGTCCTTGGATTCACAAAGCGACAGACATTCTTCCGTATCGTTTTGCCTCAGGTGGTCAAACGAATCATACCACCTATGGGGAATGAATTTATCACATTGGTTAAGGACACATCCTTGGCCCAAGTGATTGGTGTGGTCGAATTGTTGCATATTACTTCCAAATGGGTATCTTCGGCGGTCGACATGACCCCGTTCTTGATCGCAGGTATTTTCTATCTGGTGATGAACGGTATTGTGACGCGTTGCTTCACTGTAGCAGAAAAGCGTCTCAGCTATTATCGTTAGGAGGGAAACGCCGTGGAGATCTTGAAGGCAGAGCAGATTCGAAAGAGTTTCGATGGGAACGAAGTTTTAAAGGGAATTTCGATTTCGGTCAACGAGGGCGAGGTTCTGGCAATTATCGGACCTTCTGGTTCGGGAAAGAGTACCTTTTTGCGTTGTGTCACCCAGTTGGAAACCGTGGATTCTGGGACGATCTTGCTATGCGGTGATACATTGGTGAAGAATGGACCGGATGGAAAAGCTGTTTATGCAGATAAAACGACGTGTAGCCGTATAGGACTGCGCATCGGACTTGTGTTCCAGAATTTTAATCTTTTTCCCCATTTTTCTGTGATGCGCAATATCACAGAGGCGCCTGTGCGCGTGCTTGGAAAGAAGCGTGAAGAAGCGGAGGCAACCGCGCGGAATCTTTTAAAAAAGATGAACCTGGCGGACAAGGCGGATGCTTATCCCTATCAGTTGTCCGGAGGACAGCAGCAGCGTGTTTCCATTGCCCGTGCCTTGGCGATGGAGCCAGAGATTCTCTTCTTTGACGAGCCGACTTCGGCATTGGACCCGGAACTGACCGGAGAAATTCTCAAGGTCATCCGAGAGCTTGCGGCAGAACATATGACGATGGTAGTCGTCACCCATGAGATGAAGTTTGCTCATGATGTGGCGGATTATGTTGTGTTTATGGACGACGGCGCAATTGTCGAACAGGGAAAACCGGAACAGCTCTTTGACAGCACGACCAATGAACGTACCCGCGCGTTTTTGGCGCGGTATCACGATATGTAAAAGTACAAATATTCTAATCGGTAGAATAGCGATTGTAGAGGGTTATTTTTCGCGTATACAGATATGGCATCTAAGGAAGCGATGGCTTCTTTAGATGCCATTTTTTTGGTATTTTTATTATTAGTAAATATTTTTAATAAATATTTACTAATAATAAAAAATATAGTAAAATTATATCACAAAGGGTAATTCCAATGAGAAAAATGGGTCTATAAATTATGCGTAAACAATACAAGGGCAATATATGCAAAAGAGTATAATTGTTTTATTAACGATCGTTTTACAGCTTTATTTTGTAATCAATACGCAGACGGTATTTGCAATTTCATAACCTTTTATTGGAAAATTCTCTATAGAGTCGTTGCAGGGAATCCGTCTAAGGGAATATGCTGATGCGAATGCCGCATCACTTGTAAAGGGGAAGATGTTGCTTCGCTCAAAGGGCAGAGGGGAAATATCCATAAAACGTTGGCAGCAAAGCGGACAATCTTACAGCAATGCCTTAATGCAGGAACAAAATGTTGATATAGGAACATATGGTGGGATGTTGACAAGTTTTACAATGGCTGCAAATTATCTGAAAAATTTAGATTATGATCCTGGACGGGTCAATCAGATTATTACAACGGCTGCTTGCCCTTTTCCATCTGTCGTCGCAGGTCAGTGTTGCAGCTTATCAGTAAATGGGTATGAATCTAAAAACGTATCTGTAGCCGATACAGCGGCTTATGTCGCGGATCGAATCCGTCAAGGCTTACCGGTGATGATTGGGATGAAAAACAGCGATATAACGCACTTTGTAGTTGCATATGCGTATAGCGGCGAGTTAGTTTATATGAAAGATCCAGCATCTGATCATAAGGCGATTTTACAGAACTATACGAATAATGGATATTGGGTGAATCGAATTTTAAAATATAGCTATTAATCGTGTAAAAAGGAGCTTGCTATGAAGCGGATTTTATTCTTTGGAGCGGCGGTTCTCTTATGCTTTGCGTTGCTTGCTTGTACTGCGACGCCAGACCCCTCGGACGATCGTCCGGATAAGGGAAGTCTTCTTTCTTCTGTGGGACCATCGGAAACCCCTGAGGAAATCTCAACGCCGGCAGAAGAGGATGTGATTCAGGAAATCCAAGGGTACTCCCTGGAAGACGCCGGGTTGACCATCGCAGCGGATCAAACTTTTTCCGACCCCAATACGGATCAAAAGCGCATCATATGGGACGCATGGCACATGGAGGACGCAACACAGGAATGGTTTTCTGTGAAACGCGCGAATTATGGAGGAAATCTCACCTTTGTAACGGTTGAAACTACAGAAAGCGGAATCGATTATACCTCCCATGTGATGTTCCTGTTACAATGCTACCGCCGTGAAGACTTGACGGCCGGAAGCGCCATAAAGATTCAGGGAAAGCAGGTTCCCATGGAGGAACTTCGCGAAAAAGAGGTCTGCGAAATCGAGGAATGGGTGGTGTGTGACCTGACCAGCTATGTACTGCCGGAAGGGTTTCCAGCTTCGATGGAGAAATGGGGGCAGGAAAATCCAGGAGACTACGATTACCAATGGACATTCGAAGTCTATGATGCGTTTGAACAATACCTTCCGAATTGGATACAGGTGGGCACCGCATCGGAACCGGCTATGACTTGATCGTTTGCCCGGCAATGTTTTTATGATCCTTCTGACAATTTTTCACTGGATACTGCGGACATCAAACACAAAAGCCGTGGCGTCTAAAGCGTTTTATCGCTTTAGACGCCACGGCTTTCCGCTTCTATAGAGCGCTCTGTTCATCAATGGCCGTTGATCGCATCAATGATCGAAATGACATCGTCCAAGCTGTCCACCTTGCGCAGGCAGAGCTGCAAAACATCCGGTTCCAATGTGCAGAGATCGGGAATCAGGATGGACCGGAATCCGCCATTGTGCGCTGCACGGATTCCAGCGTTGGAATCCTCCAATACCAGGATATTCTTAGGCGATTCTCCGAGCTGGCTTGCGGCAAGCAAAAAAATTTCCGGATTTGGTTTGCTAGCATGTACCTGGTGTCCACTTACCACACAGTCAAACCGATGTTCCAATCCGTGTTGTTTTAACAGGAAATCAATCTTTTTGGGCTGAGACGAGGAGGCAACCGCCTTTTTGAGACCACGTAACTCCAGCGCATCCAACAAGGAAAATAACCCCTTTTTCGCAGGAATGGTTTCCGTTTCGAGCGCTTCAAAAAAGAGCGGCGTCTGGCGGTCAATCACCTTTTGGATCGGGAAATCCGGTCCGTAGACCTTCAAGAGCACTTGGGCAGAGTCGGCCTTACTGCGTCCCATAATCTGGCTGTGAATCTCACGGGTAAAGACCTTTCCCTGTTCAGCGACCGCTTGTCCCCATGTGCGTTCATAGAGCTGTTCCGTGTCGAACATCAGGCCATCCATGTCGAAGATGACTGCTGTAATACGCTCCATCATCACACCCGCGCGACACCGGTGCGGTGCGCGGCCTCCATAACCGCTTTCGCAACAGCGGGAGCGACCTCTTTATTGAATGGATTAGGGATGATAAATTCGGGTGAAAGCTCCTCCGGTTTGACAAGGCTGGCAATCGCTTGAGCAGCCGCGATTTTCATTTCGTCGTTGATTTCACTCGCACGCGCGTCAAGCGCACCGCGGAAGATTCCCGGGAATGCCAAGACGTTGTTGATTTGATTCGGGAAATCCGAACGCCCCGTTCCAACCACCCTTGCGCCTGCTTCCAGTGCATCTTGTGGGAAGATTTCCGGAGTGGGGTTGGCCATAGCAAAGACAATCGCATCGCGGTTCATACTGCGGACCATCTCTTTGGTGACCACATTTGGGGCGGAGACCCCCATGAAAACGTCCGCTCCTTTCATCATATCCGCCAAGCTGCCTTTTTTACAGGAGGGATTGGTGATGGCTGCCATCTCGGCTTTGACGGAATTCAATCCTTCGCGGCCCTGATAGATGGCGCCTTGCCGGTCGCAAAGGACAACGTCTTTCAGCCCCATCGACATCAAAAGTTTGGTGCAGGCGATACCGGCAGCACCTGCGCCATTGACCACCACAGAGATCTGGGAAAGCTCCTTGCCAACCAGTTTTAGGGCGTTCAGCATCGCCGCCATGGTAACCACTGCTGTGCCGTGCTGGTCATCGTGAAAGACTGGAATGTCCAACTCTTCTTTCAGACGCTTCTCAATCGCAAAGCAACGCGGTGCAGAGATGTCCTCCAGATTGATGCCTCCAAATCCGGGGGCAATCATCTTGACTGCTTGCACAATTTCCTCCACATCCTTAGAGGCCAAACAGATGGGGAAGGCATCGACATTGCCAAACGCCTTGAACAAAACGGCTTTCCCTTCCATGACAGGCATCCCCGCCTCTGGGCCGATGTCTCCCAATCCCAGAACAGCGGTGCCATCGGTCACAACAGCGACCAAGTTTCCCTTGCGGCAATAATCGTAGACTTTTGAAACATCCTGCTGAATCTCTTTACAAGGTTCTGCAACGCCGGGGGTATAGGCGGTAGAGAGATCGTCCTTGTTTTCCAGAGGGCAGGTGGGGACCACTTCCATTTTTCCATGCCATTCCAGATGGCGCTTTAAGGCTTCCTGTGCGTAATCCATATGCTTGAAAACTCCTTTATTGTTTTTCATCCGCGCCGGACGGGCGGCGTTATTCCTTTTTTATTATACCAACCCGGACAGAAATCCGCAACCAATCTGGAACGTACAATCTCTGTATGGGAGAACAGCTATTAGAAAAGACCGGTTTTGTCAGAGCCCCCTGTTCGAAAGTCGGGGGCAGGCTTCTGTTTGAGGCAGCCGTTATAACCGGCAAAAATGTGTGTGAATCGATGACTGCTGGAATGGGACAGTGGCCTGTGCCTTTGATACAATACTTGGAACAAGGTCCTTTTGTTTGTATTACAACTGCATCATTCCAGACATAATACAAACCCGGCTTGCACCACAGGAAAGGACGGTTTCGATCTTCTGTGGATCAAGTGTGATCCCGCCAATCGCATAGACCGGAATGGATACGGATTGGCATACCTCTTGAAGAAACTGCAACCCCCTTGGAGGGAGACCTTTTTTACAATCGGTCGTAAAGATATGTCCTGCGGTGAGGTAAGTAGCCCCAAGCGCCTGTGCCCGCTGCGCTTCATCGACGGAATGGACCGACGCGCCGATGGCAGAAAAGAATGCCAATGACTGAGGACGGCTTGCCGCCATATCTTCTAATCTCCATAAAGGGAGATGAATCTGTTTTACCCCCAGCGCTTTTGCAACATCCGGAAAGCTGTGTAGGATACACGGTATTTGATAAGAGTTACAGATAGCCAGGACTTCGGCTGCAAGTGACGCATAGGCGTTTTCATCCAGATCTTTTTCACGCAAAACCAGCGAGGCGGGACGAAATATGCAGATCCGTTCCACCTGTTCCAGAAAAGGCTGCGCGCAAAGCCTTCGATTGGTCACCGCCACAATGGAACGATGGATAGAAGGGTCACACATACACATAATCATTCATCACCGGCTGGAGTCCATGCGCCTGTAGGTCATGAAAGACCTGCCCGACGCTGCGTTCATCGGAAATCTCAAACTGATCGTCGCCTTTTTCGGAAATCTCATCGGAATGACCGCCGATGCCCGTGCTGACCCCTGCAGATATTTTTGTCGCAGCGATGGAGACAAGATTATCCCGTACCCGGGCGCACTCCCGTGTGGAAACCGTGATACTGGCGAATGGCATCAACAGACGATAGGCCATGACGACTTGCAAGAGCTGCGGCTCATGCACATCCATGGGGTTGATCTTGTCGTTGTTGATAATGGGGCGGAGTCTCGGACAGGAGAAAGCGATCTCTGCATGCGGATATTTACGTTGTAGCAGCCAGGCATGGCAGCCTGTGGCAAAGGCATCCTTCCGGAAGTCGTCCAACCCCAGTAATGCGCCAAATCCCACCCCGCGCATACCTCCTTTGAGTGCACGTTCCTGTGCATTCAAGCGATAGGGAAAAATGCGCTTATGCCCTTGAAGATGGAGTGTCTCATATTTGTGGCTGTTATAGGTTTCCTGGAAAACGGTCACATAGTCTGCGCCGCATTGATGAAGATAGGCATACTCATTGGAATTCATCGGATAGACTTCCAAGCCAATCACTTTGAAATATTTGCGGGCAATTTTACAAGCCTCTCCGATGTATGCGACGGTGGATTTGGAGCGGCTTTCACCGGTCAGAATCAGAATTTCCTGTAAACCTGTGGAGGCAATCGCCTCCATTTCTTTCTCAATCTGTTCGGCGTTGAGTTGTGCGCGATGAATCTTGTTGTGACAATTGAATCCACAGTAAATGCAATAGTTTTCACAGTAATTGGCAATGTACAAGGGGGTAAACATACAGACCGAGTTGCCAAAGTGCTTTCGAGTTTCCCGCCGAGCCGCCTGTGCAATTTCCTCTAAAAGTGGAAGAGCAGCAGGGGAGAGCAGCGCGCCAAAATCGTCCAATGTGCGATTTTCATGGGACAAGGCGCGGCGTACATCCGCTTCTGTATAACAATGGTAGTTGTAGGAGCTGGTGCGCGTGAGCACTTGCCGGCCGATGTCCGAATCTAAGACTTCCATCCCCGGCAGGTAGGTCATGTGATCGATGCGCTCCTTTTTCAGATCCTGTCTTACAGCATCGCTTAAAATACTCTCATTGATCGGTTCATTCTGTTGCATGGCTGTATTCCTCCCTCATTCTCTTAGAAAGCCAGTCAAGGGAGAAGAAGCGCTTGCACCCTTCTCCAACGTGCGCCCAAGCCCAGAAAGATACGCCTTGCGTCCCGCCTCGATCGCCTGACGGAAGGCCGCCGCCATAGTGGGAATATCCCCGGCGGTGGCGATTGCCGTGTTGGCCATTACTGCGGCGGCGCCCATTTCCATGGCTTCGCATGCCTGGGAGGGGCGCCCGATCCCTGCATCCACAATGATTGGTAGATCGATTTCATCGATTAGAATTTGGATAAAATCCTTGGTACAAAGTCCTTTGTTGGTACCGATCGGCGCGCCGAGCGGCATGATACAGGCCGCTCCTGCTTGGACGAAATCCCTAGCAGCATTCAGATCGGGGTACATATACGGCATGACTACAAATCCCTCTTTTGCCAGCACCTCGGTTGCCTTGATGGTTTCGTAGTTGTCCGGCAAAAGGTATTTTGAGTCATGAATGACCTCGATCTTGATAAAATCCCCGCAACCCAGCTCGCGGGCCAGCCGGGCAATTCGAATGGCTTCGTCTGCATTGCGTGCGCCGGAGGTATTGGGAAGCAACGTGACGGACTTGGGAATATAATCCAGGATATTGGCGAGTCCACCCTCATTTGCACGGCGGAGTGCCAGGGTTACCATTTGTGTCCCAGCCTTCTCGATGGCAGCCTGGATGAGCTCCAGAGAATATTTGCCGGACCCCAGAATAAAACGGGAGGTAAAGGAATGTCCTCCGATGGTCAAACGATCGTCTTGCAGCATGTTCATCATCATTCTCCTTTTTGGACTTTACAGATATATTGCACAATGAGATTGGCTTGGTGTGCTGCGCAGAGTATCACGCGGGGAGCCATCAAGCCGTATCCCGGTCCTGGTTCCGCGCTCCCGTCTCCGCAGAGATAAAAGTGGTCGGTAATTCTGCGCGTCTGGATACGGTTGCTGTCTCCATATCCAGCCATACCGGAAGCTGCCACCAGAAAAGTATTCGGAAAAGATTCCAGAATTCCATTCGCTAGCATGGCCTTGGCCTCTGGAGTATCAAAGGCCTCGCAGACGATGTCCTCCTGCGCAAAGAGTTCCAGAAGGTTTTCTTCCGTCACACGGATACAGTCGGTATGAATGTCCAGGTATGGATTAATGTCCAGCAACTCTTCTTTTAATGCGTCGGTTTTAAACATCCCCACATGATGCAAAAGGTACTGCTGCCGGTTCAAATTGGCGATGTCTACGCGGTCAAAATCAATGAGATGCAAATGTCCGACGCCAATGCGTGCTAAAGCGAAGGCAACATGGGAACCAAGCCCGCCAAGCCCCGCAATAGCAACCCGGGCGGTATCCAGCTTTTTTTGGACTGCCGGGGAATGCCGTTCACGCAGGGCAGCATCGATTTGTGCTTGTTGTATCACGGCTTTTGGTTTCACCTCAGCCACCTCCCACAAAATGGACAATTTCCAATTCATCATCCTCTTGTAGCTGAATCGACCCGTATTGTGCCCGGGGGACAATGGTCCCATTTCGTTCGACGGCTACACGGGACGACTGGTATTGGTTTTGGTCCAGATAAGTTTGGAGCGTCATTCCTTCTGTAAGCTCCACCGGCGTTCCGTTGATTCGAATCATACATAACTCCTTTCTGAAAACCAGCTGTGAACAATAAAAAAAGAGTTCACGAAAAAATACACCCGCGGTGGTGTACCCCTTCATGAACTCTCGTTCACTCTCAACTGTTTCGATTCATTTGTTCGCCACTGAGGGCTTGTAAATCACACGAGATTGGAATGCACAGAAAAACGGGAAATGCCATCGCATTCCCCGTAGGATTCTGATATATCCCTACGTTGGCATTATCCAAATCAGGTTATGGGTCGAAGTTAAAAACTTCCTCTCAGCCTATTCATAAGCTCCCCTATTCATTTACTCATTTACTATAACACGCCCAGACGAAATTTGTCAAGTTCTACGCACATGGCTTGTTTACAAAAAGAGAACCACGTCTGTGCATGGCTCTCTTTTTTAGAAAATATAAAATGTTGGAAAGATAAAATCCTCGCGATAGCAGGGAAGAAACAAAGCACATGCAACCTGCAAGGTATTTTACATCAACTTACGGAATAAGCCTTTCAGTTCTTCCACATTGGTGTCCTTTGGATGTCCTGGCCGGCAAGCATCTGCATAGGCCGATTCAGCCGGAAACGGAAGATCCTCTTCCTTCAGTACAGGAGGCTTGGACGGAATTCCCACATCCGCTGAGAGCTTTCGGACTGCCTCCAAAGCAGCCTGGTGGTATTCCTCCTGGCTCATGGCATCCACATTGGCAACTCCCATCGCCCGGGCGATCTCACGATATTTTTCACCCGTACATGCAGCGTTATACTCCATTACAATCGGAAGCATCATAGCGCAGGCGACACCGTGCGGGGTATCGTAGACTGCGCCCAAAGTATGCGCCATGGAAGGGGCAATCCCTAGCCCAACATTCGAGAAACCCATGCCTGCGATATACTGTCCCAACGCCATACCTTTGCGTCCTTCTTTCGTATTCTCCACCACGCCACACAGCGAACGGGAGATGATCTCAATCGCTTCAAGGTGGAACATATCTGTCATTTCCCAAGCAGCTTTGGTGGTGTAGCCTTCGATGACGTGTGTGTGGGCGTCCATACCTGTGGAAGCAGTCAGTCCCTGGGGCATGCTGGTTATCATCTCCGGATCGACCACTGCGATGACCGGTATATCGTGTGGATCTACACAGACAAACCTGCGCTTACGTTCGACGTCCGTGATAACATAGTTGATTGTAACTTCTGCGGCAGTACCAGCAGTGGTGGGAACCGCAACAATCGGAACACAGGGCTTTTTGGTAGATGCGGTTCCCTCCAAGCTGCGGACGTCTTCGCATTCAGGATTGGCGATAATGATGCCAACGGCCTTCGATGTATCCCATGGAGGAGCCGCCACCAATTGCGATCGATGTAGTCTGCCCCGGCTTTTTTAAAGGCCTCCACGCCGTGTTGAACATTTTTACTAGCCGGATTTGCCTTGATGTCTGCATAAATCTCATAGGATAGGTCGGCTTCGTCCAAAAGGCTGGTCACTTTGGTAGTGACTTGAAACTGAAGCAGGTCTGGATCGGTGTAGACAAATGCCTTCTGAAAGCCATGGGCCTTGGCTTCGTTGATGATCTACTGGATGGCCCCCGCTCCATGGTAAGAGGTTTGATTCAACATAATACGGTTTGCCATATCGTTTCTCCTTTTCTTTATCCCCGCTTTGCAGCGAGATTTTTCAGAACATGTGCGTGATGGTTTTCTTAGCCAAAATACGCTCTGTAAGATATGTTCGAAACATCAAAGCCTCCTAAAAGCATGGGAGTAAATTTTTATTTGATCTTATTGGATCGGGTGCTTTTTGAAATGTAAAGTTATAAATCTCACAAAGTGGAAAGAGGGCATGTAAAAAATTTCCTATCAAAATCGGGCAAAAGCCCTAAGAAGTAGAAAAATAAAGAAAAATGTTTTTTCCTATACATCTGTTGAATAGAAAAACCTTTTACCCATCCATCTCTCTGTCAAACCGCAACTGTTCTTCACGGAACGATTGGACATTCCGCTCAATAATGTGGTCCTTTGGGCCGATCTGTCCACAAAGCAGAGGGGAGGTTTCTTTATACAAGCGGACTGTTTCCGCCACTTTCTGTGGGCTGAAATTGGCATAGCAGTATTTACAGCCATTCCCACAGGTGTGATATGCGCCAATATCGATGCTTTCCATACAACCGCAGGTGACGCGTTGGTTTCGGTCCTTTTTTCCACGGAGAGGAACTCCAATGATGCGTTCGATTTGCCGCGCATCAATGCAGTGTCCATGTTGTACGCCCAAATCTTGGAGGTCGATTGTTTCTGAACAGGTTTCCACAACCATACCGTTGTTTGCTGCAATTCGTACCAGATGCTGAACCATGTTGAGTAGGACTTTCCCCTGTGGAGGCGTTATAGAGAGCCCTCTTGTATTGCGTTGTGTTTTGCTATACAAGTCAACAAAGCTGATAACAACTTTTTCGGTACATCCGCGCAGACGCTCTGCAATCTGTGCAAAAGCGTCCAGGTGATAAGAGACTGTATACCGCATATTTAAAAGAATGGGATCGTACCGCCAAACCATTCGGTCCTTCCCAATGCGAGCAGCGAGCGATTGAAAGACAGGAATCAAACAATCTTTTTTGTTGGGTAGGTATGGTTCGATATCCCGGCCATAGCTGGTCAGCGTAAACTGGAAATAGTAGGGGTATGCAGAAAGATCTCCCAGACGGGACAACATATTTTCCGGATTTTTGGTCCAAAACACAATGCAATCCACCACCGATGGGGATAGAGGAATCCGGCTGATTTGGTGGGGATTCATCGGGTTTCGAACGAGGACAAAGCCCTCTTGGAGCCGGTGAATCAACCAATTTACATAGTAGTTTGGAAGATCGGTTCGACGGCTGGCACTGAGGATCATGTTTGGGACCTTCTTTCCATGGGATGGCAAAACGACAACTTTATCAAATTAAATAGAGATGATGGGCAACATATAACGATTGTTAAAGCTGTGGTTATCTGTTAAAAGATGAGGTGTTGTCTGGAGTCGTATCCTTCTTTTTTAAACCCTGACCACAAAAAATCGATGCGGGAAGGAATGATTTTGATGAGGTACAGGACATGGGGCATTTTTTTCAAGTTTTCTGCTTTGATTTTTTTGAATGCAAGCAACTCTAGGTATTCAGCCGACCACGGTTCAATAAGTTCTGCTTTCCCCGTGACCTGCATACCACCAAGCTTTCCAAAGCCTTCATAGGCGTCATAGATCGCAAGACAAACATTGGAATTGCCCTCTAAAGCCTGAAATTTTAAGCCGCCTTCAGAGAGCATCCAAAATGTATGATCTTTATAGGTATACTCAATTGGCGTACAGCGGACAAAATCGCCGTTCCCACAGGCCAAAGCACAGGTATTATGTGCTAAAATAAAAGCCTCCATCTTTTTCAGAAGGGATGACCGTTCCATCTGGATGGCCTGTGCATCCTTTTGTTCCCAATAAGTGGCGGCTTCTTTGTAATTCATCGTGAAATCCCTCTTTTCTAAAATGAAAGGGGCAGATATTCCCGCCCACCAGAATATTTCTATTGATATTTTCTTCACGCTATTCCAGCGCCTTTTCAGAAATAGACGAGCCTGATAACGTTGGCTACGTTCCAGACAAGACGCCCTTTTGCCTTTTTATCATACATCCAATGGTGGCAATCATCAAGTTCCGTTTTTGCTTTGAGAAGAGATCACACAATCTAGGAGGCGGGACAGACACAATGATTTGTATCACCCGCCCAGAAGTTTTGCATGTCTTATTTGGTTATTCTTCGATGGACTTTTCTTTGACCTAATATAGAATAACGTCGACATGATTTATAGGAAATATCACTATTTTGCAATGGTGATATAAAGCGAATCCATATATTAATTTAATGATGATAAAAATTATGTAATATGCTTGTTCTGCGGTAACCAACGAAAATTCAACGCAAGAGGGAGGAGGTTTTATTAAAGGTCGCAAATAAATTTTTGAGAAAGTGGAGGAGGTTGTTCAAGATGAAAGGGAAAGAAGTATCTACATTACTCGCAGTTGCAATAATGGCATCGTATGTTCCATCCATTCAGGCATACGGTGTCGCAGATAACGAACCAAAACAAATCCAATCAATCAACGCCTTTGCAAGTAGTGAACAGGATGATAATGGAGTTCATCGTGTTGCTACCTATGCAATCGACGGGGATGAAGAGATCAGGTGGGCAAATGAATGGCGAGGAATGACTTCTGAGCAGATGAACCACGCATGGCTGACCGTTGACCTGGGGGCAGTGTATGACTTGAGCAAAATTAAGATCTTGTGGGAAGGACAATCGGAATTCAGCCGTACGGGCGCTTGGGCTAAAAAATACGAAATTCAGGTATCGGATGATAATGAGCATTTTAAAACGATATGCCCGCAACAACAATGGGCGGTATGACCCCATTCCAGAGAACGGTACAAGAGATCCGGAGTCCTTCCAGGTGTGCGGACAGGGATCATCCAAAGTACAGCCCAGCCAGTTATTGGAGAAGTCCGGTCTGGATGGATCAGGCGATGTTTGCCGTTGAAGCAATGCACAATTACGGCAGAGATGAAGAAGCGGTTGCATCCGCTTACCGTCTGTTTGACCATGCAAAAGGGCTGCTGGGAGGTGAGCCGATTAACGAAAACTACAATCCGAAAACGGGAGACCGGCTCAACGCCACGAATTTTGGATGGTCGTCGGCTGCATTTTATAAGAGGGATTGCCAATGCTTTTTTTCTTCACCAGTCGAGGGTGTCCACCCACTCGGCCAATGCTTCTTTTGACATCGTGCTGTCTAACCTTGTTCCGGAGAACCATGTAACATCTTCTGAGACCAGATCGTGAAGATTTTCAACGCTAGAGCCAATTTCGCTGCTTCCAGAGGTACAAAATGGTACAATGGTCTTTCCAGAAAAAGAATAACTCTCCAAAAAGGTATAGATAATTTTAGGGGCTTGCCCCCACCAGATGGGATAACCAAGAAAAATGATGTCATATTCACCCATTTGGTCTACAGTTCCTGCAATTTCAGGACGAGAGGCAGGGTCATTTTGCTCTATACTGGTGCGGCTATCTTGATTACTATAATCTAGATCAATCTCTGTATAGGGAGTTGCGGGAACAATCTCATATAGATCTGCAGGGAAGAGTTCTGCTATATATTTCGCAAAAATCTCGGTATGGCCTGTACAGGAGAAATAAGCAACCAGAGCTTTGTTTTTTCTATCAGAGGGAATGGCATGATCTGTTTCTGTTCGTGGAGAGTCCGGTCCTTTTTCTGAAAGTGAATGGGATGAGGTTCCTTGGGATACCCCTGTGACAACACCCTGTTCTTGGCTCTTTAAATGAATTCCACAAGCAGTACATATGAAAATCAGACCTAGACTACAGACAATACTGAAGACAAATTTGATAGATCTCAATAGAATTCACCTCTTGCTCATTTGATAAATTAAAAAGTCCAGGTGGTCGATCCGCTTTTGGTTTTCGTGTACAGCCCGTAATAGAATAGAGCGATGTTTGGAGAGGAGCCGGAGAAGATCGGCTTTTTCTGCTGCCTTTGCCAAAATTACGCACTGCCTGACCATCTCTTGATCGCACCCAGCGTCTATTAAATTTTGGTAGAAAATTCCCCATGTATCGGATGCTTCTGCCATATATTGCCTCCTGCCCCAATTATATCGCTTTCCCCATTTCATAAGCTTTTTGTAGAGCGGAGTGACCTTCAATAGTCCCTGCTGCATCGACTCCATTGCCCAAAATAGTACCAGCCAAATGTGCTTTGGGAAAGCAGGAGATCCAACCGCGTAACCCAGCAATAGCGCCATCTATAGCATGTATGTCTTCCTCCGCTGCAGCGGCCAGCAAGTAAATATCCCGGAAGGAGTAGTTGGAGAAAAAGAGGGGATTGGCGCGGTCCAATAGGGTTTTCATCTGACCAGACATTTCGTAGTAATAGATAGGGGTAGCAAACACAATAACATCAGCGGTACGCATTTTTTGCACAATCATATCTGCATCATCATGGATAACACATCTTTGCGATTCCTGGCAGGTGAGACATCCTTTACAAAAATGAATGGTTTTATCACGGAGAGAAATGTGTTCAGCATAGTTTCCACTTTCCTGTACACCACGGACGAATTCGTCCGCTAAGCGCTCGGAATTGCTATGGCTTCGAAGACTCGACGACACTACTAACACGTTTTTATTCATAAAGCCCCTCCTTTTGATAGGCCATTTTCAAAAATGTATCAATTTTATCAAAAGGGATGCGATCCATACGGTCGTATAGATCGATATGTTCGGCGTCCCTCACGACATATAATTCCTTTGGCTCTTTCGCCTGGGCATAGACCGTTTCGCTGAATGATTTGGAATGCGCTCGATCTCCGACGAGGAAGAGTATGGGACGGGGAGAAATCTCGTCAAGATGGGAAAGCAAGTTATAATTCAGGAAGGGAATGTTGCTGGTTGTGGTGAAACCTCCTCTTGCTCGCTCGTGATGCCCACGCTTCATCGCATAAAAACGGAACCACTCGGCGTTTTGCGCATCCAAATCGGTGGGAACGGTGTCAAGCGGCCTTTCCGGGAATGTAGGAATATACTCGGGTGTATATCCATTCTCAGCATCCTTCCACCGTTGTGCAGCAAGGGTGTTTTTGATCTCTAATATTTGTTCAGGTGATTGTCCCAGTCTGGCTACAGCACTCATATCATACAGACTTGCGGTGATAACCGCCTTGATACGCGTATCCACTTGCGCGGCGGATAAAGCGAAACCGCCGCTACCACAGATTCCGAGGACGGCGATGCGTTTCCGGTCGACAAACGGTTGCAATCCAAGATAGTCCACACCGGCGCTAAAATTCTCTGTAAACAGTTCTGGTGAGGAAATATGCCGTGGTTCCCCTTCACTTTCTCCCATATAGCAGGGATCAAAGGTCAGGACTATGTATCCGCGTTGTGCAAGCTCATTGGCGTAGACACAGGGTCCCTGTTCCTTCACACCGCCATAGGGGGCGCCCACAATGACTGCAGGGTGCACGTGAGACTGGTCGAGAGACTTTGCTGAATATAAATCACCCGCAATCATCAATCCATAACGGTTGGGGTAACGGACATGTACCCTTTTAATCGTTTCATTTAGTGCACAGATGTAATCGCTCATACGGATGCTCCTTTTCTATTTTTTCAAGCGCTTATTTCAGCGTTTTGTCCGCAGGAAACTACGATATTTCCCTTTGCATATGTGTCGTTTAGGATTACCTCGCCGATAGATGGGACATAAATTGTACCGGATAATGGATTTTTTATGCTGACAACTGGTGTTATAATAGTCGCATTTACTTCGGATTTTTCAAAACATAGATCGGTATTGTACATCTCACAATGATCCAGAGTCAGTTTTTTACAATAGCAGAAAGGCTGGGTACCTATTATCTTACAGTTGATGAGTGTAAGACCTTCGGAATACCATGCCAGATATTCACCTTTTAACACGCTGTTCTTTATCGTTACATTTTGTGAGTGCCAGAAGGCGTCTTTGGTGTCCAATATACTGTTTTCGATGATTACATTTTGCGTGTATTGAAAGGCATATTTTCCTTTCAGCTGTACCTCGGAAAAGTGCAATGACTCCGCCCGCAACATAAAATATTCGCTTGCAACGGTACAATGGTGCATTTCAAGATTTTGTACGGACCATCCAAATTCGGCAGAGAGGATATCGCAGTTAGCCAGAACAACATCGTGGCATTCCCGCAGAGCCTTGATTCCGTGCAACTTGCATCCTACAATCTCCATGTGGTCAGAATACCAAAGGGCAGCCCGACAGAAGGAGGTCAACTCGGTATCTCGGATTTTAAGGTTATGATTATGCCAAAATGGATATCGAAGGTTGAAAAAGCAACTTTGAATTTTAACATCATGGCATTCCTTTAGCGCACTTTCTCCATCCATAGGTCCATCGAATGTACAGTTTTTCAGATAGAGTTGTTCTTCGCCATAGAGCGCACGTTCCATATCGAAGGTGTGGTGTTCAATGAGTCTCATATAGGGCCTCCAAGCTCATTTGTAGTTGTTTGAATCTACATGCATCACGAACATTTTTATTAATGCTTCATTTCCGCCGTGAATTCTTCATGGACAGCAGAAGAAACGACTGAGGCTGTCTGTGTTGAAGGGCGTTTTGGTGTAGATTTTTGATCTCTATAAAAACCTTTCTCTATAACCTCTCATCTTATAGGCTCGTTCGTACTGGATTCTTAAGATAATTATAGACACGTCGGACCTCACTTGGTTTGAGAGGGTCCAGCATCTGTGGACGGCCTAAGTCGAGGGTAGCGATCTGTTGCATTTCTTGTGTAGTCAATGTAAAGACCCAAATGGTAAAGTTTTCTTTCATACGGTCTTTGTGGACAGATTTAGGGACGATCGAGACACCACGCTGCATATTCCAGCAGAGAATGACCTGAGCGATGGTTCGGTTGTGAGCTTTTGCAATTTCACGCAATATGGGGTTGGAAAACATGCCGTTCAATCCCTCTGCAAACGTTGCCCAAGCTTGGGGAGCAATCCCATATTCTTTAAGAAGTTCGTCATCCCTTTGATAGAAGGGGTGGAGTTCCATTTGGTTGACTGCAGGAATCACATCGGCATTATTACAGAAATCGATGATGCGGTCAGAACCGAAGTTGCTCACGCCAATGGCACGAATACGGCCCTCTTTATAGAGTCCCTCCATAGCTCTCCAACTTCCATAGTAATCGCCAAAGGGCATATGAATCAGGTACAAATCCAGATAGTCCAAACCTAGACGGCTTAAAGATTCGTCAAAGGCAACTTTCGTTTTTTCATCCCCCTATCTGGTGGATATAAGCCTTTGTCGTGACAAACAGTTCTTCACGGGGAACTCCGGATTTTTGGATAGCTCTGCCGGCTGCTTCTTCGTTTTGATAGGAGCTTGTCGTATCGATAAGGCGATGACCAGCTTAAATTGCGGCCAATACTCTGCTTTTTCACATACGTTGAAATCCGTTATCTGAAAGACGCCGAAGCCCTCTATGGGCATATTCTTACACCATTATTCCGTTTCTGCTGTTTCATAAGGACCTCCTATTCGATCATTCTGCTGCGGTGACTGTAATGACTCCCGCTAATTTTTCGATGCTGTCTTTTCCAGGAATTGCTTGGCCCAGTTCGTACAATTGGTTGCCCTCACCAAAATAATCATAAAACATGACAACGTCCTTCCAAGGCGCGTAATAGTACAAACTACCAGTATCCGCATTTGCTAAGGGCGCATCGCAGACATCCAGCGCCTCTGGAGGGCAGAAGACTTTTTCATTGGTATTAAAGTCGCTGACTTCCCATGTTAATGGGGGTGTTCGTACAGTTCCTTTGCAGCAACACTGTCATTTAATTCGTATACAAGGCTCGTCTCACTATTCTGCACTTGAATTCTCATCTGTGATACCTCCTTTGAATTGGTTTCGCTCTCTGAGAACATAGCTGGGGTTGACGAGGTTAAATCGTTCTGTGTAGTTGTCACGCAGGAAGATTCATTTGATTTTTCCATTTCTTCTTGCCTATCAGCAAGGCCTTCTCGATTTATTCCGGAGGAGATTTCAGGTGGCACTGTCCGATGAGTCCTGTTGCATCCAGAGAGCCAAGCCACCTCAAGGATTATCCGTAAAAAGACAAATATTTTTCCATTTCATTCATCTCGTGGAATGTACCTTTGTGATTTTAGTATACGATTCAAAATGAATGATAGCAAATACTTATATCAAATACGCAACTATGCTTTGCAACTATAGATAAGTGTGATATATTACTTTGTGGAGGCGGTTCTATGGAATTACGTGTATTACAATACTTTCTAGCCGTAGCAAGAGAACAGAGTATCTCTGGGGCGGCGGAATTCTTACATCTTTCACAGCCAACCCTGTCCCGTCAGTTGAAAGACTTGGAGGAAGAACTGGGAAAACAGCTTTTTATCCGTGGTAACCGAAAAATCACATTGACTGAGGAGGGGGTCCTGTTACGGAAGAGAGCAGGGGAAATCCTGGAATTGGTCAAAAAAACTGAGCAGGAGATCGCTTTAAGCGATGATACCGTGGCAGGGGACATTTATATTGGTGCTGGTGAAACCGATGCCATTCGGGTGATCGCAAAAGCAGCTCAACAACTCCAAAGAAAATATCCTGAAGTTCGCCTTCATATTGCCAGCGGCGATGCTGCGGATGTAGTTGAAAAGTTGGATAAAGGGTTAATTGATTTTGGTGTTCTATTTGACCCTCAGGATTTATCAAAATATAATTATTTAAAGATCCCAGAAAAGGATACTTGGGGTGTATTGATGCGACGAGATGCCGCTTTGGCACAGAAAGCATGTATCCGTCCGGAGGACTTATGGGATAAACCCTTGATTCTATCTCGCCAGCATCGTGAAGGGAGTGCTTTGCTTATGTGGCTGAATCGCAGTGAAGCAGATCTTCATATCGTAGCAACATATAGTTTGCTATATAATGGCTCCATTTTGGTAAATGAGGGAATCGGTTATGCCATTACTCTGGATCGAATTATCAATACCAATGGAAGCAATCTTTGCTTTAGGCCTCTAGCGCCAACTCTTCAGGCAGGGTTGTGTGTGGTTTGGAAAAAATATCAAGTATTTACTAAAGCAGCAGAGTTGTTTCTAGATAGTTTACAACAAACGATACGTACAACGGACCGACAAAATTGAAAACACCGCACCAGAGATTTTCCTGGTGCGGTGTTTTTGTCTCATAAAAATGTTGTTTATTTTCCGGTGTATTCGAAGGATTCTATATGTGATCATGAATGGTTTTCTTATTGGCAAAAGCCAACAATCGCTTTTAAAGCACTTGCCAGCAAAGATCGTGTCAATTAAAAGGAAAAAGACCTTTTCTATTACGTAAGAAATATTGGAATACTTAAGTTCGTTGGAATGGTATTTTCAAGGATGCTGGTGAACAGAATCATTTATACAAAAACTCATCTGTTCTGAGATAGAAAGAGCCATCGGTCAATGAAACGGGAAATTACCGATAGGTTCATCTGTGCTCCGCTTGGATAATAAACATACCGTCTCGACCATTGTTTCATTTTCCAAGGGCAATTCTGTCACTTCTGTTCCATTCACCGGGACAGGGAAGTTGAAGATAATCTTCCTAATCCAGTTGCCATCCGGCTGCTTTTCCGGGAATAACTCAATCCGCTCAATAAACGCCCGCATGAACTCCTTCCGCTCCACTTCGGAGGCTGCTTCATAGACCTGATCGAATGCCAGCAACAGGCGGTAGATATTATTACCCGAAATTTTCTCCTGCCGGATGCTCCGTATCTGGCTTTGCACATCGTCAATCTGGACTTCAATCTCATCTATTCTACCATATTGCTCGTCATAGCGACGCTGCAAATCAGAAATTTTCCGGTCATAATACGGGTCATTCACATCCAAACCGTCCATCTGCCGTTCCAGGCGGGCTTTTGTGCCTAACGTCTGCCGAAGCTGCGCTTGCAACGCTTCCAGCTGTTTCTCTAAGTCGTTCGTATCGACAGCGGAGCCAATTTTCGCCTTGATTGCATCCGCAAACCGTGGGTCGCTGACCATAGCGGAGATAATTGACGCTACCATGCGGTTCATCTCTGTCTGTTCAATGTTCAGCCGGAAAGTGCACTCGTGGCCTGTTGGCGTTACCGTATTCTTGCAGTAATAGTAATAGCGGGTCTTTTTGTCCTTGCTGTGGGCTTTTGCAATATTCCCATATAGGCTTTTACCACAGCAGGGGCATTTCAGAATGCCGGACAGAATATGCGCATGGGTAGGATCGTTGACCTTCTCGCGCCGATAAGCATTGACTTTCCGTTTCTCCTGCGCGAGATTCCAATCTTCTTCAGAAATGATAGCCTCGTGCTTTCCCTCGTACACGGGAAACTCCGACTGTTCAACCACGTGCATCTCATTCCGGGTACCAATCTTCTTCTCTGTCCGGCGTCTGCCATAGGCAATTTTCCCCATATATACCGGATTGTCAATGATACTTTTCACAAAGCTGGCGGAAAAACCGGGAATGGTGCCGTTCTGCCGCAGCTTCTTCACAAAGCCCTGCCGGTTCAGATATTTCGCCACACCGCTGACGCCATCGTTGGTGTGAATATAGCGGTCAAAGATGGTGCGGATCACGTCCACTTCATCCTCAGCAATCAACAGTTCGCCTTTTTCAAGACGGTATCCATAAGGGGCAAAGCCGCCGTTCCATTTTCCTTCACGGGCTTTCTGCTCCCGTCCGGCCATCGTCTGTGTCCGAATATTTTCACGCTCTATCTCTGCCACCGCAGAAAGGACAGAAATCATCAGCTTGCCGGAATCTTTGGAACTGTCAATGCCGTCTTCCACACAAATCAGATTGACACCGAAATCCTGCATCAGCTGCAAGGAATTCAGAACGTCAGCGGCATTCCTGCCAAACCGGGACAGCTTGAACACCAGCACATATTCCACACCGTCTTTGCCGTCCTGAATGTCTTGCAGCATCCGCTGAAATTCGTGCCTGCCCTGAATATTCTTGCCGGAAAAGCCTTCATCAGAATATTCACCAGCCACTACCATATCTTCGTATTCAGCGTATTTCCGCAGTTTGTCTCGCTGAGCATCCAGACTGTATCCGTCCACCTGCATGGAAGTAGATACCCGTGTGTAGAGATAGCATTTTGTTTTAGTTTTTTTCATGCAGGCCGCCCCTTTCTTCCATCTCTGAACATTCATCCGTAACTTTCTTCTTCGCCAGACCTTCATTCTGAATGTAGTACTCCAACAAACGGAGCACATATTCCGGCGCATGGCGGTTATCCAGTTCCCATTCTGTCACAGTCCGATAGGGAATCTGAAAATATTTACAAAATTCCTTGCGATTCATGCCAGTGCTTTCCCGCAATTCTTTTATTTTGGTTTTGCAGTCCATTTCATTTACCCCATAAAGCAAAAATACACGTTGCGTATTTATTATAGCATACGCCAAACAAATACGCAACGTGTAAATTTAATTTATATCAAGCGGCTTTGTCAAATTCCTGATACACAGGAACGGGTTGCTTTCCTGATACCGCAGACTGTGTACGGCCATCCTTCTCAGTCTCCTGCATCTGCCCCAACAGCTGTGGCCCGTACTTCTGCAACAGCCGCGCCATCACATCAACACAGCGGTCAAATGCCGCATTATATTTCGGATCATCATAAACTTTGCTCAATAGGCCGCTCCTTTCCTCTATGGCTGCTCTGCGCATAGATGTTCAAAACTTCTGCCGGTATCTGTTCCAAAATCGCCACGGCACTGTCATAGTCGCGCCGCAGCTTGAGGTCTTCGATCTGCTTTAGGGTGCTGACCTTCTGCGCCGATGCAAGAGATTCTTCCAGCTCGGCATTTTTCGTTTTCAGCTTTTTGTTTTCGGATGCTGTTTTCGTAAAAGCCACGCCATATTTCCGCAGCAGCGTGTCCATCTTCTCCACGCTGGGAATATAGCTATCCAGAATCTTGCAGATTTCCTCCGCCCGGCTTTTGGCGTTAAAGGGATTGATTCCAGTGAGCAGATCCTCCAGTTTGCTTTTCTGTTTGGTCAGTCTGGTCATCTCCTTAAATACGCGGGGCGGGATATGGTCGCGCCCGGTCAGGCTGGCGCTCTCGCCACGCTCCAAATCTGGAAACTTCTTGACCATGTGTTTCCAAAACTCATCCTGCCACCAGGTCAGCTTCTTTTTATTGCCCATGATGTCTTTGGCGCTGAGCCTGCCATCCTCCGTCAAAGGGACAAAACAAAGGTGCATATGGGGCGTTTTCTCGTCCATATGCACCACGGCGGATATAATTGTCTCTTTGGACTGATGCTGTTCCAGAAAGTGCAGAGCTTCCTCGAAAAATACCCGAATTTCCGCCCGTTTCTTTCCCTTAAAGAACTCCGGGCTGGCTGTGAACAGCGTCTCGATCATACGGATACTGTCTTTCCGGGTACGGCATCCGGCAGCGGCAATTTGCCTCTCTGACTCGGCCCGGTACTTGCCGGGCGGTTTGACCAGATGGAAGTTGTACTTGCTTCGGCTGGTATCCACATCGGGATTACTGGCGTACTTTTCCTTTGTGCGCTCGTTATGGGCCTCGATATTGCCGATTTCAGGCCCCTTATATTTGGCAAATCGCATAATCGCGTATTGTGCTTTTTCCATACTCAATCCCTCCGTTTCTGCCAGACAATGTCATATCCCAGCACGTCAGCCAACTCCACGGCCTCCCGATACCGCAGCGATTCCCGCTGCAATTTTCCGGAAAGATTGGATACGCTGTCGCTCCACCCATACTCATCGTGCAGCTGGTCAACGACTTCCTGCATGGTGTAACCGGCGCGGATGATCTGCGCCTTGATTTCGTTTCGGATACTTGACTTCATAAAATATATTCCTCCATTTTCGCAAGTGAAGCCCTTTGTCACTTGATAGATAAAACATGATTTTCGGTTGCGTCATAAAAAGAACCGGCTACGCTGGGGAGCGCACCGGCTTTGGTCAATGGTGAAATTTGTGCAAATGCTGTTTTGCGATAGAAATGATTCCCTGCGTATCGTTGGTCAACGGCGGAATATTCGACTTCACAGAAATGCGGGACTTTTCACTGTTCGGGCTGTATTGTCACAAAATGCTGCAATCTGTACGTCGTTCCGTGAGCCGCCATCCGGCGAACTGTATACGGATAAAAGAGAAACATTTCGCTGTTTTGAGATTGCTCTAAAATATGCCTGCAAAATTACCGCTTTTACTGACCGCTTCAGGTGTGGTCAAAATGACCACACCTATTTCACAGCACAAAAGCGCGAAGAATTTCACGGTTCTGGTGGTGGACAAAATATCCATAACCACTTTTACACATCAAAATAGGTGTACCCAAAATGGGCACGACCACTTTATCCAAATGAAGCGCCTCTACAATATATGAGGTAACAGGGTCAATCGCTGCGTACATACGTACCGGCGACCAGATCGGAAATCAATCCCGCCAGTCTTCCGGTACGTACGTACACTGTGAAGCGTCCGTAAACTCGTTTATATGCGGCCTTGCCACTGCCTCGATCCCCATAAAGCCCCATACCCGGCGTCCTGCCGAATTGGTAATCGTGTTGCAGTGTTCCAGATTGTACTTACCGCAGGCTGCCACCAGCGCATCGCTGAAGCTGCGGCGTTTGAGTGCAGTCAGGCTATTTTCCTCGCACCACATCCGGTAAATGTCGTAGCAATCCTTTGAACTGATGGACGCATCCGCTTTCAGCCGGATATAGCCCTCGGATTCCAGAAAATCAAACACGTTATTGTTGTCCCGCTTGACGGCCTCCCGGTTCTCTCTGGTGCGCTGGCTCTCGGTGAACTTGAAGTTGTTCGCTACCAACCGCTGCAATCCCGCAAAAGCCCACAGCAGAATGCCCTCCACCTCGGCCTTCATCTTCTCTGCCAGGTCGGGATCATCCACACGGTCGGCAGGTTTCTCTTTGGCGGTCAGCACCAACTGCCGCCGATAAAAGCCATCACTGCGGTCAAAGAGAGCCTGCAAGTCGCCATTGCTGAATGCCAGCAGCCGGGCGCACATCCATCCCTGATAGCTCTGCTTGCCTTTACGCTCCAAATCCATTTTACCCTGTGCGGTGACGATGGATTTGACATAGTTGGTCTGCCGCAGTGCCTCCATCCGCATATCATCGTCCACACACAGCAGAATGTGTTCCAGATCAGCGCGGGCAAAACGGTTCTCGGAAATTTTGCCGATGCTGCCGTCCTTCATGTTGCTGCCGAACAGGGCGGACAGCACCGCGCCGATCTGGCTCTTACCCTCGCCGCCATTGCCCTTAATGACCATCATGCGCTGTCCCTTGTTGCTGGGGATCAGGCAGTAGCCGATATATTCCTGCAAAGTGGGAATGTCCTCCGGGTAAAGAAGCCCATACAGAAAAGCCAGCCAGCGGGTCGGCGTGGGCGCATCGGGATTATAGGCCACCGGCAGGCGGCAACGCACGATGTCCGGTTTTCCCTCCGTAAAGGAGCCATCCAGAAACAACGTGCCGTTTGCCAGATGAATGCGGTCAGCCTCCGGCGGGAAATCCTCTACCAGCGCCGCCAGCTTCATCAGCTCCACGATATTGCTGATTTTGCGGGGGATATTGCTGACCGCACAGCATTTCAGTTCCTCAAAAATTTCTCCACGCAGTGGCAGCTCATCGGTCACGCGGCCATCAGGCGTGAAAAAAGCCCCGTTTGTGTAGATGATTTTGTGTCTGCCGAGAAAATCATCACAAAACAGGGCTTCATTGATACTCTTGCCGTCAAACCAGATGGGCTGGTTGGCCTCACGCGATTGCTCGTTCTTCGCCACGGTGCTGCACCTCCTTTTCCAGACGTCTGAGCCGCTGCTCCAGCGCGGTGATAGTGCCGTCCTTCAGCAGCATATCCACCGCTTTCACACGCTGCTTCAGTTCCGCAAACATGAGAACGTCCAACAAATCATTTACATACTCGATCATATGACAGGCTTCCACAAAGCGGTCATCCAGTTCATCCTCCGGCGATTGCGGGGCATATTCGACCTTCCAGCGTTCCAGCAGATGCAGATAATCGCAGAGCACCCGCTGGCAGTGTATCTCATCGTTGCGGAAATCCTGCGCCAGCGGATAGGGCTTTTTCAAAGCCATCGCTGCCGGGGGCTTGTCCGGGTCGATGCCAAAGTCATAGGCCAGCTTCTTTGCGGCCTCGTAGCTGCTCAGGCCGAACAGCCGCGCCACAAAATCGATCACATCCCCGGTAGCCCCGCAGCCAAAGCAATAGAAATAATCCCTGTTCAGCTTCATGCTGGGATGCCGGTCATCGTGGAAGGGGCAGCAGATCATATCGCCCCGGTTGACCTTACAGCCGTAGTATTCGGCGGCCTGCTTCACGGTGACAGCGGATTTTACAGTTTCAAATAAATTCATAGGCTTTGTCCTCCATTATTTATTGACGGTATCTGCCCGTCTGCCTGAATATACGGGGAAAAAGCCTATAAACCGAAAAATCCGCTAAAAGTGCAAGAAATGAAAAAACGCCGCCCTGAAATCTTGCAAAAATGCAAGACCTCAGAGCGGCGAAGCCAGCGGAAAGCATTTGCCCGCGCTGGTTTTATCAGGTATAATGGATAAAGAGAGTTTTCAGAAGAGAGGTGCGTCACATGGAGGGAGCCTATCTGCCCGGCAATATCCGGCAGCGGATGCAGGAGCTTATGAAGGAACATAAAATTACCCAGGCACAGCTGGCGACCCGCATCGGCAGCACCGAGAGCGCCATCAGCCGGTTTGTCAGCGGTAAGACTGATAAGATCAGCACAGAACATTTGCTCCGCATTGCGAAAGTGTTTGAAGTCTCCACAGATTTCCTGCTGGGGGAAGTCAACACGCCCGACCGGACAAATTTTGATATTGAAGAACTGGGCCTGTCGGTGCAGGCGGCGCGGAATCTGTACACCGGAAAAGCCAATGCAGAGATCGTCAACCGCCTTTTGGAAAGCCCTCGCTTTGCAGAAGTCACCTATATGATTGAGCAATATTTTGACGATACGCTGGCCGCCGGTTTCGCCGGACAGAACCAGATGCTTACTACTCTCAGCGCCATGCTACGCCGAAACAATAAAACAGACGCTGCGGTGCAGGCGGCCAGAACTGTCAACCGGCAGAAAGTTCCCGTATATCAGGCAGACCTGACGATGATACAGAACACATTTATGGCGGCGCTGCGGGAAGTGAAGAAAGAGATCGGCAACGATTTCACAGCAGCGCAGTCCTTGACCAAGGGCATCACTCAGCAGATGTTTACCGAACTCACCAAAGGGGCGGATGTTCATACTCCGACCATCACGCCCGAAATGATTTCCGCCGCCGTCACCCAGAGCGCAGCGGGGATGGACGGTGTGCAAAAGGAAGCATTAGACAAGTTCGGTCAGGCGCTGACGGAATTTCTCCAATCCACCTTAGACCACGCGCAGGAGAAGCAAAATGCCGACCCGGAGCAATGAGCAGCTGTGCAGACTGGCACAGAAAGGGGATACGGCTGCCCGTGACATTCTGCTGGAAAAGAATCTGGGATTCATCCGAAAAATTGCGCTGGAGCAATACCGAAACATGGGGCTGGATGAAAATGATATTGGAATTGATTTGGATGATTTGATGCAGGAGGGAAGTATCGGCCTGCTGAACGCGATCCCTTTGTTTGATGCCGGACGGGGCATGAAATTTCTGACCTATGCAGCACCGGCGCTCCGCAACGCCATGACGGACTGCATCCGCGCCGCCCTCGGTTTATTTGAGCAACGGATGGTGGATAAGAAAGACGCCCCCGGCTTCCAGAGAGTATATCTGGATGACGTTCTCTCAGAGGATGAACGGATGCTGCGGATCGAAGCCATAGCCGACCCTCACACCCAAACGCCGGAGCAAATCTATATCCAAAAAGAGCAGCTGATAGAATTGTATGCGGCGCTGGACAAGCTGACAGCCAGAGAGCAGACCTATCTGCTGTACCGCTATGGCTTTACCGATGGAATCGAGCACCCGCTGATCGGCGCGGCGCTCCATTTCCATCTCAGCGAGAGCCGGACAAAGAAGGTGGAGGGCGAGGCGATGGACAGCCTGCGCGGAAAGCTGCCGTGGTGGTTCTGATACGATGGGAAGCAGCGGCTGACGGGGGCTTTGATATACCTTTGTTCCGCAAATGACACGGCTGACAGACAGTGCTTGCCCGCACCGCCTGCCAGCCTTTTTCTGTCGCTTATGCTGCCCCGCAAGGGGCAACCTTTCCCGCCAGAACGCCGCAACTGTGGCCACACTTTTCAGGGTGTGCTACAATTCCGGCTGCCATCTGCTCCACAAAGGTATAACACACTAGACTTTCCTACGGAAAATCGTGTGCCACGAAACCGCCGGTTTCTTTGGATTCTTCCGGTCAAAGGGGAACACTATCCCCTCTGAACACCCCAGACAAAGGAGAACGCTGTTCCCTTTTGGAATCCCCTTGCCAATAGGGATGCTACCGCCCTATTGAATGATTTAGATAAAAAACAAAATAAAGCATAGTTTGCCAGCACACCGCTATTCTGTCATTACCTTACACAGACATCTTGTAACTTTTTCGTTAAGCCTATTGACTCTGATACTTCGGAAGAGATATAATATAGTTGCTACTTAGCGAGCCTAAATAGCAAAGCTAAAGAGAGGCGACGATATGAATAACAAATATGTCCAGCAATTCAAAAAAGGCTCTCTGGAAATGATACTTTTGTGCCTAATCGGACGCAAGGAAACTTATGGATATGAAATTATAACTGAATTGAACAATAGTGCGTCTGTTTTGGGATATGCGAAAGAGGGAACCATTTACCCCATTTTGTATCGTTTGCAGGAAGCAGAACTAATCAAATGCCGATTGGCTCCGGCTGCGGCAAATGGCGGCTCAAAAAAGTATTATTCTTTAACGGATAAAGGCAGGAATGTACTTGATGAACTAATCTTATTTTGGTCAAGCTATGAAAACTGCGTAAACGGCTTTATAGAAAGTTATCAACAAGCGAGGGTATCCAAATGAAAGAACAATATATCAAACAGGTTGAAAAGGAACTATCTTTACCACGCAAAATGAAAAAAGAGGTTGTACGTGACTTGAATGAAGTTTTTGCGTCTGCTATGGAGCATGGAGAAACAGAGCAGCAGATTATCCAGCGTTTGGGGACGCCAAAAGAATTTGCAGACAGCACCGCAGAACAGTTTGGCATTGATAACACCAAATCGAAAAAACGGAACGGTATCATTTCTACTCTTGCTGCGCTTGTTATCGCGGCTGCTGCCTTTTCGGTATATGCTGTTACACAATCAGGAAAAGTACCAGAAGGAGCAATCGGACAAGCCGACGCGACAACAAATATACAGATTGAGGGCGCGTTTGCCTTTGATATTTCGCAAATCCTTTTGGCTATTGGGTTTGCAGCAACAGCTATTGCTCTTTTGTTAATTATCCGAACCATACACAAAAACAGGAGGTAACCAATGAAGAAATATATTTCTGTATTCACAATCATGATTATGATTTTTTTGGCTGCGTGTTCTAATCAAAATACCTCATCTACACCGACAAGCAATGAGAACAATACGCAATCTAATAGTGTTACAAAATTGGACGAGGGTGTTTGGCCTGAGAATGAGTACACAGAGGGGCTTCCTGTTGCGCCTGGTACGGTTGCATGGGCTACACTTGATACAGAACATGAGAATTGTAATATCAACCTTACCGGTATTAGCGAAAACGACTATAACGAGTATATGGAGCTTTTGAACCAAGAAGGCTTTTCCGTAATTGAAAATGTGTCAGAGGAAATCGAGGGAGAAAACTATGTTTCTATCGGGACACTTTTATCAAACGACGAAAAGTGGTTAAGTATCAGCTACATACCCAATAGTCTAACTATCTACATTTCCTTTGACAATAACTGAAAGAGATCACGGAATAGCAAAGCCAGCCGAGCCAGTCAACGGTCAAGATGAACGGCGCAAGCGCCGCCGTTGACAGCCCCGCCCGCCTTTGCAGATAGGCAATCAAGGGGCGACAGCAAGGAGTGCTGCCGCCCACAGTATTATCAGAGAGGGAGAATTCTATGAGAAATCGGATTGTAAAAGTGACAGAAGTTGTAGTCAGAAGCGCTTTTTACATCATCTCAAACTATGTATTTGTTAGCATGGGACTATCATTTCATACTCAATGGATTTCAATTCTATTTTTGCTTTCAATGGTATGGTCTACTATTGATTACGGAAAGTCCATAAATGAAATAATCGAAAAAAAGGTAATTGCTGAAATACTATGTATATGTTGCATTGCACTGAGTATAGCGATGGCATATTTTGTGGGATATATTCAAGGAGCATTCGTTTCCCTCTGAAAATACAGGGCCACAACTTTCCGCTTAATATATCAGTATGGAACAAGTTATCAAAAAGTCATGAATGCTCGTAGCTCACCGGCCCGGCCAGCAAAAGCAGTAAATCTGAAATTGATTTACTGCTTTTTTGCTCAATAGACTCTTAAATCATCTGAAAATATTTCAACGCATCCCTGATCGCCGCTTCCTTCTCCGGCGGACATTTTGGCACTTTAGCATCTTCCTTCTTTGACAGATTATAATTTTGCCCCACATCCAGCCCGCACTTGCGCTTTATTTGCGAGATGTAGAGGGAAGACACCTTCAAGCCAGTATGCTCCAACACATACGCCTTGATCTGCTCGTAGGTCGCCCCCTTCTGGAACCCGGACATATCCATATCCTCCAGTGAGAACTCCACACGAACCTTCTTCGAGTCGATTTCTCCCTTGGAAAGCAAGACAACCGTCTCGACATGTGCTGTCCTAGGAAACATGTCTACGGGTGTGAGTTCTTGGGGGATATAATGTAAATCGGCTAAAATACGCAGATCACGCGCTAAGGTAGCAGGATCACAGGAGACATAGACAATCCGTTTTGGTGACATTTGCACTACGGTACGCAACAATTCCCCAGAACAGCCCTTGCGTGGAGGGTCGAGAATGACGACATCCGGATATTCTCCGCGTTGTCTTAACATGAATGCAGCTTCTGCTGCATCCATGCAAAAGAATTCTGCATTGGTGATATGATTGCGCTCCGCATTTTTAATTGCATCTTCAACCGCAGAGGGGACAACCTCTACACCGATTACACGCTTCGCCTGTGCAGCCATTGAAAGGCCAATGGTCCCGGTCCCGCAGTAAAGGTCTAGCAGCGTTTCGTGTCCAGTCAAACCTGCGTAAACTGCCGCCTGTCGATACAAGCGTTCTGCCTGCGTGCGGTTGACTTGATAGAAAGAGAGTGGTGAAATATGAAAGTCCAGATCACACAGACGGTCTGTAATGTAATCTTGTCCCCAAACGACGCGGTTTTTCTTACCCAAAACCACATTCGTCCTCTCGCGATTGGTATTGATCATCACGCTTTTTAGGCCAGGTATCCTTTCTCGTAAAAGACGCACAAGAATATCTTCCTTATGCACTCCGTTCCCATTGACCACCACACAAACCATCTCCTCGCCAGTAGCCTCAGCCTGGCGAAGATAAAGGTGACGTAAGCGCCCCTTTCCGGTTGCTTCATTGTAAGGTTCATCGCCACTCAGAGCAGCCCAGGTACGGAAGGCATCCATAGCGGCTTGAAAAGAAGGAGGCTGCAATTGACAGTATGCACAGTCGATAATGCGATGACTATGATTCGCATAGAATCCCATGGTTAGCTCTCCATCCGGCGTCCTGCCGATGGGAATCTGCGCTTTATTCCGATATCCATCCGGCTGTTCAGCGCCAAGAATCGGATGGATGAGAATATTTTGAAATCCTCCAATGCGTTCGATTGCATCCCGTACACGCTGTTCTTTAGCACGGAGTTCTTCCGCATAATGAATGTGGCGGAAGACACAGCCCCCACATTTTTGAAATTGCGGGCAGTCGGATTGTATTCGGGCAGAAGAAGGAATCAGGATATGCTCCATTTTTCCAAAGGCATGGGTCTTAGCGACTTTGAGAATACGCGCCTCTACGGTATCTCCGACCGCTGTCAGGGGGATAAAAACTGCCATACCATTCCAGTGGCCAATTCCACTTCCTTCCGCAGTATATCCGGTGATTGAAATCTCAACAAGATCATTCTTTTTTAGACTAGTCATTTTGGATTTAAAAACTCCTTTGTCAATGCGACGGTGAAATATACAACACCGTTTGATACAAATCGTTGTGTTTATTGTACCACAGTTTGCCAAAAAAGCCGACAGCTTTTTGCCCTATTTGAAGAGTCCCGCTCAGGGAAACTATATGATTTATTGCTTTACTAGGAAAAATGGCAAAGGGACTCCAAAACGTGTCGTTTTTGAGTAAATACATACTATGATCGTATAAACTCAGAATATTTACGAAATGCTTCGAAACAACTGTGGATATGTTCACTAAAATTGTGTTTTGAAAATCTTCGTTTTGTCCAAAACAGAGATTCTAGTTAGAGAGGGCTTTCTTTCGTTGACAGGGGCAATTCCTAGGATTATAATGGGAACCAGAAAAAGGAAAACAAATGAAACAAACTGTGCTTATAAGTCTCGTGGCAAGGATTGTCACGCCTTTTCAATACAACTCCTCCCCAAAAAGCGAGAACCGGGTTTAACCCGGTTTTCGCTTTTTCTATTTCTTTTTTAAAGAATGCGTCGAAATACTTCACGGAATCCCCACATTTTTCTACCAACCTTTACTATATAGGTAAGGGAAAGGGGGTGCCTGATTGTGAAGTCGAAGCGAATCCGGCGATTTGGGATTGCGGCTTTATTCTGGACCGTATTATTGTTTACAGCGGCCGCGTGGTACAGTGCTGCGGTCTCTGGCGGAGAAGAAGTTGACCCACCGGATCTCAACCAAATTGAAAGCCCTTATCTGTTAGAGGACAACCGTGCTCTATTCCCCTGTGAGGATGGAAGCTATGTGGCAGTCAGTACAGAGGGGACAAAGCGTATGTATGTGGTGAAGCTCTGGAGAACCACTGCGGGGTGGGAAGTGCGCCTGAGTGCTGCACTACGGCCTGGTTTTCGAAAAGTTTTTTGTGTAGACCAGGATCTTTACTTCCTGATGGATGTCACCGATGTGATTGAGGAGGGAAGCGGTACAGATGCGCCAGCAATTCAAATTATCCGCTATCATATGGAGGATGAACAGACAGAGGCAAGAATCATTCGCAATGCTGTCTGCGACTATGACCGAACCTGCCGTGTGGAATCCGGAGGAAGAATTTTGCTGGTACATGCGCCATTATTGGATGAAGTCAGCGATCTGACGCCGGTTCGAGTCTATCAATTCGATAGCTCCGAATACGTCTTGTTACCACAGGAGGAGTTTCCTCAAGAATCCGAAGAAGGAGAAAGTTCACAGCCTTCCGAGAGCGGAACGTCTTCAGAGGAAAGACCGGAGCAAACCCTCTTATATCTGTTTGACGGTCCGATTACAGTATCGGAACTGGAAGAGTCCTACACAGAGCATACCGGCGTTGTCCGTGTGACCGGAACCGATGGACGAATAAAGACATCCGGACGTGTAGCAACCGGCGACCTTATGGAAGTGTTGATTGATGGTCAAGTCAGTGATCGTGCCGTCGCTTGTATTCCAGGGGATATAACCGGACGAGGTAAACCCAGCTCCGCGGACACACAGTTGTTATATGAATATTTGACAACCGGGTGCTATCTGAGCGATGCAGAGTGGAAAGCTGGAGATTTGAACTGCGATGGTATACTCAGTACCGGGGATTTACTTCTTCTCAAAGAAATGGTCTGGAAACAGGGATAATCTATTTTTTGGATGATGGATTCAGAGGACCCTACCAAATTCCCGTTGACCTGCACGGAGGAACATCCTATAATAAGGAAAAACAGAAAGCATTTGGGGGACTTCTCCTTCCAAATGCTTTCCCAATAAAGGAGCATCTTTTACATGATGGAAAATCTGTTTATTCGCAGTCTGTACGATCTTTCTCACACAGCAGCGGCAACCTATTTGGAACAATACACCTATCCGTGGGAGGCATTAGCCGGGATAGGAGAGTTTATTCTTAAGCTGGGCGAGACTCTCTCTACAGAGGAATATGAAAAGCGCGGAGAAGATATCTGGGTGGCGAAAAGTGCCACGATATTTCCGACCGCTTATATTCATGGACCAGCAATCATTGGGCCCAATACAGAGGTACGACAGTGTGCATTTATTCGTGGAAACGCTTTAGTCGGTGCAAATTGCGTAGTGGGAAACTCGACGGAACTCAAAAATGTCATTCTATTCGATTGCGTACAGGTACCACACTATAATTATGTGGGGGACTCCATTCTTGGCTATAAGTCGCATATGGGCGCAGGTTCCATCACCTCGAATGTTAAATCGGACAAAACGCTGGTCACAGTATGTGTGGGCAATACTCGCATAGAAACTGGACGCAAGAAATTCGGCGCAATGCTTGGCGATTTTGTAGAGGTGGGTTGCAACTCGGTACTGAATCCTGGAACAGTGATCGGCCGCCACACCAATGTTTATCCGCTTTCTATGGTGCGAGGCTTTGTGCCGGAAAATAGCATCTATAAGCGTGCGGACGCGGTTGTACAAAAGGTCGAATAGACGGTGCTCGATCCGCCAGCGTTGCAAATATTTCCCAAAAAAGTTTCGATCTCTTTACATTTTTCGCCTTGACGGAGGCTGCCTTTTCGTCTATGCTTAAAAGCCTACGGCCAGGGCCATACGCCTGAAAAGAATGGGGAATTTTCAGGGAATCCCGCCGTAAAATACAGAAAGATAGGACCTTGCGTAATAGGCGCGAGGGGGGCGGCGCCCCGGTATTTGGCAATGAGACAGAAAAAAGTTGCAGCCATTCACGATATTTCCGGATTTGGAAAGTGTTCCTTGACGGTCGTGCTCCCGATCCTCTCCGCAGCGGGTATGGAGACGAGCGTCATGCCGACGGCAGTACTTTCTACTCACACAGGCGGCTTGGGAAATTGTACATACCGCGATTTGACGGACGATATGCGGGCATATGCAGCACATTGGAAAAGCCTCCATCTTTCCTTTGATGCGCTATACACCGGGTTTCTTGGATCTGCAGAGCAGATTGACATTGTGTCCGAAATTGTGGATGATTTCCGCACAAGTGACACGTTGGTGATGGTGGACCCGGTTATGGCGGATAATGGGAAACTATATGCCACCTGTACGCCGGAAATGGCACGTGGGATGAAAAAGCTCTGTAAAAAAGCGGATCTAGTCGTTCCGAATCTGACGGAAGCCGCCTTTTTACTGGGTGAGGAATTCTATGATGGACCATATGACCGAGCCTATATTGAGGGAGTACTGCAACGCCTCAGCGAAATGGGGCCGCGTTTGGTGGTGTTGACTGGCGTGTGGTTTAGCCCCGGATTGCTGGGAGCAGCTGGTTTAGATCGTGATACTGGCCGCGTCACGTATGCTTTCTCGCCTCGCGTGGAAGGGGCTTATCATGGGACAGGGGACATCTTTGGAAGCGCCCTCTTGTCTGGACTGCTCAGTGAAATGAGTCTGCGCGACGCAATGCAGTTGGCGGTTGATTTTACTTGCGGTAGTATCCGCCGTACCCGAGAAGTTGGAACCGATCGCCGCTTTGGCGTGAATTTTGAGGCGGGTCTTCCTCGCTTTATGGAAGAGTTGGGGTTGGTCCCTGTGAGTTATCGAATGGCACGATAAGGGAATAGATACGAATATTCCAAATAGTGAATCCCCTGGGAGAGGTATAACCTTTCTTAGGGGATTTCTGTTATTTGTAGTAATAAGTGGAACGGAAGGCTCTTACGATAGAGCCATGTGAAACCACCTAGTTATTATTCTCATTAAGGTTCATCCGTCGTCTGAACAGCCACCGAATGTAGACCATAATAGGAAGCGAGCACTTGATTATGCCAGTTTTCGGGATCTTCTGAAATATCTTCATAGACTAGAATAGAGGGAGCAACCGAAAGAGAAGAGACAAGGACATCCTCCCCTTTTTTATCAAGAAAGGCAGCTTCGCGTTTATCCCATTCTTGATCGTACTGCTGTGCTTCGCCAGATAGCAAAGAAAGCGATGCGTCAATACTCACAGGGAGATGCTGGATGGCGGGCATCCCATCAGGACCTTTGGATATAGAACATAATCCTATGCAAGAAATCATAAAAATTGTGGCCATCACAACAAAATAACGCCAAGGGTGCAATTTGGTTCTATTCATAATATATTGATGTAAAGGGTTTTCCGGCCATTTTCGAGAGATCCAGCCACAAATGTAATAAAGATCAATCAGTAAAAACAAGTAGGAACTGGCATAGATGATATTTATAATCCGTTCAGGTAAGCTAAAACCCAACGCATAGAATGGAGGAGTAGCTTGTGCGCAGTAAGTGCAAAAAGAAAAGCTTAAGACAAGAATTGGATGTGAAAAAGAAAAGGAACTTTTATTTGCAAAATGGAACAAAATAGGCAAGAGAAATATCCAAATGCAGATAGCTGGAACAGTAAGGACATTCGACAAGCTATAAAGTCCATACAGGAAAGAGAGCAAAATTGCTTTGATTGCACTTGGTTCCCCCACCGCATTTTGACGTATCATATTTCCTGGAGATAGAATACTAATGAAAAAAGGAATGAAAACTGCCATTAAAATGCAACACATGGTGATGAGCTCCACTTTTTCTCGTTTCCACCCCAAGAAAACAACCAAGCAGACCAAAAGAATAGTCACACACAGGGCCGTTGTATAATTCCCTCCGCCAATCATAATGGCAAGCAAGATACAGATACCGGACATAACCACACGCTTATATATTGCTTTTTCTAAGAGAAGCTTTAGGATGCATCCGAATAAAATGAGAGATAACGAGTAGAAAAATGTATAATAAATACCACCGTTAAACCAATATAACCCTTCGGCAGGAGCATAAAAGTACTGTATAGTAAGGATGAGTAGCAAAGAAGCCGTTATGGAATAACTTGCGAATCCCATGCCCATATAAGATTGTAATAAAATCTTCAAAAAGAATGCAGTTGAAAATACTTGAACCAGGATTAAAAATAAAGGTCCTAGACCATAGAATTGCGCTCCAAAAATTGCAGGTTGTAATGCCATGAGGAATACAGCAAAAAAACTCCCCTGCCAATCTTGATAGCGCTGCATGGACTGTTCCCAAGCAGCCCGAATAACATCTGGCACGGAATGAGTGGTTGCCCAGGTTTCTGCCGTGATAGCCCCAAACGAAAAGTCATCAGCGGAAGGATGTGCATATTGAGTAATCCATAAAATAGGAACTAATGAAAATAAAAAAAGAACAAAACACAAAAGTCCGATATAATTCCAAGTGTAGCGCTTTCCCGGTTGGTCCATTTCACGATCTCTCCTATCCAAGTTTTTAATATCCATATCACAATTAAGTATAAGAAAAATTAGCTAAGACTTCAAGGAATATTCCATATAAGTTTGAGGTTACAAAACCCTTACGATTGAATCGGTGCGGTTTACTTTGCAATTTTTTGCTAGTATAATATACTGTACCCAAATGAAAGAAAAAGGAGGCCGGCCAATGCTGGACAATCCTATCATACAGAATGTACTTTCCGTAGCACTGTACCTGTTGCGGATTGCAGTGCCGCTGCTCTCCATCGTAGTGGTATGTCGTTGTTTCCATTCGTTGAAGGCGGGACGGCGGCGGGAGGAACCTGTAGTCATCCTTCAGGATATGGTGACAAAGGAGATCCTTCCTGTGCTGTATTGGGAAAATTCCCTGGGACGCAGCCGCAGTTGTGATATTGTGCTGCACGACAGCACCGCCAGCCGGGATCATGCCGTCCTGATGCGCAGAGAGAGCGGATGGATTGTAACAGACACAAATTCCAAGGCAGGAACGCGCGTCAACGGGAAAAAGGTTGAGAACCGTGCACAGGTTTTGCCCGGCGATGTGATTACATTAGGTTCTACTTCTTTGATGCTCAAACGCACCAGCGAGGCAAAGAATCTGAAGGTTCCCAAACGCCGGCGAGTGCATGCGGCGTCCCCTTTTGGACTGCTGTTTACCGTGATGTTGGTTCAGGTTATGCTCTGTATAGAAGTATGTTTTTCCAGCGAACCATTCAATTATATGCCCTTCATTCCTTTGGGGGCACTTGTTATAATGGAATGGGGACTTTATCTCTATTCGATGAAAGCGCTCAATCGGGTGAGTTTCGAGCTAGAGACGGTAGGTTTTTTGCTTTCTGGAATTGGTATTATGTTGCTCTCTGGAACAGGCGTGGAGAAGACATATGTTCAATTGGGCGCCCTGCTCTTGGGAATCGTGTTGTTTTGCGTCATGATTTGGTTTATGAATGATTTGGAGCGAGTAATGCGCTGGCGTTTGGCTATTGCAATTGGCGCCATCGTATTATTTGCAATCAATCTGTTGTTTGCATCTGAAAATCATGGTGCAAAAAATTGGATTTCCCTCGGGCCAATCAGCGTTCAACCATCTGAGTTCATCAAGATTGCATTTGTATTTGTTGGGGCGTCCACGCTCGACCGGTTACAAACGGCGCGTAACCTTTCCGGCTTTATTCTTTTTGGAGGAGTGTGTTTGGGCGCCCTGTTCTTGATGCGTGACTTTGGCACAGCTTGTATTTTCTTTGTGACATTTCTCATTATTGCCTTTATGCGGTCTGGCAGCGTGCGGACGATTGCGCTGATCTGTTCGGCTGCTGTATTTGGCGTGTTTCTGATTTTAAAATTTAAGCCGTACATTGCACAGCGTTTTGCCGCTTGGAGGCATGTATGGGAGTTCGCCAATGAGGCGGGCTATCAGCAAACACGGGTTCTCACATATACGGCCAGCGGAGGGTTCTTTGGCGTTGGAGTAGGAAATGGATATTTGAAAAGCGTATTTGCCTCCACCAGCGACCTGGTGTTCGGTATGATCTGTGAAGAACTGGGTTTGATTTTGGCGATCACAGTTGTGGTAGCCATCGCATTGCTGGTGTTTTATGCGCGTTCCGATGTGACGCGCAGCCGGTCGACATTCTATTCCATTTCCGCTTGTGCGGCGGCCGGAATGATGCTTTTTCAGACGTGCTTAAATGTCTTCGGCGCCACAGATGTCCTACCACTCACCGGTGTAACCCTCCCCTTTGTCAGCCTGGGAGGGTCCAGTATGGTGGCAGTTTGGGGACTATTGGCATTCATTAAGGCCAGCGATGAACGCACTTATGCGGTACGAAAACGAAAATAGATGCAGCGGTAGAAAGGCGGTGCGCCAATGAAGACAACCGGTACCCGATCCTTAATTCTATTCCTTCTCACGGGAGGATTTCTTGTAGGGTTGGTCATTTTCCTGGCTTCCCTTGTAATGGAAGGCGGGAACTGGGCGTTTCAGCCCTACAATAAGCATCTGGCAGGCGGTGGACAGCTCTCCTATGCGGGGGATGTTCTCGATCGGAACGGCACAATTTTAGCTCAGAGTAAGGACGGCGAAAGGCTTTATAACGACGATGAAATGGTACGCCGTGCAACCCTCCATGCGGTGGGCGATACGATGGGCTATATCTCTACAGGAGTACAGTACAGCTACCGCTCTGAGCTGGCAGGTTATAACATTTTTACTGGTTTGGCGACCCCTACGGGCAAAACCACGGGAAATGACATCCGGTTGACCCTGGATAGCAATTTAAGCAAGGTTACCCTGCAGGCATTTGGAAACCAAAAAGGTGCAGCAATCCTATATAATTATCGAACGGGCGAGGTGCTCTGTATGGTGAGTTCCCCCACCTTTGATCCAGGTAACGTTCCTGCGGATTTGAATACGGATACCAGTGGAAAATACGAGGGGGTGTACCTTAACCGGGCGCTATCGGCTTCCTATACCCCTGGATCTATTTTTAAGATTGTTACGAGTGCAGCGGCGATTGAGAATATTCCCGATTTGGAAAGCCGTATCTTCGATTGTCCTGGGGAGATCACTGTAAATGGCAATAAGGTCACCTGTTTAAGCCGTCACGGAAAGATTCACTTCCAGGATGGCTTGGCGAAATCCTGCAATATTGTCTTTGCCGAGTTGGCTATGGAGTTGGGCAAGGAAAAGATGACGGCAGAGGCCGCTTCTATGGGGTTTAATCGCAGTTTTGATCTGGATGGGATTCCAACCAGTAAAAGCCAGTACGATGTGTCCGAGGCGCAGGAGAACGATCTTGCATGGAGTGGTGTGGGGCAGTACACGGATCTCACCAATCCCTATCACATGATGCTTTTGATGGGGGCAATTGCAAACGAGGGTACGCCGGTCAAACCCTATCTGATTGAAAGCATTACTACTCACTTTGGGCTGGTGACAAAGGCAGGCCGCACCCAGAAGGACAGCCAGCTTTTGCAGGCGGACACAGCGGCAAAGCTTAAAGAAGTTATGCGCTATAACGTGACAAGCGAGTACGGAGACAATATGTTTCCAGATATGGCGGTCTGTGCAAAGACCGGTACTGCCGAGGTCGGCGGAGGCAAAAAGCCAAACGCTTGGATGGTGGGATTTTCTAGCAATGACCGGACGCCGTATGCCTTTGCTGTGGTGGTTGAAAATGGGAACTCTGGAATTGGTGCAGCCGGTGGGGTTGCTTCGGCAATGATGGCGGAGGCGGCGAAGATTCCGGCGGTCAATTCGTAAAAAAGGCCCTGGCCGCGTATGAGGCCGGGGCTTCTTTCATGATGGAAGTTTATTGATGATTAATGAGGTGGGAAGAACATGGGAAAATGGAAAGCAAAGACACAGATGTCGGAATCCATGGCATTGGCAATTTTTTTAACGTTGGCTGGCGGTTTTCAAGATGCTTATTCTTATAATTGCAGGGGAAAAGTATTCGCCAATGCGCAGACAGGAAACATCGTTCTGTTGGGACAGAATTTAGCTATGGGAAACTGGTCGATGGCCCTGCACTATTTCATGCCTCTGGCTGCCTTTATCTCTGGCGTATATGTGACCGAGTGGGTCCATCAGAAGTATCGGGACTATCGAAAGATTCATTGGCGCCAGATCGTGTTAGTTGCAGAAGTGCTTTTATTGGCAGCCGTTGGATTTATGCCGCAGTCGGTCAATATGTTGGCCAATGTGTGTTTGTCCTTTGCTTGTGCCATGCAGGTCAACAGCTTTCGAAAGTTTAAGGGGTTACCCTGTGCAACAACGATGTGCATTGGAAACATGCGCAGCGCCACAGAAATGCTTTGTAAGTTTCATATCACGAAGGAAGCTTCCCTTTGGAAAAAGAGTAAGCAGTACTACCTGGTGATATTCATCTTTGCTGTTGGCGCAGCAATTGGGGCGCTTATGAGCTTTCAATTTCAAGAACACGCCATTTGGATGGCGGCTGTGCTACTATTAGTGGGGTTTGTATTGATGTTTATTCGGGAGGATATTGAGACAAATCCCCAAATTGTAAACGAGTGGGACGTAATCAAGGAAGATGCTGAAAAATTGGGAGCGGCTGTTAAAGAGAATTTAGCCGAAGAGATACAGGAAATTCAAAAGGGCACGCATGGGGATTCCAATCCATAAATCTCTGGCGCCGGAATCTTCCAGAGCAGGTGCCTAGATCAAATTTTATATTGCGAATGTTTTGGGGTGATCCCAGATTCACTGTGAGGGACTGTTCTTCGACTGCCGTGAAAGAAGCACCCAACCATGAAGCACAGAGTTTAGAGGGCCAGCCATCTTTCCGGAAGAATTCCGCACAATCGTCGGCGATGGGGCGGACACGCAGATGCGTCGTATGCTCACACATGTAAAAGGGTCTTTTACCGAGGAGAAACTCCTCCACTTGCGCACCATATATAATGGATATTACGCTGCCGATCCCACGGACCGAATTCAGCCGTACGACGGGATGGCGGAGACGCTCCAACAACTTCAAAAGAAAGGAACTCAACTGGCGGTACTTTCCAATTCCCCCACGCATGGACAACCTTTATCATTGAAAAACGTTTGGAGGCAAGCTGTTTCACTGCTGCTATGGACAACGCGAAGAAATTCCCAAAAAGCCTGCGCCGGATGGGGCGTTCCATATTGCGAAAGAGATGGGTGTTGCTCCTGGACAGTGTCTTTATATCGGAGACACCAATACGGATATGAAACCGGGTGCTGCAGCTGGAATGGACACAGCGGGCGCACTGTAGGGGGTCCGCGGCCATGGGGAGCTAGAAGTAAACCACGGGGTCTATCTTTTGAAAACCGATGGATCTATTATAAATTGTCGAATGTGTGGATGGCGGATTGCTTATCATAGGAAATGGGATCTCGTTCGTAGCGGCTATCTTTATGGTCGCCAGCTGTGTGGTAAAGAGAAAAAGAACCATTTTTCTCTGTCAGTTTCTGGAATGTGCTCTTCTGGCGGTTGCCTCTGTCTTTTTTGGCGCATTGGCCGGTATGACAACGCTCGTGTTCAGCGCAATTCGGAACTTACTCGTAGCAAATGATCGGTATACGAAACCGATGATGACCGTTTTTCTGATACTTACCATTGTTGCAGGGGTTCTGGCGAATACGCGTGGCCTAGTGGGCCTCTTGCCGGTCTTTGCCACCGTGGAGTACACGATTTGTTGCCACTATATTGTGGGAGAGAAAGCGACCAAATGCAGTATCTTTGTGAATGTTCTGCTATGGGTCATCTACTCGTTTTTGATCTGTGATTTATCTACAGCTGTCAGCGATACAATTGTGCTCCTCTTGTAGATGCAGTCGCGATCATTCGATTGTTTCAAAGAGAATGGATGGAACGAAAGGCAGTTTCTACAGTAGATGACAGCACCTAACACAAGCCCCGTGCTAAGAGGAATTCTCCATAGCACGGGGCTTGTTCGTCGTTTTAAGTCTCTTTACAAGTATCGTACAGGTCTGTAAGGCGTTCCAGATGATAAGAGAAAACCGGATAAAGCGGGCTCTCCTTGGGAACTGGTCGCTCTTCCAATTCATCAATACTGATAAGCTCATGTAAAATCTGCCGGTAAGTCGAGATTTTGCACGAGATCTGAAAAACCTCTTCGTCGTTTCCACGAAAAAATTTCGTCTCTCCAATATAGTGTTCCACTGCAATGGAGAGCGTACGGATGGCATTGTTTACTGCCAAAACATCGATGGGATCACCCGTGGAAGCAAAATCAATGGATTCCTCTACGAGGCTGCGCAGATCCGTATAGGTACGCTTAATACGTGCCACATAATTGGGGGGCATTACAATGATATTGACCAATAATGCGATTGCGACGCCGATTAGTACCTCCAAACAGCGCTGCCCGGCATAGAACCAAGGGTCTGTTCCGCGATAAAGGACAACAATTGTAAAAATCAGGCAAGCCAAAGGCGCCGCGCCATTGAGTTTTAACATATGACAGAGATATAATGTCAGGATGACGCCGATGCCGCATAAACCAGCATTTCCGGGCAAGGCCATCGCAAAAGCAGCTCCGATTGCAGCCCCAATTACAGTACCCAGCACCCGGTTTTTACCGCCGCGAATGGAAATATCAATGGATTTTCCCATGGAGATGACCGTAGCAGCCACCGCAAAAAAGGGGGTGTCCAGCATCATCCAATAGGATACCACCACACAGAGTGTAGCGGCAATGCCTGTTTTAACAATCCGTAGCCCCATACCACCGCTAGCTTTTAAGAATTTTTTAATCCGTTCCATGGTATCCCTCATTTGTCGCCAACGACAATTTTTAATAGATCCATCGGTTTTTCCAAAAGATAGACCGCGTGGTTTGCTTCTAGCTCCCTGCGGTCGCGGAACCCCCACAGTGCGCCAGCTGTGTCCATTCCAGCTGCGGCGCCCGTTTTCATATCCGTATTGGTGTCTCCGATATAAAGACACTGCCCAGGAGCAACACCCATCTCTTTTGCAATATGGAGCGCCCCATCCGGCGCAGGCTTTTTGGGGATTCCTTCGCGTTGCCCATAGTAGCAGCGAAACAGCTTGTCTCCAAACATTTTTTCAATGATAGAGACTGTCCATGCGTGGGGTTTATTGGAAAGTACCGCCAGTTGAATTCCTTTCTTGTGAAGTTCCTGGAGCGTCTCCGCCATCCCGTCGTACGGCTGAATTCGGTCCGTGGGATCGGCAGCGTAATATCCATTATATATGGTGCGCAAGTGGAGGAGTTCCTCCTCGGTAAAAGACCCTTTTACATGTGTGAGCATACGACGCATCTGCGTGTCCGCCCCATCGCCGACGATTGTGCGGAATTCTTCCGGATCGATTGTCGGGTAACCGCAAGCCTGAAGCGCGCGGTTTGAAAAGTTGGCAATCGAATACAGCGTATTTGCCAGGGTTCCGTCCAGGTCAAAAATACATGCCCGATACAAACAATCACCCTTTTTCTATTGGAATGTTTCTCTATTTTACTCAATTTTAACCGGTTTTGCAAGTTTCCGACCCGCCTTAGATTCGCTTTGGCGGCTCAGGGAAAATGCGCCGTTCGACGGCAAACGCAGAATCTCTTTTCAATCGAACCAAACTGTGCTAAGATGAGTTTATTGCACAATTGTTTTGTCATGGGGTGAGGAATGATGGGAAGAGGGAAAAAAACAGAATATGGCTGTACGGTTCCTTTTCGTGATTTGGAATATCTGTTGGGAGAAATGGAACCCGGCCTGGCGGAGGATACTGGCAAACGGTTCTGCTTTGTATTGGGTGCAGGGGCTTCGATCGAGTCTGGAATACCATCCGGCCAGCATTTAGTCGATCAATGGGATACATACATACGCAGAAGGGACTCGGAACAAGAATACGCCGCATGGAAAGAGAGTATGGGAATCCGCTCAAAGCAGGATCAATATGCGCATTACAGCGACTATTACCAAAAACGGTTTGAAGAGGAACCAGAAGAAGGCCCCATCTTTATTCGCAACAAAACCGCGCGGGCAGAACCAAGCGTGGGATATTTGGCGCTTGCAAGTGTCATGACAGAAACCCAAAATAACATTGTAATCACCACAAATTTCGACAAGCTGCCGGAGACCTCCATATTTCGTGATACCGCGCAGATCCCATGGGTGATTGGTACAGCGAGTGAAATCCCCTATTTGCAATTGAATGCGGAGTATCCAAAGATTCTAAAAGTCCACGGCGATATGTTCCTGGACATGAAAAATAATACGGATGAGATAAAACAGTTGGACGAACGCTGGAAAAACCCGCTGAAGGATGTACTGAGACAATACCATCCGGTTTTCATCGGTTATGCTGGGAATGACCCGAGCCTTATGGGGTATTTGGAGGAAATTGCAGACCGGATAAAACGGCCGTATTGGCTTTATTTTCGGGAAGCCGAACTTACGGAGCGGATTTGGAGGTTTGTGGAAAAAAGCAACGGCTGTTTTGTGGATGGCCGGATTGGGTTTGACGCTGTGTTGATGCACATTTTTAAGAGCTTTCAATTTGAAAAGGCGTACAAAATGCAGGCGGAGAAACGGGACGAAACGTTCCAAACAAAATGGGCGGAAGCAGAGGAAACCTTAAAAAAGCTTTTGGCAGCGGAGACCGACAACAAAATGGACAAGGATACGTCGGACGACGATTCCATCCGCGAAAGCGTAAGAAAGATCACGGGGAATGAGACGCCGGAAAGCATGTTGTACAACCTTTGGAACCAGCCTCAGACAGAACAGAAGAAGCTTCTGGAGGCGGCGTTGAATCAATTCCCTGCCAATGATTATGTTTTGGAAAGCTATGCCATATATTGGTATGAGCAGAGCGAGCCAGATGAAGCGGAGAAGTATTACAAGCGCGCGGTGGAGGCCAATCCTCAAAATGCAAGAAACCTTGGCAATTATGCGCTGTTTTTGGAACTTCAACGGAACGATTATGATAAAGCAGAGGAATATTACTGGCGTGCAGTAGAAGCTGACCCAAAAAACGCTAAACAGCTTGGCAACTATGCGAACTTCTTATGTGATCAGCGAAAAGACTACGCTCGAGCAGAGGAGTATTACCAACGTTCCGTAGAAGCTGGCCCTCAAAACGCAACACAACTTGGCAATTATGCGATATTTTTGGAGGAACAACAGAAGGATTACGACAAAGCAGAGGAATATTACCAGCGTGCGGTAGAAGCTGATCCGAAACATGCAAACATTTTAGGGAACTATGCGAACTTCTTATGCGATCAGCGAAAGGATTACGACAAAGCAGAGGAATATTACCGGCGCGCAGTGGAAGCTAACCCGAAAGATGCAAACAATTTAGGAAACTATGCGGTATTTTTAAAGAACCAGCGAAAGGACTACGACAAAGCGGAGGAATATTACCGGCGTGCAGTGGAAGCTGACCCGAATCATGCAAACAATTTAGGAAACTATGCGACATTTTTAAAGAACCAGAGAAAGGACTACGACAAGGCGGAGGAATATTACCGGCGTGCGGTAGAAGCTGACCCAAAACATGCAACCAATTTAGGAAACTATGCGATATTTTTAAAGAACCAGCGAAAGGATTACGACAAAGCAGAGGAATATTACCGGCGCGCGGTGGAAGCTAACCCGAAAGATGCAACCAATTTAGGAAACTATGCGAACTTCTTATGCGATCAGCGAAAAGATTACGACAGCGCGGAGGAATATTACCGGCGCGCGGTGGAAGCTAACCCGAAAGATGCAAACAATTTAGGAAACTATGCGAATTTCTTGTGTGATCAGCGAAAAGATTACGACAGCGCGGAGGAATATTACCGACGCGCAGTGGAAGCTGACCCGAATCATGCAAACAATTTAGGAAACTACGCGAACTTCTTATACGATCAGCGAAAAGATTACGACAGCGCGGAGGAATATTACCAGCGCGCAGTAGAAGCTGATCCGAATCATGCAAACCATTTAGAAAACTATGCAATGTTTTTAGAGGATCAGCGAAAGGACTACGATAAGGCGGAGGAATATTACCGGCGTGCGGTAGAAGCTGACCCAAAAAACGCTAAACAGCTTGGCAACTATGCGAACTTCTTATGTGATCAGCGGAAAGACTACGTTCGAGCAGAGGAGTATTACCAACGTTCCGTAGAAGCTGGTCCTCAAAACGCAACACAACTTGGCAATTATGCGGTATTTTTGGAGGAACAACAGAAGGATTACGACAAAGCCGAGGAATATTACCGGCGCGCAGTAGAAGCTGATCCGAAGCATGCAAACAATTTAGGAAACTATGCGGATTTTCTATGGAAACAGCGGAAGGACTACGACAAAGCCGAGGAATATTACCGGCGCGCGGTGAAAGCTAACCCGAAAGATGCAACCAATTTAGGAAACTATGCGGTATTTTTAAAGAACCAGAGAAAGGACTACGACAAGGCGGAGGAATATTACCGGCGTGCAGTAGAGGCTGACCCAAAACATGCAAACCATTTAGGAAACTATGCGACGTTTTTAAAGAACCAGAGAAAGGACTACGACAAGGCGGAGGAATATTACCGGCGTGCAGTAGAGGCTGACCCGAAACATGCAAACAATTTAGGAAACTATGCGAATTTCCTGTACGATCAGCGAAAGGATTATGACAGGGCGGAGGAATATTACCGGCGCGCGGTAGAAGCTGACCCAAAGCATGCAACCAATTTAGGAAACTATGCCAATTTTCTATGGAAACAACGAAAGAACTACGACAGCGCGGAGGAATATTACCGGCGCGCGGTGGAAGCTGATCCGAAAGATGCAAACAATTTAGGAAACTATGCGAATTTCCTGTGCGATCAGCGAAAGGATTACGACAGGGCGGAGGAATATTACCGGCGTGCAGTAGATGCTGACTCAAATCATGCAAACCATTTAGGAAACTATGCAATATTTTTAAAGAACCAGCGAAAGGATTACGATAAAGCGGAGGAATATTACCGGCGTGCCTTACAGATCGATCCAAATCATATAAATAATCTGAAAAATTATGCGATATTTCTGAAAGATATCCGGCATGATGCAAAAGCAGCCCGGAAATACCGCCAACGCGCCGAAGAACAAAAAGCAAAAGAATAGGTTCTGGCTCCGCCATGTCTTGGTATACATTCTCACTCTTTGCTGTTCGAATGCAGAGGAAATGGTTAAACCGCTGGCGAAGGAACCAATCAAGAATCCATGGAAATCTGTGAAGGCAGCGCAAAGATATTTTTGCTTGAATCCATTGCAGTAGAGAGTGAAAACGGCTGGAACGGGCTGGGAGAACTGCCAGCCCTCCGCCGGTTTGTGCAAGAAGCGTGCTTTCAGACTGGCCAACAAGCAGCCTGAATGGGAATAATCGAATGCAATGGCGGGACCTGCCGGTATCTTGTCAGGAAGCAAGTTTCCTTTACCAAAAGACTGAGCAAGGGGATTTTTGACTGTAAGCATCCCCTGTAAAGTTTGTCTTCATGCGTAAAACGGTCAAATTGCCGTTTTTTCAAAGAGGGCCGGGTTCGAAGAATGTGGCCATCTATCCAATTGGGTTCTGAAATGGATAAGAGTATGGTTCATAATGGATAACGGCTTGATTTATAAAAAACTGCCTTTGAGAAACTTTTCGAGCGAGTGCATGTAAATATGGGACGTAGACAACTTTCCACTGTGTTATAAAAACAGACGGTCTCTTATATACGGCATATGATAAACATTGTTAGACGCTGATGAGTTGGCCGCAACGTAGGAGATATCGCAGAAATCTTGTAGGTTGATAAAACGGTCAGTGGGGATATAAAACGGAGAAATGCTGAATTCGATTGCAAGCGCATACACCCTTGTTCTGGCGAAACTCTGTGTATATCTCTGGATTTATTCGATGTAGGCACCTTTAGGGGATCGTTGCGTTTCAAAAACGGTCTGACAATCTTGTAAATGCTATGAGAAAAATGTTACAGAAATTGTCAGGGATTTCGCCCCAAAGGATTTTTGAAAGAACCACTGAAAAACGTTATAAGAGTTTTATTTGCCAACGGCTCGTCCTACCTTTGTTTTCAGATAAGGTGGAGAATCCGATACAGGAGAATGAGATGGAGTTCGTACACATGAAAAAAATCCAAAAAGATGGAGTTTCACTCAGCAGGAGATATATAACCTGGGTAGGAACAGATTGTAGAGATGGATATAGCCCCCTTTGTGTGAACGCTCTCAAAACGGAAACGCTGTTATAACATACCGGCCGGTTCTCGTCCGAGACTTACCTGTAGGTGGAAAGAGCTACCCGCACATTTTAAATTGAGAATCATATAGCGTGATATGGATGAGTAATAGCCGCCCAGCCTTTTCTGTTGCAGTTTTGAGATGCTCATAAGGGATCGCTGCGAATATTTGAATAAATATTTTTAATAGGGACAGCCTCCGCAAAAAGCAGGATACCCCTATCGCTATTAAACGAACGGATATTTGTGAGTAGGGAAACGGCGATAAAACGGTACCCGCAAAATGATGGGCTATCTCTATCGCCAATCTAGAACAGGAAATTGTATAGCAAATTGAGAATCAGGAAGAAGGAATACAGTATGATTTTTGAGACGGAACGGCTTTATCTGCGCAGATTGACACAGGATGATTTTGGCAACCTGTGTACAATTTTACAGGATGAAATTGCAATGTATGCTTATGAGCATGCATTTAGCGACACAGAAGTACAGGAATGGTTGGATAGACAGATTGTACGTTATCAGATGGACGGTTTTGGACTTTGGGCAGTGTTATTAAAAGGAACAAACACCTTTGTAGGACAAGCAGGGCTTACAATGCAGGAAATTGGAGATGGCCGGCGCGTTGTGGAGATCGGTTATCTGTTTCGGCAGGATTATTGGCATAATGGATATGCAACAGAGGCTGCACAGGGTTGTAAACAATATGCCTTTGAAATACTCGGTATTCCAGAGGTGTATTCGATCATCCGCGACAATAATTTTGCATCCCAACGTGTGGCAAAGCGCAACGGCATGCAGGCAGTGGGTATGATGGTCAAGCACTACCAGGGAATCGACATGCCACATATCCTTTTCTGTGTCAAAAAAGACCGCATAGAACGGATGAAGCCATGTCAATTGGACACCTGTATGGCGCTTTGGCAGCATGGAAATCAGCAGGCGCACGCATTTATCTCAGAGGCGTATTGGAAAGAAGCCGCTGCTTCTGTTCGAGAACAGCTCCTAGAATCAGAGATTTGGGTCGCTTTGGAAGAAGAAACCGTCCGTGGCTTTGTGGGTTTACAGAGGGACTACATCGCTGGGATTTTTGTAGATTCATCGCATCAGGGCAAAGGCGTTGGAAGCAGACTTCTTACATTTTGTCAGAACCATCATCATACCCTATCGCTTGAAGTCTATGAAAAGAACGAGCGCGCAATTCGGTTTTATCGAAGGCATGGCTTCCAAATCGCTGAACGGCATATAGATGATGCAACAGGCCAACCTGCCTATCGCATGACTTGGGCAGAAAATATGCAGGCATAAGCAGGAATGTCCGCCTTATTGAAAGCTTGCTGTATGGTGAACAGCGAGGCCGGTCTAGTTATGTACATCGAGTGCAGGCAGCGCCATGTGCTATAGAAAAACAGGAAAGATTTTGAATGAAAAATTGCTATTGGATTAGACCGGACCTTCGGCTGATGAGAGAACGGCAAAGAGTTCATACATTATGGATTGGAGAGAAACGTAATGGAAGAGTTAGAAAAGAGAAAACGGCAGCCCTTAGAACGAAATCCAAATCCTTGCCCTCTGTATCGGAAATGTGGAGGGTGTCAGCTGCAAAATATGTCCTATCCGCGCCAGTTGCATTGGAAACAGGAATTGGTGGAGCGGTTACTGGGCCGCTTCCACAAGGTGAATCCCATCGTAGGTATGAAATATCCTTACCACTATCGCAATAAGGTGCAAGCTGCATTTGCTCTCAATAAAAAGAAGCAGATTATCTCTGGCGTATATCAGGCGAGCACCCATCGCGTTGTCCCAGTGGAAAGTTGTATGATTGAAGATGAAACAGCGGACCAAATTGTAGGGACGATTCGAAAACTTATGAAAGATTTTCGGATGGAGCCCTATAATGAAGACACTGGCCGGGGGCTTGTCCGGCATGTGTTAGTAAAGCGTGGCTTTGTCAGTGGACAAGTCATGGTTGTCATGGTAACCTCTTCTCCAATTCTTCCATCAAAGAACAATTTTGTAAAGGCGCTGCGAAAGGCGCATCCAGAGATTACGACGATTCTCCAAAATGTCAACAACCGTCCAACCAGTATGGTGTTGGGGGACTTTGAGAAGGTTCTCTATGGTCCAGGTTATATTGAGGAAGCCTTATGTGGTTGTGTGTTTCGCATTTCTGCCAAATCCTTTTATCAGATCAACCCCGTACAAACGGAAGTGTTGTATGATAAAGCGATCGCGCTTGCTGGGCTTACTGGAAAGGAAACGGTTTTGGACGCCTATTGCGGCACAGGAACCATCGGGTTGATTGCAGCAAAACGTGGCGCGGGCCATGTAATCGGCGTGGAATTAAACCGAGATGCAGTCCGCGATGCGATTTCCAATGCAAAGCGTAATGGAATTAAAAATGTCTACTTTTACAATGCAGATGCAGGAGATTTCCTTTCTGCGATGGCAGATGAAGGGGAATCGGTCGATGTGGTATTGATGGACCCACCGCGTGCAGGCAGTGACGAACGTTTTCTCACTTCCCTTGTTGCTTTATCGCCAAACAAAATTGTATATATCTCTTGTAACCCAGAGACGCTTCAACGTGACCTGCATTTTTTGGTACGGGCAGGTTACAAAGTGAAGGAAATCCAGCCGGTGGATATGTTTCCCCATACAAATCATGTCGAGACGTGCGTACTTCTTTCCCACAAAAAGCCAGACAGTCATATCAACGTAAAAGTCGAATTTGGCGAGGGTAAAGGCAAAGTACCGCTGGATGAGATCGCAAAAAGAGCGGAAAGCTACAAGCCCAAAGAGAGAGTTACCTACAAAATGATAAAGGAATACATAGAAGCTAAATATGGCTTCAAGGTACATACTGCTTATATAGCAGAGGTAAAGAGAAGTTTGGGCTTACCAATGTATGATGCCCCTAATGCGGTAGAAGAATTGAAACAGCCGAGGAAACATCCGACAGGAGAGAAAGTGGAAGCAATAAAGGAAGCGTTGAGGCATTTTGAAGTCATCTAAACCCACGAGCGTATCATTAGGAATACACGACAAACGCATGAGTAAATAAATTGTGAACAAGCCCCCTTTTTCTGATAGGATAAAAGAAAAGGAGGCTGATACCATGGAAGAGCTGCTGAATTGGATGGAATATATCGAAGATGTGCGTCAGGAAAGAAAGGTACGTCACAAACTGAAAGATATCCTTGTAATTGTTCTGTTTGCAACCCTTGCCAACGCGGATGACTGGGTGGAAATGGAGCTGTTTGCAAAGGAATATAAGGATTATCTGCGCGAATATATTGAACTGAAAAACGGGATCCCCTCTCACGACACCCTGAATCGTGTCATGGGACTGTTATCCCCGGAAATCCTTCAGCAGCTCTATGGGAAATGGCAGGAGCTTTTGAACCGAAATGAAGGGGAGACGCTGAAAAAAATCATCTGTATTGACGGGAAAACCATGCGTTCCAACAAAAGGAAGGACAAAGCCCCTTCCCATATTGTTACGGCGTGGAGCCGGGAGGACGGTTTCAGCCTGGGGCAGAAGGCAGTGGAGGAAAAAAGCAATGAGATAACAGCGATTCCGGAGCTGTTAGGGAAAATCCAGATAAAAGGCCAGATTGTTACGATTGACGCGATGGGGACGCAGAAACAGATTGCGGAAGAAATCCGAAGGAAGCGCGCGGATTATGTGCTGGCAGTGAAACGAAATCAGGGAAGTCTATATGAAGATATAAAGCTGTATTTCAGTGATGAGGGAATACAGAAAGAGGTTCGTGAGAAAGGGAGTTTCAGCCAAACGACGGAGAAAGCGCACGGTCAGATAGAGAAAAGGGAGTATTACCAGACAGATGAGATCCGATGGCTGGCGCAGAAGAAGGAGTGGAAAGGGCTGAAAAGTATCGGGATGGAGAAAAAACGCTTAAGAGTGAAACAGGAGAGCGGACGGAATACCGGTACTATATCAGCAGCCTGAAGCCGGAGGCGGAAACGTTTCGGAGGGCGGTAAGGGGCCATTGGAGCGTGGAAAGTATGCACTGGCAGTTAGATGTTACATTCCGGGAGGACTCCAATACGACGCTGAATAAACAGGCGGCGCAGAACCAGAATATCATAAGGAAATGGAGCCTAAGCATCCTGAAAATGATAGAATTAATGAAACCGCGTCTGTCCATGAAGAAGAAACGGTTTGTAATCAGTCTGCGTCCCATTCAATATTTGGAAGAGGTGTTAGCCATTTAAAAAAGGGAAGCTGCCGATGGCGGGGGGTGGGAAACGTTCATGCGTTTGTCCTGATTAGGAATAGTGGTACAATAGAAAAATTAGAAGCAATGTGATACAATGAATAAAAACCCTTGAAAGAGAAGTATTACTTAAATTAAAGAAAGGGAAGGGGATTAGGGAGGACTTGTGAATGAATATTGTTGGACAAGTGATTAACGGATATTTATTTGAAGAAGCGCTCGGAAGTGGGAGTTTTGGTGCTGTATATAGAGTATCAAAAGAAAATAATGTATATGCTGCAAAAGTTTTATCAGAAACCTATATTTTAGATGAATTTAAGAACGAACAAAATCGAATCACAAGAGAAATAGATGTTTTAAAGAATGTAAAAGGAGAAAATCTGATTAAATATCAGGAAGATTTTTGCTTTAAAAATGAGTTTGGCATAATGGAATATGTCATAGTAATGGAGTATTTTTCAGGAAGGACTTTAAGAAGTTTTTTAAGAAACGATGTTGAACTGGAAACGTTGATTCGCATATTTGTAAGCGTATTGTATGGCGTAAGGGATTTGCATAATACTATTATTGAAAATGCGGGTATTATTCATAGAGATTTAAAACCAGATAATATAATGATTGATGACAATCTAAATGTAAAAATAATTGATTATGGTTTGAGTAAAATTATAGATTTTTCCTCGATAACGTCAACAGGAACTCAAATTGGTTCACCGCTATACATGTCTCCAGAACAATTGAAGGATAGCAAACATATTGATTATAGAGCAGATATATATGCTTTAGGAATAATTTTATATGAAATGCTGACTAAAAATATTCCCTATAAAGCTTCAACATTACCCGAGTTATTGATGAAAATTTTGAATGATCCTATCATACCGCCAAAACAGTACAATCCAACTATAAGTGATGGGTTAGAAAATATTATATTTAAGGCAACGGCAAAGGAACCATTTGCGCGCTTTCAGACAGTTGATGAATTTATAGATGCATTTGATAAAAAGAATATTCGAAAAGAATTAGTAACTGTAGGAAAATATTATGCGTGGGTATATCGGGAAAAAGATGTTACAGAGCAATTTGAGAAAGTTAATAAAGCAGATATTATTTATCCTATTCATGTTCAAAATTGGATGAAAAGACTGCATTTACATTTTGCTAATAACAATTTTGAGAATGTAATAATTGATCCATCAACTCAAAGATTGTCTTATGTTGCATTTGGCAATACGAAAGGGCTTGTAGAATTGCCCTATGCGCCAGAAAAAGGCGTAATTTCCTTGGAATACTTACATAATCCTCAGAAACGAAAAGAGTATATTGATAAATGGTATGCGACAGTTTCGATAGGGCAGAAATTAATTTTACCGTATCATTATATAAGTAATACCGATTATCCTGTAGAAAAAGTTGATGATTGGATTAGAATGAATATTCAATTGATTGATGAAAGCTCACAGATGGTCGAGGAAGGAAAAGAAAAATATGCAATGATATCAATTGGGCTTGGGCATTTGGTTTTTCAAGCCGATAAGATATTATCATACTTTGTTCATGCGAAAGTAGACGGATTTATTGTGCAAGTTTCGGATATGAAACAGTTAAATGAGCAATCATTAGGGAGTTATCTTGAATTTATGGTGGATTTACAGAAATATACAAGTAAACCTGTTATTGCTTTGAAAGTTCCAATACCTTTAGGATTGACATTGATTGCTAAGGGGATACATGGTTTTTCACTTGGATTAGCAAGTATAGATTATTTCGATGAGCAATATATAAAGGAAGAAAAAGACTCATTTAATTTATACTCAAAATTTTATTTTCCACAAGTATTATCTTTTTTGACTTATCCAAAAAAAGATACGTTTGCATTTGAACAAATATATAATTATTTTGGTGGATGCGATTGTAAGTGGTGTAATGGTAAATCGGCTATCGAAATAGGTACTGGAGATAAAGGAGTACAGTTGCATCACTGGCAAATGATGATAGAAGAAGTGGATAAATTTAATCAGTATGATGGAGAAGAACGTATTATTTATTTAAGAGAACGTATTGATGTCGCACTGAAGAATTTGGATTCTATACCAAAGGAAATTATGGGGAGCCAAAAGAATACGGATTATTATAAACTGTTAAAGAATTTAAAAAAGATAGTTTAATTAAGTTGAGTAGGTGGAATTATGTTTGTAAACGAAAAAGAATTGGTGGAAAAATTGGTTCTTGATTTACAAGAAAGATTTGGGACTCAATATATTGTCAGAGAACTACGCGGAGGAAACAATATTGCAGATATTGTTTATGCAACAGATATAAATAGAAGCAATATTGTATTTGATGAGTATTTTAATGCATATTACTATTTTAACGGAATTTATAATCACAAAAAAATAAGTGTGAATGAAATGAAAATTTTAGATGAAAGGGTGAACAGGAAATTTCATCATTTTCTTCGTGAGTTAGAAAATCTTGGTTATATTAAAATTAGTGGAAATTACATTACTTCTGTAAAAAAAATTGACGCTGTTACTAAGAATTTTATTGCTGTAGAAGCGAAAATTTCTGACTGGAAAGCTGGATTAGAGCAAGCCATTAGATATAAACAATATGCAAATGAAGTATATGTTGCATTAAGCTCTGAATATGTGCAGAAAGTTGATAGGCAACAATTTAGACAGTTAAATATAGGTTTGATGAGTGTGTCTGCTGGAAAACTTAAAATATCTATTAGAGCTAGAAAACAGCCAGTAGAAAAATTAGATATCCAATATTATATTGCTGATAGATTTTTAAAACAATTAAAATTATCAGAAATGTTAGAATAGTAGAGGAAGAAACGATACAAAACAATTGGAAGTTGTGTATTAGAAACTGGTAAGTCAGAAGAAGATATTGATGATATGAACGAAGATTAAATTCCGAATCAGAGTGATGTAGAATTTATATTAGCTATGTATTTGTGGGAAAAGGGTTGTACGAACAGTATTCGTACTGCAGAAATATTTCTTATATTTCCGTGATTTTGTGGGGATATGTTCTTATTTGGTATGCATGTGGAAACAATAGTGTTGATGTCAAAAGTCCAAGAGTAGATTCGAGAAAATATAAACAGCGAAGGCTGTCCCAAGATTTGTCTTGGGATGGGTTTCATATTCCGAAATTTTCGCTTGAGAGCACGGAAAGAACTGACTTATCATAAAAATGGTAAGGGGTGGAGTGGATCGATTTGGTATTAAAGGCGTTGTGGGAAAAGGTTCGGTAAATTGGAATGTTAAGTTGACAGAAGTACCGAAAATGTTCTTGTTCGATTATTATGATATGGTAAGTAAAAGGCGGAATGCCTATAATGGTAAAACGTCGATGAAACCATTCCTTTCACTTCATCGAGGATGCCGCCTGTAAAGTGTTTTTAAGGGATGGTATTGTAAATACAGTGGATCTTAAAAATGGAATAATAATCTATCATATTACAGACTGTGTCAAGGTATAGGTTTGCTTATTTTTTCGAAATGTTACTTCGCAATAATATCTATATATCTATAGAGAATAGTCCAAATGCTAGATAAGGTCGGAAATAGATATTTGTTATAAGGATAACGGTGATAAAACGACAGCTGCATAATGGCGGGTTGTCCATATCACGAATATACTAAGCGATAAAAATGTCCGCATTCGATCAAGTTCAACATTTGAGAAGGATGTTTCCGCAGGAGAACGGAAGGTACAAAAGATGCTACGCGTCCAGACAAGGTTAGTTGAAAGCGATTCTTAGTACTCTTTTATTTAGAAAACCGTACAGTTTTGTTTTGGATTTTTACTATGCGATAAGCGCTATGAAATTTTAGGACGGTATGATTTACGAGGCATATCGTCCTTTTTGTAAGCAAGGATTCAGATCTCTAGCACAAATATTATGATCGGAACCGAAAGAATACAATTAAGGGATACTACTTATGCATGCGAGGGAAGGCTGCTCGTTTATGCTATCCTTCTCAAAGGGTTAGTACGGATCAGCTTAAAACAGAAGGGGTGAATGAGAAGCATTGGATGTCCGATTGAAGACTTAGAAAAAACATTCGTGGTGGCAATCCATACTGGCATCTGTTATACTCTAAAAGACGGTTCTTCAGATGGGGAACGATATTTCACGATTTTGCAGATGATGTGAAAATTTAGATGGCACATTGGCAGGGTGAGTCCTTTAAAATATCAGATACTGTAATCGATGCAACAATTTTAAAAAGGAATTGGAAAAGAGTATCACATAATATGCTAGGATTCTAAAAAAGGAGCGTCATATGAGCGAGTCATTTGCAGTCAAGGTAATCGCGCGGATGCACAGCGATTTCCCAGCAAAGTTTGGCATTCCCAGACAGAGCGGTTTGGTGAATGCGCTGAAAAGTACAGTGGTGTTTGAACCAGTTTATCGCAATCCCGATGCCGTACGCGGCTTGGAGGAGTTTTCTCACATTTGGCTGATCTGGCAATTTTCTGAAGCGGTGCGGGAAGGATGGTCGCCAACGGTCCGCCCGCCTCGTATGGGAGGAAACACTCGTATGGGAGTATTTGCAACACGTTCTCCTTTTCGGCCCAATGCCATTGGGCTATCCTGTGTGAAATTGGAGCATATAGAACCGAATTCTTCAAAAGGGCCCCTGCTTTATGTATCCGGTGCAGATCTGATGGATGGCACGCCAATTTTGGATATTAAGCCCTATCTTCCAGGGGTGGACAGCCATCCAGATGCAATAGGAGGCTTTGCGGATTCATTTCGCGGATATGCTGTGGAGGTTCAGTGTCCAGAGGAACTCCTCTCTCATGTACCGGAAGACCGCCGGGAAGCCCTTTTAGGGATATTGGCGCAGGACCCACGTCCGTCCTATCAGAATGATCCGGAACGTCTTTATGGCCTTTCCTTTGGCGGCCTTAATGTTCGCTTCCGTGTATGTGACGGTGTTTTATTGGTCTGCGAGATTATACCGGAGATTCTATAAAAACGGCCATGTAAACTACATTGTCTTTTTATAGAGTGAAGAAGGTGTATAATAGAACTCTTTGAAATTGCCTTTCGCCGCACCTAAGGTGCGGCTTTTCTTTTTGTATAGAATACCAGAACGGATCTTATCCAAAGTGATTCCAAGATGAAAAAGTTATATAGCCGCCAAAAGTGGGCGCTGAAAACACGTACAAAAAGATTTCTATAAGTCTATTTGTAAACGATTTGAGAATTTTTTCACAGGATTCTTGACAGCCTCTTCCTTTTGAACTAGACTTACGATGCATTCAGTTAACCGAGTTAACTTTTGCGAGGGGAACATAAACGATACACCGGACGGGGAGGTATGTTATTGGGACAGCTTGGAAACCAGTTGCTTCATGCATTGTTGAATTTAATACAAGGCCTGCGGCACTACGAAATCGGAGGTCCGCTTTCCAAAACGACGATGATGATGCTGTTGTTGATTCGTGAAAAGTCAGAGGAAAACAAAAAAGCTGGCGGTGTGGCTGGTGTGATTGCCTCCACACTGAGCACAGAGTTAGAGGTTTCAAAACCTGCCGTGACAAAGGCGGTCAATTATTTGGAACAGCGGGAACTGGTGACGCGCGTAAATGGACAGGATGACCGGCGGCATGTTTATGTGATGTTGACTTCGAAGGGAGAAAAAACCTTGGAGGAAGCTTATCAGGCGACTATGAACAGTATGGATCATTTGGTCGAGTGTTTGGGAGAACTGGATACAGAATTATTCATTCGCCTCAGTGGGCAGATTGCACAGGCATGCCAGGAGCGCCATCTTCCCAGATGAATCCATGTTCTAAAACATAGAATATTGGAATACATTCCTGCGGGATATGACCGCGTGCAGAAAACTCATCCGATCCACATCAATGGATGGATTGAACATAAATTTGGGAGAGTCATAAAAGATTGTAATGAGTCTATTTATTTAGGAGGAACGATTCATGAGCAAACGTTTTTGGTCTATACTTCTCGCCGCCGTGCTTTTGTGTTGTCCGGTTGGGCTGTTAGGGAGTGGGACACAAGCTTCTGCCAAAGAGCTTTGGGAGAGTAAAGTGATCGCGTACGACGATATTGAGGACATTGTGGATGGCAGCTTGGATTTTTCTGGGCAGTCGAGTGCGATCAACCAGAGCATTGCAGCCTTAAAGCAAAGCCAGCAGAGCCTGAATAAGCTTTCACAGCAACTCAGCAGTGCAGCAGCGCAATTGCCGCAGGGGTCCACATTGGCCGATATGTTGAATGGCCTACAGACGATGACGCAGTCACTCAGTGCACAACTGACGAGCACCAGCAACAGCCTCAGCCAGTCAATGGTGCAGATCGATCAGGCGCGCAACCAAGTGGTAATTGGTGCAAAAAATCTTTATATTGCCTACAATAGCTTGGTGGATCAACAGGACGAATTGCGCCGGAGTTTGGATGTGTTTGACAAGAATCTAGCAGCTAGTCAAAAACAATATGAGTTGGGAATGATTACTGCGTTGGATTTAGAAAATACCAAATCGGCCCGTAATACGATTTCTTCCGGTATTGATACCATGGATTTAGAAATCACAGCACTCAAACGGAGCTTTAACACGCTGATCGGCCGCAATTATAACCAAGGGCTGACAATTAAGTCCTTGCCGCAGCCGGATACCTATTATGTAGAGAAGATTCATTTTTCAGACGATTTGCAGGACGCTTATAATAACTACATATCATGGGGGGGCAGCAGCTCTGTACCCAGCAACCAAGAAAACTTCGACGAGGAAAAGGGTTCCTTTGGCGCATCATTCCGCAAACTTTATGAAAATATCGGCGACAAGCAGCGCCTGCTGACAAACGCGCAGGCCACCTTGGCTCTGGAACAAAAAAACTATGATGCTTCCTTGAAAAAATATCAGTTGGGGATGTTGTCAGAACTCGCTTTGGTAAGTGCGCAAGATCAGCTCGACACTCAGAAAGCAGCCGTTCGTACAGCAGAAACCAATTTATTCTCTGCCATTGAGCAATATAAATGGGCATTGGAGTATGGGATCATCAGTGAATAAACAGGGGCATGAGCGAGCTGTTGACAAAGGATTTTCCCAAAAATCAGCGTGCTATTACAAAGCGGTACTGCCTATAAACGTTATTTGTAATATTAATATATTGCTTGATTTTTTAGCGGAGAGGTTTGTCAACAGCTTGATGAGGACCAGATTTTGCAGGATAGGAGAGAATAACTCATGAAAAAACAGTCCCATTGGTCCGCCGCGATCTGTGTAGCATTGGCGGTGGCGGTTGTATGCAGCGGGTGCTCCAGCAGCGCAGAGCCTGCGAACGCGGAGCCAGAAGAGGCAGAAGTCGTCTCGGTGGAAGTGATGCCCGCCAAGCTTGGAGAGATTCAAAGTGAATTTCTCTACTCCGGAAAGGTGAAACCAGTAGAAGAAGCCAATGTGGTCAGTACAGTAGGGGGAACGGTCCAGGAGGTCTATTATCAAGTGGGGGACCATGTGGACAAGGACGCAACCCTGTTCCAAGTAGGTACGGAGGATATTGAGAACAATTTAGAAGTTCTTAACGCGCAATTGGCTGCTGCGCAGGCCAGCGTGAAATCTGCGCAGACCAGTTTAGAACTGGTCAATGGCGCAACGATGCAGTCACAAATTCAGTCTGCGAAAGCTGGCCTCGAACAGGCCGAAATCGCCTATAACGATATGAAAACAACCTATGAGAACAACAAACAGCTCTATGAGGCGGGGATTATATCAAAAAGCGATATGGATCAGACGGAGACTGGATTGAAAAATGCAGAGATCGCTTACAATCAGGCAAAGGAAAGTTACGATTTAATCGCCAACCAGATGCCGGCAGAAAATCTTCGAAAGGCACAGGATGGCTTAGCGGCGGCCCAAGCCAATGAGAAGGCCGTACGGGCCCAAATGGCGAGTGCAGAAAAAACGCTGCGCGATGCGACGGTGAAAAGTCCCATCTCGGGTGTGGTGACCGCGTGCAATGTGACCGCAGGAACCATGTATTCCAGTGCGGCCGGTGCGGCCTTTACCGTCAGTGACACGAGCCGCGTGTATATTGATGTAAATGTTTCAGAAGAACTCATCAATCGCATTGCCGTGGGGCAGAGCGTGGATGTAAAAGTCAGTGCTGTTTCGGATACGCCATTTACGGGCAAAATTGATCGCATCAATCCTGCGGCGGGGCAGACCGGTACATATAATGTAAAGATTGTTCTGGACAATGCGGATGGGCAATTGAAATCCGGAATGTTTGGAGAGGTACATTTTGTAAATGAACGGCATGAAAACGTAATCGTTCTTCCAAGAGACGCTGTGTTGACCTCGGACGACCAATCGTATGTGTTTGTCAATGAAGAGGGCGTCGCTAGAAAGGTGGAAGTGACCACCGGTATCGATACAGGAGAGCAGGTGGAGGTGACTACGGGACTTGCGGAAAACAGCAGCGTTGTTATAAAGGGCCAGAGCTTCCTGACGGACGGTGACGTGATTGAAGCCTCCGATTCGGAAAAGGAGGCGTAATGTATGCCGACAAAAACCGCGATTAAGCGTCCTATCACCACCATTATGGTGATGTTGGTGTTCATTTTGGCAGGCCTTGTTTCTTTGTCCGCCTTGAAGTTGGATTTGATGCCTTCGATCAATATACCAATTGCAGCGGTCAGTACGACTTATGTCGGCGCGGGCCCGGAGGAGATCGAAAGTCTGGTTACCAAACCAGTGGAAGAGGCTTTGGGGACTGTCAGCAACGTGGATACCATTACCTCGACCTCTTCCGCCAATTCTTCCATGGTAATCGTGCAATTTGTGGATGGAACCGACGTGGATATGGCTGCCATCGACTTGCGTGAAAAAATTGATCTGGTCAAAAGCAGCTTGCCTGAAGGGGCAAACGATCCGATGGTCATCAAAATGGACCCTAGCATGTTGAGCAGTATCATGGTGGGCGTCCATGGGGATATGGATCTCTCCAAATTGACCACGGAAATTGAAGACCATGTAATCAACCGCCTGGAACGCATTGACGGCGTGGCCTCTGTCAGCATGACAGGCAGTGTCGATCAAGAAGTGCAGGTTGTTTTAAAGCCGGAAAAGATGCAGGGATACAATGTGACGGTACAGCAGATTTCCGGGATGCTACAGGCAGAAAACTTGAACCTACCGACGGGCAGTATTGCGCAGGGCGATGCCAAGCTACAATTGCGTTCGGTTGGTCAATTCGAATCGGTTGATGAAATCCGCGACTTGCCGATTACCACTTCAACAGGAGCGCTGATCCATCTGCGCGATGTGGCGGATGTCAAGGAAGTGGAAAAGGAAGAAGACTCCTATGCCCTAATTGATGGACAAAAGAGCATCATTCTCACCATCCAAAAACAGTCCAATGCCAACTTGGTGGATATTTCCGAGAAAATTGTCGAAGAACTCGACAAGATTGAAGCCGACGATCCAGAGTTGAATGTGACAATGCTCACCAATACGGCGGATTATATTACGACTTCTGTCAGTAATGTTTTGAGCACAGCGGTGCAGGCAGCTCTGATGGCCATGGTCGTGTTGTTCCTATTTTTGCGCAATGGAAAGTCCTCTCTGATTATCGGCGTATCCATCCCGACTTCGGTTATTGTGACATTCGCATTGATGTACGTTTGTGGTATGTCCCTGAATGTCATCTCTTTGGGCGGTTTAACCATCGGTATCGGCATGTTAGTGGACAATTCCACCGTTGTGTTGGAGGCGATTACACGCCATCACGAGGAAGGCATGAGCGCGCGGAAAGCGGCTGAGACAGGGACGGCGGAGGTTGCGCTCTCGGTCATGGCCTCAACGCTGACTACCGTGGCGGTATTCATTCCTTTGATGTTTGTACAGGGAATGATTGGCCAGATGTTTAAAGATCTGTCCCTGACCGTGAGTTTTTCGTTGGGGGTTTCCCTGATTGTCTCCGTGACCTTTGTCCCCATGGCGGCCTCCCGCCTACTCAAAAGTACGGATGCAGAGCGCATGGAAAAACATCCCCGCCTCCATGCATTTCTCAATCTTTGGAAGCGTGGATTGGATGCGCTGGACAGCGGCTACCGCCGGGTTCTGCACGCTTCTCTGCGGCATAAAAAACGTGTGGTTGCCCTGGTGTTGCTGATCTTTGTAGCCTCTCTGTCCTTGCTACCCGTGGTAGGAGTGAACCTGATTCCCTCTATGGACCAAGGTTCGGCAAGCATTTCGATTGCGATGCCAAAGGGAACGGTTTTGTCGGAAACCTCGAAGGTGGTCGATCAAGTGACGGCTCAGCTCGGGGATATTCCGGAGATTGACGAATGGTATGTCACCGCAGGGGGATCTTCTACAGACGGCGCCAGTGTAACCATCAACCTGGTAGGGATGGACCAACGCGACCGGTCGACGGATGAAGTGGTGGATGAAATCCGCGGGCGGGTAAAAGGGATTGCCGGCGCAGAAATTACAGCTTCTGCTTCCAGTTCTGCAATGGGATCGTTTGGCTCCTCTTCGGATGTACAGTTCCAGCTGAATGGCGATGATACCGAACAGCTCCGTGCGATCGGGAACGACTTGATGGAACAATTGGAGAAGGAGCCCTGGGTAACCGATGTTTCCAGTTCGTTGGACGATGCAGTCCCGGAGGCCAGCATCGTGATCGACCGCGTAAAGGCGTCTTCCTACGGGATTACTGCGTCGAGCATTGCCAGTGCGGTCAGCACAGCGGTGACAGGCAGCGTTCCCACCCAATATAAAGTGGACGGCGACGAAATCGACGTCCGAATTATGGAAGATCCGGACCGTATCCGCTATCTGAATGATTTACAGGGGATCACCGTACCGGCGGCAAACGGTTCACCCATTCCGTTGACAGAGGTGGCGGAAATCCGGGTGGCAGACGGTGCTACTCAGATCACTCGTACCAACCAGCACCGTTATATCACCATCAGTGCCAATACGACGGATATTGACTCTGCAACCGCACGCCGCAATACGGAAGCTGTTCTCGATCGGTATCATTTCCCCGAGGGATATGACTATGAATTCACTGGAACGATGGATAGTATTGTCGAAACCTTCACCAGCCTGCTCGTGGTGCTGATTGTTGCCATCCTGCTGGTCTATATGATTATGGCAGCGCAGTTTGAATCGTTCATTCATCCATTTATCATCATGTTCTCCCTGCCGCTAGCCTTGACCGGTGGAATCATGGGACTGTTTGTAACGGGCAATACCATTACTGCGACGTCATTTATGGGCTTTATTATGTTGGTCGGCATGGTGGTCAACAATGCAATTGTGCTAGTGGACTACACCAACCAACTCAGAGAACGCGGGATGGGCTGTGTGGAAGCGCTGGAAAAGGCGGGGCCCACTCGTTTGCGTCCTATCCTGATGACTACCCTCACCACGGTACTGGGAATGGTCCCAATGGCGCTTTCCACGGCGGAAGGTACAGAAATGCAACGTCCAATGGCAATTACCATTATTTTTGGTATGACGCTCTCTACCGTAATCACTTTGGTATTTATCCCGGTTCTGTATGCCGGCGTGGATAAATTCCGGCATGGCCGGAAGAGCAAAAAGAACAAGCGGAAGTTCCACGAAGGGCAACGCGGAGAGGCTATGCCGGAGGGAATGTAAATCATTAAAGTGCAGCCCAGAGGGATCAATCCCTCTGGGCTTTTTTGCTTTTGGAGTCCAATTGAAAATCATTATCCTATAAAATACAAAGAAAATACAAGAATTTCAGAAAAAAGTACTATCTTTTTTGGAAATAAATTGTTATAATATATAAAAAAGTTGGAAACTGAGAAAGAATACTGTTTGCTTTATGAATGGCACGGAATTCAGTATTTCATTTAAAAAATAAGGAACACCAAAGATCGGATAGCTCAACAGCGTTTCGGTAGAGGGAGCGTTGTGGAGAAAGAGGATGTTTGGTGGTTCCTTGTTTAATATTTTTTAAGATGGGGAGAGATGTGCATGAAATCGAAACGGCTGGTTTCCTTGCTTCTTTCGGCGATCATGACCGTCAGTGTTGGCATTCAGCCTGCATTTGCTGCGGGAAATGACGCGGGAGATCCTTGGAACAGCAACGCACAGTGGCCGCAGCTTACGCGGGCCGCTTCCGAAATGAAGCCCGAAGACCAGAAATTTACCCACAAGGAGTGGACAGGCACGACCTATACCGGCCTCGACGGCTCGGAAGAGAATGCTTGGGATGTTGTTGGAATCAATCGAGAGCCTGCTGCAACGTCTACTGTTCCTTATGAATCTGTGGACAAGGCAGTGACCGGTGCCGTGGATTATGCAAAGGATCAATCCGCATATGTCCAGATGCTCAGCGGTTCCGGCGAAAAAGATTGGCAGCTTGTCGTGGTATCCAACCCGGAAAAGGGTCAGAAATACCTGGATGACGGCTTTATGAACCCCGATTATGAGGTGAAGGCCGAAGATGGGTGGCACGATGTGGATGTTCCGCGCAGCTGGACCCGCTATGAGGACTGCGGCGATTGGGACTATTCCATTTATACGAACACCCAGATGCCTTGGCAGGAAGGGGACAACCCCAGCGTTCCGCAGGCGCCGACGAATTACAACCCGGTGGGTTTCTACCGCAAGGAATTCACTGTGAAACCCTCCATGCTTCAGGACAACGGCCGCGTGCTGATTTCCTTCCAGGGCGTGGAGTCCGCTTATTATGTGTATGTCAACGGCCATGAGGTCGGCTATAGTGAGGACAGCTATCGTCCGCACGAGTTCGACATCACCGATTATCTGAACCCGCAGGGCGAAGTCAACACCCTTGCAGTAAAGGTACATAAATTCTGCGACGGAACGTGGATGGAAGACCAGGATATGATCTACGACGGCGGTATCTTCCGCGACGTCTACCTGTATTCCACCCCCTTGGTGCATATCTCGGACTACCGCGTCATCACCGACTTGGACGAGACCTACACCAATGCAGATCTGCAGTTGAGCCCGGTCGTGACCAACTATGCGACACAGGATGTCTCCAATTTTGCAATCGACGTTCAATTGTTTGATGCAGAGGGCAACAACGTCTTTGCAGACGACCCGATGCGCATCGATCTCGGCGCGATTGCCGCTGGCAAGTCGGCTACCGCAGATGTCAGCAAGCTGGTCAAGAGCCCGAAACTTTGGAGCGCCGAGGACCCGAACCTCTACACACTGGTCCTCAACCTCTACGACAAAAATTCCGGCAAGCTGTTCGAAAGCGTTTCCCAGCAACTCGGCTTCCGCGAGATCGAGTTCACCCGTACGGAGGTAGATGAGAACTACAACCGCATCACAACGGAATATGAGCCGATCACCATCAATGGACAGCCGTTGTTGTTCCGCGGCACCAACCGCCACGATTCCGACCCATTTGGCGGCAAATATGTGCCGAAGGAAACTTATGAGGAAGACGTCAAGCTGATGAAGGAATGGAACCTGAACGCAGTCCGTACCTCTCACTATGCGAATGATGAGTACCTCTATTACCTCTGCGACAAGTATGGCCTGTATATGATGGGCGAGACAAATGCGGAATGTCATGCCATTATGGGCCAAAACGACAATATCAATAAATACCTGAGTACGGTTCTATTCGACCGTGAAAATACCTCTTACCAGACGTTGAAGAATCAGACCGCGGTTGTCGCATGGTCCATCGGCAATGAGATGAGCTATGACCGCCACGGCGGTGACAATATTTTCCCGCGCTTGGTGTGGTTCTTCAAGGACCGCGATTTGACTCGTCCGGTTCATGCGGAAGGTTTGAACCAGGACTGTGGAACCGATATGGGCAGCAATATGTATCCGTCGGTCAGTGCAGTACAGGGATATGCTGGCGAAGGCAAGATGCCGTATGTCATGTGCGAATATGCCCATGCGATGGGCAATTCGGTCGGCAACTTGAAAGAGTATTGGGATGCTGTCCGCAGCTCTGACAATATGCTCGGCGGCTTCATTTGGGACTGGGTTGACCAATCCCGTGCCATTGACCTCGATACCCTGCCCAGCCAGAGCAGCATCACTGAGTTGAGTAAAAATGCAGCGGTAGCAACCGTGACAGGCGCAACCAGCGCAGTTGACGCAGACGATGCTTCCCTTACAGGCAAAGCATACGATGGATATTCCGTGATTTCCGGCGCGGCCAACGACGTCTATAACGCTGTGCTCTCCGGTTCGGATGCAAACTTTACCTTTGAAGTGATGGTAAAGCCGAATTCTACTGCATCTAACAGCGTATTTATCGCCAAGGGCGATACGCAGGTTGCTTTGAAGACCAGAAGCAGTGGAAATGCCGGCGTGGAATTCTTTGTCTATGACGGTGCAAATTGGAATTCTGCTTCCTTTGACCTCCCGAGCGACTGGGTGGGCAATTGGCACCAGATCGCCGGTACCTATGACGGTACTGCTTTGAAGGTCTACTATGACGGAAGACTGATGAATACCAATAATGGTAGCTTCAATATCCATACCAATAGTTATGATCTTGGCATTGGTATCGATTTGGAGCACAATCGTACCGTGGACGGCGAGATCTCGCTTGCGCGTATTTACAACAGAGCGCTGACGGCGGAGGAACTCCAGGCACAGAACAGCCAGACTCCGGCCATTGGCGCAGAAGATGACAGTGTGGTCCTGTGGCTGGATTACTCTGAGCCGATGACCCAGCTTGAGCAGCAGTATTGGGACTACTACGCAGAGGACTATGCCCATCAAAATCTTTATAATGAAGAGATGGATGGCAAGTTCTTCGGCTACGGCGGAGACTGGGGCGATACCAACAACAGTGGTAATTTCTGTGTGAACGGCATCGTATCCCCGGACCGTGACCCGCAGCCTGAGCTCTATGAAGTAAAATACCAGTACCAGTCTATCTGGGTGACGGCCACGGAAAATGAGCTCATGAACCGCAAGGTCAACATCTATAACGAGAATAATTTCACGAATGTCAATGCTTATGACGTCCAGTGGCAGCTGTTGCAGGACGGCGAAGTGATTGATGAAGGAATCCTCGCGGACGAAGAGGCAAATATAGCGCCGAAGGAAACCAAGTCTGTTACGATTCCGTATACAATGCCGGCAGAAAACGAGCGTCCGGCAGGTGCGGAGTATTACCTCAACATCAACTTCCTGCTCAAGGATGATTGCTGGTGGGCAGATGCTGGCCATGAAGTGGCGCACGAGCAGTTTGCGATTCCGGCAGCTGTTCCAGCAGTGGCCCCGGTCATTTCGGAGAAAGATGTAACGGTTGATACTGAAAGCGACGCGGACTATGTGTTGGTCAAAGGGGAGGACTTCTCCTTTAAGCTGAACAAGTCAACAGGTGCGATGTCCAATTATGTTTTCAAAGGCGAAGAGATCATCGAGGAGGGACCCGTTCCGGACTTCTGGAGAGCAGCGATTGATAACGATAAGAGCATGGATTCCACCTGGAAGAGCGCCAATAAGAATATCACGCTGAATGAAGATGGACTGACCGTCTCTGCTGCAGAGGATGGGAGAATGGTCGTTACCACGGAATTGACACTCAATAATGCGAAGGGTGCCAAGGAGACCGTAGTGTATACCATCGACGGATCTGGCGCAGTTACCGTTAAGATGACGCTGGATGCCACTGGAACCGGTATGGGCCAGCTGCTGAAGGTTGGTTCCACAATGACTTTGCCGGCGGGCTATGAGGATATTACCTGGTATGGCAACGGCCCGTCTGAAGGTTACATCGACCGTTGCACCTATGCAATGACTGGTGTCTATACCTCAACGGCAACCGATTCCTTCTATCCGTTCCTGAAGACACAGACCACTGGCGACTACAATGGCGTGAAGTGGATGGCTCTCACCGGTGAGAACAAGCCTTATGGCGTACTTGTAGCCGGTAAACAAGATCTGGAGGCAGGTGCTCTTCATTTCACAGCTGATGAGCTGGATGCTGCAAATCATCCATATGAATTGAAAGGCCCGAATGAAGAAACATATTTCCATGTGGACCTGATTTCTCGCGGCCTCGGCGGCGCAAGCTGTGGCCCGGACACTTTGGAGCAGTATACAGTCCCGAACGATAAGGCGTACACCTATGAGTACACAATCGTTCCGTATGAAACCGCTTCGGGCGATCCGATGGAGCTGAGCAAGCCCTGGAGAACCCTGGAGAGCTTTGATCAGGATGCTTTTGACCAGCAGCAGGCCCAGGCAGTCGAGGAAGCGATTGACTCGATCTTTGTATACTCCTATGACCAGCTCGCTGACATTGAGGCAATCGTGGACCTCTATGAAGGCCTGACCGACAGCCAGAAGAAGCTGGTATCCAATTATGAGGAACTGGAAACGGCATTGGAAGAAGTCCAGGCACTCAGAGGGAAGGCTCCGTATGTGGTGGATCAGAGCGCAAATGCTATGAATCCCGTTCTCCCGGATACGGCCAATCTGATTCAGGACGATACCTTCGGCGCCGCTTTGACAGGTTATATGCCGGTCCCGAATGACAAAGGAACTGAGGGCGGCGACATCTTCAAGGATGTGTTCAAGGGCAAGAATCCGTTTACCGTGGAAGTCTGGGTGAAACCGTCCAGCAGCCAGAAGGATTACGATATGTACCTTGGCAAGGGCGATAGCTGTATGGGCTTCCGTATGCGCTCGACGACGATTGACTTTTTCATCAAAGCCAACGATGGAAAGTGGTATACCTATGAGTATGCGTTTAATCGCGACGAAGTGATCAATAAATGGAATCATATCGCCGGCATTTATGACGGCAGCAAACTATATCTTTACCTGAACGGCGAAATTGTCGCACAGGCGACTGACAGTTCCACAGGTGGCGTTTCTTCCAACGATACGAACTTCTACATCGGTTATGACCCGGAGACGGGGAGAACCAACAGCAACCAGTTTGCCAAGGTGCGCGTATACGATAAGGCGCTCAGTGTGGATGAACTGAATGGTCAGGACGCTTATGATAAGGCGGAAGCGGATACGCCAGCAATTGCTCCAGACAATGAGAATGTTGTTCTGTGGCTTGACTTCACAAAACTCGGATACAATGATGCACCGGTGGTTGATGGAGACGAATTAGCACTTTCTCCGAAGGATGCAGAAATCGTTGTAGGCACCAGCCAAGAGTATACCATTGTAAAGGCCGCTCCGACGGCGATTGCAAAGGCGGGTTCTGTACGTGCAGCAGCAACGCTGGAAGATCTGCAAGCACTGTTGGATCAAGTAAACGCCATTGACACCAGCATCTATACCGAGAGCAGCGTTGCAATTTTGGAAGCAGCAGTCAATGTGGCAAATGTTGTCATCATAACTCCGGGCGTAACGGAGGCAATCATCGACAGTGCCTATAACATGTTGAAGGCAGCACTTGAAGGATTGGTGTGGGACGATACCTATGAAGTGACTTCTGCGGTTTGGTCCATCGTGGATTCTTTTGGCCGTGAAATTGAAGGCGCCACCATTACCCCGAATGCGGAAGATGCCGGCAAGGCGACCGTTTCTGTAGGCGAAGCGGTTCCGGTTGGAACACGAATTCGCGTGATGGCGACGAACATCAATGGCAATGAGAATCTTACAGCAAAGACCTATGCAACCGTCGTTCCAGAGCCGGAAAAGACCCCGCGCGAAAAGCTGGAAGAACTGTATCTGGAAGCGACCAAGATCCACGACGCAGGCCAGGGCGAGTATCTGGAAGAGGCTTGGAATGCGTTCGAGTCCGCTTATGAGGCGGCAGGAGCAACGCTTGACAACGAGGCGGCGACGGACGACGAGCTGAGAAATGCAGCAGAGACTCTGCAAAATGCCATTGACGGCTTGACCGCAGAAGAGCCATCTGAGCATAAGCTGTTGGTTGAGTTCGACGACAATGTGACTTTGTGGGTCGACGGAGAGAAACCGCCCTATGCGGATAAGCTAGGCAGCTATACGGCAAATGTTATGGCAGGCGATGAAGTACAACTGACCTTTGCTCCGAGAGTGGACGGCAGAGAATTTGCAGCAGCCTCTGTGATTGTGAACGGTGAAGAGACAGCAATCGATATCGAGGCGCTGGAATCCACAAGAGCGATTGACTATG
>NZ_LT835157.1:2848367-2850254 GCF_900169665.1 Anaeromassilibacillus sp. Marseille-P3371 | reverse complement strand
TGTATTCGGCAAGCCGGTAAATGGTGTCACCATTACCCCGAACCAAGAGAACCCGGGTAAAGCAACAGTCCATGTTGAAAAAGATGTCGCAGAGGGAACTCAGTTGCGCGTGATGGCGACGAACATCAATGGCAATGAGAATCTCACAGCAAAGACCTATGCAACCGTCGTTCCAGAGCCGGAAAAGACCCCGCGCGAAAAGCTGGAAGAACTGTATCTGGAAGCGACCAAAATTCACGACGCAGGCCAGGGCGAGTATCTGGAAGAGGCTTGGAATGCGTTCGAGTCCGCTTATGAGGCGGCAGGAGCAACGCTTGACAACGAGGCGGCGACGGACGACGAGCTGAGAAATGCAGCAGAGACTCTGCAAAATGCCATTGACGGCTTGACCGCAGAAGAGCCATCTGAGCATAAGCTGCTGGTTGAGTTCGACGACAATGTGACTTTGTGGGTCGACGGAGAGAAACCGCCCTATGCGGATAAGTTGGGCAGCTATACGGCAAATGTTATGGCAGGCGATGAAGTACAACTGACCTTTGCTCCGAGAGTGGACGGCAGAGAATTTGCAGCAGCCTCTGTGATTGTGAACGGTGAAGAGACAGCAATCGATATTGAGGCGCTGGAATCCACAAGAGCGATTGACTATGTGCTAAATATGCCGAACACGGAGACTACGGTGCAGTTCAAGAGCACGATCGTCAACAAGCTTTTGTTGCGAGACGCGATCCAGAGTGCAGAAAAGGCTATGAAAGGCGACGAGTACGCGACGATGGTGCCAAGCGCGAAGAAGCTCTTTGACGGGGCCTATGAGGCGGCAATCAAGGTAGAGGCGGACAGAACCGCATTGCAGGACGAGATCAATGAAGCATGGCTGAACATGACGGATGCCATGTTCTACCTGTCCTTTACCGCAGGAGACCGAGAGGGCCTGAAGGCGTTGTTGGATAGCCTGCCGGAACTGAATGAGGAAGACTTCACGCCGAACAGCTGGAGCGTCTATGAAAAGGCAAAAGCGGACGCAGAAGAGTTGGTAAACGACGAAGATGCTCTCGAGGTGGAGGTAGAGCCGGCGAAGCAGGCTTTGCGTGATGCAATCCAGGGCTTGACGATGCGGGCGGACACCAGCACACTGAAAACGCTGATCGCAAAGGGCAATGAGATTCTTACAGACCTGGACAGCTATGAGAGCAGCGAAGAAGTCAAAAAGGCCTTTACTGACGCGCTGAATGCGGCCGAGGGGATTCTGAACGATCCGAACGCGACGCAGGAAGAAGTGAACAGCATTGCGACCGAATTGACCATAGCGATGGCAAATCTGCGCAAGACGCCGGATAAGGAAGCGTTGGAAGCTCTGATCGCAAAGGGCGAACAGGTAAATGCGAACGACTATACAGCGGCAGATTATGCAGCGTTGCAGGCAGCGCTTCAGACAGCAAAGGTAGTTCTGGAAAAAGAAGATGCGACTTCCGAAGAGATTGAAAGCGCATACAATGCGTTGGAAGCGCGTATCCAGGCGACAAAGGGAGAAGAACCCACAAAGCCGGATAACGACCAGAATAGCGGAAACAAGAAACATACCAGCTCTTCCGGCTCGAAGAGCAGCGGGAACATCTATGGTTCCGCGGGCAGAGCAGTGGTGAATCCGACCGTCGCAGCGGCGCAGGGAGTTGTAGCCCAGGCGAGCGTATACAGCGATACGACGGTAAACTTCACATTGAAGAGAGGCGCAGCATACTGCTTCAAGATGACCGTGGTGAATGGAAACGGGCTGGTACCGAGCTTCACAGTGGGCAACGGAAGCGTTCTGAAGACACAGTTTGTGACGCAGATCGGCAATGACTACTACTATAGAGTTTATGCAGTTGGCACACCGGGCCAGAGTACGGG
>NZ_LT835157.1:2715895-2847200 GCF_900169665.1 Anaeromassilibacillus sp. Marseille-P3371 | reverse complement strand
TGTATTCGGCAAGCCGGTAAATGGTGTCACCATTACCCCGAACCAAGAGAACCCGGGTAAAGCAACAGTCCATGTTGAAAAAGATGTCGCAGAGGGAACTCAGTTGCGCGTGATGGCGACGAACATCAATGGCAATGAGAATCTCACAGCAAAGACCTATGCAACCGTCGTTCCAGAGCCGGAAAAGACCCCGCGCGAAAAGCTGGAAGAACTGTATCTGGAAGCGACCAAAATTCACGACGCAGGCCAGGGCGAGTATCTGGAAGAGGCTTGGAATGCGTTCGAGTCCGCTTATGAGGCGGCAGGAGCAACGCTTGACAACGAGGCGGCGACGGACGACGAGCTGAGAAATGCAGCAGAGACTCTGCAAAATGCCATTGACGGCTTGACCGCAGAAGAGCCATCTGAGCATAAGCTGCTGGTTGAGTTCGACGACAATGTGACTTTGTGGGTCGACGGAGAGAAACCGCCCTATGCGGATAAGTTGGGCAGCTATACGGCAAATGTTATGGCAGGCGATGAAGTACAACTGACCTTTGCTCCGAGAGTGGACGGCAGAGAATTTGCAGCAGCCTCTGTGATTGTGAACGGTGAAGAGACAGCAATCGATATTGAGGCGCTGGAATCCACAAGAGCGATTGACTATGTGCTAAATATGCCGAATACGGAGACTACGGTGCAGTTCAAGAGCACGATCGTCAACAAGCTTTTGTTGCGAGACGCGATCCAGAGTGCAGAAAAGGCTATGAAAGGCGACGAGTACGCGACGATGGTGCCAAGCGCGAAGAAGCTCTTTGACGAGGCCTATGAGGCGGCAATCAAGGTAGAGGCGGACAGAACCGCATTGCAGGACGAGATCAATGAAGCATGGCTGAACATGACGGATGCCATGTTCTACCTGTCCTTTACCGCAGGAGACCGAGAGGGCCTGAAGGCGTTGTTGGATAGCCTGCCGGAACTGAATGAGGAAGACTTCACGCCGAACAGCTGGAGCGTCTATGAAAAGGCAAAAGCGGACGCAGAAGAGTTGGTAAACGACGAAGATGCTCTCGAGGTGGAGGTAGAGCCGGCGAAGCAGGCTTTGCGTGATGCAATCCAGGGCTTGACGATGCGGGCGGACACCAGCACACTGAAAACGCTGATCGCAAAGGGCAATGAGATTCTTACAGACCTGGACAGCTATGAGAGCAGCGAAGAAGTCAAAAAGGCCTTTACTGACGCGCTGAATGCGGCCGAGGGGATTCTGAACGATCCGAACGCGACGCAGGAAGAAGTGAACAGCATTGCGACCGAATTGACCATAGCGATGGCAAATCTGCGCAAGACGCCGGATAAGGAAGCGTTGGAAGCTCTGATCGCAAAGGGCGAACAGGTAAATGCGAACGACTATACAGCGGCAGATTATGCAGCGTTGCAGGCAGCGCTTCAGACAGCAAAGGTAGTTCTGGAAAAAGAAGATGCGACTTCCGAAGAGATTGAAAGCGCATACAATGCGTTGGAAGCGCGTATCCAGGCGACAAAGGGAGAAGAACCCACAAAGCCGGATAACGACCAGAATAGCGGAAACAAGAAACATACCAGCTCTTCCGGTTCGAAGAGTAGCGGGAACATCTATGGTTCCGCGGGCAGAGCAGTGGTGAATCCGACCGTCGCAGCGGCGCAGGGAGTTGTAGCCCAGGCGAGCGTATACAGCGATACGACGGTAAACTTCACATTGAAGAGGGGCGCAGCATACTGCTTCAAGATGACCGTGGTGAATGGAAACGGGCTGGTACCGAGCTTCACAGTGGGCAACGGAAGCGTTCTGAAGACACAGTTTGTGACGCAGATCGGCAATGACTACTACTATAGAGTTTATGCAGTTGGCACACCGGGCCAGAGTACGGGCGTCTATACGACCTTGCCGGTACAGAATGCGCAGATGCATTGTACGGTGACGGTTGGCTAAGTGGAGAAAGAAAACTCTATAAAAGTGTCGCGGACAGATTCCAATGCTTGGAAATTGGGATTTGTGACCGATACATAGGCATATTCTCATCCCTAATTCGATAATGCAGGACACCCTGCCGCATTCCTAAATGTGTTTGCGGCAGGGTGTTTCTATGATCAAACTGTTTTTTGCTCTTATTGGACGGAGTGTATACAGCACTCGCCGTGTTATGGAAGCCTCCTTTCATCCTTTAATATGTCGATTGAATATGTTAGCTTATCATTTCAACGCCAATTGGGAAGGGAATAGTCCAGCTTTCTGGCAAACCTGTTGGAAAATCTCAAGTGTTTTTTGCAATTTTTCATTCCATATAGAGGAAAACATTGTGGTATAATAAGGATGAAAACTGTTCATGGAGATTTGGAAAAATATTTTTCGCTTGACAAAAAATGGATTTGCAATATAATTAAAAAAATTGAAGTATTTTAAAATGAGCTGTTTTGCACCTGCCGGACGTTTGAAAACGGCTGCGTGGAGTGTGCCCGATTTGGGGAGTTCTCCTGAGGGACCTTGTGGTTCTTCGCACCGCGGACGGCAATCTAAAAGAGAGAAAGAATGGTGTGCATATGAGTTTTCAGATCCTAGGAACGGGAAGTGCCCATCCGGTCTGTTCACAGACAAATGATGACCTCTCTGTGTTCCTGGATACCTCTGATGAATGGATTTCCACGCGAACCGGGATTAAGAGTCGGTATGTCTGTACCACGGAAACCATTTCCGATCTGGCTGTACAGGCGGGGCGTGCTGCGCTGCAAAATGCAGGAATTACACCAGAAGAACTGGACTTGATCCTCTGTTCTACCATACGCGGCGATTACATAACCCCTGCCTTGGCTTGCATCGTGCAAAAAAGTTTAGGGGCGACATGTCCGGCTTTCGATATTAATGCGGCATGTTCGGGTTTTGTCTATGCGTTAGATGTTGCGGATGGATATTTCGTCCGTAAGCGTGTAAAAAAGGTTTTGGTTGTCGCTGCTGAAGAGATGTCCAAGTTATTGGATTGGAAGGACCGCAGAACTTGCGTGTTGTTTGGCGATGCTGCGGGCGCGGCGGTGCTAGGAGAAGGCGAAGGACTGCGCTCCATTCGAATTACGACGACAGGAAATTCGGATGCCTTGCGCATCCCGCATGTGCGGGGAAGTTCTCCATTTGATAAGACCCAGGCTGAATCCGCAGAGTCCTTCCTATATATGGATGGACAGGAAGTCTACAAATTCGCGGTGGCCGCTATGTGCAACGATGTGCGCATCGTATTGGAAGAAGCGGGGTTCACGGAGGAGGATGTGGATTACGTGTTGCCACATCAGGCCAATTTGCGCATCATTGAGACAGCGAAAAAGAAGTTGAACATTCCTGCGGAGAAGTTCCATGTCAATATCAGCCGGTATGGCAATACCTCGTCCGCTGGAGTGGCAATCTTAATGGATGAGATGCATCGTGCAGGGAAGTTTCATCCAGGCGACGTACTGGTGCTTTCGACCTTTGGCGGAGGTTTGACAACAGGCGCCTGTACATTGGTATGGACGGTATAAGTAAGGATATTTGGAAAGGAGTCGTTTTTTATGATAAAGACACCGATTTGTGATTTGTTGGGCATTGAATACCCGATCTTGCAAGGGGGGATGGCCTGGGTGGCTGATGCATCCTTGGCTTCCGCGGTATCCAATGCGGGTGGCTTAGGCATCATCGCTGGCATGAATTCCAATGGTGAGCAGCTCCGTACCGAGATCCGCAAATGCCGCGAATTGACGGACAAACCTTTCGGCGTGAACGTGATGCTGATGAGCCCCTTTGTAGAAGAGGTCGCACGTGTGGTCGTGGAGGAGAAGGTTCCGGTGCTCACCACGGGAGCAGGGAATCCCGGTAAATATATGCCCGCATGGTTGGAAGCGGGTATCAAGGTGGTACCGGTGGTAGCTTCTGTGGGCGTGGCCAAACTGGTGGAAAAGCGTGGAGCGGCCGCAGTGATTGCAGAGGGTGGCGAAAGTGGCGGCCATATCGGAGAATTGACTACGATGGCGCTTGTCCCTCAGGTATGCGATGCGGTAAAGATCCCTGTGATTGCGGCGGGCGGTATTGCAGATGGCCGTCAACTGGCAGCAGCTTTCATGTTGGGCGCTGTAGGGGTGCAGGTAGGTACCCGTTTCTTGGTGGCGAAGGAATGCACGATTAGTCCTGTTTATAAGGAGAAGATTCTCAAAGCAAAGGATATTGATACGATCAGTACCGGCCGCCGTTTGGGGCACCCGGTGCGCGCTTTAAAGACGCCGTTTACCCGGGAGTTGGCCCACATGGAATATGATTCCAATATTTCAGACGAGGAGCTTGAGCAGTTTGGCGTAGGCGCTCTGCGTAAGGCGGCACGTGAGGGGGATGCGCAACACGGTTCGTTCTTGGCAGGTCAAGTTGCGGCGATGGTCCACAAGGAGCAGACCGCCAAGGAGATCATCACGGAACTCTTTGAACAGGGAGAACAGGTACTTGGAGGTGCGATGAAATGGGTAAAATAGCCTTTTTATTCAGTGGCCAAGGCGCCCAATATCCTGGAATGGGAAAATCGCTTTATGAAGCCAGCAGTGCTGCGAAAGCGGTATTTGACCTGGCAGATTCTGTGCGTCCTCATACATCTGTACAGTGCTTTTCTGGCACCAAAGAAGAACTGAGCCAGACAGAGAACACACAGCCCTGTGTTTACTGTGTCGATTTGGCAGCAGCGGAAGCACTGAAAGCGTGTGGCATTGTGCCGGATGTGGCAGCTGGTTTTTCGCTCGGAGAAGTGGCGGCGCTAACCTTCTGTGGAGTACTGACTCCGGAAGAGGGGTTTCAGCTGGTTTGTAAGCGTGCTTCTTTTATGGATGAAGCAGCCCAACGTACCAACGGCGGCATGGCCGCGATTCTTAAGTTGCCGGATGAGCGTGTAGAGGCGCTTTGTGCAGAACAGAAAGGGACGTATCCGGTCAATTACAACTGCCCTGGGCAGGTGTCGGTGGCGGGGGAAAAGGCAGCACTGGAACGGCTTTGCAAAGCGGTTCAGGAAGCCGGCGGCCGCGCCGTACCGCTTGCTGTCAGCGGCGGATTTCACTCCCCAATGATGGATTCGGCGGCGGAAAAGATGCAGCTGGAGCTTCAGAATGTGGCGGTGTCCGCTCCAACAGTTCCGCTCTATGCCAACTACACCGCAGAGCACTATGCGGCGGATGCGGCAGCAATCAAAGAGAATATCGCCATGCAAGTGAACCATCCGGTGCCATGGCAGGCAATTTTGAAAAAGATGGCGGAGGAAGGTGTCACCGACTTCGTAGAGGTCGGCCCTGGGAAGACGCTTGCCGGCTTGGTAAAAAAGACCCTTCCGGGGGTTTCCATCCATCGCGTAGAGGATGCAGAAACCTTACAAGCTACCGTGGAAGCACTAAAATAACACTGAAATCACGAGACTAAAGGAGGAATTCTTTTGCTGACCAACCAGACAGCCGTGATCACGGGAGGTTCCCGTGGAATCGGCCGCGCGATTGCCCTGAAGATGGCGGAAAACGGCGCAAATGTAGCGATCGTTTATGCGGGCAATGAGGAAGCCGCCCAGGAAACGTGCGCACTCGCTGCGGAGCACGGCGTAACGGCCAAGGCATATCGCTGTGATGTGGCGGACTTTGATGCAACAAAGGAGACTGTGGCACAGATTCTGGCGGACTTCGGACAAATCCATATTTTGGTGAACAATGCCGGTATTACGCGCGATGGTCTGTTGCTTTCTATGAAGGAAGCAGACTTTGATGCGGTGATCGGCACCAATCTGAAGGGCGCATTCCATATGATTAAACACTGCTATTCCCATTTTATGAAGCGCCGCAGCGGAAGAATCATCAATATTTCCTCCGTTTCCGGTCTCATGGGGAATGCGGGACAGGCAAACTATGCGTCCGCAAAAGCCGGTTTGGTCGGATTGACTAAGACGGTTGCAAAAGAACTCGCATCCCGCAATGTGACTTGTAATGCCATAGCGCCGGGATTTATTGAAACCGACATGACAGCGCAGCTCAGCGATAAGGTCAAAGAGGGGGCAAATGCAGTCATCCCGCTCAAGCATATGGGAAAACCGGAAGATATTGCAAATTTGGCGGTTTTCCTGGCAGGGGATGGCGCTTCCTATATCACTGGTGAGGTCATCCGCGTCGACGGCGGCCTCGGTATGTAAACGTTTGGGGGATTGTAACGATGGAAAAAAGAGTTGTGATTACCGGAATTGGCGCGCTTACACCGCTTGGCAATGACATTCCGACCTCTTGGGAAAACCTGATTGCAGGCAAAAACGGCATTGCGAAGATTACAAAATTTGATACCTCCAACAGCAAAGTGAATATTGCAGCAGAGGTCAAGGGGTTTGATCCGCTTCAATATATTGAAAAGGCACAGGTGCGCAAATTGGATCGATTCACCCAGTATGCCATTGCCGCTTCTGCACAAGCAATGCAGGACAGTGGCATCGAGGGGAAGGTGAAACCGGAGCGCCTGGGGGTTTATATCGGGACCGGTGTGGGCGGTATGGACACCTTTGTAGAAGAGGTCACTAAGTTGCTCAACAAGGGCCCGAAAGGGATTTCGCCGTTTTTCATCACAAAGATGATTACCAATATCGCCTCCGGCAATGTCGCAATCCGGTACAATGCGAAGGGTCCGTCCATGTGCGTTGTAACGGCATGCGCGACTTCGGCACATGCGGTTGGCGAAGCATTCCGCGCGATCAAGCACGGTTACGCGGATGCAATCCTTGCAGGTGGTACGGAAGCGACCATCAATGAAATGGCAACCGCCGGCTTTGCAAATTGCATGGCGTTGTGTACAAGCAACGATCCGGAGACTGCATGCACCCCGTTTGATAAGCGCCGCAGCGGCTTTGTCATGGGCGAGGGCAGCGCGGTCATGGTTTTGGAAGAATATGAGCATGCAATTGCACGCGGTGCGAAGATTTACGCCGAATTGGTCGGTTATGGAAACACAAATGACGCGCACCATGTGACAGCTCCAGACCCCGAGGCGGATGGTCCGGCCAATGCAATCCGGTTGGCGATTGCAGAGGCACAGATGCCAGAGGATGCCTCCCTGTATATCAACGCGCATGGAACCAGCACGCCGCTGAACGATAAGACGGAGACGCTGGCCTTTAAAAAGGCTTTGGGACAAAAAGCGTATGAGGCGGTCATCAGCTCTACAAAGTCGATGACCGGTCACATGTTGGGGGCAACGGGCGCATTTGAGGCGATTGTGTGTGCTTTGGCGTTACAGAATAGCATTGTTCCGCCGACCATCCATTATCAAGAGCCGGACCCGGACTGCGACCTCGACTATACGCCCAATACAGCGCGCAAGGTGGATCTGGATTATGCACTGTCCACCAACCTTGGCTTCGGCGGACACAACGCATGTTTGGTCCTCAAGAAGTACAAAGGTTAAGGAGGTAGTGTCATGAAGATCGAAGAAATTCGGGAGCTGGCACAGATTATGAAGGAAAATGGACTGGGTGTCCTGGAACTACAAGAGGACGGAACCAGCCTTCGTTTGGAAACTGCTTGCGCGACGGCTCCCGTGGTTCAGGCAGTGGTGCCTGCCGCCGCCCCTGCGGCGCCCGCCCCGGCTCCAACAGCTCCGGCAACCGCGCAGGATGGGACGCCGGTGGACTTCAACAATCTCAAAGAGGTCAAGTCGCCGATGGTCGGCATGTTTTATCAGGCTCCTTCCCCGGAGGCGGACCCCTACGTCCGTGTCGGCAGCAAGGTGAAAAAGGGCGATGTGCTCTGTGTTATTGAGGCAATGAAGCTTCTCAATGAGATCACTGCGGATACGGATGGCGAAATTGTAGATGTTTGTGTTGAGAATGGGCAGTTGGTAGAGTATGGCCAGGTGCTCTTTAAGATTTTTTAAATGCTGGGGGAGAGGAACCGATGACAAAAGAAGAGTTGAAAGAGGTTCTGCCGCATCGCGAGCCGATGCTCTTGCTGGATGAGGCAACCAAAATCGAGGACAACCTAGCAGAGGGTAAGTATACGGTGCGCGGCGATGAATGGTTTTTGCAAGGGCACTTTCCAGGAAACCCAGTGGTTCCAGGGGTCATTCAATGCGAGATGATGGCGCAGACCTGCTGTGTTTTGTTGGTAGAGGATGTCAAGGGGCATACCCCGCTCTACGGCGGCCTGGATAAGGTGCGCTTTAAGGGGCAAGTAAAACCCGGCGATACCATAGTGTTCCACTGCAGTGCGACCGGGCGGCGTGGACCGTTCTGCTTTGCAAAGGGCGAAGGGCGTGTCAACGGCAAGGTAGTGGTCAAAGGAGAGCTCTCCTTTGCCATTGTTTGAGCTTGTGAATCTGAGGATAAAGAGGTGTAGGCCTTGTTTTCGAAAATATTGATCGCCAACCGCGGGGAAATCGCGGTGCGTATCATCCGTGCCTGCAAAGAGATGGGGATTTCCACCGTAGCTGTCTTTTCGGAGGCGGATCGCGACGCACTGCATGTGAGTTTGGCGGATGAGAGTATCTGCATTGGCCCCGCGCCGGTGCAGGACAGCTACCTGAACATGACGGCGATTCTCTCCGCTGCGGAGGCGACGGGCGCTGGCGCCATCCATCCGGGATATGGCCTGCTCTCTGAAAATGCGAAGTTTGCCGCTTTGTGCGAGGAATGCCATATTGTCTTTATCGGACCGACCTCAAAAGTTATTTCTGAGATGGGCGACAAGGATGCCGCGCGTAAGACCATGATTGCAGCGGGGGTGCCGGTGGTACCGGGCTGTGAGATGGTAGAGGATCTGGAACAGGCGCACAAGGAAGCGGACCGGATTGGGTATCCGCTTTTGGTCAAAGCGCGCGCAGGCGGTGGCGGACGGGGGATTCGCCGCGTAGATCGTTCGGAGGATTTTGAAACGGCGTTTCGTTCTGCATCGCAGGAAGCACAGTTGGCCTTTGGAGACGGCGGGGTCTACCTGGAAAAATTTGTTGCTCCGGCCAAACATATCGAAATGCAGCTGCTCTGTGACCGCCAAGGAAACGTGGTCACATTGGGCGAGCGAGAGTGTTCCATCCAGCGCAAAAATCAGAAGTTGATCGAGGAAAGCCCCTCTCCGGCGGTTACCCCGGAACTTCGCCAGAGAATGGCGGATGCGGCAACCAAGGCTGCAAAGGCGGTTGGGTATACAGGTGTGGGAACGGTGGAATTCCTACTGGACCCTGAGAAAAATTTCTATTTCATGGAGATGAACACGCGCCTTCAGGTGGAGCATCCGGTCACAGAGATGGTCACCGGTATCGATTTGGTGAAGTGGCAGATTCGTGTCGCCGCAGGAATGTCTTTGGGCTTTACCCAGGAAGATATCCAGATTTCCGGCCATGCGATTGAGTGCCGCATCAATGCGGAAAATCCAGAACTGAATTTCCGGCCAAGTTGCGGAAAAATCTCTTTGTTGCATATTCCGGGTGGTCCTTGGGTTCGGTTTGATACGGCATTGTACCAGGATTATCTGGTGCCGCCGTTCTATGATTCGCTGATCGGCAAGCTGATTGTCCATGCGCCAACGCGTGAAGAGGCTATCCGCAAAATGCAGGCGGCCCTGTGCGAATTGGTGGTCGAAGGCGTGGATCACAACGCAGAGCTTCACATGGATATTTTGAGTTCTCCGTCGTTCAAGTCCGGAGATTACTATACAAACTTCATGGAATTGCGGGAAAAGAGGGGATAATGGATGCTTTCGAAAAATCTGTTTAAGAAACCAAAGAACGACCTGGAATCGTACGACAAATACACCAAGTCCCCCGCTCCGGATATTCCCAGCGAATTATGCATCTCCTGTCCGGAGTGTAAGGCGATGCTCTTTACCAGCGAATTAAACGATCATCTGCATGTTTGCCCCAAGTGTGGCCATCATTTTCGCGTAAATGCGCGGCAGCGAATCAGCCTGATTGCCGATGAGGATTCATTTGAAGAGCACGATGCAGGAATGCGTTCCCGCAATCTGATTGGCTTTCCAAATTATGATCGTAAGCTGAAACATGCGTATCTGGACAGTGCAGAAAAGGAAGGCGTTGTTTGCGGTACGGCGCGCATCGGTGGGATGAAGTGTTGCCTCTTTGTGATGGAGCCGTATTTTATGATGGGAAGTATGGGGACTGTTGTGGGTGAGAAAATTACCCGCCTGTTTGAATATGCCACAGCACATTCTCTCCCGGTAATCGGTTTTACGGTTTCTGGCGGTGCACGCATGCAGGAGGGAACCCTTTCCCTCATGCAGATGGCAAAGACCAGCGGTGCGGTAAAACGCCACAGCGATGCTGGTAACCTTTATGTGGTTGTGTTGACCGATCCGACGACCGGTGGGGTGACGGCAAGCTTTGCAATGGAAGCCGATATCACATTGGCAGAGCCAAATGCATTGATCGGCTTTGCGGGGCCGCGTGTCATCAAGCAGACGATGCGGCAAAAGTTGCCCGCAGGATTCCAGCGTGCGGAGTTTCTGTTTGAGAAGGGGTTCGTAGACCAAGTGGTCCAGCGAAGCGCGCAGAAAGAAGTGTTGACAAAGTTGTTGGCATTGCACGGCGTAACCCCGGAAGGAGGAGCGTCCAATGGAAGCATTTGAGCGTGTACAGGCGGCCCGTGCCAAAGGGCGGCCGACTGGAACGGATTTCATCAATCATATTTTTGAGGATTTTATCGAGATGCATGGCGATCGCCGCTTTGGAGACGACAAGGCGATTGTGGCGGGAATTGCCCGCCTGAACGGCTTGCCCGTTACGGTCATTGCGCTGGAGCGCGGCCATGATACAAAGGAAAAATTGTTCCGAAATTTTGGTTCCGCTCACCCGGAGGGGTATCGGAAAGCACTTCGCCAGATGAAGCTGGCAGAGAAGTTTCATCGTCCTGTGGTCTGTTTTGTCGATACAGCCGGAGCTTTCTGCGGCATTGCAGCGGAGGAACGTGGACAGGCGCAGGCCATAGCGGAAAATCTCTACGAGATGATGACTCTTAAGACGCCGATACTTTCCATATTCATTGGCGAAGGCGGCAGTGGCGGAGCGTTGGGCCTTGCGGTGGCCGATGAGGTGTGGATGCTGGAAAATGCCGTCTATTCGGTGATTTCGCCTGAAGGCTGTGCGAGTATCCTTTGGAAGGACAGTTCTAAGGTGCGGGAGGCGGCTGCATGCCTGCGCATGACGGCGCAAGACCTGCTGGAATTTGGCATTATTGAAAAAGTCATTCCGGAGGAGCAGAACCAATTTGAAGAAGTATATCAGAGCTTAAAGGCCGAGCTGTATGAGAAGCTTTCTCATAATGCAACGCTTCCCATTCAACAATTGCTCGACAACCGTTATAACCGCTTCCGCAGACTGGGGGCGGGAAACGGATGATTACACTGGTGACGGACAGCACGGCTTATTTGACAAAGGCGGAGGCGGAAAAGCTGAAAATTCGCTTAGTGCCGATGCATTATATTCTTGCTGGGAAGTCCTATGCAGAGAGTTATGCGGATGAAAATGGCGATTTTGTTCCCCAAATTGCTGCGCATCAGGAGATCTGTGCAACAGCACAGGCTTCTGTAGCGGATTTTGTCGGAATCTTTCAGGCCATTGTTCATCAGGGGGGCGAGGTGCTCTGCCTGGTGATTTCCTCACGACTGAGTGGCGCTTACAGCAGTGCCTGTATTGCTGCAAAGGCGGTAGACGCTGAAAAAGTGCGTGTGGTGGATTCCCGGACAACGGCGGGGGGCTTGGCGCTGCTGCTCAAGCGCGCGGCTGCTTTGATTCGTCAAGGATATCCTTTGGAGGATATTGTGGCGCAGATCAAAGAGCAACGTGGAAAGACCGGCATAGCCTTTTCTGTAGAGGACATGGATGCTTTGCGCAAAAGTGGGAGGCTGAGTATTGTACGCCAGTCTGTAGGCTCTATTCTCAATATCCGACCGATTCTGTGCTTGGAAAAGGACGGAGGCGCCCTGATTTCGGGAGGAACAGCGCGTGGCCGTAATGCACAGATGCAGGCGTTGGCCGATCGTGTACCGGAGAAAGCCAAAGAGGTCATCATCGAGTCCTTGGGTAGCGCTTACATGGCACCCGCGCTGAGAGAACGTATCCGCGCGCGGTTTCCACAGGTGACCATCTCACATGCCACCATAGGCCCGGTGTTGGCGATTCATATAGGCCTGGATGTGATTGGTGTGGCGTGGTCGGAAGAATAGATATAACAGAGAAGTCGATTTTAAAAAGTATAGAGGTAACTCGCTTTCGATAAGAGGGTGTCCCCAAACTACGAATCTTTGGATTCATAGGAAAGGGGCATCCTCTTTCTGTTTGCAAAAATATCTGCGTTTCTAAAAAACGCGGGCATCCTTCAAGTCATTTCATGGCTTTTGGGATACCCCCTTTGTTTTTTTAGCCTGAAAAGCTCTGATAGTACTAGAGGGTTAAAAGGAGTTTTAATAGGGAATAGAAAATGGAGATCCTTTTGGACGCAATAGAGCCGTAGCCTGTCGATTGTGCTGAGTATTTAAAAGAGGATAGTTGGATGGCGTCCAATAACGCGAATTGCATCACACATATCACATGGAATTGTAAACAGCTCAGGTTTTTATCTATAGATATCGAAGTAAATCAGGCCCGTGGATAGATCAAACTGAAAAATCACGTTTCATAATGACTTTATTGGATGGCAAAGTGCGTGCTTGAGATCCATATGGCATTGTATGCATGAAGGACAGTTTCACCAGCCGGTTCCTGGGGCCTCAATGTTTTCAGCTGATAAGATCGTTGATTGAAAGAATGATCCTATAGATTCGCATGAGCTTCCGTATCCATTGAAAAATCGACGGAAAAGATGGTATGGCCGTTGGCGCTTTCTACGGAAATCTTTCCGTGGGAACCTTCGACAATCGATTTTGCGATTGCAAGGCCCAGACCATAACCGCCGGTTTCACGCGAACGGGCGCTGTCTGCACGGTAGAAACGATCGAATACATGGGGAAGCGCTTCTGCAGAAATCTCTTCCCCAGAATTTTGGACACGAAGAATCACGCGGTTCTTTTCGCGGAAAAGCCCAATGTTCACCGTGCCTCCCGGTGGGGCATGCTTAACGGCGTTGTCGAGAAGAATGTCTACCAGCCGGGAAAACTTTTCCGGACTTCCTCTCACAAGGAGGTGTTCGGAAACTTGGGAATGAATGGCAACCCCTTTTTCATAGGCGACCGCTTCGAAAGAGAGCAGACAACCAGTCACTAGGCGGCTAAAGTCCACTGTTCGCGTGGGGCTGGCATCTTGATCGTGATCCAATTTGGCGAGTGTCAGCATATCGCTGATAAGACCGCTCATACGGGTAATCTGAACGCGCATAGCGGAAATCCATTGCTTTTGGCTGTCGACGGATTCAGCGCCGTTTTCCTCTAGAACAGATAGATTGGCGTTTATAATTGCGAGTGGTGTCTTTAACTCATGCGAGGCGTCTGCAACGAAATTCTTTTGCCGCTCAAATGCCTCTTGGACAGGACGTACCGTCCGCGATGCAAAGAGCGTACTCAATCCAAACAACAGAAGAAGGCTTAAAAGACAGACTCCAAATAAAATGAACAGAACATTTCGCTGCATAGCCCGCGGGCCGGTTTGATCTAATAGGACCAAGTGCGCATGGGTTTCGTCGAACGCATATGCAAAGTGGTATGAGTCGAGCGAGAAATTTCCCTGCTGTTGCTGTTGTTTCTGTGCCAACTCGGAAATCTGCTGTACCCACTCTCCGGAGATGTCTGGCGGCGCGCTGAAAGAGACAATTTGTTGTTTTTCATCGAACATCACGCGGATAATCCCCATGACTGGTGGCGGTTGATGCTGCCCTTCGGGAAAATGAAGGGCGGCATTTAGGGACATCTGTGTTTGCCGGTCGCTGGCCACGATCATCAGGACAGCGGTTACGGCAAAGATGGCAGCGAATACCAGGCTCAAAAGAGCCATATTGAAACGAACCAATTTCCATTTTAGTTTTCGAAACATAGCGGCTCCTCCAAGCGGTATCCCACATTTCGAATGCACGCGATGCGCATACGGGAACACAGATAAGTCAACTTCTTCCGGAGAAAAGAAATATAAACTTCGACGTTGTTTCCAGCAGCTCCATTTTCAAATCCCCAGAGTCTGGTTAAGAGTTCCTCTTTGTTGAGAATGGTATCCGGATGTAAAAAAAATTGTTTCATGATCTCAAACTCCTTGTTGGCCAGTTGAACCCGTTGATCGCCACGGGAGAGGGTATAGTTGGCCAGATTTAGGGTGAGATCGCCCACCTGTAAGGTATCGTCAAAGATCAGTTCTCCGCGCCGGCGGGTCATGGCGCGAATACGCGCCAACAACTCTTCGGTTGCAAACGGTTTTGCCAGATAATCATCCGCACCACAGTCCAACCCCGCGACCTTATCGCTGATCTCTCCCTTGGCAGAAAGCAGCAACACTGGGGTGGAGATAGAAGCGGCGCGAAGACGCTGCAAAACAGTGAGTCCATCCAGCTTGGGAAGCATTATGTCCAACAGGATGATGTCATAGATACCGGTCAATGCTTCATCTAAACCGGTTTCCCCATTGTAAGCAGCGAAGGTTTCCCAACGTTTTTTGCTGAATATCTGACAAAGCGCGTCGCTCAAAGCCTTTTCATCCTCAATCAATAGTATTTTCATAGGATTTTTCCCCTCCTAAAATATCAAAAGTCGGCCAAAGCCCAATTTTCCACAATAAGAGTACAAAAGAGGTGTGAACGGTATTTGCTGAAAATGTGACGATTCCCTGATTTTGTAAACGAACATCGTTCTCCAAAAAGGATAAAGTCCTTAAGAAGCCCTTTTTCAATTGTAACACATTTTCCGTCGCCTGTGACGAACATGTGAAGGCCCCCTTAAACTTGTGTGAAGTGGGATTTTTTTCAGGTTAATTTCAGCTTTTTTCCCTATAATGAGAACCGTACAAACGGCGGGAAGTTACAGGGCTTCTATGCCGCATCAGAGAAAGGGGTGTATGATCCATGAATGGATTTCTGCAGCGCAGGGAGTGGATCGCGCGTCTTCCCCTTTTTTGGGAGACGCACCGATGGGCAATTTTGGCAGCTCTTTTGGGGGTAGCAGTCTGGGCGGCGGGAATCGCAGGGACCCTTTTGCTCGCCGGAAGATAATCTGTGAAAAATTTGATGAGGTGATTAAGATGAATCATACATGGAAACGAACCATGTCCATGCTTTTGGCTATGGGTATGTTGACACTCTCCATTCCAGCGCAGGGAATCGCCGCGTCTGTGGATACTTCGGATAAGGTGCTATCCAACTTAGGAATCACCGATTCGGTGTTGGTGGCCTCCAACGCTGAGGTGACGCGGGCACAGTTTGCACAGTTGTTACTAAATACTTCTTCTTTTAAGGGAAAAACGGGAACAACTGTCAATTACCGTAGATTTAGCGATGTGCCTACAGACTCCACCTACGCTGCTGCAATCAATATTGCGGCGCAACAGGGATGGATGACTGGTTATCTTGACGGAACCTTTAAACCTGACCAACCGGTGAAGTTGCGCGAAGCGGTTTATGGTGTGTTGGCTTTGTTGGGTTATACCAATGAGGACTTTACTGGCGATCAGACCCAGGGACGCACCTCCATGTACTATGCAAAAGAATTGGACGAAGGCTTGGCGTTGGTGACCATGGAATCCAATTTGACCATGTCCAACTGTGAGGCGTTGCTTTACAATACCCTCAAAGCGAATACAAAATCTGGAACAATGTATGGACAAATTTTTGACTGTGAACTGGACAGCGATGGGGAAATCAATTATTTGAAGCTGTCGGACAACAACATTAACGGCCCTATTCGTGTAACCGCTAGCAAGGATATCGAAAAGATTTTGCCCTTCAGCGAGCAAAACGCAACCTATATCATCGATGGCGAAGTAGGTTATAACCTTGACTACAACAGCGTGGAAGAAGACGATATCGTTTATTACAGCAGCAAGACCCGTACCGTATGGGTCTATCAGGATGATCGCGCAAGCGGCGAGGTGACAGGAATCGTCTACGACAATTCCAGCTCGATGACGCCGGTAGCTGTCTATGTGGAGGGAACTAAGTATACCATTGAGAGTGAAGAGATGCAGTATGCGTTTTCTACATTGGGAAAGGTCCATGTTGGGGATGAAATAACGGTGGTGTATGACGACCAAACCAGCACAACCGATCCCGATAACTATAATTTTGTATTGAAGGGGTATCTGCTCGATGACTGATACGGATGATGTGAAGTTTGATACGGCGGAATTGGAAAATCTTAGGCCCAAACGTTCCTTTTTCCGCAGGAAGAACCAGCCAGATGGAAAACGGCCCAAATGGAAAAAGCCTATTAAGGTGTTGATTGCATTGGTTCTGGTTGCTACTCTTGCTTTTGCTGGATTCCGTGTATTCCGGAAACCCGAAGGGCCGAATATGGAGGAGGCGACCCGCACCGCCACAGTTGAACGGCAGACGATTCAGTCGTCTATTTCTTCTTCGGGTACACTGGCCGCCCTGGATACATATACCATCACTTCCCTTGTCTCAGGAGAGGTGATTCGCGCAGATTTCGAAAAGGGTGACCAGGTTGAAAAGGGAGATGTGCTTTATTGCATTGACACTGGCGATGTGGATGAAAAAATTGAATCGGCTCAAACCAGTTTGGAACGTGCCGAAAAGAAGTATGCAGAGGCGCAAAAGAATTACAACAAGGCCGCGGAGGATTATCAATCTCTCGACTATGTCTCCCCAGAAGAGGGCTATGTTCAAACGGTCTATGTGGAGGTAGGAGACACTGTTAAGAGCGGCGATAAGTTGGTCGATTTATATAACGACCGAACGATGGTACTCAAAGTGCCGTTTTTAAGCGCTGATGCCAGTAAAATCAAAGTGGGCGATGTAGCACAGGTACAGATTTTGGAGACCTATGAAACCGTCAACGGTACAGTAACAGCCGTTAGCTCTATGGAACAAACACTCAACGGTGGCAGTGTGGTCCGCATGGTGACCATTGAGGTCGGAAATCCCGGAGGAATTTCAACCTCCAGCACAGCGGCCGCGACGGTTAATGGTGTGACATGCAGCGGCGACGGAACCTTCACAGCAAAGCTGGAAGAGACGATCACAGCCGAGTATGGTGGAGACATTGCTTCGATGAACGTCGAGGAAGGGAGCTATGTTCACGAAGGGGCGGCTTTGTTCACTTATACCCAGGAGTCGGCAGACGACGCGTTGCAGACTGTCAAGGATTCGTTGGAGTCAGCGGAGCAGAGTGTAGAGGATGCCCAGACCAATTTGGAGAATGCGCAAGACAGCTTGGAGGACTATGAAATAACAGCGCCGATTTCTGGCCAAGTGATCGTGAAAAACACAAAGGCTGGAGATACATTGAAGAGTGGAAACGACAGCAACGCAAGCATGGCCGTGATTTACGATATGTCTGCTCTTACATTTGACATGTATGTGGATGAACTCGACGTATTAGATGTAGAAGTTGGCCAAAAGGTGCAAGTCACGGTGGATGCATTTGAAGGAGAAACATTCACAGGAAAAGTGACAAATGTCAGCTTGGAAAGCACATCAAGCAATGGCGTTACCCAATATCCCGTGACCGTCCAGATGGACGAGGTGGGGGATTTGCTTCCCGGCATGAACGTCAATGGAGAAATCATCATTGACGAAGCAGAAAATGTACTGGCAATCCCGGCTCAAGCATTGCAGCGCGGCAATGTGGTCTATGTAAAGGATGACAGCGTGACCGAAGCGGAAGGCAACGTTCCGGCGGGCTTCCGGTCGGTAGAGGTAGAGACCGGCTTAATCAGCGAAAATTATGTAGAGATTCAGAATGGTCTTTCTGAGGGGGATGTCGTCTACATCGATCCGACCACTTCAACAGACAGTACAGTCATGATTGAAATGGGCGGGATGCCCGGTGGCGGTATGCCTGGTGGCGGCGGAATGCCCAGCGGAGGTCCTGGCGGCGGTGGTATGCCTGGCGGCGGTGGCCCCGGCGGACCGGGAGGTGGTTTCTAAGATGAAACAGACACAGACCGGGACGCAGCCCCTGATCTCGCTGCAAAATATTTATAAGATTTATCAGATGGGCGATATGGTGGTGCGTGCAAACGACGGGATTTCCTTAGACATCTATCCCGGAGAATTCGTCTCCATTGTTGGCAAATCTGGAAGCGGAAAGTCTACCATTATGAATATCATTGGGGCACTAGACGTGCCAACAGAGGGAAAATATATCTTGAACGGCGAGGATGTAAGCGAGATGAAGGACGACAGCCTCGCGGAAATCCGCAACAAGACCATCGGGTTTGTATTCCAACAGTATAATTTGCTTCCCAAGCAGAACCTGCTGGAAAACGTAGAGCTGCCCCTTGTTTACGCGGGGGTCGGAAAAAAGGAGCGCACAGAGCGATCTTTGGAATCGCTTGAACGAGTGGGACTGCGCGATAAGTGGCGCTACATGCCCCAACAGCTCTCCGGCGGCCAGCAACAGCGCGTGTCCATTGCACGCGCCTTGGTCGGAAATCCTTCCTTGATCTTGGCAGATGAACCCACCGGCGCGTTGGATTCAAAGACAGGCCGGGAGGTTCTCGACTTCCTCAAGCAGTTGCATGAGGAGGGCAACACCGTGGTCATCATTACCCACGACAATTCCATTGCCATAGAGGCCGAGCGCGTGGTCAAGATCAGCGATGGAAAAATTATATTTGACGGAGACGTGAAGGCCTATGAGTCAATCCTTTAGGCTTGCGCTCAAAAGCATCGCAAGCAGCAAAATGCGCTCCTTCCTGACCATGCTCGGGATCATCATCGGTGTGGCATCCGTTATCATCCTGGTCAGTTTGATGCAGGGGATGACAAACTATATTTCGGACAGTTTTTCCGATTTGGGGACGGATCAAGTAAGTGTATCTGTCACCAATACGGACACCCGAAACGTGGATGTTGACACCATGTATGAATTCCTGGATGAACAACAGGATTTGTTTGCTGCGATGAGCCCAATGGTTTCGGTTCGAGGGACCATCAAGAATGGCACGGAGAGTTCCACAACAGCTTCCATCTCCGGCGTAGGGGAAGATTATCTGTCCATTCAGGCGTTGGAGCTCTCTTTAGGACGTTTTATCCAGTATTCGGATATTGTTTCACGGCAAAAAGTCTGTGTGATTGGTTCCTATGTTGCGCAGGACCTCTTTGCAGGGGAATCCGCATTGGATCAAATTCTCAAGATCAACGGAGAAGCCTATACAGTGGTTGGCGTGTTGCAGGAGAAGGCAGATTCAGAGGAGGGGTCCTCGGACGATTGCGTATATCTCCCTTATTCGGTGGCGACAAAACTTTCCTTTAGCGCAGATATATCCAGCTATGTGTTTACCGTAACGAATGTAGACCATATGGAAGAGGCTAAAACGGTACTCAAAGACTTTTTGTATGAAATCTTCCTCAATGAGGATCTGTACAATGTAACCAGCCTTTCCGAGATGTTGGAGATGGTCACTTCTATGACGGACATGATGACAATGCTTTTGGTAGGCATTGCCGCCATTTCGCTATTGGTTGCTGGCATCGGAATCATGAACATCATGCTGGTATCGGTGACTGAACGAACACGTGAGATCGGTATCCGTAAATCTCTCGGTGCAAAGCGGCGTACCATCCTACAGCAATTCGTCATTGAAGCAGGTGTCACCAGTTCGTTGGGCGGTATTGTCGGAATTGCAATTGGCTGCGTATTAACCTCAGTGGCAAGCGGGATTATTGGATTTGATGCATCCCCTTCGGTGAGTGCCATTTTGGTTTCCTTTGGGGTATCTGCAGGGATCGGCGTAATCTTTGGCTATATGCCGGCGCGCCGGGCGGCGAATTTGAATCCGATTGACGCTTTGCGCAGCGAATAAATCTGGCGGGAATGGGGCGTGTTGGATCGCGCGACACTGGAGGACAAAATGCTAGAAAATAAATGAAAGTGCCGCTTATTCTATAAAAATCTATATCCAGTGCCCGCCCATCCGGACGGCTTCCAACAAGCCCCACCTTATCATAGATAAAAAGAGCACAACAAGTCGAAAGGACTCGTTGTGCTCTTTGCTTTATTCTACAATATGAATATATTCGTCGATCTCATCGGGGGTGGGTTCTTCAAACCAGGAGGAAAATCGTTTGCGTTTTTCTTCATCAATCGGATAGGCGCGGAGTTTACCGGTTTCGATCAATCGGTTTCGCTGCTCCAAATGGCGGGTGATAATCTCATAGGGGGCGTCTAAAACGATCAATCGGACCGGAATTCCCTGTTTACAGAAATACTGTTTGGTATCCAGGCGTTCCTTTCGGTTCCAAAAGCCGAAATCCAGCACAACATCGAGGCCCAGGGCAAAAAGGGATTCAGCCTGCCGCAAGAGAAAACTTCTACACCGGCGTTCCATGTCCTGATGGCGTTCCCGGCCGATACAGGCGTCAAATAAAGTCAGCATCAGATCGTCACTGGATAGAACAAAGGTATTTCCGCGTGCCTGTAACGTCTTTGCATAGGTTGTTTTCCCGCAACCGCACGGTCCGCAAAGCATGATGATTTCCGGCATATTTTTACCCCTTCCCTAATAAAGCTGCTGGTATTGTAGCACATACAATAAAAAAAGAAAAGAATATGGGAAGTGTCCTTTTGCTCCAAAGGCATTCATCCAAGTTGCGTATCCCATACGCAATGCCGGAGACATCCCCTTTGGATGGAGATGAATCGATCCGGTTCTCTGTGAAAGAGAGGTTCCTATCACCGGTTTTTTAAGGCTGTTTACCAATCCAATCATTTGCCGTTTTGTAATCGATGATTTGGTAAGCAACTACTTGCCATAAACCGGTTGTTTCTTTATAATCCTGCTTTTCCATGAGAACCAATAATTTGTCCGTTGGAGGATTGCATTCCACGATGACACTTGCAGAATCGTTCTCCTGGTGTAGAACTACATAGTCAAAACCATGGTCTTTTTTTACGGTTACGCCGTCTACCAGTTGTTCCCGATTGAATTTTTCTAAGAAGGTGAACAGGGTATCTTCCAGATCAAACGAACCGGTTCTGTGCCCCTCATCGATCTCAGACAATTCATGCTCTGTATAGGCTGGAAAAAGGAATGAGGTGAGGGCTTGCCGGAACTCTGCGCTTACCGCAAAAGCCGTTCCGAAAGAAAATAGGGCCATGAGGACGACTGCTGCAATACAGGCGGCAATTTTATGAAATTTCCACCAGCGAACCCGAAACGGCTTCGGCTTATGTTCCACGAGGGCTTCCACGATATATGGGCTGTCAAGCTGGCTCATGGCCTCAGAAAACAGTTTTGCATTCATATAAAGACCTCCCTTTCCGTCAAGTATTGTTTCAGCTTCTGCCGGATGCGGGTAAGCCGAACGGATACATTTTTTTCGGTGAGTCCCATATGTCTGGCAATCTCTTTATAGCTGTCAGAAAACCAATAGCGCCGTAAAAAGATGATGCGGTTTTCGGCCGTTAGGGTATCTAAAAAATGTTCGAGGATACGCGCCAGTTCCTTTGCCTCCATTTTGGTCTCCACTGTGCTTGGATCGGATAAACATTCTTCTATTTCCTGCATAGCGGTTGTGTAAAGGCTGTTTCGTTTCGCGGCTCCTCGCTTATAATACATTTTCAGAGAAATGTTTCGAACGATTTTACAAAGATAGGTCAGCAGCGGATGAGGTTTTGCTGGTGGAATGGCGTTCCATGCTCCCAAGTAAGCATCGTTGACGCATTCTTCCGTATCCTGCCGGTTATTTAAAATGTTGTAGGAGAGCTTGCGGAACACGCTTCCGTATTTTATATCCAGCTCCTGTATGGCCTGTTCGGAACGCTCAAAAAACAACGCAATAATTTTATCATCTTCGATCAATCGTACCGCCTCCCTTCCGGTTTCATCGATATACTACGGTTTTTGAAGCGAAAACTACAGGGAACAAAAGTTTTTTTGTCCATTGCGCCCATAGACGCATAAAAAAGCAGCGCTCCTATACTCCCATGGGAAATGAGGAAACGCTGCTTGTACGGAAATATGCTGCTTGGATGCATTTGGCTGCCTTAAAAAGCTGGCGAGAGTTGTGCGGCCCATAGGATTTTAAGGCAGATTCAAAGCCCGGTGGTCTTGTAGTGGATTCCATCAGCCATTCTTAAAAGATACCCGTGAACCAAGTGCAGGACAGGGGAAGCCGTGAATCTTGAAAAATGGATAGAAGCTGGGAAGAACACCAGGGAAAAAGATTGCACCCACCCATCGGCTGAGGTCAAAGCCGGTTTGAGAGAAGGTCGTCCAAAGAATGTTTCAATGGCCTCCTTTGGATTGCCGGCCAAAGGGAATCATAAAATACATCACACAATTTGGAACAGATAGAATTTTAAATAGTCCGTTTCCGGGACGTTCCAAAGAATTGGATGGTCGGGCGATTGCTGGCGGGCCTCGATTTGCCGCAGGGAAACGCCCGCGTCAAAGGCCGCGCTGCGGAGCATGTCCCGGAAAAGTGCATCTGTCATGAAGTGTGAGCAGGAACAGGTTGCGAGATATCCCCCTCGGGGAAGGAGCTTCATCGCACGTAGGTTGATTTCTTTGTAGCCACGCATCGCATGCTCTACCGTTTGACGCGATTTTGTAAATGCAGGTGGATCTAAAATGACAAAATCGTAGTCGCTTTTAGCGCCGCAGGGCAGGGAAGGAAGCAGGTCAAACACATTGGCCGCCTCAAAGTCCATCACATCTAAAAGTCCATTCCGGCGGGCATTTTCACGGGCCATCTCCACAGCTGTTTCCGATATATCGACGGAATGGACGTGGACTGCGCCGCCCCTGGCTGCGTTCAGTCCAAAAGATCCTGTGTGGGTAAAACAATCCAATACGCGCTTGCCGCGGCTCAGTCTAGCGACCGCTTGCCGGTTGTATTTCTGGTCCAAAAAGAAACCTGTTTTTTGTCCGTTTTCGAAGTCGACCAAATAACGAATCCCGTTTTCAACAATTTCTGTTTGCGTGCTCTGCGGAGTGGCCAGATTCTCCAGCGGAAAGAACCCCTTATTTTGCTGCATCCCTTCTCTTTCACGAATGGAGACGTCGTTGCGTTCATAGATGCCGCGAATCACCTGTCCATCCTCGCGCAAGATACGGGCAAGCATGGGAAACAGTAGGGATTTGCGCTGTTCAATACCGAGGCTGAGCGTTTGCGCAACGAGAATGTCTCCAAAACGATCCACGGTCAGCCCGGGGAAAGAATCTGCTTCTCCAAAAATAACACGACAACAAGAGAGATCATCGCCCATGACCGTTTTTCGGTATTCCCAGGCGTAACGCAGGCGGCGTTCCCAAAAGGCCTCATCAAAATGATCGTTTGCATTGGTTGAGAGCAGGCGGATGCGAATTTTAGAATGACTGTTGAAAAAACCAGTCCCCAAATAACGCCCGCGCGGGCTAACAATGTCCACAAGTGCACCGTCGTTGCAGCCGGCTTCGCCTTCGACCAGCTCGGTATGATAAATCCACGGATGGCCGGATTTGATACTGTTTTCCGCTTTGCGGGTAACTGCAACCCGCGGATATGTACGTTCTTGTTTCATAACCTACTCCATTTCGATGTTGTTCCATTCTATGCTTTTATGAGTTTTAGAACCCCTTTAAAAGTATCACGATAAACATTATAGCATAAATCCCACAAAAGGAGGAGTTTCCCCCGTCCTTTTCTCATAAAAGTACTTTACAGCGGGCACAGGGGTAGAATATTTTTCTGTTCTGCGCTATAATAACGTAAACACACTTATTGTGTATGTAGTTTGAGGTCTGCGGGCAGGCTGTGGGGGAGAAAAACAATGCCCCGAGCGAGAGCTCTTGTGAGATACAAGGAAAGAGGTTTCGCCAGCTGCCCGTTTTTATAGGGGAATGCGATGGTTTGCGCGAAAAGATCGTTTTGTCCAACGGCTGTGTACGCAACCGACATTGAAACGCAGTATATATCAAATGAATTTTGCGAGAGGGAATGTTGTCTCCGGGTACTTCTTTTGAAAGGATTGCCTGTATAAAGCAAACGGACGTGTATCGCACTCCCCTGAAAAATATATTTTGTAAAGGAATAGGTATGACATTTCAACAATTGGGGATTATTCCATCCATCTTGAACGCCTTAAAGAAGGAGGCTTATGTAAATCCAACTCCCATACAGGAACAAGCGGTTCCTCCTGTTTTAAAAAAGAAGGATCTTTTGGGATGCGCCCAGACGGGCACGGGAAAGACGGCTGCTTTCGCTGTGCCGATCCTTCAGCTTCTTGCCGAACAGGGAAGTGTCTCTCCAAAGAAGATTCGCGCCCTTGTTTTAACCCCGACGAGGGAATTGGCCCTTCAGATTCAGGAGAGTTTTGTGGCATATAGCCGGTTTCTTCCTTTAAAAACCTGTGTGATTTTCGGCGGAGTACCACAGAATCCACAAGTGCAACAGCTTAAAAAAGGGATTGACATTTTAGTAGCAACCCCGGGACGTCTCAATGACCTGATCGCGCAGGGATTCATCAAGCTACAGGATGTACAGATCTTTGTGCTGGATGAAGCGGATCGTATGCTGGATATGGGATTTATCCACGATGTCAAAAAGGTCATTGAAAAGTTGCCGAAAAAGCGGCAAACTTTATTGTTCTCCGCCACGATGCCGAAGGAAATTGAGGAACTGGCAGATACAATTCTGCGCAATCCGGTCAAGGTTACCGTCACGCCGCCGGCGACTACGGTGGAGGCAATTGAACAGAGCGTCTATTTTGTCGATAAAGAGAACAAGCGGCGCTTGTTAATCCATCTCCTACAAAGTTCGGAAATTGAATCGGCTTTGGTATTTACGCGCACCAAGCACGGCGCGGACCGTGTTGTACGCGAACTGACCAAGGCGAAGATACGGGCAGCCGCCATCCATGGGGACAAATCGCAAAATGCGCGGCAAAAGGCCCTCGGCGATTTCAAACAGCATAGAACCCGCGTGCTGGTTGCAACCGATATTGCTGCACGGGGTATCGATATTGAAGAGCTTTCCCACGTCATCAATTACGACATTCCCGAAGTGCCGGAAACTTATGTACATCGCATCGGGCGGACCGGCCGGGCTGGGATGTCTGGGATTGCCATCTCTTTCTGCGATATCAATGAGAAGGCTGATTTTGACCGGATTGAAAAGTTGATCGGAAAAAAGGTGACCGAAGTGCCGGAACACCCCTATCCGATGCAGATCACTACACCGACACCGAAGTCGGAGTTGCGCCGGAACCGTGGGCAGCGTCCTGTCAGGCAGCAGCCCCAGCCACAGAAAAAGGAAGAGACGGCGCAGAGACAGGAATCCAAATCCAAGAAATCACCGCAACGGGCTACGCAAAAGACGGCTTTGACGCCTCCGGCCCCAAAGGTGCAACAAAAGACACAGCCCCAAATGCAAACACAGCGAAAGCCCAACTCCATTTTCCCAAAGCCAGCTGGTGGAAAACGGGCGGAGGCCCTTACAGAGTTTCCGTCCTTGCAGGATGTCTTACCCAAGCAACGCCCAACGCTATTGAGCAAGACCGAGGGAGGCAAAAAGCCGCGCCAATACCGCGAACCGGTTCCCGGTGGACGTGGAATGCAGACGCGGCCTTCTGCAAAGAAGCGTGACAAAACGCCTTCGACCATCCTCCAACGGACAGAGCCTGTGCGCAAGCGCCCGGTGGATCAGCCGTTGGGACAAACGCGCTTCGGCGGTAGACGGGGCTGACCGGCGATGGCGATCAATAAGTTTGTAATGGCGGCTTTGAAGGCGCTCTCTTACCCGGATATTGACATCAAACGCAATTATAAATGGGGGCGTCAAGTGACAAATGTAACCCATTATCACTATTTGAAGCCATTCTATAAAACCTGGGATCACAAGGTCCCCTGTGGAGATCACGACGTACCAGTGCGGATTTTCTCTCCCCCTGGAGAGGGACATCACTCACTTTTGCTTTTTTTCCACGGCGGTGGTTGGGTACTGGGGAATATCGATTCTTATGACAAGGTGTGTGCCAATATGGCCCGCCTGACCAACCGTCTGGTGGTTTCGGTGGATTACCGTTTGGCGCCGGAACACAAATTTCCTGCTGCACCTGAAGATTGTTATGCCGTGACGCGGGAAATCTATCTGAATACAGGACTATTGGAAACCTCTGCGGAGGATATTACCCTGATCGGGGACAGCGCAGGAGCCAACCTTGCGGCGGTTGTCTCGTTGATGGCGCGCGACCGGGGCGAGTTCCTGCCAAAGAAGCAGATCCTGATTTATCCTGCAACATATAATGATCATACGGAGCGTTCGTTCTTTGACTCTGTTCGGGAGAACGGAACGGATTATCTGTTGACCTCGAAGCGGATCTGCGATTATATGGATTTGTATATGAGCTGCCCGGAGGATCTACGCAATCCGTATTTTGCGCCTTTGTTGGCGAAAAGCCTGGCGGACCAGCCGGATACGCTGGTTATCACAGCGGAATACGATCCGCTGCGCGATGAGGGAGAGGAGTATGCACGTAAACTGGAAAAATTCGGCAACCGTGTGGAATTGCACCGCATTGCAGACGGCCTACACGGATTCTTTTCTTTGCCGCCGAGCTTTCCACAGGTCAAGGAGTGCTATGAAATCATCAACCGTTTTTTGAGTGAGGTGCCGCAAGCGTGAAAGCAAAGAAATCTGCGGATTGGAGGCGGCTGGACAATGCGGCGAAGATTTTCCCGTGTACCAGCAACAAAGCGGATACCAAGGTGTTTCGCTTTTCCTGTGAGTTGACCGAACCCGTGGACCCGCCCACTTTACAATTGGCGTTGGAGCGCGCATTAGAGGTTTTTCCCGGTTACCGGTGTACATTGCGCCGGGGGATGTTCTGGTATTACCTGGAAGACAGTCCAGAACAGCCCGTTGTTCGCGAAGAATACCGGCCCCCGTGCAGTGCGTTGTATGAGAAGGGAAGCCGGGGCCTGCTCTTTGAAGTGACCTATTACCGCTGCCGGATCAATCTGGAAGTTTACCATGCATTGACGGATGGGACGGGCGCCGTTCAATTTTTGCGTGTGTTGGTATACCATTATCTGACTGTACGGCATGCGGACCGCTTTGCCGGCGGATTGCCTGCGATTGATTACGATGCGTCGGCCACCGAAAAAATGGACGACAGTTTCCGCAAATACTACACCCATACGCGCAAGCAGCACGAAGATTCCCCGAATGCATATAGGCTCCGGGGGCCCTGCCTGCCGGAGAATCGTATTGCCGTGATCGAGGGCGTGATGCCGGTAAAAGCTGTCCTGAAGGAAGCGCACGCCTACGGAGCGACTTTGACGGAATTTTGCGCAGCGATTCTGATGTGTTCCATCGAAAAAGAGATGGCGATGCGCCACAAAAAACGTCCGGTTGTTTTGGCGGTGCCGGTCAATTTGCGCAGTTATTTTCCCTCCGGAAGCGCCCGCAATTTTTTCAGCGTCATTCAAGCCCGCTATCATTTTCGAAAACAGTCAAACCGGCTGGAGGATGTGATTGCAAGTTTGCACGAGACCTTTGAAACCGAGCTGACGCAGGAGAAGATGGAGGGGCGGCTGAACCAGTTTGTTCAATATGATTTCAACCCGGTGGCGCGCGTTGCACCTTTGGTTGTAAAAGATCTCACCATGCGGATCGGTTATGACCTTGCTGCGCGCAAGGAGACCGCAGCGATTTCCAATGTGGGAAAGATTGTGATGCCGCCGGAATTGGCGCAGTATATCCGCCTGTTCGATGTGTTTGTCAGTACGAGCCGCCTGCAGGTGTGTATGTGTTCGTTTGGCGACCTCTTGACCGCGAGTTTTACGGCGCCATTTGTCAGCACGGACATCCAGAAAAATTTCTTCCGTTTCCTCACTGGCATGGGCGTTCCCGTGGAAATTACGGCAAATGTACCATTTGAGACAGAGGAGGGGGGAACCAAATGAAATACTGTGCCAAGTGTAAAACGACTGTGACGGGCAACGGGACCCGCTGCCCACTGTGTCAGGGGATGCTCCAGGAAACTGGGACGGAGGATACAAGAGGGGACGTATTTCCGAGGATTCCCGATACATTGCATAAACACAGCCTGTTTTTTCGCATCCTGATCTTGGTATCTGTGGTTGCCGCTGTAACCTGCGTGGTAATTAACTTGATTCTTCCACAGCACGGTTGGTGGTCCCTGTTTGTTTTGGCCGGGCTGGCCTGCGCATGGATCAGCCTTACCGTTGCCTTTCATTACCGGAGAAACGTCCCAAAGAGTATCTTATATCAGGTGGTTGTGGTCTGTGTGTTGACTGTCCTTTGGGACTATTCAACCGGTTGGCACGGTTGGTCGATCGACTATGTCATTCCCATCACATGTGTGGTGGCCATGCTGGTATTGGCGATCACGGCACGGGTGTTTAAGCTCAATTTAGGCAGTTTTATTGTGTATTTTACCATCGCTGCTTTGTTTGCAATTGTCCCGGTGGTGTTCTATGTGCGCGGGATGCTTCAGGTTGTATATCCTTCTTTGATTTGTGTGGCGGGCAGTGTCATTTCCTTGGCGGCACTGATTCTTTTTGAGGGAGACAATATGCGAAAAGAGTTAAAACGCAGGCTGCATTTGTAACTCCCGGAATAGCGAACGAAAATTATTTTCAAAAGGAATGCCGATATAAAAATGCATATTATGCACAAATCCTAGAAAGCTAAAGCCGCGGCCTGTTTGCCGCGGCTGATTTATTCACAAGTTCTTATGCAGAGAAAAAGTCTTTATTGCAACGATCCTTGGAACATGATACGATTGATCGAACAGAAGAAGGTGGGAAAGATATGGATACAACCATTTATTATAACGGGACCATTTTGACAATGGAGGAGCCGCTTTATGCGGAGGCCGTGTTGGTAGAGGATGGAGTAATCCGCAAGGTGGGCGGACGGGAGGAAATTCTGTCGGGTAAGGGTGCGAACACAGAGCTGGTGGATTTACACGGGGCCGTTTTGTTGCCTGCCTTTCTTGATCCGCACAGCCATATCACCGCGCTTGCACAGACGCTGGGCCTGGTCCACTTAAACGGATGCAAAAGTTTTCAGGAAATCGTCCAGAGGCTGGATGCTTTTGTGGAACGGACAAAGCCAGCGCCGGGCCAGTGGGTGACCGCATTCGGTTACGATCACAACGATTTAAAAGAGAACCGGCATCCGGACAAAAGCCTCTTGGACAAATATCCATTTCCCGTGGTGGTGACGCATGCATCCGGGCATATGGGCGTGATGAACCGCGCAGGTTTACAAGCGTTGGGAATTACATCCGAGACCCCCGATCCAGAGGGCGGCGTTATCGGCCGGGGGTCGGATTATGGGGAGCCAAACGGATATTTGGAGGAGACAGCTTTCACCGGATATACAGCGAAAATCCCGCAACCATCCTTGGAAATTCGCATGCATCAAATGGAACAGGCGCAGGATATTTATCTAAAAAATGGGATTGCGACGGCACAGGATGGCTTTACGAAAGAAGCAGAGTGGAAGCTCTTGCATTGCCTGGCAGAGCAAAATCGTTTGAAGTTGGATGTGGTGGCGTATCCAGACTTACCGGACAACCGGAAGATTGTTTCACAATACCCATCGTATTGTAGGAACTATCAGAACCACCTGAAAATTGGCGGTTATAAAGTGTTTTTAGACGGCTCTCCACAAGGGCGAACCGCATGGATGAGTCAACCATATGAAGATGCGCCGGACGGCTACTGCGGTTATCCGGTCCATTCGGATGCCGAAGTGTGCTCGTTCATGCGGCAGGCATTACAAGATCATATGCAGATTTTAGCCCATTGCAACGGTGATGCAGCAGCACAGCAGATGATCGACGCATATGAAAGAGAAATGACCGGCGAGGACATACGGCCCGTGATGATTCATGCCCAGCTGGTACGTCCCGATCAGCTGGCTCGGATGGGGAGGCTCGGCATGATCGCTTCCTTCTTTGTAGCGCATACGTATTATTGGGGAGACGTGCATGTGAAAAATTTTGGCGAAGCGCGCGGAACAGCGATCAGCCCTGTGCGTTCGGCGATCGACAACGGTGTTGTGTATACGTTCCATCAGGACACCCCGGTTATACAGCCCAATATGTTGGAGACCCTTTGGTGTGCGGCCAACCGCGTGAGCAAGAATGGCTATATCCTGGGCGAAGGGCAGAAGGTTACGGTGCTGGAGGCCCTAAAGGGAGTGACCCTTTATGCGGCGTATCAATACTTTGAGGAACATGAAAAGGGGTCTATTCGCCCGGGAAAACGAGCGGATATGGTAATTCTGGATCGGGACCCCCTACAAGTAGACCCGCAGGAACTTAGAAACTTGCGCGTATTGGCAACGATTAAGGATGGGAAAACCTTATATGAGGTGAAGCGATGAGTACAGATACGCTCTTGGCGATTGTAGAGCCGCTTTTAACCTGGTATAGACAAAATGCCCGTATATTGCCTTGGCGCGAAGAGCCCACTCCCTACCGCGTTTGGATTTCAGAGATCATGTTGCAACAGACCCGTGTAGAGGCTGTAAAGCCCTACTTTGCCCGTTTTCTAGAGGCACTGCCGACTGTACCCGCTTTGGCACAGACGCCGGAACAGCAGTTGATGAAGCTTTGGGAAGGATTGGGCTATTACAGCCGCGCGCGCAATTTGCAACGGGCGGCGCGTGTCATGGTCGAACAATTTGACGGGACTCTGCCACCGGATTACGAATCCCTGCTGAAGCTGCCCGGAATCGGCCCCTATACGGCGGGGGCGATCGCCTCGATTGCCTATGGAATACCGGTTCCGGCGGTGGATGGGAATGTTCTCCGGGTAGTGATGCGCTTGATTGCTGGCTGGGATGACATTGCAGACCCCAACGTGAAACGGGATGTTGCACAGCGTATGGCAAGAGTTCTGCCGAAGGATTGCCCAGGGGATTTCAACCAGGCTATGATGGAACTCGGCGCGACTGTCTGTGTACCGGGAGGAGAGCCAAAATGCTTGGTTTGTCCCTTGAACGCCTTGTGTGAGGGTTACCGTCAAGGGGTTGCGCGAGAACTCCCTATTAAGGCGAAAAAGAAGGCCCGCCGGGTAGAGGAGAGGACCGTATTCCTTTTGGTGTGCGACGGCGAGTTGGGAATCCGCAGGCGGCCAACCACCGGCCTTTTGGCGGGGATGTGGGAGCTTCCCTCCGCGGAAGGAAAACGAAACCTGGAGGGGGCGATGGAACAGTTGCAGGAATGGGGCGTGCAGCCCCAGGAAGTCAAGCTTATGCCGGCAGCAAAACACATCTTCTCCCATGTGGAGTGGCATATGACCGGTTATTGGGTGGATTTAAAGGCGCGTCCAGAAGGGTTTACTTGGGTGGGACGAGAGACGTTGCAGCAGGAATACGCCCTGCCGTCGGCTTTCCGCGCGTACTTAGAGGCGTTTACGAAGTAAATATAGTTTACGCATTCTTGTTCGAACAAAGGAGAGGCGTCAACGGCCCTCTTCCGTTAACGCCTCTCCAGCTTCTTTTATAATCTAATAGGACTGAATCTTTCCAGCTACATATTCCCCCGCTTCTTTTAGTGTAGCATCCGGGGACAGGGACGTGTAGATTTCTTGATTGAACACAAGCCCGTCCCGCGTCTCTAAAAAGAGATCCATATACCCGGCGTGGAACGCATAGTCCGCTAGGTCAGAAAAATAGAGAACCGCTCCGCCCTTTTCCCGAAAGTCGGAACCGCCTAGCGCCTGAGGGAGGAAAATCCCCCGCATACCGGTCCGGCATTGGGAGACGATGTCCATATGCTCCACCCAGATATTCCGCGCGATCGGGCAGGGGAGCAGTATACGGACGGTATCCCCCACAGAGAGCTCCCCGGAGAAAACTTTTTCAACGCGAACGTTTGCAATCGCAAAAGTATCAAAGAGGGAGCTTTCTCCGTGAAATAGGGCGCGGATGTTTCGAATGGAGACAATCTTCCCTTGGAAGGCCGGGGAGTGGCTTATTTCAAAGGCTTCCTCTTCCGTATACAAATGAGCGAGCTCCGAAGAGAAGCGCGGCATTTCCCCATTGTAGTTGCGCAGGTATTCCACACGGACGTCCCCCGTGGAGCGGGAGAGCGTTATAAAATTGTAGTTGGGAAGAATCGCGGCCAGATAGACCGCAAAAAGTCCAATGATGGTATAAAAGCCGAGGACCCATTTTGACTTCATACTATAAGCCTTCCATCACAAATTTCCATATAGATATTTAAAATTATATTCGTCAGGTGAGGTAATAGACGTACTATGGCAAGAATTATCTGCGTATTCTGTCATAATAGATTTGTCTAAACAATAAAAACATGGGAATCCCCTCCGTACATGAAATATTTATTATAATTGTATGGTTTAAAATGAGTTATGTCAATACAGATTATAATATTTATATATGTTTAAAAATATTATTTAAAATATATAATTATATAATTTTTAAAAACTAAGTTTGTATTTTACTATATTACAACAAACGCAATGGTCAGGGGGCGGGAGTGTGAATTACGATGATTTAATTAGCGCTGCAACAGAAGTTGGGTATCTGCTGCTGCGCAACGGCGCGGAAATCTATCGCGTGGAGGATTCCATGCAGCGCATTTTTCGTGCCTATGGGGTGGATACCGGCGAGATTTTTGCCATTCCCACTTGTATTTTTGTAACGATCACAACGCCGGAAGGAAAATCGATCACCAGAATCAAGCGCCTGTATACACGTGTGACAGACCTGGACAAAGTAGACCGTGCAAATGACTTATGCCGCCGTATTTGCCGCCTGTGCCCGGATGTGGGAAGTATTCAGGAAGAGATTGAAACAATCAACCGCCGCCCGGTTTACGATTTTGGGACGCAAGTGGCCGCCTTTGCGATGGTCGCATTCTCCTTTACGCTGTTCTATGGGGGGACTTTGGCGGACGCATTCTGTTCACTTTTCTGTGGTGCAGGTGTAAAACTGGTGAACTCCTTGATGGGACGCTTTCAGGCAAACGCATTTTTTACCAACATCGTTGCAAGCTGTACCGCGGCGGCTATTGCTATGTTTGCTGTTCAAATGGGATTTGGCGCGAATTTGGACAAAATTATCATCGGTGCTTTGATGAATCTGGTTCCTGGAATTGTCATTACCAGCTTTATGCGAGACATCATGGCGGGGGACTTGATTGCGGGACTGATCCGTTTTGTAGAATCGCTGCTAGTTGCAACCGCGATTGCCATCGGCGCCGGTATTGCGCTCATGGTGCCAAGGTTGATTTGGGGGGTGTGAGAATGGACGTATATTTGCCCTGCTTTTATGGGTTTGTCGCCTGTATGGCCGTTTGTATTGTCTTCAATGTGCGGGGAAAACGGATCTTCTTTACCTCTCTTGGCGGTGCAATTGGCTGGTTTGTATATCTTTTATTCCGTCCACTACAAAATGACATCGTACAGTTTTTTATTGCGACAGTGGCGATCACGGTTTATTCAGAGATTATGGCTCGTATTCATAAGGTGCCAGTAACCGGCTATTTGTTGATCGCTCTGTTGCCCATGGTGCCGGGCGGTGGAATCTATTATACGATGGAGTACTGCATCGCCGGAAATACCCAAATGTTTTTGGAGACAGGACTACACACTTTGGGAATCGCCGGGGCTTTGGCGCTCGGAATTTTACTGGTTTCTTCTTTGAACAGGCTTTGGGGAATGTCACGCTCAGGAAAGGGCGGATGAATGTTTTAGGTGAAATTTATTGACATAATAAGAGCAGGCTGCCAAAAAATGATATGATAGTATACTGAAAGACGATCTTTCACATTTTTGCGTACACCTGCTTAATATGGCGGAATTTCTTAAACAAGGAAAGGGCCGGAACCCGTGTAGGTTCCGGCCCTTTCCTATTGCCATCCTTATCCAAACAGGGTACGCCGCCAAGAAAGCCTATTCTTTCCGGGCATACTCCCTTTTTATAAACGGTCTTTGATCGCCTCAATTAAAATTTTTAAGGCCTTGATGCGGCCATATTTTTTGTTTTGGGATTCAATAATATGCCATGGGGCGAAATCGGTAGATGTATAGCGCAACATGTCATCGACGGCCTCTTCGTATTGATCCCATTTCTCGCGGTTACGCCAATCCTCTTCAGTGATCTTCCACTGTTTGGAGGGCGTATTTTGACGGTCGTTAAAACGGCGAAGCTGTTCATCCTGGTCGATATGCAACCAGAATTTTACGACGACAGCGCCCCAGTCGTAGAGCTCCCGTTCAAATTCATTGATCTCCCGATAGGCCCGCTGCCAGTCCTCCGTGGAGCAGAACCCTTCAATGCGTTCCACCATCACGCGGCCATACCATGTACGGTCGAAAATGGCGATATGCCCATCTTTTGGCAAGCGTGTCCAAAACCGCCAAAGATAGTGATGTGCAAGCTCCGGAGCAGTCGGCCCTGCGATGGGGACAACCTCGTACCCACGCGGGTCAAGCGCTGCTGCAACACGACGGATATTTCCGCCCTTTCCGGCGGCGTCCCAACCCTCATAACAAACGACGACGGGCACGCGCTTGCGATAAATTTTGTTGTGCAACTCGCTCAGTTCCTCTTGGAGCTTTTTGAGCTGTTTTTTATATTTCTCATCCGTGATAGTCTTGTCAAGAGAGACATCCTTTAGCTTCGGCATGGGGACAAATGTAAAATTGCCGGGAAGAATGATATTCGCCGGGGTAACGGGGTGCTCCTTGCGGTGTTGTTTCAGAGCTAACGCCGTTTGAATCCCATCGATCACCGTGCGGTAAATCTCAAGTTCGGCATGCAAACGGTCTGTACTTGCCACAACGTGCCATGGCGCGTACGTGGTGTTGGTGTATTCCAACATTTCATCAAACACACGATAGTAGCGGTCGTACTGTTTATTGCGTTTCCAGTCCTGCTGTGTGACGCGCCATTCGGTGTTTTTGGAATTCGCGAGGTTTTCCAAGCGTTCCCGCTGTTCCTTCTGGCTGATATGCAGGAAGAATTTCAAGATCAAATAACCGTTGTCCGCAAGCTGCCGTTCAAAGGTATTGATATCGTTCATCCGGCGCAGGTTGGTTACATCGTCTACATCGTCCTCAAGGCGAAGCACGGAGATTTCCTGGTACCAGCTGCGATCCATAACTGCAATTTCTCTACCGCCAGGGATAATTTTCCAATAACGCCACAGGTTGGGTTCGCGTTTTTCCAGTTCGGTTGGAGCAATGTTGGAATAAACCTTGGAGCCGCGTGGATCGAAGTTTAGAATCAGATTTGCAATCTGGCTCCCCTTTCCAGCGGAACCCCACCCTTCAAACACGATAATGACAGGGAGTTTATTTTGCTTAACAAGCTGTTGTAGGGAAGAAAGCTCTTCTTTGAGGGAAGAAGCCTCTTTTTTGTATTCCTCTTTTGTGATTGATGCTTTTAAATTGACTTTTTCCAACATGCTGGGAAACCCCTTTCCATTCGACTTCTTGATGGGACTATATGCTAATTATACACTAATTTAATAAGAATGCAATCATTTTTGTGCGAACGAACAAATCTTATGCGCAGAACAGTCTTTTCTCCTGTATCGTACCCAGATATTTCTGAAAAACGCAGGTTCCATGCGGTTTTGCCATATGCTTTTCCCCTTTTCTAATTGGAACGGATGTGCTATAATAAGGCGGATATTATGGAAACTCTTTCATGGAATTGGAGATAAAATGGTCATACTGGGAATTGATCCGGGCTATGCAATTGTAGGGTACGGGATTATCCGTGCACAAAATGGACGTTTTGTTCCGTTGGAACATGGGGCCATCGTCACCAAGGCGGGGGAAGATTTTAGCCGCCGTTTGGAGATCATATTCGATGCGATGGCAGAGGTGCTGCAAAAATGGAAACCGGATGCCGTCAGTATTGAAAAGCTATATTTTAAGAACAACAAAACTACGGCGATCGGTGTGGCAGAGGCGCGCGGTGTGATCCGGTTGGCCATTCAAAAAGCGGGCGTGCCGGTCTATGAGTACACGCCGTTGCAGGTCAAGCAGGCGGTGACTGGTTATGGACAAGCCCTCAAACCGCAGGTGATGGAGATGACCCGGCGGCTGCTGTGCTTGCAGCAAATCCCGAAGCCGGACGACGTAGCGGATGCGCTCGCCATGGCAATTTGCCATGGGCAGGCAGCGGGCTCGCCTCTGCGGCAATCGATGCTGTTGAGGCGCAGATCTTGAGATAAACGGAGAATGGTATGTTTTATAGTATCAAAGGAACATTGACGCATATGGAGCCGGGGTTCGCGGTGGTTGAGTGCGGAGGGGTGGGCTTTAAGTGCTTTACCACGCTGAGCACCCAACGCGCCATGCCGCAGCTTGGCGAACAGGTTAAGCTTTACACCCTTTTGAACGTTCGTGAGGATGCGTTGGACCTGTTTGGTTTTGCAACGATGATGGAATTGAATTGCTTTAAAATGTTGACTGCGGTTTCCGGGGTCGGCCCGAAGGTTGGACTGGCGATTTTAAGCGAGCTTTCGCCAGAGCAGGTGGCGATGGCTGCCGCGTCTGGCGACAGCAAATCGTTGACCCGCGCCAACGGCGTAGGGGCGAAGTTGGCGCAGCGAATTGTCCTGGAGCTTAAAGACAAGGTGAAAAAGATGGGCGGCGGTGTATTGGAGGGCTTCGCCCCCGCTGGAGGCGTTCCGTCTGCTGCGGGCAATGCAGCGAATGCCGTCAATGCTCTGTCTGTGTTGGGATATACGCCGACGGATGCAGCGTCCGTTGTAGCGAAATTTGACAGTAGTCTGCCTACAGAAGAATTGATTCGTTTGGCATTAAAAGAATTTGGAAAAAATCGTTGAAAGGGCGGTGAGGCGAACCGATGGAATATGAAAATGAGATGGATTTTGAAAACCGGATGGTTGCGCCGGAGTACGCCCCCGAAGACGCAGAGGTAGAAAATCCTCTTCGTCCGCGGACGCTAGAAGAATACATCGGGCAGGATAAGGTAAAAGAAAATCTAGCGATTTTTATTGAAGCGGCGAAACAGCGGAAAGAATCGTTGGATCACGTCCTTCTGTATGGGCCGCCAGGTTTGGGAAAGACGACTTTGGCGGGGATCATCGCCAACGAGTTGAACGTCAATCTGCGTATTACTTCCGGCCCGGCAATTGAAAAGCCGGGGGATTTGGCTGCACTACTGACCAATTTGAATCCCGGCGATGTGCTCTTTATCGACGAAGTGCACCGCCTGTCGCGCAGTGTGGAGGAAATCCTTTACCCGGCTATGGAAGATTATGCGCTGGATATTATCACCGGCAAAGGACAGATGGCAGCGTCCTATCATTTGCCGCTTCCGAAGTTTACGCTGGTGGGTGCTACCACACGCGCGGGGCAGCTTTCCGCTCCATTGCGAGACCGTTTTGGCGTGGTGCTTCGTTTGGAAATGTATTCTCCACAGGAGTTGGCAAAGATCGTCACGCGGAGTGCACGGATTTTGGGAATTCCGATTGAAGCGGATGGCGCGCTGGAGATCGCTTCTCGTTCGAGAGGAACACCGCGTATTGCCAACCGGATGCTCCGGCGCGTAAGGGACTTTGCACAGGTGATGACGGACGGGGTAATCACTTACCAGTCTGCAAAAGTAGGGTTGGACCGACTGGAAGTAGATGAAATTGGTTTGGATGCCAACGACCGGCGTATGCTCAGTGCAATGATCCGTTATTACAATGGCGGGCCGGTCGGATTGGAAACACTGGCTGCAGCCATCGGGGAAGAGGCGGTCACAATTGAGGATGTTTATGAGCCGTACTTGATGCAGATTGGCTTTCTGAACCGAACTCCAAGAGGCCGTTGCGTTACGCGGGCGGCATATCTGCATTTGGGACTCACACCCCCAGGAGAGCAAACGCCCCAACAGAGTTTTTTTGATTGGACCAGGGAATCGGATTCTAGGAGCGGCGCACCCAACGAATAGCCAGGCGGATGGATGATTGGACGCCGTAAACACAGTGTTTGCGATGAAAGCTTTTCGTTCAATTGTATGTGTTAGCAAAATGAGAACCCACGGTTCTGCTCAGGAGGGTAGGGCGTTTTCGTTTGTGAGCAAAACGAGAAATGGCCAGTGATGATCTCACAACAGCAGAGAATGCTTCTGTTGGTGTATGAAATACCTGTTTACGGATATGGAGAAAGCATGAGAAGTGACAGGAGATGAAAGGCTGGACTCGATATGAAGCTCATTATAGGGCTTTTACTAGTACCGATTTTGATGGGACATGGTTACGGTGTCTTGCCCCCCAATGAATTACACGAATGGAGACGGCATGGGGTTTGTGCATCATCCCTACAAGGCCGTTTGGCCGGATAGTCGCCGGGAAAAGGGATTTGGAATCATGCCTTTAAACGGATCGATCGCGGCATGAACGGGTGTGGGTTTGATCTCTGCACCCCGTCTGTGCAGATTCATCTCGGTAGAGCCCCCTTCTATGCGGAGGTTGCGATTTTGAATGGAAACGGTGGGCGGTATGAGTCATCTTACATGCCTACCAGCCGCCCTCCGCACAGAGGGTGTGGATTGAAATCCACATAGCCACACCATTGGCATCAGCATCTTCGATGTCACCCTCCATGCGGAGGGTGCGGGTTGAAATATGATGATAGTTATGCGGGGCTTGGGGGACAATAGCGTCGCCCTCCGTACAGAGGGTGCGGGTTGAAATCACTTGTTATGTTCCATTTCGTCCGCCATGGGGCTTCGATTTTTGTCGGCTTTTTTAGTGGAGCCTACACGAATGATAGGAGTGTTTGTTCAGAAATCCTGAATAGCGAGGATTCCTTTGAAGTACATGCATGGAAGGATTGGTTTTTGAAGCGCCTATAGAGAAGGACATATCGTTGTGGAGTGAGAAGAGGACCCAAGCGGCTGGTATATAAGGAGCAGATGTTTGCCCTGTAGATGATCCCGCCATTTGTAGGGAATTGCATCAAAGAAGTGCCAGGCCAATACGTTTATCCGATTCGCCGCTCCGAAAGAGAGTGAGAAAAGTTGTCGCTTTGCGCATCTTGGGAGAGCTGCACGGCTGGTACGATTTCCAGATGGAAGCGTATGAATGGAAGCAGAATCGGACGTATCCCCTTGTACAAAGGAAAATCCGTTCCGGCGCCGGATAGGGGATCAGGCGAGTTACAGAAAGGAACATGTTTTTGGAATTCTCTCGTGTGAAGCTTGAAATCTATGTGCCCGAAAAAGATCTTGACCGCCTTCGGATGGCGTTGAACGATTTGGGGGCATGTCGTGTTGGGGCGTATGACAACTGTTCATCGGTCGTTACGGTCACCGGCACTTGGCGTCCCCTTTCAGGAGCCAGTCCATACGATGGAACCGTTGGCGTACTTTGCCATGGAGCGGAGTGCAAGCTGGAGGTGGTCTGCCCGCGAAAGTTGGCTGCACAGGCGGTGGAGCTGGTTCGCAGGCTGCATCCTTATGAGGAGCCGGTTATCCATGTCCTGCCACTGTTGGATTTATAAGCTCAGGACGGTTTTACAAGTGGACGGAAGTTTGCCGCCCATTTATAAAATCGCCCCGTGTGGTTCGCATTTCAACGTTTCCCGGTCAGACGTGTGGGATTGCGACGAGGTTTTCGGAGAAGAACCGTTACAATAGGAGAAAAGACCGGTTTCGGAATATCCGCAATTCAGACGACACCCGTTAAGGGAACGATTTTAAGGAGTGTGTTAAGAAAATGGGCAGACTTTTTGGCACGGACGGCGTCAGAGGCGTCGCAAATTCGGAACTCACCTGTGAAATGGCAATGAACATTGGCCGGGCTGCAGCCATGGTGTTGACGGACAACAACCACCGGCATCCCAAAATCTTGATCGGAAAAGATACGCGCATTTCCTCCGATATGTTGGAAAACGCCATTACAGCGGGATTGTGCAGTGTAGGGGCGAACGTCGTACAGCTTGGTGTGGTACCGACCCCGGCTGTCGCCTTCTTAGTGGGCAAGTATAAGGCGGACGCAGGCGTTATGCTGACAGCTTCCCATAATCCGTGTGAATTTAATGGCATCAAAATATTTAGCGGGGATGGATATAAGCTGCCGGATGCGCTCGAAGAGCAGATTGAGGCGATTGTGCTCGATCATGCGGATACCCCTCCGGTTCCCACGGCAGGTGACATCGGAAGCGTCACTTCAGCGCCCAATGTAGTGCGCGATTATGTAGATCACATCAAGAGTACGGTTCCGTTTGCGTTGACCGGTATGCGCATTGCCATCGATTGTGCAAATGGCGCGGCGTCCCGCACCGCGGAATTACTCTTTTCGGAATTGGGGGCAGAATGCCATATGTTGGCCAATCAGCCCAACGGTGTGAATGTCAATGACAACTGCGGTTCTACACATATGGAAAATCTGATGAGCTTTGTCAAAGAGAACCATCTGGATGCAGGGATTGCATTTGATGGGGATGCAGACCGCTGCCTCGCGGTAGACGACAAGGGCCAGCTGGTAGATGGAGACTTCGTGATGGCAATTTGCGCTGCGGATATGAAGTCGCGCGGCAAGCTGGCGAAAAACACCGTTGTGGGTACCATTATGACCAATATGGGTTTCACACGTTTTTGTGACGAAAATGGCCTGCATTTTGAAGCCACGAAAGTGGGCGACCGCTATGTGTTGGAAGAAATGCAGCTGGAAGGGTATAATTTTGGCGGAGAGCAGAGCGGCCATGTTATTTTCTTGGATTTCGCCACGACGGGAGATGGCCAGCTGACAGCGGCTCAGCTGTTGAGCATTGTACACCGCCGTGAGGCAAGGCTTTCCAGTTTGGCAACATTGATGACCCGCTATCCACAGGTGATTGTCAATGTGCAGGTGGGGCCGGAAGGAAAACTGCACTTCTATACAGACAGCGAAGTGAAAGATGCGATTGAGAAGGCAAAAGAGAAGCTTGGAACCAGCGGACGGATTGTTGTGCGTCCTTCGGGAACCGAACCGCTTCTGCGCGTGATGATTGAAGGGGAGGACCTGGAGTACATCAATGTGCTCGCAAATTCGGTGGCAGATGTTCTCCGCGAACGGTTGGCTTGATATATTTTGTAGAATCTATTTAAAATATAACGGATAGTATTAAAAATTGACGGATAAGAGAGGGTTTGCTTTGAGAGCGGCAGCATGGAAGGACTATGAATTGATCGATACATCCGGTGGAGAGCGGTTAGAACGATGGGACAATATCATCCTCATCCGGCCGGACCCGCAGATCATATGGAATACGCCGCGCAAAAACCCGCTTTGGCGGGAAGCGCATGCGCGTTATCAACGTTCGAATACGGGCGGCGGCCGTTGGCAGGAGTATCAAAAAGTTCCATCCATGTGGAAGATTCGCTACGGAGAATTGACCTTCCAGCTCAAAACAATGGGCTTTAAGCATACGGGAATCTTTCCAGAGCAGGCAGTGAACTGGGATTTTGCTATGAAAAAAATCCGCGCGGCGGGCCGCCCTATAAAGGTTTTAAACCTGTTTGGTTATACGGGGGCGGCCTCGCTCGCCTGTGCAAAGGCAGGAGCGCAAGTTTGCCATGTGGATGCTTCGAAAGGGATGGTTGCCTGGGCGAAGGAGAACGCGGCGGCCTCCGGTCTGGCGGACCGGCCGGTTCGCTGGCTGGTGGATGATTGCATGAAATTTGTTCAGAGAGAGCAGCGCCGTGGCAATCACTACGAAGGGATCATCATGGACCCGCCTTCCTATGGCCGCGGCCCCGGCGGGGAAGTTTGGAAGCTGGAAGAACAGCTGTATGCGCTAGTAGAAATGTGTATACCGATTATGTCTGAAAATCCGCTGTTCTTTTTGCTGAATTCCTACACGACAGGTTTGTCCCCAGCTGTAATGGAATACTTGCTGGGGGTGTTATTGCAAAAACGTTTTGGCGGGAAGGTATCCTCCGGAGAGATCGGCCTGCCGGTTACGGAGAGTGGGTTGGTTCTTCCTTGTGGAAGTACAGCTATTTGGGAGTCTTAATTCGACAACAGATAGTATTATTTTACTAAATTTTAACATTTTGGATTTGGGAGAGTGTGAAATGAAGTATATTGACAAGGCGCATTGGAGCCGAAAGGATCATTTTGACTACTTTCGTACCTTTAGTTATCCCCATTTTAATCTTTGTGCCAATATGGACATTACGCTATTTTCACACTTTGTGAAACAGCAGAAGCTTTCCTTCTTCGCAGCGTTCCTCTATGTGGCAAGCCGGGCGGCCAACGCGATACCGGAGTTTCGCTACCGTATTCGAGGGGAGGATATTGTGGAGCACGACGAGGTGACGCCCTCTGTCACGGTGCTTACCCGGCACGATACCTTTAGCTATGTAGCAATACCGTGGCAGGAGGACTTCCACGCATTTGTGGCAGATGCCAGGACGCGAACACAGGCGGCTAAAAATGGGGACGCCTGTATTGAGGACGAGCCCGGGCGGGATGACCTTCTGTATGTGACATCCATTCCATGGGTTTCCTTCACTTCGTTGACGCATCCCATTCAGATGAATCCGGTGGACAGTATTCCGCGAATCTCTTGGGGAAAGTATTTTCCCCAGGGAGATCGGACCCTTTTGCCGCTTTCTGTGCAGGGACATCATGCTTTGCTGGATGGACTGCATGTGGGGCAGTATTTTGCTTGGGTGCAGGAATGGTTGGATACGCCCGAAAAGTGGGCAAAATAGGCGGCGGTTGACGCAATCGCTCAATACAGGGAGTAAAAACAGATGGCTTTTATACAAACAAAGGACCTAAAATTCACCTACGATGAGGTGGAAGACGGCGAAACCCGCCAGGTGCATGAGGTACTCAAGGGTGTGAACCTGGAGATCAAGAAGGGGGAGTTCGTCGCACTTTTGGGACACAACGGTTCTGGAAAATCCACCATCGCCAAGATGTTCAATGCCATGCTGCTGCCTGCCGGCGGCAGGGTGTATGTGGAGGGGATGGACACGCTGGACGAAAGCCTTTTATATGAGATTCGCCGCCGCGTGGGCCTTGTGCTACAGAACCCAGACAACCAGTTGGTGGCCAGCATTGTCGAGGAGGATGTGGCGTTTGGCCCGGAGAATCTCGGCATAGCGCCCGAAGAGATTCGCCGCCGTGTGGACGACGCCCTTAAGGCTGTGGAAATGTACGATTACCGCCTCAACGCACCTTATAAACTTTCGGGTGGCCAAAAGCAACGCATCGCTATTGCGGGGATCATCGCCATGCAACCGGAATGCATCGTGCTGGACGAACCAACGGCCATGCTGGACCCGCGTGGACGGGAAGAGGTACTGCGGACCATCCATAAGCTGAATCAAGAAAAGGGGATCACAATTGTTCTGATTACCCACTACATGGACGAAGCAGTGCAGGCAAGCCGGGTGGTTGTGATGGATAACGGGCAGATTCTATTGCAGGGAACACCGGAAGAAGTATTCGCACATGTGGAATTGCTGAAAAAACATAAGCTGGATGTTCCACAGGCCACGGAGCTGATTTACCGCTTGCGCGCAAGCGGTTATCCGCTGCCGGAGTGTGTACTCAATGAAGAGGACTGCGTGGCTGCATTGGAGCGGATTTTAAAAGAGCCGGTTGGCGACGAATTTTCCGGCAAAAAATAAAATAGATCCGCAGGTATCCGTATGAAACGGAATCTGACGGAGGTTTGGAGAAAGCACTATGGCGATTATCGAGACAAGGGACCTGACATACACATATGGAACGGGCACGCCATTTGAGAAGATGGCGGTGGACCATGTGAACCTCTCCATTGAGCAGGGAGAGTTCATTGGCGTGATCGGGCATACCGGCTCTGGAAAATCTACGTTGATTCAGCAACTCAATGGACTTTTGCGCCCAACCTCGGGGACAGTCCTGCTGGACGGGAAAGACATCTGGGCGGAACCCAAAAAAATTCGGGCAGTACGCTTTCGGGTGGGGATGGTGTTTCAGTACCCGGAACACCAACTTTTTGAGGAAACCGTCTTAAAGGATATCTCCTTTGGGCCGTCCAATATGGGGCTTGAGCCGGCAGAAATTGAAAAACGAGCGCGCGATGCGGCGAAATTTGTCGGATTGAAAGATGAACTTCTGGAAAAAAGCCCCTTTGAGCTTTCCGGCGGGGAAAAACGCCGTGCGGCGATTGCCGGCGTGATTGCAATGGACCCGGACGTTTTGATTTTGGACGAGCCTACAGCGGGATTGGACCCGCGCGGCCGCGATGTGCTTTTGTCGCAGATTGTGAATTATCACGAGGTTCGACACAATACAATTCTTCTGGTTTCCCACAGCATGGAGGATATTGCGCGAACCGCGGATCGGATTCTGGTGATGAACGCGGGAAAGGCGGCCATGTTTGATGAGACGGAGAACGTTTTTGCGCGTGGGGAAGAGCTAGAGCAGATGGGGTTGCGGGTTCCACAGATCACAAAGATTCTTGGAATGTTGAAAAAGGATGGGTATCCGGTGGGAACGGCCCTTACGTTGGAACAGGCGATCAAACAGCTGATGCCTCTGTTGGAGGAAGGAGGACGCACGCATGGTTAGAGACGTCACTCTGGGACAGTATTTTCCCGCCAAATCGGTGATCCATCGTTTGGACCCGCGAATTAAGGTTATCTTGACCTTTTTATTTATTGTATTTGTCTTTGTTGCGCGCAACTTTGCCGGATTATTTCTCATGATCGCGCTGGAAATAGGCGTGATGGTGAGTTCCGGGGTTCCGGTCAAGCAATACTTTAAGAGCCTGAAAGCAGTGCTGTTTATCGTCATTTTTACCGGTGTCCTGAACCTGTTTTATGGGACAGGAGAGCCGTTGGTGACGCTGTTCGGTTTTATGCAGATCACTATGAACGGCATTCAAAATGCGATTTTTATTGCAATCCGTATCATGAGTTTGATCCTTTTCAGCGCTGTGCTGACCTTTACAACGACGCCTACAGAGTTGACAGACGCTTTAGAGCGCATTATGCGGCCGTTAAAGGTGTTGCATGTCAAAGTCCACGAAATTGCCATGATGATGACCATTGCACTGCGCTTTGTCCCAACGCTTCTTGAAGAGACGGACAAGATCATGAGCGCACAGAAGGCGCGCGGCGCCGATCTGGAAAGCGGTGGGCTGATGCAGCGGATCAAGGCGCTGATTCCGATCTTGATTCCCCTTTTTGTGTCTTCCTTCCGCCGGGCATATGATTTGGCCATGGCAATGGAGTGTCGTTGCTATCATGGAGGGGAAGGCCGGACTAAGATGAAACAGCTGCATATGGCCACACGCGACGGCTGGGCGATTGCAATCTCGGTGGCAATTTGTGCTCTGGTTATCGTATTAAACCTATTTGTGCCGGCAACTTTGTGATGTTATCATTCCCGAGAGGAGGAAAAGCGTATGCGCAATCTTTTGTTGACACTCTGTTACGATGGCGCACAGTACCATGGTTGGCAAATTCAAAATAATGCGGTTTCGGTGCAACAGGTGTTCCAAGAGGCGCTTTTCAAGATCACCGCAGAGAAGCCGGAAATCAAGGGATGCAGCCGTACGGATTCGGGTGTGCATGCCAATCAGTACTGTATCAGCCTGAAAACAGCACATTCCATTCCCTGTGAGCGGTTGCTCAACGCTTTAAATCACTTTTTGCCAGAAGACATTGCCGTACAGGACTGCCGGGAGGTGCCAATGGATTTCCATGCGCGCTATTCCTGCCTCGGCAAGGAGTATATTTATAAGATTTGGAACGAACCGGTCCGCAATCCTTTCCTGCGGAACCGGGCGCTTCATTATTGGTATCCTTTGGATTTAGACCGGATGAATGCAGCGGCAGCCCATTATATTGGAAGGCATGACTTTACATCGTTCTGTACGTCGGATGCCCGCGAACGCGGCGATATGTGCCGGACGGTTACGCGCGCAAACATTCAGAGGGATGGGGGTTTAGTGACCTTTACTGTGGCGGCCGATGGCTTTTTGTACAACATGGTGCGGATCATGGTGGGGACGCTGCTGTATGTGGCCCAAGATAAGTTACAGCCGGAACAGATTCCAGAGATTTTGGCTGCACGTGACCGTACGACGGCAGGACCAACCGCCCCCCCGTGTGGTTTGTATCTGAACCGCGTGTTTTATGGAGAGGGACCAGTATGAGCCAGGGAAAACGCTTTGCCACGGGCGAGATCGATGTGGCCAAACACGACCGCCATGCCGAACAGATTGCCAAACGGCGTGCCAAGCGCCGCGAAAAACAAAACCGCACGCATAAAATTCCTGGATGGGTTTATAGGGTTCTGCTCATATTGATTTTAAGCGTGGTTGGAATGTTGTTGTGGTTTAACCGGCAGAATCTGGCCCCTGACCGAGTAATGGAATGGGTGCAGGACCGCGTGGTAGGCATTGGCGTAGGGGATGGATTTCCACAGCCAATTGCAGGGACGGTTGTGGAACCAAAAAACTTTCTTTCTGTGAATAAGGAACTCATTGTGGTGAGCGATACGGATCTTTCGATCTACAATTCCTCAGCAAAAGAACTGGCAAGCCGTCAGCACAGTTTCAGTGAACCAGTGATGAAGACAAATGGTTCCCGCACGTTGATTTATAATTTGGGTGGGACCGGTTATCAGATTGAGAGCCGTACAAAAACCATCGCCAAACAGAACGCAGAGGGAAATATCTTTGCAGGTTCATTGTCCGAAGATGGGCATTATGCCTTTGCGACTCAGGCAGACGGCTATTGTGGGAAGTTGACTGCCTATAAGCCGGACGGAAAGGCCAAATTCCAGTATTGGTTTGCAGATTATTATCCCACCTCGATCGCGTTGGACCCATCGGGTTCCCACGCAGCGGTCACAGCGTTATCTGCGTTGGATGGTGGGTTGACGTCTGCGGTATATCTGCTAGATTTTCATTCGGAAGAGGCGGTTGAACCGTTCGCTGCCTATACGGAAAATATGATGTTGGATTCCTATTGGAGTGCTGACGGGACAGTCTCTGCAATTGGAGATAAAATGACCGCGATCATCAATACAACGACACAATCCAAAGTTAATTACGACTATCAGGGCATGCAGCTTTCGGCATATACTGTGGACAGTGGCCGGACAGTGCTCTGTTTGGCCGCGTTTGACAGTGCGGCGAGCAGCCGGGTGGTGGTACTGGGCGGCGATGGCAAGGAACTAGCCAGCCTTTCCGTTCCCGGAGAAGTTCGCTCGGTTTCGCTCTATGGGGATACCGTAGCAGTCTTGGTCAATGGAACGATCTACGCTTATTCCGCAGTAGGGGGAAATCCGATTGCAACGGTGGATGCGGGAAACGATGCTAAGGCCGTGGCGCTGGCCAGTGAGAGTAAGGCTTATGTGCTTGGTATTTCAGAACTTCGTTACGTCGATCTCAATGCAGGTTAAGCCCGGGAACCGCATGCAGCCTTAGTGAACGGAATATGAACATTTGAACGAAAACTTGTGTTTATCGCCTTTTTGTGCTATATTAATCTGGTGATTTCCGTACTTCCTTTTCAGAAGGAAGTGGCTTTCGGGAAAATTGGATGACATTGGGAGGAAACGAGTGGGGCTGGTATTGGACGCCGCTTTTGCGGCGATTGTACTTTGTTTTATCGTCGCCGGTTATCGTGCCGGCTTGATGCGTACATTGGTAGAATTTGTTGGGTATTTGTTCGCAGTGGTTGCCTCAGTAGTGCTCGCGGGCCTGGTGGCGGACGGGTTGGCAGATCTGTTTCTACAGGCGCGCAGTCCTTCGCCAGCGGAATACTATTTTTTGCGTGTAATCGCCACTGCAATCGTATTCGTTCTGCTGCAAATGTTGGTACGGATCACAGCCTCGGCAGTCAGTGCTGTTTGCCGTCTGCCTCTGTTACATTTGGCCAACAGCCTGTTGGGCGGTTTGTTTGGGGCATTTAAGGGTGTCGTTGTTGTTCTGCTCTTGTGCTCTTTCGTGCAGTTGGCAGGTCCTATTTTCGAATTGGAGAATGGCCCCTTGGACGAACAGGAGCTTTTTACCACCTCGTATATTTTTCATTTTGTTTCTGCGCATAATCCGGTTTATTCCCTGTTCCACGTGGAAGACTTTTTGAAAGGGGTCGGAGGCGCCTTGTAAGCGCTGAAACAGCGCGTGCATATTTTGCAGCGGACTCTGTCGCATCCGGCGGCATCAGCCCGGAAAGGCTTGTGAGGAATGAAAAACTGGAATAAGAATATCAATGTACCAAATGCACTTTCCCTGTTTCGAATTGTGCTGATTGTGCCGTTTGTCTATTACTTTTTACACGATCAGATCGTACCAGCTGCCGCCTGCCTTGTTCTCTCCGGGCTTTCGGATATGTTTGATGGCATGATTGCGCGAAAGTTCCACCAGATCACCGAGTTAGGAAAAATGTTAGATCCAGTTGCCGATAAGCTGACACAGGGGACAGTGGCTGTATGTTTGGCAATTGAGCAGCCGGTCTTGATTCCACTTTTGGCGATCTTTATTGTTAAGGAACTTTTGATGTTGGTGGCAGGATCTTTCTTGGTCCTGAAAAAGAAGAAAAGGCCCACCGGCTCCAAATGGTATGGCAAGGTGGCAACCATTCTTTTTTATTTTTCATTTGTCGTCATTGTGTCCCTAAAGGGGTTTTTCCAGATCGAAAACCTCGCAGTGACGGTCACGTTGCTTTCCGTGACAGCGGCATTTATGATCTATGCTTTTATCCAATACTTTAAGATTTTTTTGCAGCTTCTGCATTCTACAGACCCGAAAGATGCCATCGATTTGAAGGCGGATATTCGTGCCAAAAAGTCTGCAAAGAAGCAATAATTTGACAATTAACGCCGTCCGAAGGCCGCGGACGGCGTTTCCGAATATTCCAAGGGGATGGTTCGGCCGCACTTGGATGGTATCCACTCACTGGGTACAGATCAGTACAAACCAGCCATTGGTGAAATTTCCGGTTGGTTGTTCCCCGGAACCTTTTATATTTTTAGAAAAAGAAGTGATTGCAATATGATGATGTGTTCGAGATGTCATAAGCGCCCGGCTGTCGTGTTTATTTCGCCCACGGTAAACGCACAGGAGAGCAAGGGGCTTTGCCTGGTTTGTGCCAAGGAACTGGGAATTAAACCAGTGAATGATTTGATGGAAAAGATGGGGATCACAGAAGAACAGATGGAGGCAATGGAGTCCGAGTTCAGCAGTCTGATGAACCCAGAGAGCAACAATGAGAACAGCGAAGAAGGTTTTACGCCCGGTGGTGCAGCGACTTTTCCATTTTTACAAAATATCTTTTCGGATATGGCGAATCCGCAGAAGAGCAGCGGGGAGACGCCGCCCCCTCCGTCTGCGCCAAAGCGTGACAAGCGCGAAAAGCATAAGACAAAGCGCAAGGCGTTGGATACGTATTGTACCGATTTGACTGCAAAGGCGCGCAAGGGTGAAATTGATAAGATTATTGGAAGGGATAAGGAGATTTCGCGGGTGGTACAGATTTTGAGCCGCCGCACAAAGAATAATCCCTGTCTGATCGGCGAGCCCGGCGTAGGCAAAACAGCGGTTGCAGAAGGATTAGCATTGCGAATTGCCTCTGGCGATGTCCCAGCGCGCTTAAAGTCCAAGGAGATTCATCTCCTCGACCTCACTGCGCTGGTGGCAGGGACCCAGTTCCGAGGCCAGTTTGAAAGCCGCATTAAGAGTTTGGTCGACGAAGTAAAGGCAGAGGGAAACATTATCCTGTTTATTGACGAAGTGCACAACTTGGTAGGGACTGGGGATGCAGAGGGTTCGATGAATGCGGCAAATATTCTCAAGCCCGCTCTATCCCGCGGTGAAATCCAGGTGATTGGCGCTACAACCTTTGTGGAATACCGCAAATACATTGAGAAGGACGCGGCCTTAGAGCGCCGCTTCCAGCCTGTAACCATTGCAGAGCCGTCGGTTGATGAAACGGTGGATGTATTGATGGGTATTAAATCCTATTATGAGTCGTATCATCGTGTACGCGTGCCGGATACCCTGGTGCGCCGTACGGTGGTCCTTTCAGAGCGTTATATCAACGACCGTTTCCTTCCCGACAAGGCCATTGATCTGTTGGATGAGGCCTGTGCCTGTGCAGCTCTGCGCAATCTCCCGATGGCCGAATATGACCGTTTGACCGCAGAATTGGAAAAGATGCGGCAAGACGAGGACGATATAACGAATGATGGCGGAGAGATCGATTATGAAGCGCTTGCAAAGTTGCGCTATGAGATTTCTCAGGCGGATGAAAAAGTGAAGGAACTCGCTCCAGCGGCTTTGGGCGCGGAGGTTGAGGAGGCGGATCTGGCCAAGGTGATCGAGCTTTGGACGGGGATTCCTGCCAGCCGTATCCAGGAAAATGAGCTTAAAAAGCTTGCTGATCTAGAGAGCGTATTGAACACCAAGATTATCGGCCAGCAGGAAGCGGTTTCCGCAATTGCAGCTGCGATTCGCCGTAGCCGGGTACAGATCAGCCCTCGCCGCCGGCCTGCGTCCTTTATTTTTGTTGGCCCGACCGGGGTGGGAAAAACCGAATTGGTGAAGGTGCTCTCTCAGGAACTTTTCGATACCCCAGAGACTTTGATTCGCCTAGATATGTCGGAGTTCATGGAGAAGCATTCGGTGTCCCGGATCATCGGTTCGCCTCCGGGGTATGTCGGATACGATGAGGCTGGACAGGTGACCGAAAAGGTTCGCCGCCGTCCGTATTCGGTTCTTCTGTTCGATGAAATTGAGAAAGCGCATCCGGACGTCATGAATATTCTTTTGCAAATTCTCGACGAGGGCCATATTACGGACGCCCATGGACGCAATGTCAATTTTGAGAATACGGTCATAGTGATGACCTCAAACGCCGGCAGTGAGAAAAAGGAAGGGGCGCTCGGCTTTGCGCGCAGTGATGCCGATGTAACGAAGGAAAAGGCAATGAAAGCGCTCTCCGAATTCCTGCGTCCGGAATTTCTCAGCCGTGTAGATGAAGTGATTGTCTTCCGCCAGCTCACGGTAGAGGATTTTGAGAAGATTGCCGCCCTGATGTTGGATGAATATGTACTTTCTCTCAAGGAACGTCATATTCGTTTTGTTTACGATGAAAAGGCTACCGGTTGGTTGGCAAAACATGCTATTGGCGGAAAAAGCGGTGCACGCGATCTGCGCAATTTGATTCGGCGTAAAGTGGAGGACCAGATTGCCTCCTTGGTGGTGGAGCACTTCGAACAGCCATTGTTTGGTATTGCATTGACAGCGGATGAAGAATTGCGGATGGAAACGATGGAATAATAAACGAGTCAACGGAATCTCTTTAACGATAAAGAGCTTGTTTGGCATTAGCGTATGAACACAGATTCAGATTCGGCCATATGGGGGCCTCTCGTATGGCCGTTTTTGGTCGGTATGTAGACCGGCATTCTTACAAGTTAGAGGATATTTTCTTTTCATTTGCCCTCGAAAATTACTTGAAATTCTTGACAAATCCTGCTGGACTGTGCTATACTTATTTCCGTCGCAAAATGCGAGTGTAGTTCAATGGTAGAACCCCAGCCTTCCAAGCTGGTCGTGTGGGTTCGATTCCCATCACTCGCTCCAATTGCATGCGCCAATAGCTCAGCTGGATAGAGCAACTGCCTTCTAAGCAGTAGGCCAGGGGTTCGAGTCCCTTTTGGCGCGCCAATATGGTGGATGTAGCTTAGTTGGTTAAAGCGCCAGATTGTGGCTCTGGAGATCGTGGGTTCGAGTCCCATCTTCCACCCCACTTAAAAGTTGCACCTGCGGGTGTTTGCTGAGCACGGGACGGACAGGCAGTTCGGTCCCGTGTTGTTATATACTGGGTTGTAGCCAAGGGGTAAGGCAACGGACTTTGACTCCGTCATTCCGCGCGTTCGAATCGCGCCAGCCCAGCCACGCCTGCGATGAGCAATTGCTCATCGCAGGTTTTTTTGTTATATTGTTGATATAGGGTAGAAGAAAAAATCGCCCTCTTCTATGGAAGAATTCATTGGATAACGGTTGTGGTTCTGTGCTACACTATACGCGTCGCTAAGAGTGGAGAACTTTTGAATGAAGGTGAACCGGATGAAATTGTTGATGAGCGATCGACCTTTGCCTTTTGTGACCTTTTCAGATGAAGCGTATCGTTATGTGGATTTGAGCAGCTTAAAGATTTCTAACTGTGTAGGATGTTTTGGCTGTTGGGTGAAAACACCGGGCAAATGTGTGATCCGGGATGATGCGGCAAAGGTCTATCCCTTAATTGCCAAGAGTGAATCTGTCATCTATGTGACACATGTTAAATATGGTTCTTATGATACGGTCATGAAAACCATGTTGGAACGTGCAATACCGATTCAGCAGGCTTTCATTCGGTTGTATCATGGCGAGACCCATCATATTCAGAGGGCTGTAAAGGAAAAAGAAGCGGTCATTGTGGCGTATGGCGATGTTTCCGAAGAAGAGAAAGCATTATTCAGGCGGCTGGTTGAACGAAACGCCAATAATATGCTATTTCGTTCGCACCAGATTCGCTTTGTCGCGGAAACAGGGCTGGAAACCGCAGTGAAAAAGGAGGTGGCGGTATGGGACGCTTGCTGATTGTAAATGGAAGTCCCCGGGCGCCGCATTCCCATTCCAAACAGATCGCGGAGCTGTTCCAGACTTTTTGGGGTGGGGAGGTCTCCCAATACAATGTGACAGCCAAAAAACATGCGGGAATCTGTGAGCAGATTGGAACCTATACAGATCTACTCTTTGTATTTCCTTTGTATGTGGATGGGTTGCCTGTAACACTGATGCATTTTTTGAAGGAAATGGAAAATCATCCTGTTTCGCCCAAACCGGTTGTACATCTGATTATCAACTGTGGTTTCCTGGAACCCGAACAAAACCGGGTTGCATGCGACATGGTGCGTTTATTCTGTAAACAGAATGGATACCCTTTTGGGTCTTCTTTTTGGATTGGAAGTGGAGAAGCAATTTTGGAAACACCATTTGCTTATTTTGTGAAACGGAAACTCAAAAAAATGGCCACAAGTATAACGACAGGCAAGCCTGTGCAACAGATGGTCACTATGCCGTTGCCGAAGCGGACCTTTCTAAAGGAATCGACGAAGTATTGGATTCGATACGGTGAAAAAAACGGGGTTACCAAGCAACAGATGGAAACGATGGAAATCGAATCAGTCGGCATTTGAGAAAAGCCTGGTCCATTCGTTTGAAAAGTGTGGTATGATATAAGAAACTTACCCCATAAGGGATCAAAGCACGAGGATAAGGAGGTTTTTTCGATGGATTTGCTGGAAGTAATGCAGAAGCGGCGCAGTGTAAGGGCTTATACAGATCAATCCATTCCAATGGATACGTTGGAAAAGGTGATTCAAGCGGGCTTGCTTTCCGCATCCAGCCGTTCCATTCGTCCGTGGGAACTGCTGGTTGTCCGAGAGAAAAAGACATTAGATGCGATGTCGCAGTGCCGGATTGGTTCCGCAAAGATGCTGAAACAGGCGAGTTGTGCGATTGTTGTATTGGCCGACGAAAAAAAGTCGGATGTATGGGTGGAGGACTGCTCCATTGTCATGGCGAATATGCACCTGATGGCAAATTCCCTGGGGATTGGCAGCTGTTGGATTCAGGGAAGACTGCGGGAAGCCCCGGATGGAAGGAGCACAGAGGACTATCTGAGAAGCTTATTACATTTTCCGTCTCATATGCGTTTAGAGGCCGTTTTATCCATGGGAATGCCGGCGGAATATCCGGAACCACATACGATCGAATCGCTTCCCAATGAAAAGGTTCATTGGGACATATTTTGATAGACTTTCCGCGATGGTTGTGCGGTATGGGGTCTACAGAAATGGAATAGAAAATGAATGTGCGGCATTAAAACTCTATTTAGATGTTTGGAAAACCGCGTACAGTTGCCTCGTGCGCAGTTTTCCGAGAGAATCTGTCGGCTGATTTTGGCAGATGTATCAAAGAAAGTAGAATTTTTGTTGACATTTGCTTGATGTGCTGTTATAATAATTAAGCTGCATATGAATCATTAGCTCAGCTGGCAGAGCACCTGACTTTTAATCAGGGTGTCCGGGGTTCGAATCCCCGATGGTTCACCAAAAAAGGGACATCCATTTGGATGTCCCTTTTTGTATACAATGTTCATCGTTGATAATTATGTTGAGAAGAATCCGGCGGTGATGATATGGAGCGATTTCTATCCATCCTAAAATTGTGTGACGCTCCGGAATGGGCATGGTCCGCAGCGAATTGGTTCCATACAAAATGGGGTATCCCAGTAGAGGAATACGATAAAAGCATCGCGGAATCCATACAGAATCCGAGAAAGATCCCTCAGTGGTATCTGGTTTGTGATAGCCGGCAGCAGATTGTGGCGGGGTGTGGAATGATTGCCAATGATTTTCATAGGCGGACCGACCTGTTTCCCAATGTGTGTGCCTTGTATGTGGAACCATTCGCACGCAACCAGGGAGTTGCACGAAACCTGTTGGAATTTGTGAGGAAGGATGCCTTTGCATGTGGTTTCCATCAGATCTACTTGGTGACCGATCACGATCAGTTTTATGAAAAATGCGGCTGGTCTTTTTGGGGGATGGTTCCCTGTGAGGATGGGAGCCCCATCCGTATGTATGTTGTGGAAACCATTGGGGAATAGGACGGTTGCTCAATATTGCGATTTTGGTAAACAATAATGAGGGAAAAAAGCCCTTTTTAGGAGGTAAATTGAGTGGGGATGTCCGTGAGAGAACCGATCAGTGAATGGCCTTCGGTTTATCATCTTTATAAAAGAATGGTTTGTGAGGTTAGAGGGAACAGCCATTTTTTAAAACAGGGTAGATAATAAAGAACACCCGAACCCCGGCCGGTTAGGCCGCATGGCGGGTGTTCTTTTTATATTCCATTTTATTCTATATGGGAGTGGATTGAAATTGTCCAGCATAGGCAGGATTGGTTAGGCCAGCCTCCGTTACCCTCCATGCGGAGGGTGTGTTTTCAAGAACGCTCTTGAATTGGAAGGACACATAGAGTTTGAAAAGCACATCCGAATCGCAAAGGATTCATTCCATTGGATAACGAAGCCCCCAGTCCTTACGCAGACGATCCATCAATCCCATCATATGCAATGTTTCTGCATGGGGCATCTCTGGACATTCGAGCTTTCCGGCCGCGATTGCCCGTGCGCAGGAGCGCACTTCGTATTCGTAACCGCTGATCTCTACAGGGCACGGGTAGATGTGCGGACTGTCTTCTCCATCAACAAAAAGCTGAATCTCCTCTGCGTGCCAAAAACTTGGCAGGACCAAATGGCCTTTTGTCCCATAGATTACGGCTTCATTGCGTAAATTGCCGAGCATGGAGGTTGTGAGTGTAGCGAGCTTTCCATCCGCATATTCCAGAATGATGCTGTCCTGCGCATCAACGCCACGGTCCGATTGGATGCACCGGGAAGTCACCGCTGCAATGGAATCTCCAAAGGCAATGGAGGCGAGCGTCAGGGGATAGATTCCCATATCAAGCAAAGCGCCACCGGCCAGAGCCGGATTCACCAGTCGGTCATGCCAGGACAGTTCAAATCCAAAACAGGCCTCCATAGAGCAGACTCTACCGATTTTTTCTGAAGCCAAAAGGTCTTGTAGCGTTTGGACAAATGGCATGTAGCGTGTCCAGACTGCCTCTGTGATCAAGAGCCCTTTTTGCTCTGCCAATGTGAATACTTCTTCTGCTTGCCTGCGGTTGACAGTAAACGCCTTTTCGCAAAGGACATGTTTTCCATAATTTAGACAGAGCATTGCATGTTCGTAATGATGGGAATGCGGCGTGGCGATATATACGAGGTCTGTGCCGCCGTCTGCCAGCATGTCTTCATAGGAACCATAAGCTTTTGTAAAGCCATAGGTCTTTGCAAAGGCTTGCGCCCGATTTAAGTCGCGAGCCGCTACAGCATAGGAAGTCACATCATCCATTTTTGCAAGGGTTTCTGCCATTGTCGCCGCGATTCTTCCCGCGCCGAGGATGGAAACCTTGAGCTTGTCCATAAGAATACCTCCCAGTCTATTTAACGATCTAAGACTACCTTTATTATAAAAAAAGTCATTGGGTAACGCAATAGAAACGGGCAGAAAAAGGAATCACAGCAGAATCCTTCTTACATCATTCGTTATAAGAAAGACGCTTCCTTCTGCTTTTAAGCATTTAGAAAGCGTCTTTTGAATGGGAGGATTTGTGCATACTTCTATTACAGATTCGGTTGAAAAGGCTCCTTTTTTATCGGAGCGGTTACCCGTTTTGTTCAGGCGATTTGCCTTCAGGGAGTCCGGAAACGTCCATATGGATTTTTTTGGTTGTCTTTCCTTCGAAGGTATTCGCGCGCATAACCTCCGTCATGTCGAATCCCACGGTGTCCTTCAAGGCCTCATTTACCGCCTTGAGAGCGCCGACGGTGTATCGAGCTACGTCGGCTGCGCCGCTTGCATCACCTTTTCTACCGGAACCGTCGATGATGGTAATATTCCCAATCTTCGCCATGGGTTCCGCAATGGCGCGGGCGATTTCTGGAAGTTTATCAATGACCATCTGTAGTTTACCGGCATCATTCATCTTAGCAAGAGCTTCTGCCTTCTTTTCCAGAGCTTCCGCCTCCGCAAGCCCCAGCTGCCGGACTGCCTCTGCCTGGGCCAGGCCCTGCTTTTCCGTCACGGCAGCCTGTGCAGCGCCCTCTTGACGAATCCGTTCCGCTTGCGCCTCTGCGTCCAGTTTTTTAGCTGCTGCTTGTGCAGCAGCATCCAATTTACGGGCTTCGGCCTCTGCCTCCGCCTTTTTAATCATAGCGATCTTCTGCGCTTCTGCGGCGAGTTCAGCCTTTTGCTTTTCAGCTTCAGACGGTTTGATGACGGTTTCCATCAGTTCGGCTTCTTTACGTTCGGCCTTCCGTTTTGCCAATTCGATGTTTTTCTGTTCCGCAGCAATTTGAATCTGGATCTCTGCTTCGCGGACTTCTCGTGCACGCTGTTCCTTAAGGACGTTTGCATCCATTTCCGTGTTAGTGATGTCTTTCAGGGTGACATTTTGTTGGATGTTGTAAGCGGCATCCGAAATGGCGCGTGTAGTTTGGCGTTCCTTCTCGAAGTTGAGCTTTTTAATATCAGCTTCCTTTTGCGCTTCTGCCATGCGCGCTTCCGCTTCCAAACGCGCCTGCTCTCCTGCACGGCGTGCTTCAGAGGTTTTAATCATGCTCTCTTTGATTGCTTCTGCCTGTGCAATTTCCGCATCACGCTTGACCGCAGCAATCTGCGGTTTGCTCAACGCTTCAAAATAGCCATTCTGGTCGCCAATCCCTTTGATTGTAAAGGATTTCAATTCCAGGCCCAATTCGGAGAGCTGATCCTCCGCCACCTCTTTGACACGCTCGGAAAACGTCTTGCGGTCTTTGTAGAGCTGTTCCGCAGTCATGTCGGCGATAATCTCGCGGAGACGGCCTTCACAGACATCCCGCGCAGTTTCCATAATATGCTGCTTGGTTTCCTCTTCACGGCCGCAGTTAAACTGCTCCACCGCAGAGCGAATCATGCTCTCCTCGTTTTTGATCTTGACAACGACTGTGCCGTTCGCCTCAATTGGAACAGCATCCGAGGTCAAAGTTCCCTGCATATTTACGTCAAAGCTGATGTTTTCCAATGTCACATAGTCGATTCGCTGTAGGACCGGAATGACCATAATGCCGCCGCCGGTGATGACCTTTGCGCGGCCTAATCCGGTCACAATCGCCGCCTTGTCAGCCGGAACCTTTTTCCATGTGGAAAAAATTGCAATCAGGATAATTAAAAGTGCTGCGACGACAATCCCAACGGTAATCAAAACTTCAGGCATAATCATTCTCCCTTCATTGATCCAAATGCATGGTCATCTGTTCCGTGTCCTCCACAGGGCAAACGGTACAGATGCGCTTGTCAGGGTCTACCCCTACCACAAGGATTCGTTGCCCAACGGGGAGAATATCCTCCTCCACCCATGGGGCCAGCTTTGCGCTGAATGTCACCTTACTGCCGATGGCGCTGAGCATGGTGATCGTCCCAACAAAATCCTTACGGATCTCCAGTTTTACAACTCCCTCCTTCCATTTTAGGTCCTGCATGGACTGTGCGAGAGGCCGGCTTTTTTTCAATGGACGGATCACATACCGGCCTAACAGGTAGCAACCAGCGATCCCAGCGATTGCGGCGATGGCAACACCGGCGAACGGAGGAAGTCCCAAAAGGCATAGGCGGCCGACTGCACCGAAAACGACCACGCCAAAACAAATGCTCATCAGATTGACCGGTGCCGGCCCGTCGAATCCAGAATCGCCGTCAAAGTCGAGATCGAGATCGAAAGCACTGCCGAGAGCACCAATCAACACATCCAGAAGTGGAACGGCTAGACCGCCCCCGATGCAACAGAGATAGATGATCTGCCACGTCTCCGGAGTCATAAAACCTCCCTCCCTTTTCTTTATTATACTCTTAAGAAAATATATCTCAATAAAAATTTTTGTTACTTTCATTACAAAAATATAATGATCCAAAGAGGAATGTAAGAATTTTTCACAAAGAATGATTTGCCAGTGAAAGACTTAAAAACGCAGACTTTGCTATAAAAAGCACCCAAAGGGAATACGAAAGGCAAATCCCTTTGGGTGTATGACGCAAAAATCAATCTTCTTTTTCGTGTTTCATCAACTTGGTGGGATCGGATAAAACATTCCGAGCTGCAATGGCGGCAGCCCCCAACAGGGCGGGGCTTTCAGGCAAACGGTTTACTTCTATGGTAATGTCGTTGTAGACCAATGGATTGATACAGGCGTGTACCTTGTCGCATACAATCTGGAGCAGAATATCCGGCGCCACCTCTGCCAATTCGTCTCCGATAACGATCATTCCGGGATTGAATTGGTTGATGAGGTTTACAATTCCAATGGACAAAAACTCACAGACTTTCTCATATTCTTCGCGTGCCACTCTGTCACCCGCCCGTACCGCTGCGGAGATATTTGCAGATGTCAGGCTATTTTCATCCAGGACAGAGGATTCTCCTGCCTGTAGGCGGCGGGTGATGTTCTGACAAAACACCAAAAATGAGCAATACTTTTCCAAACAACCACGGTTGCCACATTCACAGGGGGCACCGCGATAATTGATGGTGTTGTGACCAAACTCGCCGGCAATCCCGCGTTGGCCTAAAACAAGTTTTCCATCGGTGATGATACCGCAGCCGATGCCTTGACCTGCCAAAACATAGATCATATTCCGGATACCGTACTCTTTGCTGCGATACCAGAGCTGTGCAAAAGCACTGGCATTTGCATCATTGGTTATGTAAATTGGAATATCGAACCCCTCGGTCAAAGCTTTTTTAATGGGGAAGTTCTGCCAGCCAGAAAGCTCTGTGACAAAGAGCAATTGGTCGCGATCTTCCCGATAAGGCCCCGGCATAGCCATACAGACGGCCGGAATGTTCGTTGAAGCGTTTTCGCGCCGAATATCCTGAATGGCGTTTCGAATACGAGAAATAGTATTTTGTACGTCATCGCGGGGACCGATCGGATACTCCTCCACCGCATAGACTTTTCCCGATAAACCGACAATACTGATATAAAAAGCCCGGCGTGTCATACGAATCCCGATGACCTTATACAGCGCATCGTTCAAGGTTACGCCAATGGACCGTCGCCCTTTGCATCCGCTCATCAACCCGGTTTCTACCACAAGGCCACACTCGATGAATTCCCCAATGATGTTGGTGATCGTAGCCTGTTTCAGTCCGGACAATTGAGCAAGCGTGGCACGGGAGCAAACGCCCTCCTGCCGCAACAAATCTGCCACCAGAGCGCGGTTGATTAACTGGCTCCTTTCCTGGTTAATACTTTTATGTGTGATGATTTCATTCATATCCAAAGACTCCTATACTCCCAAGTTTGTCTTTTTATACTATACACTTTTTGAAATTAAAATGCTTCTAGTTGAAAAATATCATCTATTTAGATGAAATATTAAACCTGCTTTGTGATCAAATCCAGCGCATTCATCTTAATAACTGTAATCCAAATGAATCCCGTGACCTTTCTTCACACTTCTCAAGAAATCGGGAACGACTTATCCAAATGAAAATGGGAAAACAAAATGAAGCGCAAATGCAAGAACGATACCAATTATTATCATGCAAATAGTGTTGATTGCAGTGTCGCGCTTCATCACGATGATTCCGCAAACAAAGACGAATAGCTCTAGTATGGAGCGTACTTCAAAATAAATCCACCCATACACAAATGTCATATGAAACAAAACTGCAACAATTGCTGCTGAAATGGCAAGAGATACATGCCCCTTTCCTTTTGCATACCAACAAACAAACGCTAATAATGGAGAAATAACTGTAAATCCAAACCAAATCATTGCATAGCTTGCTGGGAAAAAGCCAGCTATAAAAGCAGAATATAAATAATAGCTTGTAATCATGCCGAGAAAAAACAAAAATACATTTATCGCCGCTCTAAATGGCGAATGACTGTAAAGTGATATACATAAAGCAATTAACACCCAAATAGAAAATCTTCCCAAAAAGTTTCTGATGTCTAAATATTGAACGATAAAAGGCAATTCGTTTGATGCAGTCGTATCGAAAAATTTTGAAGCAACCCCTAAAGCGATTCCAAAAATTAAAATAGCAAACGTATTTGTGATTTTTTTGCTTGTTGATATTTGCTTATCTACACGCCGAATACAATCTAAAAAAGACATATTGATCTCCTATAATATCCAATTGCCCGGCTTTTTAATTCCGTGATCATGATTGCTTTCCCATGTTCTACTGCTTATGTAGGACATCCTATTTCTTTATTTCCTTCCCTTGCATACGGAAAATGGCAATAATGTGGGCTATTTATTTTGACTCGAAATTCATAGCAGTCATCTTGGAGAGGAGCGAAAATATGGATACATACAAAAGGAGTAACGGTAGAATTGTTATTTGCCAGATGGTATCTTTGGACTCCCGGATTTTCATTTCTATACACTTGTATTTATGGCTCCTCTGTATCCAGAGAAGCGTCGGCTGGGGCTGCCAGGCAGTTTTTCTCCACTTGAAGGTCGGTAATGCCCTTTTTCTGCAGGAAATCGCGTGTCGCTGTGCGCAGGAGCGTATATACAACGGAAAAAAGTGGAACCCCCATTAAGATCCCTGGGATTCCCCACAGGTTTCCACACACCAGGATGGCAAGCAATACCCAAATGCCGGGGAGGCCGATAGAAGTACCCACCACACGGGGATAGATCAGATTGCCTTCTACCTGCTGTAGAATCACTAGGAAAATCAGGAACCAGAGGCAATACAATGGGTCGATAATCAGTAGAATAAATGCGCCGATTGCCCCTCCGAGATAGGCGCCCAAAATGGGAATCAGGCTGGTCAAAGAGACGATCACGCTGATGAGCAGAGCGTATGGCAGCCGGATGATACTCATGCCGAGATAGCACAGGCAACCGAGAATCAACGCCTCCGTCACTTGCCCAGTGACAAAGCCAGAAAAGATATTGCTGGCAAGGCTGCCCACGGAAATCACCTTTTGGGCCCGTTTGGGAGGCAAAAAAGCGTACAATACGCGCTTTAAATTTTTGATGAGTTTTTCTTTACTGAACAGCATGTAAACGGCAAAGATCAAGCTCATCACAAAGGTGAGAACCCCGGACGCGACACCCATTGTAGCCGTTGCAACAGACCCCACTAAGTCCGTTGTGACTTGGGAGGCCTGTGTGAGAAACGAAGTCCAATCGATCTGCATAACGGTTTCTTTCAGTTGATCGAGATCGAATTTGGTGAGGACCTCGTTTAACCAATTTGTAAAAGTTACGACATAGCTTGGAATAGCGGCTGTTAGAATTTGAATGGAATTGGCCAGCTCTGGAACGACAAAGAAGATAATTCCGCCTAAAATCAGGAATACTGCAATAAAGGAGAAAAGGACGCAAATGCCGCGGCCACACTTCCGCCAAATCTTTGAATTTTTCCGTTTTAAGAATCCAAAGATGCGATCTTCAAATAGCTTTAACAGTACGTTGAGCACAAACGCAACCGCAATCCCAAGCAAAAATGGGCTGAACAACGAAAACAAGGTGCTCAAAAAGGAGCCAGCCTGCTCCAAATGAAAGACGATATAGATTAAGGCAACTGTAAAGGTTACCAGCAACATCGCTGCTTTTATGGTTTTTTGCGAAAATTTGGGATCATCGATCCATTCCTTTAATTTCATACTCCATGCCTTCCTACACCTGAAATGTACGGATACGCCGCCTTATCCTTTATTCAATCACACTCTACCGTATTCCCCTATGGATGTCAAGTTATTCCAGTTAAGAAATCTAGACGGATTCTTTTCTAAAGTATGTTGCGCGCGAAGGCTTGAAAAAAGTGCGATTCAAGGATATGATGAGAGAAACAGGATGAAACATCCTTGTTATAGAAAGAAGGGGTTTTATGGAACTAATGGAAGCAATCCGTGCGCGAAAGAGCTACCGGAATCAATTTGAAGACACGCCCGTACCCCGCAATGATCTTCGAGAAATTTTGGAAGCTGGTGTGGCGGCCCCCTCGGGCTGCAATATGCAGACAACCCAGTTTATCGGAGTGGACGATCCGGTCCTTGTCAAGCGGCTTGCGGAAATCTACGGAAAAGAATGGGCCTTGACAGCGCCTGCAGCAATCCTTGTGTTAACCAAGGAAACAATGTCTCCGAGTGGCGTTTCCTACCATATTCACGATTATTCCGCAGCGATGGAAAATCTTCTGTTGGCGATCACGGCGAAAGGATATGCCTCTGTATGGGTGGAAGGACAGATCCGAGGCGAACGCGCCAGAGAGATGGGCCGCCTTCTCGGAGTACCGGAGGAACTCACAGTAGCGGTGTATCTGCCAGTAGGGGTTCCGGCAAAGCCCATGGCGGAAGCAGTGAAAAAACCTTTTGAAGAGCGGGCGTGGTTTAACGGTTATCAAAAGGAATCGTAGGGCTTTCGATTGACAGAAAGGTGGCGGATGGTATGAATAAATGGTTTTCTTATGCAAATGAATATGTAAAGCAGTCCGATTGGAAGGACTTTGCCCTGGTCAAACTCTGCCTGTGTTCTGCTGGGGTTATGATTGGAATATCGCTGACAAAGAAAGCAAAGAAACTGGCGGCGTTCGGGGCCATGGCTGTATTCATTGCCACCTATCTCCCTTTGATAATCAAATTTTTGAGGATTGTGACAGCGGGACAAACACGAAACAAATCGTTTACACGCTGAACACGAGGAAAGGAAATCTGTGACCATCGAGACTGAACGACTACTCCTATGTCTCTTGAACGCGCGGCAGCTACACCTGTGGTTTTCCGACCTGCCGGCCCTGGAACGTGAATGGGATTGCCATTATGATGGCGAGCCTGTAGAGGGCGTATTTCGAGAGATTGTGCAGCAGCAGTGGAAAATCACTTCCAGAGATCCACGAAACGCCCTGTTTCACAGCTTTTGGATTTTGCTGCGAAAGGCGGATCGCACAGTGGTAGGGACAATCGATTTTAAAGCGCCTCCGAATGCGCGCGGCGAAATAGAAATTGGTTATGGGCTGGGCGGCGCGTATGAGCGCCGAGGATATATGACCGAGGCAGTGAACGCTCTGTGCAACTGGGCGCTTCAACGGGAGGATGTCGAAAGCATCCTGGCAGAGACGGAGCAACAAAACCGCCCGTCACAGAGGGTCCTACAGCGCTGCCAGTTTATTCTGGAACACGAAGGCCCTACCCTCTGGTGGAGAAGAAAAAAATAATCGTGCGCGGCGGTTGTCTGGAAAGAGCTTCGGCCGCGCTATTTTTAGGGGAATAATCCATCAATTGCTGAGGAGATGTTTTTTCTAAATTGCGCTGTGAGGCATATAAAGAAAGTATTCGATTTTAGGAAGGGGCAGAAGACCAAACGAAAAGCGCACAGCCACCTGGCAGTCAGGTGATTGTGCGCTTTATCCCCTGAAGAGCGTTTGAAAAGAATATAAAGGGAAGATTTTTGATTTGGGTGAAACAACTTCTTCGCCGGGAACAAACGGTGCTTGGCCGGCGAAACTTCACTCGAATACAGCGGCCGTGTATCCCCTTATTTCAGGAGGAGCTCTTTCTTTTCCAGAATGGCTTCTACAGCCGCACAAGCAGGGCAATCACAATATTTTGCGCCAGCAGCTTTGATCTCGTTTGCATGTGTGACAATGCCTTTAGCGGTATCCGCGCCAAAGTACTGCATACCAGCGTCGGAACTAGCAAAGCCAATTAAATTGTCGATCGGCATGATGTCCGCTTCGAGCTCTGCTACATACTTTTTGGCCTCAGCAGATTCTTTTTCAGTCCCGATCGCGTCCAGCCATGCCTGCGCGGCAGCTTTTGCTTCGCTGCAACAGGTGGGGGCATTGATTAATTCACGCGTCTTTTCAACAACAACATCCAATGATTCTTTATTCATGATGGATTTTCCTTCTTTCTTATGAAATATATCTATATTCTAGCAGAATTCTTTCGCAATTACAATGCAAATTTACATTGTCAAAGGAAACTGCAAAAAAAAGGTTGACAAACCAACCGAATGTGGGATATATTGATACTAATAAAATTTCATAAGAAATCGTTGCTTTTAAGCATGATTTTGCGTAGATGGGGACGGAATGCATTCCTTTCGCCACAGAGAGCCGCCGGTTGGTGTGAGGCGGTGCGGAATTTGCAGGACATCGCCCCGGAGCAGGCGGCTGAACCCCTCATTTGGTGTAAGTAGGCGCGTCCGGTTTCTCACCGTTAGAGGAGAGTGTATTGCTAGATACACGTGAGCGGCTGCATTGTGCAGCACTTAGAGTGGTACCGCGGAGCTAAAATAGCCTTCGTCTCTAATAACAGAGATGGAGGCTTTTTGTTTTGTCTGCAAGAGGAAAACGATGTGTACAGGGTCTTTTGAAATAGGAATAACAGGAAGAGATTTGTCAGGAGGAATGGACTATGGTATTGACAGGGGCACAAATCATCATGGAATGCCTGCTGGAGCAGGGGGTAGACACGGTATTTGGGTATCCCGGCGGAGCGGTGCTCAATATTTATGATGCATTATATGAGTACCGGGACAGGATCAATCATATCCGTACAGCCCACGAACAGGGCGCGGCCCACGCGGCAGACGGGTATGCACGCTCCAGCGGTAAGACCGGCGTATGTATCGCTACATCGGGGCCTGGTGCAACCAATCTGGTGACAGGCATTGCAACCGCATATATGGATTCTGTCCCGGTGGTGGCGATCACCGGCAACGTCAATCTGGATTTGTTGGGCCTGGACAGCTTTCAAGAGGTGGACATCACCGGAATCACCATGCCGATCACCAAGCACAATTTCCTTGTCAAAGATGTTCACAAGCTGGCGGACACCATCCGGGAGGCATTTCGGATTGCCAATAGTGGGCGCAAGGGTCCCGTATTGGTGGATATTCCAAAGGACATCACAGCACAAAAGGTGGAGTTTCTTCCGCCAGTGCCACCGCTTCCGGAAAAGCATCATCTATTCCCGTTTGAGCAGCGTTTTGAACAGGCTATGCAAATGTTGGAAAAGGCGGAGCGTCCTTTTATTTATGCGGGCGGTGGTGTGATCGCATCGGGGGCATTTGAGGCTTTGAAAATTTTTGCAGATCGCCTGGATGCGCCGGTCTCGTGTTCTCTGATGTGCCAAGGCGGTTTCGATCAGACGGACGACCGCTACATGGGGATGCTCGGCATGCATGGAACGAATACGGCTGCGCTCGCGATTAAAAATTGTGACCTTTTTGTCGCTGTAGGTACTCGGTTTTCAGATCGTGTCCTTTGCAATGCAAAGCTGTTTGCACAACATTGCCCGATCATCCAAATTGATATTGACTCCGCGGAGTTCAATAAGAATATCGATGTGGATCTCAAGTTGAAAGGGGATGCCCGTGAGATTCTGGAAGAACTGAACCGCCGCCTGCCGCAACATGCACATCCGGAGTGGATGGACAATATTGCCGGATGGAAGGCCGCTTATCCGTTGCATCAGACGGTCTCTGATCCCGATGGGGTGACGCCGCAAGAGGTCTTGGAGACCCTCAGCGATTTGACCGATTCGAATGCGATTCTCTGTACGGATGTGGGGCAACATCAGATGTGGGCAGCACAGTTCTATCGCTTCCGGCATCCGCGGCAGCTTATCACTTCCGGCGGATTGGGAACCATGGGATTTGGCCTTGGGGCTGCCCTGGGGGCGCAGGTGGCAAACCCGGATACCCATGTCGTAAACATTGCCGGAGATGGAAGTTTCCACATGAACTGCAATGAGCTTGCTACCGCAGTAGCCTACAACATCCCCGTGCTGGAGATTGTATTCAACAATTCCGTTCTTGGCATGGTGCGCCAATGGCAGAAACTTTTCTACGACAATCGGTTTTCACAGACGGATCTCGATAAAAATACCGACTTTGTCAAGTTGGCCGAAGCATTTGGTGCAAAGGCATACACCATTCGGACAAAGGCGGATATTCGCTCGGTCTTGGAGCAGGCGCTTGCTTTGCGCGAACCCGTCTTGATCGATTGCCGGATTGATAAGGATGTCAACGTCCTACCGATGGTACCCGCAGGTGCTTCGGTAGAGAGCCCGATTCTAGAGATGTAAGGGGGAGGAGCGACATGACCAATACAGCTGAAAAGGAATATATTATTTCTATATTAGCCAAAAATAATCCTGGCGTTTTGCTACGGATCGCAGGGCTGTTTAGCCGCCGTTGTTATAATATTCTGAGCATCGTGGCGGCACAGACGGAGAACACGGAGTATTCTCGCATTCTGATTGTAGTACAGGGTGACGACCGCATTGTGCGGCAGGTCGACAAGCAGGTCAGTAAGTTGGTGGACATTGAGCAGGTGGATGTGCTTGACCCAAAGAACGCCGTTGTCCGCGAACATCTTCTCATTAAGGTGGAGCGTACCCTTCAGAATAGTGAAAAGTTGGTCGAGATGGCCAATGTTTTTCATGCGAATGTCCTGAGCGTTGAGACAAATACCATGATCTTGGAACTCACCGGCGACGCGACGACTATCAATTCGTTTATAGAGCTTTACAGCCCCTACCACGTTTTGAAGATTTTACGTACCGGCGCAATGGCCATGCCAAAATGATTGCAAGAAACTGGATGTAGATGTTCCGCATTTGCCCACAGGGAACCTTTGCATCCGGCAACCATACATAGAGCCGACGGCAATCACCGCGGCCCCAATTTAGATGACAGATGGGGGTAAAAAAGATGTTAACTTTGGATAAGGTCTATCATGCTGCATATGTATTGAAGCAGGTGATCCGAAAGACCGACTTAATCCCTGCGCCGCAGATCAACCCGGAGAGTGAAATCTATCTGAAGACCGAAAATCTACAGGTCACCGGTTCGTTTAAGGTGCGCGGCGCCTACTATAAGATTTCACAGCTTTCTGATGAAGAAAAAGCCCACGGAGTGATTGCCTGTTCCGCAGGAAACCATGCGCAGGGGGTTGCCTTGGCCGCTGCACGCAATGGTATTCCGTCGTTAATCTGCATTCCGGATGGCGCGCCGATTTCCAAGGTGGAGGCCACCAAGAGCTATGGTGCCGAGGTGGAATTGGTAAAAGGTGTGTACGACGACGCCTATAATCGTGCGGTAGAGCTTCAAAAGGAACGCAATTTGACCTTTATCCATCCTTTTAATGATCCGGATGTCATCGCGGGGCAGGGAACGATCGGACTAGAACTGCTCAAGCAGCTTCCCGATATGGATGTAGCGATTGTGCCTGTGGGCGGCGGCGGACTGATCTCTGGAGTAGCGTTTGCCATCAAGTCGCTGAATCCGAAGTGTAAGGTTTATGGCGTACAAGCGGCCGGTGCGGCCAGTATGAAATCCTCTTTGGAACAGGATGGGCCGCATTGCCTGACGGGGGTGTCCACATTCGCGGACGGCATTGCGGTGAAATGCCCCGGCGACCTCACTTATGAGATGTGTAGCAAATATGTGGACGGCGTTGTAACGGTCAGCGATGACGAGACGGCAACCGCTATTTTGGCGTTGATCGAACAGCAGAAACTGATTACCGAAGGTGCTGGTGCGGTTGCGGTTGCCGCGGCCATGTTTAACAAGGTGGATGTCAAAGGGAAAAAGGTTGCCTGTATCCTTTCTGGCGGTAACATTGATGTGACGATTCTGTCAAAGGTGATCAACCGTGGCCTTATGAAGGCGGGCCGTTCGGCTGAGTTGATTATTGAGATGATTGACAAACCTGGACAACTCAAGGAAGTCTCCGCATTGATTGCTGATCTGGGTGCAAATGTAGTCAGCGTTCACCATGATCGCGGCGGTGAAGACACCGACATCAACGGCTGTTACCTGCGTATTGCCATGGAGACGCGCAACTGGGCGCATGTTGAGCAGATTGAAAAGGCGATTTCTGATGCGGGTTATCACATTGTCCACCGCCAAACTGTCGGCTGAGTACGGTAATCATTTATTATCTTTGAAAGTGGAGATTGGAATTATTTCTAGAAAGAATTAAGAAAGAAGGCTTTTTTATGATGACGACAATTTCGACACCGAATGCCCCAGCGGCTATCGGGCCGTATTCCCAGGCTAAGGTTGTCAACGGGATGGTATTTGCCTCCGGACAGATCCCGATCATTCCCGCAACCGGAGAGATTGCCAGTGGGGATATTGCTGTTCAGGCAGAGCAGGTCATGAAAAATGTAGGAGAAATCCTCAAGGAGGCCGGCTGCGGTTATGAAGATGTTGTGAAAACAACGTGTTTTCTGGCAGAGATGGCAGATTTTGGCGCCTTCAACGCCGTATATGAAAAATATTTTACGGGCAAACCTGCACGTTCCTGCGTAGCAGTCAAAGAACTGCCGAAGAAAGTCCTTTGTGAAGTTGAGGTCATTGCAGTACAGAATTCCTGAATCATCTTGAAAACTTATATAAAGTAAAAAGTGGCTTATTAAGCATATAATATCAAAATAGAAATTTAATTCGTTATGAAAGTTAGAGGGTGTCCCAAAAGTCATGAGATGACGGAAGGATACCCTCGTTTTTTAGAAACTCAGATATTTTTCCAAATACAAAGAGGACGCCTCTTTCCTATGAATCTAAAAATTTGTAGTTTTGGGATACCCTCTTTGTTATATAATGTTGTAGCATATTATAACGGATTCTTTTTAAATTCTTTATATTTTATAGTATAATTATAAATAGTATTATTATATTTGATAAAATAATTATAAAGAGGTGATTCCAGTGGTTTAGTGAAAAAGTATTTCACGCTTGTCAATTTTTAAACACAGAAAGATGATTATGAAAAGGTCATTAAAAAGCCTTTTAGCAATTTTGGTATCCTTCATTATGTCTTTGGTCTTGACAGTTCCTACCTTCGCAATTCATACAACAGATGAATTTGCTGTCGATCACGGTATTTTGATGAGGGAAGTACAAATTGATCCATATGACTGTTTTCAAGTGGAATCAATTATTTCGAAATACCATGTTTGGCCAGAAACTGCACAAACAATCAGAATGTATGTTCAATCTTGCATGGATGGTTCCGGAGTTATTGTAAAAATTACTTTAACGATCCCTGCATTAACAACGAATCGGGCAAGCGGAGATGGTACAAGAACCTATAAAGGTTATGGGAATAAAACGTATTATGAAGAAATCATAACGGCAGAGTATGATTCACCCATTACAGAAGTAGGCGGTGGATTATGGGAAAATTATGTGACAGATACAGTCAAAGCTGTTGGGGAATATGCGATAAACAGTGCTATCAATACTTTGACAAAGGGAACATGGGCTATATCAAAGTTATTTGCCCCAAATGCGGTTCCAAGCGATCATTCTGTGTTGCATAGCGCGCAATTGCATGAGACCAAGACAGCAAAACATACTTATGTAGTTGAAGACGGGCAATATTATTTTGGGTCTTTGGTTCAACGTTCTTCGGGCCGTTTTCAGAACTTTATATTGGATGAAGATACACATAGAACAGAAATTGGAAAAGATTCCGTGTTAAGTCCTATCCAAACTCCAAACTACAATTCGCCGAATGAGAAAGCATACCATGGATATGTCTCTTCTGGCTGGGTAGAAACGATTGCCGGATATGAATATCATGGAGTTTATTTTAATTCTGTTGGTGCATAGTTGTGATCCACACTTTCAGAAAAAAGTTTTCTTGTAAATGGTGTTCCTGCTGCATAGCACTCTTTTGCATTTTAGCAGCGGCCGGGGGCTGGCTTTGGTTTTCGCGGCCGGTTACAGCCTCCCAGTATCTGCATGGTTGCTCTGTTTCCGGCGCTCAGGTGATCGATATGGCGACGCCGTCCGGAGGGCCTACTACCTTGCATGGAATCGCCACGGAGGACAGCAAGGAAATCCAGGAGCTCCTGGGCCTTCTGGACCAATATCCAACCAACCGCAAATGGGATTGGAGCTGGATGCTTGGGAAAGGCTTTGGCGATTACAATGGGAAAGACCCATACAGTTCCGTATGGGTGGTTCTATCCTTTCGGGACGCGGACGGCAAAGCCGGTTCCCTGCAATACATCGTTTCCGAAACGGGCCGCGTGCAGGTATTTGAACCCAACCGTTTTGGCGATGTCCCTGCGGGAGTCGGACGGTTCGGGACTGAGGGCGCAGAGCGGTATTTTGCGGCTCTTCACCAGTTCTATGGCCAGAAAGCGGACAGTCCGTTGTGGGTTCCTTCTACGAGAACCCATGGAGGGATCTGACAGGCAGAAGCAACGCATGATTCTGTAGAGAATGGGATAAAAGCCGGCCCCCGTTTCGTATACGTGAAAGGGGAGGCCGGCTTTTTCGGTTCCATTGAATACGACGGGGGCCATTTTGCCCAGCTTGTGTCCAGTGGGCATATGGATGGAATCTGGGTTTGGAGGAATCTGTCAAAGCGCCTTTCGCACAAGCGCTCTGCTCTGTGATAGTTAGCGTTCTATAACAAAGAATTGGAAAGATAGGATGGGAATCCAAGAAGATCAGCGGATGTTAGGGAATACTACAGGGAAACATAGATATTCAGGGCCAGTTGTTGTGGAAAAAGAGTGCGGACCTGCGCGGCTTCCCTCCAATTTTTCTCTGTAACCATTTCAGGCTTATTTACAGGAAATGGGAATACTTTCTATATTCCGCTGGCGGACCCGTCCAGGAAGGCGATCAGGACGAAAGCAACGGAAAGAAGAAAGAAAATCGGGTTGGCAGGTCCCCGCTTGACAGGTTTTGTAAAAGCGTGTTAAAATAAATTAACGATAAAGCGTGCCTTTTCCGCCGGGAAAAGGGAAAAGCGTTCCTGTTTCACACTGTAGGCCTTTGAAGGTGTGAAAGAGGGAACGCTTTTTTATTGCTAAAGGAGGGCTCATGTGGATTCCGTTCAGAAGCGTTTTATAAAATATGTTTCATTAAACATTTTTGGGATGATCGGGTTATCCTGTTATATTCTTGCAGATACGTTCTTCGTGGCAAAGGGAATCGGTGCGGACGGGCTGGCTGCCCTAAATATTGCGCTTCCGATCTATAATGTTGTCAATGGCATTGGTTTGATGCTTGGAATGGGCGGGGCAACGCGGTTTGCTATTTTGAAGGGCGAAGGGCAGACCGAGCATGCAGGAGGAATCTTTACACAGACGCTCTACGCAGTATTCTTGTGTTCCATTGTTTTCCTTTTAGTGGACGGATTTTTTTCTTCTCAAATTGCTACCTGGATGGGGGCGAATGGCGAAATCTATGACATGACGCTCATATACTTACAGGTGGTTCTTGCATTTTCACCGGCTTTCTTGTTAAACAATGTCCTGAACTGCTTTGTACGAAACGATGGAAATCCCAATTTGGCTATGGCTGCCATGTTGTTTGGCAGCTTGGGCAATATTGTTTTGGATTATCTCTTTATCTTTCCCTTGCAGATGGGGATGCTTGGAGCGGTGTTGGCTACCGGAATGGCGCCATTGATGGGTATTCTATTGCTATCTACGCATTTTATCCGGCATAAAAGTACCTTTAAAATAAAAAAACAAAGGCCGGTCATTATGGATATGCTCCGCAACGCCCGGTTGGGTATTGCTTCCCTTATCACCGAGCTCTCCTCTGGAACGGTCATTTTAATATTCAATATTCTGATTTTGGGGATTAGTGGAAATATGGGCGTGGCAGCCTACGGAGTCATTGCAAACATTGCCCTGGTCGTTTTGGCTATCTTTACAGGCGTCGCGCACGGTATACAGCCTATTATCAGCGACCATTTTGGAAGGGGAGAGTCCCAGGCGGTCAACAGAGTTTACCGGTATGCGTTGTGCCTGTGTATCGCTCTGGCAGTGGGAATTTATGTATTTTCCTTCTGGCAGGCAGATGCGATGGTGGCGCTGTTTAATAGCGATGGTGATCCACAATTGCAACAGATTGCCAATGAGGGAATTAAAATTTACTTTGTCGGATTCCTGTTTGCAGGAATCAACTTAATTACTGCGATGTATTTCAGCGCGATTGGAACGGCCAAACCTTCTTTTTTGATTGCCATTCTACGCGGTTTTGTGGTAATGATTCCTGCAGCGGTTCTTTTGTCGTCATTTGTACAGATGGTGGGAATCTGGCTGGCTTTCCCGATCACAGAGGCCATTGTGTGCGTCGTGGGCCAGTTAATCCGAAGGGCGTCCTTAAAAGAACAAGCTGCCCATTGGAGTGCCGTATAGGTTTGTCTTTCGGAAAGGTATACAGCCATCCTGCGGTATCTGCTTCATAACAAAAATGCCCCGCCGTGCAAGAGCGCTTTTGCTGGCGCTTCCGTACGCGGAGGCATTTAAATTCTAGTCCTTTTTTGTGCGGATACGAGCAACATCATGGGGCGGCGCATTTCGTCCTGCATGCCTTCGATTGACAACATATGGACCGGAGGCTGTGGCTCCACTACATGTAGGAGTTCGAATCCATTTATCAAAAGTCCATTGAGGTATGTAGTCAGGGTTTTGTGATATTTTCGAACGGTTTCGCCCAAAAAGATGGCTTGCCGCTCCCCCTCATAGAAATAATTGTCCACAGGGAAATGGAGGATGTTTCCATCCGCATCGTAGTACCAATCCTGAGATCCATATGCGGTAAAGACTGGGTGTTCTACGGAGAAAATGAAAACACCGCCTGCGGTCAAACAAGTCCGGACTTTTTGAGCCACCGCTTCAAATGATTCTACGTAGTGGAGCGCCAACGAGCTGAGCACAATGTCAAAGCTTTCCGGAGGGAATGCAATGTCTTCAATCGATTGATGCAGATAGGTCACTTCCGGATAGGCCGTTTTCTGGCGTGCAACGGAGAGCATCTTTTCAGACAGGTCAACGCCGGTGGCAGACAGGGCTCCTTGCTCCATGGCATAGATACAGTGCCAGCCATAGCCGCAGCCGAGATCTAAGACCCGTTTCCCTTTAAAGTTTGGCAAAAGCTTTTGCAAGGCCGGCCACTCGCCTGCGCCCTCCAAGCCCTGTTGCGAGCGGCTCATTTGGCTGTATTTTTCAAAAAAGGTAGGATCGTCGTATTTGCTTTGTCGCATGGGAACCTCCAAATTGAAGTGAATATGATAAGAATACATTTATTGTACCATGGATCGTGGAGAAAGTCATCCGGCCGGTATGTAGGGATGGCTTATAATTGAGGCGGGAGGAAACGTATGCGCCGCGTGATTTTGTACATTGCAATCAGCTTGGATGGATATATTGCCGATTTGAACGGTGGAGTCAGTTGGCTGGACTCTGGAGCGGATGCGGAAAATACAGAAGATGGATATGAGGCGTTCCTCCAAAAGATTGATACGGTGGTGATGGGATACAATACGTACCGCCAAGTGACAGAGGAATTGTCCCCGGGCAAATGGGTGTATTCCGGTATGATGAGCTATGTGCTGACCCATCGAAAGATGGATGATCTGCCGGAAATCCGATTTGTCCATCAGAACGTTGGGCGGCTGCTCCAAAGATTGAAGCAGCAAGAGGGAAGGGATATTTGGCTCTGTGGAGGTGCCAACGTCGTGGGACAGTGCCTTGAGCAGGACTTGATCGACGAGTTCCATATTACGATGATCCCAATTCTGTTGGGACGGGGAATCCCTCTATTTTGTACATTGGACCGTTCGATACACTTGAAACTGATTTCTGTGAAGAAGAATGGGAATCTTTTGGAGTGTATCTATCGTAGAGCGGGAAACGGTCAAAGGGAGGAAAGCGTATGAAGCGAATTGTTTTGATTGCGGGCAGTTCCCATACCGGAAAGACTGCATTGGCGCAACAAATATTGGAACGGTATGGCTATCCTTACCTGTCCATCGACCATCTGAAGATGGGGTTGATTCGAAGCGGGTATTGCTCTCTCACCCCAGAGAGTGATGACAAAGAATTGACTGCTTATTTATGGCCGGTCGTCCGAGAGATCATTAAGACCGCGATTGAAAACAGGCAACGTCTGGTGATCGAAGGCTGTTATATCCCATTTGATTATCCGTGTTCTTTTGAAAAGGAATATCTCGATGAGATTCAATTTGTCTGCTTGTGTTTTCAACGATCCTACATTGAAGAACACTTTGATGTCATACAAAGTTTCGCCAATGTCATAGAACAGCGCATCGATGATAGCGCCTGTACCAAGGAACAGCTTCTAAGAGAAAATGAAGAAAATCTTCGCCTTTGTCAAAAGTTTGGCCGTTCGTACCTTCTTCTCAAAGAACCGTATTCGATTGATCTGGATCTGCTAGAAGGGACCATATAATTAGAAAACCGCTTGCCCGGATGCTCCGGGCAGGCGGTTTTTTAATCCGTGTTTTCTATCAGGCGGCTAGGACCTAATGGGAAAGAATCATTTCCAGGAAACATAAAGCGAGGAAAAGAACAACTGGCGTCGCATAATAGAGGTATTTTTGGGGCCTAGTAGATGTCCTGCCTCTTTTATAACAGAAACAGGCCACGGGAATGGTAAGGTTCGCAAACATCAGAATCCACCAGGCAGTCAAAATGCCTTCGGATGCGCCTGCAATTTTTAAAAGCCTTTCCCCCAGGAAAGGGAAGATGACGCTGGCAAACCGATAGACATCCCATAAGACAGCGCGCTTGTCCATCTTGTCCATAGGACTCCCTCCATAATCGTTTATGCTTCAAAATTTTCCGGCATACTCCACAATTGTGGACCCTCGTACACAGCTGTATATGGGTGGCCAGGCAAAGGAGAATTGTCTCCATCCTCATAAAGATAGAGGGTGTAGGTTGTTCTCCAATATGCAAATTTTCCGTTTATGGAAACCTCTTCGTAATATCGAGTAAAGTTCCCATGGACGGTTTGTGCTCCGCCTTGTATGAAATAAAAGACAGAATCGGCCAGTATGGTTGCAGATACGGAGTGAACCCCTAAACCGACGAATACGGATGTTAAATCTTTCAATGTAGGGGGCCCCGTCGATATAAACGCCTTCCAAAGTGCCGCTAGGTCCTCGCCAACCTTTTGTTGTTTCTTCTTTTGCAACGGAGAAAGGAGTCTTTAAAGATATGGAAGGAATCTGGTTGGTCGTCGGACGATCTTCGATTGTTATGGAAAATATCACAGAGTTCCCAATTCGTAATAGGGAGAATATCAACAAAAATAAAATGATTAAGAGATACCCTGGTTTTAAATAATTTAATTCCTATCTTTAAAATGATCGTTTTTCATTTTACTTATGTTTTGTCACGAAGAATGACTTCGTCCAATCTGGGCACATTTTTTGATCGAAAATCTATTGGAATCACCTTGTTGCAATTTTCTAATTTCAGTATATAAATCAAGCTAAAAATAATCAATAGAAATTTTAAATATTATTGAGTAAATAAATGATTTTCTAAAATAAAAATTTCCCTCGCCTGTACAGCAGGTGAGGGAAAAATGAAACGAGATACAACTGGCTGGAATTTATTATGCCCAAAATTGAGGAAGTAACAGTCCAACAAGGAATCCCTTTTATGAAGCGGACGATTATAAAAACCCTTTCTATCTCTTAGGCCTCCATTTTTTACGCCTTTCTTGCAGCGCAGCGCGCATGCGCGCCAAAGACTCGTTGGCGCGGAGAGACTTCATGGTCGGGAAGGCGTTCATTAGGCGGCGATGGAGAAGCTTACTATTTTGTTCCAAAGCGGCCTGTTTTTGACGCAATTTTTCCAGATACTCCGTGTACGGTTTTCTGTCGGCTAACAACCGGCTTTCAATGGCAAGTTCCATATTCCGCTTCTTTTCCTCCAGAAGCGCATGGCTCTTTTCGCGGATCTCATCAAGCACTTTCTGCAATTCGGCCATTTTTTTGTTGAAATCCAAGATAGTATGTACGGTTACAATGGTGTCCCCGATGAAATAGACGGCCAATCCAGCTGCGAGAAACGGTATTAAGAAGGAAGGGATTCTCTCAAGTATATTCATCACAAAAGGGTGAACCACCCGCATGACAACGACGCCCATTACACCAAAGATGAGCGAATTGCCAAGGCAGACACGTCCGTGTATATTCCACCGCCGGTGGGAGTAGTCCCACCATTTGGCATGGAAAAGCTTTTCCATCGCAAAGCCGGTGAAGTATTCCAAGATGCTGGTGAGGAATAGCGAAGCGAGATAGAGAACAATGATATTGGCAGAAAAAGGCGCCAATAGCTTGATAATTAACAGTGCACCTACTCCATAGATTGGACAGAACGGCCCGTTTAAAAAACCGCGGTTGATAAACTTTTTGGCTTGAATGGAACAACATGTACTTTCACAGATCCATCCCAGCAGGCTATATACCGCAAATAACAAAATGCATTCGGCCCAATGCGGCACAAAATCCCCCCTTATCCATTTTTATAACCTTTATCATACGCTTATCTGGCAAAATTTGTCAACAGACTGTTCGCAGCAGGGTCAAAAGGTAGTAAAGCAGGGCTGCACTGACCGCAGGAGTTAAAATCCATCCAATAATATCCACATCCACACGAGCAACTTTTAAGAGGCGGCTGATACTGAGGGAAGCGTTGAAAATTTCGCTTAAAAAGAGGATGAAGATATAGGCTTTCACGCCAAACAGAGGAAGTAAAACCGCAATTAAAATCACGCGCATGATCGAATCGATAAAATTGTATCGGAAGGAATAGGCCTGCTGGTCCAGCCCTTTGAGCATGCCGTCGACGATGCTATCCACATACATTAAAGGAATAATCGGCGCCATGATGCGCAAAAAGGCGCCGGCCTGTTGACTTCCATAAAACAGCTCGCCCAAGTCCTCCGCATAGACGATCAATACCGACGTAATTAAAAAGGAAAAAAGCAATGTAAATCGGAATGCTCGCGAGGCGGAATGTTCAATCGCCTGATGTTTGCCACGCGCATTTGCCTCAGCAAGCTCGGGGATTAGGAGCGAGGATAATGAGGTCAGAAAGGATGAGGGAAACAGCAAGATGGGCATCACCATTCCTTGAATGATGCCATATTGCGAAAGTGCGACGTCCGATCCCGCTCCGTGATGTTTGAGCCCACGCGGGACCAATAGATTTTCTGTACTATTGAGAAAACTGCGGATAAAAGAACCACTGAGCACTGGTACGGCGATGTGGCAGATCTGCCGGTAGCTGCCGGAATCATTGAAGCATTTTGGCGGCCGTTTTCGCGTCATAACACGGTAGGCCAAAAAGACGACCGCACAGGAGGCGACTTCTCCAGCAGTGGAACCAAGCATGAGTGCACTGAAGGGAGTAAAGATAAAAAAGAACCCTACAGTTGCGCCAATCGTGGTAAACTGTTCCAGCAGTTCTGCGATTGCTGGTATAACACTGTTGCGAATGGCCAGAAAATATCCTTTGAGGCAGGCGCAAATCGCCATAAAAGGAAGGCCCGGTGCGAGTAGCCGCAGGGGAAGCCCGCTGGAAAGGTCTAAAAAATGCTGTGCGAGAAAGTCCGAACCCACCCATAAGATAGCGGCAGCGGCAAAACTGACGCAGAGGGAAAACAGTAGACAACGCCGGATACAGACCGGAGAGCCACGTCCTTCCGCGACCATACGTGTTACAGAGAGGCTTGCGCCGCTGGTACAGGTGGCGATTGCCAATGCAAAAATGGAAAAGGTGAGCTGATAAACGCCCATGCCCTGTGTGCCAATCTTGCCGAGAATATAGGCACGAAACCAAATATTGGAGAAGCGGAGTAGCAATGTGCCGCCTGTCAAAATCGCCGTATTGGCCAAAAATTTGGCCTGTTTCTTCACGCGCACACCCCCATCCCGGATTCCCGCCTTGTACATACCATGTATATTGGTATATAATTAAATTTATCATTAAAATTTTGGAGGACGTTTTATGGATTGGACGGAAGTAACGGTATCGGTTGATGCAAAAGATGTCGACCGTGCAGGGGATATTGCACAGATGGTGGTGCCGTATGGCATCTATGTAGAGGATTATTCGCACCTGGAGGAAGAGGCCTGGGAGATCGCACACATTGACTTAATTGATGAAGATCTTTTGAAGAAGGACCGCACAAAGGCCTTGGTACATGTATACATCAGCCCGGAGGAAAATCCGGCAGAGGCCATCGCTTTTTTGAGCGAGCGGTACCATGCTGAAGGAATCACGCACACCATTTCTACAGCGGCCTGTGCGGAGGAGGATTGGATTCATAATTGGAAGAAATATTTTAAACCCATCCCGGTGGGAGAGAAACTGCTGATTCGTCCCAATTGGGAGAACGAATACGATGCACAGGGGCGTACCGTCCTGCATTTGGAGCCGGGTTTGGCGTTTGGGACGGGAACACATGAGACAACGCGCCTTTGCATGGAGCTGTTGGAACAGTTTGTGAAACCGGGCATGTCTGTGCTGGACGTAGGCTGTGGCAGCGGAATCTTATCCGTGGCAGCGCTCCTCCTGGGGGCAGAACGGGCGGTCGGCGTGGACATTGACGAACTTGCGGTCAAAACAGCGATTCAAAATGCCGGGCTGAACCATGTCGAGGAGCGTTTTACTGCGCTATGCGGAAACCTGACCGAGCGTGTTCAAGGGACTTATCATATTGTCGTAGCCAATATTGTGGCAGACATTATTATCTCCCTTACAGAGGATGTTTCAAAGTTTCTGGCTCCTGGCGCCGTATATCTGATGAGTGGAATCATTGATACCCGGGAGAAGGATGTATTGGATGCATTGAAAGGACGCTTTGAGGTGATTGCACGCAGGGAAGAGAAAGGCTGGATTGCTTTGGCGGCGAGGCCGCTCGTGTCGGCATAAAGACGGGAAAACAGAGAGGGTGTCCCCAAACTACGAATCGTTGGATTCATAGGAAGGGGGCATCCTCTTTCTGTTTGAAAAAATATCTGCGTTTCTAAAAAAAAGAGGGGGATCCTTCCGTCATTTCATGACTTGTGGGATGCCCTCTTTGGCGCTCAAGATTGTTTATATCGTATAAGTTGTCCAGCCTCATGCCGTTTTGCCGAATGAAGCAGGGTATATGTGGGTTACTCTTGCTCGCGATAATTTCCTAAAAAAGAAAAGCGTGGCAGTTCATCGCTCAAAGCAGCAATCAGATTTAACGTGTGGCTTTCGTGGACATTGCCAGTAAAATCAAGGTAAAAGTCGTACTCAAAATTTTTCCCTGGAATAGGACGGCTCTCAATCTTGGTAAGATTCAAACCTGCTGCCGAAAAACGAGCCAAAACACCGTGTAGTGTACCGGTACGGTGTGGAAGAGAAAAACAGAGGCTGATCTTATTGGCCCCTTCGGGGATAAACAGATGCCGGCTGATAGCGATGAAACGGGTGCAGTTGTCGGCATTGTTCTGGATGTCCCTAGCCAAGATGTGCAGGCCATATTCCTCCGCTGCTGATGCAGAACAAATGGCTGCAGTGCCGGGATTGCGTTCTATGGCGACCTTTTGCGCCGCAGCGGCAGTTGCAGAGCAGGGGACCGTCTGTAAATGATGCTGAGCAATAAAGTTGGAACATTGGGCCAGGGGTTGAGGGTGCGAATAAGCCAGGCGGATATCTGAAACAGGGCACTCCTGCGCCGCTGCAAGACAATTATGGATGTGCAGTGTCTCCGCCGCAACAATATAAAAGCGATAGCGCAGAATCAAATCGTACACCTCGCTGACAGAACCGGCAGAGGAATTCTCGACTGGCAACACGCCCAGGTCTGCGCGCCCATCTGCCACGGCGGCGAAGATGGCCGCAAAATTGTCAAAGAAGAGCGGTTCAGCGTGGGGATACAGGCGCTGGACTGCTTCATGGGAAAACGATCCGCTTACCCCTAGACAAGCGATATGCTCTGCACGGGAAGGCGCATATTCTGCCTCCTTCACAAGTTCCCGCAATGCAGCGCCACTACCGAGCAAATTGTGCTGGAGAGCGCGGCTCATATCCATCAGAGTGGCATACAGCATACACGCTTCACCAGCATAGTTGCCAGCACGCTGGGCCATGCTGTCCAAAATTTCCTGTTCGCGGTCAGAATTTAGAACGGGAAGGTGCTGTTCCCGTTTAATCTCTGCCACCTGTTTTGCGCAGTCCATACGCTTCAAAAACAGCGGCAGCAATTGGCGGTCGATGGCGTCAATTTCCTTGCGGACTTCCTCCAATTTCATGTGCGCCACCTCCCTTCCGACTTGCCGCCGGAGAGAATTCCCTCAAAGTTTATCAGGGCAACTGCGGCGGCGGCTTCCACGACAGGCACTGCACGCGGAACAATGCAGGGATCGTGCCTTCCGTGTACGGAGAGAATCTGATTCTCTCCGGTCTGTAGATTTACACTCTGCTGGTTCTGGCTGATCGAGGCGGTTGGCTTAATACCCACGCGAAAAAGCAAGGGCATTCCCGTGGTGATTCCACCAAGGATTCCGCCGGCATGATTGGTCGTTGTTTTCACCGTGCCAGCTGCAAAGTAGAAGGGGTCGTTATTTTGGCTACCCCGCAACGCACAGGAGCCAAACCCATCGCCAAATTCAACCCCCTTGACCGCAGGGATACCGAACAGAATCGAGGAAAGAACGGGTTCGATTCCTCCGAACAGAGGGCCGCCAATTCCGGCCGGAAGGCCGGTGACCGCACATTCGACGATGCCGCCCACACTGTCCTGGGACATACGTGTTTCTTCAATCAAAGCGGCCATGGCCGTTTTTTTGTCCGAATCGATCACGGGAAAATAAGCCGTGGATAATGTCCGCAAAAGCTCATCAGGAATGTCAACAGGGTTAAACAGGGTATCCTCGATCTGTGCGACAGAGGCCACGTGCCCTCCGATATGGATGCCACGGCGCTCTAAAATTTGCCGGCAGACTGCACCGGCAAACACCAGCGGCGCTGTCAGACGGCCAGAAAAATGCCCGCCGCCGCGGATATCGTTGTACCCACGATAATGCAGATAAGCGGGATAATCGGAATGGCCAGGGCGCGGGACGTCCAGCAGATTGCCGTAATCCTGGGAGCGGGTATTGGTATTCTCAATCACGGCGCAGAGCGGTGCACCCGTTGTGGTATGGTTGAGAAGTCCGCTCATCACTTTTGGAAAGTCACTTTCCTTGCGCGGTGTGGCAGACTTGTCCTGCCCAGGGGCCCGGCGTTTCATCTGCGCAAGGACCGCATCAAAGTCGATCGGTTCTCCGGCGGGAAGGCCATCGATTACAACACCGATGGCGACGCCATGGCTCTCGCCGAAGATGGATATTCGAACAATTTCACCCCAAGTTGACGACATCTGCTTTTCCTCCTAGTCGATTGTAATCTTCAAAAAAGGTGGGATAACTCTTTCGGATACTCTCCGCGTCGGAAATGATAACAGGGCTATCCGCACGGAGCGCCGCGATGGAAAAAGCCATCACAATCCGATGGTCGTTGTAGCCGTTTACTTCTCCACCGTGCAACGTTTCCACTCCGTCGATCAACAGGCCGTCCGGAGTCTCCTGGACGGGAACGCCTAGCCGGCGAAGTCCGTCGGCCATAGCGGCGAGGCGATCGCTCTCCTTGATACGCAGGCGCGCGGCATTATAGATACGTGTGCGCCCCTTTGCGAGTGCTGCAGTGACAGCCAGAATCGGCACAAGATCGGGAATTTGAGAGGCATCGATTTCCATTCCGTATAGTTTTTTTGAGTTTATACAAATGGTTTCACCATTCCAATGGCTTTCCGCTCCAAATGCATCAAAAAGCGACGCGGCAGCACGGTCGCCTTGTGTCGAATGGCGTTTCAGTCCTTCAATCGCAAGCGTCCCCCCCAGTGCACCTGCAGCCAGGAAAAATGCTGCTTGGGACCAGTCGCCCTCTACAGAAAAAGACCGCGCACAATAGCACTGGCTACCAGGAATCCGCCATCCAAATTCGATTGGTTCCACTTGGATACCAAACGCCTGCATAGCCTCCAAAGTCATATCCACATAGGCTGCACTCTCTAGAGGAGAGGAAAGACGTACGGTGCTTTCTTCGGGAAGCAGAGGACATGCCAACAACAAGCCTGTGATAAACTGTGAACTAATATTTCCCGGAAGTATAAATTCCCCTGGATTTAACGTACCGGATATTGATAGCGGAAGCCCCCCTTTTGTCCGGCAGGTCACTCCGTGCGCTGGGAGTAGGTCAAGATAAACGCCGATGGGCCGTTCTGGAAGCCGCCCGCGCCCAATAAAAGCCGTCTCTATGCCAAGGGCAGCGCAGACTGGAATGAGAAAGCGCAAGGTGGAGCCACTCTCCCCACAGTCGATCTGTGCTTGCTTTTTTGGGGGGTGGCCGCCGGTCACATGCCAGGTATGCTGTTCTTCCCGAATGGTAGCTCCAAGGGCCTGCGCGGCCTCTGCGGTGACGCGAATATCATTGGAGATAGCGATCGGGGAGAGAATGCTGTCCCCAGCTGCCAAGGCAGCGCATAAGATGGCGCGGTGTGCCGCGCTTTTGGAACATGGAACGGTTACAGTCCCGCGCAGGGTGGAGGGGGAAACAATCACCTTACTCATTGCAACCCTCCGCCAAGGGGGCCAACTCACTGCGCGGTACCTTTTGCACAAAGCTCTGTCCAATCTCTTCCAGCAGAACGAGATTGATTGAGGAACCGATACTCTTTTTGTCGGAAGCGGTCGCATCGACAATGTGTGAGAGCGGAAAATCGCTGTGCACCGGCAGATGGTATTTTTTCAGGACCGTGGCGATGGTGTCCGCTGTACCTGCTGCGGTCCATCCGGCTTTCTCGCCCAGGCGTGCCATCATAACCATACCGATGCCAACGGCTGCACCATGGGAAAGGCCTTCGTAATGATTGAGTTTTTCCAAGGCGTGGCCAAAGGTATGGCCAAAGTTCAACAGCGCCCGTTCGCCGGTATCAAACTCATCGTGCTCGACCACCTTGCGTTTAATATCGACACAACGGTAAATCACATCGTCCATAATTGGCTCGAGATCTTCCGTATGGGCGAGCAAGTCGAACAGTGCCCGGCTTTTGATGCATCCATACTTGATGACTTCTCCCATGCCATCTGCAAAGAAGTGTGGCGGAAGGGTCTTGAGCGTATCCGGATCGATCAGAACGAAAGAAGGCTGCCAAAATGCGCCGACCAAGTTTTTTCCTTGTGGTAAATCTACGCCGGTTTTTCCTCCGACGGAAGAATCCACTTGGGACAGCAGGGTAGTTGGCACTTGGACAAAGGGGATGCCACGCAGGTAACTTGCCGCGGCGAAGCCTGCCATATCTCCAGTGACACCGCCCCCTAGGGCAACCACAAAATCACTGCGGGTGATATGGGCCTGAGCCATATGGCCATAGATACCTTCGATGGTAGAAAGCCGCTTGGAGGGTTCTCCGGCAGGAAAGGCACAGCTAGTCACATCAAAGCCTGCGTTGCGCATAGAAGTGGAGACGCGCTCAAGGTAGAGCGGTGCAACATGGGTATCCGTAACAATGACCGCTTTTGTGCCAGGGGGAAACAGCGATGCACATTCGGCGCCGATCCGATCCAGCACACCGCGTTCGATTCGAATGGTATAACGTTTGGAGGTATTGACAGTCAGTTCCATTTATTCGCCAAGCCTTTCTTTGATGAGTCTGCCCTGGCGCAACAGGTCGCGCAGGGTATCCGCATCGCGCTGCTTGACGGCGGCGCTGATGCGGGTGATGTTGTCGATTAAAATGTCCAATTCTTCGGTAAGAGCATCCGCGTTATCGAGGAATAACTCTGTCCAAAGTGTTTCGTTGATCCGAGCTACGCGCGAGACATCGCGGTAGCTGCCCGCGGAAAACCCATTGTGCTGTGGGCAGCAAGGACTCATCACGTAGGCACAGGCCAACACGTGGGGCAACTGCGAGGTATAGGCGATCATAGTGTCGTGATGTTCCGGTGTAGTGACCACCGTACCGCCGAAACCCAGTTCGATGGCGATTGCTTTCAGCGTGTCCACGGCACGTTGGGGCGCCCCACAAGGGACCAGAATGTAGCTGGCGCCGTCGAAGAGATCCGCCTCGCTGGATACAAATCCGTTTTGCTCTTTTCCCGCCATTGGATGCCCACCAACAAAGGAAAACCCAAATTGTTCTGCCAGCTTTGGCAGGTGAGCACAGATCTCCCGTTTGATACCGCAGGTATCTGTGACAATGCAATGGGGGGAAATCTGTGCGCCATGTGCTTGTATAAAATCAATATCCGCCTGGGGATACAGACAGAGATAGAGGATGTCCGCCTCGCGCAACTCTTGTTCTCCGGCAATGCGGTCAATTGCGCCGCATTTTAAAGCTGCATCCAGTACGGACGGGTCGCAGTCCATCCCACTGACGGTGCACTCGCTATATTTTTGGAAAGCCTTGGCCAAGGAACCGCCAATCAGGCCAAGGCCTACGATGACCACGTTCTTTTTCATATCATGCCTCTTTCCGCAAAAACGCCGTTTGCACGCCCGTGTGGATTTTTCCACAAGGACCCTCAAACGGCGTTTCCTGCCGCTGTAGTACCATGGATGTACAGCGTTAGTATAACAAAAATTCAGTCCCCCGTCCAGATTGAACGATGAGCCCGGGCGAACGCTGTCAGAACCATCGTACAGCCGTAGAATCGGGATTTTTGCTGTACCGTATCAGCTGGTCGCCTTAGGCGTCCCACTTGGAAAGGACTTCTTTTGTATGGAGTACATGATGTGCTACACGGTCGAACTGATCCGGGGTAAGGGACTGTGCACCATCCGACAGTGCCTTGGCCGGGTTATTATGGACCTCGATAATCAGGCCGTCTGCGCCAGCGGCCACTGCGGCCATGGCGAGAGGCTCAACCAACCATGCAATGCCAGAGGCGTGGCTGGGGTCTACCACCACAGGGAGATGGGACAACTTTTTGAGAATCGGAATTGCGGAGATGTCCAGGGTGTTGCGGGTATAGGTTTCATAGGTACGGATGCCGCGCTCGCAGAGGATGACCTGATCGTTTCCGCCTGCCATGATGTATTCAGCGCTCATTAGGAGCTCTTCAATGGTGTTGGACAGGCCCCGCTTGAGCAGGATGGGCTTGTTGATCTTGCCCAATGCTTTGAGCAGCTCGAAATTCTGCATGTTTCGTGCACCCACTTGAATGATGTCCACGCCCTCCTCCTCGAAGAGCGGGATGTGCCCAATGCTCATAATCTCGGTTACGATCGGCAGGCCGGTTTGTGCTTTGGCTTTTTTCAGAAGCTCGAGGCCCTCTGCCTGTAAGCCTTGAAAGGAGTAAGGGGAGGTTCTGGGCTTGAAGGCGCCTCCGCGCAGGAAGGCCGCCCCTGCGGCTTTTACACGCTCGGCAACCTCGCAGATCTGGGCCTCTGTCTCAACAGAACATGGACCAGCAATCAGCGCAAGGCTGCCGTCGCCGATCTTTTGCCCGGTGGGGAGGGTGATGACCGTGTTGTCGGGATGAAATTTCCGGTTGGCCTTCTTGTACGGTTCCTGCACGCGCTTTACGCTTTCGACAAAATCTTGTGCAGAAATGTAGTCGATATCGATGGATGTGGTGTCACCGAGCAAGCCGAGCACGGTACTCTGTGTGCCGACCCAAGTATTGACTTTGACATTGTATTCTTTGGTGAGATTATCCGCGAAATGTTTGACTTGCTCGTCTGTGCAGTTTGGTTTCAATACAATAATCATGTTGATACCCTCCAAAATTTGAATGTTAGATTGTGGGGAAAATAAAATAGGCGGAGCTGCGCGATGCAGCTCCGCCTATGATAAAAACAGCCAGGTTATTTTACAATGCAAGAGAAATGGCTATTTCCACTACAGGGGTTGGCACCGCAAAGATTGCATGCGTAAAAATCCCACGCCCAAAAGAAGCGGGGATAACCAAAGCCTGTAAATCGTGTGGTTTTTGCAATCTCAAGCATGATGGAACTCCTTGTACGGAAAATTCTTGTAAGTATCATAATACGACAGAAGAGGTTTGTCAAGAAAGAATTCTTTCCAATTTGCAGGAATTTTTTGAATTGTTGCAGAAGTCGAACTTTTTTCGCGCAAAAAAGAAAGCGAATACAGTACTTTCTGAACGTTTGAGGAAACTGAAATAGCTCTGTTTTTTTATACGGCTGATGTTTTCCTTGGACTGGATATGCAGCCAAAAGGGGGGCGAACTCTTATAGCTCATTCCGGCCGATATGCCATTTGAGCCGTCCAATTTCAGGGGCTTTATGTTTGTATGCCTTTTGCCATGGGAACCTACGAAGTAGAAAACCCAATTTACTCAAATTTTCCAATGCCCACGGCATCTTACCGGAGATTGAACGTTTGGCAGCTTCGGGGCCAGGTCACAAACCTCCCTGGAAAGTCCGGATTAACCGCTTCCATGCTCTCCCAATTTGACTGGCGCTTGCGCGGCGGTCTTTTTGTCATGCTCTTTTCACCTTTTTCGGAGCCTGCAAATTTTTCTCAATTTCCGATTGACTGTTTATTTGCGGACTTGCAGGTGGGGCGCGATCCAGGAATGTTTTTTGTGGCGCTTGGCGCATTTTTTAGTGTGGCCACGGCATTTCAGCGGTTGGTTCTTCAAAGCAAGGCCTCCTTATCGCTATGGAAAACAGCTTAACCGAGCCGCTTGACCTGTTCCCAAATGCGCCCAGCAACGCGCTCTGCGCCACCGGAACCATCGACGATGATGTCGGCTGCCGCACAATATGCAGGGAGGCGCTTGCGGTATAAGTCAGAGATCACTTTCTTCCGGTTCGGCTTTTGCAGTAAGGGGCGCACGGTGTCGTTTTTCAACCGTTCCTGAATCAGCCCAATGGGGGTGTCCAGTAACACCGTGACACCGCTTTTACGAAATATTTTTACATTTTGCAGGCGGAGCAATGTCCCTCCACCAGAAGCGATTATCAGCCCTCGACGGCTCGCCAGTTCTCTGGCTGCCTCCGTTTCCATGCGCCGGAAGGTTTCCTCCCCATCCTGGGCGAAGATGTCGGCGATGGTTCGGCCCTCGCGCTCCTCAATGTAGTGGTCCATATCGAGAAATTCCATATGCGTTTTCTGTGCCAAACGGCGCCCTACTGTGGTCTTTCCACTGCCCATAAACCCGCATAGGATGATATTCTTCGGCTTCTGTTTCATTGAAAAATCCGCTCCATTTCTTTGACGGCATCGCGGCATAGCGCATCGATGTCCGCATCACGGAAGGAGGCATTATACCAGATCTCCTGTGCGGCTGCCGCTTGACCTACCAACATGCGCATACCGCCGATCGCTTTTGCACCGTTTTGTTTTGCCAAGCGAAGCAAAAGGGTCTCGTCCGGATTGTACACTGCATCAAAGACCGCCGCACAGTGGGCCAGGACCTCTGCGGAAACTGGAGAAGCGTCCACATGCGGATACATCCCGACCGGCGTGCCATTGACCAACAGATCGAAATCGCCGGAGATTGCATCCAAGAGGGACACAGAAAGCCGTCCCCCGCGTCCCTGTTTTTGCAAGACGGCCGTCAATTCTTTGCACAAAGCCTGTGCTGCGGGCAAACTGTGTTCGCGTACAGCGATGGTGATGTCCGGCGCCTGCGCAGTTTCCAAGGCCTCGAAAGCCATTACGCGCGAAACGCCCCCCGCTCCCAGAATGGCGATGCGCCCAGACAGAGAAACGCCGGCACTCTCCAGCGCCTTTGTAAAACCCGCTCCGTCGGTGGTGAATCCAATCAACCGGCCGTTTTCATTTTTGACTGTGTTTACCGAGTGAAAAAAGGCAGCTTTTTCATCCAAATCATCCAGATAAGGAATGATTGCCTGTTTATGGGGAATGGTGATGTTAAAGCCGGAAAGTTCCCGTAGGCGGGGGAGAAAGGATTCCAAACCCTCCGGGGCAATATCCATCACGCGATAGGATGCTGCGCCATATCCGGCCAAGGAGAACAGGCAGCTGTGGATAAAGGGGGACATGGTGTGTGCGATTGGATGGCCAATCACAGCGAAGTTGTGAATGGGAAAGCTGGTTTTTTCACAATATGTTTTCTCGTCCATGGCAAACTCCTTAGAATCCCCGGCTTTTCGGGGAATTTGAAAATCCTTAAAAAACTTTAAGAATCATATTGACAAAGCGAAGGATTGCTAATAATATGTTGTTAAGCAACACGGGCAGCCAGTATTTTTAGGCGGCCCGGGGCAATTGTATCACATCTGGCGCTGCTTTGTCCATATTTGGAAGATGGCGTACAGCGGCGCTTTTTGTATGCTCATTCACACAAATCAGAAGGAGGAAAAGACATGGTTCTGGAAAAGGTAAAAGCGATTCTGAGCGAGCAGTTCGATGTGGAGGAGGATTCGATCACCGTCGATACGAGCATCGCTGACGATCTGGGCGCTGATTCCTTGGACGTTGTCGATTTGCTGATGTCTATTGAAGACGAGTTTGAAATCGAAGTTCCCGATGAAGAAATTGACAACATTAAGACGGTTGGGGAGCTCGTCAAGTACATCGAAGACCACGTTAACCCGTAACCCGCTCCTGACTGGAAATCCGCCGTGCATGCACGGCGGATTTTTTACTTGAAAAGCAAGGGGCCTTCTTATATAATGAAAGTTACGATAGAATTCCTGATATAAAAGAAAGTACCGGACTTACTTGAGGTGATGGATATGGGGCAAATGGACGCGCTGGCTCTGGCGGGACAGTGCTTTTTAGGTATTCTCGCTTTTATGGCTCTGATCGGGTTGGTGTTGGTACTGGTCAATTTCGTTGGGCGTAGACGCGGCAACAGGGCGGACGCTCCGCGCACCCACAATGCCGCAGACGACGGCAAACTTATAGAACAATCGACCACAAAGGATAAAGGGGAGTAAACAATGGCGGATCAAAAGAAGATGGTGGAGGCAATCACTCCTATGGAGGAGGATTTTGCCAAATGGTACACCGACATCGTGAAAAAGGCTGAACTGATGGACTATACCAGTGTGCGCGGCTGCATGGTGATCGAGCCGTATGGCTTTGCGCTTTGGGAGAATATCCGCGACAATCTTGACGCGCGGTTTAAAGAGCTGGGGCACGAGAATGTCTCCATGCCGATGTTCATTCCGGAAAGCTTGCTTCAAAAGGAAAAGGACCATGTAGAGGGGTTTGCGCCGGAAGTGGCTTGGGTGACAATGGGCGGCAATGAGCAGTTGGAAGAGCGCCTGTGCGTGCGTCCGACCTCAGAGACGTTGTTCTGCGATCACTATGCGCGTGTCATTCATTCTTGGCGCGACCTGCCGAAGCTGTATAACCAGTGGTGCAGCGTGGTGCGTTGGGAAAAGACAACCCGCCCGTTCCTGCGCAGTGTGGAGTTCCATTGGCAAGAGGGCCACACCATGCATGAGACGGCAGAGGAGGCAAAAGCGGAAACAGAGCAGATGCTCAAGGTGTACGCGGACTTCTGCGAGCAGGATCTGGCCATCCCGGTCATCAAGGGCAAGAAGACAGATAAGGAGAAATTTGCCGGCGCAGAGGCGACTTATACCATCGAGGCGATGATGCATGACGGCAAGGCTCTGCAAAGCGGCACAAGCCACTACTTTGGCGATGGATTTGCGCGCGCGTTCGATGTAACCTTTACTGGGCGCGATAATTCGATCCAATACCCGCACCAGACCTCCTGGGGGATGAGCACCCGCATCATCGGAGGAATCATTATGACTCATGGCGACAACAATGGTTTGGTGCTTCCACCCGCTGTGGCGCCGATTCAGGTGATGATTATCCCGATTGCCCAGCACAAAGAGGGCGTCCTGGATAAGGCTGGAGAGCTGCTTGCTCGTTTGAAGAAAACTTTCCGCGTGCGGATGGACGACTCTGAACAGTCCCCGGGCTGGAAATTTGCACAGTATGAAATGAAGGGGGTCCCGCTTCGTCTGGAGATTGGACCCAAGGACATCGAAAAGAATCAGTGTGTTTTGGTGCGCCGTACGGACCGGGAAAAGGTCTTTGTGCCGCTGGAGCAACTGGAAACGGCGATTGCAGAACAGTTGGAGATGGTTCGTAAGACGATGTACGAGACGGCACTGGCGCGCCGCGAGTCCATGACCTACACAGCGGCCACGCTGGATGAGCTCAAAGAGATCGCAGAGAACAAGCCGGGCTTCATCAAAGCAATGTGGTGCGGCGACCTGGCGTGTGAGGAGAAGCTCAAGGAAGTGGCTGGCGTCTCCTCGCGTTGTATGCCGTTTGAGCAGGAACATCTATCGGATACCTGTGTGTGCTGCGGCAAACCTGCAAAGACCATGGTCTACTGGGGCAAAGCATATTGATGCCGGTTTAGCAAGAAACCGCTTCGACTGTGTGGGGAAGGAAGTTGACGGATATGCGCAAAGCTTCTAAAGTGGTAACAGGGACAAAATACAAATCCAAAATGGATCGTTCCTTTTATATGAAGGCGTTGGCTGTGTTCCTTTTGGGGATTGTGTTTTTGGCGGTTTATTTTATCTTCCATAATATCCTGGTCGGCTTTTTAGGGACTTGGATGTTTGTGGCGCTTCTCTTGATTTTTTTGCCGGAGTACAAAAGTACCTATTATATTGTGGGGGACACTGGCTTACTTATTAAAAACGGTCTGTTTGATAAAGTGACCATCCTCTACCGCCAGATGATGGAGGTAACGGAGGAAAAGGGCGAGGCGCGCCATGGATCTTCCAGAGTTGCTTTGAGCAAAGACCGGATTTACATTCGTTACCGCATAAAAAGTAAAGAATACTGGCTGGAGATTTCACCGGAGAACAAGGAACAATTTCTGGAGGAGATCCAGGAGAAGCGCATCGCGATGCCGAATCGCAAGCATTTGGCAGAAGAAGCAGAAAGAAAAGAGACGTTGGAAGAATCTGTTGGTCAGGAAGAGATCGAATAAGGAACAATGTAGGAACATGCTTGGATAGGTTCCTTACATGTACCTGATATGGGATGGATGGGGCTGCGGAATCGCTTTCCGCTGCCCCATCTTCGTTAAGATCATTCAATCGAGCCGATTGCAGGATGTTGCCCGAAGAAGCGAGCGAAAAGGGATATGGAATTCTTAGAGGGGGGTAAAACCCTTCAAGCGAGGCTTTCATCACTGCTGCTCAATGAAGGTAAGACGTAAGGGGATCATGCGATGAAAAAAGGTTGGCTTGTTCTGGCGACGCTCTTTGGGATTGTGGGGACCGTGGGCGTGGTTTGCCAGAAACTGCACGAACTTCCCCACATTCGAAGTAAGGAAGGCCATTTGGTCACAGTCATCAGCGGTATGGATGGCCCGACGGCTGTGTTTGTGGCAGGGCATTCCCGTTCATCCCTTTGGAGAACGGTCTGGGTACATGGCTGTAGGGTGCTTTCTAAAATAGCACAGTTCCGCGTTCGCCAGTTCCGCAGAAAGAGGCGTTAAAGGGGGTTCTCTCTGAATTTTCAGCTTCTTCTGGGAGGAGAAGTCCCCTTTTGGGTGTTATAGGAAGAATTAGGCGAAATAGCCAAAATATTGCAAGAAAATTCTTGCAAAAAAGAGAAGATAGGACTTGCTATTTGGTGACCTATATGGTATTATAATCTAGCATGACTGCGACAGATATGCGTTGAAGCGGGAGGTTGCGGCTGAAAGATGCCGGTTTTTCCGTGGAGTATGTCCGATTTTAAACCGGGCGACAGATATTTTGAGCATGCGAAGGGATTGGGTTGCAATGCGCCCTTCTGCGCTCAGACGTTTTTGCCTACACCCGGATACATCTTGCAAAAGATGATCCGGTTTTTCAATGCCGGTTGAAGAAACACCCGGCGCCGTGTTAGGATTTAAAACGCCGCCCGCCAACTACAATAAGGAGGCGATTCAAGTGGCAGTCAAGGAAAAGATCAGGATCAGAATCAAGGGGTACGACCATCAGCTGGTTGACCAGTCCGCAGAAAAGATTGTGCAGACGGCGAAACGCACGGGCGCAAGAGTTTCCGGGCCGGTGCCGCTGCCGACCGAGAAGCAGATCATCACGATTCTGCGCGCTGTTCATAAGTATAAGGACAGCCGTGAGCAGTTTGAAATGCGCACCCACAAGAGATTGATCGACATTCTCAGACCTTCCAATAAGACCGTTGAGGCTTTGATGGGTCTGGAACTCCCCGCAGGCGTTGAAATCGAGATTAAACTCTGATTTTAACCTACCAGCGGTCGAGGTCAAGTTGGCGAGAGCCAACCAATAACCTGTACAGGAGGTAAAATAATGCAAAAAGGTATTATCGGCAAGAAGATCGGTATGACACAGATCTTCGACGAACACGGGAAAGTAGTCCCGGTAACCGTCATCGAGGCGGGTCCCTGCGTGATTTCGCAGAAGAAAACCGTTGAAAACGACGGCTACGCAGCAGTCCAGATGGGCTATGGCGACATGAAGGCCCACAAGGTCAACAAGCCGATGCAGGGCCATTTCGCAAAGGGCGATGTCGCTCCGAAGAAGGTTCTGCGCGAGTTCCGTCTGGAAAACACGGATGCCTACAATGTGGGCGACCTCGTCAAAGTCGACGTCTTTGCGGCTGGCGACAAGGTGGATGTGTGCGGCACCAGCAAAGGTAAGGGCTATGCTGGCGGCATTAAGCGCTGGAATTTGCACCGGCTCAAGGAAACCCACGGTTCCGGCCCGGTTGCCCGCCATGCTGGTTCCAACGGCGCATGTTCCGATCCGTCCAGAGTGTTCAAGGGCAAGCATCTGCCCGGCCACCTCGGCGCGGAGAAGGTCACCGTCCAGAACTTGACGGTCGTTAAGGTGGACGTCGAAAACAACCTCATCGCCGTCAAAGGCGCAGTTCCGGGTCCAAACGGCGGCACCGTCGTGATCCGTGACAGCGTGAAGGCGTAAGGGAAGGAGGATTTGGTATGCCTACAGTAGCAGTACTCGATATGGCTGGCAAGGAGATCGAAAAGATCGACCTGTCCGAGTCCGTATTTGGAATTGAGCCCAATGTGAGCGTGATGCACGACGTGGTAAAGAATTACCTCGCCAACCAGCGTCAGGGCACACAGTCCGCGCTGACCCGCGCTGAAGTTTCCGGTGGTGGCAAAAAGCCGTGGAGACAGAAGGGCACCGGCCATGCCAGACAGGGTTCCACCCGCGCGCCCCAGTGGACGCACGGCGGCATCGTGTTTGCGCCAAAGCCGCGCAGCTATCGTTATACTTTAAATAAAAAGGTACGCCGTCTTGCAATGAAGTCTGCACTTTCCAGCAAAGTTGCCAGCAGCAATATGATCGTGCTGGATCAGATCACATTGGACGAATACAAGACCAAGACCATTGCTAACATGCTTAAGGCAATCGGCTCCGAAAAGAAGACGCTGATCGTTCTGCCCGAGCTCAACAGCAAGGTGGTTGCTTCCGCAGCAAACATCCCGGGCGTGAAGACCGCAATGGTGAACACCTTGAACGTCTACGACATCCTCAACGCCGACAAGTTTGTCGTTGTAAAGGACGCCGTCTCTCAGATTGAGGAGGTGTATGCATAATGGCAGCACAGGACATCGTGATCCGCCCCATTATCACGGAAAGAAGCATGGCCGGTATCGGCATGAAAAAGTACACCTTTGAAGTCGCAAAGAGTGCGACAAAGGTCGACATCAAAAGAGCGGTTGAAGAGCTCTTTGGCGTAAAGGTCAGTAAGGTCAACACCCTGCATGTGCGCGGACATCTCCGCCGCCAGGGCAGAACCGAGGGCTACACTCCTTCTTGGAAGAAGGCTGTCGTTACCCTGACCGAGGACAGCAAGTCCATTGAATTCTTTGAAGGTATGATGTAAGAAAGCCGGATGCGCTTATAGAGCGTACCCAGTGCTTTCGGCAAGGTATGGGGCGTTGGCAACGTCCCGCAAAGCCATCATGAGGAGTGTGAAACCGAAATGCCTATTACTAATTATAAACCGACAACCAATGCCAGAAGGAATATGTCCGTAACAGACTACACGGGCCTTTCCAAGGTTGCACCGGAAAAGAGCCTTTTGGCTTCCAAAAAGAATCGTTCCGGCCGCAACAGCTATGGCAGAATTACCGTCCGTCATCGCGGCGGCGGCAATCGCAAGAAGTATCGTATCATCGACTTCAAGCGCCAGAAGGCGGATATGCCGGCAACCGTGCTCACATTGGAGTACGATCCGAACCGCTCCGCGTTTATCGCGCTTGTTCAGTATGAGGATGGCGAGAAGCGGTATATCATTGCGCCGCACGGCCTGAAGGTCGGCGACGTGGTCGTTTCCGGTGCGTCTGCGGACATCAAGCCGGGCAACGCGCTTCCGCTGGCAAATATCCCGACCGGTACCTTTGTCCACAACGTCGAGCTGTATCCCGGCAAGGGCGCACAGCTGGCGCGTGCAGCTGGCAACATGGCACAGCTGATGGCAAAGGAGAACGGCATGGCTCTTTTGAGACTGCCGTCCGGCGAGCTCCGCAACGTTTCTGCAACCTGCATGGCTACGGTTGGCCAGGTCAGCAACATCGACCATGAAAATGTGAAGATCGGTAAAGCAGGCCGCAAGCGTCACATGGGTTGGAGACCGACTGTCCGCGGTTCTGTTATGAACCCGAACGACCACCCGCACGGCGGCGGCGAAGGCAAATCGCCGATTGGACATCCGGGCCCGATGACCCCGTGGGGCAAGCCGGCGCTCGGCTATAAGACGCGCGCCCACCACAACCGTTCCGATAAGTTCATTGTGAAACGCAGAAACGGCAAATAAGGCGTACGGAAAGGAGCTTGTAATTTATGAGCAGAAGCATTAAAAAGGGTCCTTTTGTACAGCCTGTGCTGCTGAAAAGGATTCAGGAAATGAATGCGGCCGGCGAAAAGAAAATCGTGAAGACCTGGAGCAGAGCTTCCGTTATCTTCCCGGATTTCGTAGGCCACACCATCGCGGTCCACGACGGCCGCAAGCATGTTCCGGTATATGTCACAGAGGACATGGTTGGCCACAAACTCGGCGAGTTTGCCCCGACCAGAACCTTTAAGGGCCATGCCGGTTCCAAAACAACTGGTAAATAAGGGCCGAAAGGAGTATAGACAATGGAAGCAGAAGCAAGGGCTTATCTGAAATACGCCCGTATTTCTCCCCGTAAAGTGTCCATCGTACTGGACCTGATTCGCAACAAGCCGGTGGACGTTGCAATGGCTATCCTCAAGAATACCCCCAAGGCCGCTTGTGAATATCTTGAAAAGCTGTTGAAGTCGGCCATGGCGAACGCTGAGAATAACCACAACATGGATGTATCCAGACTGTACGTAGCAGAGTGCTTCGTATGTCCGGGCCCGATCCTCAAGCGCATCCGTCCCAGAGCGCAGGGCCGCGCGTATAGAATCGAGAAGAGAACTTCGCACGTCACCCTCGTGCTCAAGGAAAAAGAATAAGCAGATGAGGAGGTAAACTATGGGCCAGAAAGTAAATCCACATGGGTTCCGTGTGGGCGTAATTAAAGATTGGGATTCCCGCTGGTTCGCGAAGGACAATGTTTTCGGCGATACGCTCGTTGAAGATTACAACCTGCGCAGAACTTTGAAGAAGCAGCTGGCGGCTGCCGGCGTTCCCAAGATTGAAATCGAGCGTGATGCCTCCAAGGTGCGCGTTCATATCCACTGTGCAAAACCCGGCATGGTCATCGGCAAGGGTGGCGCAGAGATTGAGAAGCTCCGCCTCCAGTGCGAAAAGATGCTCGGCAAGCCGGTTGCCATCAATATTGTTGAAGTGAAGTCCCCGGACCTCAACGCGCAGCTGATCGCAGAGAACATTGCACAGCAGCTGGAAAAGAGAATTTCTTTCCGCCGCGCGATGAAGCAGTGCATCGGCCGTGCAATGAAGCTCGGTGCAAAGGGTATCAAGACCCAGGTTTCCGGCCGTTTGGGCGGTGCTGAAATCGCCAGAACGGAACAGTATCACGACGGAACGATTCCGCTGCAGACCATCCGCGCGGACATCGATTATGGCTTTGCAGAAGCCGCCACCACCTATGGCCGCATCGGCATTAAGGTGTGGCTCTATAAGGGCGAGGTTCTCAACGATAACCGCAAGCCCCGCAGGGAAGGAGGCAGTAAATAATGCTGTTGCCTAAGCGTGTAAAATACCGCAGAGTGCATCGTGGCCGTCTGACCGGCAAGGCATATCGCGGCAATACAGTGACCTACGGCGATTTCGGCCTCCAGGCCATGGAGCCGGCATGGATCACCTCGAACCAGATCGAAGCAGCTCGTGTTGCCATGACACGTTACTGCAAGAGATTCGGTAAAGTTTGGATCAAAATTTTCCCGGATAAGCCGATTACTGAGAAGCCGGCTGAGACCCGAATGGGTTCCGGTAAAGGTTCCCCGGAATACTGGGTAGCCGTTGTTAAGCCAGGCAGAGTGATGTTCGAAATCGGCGGTGTCTCCGAAGAGACCGCTAGAGAAGCATTGCGTCTTGCATCCAACAAGCTGCCGATTAAGTGCAAGTTTGTCAAAAAGGAAGGAACGGGTGGTGAGCAGTAATGAAGGCCTCAGAAGTCAGAGATTTAACAACTGCAGAACTGGAAAGTAAGCTGAAAGACCTCAAGGCCGAGCTTTTCAACCTGCGCTTCCAGCTTGCTATTAATCAGCTCGATAACCCGATGCGCATCTCCGCTGTAAAGAAGGACATCGCGCGCGTAAAGACGGTTCTGCGCGAGAACGAGATCAAGGACAGCGCGAAGGCGTAACGGAAGGGAGGATTAACTGTGAGCGATCGTAATTTGAGAAAAACAGAGGTTGGCAGAGTTGTCAGCAACAAGATGGATAAGACCGTCGTCGTTGCCATTGAGGACAGCGTGAAGCATCCGCTGTATAAGAAAGTTATCAAACGTACCGTTAAGCTGAAGGCACATGATGAGAACAACGAATGCTCCATCGGTGACCGCGTGCGTGTGATGGAGACCCGTCCGCTCAGCAAAGAGAAGAGATGGCGTCTCGTCGAGATTATTGAGAAGGCCAAATAAGTTCGTTTGGCTTAAGCAAAGGAGGAACGCACTGTGATACAACAGCAGACCTACCTGAAAGTGGCCGACAACACCGGCGCGAAGGAGCTTATGTGCATCCGCGTTCTCGGCGGTACCGGCAGAAGGTATGCAAATATTGGCGACGTGGTAGTTGCTTCTGTGAAAAAAGCAACCCCCGGCGGCCAGGTGAAGAAGGGCGACGTTGTGAAGGCGGTTGTAGTCCGCACCGCTTCCGGCGTACGCCGCGACGATGGCACGTACATTCGCTTTGACGAGAATGCGGCAGTCATCATCAAAGAAGATAAGAATCCGAGGGGGACGCGTATCTTTGGGCCTGTGGCAAGAGAGCTGCGCGATAAGGATTATATGAAGATCCTGAGCCTTGCCCCCGAAGTGCTGTAATGGGAGGTGCTCACTGATGAATAACAAAGTTCATGTAAAAACGGGTGACACCGTCATCGTTATCAGCGGCAGGGACCGCGGCAAGAAGGGCAAGGTCATGGCCGTGAGCCCGAAGGAAGGCAAAGTCATCGTTGAGGGCCGCAACATGGTCAGCAAGCATGTCAAGGCTCGCAAGATGGGCGACCAGGCCGGCATTGTCCAGGCTGAGAGCGCTATCTATGCCTGCAAGGTCCAGATTGTCTGCCCGCGCTGCGGCAAACCGACGCGTGTCGCACATAAAGTTTATGAAGACGGCACCAAGGAACGCATTTGTGCAAAATGCGGCGAGTCGCTGTAAGGGAGGATAAAACATGGCCAGACTTAAGGATTACTATAAAAAAGATGTCGCTCCGGCGCTGATGAAGAAGTTTTCCTACAAAAGCGTGATGCAGATTCCAAAGCTCGACAAGGTCGTCATCAATGTTGGCGCTGGCGAGGCGAAGGATAACGCAAAAGTGATCGACGCCATTATGGTGGACCTCGCTGCCATCACCGGCCAGAAGCCGATGATCTGCAAAGCGAAGAAGTCGGTTGCAAACTTCAAGCTCCGTGAGGGCATGAACATTGGCGTGAAGGTAACGCTCAGAGGAGACCGTATGTATGAGTTCATCGACCGTCTCTTCAATGTAGCGCTTCCGCGCGTCAGAGACTTTAGAGGTATCAACCCGAACTCTTTTGATGGCCGCGGCAATTACAATTTGGGCATCAAAGAACAGTTGATCTTCCCGGAGATCGACTATGATAAGATCGATAAGGTCCGCGGAATGGACATCTGTTTCGTGACTACCGCAAACACCGACGAGGAATCCAGAGAGCTTTTGTCCCTCATGGGCGCCCCGTTTGCGAAATAAGGAGGGATTATTGTGGCCAAGACTTCTATGAAAATCAAACAGCGTAGACCGGCGAAGTATTCTTCCCGTGCGTATAACAGATGCAAAATCTGTGGCAGGCCGCATGCCTATCTTCGCAAGTTCGGAATTTGCCGTATCTGCTTCCGCGAACTCGCCTATAAGGGTGAGATTCCGGGCGTGAAAAAGGCCAGCTGGTAAAGCTTAGCAAAGGAGGTAACGGTATGCAAATTACAGATACAATTGCTGATTTGCTCACCCGTATTCGCAATGCGGTTTCCGCAAAGCATGATTCCGTCGACATCCCTGCTTCCAACATGAAGAAGGCCATTGTGCAGATTCTGGTGGATGAGGGCTATGTGAAGAATTTTACGGTCGTTGAGGACGGCAAACAGGGCATCATCAAAGTGAACTTGAAGTATGGCGAGGGCAAGACCCCGGTTATCAAGGGGCTGCGCCGGGTATCCAAGCCGGGCCTTCGCATTTATTCCAGCGCTGAGGAACTGCCGAAGGTCATGAAGGGCCTGGGCGTCGCCATCATCTCCACGTCCAAGGGCGTCATGACGGACCGTCAGGCGCGTAAGGAAAATGTTGGCGGAGAGGTCCTCGCATTTATTTGGTAAATAAGGGGGTGCAGAAATGTCTCGAATTGGAAGAAAACCCATAAATATTCCCGCTGGCGTCAATGTGAAAGTTGATGGCAACGTTATCACGGTCAAGGGCCCGAAGGCAACCCTCACCCAGCAGTTCCACCCGAATATGACGGTGGCTGTCGAGGGTAGCGAAATCCTCGTGACCCGTCCGAATGACGAAAAAGAGAACCGCTCTCTGCACGGCCTGACCCGTACGCTCATCCACAACATGGTGATCGGCGTAACGGAGGGCTTTAAGAAAGAGCTGGACGTCAACGGCGTCGGCTACCGTGTGCAGAAGCAGGGCAAGAACCTCGTAATGAACCTGGGCTATTCCCATCAGGTGATTGTTCCCGAAATCGACGGCATCACAATCGAGTGCCCGTCCGCGAACAAGATCGTGATCCTCGGCTCGGACAAACAGAAGGTCGGCCAGTTTGCAGCGGAAGTCCGCGAGAAGCGTCCGCCAGAGCCGTACAAGGGCAAGGGTATCCGCTATACTGGCGAATTTGTCCGTCATAAGGAAGGCAAGGCCGGTAAGGGCGCCAAGAAGTAAGGAGTGAATGACAAATGGTGAATAAGGCTGATACAAACAAAGCCAGATTGAACCGCCACAAGAGAGTGCGCGGCAAGATTTCCGGCACCGCAGAGTGCCCGCGCCTGAATGTATTTCGCTCTACCAAAAACATCTACGCCCAGATCATCGACGATGTAAAAGGAGTTACCCTCGTGGCAGCTTCTTCCCTGGACAAGGAGTTCAATGGTAACGGCGGAAACAAGGAAGCCGCACGCAAGGTTGGCGAGCTGATCGCTAAACGCGCCGCTGAAAAGGGCATTTCCCAGGTCGTATTTGACCGCGGCGGTTATATTTTCCACGGCCGCGTCAAAGAGCTGGCCGAAGGCGCCCGCGAGGGCGGCCTCAAGTTCTAAGAAGGAGGGATACTTTTGGCTAGATTTGACGCACCCAGACAGCAGTCTCAGGATGAGATGCAAGAGCATGTAGTCGCAATCAACCGTGTAAGTAAGACCGTCAAGGGCGGCCGTATCTTCAAGTTTGCTGCGCTCGTCGTGGTAGGCGATGGAAAAGGCACCGTTGGTTTCGGCATTGGTAAAGCAGGCGAAGTTCCCGAGGCGATCCGCAAGGGCATTGAGGACGCCAAGAAGAACCTGATTAAGGTCGCAATGCGCGGCGGTACGATCCCGCATGAGATCATCGGCGAGTACGGCGCAGGCAGAGTTTTGATGAAGCCTGCAGCACCTGGTACCGGCGTAATCGCTGGCGGCCCGGTTCGTGCGGTTGTCGAGGCTGTGGGTATCAAAGATATCCGTACCAAGGCACTGCGTTCCAACAACCCGTGCAATGTAGTCCGCGCAACCTTGGCCGGTATGGCTCAGCTGCGCACAGCCGACGAAGTTGCCGCGATCCGCGGTAAGTCGGTGCAGGACATTCTTTAAGGAGGGGGTAGCAAGATGGCACAGGTAAAGGTGAAGCTGGTAAGAAGCCTTATCGGCAGCAAGAAAGACCAGATTGCAACCGCCCAGGCGCTTGGTCTTCGCAAAATTGGTGACGAGTCCGTTCAGCCGGACAACGACCAGACCAAAGGTAAGGTGGCCAAGATCATCCACCTCGTCGAGGTAGTCGAAGCGTAAGCTAAGCAAGCAAGGAGGTGCGAGTAAAATGAATTTGCATGATCTAACTGCGACGCCGGGTTCCACCAAGGAATCCAAGCGGATCGGCAGAGGCCACGGCTCCGGACAGGGCAAGACCGCGGGCAAAGGCCATAAAGGCCAGAAGGCCAGAGCAGGACACGGCATGCGTCCGGGCTTTGAAGGTGGCCAGATGCCTCTGCAGAGACGTATTCCGAAAAGAGGATTCAATAATATTTTTGCCAAAACCATCGTGGCGATCAATGTAAGCGCGCTGGAGAAATTCGAGACGGGCGCGGTTGTTGACGCGCAGGCGCTCAAGGACGCAGGAATCGTCAAGAAGACCTGCGACGGCGTGAAAATTCTCGGCAATGGCGCACTCACAAAGAAGTTAACCGTTAAGGTCACTGCCTATTCCGAAGCTGCAAAGCAGAAGATTGAGGCCGCTGGTGGGAAGGCAGAGGTGATCTGAGTTGTTTAAAACAATTAAGAATGCCTGGGGTATTCCGGATCTGCGTAAAAAGATTCTTTTCACCCTGCTGATTATTGTGGTGTTCCGTTTTGGCGCCACGATCCCAGTTCCGTTCCTGGATGTCAATGCTCTGAAGGGCTTGATGGGTACGGTCAACGAAACTGGCAATGCACTCAGTTATTTGGATATGTTGTCCGGTGGTGCTTTTGCAAATGCGACCATGTTTGCAATGGGTATCACTCCATACATCAACAGTTCCATCATCATGCAGCTGTTGACGGTTGCCATTCCTCCTTTGGAGCGTATGGCGAAGGAAGGCGAAGAGGGTCGCAAGAGAATTGCGACAATCACGCGTTATGTCACAGTTGCTTTGGGCTTGATTCAGGGTACTGCCTATTACTTTTATTTGCGCAACAGTACGTATCAGGGCGCTCCGATCGCTCTGTATACCTCCGGTTGGGAACAGGTGTTCGCTGCAATCGTCATTATCCTAGCATTTACTGCTGGCACGGCGATGATGATGTGGATGGGCGAGCAGATCAACCAGAAGGGTATTGGAAATGGTATTTCCATTCTCTTGTTTGCAGGCATTGTGGCAAGACTGCCGCAGACGATCCGTTTGTTGGGCCAGTATCTCTCTGCTGCAAATCAGGACCCGACAAACTATGGCAAGTATTACTTCCTGGTTCCGCTGTTTGTTGTCCTCTTCCTGGCTGTGATCTGGGTGATTGCGTTTATGAATAATTCGGAACGCCGTATCCCGGTTCAGTATGCAAAGCGCGTTGTTGGCCGCAAGATGTACGGTGGCCAAAGCACACACATTCCGATCAAGGTTGCAATGTCCGGTGTTTTGCCGATCATCTTTGCAAGCTCGATTCTCTCGATTCCGAGTACGATTCAGCTCTTTATGGGTGGGAATGTAACAGGCTTCTGGAAATCTTTCTTTGACGCCTTCTCTTCCACGGGTTGGCTTTATTCCGTACTGTATTTCCTTCTGATTATCATGTTTGCTTACTTCTATGTAACCATTCAGTATAATCCGATTGAGATGGCCAATAATCTTCGTCAGAATAACGGCACGATTCCGGGCATTCGTCCTGGCAAGCCGACTTCTGACTTCATTTCAAAGATTCTTTCTAAGATCACATTGATTGGCGCGTTGTTCCTCGCTGTGATTGCACTTCTTCCGATTCTGTTCGGAGCTGCTACCGGTATGCACAACCTGTCTTTGGGCGGTACTTCCGTCATCATCTTGGTTGGTGTTGCGCTGGATACCATGAAGCAGATGGAATCTCAGATGATGATGCGCCATTATAAAGGCTTCCTTGACTGATAAGGAGGAAATGATATGAATCTGATTCTTCTTGGCGCACCGGGCGCCGGTAAAGGAACCCAGGCAGAGGTCATCTGCCAGCATTTATCCATCCCCGCAATTTCTACGGGGAATATGATCCGCGAAGCGCTGAAGAGCGGCACGGAGATGGGCTTGAAGGCAAAGTCCTTCATGGACGCAGGCAAGCTTGTGCCCGATGAAGTTGTAATCGGCATCGTCAAAGAGCGTTTGGCCCAGGACGATTGCAAGAACGGCTTTGTGTTGGACGGTTTCCCGCGCACCATCCCCCAGGCCGAGGCTCTGGATAAGATGGGCATTGTGATCGACAAGGTCATTGATATTGAAGTTGCCGATGACAAGATTGTGGAGCGCATGTCCGGACGCCGCGTCTGTGAGACTTGCGGTGCTACCTACCACCTGCTGTACAACAAGCCGGAGGAGGAAGGTAAGTGCGGCAAATGCGGAGGCGCCCTCATTCAGCGTAAGGATGACCATCCGGATACAGTGAAAGAACGCCTGCATGTATACCACGAACAGACTGAACCCCTCAAGGATTATTACGAGAAACAGGGGAAGCTCCGTATCGTGGAAGGTCAGGAAGAAGTGGCGGATACCACCAAACTGACGCTGGCGGCATTAGAGGCGTAATCATGATTGTGCTTAAAACCAGCCGCGAGCTCGCGATTATGCGGGAAGCGTGCAGGATCTCTGCAAAAGCACTGAAGCTGGCCGGCGAGGCGGTCGAGCCTGGGGTTTCTACCTGGGAGATCGACCGCATTGTCCGTCGGGTAATCGAGGAAGAGGGCGGAAAGCCCAACTTCCTTGGTTACGGCGGATTCCCGGGCAGCGCATGTGTCTCTGTAAACGACGTGGTGATCCACGGCATACCCCATAAGGAGATTATCCTCAAGGAAGGCGACATTGTCAGCATTGACACCGGCGCCTTTTATGATGGATTTAACGGCGACAACGCTTATACCTTCCCCTGTGGGGATGTGAGTGAAGAAGCCAAGCGCCTTATGGATGTCACACGCGAGAGCCTCTTTGAGGGTATCAAGGCCGCTCAGGCCGGAGCCCGCGTTGGGGATATTGGTAGCGCGGTCCAGCGGTATGTCGAGGCGCGCGGCTACTCGGTGGTACGGGATTTTGTCGGCCACGGAGTAGGTGCGAAGCTGCATGAAGACCCGAGTGTTCCCAATTACGGCACGCCAGGCAGAGGCGTGCGCCTGTTACCAGGCATGACCATCGCGATTGAACCAATGATCAACGCCGGTGTGAAGGAAGTAAAGACGCTGGAGGATGGTTGGACGACTGTCACGGCGGACGGCAAACTTTCTGCACACTTTGAGCACACCATCGCCATCACCCCGGATGGACCGGTGATTATGACTTTGCCGGAATAAAAGGGGGAGACCATGGACTTTGTGAGAGGACTCGTTGTCCGTGCCCTCGCCGGGCGGGACAAAGGCGGCTTCTTTACGGTGCTAGAGGCGAGCGACGATATGGCCGTGATTTGTAACGGCAAACGTCGAAGTCTGGAGCATCCAAAGAGAAAGAAGCAAAAACACCTTCTGATAACCAAGACCATCTTGGAAGAGGGTTCATTGCAAACCAACCGTGAAATTCGCCATGCCCTTCGTCCATTTGAAGGGAAGGGCTGTTTTCCGCAAGAGGAGGCTACAGTATGTCGAAACAGGACGTAATTGAAACCGAGGGTATTGTGACGGAAGCACTCCCAAACGCAATGTTTATGGTAGAGCTTCAAAACCACCACCAGGTGTTGGCCCACATTTCCGGTAAGCTCCGGATGAACTTCATTCGTATTTTGCCGGGCGATAAGGTGACGATCGAACTTTCTCCGTACGATCTGACCCGGGGCCGCATTACGTGGCGTTCGAAATAAAGGGATTTCGCAGAGCTGTAAGAACTGCGGGATTTCAACATGAGACTTCACTAAGGGAGGGCGCACAAATGAAAGTCAGACCTTCTGTCAAAAAGATTTGTGAGAAGTGCAAAATCATTAAGCGCAAGGGAAAAGTCATGGTGATCTGTGACAACCCGAAGCATAAGCAGCGCCAGGGTTGAAAGCTGCGCTTTCAGACACGGCCCGCCTAAGACGGCGGGGACCGCGGGGATGGGGCAATGATGCCCCAAAAACCCGTGTTCCGCTTGGGGGCTTGTCCCCATTAATTTGAAAGACTAATTTGGAGGTGCAACAGTATGGCGCGTATAGCAGGTATTGATCTGCCCAGAGACAAGCGCATCGAAATTGCTCTTACCTATATTTATGGCATTGGCCGCAAGACCGCCACGGATATTTGCAAGGCAACGGGTGTGAACCCCGACATCCGCGTAAGAGATCTGACGGAAGACGACGCATCGAAGTTGAGAGAATACATTGATCACAACTGCCGCGTGGAAGGCGACCTTCGCCGCGACGTTGCGTTCGACATCAAGAGACTGATTGAAATCGGTTGCTATCGCGGTCTCCGTCACCGCAAGGGTCTGCCCGTAAGAGGCCAGCGTTCTAAGACCAACGCACGTACGCGGAAGGGTCCGAGAAAGACCATGGCCAACAAGAAGAAATAAGTAGGGAGGGATTTAAAAGATGGCAGCACAGAAGGGCGCTAAGAGAGGTACCACTGTTCGCAGACGCCGTGAACGCAAAAATATTGACCGTGGAGCTGCTCATATCCAGTCCACCTTTAATAACACGATTGTGACCATCACCGATACCCAGGGTAACGCGATTTCTTGGGCAAGTTCCGGTGAGTTGGGCTTTAGAGGTTCTAGAAAGTCCACCCCCTTTGCCGCACAAACCGCAGCAGAAACCGCAGCAAAAGCAGCGATGGAGCACGGCATGAAGACGGTTGAGGTTTACGTTAAGGGTCCGGGTGCAGGACGTGAGGCTGCGATCCGCGCACTGCAGGGTGCAGGTCTCGAAGTCAGCATGATCAAAGATGTCACCCCGATTCCGCACAATGGATGCCGTCCTCCGAAGAGAAGACGTGTATAGTTTTGTAAAAGGAGGAAACGAGCTATGGCGAAAAATATGCAGCCGATTCTGAAAAGATGCAAGGCACTGGGAATCAGCCCCACCGTTATGGGTGTCAATAAAGAGACAAGACGCAATCCGAAGCCGGGCAGAAGAAAGCAGAGCGAATATGCTGTCCAGCTGAATGAGAAGCAGAAAGCAAAGTTCATTTATGGTGTACTTGAGAAGCAGTTCCGTCATTATTATGAGGAAGCAAGTAAAACCAGAGGTGTTACAGGTGAAACACTGCTTCAGCTCCTTGAAAGAAGACTTGACAATGTTGTTTACCGTCTTGGCTTTGCCAACACTAGAAGAGAAGCTAGACAGATGGTCAACCATGGACATATCACGGTAAATGGCAAGCGTGTGGATATTCCGTCCTATCAGGTTAGCCCGGGTGAAGTCATTTCTATTCGGGAAAAGAGCCGTGGTTCTGAGCATGTGAAGCAGATTCTGGAGAAGAATGCAGCTACGATGATCCCGAAGTGGCTGGAGCTGAACAGAGAGACTCTGCAGGGCAAGGTTGTTGCATTGTCTGAGAGAAGCGACATTGATTTCGATATCAATGAGACTTTGATCGTTGAGTTGTACTCCAAGTAATGCAGTTGCCTAACCACATAAAAACCAGGATGGCAGGCAGAATCATCCGCTTTATGTCAAGGAGGGTCGCTAATGATCGAGATTGAGAAGCCAAAAATTGAAACAGAAATCCTAAGCAATGACGGAACCTACGGTAAATTTGTAGTGGAACCGCTGGAACGCGGCTTTGGTACTACGCTGGGCAACAGCCTGCGGCGGGTACTGCTTTCCTCCCTGCCGGGTGTTGCAGTTACATCGATGAAGATCGACGGTGTTCTGCATGAGTTTTCGACTGTCCCGGGCGTCAAGGAGGATGTCACCGAGATTGTTTTGAACATCAAAGGTTTGACCGCGAAACTCCATTGCGACGGCCCCAAAACAGTGGAGATCTGTGCAGAGGGCCCGTGTGAGGTTACGGCCGACTCTATCAAGTGCGACAGCGAGGTTGAGATCCTGAACCCGGATATGCATATTGCAACACTGGGGGAAGGCGCAAAGCTGTATATGGAACTGACCCTGGACAAAGGCCGCGGATATGTCCCCGCAGAGCGGAATAAGCAGAACATGCCTGCGGGCGTGATCGGCGAACTCCCGGTTGATTCTATCTACACTCCTGTTTATAAAGTGAATTACAACGTAGAACCCACTCGTGTGGGACAGCGCATTGATTTCGATAAGCTCACCTTGGAAGTGTGGACCAATGGGATTATCGGAGCACAAGAAGCAGTTTCTCTGGCCGCAAAAGTTCTGACCGAGCATTTGAATCTCTTTGTCAATTTGTCCGATAAGGGTAGCAGCACAGAGATCATGGTCGAGAAGGACGACAAGGGTAAGGAGAAGGTGTTGGAAATGACGATTGAAGAGCTGGACCTCTCCGTCCGCTCTTTCAATTGCCTCAAGCGCGCTGGAATCAATACAGTGGAGGACCTTATCAACAAATCGGAAGAAGATATGATGAAGGTCCGCAACTTGGGACGCAAGTCCTTGGAGGAGGTCGTTTGGAAGCTGGCCTCCCTCGGCTTTAATCTGCGCAAGGACGACGAATAAGACCTTGCGAACCAAAGGTAAAGGAGTGATATTCGATGCCCGGAACCAGAAAGCTCGGAAGAGCGACCAGCCACAGAACCGCAATGCTGCGTGCGATGGTCACATTCCTTCTTGAGAACGGCAAGATCGAAACCACAGTCACACGTGCTAAGGAGGTCCGCTCCCTGGCAGAAAAGATGATTACGATCGCAAAGACGAACGATCTGCACAGCAAGCGCCTTGTGATGGGATTTGTCACAAAGGAAGCTGTTACAAATAAGCTTTTCACAGAAATTGCGCCGAAGTATGCTGACCGCAATGGCGGGTATACGCGCATTACAAAGCTCGGACCACGCCGCGGCGATGCAGCCGAGATGGCGATCATTGAGCTTATCTAAATTCCATAAGAACAGGCCCCGCACAATTTTGTGCGGGGCTTTTTTGCGGTATCTACGATCATTTGTATGACACTGGTTTTGATCCGAAGTGAAAGAGACAATTAGAATGTACGCAGTAATTTGAAACAAAAAATTGTCTATATGCGGAGGTAACCCGGCGTGGCAAAATGTGAAGAGACATCCAGATATTGTTAATCGAAATTACACAAGTGTAACCGCCTGTATGCTTGCCAATTTCGTAGCGGTAGAGTATAATAGTACTTACCAAAACCGCCAAATTTGGGCAGCAAAGTTTCGTTCCTATTGCGAAAATGCTGCAATATGATTCAAAAAAGGAGAGGAACGTATGAGAAGAGCAAAAAAGTTGCTGTCACTGGCTTTAGCGGCGGCTATGTTTGTTTCTACTTTTAGCAGCACAGCTTTTGCGTCCGATATGGACGACGCATATGAAGTCGACCGTGTGGATGGAAAATATGCCGTTGTACGGGTGGAGGATGACGGTGAATATTATGATTCAAAGTCCTCGATTACAATTCCGAGTAAAATAAAGAGCAGAACGATCACCCGTATAGGGGACGGCGATTCTTCCATTTTTGCAAGCGGCGGTTCGGAAAAGAATGTTTATTTGCCGGATACGGTTGACATTATCTCAGACGGCGCTTTTGAGGATTCTACCGTCAAACGTGTTTCGATGGAAGAAGGTCCTGTAGAGATCGGTGAGCGTGCTTTTGCCAATTGTGAGAACTTGACTTCTGTTACCTTTGCCGATAGTATCACAAAGATGGGAATTGAAGCGTTTAGTGGATGTACTTCCCTGAGAAGTGCAACTTTGCCGACAAGTCTAACGAAGATACCGGATAATGCTTTTCAGGATTGCACGGATTTGCGTTCTGTCACCATCGGGAGTTATGTGACGAGTATCGGTGACAGTGCTTTTGCTGGATGCGACAGTTTGGAGGAAGTTACCATTCCACCCAATGTCACTCGAATCGGTTATGATGCGTTTGACGACTTTACTCTGATTAAAGGCTATAATGGAACCGCGGCGCAGAAATATGCCGAGGAAAACGATATTGATTTTGAGAATCTTGGTTCCTCTTATGGTGCAGCTGTTCGTTTGAGCACAACCTCTCTGACCGTAGCAGTCAATGGGACCAATACGTTTACAGTGACCAACCCAACCAATGGAGGTTTTAGCGTATCCTCCAATTCCAGCGCAGTGAGTGTAACGCAGAGCGGTTCTACGGTTACGGTGAGAGGTGTTTCTTCTGGAACAGCTACGCTGACTGTATCTGCGACGGGATATGCTTCAGCAACGCTGACCGTGACGGTTTCGACCAATGCAATTGTAAATTCCGGCTCTGCTCTATCTTTGGATACCAGTTCCTATTCGTTCAATGTTGGGAATGTATATTATCCTTTGGCAAGAACCAACGCTGCGACGGTGCCGACTTGTACAAGCAGTAATCCAAATGTGGTTACGGTCAAGTACCAGGCAGACCGTTCCAATCGCGCAGACCTGCGTGGCAATTATTCCCATGCCTATCTGTATCAGATTCAAGGAAAATCCGCTGGCACGGCAACGATTACCATCACGAGCGGCAGTTACAGCGCTTCTTTCCCTGTGACAGTAGGGACTTCTCCGAATGGTTCTGCCTTTTGCAATCCGAGTGTTAACTTCGGTGTGTACAAGGGAAGAAGCTATGACGTTCAAATGACTGTGACGGGTTCCAATAATATGCCGAGCTTTACAGTGGGCAATGGAAATGTATTTAAGACCCAGTATGTAGGAAAGAGCGGAAACGTATATACATTCCGTGTATGGGCGGTTGGAAATCCTGGCGAAAAGACAGGTTTGTATACACAGATGCCCGGTGATTCGAAAGTGGTTCTGCACTGTGAGGGACAAATCGCTTACGGCTGATAAGTAGGCCATGGTAATAGACGGCTTTTGTCGGGCCCAACACATTTGCAGATTTAGTTATTTTACAATGGACCAGTGTGAATGTATCACGCTGGTCCATTTTTTGTACAGAGAAAACCATTCGTTAGGGGAATGTTTCAAAAGAAGATTAATGCCGGAGATGACAATCGAAAAATCCCTTTTGTTGTTTTTACAGTTTGATAACTGCAAGGAACAACAAAAGGAGAGAACCCCCAAAAATGAATGACAAGCAGAGTTAAGCACATACGACTTGGAAATACAAATAGCATACAGAGCTATTGATAGGAACCGAAACAGATCGGGGCCGTAGTTTATCAAAAAGAGAAAATTATGTTTCATATGACCTTTCCCCATCGAGAAATGTGTGATTCAGCTCCATGTGGTATTTGCGCCGAAATATCGGAGAAAGGTATTTTGCAAGGAGAAGTAGTAAAGATCTTGCAAATGTTATGCGAGTAGAAGAAGATTAAAAATAATAAAAGAAGAGGTGTACTCGGATTATGTACCTATGCTTGTAGAGATTCCATCGAAAGGAAATATGACCAGTTGTATAGGCTACCAGGATATGAAAAGTATGCGGAATGGAAGTATAAGTACCGGAAGTATAGTAGCGACAGGGATGCCATTCAATTTGTTGGCGATGGTCATTTTAATAGGTCCCTCCTACAGATAAACGAACCGAGATGTTTTAGTACCGCAGATATTATGTGGGTATAGCAGGAAAGAATGTGAAAAAGATAAAAGAATATATTCAAAGACAGTTAGAAGAAGATAAAGGTGGAGAACGTCTGAAGATGGGAAACTTCTAAGAAATCTGTTTAGGGGTAGCAAATAAAAACTTATGCAGATGTCAGATCGTACCGACATGGCGTGACGCGTGGCTAGTAACATGTGGTTTCATCCGTTAATGAAAAACTACCAGCTCCGCCGTGGAATTTTTTATTAATTTTGCATTCCTGTATAGTTAATTTATATCCTTGAGGTGATTTTTTGAAAGGTCTTAAATAATAAGAGCTGTCGTTTTTTAAAGGTTGTACCACGAAATGCATCGACTTTACAATGTTCCATCTCTATATAGGATGCAAATCGTATAGATTGTTAATAATACAATACTTTTTAGAAACTTATATACAAATAGTATTATAATATATAAATATACAATTTATTATTTAAGATATGGCTTATTGGAAAATTTTTTAAGATGAAACGAAACGTGCATAATTGTGTATTCTTTTGATATTTCTTGCCTAGTGAGTTGTAAGAGGAAAAACTTTGGGCTATAATGAAGTTATCAAAATAAAAAAGAGGCTTCTACAGCGGAGGAATATCTGTGGTCCTCTTTGCAAATACATCGACTTTACAACAAGAACTGCGAAGTGATGCTTGTTCCATGGGAAGGAATTTTGCAGAGGGCTAGGGAAGCATACAGCCGCTTTCAGAACGCACTCCCAGATGAGGTGAAAAAATGATTCTGAAGAATGCAAAGATTATGGATGATACGTTTACATTGGTGGATGCCTGCCTATCTACAGATGGCGAAAAAATTGCGGAGATCGCCCCAGAACTCCATGGGGATGAAGAGATTGATCTTTCCGGATGTGTAATAGTCCCTGGTTTCGTAGACATTCACATTCATGCCTGTGTTGGTGCGGATACTTGTGATGCATCTACTGCGGGACTGGCAAAAATGGCCGCCCATTTAGTTACGAAGGGGGTGACCAGCTTCTGTCCTACAACGATGACGGTTTCCCATGAAGAAATTGAAGATGCTTTGGCTAGTGTAAAAGCTTGCATGGATGACCGTCCCTTTGGTGCGGCAATTATGGGAGTCAATATGGAAGGGCCGTATATTTCTATTAATAAAAAAGGCGCACAGAAGGGTGAATATGTCAAAAATCCAGATTGGGAGGAGTTCAAGAGGTTCTACGATGGGTGTGGAGGCATTATCAAACTGGTAGATATTGCGCCAGAGTGTGAGGGAGCCGATGAATTCATCAAAAAAGCGAGCAAACTTTGCACTGTTTCGATTGCCCATACGGATGCCGATTATGATCAAGCAAAGCATGCCTTTAATATCGGCATAACGCATGCCACCCATTTATACAATGCGATGAGTGGTATGACGCATCGTTCTCCGGGTGTAGTTGGCGCTGTATTTGACGATGAGCGTGTGCGCGCAGAAATCATATGCGATGGGTTCCATATTAATCCAGCAGTGTTGCGGATTACATTCCGCCAGCTTGGGGAGGATCGTACGGTGATTATCAGTGATTCCATGCGTGCGGCGGGTGAACCGGACGGCATTTCCGAGCTAGGAGGGCAAACGGTCTATGTCAAAGATGGTCAGGCGCGCTTAAAGGATGGAACAATTGCTGGATCGACCACCAATATGCACCAGGAAGTGTGCAATTTGGTGCGATTCGGTGTACCGTTTAAACAGGTAATTAAGAGCGCAACCATTAATCCAGCCCGTGAAATCCACGAGGATGCCAATATTGGCAGCATTAAAGTGGGAAAACGTGCCGATCTAGTGGTATTGGACAATGATTTGAATATTAAAATGGTTATTGCACGCGGCAAAATTGCTGTGGACAACCGGTAAGGAATGAAAAGCTAAAAGGGTGGGACGAAATTCGTCCCACCCTTTTGTTTAGGGAATTCCCCTGTATTTTACTGATGGTATAAGCGGTTTATCATATGATTTAGAACCATTATAAGTGTTCCCAATGGATATTCGAAAAGCGCTCTTTCCCGTTGATTGTAAGAATACTGGAATGGGAAAAAGCCGTTGCACATGGTATACATACAATCGCTATATTTTTAGAAGGAAAATAGAGTTGAAAAATAAAAGTTGGAAAATGATGTTGATGTTTTGAACGATCTAGGGCTGTGAATCAAAAGGGATGGAAGGTATGACTTTGATCGATCGGTAAGGAACAAAAAGAGAACATGACAACGGAAGAAGAAAAAATTTCTAAAAATCGAATCGTTCGAATCCAGGAGTCTTGTAAAATGGAATATTCTCTGTATAAGCCCCCGTACCTCACCGGGATAGAGGGTCCGCCTCCTAAGCGGAATGTAGTGAGTTCGAGTCTCGCCGGGGGTGCCAAAACAACCGCTGTAAGCCATTTTTCGCTGGTTTACAGCGGCTTTTTTATTATCGTCTCTTTTGAACGGTCTTGCCGCTCCGCCGGAACGATTTTATACATTTTCCGCTGTATCCCTGCTAATTGGCTTCGAACATTTTTTCCGGCCTTGCTAATAAAAAACGCCGATTTGCTAATACGATTTTCCCGCCCTATTTTTCGGATGGGGCCGATGCCAGCAATGCGGCCAGTGTGTTGGCCAGTTCCGGCGACTTGCGAAGCTGCTCCACCAGGGCCTCCAAATCCAATGTGGCGGGCGCCGGTTCCTTTGGCTCCTCCGGGGGACGAACCGAACGCAGGTCGGGATTGGCATAGAAGGCGCTCTCAAACTTCTGGGCGTTGATCTTGCGGTTCTCGTCCAGAATGTGCGCATACACGCTGGTGATCATGTCGATCTGAGCGTGGCCCGTATTGCCCTGAGTGGCCTTCAGGTCGCCGTGGTTGAGCTTCAGCTTATAGGTGGTACTGGAATGGCGCAGGGAGTGAAAGACCACTTTGGGAAGCCCTGCTTTCTCCCGCAGCTTCTCAAACGACTTCAGGATAATACGGTCCTCACAGGGGCGGCCATTGGCCAGCGCCACCACCAGATCGTAATCCTGATACTCGTCACGGAGCAACGCCCGCAACTCGTCTTGCGCAGATTTCCATTCCCGCAGGATGTAAGCCAGAGTCTTGGGCAGCCATACCTTGCGGATGCTGGAATCGGTCTTTGGCTTTTTCAAGATGACTCTGGTGCTGGTATTGGGAAACAGCGGCGTGAACACATGGTAGATGTCCTTTTGCCCCAGCATCTCAATGGCCCGCTTGGAGGCACGCGCCAGCTCCTTATCAATGTAGACATAGGCGTTGTCATCAGCGATTTCTTCATCGGAGATGTGGACATTGCTCCAGGTCAGTCCCAGAATCTCACCCATACGCAGCGAACAGGCAAAAGCCAGATTCATTGCTACATAGAGTTTGCTGTCCGTACACTGGTCCAAGGCGGTGCGGATCATATCGGCGGTCCAGATGTCCCGCTTCTTGTATTCCACTTTGGGCAGTACCACATTGTCAAAGGGGTTTTTGGCAACCAGCTCCCACCGAACCGCCTGCTTGAAGGCACAACGGAGAAGTTTGATGATCTTCTCGATGGTGGCGTTGGTCACGAACTCCGTTTTGGCGTGGTGCGTCCTGGTGTTCACCGCAGGGGTTTTCTGCAAGGTCTGGATGTACTTGTCCACCACCCGCGTGGTGATGTCCTGCACCTTCATGTCCCCGATGATGGGGTTGATATAGTTGGCGATCAGCGAGTTTTGGCTGTCATACATGGACACGCCCCACCGCTTTTCGCCATAGAGGGAGACGAAGTCCGATAGGAACTCCGCAATATTCTGATTGGTGGGAGGAAGGAAGGAGTTGGAACTTTTCTGGCTCTCAATCTCTGCCTTGCGCTTCAATGCCTCCTGGTAGGAAGTGCGGGTTTCCCACTTCTGCTTGGTCTCACCGTTCTCGTCCACATAGGTATAAACAATAGAATAGTTTTTCTTTCTTTTGATGATGGATGCCATAACGAACCTTTCTTTCTGATGTCACAGATCAAGCGGCTCCAGCCACTTGTCAAACGACCGTTTGGGAATTCGTATGGCGTTACCAATTCGTACGCTTTTGAAAAGGCCCTCCTGCACAAGACGGTATGCCTGTGTCCGGCTGACACCTAATATACGGGCAACCTCGTTGACCGTATAGGTGCGGTACTCCAAAGGCCTTTTCTCCGTACCGTTCTGAATCTCTGACACAGCAGCCTCCTTTCCAGTCAGAAACGGCACGCAAAAGGGTGTTCATTCATAACTTCCATCCTCATTGTACCGCGCCGTTTCGGGTTTGTCTGCTGCTAATGGAAAGTTTACGAACTATCCGTAAACAGAAAAGCAGAAGATTTATCTGAAAATAAAATCTGAAAATAAAAGAGGCAAAAAACGGATGGCTGCTGGCAGTACCTAAAGGTATTTCCTTCGGTCACAGCTCCACGGGAATCTCACCCCGGCCCATGCTGATGGGTGTGCCGCGCAATGCTTTGAGGGCGTTCAACGCGGGAGTCTCATTATCCTGCCTGTGCATCCTCGCCCACAGGCTGCCACACCTGTTTTACGGCTCGGTTTTGTCGCTCGCCTGTTTGGTAGGGGTCCCGTCCTGCGGACTTGCAACAGGCTTCGTGGCGCACCGGCCGACCGGCTCCACACAGACAGATCGTATCCGTCTGCCTTATGCTGCCCGTAGGCTTTCTTTGTCAAGGTGGGGATGGGAAGCTGTATGGAAAGGGGTTCATACAGCTTGTCCCGAATCAGTTCAGATCAAAGCCTAGTATAGAAACGATGAGTTTCGTTTCCAGCCGCTTGCGTAAATCTTCATCCACCTGGAAGCGGGGAAAGCCATTTGCATCATAGCTTGTCCTCATAGACAATGCGGCTATGTAACTGGAATAGTGCCGGATTACCCTTGCTATTGCGTCGGGATTTCCTCCCACCGCAGCGGCAATGACTGGGTAAGGGAGCAGCGCCACCCGCATGTTTGCAGATTTAGTCATCCGCTTCACCTCCCATCAGTTCTTTCAGCAGCCGATAGGCACTTTGCCTGCGGGCATTGACCGTCCGGCGAACCATGTGCAGATGTTCAGCGATCTCACGGTCTGCCATTCCCAAGAACCAGTACATCAGGAAGATGTCCCGATTATCCGGAGGCAGCGTGTTCAGCGCTTCGGCCAGCCGGTCATCCTTGATTAGAATGACATCGCCTCCCACGGGGAAAGCGGTGTATTCCCAGGGATAGCGGTCATAGACCGCAAGCTGGGCCAATTCTTCCTCTGACAACTCGCTGAACGGTGTTTCGCGCTTCTGGCGGCGACTGATCTCTCGATAGCCGTTGTACGCTTCGCATTTCAACACCTTCTTGCAATAGCTGTCAAAGGCGTGCTGTTTGTGCTCGTAGTGGCGGTCAGGTCTCAATTTCTCACCTCCCTCCGTGCCAGGAGGCAGGTCTTTTTGTCCCCTTTCGCCTACTACTCGTTCGCTAAAGGGGGCTTTTGGCAGCCCTAAACCGTGTTTATCAGAAAAAATTTTGTTCTCCATGATTGCTCCTTTCGCTTCGTGCGGTTGATGGCCGGATCGAAGCGAAAGGGCGGAGAACGGCAGCCGACGGAAAAACAGAAAAACCGACAAAAAGCACCCGCCCGCAAGATGCGGACAGGCGCAAAGGAAATGTAAGAAGTATTTAGATGTACTGATAGTTCATAATCATGGTCGGAATATTCCGCTGGCTTATGATGACTTTTTTTGATTGCAAAGAGCTAGGCAAGTCGTAGTAAAAAATAGACACGGCGGGACCTCCTTGATACCGCCGTATCCTTAAAAAAGGGTGACTTTAACACACCCCCCGTATTCTCATTTTTTGAAAAAAGAAAACGGCGGCCTTGATTTCTCAAAACCGCCGCTGAAATTATATTTATAGCGTGAAAATTGATCTGCCCAGCGATGGTTTTTTTCTTTTCTGCCGCTGGGCAGATTTATTATTGTTTTATTTGTATAGCTATCCTCTTTTCACTTCTTAATGTGCTATATCACAAATCAACTTTATCGAAATGTTTTATAGATATATGATAGGCAAGTAATAGGAACACCGTGTAGCAAAGGATGCCTACAGCCAATATAGGTAACTGCATCAGCAAATATTTCGGCTGATAACTGTCCAACCAAGCGAGCTCCGGTGTATGGGCGACTGCCTCCACCGCAATCATCAACACTACCATAGGGATTGATGCCAAAATAAAGGATCTTCCCGCCTTGTAACCGCTTTTATAGAATGTCGGAAAGAACACTAAATCAAAGACAGCGTACACGATAAGGCCAAAGCCATACCAAGCGAGCGTTGCATCCAGCCCTACGGGATTGTTTTCAATGCTTAGAGCATTGCGAAGAAAAGCGAATGGGATAGAAAATAGCAACTGAAATATCTGAACGGAAACAATCAGAAGGCATTTTCCCAAAACACTTTCGCGCTTTGTCACTGGAAGGATTGCAGTGTACCAAGCGTCATTCGTCTCACGCGCATTCAGAAATGTGATATAGGGTGCCAGACAGCCAAACATAAAGATTACACTATAAGGATAGGCTGGCACAAGAACAAGGCAACCCAAAAATGCAAATACAATCGAGGTTGGATGGGCCGCAAGTCTGATTTCCTTATACAGCAGCGTCATCATCCCACTCACTCCTTTCCGTCCGCAGCATGATTTCTTCCAGAGTGAGCGGCCCCATATCCTCTGGCGTTTTTAAATGCTCAAAAGAGCGCAGGAATGTGTCCTTGTCCGCACTTTTCAGCACACGTCCATTCTGAATATAGGTGATGTCATCTGCGCATTTGTCCAAGTCAGAAGTAATATGCGTAGAAAACAAAATGGAACAGTTTTCGTTTTTCACGATTTGGCGAAAAATGTGCAGCAGCTCCTCACGGGATACGGGGTCAAGGCCCGAAGTTGGTTCATCCAGAATCAACAGCTCCGCATGGTGCGACAGGGCCAGAGCAAGCAGATATTTTACTTTCATACCGTTTGAAAGTTCTTTGAATTTCTTGCTTTCATCTAAAGAAAAACGTTTGATGTACTTCTGGTATTGCGACTGATCCCAGTCAGTATAAAACTTTCGGGTAACAGCTGTAATGCTAGAGAGTTTCTTTAACGGGTAAAAATCAATCCCGCCAAATACAACGCCGATTCTCTGCTTACACTCTTTTTCATACTGAATAAAATCCTTTTGAAAAATCTCCACGCTCCCACTCTCTGGGGACACCATATTGAGGATGGATTTTAAAGTCGTGCTTTTTCCGGCCCCATTTTTACCGATCAGCCCCATGATACGTTTGGGGGCAAGAGAAAAACTCACATCCTCCAGCGCAAATCCAGGATAATGCTTGTAAAGGCCCTGGACGCACAGCACAGCTTCCATTATTTTCTCTCCTTTTCATCTGGGACATCGGCAATATTCAAGGCAGTATTGAATAACTGAGCAATGCCCAAGAAAAATTCTTCTTTCATCAGGGCAATTCCTGGATGTTCCAGAGATTCGTCTCCTAAAATGACCAGTTGATCTCCCGGCTTGATTCGGAATACTTCTCTGGCTTGTTTGGGAAGTACAATCTGTCCACGCTCGCCCACACGGACCATACCAAAAATGTGTTTGCCCTTGGGCGGAACATTTAACCCGGTTTGTTCCTGATCGTGATGAATCAGGTCATTAAGCTCTACATTATATAACTGCGCCAGTGCGTCACAATTTACAATGTCCGGTACGGACTCGCCGGATTCCCACTTTGCTACGGCCTGGCGGGAGACACCGATTTGTTCAGCTACATCTTCTTGGGAGTATTTATTAAGCTGACGCAACATGGTTAAATTACGAGCAATATTACTTTTCTGCTTTTTCATACTTTTCGCACCTCTTAAAGTCATTATATCCATTGACACACAGAAGTTCCACCAACCGATGCAAGCAAAAAATGTTATACTTAGTTGCGTAAAGAATCTCGTCACATTGGTGAGGGACATCATTATTAATCATGCCATGTTTTTCTTTACTTGTCTGCGCCTATTAACAATTATATGCTTGGGCCGCTAAGTACAGCAAGGCTTTCACTTCAAAAATAGGAATTATATAAAGCAATAATATGAATTGAGTAGACATATCTAAAAGCAGAGGTGAACTGTAAAATACAATTGGGTGAATTAAGATGGCAAAGAGACCTGTACCAAAATATGACTTCAAGGCGTTTGGAGCGGCAATTAAGGCGGCTCGTAAAGAACGCAAAGAAAGTCGCAAGCAAGTAAGCGATGAGATGTATATTTCTCCGCGCTATCTTGCCAATATTGAGAATAAAGGGCAGCATCCGAGCCTCCAAATTTTCTATGAGCTTGTTGCCCGTTACAATATATCGGTAGATCAGTTTTTCTTCCCGGATAATGAAGCCGAGAAGTCCACGCAGCGCCGCCAGCTTGATACACTTTTGGACAATATGAGCGATGCCGGACTCCGGATCGTGGCAGCTACCGCAAAAGAAGTGGTGGAAGTTGAAAGCGAAAAAGATTGATTTTCTGATGAATGTTTGAACGCCGTAACCTATGGTGGTTGCGGCGTTTTTCTTTGCAGATTGTCCCCTTGTAGTTGCCATTTGAGGTGTTGTGAATTGTAGTATTAGTAGAGGGCGAAACGGTTGTTAAGAAACGATAGCAAGCACAGCAAGTGAGTACCCACTTGCGATTTTTGGCTTTAGGGAACCCTCCCTCTAAACCCGCAAAATGCTTGTTGGGAACATCCCAAACCCTGATACGAAAAGAGGCGAGATACTACGATGGAAAACAGGAAACGGAATATCCAGGTGAAGTTCTATGTCACCGCCGAGGAAAAGGGACTGATGGAACAGAAGATGGCCCAACTTAAGACCAAGCGGATCGGCGCCTACCTGCGGAAGATGGCGATAGACGGGTATATCATCTATGTGGACACCAGGGACATTAAGGAGATGAACAAGCTCCTGTCCGCCATTGGCCGGAACATCAATCAGATCGCCAAACGAGTCAACGCCGGAGGCCCCACCTATCAGGCCGACATGGAGGAAATCCGGGAAAGGCTGGATCAGATATGGCAGTTACAAAGACGCATCCTATTAAGTCAACGCTGAAAGCGGCCATTGACTATATCTGCAACCCTGACAAGACGGACGGGAAGTTGCTGGTGTCCTCCTTCGGCTGCACTGCCGAGACCGCCGACATTGAATTTGAATGGACACGCCGCCATTCCATCGACAAGGGCATGCACCTGGGCCGCCACCTGATCCAAGCCTTTGAGCCTGGTGAGGTGTCGCCAGAGGAAGCACATGAGATCGGGATGCAGTTGGCAAAAGAAATATTGGGTGGCAAGTACGAGTTTGTACTTACCACCCATATTGACAAGGGGCATATTCACAACCATTTGATTTTCAATGCAGTCAGCTTCACCGACCACAAGCACTACCATTCCAACAAGCGCAGCTATCACGAGATACGCCGAGCCAGCGACCGACTGTGCCGAGAACACGGCCTGTCTGTCATCGTCCCCGGCCGGGACAAAGGCAAGAGCTACATCGAGCCTCAGGCCGCACAGAACGGCACCAGCTACAAGGCAAAACTGAAAGCCGCCATTGACCGGCTGATCCCTACATCCTCCAGCCTGGAAGATTTACTTACCCGGTTGCAGCGGGAAGGGTACGAGATCAAGTGAGGAAAGTATATCTCCGCCAGGGCGCCGGACCAGGAAAGGTTCACCCGGCTGAAAACCCTGGGCGCCGATTACACGGAAGAAGCCGTTGTCTCCCGCATTGCCGGAGGCCCCAGGCCCTCCAGACAGCCCCGGCAGCGTAGCGGGAAGGTCAGCTTGCTCATTGACATTCAGAACAATATCAAGGCCCAGCAGAGCGCCGGTTATCAGCGGTGGGCGACCATTGAGAATCTGAAACGGGCGGCCGCCACCATGAACTTTCTCACCGAACACGGCATCGGCAGCTATGAGGAATTGGTGGAACGGTGCGACGCCGTTTCCGCCGCCTCCATCCGTACCAGGGAAAACCTGCAGGATACGGAACAACGGATCGTCGACCTTGCCCTTCTGGGAAAGCAGATCGACACCTACCGCAAGCTGAAACCTGTCTATGACCGATACAAGGCATCAAAGGACAAGGAAAATTTCCTGCGCGGTTTTGAGAGCGAGATCATCTTGTTTGAGGCGGCCGCCAGGGAAATCAAGAAGGCCGGGATTACCAAACTCCCTTCCATCGAGAAACTGAAAGCAGAGCTAGATGGGCTCGCTACCCGCAAGATTACCCTGCAAGCGGAACTTCGGAAGATACAACGGGAGGAAAAGGAGTATGATAATGTCCGGCAGAATGTGGACGACCTAATGGAAAGACCGAACGAACAGGAACAGAAGCGGCAGCGGAGCAACGATTTGGAGTAACAGAGATTGGGCGGTTTACAGCCTTTACAAACTATCTGGCGGATGTAGATAATTTTTCAGAGAAGTGTAGAAGCCTTACTCAAAATCATTCTAAAATAACAGTCATTGGTACCAATAATAAAATTTCCCCACTCTCAATAAGAGAAGTGGGGAAATTTTATTTAGTCGTTCTTGGACAGCACGGTTTTTCTCAAAATTTCACCAACCAAATGATGTAATGTTGTGCAAGGACACATTTTTGAAGGAGTAGTTTGACCATTGGATAAATAATGCTGTAATCTTTTCTCCGCTATCTTTATTGCAGTATTTTCATCTCCAAACCGAGTTAGAAGATTATAATTTTGCGGATTTGACTTTATATACTCCTGCCCAGTTCGTTTTTCAAAAATATCGCCAAATCTTTGGCAGCAAACTGGGGAGGTCAACCAGTCTGCATGCATAGTCCCAAAGTATGCATCAAACCAAATTTCAATGCACGGATTTGACCATCCCACATGGATTCCATATCTTTCTGCATCCCTTATTATCCTGTCAAAATTAGGTACTTCATCCCGATCAAAAACTATCCAAGGCTCACAATATTGTGGTTGGAGAGAAACCTGTTCGCTACATGCTTCTATCAATTTTTCGGTTTTAGTTTTAGATACTTTTATTACGATTCGTCCTTGAAATTCTTTGGGCAACGAATCCCTAAGACCATACATATATTTTTCTTCGGTTTCATCTGCGTCCGTATAAATGAAGTATCTTCCCAAATCAGGGATTCGGTTTTTAAATGCTGATCTTGGAATGCGCTTTCCAGTTCTATCGGCTCTTGCCACAATTATTCCCCCTTAAACATATCAAAATATGATAAGGTAGGAATTGCACCATACTTTCCTAAAAGGTAATTCTTCTCATAGTTCTCGTCTTTACGGATTTTGACTCCATCATCATCAACAAAGTCGGCCAAGGAATATAACACAGAAACCCCTTTTGAATCTTTAGCCGTAAACCAGATTTCATCTCTACGCAGCAAGTTGTTCGAAAGTTGCCAAGAATCATGGGTCGTAAAGACTAGTTGCGCATGTTTAGGATTAGTCTCAGGATTGAGAAATGCAACCAAGAATGCTCTTACTAACAAAGGATGGAGTCGGGCATTTAACTCGTCAACAAATAACACTCCTCCGTTTTCAAGAGTGTCTTGTAAAGCGGGATAAAGAGCAAACATTTTTAATGTGCCTGCAGATTCTTCTGCCAATGGGATTGTTGCAGTTTCGTTAGAATCCGCAATCCTATGCACTGCATCAATTTTTATATGCTTGGAATCATCATCGTCATCATCCGAAGCAATAGTTTCAACATTAAATCCAATAATTGACGAATCAAAAGCAGAAAAATATTTAACAACTTTGTCTTGAACTGCTTTATCATCCGCAAACCCAGGCGGAATGATTCTCGACAAGACTGCGTTTTCAATGGGGTCACCAAAATCCGCTAGGTTCGAATCATAAAACCAATCGCGAATGAGTTTAAGTTTAGGTATCTTCAATTTGGCCCCAAGAGATACAATTAGCGTTTCATCCTCTAACGCAATTTTAATATTTTCTTGCCGATTTGCTGACAGCCCAGACAAGTCTAATTCTTTTTCTAATCTGTTTCTATAAAAAATTCTTCGATATTCTCTAGCAGTTCTTGTCTTCGAATTAAGCCATTCTTCTACAATGCCATTTTGATCCAAAGTAAAACCATAGTTATAGCATTTGCTTCCTTCGCTTTCAGAAGAAATGAAATATACTTCAAAGGACGAAACATTTTCTTTGCTTGTTGTATCAAAAAGAAATGGTGTCTGCTTTAGCCTTTTTGATCTTGACTTCTTGTCGTCATTTTCACCGCCATAGGCAAAAGAATCCAAAACATAAATTGCCATAAAGCGAAATGCATCAACAACATTTGACTTCCCACTTGCGTTTGCACCATATATAGCTGCTATGGGTAATATTTTTTCTGTTCCAATATGAATTACATGATTGCTATTTTCCGTAATTTTAGTAGCAGATAAGTCTAAAATTGTATCATCACGAAAAGATTTGAAATTTTTAAAGCAAAATTGTATTAGCATATAAACTACCCCCTAATTATTATTATATACGCAAACTCCAATAAAATCAACATCTATTTGAGATTTTTCCTCAATTGTATGTGTTTTATGCGCCTGTTTTTTAATTTTTAACACAAAAAGAAAAGGAGCGCCGCCACCGGACCATGTTGATCCGATGACGGCACTCCCATTTTGCTTGATAAAAGGTGAAAATCCGGCGTTTTCCCTATGTAGAAACGCCCTGCCGCCCCACATAGGAAATCATACTACCCCTACACAGAAAAGCCACCACAGGCAGTTTCTTCACCCATTTTGAACACTAATTCCCGCACTTTTTGGAGTGGCGGGAAAGATAGTGCGGACAGGACACCACCACCGCCCGGAAACTCTGCTTGCAGGGATGGACACCGCCTTTGCAGAGCTTGTTATACTGGCGCCTGCCGTTCTCGCCCAGGAAGAACGCCCATTCCAGACACCATTTCTTGCTCCGGCTCATAAGTCGCCCAGCTCCGGGGGCTTCTTCTGCGGGGCAGGCTTGTCCGGGCTTTTCCGTTCCGCGCACTCCCATTTCGCGTCCTCCAGCCGTTCCCGGATGGAGGACTTTTTCTCCGGCGTAGTCCTGTGCACCTCGGCCTGGGCTTTCTCTAATTCCTCACCACGGCGGCCGTTGTTGATGATCCCGTTGATGCTGGCGAACAGCTCCGGCCGGTTGAATTGCTCGGTGTACTTCTGGATCATGTCCGGGGGCAGAGACGCGAAACTCTCCGGCCCCAGGCCCACCACCAGGAAGGTGCCCGCTACAATGTCGTAAATCTCCCCATGCTCGTCTCGGAGGGAACGGTTCAGGTCCAGGCCGATGAGTTTGCCTTCGTCGTTCAGGACCAGCCCCACCGGATCGTCAAAGGGATAGGAGGCGGCAATATCGCCGCCCACCTCCACTTGCAGGGCATGGAGGCCGGGGTCGATCTCCTTCACATAGGGCTCCTTCATGGGCTCCACCACCAGGACGGTCAGCCTCTCCGGCGCGGTATGTTCGGGGGTGGCTCCGCTGGGGATGGCAAAGGCACGGCTGCCGTTGGCCATGATGAGATACTTCCCGTCCTCGGACTCATGGTGAAAACCGTATCCGGCCGCTTCCATCTGTTCCCGGCTCATATCTGTCACATGGAAGGTGCCCCTGGGAGTCCGCACCGTCTCGCCGGTCTCCCGGTCATCCGGGCTGGGCGCCGCTTGTTGACCGTACAGCTCCGCCTCATACTCCTGGTTTGCCTGTTCCGCAAAGGACAGCCTCTCGTCCACATGGGACTGATCCGGGTTTTCAATGGCCTCCCGGATTGCCTGGGGGTCCACATCCAGAATTTCCTCATAGCCGGTGGCGTCCTTGAACTTCTCGATCTCCGAAGGAAGATAGTCCTCCTGGGTCTGTCCCAGAGCGGCCAGTTTCTCGTCCAGAGCGGAGATGCGCCCGGCCATCAGGTTTTCGTAGATTTCTTCCTTCGCCGCGTGTTCCTCCGGGTGCTCGGCGGCATACTGCGGGTCGTTCTGCCGAAAAAACTCGTCCATATCGTAGGCAAGGTCCATGGTCCATTCTGAAATTTCTTCTTCGGGGATGTCATCCTGGAAGGTCATTACCCGGTATTCCTCCGGGATGCTGCCGCGCTCGCCATCATAATACTCATGGAAGCTGTCCCCGGTATCCCGCACATAGCCCAGGTCGGTGAACTGGCCGCTTTCCTCCAGGGCGATGTCCCGCCCGTAGGCCTCATAGTCGATGTAGTTGCGCAGATGCTCCGGCACCTGCATGGCATCCAGTTCCTCGATGTAATACCTGCCCAGATCATCGTGGTCGTGGATGTCGGGGTAAACATCGTAGCAGTCCAGGTTCTCCGTCAGGTTGATAAGCTCCTGGATGCTGCCCGTGTGGTCGCCGATCTCCATGGCCGCCTGGAACCGCTCATATTCATCCTGACTCATGTTGTCCAGTTTGGAGGCCAAGTTCAGCTCGTCCAGGTTGGCATACTCACCCAGCAGGTCATAGAGGCCGTCCACATAGCAATCGTAGTCCGTGATGAACCATTCCTCATAGGTCTGCCCGAAGTCGTCTTTCGCACCGATTCCGATGCGCTCAAAGACCTGTTTCAGTTCCTCCGCCGTGGTGGGAAACTTCACCCATTCGCCCACAAGGGCGCCCTCGTTGTACTTGCCCAGGTTGGTGATGAAGGCGGCAAAGGGATAATCTTTGTCATAGTCATAATGGGGCATAGCGACACCTCCTTATCGCTCCGGCGCAGGCTTTTCCCGATGGGTCTGCGCCTTGCTCTGATTGGCACATTCTTTCCGGCTCTGTTCCAGCCGTTCCTTGATGGAGGGCTTTTTCTCCGTCTGCCTCTCCCTGCGGCGCTCATGCTCCCACTCGTCGCCGGAGAGGGTGAGATAGCCTCTACTGGTGAAGCAGCCCTGTTCCTCCTGCATGGCGTGGTTGCCGAAGGGAACGGGATCAATGGCATCCAGCAGCTCCGGGGGCAGAAGGACGTCCAAATGCTGCGCCAGATAGCGCCAGCCCACATCCTCCACCTTGCGGATGCTGGGCTCCAGGACAAAATACTCGGTGTTGGCGGGGAACTCCCGGAACTGATCCAGGGTGGTCAGACGATAGGGCGACTCCTGGACAGCGGCCAGGAGGTCACGGCCCTCCGGGGAAAGTCCGGCAAGCGCCTGGGCCGCTGCCTCCAGCTCGCTTGCGTCGCTCCCTGCGGGAAGCAGCGGTTTCAAATGCTCCATGAAGTTGGCCTCGGTTTTACTTTTTGCCATGCACACCATCCTTTCGCTTGGGAAACTCCAGCTTGAAATTGACATACTTGCAGCCGGTATCGTCCAGGATCACCACCGCATCATAGGTGGAACCTTTCTTCTCCGACCACATCCCTTTGACGGAAGTACGGCCCTTTTTCAGAAGATCGGCCGCCATCTTTCTGGTCATCTCCTTGCGGCGGCTGGTCCAGAAACGGTCATTCTTCCACATAACAAACTGGCAGGCCCGGTCCGAACAGGCGAAGTTTTTCTTGCCCTCATAGACCGGCTTACCGCAGCGGGGGCAGAGTCCCACAGTCTCCCTCTCCGGTTGGAACAGCCTTTGCCCATTCTCGGAAATGTGGGAGTATTTCCGCATCAGCTCCGCCGCCATCGCCTCGATCCCGTCCATGAAGTCCTCCGGCGATGCCTGACCCTTTGCCACCTCGTTCAATCGCTGCTCCCAATCCGCTGTGAGCTTGGGAGAGGTCAGCAGTTCCGGCAACACCGTGACCAGGTTGACACCTGCCTTTGTGGGGATCAGGTTCTTGCCCTTGCGCTCCACGAACCCGCTGGACACCAGCTTTTCAATGATGGCCGCCCTGGTCGCCGGGGTACCCAGGCCCTTACGCTCTGCCTCGTCCGGCATATCTTCCTTGCCCGCGTTCTCCATGGCCGACAGAAGGGTGTCCTCCGTGTAGGGTTTGGGCGGTGAAGTGAAATGCTCGGTGACGGAGGCGGTGACCGGCTCAAAGACCTGTCCCTCGGTCAAGGCCGGAAGAACGCCCCCGGCATCTTCATCCGCCGGCTTCTCCTTCAGGGAGGAACGGAACACCTCCTGAATGGCCCGCCAGCCCTGGGAAAGCACCTGCTTTCCCTTTGCCGTGAAGGTGTGCCCGCCGCAATCAAAGGTGGCTGTGATCGCCTCATACACGAAAGGCTCCGCCGCCGCACACAGCAGTTTGCAGCAGACCAGCAGAAGGATATTTCGCTCGCCCACAGGCAGCACGGGCACATCCGCCTTTTCCAGCTCCAGAGTGGGAATCAGGGCGTGGTGGTCGGATACCTCCTTGTCGTTCACCAGCGCCGCAACATCGGGGAAAAACTCCGGGCAGGCGTCGAAGGGGGGCACCCGCGCCGCCAGATGCAGTACAACGTAGGCAGTCTCCGCCATGTCAACCGTCAGATACCGGCTGTCCGTGCGAGGATAAGTCAGCAGCTTCTTTTCATAGAGCGACTGGGCATAATCCAGGGTTTGCTTGGCCGTGTAGCCGAACACCCGGTTTGCCTCCCGCTGCAAGGTGGTCAGGTCGTACAGTTTGGGCGGCTTCTCCGCCTTTTTCTCCCGCACCAGGGATACACACACGGCTTGCTGCCCGTCACAGGCGTCCCGGATAGCCTGGGCATCCTCCATAGCCGGGATTTTTTCAGAAACCGCCTCGGCTCCATCCAGCGCCAGCCGCACATGATGGTATTTCTCCTTGCGGAACAAGACGATCTTGCTGTCCCGGTCGGCCAGCATTGCCAGGGTGGGCGTCTGCACCCGCCCAATATTTAACGTTCGATGATACAACACCGAAAAGAGCCGTGAGGCATTGATCCCAATAAGCCAGTCCGCCTTTTGGCGGCAAAGCGCCAATTGATACAGGGGATCATAGTCCTTACCGGGGCGCAGATCGGCAAAGCCTTCCCGGATCGCCGCGTCCTCCATCGAAGAAATCCAGAGGCGGGAGAAGGGCTTGGAACATCCGGCGGCCTCATAGACCAGCCGGAAGATCAATTCACCTTCGCGCCCCGCGTCGCAGGCGTTGACCAGTTCCGTCACATAGGGGCGTTCCATCAGAGAACGGAGAATGCGGAACTGGGCATCCTTTTCCTCGGACACCACATAGCGGAAGGGGTTGGGTAGGATGGGAAGGTCCTCATACCGCCACTTCTTGTAGCGGTCATCGTAGGCGGCCGCGTCCGCCAGCCCCACCAGATGCCCGATGCACCAGGAAATGAGCCAGCCGCCGCCCTCAAAATAGCTATCGGCCCTGGATGTGACACCCAGGGCCGACGCAATACTCTTTGCTACACTCGGTTTTTCACAGACAATTAGTTTCAATAAAATTCCTCCTTGAGTTATTGCTTTCTAATGACTCAAACCATATAATTATTTGGAAACTACAGCGGGGAGAGATTTAGTCGTGTTAGAACAAACATACGAAATAACTCGAGATGCACCTGCCCCTATGTCATGGGAAAAATACGCTAAAGAAAGTTATGAGGAATATCAGTCACTTCTTCAAAATTACGGGGATGACGAGTCTGTTTTTCAGCGCTTCTTCGAGCAAAATCCATCATTCGTTCCGGGTGCGTTTGAATTGTCTGCTCCATCCGGTCACTATCCATTTACACAGTCTTTAATTGCCGAACCAGAGCTTTGCGGTGGCCTTTTTGACCGCATTCCTGATTTTATTTGGTTGGCACAGGATAGCCTGTCTTTTACTCCAGTGTTAATTGAAATCGAAAAGCCAAATAAAAAAAACTTTACAAAAGCAGGGACGCAGACTGCTGATTTAACCCAGGCATTTGGTCAGATAGTAGAATGGCAGGCTATTTTAAACAACCCAGTAAATGTACTGCAATTCTATGAATGTTTCAAAATTCCTGATTGGGTCAGACAAAAAAATTTGCTCCACAATATGGGCTTATTTATGGGAGACGATCAGAATTTGAGTCTAACACACTTTTATCGAACAAGCGTGCTCACCTTGCTCCAGAGGGTGTAAGCCTTATTTCGTTTGATAGACTGTATCCAGAGCCCAAATGTAGTGATCTATTATGTACGACTTTATCTCACGGAACATACACAGTAAAAACAGTTCCGCCTACATATCGATACTCGCCAGGAACAGCCGATAATTTGACTTTGGTGAGCGGATTTGTAACCGCTATTTCACGCATGACAAAAATTTCGCCTGAACGAAAAGAATTTCTTTTGAGCCGCTATTCTTATTGGGAAAGTTATGGCAAGCGAGAGCGGAAAGGCTGTTACTCTTTATCTGACTATGAATAGAAAATGGCCACCATTTATGGTGGCCATTTTTGTATCAGTTCATCTTTTCAACATCCTCGTTTTCGTATTCCTCGTCCTCAAACTCATAATCGTCCGGGTCGGTGCTGACCTTTGTGCCCTGTTTAGGCTTGATGAACTTGATATAGGCGAAGGCTCCGCCGCCCAGGGCCGCCAGCAGCAGGATCAGGACCAAGGCTCCGCCGCTGCCGGACTCCTTCTCCAGCTCTGGTTCGGGCTCCGGCCCCACCTCCGGCGCTTTCCCGGCGCACTCGCTCATATTCACCGCACAGACCGGACAGGCGGTATTCACCGCACCAGCCTGGCATTTCTCGGTGCAAGTGCAGACCGCAGGAGTTTCCTCCGTCTGCCCATCTTCCAGCAGCGCCATCAGGTCGGCTTCATCCACCTGGTTCAAGAAGTGAACGGCGGTCTCCTTGTCCTCGTTGGCCCGGTCGATCAGGATGTAAAAATAGTTGCCCGCTTTTGTGGTCACGGTAATAAGCTGCTTGTCGCCGTAATAGTCGTCCACCAGCGTGGCGTTGCCCTCCGGGGTTAGGGGCTGGCCCTCCGGCTCCATGCCGCCGGTGGCGGGTTCCTCGGTGGGTTCCGGGGCCGTCTCGGCAGGCTCCCCGGTGTAATAGTCGCCATCGCCTCCGCCTCCATCATTCCGACGGGCAGGGTGATCAGGCCGCTGGCGTAAGCCTTCAGGAAGGCGGTCAGTTCCTTGTTGTCCATGCGCACCGCCTTGACCATGCGGACGATCTCCAGGTTTTCCTCCTCGGTAAGCTGCGCCTCCAGCTCCCGAAGGCGCTTCTGCTGGGCGGAAATCTTCTCCTTCGTCTTTTCGATGTCCTTGCGGATTTTCTCAACCGTTGCCATAAATCATTCCTCCAATCAAATCAGTTGTACGGCGGTCTGCCGTATGCGTAGAAATGGGACTGCCAGTAGCTCGTATTCAGGTTGGAATACTGGATGGGGTCACCGCAATGCAGCATCATCCCGTCGCCCACATAAATGCCCACATGGGATACGCCGCTGGTGTCGTAAGTGCCCACGAAGAACACCAAATCGCCGGGCTGGGGGTCGGATACCGGGGTGGAAATGTTGTAGAGCCCCTGGGCGCCCAGCCGCCCGGTATTGCACAGGCCGCTGTTGGTCAGCACATAGCTGACGAAGCCGCTGCAATCAAAGGAAGTGCTTGGGCTGCTGCCGCCCCACACATAGGGATAGCCCAGATACTTTTCCGCCTCGGTAATGAGGGTGTTGAACCGTTCGTCCGTCAGGTATTCAGCGGGAATCTCCCAGGCAGTCGGTGGGTTCTCGATGTACTTGCTCACATACCCGGAGGATGGGAACAGGCCGGGGCGGTTGCCCAGAGTGGACATATAGGTGGCATATAAGGAAAGCTGTTCCTCGCCCATCATGTAGACCGGCACATGGGAGAGGTCGAAGTTTTCCAGCGTGACGGTGCAGATGGTCCAGGTATAGGGCACCCGAACCGTATAAGTGTTGCCCTCGCTGTCCGTCCGTGTCTCTGTCTGATAGCGGGTCTCCGTGGTCACAGTTTCGGTGAGGATGTATTGCTTGTCAAAGAGGGTTTGAAGGTCGCCCTGTACCTGGTCAATGGTGAATACCCCTTCATGGAGAGCCGACAGAATGGAGATCAGCACATAGGGGTCGTGCTCGATCTCGTCCAGGTCAAAGTGATACTCGTCATAGTCGTGGGTGGCCTCGTAGGTGTCCAGGTACTCCCGCAATTCATCCTCTTTGGCGCAGTAGGCTTCTTCCGCCGCCAGCATGTCGGCATCCTCAGAGAGATAGGAGGACGCCATAATGTTGGACACACCGCCGCCGAACATGGAGGAACAGGATTGCAGGGAGCCCAGCAGCATCACCAACAGAAGGCCGATGCCGCCCACGATCAGAGAGCCCTTCCAATGCCGTTTCAGGAAAAGGGCGGTGCGCTTGGACTCCTGGGCGGTTTTCTTGGCCGCCTTTGCCGTGGCCTCCGCTGTTTTTCCAGCCTGGGCGGTCTTGCCCGCCGCCCGGTATGCCGCCGCATATTGCTTTTGCAGCTTCCGTTTCTGCCACAGGCGGGAGATGGGATTGGATGCAAGCTGGGGGTTCTCCGCCACGGCTTTCCGATAGTAGAAATCCGCATTGGCCTTGACCGCCGCCTGTTCCGCCTTTGCCGCGTCCCGCCAGGGTTTCAGCTTGCGTTCCGCCCGCCAGTTCTGGACACGGCGGTTTCCGTAGCCCAC
>NZ_LT835157.1:2643069-2713622 GCF_900169665.1 Anaeromassilibacillus sp. Marseille-P3371 | reverse complement strand
GATGCAAGCTGGGGGTTCTCCGCCACGGCTTTCCGATAGTAGAAATCCGCATTGGCCTTGACCGCCGCCTGTTCCGCCTTTGCCGCGTCCCGCCAGGGTTTCAGCTTGCGTTCCGCCCGCCAGTTCTGGACACGGCGGTTTCCGTAGCCCACAGCCTTATCAATGCCGCGTTCTCCCAGGTGGCCCGACTGGACGCCGGAATTTTCCTGCTCTACCTCCCGGACCTTGCCGTGGATGGCTGCGCCTGCCTCCTGGATGGGGCGGGACAGCGGATTAGCGTGAGGCTTTCCCGGACTCTTATTGGGGATCGCGTCCCTGGCGGTATCCAGACGGTCCGCCGCCTTGTCCGACTTGCGGATGGCCCCTTGCAGCTCCGGCGTCGCCCGGTCGGCTTCGGAAAACTGCAATCGGGAGGATGGGCGGCTCGCCGCCGCCTCGCCCTCCCGATAGGCCCTGCGCTGTTTGCGGCGCTTCTTTTTGGCTGCTGCCTGTTCCCGGCGCAGTTCCGCACGATCAACCGCTTTCCCAGCGGCACCCGCCGTGTCACCGGATACAGAATGGTCCTGCTCCGGCGTCCGGTCAGAGGGATAGGTGGTCTCGCCCGTGACCAGATTGACGGATACCGCCCCGTCACGGGTCATCTTCTGCGCCTCCTTTTCGGGGGCTTTCCATTCTTTCAGGGTGCGTCACCTCCTGGTCCATAGGGGCAGATATTGACACACGCCCCGGTTTCGATCATAGCGATGTACCGGAAAATGGGATAGGCCTGGGGCGGACAGACCGCATTCCCCAGAGTTTTCAGCCGCAGCGCCCGGTTGTCGGTGTCCTCGGTCATGCGGGGGACTCCTTCGGGCTCGGCACGCCATAGGATGCGTCCGTCCATTTCGGGGGGAATCCCATAAGCCATTCCACCCAGTCCGGGTTCAGCGCCGCTATCTCGGAAAGGGGCTGCTCCTGCCGGATCACCTGAGCCGACAGGTTGAAGGACGGGGATTTGTCCCGGAAGGCCGCCGGTTTCAGGGTGGAACGGTAGCCTTCCGACGCCGCCGGGGTCAGATAGAACACCGACGCCGACAGGGACAGGCTCCAGATCGATCCGTCCTTGTTCCTCTTGCGGAATATCCCATTGTCCGACAGGAACACATCCAGGTTGGCAGCATCCCGCCCCGTGGATTTGTCGGAGGCAAGGGGTGTGGGAAACATCAGCCGCGACGATAAAAGTTCGCTGGCGCTCATGCCATGCGCCGACGCCGCAAGCCGGAAATACGAATGGGAGAACAGCGTATCCCGCTTTTGCCAGGTCAAAAATCGTTTTGTCGAGCCCCATATTGATGAAGCCAGCAACATTTTCCCCAAGCACCCAACGGGGCCGCAGTTCGGCAATAATGCGGCACATCTCCGGCCACAGGTAGCGTTCATCCGCAAAGCCCCGCCGCTTTCCTGCGGTGGAGAAGGGCTGGCACGGGAATCCGCCGGAGAGGATGGTGACGGTTTCAAATCCTGATTTCTCAAAAAACGCCTCCTTCGTGAATGTGGTGATGTCCCGAAACTTCGGCACATCCGGCCAGTGCTTTTCCAGGATGGCGTAGGGATAGTCCGCCCACTCGCATTGACAGACCGTTTCAAAGCCCGCCGCCTCTGCCGCCAGGTCCAGCCCGCCGATGCCGGAAAAGAGGCTGACATGGGTGAGGCGGTCAGGCATGGGGCTGATCCTCGTCATTCCCGCAGTCCACATAGAAGGCGTCCAGCTCGCACAGCTCCAGGGCCTTCAGCCGGGCAAGGTCGGTCTTGTCGCCGAACACCAGGTAGCGGCCGGGGATACTCCAGCGGTCAAACATCTGGTCTGCGATCTCGCCATACCGCCGGGCGGTGTCGATCAGGTTCTTCATGTCCCGGCGATCCTTGATCTTCCCGGCCAGGAAGGCCAACTGGTGGAGCAGCCCGTAGAGATGCACTTCCTCGTCGATGTGCGCCTCGTAGGTCTTTTCCTCGATGACATACAGCTTTTCCTGTTCCATATTCTTATCCCATCCTTTCCTCATGTTCCACCTCGCTGGGCTTGGTGGTGAGCAGTTTATAGAGCTCGGTATCCTTGGGGAAGTCATCCGCAAAGGGCAGGATGACATTGTTGAAGAACAGCAGCCCGTGACCCGGCTCGGAATTGGTCACATAGGCAAGCTGCTCCGACGAAATGTTTAGCCGCTCCGCCAGTATCTTCCGGTCGCCCGCCGCCTGGTTGAGCATATAGATGAAGTCGCTGTTCTCCAGGATGTTTTCAATCTCCGGAGAGGATAGCAGGTCTTTGGGGTTCTGGGTCGCCCCGGTGGGGATGCCGCCCCATTTTCTGAACCGCTTCCAAATCTCGGCGCTGTATGCCGCAGTCTGTTCCTCCTTCAGCAGAAGGTGGAACTCGTCCACGAAGTACCAGGTAGACCGGCCAATGGCACGGTTGATGGTGACGGTATTCCACACCGCGTCCTGGACAATGAGCATCCCCGGCTTTTTCAGGTTCTTGCCCAGGCCCTTGATGTCAAAGCAGACAAGGCGATTGGAGATGTCCACGGTGGTACGGTGGTTGAAGAAGTTCAGCGAACCATTCACATAGAGGTCCAACGCCTGAGCCACCCGGTCAGCCTCCGGGATGTGCTGGGACAGCAGGGCGTTCATCAGGTCGCCCAGAATCGGCATATTCCCCGGCCGGGGGTCGGCAAAGTAGGGCTGGTAGATCATCTGCATCGCCCGGTCAATGACCGTTTTCTCGATGGCCTCCAGTCCCGTCTTGCTACCCATGATGAGCTCGCAGAAGGACAGAACAAAGTCGGATTTCAGCGCCAGCGGGTTTTCTTCTTCGGAGTAGTTGAGGTTGATGTCCAGGGGGTTCACATAGTCGGTGCTGGATGGGGACAGCCGAATCACCTGACCGCCCAGCCGCTTCACCAGGGGCGAATACTCGTCCTCCGGGTCACAGATGATAACATTATCCTGGGTCATCAACATGATAAAGGTGATCTCCCGCTTGCAGCTCATGGATTTGCCGCTGCCGGGGGTGCCGAACACAAGGCCGTTGGGACAACGGGATTGCTTGCGGTCCAGCAGAATCATGTTGTTGGAGAGGGCGTTGAGCCCGTAGTACATGGCGTCGCCGCCCATGAACACCTCCTGGGTGACAAAAGGAACGAACACCGCCAGGGCCGAAGTGGTCAGGCTCCGTTCGATCTTGATGCGGTTGAGGCCCAGGGGTAAAGAGGACATCAGCCCGTCCTCTTGCTGAAAGTCCAGCCGGGTCAGAAGGCAGTTATAGGTCTGGGCGACGCTGGCCGCCTGGGATACGGCGATCTCCAGCTTTTGCCGGGTCTCCGCTGTGTGCAGTACCAAAAAGGTCATGTTGAACATTCTCTCGTTGCGGGATTGCAGGTCGGTGAGCAGGTCCTTCGCCGCACCGCCATAAGTAGCCAAGTCGCTGGGGAGTATGTCCATATCATAGCCGCTGCGCACCGCCCGCTTCTGCTCCTGTATCTTCATGGTGTCCAGGTCGGTGATCTTCCGCTTGACCATTTTGATGGCCTCGTTCTGGTTGATGCCCCGGATGTGCATGGTGACCATGATATTTCCGTCCGCCTCCATAAAGTCGGTGAGGATGCGGTCGTGCATCTCCGGCGCCAGGATTTGCAGGAAGGACACCGCCCCGTACCGCCTGCCGATGCGGAAGGTGCGGGTCTCCCCGAAGTGGAAGGAGGGCGGAGAGATGAAGTCCTTCACCGAAAGGCCGCTGGCCGGGAGCCAGTCCTATTCAAAGGCGAACTGCCCGCCCTCCGGACGGAGGCCGTCTGCCGGGTGGAGGATGTTGTAAAGCAGCTCCAGCCGTTCCTTTCCGTCCAGCACATGAGCCGCCGCTCCCATGACCTTGAAACGGTTGAGAGTGTCGGTCTCAATGCGGGCAAACCGGGCCCTCGCTACGGGAAGGTTCTCCGCCTCGATGGTCAGGGTCACATACTTGGTTTTTACATAGCCATTGTTGCCCCGCTTATACTGCATCCGCAGGATGTCCACCGCTTCGTCCCGGATGGGGTCCAGGTCATTGCCCTGCCGGGTGATGCCGAACATTTCATCGGCGACGCTGCCTCCGCTGCGGCTGTCCAAAGTGACCTGGACACCGATGGAGGGATCGTAGCCGTTATAGAAGTCGCAGAGGCTTTCAAAGATGCTCCGCTGGTCCTCCGGCCCCGCCAGACGGTAATTCACATCCTCAAAGGCGATGGTCTTGGAGAAGGTCCCACCCTCCAGCCTGCACAGGCCGTCGGGAAATATATTCTGAAACGGGATGCTGTCCTGCACCGTATGGGTTTTTCCGTCGCCCTTGGCCTGCCGGATCACCGCCTCGATCTGCTTGCGCTCGGCACGGGTGAGCTTACGCTTTGCCGGTTTTTCTGCCTTTTCTCGCAATCCGCTTCACCTCCTGTTCCAGTTGGGATTGCCGCACCAGGGCGGAATAGAGATTGTTGGTTTGGTAGATGCGCACCTTCGGCCGGATGAATTTGTTCTGGATCAGATGGCCCAGGAACACCTCCAGCGGCTGCCCGTTCTTCTCGTACATGGCGAACAGGAAAAAGGGCAGCATCACCAGAATCATACACAGCGCCGCCGTGGTGGTCCCCAGGCTCGCTTTTGCCAAAAAGAAAAGCGGCACGCCTACCAGCGCCGCCGCTCCGAAACAGATCACTTGTCGTTTGGTCAGCCCGAACAGAACCTTGCTCTGTATCCGGCTCAGGTCCTTCGGGATCGTTACATAAGCCAATGTTTCACACCTCCTTTAGTGGGCGCCGAACAGGGATTTTGCAAGGCTGCCGGTCTTGAACAGGGTGTAGCACAGCAGGGCCGTATAGCCCATGCACCCCCAGATGGCCGCGGATATGTTGTCGCCGGATGTGGAGATGCCCTCCACCAGCACCGCGTAGATGCCCACGCAAATCATAATGAGGAAGGCCTGGAAGCCCAGGGCCAGCAGAGAGCGAAGGTAGTTCTGCCCCGTGGAGCCCCACTCCCGGTTGACCATCGTGGCAAAGGGAATCGGCCCTATGGAGGTCACCAGATACACCTCTATCATTCTGCCGTAGATCACCAGGAAGATGCAGATAGAAAGTATCTGCGTACACAGCCCCACGAACACGCTCTGGAACCACAGCCCCAGCAGGGCGCCCACGCTCCAGTCGGCAAGCTGGGTCTCCAGATCGCCTACCACGCCGGAGATGTCGATGCCTGCGTCCGAGATGATGACCCCCGCCTACTGGCTGACCACATTCTGCGCCACATCGAACACCGCCATGACGATGTTCCAGGTGTTGGTGACGATCAGCACGGCGCAGAAGGTCTTGAAAATCCACTTGAAGAAAATCCATGTGTCAAAGTCGTGGAGGTTGTTTTTCTCAATGATGAGCTGGATCAGCTCCTTTCCTAATTTCTGATAATTGAGGCCGTGGGAAACCTGGCTGCCCCGGTTCTCGGATTGATTGAAGCTGTCGATGGTCTCCTTGCCCAGCAGCTCCGAGATTTCTTTCAGGGTGGATTTCTCCTTGCCTCCCAAAAACAAGGTGGTGTCGCAGTTGCCCACAATGGTGTCTGCGGCGTCCTTGTAGATGGTCTTTAACTGACTTTGGGACTGCAAAATAATAGAAGCCGAGATTTCCCGGCTCCGGATGGTGGCGATCAGCTTGTCGAAGTTGGGTATCTGCCCGATGTTGGCGAACTCGTCCAGGAGGCACCGCACATGGACGGGCAGCCGCCCGCCGTACATATCGTCCGCCTTATCGCAAAGGAGGTTGAATAGCTGGCTTTGCAGCATGGCGATGACGAAGTTGAAGGTGGTGTCCGTATCGCTCATAATGAGGAATAGCGCCGTTTTTCGGTCGCCCAGGGTGTCCAGCTCCAGTTCGTCGTCGGACATGATCTCCCGTAGCTCCGCAATATCGAAGGGGGCAAGGCGGGCGCCGCAGCTAATCAGGATGGATTTCAGGGTCTTGCCAGAGACGAAAAGTCAAGGACTTTTTCATCAAATTCAAAAAGAAATCACATTTTGCGGACTTCCTCACGGAGCAGACGCTTGATTTTGTCCTCCATCGTTTCTTTTGCGGTCTGGCTGAAATGCACACGGACGATATAGGTGGTCTTGCCGATCTGCTTTCTGACAGTCGGGCAAGGGGCGGTGTTGGTTGCGGTATTGTTCATTCAAAATCCTCCTGTAAATAAAAAATGCCCGGTGACTTTTCATCATCGGGCGGTGATCGGTATGAGGGAAGAAGGCAAGGCGGCAACATTAAGGTATCTATAAAAACCTTGCCGTCTTTGCCACGCTTGCCGTGTTCCTGCTGTCAGTCTCGGAGATAGCAGACCCATGCTGTGCCGTCTTTCTCGGTCACAAGTCTGTCCCCGATACGGCTCTTTGCCGTTCTCATGGTGCGTGAGGAAATCCCACGCTCATTGACTGCCTTTTCCAACTCTGCACTCGGCATACGCTTTCCGTCCGCAAGCAGTTCCAGAATAAGCATTTGCGCCTGTGCGGTCTTGCTCTCGGTCTTGGCGGTGTCTGTTCCGGCAAGAAGCTCGTCAGCGGTAATGTCATAAGCTCCTATCCATTCAAAGCCTTTCTCGTCTCCCAGAGAAAAGGCAAGGGACTGTCCGGGCGGCGCAAGGGAGCTTTTCTCATGGATCAGCACCCTCGTTGTGGGGCTGTCCTTCAGCTTGCCGATAAAAAGCAGACTGCGGACTGCCGCCGTAATGTCGATAGACCCCAATCCACGGTAGGTGCTTTGCGTTCCTGCGGCTTTGTTGAGGTGTCCAATCAGCACGATAGCGCACCCTGTAGCCTGTGCAATGTCTCCCAGACTGCGGAAGATGGGACGGACTTCATTTGCCCGGTTCATATCCACATCTGCGCCCATAAACGCCTGCACCGGGTCAATGATAACCAGCCTTGCATTGTTTTCCCGGATTGCCCTTGCGATGCGTTCATCGGCAAGGGTCAGTGGTGTGCCTCTATCGTCAATGACAAGCACTTTTTCAAGGTCTGCGTCTGCTTCCATCAGTCGGGGCTTGACCGTATCACCCAGACCGTCCTCGGCAGTCTGGTAAATGATATTGAACGGTTCAAGGGTTTCCATACCGGGCAAGGGCTTTCGGTTGGTGCAAGCCGCCGCAAGACGCATGGCAAAGTAGGTCTTGCCCTCGCCGGGGTTGCCCTGTATGATGGTCAGCTTTCCAAAGGGGATATAGGGAAACCATAGCCAATCCACGCTCGTCAGCTCCACATCTGCCATGCGGAGCATGGGGACAGGCTGGGCGGTGGGCAGCTCTCGCAGCGTGATTGTCTCGGCTATGAATTTGCGGCTGGGAATGTCCCCTTGCTGGCGGAGAACATCGTTCCAATCTTTCCTTGCCGGGACAAGGCGAATGACGGCAATCTCACCGGGAATGGACTGTGCCAGTCGTGTGCAGGCTTCATTTCCAGCGGCGTCGCTGTCAAGGCAGAGGAACACTTTTCGGGTGTCCTTGCGTTCAGAAAGAAAACGGTCAAGGGCTTTGCCAGAAACGCCGCCCAGGGCAAGATAGCTCCTTGTCTGCCAGTCCTGCGGGTAAAGGCAGATAAAGGACAAAAGGTCTATCGGTGCTTCAAAGACAAAGAGCTGATTGCCGTTTCCCTCATAGCGGAACGGATAGGACTTGTCAGACCCGGCAATGTCCTGTCTGAATGGGTCTGCCGTTCCTCGCACATGGGCGTATCTCGGCGTACCGCTTCGGTCTCTGCCGACAAACACAACATTGTGCCGCTTTGCGTCCTCGTAAATATCCCCGGAAAGAAGAAAAGTCTCAACAAGCGTTTTGTTGAGACCTCGGCTTTCGCAAAGATATTGAATTGCTCTGTCGGCTGTTCTGTTGTGCAAGGGCAAGTGGAACGCTGTGGGCGGTGCTGTGGTGGCTTCGGTCTGTCCCTCGCCGTTTTCGCCTGTCAACATCTGAACAGCTTCGGGAAAGGACTTGCCGTAAAACTCCATGACGAAATCAATGGGATAGCCGCCCTTGCTCTGGCTGTGGCGAAACCACTTGTTTCCCCGGACGGTCAGGCTGTCATGTTCTTTCCAACGGTATTCCCGTCCGCTTTTGATAAGTGTCTCTCCCTGTGTGCGGAGAAAATCTTCCAGACTGACGGCGTTTGCCCGGTCAATCTGTGCTTGGGTGTAATTCATCGGGATAGTTCCTCCTTTTTCTGTCGTGTTTGGGGTCGATTTTGGAGCTTTTGTTCCTCTGTACGCTCGTTAAATCGGGCGGCAGTATCTACGCATGACTTGACCTTCCAAAGGCGGTGTAAATCGTCTCTGACAGCCTTAAACTCGCCATAGGTGGTTTCGTGCGCCTGTTCCAGCTCGTCATACTCGTCGGACAGCTTTTTCATATCCACCTTGCCGTCCGGGAACTCCCCGGTCAGCTTTCGTCTGGCGGCGTAGAACTGTATCAGTTCCGCTTCATGCTCTGCCTTGTACTTGGCTCTGGGCTTCTCAAACTTGATTTTCTGCAAGCCGTCATAGACAGGCTTCAAGTTCTGGAAAGCAGCGGAGCTGTCATAGAGCTGCTTGATTTCTTTCATTCGTGCGGTCTGCCCGTCCAGCGTTTTCTTCAAGCTCTCTGTGGTGGAGCTGTGTTCATTGACACGGCTTTCCAAATCTTCAAGGTTGTAAATGCCGTTTGCCCGGAGATAATTGAAAGTCTCGTTCATCTCCTTTAGGTTGCTGATTTTGCCTTTCTGGGAATAAGCCCCGGCTTTGCGCTGGGTGTAGTAGGCGTTCAGCAGAGAAACAAGGTTGGGTGCCTGCGGCTTGGCAAGCTCTGCTTTTGCTTCGGCAATCCAATCGAACAGGAGAGCGATTTTCTTCTTGATGTCCCGGATAACGGCATTGGTTGCCTTGATCCAGCGGTTGAACTCGCCCTTTTCGGTGCGTATGCCTTTCTTCTCCATTGCCCGGACGGTTGCGCCCTCATGAACGGTGGGAAGAAGCTCCACGCCCTGACGCTCATAGCTTCGGTGGTCGATACGAACGTCAAGCCCCTTTTCCGCAAACTTGGCGTTGCATAGCTCCGCCCATGTCTGCCGCCAGTATTCCAGCGTTTCGGGACTGCCCCAGTCGGTAGTGGGAACGGCGTTGAAAATAAACTCGCCGTTCTGGTCTCGGATACGGTTGCCGTCCTCGTCCAGCTCGTACACCCGGCGTTGCTTTAGCCCCCATTTGCCGTTCTGCTCGATGGGGCGGATGGGGCAAAGCACATGAAAATGCGGGTTTGGTATGCCGCCGTCCTCCCGGTCTGGCTGGTGTACGGCGAAGTCAACCACCATGCCCCGGCTCACAAAGTTCTCCAACAAAAATTGCCTTGCAAGAGCGATGTTTTCCTCAAGGGAAAATTCATTCTGCAAGGCAATGTCAAAGCTGTATGCAAGCTGGGCGTTCTTTCCACGCTCGGCTTTTTCCACGGCGTTCCATAGGGTCTGGCGGTCTGCGTATTCGGGCGGTGCATGGGACGGCAGGAGAATGTCGGAGCAGATCACGCCGCCCTTTCGGGTGTAGTCGCTGTACTCGCCATAATACTCGCTATACAATCGCTCCCCGGAACGGTAGGCGGCAGAAGCAATAGCGGACTGTCCTGCGCTTCGCTTAGTCTGCGTGACGCTCAGATGAAATAGTGCCATCGGCTTTCAACTCCTTTTCTCTGTTTGCTTGGCTGATGTGGGTAATCGCCATGTGACGGACGGCTCGTTGGACTTCTGCCAGAGAAAAGATGTACTCCATCAGCTCTGTCATTTCGGTGCGTGTGAGATCTTTGATCTCCGGGGCAAGGCTCTCAACCGTGCCGCCCAGATTGCAAAGGCGGTGGGTGCGCTTGGTGCGTTCGCCTTTCTCCAGATACTTCTTTCTGTTCTCCAGACGCTCCAGCTTGTGCTGTTCCTGTGCAAGCTGCGTCTCGGCTCGTTCCTTTTCGGTTCGGAGCTGTTCAAGAGTTTTCGGTTTTGTCATTGTGATTGACCTCCTTTTTTGATTTTTGGGATAAAAAAAGACCGTCAACTTTTCGCACATTGCGACCAGTCAACGGTCTAATTTTCAGTATTAAATTGTATCACTTATGATAGAAATTTAGTTAATACCTGTTCATTTTTTACTCATATAATGCTGGCAATTCATCTTCCGATGCAGTTGTTACTTCGTAGTCGTAACTCCCCCAGAATGCTCCTATATCGGCTGAAGTGAAGAAATCTTGTTTCATGCCTGTTGTGATGACTCTTCCAGATTTTACAGCGACCTCCGAATAGATAACCTCATAAGATGTACCATCAGAAAGATTAAATCGGAAACTGGTCACTGAGCCACCAGCAGTAGGTTCAGTTGTTTTATCTTTCAGAGAAACACTTTCAAAAGTCTGATAAATTTCTTCAATATCTTCTGATTTGGTAATCACTTTTTTCTCCGCATCCGCAGGATTAGTGAAGCGGAACATTTCCACATTTTCGATACTGGACAATTCAAAAGGAAAGTCAATATTTTCTTCTTCATTGCAAGCAGTTAGTGTGAAACAGAGCATAACTGCCATAACCATTATAAACATTTTTTTCATGTAAATCACCCTTTCTTGCTCACCATTTGACTGATAGATATTGATGCAATTTATAAACCTTGCTGGCGGCGAACAGCATTTTATGCTGTTTGCAGACGGCAAGTCCACAAGGGATAGCCGCATAAGCGGCGCAAGGGAGTGTAGCTCCCTTGACGGAACGAAGTGACGAAACATTCTCGGTCGGGCAGTTTTCTTCTGCTGACTGGGAATGAAGCTCCGCAGGACGCACATACTCCCGATAGGAGAGTATAGAAGTGCGCCCTTTAGTTCCTAAAGGGATTTTATCAGTTCGACAAATTGGAAGTTGTTAGTCGCTATCTTGTTTGCGGTTAAATTCAACTAAATGCTTATCTTGGGTGTTAGTTCCTTTAGGGTTCTCTATGCCGGTAACTTCATAGTATTCATCACTGTATTGTATTTTACTACCATCAAAATCTTTTTGAATGGATTTGACATATTCAAACGGATTTTCTATTGGTAACAAACTTAATGCCCGCTGTAGCTGTTGTACCGCTGTCCTCTGCTCATCGGTCAGTATTTTTTCTTCGTTTGCCATGTGTTCTTCAAATTTATTTTTATCCATCCAAACGATTTGCTCCAATGGGTTAGCAGTACCACAAGCCAAGATTAAACGGATAAAATCTTCAAAATTTGCCGCTAATGGATATACATTTTGGTCTACACAACTTTCTGGATTGCAGGCAAATACCATTTCTCCATATTCCGGCAAAAAGCAATACAGAATACATCCTTCAAATCCGATTGGATTTGCGTTGACGGGATAGCAAAAATACGGGTCTGCAATATCTCCATATTCTAAACATAAAGATCCCTTATCGATGGGAAGTGCCATATACTTTTCGTAAATTGTTTCCATTGATGTGCCTCCACAAAATTCCGATTTGTTGCTCACTTTTCGTATTCAAATTATACCATAAAACTTGTGAACATTTCTACCGCAACTTTGGACTATATGAGAAAAGTCCGAACAGTTTTCTGCCCGGACTTCCTCGATCAATCGTAAATCAATTCCGCTTTCACAATCTCCTCTGCCTGTGCCTTGCAAGCGTTCATCTGCCGCACCCATTCCATTTGGTTTTCGGCTTTCAGCCTTTCGGTCACGCCGTACTGCTTTGCCAGTTGCGGCACGATCAGCTCCATGCGATTTCGTGCCGCTTCGTCAATCTCGGCGCAATGCTCAAAGAGCTTGTCGGATAGCACCAGCTCATTGAACAGTATCGGACGGTGCATTTCCAGATACGCCTTGCGAAGTCTGCCGTAGTGTCCGAGGGGTTTGGTCTTGCGGATAACGATGTTCGGGATAAGATAATCGCCGTTCTGTGTATAAGTGATATTCATGCTGTTTGTACTCCTTTCATCGGCTCTCTCTGCGGTAAACTGCTGACAGGAACGAACACGCCCTTTGCAATGCCCTCCGCACGAATGGCGGCTTTCTTGGCTTCGATTTCTGCTTTTTTTCTCCCCTTGATTTTGTCCTCGTATCGCTTCTGCGCTCCGCTGGCTTTCCGCTTCAAGTAGTTCTGATGAAGCCTGTCCTTGCGTTCCTCACGCTTGCGGATTTCCTCTAATTCCTCCGGGGTAAGCTCCACTTCACCAAACGCCGGGGGAACAAATCGACCGACAAAATTGAAGTAAATCTCGACCTCCTGTGTGGTCTGTATACTGCCTTTGCGGTCACGCTCATGCACAAGGATTTTCTCGATAAACTCGTTGAGCATGGCAATGGTCAGCTTGTCGAAGTTCTCGTACTTGTCAATCAGAGCGATAAAACGATCAGCGTCCTTTTCGTGCTTCTCATAGCTCTTGACAGCCTTTTCCAGAACAGAGACTTCAGCGGTAAGCTCGGACTGTTCCTTTTCGTATTGAGCGTCCAGAGTGGCGTATCTGCTGTCGGACAGCTTTCCTAAAATGTTGTCCTCATAGATTTTGCAGAGCAGGACTTCCAGCTCGGAAACTCTCTGCTTTGCGGTGGTAAGGCGTGTCCGCTGTTTCCTGACCTCTGCCGTCTGCTGGCTGGACTGCGCTTCCTGCACCACACGGACAAACTCGGCTCGGTCATGCTTGGCATACTCTGCAATGGCTTTCAGCATTTCAGAGACAAGGGACAGTACCACATCTTCATTGATACGGTGCTGTGTCGTGCAGAGCTTTCCAACTGGGACTTTGCTGTATTGGGAACAGGTATATTGAGAAATACGCTTGCCGTTGTTGGTACGGTGGACATACATCTTGCCGCCGCAATCGGCACAATAAAGCAAGCCTGTGAGGGGAGCCGCTTCGCCCCAGCCGTCCGGGTAGCGTCTGACATTCCCACGGATTTTCTGCACAAGGTCAAAGGTCTGCTGGTCAATGATAGGCTCATGGGTATTCTCGAAAATTGTCCATTCGTCCTCCGGGACATAATGGCTTTTTTTGTCCTTGAAGTGCTTTCGGGTCTTGAAATTGATGGTGTGTCCCAGATACTCACGCTTTTCAAGAAGGTTGCAGATGGTGGAAGAACCCCAGCCGTACACATCTTTGAAAGTCTTGTTTTTGTTCACGCCCTCGCCGTGTTGGGCAAGGTAAGCGGACGGAATGAGGACTTTTTCTTCTTTCAGCTTGCTGGCGATCTGATACGGACCGTAGCCCTCAATCGTCATGGCAAAGATGCGCTTGACCACATCAGCGGCTTCGGGGTCAACCAACCATTGGTCTCTGGCTTCGTTCCAGAGATAGCCGTAAATGACCGTGCCTGTGAGGTGCTTGCCGGACTTGCCTTTTGACTGGAAAGTGGAACGGATTTTACGGCTGGTGTCTCTGGCGTAATACTCGTTCATAATGTTGCGGAAAGGGGTAAAATCATCGTCCCCTCTGGCACTGTCCACGCCGTCATTGATGGCGATAAGGCGAACGCCACGCTGACGCAGGATTTCCATAATCTGACCGACTTTCAGATAGTCACGACCCATGCGGCTCATGTCCTTGATACACAGGTACTCCACATTCCCGGCTTCCACCTCTTTCATCATTGCCAAAAATCCGGGACGGTCAAAGCAAGTACCACTAATGCCATCGTCCGTGAAATGGACAATGTTCGTAAAGCCCTGCCGTGCGGCGAACTCCTCCAACATAGCCTTTTGATTGGAAATGGAATTGCTCTCACGCTGTTGGTCATCATCTTTGCCAAAGTCATCACGGCTCAGTCGTTCGTACAGAGCTGTGATTTTCTCGCTTTTTCTCATAACTTGCGCTCCTTTCTTCGGTTTTAGGTTATGTGTTCTAAGAGACTTCCCAACCGCTTGATTAAGAAGTCTTTTAGAGCATACAACACCGGCAGCCAGTTTGAATTTGCGGTACTGCTTCACGGCGAAGTGGTCCGGGTGCTCCTTCTCCAGCTTGGCGAACAAAATATCCACGGGCGACTGAAATTCCTCGTCGTCCTCTCTGGCCTCCGATGCGTTGATGAGCTCCAGCAGCGTGAGAAAGTTCTTTTCCTCCGGCTCCGCCTCGTACCAGATGTACCCAATCAGGGCACAGTACAAAAGCCGCTCGGCCTTCACCCAAAAATCTTCCGAGGATTTTTCTCCATCGCCTTTGGTGTTGGCAATAATGACATTGACCAATTTGAGGATGTCTTTCTCCGACCGGATATAGGCGAAGGGGTTGTATTTCATGCTCTTTTTGAAGTTGATGGTGTTGAGGACCTTAATGCGGTACGGCTCATAGATGACCTTCCTGTGGGCATCCCGCATGGGCTTTCCGTTCTCGTCCAGCTTGGGGATGCCCCGCCGCAGCATGGTCCCCACCTCGGACAAAAGCTGTCCTTTGGGATCAGTGACCACATAAGAACTGTGCATCTGCATGAGGGAGGGTTTGACGAAGAACCGGGTCTTGCCGCTGCCGCCGATGACCAGGATGTTTTTGTTCCGGGCGTACTTGGGATTTTTCGGGCGGCTGGACATGGTGAGCTTTTCCGTCTGGGTCAGAGGGATGTTCCAGTCGGGGACCGGATCGACATAAGGGGCAATATCCGCCGCCGTGCCCCATGAAGCGTTTTGTCAAGTGCTTTTTTGAGTTATTGACGCAAATTATCGTGAAAGTGCGAAAGTGCAAAGTGCAAAGGGTCTGCGTTTTGCACTTTCAGCTTGCGGGTTCGGGCGGCTGCTTCTTCTTGATGAAGTTGTACCATTGACCGCCGACGCGCCTTGCGCCCAATATGCCGCCCATGTTGCGCTTGGCGTTCTGCACCGTCCTCTCGGATATTCCGGCTTCGGCTGCGGCCTTTACAATGTCCTCGCTGGCAAGCTCTTTCCCGTCTGCAAGCAGGTCAAGTATCAGCCGTTCCGCCTGCTCGGTCTTGGTGGCTGTGTTGCCGCCCGCGCCGGACAGCAGCTCGTCGGCGGTAATGTCATACTCGCCTATCCACGAAAAGCCCGTTTCCGGGTCAAGGCAAAAGGCAACGGGCTTGCCCTCCGGCGCAAGGGAAGATTTGTCATGGACGATTACCCGCACATTCGGTTCTCGCTTCACGCGCCCGATCAGCAGGACGCTCCTTGCTGCGGCGCGGAAGTCGATAGAACCTAAGCCCCGGTATGCGCTCTGCCCTCCGGCAGCTTTGTTGAGATGTCCGATAAGGATAACGGCGCACCCGGTACGCTCGGCAACATCGGCAAGGCGGCGGAACATGGGGCGCACTTCGTTTGCCCGGTTCATGTCGGCTTTTTCGCCCATGTACGCCTGTATGGGGTCAAGGATAATCAGCCGCGCCCCGTTCTGCGTGATTGCCTTTTCTATGCGCTCATCGGAGAGGGTAAGCTCCCGCTTGGCTTCATCAATCACAAGCACCCGGTCAAGGTCTGCGGCGGCTTCTATCAAGCGTGGCTTGACGGTATCTCCCAAACCGTCCTCGGCGGTCTGGTAAATCACTTGGAATGGCTGCAAGGATTTCATTCCCGGCAGCGTTCCCCCGGTGGTGCAGGCGGCGGCAAGGCGCAGCGCAAAGGTGGTCTTGCCCTCGCCGGGATTGCCTTGCACAATGGTTACTTTCCCAAAGGGGATATACGGCTTCCATAGCCATTCAACGGTCTGTGTATCAACCTCGCTCATGCGGATAATCTCAACGGTTTCTTCCTGCGGCGGCTCTTTCAAGCCGTAAATCGCTTCCCGGATATACTTCCCGTCCGCGATTTCTGCCCGGTGCTGCAACACCTCGTTCCAATCCTTGAAAAGAGGGATAAGCCGGTGGACGGTGTAGCCCTCCGGCATGAGCTTCACAAGGCGGCTGCAAGCGTCGTTCCCTGCTTCGTCGCTGTCAAGGCAGAGAAAAACGGTCTTGATGTTCGGACGGTCAGAAAGGAAACGCAACAGGGCTTTTTCTCCCACGCCGCCCAGTGCAAGGTAGCTTTGTTTCTGCCATTCCTTTTTGAACAGGCAGAGGAAAGATAAGAGGTCTATCGGGGCTTCAAAGACAAACAATCTTTCGCCCTCGCCCCGGTAGCAGAAGTTAAAGGCTTTGTCGCTGCCTTTCACATCAAGCCGGAATCTCCCGGCTGTGCCGCGCTGGTGGGCGTATCGCGGTATGCCGCTTTCATCTCTGCCGACGAATACGGCGTTATGGTGGGCGGCTTCCTCGTAAATATCCCCGGTGGAAAAGAAAAAGCCCGTCACATCTTCATCAATGCGGCGGGCGGCTGTGAGGTAGTTCCTCGCTGTTCTATTGTCGCTGTTTGGGGGCGGTAGCCGGAAGTCGGATAGGGACGCAGGGCAAGGTCTGTCCGGCGGTTGGGCTGCGCCTTTTTCTCCTGTCAGCATTTCAACGGCTTCGGTGAAGCTCTTGCCGAAAAACTCCATGACAAAATCAATGGGTGCGCCGCCCTTGCTCTGGCTGTGCCTGTACCATTTGTTTCCCCGGACGGTCAGGCTGTCGTGCCGCTTCCAGCGGTATTCATTCCCGGCGCGGGTAAGCTGCTCGCCCTGTGATTGCAGGAAAGAAACAAGGTCAGCTTGGTTGGCGCGGTCTATTTGTTCTTGGGTGTAATACATAAAAGTTCAACTCCTTTCAGCGGTCTATATCATGCCGTTTGGTGCGGCTCTGCATCTGCTCCGGCTGGTCGGCACGGAGTGCAATATCCACGCACCTGCGGATTTTTTGAAGCTCGGCAACCTCGGCGCGGGTATCTTTCAGTTTGGTATAATCGCTGTCCCTCTGTGTTTTGAGGTCAGCATATTCCTGTTCCCATTCCGCAATAGGCAAGGTCTTTGTTCCTTTCGGCAGATTTGCATGGAGATAGCGGTTTGCCGCGTCCCATAGGGTAAGCTCGGCGCGGTGGGCTTCGGCGTACTTCTCCTGTTTTCCTTTCCAGCGGATTTGCCGATACTCGTCCTGCATGGGCTTGTAGGTCTGATAATTTCTGCCGTACTCCATGAGTTTTTGCAGTTCTTTCATGCGCTGCTCGGCGGTTTTCATTCCCTCCCGGATTGAATAGGCTCTATCACTGACAGAGGAAAGAGAAGCGTCCAGCTCGTCAAGATTAGAGATGCCATGCTCGGAGAGATAGTTGACCGCTGCCGCTATGGTTTTCAGTTCATCGGCTGTGTGCTGTTGTTGCCAACGCTGCGAATACTTCCGGCTCTTTTCTCTCTGAACGCTCAAATACTTCATCAACAGGTTTGCAAGGTTGGGAGATTGCGGCGGCTGTTTTGGGGCGGTTTCCCGCGCTTTGAAGAGGTCGGCAATCCATTCTTTGAGCTTCCCAATCTGCGCCCGGATTTCCCGGATAAGGCGGTTTGTCTTTTGAATACTGCGGTTCAGTTCGCCTTTCTCGGTGGCGATACCTTTCTTCTCCATCTGGCAAGCCGCCACGCCCATGTGGACGGTGGGTATCTCGTCAATGCCGCGCTCGGCGTTGCTGCGGTGGTCGATGCGCTCCGGGCTTCCGTTTCTCTCCAAAAAGTTGTTGGTATAGTCAGCCCATGCCTTGCGCCACAAGAGGGTGTTGTCCTTGTCGTTCCAGCCTGTAAGGTCAATTTTGTGCGTCTTGTATCTGCCGCTTGGCAAGCGGATACGCTCGCCGTTTTCGTCAAGGTCATATTCCTTTTTGGATTTCGCTGCCCACGCGCCGCGCTCGTCAAGGGGGCGCATAGTCAGCATGATATGACAATGGGGGTTGCCGCTGTTGGTGTCGTGAATGGCAAAATCCACACACATTCCTCTGGAAACAAATTGAGAGGAACAGTATTCCCGGACAAGCCGGATCTGTTCCTCTCTGGATAATTCTGTGGGGAGCGCCGCGTCAATCTCTCTGGCAAGCTGGGCGTTCCCGGCTTTCTCGTAAAGCTCCACGCTGTTCCACAAGGTTGAACGGTCAGCGAACGAGGGCGGTGCGTGGGGCGGCAACATGATTTCTGTATGGACAACGCCGCCTTTGCGAGTGTAGTCATGGGTCATTCCGTCCCATTCGTTTGTCAGCTTTTCGCCGCTTCGGTAGGCGGCTGCGGCAACGGCTGATTTGCCTTTTCCTCGGCTCACAATGCCGATGTTCCAATGGTAAATGGCTATGGGTATCACCTCCCGGATAGGATAATAAAACCCGCAAAAATGGTACAGACGCCAACGGCGGGTGTACTGTTTTTGTGGGTGTGCAGGGATAGCCGCGAAGCGGCGCAAGGGGTGCAGCCCCTTGTTGCGGCAAAGCCGCCATATCGGAGCGCGGGGAAAGTTCCCTGTGCGGAGATAAGCCCTCGGCAGAGCGCACACGCCCGTAAGGGTGTATAAGTGCGCCCTTAGTGCCTAAGGGATTTTCAGCTTGTCGCTCCCTCGGCTCGTTTTTTCAGATATTCCCGCGCTGGTTCACTCGTCAAGGCGAGCCTAAGAAGTGCTGCGGCTTCCTCGTCGGTCATGTTCTTTGCTTCCGGCACAATGCTTTCAAAGACCGCGCCCCGGACAATAAGGCGGTGGCTGCGCGTTCTGCGTTCTTCTTTGGATAGCTTCTGACGCAACATCTTTTCCCGGTTCTCAAACTGCCGGATTTTCTTCTTTCCGTCCTCAATCTCGGCTTGCAACTCCTCGCGGGTTTTCTCTCTTGGCTTTGTCATGGTTAGGCGCTCCTTTCTGCTCATAAGCATAGAAAAAGGACAGTCGATTTTCTCGGCTGCCCTTGTAAAATAGAAAACTTATTTACTTTGCAAGAAGGTTTTGTTCGGATACTTTTTCATCAGAAGTATGGCTTGTTTGGGCGTGGGGCATATCAGTCTGAGTTTCCGTCAAAGTCTGTGTTATGATAGTGTTCATATAACCAGTATTTTCCCTCAAACTCAACGACAATGTTATCGCCGTACTGATAAACCGCAGCCCCTACAATATCATCATTTGCTTGGAAATTTTCTTTTGGTTCTTCCGAAGAACTAACTGTGTTTTCGATTTTTCCTAACAAATTGAAAGAACTTTTTTCATCTGCGAGGTTGGATTGAGAGTCAACGATTTGATAAAGCGTATCATTTACATAGACCATAGGAGCAATATCTCCAGAAATGGGAACCAATGCCTTTAGCAAATCTTCTCCTGTTACACCTAATTGTGCTTCATCGCTTGCAAAAGGAATACGCAGCAGGTATTGTTGGTCTACTTCGTAAAGATATATATAAATGCCTGAGCCAACATCTTGTGTGTCACCTAAAAGAGAAAGAACATCTTCTCTTGTCATGGTCGGTGTTAGTTCTTTAATTTGCTCAGATGTTACCTGCGTCGGTGTATCGAGCGGTTCTTTGTTTTCTGGTATTAGACTAAGGATTTCTTCAGTCAACGGGTTACTTTCTCCTGCGTCAATCGTTTTTGCAGCTTCTTTTATTTCTTTATGAGAATAGTCGCTCAAATCTTCAATAGCAATGCCGAGAGAATTGAGATAATCAACCGCTGCATTATATTGAATTATATCAACGGCAAATGCGGTCAATGGTATCATCAAGCACAAGCAAGCTGCAATAGCCCCCCACTTTACCCAAATGGGCTTTTTGGCTTTCTTCTTGTAGTTGAGAGCTTCATCGACATATTTTGTGTCAAGCTCGCTCATAGCGTCGGAAAACTTCTTTGCATTCATACGAATACCTCTCTTTCAATCAAATATTGCTTCATCTTCTCGCGGATACGGGTCAGCCGGACAGAAATGTTTTTTTCTGAAAGCCCCATAAACTCGGCTATGTCCTTATAGCTGTCGGAAAACCAATAGCGGCGCATGAAAATAACGCGGTTTTCGGTAGTCAGCGTGTCTAAAAATGCTTCAATGATACGGGCTAACTCTTTGGCTTCGATTTCTGCTTCTACTGTATTCGGGGCTGCTATACAGGCTTCAATTTCTTCCAAAGCAATCGTGTAATGGCTGCTCCGTTTGGCTGCTTCCTTTCTCCAATAGATTTTGAGTGAAATGTTCCGAACGATTTTAACAAGATAAGATAGCAGCGGGTTAGGTCGTGCCGGGGGAATGGCGTTCCATGCGCCTAAATAAGCGTCGTTTACACATTCCTCCGCGTCTTGTCTGCTGCCTACGATATGGTAGGAAAGATTGTGGCAGACCTTTCCGTATTTTATATCCAGCTCTCGTATGCCTTGTTCTGAACGTCCAAAAAACATTTCTATGATTTTTTCGTCGTCTATCATCTCACCGCCTCCTTTCGGGCTTCACCTATGTACTACGGTTTCAGCGGCAAATACTACATCTAATTCGAAACTTTTTCAAAAAAATTATAGCACATCTTTTTGAATAGGGTGTGTCAAGTTGCCGGAATGTTTCTTTGCCGCTTTGCTGGCGGCGTTCCTCCGTTCCTCACTGTATGGGGCGGTCAGACGGAAGGAGAAACGCCCCTTTGCAATATCAAACTCCATGCAGCCCGTTTCGGGGTCTGCGTCGGTCTGCTGGCAGATCGTCGGATAACGGCGGCTGTATGCAAGTAGCCGCTTTTTCAAATCGGTGTTGTGGGTGCGGACATGGATTAGCGGGTCTTTCTCGTCAAACCAAATATCGGTGGTCTTTTCCTGCTTGGTAAGCCCTGTTCTCATGCAAGCTCCTTTCTTCGCCCTTGTTACGCAATAGGGGCATTTTTCGGATGTTTTCTCCGGCTCTTGACTTGGGGAAAATGAGGGTTTTCAAATAGAAACCGCCCGGACGGGGAGTGTATCGTCAGGGCGGCTGTTATCGCAAGATTTCTGTTTTTTCCGGCTCTTGACCGTCAGACGCGGATAAACGCGAGCTGTCGGCAAGTACCAGTTTGAGCAGCTTGTCGCGGAATGTTTCTGTGCTGCTGTGATTGAAAAATAACTCCGCAACAATGGTCTGCCCGTTCCTCCGGGTTGTGATGATACTGTCGGGGGTCTGTTCTGCCATAGGCGGCTCCTTTCTTTGGGCGCAAAAGAGGGATTTCCCGTAGTTCGGAAAATCCCTCTTGGTTGACGGTTATTCTGTTTTACTGTGCGGGCTGTGCGGCGGCTGCCTGCGCCTTTCTCCTTGCCCGGTATTCCCGTGCTTTCATGCGGTCATACTCCCGCTGCCTTTCAAGGTTTCGCGCCCGGTACTCCCTTGAATACTGCCGGTGGTAGGCGCGGCTCTTTTCCTTTTTGGCTTCTTCGATTTCCTCCCGCATTTGCCGGATTCCCTGCTCGGTCGGCTCTGCAAGCTGTGTCACTTCGTTCTCAAACTTGCCAATATAATTGAAATATATGCTGATGTGCTGGATTGCGTATCTCGCCCTTTTCTGGTCGCGCTCATGCACTTCAATCCGGCTGATAAACTCGTTGAGAATGGCGGGGGTCAGGTCGGTAAAGGCGGCATGGCGTTCCGTCAGCTTCAAAAACTTCTGCGCCCGTCCTCCCGCGTTCTCATAAGCGGATAGCTGCTCTTGGAGCGTGGCAAGCTCCGCTTTCAGCGCATAGTATTCTTCCGAATACTTCTGCGACATCTGCTCATAGCGGTCTTGCGGGATCGTGCCGAGGGCGTTGTCCTCATAGAGCTTATTCAGCACCTTGTCAATCTGTTCAAGGCGCGTCGTGATTTGCGGAATACGCTTCTGTTGCTTTTTGGTCTGGTCGGTCTGCTGCATGGCAAGGTTCTTTTTCACTAATGCTTCAAACTCCGCCCGATTGCTGATAGAATAGTCCTCGATTTTCTTCAGCACTTCCGCGATGGTCTGCATGAGCAAGTCCGCGTCCATGATGTGCGGGGAATTGCATTTGGGGTTCTTGGCTTTTCCCTTGTGGTACTCGCTGCAAAAAGCAACGTGCCGCTTGCCGCCGTTCCGGTAATCTATACGAATGTGCATTTTTGCGCCGCAGTCCTTACAGAAAAGCAAGCCGGACAGAGGGTGGATTTCCCCGTCCCCGTTGGGGCGTTTGACGGGCGCGTTTTCTAAAATCCGCTGTACGGTTTCAAAATCGCTGCGGCTGATAATCGGCTCATGCACATTTTCTGTGATGTGCCACTGGCTCCGGTCTACATAGTGGTTATGTTTATCCCGGAAATGCTTTGTAGTCTTGAAGTTGACCACATCGCCGCAATACTCCTGCCGTGTGAGGATATTGGTCAAGGTGGCTTTGTTCCACTTGCAGCGGTTATCCTCGTTGAGAGTCTTATTTTTACAGGTTCCCCGCCCGCGGTCTTTCATGTAGAAAGTGGGGGTTGGGATTTGCTCGTTTTTCAGATGCACGGCGATTTGGTTGCGGTTCTTCCCGCCGATAAACAGACGGAAAATCAAACGGACAACCTCGGCGGCTTCTTCGTCGATTATCCAAAAATCCTTGTTGTCCGGGTCTTTGACATAGCCGTAAGGGGCTTCGGTGACAATCGGCTTTCCACTCATACCTTTGGTCTTAATGCCCGTTTTCACTTTCTTGCTGATGTCCTTTGCGTACCACTCCGACATGATATTGATAAAGGGCGCAAACTCCAATGTGTCGGGCTTCTCGCTGTCTATCCCGTTGTTGACCGCGATAAAGCGCACATTGTTCCGCCTGAATATCTCCATCGCGTTGCCGACTTGGAGATAGTCACGCCCCCAGCGGGTAAGGTCTTTCATAATGCAGACACCGATTTTCCCGTTTTCCACATCGTCCATCATGCGGGAGTAGGCGGAACGGTCAAAAAACCTGCCGCTTTCGTCGTCGTCAATGTAGTGCCGGATATTGGTTAGGTGCTGCCCTCTGGCATAGTTCTCCAAAAATATTTTTTGGTTCTGTATGCTGTTGCTCTCGCCGCCGTCCCTGTCCTCGTCGCCCACGGAAAGGCGGGAGTAAAGGGCTGTAATTTTGCTATAATCAGTCATGTGCATAACCTCCTGTGCGTCCATGTATGTGTCATTTACACTTAAAATTATGCACTCCAACGTGCGCTGCCGTATTCTGCGCCCTTGCGGTATTTGCGGGCATTTTTCCCTTTGAAATAGACAATCAGACGGATAACCACCGCGCCCACAATGCCAATAAGCAAATCCAACGGGTGAACGCTCGGCAAGGCATTTGAAAACGCTTCGGAAAATCCCTGTGTGATATTGAGTATCTTTTCGGAAATATCCGCGCCGGGGGCAAGCCGCACCGCCTGTCCCACCTTATCAAAGAGATAGACAAAGAACACATACGGGATATTCGGGATTATCAGCTTTTTGTAGTTTATCTGCTTCATATCTCGCGCCCCCTGTCTATTTTCTTTACCTTGTCGCGGGCGGCGTTAAGCTGCTTCGCCTTGTCCTTTGCTGCGGCAAGGGCTTTGCGGATAGAGGGCTTTTTATCCCTGTTCAGCTTCTTTGCGGAAAACTCTTGAAACGCTGCGGTCATAACGTCCGCGTCCCTGCCTTTGAAAAACACAAGGTAACGGGTCTGTTCGCCCTTAACCTTTTTCAGCGAAAAATCTATGTTGTATTTCTTCGCGGTACTCTCAAAGGCTTTGATATTGCTGTCGGTGATCTCGATGTTGGAAACCCCCGCATTTTGCTTCATAAGCTGCCGCATGGTCTGTTTCCCATGCGGTGCTTTGCTTTTCTGCTCCAAAAACTTCTTGATTGCTTTCTGTAACGCCTGTTCGGTAAGCCTTGCCGCGCCTTTTCCCACGTTGACGGATAGGGCAATCGTTTTTTGGGTTACTTCCTCCTGCAAGGTATCAACTCCTTTCCCGGTAAACTGCGGCTATGCTCATTTGCTGCCGTAAAAGTCGTGATTGACAAGGGCGGTATAGTAGCTGTCAATGGTACTCGGCGCGTTGAACAGCACCGCTTTTAGATACTGCTTGATGTTGCGGATTTTGGTTGTGTTCTCCCTCATGCAGTCCAAAACAAACTCAACGTGGCTGCTGTTCAGCTTCATAAACTTTGATTTGACAAGTTCGGCGGGGTAGTCGTCCCCGGCGATACGGATTGTCTTTCGGGCTGTGCAGACGGTTTCCAGCATGATTTCTACAATCTCGTCCAAACGGTCTTTATCCATTTTGGGGTCTTGAATGAGAATGTCATAGTCGATGTTTTCTTTGATGATTTCCCGATAAATCTCTATTGCACTGTTTGTTTTCGCTTCCGTTCTTTTCCTTTCCGGCGGCGCAGCCGCTTCGTCCTGCTCATAAGGCAAGGGATTTAGGGAATGGAAAGGAATGGAATGGGTACTTGATAGATCAGTAATTGATTGTTCTTTACTTGATATATCTTTATTTAATTGCGTTGGATTTTCCAACGTAGGTTTTTCCTGCGTAGGTTTTTCCAACGTTGGATTATCCAATGTTGGATTTTCCAATGTAGGTAAATCCAATATAGGCGGCTGTCCGCCGCTGGTAGCTGCTTCCGGCTCTCGCGGCTGCGGCTGCTCGTATATGACGTAATCTGCGCCCCGCAAGCGTCCCTTTTCGTCGCGCTCCCGGCTGCGCACGATATATCCGGCTTTTTCGAGTTCCTTTACCGCTTCGCGGATTGCGTCGATCTTCTCCCGGTTGATATGGGATAAGCCCGCAAGGGTATAATCCCAATCTTCGGGCAGCGAAAGCATTTGCGACAACAAGCCCTTTGCCTTTAAGGACAATTCCTTGTTTCGCAAGTGGTGGTTGCTCATAACGGTATATCCCGTATTTCGCTCCACTCTGAAAACTGCCATATTTCCTCACTTCCTCTCTTGGTATGCGTGGACAATTAGAAAGCCGTTTTCGGCTGTTTTGGTATTGCAATATGCCCTTTGCCGTTTTCGCGTCTGCAAAGCCGCATGGCACAAGGGCTTTTGCCCGTCTATTTGTCCATGCTGGCGTGCGTTTTCCGCGTCCTTTTGCCGGGGCAATAGGGACACTCTTTGAAAACGCAAAACTCATATTTCCATTGTGGGCGGTAGAAACGGCAAGTACCGCAATCTTCATCATCTCCGGCACAACCGGATTGATAGCGGTCAAATCCCGGCTTCTGCTGCATGATCAGTTCAAACGCCCGCTGCTTGCCCTTTGTGAAATACATTCCGGCTGCGCCTCCTTTCCTGCGGGCATAAAAAAACGGCGTTACTTTCTCCCCAAAAGGGGTTAAGGTAACGCCGCTTGTGTGCGTATTCAGTTTTTAACACATTCCCTGTCTATCCGCTGTCCGCAAAACCATTGATTTTATTAGCTTTTTGCCGCTATCGCTATCACACCTCATTATTCGATAGACCCGGTTGGAATGAAATGATAGGACTTTCGGAAGCCGGAAAGGTCAAGACGGTTATCGTAAAGGATATGTCCCGCATGGGGCGTGATTATCTGAAAGTTGGCTATTACACCGAAAGTTTCTTTGCCGAGCGTGATATTCGCTATATCGCAATCAATGACGGCGTAGACAGCGACAAAGGCGATAATGATTTTACCCCTTTCAGAAACTTGTTCAATGACAACCTTGAATAAAGAATGACAAAAAATCATCAGTGCGTAAGCAATCAGAAAATCCAAACCGCCTGTCCCTATGGCCGAGCGAAACGGTCTAAGGAACAGGCGGTTTTCTTTGACTTAAATAGGTGGATAGATAGGACGATTTACTGTCAGGATAAAGGTCGATTTTGGGCATTTTCTTTCGCTGTAAGCGGCTTTTGAAGGGCTTGCCATATCCGGATATTCCCGCATAGGGAAACGCCGCTCAGAGCGCAAATCCGGTGTTTCTCCGTCCCTCCACATGGGGAATATCCACATATGGATAATCCAGATGTGGCAAATCCACACACGGAAAAACCACACGGGGAAAATCCCGCACAATAAAATACTAAATAAAGAAATATCAAAGAATCAAGTAACAATCTAATTAAATATCAATCTATCAATCTTGATGATGGCTTTCTGCGATTCATTGTCATGCCAAATGTTAAGAGTTATTTTCCATTTCCCGATAAGCCTTTGGAGAACAGCCCGTTTTTTCTTTAAAGCACTTTCCAAAATGGCTCATTTGATGAAACCCAACAGCAACGGCAATATTTCCGATAGGTTCATTCGTCTTTTTCAAAAGCTGCGCGGCTTTTGAGAGCCGGTATTCTGTCAGATACTTATAGGGCGTGGTATTCATGCTCAGTTTGAAACAGCGGGAACATTCTGATTTGCTGATATTGGCGCTCATGGATAGGTCAGACAATGTAATATCTTCCGCATAGTGTTCTTCAATGAAACGGAGAATTTTTTGCATACGGAGCCGGACTATGCTTTCCCTCTGTTCCTGCGGAAGTGTAACGTGTTTCCTCATAACCAGCCATAGCAAGGAGAGCTGCACTAAAATTTCATACACATAAAAGTCGGTCTTGTTCTTCTCAATCTGAACCAACTTCTTTAACTGCGCTATGACTTCTTTGTGCCAGTCAAGGGCGGTTGTAAAATGGATAAAGGCCATTCGGTCATTTGATGTCACGCTGTCTACAAAATCCTTTGCTGGACTTCCGGCATAAAATTCGAGGAAATAAGCTGGGAAGAGGAAACTGTTGTAATGACAATTTTCCAGCCGCCGTACATCATGTACCACATTCTTGTTGATGAACAATCCCTCTCCGGTGTGAATCAGAACCGAGGTATCAAGTGTCTGCACCTCTATTGTACCTTCCAGCACCAAAATGAATTGCAGATCCTCATGCCAGTGCATAACATGAAATCCGGGATTTCTGGGAAAAGAATTGTCATTGATAACATCGAGGACAAGGTAGGGAAAATCCGTGTCAATGTTCAAATTGACCGAGTTGATATATTGTTCTCTATCCAAATCCATTTCTGTTCTCCTTTGGGAATATTATGATAATATCCGGCGATTTTTTAATATCACACAGCATTTCTTTGTGATAAAATCATAGTGCAAGGGAATAAAAAAGTCAAGACAACAGGAGGTGTGCGAATTGTATTTCTACTATGCCGAGCGCGAAGTAGAATATCTGAAAACCAAAGACGAGCGTTTGCGTGAAGTCATTGAAAAAATCGGCCACGTTGACCGCGAGGTAGATACCGACCTGTTTTCTTCCGTGGTACATCACATCATCGGCCAGCAAATATCGACAAAGGCGCAGGCAACAATATGGGCGAGAATGAAAGCGCAGTTTGGATAAGTGAACGCAGAGAGCATTTCGGCAGCCGATATAGATACGTTGCAGTCTTTTGGAATGACATTCCGAAAAGCTGAATATATCAAAGATTTTGCTGAAAAAGTAAAGACCAGGAAATTTGCTTTACAGGAAATTTCCCAGTTGCCAGACAACGAAGCAATCAAGGCGCTGGCTTCTTTGAAAGGAATCGGCGTATGGACAGCGGAAATGATTTTGCTGTTCTGCTTGCAGCGGCCTAACATATTCAGCTTTGACGATCTGGCAATCCAGCGCGGGCTGCGTATGGTCTACCACCACAGGACAATAGACCGCAAGCTGTTTGAAAAATACCGCAGGCGGTTCAGCCCTTATTGCAGCGTTGCCAGTTTGTATTTGTGGGCTGTTGCGGGCGGGGCTATTCCCGGCATGAAAGACTATGCGCCGAAGAAAGGAGGAAACCGTGGAACGAGAAGAAAAGATAAAGGCAGTCAAAAACAAGGAAAAACGGTATGACGGACAATTTTTTGTTGCAGTAAAATCTACGAAAATTGTTTGCTGCCCGTCCTGTTCATCACGCACACCATTAGAGAAGAACATGGTGTTCTTTGATGCTTTGGAAGAAGCCTTGAAAAACGGCTACCGCCCTTGTAAACGGTGCAAGCTAAAAATAGGAGGAAGTAAAAAATGGCAAACATTATTGTTTTGTTTGAAGTGAAGCCCACAAAGGCTGGAATGAAGAAATACCTTGACCTTGCAGCTATGTTGAAGCCCTTGCTTGCCGGATTTGAGGGTTTTGTCCGGGCAGAGCGGTTTTCCAGTCTGAATGAGGACGGCAAGCTGTTGTCCATGAATATATGGACGGACGAGGCCGCCATAGAGCGTTGGAGAAACGCCATGCAGCACCGCATGAGCCAGAAAGAGGGACGGGAAAAACTGTTTGAGAGTTATAAAATTACGGTCTGCTCCGAAATCCGTTCCTACACGGACACGGAACGCGCACAGGCTCCACAGGACTCTAATCAGTATTTTGAATTGGAGGGCTGATAATGCAGTACACCAGTCATTATGGTTCCCCCATTGGCAATATTCTTTTAGCCGCAGATGATATTGGCTTAACTGGATTATGGTTTGAGGGGCAGAAATATTTTGCCCTTTATCTGGACAAAGAGCATGAGGAAAAAGAAATTTCCCTTTTTGAAAAAGTAAAACATTGGCTTGACATTTACTTTTCGGGGAAAGAGCCGGACTTTACTGTGCCGCTTCATTTCACAGGCACAGACTTTCAGAATGAGGTATGGAAAATCCTCTGTACCATTCCATACGGCCAGACTATGACATACGGCGAAATTGCAAAGCAGATCGCCGCAAAGAGAGGTCTGCCGCGTATGTCAGCACAGGCCGTAGGTGGCGCGGTAGGTCATAATGAAATCTCAATCATTGTTCCCTGTCATCGTGTCGTAGGCACAAACGGAAGCCTAACAGGTTACGCCGGGGGAATAGATAAAAAGATAAAATTGTTGCAGTTGGAAAAGGCAGATATGGAATCCCTTTTCACGCCAAAGAAAGGAACCGCTTTATGAAACCAGAGAACATAGAAAAAATTAATCGCTCCTTTGAACTACAAGCCCCGAACTTTGAGAGCAAATCCGTCAATTTCACAAAGGAGGAATATTTGAATTACACGATTTCCTGCGTTGCGCCATGCAGGGAAAACACGCTTTTGGAAGTAGCTGCCGGGACTTGTGCCTGCGGCCGTTCCTTTGCGCCATTAGTACAGACAGTCGTATGTCTGGACGCAACGGTTCCCATGTTGCAGATTGGACATCAGGAAGCCGACAAAGAACATTTAGGCAATATAGTTTTTGTGAAAGGATATGCGGAGGAACTTCCTTTTCTGGACAATAGCTTTGATATTGTATTTTCACGCCTTGCTTTCCACCACTTTACAGATGTAACCGCTGTTTTTTCTGAAATGGTTCGGGTACTAAAACCCGGCGGCAAGTTGGTAATGATAGATATGGAAGCCGCTGATGAAGTGCTGCGGAAAACAGAAGATGAAATTGAAACTCAGCGCGACCCGTCCCATGTAAAAAATCTAAGCAAGACAGAAATGCTAAGCCTGTTTGAAACACATGGCCTTGCCATAGAAAAATGCGAAACAACGGAAATGCCGCAGCGTTTGGAAAACTGGCTTGCCCTTACGAGGACACCAGACTTAATTCGTGAAAAAATCAGACAGCGTATGCGGGCAGATGTAACTGGTAATGACAAAACCGGCTTTTCTCCATATCTCAAAAACAATGACATCTTTTTTAATCAAAAATGGGTGTTGATAATTGGCAAAAAACAATAGATGCACTTCCGTCAAAATTATAGTTATAGTAAAAATAAAGGGTTTGGGACACTCCCAAAATAGAAAAATGGCACTTCGGCAGACAGCCCGGAGCGCCATTTTTCCGGTGTGTGGCCACACCGGATGTGCTTGCTAATCAGCAAGTCACTCCGGTATCGCAAGCACCGTTTTTCTGCAAGTGTACATACACTTGCTGTGCTTGCTGTTCTCTCGAATCCCAGTCCAAAGCCTATGCCTTCGTAAATTTTGCGCGGACACGAACACTTTTTTCGTTTGGAACCTTGACTCGAACGCCTGTTCCTGATATACTGAAATCAACCAAATAAAGTAGCTGTGCTGTGGAGCCGCTGACGAAGCGAAGTCTTCCTAATGCCGCATGAACGCAGAAATCCGCGTGGATTTCTGTGTAGTCGGTATGGGAAGATTTTTTACCGTCATGCGGCTCTTTTCTTTTCCTCCGTCCGCCCTCCCTGCCAGCGGGAAGGAGCGTGCCATGTAATCAGAATTAGAACCAGTCGAAGCCTTTTGGCAAAGGGCGGCCTTGCCGCCTTGGTTACTCACCTGCACGGCAGAACGCCGCTGTCAAGGACGCGCAGCGAGGCGAAGCCGGTTCCTTGACTGCGGCGGGCTGCTGTGCCACACACGGCGAATACGGAGGAATTGCGAATATGAAAACTCAGAAGAAACAGAACATGGATGTTTTACGGCTCTGCCCCAAAAGATTGCCGGTCCCCGACCATGCGGATATGGTCACGGAGGATGGGACCATCTACCATGTCCAGAGCTTTTTTGTGGGGAATGCGGAGATGTGCGATCTGCTGGACGCTCTCACGATTGAAGCGATAGAACGGGTGAAGTGAATCCCGGCACTTTGCCCAGTGGAATCATCAGCGCCGCAGTGGTATAATACAATCAGGATTTCTGATTGTGATACGCACTGCATTTCGGGAGGTTAAAGAAGAAAATGCAGGAACAATACAGTGTTGGAATCTACGCCAGACTGAGCCGGGACGATGAGCGCGCCGGTGAGTCTGTGTCAATCGAAAATCAGAAGGAAATGCTCGCCCGGTATGTGCGGGAACAGGGCTGGACGCTCTACGATTACTACTGCGACGATGGGGTTTCGGGTACGACCTTCGACCGTCCGGGGTTCAACCGGCTGGTACAGGACGCGACCGACCGCAAGATCAATTTGGTACTAACCAAAGACCTAAGTAGGCTCGGTCGTGATTATATCGAAGCGGGCAAATATACAGACTTCATTTTTCCGTCCCTCGGATGCCGGTTCATTGCGCTCAACGATGGGGTAGACACCATCCGCAAGAACAATGAGATGCTGGTCATTCTGAAAAATGTCATGAACGACCTCTATGCGCGGGACACCAGCAACAAGATCAAGGCGGTGAAGCTGTCCACCTTCAAGGCAGGGAAATATGTGGGTTGCTATGCGCCCCTCGGCTACCGGAAGAGCGCGGCGGACAAGCACATTTTGGAGATCGACCCGGTAACAGCCCCGGTGGTGCGGCGTATCTTCGATCTGCGTTTGCAGGGCAACGGTTTCCGAAAAATCGCTCTGATCCTCAACGCCGAAAAAGTCCCCTCGCCCAGAACCTTCTACTACATGGCGGAAGGGCGGGAAAACCGCCGGGGCGAGACGGAGTGCTGGAACGATGTGACGGTGAAAACCATCCTCCGCAACGAGGTGTATCTCGGCCACATGGTACAGAACAAGACGGGCACGGTCTCCTACAAAAACCACAAGCAGGTCAGCAAGCCGGAGAGCGAGTGGATCAGGGTGGAGAACACCCACGAGCCGCTGATCTCGCAGGATGTATGGGACGCGGTACAGCGGATGGACAACCATCCGTCCAGAGGGCGCAGCGGCAAGAGCGGAACCGTTTCGCTGTTCGCCGGTCTGCTGCGGTGCATGGACTGCGGAGCCTCCATGCGGGTATATGCGGGACTACCGGAAGAAAACCAGCGGCAAGGAGCCGGAGTACAAGGCGTATGTCTGCAACCGGTACGCTTCGGGCGGCAAAGACGCCTGTTCTTCCCACTACATCAACCAGAAAGCGCTGGCTCATGTGGTGCTGGTGGACATCCGCAGCAAGTCCATGTGGGCGCAGTTTGGCCGGGCTGAGATTCGGGAAAAACTTCTGGCGCAGAAGGAGTCCGCTGGCCGTGAGAGAGTCAGGACGCTCCAAGCAGAGCTGAGCGCCATCGACCGGCGGCTGCCGGAGCTTGACCGTCTGGTGCAGTCCGCCTACGAGGACAAGGTGCTGGGGAAAATCCCGGAAAACCTCTGCGTTCAGCTTTTGAACGGCTACGAGGCCGAACGCAAGGCCAAGCAGGAGCGCCGCCGGGAGCTGACGGAGCAGCTTGCCGCCAGCAAAGAGAACGAGCAATCCGTGGACGCATGGCTGGACATGGTGCAGGATTATTACAATCTGGAAGAGCTTGACCGGCCTACGCTGGTGCGGCTCATCCAGAAAATCGAGGTCGGCGAAAAGCGCATGGTAGACGGCCACGAAGAACGGGACTTCAATATCTACTACAATTTCATCGGGCATATCGACCTGTGAGCTTGTCATGCTTTATGCGAAGTGAACTAACGACTTTTATGCACGAGATACAAGCAAAAAAATTCGCGCGGTCATGCGGTCAAAGGGTAATGCAGGGGAACACCTCTGTACCAATCCGCCCTATGGGTACAGGAAAGACCCGGCAGACAAAAAGAAATGGATTGTGGACGAGGAAGCCGCCGAGGTGGTAAAGAGGATTTTTGACTTGTGCATTGCAGGAAAAGGACCAATGCAGATAGCAAAGACACTGACGGCGGATAAGGTTTTAACAGTCAAAGCCTACTATGCAAAGCGTGACGGAAAGGCTATGCCGGATAATCTCTATCGGTGGGATTTCAAAACCATTGTGGGGATTTTGGAACACCCGGAATATACAGGGTGTACGGTCAATTTCAAGACATATTCCAAATCTCACAAGCTGAAAAAGCGTCTGCAAAACGCTCCCGAAAATCAACGGATTTTCCTAAATACCCAACCTGCGATTATCGAAGAACAGGTATTTGAGAGGGTGCAGGAATTAAGGGCAAACAAACGCCGGCCTACAAAGACAGGACGGCAAGGCTTATTCTCCGGCTTGCTCTATTGTGCTGACTGTGGCGAAAAGCTTTACTTCTGCACAACAAACAGCTTCACGCCAAAACAAGAGCATTATGTCTGCTCCAACTACAAGAGCAATACGGGTACTTGTTCCGCGCATTTTATCAGAGAAGAAACCTTAAAGCTGTTCGTCCGGCAGAGGATTTTTGATGTAACAGCTATGTTCTTTGACGATATACAGAACTTCCAAAACATGGTCTATCAACAGAGATTTACGGAAACAGAAAAGGCAGTAAAGCGGCAGAAAAAAGAACTGGAACAGGCAAGGAAACGGATTACCGAACTTGACCGTATTTTCAAGCGGATTTACGAGGACGATATTAACGGCACAATCAGTCACGAGCGATTTTTGAAACTGTCCGCCGAGTATGAAGCGGAGCAAAAGGGACTGACAGAGTTTGTTAAGGCAGAGCAAGCCGCCGTTGATACTTACGAACAAGACCGGACTGACTTTGACAGCTTCGCCGCCGTTATCCGCAAGTATGTAGGAATACGGGAACTAACGCCTACTATCGTCAATGAGTTTGTAAAGAAAATTATTGTCCACGCACCAGACAAATCCAGCGGACACCGCAGACAGAAGATTGAAATTGTCTGGAACTTTATTGGGGAACTGGAACAGGACGAGAACAAGCAGACCATTGAACGGAAAAGAAAAGGCAGAACGGCATAGCCTTTTGACTATGCCGCCCTGCGGTAATACAATTACTTCCTTATGGGCGTGTGCCTTTATGGGGCCCTGTTTTTTACCTTACGCTATAAAAAATCCGCCTAAGTCTATTCTTTTATTATTTCCTCCATCTTCAGCCAATCCTCAAAGGACTTTCTGGAGATGCGGATCATGTTGCCGATGCGGATTGTCTTGAACGCTCCGGAGTTGGCGAGCTTATAGGCCGTAGTGCGGCCGATACCGAGAATGGCTGCGATGTCATTCACGGTGTATGTTCTGCTTTGGGGCGTCCCTTTTTCATTGGTGCTCATAAAATGATCCTCCCTTGCTAATAGCATTTTGAAATGGCCATGGAAGCCCTCTGTCACAAGGGGTTCCTGCTAATACCTTGCTAATACGACATTTGAAAAGCCGTTGTAAGGCAGCATATTTTAGGGGAATTTGTGCAAATTGACCTGCCTCCAGGCAACACAATTTGCGAAGAAACAACACAGGAAGATATGATATGAACAATTTACGAAATGGTACGCCGTACTCCTAAGCGCTGTATCAAAAATTCACTTCTAGGATGTAATTATGAATAGTTTTGTTCCGAACTGAAATTGTGAAGATAGAAAAAGATCTCAATAGGGCTTACATATAAAGTATCAAGAGTTCTTGAACTGCAATCCCGTCGAAAAAGTTTTCTTTCATGTACTTGTCCCTTTTTTAAGCCTGGTAGATGGTGATCTTCGTAGAAGCCCCTTTTCATTCGCTTTGATGATAGAAAATAACCTCTAAAGGGCTTATCCGCCAGAGATTGACGATCTCGTAGAAATTGCCGTCCAAGATCTAGCGCAGTTTATGGAGTGTACTCGTTATATTGGTTAGCCGCGTTTGCCTATCAGATATAGGCAAACGCATGTAATGATTATCTTGATCGTCTGCCTTGCTTGCCTATACCCCGGTATAGGCAAATGCGGCAACCCTGTCTTGATAATCTGCCTTACTTGCCTCTATAGGCAAATTCATCGAACTACCGTAATGGTTTGCTTTGTCCATAGTCAGTAGTTGGTACATGGTTCATTCTGAAGGAACTCCCATGTGTAAGAGTATATGTAGGTATTTTGAAGTACACGTGGTATTTTAGGGCTTATCAATAACATGCATACTTGTTTCCTCATAATAAATGTAATTTGCAGATCGATAGTATGTGGTACAAGGTCGTCCTATATGGGGGATGCAATCCCCATATAGAATACTTTCAGAACACTTTTCGTGAGGAGTATAACGGGTTCATCGTGAAAATAATTTTTGTTTATGAGAGCGATGGTCAATGTATAGAGGTCGATCGCCGTTTATCGTTGTTCTTTTATGAAGAATTTCTTTTTCCAGTAGAACGGGTCCGAGGATATGGATGTGCATGGATCGTTCCATTATGTTGGGGAAAACTTGGCCTGCTATAGAAGTTGGCAATCTTGTCGGTCATAGGGTCTTTCATAAGGAGAAAGCTTGCGGAATGCTCCATTTTATAGAGTGTAAGGACCTCCTTCTTCACTTACAAAAATCCGCCTGTTGTGATGAATTTCACAACAGGCGGACAGTATTTTTTCAGGTGTGAACGAAAAATTTCGTTTTAGATCACACGGACCTTAATGATATCCGGAAATTCTTCAATCTTTGCAGCATTTCCGTTGAGGTCGCCTGTGACATCCAAAAGGGTATAAGCGTAATCCTTACGGGATTTACTCTGCATATTCTCAATATTGATGCCGAACTCCGCAAGCTTACCGGCCAAAAGGCTGATCGTATTCGGGACATTGCGGTGAATGATACAAATACGGGAGAAAGCCGAATCACGCGGCATGGAAACATTTGGAAGGTTTACAGAGTGCAAGATGTTGCCGTTTTCGAGATAATCCTTGAGCTCGTCGGCTGCCATACGCGCACAATTGTCCTCGCTCTCCGGGGTGGATGCGCCCAGATGCGGAACAGCGACAACACCCTCTACACCCAACATCTCATCCGTCGGAAAATCCGTCACATAGGAAGCAACCTTTCCGTCTGCCAATGCTTTTAGGAGGTCAGCAGAATTTACCAGGTCACCGCGTGCAAAGTTTAGAATACGCACATGATCCTGCATCTTAGCAATACTTTCTGCGTTGATCATTTCTTTGGTGTCCGGCGTAAGCGGAACATGAACAGTGATATAATCGCAGTTTGCATAGATTTCATCCAATGTCTGCGCATGCTTGGTGGAGCGGGAAAGCCCCCACGCGGCATCAACACTCAAATACGGATCGTAGCCATAGACTTCCATGCCAAGGCTCTTAGCAGCGTTGGCCACCAGAATACCGATGGCGCCAAGGCCGATAACACCAAGGCGTTTTCCGCTGATTTCCGGTCCAACAAACTGGCTTTTTCCCTTTTCGACCAGTTTACCAACTTCTGCGCCCTTGCCCTTCAAGCTCTTTGCCCATTCAATACCGGAAACAATCTTACGGGAGGCGAGCAGCAACCCCGCGATAACCAGCTCCTTGACAGCGTTGGCATTGGCGCCCGGTGTATTAAAGACGCAGATTCCTGCTTCACTGCATTTGTCCAACGGAATATTGTTGACACCCGCGCCTGCGCGCGCAATTGCCAACAAGTTACTGGGCAGCTCCATCTCATGCATGGAAGCGGAACGAACTAGGATTGCCTCTGGATTTTCGACGTCTTCGCCGCAGATATAGTTTGCACCAAAACGGTCCAGGCCCACGGAGGAAATTTTATTTAAGCATTTCACATTGTACATGTTTATCACCTGTATCTTTCAAAAATAAAGGATCTTTCTAAATGCCATACTATGTAAGCAACAGGGCTTATGCGTTGGCTTCTTCAAACTTCTTCATAAATTCTACGAGCTTTTCGACGCCTTCCATCGGCATAGCATTGTAAATCGAAGCGCGCATTCCACCGACCGAACGATGGCCCTTTAGATTGACGAAACCAGCTGCCTCGGCCTCTTTGACAAACTTTGCGTTCAGTTCGTCGCTGTCTGTAACGAACGGGACGTTCATCAAAGAGCGGTCTTTCGGAACGACGGTTCCACGGAACATCTTGGAGTTGTCCAGATAATGATACAGAATACCCGCCTTTTTCTCATTGTATTTTTTCATTTCCTCAAGGCCGCCCATGGTGTTCTTGATCCAATCGAGTACGAGCATGCTGATATAGATTGCATAGCATGGCGGTGTATTAAACATAGAACCATTGTCCGCATGGGTCTGATAGTTAAACATGGTGGGAGTGATGTCCATCGCATGGCCGATCAGGTCCTCGCGGATAATGACAACCGTCAGACCGGCCGGTCCCATGTTCTTTTGAGCGCCTGCATACAATACGCCGAACTTGCTCACATCGATCGGTTCACTCAAAATGCAGGAGGAAATATCCGCTACCAGCGGGACCTCTCCCGTCTCCGGCAACTTTGTAAATTTGGTACCATAGATGGTGTTGTTCATGCAGATGTGGAAATAGTCCGCATCTTTGGTAAAGGTAGAAGGATCGAGCTCCGGTATATAGCAGAAGGTCTGATCCTTAGAAGAAGCCACAACATTCGCTTCACCGTAGCGGGCCGCTTCTTTATATGCCTTTGTAGCCCACTGGCCAGTAATCACAAAGTCGGCCTTGCCGCTTTTGGTCATCAAATTCATGGGAACCATTGCAAACTGGGAGGATGCACCACCCTGTAAGAACAAGACTTTGTAGTTGTCGGGAATATTCATGACTTCACGGAGCAGGCTTTCGGCAGAACCGATGATACCCTCATAGACCTTAGAACGATGGGACATTTCCATAACCGATTGGCCACTGCCCTGATAGTCCAACATTTCGTCCGCAGCGCGGCGAAGAACAGCTTCGGGCAGCATCGAGGGGCCCGCGGAAAAGTTATAAACGCGATTCATAATGGTGCAACCTCCTATAAATTACTGCTTCAGATGAGCAGACTATAATACTATTTATTATACCGATTTAGCGCACTGAAATCAATGGAGCGAAATTCATAAATTTATTGACGAATCAAAGAAAATTTCGTCTGATTTTTGGTGGGATAAAAGGGGCGAATCTGGTGACCTTTTGACAAAAAACTTGGTCAACCGAAAAAATTGATCGGATTGTACAAAATACAAATTTTATCAGAAAAATGTTGGTCAATATTGTTGCACTTTCCATTCTTTTCATGTACAATGAAGATAATTTTGGAATCTATAAGGACCCCAGACATGGGGCCATGCATAACCAAAAAGGAATAGGGGGTGATGAAACCGTATGGCACAGCAGACAATCGACATCGTACGGGAGACGGAACGAAAAGCAGAGCAGACCGAACGGGATGCAGCACAGCAGGCTGAGCAATTGTTACAGCAGGCCCGCAAAGATGCAGAACAGACGGTGGCACATATGGCTGCTGAGGCGGACAAGCAGGCCCGGAATTCCTTGCAGGCGGCGAGCAAGCAGGGAGAATCCCGTGTGGCGAAGGCTGCTCAAGAAGCCGAGCAAGAGATTGCGGCGCTGCGTGCGCATGCACAAAAAAAGGAAAAAGAGGCAATCGCCTGTGTGATTGCCGAACTCGTCGGATAGTAGCGAGTAAAAACCAATTCCGAAAGGAGGAATTGCACTTATGGCGGTATTGCAGATGCAGCGCATCAGCATATACGCTCTCAGGAAAAACCGAAAGCCCATTCTGGAATGGATACAGCGGTGCGGCGCGGTGGAGATCAACGACGTGTTGGAGGAAGACAGCGTATTCCGGCGGATCGATATGACCGCACAAAAAACACAGTTTGAAAAGAACATTGCCGCTTCAAAACAGGCATTGGATGTGCTCCACCAGTATATGCCCGAGAAAAAGTCCCTGTTTGCTTCGCTGGAAGGACGCAAGGAAATTCCGGCGGAACAGTACGATGCATTCCGGGAAAAAAGCGACAGTGTGCTCCATGTGGTACATCGTCTGAATGAACTCTCAAAGGATATTGCAGACAGCCAAGGGACGATCCAAAAATTGCAGACGCAAATAGAAGCCCTGAATCCCTGGGTGAATCTCGATGTCTCCATGAGAATCCAGGGGACAAAATGTACGGCTTCTTTTGTTGGGACGCTTCCAACAGCGTATACAGAACCTGTGTTGGAGGAGAACTTGGCTTTATTGGTACCCAAGGTCCCTCTTCATGTGGATGTGATCAGTACCTCTCAGGAGCAGACTTGCATCTTTTTGCTTTGTAACCGGAGGGATGCTCCTGCGGTGGAAGAAGCTTTGCGTACCTTGGGCTTTGCCAAACCTGCTTCGCCTTCAAAAACGCCCCCCGCAGAACGTATGCAAACGTTACAAGGGCGAATTGAGGAGCAGCAAAAAACCATGCAAGAGGCGGAAGAAGAGATCAAAAGTTATGCCCCGCAACGGGATGATCTCAAATTCATGGTGGATTACCTGACCATGCGTCAAGAGAAATATGAGGTGATTGGCCGCCTCATGCAGTCGCGGCGAACCTTTGTGCTCACCGGATATATCCCCCAAAGGGATGCGGGGAAGCTCGCCCAGGAACTGGAGCAGCGGTTTGGCGCGGCGGTGGAACTCGAAAATCCCTCGGAGGACGAGGATGTACCTGTACTCCTGAAGAATAACAAGTTTACAGAGCCAGTGGAGGGGGTTTTGGAATCCTTTAGCCTTCCTGGCAAAGGCGAGGTGGACCCCACCTCGGTCATGGCAGTCTTTTATTATTTTCTATTTGGCATGATGCTCTCCGATGCTGCCTATGGGCTGCTGATGGTGATTGGTTGCGGACTTGTGTTGCTCAAATTCAAGAATATGGAGGATGGGCTTCGCAAGACGCTGCGGATGTTTTTTTTCTGTGGGATTTCCACTACGGTCTGGGGATTCCTGTTTGGAAGTTTCTTTGGAGATGCCTTGGCAGTCGTCTCCCGGACCTTCTTTGGAAACGAAGTGGCGCTCCAGCCACTTTGGTTTGAGCCTCTCAAAGAACCGATGCGCATGCTGATGTTTGCGCTCTTGGTCGGTGTGATCCACTTGTTCACGGGTTTGGCTATGCAGCTTTACCAACTTTGCCGGCAAAAGAAGTACAAGGATGCTCTGTACGACGTGATATTCTGGTATATGCTGGTAGGCGGCGCAGTTGTGTTTATGTTGTCCAATCAGATGTTTGTAGACATCGCGCAACTCAGCTTTATTTTACCCGCTCAAGTGGGGAACGTAGCTGCAATTGTCGCAGGGATCGGTGCAGTTGGTATTATTTTTACATCGGGACGCGAATCTCGCAATCCGATCAAACGGCTGCTCAAGGGCCTTTACGGCCTTTATAACGTCACTGGCTATTTAAGCGATGTCCTGTCGTATTCCCGCCTGCTTGCCTTGGGACTTGCAACCAGCGTCATTGCAACGGTGATTAATCAGATGGGCAGTATGGGCGGCGGTGGAGTCGGTGGAGCGATTATGTTTATCCTGGTGTTTCTCGTTGGCCATACCATCAATCTGGGGATCAATTTATTGGGCGCTTATGTGCATACCAATCGTCTCCAGTTTGTGGAGTTCTTTGGAAAATTTTATGAGGGCGGCGGGCGTAAATTTGCGCCATTCGGCGTCCATACCAAATACTACAAAATCAGGGAGGAAAAATAATTATGGAAAACATGGGTATTGTACTTGCTTTGCTTGGCGCAGTTCTAGCGGCATTGTTGGCAGGCGCTGGTTCCGCAGTAGGCGTTGGCCGTGCGGGCGAGGCTGCCGCAGGCGTTGTAACAGAGGACCCGTCTAAATTCGGTAAGGTTTTGATTTTACAGCTGCTTCCCGGCACACAGGGCATTTACGGCCTGTTGATCGCGTTTATCACGCTTTCCCAGATCGGTATTCTGGGCGGTAATTATGAAATGTCTCTGGCAAAGGGATTTCTGTATTTTCTGGCCTGCCTGCCGATGGCGATTGTCGGCTATTGGTCGGCTCTGAAACAGAGCCGTGCGTCGGTCGCCTGCATCGGTCTGGTTGCGAAGCGCCCCGATCAGCTCGGCAAGGCCATCATCTTCCCCGCCATGGTCGAAACCTACGCCATCCTTGCGCTTCTGGTTTCCATCCTGGCGATTACAGGCATCGGCGGTCTGCCGGTATGATCCGCCCCCGCCAAAATATGATATGGAAAAGGAGCGCTGCGCATGACTGGATTGGAACAAATCATTAAACAGATTGAAGACGACGCGGCGGCCTCCGCGGCCTCTATCCGCAGGGACGCGGAGGAGAAAGCGGCGCAAATTGCACAGGAGGCACGGTCGCGCGGTGAAGCGCGCGCGCAGGAAATTGCAGAACAGGCAAAGGAAAAGGTGAAAGACCTGCAAAGCCGGACAGAGTCCGCGGCAGCTCTGCAAAAACGGCAGAGCATCCTTGCGGCCAAGCAGCAGATTATTCGGGAGTTGATGGACAAAAGCTTGCGGGCGATGGATGCGCTTGCGCCTGCGGATTATTTTGCCAATATACAAAAATTAGTCCATAAGTACGCGCTAGCCCAGAACGGCGAGATCTTTTTCTCACAAAGGGATCTGGATCGCCTGCCCAAAGGGTTTGAACAAGAACTTGCGCAGGCCGTCCCGGCCGGAGGCAGCTTAAAAATATCCCGCGAGCCGCGGAACATGGAAGGCGGCTTTGTGCTGGTGTATGGCGGCGTGGAGCAAAACTGCTCTTTCGCGGCGCTATTCGACGCCGCAAGAGACAGCTTGCAGGATAAACTGCATGCGCTGCTCTTTGCGGGAGGATACTGATATGGCGGAAAAACAATACACCTATGCAGTCGCCCGCATCCGCACGAAAGAGCTCAGTCTTTTGAAAAGTGCTTTCCTAGAACAGTTGCTGGCAGCGAAAAGCTATGCAGAATGCATCCAGCTTTTGTCAGAAAAAGGTTGGGGAGACGGGACGGCAACGGACGCGGAACAAATCCTCAAAGGGGAACAGGAAAAAACCTGGGCCCTGATGGAGGAATTGGTGGACGATGTATCGGTCTTTGACGTGTTCCTCTATGCAAACGACTACCACAATCTAAAGGCCGCGATCAAAATGGTGTATCTGGATACAGAACGGCGCGAGGCATTTTTCTCACATGGGACTGTACAGCCGGAAACCATGCTGAAGGCGCTTCGCGAACAGGATTATTCCCTGTTACCAGAGGCAATGCGGGCCCCTGCAAAAGAGGCGTTTGATCTCTTGTTGCATACACGTGACGGCCAGCTTTGCGACGTCATAGTCGATCGCGCGGCCTTGGATGCAATCTATGCAGCCGGAAAAGCAGCGGATCACCCGATCATTCGGGAATATGCGGAGCTAACCGTAGCCGCTGCAGACATCAAAATTGCGGTTCGCGCACAAAAAACCGGAAAGTCCTTGGATTTTCTCAAGCGCGCGTTGGCCCCTTGCGATTCCCTCGATGTCGAGCAGCTTGCGAAAGCTTCCCTCGAGGGGCAAGATGCGGTCTACAGCTATCTGCAAAGGACGGCCTATGCGGATGCGGTGCCGGCGCTGCAAGAATCGCCTTCTGCGTTTGAGCGCTGGTGTGACAACCTGATTATACGGGATATTCGTCCACAACAGTACAACCCCTTTACCATTGGACCGCTGGCCGCGTATATCCTGGCGAGGGAGAACGAGGTAAAAACAGTGCGCATCATTCTTTCCGGAAAATGGAACCATCTGCGGGAAGAAGCGGTGCGCGATCGTATGCGGGAAATGTACCGCAATGTTTAGGGGGGAGTGCCATGTATAAAATTGCAGTGATGGGAGATCGGGACAGCATCTATGGCTTTGCGGCCTTGGGGCTGGACACCTATCCCGTGACCGACCCAATCGAAGCGGCCCGGAAGCTGCGGGGATTGGCGGAGCAGGAATACGCGGTGGTCTATATCACCGAGGCGCTGGCAGAGACCCTTGAGGCGGAGATTGACCGTTACCGGGAGCAGATGCTGCCCGCAATTATTTTGATTCCGGGAGCGTCTGGCAATACCGGAAAGGGCGTCGCTGCAGTGAAGAAGAGTGTGGAACAGGCGGTCGGCTCCGACATTATCTTTAATAATTAATTTTATGAATCGGATAGATTTCCGGAACTCTGGGAGGGCGCAGCAGTGCTTTCCCGCAGAAAGGAACGATCAGAACAATGAGCAAAGGAACCATAAAAAAGGTTGCCGGCCCGCTGGTCATCGCTGAAGGAATGCGAGACGCGAATATGTTTGACGTGGTGCGCGTCAGCGAACAACGCCTGATCGGCGAGATCATCGAGATTCACGGCGACCAGGCTTCCGTCCAGGTCTACGAGGAGACCTCCGGACTTGGCCCGGGCGAACCGGTGGAATCCACCGGCGCGCCTCTCTCCGTGGAGTTAGGTCCCGGCCTGATCGGAAGCATCTTCGATGGAATCCAGCGTCCGCTGGAGGAGATCATGAAGGTCTCAGGCAACAACCTGCAGCGCGGTGTGGAAATCCCCGCGCTGGATCATCAGAAAAAATGGCATTTTCAGCCGCTGAAAAAGGCGGGCGATTCCGTCACGGGCGGCGATATCATCGGTACAGTCCAGGAGACGCCGATTGTGGTCCACAAAATTCTGGTGCCCAACGGATTGATGGGGACATTGCGCTCGATCAAGGAGGGCGATTATAACATCGACGAGACCGTTGCGGTGGTGGATACACCAAACGGCTCCAGCCAGAATCTGACCTTGCTGCAAAAATGGCCGGTGCGTGTCGGCAGGCCATACAAGCAGAAGTTGTCCCCGGATATGCCGCTTGTCACAGGGCAGCGTGTCATCGATACGCTGTTTCCCATTGCAAAAGGTGGTGTAGCAGCGGTTCCGGGACCGTTCGGCAGTGGAAAAACCGTCGTACAGCACCAGCTGGCCAAGTGGGCAGAAGCGGATATCGTTGTCTATATTGGTTGCGGCGAACGCGGCAACGAGATGACGGACGTTTTGAACGAATTCCCGGAATTGAAGGACCCAAAGACGGGTTTCTCCCTGATGGAGCGCACTGTCTTAATCGCCAATACCTCCGACATGCCGGTTGCGGCACGTGAAGCGTCCATCTATACGGGGATCACCATCGCGGAGTATTTCCGCGATATGGGCTATTCCGTCGCCCTGATGGCGGACTCGACCTCCCGTTGGGCGGAGGCGTTGCGCGAAATGTCCGGACGACTGGAAGAGATGCCCGGCGAAGAGGGCTATCCCGCGTACTTGGGCAGCCGTCTGGCGCAGTTCTACGAGCGTGCGGGCCGTGTGGTAACCATTGGCAGCGAAGGGCGTGAAGGCGCGCTGTCTGTCATTGGCGCTGTTTCTCCCCCGGGCGGCGATATTTCCGAACCGGTTTCGCAGGCAACCCTACGCATCGTCAAGGTATTTTGGAGCCTGGATTCGGATCTTGCCTACAAACGTCATTTCCCAGCGGTCAACTGGTTGACCAGTTATTCCCTGTATGTCGACACCATGGAGAAATGGTTTAATGAACACGTAAATGCAGATTGGATGAACCTGCGTGCGCGTTTGATGCGTCTCTTGCAGGAGGAAGCAGAATTGAACGAGATTGTTCAGCTGGTCGGTATGGATGCCCTTTCGGCGCCGGACCGCTTGAAACTCGAAGCATCCCGTTCCATTCGTGAGGATTTCCTGCATCAGGATGCTTTCCATGAAGTGGACACCTATACGCCGTTGCAAAAGCAATACACGATGATGCAACTGGTATTGGACTATTACGACAAAGCGGTGGAGGCCCTGGGCAAGGGGGCGTCCATCGATGATTTGGTAAAGCTGCCTGTGCGTGAACGCATCGGCCGTTTCAAGTATATCCAGGAACAGGATATGCGGGCCGAATATGAGGCAATTTTGAAAGCGCTTTCCAAACAGATTGAAGAGCTTTCGCAAAAGGAGGACTTCTAAATGCCAAAGGAATACCGAACCATACAGGAAGTTGCGGGTCCTCTGATGTTGGTGCGCGGCGTGGAAGGCGTGACCTATAACGAGCTGGGGGAGATCGAGCTGTTCAGCGGGGAGAAACGCCGCTGCAAAGTATTGGAGATCGACGGCGGCAACGCATTGGTTCAGCTTTTTGAGAGCTCCACCGGTATCAACCTGAGCAACAGCAAGGTGCGCTTTTTGGGGCGCAGCATGGAGTTGGGCGTCTCAGAGGATATGCTCAGCCGCGTGTTCGACGGTCTTGGCCGTCCGATCGACGGGGGGCCGGAGATCCTCCCGGACAAGCGTATGGACATCAATGGATTGCCGATGAACCCCGCGGCGCGCAATTATCCGCAGGAATTTATCCAAACGGGTATATCTGCAATTGATGGCCTGAACACGTTGGTGCGCGGTCAGAAACTGCCGATCTTTTCCGCCAGCGGCTTACCGCATGCAAATTTGGCGGCGCAGATTGCCCGCCAGGCAAAGGTGCGCGGCACGAATGAACCGTTTGCGGTCGTATTTGCCGCCATGGGTATCACATTCGAGGAATCCAACTTCTTTATTCAGAGCTTTAAAGAGACTGGCGCCATCGACCGTACGGTGATGTTCGTCAACTTAGCGAATGATCCAGCGGTCGAGCGAATTGCAACGCCTCGTATGGCATTGACCGCCGCCGAGTATCTTGCCTTTGAAAAGAACATGCACGTACTGGTCATCTTGACCGACATCACGAACTATGCCGATGCCCTGCGCGAGGTCTCCGCTGCACGCAAAGAGGTGCCCGGACGCCGTGGGTATCCAGGTTATATGTATACGGACCTTGCGTCCCTGTATGAGCGTGCTGGACGGCAAAAGGGCAAAAATGGAAGCATCACAATGATTCCGATTCTGACCATGCCTGAGGACGACAAGACCCACCCGATCCCCGACCTGACAGGCTATATTACAGAAGGGCAGATCATTTTAAGCCGTGAATTGTACCGCAAGGGCGTCACGCCGCCGATTGATGTACTGCCTTCCCTGTCCCGTTTGAAGGATAAGGGAATCGGAGAGGGAAAAACCCGCGCCGACCACGCCAATACGATGAACCAGCTCTTTGCAGCCTATGCGCGCGGTAAGGAAGCCAAGGAATTGATGACGGTTCTCGGCGAGGCAGCTCTGACGGATATGGATAAGCTGTATGCGCAATTTGCAGATGAATTTGAGCGGGAATATGTTTCCCAGGGATACAATGCAAACCGCGATATTGAAGAGACGTTAGAAATCGGTTGGAAACTGCTCTCCATACTACCGCGCAGTGAATTGAAGCGTATCAAAGATGCCTTCCTGGATGAATATTACGATAAAGCAAAGGCGCAGCGCGAACGGGAAGCGTAACCCGCTGCGTTGCCTCACGGAAAGGGGGAGACATCTTTGGCGGTAACCCATGTAAACCCGACGCGAATGGAATTGACGCGCCTGAAGAAAAAACTTGTGACTGCCACACGGGGGCACAAGCTTCTGAAGGATAAGCGCGACGAGCTGATGCGCCAATTTTTGGATTTGGTTCGGGAGAATAAGGCCCTGCGCGAAAAGGTAGAGGCTGGTATCGCGGCAGCCAATCAGAATTTTGTTCTGGCGCGAGCGGGTATGCAGGACCCGGTGCTCGATGTGGCGTTGATGACGCCGAAGCAGGAAGTCTTTTTGGAGTGTAGCGCGCGCAACGTGATGAGTGTGGACATTCCGGTTTTCACCTATAAGACCCGTACTTCGGATGCAAACGATATTTATTCCTACGGCTTTGCATTTACGTCCAGCGATTTGGATGCGGCGGTGAAGTCTTTGGCAGATGTCCTGCCGGACATGCTGCGTCTGGCTGAGATTGAGAAGTCGTGTCAGCTGATGGCGGCTGAGATCGAAAAGACGCGCAGGCGGGTCAACGCACTGGAACATGTGATGATTCCGCAGATGCAGGCGAATATCAAATATATTACCATGAAGCTCGATGAAAACGAGCGCAGCACGCAGATTCGCCTGATGAAGGTTAAGGACATGATGCTGGAAGAGGCGCATCATTACAGCGAGCATATCCCGGAACCAGCTTGATGGAAATGAATCACAGAGAAAAAGAGGATGCAATACGAAGCCGTATTGCATCCTCTTTTGTTGTTGCCATTAGGCTTAACCCCCCTGGTTCTATCAGGAGTGAAATAAAAAACCTTGGCCAAAAAACCTCCTTACTACAATCGAGATGGTTTGGCAACCGCATCCCGAAAGAGCGAGGAGGTTTTACGCAAGTGAAACATGAAGGAAAGCAGACGGCGCACTCCGGCTACCGGTGCGAACACCACCTGGTATTTGCACCAAAGTACCGCCGGAAAGTGATTTATAAGGCATTACGCGGGGATATTATGAAAATCATCAAAAAGCTGTGTAAGGAGATGAAAGTAGAGATCATCGAGGGCGAGGCGTGCCCGGATCACATTCATCTTCGAGTGAGTATCCGCTATGTGTATAGCACAGTTCGTGGGGACGCTCAAGAGCAAAAGTGCGCTGATGATTTTCGATAGACATGCAAACCTAAAGTACAAATACAGGAGCCGGAATTTCTGGTGCCGGGGACCCTTTGTGGATAGTAGGAAAGGATACGAAGAGGCTCCAGGAGTATATCCAAAACCAATTGGAAGAAGATTTGGCAAGCGGCCAGATGTCTCGAAAGGGATACATGGACCCGTTTATGGATAGCAGGAGAAAGTAAGCAAAAGAAAACAGCCGCTTTTAGCGGCTGCCTGTAGCAGTGATGCAATGACAAACCCTCAGTACCCCAGAGGGGGCAGTACTTGCTGACCCCTCTGGAATCTGAGCATACCGCTCCTTTACGAGTGGTTTTGATTGTCCAAGGTATTGGTACAGAAATGGTTGAAAAAATTCACATATAGCAAAAAATCTGAGAATACATTCGAGTGAACGAAGAATCAGGGGATGATTTCATCCATTAAGCGCTACAAGCATGATTATAGATTTGGAATCCATATGAAAATGTTATACAATATTAAAAGGAATTTTCAATTGATTCTAGTCAGAAATCCGCCCCAAAGTTCCCATCCATGAATCGGAAAATGGTGTGCAAACTTGTATATTGTTTGAATTCTATGGACAATGGGCGGTTTACTGTATAGCTATGTTTTGGATAAGGAGAGGAAAGGAAAATGAAAAAATTTTTTGCCTTACTGCTGTCACTTGTTCTATTACTATCTTTGGCAGCTTGTGGCCAAGATGCATCGAATGGAGATGTTAACAAAAACAATGGCGAAGAAAATTCGACTGGCGTTCAGGTGGATGAGGGATTGTTCAATGTTGATGTAACCTTACCCGCCGCTTTATTTGATAGCATGACAGAAGAAGACATCAAAAAGACAGCCGAAGAAAACGGCTATAGCGGTTGTGTGGTGCATGAGGATGGTTCTGTCACCTATACAATGACGAAAACCAAGCATAAAGAAATGCTCGAGGAACTTAAGAAAAGTATGGACGAATCCATTAAGAACTTGACAGAGGGTGAGAATGCAGTAGCCTCCTTTATGTCGATCGACTATACGGACGATTATTCCGAAGTAAATATACAGGTAAATGCTGACGAATATACACAATGGGATAACTTCTATGCATTGGCTTTCTATATGACGGGCGCGTATTATCAGTCTTTTGCAGGAGTAGCGCCCGATAAAATTGATGTTGTAGTTCATTTTATTGATGGTGACACAAAAGAGGTTTTGAGTACCGTTTCTTATAGGGACTATGTGAATGAAATGGAATCTTCTGGCGATGCGAATCATTCGAACGAAAGCAGCGGTGTTTAAAAGGATGGTGTAAATCCGTTTATGGCAGGGTACATGGCTAGATCCGATGTTTGCGAGTCTTTTCTTGATTATGCGGATATAACTTCCGATGGAGTACGCCTGTGGTCGGACGTTGCTATTCGCAGTATGAAGATGAATAGGGAAAAGGACATATTGGCGTTTATATAGGCTATCAAAACTTGTCATTTCAAAACCAAAGTGTTGATGAAGGAATGCATGCAACACGACTTTTTGGAAAAATCCATATGCTGGTTGCAATTTTTTCCCGCGAATCGCAGGCGGGCTACTGAGCCGCAAGCCAATGGGCACACCGTCTGGGAATTCTGGCAAATTGCGGCGATTGTGTTTGCCTGCGTTCCCACTACAACAGGAGTTGTATGCAGCAGAGAAACCGCCGGTTGGCCGATCACTCAGCACAGCTATGGCGGGAGGCCGAATGGTCGAAAGGCCTACACCATCCAGTATGTCGATCGGAAGAAACTCCCGGTTATAGTGGTTGGATTGGTTTTATACGAAGCTTTTCAGAGGAAGGGGATAATTTTCTTTTCACACAAAAGTAGCCTATTTCAATAAAGGTTGTATAAAATCGGCCGCCTCATAAGCTTGGCTCATGAGGCGGCCGATGGTTTTGTAACTTTTAAGAATAGCGGGTGACAATGGGGTCCTGCGAAAAATAGAAGAATGAAAGAGGAAATAGTTCAACCAATAGTAAATGGGACTGCTTGGGGAAAAGGTCTATTCCAGATATTTTCGCGACATTGGGGAAGAAATCTCTGTGGCAGGTACTTCATTGCCTGGAAGAGCGGAATCAAGAAATTCAGTCATGTTTTCCCAATATCGCTTTGGCATATGGGTCATACGGCATTTTGGATTGAAACGCCCTTCGATGCCGATGGTGTGATAAAATCGTTTCCAAAGTGCGCGAAATTGTTGTTCTGTCTCATTTGGATGCTCCAAAGTAAAGTTTTCGAGAGGAATAATAGCGTCCTGGCCCGGTTGGTGAACGAGGGCCATATGGTGTGTTTTATCATAAATAAGAAATGTTTCTCCATTGAAACGGCTGCTGAAGTGTTCCAAAATCAGGGGGAGTACCCGGTTTTTCGGAGTAATGATTGCGGCGAGAGTACCGTTTTGTTCGGAAAAACGAAGAAATCCCGTCAGGAGATGGGCTTCATGACTGGCTGCAAAAACTGCTTTATTCAAAGTATTTACCGTGTCGTCGGCAAGCCAATTGGTTACCTGTGCACCGTATGAATAACCCATACGGATGAACCGGTAAAGTATGAGTTCCCGTTCCGGTAGACAGGAGAGAAACCCCACTTCAATCCATTCGCGGGCTTGCGGGGAGATTTTGCGGGATAGGGAAACATAAACTCGCTCCGCGTGGCCGGAATCGGTTTCAATCCACTTTTCCGGGTAGAGTGATACTTGTGCTTCTTCATCAGAGAAAATCTGTGCGGGAACTTCACGCTTGGTATAGCTTTCAAAGATACAACATAGAAAACCTTCAAAGCTGCCGTCATAGCGATAGGCTACCATAAATTAAGCCTCCTTTTGAGCGAGTTCCGGAAAGCTGGTCGTGTCACTTGAATTCGGAACAGGGGGCGTGCTAAAAAAGGATAGCTGTTCTGGAATGTCTGAAACAACGAACTTTTGCTTTTCTTCAGAGATCAAAGCGCGTAAAATACTCTCAGGAGTAAAACGCAGGCCTTCCCGTATCTTTCCAGAGCAGGTGATAAAGTACTGCGCACGTTTCAAAACAACGCCAATCTTTTTCAGACCGTCGAAGTCAAGGGAATGGCACCGGCGTGCAGCACGGATGCGTTGGGCGCAGCGCACACCAATCCCCGGTACTCGCAAAAGCATTTCATAGGGGGCTGTGTTGATTTCGACGGGAAATTGTTCCATATGATTGACTGCCCAGCCGCATTTGGGGTCCACAAGAGGATGAAAGCTGGGGTGGCGTTCATCGAGCAATTCGTCGGCAGCAAATCCATAATAGCGGAGCAACCAGTCCGCTTGATAGAGCCGGTGTTCACGTAAAAGAGGAGGCTTTGTCCCCTTTGGGGGGAGCAGCGTATTTTCTGAAACCGGCATATAGGCAGAGTAGAATACCCGGCGTAGGCCATACTTTTTGTAGAGGCCTTCTGTCAAGCGGAGAATGTCCCAATCTGAGTCCGGCGTAGCGCCGATAATCATTTGGGTACTCTGTCCGGCGGGAGCGAATTTGGGCGTGTTTCGATACCGGACAAGGTCGTGATGGGCTTCTTGAATTCGATTTGCAATTAGCCCCATTGGTTTTAAAATGGAATGTTTTGTCTTGTCTGGAGCAAGAAGTTTGAGGCTTCGTTCGGATGGAAGCTCGATATTAACGCTCATGCGGTCGGTAAGCATCCCTAAACGTGTCAGCAAATTCTCGTCGGCCCCGGGAATTGCTTTTACATGGATATATCCGCGAAAACCATACTCTGTTCGGAGGATGCGCAATGTCTCGATGAGGAGTTCACAGGTATAGTCCGGACTTTTGATAACGGCAGAACTTAGAAAAAGCCCTTCAATATAGTTGCGTCGGTAAAATCCAATGGTCAAATCGGCAAGTTCGCGTGGGGTGAATGCCGCCCGTGCCGTATCGTTGGAACGGCGGTTTACACAGTATTGACAGTCGTAAATACAGGCATTGGTCATGAGTACTTTTAAAAGAGAAATACATCGGCCATCCGACGCAAAACTGTGGCAAATTCCCATTTTAACCGCACTGCCTAGTTGTCCGGTTTTTCCGCGGCGATCAATTCCGCTGGAAGTGCAGGCTACGTCGTATTTAGCAGCATCTGTAAGAATGGTCAATTTTTCCATGGTCGTCATAAGAGTACCTCGAAATAAACAAATGTTCGCATATGATAGTATAGAACGTTTTTTCGAAGAAGTCAAGTGGAAATTGCAACCATTGTGAATTTGCGTTATAATAACCTCACGCCGTAAGCGGAAATCGAAGATTTCCGACGGCTGAGAGAACATTGAAACATCAGCCGGTAGGGAACATTGGCTCATAAGGAAAAGGAAAGCAACGATCTGAGAATGGATGTTATAATAACCTCACGCCGTAAGCGGAAATCGAAGATTTCCGACGGCTGAGAGAACATTGAAACATCAGCCGATAGGGAACATCGGCTCAAGAGGAAAAGGAAAGCAACGATCTGAGAATGGATGTTATAATAACCTCACGCCGTAAGCGGAAATCGAAGATTTCCGACGACTGGGAGAACATTGAAACATCAGCCGGTAGATAAACATTGGCTCATAAGGAAAAGGAAAGCAATAATCTGGAGAATGGATATTATAATAACTTCACGCCCTAGACGATAAATGATAAAATTGACTGTTATAAAAGAGTTCGATAAGTTTTGAAGATTTATAAGAAGTAAAAATTGGGGGACTCCCCAAGTCTATAAAGGAGAATGAAAATGAGCGAAAAAGGAGAAAAGGCCAAAGCTCTATTCTTACAGGGATACAATTGCGCACAAGCGGTTGTTGGCGCTTTTGCAGAGGAGCTCGGCTTAGATTTTGATATGGCGGTTCAGCTTGTGTCGGGCTTTGGCGGAGGGATGGGCCGCTTGCGCCAGGTGTGTGGAACGGTTTCTGGGATGGTATTTGTAGCGAGCGCAAAACTCGGTTATTCCGATCCAAAGGCAACCGTGGAGAAGAAGGAACTCTACCAGGAGATTCAACGAATAGCAGAGCAGTTTCGCAAAGAGAACGGGTCTATTGTCTGCGCGGAGCTATTAGCAGGAGTGAAAGACGCGGATAATAGCCCTATTCCAAGCGCGCGTACAAAAGATTACTATCAAAAACGCCCCTGTGCCGAATTAGCAGCTTGTGCGGCGGAAATTTTGGAGGGTTGTACATGGATACGGTAACACTTTATCGGATCAACTGTTACGACGCGCCTTATGAAGAATTGCTGGGTGAAACCTTTTCCCTAGTACCATGGGATGAGCAAGACCCTACGATGAAAGGAGAAGACGACGGAGGAAGGGACTACCAATTGCCAAAGGGATATGTATTGAGTGCACAGGACGGGGTGCCGATGATTTTAAATCCGGATGGAAATCCCTGCGGCTTACAAGGACATAATGGTTGTCCTCTTTTAATCGATGAGGCGAAAAAACTGGCAATTCTAGTAGAACGTGACAAGAAACTAATCCGTCAAAGGGAGCTTGCAAATTTGACTCGTGCAGAATTAGCCGACCGTTTGGAAATTTCGCAGGCGCTGTTGTATCAATGGGAGCATTGTGAGGTAGAGCCGGATGTCCGCACATGGAAGCGCATTGCCGACATATTACAGTGTGACATACTGGACCTGATTTAAGGGTCTGTAAAGACGATATTCCGAAGAGGATGTCCCTAAACTATGAATTGTTCGATTCATAGGAAAGAGGCGTCCTCTTTCTGTTTGGGAAAATATCTGGGTTTCTAAAAAACAAGAGTATCCTTCAGTCGTAGCTTGGCTGAAGGATACTCTCTTCATTATGTCTTTTTAATAAACTCGGTATGGCACACAGGACAAGTGATCTGGATTTTGCCCCTCCCGCGCGGGACTCGTAGGGTACTTTTACAGTTGGGGCATTTGTAGTAGCGATGAGTTTTGGAGTCTTTAAACCGTGCCTGGAACTTCTGAAACTGGCTTTTAATTGGGTTCCACAAAGCCAGAAATTTTAGATTCTCCGCATAACGTTTGGACGTATTGCGAGACAACATTCGAAAGAAACACCACGCTAACAATGCCAGGGCCACCAATCGCAGTAACCAGAATCCGGTAAGCGGAGATAAGAAGATCAGGATCAAATAGATGATCATCAAGGCAAAACCCAGTTGATCCGGACCATATCGTCCCATCATAAATCTTCGTAGCCAATCCAAAAATGAAACATTCCTTTCTGAAAGGGAGTTCTTTAGAATCAGTTTAAGCCTTTCAAAACACGAATTCAACAATAAATTGTAAACAATCGAACAATTGCAGCAAGATTGTATTGATTTAGCACTTTATCACACAGATAAAAGGTTAAAATTATTTTTTTAGGAAAATTTTTACATAAGGTGTTGCTTTCTTTGTAAATAGATTATATAATATAGTTCGTAAGCGTTAGCTGAAATTAGATGATTTATCTAAGGCAAAAGAAACGCTTCTTTTTTTGTGACAAAATTTGTGCAAATTACGCACAGATTTTTTATTTTAAAATGGAAAGGAGCCTGATACCTATATGATTTTGAGTGCTTCCGGTTGGTTGTTTCCTGCTCGGATTGCACTTTTGGAGAGAAAAAATGAGTATGTTTTGAGAAGGAGGACCTAATGAAGAAAGAAAGAGGAAAGCAAATCAAACGAACAGCGTCGTTTGTTCTGGCGTTTGCGTTGGTTTGCTCAACATTCAGCGGAATGAGTACCATCGGTTCCGCCGTTCCAGTGAATCCAGAATTCCAAGGGGAAGAGTGGTATGACCAATTACAGACTTATGAAGTCAACCGTGAGCCCGGTCATGCATTGTTTATCCCCTATGAAAGTGCAAGCAAGGCTTTGGAAAATGAAGCATCCGCTTTGGATGAGGACGAGCCTTCTGCATATTACCAGAAACTTTCGGGGAAAGAGTGGGATTTTGCCCTGGTAACTACCCCGGCAGAAGCGAAGGAAAAGGACAAGACTTGGCTGGCAGAGACACTCAGCGCAGAGGATCAGGCAGCGTTCAATAAGGAATACGTTCCGCAGAGCTGGCAGACCTATCGCGATGAGCGCGGAGATTTCAAATATGACTCCCCAATTTACACCAATCAGTCCTATCCGTGGCAGAACTTTGAAAACAGAAACGATTCGGCGAACGGATATGCAGCTACGGTTTATAACCCGGTTGGCTACTATCGTACTACCTTTGAGACGCCGGATAGTTTTGATGGACGCCAGACCTTTATCACCTTTGAAGGTGTGGAGTCTGCATATTATGTCTATGTAAATGGTCACGAAGTGGGCTATTCAGAAGACAGCTATACCGCACACGATTTTAACATCACACCGTATCTCCATACGGATGGAACCCCCAACACTTTGGCGGTGAAAGTTTTCCGTTGGTCCGATGGAAGTTTCCTAGAGAACCAGGACTTTATCCGTTTGAGCGGCATCTTCCGCGATGTTTCCATCTATTCGAAGGCCAATGTTGAGTTGCGCGACTTCTTCGTACATACCACATTGGACGACAAAGAGGATGCAGTCAATTCGGACGCGACGCTGGCTCTGGATGTAGACGTCAGAAGCCTGGACCCGTCCATCTCTGGCGATTATAATGTTACAGCCACCCTTTATGACATGGATGATCAGAAGATTGAATCCATGGAAATTCCGGTGAATGGCGTAGAGGCTGCTCCGGAAGACTTTGAGGAGAGGATCGACACCACCGGCACCCGCGCAACGGGCAGCATGAAGATAGAAAATCCGGACAAGTGGTTTGCCGATACGCCGAACCTCTACAAGCTGCTCATCGAACTGAAGGACAGCGAAGGCAACGTTATTGAAACGGCTTGCCAGCGCGTCGGCTTCCGTGAAGTGGATAAGGTCATTATCAACGATGACAACCAGCAGCAGATGCAGATCAACGGTGAGAAGATTGTTTTCCGTGGCGTTAATCGCCATGAAACCGACCTCATGAAGGGGCGCGCCCTTGAAAAGGACGAGATTGTCACTGATCTGAAGATGATGAAGCAGTTCAACGTCAATGCAATCCGTACGTCCCACTATCCGGAGAACAAACTCACCTATGAGTTGGCAGATGAATTGGGTCTGTATATCTGTGCAGAGGCGAATATCGAATCCCACAGCGACCTTCCGTCTGCAAATCCGGAGTTTAATGGTATGGTTCTGGACAGAACGCAAACCATGGTTGAGAATTTGAAGAACCATCCGTCCGTCGTCATCTGGTCATTGGGCAATGAGGCAACTTATGCGAGTGCGAATACAGATCGTGAAGATTATTGTTTCCGCATTTCCTCCGATTGGATTTTGGAGCGCGATCCCAGCCGTATCAGAAAGTACGAACGCGATAATAAGGGATATAATATCAATGCAGAAGACCCGATGAATACAGATTATCGTGAGCGGTGCTTGGTAGATATCTATAGTGTGCAATATCCAGCACAGGGTGGTGCGACTGGTTATGCGCAGAATAGTAACAACAAGTTCCCGTATATTTGGTCCGAGTATGCACACTCTATGGGCAACGCATTAGGCAGCTTTGACGAGTATTGGAAAGAAGTACGCTCCAACGAAAATGTGCAGGGCGGCTTCATTTGGGACTGGATGGATCAGTCGGTTGCGACTCGCTTCCCAGAGAATACAACTTTCCATCAGGTGAAGGATTCAAAAACAGGTGTACTGAGTAATACAGAGATTTCCGATATGGACGCTGTATTTGCCGAGGGACGCAACGGCACATTGGCTGCCAAGTCTCCAATTTTCATGCCTGCGAAGCAAGAGCTGAATGCAAACAGCACCGAAGGCATCACATTGGAAGCTTGGGTAAAACCAAACTCCATGCCTTCTGCAGACCAAGCGATCATTTCCAAGGGCGATGGAAGTTACAACCTCAAGTATAGCGCTACAAACGGCAGCCATCTGGAATTCTTTGTCAACGGTTGGTCGGCCGGCACTTTGACTGTGCCCCTGCCGGATAATTATGTTGGAGAATGGCACCATCTGGTAGGAACGCTGAATGCAGATGGCGTTTACACCATGTATATTGATGGCAAAGAGGCTGGAAGTAAGACAGTTAACGTTTCGAAGCCGTACGACAACTCTTTGGATTATGGTTTGGCGATTGGCAACGACCCGCAGTATACAAGCAGAGCATTTGACGGCTTGATCGACAGTGCCCGCGTTTACAATCGTGCATTGACTGCAGAAGAAGTTGCAAATGCATATGCAGGAAATGAGATTTCTGTGGCGGATAACAGCGTTGTCTTTGCAACCAATTTTGCAGAGGAAGATATTCCGCTTACCGGCGGCACGGATTATCCGGAGGAAGGATACTTCTGGGGTTACGGCGGCGACTGGATCGATTCCAAAGTCAATGATAACTGGTTCTGCGGCAACGGTGTTGTTTATGCAGACAGAACCCCCAGTGCAAAGCTTTATGAGGTCAAAAAGGTCCATCAGGAAGTCAGCTTCTATGACGATGGCAAGATTGAGGATGGCGAAGTTCGCGTTGTAAATGAATTCCTCAATACCAATCTGGACAACTATGAGATTACCTGGCAGCTCAAGAAAGACGACCAGGAAATCAACGAGGGTACGTTGGATCTCCATACCGCTCCGCAGACAGAGGAAACGGTGCAGATCGATCTCGGGATTGATCCGGATACCATCGAAGAGAATTCCGATTATCTGCTGAATTTCAGCGTCCGGACGAAAGAAGACACCGCATGGGCAGAGGCCGGATTTGAAGTGGCTTACGAGCAGTTCGAACTGGAATTTGACCCGGCAGTGAAGGCAGAAGCGCTCAACGTCAGCGGCATGAATCCGTTTACTTCTATCGAAGGACTGGAAGATGACGCGGATGTATTGACTGCTTCCGGCATCACCGATCAGGGGCAAGAATTCAGCTTCTCCCTGAACAAGACCACCGGCGTGCTGGAAAACTATACGGTTGATGGAACCACTCTGATTGAAAAGGGTCCGGTTCTGAACCTGTACAGAGCGACCATCGACAATGATGGCAGCATGGGACAAGATCTCAAGAATATCTTTGATACGATGACCGATCCACAGGTAGAGGTTTCGGTTCCGACCGCAAAAGAGACAAAGGATAAGGTCATTTTGGTTTCCCTCAAGGGCGACTTGGGGATCAATGCGGCAAACCAGGTGGACTATAAGTTCTACAGCAATGGCGACATTGTTGTGACAAACAGCCTGTTGCCGAATGCAAGCCTTGGCAACCTGCCGAGAGTCGGCATGAAGATGGAAGTCAATTCCGATCTGCAGAACATGGAATACTATGGCCGTGGCCCTGTTGAGAACTACAGTGACCGCAACAGTGGTTCCCTCGTCGATGTATACAATACCGACGAGAACGGCGAGAATCTGACCGTCGATGGCCAGGAATTCAAGTATCTCCATCCGCAGGAGTTTGCAAACCGTACAGATGTCAGATGGACTTCTTTGACGGACGAAAACGGCAATGGTTTGATGATTGCTGCTGAAGACACCATGGAGACCGGCGCAACCCGTTATCAGCCGGAAGCAATGGGCATTGGCAACCGTGGAACCAGTTCGACGTCCGCTGGCAGACACATCTATCAGATTGAACAGAGCGAAAATATCGTTTGGACCGTGGACTATATGCAGAGAGGCCTCGGCAACAACAGCTGCGGCGGCAGTACAGCTCTTCCTGCATTCCAAGTACCAAGCGATCGGAATGTTACGCATTCGTTCCGTATTATCCCGATCACCAATCAGACGGATAAGATGGAAGAAAGCAAACTAGACTTTGACACTGTGTTTAATGTGATCGACAAGGTCACTATCAACGGCGTTGAGATGGCAAGCTTTGATCCGGTTAAGACCGACTATGAGATGTCTTATCTGGAAGGTTCCTTTGTTGGCGTTCCGTTGGTAGAAGTGGAAAAGACTTCGGATGATGCCGGTACAGTTGAGATCCAGCAGGCAGACGGCGTTCCGGGGACTGCAGTCATCACTGCGACCGACAAATATGGCGTAAGCAAGACCTATACCATCAACTTTACAGAGACGACCAGCGCGTATGCAGGCGATATGCAGTGGATGGTCAACGAGTGTGGCTACAGCACCACAAAGATCGACCGCTCTATCGATGGAAATCCGTTGAAGTTGACGGTGGACGGCAAAGAGAAGACCTTTGCAAAGGGCATTGGTACGCACGCGACGTCCCGCATTGTCATTGATATTTCTGGCAAGGGCTATGAGCGCTTCCAGGCAATGGTTGGCGTGGACCGCGAACAGTATGGCAACACGACTGCCAACTTGGAATTCCGCGTTTACTTTGACGATGACAGTGCAAACCCTGCATTCGAAAGTGGCGCAATGCGCTCCACCAGCGAGGCACAGGAGGTCATTGTAGACATCCCGGCAGATGCGAAGACCATCACCTTGTATGTCGATGAACTGGGCGGGAATGGCAACGACCATGCAGACTGGGCGGATGCACAGTTTATTTGCTCCACAGCTGCACCGGTTATCGAATCCATTCAGAAGCCGGAGAGCGTTACGGTTGAAACCGGAACCAGCTTTGAAGAACTGACCGCAGAACTTCCGACGCTTGTGGCAACACTCTTGGATACTGGAAAGCTGGCATACCTGCCTGTTACTTGGGAGCAGGGTGACTACAATGGCGATGTAGCAGGGACTTACACGCTGAATGGCGTCATGGAGGTTCCGGAAGATGTCACCAACAATGCTGGACAGCCCACGATTGAGGTCATCGTTTCGGATGACACACCGGTTCCGACTCCGTCCGGAGCGACGGTCAACTATAACAGTGGAACTGTGAAGCTGACCATCGACGGCGAAGAGCAAAAGCTGGCTGACCTGATTGGTTCATATCACAGCGATGCAGAAGCCGGTTCCCAGGTGGAGATGGTCTTTAAGCCCGCAGTTGAGGGACGTGTGATCCAGTCCGTAACCATTAATGGCGAAGTGGATGAAACCTTTACCGGCGGCACAGAATATACGTATATCCTGAACGTAGAAGAAGAGAATGAGGAAGTTGATCTCCAATTCACGGTCACCGATCGTACCATTCTGGATAGCATCATTGATTATGCAAAAGGCCTCGTAGAAGACGGCGTCCTGGAAGATGAGGACCGCTTGGAGGAAGTGAAGGAGAAGTTCCGGGTTCGCTTGGATACAGCTGTTGCCGTACAGGAAGATTATTCCGCAACACAGGAAGAAATCAATCAGGCATGGTCCGACTTGCTCGATATTATCCATGTGATTGACTTCAGCAAGGGCGACAAGACGACTCTGGATGCTCTGATTAAGAGTGTAGAAAATCTTCAGAAAGACGGCTTTACCAGCAGCACATGGGATGCCTTTGAGAAGGCTCTGGCTGAAGCGCAAAAAGTGAACGACGATGTGGATGCAATGCAGGATGAAATCACAGAGGCATATAATGCGCTCGATCAAGCGATTAAGGACTTGCAGTTTGTTTCTGATAAGGGCCAGCTGAACCTTGCCTTGACAGAAGCAAAGAAGGTTCTGGATAACCTCGGCGATTACAGCAACAGCCAGGAAGAAAAGGACGCATTACAGCGTGCATATGATGCAGCGCTTAAAGTGTACAATGATGAGGAAGCTTTGCAGGATGAGGTTGAGGAAGTAACCTCGAATTTGACTTCTGCTCTGGCAGTTATGCGCCTGGTTCCGAACAGAGGTGCTCTGGAAGAACTCGTAAATGAACTCAGCAATAAGAACCTTAACAAGTACACGGCAGCTTCCGCAAATGCGTTCAGAAAGGCGTTGAATGCTGCGAATGACGGTTTGGCTGATCCGAACCTCACAGAAAAGCGTGCAAAGGAATTGATTGAGAATCTCGAACTTGCAGAGAAGAATCTGAAGACGGATTCGAAGGGTTCCAGCTCGTCCGGGTCCGGTTCTTCTTCCAACAGAAAGCCTGTAGGCAATACGTCTGGAGAAGGAACAGCAGTGGCCGTGATGAACGGTGCATCTACAGTGGCAAATGCAGCATCGGTCGTATCGGATACGACGGTGAACTTCACCATGAAGAGAGGCAGCGCATACTGCTTCAAAATGACCGTAGTCAATGGCAACAATCAGGCGCCGAGCTTCACAGTTGGAAATGGCAATGTGCTCAAGACGCAGTTTGTAGCAAAGGTCGGCAATGACTACTACTACAGAGTATATGCAATTGGTACACCGGGTCAGAGTACGGGCGTGTACACGACTCTGTCGGGTCAGAACGCTGTGAAACATTGCACCGTTACGATTGGATAATCGTAACAAATAAAGGAAGAATGGAGTGATTTTCTCTATTCTTCAAAACGGAATTGCAAGGAGGGCCCCCAGTTCGTTAGGACTGGGGGCCCTTTTTTATAGAAAAAGTCAAGACTTGGCATTATTTTCTTGTGTTATTGTATTGATTCGCTTAAAAAAACTATCTATAATAAAACGAAGGCAGCAAAAAAGACAAAATATTTTGTTTTTTGTAAAGAATTATTGAAAGATTCGAATGGTGGATTGGGGAGAAAACATGAAGTATTTCTTTGCAGTTTTAAGCGTAGTGTTTGTTTTATTGTTCGCTATGGTGGGATATACCTATTTTTCCGGAGAATACGCTCCGGAAGGTTCCGCGGTCTTGACAGAGCCACGGGCGCATGTGCAGATGATTACACAGAATTCCAATGAACATTTCTGGTCTACATTTAAACGTGGTGCATTGGATGCGGGAAAAGAGGAAAACATCTATGTTGAATTCGCTGACATTTCGGCAAAAGACCCGGAACTGATTGCAGAAACGGCAGAACAGGCCGTGTATTCTGCGGTGGATGGTCTTGCGTTACAGGCAGCGGATGAAGAGAGGACAGCAAATGTTTTGTTGATGGCGGAGAAGGCACAAATTCCTGTTTTAACCTTTGAAAGTGATTTATTTCCAACGACAGATGTCCCTACGGTTGGTTCCAATAGTTATGATGCTGGTTATTCGTTGGGACAGATGGCGATTCAGGCCTGTGGTGGCCGGGCGACTGCAGCCATATTGGTGGAAAGTGTTTTGGAAAATGCGCCCTCCTCTTCACGAAATTTAAAGGTTCAAGGGATTATGGACGCCCTTTCGGATGCACCCCAAATTGAAGTAACCCAGGTATATCCGGTGGACGTAGAACGCTTTGAAGTTGAAAAATGTACGAGCCAAATTTTAGAGGAACGTCCAGAGGTGGACTTGATTCTGTGCACAGGGGAAACAAGTACTCCAGGGGTTGCACAGGTCTTAGTGGATGCCAACCGTGTGGGTGACATCTGTGTGATTGGATATGGAGCGATGCCGCAGACCCTGGATTACATTGAACGGGGAGTCATTTATGGTTCCGTTTGCCCGGATGCTTACCAGATTGGATACCAATCGGTCAAGCAACTCTGTAGAATGCTGGATGGAGAAACCGTGAGCAATTCCTCCAACACGGGGATGTATACGGTTACAAAAGAGAATTTAGAGCAATTTCGCAAAGAGACAGCGCAGCAAAACCTCGATTAAGGGAGGCATTACATAAAATGAGGCGTCCAAGAAATTTTCGTTATCAAACAAAGTTGGTTGCCTTTTTGCTGTTGTCCATAGGGATTACAATGTTGGCGGGGTTGTACTCCTATTTGTCCGTCCAAAATTTGATGGATGACAGCGTGGAGATTCTTCAGAAAAATTACCAATTGGCAAACGCCTATAAAGAAGTCGAACTGATGCAAAAGGAGTTTGAGACCTACTTTTCAACAAGCAGTTCCGACAGCTTAGTCGCTTTCTATAACCATTCTGCGGCAGTGAGTAGTAATATTGCGGAACTACGAAAAACCGCCACCTATACAGAACGTGGGGTTCGCATCAAAAATGTGTCCAATATGATGGAGCACTATATACAAAAGGCGGATGATACCATCCGTGCAAAGCGCGGCCGTATTGTGGACAGCTATACACAGGGCTATACCGATACGGTCAAAGAAAACCGGTATATCACCCGTTACATGGAAAAGATGATGAGTACCGATTTGATTGGAAGTGCAGAACGTTATGCGGCGATCAGTCGGGATGTGGGGCAGATCACAGTTTTTAATAACCTGTTGATTGCAGTAATAGCAGCGTTTATGACGATTGCAGTTGTATTTTTTAGCGCAGAGATGACTCGGCCCCTTTCTCAGCTGGCCTCTTATGCACAGGAGATTTCGGCAGGAAATTTTGATGTGCAGATTCCGGAAAACCGAACCAGCCGGGAAGTGAGTGTCCTGTACCGCACCTTTCGGTTAATGGCAGCCAATATCAAAGGACATGTGGAGGAACTTCGGCAGAAGCAGCGAATTGAGAGTGCCTTGAGTGAACAAAAGGTCAACAACTTAAAAATGAAGAATGCTTTGAGGGAATCCGAGCTATTGGCGCTACAGTCCCAGGTAAATCCACATTTTATCTTTAATACGATCAATATCGGCGCACAATTGGCCATGCTACATGGAGACGATGTTACCTGTACGTATTTCCAGAATGCGGCGGATATTTTCCGATATAACCTTCGAGGATTGGACACCAATGCGACTTTGCGCCAAGAACTGGAAAATGTCAACGCTTACATGAACCTTCTTCAAACACGTTTTGGGGATGCCGTGTGTTTTGAGCAGCGAATTGAGGAGGATGCAGATCTCTTGGACTTTGTTTTACCGCGCATGACTCTTCAGCCCCTGGTGGAAAATGCATATATCCATGGGATCAGCGAACGAGAAAATGGTGGCGTTATACGCCTGCTGGCTTGGAAAGAAGAGGAAGAAATTCGCGTTGCTGTATGCGACAACGGAAAAGGGATATCTACGCAGAAGATCGCGGAGCTTTTGCATGCGGATTTAGGAGAGATAGAAACAGCAGGACGTGTCCGAAAGGGGCATGTATCGGGAATTGGTGTGGACAACGTGTTGAAAAGATTGCGCCTGTTCTTTGGTAGAGAAAACGTCATGGAGATCACCTGCGAAGAGGGAGAGACCTGCTTCTTATTGAAGCTTCCGAAGGTGGAAACAGGGGACACGACGGGATGAACGGCTGCGGATGGATCTGCGGTCGAGTATTTTAAGATTTAAGAATCAAAGGGAATGGAAGATGGAGAAAAGAAGGGGAGGATGCATGTATGTATCGGGTGTTATTGGTGGATGATGAGCCGATTGCGATTGATTCATTGGAATATATGCTTCGCAAAAATCGAAGGGATATTGAAGTAGTAGGGAAGGCACGGTCGGGGAGAGACGCTGTGGAGAAAGCGTATAATACACGCCCTGATATTGTTTTGATGGACATCAATATGCCAGGCATCAACGGTTTGGAGGCAATTCGGCGGATCAAGGAGACCAATTCTTCTGCGCAGTTTATCATTACAACTGCATTCGACTATTTTGACTATGCGGTTGAAGCGATGGAATTACAGGCAACGGAATACCTTTTGAAACCGATTCGGGAGGCAAAATTACTGGAGGTGATGGAAAAGGTTACTGCGCAGGTAGATGCACAACGCGCACAGCTGCGCAAAGAGTTGGAAATCAAAGAAAAGTTTGAAATGATTGTCCCCATGATGGAAACCGGTTTTATCAATGCTCTGTGTATGTTTGAGGACAGTGAAGAAGAGTTGAAACGCTATCACCGTTTGCTGGGCAGCCCCGGAGAAGGGGGATATGTGATGGTGATTGCGTTTGAAGATAAGGATAGCGGAGGTGGAAATAACCGTGTGGGAGCTGGAGTGAGAGGTCAGGCGCTTCATAGCCGGTACAGGGAAGTTTTAAAAGCGATGTGCAATTGTATGGTCGGTCCAATCATGCTCAACCGGTTGGTGGTATATGTCTGCGAAAATGGTCCAGAAGGGACTTCTTTTGAGCAAAAAGTCGCTGCAATTAAACTGGCAAATGCGCTGTACCAACGTGTAGGAAGCTTGTATCCGGAAATCTCCATTGGAATTGGCCGGGTCTACCGGCGCATTGAGGAAGCGAAAAAAAGCTATAGGGAGGCTTTACAAGCCCTTGGGATGGAGGATGGCCGCTCGAAGGAGATGAGTATCCTACACATTGACGACGCTGTACGGGATATGGAGGACCTTCCTGCGGATGAAGACGAGCGATTGGAACGCTGTGTTCTGCAAAGGACTGCGGACGGAGATGCAGCGGGAGCGCTCATTGCATTTGAACAGTTGTATGCACATCTTTGTAAAAGCCTGATGCCAGATTTTATCCGAGTGAAAAATCGTGCGATTGAACTGGTTGTCGACTTTGGAAAACGATGGGGCAATGTGATAGGGAACTCTTGCCCTGTGCTGTCCAATCTCCTGAATGCTAAGGATGCCGACACACTGTATGAGATCGAAAGCCGGTTTATCCGGGACACTGCCACCCGAATCGATTCTGGGAAACAGAAAAAAATTGGTTCGATTATCGACCGGGCAGACCGCTATATGCAAGAGCATTTCAGCGAAGAAATTGCTTTGGAGGATGTCGCCCGTGCGGTCAATCTCAGCCCTTACTATTTTAGCCGCTTTTATAAGGAAGAAACTGGCGTCAATTTTATCGACCGGTTGACAGCTGTCCGCGTGGAAAAAGCAAAGGAATATCTGGCACGTACAGAATATACGGTAAAGGATGTTGCTCGTGCGGTTGGCTATGCCGATCCAAATTATTTTTCCAAATTGTTCAAAAAGGTGACCAATATGACCGCAACGGAATACAAAGAGTCGTATGGAAAGGGGAGCTACTGATGCGAATGAAAAGATTTTTGCGCAGAGCTGCACCGCTGGCATTGGCCGCTGCACTGCTATTGGCAGGGTGTCAGAATGAAATACCCGCTCCTACCTCCAGTGAGGAGGAACGGCTGCTGGTCGGTTTTTCGATGGCTACGCTCAAAGAGGATCGTTGGCTACGGGACCGCGACATTTTTTCTGCAAAAGCGAAACAGGAAGGAATTGATGTCCTGATAACCAATGCCAATAACGATGCAGACCGCCAATATGAGCAGGTAGCCGATATGGTGGAACAAGGGGTGGATGTGTTGGTGATTGCCCCACACGATTGTGACAATTCTGCGCGGTGCGTAGGGTTGGCCAAACGGGCGGGAATCCCTGTGATCTCCTACGATCGTTTGGTGAAAAATGCAGATGTGGACGTTTACATTTCTTTTGACAATTATAAAGTAGGAGAACTACAAGGAAAGGCGATTTTGGAGGCGGTTCCGGAAGGCGGTTATATTTTGCTGAACGGTTCAGAAGATGACAGCAATAGCCAGATGTACCATCAAGGCTGCATGGATCAGCTACAGCCGGCTATCGATGCCGGACAGATTCAAATTGTGGGGGAAACCTGGGTACAGGATTGGCGACGGGAAACTGCGTTTGCCTTTACCTCGGATGTACTTCGTGATAAAGGCGACCGGGTGAATGCGGTGATAGCGGCTAACGATTCCCTTGCTTGGGCCGCCATCGATGCCCTTTCAGAAGCGCAACGGATGGATCAAGTAAAGGTGGTGGGACACGATGCGGACCTTGCCGCTTGCCAACGGATTGTGGTTGGAACACAGTTGATGACTGTATATAAGCCCATCCCGGATTTGGTGGATAAGACCATCGAGGCTTGCAAACTTTTGGCAGAAGGAAAAGAGATCGATGGAGAAAAGACCATTGACGATGGAACGTATCAAGTTCCCTATTGGATGATCGATGTGATTGCGGTGACAAAAGAAAATATTGATGATACCGTTATTAAGGATGGCTTCCATCTCAAGGAAGACGTTTATCGGCAGGGAGAATAAGTACGAGAGTGATAGGCCCACGGGGGATTGCCCCTTGGGCCTGTCATTTTTTGTTGCAATAAATTGCAGGTGAATAATAAAATAGAATAATCACATAAAACTGAATGAAAAATCACAAAATTTTTTATTGATTATTGGAGGATAAGTCGGTATGATTAAGACATGGAAAGCCTGTAAAAAGATCAAGTCATGTCTTTTTGCAGAGAAAAGCGTCCGAGAAATCGGGAATGAAGAGAAAGGAGCGCTTATGAGAAAGAAGAAAGTACTAAGTCTGTTGTTGGCCATTGTCATGGTTTTTTCCATGATGGCAGTGCCGGGAGTTTCTGCTTTTGGCGCACAGAAGGCAACAACAGAGAACATCGGCGATGTGACAGGAAAATCGGAGGATGGCAATGTTCTCATCTTCCAAGTGGGCGGACAGGAGGTCCGCGTAGAACTCTGCACACCGCGTACAGTTCGTGTACAACTATCCCTGGATGGAGCAGACGGCTACCGCCCAGAAGATCCGCAGTATTACATGGTACAGAAAAATGAGTGGGATCCGGTTGATAAGACGGTGACCGATGAGGGCGATGTAATAAAGATTCGCACTTCTATGATGGAGATCCGTGTACAGAAGAGCCCACTGCGCATCGGCATGTATGACTTGGAGGGCAATTTGCTCAGCAAGGATGCAGACGATCAGGGCATGTATTGGGATGACAGCGGTATCCGTGGCGTTAAAAAGGTGGAGGGAACGCAGAATGCCGGCGGTATTTTCGGTTTCGGCTCTGGCGACCACGGCCGCAGAAGCAACCTCAACCGCTACGACAACGATTTTACTGAATTCACTATGAGCCATGGCCGCGTAATCGCACCGTTCTTCATGAGTACGGTCGGTTACGGTGTGTTCTTAAACACCATTGAAGAGGACACCAAGTTCTTCAAACATGGCGGTGGTTTCCAGACCAAGGGTTACCTTGACTACTACTTCATGTATGGCCCGGATTTTAAAACCATTCTGAATGAATATGCGGAGATCACCGGCCGCATGGAACTCTATGGAAAATGGGCGCACGGCTTTATGCTTTCCAAGTACGGTAACGACAACGCAACACAGGCGGAATTCCTAGAGTGGCTTCACCGCCTGCGCGACGAAGGATACCCGACGGACTGCTATGTGTTCGACTACGGTTGGCGCGGCGATGTAGCCGACAACGGGAACCCTCAGCACGGTGCTGGTGAAAAATGGGGCAAGCAGATGTGGAGCAATGACAAGACAAAGTTCCCGGATATCGACGCCATGTTTAAAGAGGCGGACGAGCTGGGATTCCGTGTAGGCTTGCATAACAATGCCGGAACTCCGGAGGCATCCGGCGGCAAAGAGCTTTATAAGCCCGAATATGAAGAGAAATGGGTCAAATCCTATATGGACAGCGTCATTACCACTGGCTATGGCGATTGGTTCTGGCCGGATGAGTTTGATGTGCTGGGGTCCAACACTGCCCCGACGTTCTCCTCCAAAGGCGCTTATGAGGCTTGGAAAGAGTATACGGTAGAATCCCGTCCAATGTTCATTACCCGCGGCAGCTATGCTGGCCAGCATTTTGCAACTGCTTGGTCGGGCGACATCAACAACACCAGCGCAGAATTGGACAATCAGATTGGGTTCAGCATTGACACCGGCCTTATTGGATACTGGGCGTCCTCCAATGACCTGGGCGGCTTTATGAAGCGCCCGACCGATGAACTGTACACCCGTTGGGTATCGGAATTCGGCGCTTGGAGCGGCATTATGCGTACGCATGGCCACGATGGACGTGAGCCTTGGACCTATGATGAGACAGCCCAGGAAACTTTGAAAGAGAACCTGAAGATTCGTTATGCTTTGTATCCTTACATCTACTCTTTGGCATGGCAGGGTTACAGTCAGGGTGTGCCGATCATGCGCGCCATGTTGCTGGAAGATGACAGCCAGTACAATCCAGATGCGTGGGATCTCAATAAGCAGTATTACTATGGAGATTGGTTCCTGGTGGCCCCGGCCTCTGCAACAACGGATACGGTTGTAAGCGTGTGGCTCCCGCCGCACACCACCTGGTACAACTATTATACTGGCGAGCGCTATGAGGGTGGCGAAATTGGAAAGACCATCCATGTGGCAGCAGCTTTGGATGAAATTCCGGTATTCGTCAAATCCGGTGCGATTGTTCCGATGGGACCGGATGTGAATTATGCGGACGAGAAACCGCTTGATCCACTGACACTGGATATTTATCCGAAGGGAACGACCACCTTTACACTGTATGAGGACGACGGAGAAAGCCGTAGATATATCACGGAAGATGCTTACAGCACGACGACCTTTGAGAGCGTACAGGAAGGAAAGGATATTTCCTTTAAGATTCACGCGCGTGAAGATCATAATCCCGATGTTTACACGCCGGATGAGCGTTCCTATAATCTAAAGTTTAACCATATTGCAGAGATCAATGGTGTGACCATCAATGGAACTCCGATCTCCGCAGCGGAATCCCTCGAGGAATACAACGCAGCAGAGCAGGCCTATTGGCTGGACGCAGAAAATCATATCGTTTATGTTCGTACCCCGGACACAGGCGACGAGATCAATGTAGTCCTTGACTCCAATGGTATTGTAGAGCCTGCGTTGGGCGATGAAGATGAAGGACTCCCTCCACCGGTCATCACAGATGGCGAGCGGTTTGAACTGGAAGACGCTGAGATGCTGCCCACCGCAGAAGGCGAAGTAAAGCCGGACAACGAGTGGAAGGGCTACACCGGAAGTGGCTTTGCAAAGGGCTTCAAGAAAGAGGGAGACGCAGTTCAGTTTGAGGTAAACGTAGAGAATGCAGGTACATATGATCTGGTTCTCCGCGTTAACAACGGTAAAAAGAACGATCCAGCTTATGATAGTGCGCCGCGTACGGGTGGCCTGTACATTCAGGACCAAAAGGCGGCTGATCTCAGCTTTGAAATTACCGATGTCTGGGGCAATGTCGTGGACGGCGTCAAGCAAGGCGTGTGGGTTGATTACACATACCGCGTCCAATTAGCAGCTGGTATCAATACCATCAAGATCCGCGCAGAGGGCAATAACCCTGGCAACTACAACCTGGATTCTGTGACCTTTAACCGCGTGGATACGTCAACCAATGCATTTGGCCGGATTGAAGCGGAGAGTTCTTCGCATCTGGAAGGCGGCATTGCGGTTGTTGAAGATGAGGCCGTTTCCAATGGCAGCCTATTGAGAGCTACAGAGAATGGCGCTTGGGCTCAATTTGATGAAGTACGCGGCACCGGTAGAACGGGTGTTACCATCCGTGTCAGAAGTACAACAGGCGGTAGCATCATCGTTTACGAAAACGGTGTAGGCGACAAGATTCTGACCACCATTACTCTGCCATCCGATGGCGAATGGCATACCTTGAATGTAGACTCCAAGGATACGGACGCAGAAACCAGCAATATTTTCTTGTCCTTTGTTGGCGAGGACGATTTCAACTGCGATGTGGACTGGTTCCACTTTACGACCGACCGTGAAACGGTTGATGCATACAGTCAGATTGAAGCGGAGTCAGCGGATGAGCGGGAAGGTATTGACACAACGACGAAAACGGTCAACGGCGAAAAAATCAAGCTGTTAAACCACATCGAAAATGGCGACTGGGCAAAATTTGCAGATGTCAACTTTGGCAATGGCGGGGTTAGCGGCTTTGAAACCCGTGTAGCAGCCGGATTGCAGGGTGGCACTTTGGAAGTACGCCTTGATTCCGAGAGCGGGATTAAGGTGGCTGAGGTGACGATCGAGAGCACTGGCGACTGGAATACATTGAAGGTATTCTCCGCGACTTGTAAGGACATTAAGGGTATCCATGATGTCTATCTGAAATTTGTCAATACGACGACGGACAATTCCATTTGTGATATGGACTGGATTCGTTTTACACGGGATGTGGCAACTGTCTCTACACAGGTGGAGGGCGGCACAGCGACTGTGACCGTCGATGCGCCGGACCCGGTGGAAGAAGGAAACACTGTGAAGGTGGAGATTTCTAACATCGAAGTCGGCAAGGAATTCGATTCAATCTCAGCAGAAACCCAGGACGGGACACCAGTCAAATTGACCGAAGTAGAAGCAGGGAAAGCATATACCTTTGCTATGCCGAATACCAAATTGGTAACCGTGACGGTAACGCTGAAGCAGGGCGAGAACATTGTGGAGCCTGGTAGTGTATTTGAACTCGAAAATGCGCGTGGCGATACCAGCAGCTCGAAGGGCGACGGTAGCGGTAAGGTACGTGTGGATACCGAATGGGCTGGATATACTGGAACTGGTTATACAGCGGGCTGGAAGGCCGTTGGACATTATGTCGAGTTTGATGTCCATGTACAACAGTCTGGAATCTACGACTTAGTTCTGCATGCTGGAAACGGCAAGAAGAACGAAGCAAAGTACGATAATACCCCAAGAACGGGCGCTTTGTATGTAGACGGCGTAAAAGTAGCAGATTTTGGACTGGAAGTGCACGACAGTTGGGGCGATTGGTTTGAACACGCTATTGAAGGAATTGAGCTGACTGAAGGCTCGCATACGATTAAGATCCGCTCGGAAGGTTCGGATAACCCCGGTAACTTTAATCTGGATTCTCTGCGGTTTGACCGTGTAGGAGATTTGAGTCCCGCAGAGCCGCAGTTGTTGACCGTACAGTGGAGCAGCAATGCAGCGGTGGAAGTGGAAGGAAATGCAGATGTGGTGATCTCCACGGATGCAATCTACGGCGCGAAAGTGATGCCGGGCGAAGATCTGACCTTTACCTTCACCCCGACCGA
>NZ_LT835157.1:2639966-2640379 GCF_900169665.1 Anaeromassilibacillus sp. Marseille-P3371 | reverse complement strand
GCAACCCAGGAAGAGGTCAACAAGGCCTGGGACGAGCTGCTAAAAGCGATGCACCTGTTGGAATTCGAGGAAGGCGACAAGGAAGTGCTGCTGCCGTTGATTGAAATCGCAGAGCAGTTGGCGGAGAAGTTGGATGCATTCAAGCCGAGCAGCACGGAGGGCTTCGAGGAAGCGCTGAGTGAGGCAAAGGACGTCTATGCGGAAGAGAACCCGCTGAAGGCGGAAGTGGACAAGGCATATGAGAACTTGCAGAAGGCGATTGAAAATCTGAAATACCGTGCAGACCTGTCGGCGCTCCAGACCGTGGTGGATGAAGCGAATAGCCTGGATATGGACAGTTATATCCAGGACGAGGCATTCCAGACCTTTAATGGAGTGCTGGAAGATGCAGAGACGATGCTTGGGAATCCGGA
>NZ_LT835157.1:2638977-2639861 GCF_900169665.1 Anaeromassilibacillus sp. Marseille-P3371 | reverse complement strand
CAGTTGTTGACCGTACAGTGGAGCAGCAATGCAGCGGTGGAAGTGGAAGGAAATGCAGATGTGGTGATCTCCACGGATGCAATCTACGGCGCGAAAGTGATGCCGGGCGAAGATCTGACCTTTACCTTCACCCCGACCGACGGCGCATTTGCCAGTGCACAGCTCAACGGAGAGGACATCCCGTTTGAGGCAAACGGCTTTACGTACACCTACACGATGCCGAATGAGAGCGCGCGCCTGCGCTTTACCTTTACGAAGGTGGACAAGGACATCTTGAAGATTGTCCTGGATGAGGCGAACAACGTTACACAGGAGGACATCGACCGGCTGGTACCGGAAGTACGGGAACTCTTTGTGAATGCCCGGACCAACGCGCAGGAGGTCTATGACGATCCAGCCGCAACCCAGGAAGAGGTCAACAAGGCCTGGGACGAGCTGCTAAAAGCGATGCACCTGTTGGAATTCGAGGAAGGCGACAAGGAAGTGCTGCTGCCGTTGATTGAAATCGCAGAGCAGTTGGCGGAGAAGTTGGATGCATTCAAGCCGAGCAGCACGGAGGGCTTCGAGGAAGCGCTGAGTGAGGCAAAGGACGTCTATGCGGAAGAGAACCCGCTGAAGGCGGAAGTGGACAAGGCATATGAGAACTTGCAGAAGGCGATTGAAAATCTGAAATACCGTGCAGACCTGTCGGCGCTCCAGACCGTGGTGGATGAAGCGAATAGCCTGGATATGGACAGTTATATCCAGGACGAGGCATTCCAGACCTTTAATGGAGTGCTGGAAGATGCAGAGACGATGCTTGGGAATCCGGAGGCCGGACAGGAAGAAGTGGATGCAATGGCGCAGAAGCTTGCGGAAGCAATGGCAGCCCTGCGGAAGATCCC
>NZ_LT835157.1:2638482-2638930 GCF_900169665.1 Anaeromassilibacillus sp. Marseille-P3371 | reverse complement strand
CCCTGCGGAAGATCCCAAGCAGAGAAGAGTTGCAGAAGCTCATCGAAGAGACAGAAGCGATCGACTTGAACGGCTATACGGACCGCAGTGTGGCAAACCTGGAGGCGGCGCTACAGGTAGCAAAGGCAGTCGCCGGGGATGAAACCGCAGACAACCAGACAATCGCAAAGGTATATGTAAACCTGGAAGCAGCTGTAGCAGGTTTGGAGAAGACGGAGACGCCGAAGCCCAACCCGAAGCCGGACAACAAGGGAGGAAAGGGAAGCAGTTCTGTGAATGCCTCCAACTCCTATGGGGCGGCAGGCGTCGTTTCTGCGGCACAGAACGTCTCGACCCAGAAGGCGCATGTGGTGAGTGACACGACAGTGAACTTCACGCTCAAGAGAGGCAGCGCATACTGTTTCAAGATGACGGTGGTAAATGGAAACAACCAGACGCCGAGCTTTAC
>NZ_LT835157.1:2627903-2635379 GCF_900169665.1 Anaeromassilibacillus sp. Marseille-P3371 | reverse complement strand
GTGACACGACAGTGAACTTCACGCTCAAGAGAGGCAGCGCATACTGCTTCAAGATGACGGTGGTAAATGGAAACAACCAGACGCCGAGCTTTACAGTAGGCAATGGCAGCGTTCTCAAGACGCAGTTTGTGGCGAAGGTTGGAAACGATTACTACTACAGAGTCTATGCAACCGGCACACCGGGCCAGAGCACGGGCATCTACACGACCCTGCCGGGTCAGAATGCAGTGAAACACTGCACGGTGACCATTGGTTGAATGCCGGATACCAGCGAATGGCATAAGCCATTCGATCCAGCAATCGCTGGTGGAAGAGCACCAGCGTAGGAAACGCCATAGGCACGAAAGACGCTGTGCGTCCGCCGGGCCAGAGTAAGACATCTACACGGCCCTGCCTGGTCAGAATGCGGTGAAACACTGCACGGTGACCATTGGTTGAATACCGGATACCAGCGAAGGGTGTAAACCATTCGATCCAGCAATCGCTGATGGAGGAGAGCCTGCGTAGGAAACGCCGGAGGCGCGAAAGACGCTGTGCGTCCACCGGGTTAGAGCATAGGTGTCTACACGATTCTGCCGGGGCAGAATGCAGTCAAACACTGCACGGTGACCATTGGTTGAATGTCAGATCAGTTTCAGAAGGAATAAAGATACACCATATCCGGTCAAAACTTGGCGGCTTATGGTAGAAAGCGTTCCTTAGCAATCAATGCGAACAAGCGATTGAATTCATGCAGTAATAAAATGAAGGCACCAGGCACATCATCTTGTGATGTGCCTGGTGCCTTTTTCTTGTTTATCAATGTCCTCTATAATAAAGGAATGAAAAGGCAGACATTTTTAATTCTTATCTGTCGGATGTATTGAAGGGAATGTCGGTAAACACTTACATTCAAAATCTAATCTCTAATCGTACAAAGTATTTATTCGAAATTATTGCAAAAAACTTGCGAGTATGTTAGGATATTTTTGGCAGAACCGACGATCGACGTTCGGGCTGTTTATATTATTGTGGAGCCTATGAAGAGAAGGAGGAAAGAAATGAAAAACAGAAAAGTAACCGCATTATTGCTTACGTTGGCCATGCTTTTGACAGGTACTGGCTTAACACAGGCAGCGGCAGTGGCAGGGACGCCAGTCAATCCGCAATTTGACGGACAATACTGGTATAACGCCACAAAAACAGTGGAGGGGGACGGTCGCTTCTCCAGAACAAAGGTATATGAGGAAAATCGAGAACCTCAACGCAGCTACTTTATTCCGTATGACACAGAAGAAAAAGCCCTTGCGCGAGACCGAGAGGCATCGGACTATTACATGCTTCTGAATGGAGACGATTGGAAGTTCAAAATTGTGGACAAGCCGGCGGATGCAATTATGTACTTCCAGAATGATGATTATGATACGTCCGATTGGGATACCATCATGGTTCCGTGCAGTTGGCAGATGCAGGGGTATGATACACCGATCTATACGAATATCCCTTATCCGTGGACCAACTATGAAGACCGCGGGGATTGGCAAGATGCGCTGGCCCCAACCGTCTATAATCCGGTTGGCCATTACAAAAAGACGTTTATTGTGCCGGACAGCTGGAAAGATCGTGAAGTATTTGCATCATTCCAAGGTGTTGAATCCGCTTTCTATCTGTATATCAACGGGCAATATGTAGGCTATTCGGAAGATAGCTTTACCATGCATGACTTTAATATCACCCCTTATCTCAGAGATGGGGAAAATACCATGTCCCTGCGGGTATACCGTTGGTCCGACGGAAGCTGGTTGGAAGATCAGGATTTCATTCGCTTGTCCGGTATTTTCCGCGATGTGGAATTGTTCTCCAAAGACAAGGTGGAGATGCGCGACTATTATATTCAGACGACCTTTGACGATGACACCTACACAGACATGACTTTAGATCTACGGGTTGACGTACGTACGCATGACAATGCGGACGCATCCGGCTACACGGTGAAGGCCAAGTTGTTGGATGCAGAAGGCGAAGTCGTTTTTGATGACGTTTCTCTTCCGGTCACCGAAATCCCAGACGGTGAGGATGAGGTAGAACTGCATACGGCAATCCCGGTGGAGGCGCCACATCAGTGGTCAGCAGAGGACCCCTACTTATACAACCTGTTGCTTCAGTTGGTGGATCAAAATGGGAATGTTATAGAAAACATTGGCCACCGGGTGGGATTCCGCCAAATTGAAATCAAAAATATTGGTGTCTACAATGGTAAGGACTATGGAAACAAGCAAATGATGACCATTAACGGAAAACGCTTAATGTTGCGAGGATTCAACCGCCATGAAGTGCATCCGGAATATGGCCGTTATCTCCCGCGCGACTTCCAAGAAGAAGACATCAAACTCATGAAAAAGAATAATGTAAATGCCATTCGTACTTCGCACTATCCCAATGATCCGAATTTCTACGATTTGTGCGATGAATATGGTATTTATATTTGTGACGAAGCAAATGTGGAGTCTCATGATGTACGAGGAAATTTCCCATCCAACATTGAAGTTTGGCGTGGACCCTGCCTGGACCGTATGGAAAACATGGTGGAGCGCGACAAAAACTATGCATCCGTAATCATGTGGTCTTTGGGCAATGAGGCCAGCGAGACATGGACGCCCGCGGACGGAAATGCTTTTAAGCTCATGAGCGAATGGACCAAAGAGCGCGACGCCGGACGCCCGATCAAGTATGAGCGCGATAACCGCTGGACAGATGTCATGAGCGTGCAATATCCTGCGTACGGAGATGTCACAAATTACTGCAATGGCTCTTCAACAAAGCCATACATCATGTCTGAGTATGCGCATGCGATGGGCAACAGCACTGGTTATTACAAGAAATATTGGGATATTTTCCGCGAGCAGCCACAGGCACAGGGCGGCTTTATGTGGGACTGGGCGGATCAGACCCCGCTCTGGGACCTCCCAACCGCAGAAGAGGGAACTGGTTTCTTGGATCAGGCATCGGATTTGCGCAATACTTATACGGGTACGTTGGAAAAGACTGGGGATCGCCCCGATGTAAACAATGTTCTGCGCGGTTCAGCGATTTTTGATAATACACCCTATTTAAATTTCTATACAGGAAATACTGAAATGGCTGATGGCGTAGTGGTTGGCAAGACCTTCACGATTGATGTCACCCTCAAGCCAGAAAAACCCGCAGGTTATGATTCTGCGAAAGACCGTGTATTTAACTACATAGTTGGTAAGGGCGATCAACAATATGCGTTACAGCAGATCAAAACGGCTGACGGAGAAGAACTTATCCAGTTCTATTTCGGGAAGGATTGGACAGAGGTTAATGCACCAATGCCGGACGATTGGTTTGGAAAAGAGCATCGTATTGTGGTCTCTTATAATTACGACGAAGGCACAGCAAAGCCGGTGACCATTAAAATCTATATTGATGGAGAACTCAAGACAACCTATAATGATGTGGCTACCATGGACAACAGCGACCAAAAATTCTCCATCGGGATCAACAGTCAATATAAAAACCGCGGTTCCTTTAGCGGTGAGATTGATTCTGTGCGTATTTTTAAAGAAGTACTCTCTCCGCAGGAGATTGACGAAGCTAATATTGATGCTGGGGACCAATACCGCGTATTCTTCTGGGCTGATTTTGATGACGAAGCCGGTGTGACACCGGACCGAGTGGTTGATAAAGGCGGATATGGATACGACGGAACACTGCAATCCGGCAGTACCATCGTTCCAAAGGACGGAGAAAATCCGGATGAAACGCCTGGAGGCGAAGACAAACCTGGGGCGATTTCCGGAGATAAGGCTCTGCGAGGGACGATGACCTTGGAGAGCAACGACGATTTGGATATTACTGGCACAACTCCATTGACCTTGGAAGCTTGGGTAAAACCGGATGCGTTAGAAGGTCATAAGACCATCATGGGTAAGGGCGACAACCAGTATATGATTAAGACCAATGGAACAAATTTGGAATTCTTTATCTATGATGAAACTCGTAAAAATGCCAACTATGACCAGTATGTAAGTGTGACAGCTGCTCTGAACGCAGAAGACTGGGTCGGAAAGTGGCAACATGTAGCGGGCGTTTATGATGGTAAGAGCTTAAAACTCTATTTGAATGGGGAACAGGTGGCAGAAAAAGTCCTGAACGGCGAAACGATCCAGCCCGGTGAATCCCATCCATTTGCCGTTGGTACTTGCACGCAAGAGAGCGGGCGGCAGTTCAGTGGACTGATCGACGATGTCCATGTATACGATAAGGCTTTGACCTTAGAGGAATTCAACGACACCAATCGCCAGCCGACAGATCCCCATACGCTACTCTGGGTGGATTTCCAGTCCATGCGTGAAGGCGATCCCATTGAGGCCACTGGACCAGTAGCAGCGCCGGGCAAATATTATGCTTATGGCGGCGACTGGGGAGAGACTGTCCACGACGACAACTTCCTGGCCAACGGCGTGGTGTCCTCCGATCGGAAACCGCATCCAGCGCTTGCTCAGGTCAAACAGGTGCAACAGGAGATCAATTTCAAGGATACAGATGTAGAAAATGGCGTAATTCGCATTGTCAATGAGTTCCTGTTCACGACCACAGAAGGCTATGATTTCCATTGGGAATTGATGCAGGATGAAAAGTTGATTGACAGCGGCAACTTTGAAGTGACAGTAGATCCGCTGAGCGAACAGGATTATACCATCGAAGGATTCGCTCTTCCGGACGAACTGGCGCCGGGAGCCGAATATTGGCTCAATCTGCATGCGACGCTCAAAGAAGACACCCGTTGGGCGGAAGCAGGCTATGAGGTTGCAAAACAACAATTTAAGCTGGATGTAAACACACCGAAGCATGCGAACAAGTCGTTGGCCTCTTTGCCAGAACTCACGTATACCGAAGAAGGCGATACAGTTACCATTACAGGCGAGGCGTTCACAGCAGTATTTGATAAGACGCAGGGAACCATTACTTCTTATCAGTACCAGGGGGATGAGTACCTAGTTGACGGCCCTGTTCCAAACTACAATAAGCCTCCAGTTGACAATGACCGTGAGAATGGCTTTGTATCTCGAACAGCAACTTGGAAAAATGCAGGTCAAAACCGCACGGTGACCAATGTACAGATCGCAGATGTGGCCGAAGGAAAAGGTGTCAGCTTCACGGTAGATGCAACACTGCCTACTTCAACGCAGTCTACCTATAAAGGCGTTATTACTGTCTATGGCGATGGACAGATCGTGTTCGATCAAACGCTGCATCCCGGTTCTTCTTCTCTTCCGGAGATTCCTGAGGTTGGCACAATGATGAAAGTCAAAGGAGAATACGATCAGATTACCTATTATGGAAGAGGTCCTGAAGAAAATTATCGTGACCGCCAGGATGCATACGATGTCGGCGTCTATGAGTCCACGGTTATGGATCAGTTTGTCCATTATGTGGAGCCACAGGAGCATGGAAACCGCAGCGATGTTCGCTGGATTGCTCTGACCAATACGGATGGAAAAGGCTTTATGATCAGCGCAGAGAGTGGCGAAGTCATCGAAACCAATGCCTCCTATTTTGAGCAAAATGATCTTGCTTCTAAGAAGCATCCGTATCAGCTCATTCAGGAGGAAGATATTTATCTTAAAATCAACCAGTTGACTTCCGGCCTTGGCGGCCAGCAGAGTTGGGGCGCCAGACCAGAGGAATATGTGACGATCCGTCCTAACCAGGATTATCAGTATACCTTCCGCTTTACTCCAATTGCAGAAAAGGATATCCATGCAATGATGGAAAACAGCAAGACGGGTCTTACCGATAAACTGGTCGAATCTATTTTAGTCGATGGAACGCCAATCGAGAATTTCCAGCAGAATGTTTATGAGTATGAAGTTCCTGTGGTGTCCATTGATTCCATTCCGAAAGTGACGGTTTCAGTCAACGATGCGGATGCAATGGTAACCGTCGAACAGGCAGATTCTTTGCCCGGAACAGCCGTGGTCAAGGTAGTGCCTTCCGGTGCGGATGAAGCGGATGCATGGGTCTATACCATTCAGTTCTCTGTCATGCAGTTCACTTATATGAGTGACTTGGATTGGACGTCCGCCACAACGGGTTACGATTCTTACCAACCCAGCAAAGACTCGCATAACAACAGTGGAAAGTTGACTTTGTTGGACGAGAACAATGAGGAAGTTCAATATGACAAAGGAATTGGCACACATGCAACCTCTGACATTATTTACAATTTGAATGGTGCGTTTGACCTGTTTGAAGGATTTGTTGGAGTCGACCGTTCACAGTCCCATAATAACAATGCAAGTATCACCTTCCAGATATTCTTGGATGGAAATGATACACCGGCATTTGATAGTGGTGTCATGCGTGTAGGTACGGTACAAAAACACTTCTCTGTAGATATTTCTGGAGTAGATGAAGTAAGGCTCCATGCAGACATGGGCGAGACAAACGCGAATGACCATGCCGACTGGGCCGACCTTAAACTCTTTAAGAGTGAGGAAACCAGTACAGTCTATGCAGTCCGTACAGAGGTTGCGGGAGGTACAGCGGTCATCACAACAGAGAAATCCGCCGCGAAGGAGAATGATACTGTTCGAGTAACCATTTCGGATGTGGAAGAAGGAAAACAGTTCAAGTCAATCCAAGTGAGGGATAAGAGCGGTGCTGTTTTGCCCATAACGACAGAAGAAGAAGGAAAAGCTTATACGTTTGTTATGCCAGCATCCGCAGTTCAGGTGATAGTAGAACTGGAACCTGAACAAATTATTCCCGCAGAGCCGCAGCTGTTGACCGTACAGTGGAGCAGCAATGCAGCGGTGGAAGTGGAAGGGAATGCAGATGTGGTGATCTCCACGGATGCAATCTACGGCGCGAAAGTGTTGCCGGGCGAAGATCTGACCTTTACCTTCACCCCGACCGACGGCGCGTTCGCCAGTGCACAGCTCAACGGAGAGGATATCCCGTTTGAACCAAACGGCTTTACGTACACTTACACGATGCCGAATGAGAGTGCGAGCCTGCGCTTTACCTTTACGAAGGTGGACAAGGACATCTTGAAGATTGTCCTGGATGAGGCGAACAACGTTTCACAGGAGGACATTGACCGGCTGGTGCCGGAAGTGCGGGAACTCTTTGTGAATGCCCGGACCAACGCACAGGAGGTCTACGACGATCCGGCCGCAACCCAGGAAGAGGTCAACAAGGCCTGGGACGAGCTGTTGGAAGCGATGCACCTGTTGGAATTCGAGGAAGGCGACAAGGAAGTGCTGCTGCCGCTGATCGAAATCGCAGAGCAGTTGGCGGAGAAACTGGATGCATTCAAGCCGAGCAGCACGGAGGGCTTTGAGGAAGCGCTGAATGAGGCAAAGGACGTCTATGCCGAGGAGAACCCGCTGAAGGCGGAAGTGGACAAGGCATATGAGAACTTGCAGAAGGCGATTGAAAATCTGAAATACCGTGCAGACCTGTCGG
>NZ_LT835157.1:2623302-2624861 GCF_900169665.1 Anaeromassilibacillus sp. Marseille-P3371 | reverse complement strand
GAAATCGCAGAGCAGTTGGCGGAGAAGTTGGATGCATTCAAGCCGAGCAGCACGGAGGGCTTTGAGGAAGCGCTGAATGAGGCAAAGGACGTCTATGCGGAAGAGAACCCGCTGAAGGCGGAAGTGGACAAGGCATATGAGAACTTGCAGAAGGCGATTGAAAATCTGAAATACCGTGCAGACCTGTCGGCGCTCCAAACCGTGGTGGATGAAGCGAATAGCCTGGATATGGACAGTTATATCCAGGACGAGACATTCCAGACCTTTAATGGAGTGCTGGAAGATGCAGAGACGATGCTTGGGAATCCGGAGGCCGGACAGGAAGAAGTGGATGCAATGGCGCAGAAGCTTGCGGAAGCAATGGCAGCCCTGCGGAAGATCCCGAGCAGAGAAGAGTTGCAGAAGCTCATCGAAGAGACAGAAGCGATCGACTTGAATGGCTATACGGACCGCAGTGTGGCAAACCTGGAGGCGGCGCTACAGGTAGCAAAGGCCGTCGCTGGGGATGAAACCGCAGACAACCAGACAATCGCAAAGGTATATGTGAACCTGGAAGCAGCTGTAGCAGGTTTGGAGAAGGCGGAAACGCCGAAGCCCAACCCGAAGCCGGACAACAAGGGAGGAAAGGGAAGCAGTTCTGTGAATGCCTCCAACTCCTATGGAGCGGCAGGCGTCGTTTCTGCGGCACAGAACGTCTCGACCCAGAAGGCGCATGTGGTGAGTGACACGACAGTGAACTTCACGCTCAAGAGAGGCAGCGCATACTGCTTCAAGATGACGGTGGTAAATGGAAACAACCAGACGCCGAGCTTTACAGTAGGCAATGGCAGCGTTCTCAAGACGCAGTTTGTGGCGAAGGTTGGAAACGATTACTACTACAGAGTCTATGCAACCGGCGCACCGGGCCAGAGCACAGGCGTCTACACGACACTGCCTGGTCAGAATGCAGTGAAACACTGCACGGTGACCATTGGTTGAATACCGGATACCAGCGAATGGCATAAGCCATTCGATCCAGCAATCACTGATGGAAGAAAGCCTGTGTAGAAACGCCATAGGCGCGAAAGGCGCTGTGCGTCTACCGGGCTAGAACACAGGCGTCTACACGACACTGCCGGGTTAGAATGCGGTGAAACACTGCATGGTGATGGTAGCTATGAGGCTTCGGAAAGAAAAAAGAATATGGAATGTCTCTGACGGATAGCTTTTCTACATGCAAATATAAACGTATATCCTAATCGCATGTAGATGATTTGCCTCTCATGAAAGCGAATACATAAGAAAGCCAAAGTGGAGATATTCCACCGATATGACCCAGCAGGAGCATCCGCAAACGAGAATGCGAATAACCCCTGCTGGGTCAAACTTTTTACAAGGTTAGGAATGCATCGTACGACGTTGTTACTGTGTAGTAACAGTTGGACGGATGTGGGGTATCTTTTAGGGACGGCATAAAAGTTGTTCCCACCAAGATAAAATGAAAATAATCCGTAAATATCGGAATCGTGTTATGGAAGGAGTAAAAATAGCTGGTATCCAATTAAGTGTCTAGCGGCTAA
>NZ_LT835157.1:2580137-2620381 GCF_900169665.1 Anaeromassilibacillus sp. Marseille-P3371 | reverse complement strand
AACAGTTGGACGGATGTGGGGTATCTTTTAGGGACGGCATAAAAGTTGTTCCCACCAAGATAAAATGAAAATAATCCGTAAATATCGGAATCGTGTTATGGAAGGAGTAAAAATAGCTGGTATCCAATTAAGTGTCTAGCGGCTAATGGCAGGAAATTTCCGCGGGGAACGCCATAGATGCAAAAGATATTGTACATCCACCGGGCCAGAGTACGGGTATCTACACGACACTGCCGGGTTAGAATGCGGTGAAGCACTGCACGGTGACCATTGGTTGAATGCCGGATGACTTGCGAATGGCATAAGCCATTCGATCCAGCAACCACTGCTGGAAGAGAGCCTGCGTAGAAAACGCCGTAGGCGCAAAAGACGCTGTGCGTCCACCGGGCCAGAGCATAGGCGTCTACACGACTCTGCCGGGTTCAGAATTCAGAATGCGGTGGAACACTGTACGGTAACCATTGGTTAAAGGTCAGACCAGTTTCGGAAGGCATGAGAGTATTTACCGTTCGATCAGATATCCAAGATGGCCATATGAAATGTTGTAGGCGCGAAAGACACTGTGTGTCCAGCGCGCATTCAGGAAGAGTCGTACGGATAGGAAGATTGTATAGGATACAGCCTGATGAATACAGGATAGGAAAGAAGGCCTCCAGTCCGAAAGGTCTGGAGACCTTTTTCTAAGTAAAATTATATACAATAGCAGCTTTTTCCGAGGAAGAGACCTCTGTTTGAAAAAGGAACCTTGTTCCAAAAATTACCATCTCTGAAAGAGCCGTATGATCCGCAAAGATCATTGAAATCCATGTATAGATATGCTATGATAATTTTGTAACAATTATGGAAAAATGCAGAGCACCGCTGAGTTGGTACAGCGGTTTTGGAAGGATGGAATACAAATGGAAGTCGGAAAACGCATCAGAGCATTGCGTACTGCGAAAGGTCTTACCCAAGAGGAGCTTGGAAAGCTACTTGGGGTAAAGAAGGCTGCTGTACAAAAGTATGAAAACGGAAGCGTGGAGAATTTAAAGCGAGCAACCGTTCTCAAACTAGCAGAAATTTTCGATGTATCTCCTTCATATCTGATGGGATTTGATGAGATTGAAACCGCAAAATCGGAAAAGCTTGAGGGAATTTATCTCAATTTGGCGAGAACTGCACAGGATTTGGCTTTAGACCCTGATGATTTGGAATTGATTATGCAGACCGTTGCACAGCTGAAACGGCGAAATGAGCGGTCGTGAAACAGACATAAAGACATACAGTAACAATTGAAACGCCGCCGGATCGAGTCCAACTCATCCGGCGGCGTTTGTATATACTTTTTGTCAGGAATGAGAGGGCTTTACCACCTGGTATAGTCCTCTTTACTTATTTTGTAGTTCGGCCAATTTTTTGACGAAATCCAAAGCAAAATCTTGGAATTCCGGCTGTAAGGATTGAAAAATCTTCGACATTTGTTTTAGTTTTGGATTATTTAAGGGACTTTCGTCTGTCTGGTATCCGGTTTCCCAAAGGGTGTCTAGGGATACCCCCAACGCTTTCGCAATGGAAATACTTTGGCGTCCTCTTGGTTCCTTTTTACCCTTTAGATAGTCCGAGATAGCAGCTTCGCTCAATCCAGTTGCTCGTGCCAAATCGACAGCTTTGAGTCCTTTTTGAGAAAGAATTTCCTTTAACTTATTTGCAAAAGCCATATATTCACCTCTTTTTAAATAATCTTAACATATGTTAAGATTATTTGCAATAAGTATTGACATTATTAACTTAAGTGAATATAATATAGAGGAACTTAACAAATGTTAAGGAGGCGATCGAAATGGTATATCCTTTCAAATATCCGATGTTATATGGAGAATTAGCAATGCAGGGAAAGACCAAAAAAGATCTAGCGAAGTTTTTACATATTACTATGGCTGGCTTAAGATATAGACAAAGTATAAAGACAAGGGGAGACTTTCGTGGGGAAGAAATGCGGGCAGCATCGATTTATTTAGGAAAGTCAGTGGATTACTTATTTAGTATTGATAAAGACGATCTGTAAACGGAAATTCATATAACTTTAAGACCAGAGAATTAAATCATTAAATTGTAGAATGGATACGATCTACTATAGAAAGTGGTAATTAATGCCATAGAACATATTTAATTTCACAATATAGAATCAATATTCTAATAGATTTATATATAATATTTAAATATAAAACCAAGAGGGGAATAAAATTATACAAAATCGCAGATGTACGCTGAACGAAACTTTTTTCGTGGGGGTTCTGATAGAAGGAAGGTGAAATAGTAGGGAATAAGACTTAACAGTTGGATCATTGGATTTGGAAGAGGAGTGATTATGTGAAAAGGTTATGTAGAAAAGTAGCAGCTTTGACATTGAGCGCAGTTATGGCGGTATCTATGGGAACGTCCGGTGCAATGGCGCAGACAATGGAGCCGGTTTTAACGACGCTCACAGTTGATACAAGTACCCACGGAGCTTTCCAAGGCGCTTATGGCGGGGATGGTTATATCCTCCCGGCCTACTATGGTGACAATTCATCCGGAATGACGGCCTACGACGCACTTCCCAGCTATGTGGACGACATTACATACAGCTATGAAGCACGCCATGGCACATGGTTGAAATCCGGTGCGCAGGCGGAGGCGATGCTTGCCGTCGGCGAGGACGAGCCCCGTCTTGGCTATATCTTTGATGATGAATGTCTAACCGTACACGTTGATGTCAATGATGATGCGATGCACACCATCAGCCTGTATGCTGCAGAAGGGCAAAACCGCGAGCAAAGCTATCAGTTCTTTGATGCGGAAACAGGCGAGGCAATTTCCGATAAGGTGACCATTTCCGATTTTGCGAGTGGCCAGTATGTATCGGGGGCTTTTAGCGGTGATATTGACGTTGTTATCCAAAATGAAAACATTGTAGAATTGGTGACGAACTCGGTAATCAGCGGTATCTTTTTTGACAATAAGGTTTACGAAGAGGAACCCGTCCGTTGGATCAATGTGAGCGCGCCGGATGGACGCGATACATTTGACCAAGAGGAATTTCCTATCCAGATGACGGCAGAGGTTGCCCCTTCTTATGCGGCAAACAAAGAGGTTTCTTGGAGTGTAGAGCCTTTGGAGGTGGAAGGCGACGGCAAAGCTACCATTACGGAGGACGGGAAACTGACAATTGAAGATGCCGGAATTTATGTGGTAACCGCAGAAGCGAAGGATGGTTCCGAGGTCAAAGGAAGTTGCACCATCAGTATGACACCCGGGGATGCAGAGGCGTGGACTGTGGATGCAGAGACGCGTGGAAATTGGATTGACCAATATGGGGCGGATGGTTATGTGCTGAATGCATGGGGAGATAATGCCACCGACATAGAAAATCTTCCCTATTATGTGGATTCCATCTCCTATGGAACGGAAGACCGCAATGGAAACTATTTGGCAAAGACTGGAACGGCGGATACGCTTCCGGATGGACTCCCGAATCCAGAGGATAGCGAAGGTACCCGAAAGATTTCCTATCGCTTTGACGACAAATGTCTGACGGTCAAAATCCGTGTAAATGACAATGATACGCACAAGGTGACCTTCTATGCTTTAGCAGAAAATGAAAACGGTAGAAAGGTGAGTTACCAGGCGTTTAAAGCGGATACGAAAATTCCCGTTTCACAAAAAATCGAAATCGAGAAACTATCTCAAGGGAAATATGTAACGGTAACCTTTGCCGGCTCGATTGACGTTGTGATTAATAATGAAAACTATTCACCACTAAAGACAAACGCGGTAGTCAATGGTATTTTCTTTGATACTGACTACGGCGATGTAATCCCGGTGAAACGTTTGTCGATTGCCCCCGAGGATGGAGAGACCGTACGTCCAGGAACGGGAACCGTACAGATGATTGCAACAATCTATCCCACAACAGCGATGGATAAAACCATCACTTGGTCAGTGGAACCCGAGGGGACGGACATTGCAGAGATCGATCAGAATGGTTTGCTTACCATTCACAAGAGCGGCAGTTTTAAGGTCTGCGCTGTGGCGAATGGCGGGGAAAATATCCGTGCAGAGGTCAGCTTTGCCAGTCTGGGCGATTTAGCTGTACCGGATCGAACCGAGATCTCTACGATAGGCGAACAATTTGCCATGATTCAAAACAGCAAGGTTCGCGTCATCTATAATATGGAAACCGGCCGGTATTCCGCCTATGAACAGGAGAGCAGTTTGCCATATATCCTGAACGCTTATACGCAAGTCAATGACGATAAGAGCATCGACGGATATTCGTTCCGAATGGAAGAGGTAGCTGAAGACTCTGAAACAGTAAAAACCATGCGAATCATCGGCGAAAAGGACGGTAAAAACAGCATTGTTTTGGATGTGACCCTGGAAGATGGCCGTGGAGAGATTATTCTGACGGCGGGAATCGTCAATACTTCCGGCGAAAAGGCCAAGCTGATGCAGATGTATCCTTTGGTGGCCAATTATGCGAACGGCGGCGGTATATTTGTAGGCCCCGATCCAGAAGAAGATCACGTTTTGCTGACCGGCGAAGGAAACTGGACCGTTCCGCGTCTGATTGACGGTGTGAATGCAACGTCCAAAAACAATACATTGATTTCTTATCGTGACAATCCAGCTAAAGAAAGCTTTGTGATCGGCGGACTGACTACCTACGAATTCCAAAACACCATCGATACAGCTTATCATACGGGCACGGCCTTGGATAACAATGGCCGTAAAGGGATCGATGCAAAAATTCGCATTTATGACAATACGGGTAAACTGGTGGACGAGGACCAGCTCTATATGGGCGACAAGGCGATGGTGAATTTCACAGAAAAGAACCCCTACACCGCTTTGGAGGCCTATGCGGACAAACAGGCAGATGCCATGCATGTCGATTTGATCGACTTTGACCCATACTATTACGAATGCCTCTGGTATGTCAACTGGCTGACGCCTGGCGCTAACAATGCGGACTTCGCGGTGCAGGAGGTCAAAGACCTGGTGGACCGCGGGGTATCCAATTATGCAATTCCGAACCTGCGTGTGGAACCGGACAGCTATGTCAATCCAAACGAGCAGCTCTGGTGGGATGACGAACATTGGAAAGAGTTTGGACATATGACGGACAATTATCCGACCATCGCAGATTGGAACAAGGCGATGAACGAGGCCGGCGGCGAGGGCGGCTTGTATATGCAGGCCTCCTATCGTTCGGATGATTACTGTGAGCAGTATCCTGGACATATGCTGTACAACGATCCCAATGAGGGGCCGGACTATACCGATCCAGATTTTATTGCTCATATGGAGGATGTTTACACGAACATTAAAAACTCGGGCATTCGTTCTCTATTCTTTGACTATGCAGGCCAGTATCACGGGACAAGTGGCGGATACCTGCTGGATAAGACAGGCGGTTTTGAGGACCCATATGCAACAGCGGTTTCTGCATACCGCAACATCTTCGCCTTGCCGAAGAAATTCGTAGGCCCGGACATCCGCATTACGGAAAATTCCTGGGAATACAGCGGTTCCGATTTGGCCATTGGTTTGATCGACATTCAGCGCACCATTGGCGACAACAACGCATTTACACCGGAAATGACCCGCATGAGTTCCTACCAGTGGTACCGGCATAGAACCACAAAGCTTCTGTATCCGGACGTTAAGGTGTTCAGCGACGCCGATCTGGACTTACGCCGTGCAGAGATTACGGGTACAGCCTTCTTCTTTGGAAAGATGACCATTGGAGAGAGTGTCACCCGCATGGACGATCAGAAAATCCGTGACATTGGTAAGTCCGTTCCATTCCCGATCAACGGTATCACTGCCCGCCCGGTTGGTCTATTCGAATCGGGCAGCGACTTGCCAGTAGTTTACGATTATAAGTTCGATTCCGACTACGACGATCATATTCTCCTGTTCTGGAATCAGACAGACCGTGCGCAAACCATCAACGCTGATCTGGGTGAAGATATTGCGTTTGGCGGTATTGGCCTTGATCCTGAGAAGGAGTATGAAGTGTGGGATTTCTGGAACTGGAATTATATTGGTCGGTATCAGGGAAGCGATATCCTCTCACAGAAGGTTCGCAAGAACGAGATGCGCACGATGGCTGTCCGTGAAGTACGGGAGGACCCATTTGTGCTTTCCACAAACCGTCACCTCCTGCAGGGCGACTTTGATGTGAAGAACGTTCAGTATGATGCAGATTCCAAGACTCTGTCGGGTACGTTTGAAATTGTTGGGAACGATCCTTACAAGGCAATCATTCCGCTGGATGATCATCAGTTGATTGCAAAGGAACTCCAAGTGGACAATGCAGAGGTCGCTTCCAGCTTTGTACAGAGTCCGTTTGGCAATTATGTCGAGTTGAGTATGGATGCGAAAGAAAATCAGACGGTCAACTGGACCCTGACATTTGAAGAAGGGGAACTGGAACCAGACACAGAGGCCCCGACAGATGTAAAAGATCTGCACGCTTCTGCGGACGAGGCCGGCGTGGTGACGTTGGATTGGACTGCATGTACCGACAATAGCGGCTTTGTACAGTACAATGTATATGGCTCCGAAGAGGAAACCTTTGCGTTAAACGATGATACATTGCTCATCAATACAAAAACCAACACCTTTACAGATGATTTTGCGCATGATGGAGATTTCTATTATGTAGTTCAAGCAGTGGATGCCTCTGGAAATGCAAGTGAACCCGCAAAGGTACGTACAAATTCTGTGGTAGAAGCAGTGGATTTGAGCATTCTGACAGCGACAGCAGGAAATAGCAATTCGTCGAGTGAGGATGCCTCAAAAGTACTCGATAATGATACCAGCACGATTTGGCATACCGACTGGGATGGCATATCCAGGGATCAGCAGTGGATTGACATCCACTTTGCAACTCCTACCGAAGTGAACACTTACCGGTATTTGCCGCGTTCTGGGGCTGGCAACGGCACGGTGAAGCAATATGAACTTTATGCTAGCATGGACAATGGAGCCACTTATGAAAAGGTCGCCGAGGGGACCTGGGAGGCGGTAGATGGATGGAAAGAGGCCACCTTCCCCACCATGACGGTTACCAATCTCAAGTTGATGTCCATCGATTCGGTTGGAAATTATTCCTCTGCGGCAGAGATTCGCGCTTTAAATATTGCCGGTATTTCAGAGGTAGAAATGCGGGAGGAGAATGTGCAGCTTTCGGTTGGTGATACGTATGCCCTACAGGCAGATGTATACCCGACGAACCACAGCGATGCAGCGTTGACCTGGACTTCCTCGAACCCAGAGGTTGCCACCGTTGATTCGGAGGGCGTTGTGGTTGCTTTGAAAGATGGTACGGCGACCATCACTGCGCAGGTCAATGGGACAGAACTTCTGACAAGGTGTGAGGTTGACGTTGGCACATTGACGCCAGAGAGCCACCTTTTGAGCGTCCTTTACACCAAGAATGCAAACCTATCGGTCAATGATGAAACGCAGCATATTGCAGATTTGCTTGGTAAATACGAAGCAGAGGTTATGGGCGGCGATGAACTCCAACTTGTATTTGTTCCTTCTGTGGAAGGAAGGACGTTTGCGGATGTACAGGTGAACGGAAAGCCTGCCGAATTTGATGTGGATGGTTTTACGTATCTGTTGACCATGCCCAATAAAGACACCACCATTCAGATCCACTTTGCCACCGTATACAAAGGAACCCTCGATCAGACCATTCAATACGCGGAGAGCGAGAATATCAGAGCGCAAGTGGACGAAGCGGTTCCTGTGGTGCAGAAGGCTTTTGACAAAGCGCTAAGTGCCGCAAAAGAAGTCTACGCGGAAAAAACGGCTACCCAGGAAGAGATTGACAAAGCATGGTCGGATTTGATCAATGTATTGCATCTTTTGGAATTTAAACCGGGCGACAAGAGCGCCCTAGAAATGGACGTGGAACTTGCTAAGATGATTGAAGCAGAGTTCTTTACAGAAACCAGCTACCAGGTATTGCAAGATGCCATTGCAGATGCAGAGGCTGTTCTAGCCAATGAAAATGCAATGGAGGATAGCATCTTAGAGGCCCAGGATGCATTGCGCAAGGCAATGGAGGAGCTCCAGTATAAGGCGGACCGGAGCCAACTGGACGTATTGTTGGTAGAAGCACAGGCAATCTTCGATCATGCAGATGCTTATGTCAATCAAGGTTGGGACGACCTTCGTGTAGCATATGAGGCAGCGCTTGCAATTACAGAGGAATCGGAGCAGAATTCTGTTGACGAGGCGGCGAGCGCATTGGCGCGCGCAATTGCGAATATGCGCTTGAAGGCAGATAAATCGCAGCTGCAGGCAGAAGTCCAGCGCGCGGATCAAATCGATCGTTCCCTCTATACAAAAGAGAGCGTCCGTGTTTTGGAACGCGCATTGGAAAATGCCAATGCTTTGTTGGACAGAGACGACCTTAGTGAGGACGATCAGAAGGTTGTAGATGACGGAACAAAGGCTTTGACTGCCGCGATTGGCGCCCTCGTTGCCATTGAGAAAGACAACGAGAACCATCAAAGCGGGAATAATGGCTCCAGCAGCCACAAGGGGAGTTCTTCCTCTGGAAAGAAGGCCGTGGGCAATACAAGCGGCGCGGGTACTGCGATTGCAGTCCTTTCCAGTGCATCCAATGTAACGCAGAAGGTTTCTGTGGTATCCGATACGACGGTTCCTTTCACAATGAAGCGGGGCAGCGCCTATTGCTTTAAGATGACGGTGGTCAATGAAAGCGACGTAGTTCCGAACTTTACCGTGGGGAATAGCGCTGTTCTTAAGACACAGTTTGTAGCAAAGAAGGGCCAAGACTATTACTTCCGTATTTATGCAGTAGGTGTGCCGGGCAGCAGCACAGGCATCTATACAACCATGCCCGGTGAGGCAGCACAGAAACATTGTGCAGTGACCATCGCATAAGAACAGGAAGCGCAGTCAAAAGGATAACGAGGGAGGAGTTGGTTTTCTTTTCGAGGCTCTTGTACCAGAGAAGAACCCCCTTCCCCTTGTAATCCTGTTACGAGGAGCTTTTTGACGGGATGTCGTAAATAGCAAAAGCAATACAAAATAGACCCCCTGCTATGCAAACCGCATAGCAGGGGGTCTTTCCATAAACCTGTAAAAAGCGCAATCGGGTTACTCCAAAATATGTTTGTATTGAATCTCCTTTAGCCAACCCTCCAGGTTGCTAAGCAAAGATTCATAGAGCGCACTGTCGCTGAGATCGTCGATGTCGTCCAGTTTTAAGAAGGCAGCATTTTCAGAACGGCGCCCATCGATTTCTTGTAGGCGCTCCAGAACGCCATATTCCTCGCCGTGTAAGCCTACAAACTGCCAATAGATAGGGAAGCGGGAGGTCTTGATCAGAATTTCTTCGATCTCCCAATCCGAACTGAGACGGCCATCTGTGATGAAGAGGACCATCACCGGCTTTCGAAGAGCACCATAGATCATCATAATGTCACGCATAGCCTCCGGTTCATTGTTGTATTGGTAGTTGAGCATACTCATCCACCGCTCAAATCCCCCGGCTTCTGCAAAGGTGTAGTCTCGCACATTATCCATCGTGACCGCGCCAAACTGACGGCTTTTTGCACCAAAAGCCCACAGGTCCATTGAGGCAATATCAGATAGGGTGGTCGCAAAGGCGAAAAATTTGTCGATTACACGCTGCATACGGCCATTTCGATACAGATCAAACATGGAGCCGGAAGCATCCATACACGTGACAACCTGTACTGGAAGATCAGCCACATCCGGATGACGTGCAAAAGAAGCAAACATATTCTTATAGAGACTGGTTAAGTATTCCGTATCCCCGCGGCACTGACGCGCTAAATTGTCCATGCGGGAACAGACATGGTTTGGTAGGGAAGCGACAATGTTTTGTACCAAAGAAGGTCCGGCCGGATTCCGAGGGGAGGGATTCGGCTGTTGTGGGGGCGAGGGAGACGACGGACGATTGATCATGGGAGGTGTGGAGGGAACGGAACCAGCTACTGTCCCCCCAAAGTGTTCCACCAGTGCTTTCAATCCACCGTTAAAACCGCGCCCAACCGCATTGAATCGCCAGTCATCCCCTCGACGGTAGAGCTCACAGATGACAATGGCACGTTCCGCCGAAAACTGGCCGCCCGTGTAGGAATAACGTCCGACCTCTTCCTGGCCGCGAAAAAGACACACGTGGCCCTTTTCCAACTCCTGCATGGTACGTGTTCCGTCGATTGCTGCCGTAAAGGATAGTTTAGCGATGTGGGAGGGCAACTGATCCAGACACAGGTGAAAACGAACAGCGCCGCTGGCCACCCCATCGCGAAGAACGATTTCATTTTTGGGGGAATTCTTTTGATTGTAAAAGACAAAATAGCGCTCATCAGAAAGACGTCCAGCTGCATCCAGCCCAAAACACCCAATATCAATTTCCAAAGGGGCTTTGTGGTAGAGTTCCAAATCCAATTCCAGGCCGCTACAGAGTCTGCGAACGGATTCTTTTTGCCCGCGCAAAAAATCCAGCATAGTACACCTCCTGAATCAGGCGTGTTTTTCGGGGAAGATCAGCTTGCGTATGGTTCCAACCGGGAGAACTATCAGCGAAAGCAGAACTACGACGCCCCATTCTTGAAGGGTCAGCGGAGCCGTCCGAAGGATGGGACCGCCGATGAAGGTCATAAGAACCTGTACAACAGCGATCAGCGCCATGATATATAGGAACATCTTGTTTTGCGTAATATTATCAAAGATATTGAGTTTTTCCGTACGCGCATTAAATCCGTTCAGCATAGCGCTAAGTACATAGAAACAGAAGAACCCGGTCATAAAATAGATGTCGTGTCCTTCGTAAACCATCTCACCGTCCAGGCGGAACAGACTCTGGAAGAAAGGATGCTGAAGAAAAACCAGGCTGGCGGTGGTCAGATAAATCCCCATGACCAAGAGAGAGGACCACATATTTTTGCTGATGATGGATTCGTCTCTGCGCTTTGGTTTTTCATCCATATAGCGGTCCAGGGCGGGTTCGCCGCCCAGTGCAAGCGCCGCAAGCGTATCCATCACGATATTGACCCACAACATTTGCGTGACAGACAGCGGTGTGCCCATGCCGATAAATGGCCCAATTAGGGCGATCAAAACAGCACTGATGTTGATGGTAAGTTGAAAGACAATGAATTTCCGAATATTGTTGTAGATGGTACGTCCGTACAAAACGGTTTTTACAACGGAATTAAAATTGTCGTCGAGGATGGTGATCGCTGCCGCTTCTTTGGAAACCTCTGTGCCTGAACCCATCGCAAAACCTACGTCGGCTTTTTTCAGGGCGGGCGCATCGTTGACGCCGTCGCCCGTCATACCGACCACCAGATTCAATTCCTGTGAAACGCGAACCAAACGGCTCTTATCCGTCGGAAGTGCACGCGCGACTACACGCAGGCGCGGCAATACCTTTTTGAGTTCCTCATCGGACATGGAGGCTAAATCCTCGCTGGTCAGCGCCAAATCGTCTGTAGATTCAATGAGTTTGGCGTCTCGGGCAATGGCTGCGGCGGTCTCTTTCTTATCGCCTGTGACCATGACCACTTGAATTCCGGCGCGTTTTGCAGTTTGAATTGCTTGCACCGCCTCGGGGCGCAATTCGTCCCGGATTCCAACCATGCCGACGAAAGTCATATCCTGTAAAAGATGTTCGCCAATTCGGTTGTCGGAAGTGGCAAAGGCAAGGACACGCATCGCTTTTTCTGAGAGGGCAGCCATGCGCTTTTCGAGTACTGCCCGTACCTCATCCGTGAGGGGATGGACCTGTAGGTCCTCGCCGTAATAGGCGGTACAGTACGCCAGAAGCTTTTCCGGCGCCCCTTTGATGATGGCCCGATTCAGGCGCCCTTTCATCATGCTGGCCGAGTACTTGTTTGCGCTGTTGAACATCAGCGTATCCTCGCACTCCATTTTGTAAGTTTCGTACGTCAACGTCCCGTCAACCCCCACAAATTCGTGGAGCGCCCGTTCTGTGGCATTGCCGCCGGTGACCTGTAAGGTTCCATTGTTGACCAGTGCGATTGCATTGGTATTGCCACAAATATTGATTAGAAGCATCTCGCGCAGCGGATCCGGGATGCTGGCAAAGCTCTGGTAATCTTTTCCCTCGGGAGAAATGAAATCCACCACCTGCAGAGCCCCTTTAGTGATGGTGCCCGTCTTATCAGAAAAGAGAATGTTCAGGCTTCCAGCTGTTTCTGCGCCATCGATTTTACGGATGAGGATGTTGTCTTTCAGAAGTTTTTTCATGTTTAACCCAGACACCAATGCAATCATCATTGGCAGGCCTTCCGGAACGGCTACTACGATGATGACAACCGCCAGCGTGATGGAGGAAACGAGGTCGCGCAAAATCTGCATGATGTTCTCCACAGAGAAGTAGGCAGGAGCGCCGGGCAAGAGCGTCGGATTAAAGAAGATGCAGTTGACCATGAAGGCTATGGCGATCAATGTTCCACCGATGTAGCCAAATTTGGAGATAGCATCGGCCACTTTTCCCAGTTTGACCTTCAAAGGCGATTCGCGTTCATCGTCCTCCTTGAGTTCCTGCGCCAAACGGCCGAATTGCGATTGGTCGCCCACACATTTAACCTGCATAATGGCTTCGCCGCTGGTTACTACCGAACCGCGATATACCTTATACGGGTCTAAGAAGTCAATTTTATCTGCATCGTAAACATAGTCAGAATTCGCTGCGGTCTTTTTCGCCTCTTCGCTTTCGCCGTTGAGGCTCGCTTGATTAACTTTTATATCGCCGTCGATGAGGAAGCCGTCCGCACAAACCTTGTCCCCTGCCTGAAGGAGGACAAAATCGCCCGTAACAATATCATCGATTTTCATGTCTGTAATCTGTACCATACCATTGCGTTTGCGGAATACTTTACAGAGAATTTTGGAATATTCATCCTGGAGCTTTTGAAACAGTTGATTGTTGGAATATTCGCTATAGGTTGAAACCGTGGTTGCCAATATAACCGCAATGGCGATGCCGACAGCCTCCAGCCAGTCGCCCACGCCGGCAATCGCAAACACCACCGTGATGATCAAGGCCACCGTTAAAATGCGAATCAGGGCGTCTCCACGGAAAGTTTCCCACAATTCGCGCCAGAAAGAGGTTTGCTCCGGCGGGGTCAACATGTTGCTTCCATACTTTTTTCGGCTTTCTTCCGCTTCCTGTTCAGTAAGCGCGTTTATTTCATGATTTTTAAGCATATGATCGTTCTCCTATACCGGTTAAGATATGGGTTAAAACCTCCTCTGTACCGGCTTGAGCGGGCAGGGAGGAGTATCGAATGGGAAATCCCCAGTCGGTGCCTTCAAGCTCACATCCCTTTAGGGACCAAGCTGTGTCGCAGGTGCGCAGCATCGGCACATCGAACCAGGAATCTCCAAAACCTACTGTCAGGCCGCCGCCTTCCAATTCCCGAACACGTTCGAGGACGGCGCCCTTGTGTAGGGCCTTAGGATAAAGATACAATTTCTTCCTTTGACGGTACAACCCCCAACCAGAGGGATAAAACTCCTTTGCCAAAGAAGTGTATGCAGAATCGTCGAATGTATTTTCTTCCACGAAAAAGACAGCCAGATATTCATATTGCTTGGAAAGGCACTGAATTCCCGGCAAGTGCTTCAGAACCAGTTTCACTCCGTCCGTTAGACCTAGGGGAAGGGAGTGAACGGTGTGTTTTACGTGTTCCATCCATACGCGATCTTCCTTACCGTCGCGGTATAGATATAAGCCGTTTTGCAGAGATAAGTAACGGCAGCTTCCATCGGAGACAAAGGTTACCCGATGGGCTTGTTCCAATCCCCGGAGGGTATTGATGAGGAAAACAGCCCGCTTTTGCAATGCCCGCAGTGCGGAGAGCGCACCAGGGGTCATAAAACCAAAGGGCTCCTCAAAGCGATACTCCACAGGGAGGACTTTCGCATCTCCCTCCAGGCGGCGTTGTGAAAAAAGGAGCGTGCGGTCCAGATCGGCAGAGAAAATCATTCTATTCCTCCCCGCTTGTCCGCGATCAACCCGCAACAGAGATAAGGCATATCCGGATAGATGGTAACTGGAACATGCCGCTCCTTGGCCAATAGCATAATATGGCCGACATCCGGATGCCCGGCTTCCCGCAAAAGAACCCGATCCGGCACACGGCGCAAAAGGACGCGTGTGGTTTCGCCGATGCTCGGTTTGATCCGGTTGATGTCGTGGATACCGAAATTCTCACCGATCCGCCGGACCGCTTGCATACCGCTCCAATCGGGCGTACGGTTCAACGCACAGAGATGCGTGAATTGTTCCAAGATTTCATTGCGCCGCGGGGCAAACCATTGGCACACCCCATCCAAATAGCGGGCGGTCTGGTCTTTTTCAGCAAACTCCTTGTAAACCCGAACCCCGTGAAAATCGTTGGGGCCGATTAAGGACGTATTGTGCACAGTGCGGCTGATTAAACCACAAATGGTGCTGTTGAGACAGCAGGATGGATTGATAAAATCCTCCCGTGTGGCAAACAGAGAACATGAGTGGGCCGGGTCGGCCAATACCGCCAATGTGGGCTGTAGGGCGGTCCCGTTATGTGCGTTGAATTGTTTGCAGGATTCCTCCAATTGGTGGGTAATCATTCCCTTTCCGGTCCAACCGTCCACAAAGACGATTTCCTGATTTGGATGCCGGGACAAGATCAAACGTATGGCATTTTCGTCAAGTCCCTTACCGCGGATGATGCTTACCCCATAGTGCGGCAAGTCACAACCTAATTCACGCGCGGCATAACGGCGCATTAAGATGCCGCATGGGACCCCTGCACGCACCAAAGAAACCAAAACCGGGTTTGCATACACGGAGAGCACCAGGCGTGTCAAAACACCTGTGTAGAGAGCTACTTCCGGCAGTTGTGTCTCCATTAGATGATCGAAAACCTTCTCATAGGCGGGGCTGGGAACCTGTTCAATGGGAAGGTCCTCGGAATAGTGGCGGCCTGCCTGTATGTCGCGTTCCCGGAGGGCGGTTTCCCGCTCTTCCACCTGCCCGGTCACGTCCTTGAGCAGCAGGACGACGTCATTTGGATCAAAACTCCCCAGATGGGGCGGTAACATTGCATCCCTCTGTTTCATAACGCGATCACCGTCACTTTCTCCATCCCCTTGCCTTTGAGATAAGCGGCAAGCTGGCGCAAGCCCGCAGGGCGCAAAACGCCTTCTTCGACAAAGAGGAGAGCCTCCTGATATACACCATCCGGGACATTGTACAGATACCCCACCGGGCTGTAACAATCCGGCGGGTCAAAACAAACTCCGGACACAATGGCGGAACCAGACATGGGAAATACGGGGCTTTGTGTAGTGGAATGGAACTTGCATCCGCCGCAGAAACCAGCGATCAAGGCAGGCGCAAAGATAAATTCCCCGGTGCCCAAGCAAAGTCTATGTTTTCCCTGAGAGGGAAGAGAGAGCTGTGCGGAAATGGATTGACAGCGGGACCGTTGACGTTCCAAGGCATCCGATGTTTGGAGGGTCCGGTCTGCGAGGGGCTCTCCGGACAGTGGGCGAATGTCAAAGGGTTCACCGGGGGTATTGCGGAAGTCCGTCAGGGAAAGGGGAGGAAGAGTTCCCGTCTGAATACCGCAAATGTGTCCGTGCAGAAGGGATACCACTCGGATTTCAATCCCAAGTTCCTGCTCGATTGCACGGCGGTTGCCACCGTCGCTGTTGTCCACCAGAGCCATCAATGTAAAGCGGCGAATGCCATAGGCCTTATGAAGCTGACGGATTAAGCGCAGCGCCGTATTCCCGGTAGTAAGTTCGTCATCTACCAAAACCACCTGTTGACAGGCGGCCATAAACGGATCTTGCGGGTCCAAGTACAACCGATGGGTTCGGGCATGGGAATGGGATTCATCGAAGACTAGAGGGGAGGTTCCCACGGATTCCAACCGGGTGGTACTGATATACGCCATTTCTCCTGTGAAACAATCGGCAGCTGCCCGGGCTAACCCCGTTGCCGTTTCGGCAAAACCGAGAAACAATGTCCGGTCTTTCAAGCCCAAACGTTCACGGGAATGCTCTAAGTCATTCCACAGCGAAAGAAAGGGAGGAGCAGAATGCCCTTTGAGGATTTCCGCCCAACCGTGGCGGTCCGGCTGTCCCATCCACGCAAGAGCCAGAAGTTTCCCCGCAGCCAAAAGTGAAGAGGGAGAAATGGGAAGATGCTTGCCTAACACCTTGCTGACAAACAGAAAGGCGCGCTGTGGATTTTGGCGAACAGCCAATTGAAAGAGATCCTCCGCGCACAATCCAAAGCGCGCTTCTTCCACCTCTAATTCAAGAGTAAGCGCGGGTTCCAGAGAAAAAACCGTTTTGCTCATAGATGGTACACCTCGTTGTAGACCGCCCGAAGCAGGCCTTTTGCATCGGTATTCTCCTGATAAACCCCAAAAAGTTCCGCTTGACGCAGCGTTTTTTTCGCCCAAAGGGCGTGGGGCTTCAGTTCATTCATTTTGTTGTGACGGATACTGGGCATAACCCCCAAATGTCCAGGGTCTTCTCCCAATATGGCGGCGGCATCGTGATACCGCTCATACGGTATAGCATAGCTGGCCTGGACGGGGAGCAACTGTGTAGGATGGACACAGGTTTTTCCGCAGAGGCCGTTTTGCAGATCGAAATAGACCTCTTTCATGAGTCCTTCCACTTCTGCCCAACTTCGAAGTGCCCGTGCCCGCGCAATGGTGCTGTAGTACTCCCATACAGGGCCGCTGATGGTATAGCGATCCCCTAGACCGAATACCCGAACGATGTCCGCGATGCAGGAGGCCACCATGGGGATGCTATAGATCGTCGTATCGACACACCGCCGGATGCCGTACAATCCACACAGGTCGGTAGCGCCCACACGAATATTTAGGATACGATCAAAGAACGGGTCTGCGATGGCAGCCAACTCTCGAAGCATTTCTATGCGGTCATTGCAGAGCATCAGTTCCACGGATTCCAAAATGGGCATGATATAGAAAGGAGCTTCTGCCTGCCGGTCGATGTCGGATACAATGGGAAGAGCCCGACGAAGGCTTTGGCTGGTTGCCTTGGGGAGAATGACACCGGTGAGAATGGAGTTGTTTGCCAGAAAAAGTTCCGCTAGGTTTTCCAGCATATCCACATCCTTGACACGTACAAAGAGAAGCGGGAGTCTATCCCGGGATAGACTCCCCTCGAACAATGCCTGCTTTATACTTGCGAGCTGTCGGCCTACGTTTGCTACAGCGGCGTCACGCTCCTGATCGCCGACAGCGTCTTCCAGGCAAATGGCCATGGAGGAGAGCCCTTGTACCTTTCCCTCCTGAACGATCTGGGCAATGGATGGATTTCCCCCCGGAATATAGAGCAATCCGCCGAGTGCGCCGCGCAGAGTCTCCCGTTCGGTTGTTTTATCGAACGGTACGGGATCACGGAAAAACAAGCTTTTCCGGTCGCCGTCGGATAAATAGTTAAAATATTGCATGTTATCGGATCCTTGTGTTTTTTAGAACCCCTGTGCGGTAGCTCTTTGCAACCGCACAGGGGTGTAAATCATTTCTATTTAGACGCTGAGGCCATACTGACGGCACAGGGCCTCCAGGCCGCCGTTAAAGCCAGAACCCACGGCAGAGAACTTCCATTCGCCGTTGTGGCGGTAAATCTCGGCAAATACGATGGCTGTCTCCGTGGAATAGTCCTCCCCGAGGTCGTAACGAAGGAGCTCCACGCCGGTCTGTTTGTCCACCAGGCGGACAAACGCATTTGCCACCTGTCCAAAGTTTTGACCGCGAGCCTGTGCATCGTAGATGGTCACTGTCACGACAATCTTTTCAACATAGCTGGGAACCTGGTCAAATTCGATGGTAATGGCTTCATCATCACCCTCGCCCTCGCCGGTGCGGTTGTCTCCGGAATGGGTCACGCCGCCGGCAGACAGGTTGTTGTAGAAGATAAAATCCGAATCATGGGCGCATTTTCCTGTTCCATCCAATAGGAAGATCGAAGCGTCCAGATCGTAGTCTGCACCGCTGTCGTATTGCTTAATGTCCCATCCCAGGCCAACAAGGGCTACTTTTAGATTTGGCGCTTCCTTACTCAGATTGATTTTTTGACCTTTGGTCAGATTAATGGGCATACGTATTCCTTCCTTTCCTAAAACGATTTTATCAGCAGTAGCGGTTTACCAAGTCGGCAATTCCGGGATCATAGCCGGGCTGGCCGATGGCATTGAACTTCCAACTATCGCCGCGCCGGTAAATTTCACCGACGACCATAGAAGTTTTTCCCGAGTAGTCCTCGGTCAGGTTGTAGTATGCGATGGTTTCATTGGAACCTTTGTCCACAATGCGGATATAGGCGTTTTCGACCATCCCAAAGTGCTGCTTCCGCTGAACGCAATTATAAATATTTACAACAAAGACAATACGATCCACAATCTGCGGAACACGGGTCAAATCCACCAATATTTGCTCCGAATCTTCCATACCGCCCATCGTTCCACCGACCAGGTTATCGCCGCAGTGATGGACACAACCAGTCGGATGGTCTTTATGATTGAAGAAGATAATCTCTTCTTTGGATGGAATTTTTCCATTCGCGTTCAGCATGATGACGGAAGCATCGATGTCCACGTCCTCTTTCTGTTTAAACAAACCTAGAAGGCCGCCCTTCTGCTGAACTTCTTTCCAGCCCAGGCCGACCATGAGGTTGGTGAGCTGAGAACCGTCCTTTTTATGGAGATCAATTTTTTGTCCTTTTTGAAGGGAAATCGCCATAGGATTTACACCTGCTTTCTTAAAATATATTTGAAAGAAAATGGGTTACACATTCAGCCCAAAATTGCGGCACAATGCAGCAAGGCCTCCCTGGAATCCAGACCCTACAGCAGCAAATTTCCACTCGCCATTGTGACGATAGAGTTCTGCAACTACGATAGCCGTTTCAATGGAATAATCCTCGCCTAAATCGTAGCGCAACAATTCTTCGTTCTTTGCGGTATCGACGATGCGGATGTATGCATTGGATACCTGGCCGAAATTCTGCCCTCTTGCATCCGCCTCATGAATGGTAACGGTAAACGAGATCTTCTGCACATTGGCGGGCACCTTGCTTAACGTCACTTTGACGGACTCATCGTCACCCTCACCTTCGCCGGTGCGGTTATCACCGGAGTAGATGACACTGCCCGCTCCATCCTGTGGATTGTTGTAGAAAACAAAATTGGTTTCGTTTTCTACCTTTCCGTTATCTCCGGTCATAAAAACGGAAACATCCAGATCAAATTCATGACCGCCGTCGTACTTGTTCGTGTCCCAGCCGAGGCCGACCAGAATCGAGTCGAGACCTGCATTTCCTTTGGTCAGATCTACTTTTTGTCCTTTAGAAAGATTGATAGGCATACAACAACACTCCTTTTTATGAAATATCATACATCCTCAATGGATTTCCATTTCACTGGATGGAAACGATTACATGTGAACTCTCGCCTGGAAGTCCTGCTTCAGAGCATCCAACTTGGCTGCATCTGCGGTACGCTTGGCGCTGGCGTCCTCTTGTATACGGCGCGTTTCCTCAATACCGCTTACGATGGTCTGCCAGGTCTTTTCCAGAGTTTCCACTTTGATGGAACTGGAAGAGGCCAACTGGGCCGTCAATTTTGCCTGATCGGCAGTGTTCCGAGCGTTCTTTAGCAACATTTCGTTGGTTCGGTCATCCAATGCTTGCATGGCCTGCGCCTGAATTTTTTGACGCTTGAGAAGCACCGCCTGCGTCAGAGCCTGTTTAAAGACGGGCAGGGTGATGATGAAAGCAGAGTTGATCTTGCGGATCAGATTCAGATTACTGAACTGCATGGATTGAATCATGGGAATGGACTGCATCGCCACATTTTCTGCAATACGGAGATCTTGGACGCGCTGTTCAAGGATGGTACGCGCTTGTTGCATGGCATTGTAGTCCAACTGCAACATGGCGTCGTCGGGACGAGCGCCGAGATCTGCCTGCATTTGTGTCAAATAAGCATCCATCTCTTGGAGTCCCTGCTCGCCCGCAAGAATATATTTGACCAAATCCTGATAGAATCCCACATTGGCGTCAAAGATCGTTTGCAGCTTTTTGTTGGATTCTCCGATCTCTACTTCGTATTTCTTGAGCTGGATATAGATTTTATCCACCTCTTCACCCATGGTGTGGTATTTAGCCAAAATTTGCTCCAATTGTTTCTGCATATTTCCAAATAATTTTGAAAAGAAGCCCTTCTTTTCATCTGCGGCAATTTCCTCAATATCGAATTTGTCCATGATGTTGCCCAAAGCATTGAGCATCTCACCGGAATCGTTGATTTGGCTCATATTGATACTATTGAGGATGGTATCAGAACATTTGGCAATCTCGTTTGCGACTTCGCCACCAAAGGAAACAATCGTCTGAGGATCGTTGACGACAATCTGACTGACAAGATCGTCAACCTCCTTGGACCCCACCAGAGTTTGGTTCATCTCCTTCCTCTGTAGGGCAACATCGTAGGGCTTGGGCTCTTCTACCACAGGAGCCGATACCGGCGCTTGCTGGGTATCCTCGTTCCTGGGGGTATACTGTAGGGCCATTTGAATTCCTCCTTACTACAAAACAAGTCTGGCAGAATCAACCATTCAATGATACGTGCCTCCAAACAGACGGCCAAACCACCCACTCGAGCTGTTGGTCCGTTTGATACGTAGATCGGGAATGGAGAGGTCAAACACGAACTCACCGACAACCAGCGTGTCAAAGCTATCTGGACGCAAATATTTTTCTAAATTTCGATATCCCGTAGGGGTAAAAATGGCGATGTCAAATCCGACCAGGTTGAGAAACGCCAAAAGAATGCATTCCTCCAAAGTAAACATGTTCTCGGTTACATCCACCACCAGAAATTTCGGGATACTTTTGGTAAAATCAAAGTTTTGTAAAAGCCGTAACAACTCTTTGTCCAGGTTCATAAGGACCGACAGCATGGAGGCCGCCAAATCAGGGCCGCCGTTGACGATGAGATCATAGTCGATAAGCGCTTGTATCTTTTCCAGAATATAATCTTGTGTATCGTCCGGCAGATAGTCATAACGATAGAACCGGGAACTTTTTAAAGCTTTGGGGTCCAAGCGCCCATCGTGCAAGAACGATTGGGCCTGTGGAGCGCTCAGAGAAGGACCGTTTACCTGAAGAAACGGGACGGATGTGACGACATAAGTATCTTCGGTCACCATTTCCCGGATCCGGTCCCAATAGAGCTTTAAATCCCCTTTGTCTACACCGCTGACTTTGGAAAAGAGATTAGGCACATAAACAACCCCGTCTTCTGTGCGGAAGGAGGGACGGTATTGCGCCTCTTCCCGCCAAAGCTGCCCAACCTCATCATAGGTGGTTTTGAGAGTTACCGGTTGGGAACGGGCAAACTGACGGTCGCGGAACATCCCCGTATCGCTGTACAGGAGTTGATCCAGTTCCCTAGATGCATTATAAGCAGTCGTGCTTGCACGCATCCGTTCTTCCCGTTGTGGAAAAGGCTCCATTGGCAGGTCGTTTTTCCATACAATTGTCTTCCAATCATGGGGCACAAAGTGCTTTTCAAACGCATTTTGCCCGGAAAGAGCAGGACAAAAATAGAGAATATCCACACCGGTATGGGCCAGCGCCCACAAAAGAGAGATTTCTGCTTCTGTGGCTGGTCCATAGTAGAGCAATGCGGGCTGTTGGTCGGAACGGTACTGCGCAAATAGAAGCTCCATGTATCGCTTTAACCAACAGGCTAACCGTACTCCATGGTTTAAAAACCGTACTGCATCTTGTTCTGGACACTGTTCCATCACAAGTGAAAATGCCCGTTGTGCCAGAAGAGTGGGCACTTTTCCGCAGGTGAGAATCAATTTTTCCGCCAGAGCGCGTATCAATTGCGGACGGGGGGATGTTTTGTCCAATGTTCGGAAAAGAGCCGTTTCTGTATTGGTTGGGGCAGGAAACTTGTCCTGTATCAAAATCCAGTTTTTGGAAGACCCCTCCAAAGCCCGTTTTAGGTGATAGAGATGATTGCGGTATTCTGCACGTTCTTCCGCACCAAAGCAAACCGAAAAGACCGCACACAGTTTACCGGGCCTTCGCTGTGCACAGGAAAGCAAACAAGCGTCCCATAGGGAGACATCGCCGGTCCAGTCGTTCAGCAGAACGACTTCTTCCATGCCCTGCCAAGGGGGCGGAGGCAAAGGAGACGCCTGTTGGGCGGAAGGGGCAGAACGCCTTTCGGAAACGGGTGGGGAGGACGGGATAGGAACTCCAGGTTTAGGAACGCTGTCCGCTTGCGAAAGAGGCGTTGGGGGAGGGGTACGGACCTCGCCATAGATGGGATGGCCATAGGTTCCGCCCCTTGCTGCTTTGTTGTAACTGTCCTCCGAACAAAAATCGACATACACTACGTCGCAGCCCGCTCGGTACAAAAGTTGTAAAAACAACAGTTCATACCGGCTGATGGCCCCCTCATAGAGTACCTTTGGTGGGACATCCTGTCCGATTCCCTTGAGGATTCCGCCAAGAGGGCCGCGAAGCCAACACATATATTTTATATAGGCATTTCGCCGAATATTGTCATTTGCACCCTGGCCTTTTAATATATCTAAGATTTCCGCAATGGCGTTGTCGAGAATCGTCCGCTGCGTGGGACGGAGTTGTCCCAGCCATACGGTCAGATGCCGGGAAACAAGCGCGCGGGTCAATGTGAATGATTCCCCTACCTCGCGGAAAAAACGCTGAATTTCTGGTTCTGTGGGGTTCGATAGGCCGTTTTGTAAATAGATCCCCCCACGATTGGTCAATGCGTATATTTGTTTTAATTCGGTGAGAATGGTTTCCTGCCGGTCATAACCGATCACACGATAGAACCGGGTAACGGACGGTGTCCGGCGGCTCAACGGCAGGAGACAATCCTCTAAAAGAGAGGCATTGCCGGTCATAGCTCTGTGCTCCAATCGCTGAATTGATAAGGCTTTCTATAAGAGAAGCATAAGTCGCCCTTTGGATATTAGCGGCTATTGCTGGTATTCATATTCATTGCCTTGGTACTGGTATTACCCAAAGCACGGGCAGCATTGATTGTATTGTAGATTTTGATGGTAGGCGCCAGCCAGACGCTTCCTGTTCCTCGGTACACATTTACCAGGCCTTCTCCGCTGATGGCGGAACCGATAAGCGATTTTGCAGAACGTTCCACTGTAAATTGCAGCGAAGCAGAACGGAGAACAGCAAAGTTCCCATCGACCCGTAACGTGTCGTTTTGCAGCTCAATGATGTCGATTTCACAGGACGGGACAGGACATTCCAAGACCACCAAACCCGTACCGGAGAGGGAAATCTGGAAGAGGCCCTCCCCGCCTCCAAGGGCGGAGGAAATACTCCGCTGCATAACCGGTTTAACCGTTACGCTTCCCTGTGCACAGTAAAACATCCCTTTATCCACAATGATTTCTTCTTTGTCCAGTTGAAGAATCAAAAAATGATTGAAAGAAGGCTCCAGGACCAACATACCACTGCCGCGGTATTCCGGCTGTGCGGCTGCTTCTCCAGTGACTGCACCGGAGAACAGGCGTCCCAACGCATTGCCGGCGGTGACACCGGAAACCATTTCCAAGGGCCCCCTGAAATAACTCATAGCGCCTGGCTCTACGGTCACCATATCATTGGAGAGGTATACAGCTACTTGTCGGGCTCGAATGTTTTGTTTCTCCATGAAATAGAGATCCATCGCGGCGCTAGTTCCTGTGGAACCAAACAAATGCTGGTACTCCATAACCTCAATTTTGACGCCGCCATATTCCGCTGAATCAATAATTTTTATATTTTCACGTGTTCCTACCGCACTGTACATGCAAATATTTCACCTTCCTAATCCAAAAATAAATTGAATTACTTATGGCCGGCAACCCATCGAAATCCAAAATGATAATAATCGTCCACCTGGCGATGTCCAGAAAAGAAACGATCCTCCCGTTTGACTTCCAAATGACCACTTGATCCGGACAAACTGGCCAAAACGCAAAAACGCTCCTGACTGTTTGGGTTATCAATGCGAATTTCGATGTCCGGGGCTCCCTGTTGCTGCAAAAGCACAGCGGCGTCTGTCGAACGCCAATTGGGAACGCCATCGTAGATATAGGCGAATACAACTGCAAATTCGATCTGTTCTGGCCGCTTAAAATACATGTTTTCTCCGCCGACACTGTTGCCCGAACGATCATCTTGATCCAATAGGATGAACGGCTCAGAGGTCGCACTTCCAAAGGCGTTTCCAAGGGCTTGTATGACGCCCTTTTTGCCATTTTTCAGCCGGTACATACAGGCCAAATCCAAATCAATTGCACCACCGCGAAATAGGCCGCGCTTCCCGGCATTCCAATTCAGATTGACATGGATTTCTCCACTGTTTTTATGAAGATCAATTTTATGAGAATCTCCGCTCTTTTTAAGGCTGATTTTGCTCAGATTGACTTTAGGAACCACCGGCGGTGGAACAGGGACGGGCGCAGGATTTTGTGGCTGAGCAACTTCCCCTCCAAAATAGGCAAGAAGAGCATCTAAACCACCGTTAAAGCCACTGGAGACAACGGAATAACGCCAGATATGATCTTTTTTGTAAAGCTCGCAAAGAATTAATGCTCGTTCTTGGTTGAACTGGTCTCCGGAAAAAGAATAGTCGGCGGAGAGAGCGCCCCCTGTCAATGAGATGATTCCACTGGCAATATCGCGCATCAAACAACCGTCCGCGGCAACCGTGATAACTAGTTTCTGTATGGTGTCTGGAAGGTTGTCCAAGTCCATGGAAAAAGTTGTCCCATCGTTTCCGCTTTCCATAACAATTGCACCCTCTGGAGAGCGCAACTGGTTGTAAAAAATAAAATAACGGTCATCCGACAATTTCCCTTCTGCATCGACCCCGAAACAGGTGGTGTCTGCTTCCCCGTCACGCATCTGTACTGCTACGTGGACCGTTACCTTACCGGATGGGGAGAGCTCCGAAAGCTTTAACTTTTGTCCCTTTTGAAGATCCATTTTGACGAGCCCCTTTGCCACGGTCAATGGTGATTGACCGCAAAAATTCTTACAAAAATCCAACAAATTCAACAATGAATTTGCAAAAAATATACGATTTCTATTATACTATGTCGAGGGTAGGAATTCAACAAATTTGTTGTTAAAATTCACATTTAAGAAATTTGTAAAATAATGGAAAACTGTATGATTTGTAAATAAATGTTCTGCTGTTTATGACCTAGAATAGGTTTCAGAGGATTCAATCTAAAAAATCCCTGGCCCGTCTCCAACATTTGGAAAAGGTCAGGGATTTATAAGTATAGATGTTATTTTTGGGTACAACGGATGTGTCTGACGAAAATAGAAACTTTAACGATAGGGCTTATCGAACTGTCTCTTTAAAAGTTGCAAGGCTTTTTTTTCAATACGCGATACATAGGAGCGGGAAATCTTTAGACGTGCAGCGACTTCTCTCTGCGTGAGGGGGTGATCGTTATTGAGGCCGTAACGAAGTTCAATGATAACACGTTCCCGAGGGGTAAGGACCTGAGCAATGTAACGTTTGAGTTGTTCGGATTTGACCTTCCAGTCCAGATTCTCGACAATGTTGTCCTCTGTGGCCATTACATCCATAAGAGTCAATGCATTGCCGTCTTTGTCGGTGTCAATTGGTTCATTCATGGATACGTCCTGCGCGCTTTTTTTGGCAGCGCGAAAATACATGAGTACCTCATTTTCAATGCAACGCGCTGCGTAACTAGAAAGACGAATCCCTTTGGAGTGGTCAAAGGTGTTGACTGCTTTGATAAGTCCAATCGTACCGATGGATATTAAGTCGTCCTGGTCATTTGTATTCGAGTAGTATTTCTTTACGATATGGGCGACCAGACGTAGGTTATGTTCGATCAGTTCATTACGCGCGCTGGAATCTCCGTTTTTGAGGCGTTCCAAGCAATTGCGCTCTTCCTCCGCAGTTAACGGCCTTGGGAAAGAGCCAGCGCCGGTGACATGTAGGATGAAAAAAATCAGGCCGGAAAGTGCGCAGGAAAGCAGAGCTGTCAGCATAGAATCGCCCCAATCCAAATTAAATTCGGACGGTCGCATGCCGTCCGTGTCTCCTAACTATCTTATGGGAAAGGTGCTTGTTTGTTGCAAGTCCCCCTGTATATGCAAAGGAGAAAAGGCTACGATAGCAATGCTTTGAACAGGAAAGAAGAACCATCTTGTAAGACTGCACAGTTTTTGTATAGGCATAGGAACAAAGTCTGGTGGGTACATTTTCAGAATATTTATCCCCTGCAATTAATCCAGGATAAATTTTCTTTATACTATATATTGGTGCTGAGAGGGTACAGCTGGTTTGGAGAACAGACCATTGTTACCCAATAGATCCTTGTTTGGTATTCCGGCTCACTAGGCCTCCTCCATAGCAAAGCTGGAAAGGGAAGCAGAGAAATAAGTGAATGAATAAAGCCTACAGAATAGGCTCTTTTCATACCCGACAGGATAAGGCAGAAAATCAAATGGTTGCAATGCTATTTCCGCTGTAACAGAGATACCACAATATGCGGAGCATGACGCTTTTTTGGATTTATAAACTTCATCTTTAAGGAGGATCAGCGTATGGGAATCCGACTGATTGCGCTGGATATGGACGGAACAGTTTTGTTGGACGACCACCTCACTGTCACGCCAGCCGTTCAACTTGCCATGCAGAAAGCTGTGAAACGGGGCGTGTTGGTTGTGCCGGCGACAGGACGGGTGGCGGCTATGTTGCCAAGGGTTTTCTTGGAGATGGAAGGAATTCGTTATGTCATCAATTCCAATGGGGCTTCCGTGTGGGATCGTGTAGAAAATCGGGTGATCTACACCAACCCAATGCCGGCAGAAGTGGTGCAGCGGATACTGAAAATTTTAGAACCTTATGGCCTTCTGACACAGATTTATTGTGGAGGAAAGATCTATGCGGAAAAACGTTCTTTAAAGAGAGTGAACGATCTGCCCTTTACAGCGGCGTTTATTGAAAATATTCGAAAGACACAGATTGAGCTGGAAAGCTTTCAAGCGTTATTACAGGGACATCCGGAAGGGGTAGAAAAACTAAATCTGGCCCATGTAGAACCCGAGCTTCGTAAAAAGTTATGGAGGCAGTTTGAGGAGATACCCGAGATCTCTGTGGTATCCTCGGCAGGGAGCAATATTGAACTGAATTGTGCGGGTGCAAGTAAGGGGGATGCCCTGTGCCATCTATGTGAAAGTCTGGGGATTGTTCCAGGTGAAGTGATGGCAATAGGGGACAGTGGAAACGATGTGGAAATGCTGCAATATGCAGATTACTCGGTTGCTATGGATAACGGTACAGCGGAAGCGAAGGCGGCTGCGAAGTATTGCACCGCCTCCAATGCGGAGGATGGGGTGGCCCGTGCGATCGAACGATTCGTCCAACTGTAACGTCAAAGCCGTAGCCCCCAGTCCAATCGAGGCTTGTGGAAGCCCGTGAGGCCATCACGCCGGTAAGATTCTTAAAAGGCGCGAATCTTCCACTTGTATCGATTGTTCATAGGACCTGTAAATGGGCGTTACACGTACGAACAGAAGCCTGTTATGAATGCTCGGACTTTCTTGCAAGCGGAATCGTTTGATTCTCTCCGGTAGAGTTGTAGGATCTCATTTTGCCAAAGAAGACATACAAAAAGTGCCTACATTCCTTGAGCAAAAGGAATGTAGGCACTTTTTAATTAGGCATATATGGAAACAATCGTACCTTGAAAAACTTGTCCGCTTTTACATACGATTCATAGATTCCAGGTATTCATCGTATGTGCCGAGACGGTCAATGATTCCATCCTCTGTGATCTCAATGATTCGGTTGGCAACCGTCTGGATAAATTGATGGTCGTGCGAAGCAAAAAGCACAATGCCTTTGAATGCGATCAAACCATTGTTTACGGCCGTAATGGACTCCAGATCCAAGTGATTGGTGGGCTGATCGACGACCAGGACATTGGAACCGAACATCATCATACGGGACAGCATGCAGCGAACTTTTTCCCCACCGGAGAGAACGTTTACCGGCTTTTGTACATCATCGCCGGAGAAAAGCATCTTGCCGAGAAAGCTGCGCAGATAGGTTTCAGTGGTATCCTGTGCATATTGTTCCAACCATTTGATGATGCTCATATCGCACCCGTTGAAATAGGCGGAATTGTCCTGCGGAAAGTAGGATTGGGTGGTAGAAACTCCCCATTTGAAACGCCCTTCATCGGGCTCTAACTCTTCCATCAGAATCTTGAATAGCGCAGTGGTAACCAGATCATTTTTGGCAAGGAAAGCAATTTTATCCCCTTTGTTGACACGGAAGCTGATGTTATTGAGGACTTTTACGCCGTCAACCGTTTTTGAAAGATTTTCAACTTCTAAAATTTCTTTTCCAGGTTCCCGATCCATTGTAAAACCGACAAACGGATACCGGCGGCTAGAAGCAGGCATCTCTTCCACCGTGATTTTTTCCAGAAGTTTTTTACGGGATGTCGCCTGTTTCGATTTGCTTTTGTTGGCAGAGAAACGTTGAATAAAAGCTTGTAATTCCTTGATCTTTTCTTCTGCCTTCTTATTTTGGTCGCGCATAACGCGTTGCATCAATTGGCTTGACTCATACCAGAAATCGTAATTTCCCACATAGAGCTTGATCTTATTGTAATCAATGTCTACAATATGGGTACAGACGTTGTTCAGAAAATGGCGGTCATGCGATACGACAATTACAGTTCCCTCATAATCGGCGAGGAAGTCTTCCAGCCAAGAGATCGACCGCACATCCAGGTCGTTCGTCGGTTCGTCCAAAAGGATGATGTCCGGCTGGCCAAACAGCGATTGCGCAAGAAGCACTTTTACTTTCTCATTGCCGGGAAGCGTGTCCATCTGCGAGTATAGCAGCATGTTGTCCAAGCCCAGCCCTTGCAGCAGTTTCCCAGCCTCTGTTTCCGCTTCCCAACCGTTGAGTTCGGCAAATTCTGCCTCTAATTCCGCAGCAAGATCGCCATCTGCGTCGGAAAAATCTTCTTTCGCGTACAGCGCATCTTTTTGCTTAAGGACCTCATACAGGCGGGGGTTCCCCATGAGGATCGTCTCAAAGACCGTGTATGCGTCATAGGCGTGGTGATCCTGTTTCAGAACGGACATGCGCAGCTTTGGATCGATGACGACCTCTCCCTTTGTGGGTTCCAGCTCGCCGGAGAGGATTTTTAAAAAAGTAGACTTTCCCGCGCCATTTGCCCCTATCACGCCATAGCAGTTGCCGGCCGTGAACAATAGGTTGACGTGGGAAAAGAGGTTCTGGCCGCTGAAACTTAGGCCCAGATCAGAAACGGTAATCATTTGGCTTCGCTCCTTATTTGAATTACTTTATAACTAATGGTATTTATTATCGCTATTTATACTGGTTGAAAAGGAATCAATGTTTTTACTGAAACAGACACTTTCTATTTTATCATAAAAGCGGATTTGATACATATGGTGAAAACCATAAAGGAATCCAGATTTCCTTGTCATTTTTAAGGAAAACTGCTATAATTAAAAGAATACAAATCCACATTAGCACAGGAGGAGTTCTATGAAGATTCAAGAATCCGGAGAAAATTATTTGGAGACGATTCTGATATTAAAAAATCGAAATGGTTATGTGCGCTCTGTGGATGTTGCCAATGAGCTCTCCTTTACCAAAGCGAGCGTCAGCCGTGCCATGAGTATTCTTCGCAAGGCGGGGCTGATTGTCATGGAAAAGAATGGGAACATTGTCCTGACGGAGAGCGGTTTTGCGAAAGCCAGCGCCGTCTATGAGCGCCACACTGTCCTGACAGAGTTTTTTCGCAAGGCCCTAGACGTCAATCCGGAAACTGCGGCACAGGATGCCTGCCGGATTGAACACATCATCAGCCAGGAGAGCTTTGAAAAAATTAAAGAATATGTAAAAAGCCACGAATAATCTAAGGGTGGTTTTGTTCATAAAGAGGTGTTAGCAAATGCAATTTATTTCAGCCCAATGCCCTCACTGCGGAAAAGAACTTCAGTTGCCAGATGATGCGCAACAAGTGGTCTGTATGTATTGCGCCAAGCCTATTGATGTTCAAGCGGTGTTGTGCTCCCAGGGGGATTCAGAATCGTATCCGTCGTTGTTGCGCACAGCGAAGGAGCAATTAAAAAACGACTTGGTCGCTTATCGGGCAAATATCCAGGCGGTGAATAATCATGGGTATCCGGAGGCGTTTCGGTCCTATGCAGAGAGGTGGGCGCCGGTATTGCAGGCTTATTGTGCTGCAGCGGAGGCTGGCTCAATAGAACGTGCGGCGGAAGAATACAGCGTTTTTTTGATGGGGCGCTTTTTGGAACTGTTTCAGCAGATGGAACTGAAGGAGAGCGACACGCGTTTTTTTGATTATCGCTATACGGTTGTCGCGTTTCTGATCCCCGCAATCCTAAAGCAAGAGCATGAGGCAGCGGAGGCATTGGCAGACCATTTTCTTGAAAAGTGGAATAAACAGTACCCTAAAAAGCCGCTGGGAAAAGCACGCTATGAAGAGATCAGCAGAGGTTTCCGTCAAAGGTTGTGTTTTATTACTACGGCGGTGTGTGAGTTTCAGGGAAAAAGCGATGATTGTTATGAGTTGACAGCCTTCCGCCGTTTCCGGGACGACTGGCTAACACAGACGCCGGGAGGTAGACGGAAAATTCAAGAGTACTATCTTTTTGCACCGATTTTGGTGCAAAAAATTGACCACAGCGTGGACCGCGCATCCATCTATCAGGGAATTTGGCAAAACTATTTGCAGCCGTGTCTGGTGGAGCTTGAAGCTGGCAACCCAGAGAATTGTGCCCGAACATATGAGGACATGGTGTCAAGGTTGGAACAGGAGTTCCTTCCAGCGTAGGGAAAGCGAGGAAAACAGATGGACAACACCCGACTGGAACAGCAGCTGCGCTTTCTAATCGAGGTAGACAAGATGAAAAGCGTCTATCGCAGAACCATTTTGATCGATAAAACGCGGCGTGAATCGGATGCAGAGCATTCTTGGCATTTTGCTTTGATGGCAATGCTTTTAGCGGAATATACCGATCCGGAAAAGGTTAATTACGAACGTGTAATTCGAATGGCTTTGGTGCATGATTTGATCGAGATTTATGCGGGCGATACCTTTGCATATGATATACAGGGAAATCAGGACAAGCAGCAGCGAGAAGCCGAGGCTGCAGACCGGCTTTTTGCAACGTTACCGGAAGATCAAGGAACGGAACTCCGCGCATTGTGGGAAGAATTTGATGCGATGGAGACGGCGGATGCGCAGTATGCAGCGGCGATCGACCGTTTACAGCCATTTTTAAACAATTATTTGACTCAGGGGCATACTTGGGGACTCGGCGGTGTGAAGAGCGCACAAGTTTATGAGCGGATGGCTCCCATCCGTGTGGCGCTTCCGGAAGTTTGGACGGTTGTGGACAAGATGATTCAGGAGAGCATTGAAAAAGGCTACTTGGAAGAATAACAGCAAAGAAAAAAGCGGCGCTATCTGGGCATTCGGATAGCGCCGCTTTTTAATTACTGCTTTTAGGGTCGAACGAAACAAAATAGGAAACCACCTACATAGCGGGGAGTAGAAGAGTTACACGAAAAATCATCGAACCAAGTGCAAGGAAGAGATGTAGGACTATATAAGAAAGAAGATTTTAATGACAAAACAAGCGTATCGTTTTTCAAAAATTTTGATATTAAAAATAACGGTCTAAAAAATACAAGCATGGAGAATGATTGATCCACGAAAAAGGAACAATTTTTCCACGAATGAACTACGATGGAATGGACCTTGCTATGACATAAAAAAGAGTAAGTGAGATTGCACATGAATCTTGTATATCTCTTATCTCATGGGGTATAGCCTATTTGCTTTAGGTTCATTTTTCGAAGGGAAGTTGCCCAATGCATATTGCAGATTTGAAGCGCTGGGAGATGAAAAGAAATATGGTTTTCCAGAGCGGCTTTATGAAGGCCTGCAAAGAAAGGTCTCGAGAGGCGATGGCTCAAAACACATCTACACGCCTACATTCCTGATCGATCTGAATAGCAACAAGTTCTCACCCTATAAAATGGGGCCTTTAGAGCCTTCTGGGTTTATTGGGGACATGTGCTCCATTGCATAGTCAATACATTGATAGATAAAAGCGCTGCGGCTCAGGTTGAATTCCGCAGATAGACGATCGATTTGCTCGATTTTGTCGGAACTCATCCGAATCGTAATGGGCTCTTTTTTATATGGCTTTGGAATGAATTTAGACATTTCACCTCACCTCTCAAAAAATTGTATTCTATGATCCTATAGTAAATAGAATTGAAAAACGACTATATAAACGAATACAAATCTGGAGGAAGATTATGAAAAGCTGTTGTTTTACCGGCCATAGAGACTTCACCAAGGAAACTGCAATTGCTCTTGCAGAATCATTCATCCCAAAAATGGAAGTGCTTGTTACAGAGGGGTTCGTTCCTTTTTATGCAGGAGGAGCGTGGGGGGGATTTTTTGGCGGAACAAGCAGTCTGAAAAGTACGTGAATATAATCCATGGATTCGATTGATTTTGGTCTTACCATATAAAGGGCATGACCAAATGTGGAGGCAGAAATCCGATCCGATTATCAACGCCTGATTGAAAAGAATGCCGACGATATTCTCTATATTTCGGATCACTCCTTTCGCGGTTGTATGCAAAAGGGGAATCGCTATATGGTTGGCCACAGCGATGTTTGCCTTTCCTAACTGATTTGCCCAAAAGGTGGAACAAAATATACAGTGATGTATTGCCGGAAAAAGGCATTCCCGTTATGAATCGGACACAATTGATTCTTTAGAGTTTCTTCTTTCGCCACGTTTCCCAAGTTTCCCTTTGTATTTTGTGCAAAAAAGCAATTGCCTTTCGTCTGCCTTTTTGGTAGAATAGCGATAATTTATCAAGTCAAAGCATCGAAGGTTTAAATCGAAGAAGCGATCGAGGGGGAAATGGTATGAACAAAGAGACGACGATTTGGATTGTCATCGCGATCTATGCCATCTTTATGTTGGCAGTCGGTGTGATTCATTCCAAAAATAGCAGCGGTGGAATGGCCAGTTTCACCGTCGGAGGGCGTAATGCGGGCGCTTGGATCTCTGCACTGTCCTATGGAACTGCATATTTTTCCGCAGTTATGTTCATCGGATATTCCGGTGGTTCCGGTTGGAATTATGGCCTGTATGCTACTTTAGTCGGTATTGGAAATGCAGTATTTGGGTCTCTGTTGGCTTGGAAGGTGTTGGCGGGGCGAACCAGGGAGGTTACCCGGCGCTTAAAGATTAAATCAATGCCTCAGCTTTTTGAAATGCGGTATCAGAGCAATGGCATGAAGATCTTTTCCTGTGTGGTGATCTTTATTTTCCTGTTGCCTTATTCGGCGTCTGTTTATAAAGGGTTGACCAGTGTGTGTTCCATCCTGCTCAACATCGACGAGAAGGTCTGCATGATTATGATTGCAGTTGCATCCGCGGTGGTATTGGTGTTGGGGGGCTATATGGCGACCTTAAAGGCCGATTTTGTACAGGGTATTGTGATGATGTTTGGCGTGACAGCGCTTTTGGCTATGGTTGTGATTTGCCCGCAGGTAGGAGGGTTGTCCGAGGGGTTCCAGCGGATGACCGATTATATGAACGAAAGCGGGATGACGCCCATGTCGTCGCAGACCGTTTTGTCCTTGGTGGCGACGATTCTCATGACCAGCTTTGGAACATGGGGATTACCGCAGATGGTGCACAAATACTATGGAATCCGCGATGACAAAGAAGTTCGGCGTGGTACAGTAATTTCCACTTTCTTTGCTCTGTTGGTGGCGGGTGGCGGCTATTTTATTGGCTCCTTTTCCCACCTGTTCTTTGGGGATACCATGCCGGAGGGAGGTAAGGATTATATCATCCCGAATATGCTGAATATGGCGGGGTTGCCGAATATCTTGATTGGAATTGTATTGGTCCTTTTGATTTCTGCATCGGTTTCGACGCTTTCCAGTATCACATTGACCGCTTGCTCCACTGTTTCAATGGATCTAATCAAAGGGAAATGGAAGCCCAAAATGAGCGATGCAAATGTAGCTATGCTGACGCGTGTGTTGTGTTTAATATTCGTGATTGGTTCCTACATAGTGGCGAATTATCCCACACCGATCTTAGAGATGATGTCCTATTCCTGGGGGATTATCTCCGGCGCATTCCTTGCCCCCTATGCGATTGCATTGTATTGGAAGGGAATCAACCGTGCGGGAGCTTGGGCCGGCATGTTGGGAGGTTTTCTCACCGCATTTGTACCAGTGGCTCTTTCCGGTTTTACAACGCCGGATGGACCGATCTATGCTTGTGCCGCCATGGTGATCTCTCCGATCCTCTGTGTTGTAGTCAGCAAGATAGCTACCCGAATGGGGTGGAAAAGCGGCGAGACAAACGACTTCTTCTACAGCGGTACAGCGGAGGAGTGGCGTGCAGCACACGGTTATGTAAAATAAACATTTACATGCGAATAAAAGCGAAAAAGAATCAGCCAAAAACCCGCGTTCCAAAGATTTGGGACGCGGGTTTTTGATGCATAGCGGCCTGAAATTTTGGATATATTGAGAAATAGAGAGAATGGCGGAAAAGGAATCCTTGAAATATGGATACAAATGGTATATAATAAACATAAACATAGTTAGCAATAACTAACTAAAGACAAGGAGTGACGGAATTGAGTCAAAATAGAAAATTAGTGCTGATTCGCCATGGCGAAAGTGAATGGAACAAATTGAATTTGTTCACCGGCTGGACGGATGTAGACCTTTCTGAGACTGGTCGCCAGGAGGCGGCACAGGCGGGAAAGACGCTCAAAGAGGCCGGATGTGATTTTGATATTTGTTATACTTCTTATTTAAAGCGTGCCATCCATACATTAAATTTGACTTTGGAACAGATGGACCGCGAATGGTTGCCGGTGGTAAAGAGCTGGAAGCTTAACGAACGCCACTATGGCGCGCTGCAAGGGCTTAATAAATCCGAAACGGCACAGAAATATGGCGAAGATCAGGTGAAGATTTGGCGCCGTTCCTTTGATATTCAACCCCCTGCATTGGAAGAGAGTGACGAGCGCAATCCACGTGGCCATGCACAGTACCGCGGCATTGATCCACAACTTTTGCCGCTAACGGAAAGCCTGAAGGACACAATCGCACGCGTGATTCCGTATTTTGAGCAGGAAATCCGTCCGCGTATTGAGGCGGGGGAACGTGTTGTGATCGCTGCACACGGCAATTCGCTGCGGGCATTGGTTAAGTATTTTGAGGATCTCTCCGAGGAAGAGATCGTAGGGGTAAATATCCCGACAGCCGTACCGCTTGTGTATGAGTTTGGACCAGATTTCCGCGTTGTTCATAAAGAGTATTTGGGCGATCCGGATGCGATTGCTGCTAAAATGCAGAGCGTGGCAAACCAGGGAAAGGCCAATAAATAAATCAATAAGAGCGTTTGCGCTTTATATTCCATTCCCCAGCTCCAGCCGTGTGCGTCATTCGTGCACGGCTGGAGCTATTTTAGGGTTCAATTGCAACCTGCACAGTTTTTGCCTGCATTCAAAAGGGATTCTTTTATTGTCATTCCTAGGCAAAAATAGTATAATATACAAATATTGGCGGGGCAGCGTATGGGAACGCAGCTTGGGGCCATAATGAAGAAAGAGAAAAACAGCCTGTGCATAGCATGGGCGTTTGCAGAATAACATCGAAGAAAAGAGGAATTTCATGGGCCAGTTGGATTTTCTGCCGGTATTGCTTGGCAGCGATGTGAATGTGTATGGAATGGCGCGTTCCTTTCATGAGGCGTACGGAATCAAAAGTGTAGCGGTAGGAAAAGGCCGCTTGAATGCCACCTCAAACAGTTCGATTGTGTCGGTGGAATGCGTAGAGCCCAATTTGGAAGACGATGCTGTGTTTTGCAAAACTCTGATTGACTTTGCAGGGCGCTACCCTAACAAAACGCTGCTGTTGGTACCCTGTGGCGACAATTATATAAAGCTTTTGGTTCGAAATCAGGAACAATTGCGTCCTTATTATCGCTTTGAATGTATTGATGAGCCTCTCCTGATGCGTCTCAGCATCAAGGAGAGTTTTTACCAGGTTTGTGAAGAACACGGATTTGCCTTCCCGAAAACCACGACTTGTTCTTATGAGACCTATAAAGGTGTAAAACTGCCGTTTGATTTTCCAGTGATCATCAAGCCGAGCAATTCGGTGGCATACTGGAATTGTCATTTTCCATATAAGAAAAAGGTCTTTGTAGCGAACAATCGGGAAGAATTTGACGCCATTTTGGATGCAATCTATGGTTCTTCTTATAAAGACCATTTGATTTTGCAGGAATATATTCCAGGGGACGACAGCAATATGCGTGTGATGAACTGTTACTGTGGCCGGGATAAAAAGGTAAAGCTGATTGCCCTGGGACATGCATTGTTGGAAGAGCACTCTCCCGAAGGAATCGGAAGCTATGCGGCCATCATTAGCACGCATGACGATGCTTTGTCCGAGCAAATGCGCGCATTTTTAGAGGGGATTGGCTATATTGGATTTGCCAATTTTGACATGAAATTTGATCCACGCGATGGACGCTACAAGCTTTTTGAGATGAACTTAAGGCAGGGGAGAAGCAGCTTTTATGTAACGGCCGCAGGATATAATATGGCCAAGTGGTTGGTGGAAGACGTTTTGGAACATAAAGAGCAGCCTTTGACCATTGCGACCAATGAAGTACTTTGGAGTATCATTCCAAAGGATGTTATTTTTAAATATGTGCGCGATGAAGCTCTCAAAGCAAAAGCGCGCGCACTAATTCAGGCGGGAAAATATTGCCAGTCGATGCAATATAAACCGGATCGCAATTTTAAGCATGAGCTAGCCTTTTTCCTCAATCAGATGAACTACCGGAAAAAATATAAAAAATGCTTTGGCAATAAGGGGCTGCACGAATGAAAACGCTGGGTGTCATCGGAGGGCTTGGGCCAATGGCCACTTCCTACTTTCTTCGTCGTATTGTAGAGTTGACGGATGCACAAACGGATCAGGAACATTTGGATGTCATTGTATTTAACCGGCCATCCATTCCAGATCGAACCGCCTATATTTTGGATTCTACAAACCCCTCTCCATTGCCGCCGATTGTAGACGCCGCCCGAAAGTTGGAACAGCTGGGGGCCAGTTGTATTGCCATCCCCTGCATTACCTCGCATGCGCTGTTCTCCGCGTTTTCTGCTGCGGTTCGGATTCCGTTTATCCATATCCTGCGGGAAACCGCCAGTTACTTGAAGGAAAATGGGGTACGCACAGCGGGAATCTTGGCGACCACTGGGACAATACGTGCCTCTTTGTTCCAGAGTGCATTGGCGGAGAAGGGAATTGGTTGTGTTTTGCCGGATGGTTTGAATCAGGAGCGGGTGATGAGTCTGATTTATGACGACTATAAAGCAGGCCGTCCACTGGAGTGGGAAAAATTCCAATCCGCAGCGGCTTCGGTGCGCAAACAGGGCGCGGAATGCATTGTTTTGGGCTGTACAGAGCTTTCGCTCATCAAGCGAGATAGGCCCGTGGGCCCCGGTGTATTGGATGCCCTGGACGTATTGGCACAGGCGAGCATCAAACGATGTGGAAAGCCTCTGCGCCCAGCTTGTAAACAGCTGATTACACAGTCATGAAAAATTTCGTTGGATCGATGGATAGAAAAGGAGGCTTTGTCCATGTGCGGCTTCGTAGGATTTTTTACAAATGGCTACGGCGGAGATCGCGATGCAGTGATTAAGGCGATGGCAGACCGCATTGCACATCGTGGCCCGGATCAGGACGATTATTATGTGGATGCGAACATGGCACTGGGATTCCGTAGGTTGAGTATCATTGACTTAGAGGGTGGTTCCCAGCCAATTCTAAATGAAGATGGGACTAAGGTCCTGGTATTTAACGGAGAGATCTACAATTTCCAGGAATTGCGAAAGGATTTGCTGGCAAAGGGACACGTCTTTAAGACGTCCACAGATTCGGAAGTATTGTTACACGGGTACGAGGAATACGGCTCGGAATTGCTGCAAAAACTGCGTGGGATGTATGCCTTTGTGATTTGGGATAACAAGGCCCAAAAGCTCTTTGGCGCACGGGACATCTTTGGGATCAAACCATTCTACTATTACCAAAAAGACGGTGATTTTCTGTTTGGCTCAGAGGTAAAAAGTTTTTTGGAGCATCCGTCGTTTTGCTTGGAGCTAAATGAGGAGCGGCTTCCCGAATATATGTGTTATTCGTATATTCCGGACGAAGAAACGATGTTTCGAAATGTTTATAAGCTCCTGGGCGGCCACTATTTTGAGTATCAGAATGGAACCCTGCGCATCCATAAATACTACGATATTCAATACCGAATCGATGAATCAAAATCCTTAGAAGACTGGGAATCCCGCATCACGGAGGAATTTACCAAAAGTGTAGAAGCCCACCAGATCAGCGACGTGGAGGTTGGATGTTTTCTATCCAGCGGTGTAGATTCCAGCTATGTAGTGCGCGAAGTTTCAAAGGTTGCTAAAGATGTAAAAACCTTTTCGGTTGGTTACGAGGAAGAAAAGTATAGCGAGCTGCCGTATGCACAGGATTTTTCCCGCGTGATCGGTGTGCAGAGCATCAGTAACAAGGTAAGCGCTGATGAATTCTTTGAAGCAAATCAGATCATCCAATACTATATGGATGAACCGCTTCCCAATCCCTCGGAGGTTCCTCTTTACTTTTTGGCACAGAATGCGCGGAAGTATGTGAAGGTCGTTCTTTCTGGAGAAGGAGCGGATGAACTTTTTGGCGGGTACCCAATGTATCTTGCTGGAATGCATTTTGAAAAATATCGCAAAATTCCAAAGGGATTGCGCCGTACGGTCGCCTCAGCAGCAAAGAAGCTCCCAAATTTTAAAGGAAAGAATTTCCTTGTGCGCGGCGGCTTGGAGCCGTATCAACGATTCATGCGGAGTAATTTTGTATTTACTTATGGCGATGTGAATCGTTATTTGAAAAAGGATTACCATCAGAAAGACCCGGTGGATTATGCGAAGCCGTATTTTGATAAGGTAAAGGACTTGGATGAACCGACACAATTGCAATATGTGGATATTCATACATGGATGTTGTTCGACATCCTGCAAAAGGCGGATCGCATGAGCATGGCGAATTCCTTAGAGTTGCGCGTACCGTTTCTCGACAAAAAAATGTTAGAGCTAGCTATGCAGATCCCTTCACGCTATCGCGTACATGGGGATGTGACCAAAGTAGCTCTGCGCGGGGCAGCGCTCAAGCAATTGCCGGAGCGTACGGCCAATAAGAAAAAGTTAGGTTTTCCGGTGCCTTTGAATGACTGGCTGCGGCAGGACAAATATTACAATATGGTCAGAGAAAAGTTTGAAGGGCCAGTTGCGGCGCAATTTTTTAACCAGCAAGCGATTATGAAGCTCTTGAACGACCATAAGGAAGGAAAAGCGGCCAACATGCAGCGAATCTGGTCGGTATATTCGTTTATCCTCTGGTATGAACAGTTTTTTCTGCAAGAAAAAAGAAAGTCCGCATGAAGTGTTTGAAAGCAAGTAATAATATTTTCAAAAATTCTGGAATCAAGGGGTCTTTCGAAAAATGGGGTTCGATAAGACTTTTTCTCTGAAAATTGTTGAGAAAGATTTAGGTTTTTACCCATTGGACAGAGATTATTCCGTATTTAATCCATACAGGTTATTATGGCCAATAAAAGAGCCACCGCCCTGCAAAATGTACTGCCCCCAATTATACGGACAGCACAAAAAAGCCCCTTGGTAGGAAAAATTAAGTTTTAAGCGGAGTGGCGCAGCGTGAGCGGCGCCACTCCAGCTTTTAACTGGATACGATCGTGGTTGTAGAAATAAATGTAGCTGTCAATGTCTTCTCTGGCCTCGGCCAATGTCGTTGGCTTGAGGCGGGAGATGTACTCTATTTTTAGAATGGAGAAGAAATTTTCTGCCATAGCATTGTCATAA
>NZ_LT835157.1:2576052-2577002 GCF_900169665.1 Anaeromassilibacillus sp. Marseille-P3371 | reverse complement strand
CAGGTGAAAATACTCTCGGGAAGTGTATTGAAACCCTTGGTCGCTGTGGAGCTACAACGTTGCAGCGACTCTCTTTTTCTCCTTCATCATAGCCAGGCGGATGGTATCCAGAACGAGATTCACCGTCTGCTGTGTACCGGTCTTATAGGCAACAATGCTGTTATCATACAAATCACGAATCGTGGATAGGTACAACACTCCCTCTTTGGTGTGGATGTAGGAGATATCGGTCACCCATTTGCTGTTGGGCCTGTCTGCTTGAAATGGACGATTCAAAAGATTTTCATATTTGTGCAGTTGTTGCCCCACCTGAACCCATTTTCTCCGGCGGCGAATTTCTGCCCAAAGGCCGTATTTCTTCATGATTCGCAGAACTATCTTGGGATTGCGACGCGTACCTTGTTTCTCCAGCCACAGCCACATCCGTCGATATCCATATATCTTGAAGCAGCGCCCTCGCTGAACGTGGATAGCTTCCGCCAAACCTGCACCTTCTCCTTGCATTCCAAACGGTGGACAAAGTCATCATATCCACTCCGGGATACCTCAAAAAACCGGCACATGACAGAGGCAGGATAACGCTCTCGGTTCCTATAGATCACATGATATTTTACTTTTGGCCTCACTTCCTTTCTGTGAATTGCAGAAAATCCTGCAACCGCTTGTTTTCCATGCGAAGCCGTTCCAGTTCGCTCTTTTCGTTCTGCCGAGGTGGTTGCCCGTCTTTGCGCGGACGCCCCTTTGGGCGTGGCGCAATTCCGAATGACGTACGTTTTACCTCTTTGTTGTATCGATGAACCCCGTTCTTAATTTGAACTTTATCAAGGCCGAAATAGTCCGCTATTTCTTGTCTGGATTTCCTTGCTTCGCGCATTGCGTTGATCTCTGCCCCGAGAATTTTGATGTTTGTCCATTTCTTTTTTGACATGATAATACCCCCTGATGTAGTA
>NZ_LT835157.1:2562645-2571136 GCF_900169665.1 Anaeromassilibacillus sp. Marseille-P3371 | reverse complement strand
TTAGCCGCTAGACACTTAATTGGATACCAGCTATTTTTACTCCTTCCATAACACGATTCCGATATTTACGGATTATTTTCATTTTATCTTGGTGGGAACAACTTTTATGCCGTCCCTAAAAGATACCCCACATCCGTCCAACTGTTACTACACAGTAACAACGTCGTACGATGCATTCCTAACCTTGTAAAAAGTTTGACCCAGCAGGGGTTATTCGCATTCTCGTTTGCGGATGCTCCTGCTGGGTCATATCGGTGGAATATCTCCACTTTGGCTTTCTTATGTATTCGCTTTCATGAGAGGCAAATCATCTACATGCGATTAGGATATACGTTTATATTTGCATGTAGAAAAGCTATCCGTCAGAGACATTCCATATTCTTTTTTCTTTCCGAAGCCTCATAGCTACCATCACCATGCAGTGTTTCACCGCATTCTAACCCGGCAGTGTCGTGTAGACGCCTGTGTTCTAGCCCGGTAGACGCACAGCGCCTTTCGCGCCTATGGCGTTTCTACACAGGCTTTCTTCCATCAGTGATTGCTGGATCGAATGGCTTATGCCATTCGCTGGTATCCGGTATTCAACCAATGGTCACCGTGCAGTGTTTCACTGCATTCTGACCAGGCAGTGTCGTGTAGACGCCTGTGCTCTGGCCCGGTGCGCCGGTTGCATAGACTCTGTAGTAGTAATCGTTTCCAACCTTCGCCACAAACTGCGTCTTGAGAACGCTGCCATTGCCTACTGTAAAGCTCGGCGTCTGGTTGTTTCCATTTACCACCGTCATCTTGAAGCAGTATGCGCTGCCTCTCTTGAGCGTGAAGTTCACTGTCGTGTCACTCACCACATGCGCCTTCTGGGTCGAGACGTTCTGTGCCGCAGAAACGACGCCTGCCGCCCCATAGGAGTTGGAGGCATTCACAGAACTGCTTCCCTTTCCTCCCTTGTTGTCCGGCTTCGGGTTGGGCTTCGGCGTCTCCGCCTTCTCCAAACTTGCTACAGCTGCTTCCAGGTTTGCATATACCTTTGCGATCGTCTGTTTGTCCGCGGTTTCATCCCCGGCGACTGCCTTTGCTACCTGTAGCGCTNACGCCCCTTTGGGCGTGGCGCAATTCCGAATGACGTACGTTTTACCTCTTTGTTGTATCGATGAACCCCGTTCTTAATTTGAACTTTATCAAGGCCGAAATAGTCCGCTATTTCTTGTCTGGATTTCCCTGCTTCGCGCATTGCGTTGATCTCTGCCCCGAGAATTTTGATGTTTGTCCATTTCTTTTTTGACATGATAATACCCCCTGATGTAGTATTTCATTTTCCTACATCAGGGGGCTTTTTGTCTATTCTCCGTTTTTACGGGACCTGTTCAAAAGCTGGACGGGGGTTCTTTTTATTTTGCTGATGTGATGAATTATATAGAACACTTACAAGAGATTTCGAACCACATGAATCACTGAACACTTGGTTGAACGCGAAAACTTGCATACCTTCCGAAACTTCCCGACATTCAACCAACGGTTACTGTGTAGTGTTTCACCGTATTCTGGCCCGGCAGTGTCGTGTAAACACCTGTACCTTGGCCCGGTGGGCGCACAGCGTTTTTCGCGCCTCCGGCGTTTCCTATGCTGGCTCTCCTCCATCAGCGATTGCTGGATCGAATGGTTTACACCCTTCGTTGGTATCCGGTATTCAACCAATGGTCACCGTACAGTGTTTCACCGCATTCTGACCAGGCAGTGTGTGTAGACGCCCACGCTCTGGCCCGGTGGATGCACAGCGCCTTTCGCGCCTTAGGCATTTCCTACACAGGCTCTCTTCCACCAGTGGTTGCTGGATCGAATCACTTATGCCTTTCACTGGTATCCGGCATTCAACCAATGGTCACTGTGCAGTGTTTCACCGCATTCTGTCCCGGCAGTGTCGTGTAGACGCCCGTGCTCTGGCCCGGTGTGCCGGTTGCATAGACTCTGTAGTAGTAATCGTTTCCAACCTTTGCTACAAACTGCGTCTTGAGAACGCTGCCGTTGCCTACCGTAAAGCCCGGCGTCTGGTTGTTTCCATTTACCACCGTCATCTTGAAACAGTATGCGCTGCCTCTCTTGAGCGTGAAGTTCACTGTCGTGTCACTCATCACATGCGCCTTCTGGGTCGAGACGTTCTGTGCCGCAGAAACGACGCCTGCCGCTCCATAGGAGTTGGAGGCATTCACAGAACTGCTTCCCTTTCCTCCCTTGTTGTCCGGCTTCGGGTTGGGCTTCGGCGTCTCCGCCTTCTCCAAACTTGCTACAGCTGCTTCCAGGTTCACATATACCTTTGCGATTGTCCGGTTGTCCGCGGTTTCATCCCCGGCGACTGCCTTTGCTACCTGTAGCGCCGCCTCCAGGTTTGCCACACTGCGGTCCGTATAGCCGTTCAAGTCGATCGCTTCTGTCTCTTCGATGAGCTTCTGCAATTCTTCTCTGCTTGGGATCTTCCGCAGGGCTGCCATTGCTTCCGCAAGCTTCTGCGCCATTGCATCCACTTCTTCCTGTCCAGCTTCCGGATTCCCAAGCATCGTCTCTGCATCTTCCAGCACTCCATTAAAGGTCTGGAATGCCTCGTCCTGGATATAGCTGTCCATATCCAGACTCCTTGCTTCATCGACCACGGTCTGGAGCACCGACAGGTCTGCACGGTATTTCAGATTTTCAATCGCCTTCTGCAAGTTCTCATATGCCTTGTCCACTTCCGCCTTCAGCGGGTTCTCCTCGGCATAGACGTCCTTTGCCTCATTCAGCGCTTCCTCAAAGCCCTCCGTGCTGCTCGGCTTGAATGCATCCAACTTCTCCGCCAACTGCTCTGCGATTTCAATCAACGGCAGCAGCACTTCCTTGTCGCCTTCCTCGAATTCCAACAGGTGCATCGCTTTTAGCAGCTCGTCCCAGGCCTTGTTGACCTCTTCCTGGGTTGCAGTCGGATCGTCGTAGACCTCCTGCGCGTTGGTCCGGGCATTCACAAAGATTTCCCGTACTTCCGGTACCAGCCGGTCAATGTCCTCCTGTGTAACCTTGTTCGCCTCATCCAGGACAATCTTCAAGATGTCCTTGTCCACCTTCGTAAAGGTAAAGCGCAGGCTTGCACTCTCATTCGGCATCGTGTAGGTGTACGTAAAGCCGTTTGGTTCAAACGGGATGTCCTCCCCGTTGAGCTGTGCACTGGCGAACGCGCCTTCGGTCGGGGTGAAGGTAAAGGTCAGATCTTCACACGGCATCACTTTCGCGCCGTAGATTGCATCCGTGGAGATCACCACATCTGCATTTCCTTCCACTTCCACCGCTGCATTGCTGCTCCACTGTACGGTCAACAACTGCGGCTCCTTCGGTTCACCCTTCTCTACATGTACAGTCATATCCTGGAGGTCGCACGAAATCTCTTCTCCATTCCAGCATCCCATCGTCACATCTTGGATTGACAAGGTATAATCTCCCTCTGCCAAGTCGCTGTCCGTCGTGAACTTCGCTGTGAACAGGCTGTCCAAATCGGGCGGCAATCCTTCGCCGGTCTCTCCCAAATACAAGAACTTTACCATATGTTCATCGTTCTTGATGTTGTACGCAAAGTATCCCGATACGTTTTCATTTAACGTGACCCTCTCACAGTTCATCCCTTCCGGATAGATCAGGCTCATCTGGAACGAACCTATGGGCTCCTTCAGTTCCTCCAGTCCGCTTATGGTATTCTTCACCATAAAGCAGCTGTTTGTCTCCACCGTCTCTGGTCCATCCAGTCCCAGCTGCACGGGGGATTCTACAACTGACATGGTGCTGATGTCCTCCAGAATCAGTTGGTCCATCGCAAGATTGTTGCGGCTGATGTTCATGTTCTGGTCGTAAATATTGCCATTATAATTGTAGGTAAAGGTAATGGTATGCTCCCCTTCTGTCAAGTGCATCCTCATGCGGGGTGAACGATAGAATGCATTGTCAAATGTAATAGAGAACGACATGGTGCCATAATCCTCACCGTCCAACAGGACCGAACGGATTGCCGCATAGTTTCCGCTGGTGGTATCGCCGCCATTGTTGTACAGGGCGCTCACCAGATAATCGCCTTCAACTGGAACATTGACCTTGAAGGTGATGTCCGTACCACCGTTGGGACGGTTATCCTGCACATAACCGGTCCCGGAATATCCCTGGATGGAGTTGGCAAAGCAGTCGCTGTTGTAACTTGCATCCTCTGCCTCATACTTGAGGACCGTCCCATCCGGATTCCAAACGATGGGTTCGGAGAGCTCGGACGCAATCCCGTCTTCGTCCACTGCCACCAGGGAATAGCTGCCATAGACATTCTGTGGGATGGTATAGCTATCCTGCCCCGTTACATCAATATATTCCGTACCGGTCCAAAGCTTGTAGGTGTAGCGTGTATCCGGCGTCCAAGACAGCACGCCATCTTCGAGCTGCATTTCCGGCAGTTCCGGGCAGATGACCAAATTTTCCGGCTTGAGGTTGACTGCGCTGTGTTCGCCGCTGTCCTCCATCGCAATTTCGACCGTATAATTGCCGGAGGCATCTGCGGGGAGCACGTAATTCGCGCCCTTTTCTTCGCCGTTTACCTTCAAGGATGCCACCTGGTCGCCTTGTCCGGAAACCTTGAGGTTCAAGGTCGCATCACGGTAAGAATAATTGCTCAGTTCAAACGGGCCGACCATCCAATCCGGAACATACGGTGCAAAATGGATGCCGTCCAGATCATACGTCATACCAAACAACACTCGGTAGTAACCGGCCAACTGACCTGCTACCGACCACAGCTGGCGATGCGCATCATTGCCTGCGCCCGTTTCGTAGTTAATAACTTCTTCGTTGGAAAGGTTTCTCGCCGCACCGTACATGATGGATTTCATAATCTCGCCCGCAAGCTCATGATTCCCGCCGACCATTGCCGCTTCCATCAGGGCCGCTTCCCAGCCGGGCCACACGCCGCGATTGTGGTAAATCGCACTGAAGTTTTTACCGGTCTTCTGTGGATAAACGGTATCTGCGCCATATTTGACAAGCGGATAGTTTTCCATCAGTTTTTCGGCCATTTCTGGGGTTGCAATGTCAAAATAGACCGCATAACCGGCTGCAATGACATCCGTCTTTTCTGCGAGGACATTGCCCATATATTCCGGATATTGCCAGGAGGAATAATATCCGTGCTCCTCCATCCAGAAGGTGTCGTTGATCGCCTGCTTGAGTGCTTCAAAATGCTTGGCCCATTTTTCTGTCTCTGCCGGGTCCTTTCCAAGGATTTCCGAGGCCTGCTCCATTACCTTAAACGCCACTGCATACTCAATATTGGTATTGCAGGACTTGGATTCCATGATGTCGGAGAAATAGCCCTCGTCCATCCAGTCGGGATACGTCTTAGAACGATGGTCAAGGCCGGAAGTCTCCCCCTTAAAGAGGCCGGTATTCGGGTCATAGTTTACATGGAAGTCCTTTTCCAATGTATATTTGGTCACATCATAGACTTTTTCCAGGAATTCCGTATCCCCTGTGGCAAGATAGGTCTCCCATGCAGCCATAGCTAGGATAATACGATCCGTAGAAGCTGGATACGAACCGCCGGTGCCGGTATCCTCCACCCACTCCTGCGGGTCGCCTTGAATCTTTTGCAGCAGGCTGTTGCCGGACTGCTCTGGGAACGCCCATGCCAAAGAATACTGAACAGACATCGCCGTATCGCGCGTCCAAACCTTGTTCCAGTTCGCGCCGGTATTAAATACTTCGACCTTTTCCCCTGTGTGAATGCTGGTCTCTGTAAAGATGTCTTCCAGGGACTCCTGCAACGCCATATTGTACAGCGCCTCAGAAATCGGCATATTCTCTGCTGTAAACTGCGGCAATTCGGAGATGTCCTTGGTCAGTTTCCAGGTATTGTTTTCATAGGTGGAATGCAGTTCTTTCCCGTTGTCGGCGGTCATGGTATATGGACCATCGACAATCTTGTCGGGGTAAATATCGTAGTCAAAGCGTGTGCTGTTTAGCGTGAAGTGCGCACTGTACCAGCTGTCCGGCGCTTCGGCCAGCTCCACCCGGTTTTGGGAGTCTTGATTTTCGAGCGCCAAAGAGAGCGTATCGTCCAATAGACTGGTAACCTTGGTATATCCACTCACATTGCGAAGAATCCACTTGCCGGAGTCGCCCTCTCCGCTCTCAGCCATACAAGCTGCAAAGCCGGAACCATCATTGACAATATAGTTGCCAGTCGCCTGGTTCTGGATGGTATAATAGCCATCTTCATCCGGAATAAAGTCCCAGCTATATGCATCGATGTTGTCGCTGTCGATATTTCCAGCGTACTTGAGTACGCCACTTCCATCGTCTGTCAGATACTGGTTCTTCCAACGGTTGACCATGGAGACCTCTTCATAGGACGGTATTTCCACCGGAACGGAGATGGTGAAATAATTGATGTTCCAACCCTCGTGTGTCACGTTGAAGCGGATGGTTTGACGCCCTGCCTCCAACGGAACCATAACTTTTACGTCAGTATACGTCTGCCAGCCGCCTGTAAACGGAATGGTGGCCGACACGCCATCCGGCGCTGCAGTGGTCACGATGGACACGCCGTTCGGAGAACCCTGTACACCGCCCTCGGTATTTTGGCTTGCTACGCGCAGTGTAAACTGATAGGTGCCTTTTTCCATGACGAGGATGTCGTCATAATAGAAGTAGTCGCCTGCGTCCGTACTTCCGACATTCTGGCCGCCCTCGCCGCAGCTCTCTACCTTGACGCCCGCCTTGTCGCCCATGGCCGGGTCGCCGCCTTGGCCGTCAAAGTCCTCTGCTTCGATCTTTGTCACGCCGTCCGGTGTGACGACTGCCTTTGCTTCGGCCTGAATATCAAAGTAGTTGAAATTCCAGCCCTCATGCGTCACATTAAATCGGATCGTCTGTAGGCCAGCTTCCAGAGGAACATCCAGATAAATATCGGTATAGGTCTGCCATGCGCCCGTAAACGGGATTGTGCCGACTACGCCCTCGGGCGCCGCAGTTGTGACGATGGTTACTCCGTCCGGAGAACCCTCTACGCCGCCGTCGGTATTGTTGCTTGCAACCCGAAGGCGGAACTGATAGGTGCCTGCTTCCTTAACATAGATATTGTGGTAGAGCATGTAGTCGCCCGCGTCCGTACTGCCGACATTCTGGCCGCCTTCGCCGCAACTTTCGACCTTGACGCCCGCCTTGTCGCCCATGGCCGGGTCGCCGCCCTGCTCGTCGAAATCCTCCGCTTCAATGCGGGTGACTGTATCGCGGCTGACCACTGCCTTGGCCACGGTTTCAATGTCGATCAGCTCTACGGAGAGTGTCACCGCCTTAGCTGGCATCACGAAGCTGTAGGACTTGTCTGGAATAATTTTTCTGACATCCAACTCCATTCCATCTGCACTAACAGCCTTGACTTCTTTCACCGTCTTGCCCTCCGGAATGTTGGAGACGGAAACGGTCACTGTTTCGCCCAACACGGCCTGCGCCGGCGCGGTCAAAGTAGCTTCCTGGCCGTCCGCCACCTGGATCGCATAGGTTTCGCTCGGCCGCTCACTGTCGATCTTCCACAGCTCCACGTTGTCGATCTGCATGGAAGTGTTCCCAGGAGCCTTACAATAAAACGCGATATTAACTTGGCCGTCTGTTACTTCAACCTCCGTGGAGAATTTCTGATAAATGCTGTTGAANTCACATATACCTTTGCGATTGTCTGGTTGTCTGCGGTTTCATCCCCAGCGACGGCCTTTGCTACCTGTAGCGCCGCCTCCAGGTTTGCCACACTGCGGTCCGTATAGCCGTTCAAGTCGATCGCTTCTGTCTCTTCGATGAGCTTCTGCAACTCTTCTCTGCTCGGGATCTTCCGCAGGGCTGCCATTGCTTCCGCAAGCTTCTGCGCCATTGCATCCACTTCTTCCTGTCCAGCTTCCGGATTCCCAAGCATCGTCTCTGCATCTTCCAGCACTTCATTAAAGGTCTGGAACGCCTCATCCTGGATATAGCTGTCCATATCCAGACTCCTTGCTTCATCCACCACGGTCTGGAGCGCCGACAGGTCTGCACGGTATTTCAGATTTTCAATCGCCTTCTGCAAGTTCTCATATGCCTTGTCCACTTCCGCCTTCAGCGGGTTCTCCTCCGCATAGACATCCTTTGCCTCATTCAGCGCTTCCTCGAAGCCCTCCGTGCTGCTCGGCTTGAATGCATCCAGCTTTTCCTCCAACTGCTCTGCGATTTCAATCAACGGCAGCAGCACTTCCTTGTCGCCTTCCTCGAACTCCAACAGGTGCATCGCTTTTAGCAGCTCGCTCCAAGCCTTGTTGACCTCCTCCTGGGTTGCGGCTGGATCGTCGTAGACCTCCTGCGCGTTGGTCCGGGCATTCACAAAGAGTTCCCGTACTTCCGGTACCAGCCGGTCGATGTCCTCCTGCGTAACCTTGTTCGCCTCATCCAGGACAATCTTCAAGATGTCCTTGTC
>NZ_LT835157.1:2438767-2559524 GCF_900169665.1 Anaeromassilibacillus sp. Marseille-P3371 | reverse complement strand
TCGGTCGGGGTGAAGGTAAAGGTCAGATCTTCACACGGCATCACTTTCGCGCCGTAGATTGCATCCGTGGAGATCACCACATCTGCATTTCCTTCCACTTCCACCGCTGCATTGCTGCTCCACTGTACGGTCAACAACTGCGGCTCTGCGGCCGTCAAACATACGTGTATGTTTACTGCGCAGGGGGGCATGGTGAAGATGTATGTATTATCTGACTGCTGGCTAACCTCTACCTCAAAACCATCTTCGTCAACAACGGTTACGGAGTCAATTTGTTTACCCGCTTCCAGATCGGAGATAGAGATGGATACCGTTTCATTTTCTTTCGCCTCTGATTTATCAACGGACACAGTTGCTGTCCCACCCAATACATCATCAATCGAAACCGCGTATTTAGGAGCAAGGACAAGTTCTCCCCAAGCATCAAAACTGTAGAGGGAGTACCCAAATGAGGTTCCACGTTTAACCCCCTGCATTCGAAGATATCGTCCCGTTCCTTCTACTGCAAAAGTTTGTTCCCCTTCGCCAGACGCAGTACCAGAATAGATGGTTGTATAGGTAATATTATCGTCTGAGGTTTGAATGAGGTATTCCTTTCCATATGCCGCTTCCCAAGCGAGGCGGACTTTATTGATGTGATAGGATTCTCCGAGATCGATTGTAATCCAAGCGTTGTCTAGTTCTTCCGCAGAGGACCCTTCGATATAGGAACTCCAACGGGTGGTGCTGTTGCCGTCGATTACATTTTTAGCCGGATAATCCTCTTCTTCAAGGTTGGCAAAGGCATTCTTGCCTTCAGCGATACTCATGGGTGTGTTATCTACGGCCCAAGTACGGTTGCTAGAGACGGTCTCGCCATTGCGAGAGTAGGAAGCGACGATCGAATATTCCCCAGAGGTAGAGCGCGGGACACGGACAGTAAAGGTTTGTACCTGCCGGTCATTTCCATCCACATCGCCTGCTGCTTTTACATCATAGGATTTGGTTTCGTGGAAGATCTCTTTGCCATCCTTTGTGACTGTAAGAGTGACTTCCAGGGACTGCAAATCCTCATTGAGATCATTGATGATCGTAACAGGGACCTCCTTAACGGCGCCAGGCCGTACCGTTTCTGACCAGTCCTTAATAATAATACCGACCGGAGCGAATGCATTTCGGAAGGCTTCTTTGATGCAGGGGCGGACAGTAGGAATGGTAAGGTCCGGCATAAGAATGTCGCTTGTTGCACCACCTGCATTCGGTTTGGAATAATTAAGACCCGTGAACTGCATGATTCCCATATAATGCCGGCCTTCACGCCAAAATTCTGTTGTCTGTGCCAGGGCCTTTGCATAGAACGCCAATCGTTCTTCACGTGTGGCATTGGGCATCCATTTTTCGTAATATCCTCCAGTCAAAGAGGTAGGGTCGCCGTAGCGGTCCAGCCACAGCCAGCCGTATTCATTTAAAATCTTGGGGTTTTCATTACCCCAGGAATCCTGATTACTGCTCTTCATTTCCGTATTGGGGAAAGTATTCAGATCGGAGAGTGTAAAAGAATTGTTCAAAAACAGGTACGGATGGCATTCACAAGTATCTGTATCGCTTTGCGGGTCCGACCAACCGTTATCCCAGGGACGGTTTTGAATATCATAATCGCGTACGGACTGAATGGTTTCACCAAAGAGCGAATTGTTTGTAACCTCGTTCTGAATATCCCAAATAATCAAAGAAGGGTTGTTACAACGCTCATCCATCCAGGCGTACATTTCCGGTTTAAGGGTTTCCACAGTACAGCCGTCGGAGCAGCCGCCAAAGACGGCAAATTCGTCCATAATCATGAGGCCCTCTTCATCGGCAATATCATACCAGATGTCTGGAGCAAAGCCGTTGTGGAAGCGGAATGAGTCCCAATGCATGTCCTTAAACTCCCGATAAATCGCACGTGCCCACTCAGGGTCAAATGGATGATCTGCACGAAGCGGGTCTTCATAGAAGCGGTTCATAGCGATATTTGTACCATTCAGATAGTGGACCTCACCGTTGAGCATGGGGAGTTTCGTATCTGGATCAAAGAAGAAGGTGCGCATACCAAAACGATCCGAATATGTGTCTCCAGATGTCTGAACTTCAATTTTGTATAGATATGGATTGTTCGGTGCCCAGTATTTCTCTTCTGTGCAATCCTCAATATAAATAGCATCGACATCCAATTTTATACGGCTGTTTGCTGGTACTGTGACATCTGGTTCTACATAAGATGCAACGAGTCGTTGGTCTTGGGTGGGCGTTCCATTTTGGAAGATACCCAATTCGTAAATTCGGAAGGTGACATCTGTTGTAACATCCATATCAGACTTGTTTTCTAGAGTAGTGCGGGTTTGAATCGAACCTGTTTCCAGATTGGGCGCTGTTTGCAAAGCTGTCACAACCGGATCGGCATTTAAGATGAGGGAGACACCGTCGATCATACCAGAATAGAACGAATTGCGCTCGCCATCGGTGCCAACATGTGCAGGGCAGTCGGGATCATTTTTTTGTTGGTTATAGTTTCCCAACATGATAACAATCTCGTTTTCTCCGGCATGTAGGTAGGATGTGATGTCCGTGTTGGACGACGTAAAGTTATAGGGATAGTCCCCCGCATATTGTCCATTGACGAACACATAACGCCCATAGTAGGCTTTTCCGATGTGTAGGATCGCGTTGTCTGCCGGCTTCTCTGGCAAAGTGAGGGTTGTGCGGTACCACAATGCAGATGTGACATAGTTGGGCATGGCAATGCTGGCCTGATCCCAGAACCCCGGCACAGGAATGGAATTGTCGAATTTTTCAGGAATTGCCTGCGGCACGGGATCGCCAGCACTGAAAGTAGAACTGGTACATTCCCAGATCCCGTTCATAGGGACCTCTATACGTTCGCCAGCAGATGGTAAATGATCTACAACAAAGCGATCGATCGGTTCAGCATAGCGAAATGATATGCTGTCCAAATACAATTCGTTGTTCTCCGCAAGGGCGACTGTAATGGTTTCTCCAGATTGAATGGGAATCTCCTTTTCTCCAAAACTTTCATAGTAATGGGGACGCGTTGCAGGGAGAACGACCGTCTGTGCAGGAGAATCTCCAACGGTTAGCAAGATAGAGGTATCTGCCTCTGCACGATACTTCAAATTGTACACATTGATTTCGCCAATGTCCTCTGGTACTGTGAAGGAGACGGATTGTCCCGAATGATCCAATTTTACCGCTGTACCAACGGTGGACATGATATCCTCAGTGGGGGAAGCACCGCTGAGGTACGCATTTTTTGCAAGTACGGTGTCTTTCCCAACGCTTTCCTCCGGATAAAGCTGTCCATACGATAATGTAAAGTAATCAAGATTGACATCTACCTGCGGAACCAGTTTTATGGTGGACCCCTCTGGGATATACAGGGCGTCGGAACTTGCAATCTTCAGGGAATCCATATACCAGCCTTGCGTCGTAGAAAAGTTGATGGCTCCAATATTGACATAGGAGTCATCTTCTTGAAGCAGGTATACAAGGATCGTACCGGTATTTGGAGAGGCGTAGGCGACAGAAATACGGTTCGCCATGACAGTGCTTTCCAAGATGAATCCCTTTCCGCCCGTACTTCCCATGTAGGCACCGCCACTGGCTGCTTCATCCTGAACAATCGTGCCAGAGATTGTCTCATCATTGCCGTCGACAACCTTTGCATCCTCTGCTTCGAAATGTGCGGAGGGAATACGGGAGTATGTGGGAATGATTTCCAAGTCTTCATCGGCCTGGCAGATCAAGGTTCCATCTGGTTGCACCTGGCTTTGCATGTCTTCCCCATTTACTAAAACAGATTGCAATGTACAGTTATCGAGCGGCATAAAGCGGATTTGGGTTTTACCGCCTTTTGGAGCCCAAGTACCGGTCGAACAGATACTCCAACCATTGTCCGAACCTGCAATGTGGATCTGTACAGTGTCGGTTGTGACTGGTTGATCGGATGTAGGTGTACCATATACTTCAAACTCATAAAGAGAGGTGCCGTAGTCTGCACGGAATACAGAGTTTGCATACATTCGAATGTACCGTCCCGAGCCAGAAACCTCAATGGACTGAACAGAGGCCTTATCTGCAGAGCCGCTGTAGATGGTGGTAAATGTGGTATAATCGTTGGAAACCTGAATGTCATAGCTTGTGGCATAGGCAGCTTCCCAATTCAGCACCACACGTGAAAGATCATAAACAGCGCCGAGATCCACACAGATCCAGTTTTCGTCCGTGGGGCCGTGCCGTTCTGGAAGATAAGCTCCCGTTGCCCATCGTGTAGAAGGGTCGCCATCGACGGCCATCGCCGGGGTCATGTCGGCATTGTAACGGTCTGCACGGCTGGTAGTTGCCGGCTTATTTTGTGCAATGTTTTCTCCTGCTGAGAAGGCAGAGGCAGGCACGAGTCCAAAGCCAGTCAGCACCATAGATAATGCCAGGAAAAGTGCTGTGATTTTCTTTTTCATACTTGTACAACTTCCTCCTTTTCCAATAGATGATCGTGTCTAACCCGATGCTATACACCCCTCCTTTCGCCTGATATAGATTTCGTTTGTATTCCTCCACATGATTAAAGCGATGGAAATAATACGCGATCTTTTATGTATAATATAATCACAAAATAATGTGATTTTCAATGAGGCTTTTAGAATGATTCTCTAAAAATTTTTCATTATATTGACTGATTTTATCACTAAAAGTTTTCGTTGCGGGGAACTGCCTTGGGTGATACAATGGAAAAGAAAGAAGGGATATTGTGGAAGGCTCCGACTACTTTTTGGATTCGCAGGGATTAGATTTAAAAAAAGAAATTTGGAATATCTTTGAAACCATCCAGGTTCCACGGACGTATGCCAAGGGAGAGATGGTCTACTTACAGGGAGAGAGGGCCGATTGTCTGTATTACCTGAAAGAAGGACGGGTAAAGATTTTCTTGACCTCTGAAAATGGGATGGAAAAGACGTTGACGATTTTAGAAGGAGGAAAGCTCTTTGGGGAGGCTGCCTTTTTGGATCGCCTTCCGCGGATGTCGTCCGCGCGAACTCTAACTCGTTCGGAGATTATCGCGGTTGACCGTCCAAATTTGATGAAATATTTTCAAGAGAAACCGGTTTTGGCGATGGATCTGCTCGAATACCTTGCGCGTACGGTGCGGATGCTTTCCGCACAAGTGGACCATATGACCTTTCTGCAGGCCGATCAGCGGATTGCCCAGTTGCTTTTGAATTTGGCGGCGATGCAGGAGCGGCGTGCGGTACACTGTACTCACGAAGAACTGGCTGGTTTAGCAGGGGCGTCCCGGGTGACGGTAAGCAAAACTTTGGGAGATTTTGTAAGGCGAGGCTGGATTGCCACACGTTACCGTGAAATTGGTATCTTGGATAGGGAAGCATTAAAAAGGTTTGCTTTTGCTTCCCGAGATAAATAAAAATGCAGCATGGTCAATGATCCATGCTGCATTTTTGTTTCCCAATATTGCATATGAAGTGGTAGATTATCGTTCCTCCAATGGAATGTAATTGCGATGTGCAGAGATGCTCATATATGCAGGACGAATGATCTTACCAACATTGATCTGTTCTTCCAAGAGGTGTGCGCTCCAACCTGCGATACGTGCCATTGCAAAAACAGGCGTGAACAGCTCAGAAGGCAACCCCAACATATGATAAACAAAACCGCTATAGAAGTCGATGTTAGCGCTGACACCCTTGTAAGTTTTGCGCTCTTCTCCAATAACGATTGGTGCAAGGCGCTCTACGCGGGAATACAGTCCATACTCATCCGAGAGCCCCTTTTCTTCAGAAAGCTTTTTGACAAACTTCTTAAATATATTAGCACGTGGATCAGAGATCGAATATACCGCATGACCCATACCATAGATCAATCCAGCTTTGTCGAATACCTGCTTATTGAGCAAAGCATGCAGATAGCTGCGAATCTCATCTTCATCGGTCCAGTCTTTGATATTTTTCTTCATATCTTCGAACATCTTTACAACCTTAATGTTTGCACCACCGTGCTTTGGCCCCTTTAAAGAGCCTAAGGCTGCCGCAATCACCGAATAAGTATCCGTGCCAGAGGAAGCGACCACATGTGTTGTAAAGCTAGAGTTATTACCGCCGCCGTGCTCCGCGTGTAACACCAGCGCCAGGTCGAGAATCCGGGCTTCCAAATCGGAATACTTGTGATCCAACCGCAACATATACAGGATATTTTCTGCGATGGAAAGCTCTGGCTGAGGAGCGTGAATAAAGAAACTGTTAGAAGGATGCAACTCCCGGTAGTATGCCTGATAGCCATATACGGCCAACTGTGGGAACAGGGCAATCAGTTCAATACACTGGCGCAATACATTTGGCAGGGACGTATCGTTGCCCTTTTCATCATAAGCATATAAAGTTAGTACGCTGCGGGCCAGTGTGTTCATCATGTCGGATGTAGGCGCTTTCATAATGATGTCACGCACGAAATTGGTCGGCAATGTACGGTATTTATTCATAATCTGCTTAAATTCGTCCAACTGCTGTACATTGGGCAGTTCTCCGAACAGAAGCAAGTAGATGGTTTCCCCAAAACCAAAGCGGTTTTCGCGAAGGAATCCAGCCACCAGTTCTTCAACATCGATTCCCCGATAGTAGAGCTTGCCCTCGCAGGGAACCGTTTTGCCATCCACCACTTTTGAGGAAATAATGTCAGAGATCTCGGTCAGACCGGTCAACACACCTTTGCCGTTGATGTCGCGAAGACCGCGCTTTACATCGTATTTGGCATAAAGACTGGTGTCGATGGTACTATGCGCTTTACAGAGATCGGTCAACTCCAAAATCTCCGGTGTAATCTCAAAAAATTCATGATTCGCGTTTTTTGCCATTCTGATTCCCCTTTTCCAAGTATGATGATAGGAGGAAGTATCACACGAAATTCCCCCGGGGCCGATACCGGCAGTTGCTCATTCCCATCCCACCGGGTCCCTTTTCTGCCCAAAACAGTTAACTAATATAATTAAGTATATAACATTTCGCATATTTTAGCAAGAATCCTTGTGTTAACGAACTGTGAACTCTGTGCGAAATCACATAAAATCGCCGAAAGTTGTCGGGCGAATCAAGATAAATCGATGCAATAAATGCCTAGTTTCCTGAAAACTTATGAATAAAAATGCAGTGATATACAAAAATTTCTCAGGGGAAACCCTTGTATCAAATGTTCAGCTGGATTACAATAAAAAGAAAACCCCCTGTGGGCAAAGAAACGAGGGATTCCTTTGCTGAAGGATTTGCTAAAACAAAATCGAAGTTACCGTGGATTCGACGAAAGCTGTCAAATATCCCGTGAGGAGCTGGAGGATTTGGTGGACTGTACACGTTACACACCCTCCAGTGTAAACATGCAACCATTTAAGTATTATTTAGCCTGCGATCCGGAGACAGTTGCAAAGATTCAACCACTCACCAAATGGGCCCGCGCGCTTCCCCACATGCAGCTGCCGCATCCAGGCCATTGCCCAACCGCCTTCCTTGTGATCTGTCAGGATACACAATTGCATCCGGCAATCCAACGGTTTCAAAAAGATGTGGGGATTGTGGCGCAGACGATTCTGTTGGCAGCTGTAGAGAAAGGTCTGGGAGGGTGTATGATTGGCAATTTCAATCCGGACGAGATTCAACAAGCGCTAGATTTGACAGACCGCTTTATTCCGGTATTGCTCATCGCCTTAGGAAAACCGGACGAGCAAATCGTTCTTACAGAAGTGGGTGAGGACGGCGTTACTGACTATTATCGCGATGAAAATGACATTCATTACGTACCCAAACGTAGCTTACAAGACATTTTGCTTTGAGGGGGGCGGCCATTTTGGATAAAGCGCCCTTGGTAATTGGCGTAGCGGGTGGAACGGGATCGGGAAAGACCACGTTGGCTAACAAGTTGAAGGAGGCTATGCAAGGAAATGCGCTGATTCTATCCCATGATTTTTATTATCGTTCCGATGCGAACACTCCATTTGAAGAGCGTGTTAAATGGAACTATGACCATCCAGCAACCTTTGACACGGACCGGATGATCGAGGATGTTGAGAAACTCAAAAGGAAACAAGCGATCGATCACCCGGTGTATTCTTTTGTCACCTATTCCCGGGAGGAGCAAACCGTCCATATGGAACCTGCGCCAGTAATTATTTTGGAAGGGATTTTGATTTTTGAAAATCAGCGGCTACGGGATTTAATGGATATAAAGGTCTTTGTGGATGCCGATGCCGACATCCGGCTGATTCGCCGGCTTCTGCGGGATGTCAAAGAGCGGGGGCGCAGTTTGGATTCGGTCATCGATCAATACATGCTTACCGTTAAACCTATGCATGAACAATTTGTCGAACCCAGTAAACGATATGCGGACATTATTATTCCGGAGGGCGGGAAAAACCGTGTGGCCCTACATATGCTGGTCGACCGTATTAATGCCTTATTGCACACTACTACACGATCAGTATCAAGTATGTAGCCATAGCGCGCATAAAAAGCTGAAAAGCCGTGGATTGCAGAATCCCTGCATTCCACGGCTTTTTGTAAGCACTCTGTAATTCCCCGATGGATTGGTTATGAAAAGGATGACTTTTTCTCCCAGGTATGGCCTTCTGGTGAATATGCTTGACCAAAAGAGCGAGTGTCCCCTGCAATCCTTCTAATTCCCAATAAGCCCCATATCAGGGAGAAGGTATATGGCAATCCACATTAGCAGTTCAAAAGCATAGCATTATCTAAGTTCATATAAGAATATTTTTAAAAAGGGAAACGTTCTATCCATAAAAATGTACCAAATTTCTTTATGTTCGGAATGGGAGGTTACTCATATGCATAAAGATAGTGGCTTTTATAAAAAGCTACTTTTTCTTTTCTCGCTTCATTCAATAGTACATCCATTATAACAGATAATACGAGCTATTTTATATGTTTTCCAACATATGATTCAGCCCATTTGCTATGTTAATTTTGAATTTTTCATGTGTTTAATTTTTTTATGGTCAAACTCGTGGAAGCTAAACGTCTATATACTCAAGAAAGATCTTGAGCAAATAGATTGAAACATAAATACTTCCGTCTCTTTCATTTCAAAGATTGTTGATGTAGAAAAGACATTGAAATTAGAAACATATATGAACCAAAATATGTTGAGTAGATTCTTGTTTTACCAGAATTCAGTCAGGTACACCAATATCGTATTAAATTCTACAATACTAAAACAAAAATCAGAAAAACAAGGAGAAAAACTGAGCGTTTATATACGCCCTGTCTACGGATGGGACCAGCCCTGTATTTGTGGCCCCCACCACACAATTCCCCCCTCGCCCTCTTGCCGTGAAAACGTCCTTGTCCTCCCTGGAGGGAACGGTATTTCACAACAACACCGGCAGAGTGTAAAACACATTACACTTTGCATTGCAAAGTCCGTGTGCCATATGGGATGTTGTCCGCCTTAAATCCTCCATAACAAAAAGCGATATGCTACCCCTCAATGGGATGCATACCGCTTTTTCTTGTTATCGGCCCTTCGATTGTATTGGTTGAGCAAAAGCCAGCGTGGGAACGGGATTGTATCTTTCACTTTGGAAAACTCCCATTTTGAGATAGACTACTCAGATACGTCCAATATCTCTTCCAATTGTCTCTGCGGTAGCCCGGTCGTTTTCTCGATACCCAAATCCATTCTCCCAAATATTGTTTTGTACGCCCTCTCATCCGGTTGGTTCACTTCATTGGTACACCGAATCTATAAAAAGTCCACTCTTTTTCCTTGAAGTTTGTCAACGGTCGATTGCATACGCAGTAAAAGAACAAATAAATGCGAAATGGGAAAATATAATCTCAATTGCCGGTGCCATAGGAGGGAGTGTTCGAAAGAAGGAGCTTAACAGAAAGAGACTTTTTCATGACATAGGCTGATTTTGTCCTTCGTAATGTCGGATAATGTTGCACAACCGGTCATCTTCATGGCGTCGCGTAGCTCGGAGAGAATTTTCTGTGTATAGATGGTGACACCTTCTGCGCCGCCGCCGCAGGCAGCCACAACATAGGGACGGCCAATCAAAACGGCGTCGGCACCCAGTGCAAGCGCCTTGAATACATCCGTACCTGTGCGGATGGCACCGTCTACGAATAGTTTGACCTGTGTTCCTACAGCGGCCCGAATCGCAGGTAGAACCTCTGCCGGTGCCGGAGTATGGTCAAGAACACGTCCGCCATGATTGGATACCACGATGCCATACACACCGGTTTGTACGGCCTTTTGGGCGCTTTCCGGTGTCATAATCCCCTTGAGAAGAAATGGGAGTTTCGTGGACTGTATGATCTCTTTAAGCTCATCCACGTCTTTTGAACAAACCGGCTTTCCTGCAGCAGCCAGAAGGGGGAGTCCAGCAGAGTCGATATCCATGCATAGGGCCATAGCGCCGGCTTGCTCAGCAAGCCGAATCTTTTCCAGTACCTTGTCCTTGTCCCAAGGTTTGATGGTGGGAATTGCCACGCCATCCGCAGCTGCAACAGCAGAGAGAGGGTCGGTGAAAAAGAAATCTGCGGCGCCATCTCCGGTGAAAGCTGCACATCCGGCCGCTTTGGTTCCGGGGACCAGCGCTTCGGCATAGGTCTTTTCGCTCAGATAACCATTGTAATTATTGGATAATCCGCTGATAGGTGCGGCGAATACTGGGCCCGCAAAAGTTTGGCCAAAGAAAGAGCAGGAGGTGTCCTGTCCTTGATTGGCGTAGATCAGATCCATATGAATTTTAATACCTGCGAGATATTCGAAACTGTGTATAAATGCTCTGCCCGTTCCCTTTCCACCAGTGCCTGGGATTTCTCCCCGGCAGGCAACGCCATTACACTCACGGCATACGCGGCAGTTGGGGGCCATTATTTTTCGGGCATTTTCTAAAATTTCACGATACTCCATAATACATTCCGCCTTTCTTAGAAAAAGTATACCATAATTTGGACAAGGATTCCAATGCGGAATGCAGATAGGTGCTGATACCGCAAAAGGGCGTGGCAACCTTGCCACGCCCTTTTGAGACCATCATAATTCTAAAGCCCTTCACAGGGTTGCGTAGTAAAATCGGTAATAACTTCTTTTTCGCTGCCCTCAGGCGAATAGACGAAGCGTTCCATATGGTCGCCTTCGAAGAAGTATTTCGGCGGTGTAGGGCGGTAATGATAATCAAAGGTATCGATAATGACGAGCTTTACTTTCATCCGTGCGGGAAGAATGCTCTTTATGTAAACGCTTGCCTGCTGCCCTGGGATGACGTCTTCGCGGCTTTCTGCCAGTCCCGCCAAATTTGGTGAGAGTTCCACAAAAATCCCGTATGGTTCGACAGAACGTACAATTCCTGCAACTGTTTCCCCAGCAGAAAACATCGCAACATTTTCTTCCCAGGTACCAAGTAACTCCTTGTGGCTTAATGTAATGCGCCCGTTCTCAATGGATTTTACCAGTGCTCGGATGTTCATGCCGACGGTAAAGCGCTCCCGTGGATGGTCAATGCGGGATACAGAGATTGCATCGATTGGAAGAAGGGAGACAATACCACAGCCGATGTCCGCAAAAGCGCCGAAATTTTCAAGATGGGTGATTTGAGCGTTGATAATGTCCCCCGGAACCAAACGGCGGATGAATGCTTCCCGGCATTTTTCCTGTGCAGCTCTGCGGGAGAGCAAAACCGTGGTGTGACCATCCCCATCTTTCTGGAATCCGGTCACAATAAAGCAAACGGGACGATTCACACGGGAAATGATGGCGATGTCGCGTACAGTACCTTCACGAATCCCAAGGGCCCCCTCATCGCGCGGGATAATTCCCTTCGCGCACCCCAAATCGACGAGCAGATTGTGTGCACTGTCACAAACGAGCGCACGTCCTTCCAAAATTTGACCCGTACGGCAAGCTTCAATTAGTGCAGCGGTACTTTGCAGAGCAGCACGGTTTTCAGCCGTATCGATCAGCCAGCCCTCGGGATAATATTCAACCATTTTGAACCCTCCTTATCTCTTACATGGTTATCTATATGCGTTTTTTGCCGGTGGCATGCGTTCATATGGAAGGTTCCTGAGTGGTTTTCTTTGTGCATTTCAGCGGTGTGCTTACTGTAAAAGTGATTTTTTTGTGAATTTCTGCCGGTCTGTCTTGCATATTTACCGATAATATACTATGATGGACATATTGTCCCAGCGATACGGGAAAATTTGATTGCGAAGAAAGAGAGAGTTTCGAACATGAAAAAGAACAGACGTAGAATCATCAGTGCACTGTTGGCGTGCACTTTGCTTGTAGCCTTGACAGCATGCGGCGGGGATACCACCACTTCCTCGGAGGAAACCAGCAGCGCTTCTCAGACCGAATCCAACGCGTCTTCGGAGGCAGCCACAGTGGGGGATGTTGAAATTCCTGCAGACGCGGAAGATCATGTGCGTCCGGACGATGGCAAGCCTGTTGGTTATCAGTTGGAGAAGCCTGCAGATGGTGAAGAGATAGCTGTTTTGCACACCTCGATGGGAGACATTCGGATTCGTCTGTTCCCAGAAGCAGCACCGAAAGCAGTGGAGAATTTCAAGGGACTGATTCAGGATGGTTATTACAATGGAATTGTGTTCCATCGTGTAATTGATAATTTCATGATTCAGGGCGGCGATCCGACAGCGACCGGTACAGGCGGCGAGAGCATTTGGGGTGAACCCTTCGAGGATGAATTCAACACCAATTTAATCAATCTGCGCGGTGCGCTTTCCATGGCCAATTCCGGCGTCGATACAAATGGCAGCCAGTTCTTCATTGTACAATGCAAAGACACGGTAACCGATGATACAGCGGAAACAATGATGTCTACAATGTATATGAATCGTGAAACATGCAAGGCAACGCTTATGATGAATGACAAGATGGCATCCGGCGCAAGCCAGGAGGAGATGAATTCCTATGTGGATGCCCTCAATAACGCATTGAACGAGATCTATACAAATGGGATTCCAGAAGATCAGAAAGCCGTTTTGCAGAAGGCAATTGATCTGTATAAAGAAGTTGGCGGTACGCCGCACCTCGACTATAAGCATACCGTGTTCGGCCAGGTGTTCGAAGAGGATATGGCCATTGTTGACCAGATTGCTGCGGTAGAGACCGATGAAAATGATAAGCCGACTACGGATGTGACCATCGAAAGTGCGGAGATTACGACTTACCACGCGGAATAATGCGGCTTCCCATGACTAAGGAGAGAAACAAACAATGAGCGAAAACAATCAGCAAAATCCTCAGGAAGAACGCGAAGAACAGCGCGTTCCGCCGCAACCACCGTATCAACCGCCCTATGGTGCGCAACCGCCTTATGCCAATCAGACCCCTCCACCGTATCCTCCCTATGGCCAACCACCCTATCAGCCCTATGGGGGAATTCCACCGGAGAAACCGCCAAAAACGCATGCGCCGTCCAATCCAGAGACGGTCAAGTTATTCAACATTTTATCCTACTTTAGCTTCCTCTGGTTGGTAGGATTGATTGCAGACGGCCGTAATCCAAAAGTGCGGTATCATGTGAATCAGGGAATACTGCTTTCTATTTTTGAGGTTGTATTCGGTTTGGTGGTGAGTTTGCTTAGCAGTTTATTCACTTCGCTGTTTTCTTTGGCGTTGGGTGGAATTATGGTCTTTTCCCAATTGGGGGCTACATTGGTCGGACTATTGCAGTTGGCACAATTTGGGGCTGTGGCAGCTCTGATTATTGTTGGTGTTATGCATGCAGTGCAAGACCGTGAAGAACCTCTTCCATTGATCGGTTCTTTGTTCACGATTCTGAAATAACGACTTGTTTTTTGGACAAAAAACTGGATTATCGTTCCGAATATTTTTATGCGTAAATATCGCCCTTTGCATTGACAAAACTATGCAGTGGGCGATATAATTTTTTGTGTTTTTGCAGGAATACGTGAGAATAGTTGCATAAAATAGGAGAAAATTCTATAAAACGACCTTGTTTTGAAAGTTTTATGATCGGATATCGCATATAAGGGGGAAAGGACATGTCAGTAAAGTACATTTTCGTTACGGGAGGCGTGGTCTCTGGGCTTGGAAAGGGAATCACAGCAGCTTCTTTGGGACGCCTTTTAAAAGCACGCGGTCTGCGAGTTACCATGCAGAAGTTTGATCCGTATCTCAACGTGGACCCGGGAACAATGAATCCGTTTCAGCATGGTGAAGTGTTTGTAACCGACGATGGCGCTGAGACAGATTTGGACTTGGGACATTATGAGCGTTTTATTGATGAAAACCTGTCACAGAATAGCAATGTCACCTCTGGGCGGGTGTACTGGAATGTCATTCAGAAGGAGCGCAATGGAGACTACGGTGGCAGTACAGTACAAGTGATCCCCCATATTACAAATGAAATTAAAACGCGAATTTCTTCTGGAAAAGAAAATGTTGATGTCGCCCTGATTGAGGTTGGCGGTACAGTAGGAGATATCGAAAGTTTGCCTTTTCTGGAGGCTATCCGTCAGTTTGCGGCGGAAGTCGGCCGCGCCAATTGTCTGTTTATTCATGTAACATTGGTTCCTTATATCGCCTGTTCCAACGAACAAAAGACAAAACCAACCCAACATAGCGTCAAAGAACTTTTGGGTCTCGGGATTCAACCAGATGTCATTGTTCTGCGTTCAGAACAGCCGGTGGGCGAGGAACAGAAAAAGAAGATTGCCTTATTCTGCAATGTGCGGGAAGACTGTGTGATTGAAAATTTAGATCTACCTCTTTTATATGCGGTGCCTCTGGCCTTGCGGGAGGAAAGGTTGGATGATATTGTATGCCGCCATTTCGGTTTGGATACCAATGGCCCGGATCTGGGGGAATGGATTTCCATGGTGGATACGGCCATGAACTTAAAATCACAAGTAACGGTTGCTCTAGTTGGAAAATACGTAGAATTGCACGATGCCTATCTCAGCGTGGCAGAAGCACTGACACACGGTGGAATTGGCAATCGCGTCAAGGTGCGAATCCAGTGGATCGATTCTGAGACGATTTCGCCCGAAAATGTAGCGGAGATTTTAAAAGATGTACATGGAATTCTGGTTCCGGGAGGCTTTGGTCAACGTGGGGTGGAAGGGAAGATCGAGGCGATCCGCTTTGCACGTGAACAAAGGATTCCTTTTTTGGGGATTTGTCTGGGAATGCAGTTGGCGGTAGTGGAATATGCACGCCATGTTCTGGGATATGCAGATGCCAATTCTGCGGAATTCGACCCACAGACCGAACATCCGGTGATCGATTTAATGCCCGAACAAAAAGATATTATCCAGTTGGGGGGAACGATGCGCCTTGGAAAATATCCATGTAAGTTGGAAGAAGGTTCAAAAGCAGCGTTCTTATACGGGAAACCTCTTATTGAGGAGCGCCATCGCCACCGCTTTGAGGTAAATAATGAATTCCGGGAGACTTTTCAAAAGGCAGGGGTGCGGTTCTCTGGAAAATCTCCGGATGGACGTATCGTAGAGATGATGGAATTGCCGGATCATCCTTGGTTTTTAGCGGCACAGTTTCATCCAGAGTTTAAGTCGCGCCCGAACCGTCCGCATCCTTTGTTTCAGGGATTTATTGAAGCGGCAAAAGTCTTTCAAGAAAAAAACAGAAACGTGTAAAGTACAAGAGCCAGCTTTTCTGTTCGCAGAAGGGCCGGCTCTTATTATGAACCATAACTCTAAAAATATCTCAGAAATATTTCTAAAATCAGGAAATATGGATTGACAAGCGATAGGGAAGGTGGTATTCTGAACAAGGTTTTCCGGAAAACGATGTTATAAAGTTAGCTGATGCTAATTTTAAAAAGTCCGCGCAGGTAGTGAATTTTTTGGCAGTTAGATAAAGCTAAAAATGAAACTTACGAATCATTTAGATGAATAACATCAATGGAGGGAAAACTTACAAAATGGGTAAAAGTGGAAAAAGACTAGTATTGTCTGTTGGGGCAGTACTGACCGCCCTGTGCGTTACCGCAGGGGCAACGATGGCGTACTTCAACGATACGGAACCGCTCGCAGGGGACTTCGTATCCGGCAAGCTTGATATTTCGGTTACACCGGATCAGGCAGAGCCTGGCGAGCAGAAAATTGACTTTGAGAACCTTCGTCCCTTGACTGAAGAAGCTTTTGAGGTAGAGTTGACTGAGGTCAATGGAAAGGTTGTCAATGCAAATACAGAGGGATATTCCCCAATTCCAGTTTATTTTCAGCCGGTAACAGTCCGCAACGAGGGAACTTTGCCGGCACAAATTATGTTCCAAATGGTGGACGACGGTCCGGACGGCAAGAAAGATGTCGATGAGATCACCGTGGAAAACGTGACCATAAATGACAAGGTCTACGGCGAAAAGGTAACCCAGACAGGTGAAAAGGTAACTTGTGAAGAATCCAACTACATTTTGAAGGACAAGCTGAAGATCTTTGTTTACGAGAAGAACGGTGACGGTGAATGGGAAAAAGTTCCGAATGTAAACCTGAATGAGAACACTCTTGAAGAGGGAGAGACGGCGGAATATCAGCCGTTTACCTCGGAAGATCCGTTGCCGGCCGGAAAAGAGAGTGAAGAACAATTCCTGATCGCTGGCTATCTGCCGGAGGACGCAGGAAATGCCTATCAGGCAAAGCATTACCATGGCGTGTTGTTGGTCTATGCTGGCCAGGTGGATGAGGGCGCTGAATGGGGACCAGCGGAGCCGGACAAGCTTTCTGCACCGACCATTTATGGCGAGCCGCAAACCCAAACCTACATGGATTACTATACCGTTGCGTTCAATGAAGGTTTTGATGTAGTAGATCCCTGGAAAGAGGCAGTCCAGAGAGTTACGGTAAATGGTGTGGAGTATCGAGAGACGGATTATATCAGTTTTGATTCCAACCAGACCTATCAACTGCCGCCAGCGGACAACGAGATCCGCATCGGAAGCGAAAGCTTTGAGAAGGGTGAAACCTATCATGTTGTTGTCGAAGCAGAAGGTTATGAGGATCTTACCTTCGACATTGTAGCGAAATAGTAATCGTTGTTTCTCTATATTTAAATAGTCCAGTGCTCGGCCTGTTCTGAGACCGAGCACTTATTTTATGTACACAATAAAACCCTTGATTCCAATTATAAAATAAATCATCCATTGCTTGTGTGAAAGTGCTGAGAAATAAATACATATTACATTTTATGGGGAGGATTTTTTCTGTTGCCTTCATTATAATTCTGTTTATTTGGTTTCTTTGCCCGCATCGAAATCATAAGAATTTTGTCATTGACAAGAGTAAGGGATGGTGATACCTTAAATGTGCGTTTTTCGGAAAATGATACCAGGCGGTTAGTTTTAGCTAACTGAAAGAGGTGCACACTAACAGTGAATTCTTTCACTGTTAGTGCTGTCTAAACCTACAACTACAATACAGATCGGACCTATCAGATCTCCGAATATGACAATGAATTCTGCATTGGAGCCGAAAGTTTTAAACGTGGAGAAACCTATCATGTTGTCATGAAAGCAGATGGTTATAAAGGTTTCACATGTGATATGAAGGCATAACGGCTAGACGGCACACCACAAAAATTAAGCGCCCAACCTTGAGGAAGGTCGGGCGCATTTTTTATCAAAGCGACGTTAAGAAAACAATTTACTTTAATTTCTATCATGATCAAGTTGAAACGTTTGGAAACCGATGGAGATGAATCCATTTCATCCTCATTGTTAACCGTAGTAAAGACAAAATCATGTCTATACTCTTTGATACAGGCAAAGTAGATTCTCGCATAATTTTATTCTCTTGTTTTTCGGAATACACCAATTCCCAGTAGACCAGGCCCTGTATGAACTCCCAAGGCCGGACTGATCTGTCCCTGTACAGTAATCTTTCCTTTGGGAATTTTAGTTTTGAGATCTGCATAAATCCGTTCTGCCTCTTCCGCAGCGTCCCCATGCATAATCGCGAGCTCTACTTCCGAGTGGCCAGCCATCTGTTGCGCAAGCGCTTCAAGCTTGTGGATGGATTGTACACGTCCAAGGGCCTTTCCAGCCGTATAGTAAATTCCGTCGGAATTGCAGGATATGATCGGCTTTAGGTTGAGTGCTGTGCCAAAAGCTGCGGCAACCAGCCCAATTCGGCCCCCTTTTTGTAGGTATTCTAAACTTTTAACGCAAAAGAACACGCGGCTATTTGGAACCTCTAAGGGCAACTTTTGCAATAATTCCTGCCAACACATCCCATGTTCCAGATATTGAGCAGCCCGCAGAGCCAGAAAGCCGCTGCCAATGGAGATATTTTTTGTATCCAATACATGGCACTCAAGACCGTGATAGGCATCCCCTAAGATTTTCATCACATTACAGGTTCCGCTCAGATTGCTGGAAATACAGACGATCAATACCTTTTCATAACCATCCGCTTTAATTTGATCGAAAACCTGATTGATGAGGGCGCCATCTGGAAGAGAGGTCTTGGGAATTTCAATGGGAAGCATGGCATATACCGTGTTGGCACTGATGTTCACGCCGTCCAGATATTCCCGTTCTTTGTACAAAATACGCAGGGGAATTTGATAGATATGATATTTCTCCAAAAGCTCCTTGGGAATATCTCCGCCGGAATCGGTTAAAATGGCTACTTTATCCTGATTCATAGTAAAAGCCTTCCTATTAAAATTATGTAATGATAAGCACGCTGTTATCTGGTTTTTATAACAAGATTATAGCGTGCTTTTATAGAAAAGTCAAGGCAACGGCTGTTACAATTCATAGAAGTGTCGTACGCTTTAAGCGCTGATATAGCCCTTCCCTCCATTTGAGGACCTTCTGAAAGAGGAAGAATCGAAAATGCCAACCATCGAGAAAATTTTGGATGGTTTCTTCTTCATGAATCATATTGAAACTTTGTTTGGTGTTTTAAAGCTATCCGGGTCTTATCAACCTCTATAAGGAGCATAATACGCCTGCGCATAGATTTCCTGAATTTCGCGGATCAGCGGATACCTTGGGTTTGCGGTAGTACATTGATCCTCATGCGCACGCTCCGCAAGTTCCGGAAGGCGGTCAAAGAAAATCTTTTCTTCCACACCACAATCCTTGATACACAGGGGACAGTCGAGCTCCTGTTCTAGGCGGTAAACCGCTTTGATGAGATTTTGAACACTTTCCTCTGTGGTCCGTCCACCACAGCCGATAAATGAGGCGATCTTTGCGTACTTTTGATCCGCAACAAAGGTTTCGTACTTTGGAAAAGCAGTAAACTTGGTGGGCTTTTGCGCATTGTAGGCAATGACATAAGGAAGAATGACCGCGTTGGCCCGCCCGTGGGGAATATGGAACTCTCCGCCCAATTTATGCGCCATAGAGTGGTTGAGTCCCAAAAATGCGTTGGTGAATGCCATGCCTGCGATACATGAGGCATTGTGCATCTTTTCACGCGCTACAGGGTCTGCGGCGCCGTTTTTATAGGCGCGCGGGAGATATTCAAATACCATGCCGATCGCCTGAAGGGCCAGGCCATCCGTGTAGTCGCTTGCCATGACGGATACATACGCTTCAATTGCATGTGTGAGGACGTCCAGACCGGTGTCACGGGTGGCTGCCTTGGGAAGGTTCCAAACGAATTGCGGGTCGATGATGGCTACATCTGGACGGACTGCATAGTCGGCAAGCGGATATTTAATGTTCCCGTTTTGGCGATCCGTGATAACAGTGAATGCAGTTACCTCACTTCCAGTACCAGAAGTGGTTGGAATCGCGACAAGTTTTGCCTTTTCCCCTAAACGTGGGAATTTATAGGCGCGCTTCCGGATGTCCAGAAACTTTAAACGCAGACCATCGAACGAAGCTTCCGGATGTTCATAAAAGAGCCACATCCCCTTTGCTGCATCGATAGCGGAGCCGCCGCCGAGCGCAATAATCACATCGGGTTGGAATGCGCGCATAGCCTCTACGCCTCTTCGAATGGTTGAAACATCCGGATCGGGTTCTACATCGGAATAGATCTCGGAATGGCAGTACACAGGCCGTTTCCGCAGATAGTATAAAATCTTGTCCACATATCCCAGCTGCACCATGGTCGCATCCGTGACGATAAAGGCGCGTTCGATGTCCGGCATCTTTTCTAAATATTGAATAGAATCTTCTTCAAAGTAAATTTGTGGCGGTACTTTGAACCACTGCATGTTGACCCTCCTCTGGGCAATCCGTTTGCGGTTAATCAGATTCACAGAGGACACGTTGGAGGTGGTGGAATTGTGACCATAGGAGCCACATCCAAGCGTCAGAGAAGGGGTATTGGTGTTGTAAATATCACCGATTGCCCCCTGTGAGGAAGGAGAATTGGAGATTACACGGCCGACTTTCATCTCCTTGCCATATGCTTTGATGAGGTCTGGATTTGTAGAGTGAATCACAGCGGAATGCCCCAAACCGCCGAGTTCCAACATTTTTTTAGCCATCGCAAAGCCTTCGCCGTGACCTTTGACCACGAAATAAGCCAGAACGGGAGAGAGCTTTTCGCGCGAAAGCGGATAGTCAGGTCCTACATCAGCAAGACGTGCGATAAGGATCTTCGTCTGATCCGGCACATGAATGCCGCTCTGCTCGGCAATCCAAGAGGCAGATTTTCCGACAACATCTGGGTTGACTGCTTGTGTCTGTGGATTGATAACAAAGTTGGAAACCTTTTCAATCTCATCCTCCTGTAAAAAGTAGCAATTGTTTGCCTTCATAATGCGTTCAAAGGAATCTGCAATTTCTTCATCCACAATGACAGCCTGTTCAGAAGCGCAGATCATGCCGTTGTCAAAAGTTTTGGAGAGCATCAAATCTGTACAGGCACGTTCCAAACGGGCGGTCTTTTCAATGTAGCACGGGACATTTCCAGGTCCGACACCCAAAGCTGGTTTCCCCGTACTATAGGCCGCCCGGACCATTCCACTGCCGCCGGTCGCCAGGACCAAGGATACGCCGGGATGGTTCATCAACGCATTGGTAGCCGCAATGGATGGCGCTGTAATCCACTGTATGCAGTCCTCCGGAGCGCCGGCCCTGACTGCGGCATCGCGCATCACCCGTGCAGCCTCGACAGAGGATTTTTGGGCACTTGGATGAAATCCGAAGATGATCGGATTGCGCGTTTTCATACAGATCAACGACTTGAAAAGCGTAGTAGAAGTTGGATTGGTAACAGGAGTGACACCGGCGACCACACCCACAGGTTCTGCCACTTCCACATAGTCCTCTAACTCATTTTCTTCCACAATTCCAACGGTTTTCTGGCCCTTAATGGAGTGCCAAATGTATTCTGTCGCAAAGATATTCTTGATAATTTTATCCTCGACAACGCCGCGTCCGGTTTCTTCATAGGCAAGTTTTGCCAACCGTACATGTTGGTCCAATCCGGCCAATGCCATAGCGTGAACAATGGAATCGACTTGTTCCTGGTTCATGTCCATAAAAGCCTGGAGGGCCTTTTGCGCCCGCTGAACCAGGCGATCAATCATTGTGTGTACTTCTCCTTCGGTGTCAGCCGCTGCCTCCCGTGCCCGTGCTTCCACAGCGGCATCTGTTTCGGATTCCGGGATGCCTGTTTTCTTTACCACAGGTACTTTTCTTGCTTTTTCATCCATACCTTGGTTCCTCCCCTGTTGTATTTGTTGGTAGTATCTCCTTGTGGAAAAGGAAATATGCTGAAAAGTAGGGGGAACTTGCGGCTTTTTGCGTATAAAGGCAGCGCGCAGTTGGAAAAAGAGCTTACTAGGAAGAAAAGCGCTTTGACACGTTCCTTTTGAGATGGAAACAGGTCATGGCTTAACAAAAATGAGTCCATAAAAAAGTGTGTCTCAAGGCTACGAATTTTGAATTCATAGGAAAGGAACATCCTTTTTTCTGTCTGGAAATAACATCGAAGTTTCTAAAAAGCGAGGGTATCCCAAAAGTCATAAAATGACTGAAGGATACCCTCGTTCTGCAAGGATCCGTAGGATCTACAGTTATTTTGTTGGATGCGTGGGATCGTTGGTGATGCGGTAACAAAGCGTCATCAAGCTGTCGTTCAGATGGACGTTTTCCACAATCGCATCGGCATATTTCATGCTGATGTCATAGTGACTAAAATTCCAGAAACAGCGGATACCCAACGCATACAGCCGGTCACTCAAGGATTCCACCGCACTTCGGGGAACACAGAGCACTGCCATGGTTGGCTTTTCAAGGTTACAAAAGCGCTCCAATGTACCGATGTTGCGCACGGTGAGCCCATTGATGGTTTGACCGATCTTTGTATCGGAATTGTCAAAAATCCCCACCAGCGTAAATCCCTCTGTTTCGAAGGAAAGATGGGAAGCGATGGCCCGCCCCAGATTACCTGCACCGATTAGTACCGCTTTGTAGGCATGGGATAGACCCAGAATGTTTCCGATTTCTGTACAGAGCTGATCCACCATGTAGCCGTATCCCTGCTGCCCAAACCCACCAAAACAATTGAGATCCTGGCGGATTTGGGAGGCGGTAAGCCCCAGTTTGGCCGAAAGCTCCGTTGAGGAGATGCGTGTAACGCCTTTTTCTCCCAAAAGTTTGAGGAATCGGTAGTACCTGGGAAGCCGCCGGATGACGGACATGGAGATATTTTCCCGTTTTGGCATAATTGATTAGGTCCTTTCTATTCAGAAAAAGAAAGCCAGTTGAGATTCCGCCGTCCGTGCGGAGTGCTTACAGCATTGCCACAAGGCGCTTGTCAATCTCTCTCAGGAAGGTTTCCGTATCCACGGTCGTTTTATTCGGAAGATTGGAAAGGCTGGCGAGATCGCCGGTCATAACGCCCTCTTCAATGGTCTGAATCGAAGCGTGCTCCAACTTGTCCGCAAAGTCCATCAGAGCGGAATTGCCGTCGAGTTCGCCGCGTTTACGCAGCGCGCCTGTCCAGGCAAACAACGTCGCCATGGAGTTTGTGGAGGTTTTTTCTCCCTTTAAGTGCTTATAATAATGACGCTGTACGGTGCCGTGTGCCGCTTCATATTCGTATACGCCGTCCGGGGAAACCAATACACTGGTCATCATAGCCAGGCTCCCGTAGGCGGTGGCGACCATATCGCTCATCACATCGCCATCGTAGTTTTTACACGCCCAGATATAACCGCCTTCAGAGCGGACCACGCGGGCAACGGCATCGTCGATCAAGGTATAGAAATACTCGATCCCTGCTGCATCGAATTTTTCCTTATATTCAGCGTCAAAGATCTCTTGGAAAATATCCTTGAACCGGTGATCGTACTGCTTGGAAATGGTATCCTTGGTTGCAAACCAGAGGTCCTTTTTGGCATCCAAAGCGTAGTTAAAGCACGAGCGCGCAAAGCTGCTGATGCTCTTGTCCAGATTGTGGATTCCCTGGATGATACCGGGGGTCTGGAAATCATGGATGGTAGCGCGCGTTTCCTTTCCCTCGGAATCCGTGACAACAAGCTCGGCCTTGGCGCCGGCTGGCACCTGCATCTCTACATTGCGGTATACGTCGCCGTAAGCATGACGGGCGATGGTGATGGGTTTTGTCCATGTGGGGATGAATGGCGTAATGCCTTTTACCAAAATGGGAGTGCGGAAAACCGTACCGTCCAACATGGCGCGGATGGTTCCATTCGGGGATTTCCACATCTCCTTGAGGTTATACTCTTCGACGCGCGCCGCATTCGGAGTAATGGTAGCGCACTTGACAGCCACGCCGTACTTTTTGGTGGCGTTGGCGCTGTCCACAGTCACCTGGTCGTTGGTTTCATCGCGGTGTTTGAGGCCAAGATCGTAATATTCAGTTTTCAGATCAATATAGGGCGTGAGAAGAATATCCTTTATCATCTTCCAGATGATACGGGTCATCTCGTCGCCATCCATCTCCACAAGCGGGGTGGTCATAGGAATCTTATTGGCCATGGGAAATCCCTCCATTACGTTCAATTTTATTTGGACTGCTCTCTTGTATAGTTCAGTAGGCCGCCAGCCAGGACCATCTCGCGCTGGCGCGCTGAGAGGACGGCCTCTGCTTCGAATTCAATCCCCTTCGTTACATCCTTCACAACGATCTTTGAATCATTGGCGATTGCTGTACGAATTTCCGGCAATTCCAGCTCATCCATCTGATCTACACGATCATAATCGGACTCATTCTTAAAGACCAATGGGAGTATTCCAGCGTTGGCCAGGTTTGCGCAGTGGATACGCGCGAAACTTTTGGCCAGGACTGCCTTTACCCCCAGATACAGCGGCACAAGCGCCGCATGTTCACGGGAAGAGCCTTGTCCGTAGTTAGCGCCGCCGATAACGATGCCCTTGCCATATTCTTTGCAGCGTTCCGGGAACTCTTTATCGCATACAGCGAAGCAGAAATTGCTGAGGTACGGGATGTTGGAACGGTAGGGAAGGATCTTCGCGCCGGCCGGCATGATGTGATCGGTTGTAATATTGTCGCCAACCTTGAGCAGCGCTTTCGCCGCAATGGTTTCCGGCAGCGGGTCCGTGGTGGGAAATTCCTTGATGTTTGGTCCGCGCAGGATTTCGATTTGGTCCATCTCGCTCTCCGGAGCTGGCGCAACAACCATGTTGTCGTTGATAAGGAACTTCTCCGGCAGGGCAATCGGCACTTCATCCCCGAGAGTCTGCGGATTTGTGAACACACCGGTCAGTGCGGAAGCTGCAGCTGTCTCCGGGCTGACCAGATAGATTTGGCCATCCGCAGTACCGGAACGGCCTTCAAAGTTGCGGTTGAAGGTGCGCAGGGAGATCCCTTTGGAATTCGGGGACTGGCCCATACCGATACACGGACCGCAGGCGCATTCCAGAATACGGGCTCCTGCAGCGATTAGATCTGCCAGAGCGCCATTCTGCGCCAACATATTGTAAACCTGCTTGGAACCAGGGGCAATGGCCAGGCTTACATCCGGATGAACCGTCTTGCCTTTCAGGATGGAGGCGACACGCATCAAATCCAGATAGGAGGAGTTGGTGCAGGAACCGATGCAGACCTGGTCGACCTTGATGGCGCCGATCTCATCCACGGATTTTACATTGTCCGGGCTGTGGGGGCAGGCGGCCAATGGGACCAATTCGGACAGGTCAATGGAGATCTCTTCGTCATACACAGCATCCGGATCAGAAGAAAGCTCAATCCAATCCTCCTCGCGGCCCTGCGCCTTCAGGAAGGACCGGGTGATTTCGTCGGATGGGAAGATGGAGGTAGTGGCGCCCAGCTCTGCGCCCATGTTGGTGATGGTAGCACGTTCCGGTACGGACAGACTCTTGACACCCTCGCCGGAATATTCGACAATTTTTCCCACACCGCCCTTGACCGAGAGAATCTGCAAAACCTTCAAGATGACATCCTTCGCAGAAACCCAGGGGGAAAGTTTCCCTGTCAGGTTTACGCGCAACATCTTGGGCATGGTGATGTAATAGGGACCGCCGCCCATGGCGACTGCGACATCCAAGCCGCCTGCACCCATTGCCAACATCCCGATACCGCCGCCGGTTGGCGTATGACTGTCGGAACCGATCAGGGTCTTGCCCGGAATTCCGAAGCGCTCCAGATGCACCTGATGGCAAATACCGTTTCCTGGGCGAGAGAACCAGATGCCGTGCTTTTTGGCGATGCTTTGGATAAAGCGGTGGTCATCGGCGTTTTCAAAGCCGGTTTGCAGGGTATTGTGGTCGATATAAGCAACGCTCCGCTCTGTTTTGACACGCGGAACGCCCATTGCCTCAAATTCGAGATAGGCCATGGTACCGGTCGCATCCTGTGTGAGGGTCTGATCGATTTTCAGGCCGATCTCGCTGCCGACTGTCATCTCGCCGCTCACAATATGGTTTTTAATGATCTTTTGCGCCAAAGTCAGTCCCATATGATTTTCCTCCATTTTTACTTTCGAAAGTTTTCGTGAATGATCCTGTCTAATTTATTATTCCTATTATCGTTCAATTTCCTAAGATTGTCAATATATTCACACAGATGGGGCCTTGTATCGGTTCTATGTTACCGGTTTATGCTCTGTGAAATTTTGACGAGGCAGCAAGTTCTGCAGATCAGGTTTTGGAAATCGGAACAACCCCTGGCTTGAAGGCCGTGTGGAATGATGCTATAATACAATTGAACTTGCCTATACCGCAATTTTCCCGCGTCCTTCGTGTATGAACTGCTGGATGGCCGGAACACTAAGCGGTAGGAGGTGGCAAGTATGGAAAAAACGTATTCGGCCATGCGTGCCGCGCGGTATGCTGTGGCGCAGCCCGCTGGCGTAAGAAACGATAGCGGAGAAAATAAAGACCGCAGTGAAGCGCGAGACGACGAAAAGCAACAGACCGATCAAATTGTGGATACCGGTTCGGTCATCACCGGAGATGGGCGGCATATGATTCATTGCTTGACGGTGATTGGCCAGATCGAGGGACATAATGTCTTGCCGTCGCAAAATAAGACCACAAAATATGAACATGTAATCCCGCAGCTTGTGGCCATCGAGGAAGAACCACGCATTGACGGTTTATTGATTATTCTAAATACCGTAGGCGGGGATGTGGAGGCCGGACTCGCAATTGCGGAACTGGTCGCTGGCATGAAAAAACCGACGGTTTCTTTGGTGTTGGGTGGAGGGCATTCCATCGGAGTGCCGTTAGCTGTAGCAGCAAAGCATTCCTTTATTGCACCGAGCGCAACCATGACAATCCATCCAGTGCGGATGAACGGATTGATGTTGGGGGTTCCACAGACCTTGGAATACTTCCAGAGGATGCAAGAGCGAATTACGCAATTTGTGACCGACAATTCGCATATTACCCCTCAGCGCTTTTATGAGCTGGCTATGAATACCGAGGAGCTGGTCATGGATGTGGGAACGGTCTTGGACGGGCCGGACGCGGTGAAAGAGGGCTTGATTGACTCCTTGGGGAGCCTGTCGGATGCGATCGATTGTTTATACAAGATGATTGACAAGGAGAAAAAGGCAGCAAAAAAGACCTCGAAGTCGACAAAAAAGACCGGCAAAAAGGCTTAGAATGATAGCCTCACCCCGTAGGCGGAAAATAAAGGCTTTTGAAGGCTGTAAGAATATTGAACGCACAGGCGGCTGGAAAACATGACAAGCTACCGCCAGGTAGCTTGAACGAATGTAAAAAACGGTTCCCGCTATCCTAATGCCGTAGAAGGAAAGATTTGGTGACCGTTTGCCGAACAGCCTTACAAAAATTTCCACACGGATTTGTGCATTTTGGCCGTTTGGTTTTTGAGGAACACAGGCGCGGTGTAAACCGCGCTTTACATATTTTACTTGAATAGACGGCGGATAGGCGCCGAAGTAATTGGGGGATAAAGTGGCTGGTAAATACGAAAAAAAGACGAGGACTACAAAAAAGAATACGCCTGCAAAGCGAAACAGCAACTCGCAGGCGCGGCGACAGGCAGAAAAACAGCGTGCCGCTAATCGCCGAATGAGTGAAACAAAAACGACGAAAGCGGAACGGGAAGCGAAACGGGCGGAAGAAGCCAAGCAGCGCAATCAGATTTTAGCGATATTGCTTTTTGCCTTGTCCATTTTTATGGCCTGCTTGGTTTTGATCGAGGGAGACCATGTATGGCTTTGGTTACATAATCTGTTGATGGGCCTCTTTGGAACTTGTGCAATCCTTTGGCCTGTGCTGCTCTTGTATATTTCGATTGTTACAGCGTTTGAGCGGCGCAGTGGGAAGATGCGGGTGAAAATCGGCATCATGGTTGGAATCATCATCTTGGTGTGCGCTGCTTTCTACATATTTGGCGAGAGCGCACAGGAAGGGATGTCCTTTTTCCAGACGCTTGGAGGGCTCTATGGGAAGGGGATTGAACGTTCCGGGGCTGGGCTGGTGAGCGGCCTGTTGGGAATCCCGCTTGTGATGCTTTTAGGAACCGTTGGGGCACGAATTGTGATTATCTTACTATTATTTGTGGCGGTGATGATTCTCACGGGCACAAGCTTGGTGCAACTTTTCCGTACGGTGGCAAAACCTGCAGAGGTGGTTGCCAACAACATTGGGGAAGCGCGTGAGCGCAGACAGATGGAACGCCAGCATGACATGAATATCGACATCGCTCTTGATCCGGATGATCCCAACCACTTGCCAGCCCACCCGGTCAAGTCGGTCAAACCACAGCGGAATGAAAAGCTGGAAAAACTGGAGAAGGTTTTTCATACGCCGGACCCAGTGCTCGAAGGAGAAGACCGCCCGGAAGAGCCTGCCGAGGTATTCCGCAAGCCGATTGGCGTACAGCCGACGGACTCTGTAGTACAGCCAGTGGAGGGAATCCCGGTACCGGAACCACTGACTCCGCTTATGCCGAAATCTATGGAGAAAAAGCAGTTACCAGAGGAGCAAGCGCCCGCCAAGGAGGTTCAACTCACGATGTTGGACGAACCGCCGGAGGACGGTGAGTATCATTTTCCGCCGGTTTCGATGTTGGAGACAACGAAAGCAGCCGACGAAAACGAGATTGCCCATGAGTTGCAGACCAACGGCCGTATGTTGGTGGAAACGTTGAAGAGCTTTGGCGTACAGACGAAAATTCTGGATATCTCCCGTGGCCCGGCGGTGACACGCTATGAGCTACAACCTGCGGCGGGAGTAAAAATCAGCAAGATTACCAATCTTGCGGACGACATTGCTATGAACTTGGCTGCTTCCGGTGTGCGCATTGAAGCGCCCATCCCAGGAAAGGCAGCGGTGGGCATTGAGGTACCGAACAAAAAGGTCAGTGTGGTGCGTATGCGTGAGCTGATCGAATCCAATACCTTTGTCACCAGCAAGAGCCGTTTAACAGTGGTGTTGGGGCGCGATATTGCGGGCGAAATCGCTACGGCCGACCTGGCGAAAATGCCACACCTGCTGATCGCCGGTTCTACGGGGTCCGGCAAGTCCGTGTGCATCAATTCGTTGATTGTCAGTCTTTTGTATAAATCGACACCGGATGAGGTGCGTTTTCTGATGATCGACCCAAAGGTGGTCGAGCTCGGTATTTACAATGGAATTCCACAGTTGTTGGTCCCTGTCGTGACCGATCCGCGTAAGGCCGCAGGCGCATTGAGCTGGGCGGTTACAGAAATGCTCAAACGCTATAAAATCTTTGCCGAAAACAATGTGCGGGATCTGGCGGCGTATAACCGCTTGGCCAGTTCCTGTGGGTATCAGGATGAGCAGGGGCAGCCGATGCAGCATATGCCGCAGATTGTGATTATTATCGATGAGTTGGCAGACCTGATGATGGCCGCACCCAACGAAGTGGAGGACTCCATCTGCCGGTTGGCTCAGATGGCACGTGCCGCAGGTATGCATTTAGTGATCGCCACACAGCGCCCTTCGGTGGATGTTATCACAGGGATCATCAAGGCGAACATTCCCAGCCGAATCGCTTTTGCTGTCTCTTCACAGGTGGACTCCCGCACAATCCTCGATATGGGCGGTGCAGAAAAGCTTTTAGGGCGCGGCGATATGTTGTTTGCCCCGGTGGGCTCTCCGAAGCCCATTCGAATTCAGGGCTGTTTTGTCAGCGATAGCGAAATTGAAAGCATTGTAAACTTTGTTAAGAAATCGCAGGAACCCGGCTACGATGCAGGAATCGCAGAGGAAATTGAGAAGAATGCTGTGGCAGAAAAGGGGAGTGCTGGCAACGATACGGCGGATTCAGACCAGGACCCGATGATGCAGGAAGCAATCAAGTGTGTGGTGGAGGCAGGACAGGCTTCTACGTCTCTCTTGCAGCGCCGCCTGCGTTTGGGATACGCACGCGCGGGCAGATTGATCGACGAGATGGAACAGATGGGGATCGTCGGCCCACACGAGGGAAGTAAACCGCGCCAAGTACTGATCACTTACCAGCAGTGGCTCGAAATGAATATGCGGGTTAGCGACGAACAAAGCAATCCGACGAACGAATCGTAAGAGGAATCCGGGCCGCTTCAAACAATGGGAAGCGGCCCGCCAATGTAAAAGGGAGCAAAAGGGAAGGAATATGGCTTTTTTACCAATTACAAACAAAGAAATGTTGGAACGTGGGTGGGATGCACCGGATTTTGTGTTGGTGACAGGTGACGCCTATGTGGATCACCCGACCTTTGGTACAGCGATCATTTCACGTCTGTTAGAGCACTATGGGTATCGGGTAGCGATTTTATCACAGCCGGATTGGCGAACGGATCGGGATTTTCAACGTTTTGGCAAGCCTAAATTGGCTTTTTTGGTGAATGCGGGAAATATTGATTCCATGGTGGCCCATTATACCGTGGCGCGAAATCGTCGGAAAACAGATGCTTATTCTCCGGGAAACCGGCCAGGGTTACGGCCGGATCGGGCGGTCACGGTTTATTCGCGCAAGTGCAAGGCACTCTATCCGGATGTACCGGTCATTATCGGCGGCCTGGAAGCTTCCCTGCGGCGGTTTGCCCACTATGATTACTGGGAGGACAAGATTCATCCCTCGGTTCTGGTGGATTCCGGTGCGGATCTGATCTCCTACGGGATGGGCGAAAAGCAAGCGCTGGAGATTGCCCAGCGATTGTTGGAGGGAGTCCCGGTTTCCAGCATCACAGACGTTCGCGGTACCTGTTACCTGGTACCGACGCATGAGTACCGTCCGGGACCAGCCGTGGAATGTCCCAGCTATGAACAAGTCTGTGCGGACAAACGCGCTTATGCGCTCTCCTGCCGGAAACAACAGGATGAACAGGATGCGGTGCGTGGAAGGCGGGTTATTCAGCGCCACGGGAATCAAATTCTTGTACAGAATCCACCGATGATGCCTCTTTCCCAGAAAGAGCTCGATGAAATCTATGAACTGCCCTATGAACGAACATACCATCCTTGTTACGAATCTATGGGAGGAGTACCGGCGATTCAAGAGGTGGAATTTTCGATTACACACAACCGCGGATGTTTTGGGGCATGTAATTTTTGTTCCATCGCTTTCCATCAGGGACGCGCCGTTACAACGCGAAGCGAGGCGTCCGTTTTGCGGGAGGCCAAGATTCTGACCCAAAACCCGCATTTTAAGGGGTATATCCACGACATAGGAGGACCGACCGCCAATTTCCGGGGACCGTCCTGTAAGAAGCAGGAAAAGGCTGGCCTTTGCCCGGGAAAAAAGTGTCTTGCTCCAAAGGCGTGCCCTGCATTGCAGGTTGACCATAGGGAATATCTTGAGCTATTGCGCAAGGTGCGTGCCCTGCCGGGCGTCAAAAAGGTATTTATCCGCTCGGGCATTCGATTCGACTATTTAATGGAGGACCCGGACGACACCTTCTTTCGGGAACTGGTACAATACCATGTCAGTGGACAGCTCAAGGTTGCTCCGGAACACTGTACAGCGCGTGTCTTGGATTGTATGGGAAAACCACATATTGAGACCTATCTGGCTTTTCAAAAGCGCTTTTTTAAACTGACCAAGGAGATCGGAAAGGAGCAGTACCTGGTTCCCTATCTGATGTCTTCGCACCCTGGAAGTACCCTCAAGGATGCGGTGGAGCTGGCGCTTTTTATCAAAAGGAATCATCTGCGTCCAGAACAGGTGCAGGATTTTTATCCCACACCGGGGACTATTTCTACATGTATGTTTTATACGGGCCTGGACCCATACACGATGAAAGAGGTCTATGTTCCGCGAAGCAGTAAGGAAAAGGCAATGCAGCGGGCCTTGATGCAATATTTTATCCCCAAAAACAAACCGTTGGTGTTAGAAGCGCTGAAATTGGCGGGGCGCACCGACCTGATTGGACGCGGGGAAAATTGTCTGGTATGGGGCCCTGTTCCGGAAGTTCCCCATGGGAAGAAGCAGGAACCGAAATATGGAAAAAGGCCCCCAAAAAGGAAGTCTGGGTCCCGGCGTGGCGCGCACCGGTAAGGAGGGGGGCTTGTGCAGCAGAAACAGACGCTGTGGCGGCGATATATGCCTGTGCTGTTGTTTGTGCTCATCCTCGTAATCTTTTCCCTTCTTCCCTCCTCGCCCGCCGTATGGCGCGATGTACGCCGTGCCTGCGGTTTGGGAACATTTTCAGATGCGGTGGATCGTGCGCCGTTTGCTTTTCATGTATTGGATGTCGGGAAGGCGGACAGCCTGCTTTTGGAATGTGCAGGCGAGGCCATGCTGGTGGATGGTGGGACCCCAGATCAGGGCGCTGGGGTTGTACAGTATCTGAAACGAAGAGGAATTTGTTCTCTGCGCTACGTGGTAAACACGCACCCGGATGCGGATCACATTGGAGGCCTTCCGGAAGTCCTGAGGGCGTTTCCGGTGAAAACATATCTTTCACCGGAGCAATCTGCAGATACGGAGGAATACCGCCAAACGCAGCAGGCGTTGCAAGAATGTGCTATTCCGGTTCAGCATCCACAGGCGGGAAGTGTCTTTTTTCTTGGAGATGCGGAGATACAAATTGTAGCGCCGCTGTCCATTGCAGAGGATACAAACAATAATTCCTTGGTTCTACGGATTGTGTACGGTGATACAGCCTTTTTGCTAATGGGCGACGCCGAGCTGGAAGAGGAGGCGTCCATCTTGGCGAGTGGTGTACAATTACAGGCGAATGTGCTCAAAGTGGGGCATCATGGAAGCGATACTTCTACGGGAAAGGCTTTGTTAGATGCCGTTCAGCCCGAATATGCAGCGATTTCGACTGCTTGGGATACCAGCCGCCTTCCGCGGGAGTCGGTGCTTCGCCGCTTACAAAGTATCGGTGCATCCTCCTTCCGTACAGACGTATGTGGGACACTGTTGTTTTTGAGTGATGGAAAAGCGGTTTGGGCTATGACGGAGAAAGAGTCTTGCGCTTGAACGGGCTTTCGTGTATGATGAGAAGAATAGAAACAAGGGAGGAATCCATTATGCGCATTTTGGTGATCGACCGTTTTGAAGGCGCCTATGCAATCTGTGAAGACAAAGATCAAAAGTTTTTTGCAATTGAGACCGGGGAGCTTCCAGACGGGGCGGTGGAAGGTTCCGTTTTGGAGATCGACGAAGAGGGTACAATCCACATCAATGAAGAGAAGACGGCAGCGCGCCGGTCAAAGATTAAAAAGCTACAGGACAAGCTTTGGAAAGAATAAAATAGCCTAAAATATGCCCACGGATAAAAAGTCAATGTATTTTTCAAAAGAAGTATATGAAAAGGGGATACTCTATATCCGGCCGAATAGACCGTGATAGGGAGTGTCCCCTTTATTTATGCTTTTGCGAATAGAATGTAATCAGAAACTTTTGCGGATCGGTAGCCAGAAAGTGGCTGAACCGCTGCTTTGATCGAGAAAAACTGTTATTCATATCATCGGTGGATGCATGAAATGGTCCTATTTTTAGCGCAGACGATGCAATTGCCACTTTAAAATATTGTGCAAGTTAGATATGTGAATAAAGTTGACTTTGGAGAATATTCCCAATTTAGGATTGTTTTACAGAGCGGGCTGTGCTATGATTTTTGTATCACTTTGAGAAAGAAGGCGGATTTGTGCACAAACGGACGGATTTCCCTTCGCTATTGTGGTTGCTCATTCGGAGCAGTCCGATTTGGCTTCTGTGTATGTTCCTTTGTGCTTGTGCGGCATATGGGTTTTCGGCTTATGTACTGACGCCTTCCTATACGTCATCTGCTACCTTGTATATATACAATTCACAGGATACAGCCCGCGAATTGAATGCTGGCAATGTGGATACTTCCCGAAAACTGGTGGATACCTGTGCGGTGATTCTGCAAAGCGACCGGACCTTGGAACAGGTTTTGCGCCGGACAGGAGGCAAACAATCGTTGGAAGAGTTGCGTGGAATGCTCACTTTGGATTCAGTGGACCATACGGAAATTTTACGGATTTCGGTTACCTCTAAAGATCCGCAGCAGGCTGCTCTCCTGTGTAATACACTCGTGGCTTGTGCACCGTCGGAAATTCTGCGGGTACTCCAAGCGGGCAATGTCAAGGTGGTCGATTCCGCGTCTGTGCCGGAGAAACCCACTTCCCCGGACCTTGCAGTCAACACCATATTAGGAGGCCTGCTGGGACTGGGGTGCTCTATTACGGCCATTCTGGTATGGAAGGCATTGGATGGACATATCCGAACCGCAAAGGATTTGGAAGAGTACGGAGCACCTGTGCTTGCAGAAATCCCCCTTCCGGCTTGCTTGGGGGAGGTGACCATATGGTGCGGGGGAGAAAACCAAAGCACTTTGAACAAGCGCCGCATTTGCTGACACAGTTCAGCCCGATCGAGCAATGGGAAGCCTATCGGACGCTATATGCGCGTCTGCTCGTTTCGCGCGGTTTGGAGGAACGCCGCTCGGTTGTGGTTTCCGGAGTGCCGTCTGCGTTTTTGCATGCGGTGGTCTGTACGAATTTGGCGATTGTGGCTTCCCGATCTGTACCGGTTCTCCTGGTGGATGCATGTCTGAAAAATCCACAGCTGCACTCCCTTTTACAGATCTCAAATGGTTGCGGTCTGTCGGAGGTCCTTCGGGGACAGAGAAAATGGGAGGATTGTGTCCAAAGAGAAGTCCTTCCCGGACTAAATATCCTGTCTGCCGGATCGTGGTCCAAAGATGCGGCAGCTTTCCTTCACACGGAACAGATGGAGGGATTGCTGCAAGAGGCGTGCCAATCCCATGCCCTTGTCCTGGTAGATACCCCGCCGGTTTGTGATTCACCGGACGCCCTTCTAGTAGGACGGTATACGTCGGGAGTGTTGCTGGTTGTATGGAAAAATGTTGCAAAATGTGCAGATATTCAGCAAACTGTTTCAAGATTGAACGATGCATGCATCCCCATTTTAGGGAGCGTATTGGTATCCAAAACCAGGCGATAAAGGGCAGTTTTACTTTACAGATCGTTTGATAGGTGCCTTCTTTTACAGGGTGTATTTTCCTTTCGGAAAGAGAATACTATATCATAGAACAAAAAGGAGGAACTTGCCGATGTTTCAAAATACGGTTCACGGGGAATGCATATATGGAAATCTGCTCAATGGCGAATGGGTGGAGTCCGACTCCGGAAAGCAGCTTGAAATTCATTCCCCAGTAGACGGAAGCTTGATTGGGAAAATTCAGGCGATGACAAAGCAAGAGGTCGATGAGGCCATAAGAGATACCAAGATGCATGTGCGTACTTGGGCGGAAACACCCATCTATGAGCGTGCAGAGGTATTTTATCGCGCAGCAGATCTGTTGGAAGAGCGTGCGCAGGAAATTGCCGAGATTTTGACGATGGAAGTTGCAAAGGAAAAGAAATCGGCGCTTTCTGAAGTAACGCGTTCGGCAGACCTACTCCGTTACACGGCCGACATGGGAAAGAGCATGGAAGGGCAGGCGATCAGCGGCGAGAACTTCCCCGGCGGGTCCCGCCAAAAGCTCTCATTTGTTCGCCGGGTTCCCCTCGGGACCGTTTTGGCAATATCCCCGTTTAATTATCCGGTGAATCTCTCCGTCTCCAAAATTGCTCCGGCGCTGATTGGCGGCAACACCGTTGTCTTAAAGCCGCCTACACAGGGGGCGATCAGTGCATTACATCTGGCAGAGGTCTTTCAGAGCGCGGGTTTACCCGGCGGTGTACTCAATACCGTAACTGGGCGCGGCAGTGAGATCGGGGATTACATCGTTACGCACGAAGGCATTGATTTTATCAATTTTACCGGAAGTACAGAAATTGGAAGGCACATTTCAAGCTTAGCACGCATGACCCCGCTTCTGCTGGAGCTCGGTGGCAAGGATGCGGCGATTGTGCTGGAGGATGCGGATCTGGATTTCACAGCCAATACGATTGCCGACGGTGCATATGCCTATTCCGGCCAGAGGTGCACAGCAGTTAAGCGCGTGTTTGCAACCGATGCTGTGGCCGACCGGTTGGTGGAGAAGCTCAAAATACGTGTGGATAAGATGCAGGTGGGCGATCCCCGCAACGGCGCCATGATTACTCCTTTGATTGATGAGAAGGCGGCTGCGTCCGCTATGGAGCTGATTGCAGAGGCTTTGGAGAAAGGCGCGATCTTGGTAACTGGCAACCGTCGGGAAAAGAATCTGGTATATCCAACTCTGCTGGATCATGTAACGGAAGATATGGAGGTTGCTTGGAAAGAGCCCTTTGCACCGATTCTGCCGATTATCCGGGTCAAAGATGTAGACCAGGCAATCGAGTTGGCGAATCGTTCGGAATATGGTTTACAATCCTCTGTTTTTACCAATGACATCAACCGAGCGTTTTCTATTGCAGAGCGGCTTGAGGTCGGCACTGTGCAGATCAATAACAAGACGGAGCGCGGTCCGGATCACTTCCCGTTCCTAGGGGTAAAAGCCAGCGGTATGGGTACACAAGGCGTACGGTATTCCATTGAGGCGATGACCCGTCCCAAGGCAATCACCGTCAATCTCCGCGAGGACTTTTAATAAATATCAATACAGGAAAGTATCGAATAATAGCGTATCGAAATCTCTTATACCAGTAGTGTCTTCCATAGAACTAGGAAATAGAGATGATGGATATGCGGGATGAAGATTTTGGCTCTGTTCGGATGAAACTGGAAGAAGTGATTCAGTGGAGCGGCTTGAGTAAAAATAAAGTTGCCCAATTTTCTCAAACGCAAAGAGGGCAGTTAAATCATTGCTGTAAAATGTTTAACGTATTGATTTGGCCATTTTACCCTGTTTTTGTTATGCACGGGGGTGCTAGGGAGTGAATCTTCTGGATCTGTTTCGCCGGTAAGGAAAGAATAATATGGCAAGCCTGTTGTGGAATGATGAAAAGCCTTCACGACAGGCTTGTTTTTGTATTTAGAGGGACAATTGTTTTGAAAGAAGGGAATGGACACTTTATAAAGAATGTTCTTTCGAGGTACTTTCAGAAGCCCACTCCGGTAGAAACGATTAAAAAGGGGATAGACTTTCTGTCGCATATTTGCTGTCAGACAGGACGCCGTCCCCAAAATGTCCAGCGGCGAAGTAGGGGGGCTCGCCATATACCCTAGTAATTTTGCCGACGTACAGTAAATAACACAAAAAAATAGATGAAGTTTGATTTAGCGCATGGAATATTTCTGCGATGCTCATGTCTGCATATCTGCTACGTTGTAACATCCGTGTGTTTGAAACCCCCGAAGCAGAAATAACTGTAAGTATATTAGCAAGAGGGACAACCTGCCTTTTGCGATGACTGTCCCTATTAAAAATATTCATTAGTCAATTAGTGAGAGGAATCATCCGTCATTTTACAGCTGCCGTTTGATCACAGTTATCCCTATTACCAATATCCGTTTGTTTATTTGTAATGGGGATATATCAAATGACAGTCCCCACCAAATTGCAGGGTATCCCTGTCACTACTATGATTTTGTCGAATATGTACTTAGCTGTCGTTAATGCTTTATAGCGCTTATCGTTCGATTATATTCGTCCTTTTCTACAGGCAAAGAATACATTCGTACTTGACGTTTACTAGCAGATCTTTTTACAACATAGTACATCGGGAAGAATTGTAAAACCGATTCTTGCCCTTTCCCGGGGATTGTAGTACCATGAGGAGGAAGAAAATCCGAAAAGCATCACAGAACCGTCACAGATCTGTGCGAAAATACAGATATTACAAGGAGGAGTGTTCATGTATCGTATTTTAGTGGTGGACGACGAGGAGAAGATCCGCGCGCTGATCCGTAAATATGCGGAATTTGAAGGCCATACCGTTCGTGAGGCGGCGGATGGGATGGAAGCTGTCCACATTTGTCGCGAGCATCCGGACGATTTTGATATGATTATTATGGATGTGATGATGCCGGAACTGGATGGCTTTTCCGCTGTACGCGAAATTCGAAAGTACAGTGCAACACCCGTGTTGATGCTGTCTGCACGCGGTGAAGAATACGACAAGATTCACGGCTTCGAATTGGGCATCGACGATTATGTGGTCAAGCCTTTTTCTCCAAAAGAACTGATGATGCGTATCAATGCTATTATGAAACGTGCAAAGCCCACTGTAGACCAACCAAAGAAGGACCAGGTGAGTTTCGAGGGACTAAATATCGACTTTACAGGCCGCATTGTCACGATTGACGGGGAAAAGGTGGATCTGTCTCCCAAAGAATATGACTTGCTTTTTTATTTTGCAAAAAATCGCAACATTGCGTTGACCAGAGAAAATTTAATTACAAATGTCTGGGGCTATGATTTTTATGGAGACGACCGCACCTTGGATACACACATTAAGCTTCTACGCAAGAGCCTTAAGCAATACAGTAAATTTATTGTCACATTGAGAGGAGTGGGCTATCGGTTTGAGGCTTGAAGCATTTTTCAAACAGCTGAAAGACCGCGTCCGGGGGCTTGTTCCCCACCGTGTTGGGATAAAATGGGGACTGTTTTCCGGTTTTGCGGCTTTTGCCGCCATCATTTTGGTGATGTTGTGGGTTTTTCAGATTATGTTCCTCGGTAGTTTTTATAAGTTTATCAAGGTGAGCGACATCAAAAATTCTGCACAAACCATCGAACGCAATATCAATTCCGATGATCTGAGTACGCTTTTACAGGATATCTCACAAAACAATCAAATTTGTATCATTGTTTCAGATGAGTACGGGGATCTGTTCTATTCGGAGGATGCGGTGCCAAATTGTGTTATTCATCGGTTAAGCGGACTTCAGCGAGCATTCATTTATGAAATTACCCGCCGCAATGGAGGGGTTTATTTTGAACAATTTCCACAGGACAATATGCGTACGGTACCAAATTGGCAACGGCAACAGGTTACCGATGATGCTGATGCGCCGGAAAGTATGATCTATACATTTATTACAGAGAGGGAAAATGGCAAGAAGCTATTGGTTTTGCTGAATTCAACGATTTCTCCGGTCGGCTCTACGGTACAGACACTACGCATACAGCTTACGTGGATCACGGTAATTATGCTGGTTTTAGCGTTCTTCTTGGCGCTATTCCTGTCCCGGCGAATTTCTGGTCCCATCATCAAAATTAATTCTTCTGCAAAAGTATTGGCCCAGGGAAATTATGATGTGCGTTTTGAAGAGGATGGCTATCGGGAGATTGCAGAATTGGGTGCGACGCTCAACTATGCAGCAAAAGAACTCTCTAAGGTGGAAACACTCCGGCGCGACTTGATCGCTAATGTTTCTCACGATCTTCGTACACCGCTTACAATGATTACCGGGTATAGCGAAGTTATGCGGGACCTTCCCGGGGAAAACACGCCGGAAAATGTTCAGGTTATCATTGATGAGGCTAATCGATTGACAACGCTGGTGAACGATATGCTCGACTTGAGTAAAATGCAGTCCGGTGCACAGAAGTTATCGCCCAGCTTTTTCGATCTAACGGAGAGCGTACGCGATATTTTGGGACGATACAATAAGTTGACAGACTATGATATCCGATTTACAGCGGATCGTGATGTGACTGTCTATGCAGATGAATTGAAAATCTCTCAGGTAGTTTATAATCTGGTAAATAATGCGATTACTTATACAGGTGAGGACAAAGTGGTGCGCTTGAAGCAGTCAGAACACGATGGAAAAGTGCGCATTGAGGTACGAGATACTGGAGAGGGGATTGACCAGGACAAGCTCAAGGACATTTGGGAACGTTATTACAAGGTGGATAAGGCACATAAGCGCGCACAAGTGGGGACCGGATTGGGACTTTCGATTGTCAAAACCATATTGGACATGCATGGTGGAGCGTATGGTGTGCAGAGTGAACAGGGGGTTGGAAGTACGTTTTGGTTTGAACTGGACATTCAGGACGAGCAAAACAATTCTGTATCGACTACCTCGCCGTTTATGTGAGACGGTTTGTCCTATTTTTGTGGGGGATGTGTTATAATAACCTCACGCCGTAAGCGGAAATCAAAGATTTCCGACGGCTGAGAGAGCATTGAAACATCCAGATAAGAGGCTGTGGAAACCATGTGGGGAATATTTTTCAATTCGTTATTTTGGATGTTATAGATAACCTCACGCCGTAAGCGGAAATCAAAGATTTCCGACGACTGAGAGAGCATTGAAACATCCAGATAAGGGGCTATGGAAGCCTTGCAGGGGATTTTTTTAATTTGTCATTTTGGATGTTATAGATAACCTCACGCCGTAAGCGGAAATCAAAGATTTCCGACGGCTGAGAGAGCATTGAAACATCCAGATAAGAGGCTGTGGAAGCCTTGCGTGGAATTTTTTCAATTCATTCGTTTGGATGTTATAGATAACCTTACGCCGTAAGCGGAAATCAGAGATTTCCGACGGCTGAGAGAGCATTGAAACATCCAGATAAGAGGCCGTGGAAGCCTTGCGTGGAATTTTTTCAATTCATTCGTTTGGATGTTATAGATAACCTCACGCCGTAAGCGGAAATCAGAGATTTCCAACGGCTGAGAGAGCATTGAAACATCCAGATAAGAGGCTGTGGAAGCCTGCGGGGATTTTTTCAATTCGCTATTTCCGACGTTATTGAAATTTTACGTTGTAAGTAAAGACGGGGTTTGGTAAAGTATACTGCAAGGAAGTAAAGTTGGAAGCGAAAAGGTTATCGTAAAAGTAGAATCAACTGCTTTTTGCTAGTGAGTAGGTGTTTGTTTAATACTTATTGTATAATGATAAATATATAATACAAATATTATATAATCGAACCTTCACAATTTGCGTTGTTATCGTGGACGTTTGATTTACTTTTGGAGAGGAGGAGGGTACAAGTCGTTTTGGCGCTTGTATCGCAGGTATGAACATATCGATAATTGGTTGCGGTCGATGGGGAAGTTTTTTGGCATGGTATGCGGACCGCTTGCAGCATCAGGTGATTCTTTATGGACGGGATGAGTCCAAACGGATGAAGAGTCTGTATGAGACCCGCACCAACGGTCTCGTACAATTAGGGGATACCATCAAGTTGACCAGCGACCTTGGAGATGCGATTCAGCATGCAAAGATCCTAGTGATTTCGATTGGAGCCCAGAGTTTGCGGACCTTAATGCAACAAATGTCTATATTTGATCTCAACGATAAGGCGATTGTGCTTTGTATGAAAGGAATTGAAGCAACTACGGGGAAACGCTTGACACAAGTCGTGAATGAATACGTGCCCAAGACGGCGACGGTTTCCGTCTGGGTGGGACCGGGACATGTACAGGACTTTACGGCAGGCATTCCCAATTGCATGGTGATTGATAGCCGTAGCCAAGAGGCAAAAGAAATGTTGATAAAGGCTTTTTCAAGCGATCTGATTCGATTTTATTATGGTAGTGATCTGATCGGCAATGAAGTGGGAGCAGCGGCGAAGAATGTGATCGGTATCGCGGCGGGGATGTTGGATGGAAAAAATAAGACCGCGTTGAAAGGAGCTCTGATGGCCCGTGGTACACGGGAGGTGGCGCGTCTGATTAAAGCGATGGGGGGAAATGAGATCACCGCCTATGGATTGAGCCATTTGGGGGATTATCAGGCAACTGTCTTTTCGGAGTACAGCCATAATCGGCGTTTTGGCGAGGCGTTCGTTCGTGGAGAACCATACGGGGAGTTGGCAGAAGGTGTGGCAACAACGACGGCTTTGTTGCGGTTGTGTGATCTATATGGCGTGGAGATGCCTATCTGCCGGGCTGTAAATGCGGTTGTCAACTGTGGCGAAGACCCGGATCAAGTGTTATTGGACCTCTTTATGCGCAGCTTAAAGAAAGAATTTTAGCTGAGCTCCTTGGTTTCGTTGACAAATTTGGTATATATTATTACAATAAAAGAGCGCCCGTATCAAAACGGGCGGATTTTTCCGTTGCGCGGCAGCGGATAGACAAAGGAGAATCTGTATGAGTGAAAATTGTACGCACGATTGCAGCAGTTGTGGGGAAAATTGCCCCTCCAGAGAGGCAAATCCTGCGGATTTTTTGGAAAAACCGAATGCGATGAGCCATATTAAAAAGGTTATCGGTGTCGTCAGCGGAAAAGGCGGTGTGGGCAAAAGTATGGTTACGTCCATGCTCGCCGTGTTATTGAACCGTCGGGGAGCGCATACTGCGGTGCTGGATGCAGATATTACCGGTCCTTCCATTCCAAAAGCATTTGGGATTCATCAGAAGGCCATGGGCAGCGAATTTGGCATTCTGCCAGCACGTACTAAGACGGGGATTGATATTATGTCGGTCAACCTCTTGCTGGACGACGAAACAGCACCAGTGGTATGGCGTGGGCCCATCATTGCCAATACAGTAAAACAATTCTGGACGGATGTGATCTGGGAAGATGTCGATTATATGTTTGTGGATATGCCTCCGGGGACTGGCGATGTTCCACTGACTGTTTTCCAAAGCATTCCGTTGGATGGAATTGTAATCGTCACCTCTCCGCAGGAACTGGTTTCTATGATCGTTGCGAAGGCAGTTAATATGGCCAAGATGATGAATGTACCGATCATTGGTGTGGTAGAGAATATGAGTTATGTCAAGTGCCCGGACTGCGGCCGAGAGATCAAGGTGTTTGGAGAAAGCCATGTAGAGCAAACGGCACAGCAGTTCAATTTAAAAGTTTTGGGCAGGGTGCCGATCGATCCGGAAATTGCTAAGAATTATGACGCGGGTTTGGCGGAACTGGTCAATACCGATTGCCTGAACACCGCAGCGGATGCGGTGGAACAACTCTGAATTTTTGAAACCACTTTAAATCATTAGGCTGTCAAAAAATGGGCATCCTGTTGCGTGGATAATGTAATTTGCGCAACAGGATGTATTTTTTATTTAAAATAATACTAAAAGTAAATTGCAACTTGTTAAAATAAGGAAATTATTGTTTCTTTTTCGGTTCACAAGGGGTATAATAAACTATATTTTTGAAAATGAGACAGCTATAGAAAATACGTAGCAGAAGATCTTTTAAAGGCCCATTCGAGGCCAGCGTTCCGGATATGGGAAAGAGATAAAATTGTTTGCAGGAGATAGGATTTTCAGTTTTCATTTCAGCAAAATGAAATTTCGCGACGTAAAGAGGGGGATCTATAGAATGAAACCAGGTGTTTCTAAAACTTTATGGCTTATTTCCGGTATTTTATTGATTTTTGCCGGAGTACTGGCGATTGTAGCGCCGTCGTCTATTTTATTGTCGTTAACCATTGTTTTTGGTTTGGCGATGTTCATTTCTGGCGCGCTCAGTATTGTGATTTATATTTTTTGTTTCCGCAACCTGTATGGTGCAGGGTGGCTTTTAGCGGAGGGAATCCTTACGATACTTTTGGGCTTGTTTGTCTTGTGCGATCAGGTGGTTACGATTAATGTAATTCCCTATATCTTTGGCCTTTGGACGGTGTTTTCCGGAGTCACACGAACAGTGGATTCCCTGGAAATCAAACGATTTGGCGTAAAGGGCTGGTATTGGATGACGCTGGTCGGTGTGGCTTCTATTCTTTTGGGGTTCATCTCGTTTATCCGTCCAGTAATTGCGATTCAAATCATTGGGATTACCATGGGTTTGGTATTTCTGGTGCAGGGTGCTGCAGCTCTGTTTATGTGGTGGTTTGAGAGTCACCTCAAAATGGAATAAGATGCAACCTATTTAAGGTTAAATTGGAAAGCCTTCGCTTTAAAGCGGAGGCTTTTTGTATTCCGTATTTTTGATAGAAATGGGTCCATCTGGAAAACCTGACCAGAAAGGACAAAATACGAAATCTAAGGATTGAGAATAGAAATATTGCACGAAAAGAGTATTAAGAATTTGTGAAGATTGCAAACTTCGCCTTGACAAAGTTTGATGGCCTTATATAATATTAATATACTTAACTATTTAGAAACAAAAATATAAGGAAGGGAAAACACAGGGCTATGGTAGGGTATGAGGATTGGGAGTCGCACAGCGGGAAAAAAATATTGGAGTTGTTTTGGCGCTATAAATGTATAAAACCGCTTTTTGCGCAGAGGGATGGCTTGCCGATGACCGCCTTTTTTATGCTGCATAAAATTGCAGCCTGCGGTAGACTGCAAGGCGAAATGGGCGGGACGGACGGTGTTCGCATCACTGAGATCAGCCGGCGGACAAACATGTCGATGCCGGCAGTGTCGCAGATGCTCAATTCTTTGGAGGGCAAAGGGTTGATTGTACGGAGCATGACCAAGTGTGACCGTCGTGCTGTGTATGTTTGTTTGACTCCTAAAGGATATGAACTTTTGGAACATGCGCGAAGAGAGATTTTTTCCTTGGCCGATGAAGCGGAGCGTCGGATGGGAGAAGAAAATCTCAACCGGTTGTTGGAATTGTCGTCCCAACTTTTCGATATTTTGACAACGCTTAAAGAAGAACGAAATCAAATAGGAAAGGATGAATCCGATTCATGAGAAAACTCGCAAAGTATCTAAAGCCCTACATTGGGCCGATCATTGCGTGTGTGGTACTTCTATTTGGACAGGCTATGTGTGACCTGAATTTGCCCAACATGATGTCGAACATAGTGAATGTGGGAATTCAGCAGGGTGGTATAGAGGACCCGGCGCCGAAGGCAATCGGTGCAGATGGGTTTTCTTTTTTGCAACAGTTTATGGATGAAACGGCCCGTTTGCAGATGGAACAAAGTTATCATTTGGTTGCTGTAGACAGTGCAGAGGCTGCCGCATATTTGGACTCATATCCGGCCCTGCAAAATACCGACATTTATGTGCAAAATACGCTGGATGATCCGGAGTTGGAGGCAACAGCAGATGCATATAGCCGTGGGGTGACAACAATTGTCAACGCAATGAAAGCCGTTGCAGGAGAACAAACAACAGCAGTTAAGGCAGATCTGGAGAATATAGATCTTCATCAGCTTTACTCGGCCGCTCCGATGTTTGAACAAATTCCAAAAGAGGTTCTTCAACAGGCATGGGAACAGGCAGGGCTCTCGGACGATTCGACCAATCGCCAGATGGGAATTGCTATGACAAAAGCGTTTTATCAGGAATTAGGAGTCGACGTCGGAAAGATTCAAAGCGATTATATTTTACGCACCGGTCTTTTGATGCTTCTTCTCACGCTAGCTGGCGCTGCTGCTACGATCTGTGTGGGACTATTGGCGTCACGCATTGCAGCGGGAACAGCGAAACATCTTCGGCACGACGTGTTTCAAAAGGTGGAACATTTTTCAAACGAGGAGTTTGATCGTTTCTCTACGGCTTCTCTGATTACAAGGACTACGAATGACATCACGCAGGTACAGATGCTGCTTGTGATTGGCCTGCGGATGATCTGCCTTGCGCCTATTACCGGAATTGGCGGCATCGTGATGGCACTTGACAAAAGTGTATCTATGAGTTGGATCATTGCCCTGGGTGTAGTGATTCTGATTGGCCTTGTGGTGGTGATCTTCTCCATTGTGACCCCGCGTTTTAAGGTTGTTCAGAAGCTGGTTGATAAGCTCAATTTAGTTACCCGAGAAAACCTGAGCGGTATGATGGTCATTCGGGCGTTTGGGACGCAATCCTTCGAGGAAAATCGTTTTGAACAGGCAAATCGCGATTTAACCAAGACAAATCTATTCGTCAACCGTGTAGTGGTCTTTATGATGCCAGCCATGATGTTTATGATGAACAGCATTTCCCTTTTGGTGGTATGGGTTGGCAGTCAACAGATTGAGCAATCCATGATGCAGGTGGGCGATATGATGGCTTTCATGCAATATGCAATGCAGGTGATTATGGCGTTCTTGATGATCTCTATGATGTTTATCCTGGTGCCTCGCGCGTCGGTTTCCGCAGAACGCATTGCGGAGGTACTCCACACAGAACCAGCCGTCCGGGACGCAGAACAACCGATCCATTTGAATGGGCGGCCCTCTGGTAAGATCGAATTTCGAGATGTGTGTTTCCGCTACAATCAAGCGGAGGATGATGTATTGCAGGACATTCATTTCACGGCGCTTCCAGGACAGACAACAGCGTTCATTGGCTCTACAGGGTCTGGAAAGTCTACGTTGATTAACTTGATCCCCCGTTTCTACGATGTAACGGCGGGCAAAATCCTGTTGGACGGTGTTGACATTCGAAAAATCCCGCAGCATGAATTACGGGAGTATATCGGGTATGTGCCGCAAAAGGGAGTGCTTTTTTCTGGAAATATTGCTTCCAATCTGCGTTATGGTTCCCCGAATGCGACGGATGAGGACATCCGTCACTCCGCGGATGTGGCTCAGGCGACGGAATTTATTCGCCGGATGCCGGACGGGATGGAAACCGATATTTCTCAAGGAGGCACGAATGTCTCCGGTGGGCAAAAACAACGTCTTTCGATTGCACGCGCATTGACGAAAAAGGCGCCTATCTATATTTTTGACGACAGTTTTTCTGCGCTGGACTTTAAGACGGATGCTACTTTGCGTCATGCTTTAAAACAGGATACTGGCGACGCGACCGTTTTGATCGTCGCCCAGCGCGTCAGTACCATCATGGACGCAGAACAAATCATTGTGTTGGACGACGGGAAGATCGTTGGAAAAGGGACGCATCGTGAGTTGATGCAGTCCTGTAAGACCTATCAAGAGATCGCCCGGTCGCAGCTTTCAGAGGAGGAATTGGCATGAGCAACCCGATGAGCGGATCTACTCCGCGCAAGCGTGGCCCTTTGGGCGGGCGTGGTCCGGTGCGCGGCCCCGTGGAGAAAGCAAAGGATTTTAAGGGCAGCATGAAAAAGCTGTTGCAATACCTCGGAAAGTATAAATTCCGGATTTTTTTGGTGATGGGAACCGCCATGCTTTCCACCATCTTCACCATCGTAGGGCCTAAGGTTTTGGGCAATGCAACCACTGAGATTTTCAATGGGATTATGGGAAAGATTGCCGGTACAGGAACAGGAATTGATTTTGGGCGTATCGCACAGATCCTTCTTTTCCTGCTGGGATTGTATCTCATCAGCTTAGTGTTCTCCTATCTTCAAGGATGGATTATGACCGGCGTATCGATGCGGGTGACATATCATTTGCGCAACGACATTATGAAGAAGATCAACCGCATGCCATTGAATTATTTCGATACCACCAGCCATGGAGAGGTACTCTCGCGTGTGACAAACGATATTGATACATTGAGCCAAACTTTAAATCAGAGCATCACGCAAATTATCACCTCTGTTACCATGGTAGTTGGTATCATTGCCATGATGTTCTCGATCAGTTGGCAGCTGACGCTAGTTGCCTTGTGCGTGATTCCGGTTTCATTGGTATTTATTCTCATCATTGTGAAACATTCCCAGAAATATTTTGCAGCGCAACAGGAATATCTGGGGCATGTGAACGGCCATGTAGAAGAGATGTACGGAGGACATACCGTGATGAAGGCGTTCAACGGCGAAGAAGCCTCCATGCAGCAGTTTGACCAATACAATGAAACGCTATATAAATCGGCATGGAAATCGCAGTTTCTCTCCGGGCTGATGCAACCGGTGATGAACTTTGTGGCAAATGTAGGCTATGTAGCCGTTTGCATTGTAGGTGGGTGGTTGGCTGCTGGTGGCCGGTTAGATGTCGGCGGAATCCAGGCATTCATTCAGTATGTACGTCAGTTTACTCAACCGATCACACAAATTGCCAATATCAGCAACATTCTTCAACAGACCGCAGCCGCAGCGGAGCGTGTATTTGAATTCCTTGCAGAATCGGAGGAGGCCCCTGATACACCCGTGGTACACATCAATAACGATGATACTCTGCCGGATACAGATACGTTGGTTCATATTAAGGGGAGCGTACAATTTGCACATGTCAAGTTTGGCTATAACCCCAGTAAGACCATTATCCATGATTTTTGTGCCAGTATTCAGCCCGGACAAAAAGTGGCGATTGTCGGGCCGACAGGCGCGGGAAAGACCACGATGGTCAAGCTTTTGATGCGTTTCTATGATGTGAATGAAGGCGCCATTTTGATCGATGGCTATGACATCCGCAATTTCTCGCGCCAGGAACTTCGCTCGGTATTTGGCATGGTTTTGCAGGATACCTGGTTGTATAATGGAACCATACGGGAGAATATCCGTTACGGAAGATTGGACGCCGATGATGATGATGTGATTGCAGCGGCAAAAGCCGCACAGGTACACCATTTTGTACGCACCCTGCCGGGCGCCTATGATATGGTGCTCAACGAGGAGGCAAGCAATGTCTCACAGGGGCAAAAACAACTTTTGACCATTGCGCGTGCAATTCTCTCGGATCCCAAGATTTTGATTCTGGATGAAGCTACCAGTTCGGTCGATACACGTACGGAAGTATTGATTCAAAAGGCTATGGACAATTTGATGAAAGGGCGCACCAGCTTTGTCATTGCACATCGGTTGTCCACCATTCGGGACGCAGATCTGATTCTGTGTATGAAGGACGGCGATATTGTGGAGCAGGGAACCCATGAAGAACTGATGAAGAAGAATGGTTTCTATGCCAACCTTTATAATAGCCAATTTGAAAAGGCTTCCACATCACCTGTCCGTTTACAGCCTGCCACATAAATGAAAAAGGAATAGGGCCAAATCGATCAAGAGCGTCAAGTTACTATAGTAGCTTGACGCTTTTTGTTTGCTCAGAGGACTGCTGGCCATTTTTAAAAAATTCTGGGAAGTACATATTTTTCACTTATATAGAGCCAATATAAAATTAATTATAGCATTTTATAAATTGTTATGGATTAACTATATATCTAATTCCAATATAAAAGAATCATAAAATATAAAAATAATCAGAGGAAATATGTCTATAAATACGATTCTCAAATGCTTATAATTAGGGTGATCTGAGAATAGGCAGAGTTCACAGATTATAGTCTTATATTGAGGATTTAATGGACAGAAATTAGAATCTGTCCCAAACACGGAGGTGCAGAAGAAATGAAAGCGAAACGAAGCAGAGTCATTCTTTCAGCCATTTCGGTATTATTGGTACTCAGCCTGTTGATGGGCGGTACAATGGCATGGTTTACGGATACCGAAAAAGTAAGCGGCAATTTCGAGGCTGGTATTTTGGACATTGAGGTCAATCCGGGCGATGACGGATTTACAACCACTGAGCCGATGGAATTCAAAAATCTACGCCCGATGCTGTACGAAAATTTTTATAAAGAATTTGTCAGCGACGGTGGAGACAATGCGCTGACCAACAACAGTCAAAACCCAGAGAACTATCCAGAGGAGAATATCCCGGCATATTTTAAGCCGGTCACCATTCAAAATCGTGGAACATTGCCCACGAAGGTTCAGCTCTCTATGGACTTAGGCGCCGCCTGTAAAGAAGGGGAGGCACAGTTTGAACCAGAAGATCTGGCAAATGGTACAATGACTCCCTCGACGCCAGATCAACCGGTTTGTGAGAATAAGCTTCAGGATGTTCTCAAAATTTTTGTTTACAAACATACTGCCGATGGTTGGACAAAAATTGAGAATGTGAATCTGAATAAGCTCTATGATGATTCCAAAGCGAACCCCACCGAACAAAAGGCAAAGAATGCCGGTACAGAGTATCATACATATACCACCGCGGTGATTCCAGCCGGGGAAAATGCGACATATGTCCTCGCGGGATATCTGCCAGAAACCGTGGACAATCTCTATCAGGGGAAACACTATCATGGGTTACTGACTCTGAATGCCTATCAAGTGGATACAGATGAAGGTGGGAATCCAGATGAAGGCGGCGATAGTTCTACTCCTGCGGCAGATCCCTATACGGTAACCATTCATTTTTCCGATCCACAGGACGCAGAAGCTACGTTTACGCCAATTGAATATGAGCTCGGTACAGAGCAGAAGGTATATGATGTTTCTACGGGAGATTTGACTGCTCCGGAAGGTTATCAGTTTGTAGAGGGACAGAAGGCCCAGCAGGTTACTGTTAACAGCGAAGGTGTAAATCCCGAAAGTATTACATTCTTGGTGGAAAAAATAAACACGGATTTTGCAGGAGGCGATGGTTCCGAGGAGAATCCTTTCCTGATTATGAATGCGGAGCAGTTCAATAAAATCCGAAACTACAGCGACAAGCACTTCGTTCTGGGCGCAGACATCGCCTTGGGTGAGTATACGCCGATTGAATCCTTCAGCGGCAGCTTGAATGGGGAATATCAGGGGGTTAAGCATTCCGTAAGTTACACGATCCACGGCGGAGATCATTTAGGCCTGTTGGCCACAAATACAGGCACTTTGAAAAACCTCACCATTGCGTCAGATAGCGTGATTTATACCACAGGAAACAATTGCGGTACGATTGCAGCAATCAATGGCGGTACAATTGAGGATTGTATTTCTTACGGCACGATCAACGGTGTGTTGGAGGCAAACGAGCAAAATAAAGGGAAGAATATCGATTTTGGCGGAATTGTTTTCCAAAATACCGCAGGAGCGGCTATTCGGAATACAACCTTCCAGGGGAAAATCAATCCGGATTTAAGTGACGAAGATATTATTTTAGCGCTTTATGATGATATTAACATGTTCTTCAACAATGGAGGCTTGGCTTGCTTCAACGCGGGATTGATTGAAAACTGTCAGGTATCTGCTCCAGAAAGCGGCGCCAATGTAAGAGGCAGTACATATAATGCGGGCTTGGTTACCATGAATACAGGAACCATTCGAAATACAAAAACTGTTGGAGGGACACAGGAAACGCCCATTGTTTCAGCTCCAGTGGGGGAAGACTACAAAAATGGTTTGGACGTTTGCCTGAATATAGGTACGATCGAATAAGGAAAAGGAGCTGGATGGTATGAAAAAGAGGCTGTTCGCCCTTCTTTTGGCGGCATGTATGTTGTTTTGTATTTCGTCGGTGGCTTCCGCGTATGATTATTCGATCGACGGGAAATATCAGGTGGAATATCGAATTAATGACGGCGGGTTTAAGACGGTGGGATATTTGTGGGTTCCCTGCGGTCAAACGGTCACAGTGGAATATAAGTGGACGACGGATCCCGCCTATCCATATGATTATGCCTGGGTCCTCCATGTGAACGGGCAAAAAATCCCATCGATTGGCCTCAGCTATGGCTGGCAATATGACTCCTTAGAGGACGCCACGGGCATCGAGGGCTTATCCGGATTTGATCGTGTTCCACAGTATGCGGTTATCCGGAATGGACGGCCGAGTCCTTTGTGCATAGAATACACGGCGCCTGCTACAGGAAATGCTTCCGTATCCAAATATTTTTCACTCAATAAAGTCACTCCTACGTTCTACGCATATTTTGAGGACAAGGATGGAAACCGTGTAGAAGGGTTATCTTACTCGTACCGTCCCTCTTCCTACGGAGAGTTTACCATTGACGAGGCGGATGTACAGGCATACTTGGCGGAAAATGGTTACGTTCTTGATCCGCAGGGGCAGTCCCATACAGTAAATTATACGGTGGACTCCTCTGGCAAGGATGTGTTTGAGCCTTCTGAGGTGGTATTTACGGTGAAGCCCTTACAGACGGGACCACAGGAATTATCCATCTATTTTACCGACAATGGAACCCGCGTGGAGGAATTGACCCTCCCTTACACGGCAGACTCCGAGGGAGAACTTACAATTGGTACGGATGATGTGCGGGGTTATTTAGCGGAAAACGGATATATCCTGGAGCCGCAGGAGCAGTCCCACACTGTGAATTACTCGAAACAAAATGGATTTGATCCCTCTGAAGTGACATTTAAGGTAAAGCCAGTGTCTATCGGCGGATTTTTCTGATAACATTTTTTTTCTTGGGTTCGTAACATTGGATTGATCGAGATACCCTCCTCTGAAAAACTTAGAGGAGGGTATTTTTTATTCTCGATCTTTTGTCCGGCCAGTTGTTTCCGTTTCTGTGATATGTTATAATGAAAATGCATAAATTTTATTGTAGAGTATTTAAAAACATTGTGAATCATGAAACGGGAGGAACGTTCTATGAAGGTACGCGACGTAGTACAGATTTTAAAGGCGGATGTCCTGGTAGAGGGAGACCTCGATACAGAGGTTCGTACGGCGTGCGGAAGCGATATGATGAGCGACGTGCTGGCCTTTGTCAAGGACCAATCCGTGCTGCTCACGGGCCTGACGAACCCACAGGTTGTGCGGACGGCGGAGATGATGGACATGCACTGCATCATTTTTGTCCGGGGAAAGGAGATTGATGATACTGTATTAGAACTGGCTCAAGAAAAGGGGATTACCGTGCTGAAAACCCCCTACCGCATGTTTACTGCCTGCGGACTGCTCTACACCAACGGCTTGTCAGGGGGAAGTGAAGTGCAATGAGCGCCCTGTCGTTTGATTATGTAGTACCGGGGGACGATTTTACCCAGGCTGGCGCGGCTTCCAGCGATGTCAAGAGGAAGTTGAAAAAAATCGGTTACGATGCGGATGTCATCCGCCGCGTGGCTATCGCCATGTACGAAGGGGAAATCAATATGGTCATCCATGCAGGCGGTGGCACGGCGCATGTGGAGATCGACTCGGACAAAATCTATGTGATTTTAGAGGATCATGGCCCTGGGATCAAAGATCTGAGTAAAGCCATGCAGGAGGGATGGTCCACAGCGCCGGATAATGTGCGCTCCTTAGGATTTGGCGCAGGGATGGGTCTCCCGAATATCAAAAAATACTCCGATATCCTAGACATAGATACCAAGGTTGGGGAGGGGACGACCCTTTACATGACTGTATTTACCGATAGGAACCGGGCAGGCGGTGATTAAAAGATGGAAAAGTTTTTCCATTCTGTGATTTTGGACAAGGATAAGTGTATGGGGTGCACGAACTGTATTAAACGCTGCCCAACCGAGGCAATCCGTGTACGCGATGGAAAGGCATTAATCCTGTCGGAACGGTGTATTGACTGTGGCGAATGTATTCGTGTATGCCCACACCATGCCAAGCGGGCTCGGTTTGACCATTTTTCTATGTTGGACAACTACTCCTACAAGATTGCACTGCCAGCGCCAGCCTTATTCGGTCAATTTAATAATCTGGACGACATCGACATTGTCCTCACCGGCTTGAAGGGGATGGGGTTTGACGAGGTGTACGAGGTTTCGCGCAGTGCGGAGCTGGTTTCGGACGCTACACGCAAACTGATGCAGCAAGGATTGTTGCAACGGCCTGTGATCAGTTCCGCTTGTCCGGCGGTGGTGCGTTTAATTCGTGTGCGGTTTCCCGAACTTTGTTCCCATGTGCTACCGTTGAATTCTCCCATGGAGACGGCCGCACGATTTGTAAAAAAAGAAGCCAGAAAGAAAACCGGTCTGCCGATGGAAAAGATCGGCGCATTTTTTATAACGCCGTGTCCTGCAAAGGTGACGGATACGAAATGCCCAATCAGCACAAAAACATCCTATGTGGACGGAGCCATTGCAATCAGTGAAATCTTTCCTGCATTGGTGGATAAAATGGAAAAGGCGGAAGCAGTGGAACCCTTGATGCAATGCGGTGTCATCGGCGTAGGGTGGGCATCCAGCGGCGGAGAATCAGCCGCATTGCTTAATGACAAATATCTGGCGGCAGATGGTGTGGATAACGTGATCCGCGTGTTGGAGGAGTTGGAAGATGAGCGGATTAAGGAGCTGGATTTCATCGAATTGAACGCTTGTGCTGGCGGATGCGTTGGCGGCGTCCTCTGTGTGGAGAACGCCTATGTTGCAAAGGCACGGCTACAGCGGCTGCGCCGGTATTTGCCGGTTGCACAGAACCATTTGGAAGGCGGCATTCCACCCTGCATGCAATGGGAGGATAACCTAGAATTTGCGCCAGTGCTCAAGCTTTCCGATGATATGGGAGAAGCGTTGCGGATGATGGCAGACATCGACAAAATTTGTGGGAAACTTCCGGGACTGGACTGCGGTTCCTGTGGGGCGCCCACATGCCGTGCGTTTGCTGAGGATGTAGTGCGTGGCTCTGCAAAGGAAAACGAATGTATCTTTATCTTGCGTGAGGAGATCAAACACGTTGCCCAAGCTCTTTCCTCTATGGGAGGTTTTGTGCTGGGGCATAACAAGGAGGTTGATTCCAATGACCGTTGAGGAATTGCGCGACCAATTGGGGTTGCAGGTACTGGTGGGAGGAGATCTCACCCGTGAGGTGACCGGAGGCTATACGGGAGATCTGCTCAGTTGGGTGATGGCCCGGCTTCCTGCCGATGCAGCTTGGTTTACCGTGATGGGCAATGTGAACGCAATCGCGGTGGCATCGTTGGCGGACGCTGCTTGTATTGTCCTGACAGACCGCGCATCGCTGGATGAAGAGGCACGCAACAAGGCAGAGCAACAGGACATTCTGGTGCTCTGTAGCGAGCAAAACAGTTACGAACTCGGAGCGCGCCTGGCGGAGTTATTGAAAGGATGAAATTTTTTTACGATTTTCATTTGCACTCCTGTCTTTCGCCATGCGGAGACGACGATATGACTCCTTACAACTTGGTCAACATGGCAAAGCTGCTCGGATATGACATCATTGCACTGACAGACCATAACTCTTGCCGGAACGCCGCCTCTGCGGTCAGAGCGGGGGAACAGGCGGGCCTCGTGGTGATTCCGGGCATGGAACTCTGTACCCAGGAGGAGGCACATGTTGTGTGTCTGTTCCCGGATATTCCCGCGGCGGAAGCATTTGAAGACTTTGTGCGGTCGCGTAGTATGGAAATTCCCAATCGGCCGGAGATTTTTGGCCGCCAATTGGTCATGGATGAGCAAGACCATATTCTGGATGAAGAAAAACGGCTGTTGATTCATGCAACACAGGTCGGTGTGGACCATGTACTGTACGAGGCAAGGAGGTTTGGAGGCACCGCATTCCCAGCGCACGTGGATAAACCGGCTTACAGTGTGATTTCTGTCCTGGGCGCCATCCCTCCGGAGGCTGGTTTCCATACAGCGGAGATCAGTTTTACCGGTTCCCCGGAGGCCCTTTTGCAAACCAATCCGGAGTTGTCCGGTATGCTGCTCCTGCGCAACTCAGACGCCCACTATCTGGAGCATATGCGGGACCCCGGCCCAACGTTGGAATTGCCGGAAGCATCTGTACAGGCGGTCATTCGATTCTTGGATGAACAAAATCTCTAAAAATACTTATCCTTATGAAAAATTATTAAACATGATTGTTTCGAGTATATTTTAAGGCAAATTTCTAGAAAAATTGTAGATTTTCTACAAACAATGTGCTATAATAAATCACAATGCATATGTGACGAAATGTTCGAAAAATTACGAAACATTATGCCACATATTGGAATTCACAGGGAGGAACAAGAATGCAAAAAAAAATCAGCAATTTGCCTTTTCAAGGGACTCCGGAGCAGGAGCAAAAACTGCACGAAGTGATTGAAAAGCACAAAGATGACAAAGGCGCGATTATGCCAGTCCTGCAAGAAGCGCAGGAAATTTATGGGTATCTGCCGGTAGAAGTGCAGACCATGGTGGCGGAAGGCCTGAACAAGCCGCTGGAAGAAGTCTTCGGCGTGGCGACCTTTTATTCCCAGTTTTCCCTTACACCGAAGGGGCGGTACAATATCTCTATTTGTTTGGGAACCGCTTGCTATGTAAAGGGTGCGGCGGCAGTCCTGGACAAGGTGAGCGCTGCGCTCGGCATCCAGCCAGAGGAGTGCACTGCAGACGGGAAATTCTCTCTCACCGCTTGCCGCTGTATTGGCGCTTGCGGTTTGGCTCCGGTCATGACCATCAATGACGATGTATATGGCCGTTTGGTGCCGGAGGAAATCGACGGAATCTTGGCAAAGTACAACGACTAAGATGCGGGAGCTATCTTTAAATGTGATGGACATCGCGCAGAATTCCATTTCAGCGGGAGCGACTTGTATTGAGGTGGAGGTCTGTGAGGATACCACTCAGGATCGTTTGACGATCCAGATTGTGGACAATGGCCGTGGGATGTCCGCGGATCAGGTTGCCCATGTGACAGATCCTTTTTTCACTACGCGTACAACGCGCAAAGTAGGCCTGGGTATCCCGCTCTTCAAAATGGAAGCGGAAATGACGGGCGGTGAGCTGCGGATCGTATCTGAGCCGGGGAAAGGAACAGCGGTGACAGCAGAATTTGTGCCCTCTCACGTGGACTTTATCCCGTTGGGAGACATCAATGCCACGGTTCTCCTGTTAATCACTTGCAACACAGACCGGGATTTTGTGTTCCATCGCAGAATAGATGACCGCGAATTTACACTGGATACCCGTGAACTGCGCGGGATCTTGGGCGAGGAAGTGGAGCTGAATATGCCCGATGTAGTGGCATGGATGCGGGATTTCCTCAATGAACAAACACAAAGCATCAAAGGGGAGAAAATATAGTATGAAGTCGTTAGCGGAACTTCAGGCAATCCGAGATAAAGCTCGCGGCAAAGTCACGCTGCGGGAAGGACAGGATGATGCGATCCGCGTATTGGTCGGTATGGCCACGTGCGGTATCGCTGCGGGCGCACGCCCAGTTCTCACCACCATCGTGGATGAGGTGGCAAAAAGAGGCCTCCAGAATGTCATGGTTACCCAGACGGGATGCATCGGCATCTGCCAGTTTGAACCAGTTGTCGAGGTTGTAGAACCCGGCAAGGAGAAGATCACTTATGTGAAGATGACCCCAGAAAAAGCGGTCCGCATGGTGAACGATCATCTGGTCAACGGCAATGTCGTCACAGAGTTTACCATTGGCGCTAATTCAAAATAAGGAGGCTGCAAAATGTATCGTTCGAATGTACTGGTTTGCGGCGGTACGGGATGTACCTCCTCGAACAGTGAGCTGATTATCCAGCGTCTGAAAGAGGAAATTGCCGCGAAAGGCCTCGATCAAGAGGTCAATGTCATCCGTACGGGCTGCTTCGGCCTCTGTGCCTTGGGCCCGATTATGATTGTATATCCAGAGGGCGCGTTCTACAGCATGGTCAAGCCGGACGATGTACCGGAGATCGTGGAAGAGCATCTGCTCAAGGGCAGAATCGTCAAACGCCTTCTTTATCAAGAGACTGTAGTGGAGGATTCCAACTCCGTCAAGTCTCTGAATCAAACACCTTTCTATGAAAAACAGCACCGTGTTGCCCTGCGCAACTGCGGCGTTATCAATCCTGAGGACATCGATGAGTACATAGCGGTTGACGGTTATCAGGCGTTGGGCAAGGCCCTCACCGAGATGACCCCACAGGATGTCATTGATGTAATCACCAAATCCGGCCTGCGCGGACGCGGCGGAGCTGGCTTCCCGACGGGCAGAAAATGGCTCTTTGCCGCGCAGAACCAGGCGGATCAGAAGTATGTGTGCTGCAATGCGGACGAAGGCGATCCGGGCGCTTTTATGGACCGTTCCATTTTGGAGGGTGATCCGCATGCGGTTCTGGAAGCAATGGCTATTGCCGGATATGCAATCGGTGCTTCTCAGGGATATATTTATGTTCGTGCAGAATACCCAATCGCTGTAAAGCGTTTGCAAATTGCAATTGATCAGGCTAGGGAGTACGGCCTGCTCGGTAAAAATATTTTCGATACAGATTTTAATTTTGATATTGAGCTTCGTCTGGGCGCCGGCGCGTTTGTCTGCGGCGAAGAGACGGCTCTGATGACCTCCATCGAGGGCAAACGTGGCGAGCCTCGCCCGCGTCCGCCGTTCCCGGCGCTCAAGGGCCTGTTTGGCAAGCCAACCATCTTGAATAACGTAGAAACGTATGCCAATGTTGCCCAGATTATCCTCAAGGGTGCGGACTGGTTTGCATCCATGGGTACGGAGAAGAGCAAGGGCACGAAAGTGTTCGCCCTGGGCGGCAAGATCAAGCACACCGGCCTTGTGGAAGTCCCGATGGGGACCACTCTGCGCGAGATCGTCGAGGAGATTGGCGGCGGTGTGCCGGATGGCCATTCCTTTAAGGCGGCTCAGACTGGAGGTCCTTCCGGCGGCTGTATCCCGGCTTCCCAGATGGATGTTCCGATCGATTATGACAACCTGATTGCCATCGGCTCCATGATGGGTTCCGGCGGCTTGATTGTCATGGATGATACCACCTGTATGGTGGACATTGCGAAGTTCTTCTTGGAATTTACTGTGGATGAGTCCTGCGGTAAGTGCACCCCGTGCCGTGTTGGCACGCGCCGCCTGCTGGAGATCCTCAATAAGATTACGAGCGGCAATGGCACATTGGAGGACATTGACCGTCTGGAAGAACTGTGCAACTATCTGAAGGAGAATTCGCTCTGCGCTTTGGGGCAGACTGCGCCGAATCCGGTGCTCTCCACCCTGCATTATTTCCGCGACGAGTACATTGCACACGTTACGGAGAAACGCTGCCCGGCGGGCGCATGTAAGGCGTTGACGAATTACTACATCTTGGAAGACAAGTGCAAAGGTTGTACGCTTTGTGCGCGCAACTGCCCGGTCGGCGCCATCAGCGGTACCGTGAAGAAGCCGCATGTGATCGATACGAGCAAATGCATCAAGTGCGGCGCTTGCATGGAAAAGTGCAAGTTCAGCGCGATTGTGAAGAGATAAGAAAGGAGTGTGCCATCAATGGATATGGTCAATATAAAAATCAACGGCATGCCCCTCTCGGTGCCGAAGGATTCTACGATTTTAGAGGCTGCACGGTATGCGGGGATCAATATCCCCACCCTGTGCTTCCTGAAGGATATCAACGAAATTGGCGCTTGCCGTATGTGCGTTGTAGAAGTGAAGGGCGCCCGTTCTTTGGTTGCGGCCTGCGTTTATCCGGTCAACGAGGGGATGGAAGTATTCACCAATACACCGAAGGTACAGGAATCCCGCAAGCTCACATTGGAGCTGCTGCTCTCGGTGCATGACCGGAAGTGCCTCACCTGCAAGCGCAGCGGGAGCTGCGAGTTGCAGTCGCTCTGTTATGAACTGGGTGTGGATGACGCTGAGCACTTCGACGGCGCAAAACCCGAATCTCTCAAAGATGAGTCCACCGAGTATTTGGTCCGCGACAATGGAAAATGTATCCTCTGCCGCCGCTGTGTTGCCGCTTGTGCCCACCAGCATGTGGCTGTCATCGGCCCGAACAGCCGCGGCTTTGATACGCACATCGGCTGCATGTTTGAACGTCCCTTGAACGAAGTGGCCTGCGTTTCCTGCGGCCAGTGCATTGTGAGTTGCCCGACAGGTGCTCTTACCGAGCGCGATCAATGCGATGAAGTTCTTGCGGCGATCAATGACCCGGAAAAGTATGTTGTGGTACAGACCGCTCCCGCCATTCGTGCGACTTTGGGCGAATGCTTTGGAATGCCGGTTGGTACGAATGTAAAAGGCAAGATGGTTGCCGCCCTGCGCCGCCTCGGCTTTGACAAGGTGTTTGACACCGACTTCGGCGCCGACCTCACCATCATGGAAGAGGCGACCGAATTCCTGGATCGCGTAAAGAATGGCGGCGTATTGCCGATGATTACCTCTTGCTCGCCAGGGTGGATTAAGTTCTGCGAGCACTATTTCCCGGATCTGCTGCCAAACGTATCGTCCTGTAAGTCCCCACAGCAGATGACCGGTGCAATGATTAAGACCTGGTTTGCCGAAAAGAATGGACTCGACCCGAAGAATATTGTGGTGGTCAGTGTAATGCCCTGCACAGCGAAGAAATTTGAGATCAAACGCGACGATGAGGCTGCAGCAGGAGAGGACATTCCAGACACCGATATTGCAATTACCACCCGTGAACTGTCCCGCCTTATCAACCGTGCTCACCTGGACTTCGTCAATCTGCCCGATGAGGACTTTGACGATGCTATGGGCGTTTCCACCGGCGCAGCGGCCATCTTTGGCGCGACGGGCGGCGTAATGGAAGCGGCGCTCCGCACGGCGGCGGATGTTCTGGAAGGAAAGAGCCTTGACAGCGTAGATTATACAGAAGTGCGCGGCACAGAGGGCATTAAAGAGGCGGTCTATCACATCGGCGGCATGGATGTCAAGGTTGCTGCTGTCAGCGGCCTGAACAATGCGAATGAGGTGCTAGAGAAGGTCCGCAAGGGCGAAGCGGATTATCATTTCATTGAGATCATGTGCTGCCCAGGCGGATGTGTCAATGGCGGCGGCCAGCCGATTCAGTCGGCAACGGTCCGCAGCTTTACAGACCTGAAGGGGCTGCGTGCAAAGGCACTCTATGAAGAGGATAAGAATCTTCCGTTGCGTAAGAGCCATGAAAGCCCGTTGATTAAACTGGTGTACGATGAATATTTGGGTGAGCCGGGGAGCCATAAGGCACACGAGCTTTTGCACACCAGCTACGTTGCAAGAAAAAGATTTTAATAGAAACATCTTTTCACAAAACAAGTTCTAAAAAATCCCGGACGGTATTTTCCGTCCGGGATTTTTGTTGCGTATTGAGTCAAATTTTCTAAGGGACATATGGAAAATTCGACAAGGTTTCCCTGGATTGACGGAATCCATTCGAAGCAATTTTTCTACTGATCTTGTTCTCGACGTTCTCGTGGAAAGGCTTTCTTTACATTTCTCCGTGGAATCAGTATAATAGAAATTATAGAAATTCCATCCAGGAGGTGCACTTTGGAAAAGCTTTTACTGCAACACGCGAGAATTCTTGACCCGTCATCCAACTTGGATGTCATTGGAGATCTTTTGCTGGAGGACGGTCTCCTAAAGCAGGTTGGCGGGACGGTTGAAGCGCCGGATGCCCAGGTGTTTGACGCAAAGGGGTTGGTGGCAGCCCCTGGCCTGGTGGACATGCACGTTCATTTGCGCGACCCAGGCTTTACAGAAAAAGAGGATATTTTTACCGGCTGCCGGGCTGCAGCAGCGGGTGGCGTGACCAGCCTGCTTTGCATGCCCAATACAAAGCCGGCGATCGATACCCCGGACACCGTGCGCTATATTTTGGACAAGGCCGCCGAAGCAGATGCCCATGTTTATGTGGCCGCGGCCATTACAAAAGGATTGCAGAGCAATGAACTGGACGATTTGGAAGCCTTGCGGGAAGCAGGAGCGATTGCGCTGAGCGATGACGGACGTCCCGTTGTAGATTCCCGTCTGATGGCCCGGGCGATGAGGGCTGCACCTGGCTTGGGGATGCGGGTCGTTTCCCACTGTGAGGACCTCGATCTCTCCAAAGGCGGACTGATGAACGAGGGGGATGTTTCCCGTGAACTGGGTGTGCCGGGCGTCCCTGCGGCAGCCGAGGATTGCGGAACCGCACGGGACATTGCTTTGGCGGAGGCATACCAGGTCCCCATCCACATCTGCCATGTGAGTTCCCGTACCTCGGTGGCAATGATTCGGGATGCAAAACGCCGCGGTGTGCAGGTCACGGCGGAGACTGCTCCACATTATTTCAGTTTGACCGACGCGATGCTACGGGCGCGGGATGCGGATTTCCGAATGAGTCCGCCGCTGCGCACAGAATCGGACCGATTGGCAGTGATCGAAGGGCTCCGCGATGGAACCATTGACGCAATTGCCACCGATCATGCTCCTCATACGCCTGCGGAAAAAGCTGATTTCTCCAAGGCGCCGAACGGCAGTATCGGGATGGAAACCTCGCTTGCCGCTGGAATTACCTACCTGGTGAAGACGGGCCTTTTGACGCTTCGAGAACTGCTTCGTCTGATGAGTACAGCGCCGGCAAACCTGTTGCACATTCCTGCGGGAACCTTAAATCCTGGAGCCCCAGCGGATATCGTGCTGTTTGACCCAGAAGAGCAGTGGACAGTGGAACCGGAGAAGCTCCATGGAAAGAGCCGCAATGCGGTCTTTAAGGGGCGCATTTTGACAGGACGCGTGAAATTGACTGTTTGTAGAGGAAAGATCGTCTACCGCGGCGGCAACGAAGGAAGAATATAAAACCATCAGAAAATAAGAAGGGCGGAAAAGAATATGGCATTTGACCGACTGATTGAACGCATTGCAAAGTTACAGAATCCCACAGTAGCGGGTTTGGACCCCAAGCTTGCCTATATCCCCTCCTATATCAAAGAGGATGCTTTTGAAAAGTATGGAAAAAATTTGGACGGTGCGGCCGCAGCCATCCTGGAATTCAATAAAGGGTTGATTGATGCACTGTGCGATATTGTACCGGCAGTAAAGCCGCAGTGCGCTTACTATGAAATGTATGGCTGGCAGGGTGTTAAAACACTGCACGATACCATTGCCTATGCAAACAGCAAAGGAATGTTTGTGATAACGGATGGAAAACGAAACGATATAGGGACTACCATGGAAGCATATGCGGCAGCGCACTTGGGGACCACGATGGTAGAGGATACGCTCTGTGTTCCATTTGGCGGGGATGCCCTTACCGTAAACGGTTATCTGGGTTCCGATGGAATCAAGCCCCTACTTTCGATCTGTCAGGCAGAGGACAAGGGCATCTTTGTGTTGGTTAAAACGTCGAACCCTTCTTCCGGCGAATTGCAAAACCGAGTTTTTGACGACGGGAAAACCCTGTATGCAACGATGGGAGTACTCTGCGAGCAGTGGGGGACAGAGCTTCCCGGGCAGTATGGGTATTCAGGTGTTGGTGCAGTGGTGGGAGCGACCTATCCGGAACAGCTCCGCGAACTTCGTTCCGCATTGCCCCATACCTTCTTTCTGGTTCCAGGCTATGGGGCCCAGGGCGGCGGTGCAAAGGACGTTGCGCCCGCCTTTGATACAAACGGCCGCGGCGCTATTGTCAATGCCTCCCGCTCGATCCTTTGCGCGTGGCAGAAGCAGAACGCTCCTGAACGCGATTATGCGAAAGCGGCTGCAGCAGAAGCGGTGCGGATGCGCGATGAAATCGTAGGGGAGATAGGGACGATCAAATGATGAAGTATGACGTGAAAACCTGTAAGCTTTTGAAAAAAAGAGAGCTTACAAAGGACATTTTTGATTTTGTCGTGGAAGCTCCGGAGTTTGCTGAGGTTGCACAGGCGGGACAGTTTGCGCACCTCTATGTACCGGGAAAAACATTGCGCCGTCCCATCTCAATCTGTGGTGTAGACCGCGCAGCAGGTACTTTGCGCTTTGTGTTCCAGATACGCGGCGAAGGAACCCGAATTTTAGCGGGCATGGAAGAAGGAGCAATGCTTGATATTCTGGCCCCGCTTGGGAACGGGTTTGTGTTGGGGGACTGTTCCCGTAAGGCGGTATTTGTGGGCGGAGGGATCGGCGTGCCGCCCCTTTTGGAGGCTTCTAAGGGGTTTGGGAGCCGTGCGACTGCGGTACTCGGTTTTCGGAACCGGGAGGCGGTGATTTTGGAAGAGGACTTCCGCGCCAATGGTTGCGAGGTACGTATTGCGACCGATGATGGCAGTGCAGGGCACCATGGGCTTGTTACAGATTGTCTCAACGATCTCTCTTTTGATGTGATCTTTGCCTGTGGACCGACGCCAATGCTGAAAGCCGTTTGTGCAGTGGCAAAGCAACGCGGCGTTGAATGCCAGATTTCTTTGGAGGAACGCATGGCCTGTGGAATTGGAGCCTGTTTGGGTTGTGCCTGTAAGCTGCTGGCAGATGGACGGGAATACTTTGGACACGTCTGTAAGGATGGACCGGTATTTCCTTATCAGACTGTTGTTTTGGATTAAGGAGGCGAAAAAATGGCTGATTTACGTGTAAAGATTGCAGGGATTACATTTGAGAATCCCTTGATTGCCGCCTCCGGGACCTTTGGCTTTGGCCGGGAATACCAGGAATTCTATCCGCTTTCTACGCTTGGGGGGATTTCCTGCAAGGGAATTACCCTTCAGGAGCGTCCGGGGAATCCTCCTCCCCGCATCGCGGAGACACCCTCTGGAATGTTGAATTCGGTGGGGCTACAAAATCCGGGTGTGGATCACTTTATCGAAGAGGACCTCCCTTGGCTCAAACAGCAAGGGACGGTTGTGATTGCAAATATTGCAGGCAATACGCAGCAAGATTATTGCCGCATGGCAGAGAAGCTCTCAGAAAGCGACGTCGATATGGTGGAGTTGAACATCTCCTGTCCAAATGTGAAGCACGGCGGTGTCGCCTTTGGCACCTCCTGTGCGAGTGTAGAGGAGATTACCGTCGCAGTGCGCAAATATTGCCGGAAGCCTTTGATTGTCAAACTGTCCCCCAATGTGGCGGATATTGGAGAGATTGCAGCGGCTGCGGAAGCGGGTGGAGCGGACGCAATTTCGCTCATCAATACATTGACTGGTATGCGGATCGACATCCGTACCCGCAGGCCTATTTTGCGCAATAACACAGGAGGGCTTTCTGGCCCAGCCGTATTTCCAGTAGCTGTACGAATGGTGTGGCAGGCCGCACAAAGGGTCAAGATTCCGGTCATCGGCCTCGGGGGAATCAGCACATGGCAGGATGCAGTAGAAATGTTGCTGGCTGGAGCCTCTGCGTTACAGATTGGAACAGTGTTCTTTACGGACCCATATGCGCCTGTAAAAATTCTGGACGGTCTGCGCCGCTATTTGGATGAAAACCATATTGCCTCTGTGACGGAGTTGACCGGAGGAGTATGCGCCTACTAAAGGAATTCGGAAGGAAGGCTGTGTAAGAATGGGACAACTTCATTCGTCGAACGATAGCGCCATTCCCCCAAAGGCGGAGGGGACCACTCGTATCTTGTTGGTTCGCCATTGTGAAGCGGAAGGGAATACGAACGGACGGTTTCAAGGAAGTTCTGACTGTGGAATTTCCGGAAATGGAGAAAAACAGCTTGAGCTTTTAGCGCTTCGTTTGCGGAATATTCGGATGGATTCGATCTATTCCAGTCCGCTCAAGCGTGCGCGGATGACCGCAGAAGCGATCAACCGTTATCATCATCTTACCATCCACGAAGACAAGCGTTTGCAGGAGATCGATGGCGGTGATTATGAGGGGCTTCTCTGGGCGGACCTGCCCAAAGTTGCACCGGAACAGGATGCCAATTGGTACACGGCGCCGCAGGATTTTTGCGCGCCAAACGGAGAGAGTATGCGCCAGGTATATGACCGTGTTTGGCAGGCGATTCGCTCGATTGTACGCGAGAATCCTGGCAAGACCGTGTGTGTAGCTTCCCATGGATGCGCTATCCGGAATATTCTCTGTCATGCCATGAACAAGCCTTTGGAACAGCTGAACGATGTGGATTGGTGCGACAACACAGCCGTCAGTGTGATTGACTTTGGAGAGCTGGAGAATCCCAAAATCATTTTACTCAACGATGCTTCCCACCTGACACCGGAAGTTTCTGTTTTTGCAAAGCAAACTTGGTGGCGGCGGGAGAATATGGAGCGTAAAAGATGAGGATATTAGCGGTTGATTTGGGAAAGGTGCGCACAGGCCTGGCGGTGTGCGACGAAGGAGAACGGCTGGCGTCCCCTGCCGGCGTTGTTCAGGAATACCATCGGGATCGGCTTGCAGCCGTTGTCGCTGCAAAGGCCGAAGAGTATGGTGTGGGAGAAATTGTGGTTGGTTTACCACGGAATATGGATGGCAGTGAAGGGGAGAGTGCGCAGGGGGCTCGATTGTTTGCTGAACACCTGCGAACCTTGGTTCATGTGCCCGTATGGATGCAGGATGAACGCGGAACCACAATTACTGCGCACGGATATTTGAACGATACGGATACGCGCGGAAAAAAACGAAAGGCTGTGGTGGATGCGGTTGCGGCCACAATCATTTTGGAGGACTATTTGATGGTCCGCCGGAACCGATTGCGCCAGTTGTCCAATCAAGAATAGAACGTCCAGAAGAAAGAAAATAAAGAACCGTAGAGTTGCAAAGGCTCATACGGTTCTTTTTGTGCGTTCTATATCCCAATTATAGCGGTTTTTTGTTCAAATGTGAGATTTCGAAGCGTTTTAAAAGAACAATGTTGACAAAGCTTATCAACTTTGTTATTCTATAATTAAGTTAAAAAAGAGGGTGAGTGTACTGCTGGTCACACGGGAAGCGGATTATGCGTTGCGGATTTTGCGCGCGTTAGCGGGCGGAGAGCAGCGGACAGCGGCGGATATTTGTGAGCAGGAGCAGATTCCGGACAAATTTGTCTATAAGATTGCAAAGAAGCTGGAAAAATCCGGCTTTATTAAGATTGTGCGCGGTGCGGAGGGTGGATGCCGTCTGATTGTGGATTTGCATACGATGAGCCTTTACGACTTAATGGAAGCCCTTGGAGCAGACCGGTTGGTGAATGCTTGTATGCAACCGGAGTACCGCTGTACCTGGCAGGAAAGGCATGCAGAAATTTGTTCACTTCATTGCCGTCTTGGTGAGGTGCAAAAGAAGATGGACGCACTTTTACGCGATTGCAGTTTATATGAGCTTTTATATGGGCAGGAATAAAAACCATTTGTTTGTTTTTCATTGATAGTCGATTTATTTGCTCAAACATTGTTTTTGTAGGGCATTTTTTATTGCTAGGTAAAATCAAGTGCAATCAATATGCTTTGAAAGAGATCACAAGGTGGCCCTGAGAAGGCCACATACCAACCATATTTTATACCGAAGAAATCCTTGAAGAAGAAAGATGCACAGCATCGAAAAGAGAGAACCGCATGTCGTTGTGACGGCGGTTCTCTCTTTTCATATCCATCAATTGCGTCCTTTTCCCATGTAGAAAATCGCAATGGCGCCAGGACCTGTATGGGACCCAATAATGGGGCCGATATTGTTGGTAACGATGCGTTTGATATGATAACGGTTTTTAATTTCCTTTTTCAGATACGCTGCGTCATCCATACAATCGCCATGGACAATGAATACGACCTGGTCACCCGTATCCCGGAAGGTCTTGTCCATATGCTCAAGAAGCACACGAAGCGACTGCTTGCGGCCTCGTACCTTTTCCATGGGAACCAGTTTTCCGTCTTCAGTAATGCGCAGGATGGGCTTGATCCCTAACATAGTTCCAACCAGTGCCGCTGTACCCGATAACCGTCCACCACGCCTGAGAAAATTCAGATCATCAACAGTGAACCAGCCGGAAACAAGCAACCGTTCCGTTTGCACCCATTGATATAAGTCCTCAATGGACATTCCTTCCTGCTGCTTTTGTACCGCTGCATAAACCAGCAGTCCAGTACCGAGGGTCGCGGTCAAAGAATCCGCCACCAATAGCGTTCGATCCGGATACTTTGCAGATAGTTCTTCCGCTACCAATACGGAGTTGTGGTATGTGCCAGAAAGGGCAGAGGAAAAGCCGATATACAATACGTCCACGCCGTTTTGCAGATAGCCTTCAAACACCTCGGTAAAGGCTGCTTGATTAATTTGATTGGTTGTGGACATATCGCCACCGCGCAGGCGGTCAAAAAAGTCTTTTGCAGAATACTCACGCTCATCTGGATAATGGGTATAACTTTCATCCCCAAAGTTAAAAGACATAGGGATCACATGGATGCCTAACTCTTCTACCAATTTGGGAGGTAAATCCGCGCAGGCGTCTGTGATAATTTGATAGTCATTCATTCGATTCGTTTCCCTCCTTGGATGCGCTTAATTTTTGCTGTTTCCCAGGAAAAATAGAGCGACCGTCCCAGGACCGGAGTGCGATCCAATGACGGGACCAATATAGTTGATGTAAATATTTTGCACAGCAAAACGTGATTTTACCTGTTCGGCGACATATTCGGCATCCTTAGGGGCGTTTCCATGGCTGATAAAGATCACCTGCTCTTCAGGATGCTCGACCGTCTTTGCCATATGATTGACCAATGCATCTAATGCGTTTTTGCGCCCACGCACCTTTTCCACTGGGATCAAGTGTCCCTCGTCGTCCACATGTAAAACAGGCTTAATTCCCAGCATGGTTCCAAATAATGCGGCTGCCCCGGATACGCGTCCGCCGCGTTTTAGAAAGTTGAGATCATCTACGGTGAACCAATGCGCCAATCGGTTGCGGTTTGTTTCGACCCAGGAAGCTACTTCATCAATTGTTCGTCCAGCACGTTGTTGCATAACAGCATGATAAACCAAGAGTCCTTCGCCCATGGAAGCCGCCAGAGAGTCTACAGCCAGGATACGGCGGTCAGGATATTTTTGAGAAAGATCCTGTGCAACCAAGCGGGAACCATTGAATGTCCCTGACAATCCAGAGGAGAATCCGATATAAAGTACATCGATTCCCGCTTGCAGGTACCGTTCAAACGTTTCGATAAAGGTAGCAGCGTTGATTTGATTGGTAGTGGTCGTTTCCCCCGCCGCTATGCGTTCGTAGAAGGACTTGTTGGATAAGTCTCGCTCGTCGGGGTATTGAAGATACGATGCGCCACTGAGGGTGAATTCCATTGGAATGATCACAACACCTAACTCTTGTGCAAGAGCGGGGGAAAAATCGGTGTTGGAATCCGTGATGATTTGATAGCCATCCATAGGATCAACTCCTTTTGCTCACAAATTCTTCCTACAATAGGACCCCAAAAGATAGAATTGATTATATACCATTTGAAAATGTCTGTCAAAATACACATACATGGGTATAAAGAAAGGCCCCTGTTTTAGAAACAGGAGCCGAATGATTAAAGGAAATCCCGCCTGGCCGTAATGTGCGAAATAACCTGCCTACGAAAGACAGGTGGGTGCCCGCCCAACGGGTTTCCACTCCCTTCTTCCAGCCGAAGCCGGGAGGTCTGCGGTCCGCCGCCGGAGCTAAGCTCCCGATTTAAAAGTGTAGGGTTATTTATACACAAGTCCACGCACCAGGCAGGGAAAAGCTTATTCTTCCGGATCTTCTTCTTCGTAAAGCTCCTCGAAGTGCTTTTCAAAGATTTCAGCAAGGCGGTCGAGAAGTTCTTCATCTTCGACCTCTGCGAGCTGTTGCTCGCCATCCTCTTCAATCGCCTCAAAGATGTAATAAGTCCCTTCTGAATCTACCTCGTCCTGTGGATCGTCAAAGGTAGGAAGTAGAGCGTAGAAACATCCTTCATCGTTATCAATCACATCGAGGATTTCAAACTCGTGTTCTTCACCCTCGTCATCAATCAAGGTAATCAGATCAGCGCCAAACTCGTCGTTCAAAAAGTTCATCTCCTTCACAATAATGTGCTTTCTGTTACTCATTTTACCTTTATAATGGCAGTAAGTCAACAGAAACTTTTGGTTAACAGGTATTCCTTTCAGAAAAAGGATCGAAAGGCTGGAAGACAGAGGGATAAAAGGCAAATATGCTTTCCATATGGAGGGGATCGTTTTATAAAAGGACAGTTATAAAAAATCACCTATAAAATTTAAAAAATGTTAGAAAAAAGTATTGACAAATACGGAAAACGCGCTATAATAGAATCAGAAACAGGGGAGAGAAAAAGAAAAAAGCAAACACCTTCCAAGAAAAGAAATCTGATGAAGGTAATATCACAAAAATGATATTATAAAAATTTGGAAGGTATGGAAAGTCTCCAATGTAGATACTTCAGAAAGGGTGTGAGTCCAATGAACAGCGAGCCAGTTCAGATGAATAGCGGCCAGTCAGTCGGGCTCGTGCCGCTATCTCATCAATAAAAACTTTAAAACAGTAGAGATTGTAGCTTCTGATACAATCAAGTGTCTGTCCTAAAGATTTTATTATTGCAACCAATTGAGATGCCAGGGGACAACGCGGAAACAAGTCGGTTGGAAAATACGGAGGAGTTGAAACGTTGCAAAAACTGGTAAATCCAAGTAAGTAACCATTTGATAGGTACAGAGCGACCAGCAGGATGGAGCGAAAAGGACCGGTGGTTTTGACGAACACTGCATTGTGATTCCTAAAAAGCTTGTGACGCTGGAAATCTGGATGAAGGAACAGAACGAAAGACAGGATGAGGCCTACAAGCAGTTGATCGACAGAGCTTATATTTGCAGCGTGGAGAGCCTGTAATGCCGGATTCGGAAACGACCGGAGCGAAAGCAGGAGAAAGCAAAGCAACTAAGTAATGATGAGCAAACTGTTTTTTGAGAAAGCTGATAATGCCTGTAAGCTGGATCACTTTCAAACAGATACAGACTAAAAACAAGTATGCGGATAGCAATTTCAGTTGAATCGAAAAATCGTTGTAACCATAGAGCTGAGAAGCCTGCAATGCTAATCCCTAAGAATGAAGTGCTTACAAGGTTGGTCGCCAAACCGATGGGAAGAGAATTTCGAAAGTGATAAGATACGTAGGGATCGTAAGCCGGGTAGAAATTCGTTAAATCTTCCAAAGGTGAGGCAATCATTCTGAGATATTCAGAAAAGTGAAAAGCCCGGCCGGGTGTTTTTTGCAACACTTAATTGATGAATATGGAAGAATGGTTCCAAGCATCTCGTTTTTATAAAATAAAACGAAAAGGAATGAGTCCAAAGGGCAATTTAGTTTGAGCAACCATTTATTTGAGAAAGGAAACGGTTCGTATTACGCTTCGATTATCAAAGATGGTGTGCGAAAGCACGAAGCAAATCTTATCGGGAATCGCGTGATCTATAGTTTGAAGCCTGTTTTGCTCTTCATAAAAGAGTAGGTTCAATAGAGAACAGAATGATAGTAGGTGAGTCCAAAATATAGTTAAAACACGCATCAAGTTCTTTTGTGAGATTTATTGCTTCTAAAGTGATTCCCAAGTGCTAAATACAAAAGTCCAAGTTTATCGTGTACGGTAAGCAAAGGGTTTTTAGATAGTAAGAGGATCGAAATTGTTCAATAACTCAATATAGAAGCTCCGGTGATTAAGATTGCCGGAGCTTTTGCTTTTATGTCTTCCTATTTTTTCTATTCTTCGGTATAATGGGGTATACTGATCGTGACGATAATAGGTAAAAACCGTTCAAAAAAGGAGGAGTTTCTTTGACTCAATATGATGTGATTATCGTTGGCGGAGGACCAGCTGGTTATACGGCGGCCCTTTATTGTGCGCGTGCAGCGCTCTCTACATTGGTTTTGGAAGCGATGGCGCCCGGTGGACAGATGGGGACAACCGATCAAATCGACAATTATCCGGGCTTTGCTGACGGAGTCAACGGTTTTGAGCTTGCTATGAATATGCAGAAACAAGCAGAACGGTTTGGCGCAGAGAGTACTTTTGCACAGGTTTCCTCTATGGAACTGACGGAGCCGGAAAAAAAGATCCACACGGAGGATGGAAATACCTTTACCAGTCGTGCTGTGATTCTTGCTTTAGGGGCTTCCCCTAGGGAGCTGGGCTTGCCAGAAGAACGCGCTCTTCGTGGACGTGGTGTATCTTATTGTGCCACCTGCGACGGCATGTTTTACAAGGGAAAGACGGTTGTTGTTGTCGGAGGAGGAGACACTGCTGCCGCAGATACCGTTTTTTTATCTAAGATATGCCAAAAAATTTATTTGGTGCATCGCAGAGATACGTTGCGTGCCTCAAAGGCTTACTTGAAACCACTTGAAGCTTGTGAAAATGTGGAATTTGTTTGGGATACTGTTGTGGAAGAAATTTTAGCAGATAGTAGCGTCACAGGAGTTCGAGTAAAAAACAAAAAAACCGGGGAATCCAGGGAAATCTCGTGTGACGGTGTGTTTATCGCCGTCGGAAACGTGCCCAATACAGCTCTTATAGCAGAATCTATAAAACTTACTTCCAATGGTTATGTCGATGCAGGGGAGACGACAGAGACAAATCTGCCTGGGGTTTTCGCAGCCGGAGATGTACGCCAAAAAGTACTCCGGCAGGTCGTGACGGCTGTTTCGGATGGTGCTGTAGCCTCTCATATGGCGGAAGAGTATTTAAATAGAATCGAATAATTTTCTGATTTTTTTGCCAAGAAGTATAACAAGTGCCACAAGGAGCCGTTGCCGTCGGTAATGATGCCTCACACTATGCGGCTCACGTTCTGCACCAGAATGGTAAATGAGGGAATGAACCCTAAAGCACTACAATATATCATGGGACATTCCAACATCATTATGACGCTGAACTATTACGCCCACGCCACATTCCATTTCACCCAAGAGGAAATGAACAGACTGGAAGCCTAGGCGGAAATCAAAGAGGTAAACACGGAGAAATCCGAAGCTCCCACTTAGTAGTAGACAGGTATTTTACTATTTCTTCTACTACTTTTGACCGGGAAAACTCGAGGGGTTATAAAAGTATATGTGAGCTTTTTCCGGCATTTAAGAACTTCTAAAAGGATAATCGAAAACCTATTAAGCTCTTCAGTCAAATAAAGCAATCATTTAGGGATAGAGGAAAGCATCCTATATTTAGTCGATTCCACTTGAGGAGAGAAAAAAGGAATCTTTGATATGGGTAAGGGATAAGCGGTTAAAGAATTTTTGGTAGGGAAAACAGTGCAGGTGCCAGTAATTAAAATGTTTATTGCTCCTAGTCCACCCAATATTCTTTCTGAAGATGGATAAAAGGAAGGATAGAATATCCAGAAAATCATTTGGTTTGATTCAGTTAATCTGAGAAATTCATTGCATATTGCACATCTTCTGTAGTATTGTGAAGCGAAATGTACTGTACTTTCGGAATGAAAGGTTGATCGATGCGATGCATAAATCTCTCGATTATATCTCCTTGTAAGAAAAGGTTTGCTTTAGGCAACAGAAATATAGAAATTTTGTGATATATGCTGATGAACGTATAGAAAAAGCCTCCTAGCTATTTGGGATAAAAGCTAGGAGGCTTTTTTGTATGTGTTATGAAGAGTATCATGAAAGGAATTTGGAATATACATAACACATTTTAAGACGTATTGTCCAAAGTTTATTTTTTATCGAACGATGGATTAAAGGCATAGAAGTTTTTGGAGTCCAGATTATCAGTAGCGATTCGGAGTGCCTCGCCAAAACGTTGGTAATGCACAATTTCGCGTTCGCGCAAGAATTTGATCGGATCACGCACATCCGGATCATCTGCATAACGAAGAATGTTATCATACGTTAAACGAGCTTTTTGTTCTGCACTCAAATCCTCATGGAGATCAGCCAGTACATCTCCAGTTACTGAAAAAGTATTAGCTGTAAAGGGTTCGCCACTGGCAGCTTGTGGATAGACACCTGTTGTATGATCGACAAAGTACGTATCAAATCCAGCGTTTTTGATCTGTTCTGTAGTCAAACCGCGTGTTAATTGATAGACAATTGCGCTGACCATCTCCAAGTGTGCCAGTTCTTCCGTACCTATATCGGTCAATATGGCTTTTAATTCTGGATATGGCATGCTATATCTTTGGCTTAGATAGCGCAGAGAAGCGCCTAGCTCTCCATGCGGTCCCCCGGATCGTAAGTTGAGAGATTTATACGGTTTGATAATAACAATCCAGATGATTTTTTGTAGAATCGAATACAATACGCTTAAAAATCGTGTGTAACAAGCGGTTCTTCTCTTGCCCTGTAATCTGGTTTGAACGAAGCAAGGAAGAAATGTTGATTGGCTTATGAGCCACAGATGGGAACGATAGGCGTTTCATATCGGCGGTAAGCGTGGTGAGGCGTGCTTGTAAGCGTGCCTTCTCGCGACAATAATCCTCCAGGGTTTCGGCTCCAGCTTCGTAGGCATCGCGAAGCCGTTCCAGCTTCTTTTTTTCTCGTTCCACTTGCAAATGAAGAAGGCTTTCCGGATTCACATGGGGGATGGGGGCCATCTGGAGATTTTGTAGGGAAAGATCAGCGTCTAAAGTACAATAAATCCATTCTTCTAATCTTTGATTGGGAATGTAGTGGGAGATGGTGCAGTTGCCATGGGCATATCCGCAACATTGTAATGCATTCCGAGCGCTTTTGACGAGTGGCGCCCCACAGGAAGAACAAAAAACAAGGCCTCGCAAAGGATAACACCTTTTGGGGAGGCACTGACGTTCTCGCCGTATTCTACGATTTTGTTGATTTTGAACTTCGGCCCACAAAGCGAGGTCCACAAGAGGTTTATGGTTTCCCTCTGTGAGCATGGATGGTTGCTGTGTTTCTTGACGCCCAGAAGAACGGTGCGGATTCCAACGGATTTTTCCGATGTAGACGGGGTTTTGTAAAAGATATTCTACGGCACGAGCTTCCCAACGAAGCCCCCGTGCGGTAGGAATTCCCATTTCGTTGAGCTGCTGGGCGATTTCTTTGCAGGAAATACCCTGCGCTCGTTGTTCAAACATCCATCGTACCACTGGAGCGGTTTCTGAATTCGGGATATAGCGCTTTTCTTGGATACGATAACCATATGCAGGGGGTGTGACCGGTTCACCCCGGCTCACTTTTTCCAACATCCCACGTTTGACCTCTTCTGCCAGATTGATGCTATAGTATTCATCCATAGCTTCGATTACTGCCTCTAGGAGAAGGGAGAGCTTATCGTCGCCAAGCTGTTCGGTTACAGAAATAACATCAATACCCAATTGTTTCCGTAACATGGTTTTGTAGACAATGCTATCCCGCCGGCTTCGTGCAAAACGGCTGAATTTCCATAAGAGGATACAGTCAAAGGGTTTGGGCTTTTGTTTTGCCATTCCAATCATACGCATAAAAGCGGGACGCTTTTCTGCCTGTTTTCCACTAATTCCTTCTTCCTCCTGAAAAATAAAGGATTCTGGGAGCAACATCCCATTTTTTTGCGCGTAGTCCCGGACAACCTTCAGTTGGCTGTCGGGGCTATATTCCAATTGTCCATCGGTTGACACACGTATGTAGGCCGCAGCTATTTTCATGTGGATTCCTCCTTGATCTATTTGTAGAAGGAAGATAGGCTTATTATGCGGCATAGGACGAACGTCTCCGCGAATATAAATCATCGGAGGGATGCATTATGGGGAGAAAAGATGATTTTACCGCAGATGTATATATGGGTTCGGTTCGAAGAAGTTCTTATCTCTTTTGCAGGGCATCTGGGCAGAAGGGGATGGACCATTTTACAGTGATGAAACGATATGACTGGGTCCCTCGCCCAGAACAATCCGCTAAAGAACATGCTCTGCTTCGTGCTTTAGAGAAGGCATTGTCTGGAATTGTCCTTGAAGAAAGGGAAGCTCCACGGGATTGACCGCAGGAGCTTCCCTTTTTATTATCCGTTTTGTAAGAGTTCCACGTACTGTTGTAAATCGTCCACTGTATAAATCTCCTCGGAACGCAGGCTAATGGCATCCTGCATATCGGGCGGCAGTGATAGAAAATACTGCAAAACGTCCGGGGCTTCCTCGAAAAGATCGTCCAGACTGTTTGCCATATTGGGCCTCCTTTTGTCATTCCTCTTCTTGACAGTGCATGGCGAAATTGTGTAGGTCGTCAAAGTTCAGGATGCTGTCAGCTTTAAATCCTAATGCCTGCTTGACATCATACGGCAGAAGTGAATAGTATTGACTGGCTTCGTAGTCCTTGGAGAGAAGTTGATAGAGATCCGCGTATTCCTCCATAGAACAACCTCCTTCTTCCGACTGTTACAATCAGCCTTTGCGACACATCGCAAATTGTTTTTCAACCTGATCCCAATTGATAATGGAAAACCATTGCTCTACATACTCTGGGCGGCGATTCTGATATTGCAGATAGTAGGCGTGTTCCCAAACGTCGATGGGAAGTAAGGGACACATGTGAAGTGCGAGAGGGGTATCCTGATTGGCTGTTTTGAGCACATGTAATCGTCCCTGTTCGTCGGCCGCAAGCCAAGCCCATCCAGAGCCAAATTGGGTCACTGCTGCATTTTTCATTTTTTCTTTCCAAGCTTCGTAGGAACCAAAATAACAATCGATTTCTTTCGCCAATGCTGGGGATGGGCCTGAATGATTCTCGGGACCCATACTGCGAAAATACAACTGATGGTTGTACACACCGCCAGCGTTGTTTCGCACGGGGGTTCGAATTGCCTCTGGCAGAGCGTCTCCCTGCGTCAATAGCTTTTCCAGGCTCCAATCGTGGTACTCTGGGTAATCGGCCAACGTTTTGTTCAAATTGTCCACATAGGCCTGTAGATGTTTGTCATGGTGGAAGTGTAAGGTTTCCGCGTCGATCACAGGTTCTAATGCGTGCGCATCGTAGGGAAGAGGTTCTACAGAAAATGGATATTGTTGCCTCATAAAGTGGTCATCCTTTCTGTTAAACTGTTTTTGCAATCATATGTTGCAAAAGACCGTCTCATGCGAAACTGCCTTTGAGAACTTAATCATCGCCGCGGGTATACTTGTCCGCTGCATTACAAAGACTTTCAAATGAATTGACACCACCGGAACGATCTCGAATGCATTCCTGCACGTAATCGGGCAGTGCGTCAAAATACTGGCGGGCTTCTCCGTCACTTTCCAATAGGCTGTATAAATCGGGATATTTGTTTTGCATTACAATCACCTCCGGGAATAGTTTTCCCCAAAAGTGTAAATCATGCATCTCAAATAGCGATTTGGTCCACCGTATTGAGAGATAATAATTTTTGCGAGAGCGGGATTCGGATTTTTAATTTTAACTGGATATTCCAGTCGTTTCTCATAGACCCACATTATTCATCATCCTCCATTCCGGTTTCCCACGGCCACGGTCCTGTAATCCAAGCCCAACGGCTGGTGGTGTTGCTGGTTTCGTGCAGAGGGCCATAGGCGGCTTCGTATTGTGCGGTAAGTTCATCCGCTTTTTTACGAGCTTCCTCGAGCTTGCGGGCAGCGTCACAGTTATTCGGATGGGAGTCCAGGAACAAATGGAGTTCCCACATCGAAAAACGCAGAGAAGAGATTTTTCGCATCAACATTTCCTGTTCGTTCATCTGGGTTCTCCCCTCCTTCCATAGAACGGTTTATTCAATTCGGGAAAAATTGTACCGTTGTCTAGCCCCTGTTCAGGGGGATAGATACTGCTGAATTGTTGAAATGGGACATAAGCCATGGCGGGTACCGTTACCGAAGGCAACGGCGTAGGCTGTGCAAGATCGCACATTTGCCCATTCATATCGTTCGCCATAAGAACTCTCCTTTCGCGTAATGGTATTGCGTCCTGCGCCCAGGGGCGTGGGATTATGGAGCTTATCCATGTTCATAGTATGCAGAGGAGAGAAACTGGGTGCTCTTCCACCCCGGACTTTTCGCTTGTATATTTTCGGAAACTGTTATAGAATAAAAAGGAATTGCCTTATGGCAAAGAAGGCGACGGTTTAACGGCGCATGAAAGACGGAGGAAGATTCCATGGGGGCCAAAGTTTTAAGGATTCTTAAAAAAAATCTATTGGCGATTATCACCATTGCGATCTCAATGGGGGTTTTGCTTTATTTCCTGTTTACCACGGATGGAATAACCGCTTTGGGACATCTCGCTTCCAGCCTTCGTTGGGAATGGCTACTGGTTACACTGGGAGCCATGGTCGGTGGTTGGCTGTTGGAAACCTACGTGCTGGGGGTCTTTTGTAAGCATCTGTATCCGGAATGGAAATTTTCGCAGTCCTTTCATGTTGCAATGACAGGCCTGCTCTACAGCGCATTGACGCCGTTTGCAACAGGTGGGCAGCCGATGCAAATGTATTCAATGAGCAAAATGGGTGTGGATACAGGCAAAGCAGGGTCGATTGTAGCGATGAAAACGCTGGTCTATCAGGCAATCATGGTCATTTATGCCATGGTGATGGTTGTATTCCGCTTGGGATATTTTCAGCAGAATGTCAGTAATTTTTCTTTTGTTACGGTCATCGGACTTGTAACGAATGGATCATTTATTCTGGGTGTCACACTGTTTATGCTGAGCGAGAAAGCTACTGACCGGTTCCTGCGCTTTTTGTTGCGGAATCTGTACCGTGTTCATCTTTGCCGGCATCCAGTAGCAAAATATAAAAAGATTCATGGACAGATGGAGATGTTTCACGACAGTGCAAAGACGATGGGAACCTCGTTCAAGGTTTATTTAAAGTCAGGTTTTTTCACCGTTGTACAGATCACCTTGGCGGGACTAATTCCCTATTTTATTTACCGAAGCTTCAATCTGCCGTTAAATATGGATGCGACGATCTTTACCATGTTGGCTGCGCAGACCTTTGTTACTATGGTGTCAGCATTTATCCCTCTGCCAGGCTCTTCCGGTGGCGCAGAAGGAAGCTTTTACCTCTTTTTTGGTACTTTCTTCGGCCCGACGATTATTCCAGCGATCCTTCTGTGGCGCTTGGTAACCTATTATGCCAATATCCTGTTCGGCTGCCTGACCAACCTGGTGGGCCGTGCGGTGGGAATAGAGCGCAAGTAAATAAGATTGTTCAAAAATTTACAATTTGTTTCCATGCAGAGGCTTGAACGAACGATCATAGAAGTCTATACTCAATAATATGAGACAGTACGATTGGGATTATGACAAAGGAGTGTTTTGATGAATAGAAAAAGAGAAATCGTCAAACGATGTGTAGCTTTTGCGCTTTGTGCTTGTTGTTTGGGTGGGACAATTGCGACAAATGCGCCGGTTATAGCAGAAGCCGCCATTTCTGTTTCGGCAGCAACCCCGGTCATCCGGTTAGATACAGCGAGTTGTGAGTTGAAGACTACCGCACAGAAGTATTACTTGGCGGTTACAGTCACACCGGACCGTGGAACCCCGCCCGATGCAGTATCTTCAAATCCGGATGTTGCAGTAGGGAAATACGTCAAAAAGGCCGACGGGCGGTATTTATATGAGATCAGTGGTGTAAAAGAAGGCCTGGCAACCATCTATCTGCGTTATGCAAATGTGGAAAATATGCTGTCGGTAAAGGTAGGGGACGAAACCGGAACGGTCAATGTGCGGATTCCTGAAGGAGCGACACTGCGAGAGACCGCACAGGCGTTGGAGCAGGCAGGCGTTTGTAGTATGAAAGAAGTATTTGACGCCTCTAACAGCAGTGCATTTGATAGCTATCCTTTTATTGCCTCTATTACGAATGCAGACAGTCGGTATTATAAGTTGGAGGGGTATCTATATCCGGATACTTATAATTTCTGGAAAGGTCAAAATGTGCAGAGCGTCTTAAGAACGATGTTGGACAATTACCAGACAAAGACAGCCAATATCAACTGGCAGAATACCGCAGGCTTGACCAAGGAACAGGTTATGACTTTGGCCTCTTTGGTACAGCGGGAGAGTACCGCATCCGATCGTGCCAATGTGGCATCGGTGTTTATAAACCGGTTAAGATCTGGCAACTCAGTCAATGTATATCGTTTGCAGGCGGATTCTACCATGTATTATCCATATCGAGCCAAGGTCAATGTCCCTTCACAGCTTCCGGGGTTCCAGAGTTCTTATAATACCTATAACATCACAGGATTGCCGGCTGGTCCGATCTGCAATCCCAGCGTGGAATCTATTCAGGCGGCTTTGAATCCGGCGAATACCAACTACTACTATTTCTGCCATTCGGCAAATGGAACCTCTTATTTTGCGGAGACGTTGGAACAGCACAATGCCAACCTGCTTGCGGCAGGGCTTCGCAGTGCTACATAAATGCATCAAGGTGGCTACCGCTCCAAGTGTTTCATTTCTTGGAGCGGTTTTTTATTTTGTCTGGACGAACAAAGGGGAAACATCCTATCTGATAAATATAGGGAAAAGGGGATAAAATCTTATAAAATTCGACCCCGACCGTTGACAATTAAAAGCGGTTAGGATATAATGAGTCCGCCATACGCGAAGGCGCTGTAGGGATCGCCCTGCGGCGCCTTTTGCATTATTCAGGCGGTCAACTACAGGGCTTATCCGCAGAAATCATTTGAATTGGTCTTAAATTACAGAGGGAGTGACTATTTGATGAGCATTAGGAATGTCCCGGAAATGTTTGGCAGTATGGTCTTTAGTGAAACCGTGATGAAAGAACGCCTGCCAAAGGAGACGTATAAGGCGCTGAAACGGACCAGAGAGAAGGGGGAACCCCTCGATCCGCAGGTAGCCAATATCGTCGCCAACGCCATGAAGGAATGGGCGGTTGAAAAAGGTGTGACCCATTTTACCCACTGGTTTCAACCAATGACTGGTATTACAGCGGAAAAACATGATAGCTTCATCTATCCGGTGGAAGATGGAAAGGTTATTATGGAATTTTCGGGCAAAGAACTCATCAAAGGAGAGCCGGATGCGTCCAGTTTCCCTTCCGGAGGTCTCCGGGCGACCTTTGAGGCACGTGGCTATACTGCGTGGGACCCGACCTCGGATGCTTTTATCAAAGACGGTACGCTGTGCATTCCGACTGCATTTTGTTCCTATGGCGGGGAGGCGCTTGACAAAAAGACGCCCCTGCTGCGCTCCATGAATGCGCTCAATAAACAGGTTTTGCGGATTCTGCGCCTGTTTGGGACGCCAGCGAACCGTGTAAATACCACTGTAGGGCCAGAGCAAGAGTATTTTTTGATCGATGAAGCCATGTACAAAAAGCGCAAAGATTTGGTTTATACGGGTCGTACCCTGTTTGGGGCAAAGCCGCCCAAAGGGCAGGAGCTGGAGGACCATTATTTCGGTGTAATTAAGCCCCGTGTATCGGCATACATGAAGGATCTAGATGAAGAGCTTTGGAAACTGGGGATCCTGGCCAAGACCAAGCACAATGAAGCTGCTCCCGCACAACATGAGTTGGCGCCGATCTTTACCACCGGAAACGTGGCCACAGACCACAATCAGCTGACGATGGAAATCATGAAAAAGGTGGCCGCCAAACACGGTTTGGCGTGCCTGTTGCATGAAAAGCCGTTTGCAGGTGTCAATGGAAGCGGTAAACATAACAATTGGAGCATCTGCACGGATACAGGGATCAATTTGTTGGAGCCGGGGGAATCTCCGGAGGAAAACGCACAGTTCCTTCTATTTTTGACAGCCATTTTGGAGGCTGTTGATAAACATCAGGATCTTCTGCGTCTGTCTGTGGCAAGTGCAGGAAATGACCACCGCTTGGGTTCCAGCGAGGCTCCTCCAGCGATTATTTCGGTTTTCTTGGGGGATGAGTTGACGGCTATTTTGGAATCCATTGAACATAAAAGCGAATACGACCAAAGAGATGCCGCGGAAATGAACATCGGCGTGGATGTTTTGCCCAAGTTTCCAAAGGATACAACAGACCGTAACCGGACCTCCCCCTTTGCCTTCACCGGCAATAAATTTGAATTCCGCATGCTTGGCTCCACCGTTTCGATCGCTTGTCCGAATATGATCTTGAATACCATTGTGGCGGATACGCTTTGCCGGTATGCGGATCGATTGGAGACGGCAGAGGATTTCAATAAAGAGCTGAATCATATTATTCGTCATTCTTATAGGGATCACAAGCGAATTGTATTCAACGGGAATAACTATGCTCCTGAATGGGTCGAAGAGGCAGAAAGGCGCGGCTTGCTGAATCTGGTATCCACTGCGGAGGCCCTGCCGTACTATAAACATCCGGAAAACATTGAAATGTTTGAGAAGTATGGGGTACTATCTGGGACAGAGATTATCTCCCGCTGTGAAATTCAGCTGGAGAATTACTGCAAACAGATTCACATTGAAGCATTGACCATGGCGGACATGATAAAAAAGGACATCCTTCCAGCGGCCTGTGCCTATATGAAAGACATCAGCAAAGAGGCAATCAATAAAAAGCAGCTATGTGCGGATATTTGCTGCGAACTCGAAGAAAAGCTGCTTAAAAAGCTCTCTCGGCTGACAGCAGACCTCTACAAGGAGATGGAGGCATTGGAGGCGGCGGTTGCCGGAGCGGAACATTTGAAGGATATCGAGGAGTGCGCTAAATATTACCGCAATCCCGTGCTGATGCAAATGGAAAAGACACGCGCTATCGCGGATGAAATCGAGAACAATGTCGGTGAAAAATATTGGCCGTATCCCACCTATGGAGATCTATTGTTCAGTGTGCGGTAACAGTTTTATATTGACGAAAGGAATCTCCAATGATTTATACGGTGTATATTATGGCTAAACGAGCGATAGAAATCAGGTGGGATTCCGCAAAGGTTGGTGGAACCTTTCACAGCTGTTTCAAGAATTCGTGTTATAATAAAATCCCCACGATCTTTCTCGATCGTGGGGATTTTATTATAAGAGGCGTCGTTTACCTCCGATTACATAAAAGGTGCGACCAGGCCTGTAAGCCGAGTTCTGTCGTGAACAGCCATCTATCTTGGCTGGGCGTTGCCGCTCCAGCTCGATGCCACCTCCACAGGACGCGCCGGGCCGGCGCATATGTCCCTCCACGGTGTTGCTCCGAATAGGGTTTGCAGAGCCGCGCAGTCTCCTGCGCGCTGGTGAGCTCTTACCTCGCCTTTCCACCCTTGCCGCAAAGCGGCGGTATATCTCTGTTGCACTTTCCCTAGGGTCGCCCCCGGCGGCCGTTAGCCGTTATTCTTGCCCTTTGGAGCTCGGACTTTCCTCGTGTGGACCCTTTCGGGTCTCACCCGCAGCTGTTCAGCCTGCTCGCAGGCACTATTCTATCCGATTTTTCCGTGGATGTCAACCGGACAAATCCTTTAATTCTTGTTGTGCAAGGTATTTTCCTCCAACATCCGGTTCTTGATTTCCCAAAGGGAGGGGGACAGATCCACATAGTATTGGTGGGGATTTTCAAAGCGGGTGACTTCTTCCCAGAGAGTGTCCACCTGTTCGGCACAATAGCGCTTAATTTCTTCCAGAGTATACTCCTTGGCAATGCATTTTCCATGTTCAAAGATTTTTTTGCGTAGTTTTACAGCGCGGAAATTTGTGACCATTTTGCGCTTCCAGATGTGCTCCGGATCAAAAATTTCATATGGCTGTGTGTCGTCGATCACTTCATCGTGCAGAGTAATGACATCTGCGATGGCTTTACCAGTGTCACGATCAAACAGGCGCCAAAGCCCCTTAAAGCAAGGTGTGGTGATCTTTGCGACATTCTCGCTGATTTTAATCTTGGGAATGATATTCCCCTTGGCGTCCTCAACGCCAGCTAACTTGTAAACCCCGCCAAAAACCGGTTCAGAGCCTGAGGTAATCAGCCGTTCCCCCACTCCAAAGCTGTCAACTTTCGCACCTTGCATCAGCATATCGCGTATAATGTATTCATCAAGGGAATTGGAGGCACAAATTTTACAATCAGGGAATCCGGCTTCATCCAGCATCTTACGTGCCTTACGAGAGAGATACGTAATGTCGCCGCTGTCGATGCGGATGCCGGCAGGACGATACCCGCGAGGAAGCAGTTCTTCTCGGAAAACCTTGATCGCATTTGGAACGCCGGACTTCAAAACATTAAAGGTATCCACCAACAGGGTGCAATTGGAGGGATATTCGCGGGCATAAGCGCGGAATGCGTCCAATTCACTGTCAAACAGCTGTACCCAACTGTGGGCCATGGTGCCTAGCGCTGGTACGCCAAAGTCCGGATCAGAGATGGTGCAGGCAGTGCCACAGCATCCCCCGATATAAGCTGCCCGAGCGCCGTAAATAGCGCCATCCGGTCCCTGTGCACGACGAGAACCAAATTCCATGACGGCGCGCCCCTGGGCTGCACGGACAATCCGGTTTGCCTTGGTGGCGATCATACTTTGATGGTTAATGGTGAGCAGCAGCATGGTTTCAATCAACTGCGCTTGAATCACAGGTCCGCGCACGGTGACAATCGGTTCACCGGGAAAGATGGGGGTGCCTTCCGGTATAGCCCAAACATCGCAGGTAAACTGAAAGTTACGCAGATACTCTAAAAACTCCTGGCGGAACATGTGCTTGGATTCGAGGTAAGCGATGTCGTCGTCCGAAAAGTTCAGATTTTCAATATACTCAACCAGCTGTTGAACGCCAGCCATAATTGCAAAGCCACCGTCGTCCGGGACATGTCGGAAAAACATGTCAAAATATACAATGGTGTCCCGATAGCCATTGGAAAAATAGCCATTGGACATGGTGATTTCATAGAAATCCGTGAGCATCGTGAGATTTCGGGTGGGCTTCTTTTCATTTGTCATGGTAACATCTCCACAATTAAAGTCACCGGTAAACGAACATTGCAAATGAGTATGTGTCCCGGTGGTAAGAAGGGGCCAGAAAATGACCCGATCCAGCACAAAGCTATACAAGGTTATTATAACAAGATTCCAGGAAAAGCACAAATATGTTTTTCTTTCCGGTTACACCAGAAATTGGAAGCAAAAAATTGTGCCGAAGAAGCTAAAAATATGTAATATTTTTGTTGCGTTTTCCACAAATAGATACTATAATAGAAATATCGAGTGGATTTGTGTGGGTTTAGCTGTTCGATGAATCGCTTTATCCAAAATTCACATCGTTTTGTTGGCAATATTGGTAAAAAAATTGAAGCATGTAGGGAGTGAATTTAAGGTGAGATTACGCAAGCAAGCATTGGGAACCCGCAATCTTGTGGGGGCGCGTGTCGAAATGGCTCGGAAAAGCCAGGGGATGAAGCAGAAGGAGCTTTTGGCTCAGCTTCAGGTGAACGGAGTCGATATGAACGCGTCCGGATTGTCCAAGCTGGAGGGACAAATCCGTTATGTGACGGATTTTGAACTCTCTGCGCTGGCAAACATCCTCAACGTCTCTGTGGATTGGTTGTTGGGGAGGGAAAAATAAGAACGAAAGACCATGAGCGCTCCGCAGATGGATTGCCTATTTCGGTTGCTTTGTACGCTGTAGGTGTGAAGAACCGAACAAGGGCGGTAGTACCCGGCACGGTACGAATCCAGAAGCGGGGCGCTCTTTTTTATACGTATAGAAGGGCGCTGTCCTCCCATATATTTGATGATGGAATGGGGGGATTGCTGTGCTGGATCGGGAATTATTGGCTAGAGGAAGGGCTTATGCCGCTTTCTTTCTTGTATACACCGGGGCATTCTGGTTGTTTACTGCAACGCTACGCTATACATTTCCTTTTTTGGCAGGCTTTCTCCTGGCGTGGGTGTTACAGCCAGTGGTGCGTCTTCTGCGTCAAAAACTTCCTGTAACGGCAGGCTGTGCTGCGGCCATCACCACGGCCGCTCTGTATGTGTTGTTGATCGGTGCAATGTCCCTTCTAGGAATATGGTTGGTGGGAGAGATCAGCAACTTGATTCGTGCGATTCGGGATGCGGACCTCGGCCGCCTAACGGAACCGCTAAATCGTCTGTTTTTACAGGCCGGAGAACTGGTTGAGCGGATGGATCAGGATTTTATCCAGGAAAATCAAAAGCAACTGCTCAACCTGGCGCAGTCGGCCTCTTCTGTTCTGCTTAGCGCACTGACCGCGGCCTTAGGGTTTCTGACTTCTCTTCCGGCCGTGTTGACCATGTTTCTTGTGATGGTTGTCTCAACTTATTTTTTCTCTAAGGATATGGGCCGGATTCGAAGGCGTTTGTCCCGCATGCTCTCTGTCCGGGGGCGTGAATTGTTCCGTGCGGCATCCCATCACGGCGTTCATTTGGGAGGGCGTTATTTAGGGTCCTATCTGTTGCTGTATTGTATCACATTTGTAGAGACTTTATGCATCCTCTTTGCCCTTGGTGTACCGTATCCTTTAGTTTTGAGTTTGGTTGCTGGATTCGCGGATTTGCTGCCGGTGTTTGGCCCTGGTGCCGTCTATTTGCCAGTGGCATTTCTATTTTTTGTCCAAGGGAATCCAATAAAGGGCGTCCTTTTGGTGGCGGCCTGGCTCATCGTTTGTGGAGTACGCCAGATATTGGAACCAAAACTATTGGCGGCTTCCACACAGATTCATCCCTTGGCAATGCTTGCAGCGTTGTATTTTGCATTGGCTGCCAATAGCTTTTTGTTGTTGGTTTATTTGGTATGTTTGCTACTAACCGTACAGGCGTTGCGCCGTGCAGAGATCCTTCCCAACTGCTTCCCTGCCGATTGACAGGGAGGCAGAGATATGATATAGTTTTACTGTATTAATACACATAATACAGAAAGGACGGTGAAGGATGTGTTGTTTTCGCTGGATTACCGGAGCCGGCTTCCCATTTATGAACAGCTATACCAAAACATCACGCGGTTGACTGCGCTCGGAGCACTTGCAAAGAATGAACAGCTTCCATCTGTAAGGGCATTGGCACAGGAATTGGGTGTAAACCCCAATACCGTACAGAAAGCGTATCAGTTCTTAGAACGTGATGGGATCATCTACTCCGTACCTGGAAAGGGTTCTTTTATTGCGGAGACAGTAAATGCACGTTCTCAGCAGAGGGAACAGGCTCTCCAAAAGTTGCAGGAAGCAGCTGGTATGGCCTTAGACTGTGGGCTTCCACTGGACGAAGTGCAACACTGCATTGAAGAGGTATATCGTGGTGGGGTATCCACCACCAACAGACAAGAGGGGAGTGACAAGAATGATTGAAGCCAATCAACTGACAAAACGCTTTGGTGGGATCACCGCGCTCGACCAGATTTCCTTTCAGATTCAGTCCGGTTCGATCTTTGGCCTGGTAGGAAGCAATGGTGCAGGAAAATCGACCTTTCTGCGGACATTGGCCGGGATCTACCAGCCCGATGGCGGCCGCATCACTTTGGATGGAGAAATACCGTTTGAGAACCCGACGGTAAAGGCGCGTATATTTTTTATTCCAGACTATCCCTACTTTATCCCACAGGCCTCCCTGGATGACATGGCAGCCTTTTATAGCCGCTTATATCCAAACTGGAACCAGGAGCGTTACGAAGCGTGCTGTGGCATGTTCCCTATAAACCGTAAGGCTAGGATTGGAAATATGTCAAAGGGAATGCAGCGTCAGGTGGCCCTGATTTGTGCGATTGCAGCCCAACCAGACCTTCTGTTGATGGATGAGATTTTCGATGGATTGGACCCAGTCATGCGTCAACTTTTAAAGCGGATTGTCGGAAGTGAAGTTGTAGATCGCGGGATGACGGTGGTGATTGCCTCGCATAACCTGCGGGAGTTGGAAGATTTTTGCGATCACGTGGGCCTGTTCCACAGAGGCGGCGTGCTCTTCGAGCGAGAGCTGGATGCGCTAAAGCTGGGAATCAACAAGGTTCAGGCTGTATTCCAACCCCTTCCAGAACCGGATGCTTTCCAAGGGCTTGACATTTTAAAGACGGAAGTGCGCGGTTCCTTGGTGAGTTTTGTAGCGCGGGGGACAAAAGAACAAATTTTAGAGCGCATAAATGCCTTGCATCCGGTGTTTGCGGAGGTTTTACCGCTTACTTTGGAGGAAGTATTTATCAGTGAAATGGAGGTGGCGGGCTATGACATCGAGAACATCCTCAACTAATTGGAAACATGCATTCACAGAGACATACCGCTGGTCCATCAAACGGAACCGGGGAATGATGGCTTTGTTCGCGACCCTGCTTTTTTTAATGTTTCCGGCCGTGGTGTTATTTGGTTTGGCAAATGCGAATATCCGTACGGATTCCATGACGTTGGAAGTCTATCCAATATCGGAACAATATGCAAACGTGTTTGGGGACATCGTGAGATATACCATGTTATTAACGGTTTCCAGCCTATGCGTCCTGTTTACGCTTTTGTTTGCCGTTCAGCTGTTCCGCTATATGCACAATAAGCGGAGTACAGACCTATTCCATGCATTGCCGGTACAGAGGTCCGCTATGCTGCTCGGCCGTGTCCTAGCTGGGTTGACGGCACTGTATGTTCCGCTGTTGCTCAATACGGGGATTACGGCATTGATTGCCTTGTTCTTTGATATAAAGGATAAAGGGGTACAGATTGGCGGTTTGTTCTTACAGGTACTGGGCCTTATGCTGGTGCTTGCAGCGGCTTTTCTCTTCTGTGTATTGATGGCTGTTTGTAGCGGTACTACGCTTGACATGGTTCTTTCTGTTATCGGCGTCAATCTGTCATTTCCGATTCTGGTTTATTCCTGTATTTACTTAATCGGCTGCCTATTGCCGGGTTTTAGCCCCAGTATCGATTTAGGCAGTACCCTTTTTGTCGCCCTAGCTCCTTTTGTCGGTATTTTCCTTCATACGACGAATTCCTCAACTTTTTTTGTCTGGTGGGCGATTTTAACCGTCTTTTTGGCTTTCTTAAGCGTCTATCTATATAGGAAGAGAAAAAGCGAAACTGCTGAAAACACGTTTGCATTTCAAATTCCAAAGGGATTGATTCGCTTCCTGATTACCGCGGTGGGTGGTTTCAGCTTGGGTTACATGCTGTATTGGTATTACTCCAGTACGGCCAACTTCCTGATCGGTATGCTTTTAGGGTCCTTCGCAGCACATATGGTGGTCGAAGCCATTTATTCCCGTGGATTTACCCGCATGAAGCGAAGCCTTGCGGGGTATGCTGTCTTTTTGGGCGCTTTTGTGATCTTTTATGGAGTGGTGGCAACCGGAGCCTTTGGCTATGTCGATCGCATGCCCAATTTGGAGGATATTGAAAGCGTCACCTTTGAGGATTATACGTACTACCAGGAATTCGGTTCCGACCATTTTACCATTCAAGGGGAACAGTATGAATCCCTAGCGGAACAGAATCCGAAGCTCTGTCAAAAAGAAAATCTGGAAAAAGTGTTGACTTTTCATCAGGCAGTGATTGATTTCCAAAAGGAAATGGGGTTCCCTTTCTCAATGAACCGTGAAACGGGCGGCATACAGTATCAATTTGTCTATCATTTGAAAAACGGGGATACGTTCCGCAGGGAATACCGGAATACTCGATTCGAGGAGTTCGATACCGATAGTGCGGTGCAGGACTTACAGGAGCAGAGCGCAAGTATTGTCAACTCAGAAGAATATAAAACAAGCGGCAATCTACTGTTCTATCTCGAGCCAGAAGAGATCAGTGAGATTGAGGTAGAAAACTATGATGAGCATTCGGAGATGGCCTCAAAGACTTACCGCCTGAACGATATGCAAAAGAAAGAGCTTCTGGAAGCCCTGCGTCAGGATACTTTGAATATGGACATCACAGGACATGAAGACTACAGTGCGAGGTTGACTGGATTGACACTGGTTTGTGGCAATGACGGCCTTCTCCAACCAAAAGAAGGAGGTCGCCTACAGGAACTGGCCGGAGAGTATCAGGGGAAGATTTGGGTTCCTGTCAATCAATATGTTCTAACAGAGAAGCAAAACGATTTGCAAGTGGTACAGTTCCTGAAGAAGTTAGGGTGGTATACTCCAGAAAATTGACAGAATTTTGTAAGATTTTTTTCAGTTTTTTTGAAAGAAAACTTGTGTATGATGTGTATTACAAATAGAGGCTTCTAATAGTACAGAAGATGCACTTGTACGGGCACAGAACTTGGCGGTTTTGGGGAAGCCCGTACGAGGAGAGCCATGTTGATGGAAGGGAGGAACGCCCCGGGCAAGAGCGGCGGGGACGGCGACAGATGAAAAAATGGATGGCGATGGCTTTGATAACGCTGATTTGCGCTGGGATACTTGGCGGATGTGGAAAACAGGAACCCTCTGCAATTGTGTATCGCGGTGGAGCGGCAGCCCCTCTGACGACGTTGACCGCTGAGGCGCCCTTGGATGTCCTTGACCAGATGCTTGGGTCAGCACGGCCGGCAACGGAACCTCCTTTTTTGCCTGCAAATGCCGATTATGAAGTGCGTATCCAGCCGAAGGAGGGCGAGGAGACACAGCGCATCCAGATTTGGTTGCAGCGAAATCGAGTTTATTTGCGTTTGGGAAATGGTGAGTTGTTGGTATCCACCCAAGTGGATGCCCCTGCAATCAACAATCTTTTCGAGAGCGGCCAGGCCAATGTATGAACCTGCCCGTAGTATCGATCGATAAAGGAGGCGGGAAGGAAACCATTTGAAATGATGAATCCGATTGGAAAGGCGCCCATGTCACGATACATGGACGCCTTTTGTATAAAGAAAACAGCTTGATCGTCACGTCGTTTAAAAGAGGGCTTATATCGAAGAAGTAGAATGAAAAACTTCTTTTGTTGTAAAATAAACTTGCGCTGTCTGGTAACTGCAAGAAACGAAAAAGAGGACGTTCAGAGGGATGACGCGAAAGTTTATCGAATAAAAAGGAGAATAATACCAATACCAGCCCTTACCCTGCCGTACAGCCTTAGGGATAGGGACTCTAATAACAACCATTCTTATCATACATGTTCAAAAGGGCGGATGCATTTGCATCCGCCCTTTTGAACATGTATGAAACGACGTTGTTATTTCAGATTAGAGACAACTTCCTTCGCATAAGTCCGCATAGCTTCGAAGTCCTCTTCGGTCGGCATAAAGCAGACACGCAGGCCGTCGCCGATAAATTTGAATTTGAGATGCTCCATGCGCGATTTCATCATTGGAACCGCTTCACCGCTCCAACCATAAGAACCAAAGGCACCGACAGGCTTTTGCTTGGTGTTGATGGCATCTACAGAAGCCAAAACATCCCACACAACCTTCGGCGCATCGCGGTTAATGGTGCAAGAACCGACCAACAGTGCATCCGCTTCGTTGACCAACGCCGCTGCTTCCGCAAGAGGTGTAAACACGACATTCATCAGGCGAACATCCAAATTGGGGTCCTTCTTCAATTCCTCATAGGCTGCCTGTGCCAACTTGGTGGTGCAACCATACGCAGAAGCATGAAGAATCCCTACGATCTTCTTTCCGGTCGGCGCTGTGGGTGTGCTCCATTCGCGATAAAGGCCCTGAATGCGAGAAATACCTTCCACAAGGCAGGGACCATGGCTTGGGCATACCATCTCGACCGGTAGATCTTTGATCTTATCCAGGCCGGCGAGCACATAGGGCTTAAATGGACCGAAAATGCAGGCGTAATAGTAATTTACCTCGCCCAGGTACTGTTCCGGGTAATGAATATTGCTGTCCAACATAGTAGGTTCGCAGAAGTGGGCCCCCAAGAAGTCGCAGGTAAACAGAACTTTTTGCTGCGGCATCCAGGTGAACATGGAATCTGGCCAGTGAAGTAACGGAGCGACAATGAATTCAAGCTCCTGGCCACCGATGTCCAACTTATCGCCATGCTTTGCTACGATACACGGAAAATCATGGTTTGCAATGGCGCGCAGGTATTTCTGGGCTGCTGTGGTGCATACAATCGTGATATTCGGATTCTTTTCCAGCAGTTTCGCCACTGAACCGGAGTGATCCGGCTCGGTGTGGTTCATAATGAGGTAGTCAATCTTGGAAATATCTACGACGCTCTGGATGTTGTTCAGGTATTCATCGAAGAAATTGACTTCTACAGTCTCCACAAGAACATTCTTTTCCCCGGTAATCAAATAGGCGTTATAGCTTGTACCATAGCGCGCTTCCATCACGATGTCAAAGACGCGCAGGGACGGATTCAGAACACCGACCGAATAGAGATTTTCCTTCAGTTTGATTGCACTCATTCATTTATCATTCCTTTCCAGATTAAAACATAGAGAAGCCCACCCATAAGGATAGAAGATAGGGGAAGGATGCTTTGCCTCTGCCGGATCGAAAAGATTTCGTTCGTTCCGTCTTCCTCAAAGTCCCGTTCCTCCCTTTTTCCCATCCTTATGGGCAGGCAAACACATCACTTCTCGTTTGATTTGGTCCCGGTTCTTAGTCCTGGGGCTCAAACATATCTTTGCCTACGCCGCAGAGAGGGCATACCCAATCGTCCGGAATGTCTTCAAAAGCGGTGCCAGGCTGGATACCACTGTCCGGATCTCCCACTGCGGGATCGTACACATAACCACATGCTGTGCAAACATACTTTTTCATCACGCAAGACTCCTTACATCATCGGTTTTTCTTTCTTAATGGTGGCTTTATTATCGTTTGCGCTGCACCCGCTTTTATGCAGGCGCATCACCCGTTCGCCAAAAAATGGGCTTTTTTGGAAGGGGCCTCCTACAGTATAATCAAACCTGTTTCGAAAGTCAATAGGAATCATTATCAAATTTGAAATCTTCCAAATAATCGTCTAAGTTACTGGGAAACGCCATGCCCTCAAAGAGCTGATTGACGCATTGTTCTGCATATTGTAGGTCTGAAGAGACAAAGCCGCATGCTCGTTCACACTTACAAGACGTGATCTCAATACAGTATCCATCTTCTGGGTTGCCAAAAAGATAATAATGTAGATTGGCGTTCGGCAGATGGATATCTCCGATATGTTTCGTCAATGTCATACATCCTCCTTCGTTCTAAAAATCTAGTCAGTGACCACAATTCACTCGAAAGATATTTATAATGATAGAGAAAAAGGAAGAATAAAGCAATAGAAGAAAAATAAAATATTCAACAAAACAATTGTTTACGCAACATCTTCCTAAAAATGGCAATTTGAATGATATATCTTGTGTCGAAATGAGGGGAAAAAGATAAAAATTCCATGGTAAAAGAGACATTTTTATTCAAAAACGACTGAAAGTTGTACAAAATTTTCGTGAATAAGAAAACAGAGTGTATAAATTGGATTACTGATTGTATTTTTTTTCATTTTTACGTTTCCAAAGTTGTAACAGAACGTGAAGAATGACCGCGCAGAGGATTCCCAAAGCAGCCCCAGCCATCACATCCGTTGGATAATGTACAAACAAGAAAACCCGGCTGAATGCGATCAAAGCAGCCAACACCAGGGCGGCAATTCCAGCCTTTTTGTGATAGAAACACAACATGGTAGCTACCGCAAAGGATGAAGAGGCATGGTTCGACGGGAAGGAGAAGCCATTCGGGGGAGGAATCAACAGAGCAACACTGGGGTCATCCATAAAGGGACGGGGCCGTGCAATGATTGGTTTGAGAACAAACTCACCAAGCAGGAAGGTCAAAGCTAACGCCAGAAGTAACATCCCCCCACAACGGCGGTGTTTCTTGTTCAACAACAATATGAAAATGAGGAGTAACCAGATAAAACCATTTTCTCCAAGCATTGTGATGATGGGAAAAACAATATCTGTAACTGCATTGTGTAGATTTTGTTGCACGAAATTCATGATTACTTGATCCAATGGGCATCCTCCTTTTATTTGGGTGGAAAGGGCCTTTCATACGATATTTTTTGTATACTGAAACGGATGTGGAACTCCAGAGAATCACGCCTTTCTACTGTATCCGTTGTCAGATGATTCGAAATAATAAGGCTTATTATAACATAACCTTGCTGCGTTGTGATAGTGAATTCCCATGAGAAATGCAAGGACGGTGGGATAATAGTTTGTGTAACCCTTTCATATAATGAAAAGAAGAACAAGAAAAAGAAACCCGCCGCTTGGCGGCGATAGGAGGGACTGCGATTGGAATGGCAATGCTTAACAAAGGCAGAATGTGAAAAGCGGCTGGGAACCAACGCGCATAATGGACTTTCCAGCAGGGAATCTCGTAACCGGTTGCGGGAATATGGGAAAAATGAATTGGAACCGCCAAAGAAAAAGAGTTTCATGCGGCGCTTTCTAGCACAATTCTCCGATTTCATGGTCATTGTCCTTTTGATTGCAGCGGGAATTTCCTTTATCACCTCTTACTTACAGAAGGACGACGACTACATAGACGCGATCATTATTTTAGCCATTGTTGTCATCAATGCGATTACTGGCTTAGTACAAGAGAGCCGCGCGGAAAAGGCAATTGAAGCGCTCAAGAAGATGAGCAGCCCACACGCGCATGTGATACGTGACGGAGTGGAGCGAACAGTTGCGGCGGCTGAATTAGTCCCCGGCGACTTGGTTCTCTTAAAGGCCGGCGATCTGGTTCCTGCAGACCTCCGCTTGACGGAAAGTTACGACTTGAAGGCGGAAGAGAGCGCTTTGACAGGTGAAAGCCTTCCGGTTTCGAAACGGGCAGAAGGGACTTATCCATCCGGAACTCCCTTGGGTGACCGGCGGAATTTATTGTTTTCCACAAGTTCCATCACCTCTGGGCATGGGATGGGAATTGTTACTGCCACAGCGATGCAGACAGAAGTAGGGCGAATTGCTCATATGATTTCTTCGCAGGAATCACCCCAAACGCCACTTCAGCGAAAACTAGAGCAGACTGGCCGCTGGTTGGGAATTGGCGCTTTAGTGATTTGTGCAGTTATTTTTATCATGGGACTTTTCCAGCATGTCCAGCCGTTGGAGATGTTTCTAATATCCATCAGTTTAGCGGTTGCGGCTATTCCAGAGGGTCTCCCGGCAGTGGTAACGATTGTATTGGCTATTGGTGTCCGCCGTATGGCGGCAAAGCGCGGGATAGTCCGCCGGATGCCCGCGGTTGAAACACTTGGAAGTGCCAGTGTAATCTGTTCCGATAAGACGGGCACACTCACGCAGAACCGAATGACTGTGGTTGAACTGGCAACCGCCTCAGGCAAACTGCGCCTAGACTCATCCGAGGGCCAAAATTTGCTGAAGTTGGCTGTGCTGTGCAACAATTGTACTGTTTCCGGAGGGAATGTACATGGAGACCCAACGGAAGCGGCGTTGGTTCATGCTACTTCCACTTCAAAGGTAGAACTGGATGCACTTTATCCCCGGGTACTCGAGATTCCATTTACATCGGAGCGGAAGATGATGACCACGGTTCACAGATTAGCGAACGGTCAATACCGCGTGATCTCCAAGGGCGCACCAGATGTATTGCTGGCGCATTGTACCAGCCGGTCAGCGTCCTCGCAAAATGAAGCGATGGCTCGTCGAGCCTTACGTGTACTCGGTGTGGCCTATAAGGATTTGCCTGCTCTTCCCAAAGACCGGGAAGACCTAGAAAAAAACTTGAATTTCTGTGGTTTAATCGGCATGATCGATCCGCCACGGCCTGAAGCAAAGGAGGCAGTGGCCCTTTGCCGCCGTGCTGGAATTCGTCCAATTATGATTACAGGAGATCATGCGGCTACTGCCGCAGCGATTGCAAAAGATTTAGGGATTTTAACACCTGGAACGTCGGTGATGACTGGGGAGGAACTGAATCGGACCAACCAGCAGGAATTAACGCGAGACATCTATCAATACACCGTATTTGCGCGTGTTTCCCCGGAGCACAAGGTGCGCATTGTACAGGCGTTTCAGGCGCGCGGCGAGGTAGTGGCCATGACTGGGGATGGGGTAAATGATGCTCCAGCTTTAAAGACAGCAGATATCGGATGTGCGATGGGGCAATCGGGGACCGATGTGGCCAAGGCCGCGGCAGATATGATTTTAGCGGATGACAATTTTGCCACCATCGTCTCCGCTGTGCGAGAAGGGCGCGGCATCTTTGAAAATATCAAAAAAACCGTTCATTTTCTGCTCTCTTGCAATATAGGCGAGATATTGACGGTGTTTGTCAGCTTCTTATTGCGCCTGCCCACACCTCTTCTAGCAATCCAGCTGTTGTGGGTCAATCTGGTCACGGACTCTCTTCCGGCCTTGGCGTTGGGCGTCGAACCGATTGACCGCGATATTATGGAGCGCAAGCCAGTAAAGCCGACTCAGAGCATCTTTTCAGGAGGCTTGGGGTACAACATCCTTGTGGAGGGATGTCTGATTGGTTCCATGGCCCTTTTGGCCTATAGTATCGGACGAATCTTTTTTGATGTGGACCCAACGGCGCCGGTGATCGGACGTACCATGGCGTTTGCCGTTCTAAGCTTCTCGCAGGTAGTCCATACCTTTAATATGCGCTCTTCGCAGTCAGTTTTCCGGGCGGGGATTTTCCGCAATAAGAAACTCGTCTTGGCGGCTATTGCCTGTGTAGCTTTACAATTAAGTGTCATCGTTATTCCACCGTTGGCCCAAGTTTTTAAGACCGTTGCATTGTCTGCACAACAGTGGCTGGTTGTTGCAGTCTTGGCATTGGTGCCTTTAGCAGTAGTAGAATTGGAAAAAGCAGTGGGGCGTGCAGCGGAAAGGAGAAAACAGCGGCACGCAGATTCCCCGAAAACTTCTACGAAGTCCCTCCGCCTTTAAAATATGGATTGTTAGATAAGTAAAAAGGGCGTCTCAGATGAACTGCTGAGGCGCCCTAGATTTTTATCAAAAATGGAAGATACAGGAGGAATAAGCTTTTATTACCCTGTCACACCAAGCGTCGAACTCTGGGTCTGGTTTCTGGCATTCCGGATGAGCTCGTACATAGTCCACGGTTCTGCGAACTCCTTGGTCAAAACGCACGGTAGCACAGAAGTCTGGAACAAGCCGTTTTATTTTGGTATTATCAAATTGTACGGAGTTTGCTTTGTCACCCAAGAGTGTTCCTAGAAGCTCGGGACGGAGTGCGGACAAGAGGTCCGAGGAAATATGTTGCAAAATAGGTTCTACACCGAGTGCCCGTCCAATCGCAGAAAATGCAGCATTCCAGGTGAGAGATTCATCGCTTGTGATGTGAACCGCTTCTCCGATGGCATGTGGGTTTCCCATCAAGCCGCAAAAACCTTTGGCAAAGTCTGTGTTATGTGTAAAGGTCCATAGGGAAAGGCCGTCCCCGTGAACGATGACCGGTTTCCCCTCCAGCATACGGGCGAGAATCTGCCAGCTTCCATTGGCTCCATGGATGGAGACAGGAACGCTACGGTCCCCATAGGTATGACTTGGCCGCACAATCGTCACCGGAAAGCCCTCTGAACGGTAGGCTGCCATGAGAAGGGTTTCACACGCAATTTTATCGCGCGAATATTGCCAATAGGGATTGTATAGAGGCGTACTTTCCGTGATAATGGGGTGGACCAGAGGCTTTTGATAGGCGGAAGCAGAACTGATGAAGATGTATTGTTCGGTTTTTCCTTGAAACAAGCGGATGTCGCGTTCCACCTGCTCCGGCCGAAATGCGACAAAATCTGCTACAACATCAAAGGAGCGGTCCTTTAAAATAGAAAAAGCGGTGTCTTCATCATTGATGTCGCAGGCAATTTGCTCAGCGCCTTCTGGCCCTTTTCCACTGCGCGTGAGCAGGGTTAGTTCTACTCCGTTTTGAATCGCTAACTCGGAAACAGCGCCGCTGATTGTTCCAGTCCCGCCGATAAAAAGTGCTTTCATATTGCATGCTCCTTTTCTTTGTATTATAATAAGATTATCGATTTTTGTGTATATTTTGGGCTTCTGCGTCCATGGTAACATAAATAGTTTTTTGAATCCACCGCTTTTCTAAGTCGGTGATGATTTTGTGAAGGAAGGAATGTTCGTGCTCAGAGATTTATCAGGCCTCCAGATGTTCCTCTGGAATGTAATTATCATTGCCGCATGGCATGTGGCGGTATTTTTAGCTTGCGTAAAGATTCATACGTCCTTCTTTGATGCCGCAAAGCCGCGCTATCTGCCCAAGCATTGGGAAAAAGGCGGACGTTGGTATCGCGATAAATTGAAAATTCAACTGTGGAAGGACAAATTACCACAGCACATTGGGAAGGGAGGCTTTTCTAAAGCACACCTTACCGATGTCTCAATTGAATACCTGGACGAATTTATTATGGAGACTTGTCGCGGGGAATGGATGCATTTTACAAATTGCCTGTGCGCCATAGTTATGTTGGTTGTCAATTCCCTGGGAATTGGTCTTGTGTTTGCCTTCTTGATTTTACTTGGGAATCTGCCCTTTGCGGTGATTCAGCGGTACAATCGATTCCGTTTGCAGGTATTGAAAAAGCGGCGTATTCGTGAATTGCGCGCTGGGAATCCAGTGGCAACGGAGGCTGTTACCGCCTGAACAAAAAAGAATAAAGGACATTTGGAAGAGGAGGTTCGCAATGCTGAAAAAGGTATGGGGCCTCCTCTTATGTTTGAGTATTTTTTGGAGTTTGGGTGCAACAACTTTTGCCAATTGTACAACGGAATCTGAGCCAAGTTTTACTTTTTCTGTGGATGCGGCCTCTTTTGGCGGTGGAGATCTGGTCAGACTAACCATTCATGCAGAGACAACGCTGGAGGATCTGGCGGGTTTCTGTGTTTCCATCGCTTATGACGATACACGTCTCTCCTTTTTGCGTGTAGAGCCATCCGATCAGATTAAAAACAAAACTTTGCAGACAGATGGAACGAATAATCCTGTGCGCAGTACCTATGTCTGCAATGTAGATTTGGGACATGCGCCCGCTTTGTCCGGGACCATTTTAACATATGTATTTGAAGTAAATGACGGCGCATCGGCCGGAAGTACGGAATTGGATGTTACTGTGGATCAGATTTGCAATTGGCAGGGAGAACAGTTGAATATTGCCTGTTCAGAGTCTGTAGCCATAGAAGTCCTTCCACCAAAATCGGATCAAGCTTTTCTAAAAAGCTTGATCCCTTCTTCTGGAAAACTTTCGCCAACCTTTTCACCCGATACATTTTATTATACATTGGATGTCCCGTACAGAGTGTCGAGCGTCACATTTGAAACGTTGGCCGGTGAAAATGGGACGGTCAGTGTCAACCGAAAAACCCTTCAGAAGGCGGGTTCCACAACCTCTATCACCATTACGGTCACGGCGGAAGATCGAAAACAAAAGGCGCAATATGTCGTGGAGGTCAATCGTGCAGAGGAGCCGGAGGACCCGGAATGGGAAGCCTATCTAACAGAACTGATTCCGTCGGTTGGGGAATTGCAACCTGCTTTTTCGCCAGATATTACAGAGTACATTGTGAATGTGGATGCGGAAGTCCAATATTTGACGTTTCAAGCGGATGCAGGGGAAGAAGGGGCGGTAAGTATCAGCCGGGAGAAGTTAAACCGCGCTGGGACGTCGACTGAAATAAAAATCACAGTCGTTTCTGTAGATAAGAAAAACCGTCAAGTCTACACGGTGACGGTCAATCGTGCGGAAGAGATCGATTTTTCTGAAGAAGTCTTTTTCCTTACCGCATTGCAGCCGTCTGTAGGAAATTTGGAACCACCCTTTTCTCCAGATATTTTGGATTATACGTTACAAGTAGATGCAGAGGTATCGTCTGTGACGTTTCAGGCGAATGCTACGGAAGGCGCAACAATCTCTGTCAATCGGAAAACGTTATATAAATCGGGAAGTACGACGGAAATCGTCGTAACAGTGCGTTCTTCCGATCGCAAGGAAACAAAGCGATACATTGTTTCTGTTTTGCGAGGGGAGGAACAGAGGACTACCACTACAAAAGTAGGGACTGATGTAACGGATCAATCCCATTCTTCCAAGAATAAAAGTGCATCCAGCAGCTTGAAAAATGCGATGCTCCATTCCGATGGGGCAGAGGAGGCGTACATACCAAAGAAGGTGGGAGAGGAAGAGGCCTCTTCGGGATTCATAGAACCGACCGCTGTTTCAGAGGCAATGGTAGAAGAACATCGAAATTCGATATACAGGGAAAACAGCCAGTTTTTAACCTTTTTGGCGGGAATGGGTGCTGCTGTGCTCTGCATTCTTTTGGGAATGGGACTAGTTTTACTGTTTGAAAAAGGAAAAACAAAAAAATCGTAAAAAAGGCTTGCATTTTATAAACGAGTATAGTATAATAAATTCTGCACTCATCAAGAAGGTGCAGAAATATCGCGGAGTGGAGCAGTCCGGTAGCTCGTCGGGCTCATAACCCGAAGGTCGTAGGTTCAAATCCTGCCTCCGCAACCAAGCTAAAAGCTACATTTCAAGGTTTTGAAATGTAGCTTTTTTTGTTTATAGTCACTTTTTTGAACCAGACTCACACAAAGATGGGCATATATCGAAATTTTTTATAGATAAGGAAAAGACATGAAAGTAAACGATCAAGAATTAAAAAAGATGATATTCCACTCGTTTTTGATAAGCATCGGGATCTGTTGGAAAGTATAGAAGGCTTACGATCAGATAAAGCAAATAGATCATATCAAAACGACAGAAGAATAGGATTGTGGTAGGGATGAACGGAAATGCTATCGACTGGAACTCCCGGAAGGGGAAACCCGTAGAATCCTACATAGAGAACGCCGCGGGTTTAGCCAATATGCGCTGGAATTGTGTTCATAAGTCTTCCCTATATTTTTGAATATCAATATTGAAGAAAAAGACAAGGCGGAGAAAAATCTCAGAACCAGGAGACAACTCACCTTTTTCAATTTTTTGGTATTCTCGTAGGGAAATCGGGATAGCATCCGCAACTTGTTGTTGTGTCAGTTTGAGAGAATCCGTGCGAAGATGATAGATGTCGTGTCCAAAGTGCATTTTAAATGACATAAATATTCCTCCTTGAAAGAAAGAATATTGGAATATGCACGATGATTCTACGAATGATAATTCATATTGTGTATTATGTCGAAATAATTTACCTATTTTTGTCGCATTAGAGCATAAGGAAAAACATATTTTAATGATTGGCTCTGGTTGTTTCCTCGAAATTCTTCCCGAATAGTTGGAACACTTGTCTTTCGATACCATTTCGGGGTTATAAGAGCTTTAGACATTCTTGCTCGATTGTTGTACCCTTGAAGCAGATGCGTGTCTGCGTCTTGAAAAATCGATTTCCATTCATGTTTACTTGGAGCGGTTTTGCAGGTGTTTTTGTTCTGAATCGGACTGGAATATACGGATATAGCCTATTATTTACGCCCTATGGCCCAATTCGCACCATATCCTGACTAAAGAGAATGCAATCGGTTTTCTGTGTTGTTCTCAAAGAGTCAAAGAGATTGTATATCGCCTGCTTGTTTTTGAACATTTTTATAATGCATCTTGCAAAAACAAAAAGGATGGCCTGTTTCCATGCGGAACGGGCCATCCTTTGACGATTCCAATTTGCGGTATTTGAGTCATTCATATACGGAGGGAGTTAAGAACTGTATTTTCATATTTTGGGACAATTCTGCCAGCTGGCCTCGGATTCGAAGTTGTTTCTCCAGAATTTCCTCCTCATTGACTTTAAAATTCAATTCTTTGCTGTAATAGTTGCCATTGTACCGATGATGGAAACCGTCAAAACCGGCTAGATATACTTCGGTTGCGCCACAGTGCTCCAATAGTTTTAAGAGCATCAGCCCGGCATTATCCGAGATCATTTCATCGTCGTTGGTGTAGCGGTCATAGTCTACATAAAGGCATTCTTTCCATGGACCCTCTGGAATGTTGGAAGTCAGGATCGTTTGAATCTTTGTAAAATGTTGGATTTCCTGCCCGATAATATCCATACGCTTATGATTGCTGACAAAACAAGCGTCCATATGATAGCGGGGATCGACAAAGTTAACGGAGATCACATACGGATGTTCCTTTTCAATAAACTCCATGATCGTATCATACTTTGAAAGCAGACTTTTCCCCGGCGCAAGAAGAAGCGGCTTTTTCCCCTGAATCCAGGTTTTGATGGTCTCGACAGCTGCACGATCATCGATCTTCCGACTTTGAAACTGTATATAAAGCTGCTCGATCAGAGAACGATCATATAGAACTTTGTATGCATCCGGGATGGACTGAATTATTTTTTCAATATCTTTCATGGTTAAAGTTTGTTTATTGATGAGATATGCAGCGTAATTCGGATGACAGACATTGTTAGCGGCAATGTGATAAGGCATTGTGTAGCCCCATTCGTATTTTTTTCGAATAGCGGCAATGTACTCATCATAAATATCCATGACCATGGTCACATCATACCGCGAGGCGATATTTTTGTTGATATACTGTGTGATAAGTTCTGTCGGGAGGTTGCCAGCTCCACGCCCCATCCCATAAACAGAGGAATCTAGTATCAACGTACGTTTTGTTTGAATTTTTCCCAATACTTGTGCGTTTGAGAAAGCTAACTGCATGTTGTTGTGTCCATGGAACCCCAAGTGAATTTGCGGGTCCATGTTTTCATCAATCAGATAGAAGCGGTGCGAGACCTCATTCCGATACATGCTTCCCAGTGTATCTACAATATAGAAGGCATATGGCTTCAATTGATTCATTTTTTCTACCAACTGAAGAAGTTCTATATCGCTATAAAATACGGTACCCACCGGCTGCATAAAAACGCGGTATCCTTTCTCCATGATAATGTGGGCCCATTCAATTGCCAGATCAATCTCATTTTTGTGAAAGGTCAGCCGGATACCTTCGATACTTTTGCCATCATAGGGTGTCAATTTAGAAGGATGCAATTCCTTTTCTCCGATGGCAATCATGGCAACGTACATGGAAGAACGTTCCCGCTTCGGTAGGACCTCTTCAATGTCTGCTGTACTGTTAAACAGCGAGCACTCTTTTTCTTGTACCATGCCAGTTAAAAAGCCACACTCAATGATGTCGATTTTAGCACATTCTAGCTTGTCCAGGATCGAAGTAATGGTCTTACGACCAAAACGCCAATCGTTGATATAGCCGCCATCCCGCAGTGTACAATCCAATATTTGAAGACTCACAGCTGGATTTCCCCCTGTTCCAATTTTTGTTGAATAATCCCTCGAACATAGTCTAGATCTTTTGGTGTATCGACGGAAAGCGTGTGTGCTTCAACTGGTATCATTTTTAACTTTTTTCCGTGTTCAATAAAACGAAGTTCGTTGATATCTTCGATTTTTTCAATTGCCCCCTTGGGCGTTTCTGCAAAAAAACGTAGAGCTTCCATCGAATAGGCGAGAACCCCAAGGTGTTTATAAAAGTCGAAGTGAATACTGGACTTTGGATGCGGAATCGGGCTGCGCGACATAAAAAGTGCATAGCCATCACAATCGGTTACCACTTTGATATTGGAATCATCAACCGCTTCCACTGGAGAATGAATTTTTGTCATTAGATTGGCTGCAAAGAACCCCGCTATTTCGCTTGGGAGGATTTGCTCAATTAGGAGAGGGTCGATTAAGGGCTCATCTCCGTTGATACAGAGATAAAGATCCGCGGGAATGGTCTGTGCAGCCTCGTAGATACGTTCGGTGCTCGTCCGGTTATCAGGAGACGTCATAACATAGGCCATCTTGTGTTGTGCACAGACCTGTGCAATCGCTTCATGGTCCGTTGCCACATAGACCGCATCGATCTTTTCGGATTTACATACCTGTGTATATACCCACCAGATCATCGGTTTCCCGCAGAGATCTGCCAAAGGTTTTCCCTTCAATCGGCTTGAGTCATACCGCGCGGGAATGATTGCGACTGTTCGCATTATGCTTTACCTCGCTTTCCAAACCATTCTCCAAGTGCACGAACCGGCTTGGTGATTCGCCAACTGGTGGAGTTTTCATAAGTGGCCACGACCTCCTCGATTTGCCTGTGCAGTTCCCGCTCATACCATTCTGGAGGACGCGTTTTACTGGGGGCTGGCGCAGGTTTTGAAGGAGCAGGGCGTTTTCGGTTAAGTTCTTGTTTATAAAGATTCCAGTTCTCCAACAGTCGGTTTGACCACATTTTCAGGACGGCATCGCTGACAATTTCGTATCCGTCTGGAACCGGATAACCGCCCAGTTTGCAGCAGTTTTCGCCGTCCTTCATGTCGAAGGCCAGAACACTGGGCAGGTGTATCTGAATCTCTTTTTTCAAAAGCTGTTTCCTCCCATTGACCCTCAAATTGAAATGGAGGACCAGAAAATCGCGCAGGCGGTCTTTTAGTGGGAGGAATGCCTTGTTGAAAATGGTATCCATCTCATAGGTGCTGAGCAAAGCTTGTATGACATAATGCCCTTTGACCGCTCCAAAGCAACCGGTTGTCAGCTCTTCTTCGTTTTCAAAACCAAAAAAAATTGTATGAAGCCGCAGCTTCTTGAACTGTAAATTTGTGTGCATCTCCGGAGTAAGAACAATTCCTCCTTCTTCACAGAGGATTTTCAGGGCACAGTATTCCTCTACATAGGCGAGGTATCCTTCGTCCCAAGCTTGGTGAACATTTTCGGGAAGTTCTTCCTGTGCGAAATAACGCTCGTCTGCGTCGATCAGGCGCGTTTTGGGGAAATTCGTCTGGAGTTCTTCCAGAAATTCAGTGGGGAGCGGGCGCCCAAAATGAACACAGATGATTTGATCCGGAAGGATCTCCTCTTTGAGAAAATCTAGGATTCTCCGAATTTTTTCATCATGAGCGATGTAGGAATTGAGCAAGAAGTCCTTTTGATACTCTTTTAGAAGATCGATAAAGTCCGCTTGAAAAAGTATCCTGGACTGTGTCATATTCCAATATAATTGTTTTGCGACACAGTAGATCACCTCATCACGGTAATCTTGGTCACTGGTGTCGATAAAGTTACGAAAAGCCTGGATGATGTCGACCATGTTTCCCACCAGAGAGGTCGAGATGGTGTTTGCACGCCGGTAGTAATGATAGAAAGGTTTGGGAATATAACCGATACGGGGATATCTTGTAATCAGAGAAGGAATGAGCGAGATGTCCTCAAAGAGCATTTTCTCATATTGGTTCTCTTCCCAGATAGTCCTTCGAAACAGCTTATTGACGCTGTATGTGATATTATTGCCGTTGGCAATGTAGTCGGACAGATCGATCTGTTCATGGGGATAAGTTGAAACCGTACTGGTTCGATTTTCATCCACGTAAAGGATTTTGACATCACACATCACGATATCAAAATCCTGTTCGACGGCTTTTTGATACATCTCCTCATACATTTCCGGTTCAACGGTGTCATCTGAATCAAGAAAGGCGATGTATTCCCCTTTAGCAGCCCGGACACCGGTATTGCGTGCCAACCCAAGCCCCTCATTCTCCTTATGGATCACATGGATAAGATCGGGATATTCCAGTGCATAGCGGTCGCAAATCTGTGGGGAAGCGTCTTCACTGCCGTCGTCTACCAGGATAATCTCCTTTTCTTGCAGGGTTTGCGCCAAAACAGAATCGACAGCCCGCTCAAGATAGTTTTCGACTTGATAAACAGGGATAATGATGGAAACTTTGATTGGTTGATTCATGGCGGCCTCCTAAATACTTGAGTATATCCTGTAGCTCGTAGATCGTTTGTGGCACATAATAATTTTTTCCGGCAAACTGCCGCCGGAACTTACGCAGATACTGCTTTAAAATGGCATCTTCCTTCCAAAGGACTTTTCCTTCAAAAAGGCGGTACAACATCAACGTGTTGATGTCCATTCCAAATACAATGCGGCTTGTCAGCGCTGCATTGGAGCAGACGGTGATGATGGTGCGGCGATCAGGGCTTTCATTCAGAAGGAAGAGTTCCCACGGCGCTTCTGTGGGATATTTGCGGGTTAATCCAAGCTGAAAGGGAAGATTTTCCGGATTCCTTGGATGGGGCTTTACAAGGAATCGGCCGGGCCCAACCGTTTGTTGGCATAATTGCATCAGTGCAAGATCGTTGGTTTTAATGCCTTCGGCCCGAAAGGACTGTTCCAAAAAGATGAAGTCCATACATTCCTCCGGCTTTTTATAGTCGAAAATATAATTCAGCAGGAGTTTCAACTCCTGATCGCGCCGGTCGATTTTAGGCAAGGCCTGATTGGTGAGGGAATCTCCACGCAGGGCAAGGTGTGGCTCATAGAGTAAAACTCGATGGACCTTGTTTCGAATTTTCCCACCCTCCGGGTGGCGGTTGATGGCAGCCCGGTTTTCCCGAAGATAGTCGATCACGTAGGAGGAGAAGCCATCCTCATAGCAGATGAATTCGCAGGGAGAGGCCTCGTATAGGCAGGCCAACATGCGGATAAAGGGATCAAAATTGGAAAAGTAAATTTCCGAATAACTGGCGAGTTCCTCATTTAGATTCCAACGCAACGTCCGATCAATATTTTGAAAACCTTCATTGAGTACGTCTGCTGGAGCAGCCGCATATTTTTTGTTGAGCTCCTTGGTAGTCCCGGAGATCACTCGTTCAAACAATCCTGTTTCTTGCAGCCGGGGTATTGTTTCATTCAGAACGGAAGTGACGTCCGTGACCAGAAGGTCGACCAATCTGTCTGCAAGAAGGCTTCTTCGCATGTGTACTGCAGTAAAAAGTTGGTATACCGAATTGACAACAATCAAAACCAGATTATTCTGCATAGGATTTCCTCTCGATCTTCTGAATCAAAAAGTGTTTACCAAGATTCTCACAGCTGGTGGAATCAAACGTATAGATGGAGGTGGGCTTTCGCCAAAAAACATAGGGGAGAAGTTCTGCTGGAAAGATTTCTTTGATCAATTCTGCGTCAGGGAAGATCTTCCGGTAGTTTAAATAATCGTCCGGATGCTTTTTAATAATGAGGCGTACATCCTGAAGGGCGCTGACCCGAAGGAGCTTGTACGAGCGAATTTGCTCTTCTTCGCTCATCATATTGAGATTGGCAAAATGTTGGGTTAATAAAATGGCTTCAGCTTTTGTCCAAAGGCGATGCTTTAAGAAAAAATGAATCAGGTTTTTTCGCTCCCGTTCCGGAAGATTTTGTAAGGCTTCCTCCACAGAAAAATCCAGGTATCGTTCGTCGGAGACGTCGATGGTCTGTGCTTTCTTCAAACAGATTACCCGGTAAATGTAGGGATTTTCTCCATTGAACAGTCGATATTTCCGGGCAATTTTTGCATGTGTAGGAAAGCTGGCCGCCAAAGTTTCATATAGTTCCTGCGATTTGCTCAACATCCCGGCAGCATCTTCAAAAAAATAGAAAGGAATCCGGTTTTGAATGAGATACAAGGAAAAGTAAAAATGCGCTCCTGCAACATAAACCTCGGAAAAGTCGGCGATGGGGTAGGGGACGATCTGTTCGTAGCATTGTTTTACATCCTCGAGAATCTGCTTTTCCGTGCGATGCAGGATGTGCAGATAGGGAAAGAGATACACTTCATCGAAAAGATGCTGTGTAACTAATCGTTTGTACTGTGGATATTTTTGTAGGATAAAATCCGGCAGAATCAATACAGCCCACTCTTTTTTGTGATAGGTCAAGCGGTGGAGAATCACTTCCAGAAGCTGATAAGAACTGATAGCGTGATACAAAACAAGCGGTTTATCGGACCCGTTATGCAATATGTGTTTCATCCAGTAACCCCTCCAGACCTTCTCGAAACGATTTATTCTTTCGGCTACAGACACTCACCATGGGCGCATAGGCGTCCCTTCCAGGAATGGGAATGTCACAACCAAAGCGGTCTTCCACAGCTAAAAACTGTTTTACAAAATCCAGAATTCCCCGGTGGATCTCGTGAATTCGTTCTGGATTTGGAACATTTTCTTTGAACCGGCATTGGCAGTTTCCCGATTGATCCCAATAGAACCCTTTCAGGCTACCTTCTGGAGCGCCCAACAGGAGTTCCCAGTAAAGATTGTGGCCTTGTGCGGGATCATGATACTTCCAAAGGTCGCGGTTCACGCCTTGGGAATAAAGATAGCTGACCAGTTTGCCTGCGAACAAGAACGGTTCGCTCGCATCTATCTCTGGACTGTAACAGGAATTTGTCCCGGCGAGAATCCCGGTGATCGGACAATCTAGAAGCCAAAGGCGATTGACTGCATGGTCGAGCAGGATGGCGCCACTGCCCGCCCAGCCAATATCCACGGCCACAGCACGGTGACACCCTTTTAAAAGTTGGAAATAATACACTTTGCCAGCTTCCACCTGCTCTTGATAGAGATGTTGGATGTCCCCCCAGTGGTTCATCAAATATTTTTGAATGGTTCCCACATTTTTATACGTCAATTCCGTATCCGGCTCCACCTTCACTGTTTGACAGAGCGTATCAAGCAGACGATCCAGTTCCATGCTTTTTATAATCTGCTGGATGGTGTACTTTTGATCGACTTTGTGGGTAAGAAACCTTCGAAAGTATTCGGAGCGGTAATCGTTGGCGCATAACTTGATCGCTGCCAGCCGAGACCAATGCGCATATGTGGTTCGAGTAGTCTCTTTTGGATACATCTGCCGGTATGCTTGGAGAAGGACAAATCCATCTCTGGATAAAAATAAGATTTTCTCTATACTGTGCGCTTGGACATATTGATGGATAAACTGGCAATAACCGGTTACGAATAGGCCGCCATAAATAAAACCATATTCGTATTCGCGTGAGTAAGTCCGGAGCCCATTGTGTATATGGGTGTTAATAATTCCACGATACACGCTGCCAACAATGGCGGAGAGATCCATCGGACGGTAAAGGTTTCCCATATGGTGGACGTTGGCGTAAAGGATGGCCTGCATGTGATGGCGCATAGCCTGTTGATAGTCGGCCTCGGGGTGATCTCCGACGTGCACATATGTCTTTGTCTGGCCGAAGGAACGGCGGAGTACCTCATAAAGGCGGCCATCTCCCTTGGATGTTCCAAATTCGCAGGAGACAAAGCAACCGACCAATGAGCGATAACCACAGCGGCTCAAAAGCGTTTGGATGAAGGCAGCAGGTAGATACATATCCGAGGTAGCTATTACCACCTTGCCACGCCTTAGCAGCGCATGGACCACTTGTAACATATATGGATTGGCGAAACAGCACCGTTGTTCCCATTCCTCCTCCACCTGCATCCCATATTTTTGGGGGATGCCAGTTTCCCGCTCCATAATCTCCCAAATATCGGACAGAGATACTTCGAACGTATTGGCGTTATTCTTTTTTTCTTTCCGAGCCTGTTTTTCGGCGTCAATACGAATTTGACGAAAGTCTGGATAGGACAACGCCATACCCATCAAATAAAAGAGATCCGTTGGGTGGGAAAATGGCCGAAAAAGAAGGGTGTCAAACACATCGAAGGAGATAACATCAAAGGAAGCTAGCCTTGCGGCGAATGCCTCGGGGGCCTCCCGCTGTGAGAGGGACGACTCACTTCCGCTGCTGTATAGACGTTTTTCTTCATACATGGGACTCCGCTCTGGATATGCCAAGCTTCTGCGAAAGAATACATAATACTGGAGGTTGAGTCCCAACAAGAGTAGGAGCGATTTCCAGCGTGCTGCCTTTGTTTCCCGGCTTTTGCGATACCGGTCACGGATTCCTGGAACACGATTTACAAAGAGTTCATAGAGCCGGTCCTTCAACGCTCACATCTCCTTCAGTTTTTCATACGCGCGGCAAACCTCTTTGGGAGCGCCAGAAGCGCGAAGATGGCCTTTTTCAATCCAAATAGCCCGGGTACAATTGTTTTCGATGACGGAGGTGGAGTGGGACACCAGCAGAACGGTGGAACCGCCATGGATCATTTCTCGAATGCGGGCTTCGCTTTTTTGCCGGAAGAACATGTCTCCTACGCTTAATACTTCATCCAAAATGAGGATTTCGGGGGTGTCCCGGATCGTGGCGATCGCAAAGCCAAGCCTCGAAACCATTCCAGAGGAATAATTTCGCACCTTTTCCTCCATAAAGCCTTCCAACTCCGCGAAGCGCACAATGGCGGAGTAGTTTTGATCGATGAATTTTTGAGGGTATCCAATGATTGCTCCATTTAGATAGACATTTTCCCTTCCGGTCAGTTCCGGGTCAAAACCGGTTCCCAGTGTTAAAAGTTGAACCTTTTTTCGATCGACCTGTACTCTGCCCCAGGTCGGAATCAGGGCGCCGGAGATGATCTTGAGAAGGGTACTTTTCCCAGAGCCATTTGTGCCAATGATACCAACTACCTCGCCGGGCTGAATGGTAAAGCTGATGTCGTCCAATGCCAGAAAGATTTCGTAGCGGTGTTGCCTGCGCAGCGTTCGTACAAGCAGTTCTTTGAGACTGGTTGCTTCATCTTTTGCTCGTTTAAATTGCATGGTCACATGGCTGACCACAATGGCAGGAGACGGTTCATTGGGTGTTTGGTGCGGGGTGGCTGTTTTCGTTTGCCATGGCATATTTCAGACGCCTCCGTCAGATTTTTTGCATGATTCGGTTTCGGCTTTTTTTAAAAATCAGATAGCCGATCAAGTAGATACCCACACTCCAAAAAAGCATCTGTATCCATTCGATGCGAGTCGGCAGTTCGCCTACCATCACCGCTTTTCGCATACAGTGGATGTAGGTGTAAATAGGATTGTTCCAAATGATGACGCGAATCATACCCTGAAGCTGCTCGACCGGATAAAAGATGGCAGAACAGTACATCCATATTGTCAGCGAAACGGTGTACAGGTGCTTTATATCGCCAAAGAATACATAAGCAGTAGCCAGTATATAGGAAATCCCGAGTGAAAAGAGAAAGAGAAAGAAAACAATCAAAGGGGACAGAAACATAGTCCACTTCGCAGGAACCTGGAATACAAAAAGCATGATGATATAGGCGATGACAGAATAGCCCAGATTGATTAGGGCGGTGTAAACTCTTGTGAGGATAAACAGGTCCATGGGGAATTTTACTTTAAGCAATAGCATCTTGTTGTCTACAAGGGCGGTCATAGCGGCGGTGGTTGCCCCTGTGAAGGTTTGCCATAGGAGATAACCTGTCAGGTAGTAGATGGGATAATTGTCTATGGAACGCCGGAATAGCTGTGAAAAAATCAGGGAAAGAACCACCATCGAGAGGAGAGGGTTCAGGACGCTCCACAGAATTCCAAGATACGACCGGGCATATTTTCGTTTGATTTCCCTGGCTGTCAGTTGCTGGACGACAAATGCATATTGCTTGCTCTGCTTTGTATCAACCATATCGGCTGTCCCTCCTTTTTCCCCTCATATACATAAGGCGTTTTCGACTATACCGCATCCATTGATACAGGGTATACTGCCACAGATGATACCGGATATGCTTTCCGCAGCGAACCACACTTCCCTCATACCATGCGCTTTCGCGGGGAGGGAGCTTCCCGCGTCCGGATATGGCAACGAGTTTGTGAAGCGGGTGACTTTGTGTCAATTCTTTCTCGGTTAGTGGGAAGGCGATAGGTTGCTCCTCGCCTTCCAATACGTCATCGGAGAAGGGAAGGGACCCAAAGCATGCAACCTCTGCTGGAGAAGGGGCCGCCATGAACCGTTGGAGGAGCCGTTGTATAATGGTTCGGTCCTTGTATAGGTCTTCAGATGAAAGCTCCAATATTTGTGTATGTTCCGCCAACCGCTCGATATAGGGGAATATCTCCGCTTCTATACGTTCGACAAATGCATTCCGGCGTGCATCTGAGAATCCGTAATGGGGGACATATTGGTCCCCAAGTTTTCGGTATCCGGTTGTCATACCGTGTGGAGCGGTAAAAATGGCCTCAAATAAGCAATTATTGAAAAAAACTTTCGCTTTGAGAGGCGATGTGGGGGAAAAATCATAGCAATGGTACAATGTGCGATTTGCATGGACAGGTAACTCATAAAGTCCCCAGTAGTATCCACTCAACGGCCGAATTCGTCCCATGTGGGAAAGAACTTCGTTTAGGACCATCTGCATAGAACCTGTCCACCCACTGTCAACAATGGCGTCGGTTCTGTCCTCCAAAAGCCCTTCCTGGGACAAATACCCCTTTAACGCTGGCATCGCTTCCGCTGAATGGCGGTTCATGGCCGCGAGAAATGTGCTACATTGACGCAGACTTTCATGAATTTGCGCCAACCTGGTATGAGAGAGACGTACTGTTGGCCCATAGGGTAGGGAGAGTTCTTGGAAAACAGCCTCCTTTTCATCGGCTGTAAGCCCTGCGCGTGTGAGAATTCGTTCCAGGCTGATTTGTAAGCTACCCCGGCAGAGGTATGCAAGGGCGGCCTCTGTATCCAAATGAAAAATTGGAATCCGAAGAGAATAACGAGAGCAGCTCAAATAGCGGCATTCGATGGGAAGCCGTTGCTTTTCACAGAAAAGAAGCGCGGCACGATACATCAAATATCCGTCCCGCGCCAAGAAGTAGAGCCGCTGTTTTTGTGCTTTACAGGCTTCCTTGAGAAGCCACTGAGTAAACCCGCCCAATGCTGGAGCCAACACATACCGGCAAACGATGGAGATGGCATCCTCTCCTATGAGAGGCAGTTCCTGAAGGGCGTGCACAATTTGGGGACTATTTTGACATTCGCGCTGATACAGCGCGAGCCGGTCATCCTGCATGGACTTCGCTTACCTCCCTTTTTTGCCGTTGATGCGCTTTTGCTGTTCCCAACGTTTGATGGAATATTGGAGGGAAGCAGGAAGCGCCCCGACCAGTAGCGGTTTCAGGACATAGAAAAATGTCGAGGTATGGAGAATACCCAATGCTTGAAAGCCATGGTAACGTAGGTTCATCTCGCGGATGCGCCGCCGATACGTTCGCTTTCGATAGGAGTCCCGATCCTCCCAATATTCTAGAAGCGGTTCCGAAAGATTATATCCTCGCTCCCCGTTTTGATGCAGACGCATAAACAGCTCGTAATCCTCACATTGAAAAAATACCCTTGCTGGGTTGTATCCTCCATTGCGGATGAGTACCTCTTTGCGAAACAGGACGGATGGATGGATATATGGGGAATTGTGGAGAAAATCGCGGGCCTGTGGAACGATTGGAACTCTCAGAATCCCCCATTTTCCTTGTGAATCCACAAGTTCTGCATAGCTTCCCACCCATTGATACTCTGGATGTTCCTCTAAGAACCGATATTGCTTGTAAAGCCGGTCGGGCGTGGAAAAATCGTCGTCGTCCATTCGGGCGATATAGTCTCCCTTGGCAGTCCGTATACAGGTGTTCAGTGCATCAGCGAGCCCATGGTTTTGCGGGGCCCGAATGAGCAGTATCCGGGAATCCAGGTCTGCTGCGGATCGGATCGCAGTGGCATAGGGCTCCGAAGATCCGTCGTCATACAGGAGCAATTCCCAGGCAGAAAAGCTTTGTACAATCATAGATTGAATCGAACGAAAAAATCGTTCTTTGACACGTGGATTAAATACCCCCATGATGATGCTGATTTTTATAGGACGGCTTATACATACGTTGTTCAATCCTACGATTCACCTCGGCGTAGATTTCTTGCATGATGGCGTTGGTATAAGCTTTTGCGAAGGGTTTTGCGGATTCACAGCAACGGTCCCTTATCATTGCGCGTTCTTCTGGGCCTAACCGCAGAAAAAATTCAATGCCTTCGATAAATGCAGCTGCTTCGTTACGCTCGCAAACAAAACCATTCTGGCCGTGCACCATGTACTCGCGTGTTCCGCGGTTATCAGCAGCAAGGACGGGGACTCCCATGGCCAGTGATTCCAGTCCTGCCATTCCAAGTCCCTCTCGCTTTGACGAAAGAACAGAGGCATCGGCACAACCGAGAATTTCCGAAACCTGTGTACGATACCCAAAGAGTATAACTTGCTTCTCAAGGCCCCATTCTTGTATCCATTGTTGAATGCGTCCGTGGAGAAAGCCATCTCCACAAATTCCATAGCGGATGTGTGACAAGTCCTTATGCTGGCGCTTCATTTCTGCCAGAGCTTCCAAAACGACACGGTGGTTCTTGTTTTCATTGAGTTCGCCCACGGAGAGAAGAAAAAAATCGTGATTTCCAATTCCAAGTTGATCCCGGAGGACATTTCGCCGTTGATCGGGGAGCGGGTGAAAAACATTCTGATCTAACCCAACGCCTGGAATTTGGTAGAGACGGCCTCCCGGTTTAAGGTGAAATTTTTGAGCGGCTTTAAAGTCCTCCCCATTGATGACGATCAGTACATCCGTGTCGTTCGCCAATTTTTTTTCCACTTGATAGTAGACCAAGCGGTTAAATAAAGGAGAACCCCGGTAAAAATGAAAGCCGTGTGCAGTGTAGAGGATCAGGGGAGAAAGATTCCTACAGAGTCTTCCGGCGAGCCGGCCCAACAATCCACCGACGGGTGTGTGGCAGTGGATGGCCTGGATAGAATACCGATCAATCAGCTGTAGAAGTTGCTGGAGCGCTTTGCAGTTATCCCGAAGCAAAAAGGGAGACCTTGCAATTTCGATGTGGTGAATTTGTACCCCCATCCTTTGAATGTCTTTCTTATAGGAGACATAAGTGGGCTCTTTGATATTCGTCGCATAGTGAATCACGAACCCCATTTGCTGTAACAGATTGACATCCTCCCGTTCGAATTTCCAGAGGAAATCGTGGGTGGTTGCCAGGATCAAAATGTGTTTCTCCATGCGAAATGATCCTCCAATCCAGCCGAGGAATGATGCGACGGATACCAAGACGACGGATACAACATGGCCCAAATCGTTTAGAAACAGTTTCGTCATTTATAGATGATTTTATTCCAGTTGATGAAGGAGGCTGGAAACAAGGAAAGGAATCTACGAATGGTTAATTGAAGTATGTTAAATACATGCCATACATGTAAAAGTGTTGTGTTTGTGCTTAAATTTATATGTAATTCTATATAATTCCCAATATTGTGGAAACTATTAAATATCAAAGTAAGTTTTAAATTGTATATCCAAAGGATGCAATAAGTTAGAGTTTAAATTGAAATGCAAGGTTAAGTTCTAATCCGATAACAAAATTTTGTTATCCTTCATATGTAAAAGGTAAAAAATGTTATGAAATATATTTCATAATACTAGATTCGGATAATTGATTTTGGGCAATAGCATATATGTTTCGTTACATATATTCGACTAGTGGCATCTTTATCAAACTGCTTGAAGAGAGCCACGGGAGGCAGAAAGGGTGTACAATGTGTGGAGCAAAAGGATATATTATTAAGAGAAGAAAATATTGAATTTCCCTAGTAGTGCCCCCATTCCTGTTGATATAAGAGTTGTCTGTATCAGTAAAAGTGAACGTTTAGTAAACGTAGACCAATACCTATCAGATTGATATACCAACCGATTGAATTCCTGACGAATTAAAAGCAGAATCCCAAAGATGTCTGTCACCTGGAGAGTTCCAGATGGGACGGCATGGAAAGACGATTATATGCTCGTAGCGAATATGAGCCTTCAACGTGATATTCTAAATCATGGATAGTTTTTTATGGAAAAAGGTTGGAGCAATACAGTCAATCAGGGTTTGAAATAGGATTGGGTCTTTCTGCAGAATGCAGAGATTTGGAAAAATTATGGTTTTCCTAGACAAGTTTATGAATTGTGGTGACGTGACCGAAACCTTTAGATGAGAAAATGTTGGATGGAAGACACAAGCGTATGGGTCCGCTAGTGAGACGCCAGGAGAATCGGGTAAAACCTGGATTGCATCCGATTGGCATGAACATGTGGAGTAGAACAATACGAACAAGTGGACCATTGGAAAATAGACTGGAAAAATTATTCTGGTGATGCTTGGTGGAATCCAGATCGATCGATACCGTTAAAGTTACGAACAAAAGCTAGAAGCAAATAGAGAGAATAAAACACCACCTTAGAAAATCTGAGGTGGTATTTTTGCGTTTAAGCACTAGAAAGGCTGAACGGATACAACGTACAAAAGTAAAAGCCTATTATTTTCCTGCAAGATGTTGTGAAAACAGAAGTTAGCAGCTAAAATAAAAATTTTTGCGCTATCGGCTGTTTATCAAACGGTATTAAAAAATACTTGTTTTGATGGATATTAAAAATTATAAAAAATAAAGGCAACCAAATACAGTGTTACTATTCTATAAATATATTGCTATCGACAAAAGTATCGTCGAGCGATAATAATATAAATTTTAGAATTAATATTAAAAAAATATAAAATTATATCGAAAAATTGTAAATACTTGCATAGATGAGTTTGGTATACTGATAAATGTAAAAATGGCCAAAGGATGCCAGACTGGATAGGAGGAGTCAATTCTATGAAACGAACCGGAAAGCTTTGGCGGCGGGTTTCAGCCTGTGTTTTAGCAGTTTCGATGCTGTGCAGTATGGCGATGCCTGTTTCCGCCAAAGAGGAGCCTTCCCGGAGAGGAAATCAAAACTATGTATCCAACCAGGGAGAGCTTTTGGAAACCCCACTGGTACAATTACCGTTGGGGGCAGTAAAGGCGCGTGATTGGTTGGAAAATCAGCTTTTGCTACAAAAGGATAATCTGACCGGCAACATGAAGAAATTCAACAATTACAACTATGAGACCAGCGAATGGCTCAACCATCAAAGCGGAGACAACTGGGAGAAAGGGACATATTTCTTCCGGGGGCTTGTCGCTTTGGCTTATGCGCTAGACGATGCGGCCTTGAAAGAGGAAGCGCAGCAATGGGTAGAGGCCATTCTCAGCAGTCAAACAGAATCCGGTGCCTTTGGCCCGAATAGCAGTTTAGAAAATTGGTGGTCGCGCATGCCTGCTCTGATGGGGATGCGTGACTACTATGAGGCCACAGTACAACAGGGGAATCCGGATGAACGAGTGCTCCCATTTTTTGAAAAGTATTATCGGTATCAGGAAAAAGAACTGCCAAACCGTCCGCTTAGTGATTGGGGCGATGCACGTGGAGGAGATAACCTTGAATGTGTCTTTTGGTTCTACAACCAGGTATATGACCCGTCCAACCCGGAGGAGAGTCAGTGGCTGTTGGACTTGGGAACCATGCTTTATGAACAGTCTTGGGATTGGCAGGATAAATGTAATAATACGACTGTGCGTGAACATGTTGTAAATACCACACAAGGGATGAAGACTCCACCGGTCTACTATCAGCTGAGCCGTGACGAGGCGGACAAGACAGCCTATCGCAATGGTATTTTTAACTACAGCGTAGACCACGGCCGTATTGACAATCAACCCAATGCAGATGAAGCGGCACGGGACAACCGTTCCACCCGCGGCACTGAGACGTGTAGCGTGGTGGAAGGCCTGTTGACTGCGGAAATCTCCGAACGTATCTTTGGGGATGTCTGGACAGCAGACCATATGGAACGCCTCGCCTACAATTCTTTACCCGCTTGTTTTACTCCCGATTTTAGCGGGCAGTGTTACTATCAGCTGCAAAACCAGGTGATCTCCACGGTGGGGTATCATGAATTCGACTGTGACCATGGAGACGACATTGCCTACGGCGCTCCGGCGGGATTTGAATGCTGTTTCCCGAATTGTCACATGGGTTGGCCTAAATTTGTCCAGAATATGTGGATGGCGACCGAGGACAATGGACTGGCACTGGTTGCCTATGGACCGAACAGTGTGACAGCTAAGGTAGCGGATGGAAAAACAGCTAAATTTGTTCAGGAAACAGATTATCCTTTTAAGGATGCTGTTCATCTGACATATAACGGTGAAACCGCAGAATTTGAATTAAAACTGCGTATTCCAGAGTGGTGTGAGGCCCCGGCAGTCTCTGTCAATGGAGAAGAACAAGAAGGCGTGATTACCGGTGAATATTATACAATCAAACGCGATTGGCAGGCAGGAGACGAGGTGGATTTGCGCCTTCCGAGTGAACTAGAAACCTCAACATGGTACAACGACTCGGTTGCTGTGGAAAAAGGTCCTCTGATTTTCAGCCTTAAGATCGAAGAAGATTGGCGAACAGAAGATAGCAACGACGCACGCGACATCCAACAGGCGCATCAAGAGCAGTCCCCATTGCGCGAAATCTATCCAGCTAGCCGCTGGAATTATGGCCTGGTTGTCAATCGCGAGAATCCGGAGGAAAGTTTTGAAATCGTTGAGACGAATGAAGTGGCGCTTCAACCCTTTTCTGTGGACAATGCTCCGGTTACCTTAAAAGGCAAAGGCCAGATCATCCCCTCTTGGACCTTGGATGGCAATATGGCTGGACCACAACCCTTTGGACCGACCCCGTACGACGAGAGTCTGGTGGAGGATATCGAGTTGATTCCGTATGGATGTGGCCGACTGCGCATCACACATTTTCCGAAGATAGGGGAACCCTCTGCTACCATCGTAAAGACAGCCGCCGTAGATTCAAAGGAAATCACGGTTCATGGAACAACCTATCAGGAATTTGACAATGTGGTAGTACCTGAAGCGCGCGATTATACCCTGCAAATTCGCGGGGAGGGAAAGGGACTTCTGGTAATCAATGGAAAGTACTCCCAAGAAATCGATCTCTCGACCGGTTCGGCAACAGTTGAAAATTTGAAGAGTTTGATTTCCGGAGACCTCCGGTTCGATGCTGGTCAATACAACAACATCCGTTTAGTGGATGCTCGTGCCGATCAGCTGGAAGTGGTACCAGTTCGCCGCTCTGTAGACGAGATTCGGATTGTACATACCAAGCGCTCAGACGATACTGTGACGGTAATCACCAATCTTGATGCACAGGAAACGCCGTTCCGCGTTGAATATGGTACACAGGAAGGCGCATATACCAATACGGTCACAGGCTTTGAAACAGGAACAATTACCCTGCGTGGGATTGATGAGTCAAAAGCTTGTTATGTCCGGGTCATTGCGATGATTCAAGGGGAAGAGACTGCGAAAGAGTGCGTTATTCAGCCGGGTTCGGATGATATTTCAAAGCCAGATCCCAATGTGCCTCAGGCTTCGTATTCTGGATTTGGAACAGTAGAAGAGACAGAACGCGATTGGCTTCTGTATGATCCAGAGGGATTGGTGGAGATTCAAAAGGTGTCGGACAGCGCGTCCCAGATTCACTTTGGCTCGGGAGAACGTGTTAAGGCAGTTTTGGACTTAGAAGAAGCCTATGATTGGTCTGACTATGTTGTTGAAGCACAGGTCACAATTGATAAAAATGAATTCCGGGATGTTGGGTTGATTTTCCGTGGAACCCAATTTGGTAATAACGCGGATGAGTACTATGGATACTATGCAGGTATTGGAAAGAACGGGATCGTCGTAGGCTTTGCCAATGGAAGCTGGAACCAGCTGATTGGGATTCCACATGATTTCCAGGCAGGACAGGTCTATACCATTAAGGTGGTTGCCCGCGGTGAATATTTTGCGATTTATGTCGATAATGAACTTGTCTATCGTTTCCGCGACAGCCGTTATGCAGTGGGAACAGTCGGCTTCCGTTCCTGGAAGGAAGCATTTACTGCCAACGGAATTGACGTCCGTCCGGTGACGGAAGAAGATCTGAAAGTCTTTGCGGACTTTGAGGACGGTGACGGCCAAACAGGATCTGAGTATCCACCTTATATAGAGGCAAACTTCTCAGATGATTTTTCTGATGCGGATGCCTCCAATGCTGTGTGGACCAAACATGGTACGGTCGATAAGATCCAGGTTGCAGACGGTGTCATGCATTTTGGCACGGACGACGATGTCAAAGCAATGGCTGGAGATGATGCATGGAGTGATTATGTCGTCAAGGCGGACATTACCTTAACCCAGGAAAACGATCAGAACGCAGGAATCATCTTCCGTAGCACAAACGAAGGTTCCGGTGCAGATAATTTCCATGGTTATTATTTTGGCATAGGACATGATTATTGGATCATGGGTTATGGTGATGGGAGCTGGCATCAAGTCGCCAGGGAGGCAGGCTTCCAGTTTGAAGTTGGGAAAACTTATACCCTTCAAGTGATTGTATGGCATGATACCTTCCAGTTCTACATTGACGGAAAACTGGTGCATCAATGGACTGATGCTGATAGCCGTTATCAGACAGGTAAGATTGGTGTACGGAGTTATCAGCGTAGTTTTGACGTCGACAATGTTCTTGTGCGGCCTTTGAACGACGAGGAACTGACAGAACTGCAAAAGCCCATTATTTTGGAAGTGGACATTACTTCCGCATATAATACCTTACTGGCCTATTATCCGTTGAATTCCGGTGCAAATGGCTACAAGGTGCTCTATGGTATAGAACCCGGTATATATACACATGAAGAAACCAATATCCGGTATCATGGAAGCCATGCCAAGGATAAGGTAGCCTTTACCGTTCCAGAAGCGGGAACTTATTATGTCAAGCTCGTTGCTCTCAAGGATGAGCAAGTGATCGCAACTTCCGAAGAGTTGGAAATTAGGACCGATTTCCGGGCCGATACGACAGAGGATCGTGAGAAACTAGCAGAAATCTTGGCGCAGGCCAAGGCAACGGATACCACAAACTTTACACAAACCAGTTTGGAACGCCTGGAACGTGCCATCGCGGATGCAGAAGCGCTTCCGGAAGATGCCAGCCAGATGGCGATAGGGGTTGCAAAGAATATCCTCTATGCAGCGATGACCACGCCGAACTCGGAGGATATTCCCGACGAACCGGTGATTCCGAGCGAACATACCCTGACAGTAAGCTACCCGACAACGGTGAAGCTGTCGATCGATGGAGAAGAGCAGACGATTGCAAACCTGACCGGCGCATATAAAGACGTCGTGATGGCAGAAACTTCGCTCGATCTGACCTTTGAGCCGAGAGTCGAAGGAAGAGAGATCGCAGGCGTCACCGTGAACGGCGAAGCCGTAGCAGAAGAGAACTTTGACGTTGCCGAGTATATCTACAGCCTGGCAATGCCGAATGCAGACACCACGATTGAACTGGGCTTCACGATCGTGGATAAGGAAAATCTGCGCGAAGTGATCACAATCGCAGAGAGCGAGAACGTGAAAGCGCAGGTAGAGGCGGCAGTCCCGTCGGTACAGAAGAAGTACAAGGAAGCGTTGCAGGCAGCGAAAGCGATCGAAGAAAAGAAGACCGCAAGCCAGGACGAGATCAACAACGCGATGTTTGAGCTGATCGAGGCATTGCAGTATCTGAGCTTTACAGCGGGCGACAAGAGCCAGCTGGAAATCCCGATGGAGATTGCAGAGAGCATCAATCGAGAGAACTTCACGCCGGAGAGCGTACAGGCGCTGGACGACGCATACAAGGCGGCAGAGGACCTGATGGACGACGAGGAAGTACTGGAAGCAGACATCCAGGCAGCGGCAGAAGCACTGTATGAAGCGCTTGACAACCTGGTCTTCCGTGCAGATAGGACGGATCTGGAAGCTTTGGTAGCAGAAGGCAAAGAGATTGTAAAGAATGCTTCGAAGTACATCCAGGATAATGAATGGAGTGTATTTGTAACCGTCCTGGGAGAAGCAGAAGATCTACTGGAAAATGACAATGCAACCCAGGAGGCAGTGGATGAGAAGGCTGAAGAACTGCTCAATGCGATTACAGCACTGCGTATGATTCCGAACAAGGACGCTTTGAAAGACCTGATTGGAAAAGCAGAGGCAGTGAACACCAGCAAGTACACAGCAAAGAGCGTGGCAGCGATGCAGAAGGCATTGAGCAACGCAAAGGTTGTGTTGAACAATGAAGCAGCGACCGAAGAAGAGGTCAAGAGTGCCGTAGAAGCACTGGAAGCAAGCATCCAGAACCTGGAGACAAAGACGACGACAGCGAAGAAGAGCGGCTCCACATCGAGAAATGTAAGCAACACATATGGAGCAGCGGGTGTGGTTTCCGCAAGCCAGAGTGCAGCGGCAAGTGTGCGCAGTGATGCGGCAAATGCCATCACGCTGAACAGAGGAAGCATGTACACCTTCAAGATGACCGTGGTCAATGGAAACGGACTGGTACCGAGCTTCACAGTGGGCAACGGAAGC
>NZ_LT835157.1:2435030-2436599 GCF_900169665.1 Anaeromassilibacillus sp. Marseille-P3371 | reverse complement strand
TGGAAAATGACAATGCAACCCAGGAGGCAGTGGATGAGAAGGCCGAAGAACTGCTCAATGCGATTACAGCACTGCGTATGATTCCGAACAAGGACGCTTTGAAAGACCTGATTGGAAAAGCAGAGGCAGTGAACACCAGCAAGTACACAGCAAAGAGCGTGGCAGCGATGCAGAAGGCATTGAGCAACGCAAAGGTTGTGTTGAACAATGAAGCAGCGACCGAAGAAGAGGTCAAGAGTGCCGTAGAAGCACTGGAAGCAAGCATCCAGAACCTGGAGACAAAGACGACGACAGCGAAGAAGAGCGGCTCCACATCGAGAAATGTAAGCAACACATATGGAGCAGCGGGTGTGGTTTCCGCAAGCCAGAGTGCAGCGGCAAGTGTGCGCAGTGATGCGGCAAATGCCATCACGCTGAACAGAGGAAGCATGTACACCTTCAAGATGACCGTGGTCAATGGAAACGGACTGGCGCCGAGCTTCACAGTGGGCAACGGAAGCATTCTGAAGACGCAGTTTGTGTCCCAGATCGGCAATGACTACTACTACAGAGTGTATGCAGTTGGCACACCGAGCCAGAGCACAGGCGTTTACACTACACTTCCGGGCCAGAATGCGAAGCTGCATTGCACGGTGACCATTGGCTGAACGCTGGAGGGCGTGCAAAAGACACAAGCCATTCNAAGAAAAGAAGACCGCAAGCCAGGACGAGATCAACAACGCGATGTTTGAGCTGATCGAGGCATTGCAGTATCTGAGCTTTGCAGCGGGCGACAAGAGCCAGCTGGAAATCCCGATGGAGATTGCAAAGAGCATCAATCGAGAGAACTTCACGCCGGAGAGCGTACAGGCACTGGACGACGCATACAAGGCGGCAGAGGACCTGATGGACGACGAGGAAGTACTGGAAGCAGATATTCAGGCGGCGGCAGAAGCGCTGTATGAAGCGCTTGACAACCTGGTCTTCCGTGCAGACATGACGGATCTGGAAGCTTTGGTAGCAGAAGGTAAGAAAATTGTAGAGAATGCTTCGAAGTACATCCAGGATGAAACATGGGCTACCTTTAAAACCGTCCTGGGTGATGCAGAAACTCTGTTGGAAAATGACAATGCAACCCAGGAGGCAGTGGATGAGAAGGCCGAAGAACTGCTCAATGCGATTACAGCACTGCGTATGATTCCGAACAAGGACGCTTTGAAAGACCTGATTGGAAAAGCAGAGGCAGTGAACACCAGCAAGTACACAGCAAAGAGCGTGGCAGCGATGCAGAAGGCATTGAGCAACGCAAAGGTTGTGTTGAACAATGAAGCAGCGACCGAAGAAGAGGTCAAGAGTGCAGTAGAAGCACTGGAAGCAAGCATCCAAAACCTGGAGACAAAGACGGCGACAGTGAAGAAGAGCGGCTCCACATCGAGAAATGTGAGCAACACATATGGAGCAGCGGGTGTGGTTTCCGCAAGCCAGAGTGCAGCGGCAAGTGTGCGCAGTGATGCGGCAAATGCCATCACGCTGAACAGAGGAAGCATGTACACCTTCAAGATGACCGTGGTCAATGGAAACGGACTGGCG
>NZ_LT835157.1:2424226-2432202 GCF_900169665.1 Anaeromassilibacillus sp. Marseille-P3371 | reverse complement strand
ACGCATACAAGGCGGCAGAGGACCTGATGGACGACGAGGAAGTACTGGAAGCAGACATCCAGGCAGCGGCAGAAGCGCTGTATGAAGCGCTTGACAACCTGGTCTTCCGTGCAGATAGGACGGATCTGGAAGCTTTGGTAGCAGAAGGCAAAGAGATTGTAAAGAATGCTTCGAAGTACATCCAGGATAATGAATGGAGTGTATTTGTAACCGTCCTGGGAGAAGCAGAAGATCTACTGGAAAATGACAATGCAACCCAGGAGGCAGTGGATGAGAAGGCCGAAGAACTGCTCAATGCGATTACAGCACTGCGTATGATTCCGAACAAGGACGCTTTGAAAGACCTGATTGGAAAAGCAGAGGCAGTGAACACCAGCAAGTACACAGCAAAGAGCGTGGCAGCGATGCAGAAGGCATTGAGCAACGCAAAGGTTGTGTTGAACAATGAAGCAGCGACCGAAGAAGAGGTCAAGAGTGCCGTAGAAGCACTGGAAGCAAGCATCCAGAACCTGGAGACAAAGACGACGACAGCGAAGAAGAGCGGCTCCACATCGAGAAATGTAAGCAACACATATGGAGCAGCGGGTGTGGTTTCTGCAAGCCAGAGTGCAGCGGCAAGTGTGCGCAGTGATGCGGCAAATGCCATCACGCTGAACAGAGGAAGCATGTACACCTTCAAGATGACCGTGGTCAATGGAAACGGACTGGCGCCGAGCTTCACAGTGGGCAACGGAAGCGTTCTGAAGACGCAGTTTGTGTCCCAGATCGGCAATGACTACTACTACAGAGTTTATGCAGTTGGTACACCGGGCCAGAGCACAGGTGTTTACACCACCCTGCCGGGCCAGAATGCAGAACTGCATTGCACGGTAACCGTTGGCTGAACGCCGGGCAATTTGTGTAAGGTATAAACGTGTACATATTCGATCAAGCACCCGGCAGCCGATAGCAGAAAGTTTGCGTAGGAGACGCCGCAGGCGAGGAAGACGCTGTGCGTCCACCGGGCCGGAGCACAGGCGTTTACACCACCCTTCCGGGCCAGAATGCAAAACTACATTGCACGGTAACCATTGGCTGAACGCCGGGCAATTTATGTAAGGTATAAACGTGTACATATTCGATCAAACACCTGGTAGCCGATAGCAGAAAGCTTGCGCAGGAGACGCCGCAGGCGCGGAAGACGCTGTGCGTCCACAGGAGCATGGCCCAGCCATCCTTGGCGGACATCTTAGTAAATTGAGCGAAGGGAGCCCCTTTCGCAAAGAGCAGAATCCCCGCTCCGGGAAACCGGGGCGGGGGTTTACTGCGTTGAGACTTTGTGTACTTGGGATGTAAGCGAAAGATAAAATGTATGGGAATTTCCAAAAGGAAGCAAAAGATTGCAGGCCGAAAGGCGCTATGGTCCACCGTGCCGGAGCGCAGGCGTTTACACCACCCTGCCGAGTCAGGATGCGAAACTGCATTGTACGGTAACCATTGTCTGAACGCCGGGCAATTTATGTAAGGTATAAACGTGTACATATTCGATCAAGCACCCGGTAGCTGATAGCAGAAAGCTTGCGTAGGAGACGCCGCAGGCGCGGAAGACGCTGTGCGTCCACCGTGCCGGAGCACAGGCGTTTACACCACACTTCCGGGCCAGAATGCGAAACTGCATTGCACGGTAACCATTGGCTGAACGCCGGGTAATTTGTGTAAGGTATAAACGTGTACATATTCGATCAAGCACCCGGCAGCTGATAGCAGAAAGCTTGCTCAGGAAACGCCGCAGGCGTGGAAGACGCTGTGCGTCCACCGGGCCAGAGCATAGGTGTTTACACCACCCTTCCGGACCAGGATGCGAAGCTGCATTGTACGGTGACTGTTGGCTGAACGCCGGGCAATTTGTGTAAGGTATAAACGTGTACATATTCGATCAAGCACCCGGCAGCCGATAGCTGAAAGCTTGCGCAGGAAACGCCGCAGGCGTGGAAGACGCTGTGCGTCCACCGGGCCAGAGGCGCGGGTGCTTATACGGCCCTGCAAGGCCAGGATGTAAAACTACATTTCATGGTAACGGTAGCATAAGAGTTCGTAAGAGCAAAAAAGAATATGGGATGTCTCAGATCGGTATATCGGAAAGATAGAAGCAGACACTTCCAAAAGTGCAATACTTCGAACCGGTAACTTTCCCAGTGTGTATGTATATCATTCGGTCTGTTTCTTATAAGAGAAATAAGAGGCCGGACAAGTAGGATACAGGCAGAGACGTTCCACCGATATGGCCCAGCAGGCGGTTTCCAAATGTAAACGCGGAAATCCCTGCTGGGCCATCTTTTTACAAGGTCTTGGTACAAATCCGACTATTGCGCAATTGGAGATACGGGAGGCAATGCTCCAGAATGGGAAGCATATCCGCCTACCGACAGAGTTCGTGAGTTGTCAGATTTAGCGCTAATGTTCCTGGTATGGAACCCAAATCCAAGTCGGATGCTACGGACGTATCTCAGGGATAGGGATGTATCGTATGGTGGCGTTATGGTATCGCCATTGCTCGTATGGTTGGATGGATATGGTAAACTCTTGGGAATGGGATAGAAGGTGCTTCTACAGGGGGAATCGGGAATAATCGGAAACCATTGCAACGTATTTCGGAATGAGTAGAAGCACTCCGTATTCCAGCAAGTATCCGTTAAACAAAGCAGGAAAATTGCGTAGAAGGACACACCCTGTAGGAGTGAAGGACGCTGCGTGTCAAGACGAGGATACCCCCACACGCTAAGGAACCAGAGCACAAGCGTTTACACGGCGCTGCCGGACCACAATTATGCTGTTGTACCGTACCTTTTTGTTGGGACAAAATGCGAAACTGCATTGCACGGTAATGGTAGCATAAGAGTTCATTAAAGCAAAAAATATGGAATATCTCTGATGGGCCATCTTTTTACAGGTGGTATATCACGTGGCGGCATTATTGTATCGTCATTACTCGTACGGTTGGATATAAGCTTTTGGGGATGGTATAAAGAATGATTCTACAGAGGAAATCAGGAATAATCGATAAAAACTGGAATCGTGTTGTACAAAGAGTGGAAGTAGCTCGTATACAATCAAGACCTAGCAGTTAATATCAGAGAGCTTCTATAGGAGGTGCCATAGGCGTGGAGGGGGCTACACACTCGGCGGCTGGGAGGAGGGAAACTCATGTAGGCAACGCCATAGACGCAGAAGGCACTATGTGTTCGGGGTAATTGGCTGAATACTGGATAGATTGAGGAAAACATTCATCTGTATTTGGCAAGGGTTGGACGGTCAATAGCGGAATACTTGCATAAAAAACACCGTAGATATGAAGGTGCTACGTACCCGACAACCAGCAGGAAACTTCTGTAGGAAACGTCTTAGGAGCGAAAGGTACTATGTTTCCGGACGTTCGATTACATACTGAATAACTTGAGGAAGACATCCATATTTGGCAAGAATTGGACGGTCAATAGCCAAACACTAGTGTAGAAAGCGCCATAGGCATAAAGGTGCTATGTACCGTACCCGGGTGGCTGGTAGCAGGAAGTTTCCGTAGGAAAACCCTAGAGGTGAAAAGGTATTATGCACCCGAGGGAATCGTCTGAATACTGAATAGCTTGGGGAAGGCAACCATCCGTATTGGATAAGAGTTGGACAGTTAATAGTAGAATGCTTGCGTAGAACATGTCGTAGGTATGAAGCCACTATATGTCCGATAACCAGCAGTAGGAAACATCCGTGGGAAACGCCTTAGGAGAGAAGGACGTTGTGTATCCGGACGATTGGCTGTATATTGGATGACTTGGAAAAGAGATCCATTTGTATTTGGCAAGAACTGGACGATCAATAGTAAACGTTAGTGTAGAAAGCGTTGTAGGTATGGAAGGTACTGCATGTTCGGCAGTCGAAATCTGGAATCTTCCGTAGAAAGCATTGCAGGAGAGCAAGACGTTATACATCACCAGGTGAAAGTACACGCGATTTGGAATAGAACAGGAATATCTATACGATATTACTAGGTCTTTCAGAATGTAAAGTTCGCATTGTATGGGAACCGTAGGCCGGACAACGTTATTCCAGGTAGAAATTAAAAAGTAGAGGGTAGACCTCTTGCGATGAGGGTGAGAACAACTTTTGGAAAACTAGTAAGGAGAAAGGTCCCCATAATAGAAACTGAAAACGCAATCCTCTTTATAGCAGGTCCATATCAGACAAAAGCCCCTGCACCGGAAAATCCGGCGCAGGGGCTTCGGTCTTTGTAGGATTATTAAGGGGATACCAGCCAGTGTGGTGGAATAGACAGCGATGAATTACTAGTAATTTTCTAAGAGGCTTTATTTTGAACTACTGTCCATAGAAATATATTGCAGACATCACAGAATTGGAAGTAAGAAAAATTTTATTGCTTTATCAAATCAATTTCATATAAAAGAATAATGTTATAAATGACTCTGTTTGATATTATTCTAATTTAGACTTTATGATAAAATAGAAATATGATTATAGACTTTTGTTGCATGAATATGGATAAATTTCTCATTTTAAAATTGATGCTTGATGTGAGATGGGATTTGTGCTATTATAACGATAATTTAAATAATTATGAAAAAATGTTATAGATTCTATATATAAACATACAGACAGAGTTTCTCTGTTTGAAATATGAAAGTAAAAGGGGAGAAAATCATGGAAAGAAGAAGAAAAGTACTTGCCTGGATTCTGGCATTGTCTCTGTGCATCAGTGGCATCCCAGCGGCAGGCGCGACAACCGTTGGAACCTCAGAGGGAACGAGCACTTTTGTGGCGATGGCTGCTCAGGAGGGTGAAGAAATTGTCATTCCGCAAAGTCAAATGTCTGCAACTGCAGACAGCTCGGCATCTGGAGAAGGCGCGGATAAAGCAATCGATGGCAACAACAACACGAAGTGGCATAGCAGTTGGTCTGACGGTCATCCGGTATGCCCACTTTCTATCACCTTGAATTTGGGAGAGCAGTATGATGATGTCTATCAGTTGCGGTACCTGCCTCGCCAGGATTCTTCAAATGGAAATCCACAGTACAATGGAACCATTCTTGGCTATGAGATCTCCGTTAGTAATGATGGGGATGTATTCACAAAGGTTGCGGAGGGCACTTGGGATGCAAATCGTGATCTCAAAACGGCATCCTTTAATGCGACAGGGGCACATTATGTGCGTTTGACAGCCATTTCCTCTATGGGAAATAACGACTTTGAGTATGACCAGTTTGCCTCTGCAGCCGAGATTAACATTGTGCGCAAGGCGGATTTTGTTGTAGACAAGGCCGAATTGCAAGAAGCAGCGAAGGAAGGTCGTGCATTCTTAGACAGTTATAAAGGAGATCCTGAACAAATCGTTTCTTTGACCGCTGCCGTAGAAAAGGCGGAGGAAATGCTCTCTAGCGATAAACTCTTTACGCAGGAAGAATTTGATGCCGCCGCTGAGAGTATTCAGACGGCCTTGAAAGATGTTGCTCCTGCGACAGAACCTACGTTGATTCCTCAAGAAAACATGACGGCAACAGCTGATACCCAAGAAAAGGGGAATGAAGCTTCGAAGGCTATTGATGGAAATACTGGCACCTGGTGGCATTCCAATTGGACAAATTATACGCAGTTGCCACACTATATCACACTGGATCTTGGAAAGACATATACCGATGTCTATCAGATGAAGTATCTACCCCGTCAGGATAAGGACTGGAATGGTACCATTTTGAAGTATGCGATCAGTGCTAGTGAAAATGGTGAGGACTTCACTACAGTGGCAACCGGCGAGTGGGAGCCGACCAAGGACGAAAAAACAGCATCCTTCACTCCGGTAACGGCGAGGTATTTGCGCTTGACTGCCTATACCTCGGAGAATAACGAAGAAAAGTCATTTGCTTCAGCAGCAGAGATCAACGTAGTTCGTCTAAATGACTTTACGATCGATACATCTATGTTGCCCCCAGCGATTCAGGAAGCAGAGAGCTTTATAGAATCGTTCGAGGGAAAGGAATCTCTCCTAGATGACTTGAAGGCACTCGTCGCTCGGGCAGAGGCACTTCTGGATAGTACAACACCGACACAGGAAGAGTTTATTAGCCTAAAAAATCTGATTGAAGAAGAGATTGAGCGTATCGAGTCCATCGGTAATTTGAAATCGTTTACTCCTGGCGATCTGTGGTTAGATACAGAGGGCGATTTTATACAGGCACACGGCGGTGGAATTTTGTATGATGAAAAATCTGAAACTTACTATTGGTATGGAGAAAATAAAGATGTGGACAATGACCCCGGCACAACGAGAACACCGGTGATCGGTGTATCGTGTTATTCTTCCAAGGATCTTTACAACTGGAAGTACGAGGGATTAGCCCTTGATCCCGAACTCCAAACAGGGGAGTATGCCGACGAGTTGGACCCGGAAAATGTTCTGGAACGACCGAAGGTGATTTACAACGACACCACTGGAAAATACGTTATGTGGGCTCATATCGACAGTGCTGACTATAGTAAAGCGTGTGCGGGCGTAGCTGTGAGTGATTCTCCGACAGGGCCGTTTACTTATATCCGCAGTGAACGCCCAAATGGACAGATGAGCCGTGATATGACCCTGTTTAAGGATGACGACGGTAAGGCATATTTGATCTACTCTTCAGAGAACAATGCGACGTTGTACATTTCTCAGCTATCGGATGATTATCTCAGTCAGTCCGGTACATACACCCGCAACTTTGTGAACCAGTCTCGAGAGGCACCCGCGATGTTTAAACATGATGGTAAATATTACATCATTACGTCTGGTTGTACGGGATGGAGTCCAAATGCCGCTGGTTATGGGGTCGCGGATTCTCCGCTTGGACCCTTTGAAGAGCTTTTACCCAATCCGTGTGTAGGTACGGATGCAAATCTTACCTTCCGTGGTCAAAGTACGCATGTACTCCCAGTGGAGGGGTATCCGGACAAGTTTATTTTTATGGCGGATCGTTGGAATGCCAACAACTTGCAGGATTCCCGTTATCTTTGGTTGCCACTTCAATTTAACGATGATGGTACCCTGCGGATTGAATGGATGGATGAATGGGACCTCTCGTTCTTTGGAGCGAACTGGACAGAGTTGACGAAAGTACAAGAGGAAGCTGCAAAATTGACGGAAAGCGACTACACAGCAGAAAGTTGGGAAAAACTGCAAGAGGCTCTTGAAGATGCAGCTGCCCTTCCAAAAGATGCACCCCAAGAGGCAGTCGATGAAGCGGTAAAGGCAATTCGCACAGCGATCGACGAATTGGAAGAGATCGAACCATCGGAAAAAACCATAGTGATCCGGTATAGTGGCCGCCATGCGTCCTTGGCGGTGAACGAAAAGGAGCAGCCGTTGGCAGATTTGATAGGTGTCTATTCGGTACCGGCGAGCGAAGAGGCGCTAACCCTGCGGTTTACCCCGACAAATGGACGCGAATTCGCAGGCGTACAGGTCAATGGAACAGCTGTTGAAGAGAGTGCCTTTGAGAAGGATGCTTATGTTGTAGAAATCTCGGCTGAGGAAGCAGCCAAAGGCTTGGATCATTTGTATGAGTTTACAATCGTGGATAAGGAAAATCTGCGCGAAGTGATCACAATCGCAGAGAGCGAGAACGTGAAAGCGCAGGTAGAGGCGGCAGTCCCGTCGGTACAGAAGAAGTACAAGGAAGCGCTGCAGGCAGCGAAAGCGATCGAAGAAAAGAAGACCGCAAGCCAGGACGAGATCAACAACGCGATGTTTGAGCTGATCGAGGCATTGCAGTATCTGAGCTTTGCAGCGGGCGACAAGAGCCAGCTGGAAATCCCGATGGAGATTGCAGAGAGCATCAATCGAGAGAACTTCACGCCGGAGAGCGTACAGGCACTGGACGACGCATACAAGGCGGCAGAGGACCTGATGGACGACGAGGAAGTACTGGAAGCAGACATCCAGGCAGCGGCAGAAGC
>NZ_LT835157.1:2419409-2421540 GCF_900169665.1 Anaeromassilibacillus sp. Marseille-P3371 | reverse complement strand
GGCGGCAGTCCCGTCGGTACAGAAGAAGTACAAGAATGCGTTGCAGGCAGCGAAAGCGATCGAAGAAAAGAAGACCGCAAGCCAGGACGAGATCAACAACGCGATGTTTGAGCTGATCGAGGCATTGCAGTATCTGAGCTTTACAGCGGGCGACAAGAGCCAGCTGGAAATCCCGATGGAGATTGCAGAGAGCATCAATCGAGAGAACTTCACGCCGGAGAGCGTACAGGCACTGGACGACGCCTACAAGGCGGCAGAGGACCTGATGGACGACGAGGAAGTACTGGAAGCAGACATCCAGGCAGCGGCAGAAGCGCTGTATGAAGCGCTTGACAAACTGGTCTTCCGTGCAGACATGACGGATCTGGAAGCTTTGGTAACAGAAGGCAAGAAAATTGTAGAGAATGCTTCGAAGTACATCCAGGATGATGAATGGAGTGTATTTGTAACCGTGCTGGGAGAAGCAGAAGATCTACTGGAAAATGACAATGCAACCCAGGAGGCAGTGGACGAGAAGGCTGAAACACTGCTCAATGCGATTACAGCACTGCGTATGATTCCGAACAAGGACGCTCTGAAAGACCTGATTGGAAAAGCAGAGGCAGTGAACACCAGCAAGTACACAGCAAAGAGCGTGGCAGCGATGCAGAAGGCATTGAGCAACGCAAAGGTTGTGTTGAACAATGAAGCAGCGACCGAAGAAGAGGTCAAGAGTGCAGTAGAAGCACTGGAAGCAAGCATCCAGAACCTGGAGGCAAAGACGACGGCAACGAAGAAGAGCGGCTCCACATCGAGAAATGTAAGCAACACATATGGAGCAGCGGGTGTGGTTTCCGCAAGCCAGAGTGCAGCGACAAGTGTGCGCAGTGATGCGGCAAATGCCATCACGCTGAACAGAGGAAGCGTGTACACCTTCAAGATGACCGTGGTCAATGGAAACGGACTGGTGCCGAGCTTTACAGTGGGCAACGGAAGCGTTCTGAAGACGCAGTTTGTGTCCCAGATTGGCAATGACTACTACTACAGAGTTTATGCAGTTGGCACACCGGGCCAGAGCACAGGCGTTTACACCACACTTCCGGGCCAGAATGCAGAACTGCATTGCACGGTAACCGTTGGTTAAATGCTGGAGAGCGAGCAAAAGACACAAGCCATTTAATTGGGCAACCGTTGACGGAAGCACGCTTTTGCAGGAAACGCCGAAGGTTCGAAAGGCGCTGTGTACCCACAGGAGCATGGCCCAGCCATCCTTGGCGGACATCTTAGTAAATTGAGCGAAGGGAGCCTCTTTCGCAAAAAGCAGAATCCCCGCTCCGGGAAACCGGAGCGGGGGTTTTGCGGCTTTGAGACTTTGTGTACTTGGGATGTAAGCGAAAGATAAAATGTATGGGAATTTCCAAAAGGAAGCAAAAGATTGCAGGCCGAAAGGCGCTGTGCGTCCACCGTGCCAGAGCACAGGCGTTTACACCACCCTGCCGGGCCAGAATGCGAAACTGCATTGCACGGTAACCATTGTCTGAACGCCGGGTAATTTGTGTAAGATATAAACGTGTACATATTCGATCAAGCACCCGGCAGCCGATAGCAGAAAGTTTGCGTAGGAGACGCCGCAGGCGCGGAAGACGCTGTGCGTCCACCGTGCCAGAGCACAGGTTTACACCACCCTGCCGGGTCAGGATGCGAAGCTGCATTGCACGGTAACCATTGGCTGAACGCTGGGCAATTTGTGTAAGGTATAAACGTGTACATATTCGATCAAGCACCCGGCAGCTGATAGCAGAAAGCTTGCGCAGGAAACGCCGTAGGCGCGGAAGACGCTGTGCGTCCACCGTGCCGGAGCACAGGCGTTTACACTACCCTGCCGGGTCAGGATGCGAAACTGCATTGCACGGTAACCATTGTCTGAACGCCGGGTAATTTGTGTAAGGTATAAACGTGTACATATTCGATCAAGCACCCGGCAGCCGATAGCAGAAAGCTTGCGTAGGAGACGCCGCAGGCGTGGAAGACGCTGTGCGTCCACCGGGCCAGAGGTGCGGGTGCTTATACGGCCCTGCAAGGCCAGGATGTAAAACTGCATTTCATGGTAACGGTAGCATAAGAGTTCGTAAGAGCAAAAAAGAATATGGGA
>NZ_LT835157.1:2398611-2417108 GCF_900169665.1 Anaeromassilibacillus sp. Marseille-P3371 | reverse complement strand
GCAAAAGACACAAGCCATTTAATTGGGCAACCGTTGACGGAAGCACGCTTTTGCAGGAAACGCCGAAGGTTCGAAAGGCGCTGTGTACCCACAGGAGCATGGCCCAGCCATCCTTGGCGGACATCTTAGTAAATTGAGCGAAGGGAGCCTCTTTCGCAAAAAGCAGAATCCCCGCTCCGGGAAACCGGAGCGGGGGTTTTGCGGCTTTGAGACTTTGTGTACTTGGGATGTAAGCGAAAGATAAAATGTATGGGAATTTCCAAAAGGAAGCAAAAGATTGCAGGCCGAAAGGCGCTGTGCGTCCACCGTGCCAGAGCACAGGCGTTTACACCACCCTGCCGGGCCAGAATGCGAAACTGCATTGCACGGTAACCATTGTCTGAACGCCGGGTAATTTGTGTAAGATATAAACGTGTACATATTCGATCAAGCACCCGGCAGCCGATAGCAGAAAGTTTGCGTAGGAGACGCCGCAGGCGCGGAAGACGCTGTGCGTCCACCGTGCCAGAGCACAGGTTTACACCACCCTGCCGGGTCAGGATGCGAAGCTGCATTGCACGGTAACCATTGGCTGAACGCTGGGCAATTTGTGTAAGGTATAAACGTGTACATATTCGATCAAGCACCCGGCAGCTGATAGCAGAAAGCTTGCGCAGGAAACGCCGTAGGCGCGGAAGACGCTGTGCGTCCACCGTGCCGGAGCACAGGCGTTTACACTACCCTGCCGGGTCAGGATGCGAAACTGCATTGCACGGTAACCATTGTCTGAACGCCGGGTAATTTGTGTAAGGTATAAACGTGTACATATTCGATCAAGCACCCGGCAGCCGATAGCAGAAAGCTTGCGTAGGAGACGCCGCAGGCGTGGAAGACGCTGTGCGTCCACCGGGCCAGAGGTGCGGGTGCTTATACGGCCCTGCAAGGCCAGGATGTAAAACTGCATTTCATGGTAACGGTAGCATAAGAGTTCGTAAGAGCAAAAAAGAATATGGGATGTCTCAGATCGGTATATCGGCAAGATAGAAACAGGTACTTCCAAAAGTGCAATACTTCGAACCGGTAACTTTCCCAGTGTGTATGTATATCATTCGGTCCGTTTCTTAGAAGAGGAATGAGAGACCGGACATGTAGGAAGGTACAGGCAGAGACGTTCCACCGATATGGCCCAGCAGGCGGTTTCCAAATGTAAACGCGGAAATCCCTGCTGGGCCATCGTTTTTACAAAGTCTGGGTACAAATCCGATTATTGTGCAGTTGGAGATACAGGAGACAATGCTGGAGACCGTCAGCAGGAAGCTTCTGTAAGAGAGCAAAACGTTATTATACATTGCCGGGTGAAAGTACACACAAGTTGGGATAGAATAGGAGTATCTATACGACATTGCCAAGTCTTTCAGAATGTAAAGCCTGCATTGCACGGCAACTATAGGCCGGACAACGTTATCCCAGTTAGAAATCAAAAGAGTAGGGAGAAAATTTTTGCTATGGGAGTAATAAAAGACTTTTGGAAAACCAGTAAGGAGAAAGATTCCCATAATAAAAGTTAAAGAAGCAGCCCTCTTTACAGCAGATCCTCTATATCAGACAAAAGCCCCTGCACCGGGAAAACCGGCGCAGGGGCTTCGTTTTTTTGTGGGATGAAACATTAGACGTTAAGAGGCGGTGACTTCTTACTTCGCATAGTGTCGCCTAAAGATGTTTTATTGGTGACACCAAAGAGTGAAGATTACTCGGAATCAGAGATGGATTCTATTTTTAGCTTTATCAATATCAGATCGAAAATATCAAGTTGGCTATCTCTATTCATATCAGCTACTGTTACCATACTATCCTCCCATGGAATTCGTCCGAGAAGTACATCCTGCAGTTGGGACAGATCATCTTCATCTAAAACCCCATCTTCGTTGATAACGCTTGGAATGATTCCGACTTGTTCCTCCATCACGAATTTTGCATCTGCCCAATCAGCCCAACCGTTGTATTTTGCCTCTGGATTATCATTGACCTATACTTCAAGCTGGATTTCTTTCGCACGGTGGATATTCTGGTTCACATATATACAGTCGTCATCCCTTTGCATAACAGGACTCTCATAAATCATCCTGCCATCCTTATAAATGCGGAAAATACTTTCGCCACCACCGTAATCTTTATTGGGGGCTGCCATATCGATGCCAATATATGCTTCAAAGGTTTCCTAGTTTTTGCCTTCTACATCAAAAACAAGGGTGGTATTTGAATCGATGCCAATTCCCTTTTCGAAAGCCGGCTTACCATTCGGGGAATTGAAAGACATCTGATTGCCTTCCCGATATACCGGATGGCCTTTTACCAGGGCTCCACTTGAATGAGTTTCGGAATCCCATCCAAGGTTACTGAGATAAAAGATAGAGGTTCTTTCGACTGTTATGGATTTCTCTGCCAGTAGGCCCATTTCCTCCGATTTAGCCACCAGTACATAGGTTCCTATGTTTACATCTGTTGAAATGGACAAAACGTCATCTTCAGAAATCCGTAATGCTAATGCCTTTGTAAGGATCTTTTAAGCTCCAGAATACGGGTATGCCATAATCATATCGCCATTTGCGTTTTTTCCGGCAACGCTATAGGCAGAGGTCAATCGTTCTCCAACCGGTGCTGCCAATGTATCAGGCCAGAGATGACCAGTTCTTCTATCGGATCGGCCTCCTGATAGGTAACGGTTGCAATCATATAAGTTGCATCCTGTCCATTATCTCCATTGGTGTCCAATACAAACTGTAGGGCGTCACCTTTCTGAAGAGCAATATGCAGGGAGAGATCCTCTGAACCTTTTTGTATTATGAAGCCGTTAGAATCCGATGGCCACAATTTTACATTGTTTTTGATCATGAATACTTTTACACGGCCCTCTGGTAATATGAGAGGTGAGTTCTACCTTACCAGCTTTTGGCACAATAAAGGTTTTGACTGAATTGAAATGTTTATCGCCTGGATGGATAAATACCGGACCAACTCTGCACCATATTCTTGTCCACGCCAAAAGCCGTATCCTTGATAATAGCTTGCTTTGTTGTCCGCAATAGTGGCCCATTCACCGGTGTTTTTGTTAAGTTCCTGATAATACCACCCATTCGCCCCATTGTGACCGGGTACAAAGCAATCTACTGTATCAAATCTGTTTGCATACTTTAGTCGAAATCGCCGTCGATAGGAACCGTATACTGTTTTTTGCCAGTTCCGGATGCAGAAGTTATTTCTATGACAAGGTCATTGTGCATGTTCAATGCAGTCACGACTGTTGGCTGTGCATCTGCCATATTCGAAACGTCGGCAGGGTACAGTCGTAATACCAGCCTCTGCATTCACTGGATTCGACCCAACACGTTTTTCTTCGCCGCCGACAGATGCATAGACCGATGTGTGGAACTGAATCTTATTTCCAGTCTCTGGACAGAGGTTTCCGTCCTGCTCCAGAACATATACGTAAACACGGATTAAATCAGAACCATCTGCGACAAAATCAACGCCTTCGTAATCTGCGACTAATTGAATTTGTGCGGGTTCTCCAGCGGTCGTCACTTCCTAAGAAGCAATGATACGACCTTCTTCCTTATAACCAACCGCCTTCAAGGTAGAACCGGGGGTATATGGAATGTCTAAAAACTCAAATGGAGCATGCGGCATTTTGTGTTTTCGTTTATCAGCGGTTTCTGATGTTCTGCTGACCACAAAATCTCGCCATTCTTTTCTACGGTCAAAGTTACATTGTCCGCATTGCTGTATACATAGATTTCTCGTTCGTCATTCATTCCAATGGATGGCTCATTATATTTTGTCTTGTCCAATACCGGCGCCTCTTCGGTCTAGTAGCTGGCGATGAACAGGGAAGGGGCTTGTTTTGACTCCTTTTAATTCCAGATACGGGTCCTTCTCAACCGGACGCTAGCTTTCGAATGCATAGTAAGCGAATTTTGGCAGGCGATACGGGTCCCAAATACCGGTCAGACTCATTTTACTGCCATAACCGCGGCTATGGATACCGGTCCACATAGTTGCGCCGACATAGGCAGGATTTGCTTCCTGGTTTCGGTATTTTTGGCGCAAGCTCTCCTCACGGTCCGGATAAACACCATGTAGTTGATCGCGGTCCAACAGGCGGTTATTCGCCTGTGGAAGCATCCTTTCTTCACCGCCGGGAATAATACTGGCCGGTTTGGGAAAAAAGCCTTCTTGCGGTTCTGTGCCCCTGAAAGTCACTGGAGTCTTCGGTGTAACTATCTCCAAACTTCTGCACAAATCAAGCGCCTTGACCGATTTATCCAATGCGCCCGACTCCGGATGCCCATACATAAAATCGGCAATCTCGTCTTTTCCATTGATGTTGACATCATAACCTTGTGACTCTGCTGCAATAAGGCCTGTTGGATGTTCCGCTTTTGCAACGAGGCTGGAAATTATCTGTGCGGAAGATCCGTTTGTGCTGGATTATCCAAAAGATTTCCCTTATAGTCAAACCGTGACCCGTGGCAAGGGCAGTCCCAACTTTTTTCGTCCGGATTCCATTCCAATTGGCATCCCAGGTGTGGACATTTCACAGATACGACAAAGATTTCCCCTTTTTCATCCTTGTATATCCCCGCCTTTTGACCATTGTATTCTACAATGCCGCCGTGTCCTATTGGAAGAGTTTCCAATTCGGTACGAGGCGGATCGAAGAAGGTTTTCGTCAGACCCGTTGTGGCGTGGGCGGTTTCTTCAATCAGCATTTTGGCAGATGCAGATGGCTTAAATCGCTGAGGGGAAAACACAGCGGCATCCGGATTTTTACGCCCTAAAATTTGATCGGTCAACAGCTGTGCCGCTACCATGGAGCTGGTCATCCCCCATTTTTGGAATCCGGTTGCGACATACCAATTCGGGGTGGAAGAAGAAAATGGCCCGATATAAGGAATACCATCTAAGGTCATACAATCCTGTGCAGACCAAGCGGCTACCTCGCGGCTTTTCGGCCAATACTGCTGTGCCAACCGGCGCAGTCGTTCGTATCGTCCACCTGCGGTATTTTCTCCAGATCGATGGCTTCCTCCTCCAAGCAGAAGATATGTGCCATAAGGGCGAAAGGAAAGTCCACTTTCGTCAATTCCCAGATACATTCCCTCCATATTTCCGGCATTCTCCAATGCTAATACATAACTTCTCTCCTGATGCATCCGAATAAAATAGTAACCGGGGGAGTTGATGAAAGGATAATGACAAGCAAAGACGACCGCCTCTGCGTTCACAATCCCATGTGGGGTTACAAGCTGGTTTTGGTCGATGGACAGAACAGGGGTGTGTTCATAAATTTCCAAAGAGGATAAGAGAGCTTTTAAAAAGTGCAAAGGATGAAAATGGCCCTGTCCATCAAATCGGAGCGCTGCACGGACGGAGAAGGGGAGTTCTGTATGTCGTGTAAAGCTCGCATCGATTCCTAACCGCCGGGCGGCTTGTGCCTCTTGCACAAGAGGTTCCTCCGCTAAGGTGGAGTATAAATAGGCGGGGGATAGGGTGAATGCGCAGTCGATGTCCTGTTCGGCGATCAACGTGCGATATTGTGACACGGCTTGTTGATTGGCATGGGCATATTGTTGCGCAAGGTCTTCTCCAAACTGCTCAATTAGATGTGCATAGAGAAGGCCGTGTTGAGAGGTAATTTTTGCAGTGGTATTTTTGGTCTGCCCACTTCCAACTTGCTCTGCCTCTAAAACTACGGGGTGCAGTCCCGCTTTAGCCAAAAAGGTGGCGGTTAATATTCCAGCCATACCGCCGCCGATGACGGCGACATCGGCACGGATTTCTTCACGCAGTGGAGGATAACTGGGAAGTTCTGTCGTTTTTACCCAGAGGGAATCGGTCATAGGAAAATTCCCTCCTTCTCGATCGCAATTCTATGCGCTTTGAAGTGTACTTCTGAATTCATAAGAAAACCGCCCTTCCACAAAGAAGATATACTCCTATTGTTTGAAAAGGCGGAAAAAATATACAATGGAAAAAGGAACAGGCAAATCATATGCGAAGGAAAAGGTTAAACAGGAACATCCTCTTCGGCGCGCAATTTGACCGAGGATGCATATTCTGTTGGCGTCATACCGGTGACGGCCTTAAACCGTCGGGAAAAATAATGAATGGTTGAGAAGCCCAAAGCATGTGCGATTTCAGTAAAATTTTGCCCACCTTGCCGGATGAGACGCTTGGCGGCCTCAATTTTTAGCCGGCAAAAGTATTCCATTACACCGCCGCCGGTTTTAGCGCGAAACATTTTTTGAAGGTTGGAACGTCCGATGAGGTTATCCTGGCAAACGTCGTCCAGGGTGAGGCTGCGATGTACATTGCTTCCCAAATAGGTGATGATCTTGGTGAAGATGTCCTGATTGGCCTTCTCTCGGATGGAAGAGGAAATCTTCAGATTGGGATTGACCACATTTCCCTTTCGGATCAGATCGATCAGCATCTGTTCCAAACTGATTCGAATCAGCTGTTCGGCGCCAAATGGAGCATTATCGCGCCGCTCCAGTGAATTTGCTTTGGGGGCATCCAAGGGGGTAGCGAACGCATTACGTGCCTCGCGGATCATCGTAGCCAACAGAAGGCTTTCGGAATCACTGACACGCAATATTTTGCGCTCAAAGAAACGCATTGCTGGAGAATGGCATCCGAAGTTCACCATGATGAGATGGGGATTATGTATCCCTCGGACAGACACACTATGCGTCTCCTCGGGCTTATGAAAAATGATGTCACCTTTGCGCAGAAGGTATGTTGCGTTCTCAACGGTCACCTCTACCTCTCCATTGTCTACATAGAGAAACTCCCAGTGGCTGTATGTGACTTTAGGAGAAGCAAAATCTCGCGTATATTCATAATAATGTACGGAGATCAGACAATCGAGCACGATTTCTTGATCGATCCACAGACCGGAAATATCCATATCTTCACCACATTTCCCTTGTTCTGTTCTACACCTTTAAAACCAGTTAAGGATATAATCGACAGAACTATTTTACACTAAAATTTGGAAATATTCAAGATATTACTATGAATAATATACAGGAAAAGGACGGGATTTGTGCATTTTATGGAAAGAAAAGGTTAATTACGCGCAAAAAATAGAAGATACCATCGAATGTAAAGCAAGAACATTCAATGGTATCTTTATTGAATAAACAAATAAATTATTCTAAGAATCCTTCAACGATACGAGTTTCCGCCTCTTTTTCGGTTAACCCAAGCGTCATAAGTTTGATAAGCTGTTCCCCGGCAATTTTCCCAATGGCTGCTTCATGAATCAAGGCGGCATCCACGCAGTTGGCGCTGATCTCCGGAATAGCGCTCACAGAACCGTTGTCCATGATGATTGCGTCACACTCCGAGTGCCCAGCACATTTAGCATTGCCGTTGACCTTGGACAAAAAGAGCTGTTTGGAATCGTCCCGCGCAACCGAGCGGGAGACGAGATGCGCGCTGGAATCCGTTCCATTCAGGTCTACTTCAAAGCTTGTCTCGGCGTACTGTTTACCATGGGTCATAATCTTTTCTTTAATGACCAATTTTGCACGGTCCTGTAAAACAGCTTTGGAAAAGCGTTTGGTGGAATCCACTCCTTTGATCTGAGTGGTTTCCATTTCCATGTAACTTCCTTCGGCCGCTTCAATATATGTCTGCGGATTGATGATGCGTTCACCGGTGCCTTCGCCCATACCAATGTGCTTTTCTACATAGACAACCCGTGCATTCTTTTCCAAGAAGAAGCGATGGATACCGTTGTGTTCAGCCCCGTCACAGCCATCGGTATTGACGCCGCAACCAGCGACAATCGTGACATCCGCATTTTCTCCGATATAAAAATCATTGTATACCAAATCTTTAACCCCACTGTGTGTCACGAGTGCAGGAATGTATATCTTTTCGCCCTTGGTGTTGTTTTTGACGATGATGTCAATACCGGGGCGGTCTGTTTTGGTTTCGATGCGGACATTTTCTGTATTCTGCCTGCCAGCGCACTCCGTGTCTTCACGGATATTAAAGGCAGACTTGGTCGGTTCTCCCTTCCAATCTGCAACCAGTTCCAACAATTTTTTGGCGATGTTGTCCATTATACACCCTCCTCTCTTGGGCAGAAATGGCAGGTATCCGTTCCACCCAGCAGCTTTGGCAATACTTCGTCGCGCGTACCCTGTGTCAAGACTTTTCCATTGGAAAGGACGATGATTTCATCAGCAATCTCCATAATACGCTCCTGATGGGAGATGATGATGATGGAAGAACCGTGGATACCGTCGTGCAGTTTGCGAAATACTTGGATCAGATTTTGGAAACTCCAAAGGTCGATTCCGGCTTCCGGCTCGTCAAAAATGGAAAGCTTCGTCCCGCGCGCCATAACCATAGCGATCTCAATTCGTTTGATTTCGCCGCCGGAAAGACTTGCATTGACCTCGCGGTCCACATAGTCCCGTGCGCAGAGGCCCACTTCTGAGAGATATTCGCATACCCCAGAGGTGGTCAGTTCCCGTCCAGCGGCCAATGTGATGAGATCGCGAACCTTAATTCCCTTGAAACGGACTGGCTGTTGGAACGCATAGCTGATGCCGATGCGCGCGCGATGGGTGATACTGGTGTTGGTAATGTCTTGGCCGTCAAAAAGGATCTGGCCGGACGTGGGCTTAAAAATACCGGCAACCACCTTAGCCAGTGTGGATTTTCCACCGCCGTTTGGTCCAGTGATTACGACAAATTTTCCACTCTCTACATTGAGAGAAACATTGTTTAAAATGTCCTTGCTATTTGCAAGGTTGAGAGAAATATTTTTTAATTCCAGCATAAGAATTCCTCCAAAGGGACAGCAACATGAGCGGTCCCTTTTATTGTAGATAAATTTTCTCCAATTTGTCTTTATTATACCAATGCCATGCAAAAAATGCAATGCATCTACGCAATTTGTCTGCGATAACGTACGACAAGGACCGGTTTTCCTAGAGTAAGCTCTTGACGGCCTTCGTCGGCAAGAAATCCGCAATGCTCATAGAAAGCGCGCGCCCGCTGATTTTCTTCGAGAACCCAGAGGACCGCCTCACGGCAACCCAACGATTTGAGTTCTGCCAGTGCCCGGTCCATCAATATCCGGCCGAACCCCTGCCCTTGAAATTCTGGAAGAAGATACAGGGCTTTGACATCCCCCACAAAAGGATTCTCTGTGGGACAGAAGGCCAGCATGCCACCGGGAGCGCCATCTACATAGACGAGATAAAAGGACTCGTTGGTGCGAGCTTTCCAAAACTCACGAAGAGCGGCGGTTCGCTTTTCCGGCGTATACTCTTCAGCGAGAAACGCGTCCGGCAGAATACCGCGGTAGGCGGAACGCCAGGTAAGGGCATGCATACGTCCATATTCTTCAAACAGCGGTTCCTCAAGAGGGCGAATTTCCAGGCGTTGTGAGGCGCTCTGACGTGCAATAGAGCGTAGGGTGTCGCCAGTAAGCCGGTAGGTGGTCCATTCGCTCATGGGGGTTGCACCCATTGAACGGTAAAATTTAATGCTCGGCTGATTCCAGTCTAAACAACTCCATTCCAGCCGTCCGCAACCACGTGAAACGGTAAGGGCGGCGAGCCGCTCTAAAAGGGCTTTTCCATACCCGTTTCCACGCTTTTCCGGCAGCACAAACAGATCCTCGAGATAGATCCCAGCACGCCCTAAAAAGGTGGAAAAATTGTGAAAGAAGAGGGCAAAGCCGACGGGTACTCCACATTCCTCGCCGATCAAAACCTCTGCCTTCTTCTTTTCAAATAGCCACTCCCGAAGAAGGGCGCTGTTGGCGACGACTTGATCGGACATGTGTTCATAGTCGGCCAGCGCGCGAATAAAACCTAAAATTGCTGGAATATCCGCTTCTTGGGCGAAGCGAATGTGATAATCGTTGTGTTCTCTGGTTGGCTTGTCCATGTTCGATTTCCTTCCTCATTTGTAAAATACCCGGCGTCCCCGGCAGTAGGACATCCAGGGAAGCCGGGTATTCGGATTATAGCTTGAAATCCTCCGGATCATATTCACGCAGAGGGGGAAGATTCTGAGGGGTACGTTTGAGCGGGTCATACGCAAATTTGCGGCAGTCTCCTTCCGGAGTTCGATATTTTCCCAATTGACAAACACAGGCTCCATCGAAGTCGGAGCTGTGTATGCAGTATTCACAGCGAACCTCTATATCCTTGCGAAAAAACTGTTTGATCCCTTTCCAAGCCATATTTCGTATCTCCTTCAATGGTATCCCACAGGGCTTATACCGTGGGCTAACTATTATAGCAGAATTTTAATAAAAATTCCACTATTCCTTTGCGGTTTCCATCGAATTCCCTTTCCGGCATTGCAATAGAAGAAGGATACACAGGCCGACAATGGCCGCAGCGGCTGGAACAGAACCGACTAAGGTACCGCGGAGAGGGGCGGTTGTGTTGCCAAAAACCGGCGCGGCGTCGGGAAAAAGCATGCACAGGCCGAAGGTGATACCGCCGGCCAGGAGGCCGTGTAGCAGACGGAACAGCATAAAGCGGGGCATACGGATGGGGATACCGGAAACCGAAGAAAGAATTTGAAAATGTACACAGATGCCGCCCCATCCAATTGTGAAGGAGAGAATCCACAGAGGAAGATTTTGCTGCGCCGCATCGCTGCATCCGCCAGTCACTTCCAGCAAGATGGAAAGAAGCATGGATACCGTGGGAGAGGTGACAAATACCCGCAAAAGATCTAGTAAAACAGCGAACAGAATCACAAAACAACACATAGAGAGCATGGAACGGGCTGCATCGGAAGCAGAACCGATCAAGGCTTGCGCGGCATCCAATCTTTTTGAGGGAATGGCCTGGCCCTGCCGTCTGCGTGAAACGCCAATGCTGCACAAGCCGCCCAGCAGTAGGGAAGCGGAGAGCTGGGACACTAGAAGAATTACCCCCGCCTGTGGATTGTGAAGAAGGCCCATTCCCACCACACTGAGGACAAATGCAGGCCCGGAATTGACACAAAAGCAAAGCATACGGGCGGCCTCTTTGGGCGTGATTTCCCCTTCCTGACAAAGTGCAGCGACAGCACGCGCCCCAACCGGATATCCTCCCACCATACTCATCAGAATCGCCGCTGCTGCGCTGCCTGGGAGTCCAAAGAATAGGCGGCACGGGCCTGCCGCAAGGCGTCCAAGGGAGGCAGAAAGGCCGGACTTTACGACGAATACGGATAGGGCCATAAAGGGGAAGAGGGAGGGAATCAAAATGTCTATGCAATACCCAATCCCACGTTTCGCCCCAGCCGCAGCTTGAGCAGGGTAGAAGAGCAATGCACAGGCAGCGCAGAGCACACTTGCGGGTAGAAATAGATGCAAAAGGCTTTTTTTCATGAAGAGGGCCTCCCTTGTTAAACAGGTTCGTCCCAATCATATGAGCGTTTACGCACAGTTCAGACCCAAAGAGGGGACTTTTTTGTATGGGAAGTTTTATTTGTACGTTTGGACGCATACGTTTATGAGAGTACAACAGGAAAACACGTGTTTGGGGTGAGGCCGATTGGCGGAGAAAAAAGCGGAAAATAAGCGAATACACAAAGGGAATAGCCTCCCCATGTCCTCATATATGGAAATCAAAGGGAATCGAGAGGTCGTTGTGGAGGGATGCCGGGGTGTGTTGGAATACGACACAGACGTCGTGCGTGTTCGTGCAGGGAGAATGACACTCCGCTTTACAGGACGTTGCTTGGTGATCCGGTGCCTAACCGCGGATTCTCTGGTGGTGGAGGGGTTCATCACAGGGATTGAGTTTCTCTCGTAACACACCCAAACTTGGAAAGGAAGGATTGTGCGTGGTCGTATTACATGCTCTTCGCTGGGTGATGGGTACCGTCCGCTTTTCCATACATGGTGCACCGGAACCGTTTTTGAACCAATGTGCGCGCAGTGGGATCAGCCTTTGGAATATTGAGAAAAAGGAGGACTTTACAGCCTGCATTTTGGCAGGTGGCTACCGGCATCTCTTGCCGTCTGCCAGAAAGACCAAATGCGTCCTGAAGGTAAGAGAACGCCGGGGGCTGCCCTTTCGCCTGGCCTTCCTGCGCCGGCGAAAGGGGCTGGTGGTGGGGGCAATTCTCGCATTTCTGCTTGTTCAGATACTCTCCCTGCACGTTTGGAGCGTAGAGGTTTCAGGGAATGTGGGAATTCCAACCGCACAGATTGAATCCGTAGCGTCTGAACTGGGATTAAAGCCCGGCGTATGGAAGAAGGATATACAGGCGAAGCTTTTACAAGAGCAATTGATGAACGCGTTCCCACAGACAAGTTGGTTGTCGGTCAATACTTCTGGATGTTTAATCCGCATTGAGTTGGAGGAGCTTTCCGAGAAGCCGGATTTGGAGGCCAATAAACGTGCATGTAATATTTTGGCAAAGGCGACGGGACAGATTCTTTATATGGAGGTCTATGCCGGTACGCCGGAGGTAAAAGAGGGCGACGCGGTTGTAGAGGGGCAATTACTCCTGAATGCCGTTGTCGAGGACACCTATGGCGGAAACACATTGAAACATGCGGCGGGGAAAATTATCGCGGCGACGCAGCATACCTTCACCACGCAAGTCGAGATGCAAAAGGAGATTGCGCAGGAAACCGGGCATATTGTGACTCGCCGAAGCGCCACCGTATTTGGGCTGCGGATACCGCTGAGTTTTACTGGAAAACCGGACGGTACTTACCGCCTTGAGGCAGAGCAGGTTCGTCTCAAGGTAATGGATTCCTTGTTGCCCGTCTCCTTTTATAAAGAAAACTGGATTGAAGAGATGCGCCAGGTTGTGCCGATGTCCCAAGAAGAAGCGCTCCAAAAGGCCCGCGAGGAAGTGGCAATCCAACAGAAGGAGCAGCTGGGGGATGCAACGATAACCGCGCAGCAGGAGACCGTAGAGGTACGGGATGGGGTTCTTTACTATCGCGTGGATGTGAATTGCGAAGAGAATATCGGCGTCGAGTCCGAAGTTTTTCTGCAATCTTGATTTTTTTATGAATTTTGCGGTCAAATTAATGACGAACGAATTTATGTGTGCTATAATCAATTTATTCTGATAGGTGTGGAAAGCAGTGGCACGGGGGTAAAAACCATGGAAATTTTCCGTGCCCAGTTGGAGATTTAAGAATGTTTGAGCAAAGAATCAATATTGACCGGATGGAGCAGGCTGTAGCACTCTTCGGTAGCTTCGACGAGAATATTAAGTTGATTGAAAATGAATATGCTGTCAATGTGGTTGGACGGGGATCAGAGATCAAAGTGAGCGGCGAGCCGGAGAATGTGGCAAAGGCCGTTCGTGTTATTGAGAGCCTCCTGACCCTGATTAACCGTGGCGAGGCATTGAGCGAGCAAAATGTGCGGTATTGCATTGCATTGGTCAATGAGGGGACGGAAGAAAAGATTGAGTCCCTTGCAGGGGACTGTATCTGTGTCACTTCTAAAGGGAAGCCCGTGAAGCCTAAAACCTTGGGCCAGAAAAAATATTGCAGTGCGATTAAGGAAAATACCATCACGATCGGCGTCGGACCAGCGGGTACTGGAAAGACCTACCTGGCTGTAGCGCTGGCCGTCACAGCGTTTCGTGCGCAGCAGGTGAACCGAATCATCCTCACCCGCCCAGCGGTGGAGGCGGGCGAGAAACTGGGCTTTTTACCCGGTGATCTGCAGCAGAAGGTGGACCCCTATCTGCGGCCCCTGTATGATGCTTTGTTTGATATGTTAGGGGCGGAAACCTATCAGCGGTATGTGGAGCGCGGCAACATCGAGGTTGCCCCGTTGGCTTATATGCGCGGAAGGACATTGGACGACAGCTTCATCATTCTGGACGAGGCGCAAAACACCACGCCGGAACAGATGAAAATGTTCTTGACCCGCCTGGGCTTTGGCTCCAAAATGGTCATTACCGGTGACGTCACGCAGATCGACCTCCCGGATGGCCGCCATTCGGGCTTGAAAGAAGCCATTAAAATCTTGCGCAACGTGGACGACATCGCCCAAGTTACCTTTAACGAAAAGGATGTGGTTCGCCACCGTTTGGTGCAGGACATTATCAAAGCTTATGAAAAATATCAGGAAGGCAGGCGTTAGCTATCATGGAAAAAGTCAGAGTTATCATCGACAATCGGCAAAAAGCAGTAAAGATCCCCACGGGCCTGCGTATGTTGGTGCGCCGCTGCTGCAATGCAGTGCTGCGTATGGAGGGGTTTAGCGAGCCCGCTGAAATCAGCGTGACGTTTGTGGATAACAAACAGATTCAGCAGCTGAATAAGCAGTATCGCAATAAGGATATGCCCACAGACGTTCTCTCATTCCCGATGGGGGAGAACGGCGTCTATGATGAGAACCACGCCACTGGCGCAAAGATATTGGGGGACATTGTAATCTCCATGGAAAAAGCGGTGGAACAGGCGGACTGCTACGGCCATGGGCTGGATCGTGAGGTCGGTTATCTCACAGCGCACTCGATGTTGCATCTGTTGGGATACGATCATGAGCGCGGTGGAATGGATCGTGTGCGTATGCGTGAAAAAGAAGAGCAGGTCATGACACAACTCGGTTTGCCTGCTTCCAGCAGTTATGTTTTGGATGAGGATGAGGAGTAAACTTGCGGTTTGTTAAAAGCCTGAAATATGCCCTGCGGGGCATTGTTTACTGTATCAATAACGAACGAAATATGCGGATACATACAGTGGCCGTGCTGTATGTATTGGCTTTTTCACCCTTCTTTGAAATGTCACGCGCGCGTTATGCCATTTTACTGGTCACATTCGCTCTTGTCTTGATGGCGGAGACCTTTAACACCGTGGCGGAGGAGCTTTGCGACCTTGTGGCACCCAGCTTTCACCCGGTGGTACGGATTGTAAAGGATATGGCGGCGGGTGGCGTGCTGATCTGCGCCGGGTTTGCCGTGGGAGTGGGGGTATGCCTGTTTTGGCAGCCTGCCGCTTTCCTGCGCATCTGGCGCTATTTTTTGGACAACCCTGCTATGATCGCTGTGCTTTTCGCAAGCATGGGTGTGGCAGTGGTGTATATTCTGGCAGGACCGCTCGGCATCCGGGACTTTTTTCGCAAAAAAAAGTTACCTTGGACGCATTAATGGCGGCAGAAAGGAAATAGGAATCAGATGGAACAGGGAACCGTGCGGACCGGCGACCGGACTGCATTTATTGCGATTGTGGGCCGGCCGAATGTAGGAAAGAGCTCGCTTTTGAATCGGATGTTGGGACAAAAGGTGGCGATTGTATCCAGCAAGCCTCAGACGACCCGCACACGCATCATGGGTGTGTTGACCGAAGAGGCCGACCAGCTGGTATTTATTGATACGCCCGGTCTGATGAAACCGCGCAATCGGTTGGGGGACTATATGGTGCGTTCTGTGACAGAGTCTGTCTCTGGCGTGGATGCGTGCCTGTTGGTGGTGGAAGCTGGGCAGAAAATATCCCCAGCAGACCTCGATCTGATTGCAAAATTTCGATCTTTGGAGATGCCCGCTGTATTGGCGATCAACAAGATCGACCTTTTACAAGAAAAAAGTGTCCTGATGGCACAGATTGCAGAGCTTTCCGGACTTTTTTCGTTTGAAGCTGTAGTGCCGGTCTCGGCTCAGGATGGAGACGGTGTGCGCATCCTGATGGACGAGCTCAAAAAGCTCGCTATGCCCGGCGGCCACTTTTTCGACGACGATACACTGACCGATCAGCCTGAACGTGTTTTGGCCGGGGAGATTATTCGGGAAAAGTTACTTCGATTGTTGGATAAGGAGATCCCCCATGGCGTGGCGGTTGCAGTGGAGCGGATGCGCGAGCAGGAAAACGGCGTCACAGAGATCCATGCAACCATCTTTTGCGAGCGCGATTCCCATAAGGGAATCATCATTGGAAAGGGCGGTTCCATGCTGAAAAAGGTGGGCACTTATGCCCGTGAGGATATGGAACGCTTTTTTGGTTGTAAGATCAATTTGCAGCTCTGGGTCAAGGTAAAGGAAGGCTGGCGCAATAGCGCTGCGGTTTTGCGCAGCCTTGGTTATGACAGCAGCAGTTTCGACACATAATTCGATCGATTCTAACAAATATTACCGTTCATACCCGTATGTCCTTTTGCACATAGTAAACATGAACAGGTTCCGCAAATCCCGGTATTATGGAGAAGAGGAATTGCGTGAAGATTGCTTGGAAAAGGGGCGAACGGAATGGACGACTATGACGAGCAGGCGGCGTGGTCCTGCTTTACGCAGACGGGCCGCGTACAGGACTATCTGATCTATACCCAATGCAAACAGCAGAACACCGCGCAACAGGAGGATTCCCATGCAGATCGATACAGACGGCCTGGTGATTATGGAGCGGCAGGTGGGTGAGAGCGACCGGCTGATTACGGTGCTCACCAGAGAGGAAGGCGTGTTGCGTGCTTTTGCGCGGAGGGCTAAGCTACTTCGCAGTAGCAAGCTCTCCGCAACCCAGTTGCTTTGTTATTCCCGCTTCCTCATCTATAAGGGGCGGGACAAGTACATAATCGACGATGCACAGCCGGTGGAGGTCTTTTTTGACTTGCGGCGCGACATCGGGAGCCTGTCCCTTGCCCAGTATTTCTGTGAGCTCGCCGGTGCGTTGGCTCCACAGGAGGCTGGGGCAGGGGATTTTTTGCGTCTGCTTTTGCGGGCTTTTTTCTACTTATCAAAAGCAACCCGCCCACATCTGCTTATCAAGGCGGCGGTGGAAATGCGGATGTTGTCCTTGGCGGGTTACATGCCCGACCTGGTCTGTTGCGCCGGTTGTGCCTGCTATGAGGCGGAAACGATGTTATTTCTGCCGCGAAGTGGTACGCTCTATTGCAATTCCTGTTACTCTCAGATAACGGAACCCGCTCTTCCGCTTTCCACCGGTGCTCTGACAGCATTGCGGCACACGGTATATGCAGATTTTGATAAACTGTTTGCGTTTCGTTTGCCACAAGCGGGCCTATGGCAGGTGGCGCGTGCCAGTGAGGCTTATGTTCTCAGCACCTTGGGGCGTAGCTTTCCAACCCTGGATTTTTATCACCAGGCGGAACCAGGGGCAATGGCAGCCGTGGGCAATCCACCGCAGGACTCCTAAAATCGAATGATACTTCGTAGCGTTGTTTTTCTAGGGACGAATACCGACAAAGGACGGGAATGACATGATTACCAATCGATGTACAAGAGGGTTGACGGAAAATCCGGAGGCGAAACAGATCCGTCAGACCGTATTTGTAGAGGAACAGGGTTTCCACAATGAATTTGATGCGATGGATGCGGAAGCTTGGCATGTGGTCTTATGGAAAGATGAACATGCCATTGCGACTGGCCGTACGTTTCCAGCGCAGGGAGAGACCCATGCTTGGACAATTGGCCGCGTGGCGGTTCGGAAACCCTACCGTGGCCAGGGGATTGGCGCGCTGGTTGTACGGAAACTGGAAGAGATTGCGCGGCAACATGGCGCGGCTTCATTTATGTTATCCGCCCAGGTGCGTGCACGCGGATTTTATGAAACCATTGGTTACCACGCCATAGGAGAACCCTATTTGGACGAATACTGCCCGCATGTAACGATGATAAAAAGGGCGGGCGAGGACAATAAAGAGGAACTACCATGAGTGAAACAGTACAACGACATTTGAAGGCTTTGGAGCTGGATAAAATATTACATCTTTTGGCGGAAGAGACAGCTTGTGATGCGGCGGCGGAATTGGCGGTAAATCTTCGCCCTGCTACGTCGCTCTCACAGGTCAAACGCCTTTTAACGGAGACGGACGAGGCCCACACGATGATGGCGCGTTTTGGAGCGCCGTCCTTTGGAGGTCTCAAAGACGTTTCGAATTCCCTGCGCCGTGCAGAAGCGGGAGGAACGCTCAATATGGGCGAGTTACTGCGAATTTCGATGGTTCTGCGGACTTTGCGTGGAATTGTGGATTGGCGCAGTAAAAGTGAAGGCGTCAAAAGTATCCTCGACGATCGATTTGACGCAATTATGCCGAATAAATATCTGGAGGAACGGATCAACCATGCGATTCTTTCCGAAGAGGAGATGGCGGACAGTGCTTCTCCACAGTTGGCAACGATCCGGAGGAAAATTCGTTCCGCTTCTTCTCGTGCAAGAGAACAGCTGGAAAAAATGGTGCGTTCTCCTGTGACGCAGAAGTACCTACAGGACCCGATCATCACGATGCGTGACGGCCGCTTTGTTGTGCCCGTCAAAGCAGAATGCCGAGGTGACGTGCCGGGATTGGTGCACGACACCTCTTCTTCCGGTGCGACGGTGTTCGTCGAACCGATGGCGGTTGTAGAGGCAAACAATGAGGTTCGTGTGTTGCTCTCCCAAGAGCAAGCGGAAATCGACCGTATTCTGGGGGAACTCTCCGCAGAAGCCGGCAATTTTGCCAGCGGCATCATCTCCGGCTACAAAGAGGCGGTGGAGTTAAATCTGATTTTTG
>NZ_LT835157.1:2213656-2397025 GCF_900169665.1 Anaeromassilibacillus sp. Marseille-P3371 | reverse complement strand
CTGGATAAAATATTACATCTTTTGGCGGAAGAGACAGCTTGTGATGCGGCGGCGGAATTGGCGGTAAATCTTCGCCCTGCTACGTCGCTCTCACAGGTCAAACGCCTTTTAACGGAGACGGACGAGGCCCACACGATGATGGCGCGTTTTGGAGCGCCGTCCTTTGGAGGTCTCAAAGACGTTTCGAATTCCCTGCGCCGTGCAGAAGCGGGAGGAACGCTCAATATGGGCGAGTTACTGCGAATTTCGATGGTTCTGCGGACTTTGCGTGGAATTGTGGATTGGCGCAGTAAAAGTGAAGGCGTCAAAAGTATCCTCGACGATCGATTTGACGCAATTATGCCGAATAAATATCTGGAGGAACGGATCAACCATGCGATTCTTTCCGAAGAGGAGATGGCGGACAGTGCTTCTCCACAGTTGGCAACGATCCGGAGGAAAATTCGTTCCGCTTCTTCTCGTGCAAGAGAACAGCTGGAAAAAATGGTGCGTTCTCCTGTGACGCAGAAGTACCTACAGGACCCGATCATCACGATGCGTGACGGCCGCTTTGTTGTGCCCGTCAAAGCAGAATGCCGAGGTGACGTGCCGGGATTGGTGCACGACACCTCTTCTTCCGGTGCGACGGTGTTCGTCGAACCGATGGCGGTTGTAGAGGCAAACAATGAGGTTCGTGTGTTGCTCTCCCAAGAGCAAGCGGAAATCGACCGTATTCTGGGGGAACTCTCCGCAGAAGCCGGCAATTTTGCCAGCGGCATCATCTCCGGCTACAAAGAGGCGGTGGAGTTAAATCTGATTTTTGCCAAGGCGAATTTGGGGTACAAAATGAAGGCAACTATGCCGCTTGTCAATGAGGAAGGGAAAATCGAGCTGAAGCGGGCACGCCACCCGCTGATCGACAAGGAAAAAGTGGTTCCGACCGATATTGAACTTGGCATACACTTTGACACCTTGGTGATTACAGGTCCCAATACCGGCGGAAAAACAGTATCCCTAAAAACGGTCGGGCTTTTAACACTAATGGCAATGTGTGGGCTGTTATTGCCCGTTGCAGATAACAGCCAGATATCCATTTTTACCAATGTTTTGGCTGATATTGGCGATGAACAGAGTATTGAGCAATCCCTGTCCACCTTTTCTGCCCACATGACAAACATAATCAAGATTCTGGAACACGCGGATGGTTCCAGTTTGATCTTGCTCGATGAGCTTGGCGCGGGGACGGACCCGATCGAGGGGGCGGCGCTGGCCATGTCGATTTTAGAGGCTTTGCGGAGAAAGGGGGCGCGCATTGCGGCGACAACCCACTATGCGGAGCTGAAAGCGTATGCTTTGCAGACCCCCGGCGTGGAAAATGCATGCTGTGAGTTCGACGTCACAACCCTGCGGCCAACATATCGCCTGCTGATCGGCGTGCCAGGCCGCTCCAATGCCTTTGCCATTTGCTTGCGCCTGGGGATGGTGCCAGAGATTGTTGAGCACGCAAGAGAATTGGTTTCCAGCGAAAATACCCGGTTTGAGGATGTTGTTCAAAGCTTGGAGACAAGCCGTCAGCGCTTAGAAGAAGAGCGAAAGGAAGCGCAGCGCCAGCGCTTGGAAGCCGAAGAAGCCAGTCGGGCGGCTAAGGAGCGAAAGGATTCCATTGATGCACAGGCGGAGCGTGAGATGGAGGAAGCGCGCCGCCGTGCCGCAGAATTGATTGCCCGAACGCGCGGCCAGATTGATGCCATGCTTAACGAGATGGAGGAGCTCAAAAAGCAGAAGAATAAAGCGCTGACCGCAGAGCAAAAGGCAAAGCTTAAATCCGGCCTGCGCGCACTGGAAAACGAGGCAGATCCGGTCCGAAAGAAGGACGGTGAAGCGTATGTTTTGCCCAGGCCACTTAAAAAAGGCGATTCTGTTTTGATTTATGACATCGACAAGAAGGGGACCGTTTTGCAGCCTCCGGAGAAAGGTGGCAAAACAGCTCTGATTCAGGCTGGCATTATTCAGACCCGCGTACCGGTTTCCAACCTCCGGTTGTTGGAAGAAAAGCCTGTGAAGAAACCCCAGGGTTCTGTTACCCGAAGCGTCACCCGGGCCAATGTTCGTGCAGCGATGGAACTCGACGTGCGTGGACAAACTTCTGACGAAGCGTTGATGAACGTCGATCAATTCATCGATTCTGCGGTATTGGCAGGGATCAATCTGCTCACTATCATCCACGGAAAAGGGACAGGAGCACTGCGGGCGGCTGTACAACAGCATCTTAAGAGGCACCCTAATGTAAAAAGCTTCCGTCTGGGGACCTTTGGAGAAGGGGAAGCGGGCGTTACGATCGTAGAGTTGAAATAAAGCGAGGAAACCGAATGACAAAGGGGAGAGAAAAGGACAGAATGTGGCTCGTTTTTGCAGTTGGTTCCGCTGTATTTGCAGCGCTGACTTCCATCCTGGCAAAGATCGGCATTGAGGATATGAATTCCAACCTGGCAACGGCAATTCGTACGGTTGTGGTGTTAGTGTTGGCATGGGGGATCGTATTTGCAACCGGAGCGCAGACCGGTATTAGCCACATCTCTGCGAAGAGCTTTTTGTTCTTGATTTTGTCCGGATTGGCGACGGGGCTGTCTTGGATCTGCTATTACCATGCTATTCAAGTTGGTCCGGTTTCCAAGGTGGTCCCAATTGATAAATTTAGTGTGGTTATCACCATGGTTTTGGCCTTTTTGTTCCTGCATGAGAGAGTGGATGCAAAGACCGTTATAGGTGGAATTCTGATTACCGCAGGGACTTTGGTTATGATTTTGTAACTGTATAATCCAACTTTCCCCGACATATATAAGGAATTAAGGTCCAGGCAGGCGGTTGTACTGTCTGGACCTTTTCGAAAGTATCTGGAAAAGGAGGAATCACAATGAATGAGACGAGAAAAAGCAGAAAAGGGGTGGCTATCGGAATAACGCTCATACTGTTGTTTTTGGCCGCTGTGGGCGTAACGATCGGCATGGCGGTCAGTGACCCCTATGAGGATACGGTACAAGCTACTGCACAGCCGGAGACAGTCGTACCCAAGTTGGCGAAGTCTTTGCTTACAGGGGAGCCGGCTTTATTGACCAAAGAGGAGGTCAGCGGCCTTTTATCCAGCCAAGTGGCCGGACTGCATGGAGGCGGCTTTCAGGTTTTAGATCTGCAATGTGTTTCTGTAGAGGATGGGGCGGCGGAGTTCTATATTCCGGTGTCTTACTCCGGTTTGCGCTTGGGGGTCAGCGCCCGCTTCACCGTGGGTTGTGATACGGAGGCGGAAACCATCTGGGCAGAATTGCAGACCGTGCACCTGGGGCGGCTGCCGATTAAGGCGGAATGGGTACTGGAAATTGCAAAAAATCTGCTTCCCTCGGAGGTTAAAGTCGAAGGAAAGCGTCTCTCTGTTTCCGATTCCTTTTTCGATGAAACCGTGTTAGGCGGCGCGGTGGGCCTGAAGGTTCAGGATTTGCGAGTAACACCCAAGGGATTCCAGGTACAGGTACAGGGAAATCTAGAGCGAATTCAGAGCCATCTGGGGCAATATTTGGAACAGTTTCTGGCTGCGGGGGATTGACAGATGAAAGGTTTTGTTGTATAATCTCCAACTGTAAAGGAAATGGCTTTACAGTTGGAGGGAGGGCCAAACGTGGCAAAGGATTTGGAAATTTCCTTTTTGCTGGATTTCTATGGCGACATGCTGACCGAAAAACAGCGTGAGGTGATTGAATTCTATTACAACGAAGACCTGTCCCTTTCTGAAATCGCCGACAACGAGGGAATTACACGCCAGGGGGTGCGCGATTCCATCAAGCGGGCAGAGGCGCAATTGTTCGATATGGAGCAGCGCCTTGGGCTTGCAAAGCGGTTTCGTGAGATGCGCGGCGGGCTGGAACAGATCCGCGAAGCGGCCCAACGCATCCAGGAGTATAATAAGCACTATGTGTATTCTCACGATCTTTCGGAGGATGCGCAGACGATTATAGACTTGGCGCAAAAGCTATGTGAATAGCAAAGCGCGCGGGAGGGAGATACGATTTGGCATTCGAAGGACTGGCTGATAAACTCTCCGCGGCCTTTAAACGGCTGAAGTCGAAGGGAAAACTGAGCGAGGACGATGTCAAAGAGGCCATGCGAGAAGTGCGGCTTGCGCTTCTGGAGGCTGATGTCAATTATAAGGTTGCAAAAGATTTTACCAAAAAGGTGACAGAGCGAGCTGTCGGCGCGGAGGTTATGGAGAGCTTGACCCCAGCGCAGATGGTTGTGAAGATTGTTGATGAAGAATTGACCGCCTTGATGGGCGGCGGTGAGACGCGTTTGGTTTCCCCACCGAGTCCGCCGGCGATTATCATGATGTGTGGATTGCAGGGTTCTGGTAAGACCACACACTGTGGTAAATTGGCAAAGATGCTGAAAAGCAGGGGCCACCGGCCCCTGCTTGTGGCGGGCGACATCTACCGCCCCGCTGCGATTAAGCAGCTGCAAGTGGTGGGTTCCCAAGCGGGAGTTGCTGTGTTTGAAATGGGCACGGAAAAGCCGGTGAAAATTTGCAAAGAGGCAATCCGCAGGGCCAAGGATTATGGCAACGACTATGTAATTATCGATACGGCGGGCCGCCTGCAAATCGATGAGAAGCTGATGGAGGAGCTACACAATATCAAAGATGCGGTTCATCCAACGGATATTCTGTTGGTCGTCGATGCGATGACCGGCCAGGAAGCGGTCAATGTTTCTAAGACGTTCGATGAAAAACTGGATATTACCGGTGTTATCCTTACAAAGCTTGACGGCGATACCCGCGGCGGCGCGGCGCTTTCGGTGCGGGCTGTGACGGGCAAGCCGATCAAGTTTGCCGGCACTGGCGAAAAATTGGATGACTTGGAGGTTTTCCATCCGGACCGTATGGCGTCTCGAATCCTTGGGATGGGCGATGTGCTGACTCTGATTGAGGAAGCACAGGTCAAAATGGATCAGAAAGCGGCGGAGAAAGTATCCCGCAGAATGTTGGAAAACAAAATGGATCTCAACGACCTGTTGGATCAATTTAAGCAGGTCAAACGGATGGGGCCGCTAAAATCTGTCCTCAGCAAAATGCCGGGAATGGAAAAGCAGCTCAAGGATGTGGAGATCGATGATCGCGATATGGACCGTATGGCGGCGATTATTTTGTCGATGACCAAAGAGGAGCGTGCGAAGCCTTCCATTATCAATCCATCGCGTAAGCGCCGGATTGCGGCGGGCAGCGGCATGCGTGTGGAAGACGTCAACCGTTTGTTGCGCCAATTTGAACAGACACAAAAGCTCATAAAGCAGCTCAAAGGGAAGGGCGCAAGGCGCCGCTTTGGATTTTAAAAGGTGATCTTACCAAAACTTTTGGTGGAGATAGAAATGATTCTATTTTGGAGGTGAACATCAACATGGCAGTAAAAATCAGACTGCGCAGAATGGGTGCAAAGAAAGCTCCGTTCTATCGCATTGTTGTTGCAGATTCCCGTTATCCGCGTGATGGCCGTTTCATTGAGGAGATCGGTACGTACGATCCGATGCAGGAGCCTTCTGTAGTGAAGGTCGATGCAGAAAAGGCGAAGAAGTGGATTTCGAACGGTGCACAGCCGACCGATACCGTGAAGACGCTGTTCAAGAAGAACGGCATCCTGTAAGGGAGGCAATGCGTTGTATACGGAGGTTAAGATGAAGGAACTGCTGATTGCAATTGCTCAGGGCCTCGTGGAAGACCCGACCGCCGTGAACGTCGATGTTGACGATTCCGCGGAGGACGGCTCCATTGTGTACCATCTGCACGTTGCAGAGGCGGACATGGGCCGGGTGATCGGCAAGCAGGGACGCATCGCAAAGGCAATCCGTGTGGTGATGCGTGCCGCGGCAACCCGCACCAACAGCAAGATTTCTGTTGAGATCGACTGAGCATAAAAAGGAGGGCAGACTCGCGTCCGCTCTCTTTTTTGTTTTCTGCGAAGGAGGAAGAAAAATGCGCAAGCAATTTTTAGAGGCAGGCCGTATTGTGGGAACACATGGGGTCAAAGGAGAACTGCGCGTGGAACCGTGGTGTGATTCTGCGGATTTTTTGGCCAAGATCCATACGCTATATTGGAACCGAGGGAGCGAGAAATTACAGGTGGTTTCGTCGCGTGTCCACAAAAGCCTGCTGCTTCTGAAGCTGGAAGGGATCGATACGGTGGAGGAAGCGGATGCGCTGCGCGGCCGGATTCTCTATTTAGATCGAGCAGATGTGAAATTGCCCAAAGGGCGCTATTTCGTGCAGGATATGATCGGTCTGACCGTTATGGATGCGGATACAGGCAAACGGTATGGCTCATTGACAGAGGTAATGCCCACAGGGGCGAACGACGTCTATCAGGTGACCGGGGAGGATAAGGTGAACTATTTGGTTCCTGCTATCCCGGATGTGATTGTCGATGTGGACATCGACGGGGGCACTCTCAAAATTCGGCCCATAAGGGGGATCTTTGACGATGCGAATTGACATTCTCACGCTTTTTCCGGAGATGTGTGAGACCGTCATGGCGGAAAGCATCATCGGACGTGCCCGTAAGCGTGGAGCGGTTCAGGTGTGCTGTCACCAAATCCGTAATTTTGCGTATGATAAACATAACCGGGTAGATGATACCCTCTTCGGCGGTGGGATGGGCATGCTGATGATGGCGGAACCCATCGCTTTGTGCATGGACGATTTGGTAGAACAGTTGGGGAAAAAGCCCTATGTTCTGTACATGTCTCCCCAGGGAAATGTTTTGTCCCAAGAAAAAGTGAAAGAATTGGCAATGCATGAGAATATTGCCATTCTATGTGGGCATTATGAAGGTGTGGACGAGCGCGTGCTAGAGGCATATGTCGACGAAGAGATTTCCATAGGAGACTATGTGCTGACCGGTGGCGAGCTGCCTGCGCTGGTGGTTGCGGACGCGGTTTGCCGGATGAAGGATGGCGTCCTGTCAAACGATGTTTGCTTTGAGGAGGAGAGCCACTACGACGGCTTGCTGGAATATCCGCAGTATACCCGGCCGGCAACTTGGCGAGGAAGGAGCGTCCCTCCCGTCCTCTTATCGGGTAATCATGCAGCAATTGCCCGTTGGCGCAGAGAGCAATCCATTTTGCGCACTATGCACAAACGTCCCGACTTGTTTGCCCGGGCAGAGCTGACCAAACAGGACAAAAAATACCTTGCTTCGTTGGAAACTCATGTAGAAAAAGAATAGATACTTATACAATCTGTCTGATTTTGACATTCTCGATTTTTTGAAAATATGGAATACGGCACAAAAGTTTTCAACAAACATGGCAAGGTGCACAAAGGAGTTGGGGACAAAAAAGCCCCAATTCGGTTATCAATCCAAAGTTTTTTCAAATTTGTTGACGGCCTTCCGAATTGTGATATAATAACTGCATGATCTAGCTTTCATGCTGTGTTGTATTTTAGATTTTGGTTGGTTGGAATGGTTTGATTTTGATTTTGTTTTAGGAGTGAGTAAGAATGTGCGTTAAAGAGGTTTTGGTTCAGAATCAGGTAGGTCTCCATGCACGTCCGGCAACGTTCTTTATCCAGAAGGCAAATGAGTATAAGTCCTCGATTTGGGTGGAAAAGGAAGAGAGACGTGTGAATGCAAAGAGCCTGCTGGGCGTATTGTCCCTCGGTATTGTGGGCGGCACGTCCATCCGCATCATTGCAGATGGTTCCGACGAGGAAGAGGCAGTGGAAAATCTGGTGGAGCTGGTAAAGTCCGGTTTTGCTGAGTAATTTTTCAGCTGTGTCCAATTGTATGGGATAGAGTTCCCATATGAGTCAAGTCCAATGGTTGGAACGAGATGAAAAAGGAACGCCCGATGGGCGTTCCATTTTTTTATGGTGCCTTACGGTCCGGAGATATAGATGAACCAATGGAGTGTCCAATCAAAGGGGGGAATTTCGATGGAAGAGCAAGAGCAACGTTTGGAGCACATACGCGAGTTGCGGAAAAAGGCGATGCGTCTGCCGTTGCATCCCGGGGTATATATCATGCACGATAAGACCGGCAAGATTATTTATATTGGTAAAGCGAAAGCCCTGAAAAATCGCGTTAGCCAATATTTTGGCAGTGAAAAGAATCACGATGAAAAGGTTCGCCGGATGGTCAGTAACGTAGAATACTTTGAATATATTCTAACGGACAGTGAGTTTGAGGCATTGGTGTTGGAGTGCAGCCTGATTAAGCAGCATACGCCCAAATACAATATTCTCCTCAAAGATGACAAGGGGTATCATTATATCAAGGTAACCCGAGGACCATGGCCGCGGATTTCGCAGGCAAAGCAGATGCTGGACGACGGCGCGGATTACATCGGCCCATTTGTCAGTTCTTGGGCGACAAAGGAATCGGTGGACGAAGCGTTGAAGATCTTTCGTCTGCCCTCCTGCTCGCGCAGATTTCCGCAGGACATCGGGAAAGGACGTCCCTGTTTGAATTATTATATCAAGCAATGTAGCGCCCCTTGCCAAGGAAAGATTTCGCAGGAGGATTATAACGAGGCAGTCAAAGAAGCGATCGACTTTTTGCGGGGTGGAAGTGCGGAATGTGTGCGTAGTTTGACGAAAAAAATGGAAGAAGCAGCGGAAAACCTTGAGTTTGAGCGTGCAGCACGCATCCGCGATCGTCTTGCCGCCATCAAGCGCATGAGCGACCGCCAGAAGGTGGTAGCCTTAAAGGTCCCGGAACAGGACATCATTGCACTGGCACAAGGCCCTGAGCGAAATTGTTTTGAGGTGTTTCGCTTTATGAATGGCCGCCTGTGTGACCGGGAAACGTACTTGATGGGAGAGATCGGCGAACCAGAGGCGGCCCGCAGCGAATTTATCGAACGTTATTACTCCATGCGAGATCGTGTGCCGCCGCGTGTGAGTCTGGATGCGCCCGCTGCAGATATGGACTTGCTTTCCGAATGGCTTAGCCAGAAGGCAGGGCGGAAGGTGACGGTTTACGTCCCGCAAAAGGGAGAACAAGCGCAACTGGTGGAGATGTGCCGCAACAATGCAGCCGAGCAATTGGCACAGTCGGTCGGAAGGACTGGCAGAGAGGCTTCCGCGCTGGATGAGCTTGCCCGCCTGTTGGGAATGGCGCATCCACCGGCCTATATTGAGGCATACGACATCAGCAATTTGGCCGGTGGAGACAATGTAGCGGGTATGGTGGTCTTTGAAAACGGTCGTCCGCTGAAAAGCGCTTACCGGAAGTTTAAAATCAAGACCGTTGTGGGGCAGGACGACTATGGTTCCATGCGTGAGGTTATAGGGCGCCGGTTACAGGAGTATTTTGACCAGAAGGATAGTGGAGAGGGCTTTGGGCGTCTTCCAGATCTAATCCTTTTGGACGGAGGAAAGGGCCATGTGTCTGCGGTCCGGCCTATTCTGGAAGCCTCCGGGCTGGATATTGCCCTGTTTGGTATGGTCAAAGATGATAAGCACCGCACGAGAGCCATCGCGGAAGACGGGGGAGAAATTGCAATCAATTCCAATCGCAAGGCGTTTACCCTGGTATCCTCTATTCAGGAGGAGGTCCACCGTTTTGCAATTGGGTATCATCGCCAGACACGAAAGAAAAATACCCTGACCTCTACTTTGACGGAGATTGAAGGGATCGGCGAGACGCGCGCACGCGCGCTTTTGCGCCATTTTCGAACACTGACAGCTATCCGGGAGGCGGACCTTGCTGAATTGGAGGCGGCCCCCGGAATGACGAAACCGGCCGCTAGAAAAGTCTACGTGCATTTTCATGGCGAAGAGGTTCCCCAAAAGCCTTGAAACCGTTAGTCCGTGTATCGCTGCACGCTTGACAGACGCGGAAGATAATGGGATAATAAAAAGACCATTTTACGTCTTCGATTTTTGAAGGAGCATTGCATATGCGAATTATTACAGGTTCAGCCCGTGGCAGACGTCTTTTAACGTTGGAAGGCGAACATGTTCGTCCAACAACGGAGCGGGTAAAGGAGGCTTTGTTTAGCATCCTACAGTTTCAGATCGAGGGGCGGCGTGTGCTGGATCTATTTGCGGGGTCTGGCCAGCTCGGTTTGGAAGCGCTCAGCCGCGGTGCACGAGAAGCCGTCTTTGTGGATGCGGGAAAGGAACCCATATCGATCATTGAAAAAAATATCGCCAGCACCGGTTTGGGAGAGCGTGCAAAGGTTTTGCATATGGATTATGCAGCCTTTCTTTTACGCCGTAACGAGCCCTTTGACATCGCCTTTTTAGACCCGCCTTATCGGACAGGCCTACTACAAAAGGCGATACCGTTGACAGTGGCTATTCTGAACAAGGGCGGCGTCCTCGTCTGTGAACATCCAATCGACGAGGAGATTCCCGAGGCGGCAGGGGATTTCGAAAAAAAGCGCGACTACCGCTATGGAAAGATTGTGCTGTCGGTCTACCGGCACAAAGATCTATAAGGGATTCGTGTGGATACAGGATTCCACACATGGGAAGAGTTTTGGAAAGGAAGAGACCTATGAAAATTGCAATTTGCCCAGGCAGCTTTGATCCGGTCACCATCGGACATTTGGATATTATTGAACGTGCAAGAAAGATTTTCGATCATGTGATTGTGGCTGTAATGGTGAACCCGGAGAAACACACGATGTTCACCACGGAAGAGCGAATTGCCCTGATTCAGAAGTGCACCAATGGCATGAGCGGTGTGGAAGTGGTCAGCTTTGACGGTTTGCTGGCAGATTATGCCAAGATGCGCGGGGCGACGGCGATTGTCAAAGGCCTGCGGGCCATGTCCGACTTCGAATATGAATTTCAGCAGGCGCTCACCAATCGGAAACTCAATTCCGAGTTAGAAACCGTATTTATGATTACCAGGTCGGAAAACATGTTCCTGAGTTCCAGCATAGTCAAACAGATCGCCAACTTTGGCGGCGATGTCTCTAACTTTGTTCCAGCGTGTATCTTGGATGACATCAAAGAAAGAATGTATGCCGCGAAGAAGTAAACATATTCTGGGTGGGAATGCGTGTATCCGGTTCCGTTTTCCCATGCGCAACTCTGCGGCCCTCTGAAAGGATGGATCAATACGATGAACGTGGAAGAACTGATCGACGAATTGTATGAGATGGTAGAGAAGGCGTGGAACCTTCCGCTCAGCCGCGGCCGCGCGGTGCTGGATGGCGAAGAGGTCAAACAGATTTTGGATGAGATCCGCGAAAACCTGCCCCAGGAATTGCTCAAAGCGAAAGCGATTGTGGCGGATCGCAATCAGATTATCAGCACGGCAAAGATGGAAGCCGAGACAAAGATTCGGGTCGCAGAAGAGCGGGCCCGGGCGATGGTGAACCAGGATGAGATTGTCAAGCAGGCGCAGCAGAAGGCAAACGACCTATTGACGCAAACACAGATAAAAACACGTGAAATGCGGAAAGCAGCAAACGAGTATGTGGACGATCTGATGCGCCGTACAGATGAGGCCCTTGCGGCAAACCTGGCAGAACTGCGCAAGACCCGTCAAAACATCAAAGCGACTCAGCGTTCCGGTCAGAATTGATCGAAACATTTGTAAGTTTCCGCTAGAAAAATTTGGTAATATTTGGATAATATAGAAAATCTCAATTCTTAACCTAAAAAATGCACCACAAGATATTGTGGTGCATTTTTTTATGCTACTAAATAAGCGAATTTTGTTCAAAAGAGAGTCGGTATTTGTCGGATTAGTTGACATAATCAAAATAAATCAGTTGCATTTTTGTTACGAATCGAGTATAATCGTAATCAACAAGTGGAGGAAGGTGGGGCAAAATAGCACGATGTGGTTCAAGTATCCATCTTTTGCCCTGAAAAGGCACAGCGGTTATGTTGATTGGCGAATACCAACATAATATTGACGCGAAGGGCCGCGTGATTGTTCCCGCCCGGTTCCGGGAGGACCTGGGGGAACGTTTTTATGTCACGAAGGGCCTGGATCATTGTCTCTTCGTTCTTCCGCCTACAGAATGGACTAAATTGCAGGAAAAAATCATGGCAATGCCCATGGGAAAAGCCCGCGGTATCCAACGCTTCTTTTTTTCCGGCGCTGCTGAGGTGGAGCCGGACAAGCAGGGACGCATCCTTCTTCCACAGCATTTGCGGGAATACGCTGGGCTGGAAAAAGATGTAGCCTTTATAGGAACCTCAAACCGGGCGGAACTTTGGGATGCCCAACGCTGGGCTTCGTTTAATGCGGAGTTGGATGACAGCAGCTTGATTGAGGTGATGGAAGAACTGCAATTTTAAGTGTATCTTGTTAGAGAGAATCCACAGTGGGCGCTTCCGAACGGAATTTTAGGCGTAGGACAGGCCCCGGGAACCGGAGGCGCACAGAGATGGAATTTCAGCATAAACCCGTGTTGTTTGATGAGGCGATTGCTTCTTTGGCGATTCAGCCCGACGGAATCTACATCGATGGAACAGCGGGAGGCGGTGGCCATTCCAAGGCCATTGCAAGCCGTTTAACAACTGGAAAACTGCTTTCGATTGATCAGGACCCAGATGCGATTGCCGTGGTGCGAGAACGCTTGAAGGGGATGAAGTGTTCCCTTGTTGCACACGCCAATTTCAGCGAAATGGCTCAAGTTGCAAAGGAGCGGGATTTGGTGCCTGTGGATGGTGTCCTCTTGGACATCGGCGTATCCTCTTATCAACTGGATACCCCTGATAGGGGATTTTCGTATCATTCGGATGCACCGCTTGATATGCGTATGAGTAAACAGGGTCCCAGTGCAAAGGATTTGGTGAATACGCTTTCTTGGCAGGAGTTGGCTGGGATTATCAGCCGCTATGGGGAAGACCGTAACGCAAAGAGTATTGCCAAGGGGATTGTTCACGCCCGAGAGAGCGGACCAATTGAAACCACAGGGCAACTAGCCGAGATCATCAAGGCTTCTGTTCCCGCGGCTGTACGCAGAGAACAGGGACATCCCGCGCGTAAGACGTTTCAGGCTTTGCGCATTGAAGTCAATGGCGAACTGGACGCTCTTTCGGACGGATTGGATGCCGCATTCTCAATTTTAAAGCCGGGGGGACGCTTGGCTGTAATCACCTTTCATTCCCTGGAGGACCGCATAGTCAAGCAGCGCATGGCATCCTGGTGTCAAGGATGTACGTGTCCGCCGGATTTTCCTGTGTGTGTCTGTGGGAAGAAGCCGAGAGCAAAGCTGCTTTATAAAAAAGGACTTGCTCCGACGGAAAAAGAATTGGAACAAAACCCAAGGAGCCGCAGCGCGCGGTTGCGGGTTTGTATCAAGCTATAGATATAAAACATAGATGAGGAAAGAAGGGTCTGTGAATGGCGACGCGAACCAGAGGCGAAGCGTATGATTTTGAGCTTTTTGAGCCAAAGAGAAAATCGGAACCGCAGCAACAAACGAATAATATCATACGGCTTCCGCAGGAAGAACTGGAAAGAAACCGCCGTCCAAAGCACAGATCGTTAAAGGTCCTTTCCATGAGTGTCTTTTTAACCGTCATGTTGGGAATTGTTGGGACCTTTGTCTATGGACAGGTTCGTCTTTCGGAATTGACGAACGAGATCAATCTTTCTACAACAGAACTGGCCGAACAGGAAAGCCTGTACACCCAATTGAAGATGAAATCGCAGTCCAAGCTGTCGCTTGAAACGGTGGAGGAATACGCGGAGACACAGCTCGGAATGCGTAAGCTGGAGCAGAGCCAAGTGGAATATATCAGTTTATCCCAGGGGGACAAGGGCCAGGTGTTAGAGGGGGATTCTTCAGAAAATTGGCTCACATCGATTTGGAACTTTATCGAACAGTTGCTGTCATAAAGCAAACCATTTCTCATATAGATAAAAAGGGACCGTTCAGAAGAGGGGATTCCTGTTCCATATGGATGCGTCAGGACTGATCCCGGAATCAATGATTGTAAAAGCGGGAGAGTTAAGAGAACATCTTGACTCTCCGCTTTGTAATATGGAGGTTGCAAATGGCAAAAGGAACAACGATCCGTATGTGGAGACGTACCGCTTTTCTGTTGGCTTTGATTATCGCCGGCTTTGCCGTGGTTGTCGTAAGTCTTTTCCGCTTGCAGCTGGTGCAGGGAGAAGAGATGCAGACCCGCGCCGTGGACCAGTATTTGAAGGATACGTCCATCAGCGCGCAGCGCGGTACAATCTATGACTGCAATATGAAGGTTTTAGCGAAGAGCGCCGCCGTCTGGAAGGTGGTGTTGGAGCCCAATTATATCGACGACGACAACCGGGAGTTGATCTGCAACGGACTCTCCCAAATTCTCGGTTTGGACAAAGCCGATCTGATCGAACGAAGCAAAAAAAGAACCTACTATGATGTGGTCAAGAATAAGGTAGAGACCGATGTGAAAGATCAGATTGTTGCTTTTAAGGAAGAGAATGAAATTACCAATGGGATTCGCTTGATTCCTGACTACAAGCGGTACTATCCGTATGGAAAGTTTGCCTCATCCGTCCTGGGCTTCACTGGGTCGGATAACCAGGGCTTGGCGGGCATCGAAGCGCAGTATGATTCAGAGTTGACCGGCGTTCCTGGGAGGCTCGTGACAGCTAAGAATGCCGTTGGAACCGATATGCCATTTGATTATGAGCAGATGGTGGACGCACAGAATGGAAACAGCTTGGTTCTGACCATCGACGAGGTCGTGCAGCATTTCTTGGAAAAGTATTTGGAAGAGGGCGTAGCCAACAGCGGTACCCGAAACCGCGCCTGTGGCATTGTGATGAACGTCAAAACCGGCGCCATTTTGGGAATGGCTGTGAAAGGAGACTTTGATCCCAACGACCCATTTACTTTGACCGACCCAAAAGAACAGGCTGCCGTTGATGCGCTTCAGGGGGAGGAACGCACGAAAGCATTGAACGAAGCGCGCCAAAAGCAATGGCGTAACAAATGTGTCAGCGATACATATTATCCCGGTTCTGTTTTTAAGATGGTGACCTCATCCATGGGCTTTGAAGAGGGCATTATCAGTGAAAATACCCCTTTCTCCTGTCCTGGCTATTATGTGGTTGCCGACCGGCGCATCAGCTGCTGGAAGTCGGGAGGCCATGGGTCCGAAACATTTGCGCAGGGGCTGTGTAATTCTTGTAACCCGGTGTTTATCCAGGTGGGTGAAAAGCTTGGTGCGCAGACATTCTTTGAGTACTTTGAAGCGTTTGGATTTACCCAGAAGACAGGTATTGACTTACCTGGCGAATCCAGAAGTATCTATTACGATGAGACGATGGGACCTGTAGAATTGGCGACGGAATCCTTTGGTCAGAACTTCAGTATTACACCGATTCAGATGATTACTGCGGCTGCAGCAGTCGCAAATGGCGGTTATTTGGTACAGCCGCATGTGGTGGCACAGGTAATCGACGACGAGGGCAATATCATTCGCACCACGGATACAACGGTGAAGCGTCAGGTGATCTCGAATGAGACATCCCGTCGTGTCAGCGCTATTTTACAGCAAACCGCTACCACTGGGACGGCAAAAAATGGCTATATTGCAGGTTATCGGGTAGCCGGAAAGACCGGTACCTCGGAAAAAATTGCAGAATGGATTGCGCAGGGAAAGCAAGGGGAAAAAAAGTACATTGCTTCTTACTGCGGCTATGCTCCGGCTGACGATCCACAGGTGGCAATGCTGGTGTTCTTTGACGAACCTTTGCCGCAGGGCGGACAGGTGTTTGGCAGTGCAATTGCAGGCCCACCATTTGCAAAGACCATGAGTGAGATTCTGCCGTACCTTGGGGTAGAAGCCAAATATACGGAGGAAGAACTTGCAAAGCTGGATACCAGTGCCCCGGATGTCCTTGGGAAAAGTGTCCAAGAAGCCCAAAACCTGATTCAGAGCGCAGAGCTCAACGTGAAAGTGTATGGTCAGGGGGATACGGTGCTCTCGCAGGTACCTGAGCCGGGCAAGAGCATTCCGAAGAGCGGCCAGGTGGTGCTGTTTACCGATGAGGAAAGTGCTGCGCAGACTGTGACCGTTCCGAAACTGACCGGGCTTACTCTGGCACAGGCAAATTCTACGGCGGCCAATGCGGGAATCAATATCAGTATTTCTGGCGCTGCACTCACTGGGAAAAATGCAGTTTCCAATCTACAAAGTATTCCAGAGGGCAGCCAAGTTCCGCCAGGTACGATGGTGACGGTCGATTTTGTGGAATTGGATTCCGTAGAATAGAACCAAGAAATGGTCTGAAAAAGGCTATATATCCGTGCTTTTTTCCAATGAACCAGCGGGGAAAAGATGGTATAATAAAGATCATATAAAAATTCCCATTTGGAATGTAAAAAGCCGCCTGTATGGCAATCATGGGCGGCTTTTCCATTCGAATGGGTTATAATAAAATCAACCGCATGGGCGCGGCAAACGGTGACAAAGGGGATATTGCATATGGCGGACGGCATCTGGATATTGGCGGCGGCAGTGATTGCATTTGCAGTGACGGGGCTTTTGGGGAAATGGATGGTGCCATTTCTGCACAAAATCAATTTTGGACAGACCATCCGGGAAGTAGGACCAAAGTGGCATCAAAAGAAAAACGGTACGCCGACGATGGGCGGGTTCATGTTCATCATCGGTATTTTTGTGGCTGCAGCTGCCAGTTTGGTGCTATTCTATCGGACCTCGGGACAGAACCCGCAGGATATGAACATGCAGACAAAACTGGTAGCCGGATTTCTGATGGCGTTGGGCTTTGGCGGCGTGGGTTTTATTGATGATTATATCAAGGTGGTAAAAAAGCGCAATCTCGGTTTGAATGAAAAGCAAAAGCTGATTTTGCAGTTTTTGGTCGCAGGGGCGTATCTGTTTTCTTTGTATCTCTCCGGAGGCTCGTCGGTGACCTTGATTCCCTTCTTGGGCGGCGTGGACCTGGGGATATTTTATTGGGTGATTTCCCTGCTTGGGATTGTTGGAATGGTGAACGCTGTCAATTTCACCGATGGAATCGATGGACTGAATGCGTCGGTGACATTCTTCGCGTCTCTCATCTTTATGGTGATCGCTGGCGTTCTAGGCGCCAGCGGTATGGGGATTCTTGCGGCGGCAACGGCGGGTGGCTGCTTGGGCTTCCTGATCTGGAATTTCAACCCGGCCAAAGTTTTCATGGGCGACACAGGTTCCCTATTTTTGGGGGGGATGGTTTGCGCACTGGGCTATGGCCTAAATTTGCCAGTTTTAATTCTGCCAGTGGGTATCATTTATATTGTGGAGATCCTCTCCGTTGTGCTACAGGTCACCTATTTTAAGGCCACTGGCGGGAAGCGATTGTTTAAAATGAGCCCCATCCACCACCACTTCGAAATGTGTGGTTGGAGCGAAGTGAAAATCTGTACAGTTTTCAGCCTGATTACCTTGTTGTTTGGCGTGCTTAGCGTAGCGTCGGTTTGGTTTGGGCTGTAAGCGTTAAAATGACATTTTTGGCAGCCGGTTTGTGGTTAAATGAGGAAAGGCCCCACAGAATCTAGGGGGTTTTCCGGAATTTGTCTGGATTTGAAAGGAGGCGGCTTTATGGCGACAAGGGCGGACAGTAAACGCGGAGCAAACGTGACGCACTTGCCAACCGCGCGAAAATCCGACACAAAGGAGATGCCTCCAAAGGTGTCGTTTGGAAGACGGATTCGAAAGAAATTTCGTCTTTTTTCTGTACGCGCGGGTATGGACCTGCCTTTTTTCTTTCTGGTGCTCACCCTCCTGGTGATCGGCCTGATTATGTTGTTTTCCTCCAGTTATGCTTATGCCTATTACAATTATGGAAACAGCTATTACTTTATCATCCGTCAGGCGGGATTTGCCGTCGCAGGGATTTTTATTATGGTGGTGATCTCTTACTTTGATTATCACCACCTGCATAAATTGGCTATTCCCATCCTTCTGGTCACGTATATGCTTTTGGTTCTGGTGCTGTTTATGCCGGAGCGCAACGGTGTACGGCGCTGGATTTATCTAGGCCCAGTCAATTTTCAGCCTTCAGAGATCGCAAAATTTGCTTTAATTTTGATCTTTGCACACCTGATCTCGATTAATTTCAAGCGGATGAATACCTTCCGGTTTGGCGTTCTTCCGTATCTGTTGATTTTGGGTTCAATCGCAGTTTTGGTTCTTTTGGAAAAACACGTTTCTGCGACGCTGATTTTAGTTGCTTTAGCAGGTGTTATGCTTTTTATCGGCGGCGTTCAGCTGCGCTGGTTTGGAATTGCGTTCGGTATGTTGGCGGCAGCTGTGGCGTATGTCGTTTTATTTAGTGCAAAATTCGGATATGCGAGCGACCGTATTTCCGGATGGCTCGACCCTTTTGGAAATACCGTGGATACATGGCAGACGCGCCAATCCTTGATGTCAATCGGTTCGGGCGGCTTGCTGGGGCTTGGATTAGGGCAATCCCGGCAAAAGTATTTGTATTTGCCAGAGCCACAGAACGATTTTATTTTTGCCGTGGTCTGTGAGGAGCTCGGGTTTATCGGCGCTCTGTTGATTGTCATTCTTTTTGCGATGCTGGTTTGGAGAGGGATAACCGTATCCCTCAAAGCCAAGGATAAATTTGGAATGTTGTTGGGCATCGGTCTGACCGTACAGGTGGGCTTGCAGGTGATTTTGAATATTGCCGTTGTGACGAATACCATTCCGAATACAGGCATCAGTTTGCCCTTTTTCAGCTATGGAGGCACCTCCCTGTTGATTCTATTGGCAGAAATGGGAGTTGTGCTGTCGATTTCACGGACATCGACGATTGAAAAAACCTAGCCTTTAGGCGGTTGTACCACGATAGGGAGACGGTATTTTATGAAAGTTTTATTTGCAGGCGGAGGAACCGCCGGACATATCAATCCCGCACTGGCGATTGCAGGATATTTACGCGAGCGCGAGCCAGATGTGGAAATTTTGTATATCGGGGCAAAAGGTGGTATGGAGGAGCGATTGGTCCCCGCTGCCGGATATCCTTTTAAAAGCATCACCATCTCCGGCTTTCAGCGAAAACTGAGCTGGGAAAACCTAAAGAAAAATGCCAAAACGGTGGTACGCATGTTCACCTCGAGTCAAGAAGCGCGGAAGATCCTAGAAGCATTTCGGCCGGATGTCTGTGTAGGGACGGGCGGCTATGTCAGCGGCCCGGTGATCCGAGATGCGATAAAAATGGGCATTCCATCCGTCATTCATGAGCAAAATGCATATCCGGGCGTGACCAATAAGGCACTGAGCCGGCACGCGACCCGGACTATGTTGGCGGTGGCGGACGCACAGCGGCATCTGGACCCAAAGGCCCGCTGTGTGCTGACGGGAAATCCCGTGAGACAGGAGGTCATCCGTGCCCGGCGCGCCGCTGCGCGCAAGAAATTGGGCTTGGATGAGCGGCCTCTGATCTTGTCCTTTGGTGGAAGTTTGGGCGCCCGAAAGATCAATGAAGCAGTTGCCGATCTTTTGGTTTGGAGCGCCCGTTCGGACAAGTTCCAGCACATTCACGCCTACGGCCAATGGGGGAAATGGTTCCCCGATCTCCTCAAAGAAAAAGGTCTGGACGTTGCCGGCCACCCCAATATAGATGTCCGCGAGTACATCAACGATATGCCGGACTGCCTGGCAGCCGCAGATCTTGTGATCTGCCGTGCCGGTGCGATTACGCTCAGTGAATTGCAGGCACAAGGGCGCGCGTCTATATTGATTCCATCCCCAAATGTGGCGGAGAATCATCAGTACCATAACGCAATGGCTCTTGTGAATCGCGGTGCAGCAGCCATTCTGGAGGAAAAAGATCTGAGTGGAGAAGCGCTGTGCCAAAAAGTAGAAGAGTTGTTTAACAATCCTGACACAATTCCCACCTTTGCAGCAAACGCCAAGAAGATGGCAATTTTGGATGCAAATGAACGAATTTATCATATCATAAAGGAGATTGTAAAGTAGCGATTGCGCCTTTTTCCCTGTGTGCACAGCATACCTTCCCGGTGCATAGTATACAGCAGTTCAAAAAAACCTGTGATACGTGGAAAACGCCGGGCACCGGCATTTTTCCCGGGGGAAAAGGGGTGCGGCTATGTCAAAACTTTTGATTCAGGGACCCAGCCGGTTAAAGGGGGAGGTTCGCGTACATGGTGCGAAAAACAGTACGCTGCCGTTAATGGCTGCCTCGCTGCTCTGTGACAGCACTTGTGTGCTACATAACTGTCCAGTTCTCTCCGATGTCCAAACTTCGGAAAAGATTTTACAGCATTTAGGATGCCATACAGAGCGATCCGGTGCGGATGTTGCGATTGATCCACGCGGTGTGGAGCAGAGCGACATACCGGAGTATTTGATGCGGGAAATGCGTTCCTCCATTGTCTTTTTGGGAGCGATTATCTCCCGTATGGGTCGGGCGGAGCTTTCTTTTCCTGGAGGCTGCGAACTGGGCCCCCGCCCGATTGATCTGCATCTTTCCGCACTGCGGAAGATGGGGGTGGAGATTCAGGAAGATCACGGTTGCTTAAAATGCAGTGCTCCAGAGGGGCTCAAGGGCGTAAATATTGCCTTTTCTTTCCCAAGTGTTGGTGCAACCGAAAACGTTCTTTTAGCCGCCTGCTGTGCGCAGGGAACAACTGTAATTACCAATGCAGCGCGTGAACCAGAGATCTGTGATTTAGCGGAGTTCCTCAATCAATGTGGCGCCAATATCCTTGGAGCGGGAGAGAGCACCATCGTCATAGAGGGGGTCAAAAACCTTCATGGCTGTGAGCATGAGGTGATTCCAGATCGGATCACAGCGGCCACCTTCCTTGCAGCAGCAGCGGCGACGGGAAGCAGCATTACGCTAACTCATGTACTCCCAGCCCACTTGGCGCCGGTCCTTCCTCTATTTGAGGAGAGCGGGTGCCGTTTTGAGATTCGGGGAAAAGAAATCCGTATGCATACCCCGGACCGTCTGAGCCGCATTAAGAATGTACGGACTATGCCTTATCCGGGCTTTCCGACGGACGCGCAGGCCCCGATGATGGCAATGACAGCAGTGGCGAATGGTACGAGTATCTTTGTAGAAAATATCTTTGAAAGCCGCTATAAGCACGTGGGGGAATTGCTTCGCTTAGGGGCGAATATCAAAGTGGAAGGCCGTGTAGCCGTGGTAGAAGGGGTAGGACATCTTTCCGGGGCTCCGGTCGAGGCGGCAGACCTGCGGGGTGGAGCGGCCTTGGTAGTGGCTGGCTTGGCTGCCCAAGGGGAGACACTCGTCAGCGGCGTACGGCACATCGATCGCGGGTATGAATGTTTGGAGAAGAGTTTGTGTGCACTCGGTGCACAGGTAACGCGTCTTTCGGATTGAACAAAGAACTGGAAAGGAAGTCCAGATGGAAGGAAGTGAAACCGTATGGCAAGGACACCCAATGGCACGCGAGGTGGACCGCCCGGCCGAAGGCCTCCGCAAAATCCACGGCGGGAACCACCGGAGCCGCCGCCGCGCTTTTCGAATGGGCGGCAAGTGCCGCGTGGAACAGAGCAGAGAGCAGCCCTGCGGCGCCGTCGAAAGCGCCGGCGTGCGATTTTGTTTTACATAGCGACATTTCTGCTTGTCGTGGTCGCCGCGGTTACACTTTCCTTAACCGTGTTGTTTAAAATTGACACGATTCAAGTGACGGGAACATCCCGTTACCCAGCGCAACAGATCGTGCAAATCAGTGGAATTGTGCGGGGGGAGAACCTTTTTTTAGCAAAGACCAAAGAGGCCCGCGCATCCATTGAAAGGGAACTTCCCTATATTAAATCAGCGAAGGTTTCCAGACAGCTTCCTGCCACCATTGTCATTCACGTGGAAGATGATACAGCGAGTGGAGCGATTGCCTATGAAGGGCGGTATGCATTGCTTGGAAGCAGTGAAAAGGTGCTGGAATTTGCAGATACCGTCCCGGAAGGAATCACATTGGTCAAAGGCCTGGAACTAGCCAAAGCAGAGGTAGGAAAGCCGATTGTCTATGCAGATGATGTGGAAGAGAATACTTCCTCTTGCACAGCAGAAGGCGATGCCTCTGCTTCGGCTGAATCCTCCACAAGCTCATCGGAAGCCGCTTCGGCAGCGATTACAGGGGTTAGTGAAGAAGAATCCACTCTGCATAAATCGAAGGAGATTTTTCAAGAATTGCGTGGGGCCATCGAGGACAGCGGGTTGGACAAGATCACAGAGATCGACCTCAGCGACCGGTACAACCTGACGATTTTGTATGACGGCCGTATCACGATGGAACTTGGCCTTCCTACCGATTTAGATTATAAACTCGATTACGCAAAAGGAATTCTCGATACTGGTGGAATCAAAGAAAATGAAAAAGGAACGTTAAACCTATCGGATGCAGTAAATAACAGGGTACCATTCGAACCGGACTATTCGAATGAGAGTGCTTCGGCGCCTGGATAGGGTAGAAATACTTGGAAACTTTCAAGCTTATGTAAATAGTTATTGAAATTACTTTGCAAAAGTGATAAATTAGTAATATCCTAGGCAAAGTCTGGCGCTATGGAATAAAAGGATGTTTAAGGGGGACGCAGCAATGCCTTTTGAGATTGATAATGATTTTGACAATATTGTACAGATAAAAGTAATTGGTGTCGGCGGCGGTGGCGGAAACGCGATCGACCGCATGGTTACGATGGGCGTACAAGGGGTGGAATTTATCTCCATCAACACCGATAAACAAGCGCTCTATCGTTCCAAGGCGACTCAAAAAATTCAGATTGGTGAAAAGGTGACCCATGGAAAGGGCGCAGGGTCCAAGCCTGAGATGGGGCAGAAGGCTGGCGAAGAGAGCCGTGAGGCGATTGCAGCGGCAATTCGCGGCAGCGATATGGTGTTTATCACCGCAGGTATGGGCGGGGGTACCGGTACAGGTGCAGCTCCTATTGTTGCAGAAGTTGCCCGTGACATGGGCGTGTTGACCGTAGGTATTGTGACAAAACCCTTTGCATTTGAAGGCAGGCGCCGCATGGAACAGGCAGAAAGTGGCATTGCTGCCCTGCGAGAGCATGTGGACTCCCTTGTTGTCATTCCAAATGAACGCCTTAAGCTGGTGAGCGAGCAGCGGATTACGCTTGTTAATGCGTTCTCCATTGCGGACGATGTGCTTCGTCAGGGTGTACAGAGCATTTCGGACCTCATCAAGCTTCCCGGCCTTGTCAATTTGGACTTTGCAGATGTTACAGCTATTATGAAGGATGCTGGCTATGCACACATGGGCGTTGGACGCGCTTCCGGCAAGGATAAGGCGGAGACAGCGGCCAATATGGCGATTTCCAGCCCATTGTTGGAGACAGCGATCAATGGCGCCAAGGGCGTTATTGTAAACATCACTTCTTCTCCGGATATTGGCTTGGACGAAATTGAAACCGCTTCTTCTATGATCGCCTCTCAGGCGCACGAGGATGCAAATATCATCTGGGGTGCCGCATTCGATGAGAGCATGGAGGATGAGATGAGCGTCACAGTCATTGCGACTGGTTTTGCGACACATGACGGAACCAATGAGGCGATGTTGGATGAACGCAAGAGCAGTACATCGGCAGGTGCCTATGCCAATACGGCGCGTGATATCCGAGAGGGCCAATCCCGCAGACCCGCCCCAGCGCCGATCGACGACGATGATACCTTTACGGATATTATGTCCATTTTCAATCGCAAGTAATTTTACATATTGAATTGTTTGAAAGCCCGGATTTTTTTCCGGGCTTTTTGTTGGCCTTTTCTCATGGTTTGATGAAAAAAGAATGATTTTAGGCCAAATTGGGCTGTGTACGGCATTGGAGGGCAAATTTTCGGGAATAATATGCAAAATGTGCTTCACACCCTTGAAATCTCCTTTTTCTGTGCTATAATGAATTTGTTATAAATGATTATCATATTCGCGCGTGGACCCGCGCGCATTTTTTTGCGCATTCCGGCGCTCGTTGGGAGGTGGCATTGTGAAACCGGACCCTTTATGCGGCGACATACGAAAAGATAATAAAGGAGATGAACGCAATGCTGTCCTACTACAAGACGATTGACGGACACATTACCCAGTTGGAGGCATGCGAGCCCGGTTGTTGGATCAACTGTATTGCTCCGACGGATGCAGAGATCAGCGGTTTGATTGAGGATTTTCAAATTGAGCCAGATTTCTTCCGTGCGGCAATGGACGAGGAGGAATCTTCCCATATTGATACAGAGGATTACAGTACATTGGTGATTATCGATATGCCGGTGATTGAGACGACTGGCAGCCATGTGACTTATATCACGACGCCGCTCGGTATCATTATCACAGAGAAAAACGTAATTACGGTCTGCACGCGGGAAAATCCTGTAATTGATGAGTTTACCGACGGAGTGGTCAAAGGGGTACAGACGAATCTGAAAACGCGCTTTATCCTCCATCTGATGCTTCGGATTGCAACAAAGTATTTGCAGTATTTGAAGCAGATTGATAAGCTCAGCAGCCATGTGGAGCGGGAATTGCGCAAATCGATGAAGAACTCTGAGCTGATTCAGCTTTTGGATATTGAAAAGTCCCTTGTTTATTTCTCTTCTTCACTCAAAGGCAGCGAAATCACAATCGAAAAGATTTCGAGAGGAAGAGTGATTAAGCTCTATGAGGATGACCAAGATCTGCTAGAGGATGTGTTGATCGAAGTGCGGCAGGCGATTGAGATGTCCAGCATCTACCTCAACATTCTTTCCGGAACGATGGATGCCTTTGCTTCGGTCATCAGCAATAACCTGAATATTGTGATGAAGGTTTTGGCTTCGATCACACTGTTGATTTCTATCCCGACGGTTATTTCCAGTTTTTATGGCATGAATGTATCGGGTCTGCCTTTGCCGTATTTTTGGTTCCCGTTGCTTTTGGCGATTGTGAGCATGGGGGCTGCTTACCTGATTCTTCGAAAGAAGGATATGTTCTAAACAGACGGACTGAAATGGGGAACTGCTGGGCAGCTCCCTTTTTTATGGAGGATTCAACTATGGAACGCATTCAGATTCATACAAATGAGCTGCTTCAATGTGCGAAGACACTTCGCGCAGGGGATCAAATTTTGCTGAGCGGCACCATTTACACTGCGCGCGATGCCGCGCATAAGCGTATTTGCGAGCAATTGGACCGCGGGGAAGAGCCTCCGTTTCCTTTAAAAGGAGCTACGGTGTATTACGCAGGGCCAACTCCAGCCCCAGAGGGGTTGCCGATTGGTTCGTGCGGGCCTACGACTTCTTCCCGCATGGATGTCTTTGCGCCACGCCTGCTGGATCTGGGCATGATTTGTATGATTGGAAAGGGGAATCGTGCCCCGGCAGTGGTGGATGCGATTCGCCGCAATGGGGCTGTGTATCTTTGCGCCATTGGTGGTGCTGGTGCGTTGGCTGCCAAATGTGTGCGAAATCTCAAAGTGCTTGCTTATGAGGACCTCGGTTGTGAGTCGGTCAAGGAGCTTCAGATCGAACAGTTTCCCCTATTTGTAACGATCGATTGTGTGGGAGGAAGCCTCTTTGTGGATTAGAGCGCCAAAGCGAGGAGAATGGTATGACCGATTTCTTAGTGCATCTGTTCATTAAAAATTATCAAGATGTAGAGAACCATGCAGTGCGGGAACAATATGGCAAATTTGCAGGGATTGTAGGAATTGCCACCAATGTGCTGTTATTCTGTATCAAGATTTTGGCAGGCATCGCATTTCACAGCGTCGCCATTGTGGCCGATGCAGTCAATAACCTGTCGGATTCAGCGTCCTCGGTGGTAACCCTAGTGGGTTTTAAGCTTTCTGCAAAACCAGCGGATAAAGAACATCCGTATGGCCATGCGAGAATTGAGTATATCAGTGGGCTGATTGTATCGTTGGTTATTCTATTGTTGGGATTTCAGTTGGCGCAGTCCTCTTTGGAGAAGATTCTTCATCCAGAGGATAGTGAGATCAGCTTATTGGCAGTGGTGGTCCTGGTGGTCTCTGTATTACTCAAGCTGTGGCAGTTTGTGTTCTACCGCACAATTGGCCGGCGGATTGCATCGACGACGCTGGAAGCAACGGCGGCAGACAGCCGGAATGATGTGTTCAGTACAATTGCCATTTTAGCCGGTATGGCGGTCACCAAGCTGACCGGTTACAATCTGGACGGTTGGATGGGGATGGTTGTCGCTATTTTGATTGTCATTGGTGGTGTTCACCTGATTATGGAAACCAGCAATCCCCTGTTGGGAAGTGCTCCAACAGAAGAGCTGGTGCAAAGTATCTATGAAAAAATACTCAGTTATGACGGTGTTTTGGGCCTCCATGATTTGACTGTGCATAACTATGGGCCAGGGCGTTGTTTTGCCTCCGTTCACTGTGAAGTTCCTGCGGAGCAGGACATTTTGGTCAGTCATGACATCATTGACAATATTGAAAGAGATTTTTTGCGGGATATGAATATTCATCTGGTCATTCACTTGGACCCGGTGGTCACAGACGATGCGCGTACGACAAAGCTGAAAGAACAAGTGATACATCTGCTCGAAGAACTTTCCGAGCAAATCAGTATGCATGATTTTCGCGTTGTTTGGGGAACGACGCATACCAATGTAATTTTTGATGTCTGTGTACCATTTGATTTTCAGTGGAGTGATTCTGAGTTGATACAGCGGATTTCGCAGGGCATTTCCCGATTGGACCCAACCTATTTTACAGTGCTGACGGTAGACCACGATTATGTACCGCATTTGGCAAAAAAATGAAATTCCTACCAACGAAAACAGACTTGTGTATCCTGAATCGGACATTCCGGCGGCGCTGGAGTGTCCGATTTTAGTATAAACGCAGCTTATGAAAATCAATTTGTGGAGGGACAAACATGAAGAGATTTCTTATAACTGGTGGGACTGTCTTTGTAAGCAGATATATTGCTGAGTATTATGTTTCAAAGGGATATGACGTATACGTATTAAATCGAAATACGAAAGAACAGTCGAAAGGCGTAAAGCTTATTCAAGCGGATAGGCATCATCTGGGAAACGCACTTCGCAATACTCATTTTGATGTTGTGATCGATACTGCATACACTGGTAACGATATTGCATTATTGCTGGATGCTTTGGATGGTTATGAAGATTACATCTTTATTAGTTCAAGCGCTGTATATCCGGAGTATTCTCCTCAACCCATTAAAGAAGAGGCGCCATTAGCAATTAATAAGTTTTGGGGGGAATATGGGACAAGGAAAATAGACGCTGAAGCAGTTCTATTGAAAAGAAACCCAAATGCGTACATTCTTAGGCCCCCGTATTTATATGGTCCCATGAATAATGTGTACAGAGAAGCGTTTGTTTTTGATTGTGCCATGAAAAACAGAACGTTCTATCTGCCCCAAAATGGGGATATGAAATTGCAGTTTTTTCATATTGGCGATTTATGCAAATTTATAGACATTCTCTTAGATAATAAACCTTCTCGACACGTTTTTAACGTAGGGAATCAAACGACAGTATCTGTCCATGATTGGGTAAAAATTTGTTATCAGGTTGTAGGTGCTCAACTTGAATGTGTGAATGTGTACAAGGACATTGAACAGAGAAACTATTTTAGTTTTTATAACTATGAATATGATCTTGATGTTACAAAGCAGTACGAACTCATGCAAGAGGTGAAACCATTGTATGAAGGACTACAGGAAGCGTTTGATTGGTATAGGAATCATCCAGATAAAGTGAATAAAAAACCATTCTTTGAATTCATTGATAAAAATTTTTGATTCAACCCAATTGGAAGGGAGTGGAGGCATCCCCATTGCATATATGATTAATAACAGAGAATCATTTTTTCGAAATATGTTACCGATGGGCTAGCGAAAAGACATACAAATATCAAAACGATTATGCAGGAGAGAACAAAGAAATGGGATCGTTTAGCGGGATCTTTCAAATTTGAGACAGCCCTAAGAATCGGGATAGGTAGAAGGTAATTGGGAGGGGGCTGTCCTATGCCACAGCATATAACCGTTTTGGATTATAATCCGGAATGGCCGTTAAAATATGAGCAAGAAAAAGAAAAGATAAGCGCAATATTAAAAGGTAATTGTATTACAATCTATCACATCGGCAGTACATCTGTTCCGGGACTGGCGGCTAAACCGATTATTGACATTATGGCAGTAGTGAGAAGCCTTGAACAAGTGGATATTGTTTCAGGGGACTTTTCTAGTATAGGTTATGAATACCTCGGAGAATTTGGAATAGCTGGCAGGCGCTATCTCCGGAAGGGTGGAGATGAACGAACTCATCAAATCCATATCTTCCACGCGGACGATTGGAACAACATCGGAAGGCACCTTGCATTCCGGGACTATATGCGTACTCATAAAAAAGAACGGGATGAATACGCACAAATAAAAAAAATCCTTGCACAAAATTTTCCCTACGATATAGATCGTTATTGTGAGGGAAAAGAGGATTTTGTGCGAAGAATGGAAGAACAAGCGCTTTCACAATATGACGGGACATGGGACAAACTATATATTGCTGCAAGGAAAGTACAGTACGAAAGGAAATTTTCCCACTTACTTGAAGTTGGCTCTGTTTCGGTTGCACTTCTTACAGAAAAGGGAGACATCTGCGTCGGTGTTTGTATGGATGCCACTTGCTCTTTGAGAATGTGTGCAGAAAGAAATGCGATAGCAAATATAATTACAAATGGAGAAAATCAAATTGTGAAAATAGTTGTAGTGATGTCGGACGGAAAAGTAGGTATGCCTTGCAGGACGTGTCAGAAATTTTTTATGCAGTTGGATAAAGATGCCGGAAAAATAGAAATTTTGTGCGATTATGCAACAAAAAAGGTGATACAGCTAGGAAAGCTATTCCAAGATTGGTAGTGTACAAAAGTTTGGAAGAGAGGCTGACGGGGAATTTATAACAATTGCTTCCAGTTCCGATAGGATGAGTATCCATATAGGTCGGCAAATCCGATATATATAAAGTCCCCATTATGGGCATAAAAATGGGGTGATGCAATGATTGCGTTTGCTTTATGTTCCGATAGCCCTAGGCGCTGCTATCGGTTTCCTGGTATTGAAGGGCATAAAGATGAACCCGCGGTCTCGTATGATTGGAAAAAGATTCCTTATATATTTAAAGATATGCTCCATATAGACTGTATTTGCAAAAGTACAAGGGATCATGAACATTTTCCAGACGCGTGTTGAACAACGGAAGAAAGTACTGAATCTAAAAAAAATTTATGATTTAGATAAAGCAATCGCAAAAATCGTTGATCATGCAGAGTGGATGACACTTGTATTTAAATCTTTATTGGATGATGGAGAAGGATTCGAGGGGAAAAGGCTTTCTAAATCATTCCCATAGAATAAATGAAGGAAATTTATGCCAGCCGTTTACTACGATTTAAACGTGTTTCATACAGTTGAAATGAAAAATGACCTTGTCACAAATATGAAAAGTATTTCCAATATAAGGCGATAAGCGGGAGAAAGGTTTTTAGGTAATGCCAAGACAAGCGGGGCATTACACCTCTAAGAGAAGCCGTTAGAAGCATACCGACTGATTTCTACTTTACCATTCGGTATAAAATATGTAGATGAAAAAATAAATTCTGTAAGTTTTAACGGTTGTCGAAAAAAGAACTTGACATTTCAAGAATTGGCCGTATAATGTTCTATACAAAACAGTTTGAAATAAAACAGATGGAGGCACAATATGAATCCGGAAAAAGCTCTGACGTTCCAAATCCGGACACTGGGGAACCTGATCGAGCGGAAGATGAATTATATCATTGCTAAAAATGTCCATGACGATATTACACCCATGCACAGTATGATCTTAGCTTATTTGCATCGCAATGAAGGGCATGACATTTATCAGAAAGATATTGAATCCCGCTTTGATATTACACGTTCTACTGTCACCAGCATTTTAAAGCTGATGGAACACAAAGGGTATATTCGTCGGGAAGGTGTGGCGCATGATGCGCGTTTAAAAAAAATTGTACCGACGCCATTGGGAAAGGAGATTCATTGCCGTGTAGAGTCATCCATTTTGCAAGCGGAGGAGCTGGTGGAGTCCGCTATCACCCCAAAGGAGCACGAGGAATTATTGGTTTTGTTAAAGAAGCTACGCGATCGGATTCAAGAACCTATGGAGTAATTTCGTTTCAACATCAAGCTGTTTTTGAACCATATAGTTCTATATCGTACAGTTTTGTGCCAAACAAAATGGAAGGAGGATTTCTATGATCCACACACTTACTTCTCAGATCCGGCAGTATAAGCGGGATTCCTTTTTAGCCCCACTTTTTACGATGCTGGAGTCGGTCATGGAATTGACCATTCCTCTCATGATGGCGTCGATTATCGACGACGGCATTAACACAGGAGAGATGTCCACCGTTTATCGTGTGGGGGCCATGATGCTGGTTGCAGCCGCACTGTGCCTGCTTTTTGGCATTCTGGCTGGAAAATTTGCAGCCAATGCGGCAACAGGTTTTTCCTGTAATTTGCGCGATGCGATGTTTGCCAACATCCAGCGCTTTTCTTTTTCCAACATCGACAAATATTCTACCGCTGGGTTGGTGACCCGTTTGACCACGGATGTCACCAATGTGCAGAATGCTTATCAGATGGTCTTGCGCATGTGTGTGCGTGCGCCGGTGATGATGATTTGTGCGCTTTTTATGGCGTTTTCGATCAATAATCGGATCAGTATGGTTTTTGTTGTGGCGATTATCTTTTTGGCGATCTGCTTGGGTCTGATTATGTGGAGAACCATGAGCTTATTCGATCAGGTGTTCCGCAAATACGACGATCTAAACGCGAGCGTTCAAGAAAATGTTTCCGCCATTCGGGTGGTCAAATCCTTTGTACGGGAGAAATTTGAGACCGAAAAGTTTCAAAAGGCAGCTCAGAATCTTTATCGCTTGTTTGTAAAGGCTGAAGGTATGCTTGCTTTTAACAATCCCGCTATGATGCTGGCGATGTATGGGTGCATTCTGTCCCTCAGCTGGTTTGGTGCGCAGATGATTACGGTCGGCAGCTTGACCACTGGTGAACTGACGAGTCTGTTCAGCTACGTTATGAATATCTTGATGAGTTTGATGATGCTCTCCATGGTGTTCGTTATGATTACAATGAGTGTTGCAAGTATGCACCGCATTGCAGAAGTTATCAACGAAAATCCTGACATCCAGAGCCCAACAGAGGCTTGCACCGAAATTGCAGACGGCAGCGTCGATTTTGACCATGTGAGTTTTTCTTACCGGCATGGCAGTGGAAAACCAGTCTTACAAGACATCGATCTACATGTTCGCCCCGGGGAGACCATCGGCGTGATTGGCGGGACCGGCAGCGCAAAGTCGAGCCTTGTCAATTTAATCAGCCGCCTGTACGATGTATCCGAGGGTACAGTACGTGTGGGTGGCCGCGATGTACGTGACTATGACTTGGAAACATTGCGCAATGAGGTAGCGGTGGTTCTGCAAAAGAACGTGTTGTTTAGCGGGACGATTTTGGAGAACTTGCGTTGGGGCGATAAAAATGCAACGGAAGAGGCATGCAAACGCGCCTGTCAGTTGGCTTGTGCAGATGAGTTTATCCAGCAGATGCCGAAGGGGTATCATACTTATATCGAACAGGGCGGAACGAACGTCTCTGGTGGACAGAAACAGCGCCTTTGCATTGCGCGCGCATTGTTAAAGAAGCCGAAGATTTTAATTTTGGATGATTCTACCAGCGCAGTGGATACCGCCACGGATGCCAAAATCCGCCGGGCGTTCCGCGAGGAGATTCCCAACACGACAAAATTTATTATCGCTCAGAGGATCTCCAGTGTACAGGATGCAGATCGCATTTTGGTGCTGGACGACGGGCGAATCGATGGACTGGACACCCATGAAAATCTGCTGAAGACCAATAAGATCTATCAGGAGGTCTATGAGAATCAGACAAAAGGTGGCGGCGACTTCGATCAGAAGGGAGGCGAGTTGGCATGAGTGAAACCAGACAAGTAGGAAGACGAAATGTGCCCGGTGTCAAAGGGAAAGGCCCCAAAAATGCCAAAGGGGTTTTGAAACGTCTATTGGCCTTTATTTTTAAAAATTATTTACCGCATTGTATTCTGGTTTTGGTGTGTATCATCGGTGCTGCATTAGCCCAGGTACGCGGGACATTGTTTCTTCAGACGCTGATCGACGACTATATCACACCGATGATTGGTTCACCGGACCCGGATTTTGGCCCGCTTGCGGCTGCTCTGTTGCAGATCGTAGGGGTCTATGCATTTGGTATTCTCTGTTCCTTCTTATTCACCCGCGTGATGGTCAATGTCTCGCAGGGAACGCTGCGAAATCTGCGTGTGGAATTGTTTTCCCGCATGGAGCGGCTGCCCATCCGTTATTTTGATACCCACGTGCATGGCGACATCATGAGCATCTATACCAATGATACAGATACCCTGCGTCAGTTTATCAGCCAGAGCTTGCCGCAGATTTGTTCCTGTGGCGTTACAGTACTGAGCATCTTTTGCAGCATGGTGATTTTGGACATTCCACTCACCCTGCTTACATTGGCGATGATCTGTGTCTCGCTGCTGGTGACGCGCAAAATCGCTGGGAAATCGGGCAAATACTTTGCAGAACAACAAAAGAACCTCGGTATTGTGAATGGCTACATTGAAGAGATGATGGATGGCCAGAAGGTGGTCAAGGTCTTTTGCCATGAGGATGAAACCCTGGAAAAATTTCGGGAATTAAATGAAAACCTGCGGGAAAGCGCCAAGCAGGCAAATACATTTGCCAATATCCTGATGCCCGCCAATGTGCAAATTGGCAATCTGAGTTATGTGCTCTGTGCAGTCGTCGGGGCGACCTTGGCAATCAATGGGTATGTTGGACTGACGCTGGGGACCCTGGTATCCTTCCTGACGCTCAATAAGAGCTTTACGCAGCCGATCTCGCAGATCAGCCAACAGCTCAACAGCGTTGTCATGGCGCTTGCAGGCGCGGAGCGCGTCTTTACGCTGTTGGATGAAGAACCGGAAACGGACGAGGGCTATGTTACCCTGGTGAATGTCAAGGAACAGGCCGACGGTTCCCTTGTAGAATGCGAAGAGCGCACTTGCCGTTGGGCATGGAAACATCCGCACAGCGATGGTTCGGTGACTTATACCCGCTTGACGGGTGACGTGGTGTTTAACGATGTAGACTTTGGCTATACACCGGATAAAATTGTGCTGCACAATATCAAGCTGTATGCTACGCCGGGACAGAAAGTGGCCTTTGTCGGCAGTACAGGAGCCGGAAAGACAACCATTACAAATCTGATCAACCGGTTTTACGATATTCAAGACGGAAAGATTCGTTATGACGGAATCAACATCAACAAGATCAAGAAGGATGATCTGCGCCGCAGTTTGGGCATTGTTTTGCAGGATACGCATCTTTTCACCGGGACGGTTATGGAGAATATCCGATATGGCCGTTTAGAGGCAACCGATGAGGAATGCATTGCAGCAGCACGCTTGGCAAATGCAGACGGCTTTATCCGCCGTTTGCCGGACGGTTATCATACCATGTTGACTGGCGATGGATCGAATTTGAGCCAGGGTCAGAGACAGCTGCTGGCGATTGCTCGTGCTGCTGTGGCAGACCCGCCAGTCTTGATTTTGGACGAAGCGACCAGCTCCATTGACACCCGTACAGAAGCATTGGTTCAGCAAGGTATGGATGGATTGATGTATGGCCGTACAACGTTTGTGATTGCGCATCGCTTGTCCACAGTTAAGAATGCGGATTGTATCATGGTTCTGGAACAAGGCCGAATCATTGAACGCGGTACACACGACGAGTTGATTGCCCAGAAGGGGCGTTACTATCAGCTCTATACGGGCAATCTGGCATAAAAGAATAGACGGCAAAAGCGTGGCTGAATTCCTCGCTTTTGCCGTCTTTGTTTTCTTTAATTATTTCGGATGGCTTCATAGGAAGAATGGATGTCCCCAAAAATATTGTACAAGATCCGGAGGTTCAAGCGGTAGAAAGGTCCGGCGTCTATAGGCTACCAGAGGAGGGCTGCTGAACCTCTATGGGCCTTCTGCGATTGTGATCGTCAAGAGAGGCAATCCGTCCGGATGTTTTGTTCATAATTTGTTCATTGCATTTTTTCAAAAGTTGTACTACAATACAATTAGCACTTGATTAATAAGAGTGCTAAATTAAAATGCAAGAGGTTGATAAAAATGGCAATGAAACAGTTTCAGGCGGAATCAAAACGCCTTTTGGATTTGATGATTCATTCGATCTATACGCACCGTGAGATCTTTCTGCGCGAGTTGATTTCCAACGCAAGCGACGCCATCGACAAGCTCTACTATAAAACGCTGTCTGACGGAGATACCGGGCTCTCGCGGGAGGACTTCTCTATTTGCATCCAACCGAATAAGGAAGCGCGCACATTGACTATTTCGGATAATGGTTGCGGTATGACGAAAGACGAACTGGAAAACAATCTGGGTACCATCGCCAAAAGCGGTTCGCTCAGCTTTAAAAAGGACAACGAGCCAAAAGAGGATATCGAGATTATCGGCCAGTTTGGGGTCGGTTTTTATTCAGCGTTTATGGTCAGCGACTGTGTGACCGTGACGAGCCGCGCGTTTGGAAGCGATGAAGCATGGAAGTGGTCCAGCAAAGGAGCCGAAGGGTACACCATCGAGCCCTGTGAAAAGGAAAGTTACGGTACGGAGATTCTTCTGAACATCAAGCCAAATACAGAAGAAAACAATTACGACGAATTCTTGGATACCTATACCATAAAGAATCTTGTCAAGAAGTATTCGGATTACATTCGCTATCCCATCCGAATGGATGTGGAAAAAAGCCGCATGAAAGAGGGTTGCGATGAGAAAAATCCCGAATTTGAAACCTATACGGAGAATGAAACCCTAAACAGCATGGTTCCGCTCTGGCGTAAGAATAAAAATGAGATTACCGAGGAAGAGTACAATCGGTTTTATCAGGACAAATTCAATGACTATGAAAAACCGCTGAAGGTTATTCACAGCAGCACAGAAGGGGTGGCTACGTACAACGCCCTATTGTTTATTCCGGCACGCGCACCGTTCGATTTTTATACCCGCGATTACGAAAAGGGACTCCAACTCTACTCGAACGGGGTATTGATTATGGAGAAATGCCCGGATCTTCTGCCGGATTATTTCAGTTTTGTGAAAGGCCTTGTCGATTCGCAGGATTTGTCGCTAAATATTTCCAGAGAAATGTTGCAACACGACCGCCAGTTGAAGGTCATTGCCTCTAGATTGGAAAAGAAGATCAAGTCCGAGTTGGAAAGTATGTTGCTCAACGAGCGTGAGAAATACGAATCTTTCTATAAAAATTTTGGTTTACAGCTAAAATATGGCGTGTACGCCGACTACGGTATGCATAAGGAGATCCTACAGGATCTGTTGCTGTTCCACTCTTCCAGTGAGAAGAAATTGGTGACGCTCAAAGAGTATGTGGGCCGCATGAAGGAAGAGCAAAAGTATATCTACTATGCCTGCGGCGAGACAGTGGACAAAATTGATCTCCTTCCGCAGACAGAGGCACTGAAAGATAAGGGGTATGAGATCCTATATCTTACGGATAATGTGGATGAATTTGCTCTGCGCATGATGATGAAGTACGAGGAGAAGGAATTCCGTTCCGTTTCCGCTGACAATTTGGACTTGGAGACTGAGGAAGAAAAGCAGGAAGCTGCAAAGAAAGTGGAAGAGAATAAAGATTTGCTCGCGTTCATGAAGGATGCTTTGGACGGAAAGGTAAAAGAGGTAATTCTTTCTCAAAAGCTCAAATCCCACCCAGTTTGCCTGTCCTCTGAGGGAGCGATCTCTATTGAGATGGAAAAAGTGCTCAATGCAATGCCGAACGACCAGAAGGTCCAGGCGCAGCGGGTTTTGGAGATCAACGCGAACCATCCGATCTTTGAAAAACTCTGTAAGCTGTATACGGAGAATCAGGATCAGTTGAAGGAATATGCAAAGCTGCTGTACGATCAGGCGCTTCTGATTGAAGGCGTATCCATTGACGATCCAGTAGCATTTTCCAATCGAGTCTGCAATTTGATGGTATAAGATTTCTGTATAGTCCCCCGAATATAAAAAGGCTCTGTAGTCCGGCCACTCAGCCGATTACAGAGCCTTTTTATTCCTTCATTTAGGTATTTAAGAAAGACGAAACAAAATTCCCCGATATGCGGAGAAAAAAGAAATTATGCAAAAGATCCCAAACCCAGTACAATAAGGTTCAGGCTTATTGTGAAAAGGAAAGGGGATTGGTTAGGAAAACCGCTGGTTCTGCTGGTAGAGATGCCACGTAAAAAAGCTTTCGCTTCAAGTATTAGACAAAGCAAGCTATTAACAACAATCTTTCAATGGATAGAAGTTTGTTGTTAGTAGGGTGCTTGCTCGTTTACAGGCCGTGGGCAAGTGATACAAGGGGGAGTGTTCTATGCGTTTGAAGACGCTCGCCGGTAATAGGGTCCCCTTACAAGCCTACTTGGAGAGGGTTCCAAACGTTATGAAATGACGGGAGAGTCCCCTCTTTTTTTAGAAACTCAGATATTTTTCAAACAGAAAGAGGATGCCCCTTTCCTATAAATCGTAAAATTCGTAGTTTTGGGACACCCTCTTGACTTCGAGTATGGGAACGGGAATCGCCAATACAACCCGAAAACATTCCATATTGTTTACGGATTCTCCGCAACGAAGGTGGAAGGAAACCTTCTGCTTAAAGCAGACATTTTCCGTATTTAAAGACCAGCTTACGGAACACGGGTAAAGTGGGATAGAGTGCACGCGCCATTTTATGGGCATCGGACCGCAATTCTTCAACCTCATCCTGTGTGAGAATATGTGGGCTAAACTTGGCCTTTAGCGCCAGTTCTTCCGAACGCGGGTTGATAGAAGCACCAAAGGCAGTGAGGTCTGTCAGATAAGCGTAAATTGCAAGGGCCGCTTGATTGGTATTGACCAGATGAAACCGTTTTTCACGCCGTTTCAAAAGAATAACCCGCCGCAGGGCAACCAGGAAAATTCCACCGCCAGCCGACAAAAATACCAAAAGAATGGGGGAAAGTGGGCCAAAATCAAATGAGGCAGATTCGGCAGTAGAAGATGCACTGGAAGATGTCTCCACCGGAGAGGAGGAAGTTGTAATTTCACTGGAAGACGGCTCACTGCTGCTTTCCGGTTCGCTTTCTGGTAGACTGGAGGACTCTTCTGGAAGAACATCGTCTGATTCGTTTAACTCACCAGAGGAAAGCTGGACACCTGGGGTGACCTCCAAAGGCTGCCAACCCAGCCCCGGGGTATAGACCTCCGCCCAAGCGTGGGCGTGCCGATCCGGAATATCCGCCCAGCCATCCTCCCCATAGTCCCCTGCGGTAACAGCATATCCCTCGGCATAGCGCGCGGGAATCCCCTGTGAACGCAAAAGTGCGACAGCTGTGCTGGCAAAATGAACACAGTATCCTTTATGGTTTTCAAAGAGAAAATAATCCACAAAATCGCGCCCCTCCGGTGTTGTTCCGGGGGATAGGGTGTATTCACCGCTGGATAGGACCAAATCTGTGATCGCGCGAACGACGGCCTCCTGTCCAGCGATTTCTACGGAGGGAATCCCCATCTGTATGCAGTACCATTGTAACTTTTCCAGAAGGTTTTGTGGCAACTGCGTATAATGGGTATTGGCAAAGGAACGATACGCCTGTTCCGCAGAATAGAACGGTTCGGAGACCAATTCAAGGTCTGCAGTCCGAGAAAAGCGGGTCAAATCCCATGTCTGTAGCGTATAATTTGCCATGCCAAATGGAGAAGTCGCGCGAATGTAAGCGTCATGGACAAATGCGGTACCGGGCAATTCCTCTGGACGGGAAGCCAGGCCATAAGGCGCGTAGATACAGTTCCGATTGGCAGCAACATTTTGTATTTCAATTTCCACCAAAAGCGATTGCTCTTCTGGAAGGGCATAAAAGGAGAGAAACTGTCCTGCCATGTTCTGTGGGTTAAAGTAAAGGGCGTCCTCCAGCTCGGCGTAGGAAGAGTCGGGAAGAGGTTCCCAACTGACACCGGTATAAACGCTTCCGGAAAATGCGTGCAGATACAAAGGCGTTTTGTCTGGATTCTTGACCCGCAAGACGGTTTGCCCGGTATATTCCCGGTTGCCCGCTGTGTTAAGATTGACACGCCCCAGCGTCCCGCCTTGTGTAGAAAAGAGGGAGGATTGATAAATCCCGCTTTCCAAATCCTTTCGAAGCTCTTCGATGGCGGCCGGACGGGTATAGGTATCCTGAGGAATCAACAAGCTCATACCCACCAGACAAAGGCCAACGGCGGGAAGTACAAGCAGGACGACACGGCCTGCGGCGGAGGTTCGGCCAAAGGAACTGTGCGCGCAAAAGCGGCTAAATAACAGCGTAGCCCAAAAGGCGAGCAGCATCAATACGGAAGGCCATGCAGGCGTGATCGTGAAACCCAGTGGAACAAGAAGGAAAGGGGCTGTCCCCAATAGGGAAAGCCAAAAGCTGTGCCGGCGGACGGTCCAGCATATATAACACGACAAAAAGAACAATACAAACGCCAGAAAGATCGTGCAGGCATTTGTATATTCTCCGACCGGCAAATCGACCCGAAATTGTGGAAAATCAAAACGAGAGTGCGCACTCATGGTAGACAGAATTTGATTGGTAGTCAGAACGAATCCTTGAAGGAAATAGGTTCGCAAAAAGTACGCGGTGACACAATAGGCCGCGGATAAGGCCAATAAGAATGGAAGGCGCCATCGCTTTAAAGAAAATACTACAAGAAATAGAAAGGTAAACAGTGCGATACACAGGGATAAAAATAAAGGCTTGACCGACAGAGAGAACGCCGATACAAGACATTGCGCAGTTCCAAACAGGCTGAGTAGAACCAAGAGCATATCTGCCAACAGAATGGATAAACTCCCCCGTTTTGGGTTCTTCCAGGCCGGACGGCTCAGGAGAATCCCCGCTTGATTTTGCTCTTTCATGGCACTTCCTCCCATACCGTGCCGCTGACGAGCTCCTCAATGTGCTGCGGCGTAATGGAAAACATATAGGGATACTCTTTTACGTCCCCCAAACGCATCCGGCATTCCGGAACGGATAAACCATCCTTCGGTGCTGGATGCGCCAGTAATTGGTTTAAAAGAGCATAAAGATCGTCAAAACTTGCCAAGTGTACTTGGCGAAGCTGAACAGCGTTGGGATCGTACCACTGCACCTCGTATTCCAGACCATTTTCCAATAAAAAATGGGAGAGAGCGGCAAGCCTGTCCAAGACACCGTCCAACATGTCGGTGTCACCAAACAGATCGATCATAATTAAAGCGGAACTGCAAATAGGAAGGCTGAACTCCTTGACCATAAGGTCTCCTGTGCGGGAAGAAAGCTTCCAATGAATGCTGCGCAACCGATCCCCCTCCCGATAGGGACGGACTCCGAAAATTTCGGAAGGATCGTCTCCGGGCTTTTCTGTGGAAAAGGTATCGCTTTCCGGGTCTGGAGTAGAAGAGGATTCCAAGGCAAGTTCCAAAGGGGCAATATGAGGAAGAATGAACAATTCCTTTGGCTTTGGAGCTCTATGCCGGCAAGTAAACAGACCGAGAAAATCGTAACATCGTATTTCTTCCAAAGAGAACAACAGCTTTCCGCAGTGCTGGGCAATCGCTTCGCGCTCGATCCGTTGCTTTCCATGAAAGACAGGCATAAAAACCGTTTCGGACGTTTCCTCGTGACTGAATGTATTGGAGTAACGGAGACGAATACGTGCACGTGCCATAGGAAATGGCGTTCGGTTTTCCACAATCAATTGGACGGGAAACGGACTTTTTCGGGCAACGGCTGTGAGGGGAATTTCCACATGGGCGCGCATCGCACACATCCCAGGCAGGCTCAAAACGAGGGAGAGAAACGGCAAAACCAGTGCGAAAATCAGGACAAAATAGGACAAATATCCATTAAAGAAAATATAAAATAGAACAGCCCCTACAAGGGCAAGCAAATAAACCAGTCGACATCGCAGCATAGGCACACCTCATTTAACGGTGGGCGCATTGACGCGATTCAGAATTTTTTCCAAGAGAGAGGCGACAGAAACATCCGCCATTTTGGCCTGAGGGCTCAATACAATGCGGTGGCCAATGACGTCGTGAAAGACAATTTGGACATCCCGCGGAATGACATAGTCGCGTCCACTCAGATAAGCGGCAGCCTGTGCCATACGGGTCAATGCAATGGAACCGCGGGGACTTGCACCCAGACGGATGAGAGGTTCTTTGCGGGTGGCAGCCGTCAGCCGTGCAATGTAATCATAGAGGCTGTCTGCCAGATAGATGCGTTCCACCTCCCGCTGCATGGATAAAATCTCCGTTGTTCCTACCACCTTTTGGACTTGTTCCAAGGGATCTCCCCCTTGTTTCCGGCGTAGAATCTCAATTTCATCTTCCAATTTGGGGTACCCCATCGTCAGGCATACCATAAAGCGATCCATCTGGGATTCTGGAAGAAGCTGTGTACCCGCAGATCCGACAGGATTCTGCGTGGCAATCACGATATATGGCTTGGGGGTTTCACGTGTTACGCCGTCTACGGTGATGCGTCCTTCTTCCATCACTTCCAGAAGTGCCGCTTGCGTTTTACTGGATGTTCGATTGATTTCATCCGCCAAGAAGAGGTTGCACAGAGCCGCGCCCGGCTTGTATTCGAGCTGGCCGGTGGACTTGTTGTACACAGAGAAACCGGTCACATCCGTAGGCATCACATCCGGCGTGAACTGCATTCGCCGGTAGTCTAGGGCCATCGCTTTTGAAAAAGCCAAGGCCAGAGTGGTTTTTCCAACCCCTGGAATATCCTCCAGCAGGATATGCCCCTGGGCCAGGATTACCATCAGCATTTTGCCGATCACGGCATTCTTTCCGACAACCGCCTTTTTTACTTCCTCTATAATTTCTAAAGCCTTCTGCATTCTTCATTCTCCTATTAAGAAAGTCATATGTTTTACAAATATTTTTCCAAGAAATTTCTTAACTGTGTCTATTATAGGGAATGTGGGCCTACTTTGCAATGGAAGGGGAAAAGAGTTCAAAAAACATTTAAATTTACTTGCCGCGTCCTTAGGGGCGCAGTACAATAGGAGTATCAACAGTGGGAGGCGGTCAATATGCAGGAACTTGAAAAATTGCAGAAGTTACAGGAGCTTGTAGACCAAAGCAGAAAAATAGTCTTTTTCGGTGGTGCGGGTGTATCCACAGAAAGCGGAATCCCGGACTTCCGCAGTGTGGATGGGCTTTACAATCAGCATTATTCCTATCCGCCAGAGGTGATGTTAAGTCATCGTTTTTATGTAACGCATACGAAAGAGTTTTTCGATTTTTACCGGGCAAAAATGCTCTATCTGGATGCACAGCCCAATGCCGCCCACATAAAATTGGCAGAATTGGAACGGGCAGGAAAGCTGACAGCGGTCGTCACACAAAATATTGATGGATTGCATCAGAAGGCGGGAAGTGAACGTGTAATGGAGCTGCACGGCTCGGTACATCGCAATTTCTGTCAGCGCTGCCATCAGATATATGACGCGCAATTTATACTGCACAGTACTGGAATCCCAACTTGTACATGTGGCGGTACGATCAAGCCGGACGTGGTGCTTTATGAGGAGAGCTTGAATCCGAATACATTGACCGAAGCTGTGGACGCTATTGAGCATGCTGACCTTTTGGTGATCGGAGGAACATCGCTGGCGGTTTATCCCGCAGCCAGTTTGATTCATTATTATCGGGGGAATCGTCTGGTTCTCATCAATAAATCGACTACATCGATGGATCAAAACGCAGATTTGACAATTCAGGGAAGCATTGGAGAGATTCTTGGCGCTATCCAGGTTCGATAGCCGTTTGATACCAGGGTAAAATAAGAAAAGGCTGCGCAGCGGCGGGTTCTCCGTCCATGCGCAGCCAATTTTTGGCTTATTTCATTTTAAAGGTAGCACATTCTGTCTGACTCTTGCAATCTGCCTTCCCACAGGAACCGTCTGCTACATGAATGTTTTCAGCAACACATTCGTTGTTCTCGTTGTAAATGCAATTGCGCGCTTCACAACGGACATGCAGGGACGGGTTCGGATTGGAACAGCCGCAGGAAGAGACATTGGATGCAGAGCTGGAACCGCTTTTCTCCATGAAGTCGGAGCAGCAGGTCTGTTCACATCCACAGGCACAGGCGCCTGCTACTTTGATGTCCGGGCGGCAGCAGCATTCTCGGCTGTTGTTGGCGCAGGTTGTGACGGTACATTTTAAATTCGTCATATCCACACTTCCATTACAATAGAATCACATCCGTGTTCTGCCGGAGCGGTTTTTCAATCACTCCGGCAGAAGAGGATGCAACTCTATTGTTAGCCGAATATAAGATATTTATTCACGTTTCTGCGCGCGTATTTCCAAAATATGGTCAAAAATACGCGAAGCAGTTTCTTCCTTGGAGAGCTGTGGAAGTTCCATCTCCGTTTCAGCGGTAATCAGTGTGACAATGTTGGTATCCGTACCAAAACCAGCTCCGGAAACCTTTAAATTGTTTGCAACAATCATATCTGCGTGCTTTTTAGCAAGTTTTTTTCGTGAATTTTCCAACATGTTTTGTGTTTCCATGGAGAATCCACAGAGAAATTGCCCTGGCCGGCGGTGTTCTCCCAAATATTGAAGAATATCGGTGGTACGTTCCAAGGCCAAGCTGCAATCGCTGTCCTGCTTTTTCATCTTCTCTTCATGAACCAATGCAGGGCGATAATCTGCAACAGCGGCTGCTTTTACAAGAATCTCCTGCTGCTCGCTGCGGGAGGCAACGGCCTCAAACATTTCCTGTGCGGTAGTAATAGGGACGACATCGACAAATGCCGGCGGCTTCAGAGCGGTAGGTCCGGTAACCAGCGTGACGGTTGCACCGCGCCGCGCTGCATTTTGTGCAAGCGCATAGCCCATTTTTCCGGTAGAATGATTGGTGATGTAGCGCACCGGATCGATGGATTCCTGTGTCGGTCCAGCGGTGACCAGCACGTGCAGCCCAACCATATCTTTTGCATATTCCAATTCTTGGTAGACATATTCCAAGATCACTTCAGGGTCGGGGAATTTTCCGGCGCCGGTATCTCCACAAGCAAGATAGCCCGAACTGGGTTCAATGACGGTGAATCCATACTTTCGCAGAATATTCAGATTATCTTGCGTAATTGGATTTTCATACATCCTGGTATTCATGGCAGGAGAAACCAGTTTTTTACACTGGCAGGCCAAAACGGTTGTAGTCAGCATGTCGTCTGCCAAGCCATGGGCCATTTTTGCAATCACATTGGCGGTTGCCGGGGCAATCAGGCAGAGATCGGCAGCCTTGGCAATCGAAACGTGTTCTACTTGAAATTGGAAGTTGCGGTCAAAGGTATCTACGAGACATTTGTTTCCCGTCAAACTTTCAAAGGTGATGGGATTGATAAAATTTGTGGCATTTTGGGTCATCAAAACATGGACATGGCATCCCTGCTTGTGAAGAGCACTGGCCAAATAGGCGGCTTTGTACGCGGCAATTCCACCGGTGACGCCCAACAGTATGGTCTTTCCTCGCAACAATGTTATTCCCCCATTTCTCGTGATTGTTCCACCGTGTACTTTGTGCGTTTTCTGTGAATATATCAGGTTTCTTACAGGAGAATACCTGAATAGCCCCATAGGCTGGTCCATATAACGCCTGATTCGAAAACGGCTCTGAAACGGACGCACTATAGCTACCGGGCAATGTTATGGAACAACAGTCCATTGGTTTGTTTCATATGCCTGTAAAAAGCGGATGGCCTTTTCAATGATATTATAACACGGATTCTAGTCCGCGTATAGTTGCAGAAATGGCTTGCTCATTGGATATGGGGAAATATATTGTTGATTTTTTAACGATCTTAGCGTATAATAAAGGCGAAAAATTGCGCTGCATCTTTTTCAAAAGAGCAGCAGCAGGAGGTAGTAAAAATGAATCGTCAGACCGCAAAGTACCGCGATTTTGTGCTGCTAGCCTTGTTCGCGGCCATCATCCTGTTGTTGGCCTTTACGCCGATTGGTTATATTCAGCTTCCAATCATCAAGGCCACGATCGTCCACGTGCCGGTAATACTTGGTGCAATTGTTCTAGGGCCAAAGAAGGGCGCTATTTTGGGCGTATTGTTTGGGCTGACAAGTTTTATCAGCAATACCTTTATGCCGACGGCGCTTTCCTTTGCATTTTCGCCGGCGATCCCGCTTCCGGGCACGCCGAACGGCAGCATTTGGAGTTTGTTTATCTGTTTTATCCCGCGTATTTTGGTGGGGGTTGTGGCGTATTATGTATTTGCGCTGTTCCAAAAGCTGATGAAAAAAAGCACAAAGGGAGAATTTTTGTCCCTGGCCGTTGGAGCTTTGGCTGGCTCTTTTACCAACACGATTTTGGTTATGGGCAGTATTTTCCTGATTTTTAAGGATGCTTATGCGGCGATTAAAGGAATCCCTGCCGACGCAGTTATGGGTGCCATTCTGGCGGTAGTGGGTGCAAATGGTGTACCGGAGGCTGCCGCCGCCATTGTATTGACGGTAGCGATTGGAAAGGCCCTGCTGGGATTGCAAAGAAAGGGCCGCGTATAAGACAGTAAAAGGCAGAAAGGATGACACACAGATGATTCTTGCCATTGATGTTGGAAATAGCAACATTGTGTTGGGCGGCATCGACAATGAAAAAATCTATTTTACTGTGCGGATCTCCACGGACCGCTTTAAATCCAACGATGAGTATGCGGTTTTAATGAAAAATCTGATTGAATTAAATGGATATACGCCGTCTGAGATGGAAGGAAGCATCATATCCACGGTGGTCCCCGCGTTGGCAACTACGCTACGCCTTGCTTTAGAAAAAATCACAGGGAAACCATGTATGGTGGTGGGGAGCGGCCTAAAGACCGGGTTGAATATTTTGATTGACAATCCGGCGCAGCTTGGCAGCGATCTGGTGGTTGATGCAGTGGCAGCGATCGCCGAGTACCCAAAACCTGTTATGATTTTTGATCTCGGAACAGCGACCACCCTTTCTGTGGTGGACAAAAAGGGGAACTACTTGGGTGGCATGATTATGCCTGGCGTTGTCGTTGGAGTAGAGGCAATTTCGAACCGTGCATCGCAGTTGCCGCATATCGGTCTGGAGGCGCCCAAGCGCTTGGTTGGGACGAATACGATCGATTGCATGAAGAGTGGTGCGATTTATGGAAATGCCGCCATGCTGGACGGTATCGTAGAACGTGTTGCAGAAGAACTGGGAGAAGCGCCGACGGTCATTGCGACTGGCGGCCTTGCGCGTGTGATTGTTCCACATTGCCGCAGAAAGATTATCTGTGACGACAATCTGATGTTAAAAGGCCTATTGATTGTCTACAATAAAAACCGGCGTGATTAAATACCCTTTTGATGCAATGAGGAGCCCTTCCCATACTATGGGAAGGGCTCCTCATTTCGGTTTAAAGATCCGTCGTACTCGGGTTCTGGACTTGAATGGAAACCTGAGTGACATAATCCTGGATGTCAGACACAGCAAAATCATTGATCCCGATTTCGTAAGCGTAGCCGGTAAAGTGCAATCCGTGCTCTTTTGCCAGGCGAAACATCTTCTGATACAGCGCTGGAAGGCGTTCCCAACTTCCACATAAATAGCCACATAAATAGGTCCCCTTTGGTTTTAATAGGACACGATCGTTCTCTTTTGGTTTTTCAGTTGGGGAAAACAAGCCGTCGTATACCTCAAACGCCGCATTTTGGACTTTTTCGAGAGATATATAGCTTCCGACTCCCAAACGGTATTGTTCCGGTTGCCAGATGTTCTGGACAAATCGGAATACCTCAGCAACATCGTCATTTGCAAAGCGATAGGGGGCAGTCAATAGATATTCATCTTGACAGGAGACAAAGCGTAATTCCATGTCCGTGATCTCCTGGGACAACAACAGTTGCTTCTGCTTCTTTTCAAGAATTTTCTGGGTTCTTTCTAATGCTTTGATCTCCTCTGCAATTTCTTCCTGTTTGCGGTCCACTGTTTGTAAAAATTTCTGCTCATCAAGTTTACAAACAATCTCTTTGATCTCATCAATGCGCAAATTTAGTTCTTTTAGCATACGTATAAAAGCGAATTCCATGCTTTGCGCATAGTCGTAGTAACGATAGCCGTTCGCTCCTTTCCATTTAGGGGAAAATAGACCGATGCTGTCGTAATAATGAAGCGTCCTTTTGTTCACATGGTGTAGTTTTGCAAATTGGGAGGTCGTTAACTTTAACTCATTTGATTTCACAAAAATTCTCCTTGACTTTACAGTTGCTGAATCGTTTATGATGCGTATAGAATTTTTTAAGAATAGGCAGAAAGGAAAAAAGATGAACATTCTATTGAGAGATCTGAAATGGGACGATTTGAAAGCACTGGAAGATGTGATCCGAGTGACTTGGAACTATGATCGATTTGCCTCTCCAAAGACGGCGAAAAAACTGGCAAAGGTTTATTTGGCATCCTGTTTGGCAAACCAGACCTTTTCGCGCATAGCGGAAGCCGACGGCCTTCCGGTGGGCGTCATTTTGGGAAAAGACATCGAGAACCACCGTTGTCCATTCAAGTATCGAATGCGCCAGATCCTAGGAATCATCCAACTTCTCATGATGAAAGAGGGAAGGCAGTTGCTCAAATTTTATCAGGCAATCGATGGGGTGGATCAAAAGCTTTTGGAACAATGTGATAAGCCTTATAAAGGAGAAGTAGCCTTATTTGCTTTATCTCCGGAATATCGTGGATTGGGACTTGGAAAGCAACTGTTTCACAGTTTACTTCAGTATATGGCTCAAAGGGGGATTCCCAGTTTCTATCTATTCACGGATACAAGTTGTAATTTTGGCTTCTATGAACATCAAGGAATGATTCGCCGGCAGCAGTACAGATGTACAGTCAGCCTCAAAGGACAAACTGCCACAATGGAATTCTACCTTTACGATCGGCCGGTTGCAAAAGAGGGGAACGCTCCTTCCTGCAAGAGATAGATGAAAAATAAGCGGACAGCATTCCATACTGTCCGCCGCGGTTATACGGTTGTGGAAGGAGTGACAATGGTTTTCTTTTTCCAGCCGCCATGTAGATAGGATACCAAGACGATGATAATGCCAATCGCCCAGCTGACGGGATAGGAATAGTAGATAAATTCTTTTCCCCAGACACCTGCAATCCAATAGGCGATAGGAACCCTTGCCAACCACAGCGAAAGCAAGCTTGCCGCCATGGGGACGATCATGGAACCAGCTCCGCGTAGGACAGCGCTGAGAATAAAAAGAATTGCACACAAGAAATAGAAGGGAAGCAATGCATGCAGATAATAAACACCAGCTTCTATGACTGCGGGGCTTTGGCTGAACATATGCATCAACAGATCACTGAGCGGAAAAACCACCACACTGATGAGGATGCTTGCACCTACACACAGTGTCAGTCCAGCGCGCGTACCGCGGTGTACCCGTTCCATACGGGCGGCGCCGACATTTTGGCCGACATAGGTGGTGACAGCAGTAGACATACTTTGAATGGGAAGAAACACAAATGTATCGATTTTATTGGCGCCATTAAAACCAGCGGTAAAGGTAGAGCCATAACTGTTGACCAATGCCTGCATGGCCATAATCCCAACGGCAAATAAAGCTTGCTGAATACCGGAAGGAACCCCTAGCTTAATAGCCTTTTGAAACAGGGAACGATTGAAGTGAAATTGGAAGAGATGAATATGTAGGAATGTGTAATGCCGGTTGATAAAGTACACGCCGAACAACCAGGAAGTGATCTGTGCAAGAATGGTTGCTAAGGCTACCCCAAACACGCCCATCCCACAGAATGTGAAAGCCAGGTCCAACACGATATTGATTCCTGCTGCGGTAGAAAGAAACAGTAAGGATGTACGGCTGTCTCCTAAACCCTGTAGAATACCTGCGTTGATATTAAATCCAAGGGTGCCGATCATACCGACAAAAATCACAATCATATAGATTTCTGCGAGCTCCAATGTACCATCGTTTGGGACATTCATCAAGAGGAGCAATGGCCGGCTGCATAAAATGCCGATGATTGTGAGTGGGATGATCCCAATCATCATCGCGGTGTAGATGGTGTTGACCGTCGCACGGACATTTTCCATGTCCCTCGCACCGTAGTATTGTGAAATCATAATCGTTGCACCCGTGCTCAGTCCCATAAACAGAGAGCTCATCATAAAGATGATGGGAAACCCGGTTCCTACTGCGGCAAGCGCCTTTTCTCCGATAAAATTTCCTACAACAATGCTATCCACCATATTGTAGAGCTGCTGAAACACATTTCCCAACAGCAACGGAGCGGTAAATAGGAACAAGAGCCGGTAAGGGCTGCCACTGGTCATATCTGTGGCGCCAGCGTGAAGTTTTTTCACGGAAAGAACTCCTTTACTTTTAGATTTCCGAATAGAAAAGGCCCCTTCAGGAGGCCGTTTGACGGCGATCCGAAAGGGCCCGATCAGAAAAGCACGGTAGGGAATGGATTACCGGGCGTTTTCCTTCATCTCTACAGCTTTGCAGATCAAGTCGATGGAATTTTCAATGCCAAAGGCAGAGGATTCCAACATAAGGTGATAATTTTCCGGGCTTCCCCACTTTTGGTTGGAGTAAAAGTTGTAATAATTTGCACGCTGTTTATCTTGTTTCACCAGTGTATCTGCTGCTTTAGCCGGATCGACGTCGTATTTTTTGATGATTCGGTCCATACGTGCAAAATGATCCGCGTAGATAAATACATGCAGACAATTTTTATTTTCACGCAGAACGTAATCGGCGCAGCGGCCCACTATGACACAGGGGCCTTTTTCCGCCGCCTCGCGGATGATTTGAGACTGTGCTAAGAATAATTTGTCATTGATGGGCAAATTATCCATCGGTGTTATTTGGCTTCCAAAGGTATAGTTTCCCATCATCAAAGAATATAACAAACTGTTGGTAGCTTTTTCATCCGCCTTTTCAAAAATTTCGGGGCTCATGCCGCTTTGCTTTGCCGCTAATGTAATCAAATCCTTATTATAAAAAGGAATCCCCAACCGCTTGGCGACTTTTTCCCCGATTTCTCTTCCGCCGCTGCCATATTGCCGCGCAATGGTAATGATGGTTTTGGTACTCATGCTCAACTCCTCCTATCAGATGAGGTTCTAACCCCAAAAAATTCTACAAAGAATGGACTTTTCTGTGAATTTCTTTTATTTTACTGCGGTTCTACAGGTTTGTCAAACGGTCTTTTCCGGGCAAAGGAACGCGCTCTGAGGTTGCCTACAACCCAGAGCGCGTTCCTTTGTTTTAGAACTTATTCTGCATCAAATACACCAGTGGAGAGGTAGCGCTCTCCTGTATCCGGCAGCAGGACGACAATTTGTTTCCCTTTGTTTTCTGGACGTTTTGCAAGCTGTGTTGCCGCATAGACAGCAGCACCGGAGGAAATGCCGGCCAGTAGACCTTCTGTTCTTGCGAGTTCCTTAGTGGTAGCATATGCGTCCTCGTTGGTCACAGTGAGAACCTCATCGAGAATGTCTGTATTGAGAATATCCGGAACAAATCCAGCGCCAATGCCCTGAATTTTGTGAGGTCCAGCCTTTCCCTGCGTGATGACGGGGGAGGACGCAGGTTCCACACCGACAATTCGAATCTTCGGATTGTAGGATTTCAGACCTTCCCCTGTGCCGGTGATGGTTCCACCAGTTCCCATTCCAGCGACAAAAATATCGACTTTGCCGTCCGTATCAGCCCAAATCTCCTGGGCAGTTGTGGCACGATGAGCGGCCGGATTGGCTGGATTGGTGAACTGGCCAGGGATAAAGGAGTTGGGAATTTCTTTTGCGAGCTCCTCTGCCTTGGCAATGGCGCCTTTCATACCGGCAGCCCCCTCGGTGAGGACAAGTTCTGCACCGAGGGCGGATACCAAGCGGCGGCGTTCTAAGCTCATGGTTTCCGGCATGGTCAAAATCAGTCGATACCCTTTGGAAGCTGCCACAAAGGCAAGCCCTACGCCAGTATTGCCGCTGGTCGGTTCAATAATAGTTGTATCCGAATTGATAAGACCACGCTCTTCTGCGTCTTGAATCAGTGCGAAACCGACGCGATCCTTTACAGAGGAAAGCGGGTTAAAGGACTCCAGCTTTGCCACAAGTGTGGCTTCCAGGTTGTGCTTTGCTTCATAATTTGACAATTCGAGAAGAGGGGTATGGCCGATCAGATCCGTCAATTTTTTGGAAATCTTCATGTACATTCGCTCCATTCTATCTGGTTTTTAGCAGACTGCTTGAATTCCTATTAAATTAGTAAGGATTAAATTTTTCCCTATTATATTCCATATATATGACAAAGTCAATAGGAAAAATCTTGTTTTTATTGCATCGGTCCCCAAATCATAGTATAATAGTAGACAATCAAATGCAGTCATACAGAGGGGAAGTGCTATGAAGCTTTCAACCAAGGGCCGTTATGCACTCGAGGGGCTTTTTTATATGGCGATTGCGACGCCGGATCGAGCGGTAAGCATCAAAGAGATCGCTACAGGGACTGGGATTTCCGCTGCTTATTTGGAGCAAATCTTTTTTAAGCTTAAACAGTCGGGCATCATTCGTACTGTGCGCGGTGCCCGGGGAGGTTTCATTTTTAATCAACCGCTTTCGGAAATTTCTGTTGGCCAAATCATCCGAGCAGTAGAGGGGAGTTTGGTTCCTGTCAAGTGTGTGGAGTCGCTCTCCGCCTGTACCAGCAGGGTACGAGGCACTTGTATCAGCAGGCAGGTGTGGGTGGAATTATCGGATGCCCTTGCGCGTGCAGCGGATAGTATTACACTCGATCGCCTTCGGACTGAATGGAAGACCGAGCAGGAAGGGGGAATGCCCCGATGAAAATATCGACTCGAGGCCGCTATGGACTGCGGGCGATGATCGATCTAGCCTTGCATGCCGAGGAGGGGCGTGTGCCATTGGCTGCAATTGCCGCGCGACAGGACCTGTCCCTCAACTACTTGGAAAGTATTTTTTCTGCATTAAAGCGCGCGGGTTTTGTTTTGGGAATGGCTGGTGCGCAAGGGGGATATTCTCTTGCCAGACCAGCGGAACAGATTTCTTTGCAGTCAATATTAGAGGCGTTGGAGGGGGATCTGTCCATTTCTGAAGAGCTTGATGCAGGGACACCGTTGCGCGCTTTTTTGAAGCGGCATGTTTGGGACGCCATCGATCAAGAGGTGGAGATTACCTTGCGGGCCACCTCCTTGGCGGAAATGGTTGAACGTATTCAACTGCAAGCATCATCCGCCGATAGTTCGATCCTTTAATCGAATTGAGAGTTATTTAAAAGAAGCCGCTGTCCAATGTGTGCAGAATGGACAGCGGCTTTTCATATTAATTTTTATACCAATAAGAATGCAAGTTATACACGCCAACGAAATGCCTCTTGAAACGCTGTAGCAAAACCGTGTTCCTGCGTGCGTCGGACTTCTCTCAACTCAGGATTGGGCTGTGTCTCCAGAAGGAAGTCGACCGAACGATCCACTTCCAGGTACTGTATGGCCTCTGGGCATTGAATCATCGGCATTCCAAAGCCAAGCGGTGTTTCCAACATTCGATCACCCTTCCATAGCATTCGCCTATGGAAGTAAAAATATGCGTCAATTTTCGTTTAATATTGCGGCACGCTATAATGGGCAATGTTCCATCTGCTTACATTCCTGTGCGTATTTGCAACAATAGTTGGAAAATTTCCTGCCATGATGTGGAATCAGGGTATATGTAGCGCGGATAGAATGCTCCGCATGGAGATAGGGACAATAGCCTGCAATGATCTTGATGGTGGTTTGTTCCATGATCCATCCCTCTTTCTGGAAAAAATGATACGCTCATCTACCGCAAATGTCAAATCCTCCTACGATCTGTAGGGGCATCTGGTACTAGCTGGTCTGTCCGGTGCATATGTATTGATGAATTCATTCGTAATGGAGGATTTCCCGTGGAAAAGCGTGACATGCACATAGAAACCGCAAAGGTATATGCCTCTCCGGAACCCTATCCACCGATTGAAGTGGCAGGGAAAAATCGTCTGTATGCCGGGCTGATGCATATGAATCTGTGCGCAGCCCAGAGTGAAATGACCGCTGTGATGCAATATCTCTACCAGGGGTGGGTTATCGAGGCGAAGAATGCTGAGGCATCCCAAGCTTTAAAGCAAATTGCAATGGTAGAGATGCACCATATCGACATTTTTGCGCAGCTTATTTGTCTTTTGGGTGGTGACCCAGTTTACTCGGTCTCTTTTCGACAGCGAAGGCGGACATGGGACGGAAATATGGTATCGTCCTGCAAAAACTTTTTTCACATGATGCAGAGCAACTTATTGGCAGAACAAGAGACAATTGACCGTTACCGGCGCCAAGCGGCGATGGTGCACGACGCTTCGCTTTCCGCTATCCTGCTGCGAATCGTGGAGGATGAAAAGGTACATGTAAAGATCTTCCGGTCCTACTTGGATGAATTGATTCAATAAGAAACATCCCGCGGAAGGCGAAGAGCGATCCGCGGGATGTTTTTGTCCGTTAAGACGGCCGTTCATAAAATCGCACACAGGACTGGAAAGAACTTTTCCTCAGTAGGTGTGACAAAGAATAAAGAGAGGAGCACCCTTTTAATCAAACAATTGGAAAAGCCATTTTTATTCGGCAGGTTGTTTTTTGGTTAGATTTTCTGCACACTGCTTCAGCTCATTTTCAGTGCTTGCACCCACGCCGGTCTGCATAATGCTCTCCTGTACAAAAAAGGGCTGTGCTGAGAAAAATTTCTTCATCTGTGGGTTGTTTAAAACGGCATTGGCTTTCTCTTCCGGCATATGATTCACCTCCTGTCTATACGCTTGGTCCGATGAAGTGACAAAAATACCTTTTCAATATGCAAATAGGCAGAAAAGTCCCATCGGATAAAAGCGCACTCTTATCATTTGCAGATTCATCAAAAATACAGAAGGGAATATTTTGTTTTACAAAATTTGCTTGCGAATTTCAAATCTTTGTGGATATAATGAATCGAAGAATGGACAAGCAAGACCCGCTAATAAAAGCCAATTCCTAATTTCAGGAAAATGCTTACTGAAATAAACGCAAGACAATTGGGCCGCTTCCACGCAGATTTTGAGCGGCGGCCAGTGGGTGGGTCTATGGGCGAGAGGAGGAACATGCGATGCACATCGCGGACCTAGTACAGGCACAGCGCTCCTTTTATGATCACGGCAAGACAAGAAACCTTGCATTTCGTGCAGTGGCTTTGGAGCGTCTCGCGCGGGAAATGCACGCTCGAGAGCACAGGTTCTTGCGCGCTTTACGGCAGGACCTTGGAAAATCCAATATGGAAGGGTATATGACAGAACTCGGACTCACATATAGCGAACTTCGTTACATAGCCGCGCATATGACGCGCTGGGCAACCAAAAAACGGGTGCCAACACCGCTAAGCCAGTTTCCATCCAGGAGTTTTTGCCTAGCAGAACCATATGGAGTGGTTTTAATACTGTCTCCATGGAACTATCCGTTTTTGCTGAGTATGGAGCCGTTGATCGGCGCTTTAGCTGCGGGAAATACCGTGATTCTCAAGCCCTCTGCCTATGCGCCCCATGTAGCGCAGGAAATCGAAGAACTGCTCCGTGCTTGTTTTCCGCCGGAATATGTGACCGTGGTACAAGGTGGGCGCGAGACCAATACCGCCCTGCTGGAACAGCAATTTGATTACATCTTTTTCACGGGAAGCGTAGCGGTTGGGAAGCTTGTGATGGAGAAAGCGGCCGCACATCTGACCCCAGTCACCTTGGAATTGGGTGGGAAAAGCCCCTGTATCGTGGACCGAACGGCCAATAGCAAGCTGGCAGCAAAGCGGATTGTCTTTGGAAAATTTCTCAACGCAGGCCAGACCTGCGTGGCCCCCGACTATCTGTTGGTGCATCGGGAGGTAAAAAATGAACTTGTGGCGTATATGCGCCGGTACCTCTTATGGTTTTATGGAAAGAATCCTATAGATAATCCCCATTATCCAAAGATTATCAATGAAAAACACTTTCTACGTCTCAAAGGACTGTTGGAAAACCAACACATTCTACTGGGCGGCCAGGACAACGGCACGGATAAAATTGCACCGACCTTATTGGAACCTGTATCGCCCGATGCGCCGGTGATGCAGGAGGAAATCTTTGGCCCGATTCTTCCGATCCTGACCTTCTCGACATTGGATGAAGCGATCCATTTTGTCAAAGGGCGAGAAAAACCTCTCGCGCTGTATCTTTTTACCAGGGATCGCATTGCAGAGAAGAGAGTCTTGCGGGAAATTCCGTTTGGCGGCGGATGCATCAACGACACTGTGGTACATCTTGCCACGCCGTACATGGGATTTGGGGGCGTTGGTCAGAGCGGGATGGGGAGCTATCACGGCAAAAAGAGTTTTGACACATTTAGCCATTATAAGAGCATTCTAAAGAATTCCAGTTTTTTGGATTTGCCTGTGCGTTATCCCCCGGCAACGGCGAGAAAAGAACAACTTCTCCGATGGTTCTTGCGGTAGGTGTTTCAAAAGTTGAATATACAAAATAACATGAGGCTGTAAGCCGGAGCAATCCAGCTTACAGCCTCATGTTTTGGTGTTTTATATGGATAAGGAACCCATTAAATCCGTACAAGATTTAACAGAACGTCCACCATCTTGTCCATACTCTGAATGGGGATGTATTCAAAACGGCCATGGAAATTGTGGCCGCCGGTGGAGAGGTTGGGGCATGGAAGTCCCATATAGGAGAGACGGGCGCCGTCCGTACCGCCGCGAATCGGCACAACCAGGGGTTCAACCCCAGCTTTACGCATCGCTTGTTCGGCATTTTCAATCAGGAACATATGAGGAGCGATCTGTTGTTTCATATTATAATAACTGTCAGTGATGTTGAGAACAACTGTTCCTGTACCATATTTCTCATTCAAGTAAGTCGCAATCTTTTGAAAACGCGCCTTTTTGACTTCAAATTTTTCCATATCATGGTCTCGGATAATATAGTGCAAGCTTGTCTGCTCTTCATGTCCCTGAATACCTTCCAGATGGCTGAACCCCTCATATCCTTCTGTAAAGGCCGGATTTTCGAAAACGGGAAGCATGGAGTGAAATTCCATTGCAATTAGGATTGCATTTTTCATCTTGCCCTTGGCTGTACCAGGATGAACGCTTACACCATTGATGGTGACCTTAGCATCTGCGGCATTAAAGTTTTCATATTCAATTTCACCGAGTTTTCCTCCGTCAACTGTATAGGCATATTGCGCCCCAAATCCCTTTACATCAAAGCGGTCTGCGCCACGTCCGGTCTCTTCGTCGGGCGTAATGCCGACTTTAATCGTACCGTGCGGAATGTTTTCCGTTGTCAGGCGTTCCAGTGCAGTGAAGATCTCAGCAATCCCCGCTTTGTCATCCGAACCAAGCAGCGTCGTACCATCGGTCACAATCAGATCCTGTCCTTTATAATCGAGAAGGCTTTCAAATTCTGTGGGACGCATGACGATCTTCTTTTCCGCGTTGAGTAGGATGTCTCCTCCATTGTAGTTTTCCACAATACGTGCTTGCACATTTTCACCGCTTGCTGCGGGAGAGGTGTCCATATGTGCAATTAGCCCCAAAACCGGCTGGTCCGTTTTACAATTGGCTGGCAGTGTTCCGTAGACATAGCCAAATTCATCCATATGGGCATCGGCCAATCCCAAGCTGAGCAGTTCCTCAGCAAGTGCAGCCCCCAGTACCTTTTGGCGATCGGTTGTGGGACATTTATCCGCCGGTGCATTGTCGTCAGAAGTGGTATGATAACGCACATATTGTAGAAATCGTTCATAAGCTCTCATCACATATGTCTCCTTTCAGGGAAAAGCATTTTTTTCCATCATACGCCAATTTTTTTCAAAGCGCAATGTTGTTTTCACAAAGGATGTGGCTCGCCATGGTGCAGCTCTGTTCCATAGTGCTCGCTAGAAAATCCGTTATCAAAGAATATGGAAAAAAACGGAGTCATCTTATTGTAAATTTCAGTATCCATTGGCTTTGGCAGACATAGGAGCATATGAAGGAATTCCGGTGTTACGGGTCCGGAGATAACTGTACCATATGGCCAATCGGTTTCTTTGGGGATTCCGTATTGTAAAGCGAGATCGATCCACTCTGGTTCTTCCTTCCAGCAGTGGATTTCAAAGGTCTGCGCTCTTTTCGCGTGTTTTTCAACAAGCATCTTCCAGCGCTGGCTATCGGGTTCTGCCGCATCGAAATAAAGGCTTTTAAGGGAATTCATTCTATCCATCCTTTTTTATATGTGTGGATTGCTGCAGAAAGGTCATACGGTGGGAAGTGTTTCCCAGGCAATGTGAAGTTGTTCCACTGCTGAAGGGATGTCTTCCAAGGGGATGCCAGCAAATCCCAGAGTGACACTGCCCGGCTCTTTTTCAGCAATCACCCGGACCCCACGCTGAGCGGCTAATTGGCAAAGTTCTTCAGAGGGAGTTTCATAGGGAAGAAATAAGGTCAACCGAAGCGCCGTTTCCTGCAAAAAGAGGCGGCATCGGGGTCCAAATGCCTTTTGTACCGAGCGGATGAGCTCTATGCTTTTCGCCGCATAAAGTTTGCGCAAGCGGCGAAGATGACGTTCCAATTGCCCGCTTTTGACATAGCTGCACAGCGCAAGCTGCTCCACCTTGGAGGCGGTCTGATTGTAGCTTCGCACACGGGAACGATAGTCCGCAAGCAGAGAGGACGGCAATACCATATACCCTATGCGCACCGATGGCAGGAGCAATTTGGAAAAGGAACCAATGTAGGCAACTTGTTCCCCGCTTGCCATTCCCTGCATAGCGGGGATGGGGCGGGCATTGTAGCGCAATTCGCCGTTGTAGTCATCCTCAATGACCAGAGCTCGATGAGCCTTTGCCCATTCCAGGAGGGCAAAGCGTCGATTCATAGGCATTGCGGTTCCACTTTGAACGCTGTGAGAGGGCCGCACCAAGACAGCACGAACGCCGCTGGCTTCCAATGCATCCATACGAATGCCGTCCCGATCGGCCGGCAGGTGTAAAACTGAGAAACCGCAGTCCGCAAAAACACGTTCCGCTTGGGGAAAGCCGCGCTCGTCCATCGCGACTGTTTTTTCCGAAAGCAGGCCACAGAGTAGATATAAAAGCGGCTGGGTACCCGCACCAACCACGATCTGTCCCGGGCTGGCTTTCACCCCACGCACACCATAACAATAGGAGGAAAGCGCTTCTCGCAGGGCGGGTTCCCCCTGGGGATCACCATAGGAGGTCAACACCTCCTGACGGGTTAGCACATCGCGGATATGACGGCGCCATATTTTGAGGTCAATACACACGCTGTCCACGGAATCACTGCCAAAATTGTAACGAATACGGGACTCCAGTGTTTCCGCTTGGAGGGAACGCACGGGAGGCTCTGGGAGGGGCACGTGTTCTGACCGAAGAGGACTGGCTTCCACAAAAAAGCCGCTTTGCGGGCGGGCGCGCACATATCCTTCGACACAGAGCTGCTGATATGCCATCTCAATTGTGGTGCGGCTTAAATGCAAATCTTCAGAAAGCTTGCGAATCGAAGGGAGTTTTTCATTTCTGGTCAGGTGTCCTCGTTCAATTGAATTTCGCAAAGACTCATAGAGCTGCTGATATAAAGGTACTTCTGCATTCGGATGAAGGACCAAATAGTCGTATGTCATAACGATTTCCTCACAAACTGTACTGGTCAATTTTTTATAAACTGTATATTTTAGTATGAACACTTTTGCGCTATGATTATACCACAAATGGACAGAGATGCAAGATTCTCTGTTTAAACTGTCTGGAGGGGAAGACCATGAAATTTCATTTGAATGAACGGAATACCAGCGTCAATCTGGCGCTTACTGGGCTGATGGCGGCGCTTGTCCTAGTGGCGACGATGTTCTTTAAAGTGCAGATTCCTGTGGGAACGGATAAAACGATGATTGGGTTTGCAAATGTGTTTTGCATTTTAGCCGGCCTGTTGTTGGGGCCGGTGTATGGCGGCCTTGCGGCTGGCATTGGTTCCTGCATTTTTGATTTAATCGGCGGATGGGCGGACAGTGCGCCAAGTACCTTGATTTTTAAATTCCTAATGGCGTTTGTGTGCGGCCTGATCGCATGGGGCGGCGATCACACGGCGAGGAAGCTCTCCCGTGTGATTGTGGGTGCAGTGAGTGGTTCTCTCTGCTACTGTGTTCTGTATTTGGGATATTCGTTCGTGAAGCTAATCTTGGTGGGATCTGCACCAGAGGCTGCGGCACTTGCAATGGTAACAAAGTTGGCAGCCACTTTGACAAATGCAATTGTGGCCGATGTGATCGCGGTGCCGTTTTTCTTTGCGATCCGCAAAGCCTTGGAGCGTGCGCATTTACCAGTAGGCGGCCCGCGTCGAGCGTAACCGAATAGAAGTGAAAATAGATAAGCCTGTTGTACGTGGGAAAGACCGTACAACAGGCTTATTTTTTTAAAAGATGCGAGAAAAATCAGGTCATGCCTTGACGCCATTGTACGTGGGAAAGACCGTGTTTAGAGGTATTTCATCCGGGGCAAGACTCCTCGTTTCAAAAAATTTGAGGACTCCATCAGGATTGTAGGAAGCCGCAAAAATAGGAAATTTATTTTTTATAATCCATATTTGCGGGGATGGACTGATGGGAGGTCGTTTCTTTCAGGAGGCGGACCCTCTATCCCGGTGAGGTACGGGGCATATACAGAAATGATTCAATTTTACAAGGCTCCGGGATTCGAACGGTTCGATTGTCAGGAGAGGGGTGCTCTATCCTATTGAACTACTGGCGTATGTACAAAAATTATTCAATTGTACGGCTCCGGCGGACGAGAGATCGTCAAATATTAGGAGGACCCTCTATCCCGGTGAGGTACGGGGGCATATACAGAAATGATTCAATTTTACAAGGCTCCGGGATTCGAACGGTTCGATTGTCAGGAGAGGGGTGCTCTATCCTATTGAACTACTGGCGCATGTACAAAAATTATTCAATTGTACGGCTCCGGCGGACGAGAGATCGTCAAATATTAGGAGGAGGACCCTCTATCCCGGTGGGGTACGGGGGCATATACAGAAATGATTCAATTTTACAAGGCTCCAGGATTCGAACGATTCGATTTTTAGGAGAAACGTCCTCCCTTTGCTTTGTCATACCTTCTGATTATCGATTGATTTTGAGAAGATTCCCATGCTTTGGATTCCTTTTCCGTCCGCAAGCTCACTGCAAGTGGGTTGTTTTTGATGAAACTGGACATCGTATAGAGGGTTTGGCATTTGGAAGGACAACTGCTTTTGAAATGGAATTCCCTAGAAGTTTGCATATCGCCCGGAAGATGTGGATAAGGGACGTTTCTCGATAGATAGAATCAGAGTCGGAAATCCACAGAAAGGACCAAACAACGGAAGGATATATAAAGAAGGACCGATTTGTGTAGAAACCTACGAAAGGGTTTTATACGATATGGACGATATTCCTGGCTTTTTTCGCCCCTTTGAAACCTCAAACCCGCAGAATCCGTAAAAATCCGGAAAATCCCTTGTGGAATTGCTTGTCAAAATGTTATAATAATCTTTATGAATTTCGGCCTTGAAAAAAGGGATTTTTCCCTGGAATGGAGTTTCACAGGATGAAGGATACGGAAAAGAAGCCCAAGAGATTTCACAGCGACATTGTGCGGGATAGCATCAATACATTCGGCACCAATGCGATAGGCTCTCTATTGTCCATCATCTCCGCATTTTTTGTACTGGGTGTCCTGGACCCTGACGTCAAAGGGCAGTATAACCAAGTGCAGCTGGTGGGAAATGGTTTGTTTACACTGTTTGGGTTCAGCATCAATGCCGCAATGATCTACTTTGTCTCCCGCTTTAAGATCAAGAATACCAAAAAGGCGATCACAACCTTGACAACAGCGATGTCCATCCTGATTATGGCGGCTGGCGCTGCGGCAGTGCTGTTTATGAAGCAGATCTTTTTCCCCGGCAGTACGGCCTTTTACTGTTGGGCGGCTGTTGTGTATGGCCTGTTCTCATTTTTGCTGAACGTCTGCCTGGCAATTCTGCGCGGTGAAAACAAGTTTAAAATGTTCAACACCATCAACCTGCTGCAAAAAGTGTTGCTGACCGCATTTATGTTTTCCATGTTGTTGTGGCCCAGTGCGATGTTGTTGGTGACTTCGATGATTGGCATCCAGGTGCTGATGATCGTCTTGGCGATGTATGGAATTAAGCGTTGGAATGGAAAAGAGCCGGAACCTGCTCCAGATGATGATTTTCCTGTACGGACAGGTGCCATGTTGCGCTACAGTCTGAAGTCGCATGTTTCCAATGTGATGACCTATATTAACTCCTATTTGGGCTCTTATATTGTCAACGCCGTGTATTCTCTTTCGACCTTTGGCATTTATAATGCGGCAGTGACAATGATGCAGCAGGTCTGGTTGTTGCCCGATGCGGTGAGCCAAGTGATTATGAGCCGGATTGCGGCCATGCATGAGAAGGATGACAAAGTCCGTTTGACCTTGATGTCCTGTAAAGTTGTAACCTATATCACCATCGTTTGCGCCGTACTTTTGGTGTTAGTAGCGCAGGTATTTGTGCCGATTGTTTTCCCAAAGTATGTAGAGGCGATCGCGCCTTTGCGGTATCTAATCATTGGTTCGGTTTTTATCTGTTATGCAAAGGTGTTGGCCAATTCCATTGCCGCTTATGGAAAACCGGAGTTGAACATTCTGCCCACCATCATCGGAATTATTGTCAATCTGAGTTTGTCCTTCGTTTTGATTCCTTTGATGGGGGTCAATGGGATTGCATTGGCAACATCAGCGTCTTTGACTGCACAGGGCTTTACCTCCATGGTGATTTTTTGCCTGTTTACGCACACGCCATTTTACCGGCTTTTGATCCCGAACGGTGAAGAAATCCGTTCGGTCAAGCAACTCTTTCGGAAATAATTTATGAATACAAGGAGAGAGCATCCATGAAAAAATACCTATCTCTGCTTCTGGCGCTGCTTCTGGCGCTCTCATGTACGTCCTTCGCTTTTGCTGAAGAAGACGAAGAAGAGATCTCGTCAGAAATGAAGGAACTCGGCGAATACATTATGAACCATCAGGTGGAAGCGTTTGATCTGGCGGTGGAGGGCTATACCTGTCAATCCGAAAAGGTAGAGGCAGAGCTGCTCACAGATGGTACAGTGAACATCATAGAATATTGGACGTTCTCCTGCCGGAATTTTGAAAAGATGACAAAATTCGAACGCACGATTGCAAAGTCCGATGCCTATGAAATATCGAATATCCGTGTGGTTATGGGTTCAGAGGATTTGGAGCGTTTTAACAGCTACGAGGAAATCCAAGCAGCGACGGAAACCGAGGGGGAAAAATATCCGGAGCGTAAGTATACATTGGATGAAACCGATACGGGATACGACATTCATGCTTATCTAAAAAATTGGAATGCTACTACGACGATCAAAGTCCTCTATACGGTAAAAGGCGCGGTCCGGTTTCATAACGATACGATGGAATTCAACTGGCAACTGATCGGAGAAGATATTCCATATGAGGCGGGATTGCTGACTGGTTATGTCATTTTGCCGTATGGTGCGGAGCGCAAAGAGGTAAAAGCATGGACGCATGACCAGGAAAACGATACGCTGGTCATCGAAAGCGGCGAATTGGTGAGCTTGACCGTGGACGAAGTTCCGGCCAACCATGCCGTAGACATCCGTGTGACCGCCCCGTTGTATCTGTTCCCCAATGCTGCGGATGCCTATAAGACCGGGGAAGATGCCTATCTGCAAATTTTGCAGGAGGAAAATGACCCGGATCAAAATCCTGATTACACTGCGGGGGAGGCGCGCAAAGACCAGATGATTCGCATAGCGGCTCCGGTTGTATTGATTGGTGGTGCAGCGCTGATTTTGATTGTCTCCCGCCTTCGCAGGAAGAAAAAGGCATAAGGGAGGCAAAGCAATGCAAACAGGACAACCAGCAAAAATGCGGCAGTTGAAGTTGGCCCTCCGCGCAGCCTTCCCTCGAACGGTTCCCGTGATGGTGGGATACCTTTTTTTGGGGGCTGCCTTTGGAATTTTGCTGGAAAGTAAAGGGTATGGCTTTGGATGGGCTGCCTTGATGAGCATATTCATCTATGCCGGATCGATGCAATTTGTAGCAGTCGATCTGTTGGCCACCGGGGCAGGATTTTTACAGGTTATTTTGATGACCTTGATGGTGAATATCCGACATGTCTTTTACGGGATTTCCATGTTGGGGAAATTTCGGAATCTTGGAGCAAAGAAACCCTACATGATTTTTTCCCTGACGGACGAAACGTTTTCTTTGCTTTGCACAGCAGAGCCACCGAAAAATGTGGACCGCAATTGGTTTTTCTTTTTTATCGCTTTGTTCAATCAGTTATATTGGATTGTGGGTTCTGTGGTAGGAGGCTTGCTCGGTTCTTCTTTTTCGTTCAACACGCAGGGAATTGACTTTGCAATGACGGCACTCTTTGTGGTAATCTTTGTAAACCAGTGGCGCGAGGCAAAGAGCCATGTTCCGGCGTTGGTGGGGCTGGTTTGTTCACTGGTGTGTCTATTGCTCTTTGGAGCGGACAATTTTATCCTGCCGGCGTTGATCGGAATGGTCGTGTTACTGTCGGTCTTTCGAGGACGTCTGGACAGGCCGGAGGAGGGGGCGGCTACATGAACGGGGCGATTCGTGCGCTACTGGTGATTGCGTTTGTTGCGCTTGTTACTTTTTTCACAAGGCTGCTTCCGTTTGTTCTTTTCCCAGAAGGAAAGGAGACCCCACCGTATGTGAAATATCTGGGGAAAGTTTTACCTTTTGCAATTATTGCCATGCTGATGGTATACTGTTTGAAAGGGACCAGTTTGTTGGAATGGCCATATGGATTACCGGAACTGATCGCTGTAGCAGCGGTTGTGATGCTGCACCTTTGGAAGAAAAACACTCTGCTGAGTATTGGTGTAGGGACGGTACTGTATATGCTGTTGGTGCAGTTTGTTTTTATTACATAAGGGTTTCCTGTCCAGGGGGCAGGACAACCAATCCAGTGAAACGAATAAAAAGATTGTGGGGGAAATCGGAATGATGGCCACTGAAAAGCTGTCCGTGCGCATGCTGGGAGATTTTTCAATCCGGCGGGGCGACCGGGAAGTCGTGAAAAAAGGAAACCGTTCCAAAAAGATCTGGCTTTTGATAGGGATTCTCTTAATTAACCGGGGCCAAAGGTTGTCCCAAGACCATTTGATTCGTCTATTGTGGCGGGATGGAGACGAGTGTATCGATCCGGCAAATTCTTTGAAGAATTTGGTCTATCGTGCGCGTATGCTGTTGGATGATTTGACGCCGGACAATGAAGCTTGTGAGGAAGGCATGGAGCTGATTCGTTTTTCCGAAGGCGCTTACATGTGGAATGAGGATTTTCCTTGTGAGATTGATACGGAGGTTATGTCCCTATTGGCCAAGCGTGGTTCGGATGAAGAGCAGGCCCTGGAAAGCCGTATTGCCTGTTATTCCCAGGCGGTGGAACTGTACAACGGGGAATTCCTGCCCAATTTGGGAGAGGACGAATGGATTTTTAGCAGACGTGCGCAATACCAAAGCCTCTATGTCAGTTGTGTACTGACGCTGTGCAGACTTTTGAATCAGTCGGAACAGTACGGGGATGTGATCTCGGTTTGTGAGCGTGCGGTCCGCTTTTGTCCTTATCAGGAGGACATCCATCACATTTTGCTAAAGGCCTATTTGCATACCGGTCAATATGCACAAGCTTTGGTTCATTATGAGAATATTTCGGAATCTTTTAATCGGGAATTGGGAATGGGTCTTTCTAATTCCATCCGAAATCTACATCGTGAAATTATCCAAGGGCTCAACATGGTAGAGATCGATATGAATCAAATCAAGGACGACATCCTTGCGGAGGAGACCTCCGGTTCTACGCCATTTTTCTGTGAATATACGGTATTCCGTGAAATCTGTCGAGTACAGATGCGTTCGCAAGAGCGCTGCAATCAGAGCGAGGTTTTGATTTTGCTTACAGCAACGGATAAGAACGGAGAGATTCCTCCGTTGGAGAAATTAAAAAATATTATGATCCTTTTGAAGCAAGCAATATCGGAAACCTTACGCCGGAATGATATTGTAGCGCGCTATAGCCCGTCGCAGTTTATTTTGGGGCTGCTGGTGGCACAGGAAGAAAACGGTCAATTGGTTGCAAACCGCATCCGCAGCGCATTTGAGGCAAAATGCCGCAGAAAAGGGGAAATACACCTGAAAGAACAGATCATCAGCCTGCGTACACAAGAGACGCAACGTTGACCGGCGGATCGATAGAAGATGCGGAAACTGCGAAAGGAGAGCCTATGAGAAACGGTCTACGCAAGGGGATTTTTGTTGTGTCGCTCTGTGTTTTTGTGGGCTCTTTGAGCGTGATCGGATATAAAGGGATCTATGAACCCCTGCGAAACCGGAATGCAGTCGAGCAGGTACAGCAGATTTATCACACCGAAGAAGATGACAAGGATCGTACCTCTTCTTCACAGGTTCCGGAAAAAACCGCAGAGAGAAAACGGGATGCCTTTAAACAACTCAAGGAAGGCAATCCGGATACCATTGGATGGATTCAGATTCCCAATACGGTGGTGGATTATCCAGTGATGCAGTCTGCAAAGGACAATCCAGAACTCTATTTGCGTCATGGATATGACAAAAAGTATACCCAGTATGGGTGTATTTTTCTGGATGCCAATTGCTCGCCGGCACAGGACATGAAGAATTTGACTCTCTATGGGCATAATATGGATGATGGGCAGATGTTTGCAGCTATTTTGCAATATACCGATCTGGATTTCTATAAGTCTGCTCCTGTTATTGATTTCGACTTAGAAGGCGTTGAGGGCAAGTGGAAGGTTTTCTCCGTGTTTAAGATCAACACACTCCCAGAGCAGGGAGAGATTTTCGACTATGCCCAGCCGGATTTTCCAGATGATGCAGCTTTTGCGGCGTTTATTGAGGAGATGAAAAGCCGCTCTATTCTAAATATACCAGTTGATGTTACCACAGATGACCAATTGCTCACCCTTTCAACCTGTTCCTATGAGTTTAAAGAATTTCGAACGGTCGTTGTGGCCCGCCGTGTGCGGGAAGGCGAGGATGCAACTGTGAACTTAGATCAGGCAGGGTATAATCCGTCGCCGGTCTACCCAGATTGTTGGGTACAGAAATACGGAAATGGATGAGGGTTCTTGATCTTGTAATTCTCGGAGAGGAATAGCAATCATCGGGAACGGATACATCATTTATAAATAGAATTGCACGTCCAACAAAAAATAACGCCCTGTATCTGCCGAATGGCTGTGTTACAGGGCGTTTCTTTGTTAGGCTGGAGACACATATTAAAATCGCATCAAAGCGCTTTTACGAAGCCCCTTTTGCTTTTGGCTAGCGCAAAAAGGCCAACAAAGAGAAACCGGGCCTCTCAGTGGTGGCAAGTATAATCTGATTCGAAAGGATGAAATCGGAACTACTTAAAACTACATATAATGAGAGGTTTACTTCCATCTTAAAGGGGAGCACTTTTGATTCATAGGAAGAGGTACTGAAAATAGAATTGCATTGCTTGCCCGGCTACGGATAAACCAGCTCCTTTCAGTATCTTGTTAACTGTATCGGTTTTGGGGATTTACAAATACCTCTGAAATCATCGGAAAAGGATAGGCGACGTTCCTTCTTGATAGGCTGGTAACCCCCAAGATCGTTTCCAGTCGAAACTTTTTGAATTTCGCGGTTGAAGCAAGGCGTTTATGTTGAAAGCGGCAACAAGAAACCGGCTGTGTGATTTCACACAGCCGGTTGACGTTTGCGGTTCACTCAATTGGAACAACGGAACCCGCATAAGTTTCATTGATATACTGCTTAACAGTGTCGCTCTTCAGGGCATCCACAAGCGCCTTCAATTCCGGGCGGTCTTCGTCTCCCTTGCGAACAGCGATCACATTGGGGTAGGCGGTTGTCGCAACAGAACCGCTCTCTTCCACGGCCAAAGCGTCGCTGATTTTTAGGCCGCCGTCGATGGCGTAATTTCCGTTGATGACGGCGAGATCGACATCGGGAAGAATGCGGGACAACTGTGCCGCCTCAATTTCCGTTATTTGAATATTCTTGGGATTATTGGTGATGTCCTTCACTGTCGCATTTAATCCAGCGGATTCATCCACTTCGATGAAGCCCTGATCTTGGAGCAACAGGAGTGCGCGCGCTTCATTGGTCGTATCATTTGGGACAGCAATGGTCGCATTGTCCGGGAGGTTGTCCAATGAGGCAGTACGGCCGGCATAAATGCCGAGGGGCTCGTAATGGATTGCACCGATGGAGACCAATTCCGTGCCATACTCCTCGTTAAAGTTGTCCAGATAGGTCTGATGCTGGAAATAGTTTGCATCCAGTTCGCCCTCAGAGAGCGCAAGGTTCGGCTGCACATAATCGGAAAACTCGACGACATCCAGCTCATAGCCCTGTTCTTTAAGAAGATCACTGGCGACCGCAAGAATTTCTGCATGAGGGGCAGGAGAAGCCCCTACTTTAATGACTTTAGCTTCAGAATTGGTTGCATTTGTTTCGGAAGAGGTATTACCGCCGGATTGGCATCCAGCTAAAACAGTAGCGGAAAGTGCAACAGCCAACAAAATTGCAAAAATCTTTTTCATGAGAGAATCCTCCTTGTTTTTTCAACAGATGGAAAAAACATTCTGTTTTTCCAAATTTATTTCCGCCGGTCGAGTCGCCTGGCTACCCAAAGCCCCAGCCCTTGGAATACCTGAACCACAACGATCAAGAGGACGACGGTGATGAGCATAATATCCTCTTCACGCCGGTAATAACCGAAGCGTATGGCAATGTCTCCTAATCCTCCACCGCCGACAAATCCTGCCATCGCAGTATATCCAAGAATGGTCGTGATGGCAATGGCACAGTTGACGATGAGCGAAGGGCGTGCCTCTGGAAGAAGGACTTTCCAAATGATCTGGAAAGCGGAAGCTCCCATCGATTGAGATGCTTCAATCACACCAACATCGACTTCTTTGAGAGACCCCTCGACCAACCGCGCCACAAACGGGGCGGCAGAGATCGTCAGGGGGACAATGACTGCGGTAGGGCCGAGTGTGGTACCGAGCAGCCAACGAGTGAACGGCAAAACAGCAATTAATAGGATGATGAATGGGAAAGACCGGGTCAAATTGACCACCACATCCAAAATTTTGTACAGGACTGGATGTGGGCGGATCCCGTCCGAGGCGCACATGACGAGCAGAACACCCAATGGAAGTCCAATCACATAGGCGAACAGGGTGGACCCCAGTGTCATATACAGGGTTTCACCAACGCCTTGTAACAACATTTGCAGCGTGGATTCATCCCACATTTCCGCTCACCTCCTCTACGGTCAATCCCCGCAGATGCAGATACCGCTGCATCTTTTCCGCAAGAGAGACATCTTCCGGCAATTGGATCACGATTTGACCGAAAGCTTTGCCGTCCATATTTTTTGTGTCTGCAAATAGAATATTGACAGGGGACTTATATTCCAGCACCATGTTTGCGATCACAGGTTCAAAAGAGGAACTCCCATCGAATACAATGCGAATTGCATGCTTGCCGGTGAATTGCTCGGTAGTATGTTTCCCCTCTGGAAAGACCAAATGCTGTGCAGCCGGTGTCTTGGGGTGGGAGAAGATCTCTGTAACCTCACCGCACTCGGCAATTTTGCTCTCACTGATGATGGCCACCCGGTTACAGATTTCTTCGATCACGCTCATTTCATGCGTGATAATTACAATGGTGATTCCCAGACGGCGGTTGATATCCTTTAATAACGAAAGGATAGAAGCCGTTGTATTTGGGTCTAGGGCGGAAGTCGCTTCATCGCATAGAAGTACCTTCGGATTGGTTGCAAGCGCACGGGCGATGGCGATGCGCTGTTTCTGTCCACCTGAAAGCTGAGAGGGGTAGGCCTTTGCCTTATCGGCTAACCCGACAAGCTCTAAAAGTTCTTTCGCGCGTTTTCTGGCGGTGATCTTATCTACTCCGGAGATCTCCAATGGAAAGCAGATGTTTGCTTCTGCTGTCCGCTGCATCAGCAGATTGAACTGTTGGAAAATCATGCCCATCGAGCGACGTGCTTCACGCAGTTGTTTGCGATTTAGCTTGGAAAGATCCATACCATTGAAGAATACAGTCCCCTCCGTAGGAACCTCCAGCATGTTCATACAGCGCACCAGCGTACTTTTTCCTGCACCGCTCATACCGATAATTCCGAAGATGTCGCCTTCTTCGATTTTCAGGTTGATGTCCCGCAGCGCATGGACTTCCGTGTTCTTTCCCCGGAAGGTTTTGCTCAAGGAGCGAATTTCGATCATCGGTTTACCTTCCACACTGCACCCCTCTTTCCATCTTTTGGTGGGATACCGAGCCGCAGAGTATCCCTTAATTATTACTGATTTAATAGGAATTATACGGCACAAAACGACGCCTGTCAAGCAAAATACATATGAGATACGTTCATTCGACAGGCGGCTCCCAACGTGCGATCAACGCTTTGATGGGAATCCCCTGTTCGGTGAACATCTTTTCATGTTCGGTCGGGGCATCCTGCTCAAAAAAATCTGGACTTTTATGTAAATCCATTGTCTGAGATAAAAGTGCAAATCCACTTTCCTTTACATATGCCAGCGTATCGGAGAAAAGGCCATCATCGTCTGTTTTGAACCAAAGTTCACCACCCGGCTTGAGGAATTGCTTATAATCGTTTAAACGGCGCGGATGGGTCAAGCGGCGCTTGTTGTGCTTTGCGCGCGGCCAGGGATTGCAAAAATTGATGCAAATGCGCTCCACACCATCTTCTGGGCGAAGAATATTGCAGATTTGTTCCACATTATAGGCGGTTAACCCGACATTGTCAACGGGCTGTCCGATTTCAGCAAATGCAGACTCCACAATGCGCTTGGCGGGCGCCAAAACAATATCTTTTAGGTCCACTCCAAGGTAGTTGATGTTTGGATTTTTGGGAGCCAATCCGGCGATGTACCAACCTTTTCCACAGCCAAGCTCCAAGTGAATCGGCTGCTTTTGAGAAAACCAATCCTGCCATTTGCCAGCCATGCGCTCTGGACCGCGGACAAAAAAGGGGCAGGCGTTTAATTCCGGAGTCGCCCATGGTTTATTGCGCATCCGCATTTGCAATTCCCTCCGTCTCCCAGTTTTTACACACATCCACCCACTTTAGACTGTGAGAATACCGGAAGAGTTCCTCACAATTCAATTCAATGGCAGAGTTTGCCGTACCGCAGGCAGGAAAAACCGTTGCAAAGCGTTTTAAAGAGACGTCACAATACACTGCTGCGGTATTTGGATTGGCAAAGGGGCATACGCCTCCTACTGGATGGCCCGTAAGGGGCAACACTTCCTCCGCATTCAACATTTTGGCTTTCCGATGAAATTCTGCTTTAAATTTACCGTTGTCAATCTTGGCATCGCCAGCGGCGACGACTAAGATGCAGCCGTTATCCGCTTGCAGAGAAATCGTCTTGGCAATACGTGCAGGTTCCACGCCGAGCGCCTGTGCGGCTAACTCCACTGTGGCGCTGGAAACGGAAAATTCCTGTACGCGATCGGCTACCCCATAGGGTTCTAAATACCGTTTTACGGTTTCAATTCCTGACATGAATACGTCCCTCCATACCGCTACTCAACCGGCTGGGTTGTTGCGGCTCTTTCCATAACATAATTCTAACAAAGTATAGCATAAGAATAGACGTTGGAAAGCAGTTCAAAAGGAATTTGTTGAATACGACAAAAAAGTTTGGTAATTTTCGCCTTTCTGGTGTGATTTTGTGGAATGTGCAGGGAGAGAGAAATTCAACACTTTTTTTGCTTCAATTTCTTACAAATAACCAGTTGAAAAATGTCCCGATCGTTTGCTTGCTCTATCAAGAGTATGGTATACTATATTTTGTATAGAGGCATGTGAGCCGCTTTGGAGGAACCCATGAAGAATCAGAAAAAATGGAAAATCGGCCGGGCGTTGGCGTTTTTTGCAGTTGTTTTGGTGTTGGTATTTGCCGGCCGCCAATGGTACATACAGCAACGTGACCGGCAACCGTTTACCAGCACAGAATATGCAATGGGAAGCTATGTCCAGCAGACGGTTTATGGCCGTATGGGAGAGGATGCTGCATCCGAGGCGGCCAATGCGGTACAGCGTTTAGAAAATCAGATTTCCTGGCGGATAGAGGATTCCGACATTGCGCGTTTGAATGCAGCGGCAGGAACGGATTGGATTGCGATTGAACCCCAGACAGCGGATTTATTGGAAATGGCTCTCCATGTGGCAGAGCAATCGGAAGGGGCTTACGACCCGACGATCTTGCCGGTCAGTTCCCTATGGGATTTTGGAGGAGAAAACCAACACTTGCCGGACGAAGAAGAGATCGAGACATACCGGACTTTTGTGGATTATCACAACCTTCGAGTGGACAAAGAAACTTCCGAGGCTTCTTTAAAGATCCATGGGGCCGCTCTCGACCTCGGTGGTATTGGAAAGGGTGCAGCGTGTGATACGGCGGTGCAGGCCTACCAGGAGGCAGGGGTGAAAGCTGGGATTATCGCAGTGGGCGGCAGTATTGGCTTATATGGGGAAAAACCCGATGGAAGCCTTTGGCGGTTGGCTGTCCGCGATCCTCGAAGCGGCGATGACAAAGCGGAAGAGATGGGGTTGTTGGATTTGGCATCCGGTTTTGTTTCCACTTCCGGATCGTACGAAAAGAATTTTACGGAGAATGGCAAGACCTATCATCATATTCTCGACCCGAAAACCGGATATCCGGCAGAAAGTGGACTCGTTTCCGTCACCGTGGTTTCCGACAGTGGTGCGTTAAGCGACGCGCTATCCACGGCGGCTTTTGTACTCGGAGAAGAGAGGGGAATGAGCCTACTTGAGCACTATGATGCAGGCGGCGTTTTTATTGCAGAGGATGGACGTGTTTGGGTATCCGATTCCTTAGAAGATGCCTTTCAACTTACGTCGGACGCCTACACGCTTGTATCATGAACGGGCGGGAAAATTGGATGCGCTTGCTGAAGAAGCAGGATGTCGTGTTGATCGCCATCCTACTGGCACTTGCTGGATGTTTAGCCGCGTGGTTCCAGCTACGTCCGGTGGAGGAATGTATCGCGGTGGTGGAACAGAATGGACAGGTTATCCGCCGCATAGATTTAGACAGACAGACTCAAACGGAAGAACTGGCCCTTGGCGGTCCATATCAGGTCAAGCTGTTGGTGGAACCGGGAGCGATTTCCTTCTTTTCGTCTGCATGCCCGGACAAAACCTGTATACGCACAGGGAAATTGACACGGCCGGGACAGTCGGCTGTGTGTCTGCCTGCGCGTGTTTCTGTACGGCTAGAATCCGGTGGAACTTCCGGATTTGACGGGGTGACCGGTTGAGGTCATTATGTGCGTTTCGATTGGGAAAGGGATGGACGATGAGACAGCAGGGATATTTAAATCTATCGCCTAGAACGCAGCGCATTGCGTTTAACGGCCTATTAGGGACGCTAGCATTGGTGCTGTCTGCATGGGAGGGGATGCTTCCTCCCATTCCGGTATTGCCACCTGGAGCAAAGTTAGGGCTGTCCAATTTGGTGACCATGTATGCCGCAGGGACGGTGGGACTTGGCCCGGCATTGTGTATTGCAATTTTAAAAGGATTATTCGCTGGAATAACACGTGGATTTGTGGCGATGCTGATGAGCCTTTCGGGAGGAGTGGCCAGTACGCTGGTAATGTGGTTTTTCCTGCGATTAAAAGGGAATCCGTTCGGAATGATCGGCCTTGGCGTGGCGGGAGCGCTTTCACACAATGCAGCGCAGTTGTGTGTGGCGGCGTTGCTTACAACGCCTGCAATCGTCTGGTATATTCCATGGTTGCTTTTATTTGGTGTGTGTTCCGGTATTCTCACGGGGTTGGTGCTTCGTGCAGTAATGCCGTTACTCGATAAATGGCGTCCCATTGAACGGGATGCTTAGGAAGAAAGTATGTTTGAAAATGGAGGGAAAAGAATGGAACTTGCATTTCCGGAAAAGCCATTCAAAACACATGGCGGAGCACATGTGCCGCATCGAAAGAATACGGCACAGATGGAATCGGCTGTCATGCCGCCGCCCACGCAAGTGATCATTCCCATGCAGCAGCATGTGGGAGCTCCCTGTACGCCCCTGGTGAAGGTGGGGGATGAGGTTCTGGTGGGCCAAAAAATCGCCGACAGTACGGCTTTTGTCAGTGCACCGATTCACGCCAGTGTCTCCGGCAAGGTGCGTGCAGTTACCCAGGTGATGCTCTCTGGGGGTCAATATGTGGATGCACTTGTCATCGATTCCGATGGAGAGATGAAGATCTCGCCGGAGGTACAGCCGCCAAAAGCGGATACGCGGGAATCGTTTCTTCAAGCAGTGCGCGAATCCGGACTGGTTGGACTGGGTGGCGCGGGGTTTCCAGCACATGTGAAATTGAAGGTTTCACCAGATAAAAGGATTGACACGCTGATTATCAATGCCGCAGAGTGCGAGCCCTACATAACAGCAGATCACCGGGAAGCGTTGGAAAACTCCTGGGCGGTCCTTTCTGGAATTTATGCTGTGAAGGATATGCTGGAAATCGAACGAGTCATTATTGCAGTCGAGGACAACAAGCCCGACGTGATTGAAACGCTGCGAAAAATGGCAGACAACGAGAAGTTGGACCCGGGGAATCACGTGCGGGTCTTGGCGCTCCATGCCTCCTATCCGCAGGGGGCGGAGAAAGTGCTCATCAAATCCTGCACAGACCGGGAGGTTCCCATGGGAAAACTGCCTGCGGATGTGGGATGTATCGTGATGAATATCACCTCTATTGCATTCCTGGCCAATTATCTCAAGACAGGGATGCCTCTGATAAAAAAGCGTGTTACCATCGATGGCTCAGCAATCCAATATCCACAGAATGTCATCGTTCCAATTGGCACGCCGATTGAGGAGGTTATCCGTTTCTGCGGCGGGTATAAAGCCCCACCGAAAAAGATTTTGATGGGTGGCCCCATGATGGGTATTGCCATTACAGACGACAGTCTTCCAATCGTCAAGCAAAACAACGGGATTATTTGCTTGGATGAGGAAGAAGCCCGTTTACACGAACCGACCGCATGTATTCGATGCGGCCGCTGTGTCAGTGGCTGTCCGATGCATCTGATACCTACGATGTTGGAGAAATATGCGGAGGCTAAGCGTGTAGAGGAATTGCAGGAATACAGTGTGATGGACTGCATGGAATGTGGCACTTGCGCCTATAATTGCCCGGCGCACCGGCCTTTGGTGCAGGCAATTCGACTAGGAAAAGCCTTGGTAAAAAGCGCGGGAGGGAAGAAATAATGGAGCAAAAATTGATCGTATCTCCTTCGCCCCATCTGCGGAGTGGGGCAACTACTCAGAAAATTATGCTGGATGTCATCATTGCGTTGACCCCCGCGGCCATTGCTTCCTGTATATTATTCGGCGTTCAGGCATTGATTTTGATTCTTACCTGTGTAGGGTCCTGTGTACTTGCAGAATATCTTAGCCGCCGAGTGATGAAGCGTGACAACACCATTTTTGATCTGAGCGCGGTTGTCACAGGAATTTTGCTCGCTTTTAATTTGCCGGTTACCATCAGCCCGCTGATCGCAATTTTTGGCAGTGTGGTAGCGATTGTTGTAGTAAAGCAAATGTTTGGCGGTATTGGACAGAACTTTGTCAATCCAGCTTTGACGGCACGTATTGTACTGATGGCTTCCTTTCCAGCGAAGATGAGCAATTGGGTGGTGCCGTTCTGGTATCGCATCGGGAACCCAGATGCAATTACGACCGCTTCGCCGCTCGGACTGCTCAAGCAGGGGGCGGCGGACCAGCTTCCGAATCATTTGGATATGCTGCTTGGCGCACGTGCCGGTTGTTTAGGGGAAACTTGCGCGATCGCTTTGCTTTTAGGGGGCATCTATTTGATCGTCCGCAAGGTAATTAGCCCCGTGATACCGCTTTGTTATTTGGGAACCGTGGCGGTAATCTCGTTGCTTGCTGGCCGCGATGTGATCTTTGAGCTCTTGTCCGGCGGATTGCTGCTCGGCTCCATTTTCATGGCGACGGATTATACAACTTCTCCGATCAACCGGAACGGGCGAATTGTATTTGCCGTCGGTTGTGGAATTTTGACTATGTTGATTCGGATGTTTGGTTCTTTGCCAGAGGGGGTATCCTTCTCCATTATCCTCATGAACATCCTGGTGCCGCACATTGAGCGTATGACGCGCCCGCGTCCGTTTGGGGTCAAAAAGGAGAAAGCAAAGAAGGAGGGGGCACAGGAATGAAAATTCAGGCAAAAGAGGTCCTTCGCCCCACGGTCACACTGACCTTGATTTGTTTGGTAATTGCGGCCTTGTTGGCGGGAACAAATCTGCTGACGAAGGACAAGATCGCAGAGCAGGAGGAGGAAGCTGCCCGAGAAGCGCGTGAGTTAGTGCTTCCCGGAATTAAAGACTTTGAAGAAGCGCAGGTCACAGATGCGGAGGGCGCAAATGTTATTTACTATGTTGGCAAGGAGAACGGAGAAACGGCCGGATATGTATTTACGACCTCTGCCAGCTCGTATGGCGGCCCGGTTCAGGTGATGACCGGTATTCAGGTGGATGGATCGGTGTCCGGCGTGGAACTGCTCAGCATTGATGACACGCCGGGCCTCGGTATGAATGCAGAAAAAGAGGACTTTCGCGCTCAGTTCCACCAGGCAGTTCCAGAATCTGGTGAATTTGAAGTGATTAAGTCCGGCGAAAAGCAGGATGGTCAAATCATGGCGATGACGGGCGCTACCATCACGACCCAGGGCGTGACCGATGCGGTCAACGAGGCGTTGGCCTTGTACGAGACAGTGAAAGGAGGCGCCTAAGAATGGATAAGAAGAAATCCCTTTGGAAGGAGTTCTCCAAGGGCATTGTCAAAGAAAACCCTGTTTTGCGCCTAGTGCTTGGATGCTGCGCAACACTAGCGGTCAGCACCTCTGCGAGCAATGCCATTGGTATGGGTTTAGCGACGACGTTTGTTCTGGTGTGTTCCAATGCGGTGATTTCCATTCTGCGCAAGATCATTCCGGATAAAGTACGCATACCTGCATTTATCACAGTCATTGCAGGCTTTGTGTCCGTTGTACAGATGTTTATTCAGGCCTATTCTCCAGCACTTGATGAGGCTCTGGGAATATATTTGCCTCTGATTGTGGTGAATTGCATTATTTTGGGCCGTGCAGAGATGTTTGCCAGCAAAAACAAGATTGTACCATCCATCATTGATGGGCTGGGAATGGGCGTGGGATTCACAGCCACACTGTTGGTGATGGGGATGATCCGTGAATTTTTTGGCGCGGGAAGCTTGTTTGGTATCCCGATTACGGCGGGCGTTGTCGATCCAATCATTGTATTTATTTTGCCGCCAGGAGGTTTCTTTGTGTTTGGAATTCTGATCGCAGTGGCAAACCGGCTGGCAGGTGAGGGATCTCGCCCGGCAGAACTCGGCTGCCATGGGTGCCCTCTTGCAGAGAACTGTTCGAAGATTCAGGAAAAGGAGGCTGCTAAGAAATGATTAAAAATTTGGTAGCGATCTTTTTGGCGGCAATCCTTACAGAGAACTATGTGCTCAATAAATTTCTTGGCATCTGCCCATTTCTCGGTGTATCCAAAAAGCTGAATACTGCGACGGGAATGAGCGTGGCGGTGACCTTTGTTATGGTGATTGCCACAGCTGTGACGTGGCCGATTTACATGTATCTGTTGGTACCCAATCAGCTGGAATACCTACAGACCATCGTCTTTATTTTGATTATAGCTGCTTTGGTACAGCTGATTGAAATTGCTTTGCGCAAGTTCATGCCGCCGCTTTACAATGCGCTGGGAATTTACTTGCCGCTGATTACTACGAACTGCGCGGTTTTAGGCGTCACTATGTTGGTGATCGAAAAAGGCGCTGCAGATCCGACCTTTGGATATGTACAATCCCTGGTCAATGCATTTGGTTCCGGTATTGGTTTCATGGTTGCAATGGTGCTTTTTGCAGGTGTCCGTGAGCGACTGGAAACAAATGATATTCCAAAATTCCTGAAGGGCCTCCCGATCACCCTGATTGCGGCGTCGCTCGTGGCGGTGTCCTTCCTTGGGTTCCAGGGCCTTGTTGATGGCCTGTTGGGTTGATAGGAGGGAGTAGAGAATGAATCAATTGTGGATTCCAATTGTCATTGTAGCGGTAATCGGACTGATTGCAGGGTTAGGGCTTGCAATTGCCTCGATTCTGATGGCGGTGCCAAAGGATGAGAAAGCAGAGGACATAGAAGCCATGTTGCCAGGAGCCAATTGCGGCGCTTGTGGGTACTCCGGCTGTTCTGGCTATGCAAAGGCACTGGCACATGGTGAGGCGCAGCCCGGCCTGTGTGCACCTGGAGGGGCGGAAGTGGCCAAGATGGTTTCCCAGTACCTGGGGTTGGCAGATGTGGATGTAGAGGCCAAGGTGGCAGTAGTCCATTGCCTGGGCAGTTATGACAACACCAGCGACAAAATGGAGTATGAGGGGATTCAAACCTGTGCCGCTGCCGCACAACTGGCAGGGGGCGTTTCCAGCTGCCATTACGGTTGTATGGGACTGGGAGATTGTGTTCGTTCCTGTGCTTACGGTGCGATTGATGTCTGCAATGGCGTTGCCCATGTGGAACCGTCGCGTTGTAAAGGATGTTCTATGTGTGTGAAAGCTTGCCCAAAACAGCTGATTTCCCTAGTGCCCTTGAAAAAACAGGCAGTTGTGCGTTGTGATAATTGCGATAAGGGAGCAATGACCAATAAGGTCTGTAAAGTGGGTTGTATTGGTTGCATGAAGTGTCAAAAAGTCTGTGAAGCTGGGGCCGTCAAAGTGGAACATTTCCACGCCACGGTCGACCCGGAGAAATGTATTGGCTGTGGAAAGTGTGTGGAGGCATGTCCTCGCCATTGCTTAACGATGATGGAACATTTGCAGGCATAAGTATAGACTCCGATTCTCTTTTTCTAAAAGATGGACAAAAAAGAGAATCGGAGTTTTTTTAAAATTTATATGAAAAAACTGTTGCTTTTTTGCGAGCAATGTTGTATAATCTTTAACGTTACATGCCGGTGTGATGGAATTGGCAGACGTGACAGACTCAAAATCTGTTGTCAGCAATGACGTGCCGGTTCGAGTCCGGCCACCGGCACCAACTGAACCCTGAACGCAATTTGCGTTCAGGGTTTTTTCATGGAATCCAGCATTGAAATTTATAATATCTTCGTACACTTACCGTGTATATTATAGAGTTCCCGTGTGAGATGGTTTTAGAAAGCATTGAACAATTAAAAAATGTTTTATCTATGGACGCTAGATACAAGAAGAAAAGAATTAGAAATATCAAGTATCACTCACGGAATCCTCGTGTTTAGCCTGTTCGTACTCTTGAGCATATGCTATTACAGAGGTGAAACAGATGATTATGATTGCAACAATACGTGAAGTTTGGGCTAACCGTCTTTTGGTAAGAGATCATGCTACGGGTCAGGAAGTGATGGTAAATACTGATTGCACGAAGTGCCTCTCGGCGGGGGATCGAGTGGGGATTTGGTACAATGGTGTGATGACCAAAAGTCTCCCACCTCAGATCTCTGCAATTCGAATTCGAAGGCTCTTTTCTTGTAAAAATTGTGTCTGTTAATCATATTGGAACTTAAAGAACTACAGGATAAGGCCTAAGAAATTATGAAGTGCATCGGACTGCAGCAAAGCAACTGTTTTTCTAATAATTTATGAAGAATCTATTCAGGATAGTCATAAGACAGTAGTTGCTTTTTGTTCCTTATGTATCCAAAACTAATTTTATAAGTGGCAAATTGAAAGGTGTACTGCATTCCATGATACTATGCAGTACACCTTTCGTCTGATTTGGAATATGTCCCTATGCCTTTCCGCAATTCGAGGCAATTGTGCTCCGGTAAGTTTCCCGAGGATGCGGCTTCCACCGAATGTGGTATGAAGGATAACGCGGCCAGGCCGACTTTCTGTCACACGGCCAATGACAGTAGCACCATCTTCTCCAGGAGTATGATGCATGGCATCCAATACGGTGGCAGCATGTTCCGGGGAAACGACAGCCAGCATACGTCCCTCGCAGGCGTTGTAAAGCGGGTCTAACCCCAAAAGCTCACAAGATGCAGCAACGCCGGGATCAACAGGAATAGATTCTTCTTCTAATTCGATCGTCCGTGGACGGTTCTCAACAAATTCATTGAGTGTTGTAGCGCTCCCGCCACGAGTAGGGTCGCGTAAAATACGCACACCACCAATTTGTAATGCCGCAGCACTGAGCGGATGGAGTGGAGAACCGTCGGAATACAGCTTGCCCTCAAAGGGGATTTCTCCCCTTGCCGTACAGCTGCACCATAGCATCCCACACTTCCATTGATTAAAACGACATCTTCCGCACGAATTGATTGATAGGATAAACCGGACACGCACGGTGAACCGATTCCAGCAGTGTTGGCATAAAGGCCGTCCCCTTTTCTACATTCAACCACCTTTGTATCGCAGTGACGATTTGTACGCTTACCTGCTTTGCAATGCCTGTAATGGATTGTACAATTTCTTTGAAATCTTTTTGAAAAACACGCCGCCGGAGAGGACTATCGGTAGTCTATCCGGGTTTAGAATGCGGCACTGCTCAATGCCATCCGGCGCAAGGCATCCATAAAACCGCGGACAATCGCAGCAGGATTTGTTTGAATCACAATGTCCCCCACAATTGCACGGAGTAGGGGACGCGTGTAAAATAGGCGAAGTCCATTTTTTCATAGAACTCCACTGGATACCATCGACCAGGAATATCGTTTTGAGCCAACGTTTTCAAAAGAGAGGCTTCCTGTCCCTCATGATGGACATATTGTGGACTGGCCAAGAGCTATAGAATTCCATCGAATAGCCGCCCGATGCTGCTAGCTTCTGGATATGCTGGCGTTTATTCAAAATGGCGAAAAAAGCTGTTTGGCTTTGTGGTGAGCAGGATGTGCCTTTGAGGGAAAGGTCTGCATTCCATAGAAGCGAGAACGCGATCCTGCCAATCTCCCGAACGGTTGCATCGCCCCAGGGAAGAAAAATTGGACGAATTGAGCCACAATGGGAAAATGTTTGATAATCTCCAATCAAAAATTCTCCACCCCAAATGGTGTCATCCGTGCCGAGGCTGGTTCCATCTCAAATCATCCCAAATGATGGTCCGGGTAGATTATGGTCCGCTAGTCAAATCCTTTTTTATTGTGTGAAACTCTGGATAAATAAAATTAGGGCTTGATTGGATACGCAGAATGTATCATAATAGTCGTAAATTGGAGGGAATTATATGAGAATTTTTGTGGTGGAGGATGAACCCGAACTGAATCATCTGCTTGTAAAACAGCTACAGGCCGCACATTATAGCGTAGACAGCTGTTTTAATGGGACGGATGCTCTGGATTATTTACGCTGTGCGGAATATGATGCGATTGTCCTGGATATTATGTTGCCAGGAATTAGCGGGCTGGAAGTGCTTCGAGAGTTACGCAGTGGCGGCGACAAGACACCCGTACTTTTGCTGACGGCTAGGGACGGAATTGAAGACCGTGTCACTGGGTTGGATGCTGGGGCAGACGATTATTTGGTAAAGCCATTTGCTTTTGATGAGCTTTTGGCTCGTCTTCGTGTAATGATTCGCCGGTTGTCAGACAGCACAAGCGATGTGTTTTCTGTGGCAGACTTGACGGTGGACTGTACGGCCCGTACTGTTCAGCGAAACGGACAAGTGGTGTCATTGTCCAGCAAAGAATTTGCTATATTAGAATATATGATTCGCAATAGCGGGATTGTACTTTCCAGGGAGAAGATCAGTCATCATATTTGGAATTACGATTATGAAGGCGGTTCTAATGTGGTGGATGTCTATATTCGGTATTTGCGTAAAAAATTGGACGATGGCTACGAGCCCAAGTTGATTCATACGGTACGTGGAGCGGGATATGTTTTGCGGGAGGACAAATGAAGCGCTTATCAATCCATTTGAAGGTGACCCTGTGGTTTACGCTGCTTATGGTGTTGCTGGTCAGCATCGTCTTGGCTTTTTTGTTTTATACGGGTGCTCAGTCGGCACTGGAAGAAACAAAGAGCCAGATGATGGATATGGTGGCCGCAGGATGGCGGGAGATTGACGCAGACGACGGGGAAATAGAAATCGATGATGATTTGGAATATTTTAAGGACGGTATCTATCTTTCGGTGTACGATGCCGGTGGTGTACCGCTTTACGGTTCTGTTCCAAGGGACTTTGACAATTCGGCAGTATTTGCTCCCGGTCAATTGCGAACCATTCCCAGTATGCAAAAAAGCTGGTATGTATATGATGAACAGAACACGATTTATGGATATGGCACTGTATGGATACGCAGCGTGTCGGCAGCGAATCAAGTAGATTCAACGATTTCGACACTCTACCGTCTGGCGCTGATTGTCCTGCCGTTTTTTGTGTTGTTTGCGGCAGTAGGCGGCTATTTCATCACACGCCGTGCTTTTCAGCCAGTGCGGCGAATCATTCAGACCGCGCGTGAAATCGGAGAAGGGAACGACCTATCTCGCCGTATTGCACTCGGCCAAGGACGGGATGAAGTTTATACCTTGGCCGCGGAGTTTGACAGTATGTTTGCGCGGTTGGAAAAGGCTTTTGAGAGGGAAAAGCAGTTTACCTCCGATGCTTCACATGAATTGCGAACGCCAACAACAGTGATTATTTCTCAGTGTGAATATGCTCTTGAGCGTGCAAAAACATTGGATGAAGCAAGGGAGGCGTTGCATGCAATTTTAAATCAAGCAGAAAAAATGGCTGTCATGATTTCTCAGCTATTAATGCTTGCACGTGCAGATAAAGCTCATGGTAAGATGCAGTTTGAAACAGTTAACCTCAGTGACTTAGCCATGATGGTTGTGGAGCAACAACAGGAGAACGCCAGTATGCGGCATATCCAATTGGAGACACATATTGAGCCCGATGTTGAGATGCAGGGCGATGAAACCATGTTGATGCGTGTGTGGATTAATTTGATTGAAAATGGAGTGAAATATGGTAGAGAAGGCGGATGGTTGCAGATAACTTTGCAAAAAAAACAAGGGCTCATCATCGGTTGTGTACAAGATAATGGTATCGGAATTGCTCCAGAAAACTTGGAAAAAGTTTGGGAGCGGTTTTGGCAGGCGGATTCCGCGCGCAGTGCCAGCGGCGCAGGACTGGGCCTTTCTATGGTAAAATGGATTGTTCAGGCACATGGAGGGAATATCCAGGTGGAGAGTGTTCTCGGCCAAGGCTCGGCTTTTACATTTTCGTTTCATGCTTAGAAAAATTAAAAAAACATACATCTTTTAATGAAGCTTTAATCTTTGCTGGATATACTGAAGACACAAAAGCAAATGAAATACATTTTGGAAAGGATGTATGATGTATGAATAGAAAGAATTTATGGATTGCAACTTCTGCCGTGATTCTTAGTTTGGCACTTTTTACCGGGTGTGGGTCGCCTGTGTCAGATACAGCGTCCAATGCTTCTGGCGCGGGAACGACGGTCGCACCAGTGGCTTCGCCCTCAAGCAATGTTTCGGCAGGAATTGCGGGTAATGCTTCAGGCGACTATATCACGGAACAAGAGGCAAAGGATCTTGCATTGAAGAACGCTGGTTTTGCTGAAGACGAAGTGCAGTTCATTCGGGCACGCCTAGATTATGATGACAATCGCGCAGAATATGACATTGAATTTGTGGTTGGCAATGAAGAATATGATTATGACATCGATGCAGTAACAGGAGAAATCCTCTCTATGGATCGAGATATTGAACATTATAATTCGTCATCGCAGGTTGCCTCACAAGCACCTGTAACCTCGGGCAAAGAAACTGCTCCGGAGAAATCGGGTAATCAATCATTTACCTCAAGTAGTACGCCTGCCAAAACGAGTTCTTCATCCGCTACAGATTCATATATTGGCGAAGATGCTGCACAGAAAATCGCTTTAGATCATGCAGGTGTCAGCAAGGACAGCGTGAAGTTTGTCTACACCCAATTGGAAAGGGATGATGGACGCTGGAAATATGAGGTAGAGTTCTATAAGGACAATACCGAATATGATTATGACATCGATGCAATTTCTGGGGATATTCTTTCGTATGACCATGATGCAGAATACTATTCCGCTCCCAGTAATTCGGGATCTTCCGGCGAAGTGTCATTGACGGCAGATGAAGCCAAGCAAATTGCATTGAAACATGCGGGTGTTACTGAAGGCGATGTACAACGGATGAAAGTAGAATTCGATCATGACCATGGTCGAATAAAGTATGAGGTGGAGTGGGACATTGGAAGAACAGAATACTCCTATGAAATTGATGCGAGTACAGGAGAAATTCTTGACTATGAAAAGGACATGGATTAATGAGTCCATGCATCATCAGAAAAATTGAGAATCTTTATATAAAGAGGCCAGGCGGTTCCATATGGAAAACCGCCTGGCCCTTTTTGTGCGAGAATATTTATTCAGGCGCTTATATATGGAATTGTTTCCTTACAAAAAAGAATATACGGGGCCTTATTCTTTCGATTATTACAAGCATTTGTGGGGCCTGTTACATATTTTAGTGTAGGACGGGGTAACCGTCGAAGGTGTATAAGGAGGATGAATCCAATGAACTGTTATGGGTGTAATTTCTCAAACCGAAATTGCCCATGTTATCCAGTAGACGATAACTATGTTGTTCAGGGCCCACAAGGAATTCCTGGTCCTCAAGGTCCACAAGGTCCCAAAGGAGAACGTGGCTCACAAGGCCCCCAAGGCCCAAAGGGGGAACCAGGGTGTCCTGGTCCGATTGGCCCTCGTGGAATGGTTGGCCCCATGGGGCCACGTGGCCCGCAAGGTGTCCGTGGAGATGCCGGCCCCAAAGGAGACCCGGGAGAGATGGGCCCCCAAGGTGTTCGGGGAAATCCAGGACCTATGGGTCCGCAAGGCGACAGAGGACCAGTTGGACCAAAGGGTGACTCCGGCATGGTTGGACCCGCTGGTCCAAAAGGTGATAAAGGTGATATGGGAGAACGAGGACCTATAGGAGCACAGGGTCCACAAGGAGAGCAGGGGCCGCAGGGAGAAACTGGTCCACAAGGCCCACAAGGTGATCGTGGGTGCCAGGGCCCGCAAGGAGAACAGGGAGAACAAGGCCCGATGGGGCCGATTGGCCCAAAAGGAGATACTGGAGCAACGGGGGCAACAGGTGCAACGGGAGCTACAGGAGAGCAGGGACCCATAGGAGCCACCGGTGCGACTGGAGCAAGCCCTACCGTTGAAGTGGGAAACGTAAGTTCCGGAGAAGAAGCATCGATAACAGCGAATGCCACAGAAACCGGGATTAGCCTGGACTTTGTAGTGCCAGTTGGAGCCACAGGAGCAACAGGTGCAACGGGAGCTACAGGAGAACAAGGTCCCATAGGAGCCACCGGTCCAACTGGAGTAAGCCCCACTGTCGAAGTGGGAAGTGTAAGTTCAGGAGAAGAAGCGTCGGTAACCGCGAATACCACAGAAACTGGGATTAGCCTGGACTTTGTAGTGCCAGTTGGAGCCACAGGAGCGACGGGAGCTACGGGAGAACAGGGACCCATAGGAGCCACCGGTCCAACTGGAGTAAGTCCCACTGTTGAAGTGGGAAGCGTAAGTTCTGGAGAAGAAGCGTCGGTAACAGCGAATGCCACAGAAACTGGGGTTAGCCTGGACTTTGTAGTGCCGGTTGGCGCAACAGGGGCGACAGGTGCAACGGGAGCTACGGGAGAACAAGGTCCCATAGGAGCCACCGGTGCAACCGGAGTAAGTCCCACTGTCGAAGTGGGAAACGTAAGTTCTGGAGAAGAAGCGTTGGTAACAGCGAATGCCACAGAAACTGGGGTTAGCCTGGACTTTGTAGTGCCGGTTGGCGCAACAGGGGCGACGGGTGCAACGGGAGCGACGGGAGCTACGGGAGAACAGGGGCCCATAGGAGTCACCGGTGCAACCGGAACAAGCCCCACTGTCGAAGTGGGAAGCGTAAGTTCTGGAGAAGAAGCGTCGGTAACAGCGAATACCACAGAAACTGGGATTAGCCTGGACTTTGTAGTGCCAGTTGGAGCCACAGGAGCGACGGGAGCTACAGGAGAACAGGGACCCATAGGAGCCACCGGTCCAACTGGAGTAAGTCCCACTGTTGAAGTGGGAAGTGTAAGTTCCGGAGAAGAAGCATCGGTAACCGCGAATACCACAGAAACTGGGGTTAGCCTGGACTTTGTAGTGCCAGTTGGAGCCACAGGAGCGACGGGAGCTACGGGAGAACAAGGCCCCATAGGAGCTACCGGTGCAACCGGAGTAAGTCCCACTGTCGAAGTGGGAAGCGTAAGTTCTGGAGAAGAAGCGTCGGTAACCGCGAATGCCACAGAAACTGGGGTTAGCCTGGACTTTGTAGTGCCGGTTGGCGCAACAGGGGCGACGGGTGCGACGGGAGCTACAGGAGAACAGGGACCCATAGGAGCCACCGGTGCAACCGGAGTAAGTCCCACTGTCGAAGTGGGAAGCGTAAGTTCTGGAGAAGAAGCGTCGGTAACAGCGAACGCCACAGAAACTGGGGTTAGCCTGGACTTTGTAGTACCAGTTGGAGCCACAGGAGCAACAGGTGCAACGGGAGCTACGGGAGAACAAGGACCCATAGGAGCCACCGGTGCAACCGGAGCAAGCCCCACTGTTGAAGTGGGAAGTGTAAGTTCCGGAGAAGAAGCGTCGGTAACAGCGAATGCCACAGAAACTGGGGTTAGCCTGGACTTTGTAGTGCCGGTTGGCGCAACGGGAGCAACAGGTGAACAGGGACCAGTTGGTGCAACTGGTCCAACCGGAGAACAAGGGGCCATCGGTCCAACTGGTGCAACCGGTTCTACTCCTACGATCATCGTTGGAAATGTTACTACTAGTACGGATGGAAAAGGGAGTGTATCGGCTTCTGATACGGAAACTGGTGTCCAACTCGATTTTGTTGTGCCACAGGGGCCAATAGGTGAAACGGGTGCTACAGGAAAAGATGGCATTTCCCCAACAATTACTGTAGAAGAAAACACGACAACAAGCTATAAAGTACGTTTTAAAACGGCCGATCAGGAGTTTGTAAGTCCAAATCTACACTCCACAATGGAATGCTATAATGTGGATTTGTCTACATCGGGTAGCTCCATTGATGTTCCTCTTCAAAGTTTATATTTAACAGCACAATATGCAGCGGCTGGCGCAATCCGTCTCTCTATTCGAGCAAAAAATGCTGCGAAACCTGTTTTGGCAGATATTCGCCGAACAAGTATCTATGATGGCCTTTCAATTGATTCACAGACCTTTAATAACACCACTATTTCTACAACGATTGTAATAGATGATATTGTTTATAGCCAATCGCAGGAAATGCATTGGACACGGATTCGGGAACAAGATCCGGATACAGGTTTGTGGTCTATGTGTGAAGTAAGGACATTTGCTTCTCAGAACGGAGCGAGGACTTCCATATGTGTTGCGTGGTATTATACAGGCGTAACTTTTAAGAAGCCCTAGAGATAAAGAAAATAGAAATTCTGCCAAGGTTCATACCTGTAAAAGCCCCAGACTACTTTTTCGAGAGCGCCTTATACGGTAGTATAAGGCGTTTCCCTTTTTATCATGATAAAGAGGAATTCTACAAGCTAGCCATAAGAAAGTATGGAACGGTACAGTCAAAACATATTTTGATTGGACCCGAAGATTCCTTCCATTGAATAGGCCATCCAGCGCCTGCATTACACATTTACTGAAACATAAAAAGGTGATCCATAGTCGGAGCACAAGAATATCGGGTTTTGTGTAGCAAAATTTTATGAATGTCACCTCTTCGAATATAGATGCATCTATGGTATACTAAAAAATAGCGTTTCGATTTGTGCTGTGGTGAGAAGCCAAGAAACAACATCCAAAGAAAATAGTCCCTACAGGAGAAAAACTGAAAGCGTGCATTATCATTGAATGGAGCCGGAACATAGGAATGGAGCCCCGTAGGAGATGGCCTTTATGGGCAGAGTTGTTCTGGTGAGCTTAGTCAAAAAAGAGGACGGTGAATCGAATGGAGGAAGAACGGCCTAATCCAGATCTGTTGCTCAAGCAGATTCAGACGGAAGAAGCGGAGGCCGCCCGAAAGATCGGAAAACTAAAAATTTTCTTTGGGTATGCAGCCGGTGTGGGAAAAACCTATGCGATGTTGGAAGCGGCACATGCAGCCAAAACAGAGGGAATTGACGTTGTAGCAGGGTATATTGAGCCGCATACACGTCCGGAAACGTTGGCGCTTTTGAATGGCTTGGAGAGTTTGCCACCTCTACTTGTTGCACATCGGGGAATCACCCTGCGGGAATTCGACTTGGATGCGACATTAAAACGAAAGCCGCAGCTTGTATTGGTCGATGAGCTGGCTCATACCAATGCGGAGGGATGCCGCCACCGAAAACGTTATCAGGATATTCAAGAGGTTTTGCGGGCCGGAATCGATGTATTTACAACGGTAAATGTCCAGCATATTGAAAGCTTAAACGACATTGTAGCTTCGATCACAGGAATTACCGTCCGAGAACGGATTCCGGACGATGTATTCGATCAGGCTGACCAAGTGGAACTCGTGGACATTGAGCCGGATGATTTGATCGAACGTTTAGAGCGAGGGAAAATCTATCAGCAAAATCAAGCACAGCGCGCACTGGGACACTTTTTTACACGCGATAATCTGGTGGCTTTACGAGAGATTGCCCTTCGTCGAACTGCGGATCGAGTCAATCGAACAGCAGAACGGGAACGCAAGGCAGCAGCCAAAGAAAAACTTCCCACAGAAGAACACATCTTGATCTGTCTGTCAAGTTCCCCATCCAATGCAAAGGTAATCCGTACAGGGGCGCGGATGGCAGAGGCGTTTCATGGAATGTTCACCGCTCTTTTTGTGGAGACACCTGGAACGCGGGAGCTTTCCGGCGAAAACCGAATGCGTTTGCGCCGAAATTTGAAGTTGGCGGAGCAGCTGGGAGCCCGTATTTCAACAGTCTATGGAGAGGATGTGCCGGCACAGATCGCAGAATACGCCAAAGCGAGCGGTATATCGAAAATTGTAATAGGCCGTTCCAACAATAAACGGACTCTGTTTAGCTGGATTCGCAATCCTCAGAGTTTGGTAGACCGGTTGACGAAATTAGCACCTTCGGTGGATATTTATGTGATTCCAGATACACCGGTAAAATATGTTCCCCCATCGCCTCGTTCTTTTCGGAAACCGCCAAAGTTCTCTGTGGTGGATTTTATGAAAACCGTAGGGATTTTGGGAGCGGTTTCGCTGTTAGGCTTGTGGTTGTTTCTATTGGGATTTAGTGAAGCAAGCATCATTGCGTTTTATATCTTGGGGGTATTGTTGATCTCATCGGTCACCAATGGCTGGGTCTATGGCGCGTCGGCTTCGGTGGTCAGCGTATTGGCGTTTAATTACTTCTTTACGGACCCACGTTTTACATTGCAAGCATATGATGCAGAGTATCCAATTACCTTTGTTGTAATGTTTATTGTCTCTTTTTTGACCAGCACCTTGACCATGCGTGTGAAAAAGCAGGCAGCATTGTCTGCATTTCAGGCGCAGCGGACAGAGGTTCTGCTAGAAACCAGCCAGAAATTGCAGCGCGCTATGAGCCGGCAGGAAATATATGAGGCCATGGCAGGTCAGTTGCTTCGTTTGTTGAATCGTACCATTATTCTTTATCCGATTGAGATACAAACAAAGGGAGGACGGCGTCTTGGGCAACCGATGCCTTTTCCGCTTGGAAATACAGATGTTTCCCCCTATTTAGCCCAAGACGAGCGCGCGGTAGCGGAGTGGGCGTTTCGGAATAGCAAACATGCCGGAGCAACGACGGATACCCTTCCCGGGGCTCGATGCCTCTATTTGGCTGTCCGCAGTCACGACGAAGTATTCGCTGTAGTCGGAATCGTAATCCCCCGTGACGACGAATTGGACGCTTTCGAAAAGAACCTATTGATTGCACTGTTGGGAGAATTTGCGCTTGCATTGGAAAAGGATCATATCAACGAAACAAAAAATCAAATATCCCTACAGGCGCAGCAGGAACAACTTCGTGCCAATTTGTTGCGCGCAATTTCACACGATCTGCGTACACCATTGACCAGCATTTCCGGGAACGCTGGAATCCTGATGGAAAATGAAAGCGTTTTAGATCGGAAAAAGAAGCGGCAACTCTATACGGATATCTATGATGATTCCATGTGGTTGATTAATCTAGTGGAGAACCTCTTATCGGTTACGCGAATCGAAAATGGCTCTATGAACATTCATGAAACTCCGGAATTGTTGGAAGAGGTTGTCCAGGAAGCCCTGCGCCATATCAATCGAAAGAAAGCAGAACATAGAATTACCTTTGAGCAGGAAGACGATTTACTCATGGCGCGTATGGATTCACGTCTTGTGATCCAAGTGATTATCAATATTGTGGACAATGCAATCAAATATACGCCTCCAGGTTCTCACATTGATATTCAGACGAAGCGCGAGGGAGAGTGGGCAGTTGTGACCATTGCCGACGATGGTCCTGGAATTGCCGATGATGTGAAAAAGCGTTTGTTCGATATGTTTTTTACTACGGATCATACCCACGGGGAAGGCCGGCGCGGATTAGGTTTGGGCCTTTCCCTTTGTAAGTCAATTATCAACGCGCATGGAGGAACAATTTCTGTACAGGATAATATCCCACGTGGAACGGTGTTCCGTTTTACATTGCATGCAGAAAAAGAATTTCACCTTGAATGATAAAAAGGAGATGATGCCATGAAAAATCAACCTTTAATATTGGTGGTCGAGGATGACCGGGCCATTCGAAGCTTGATTACTACGACGCTGGATACCCAGGGATACCGCTATCATGCGGTAGAGACGGGCGCAGCTTCTATTTTAGAGGCTGTATCCCAAAGACCGGATGTGATGATTTTGGACTTGGGGCTCCCAGACATGGATGGAGTGGACATCATCCGTAAGGTGCGCGAATGGTCCAATCTGCCGATTATAGTGGTCAGTGCACGCAGTGAGGATCAGGATAAGATCGGCGCGTTGGATGCCGGGGCAGACGATTATCTGACAAAACCGTTTAGTGTGGAGGAATTATTGGCACGTTTGCGTGTCTCTCTTCGGAGGGTGAATTATGAGCGAATGCACCAACCGGAGGAGGCGGTTTTTCGCAACGGAGGATTGGAGATCGATTATGCAGCCGGCTGTGCGAATGTAGATGGAAAAACGGTACACTTGACGCCCATTGAATATAAGCTACTGTGCCTGTTGGCAAAGAATGTTGGGAAAGTACTGACCCATAACTTTATCCTTCGGGAAATTTGGGGCAGCGCCCTCGAAACCGACACGCCTTCCCTTCGTGTGTTCATGGCAACCTTGCGAAAGAAAATCGAACGTGACCCTTCACAGCCGAAGTATATCCAGACGCATATCGGAGTGGGATACCGGATGCTTCGTATCAGCGAAGAATCCCCTGCCGATGAGACAGCGCAATCATAGCGGTTTAAGATGTTATATTTATAATGGGTGTAGGTCCCGACGTTTGTCGGGGCCACATTGTTTTTTGGCAGTTAAAAAACGGTTGATAGACTTGCAAATGAAAAGATATATCTGGTATTCGTAATCAATTTGTGTTAAAATCTCTTTCAGAGAGGATGAGGCACATGACGAACCGGCAGACAAAAATTTTGGAGATCGTAACAGAGCACAACCGCATTGAGGTGGCAAAACTGGCACAGCTTTTGCAAGTATCCCAGGTCACCACCCGCAAGGATTTGGATCAACTGGAGGCCAAAGGCCTGATTAAACGGGAACATGGTTACGCGCTTCTATGTTCGAACGATGACATCAATAACCGTCTTGCCTATCACTACGAGTTAAAGCGCCGGATTGCACAGGCCGCTGCTAGCCTCGTCCGAGACGGAGAAACGGTGATGATCGAGTCTGGCTCTTGTTGCGCCTTGCTTGCGGATGAGCTTTGTACACGCAAGCGCGATGTGACCATTGTGACCAATTCCGCTTTTATTGCGGGATATGTCCGGCGATTGCCCACAGCAAAGATCATTCTTTTGGGGGGAGACTACCAAAATGAATCCCAGGTGATGGTGGGGCCGGTTGCCCGCCAATGTGCACGGAACTTTTTTGTTGAGAAGCTTTTTATCGGGGCGGATGGTTTCCGAAAGGAGAGCGGTTTCACAGGTAACGATCTTTTGCGTGCAGAGACCGTGCGGGATATGGCTGGACAGGCGGACAAGGTGATTGTGTTGACGGAATCCAGTAAGTTTTCGAGGCAGGGGGTAGTCACACTTTTGCCAACCAAACAAGTTGCAATGGTTCAGACGGATGACGCAATCCCAAAAGACGCAGAGGATTTTCTCCAGCTCCAAAGAATTGAAGTTCGTAAGGTTCCTGGAGAAGAGTCGAATGAGGAGAATAACTGAAAAATGCGCCCCCAATATGGCTCGTGCCATGTTGGGGGCGCTTCTCTGTAATTTATAGAAAAGAAAGCTGTATGGGAAGGGGACTGTAAGACCTACATAGGATGCAAAACCTGAAAGTCAGAAATAACAGTCAAAGCCATTCTTCACAAAAATATCGCGAAATGCTGTTAAATCAGATTCATGTAGCGCAGAAATTCCACGTAGCTGATAATTCCTATTTAAAAAGTCATACTTTCGCTCTCCAAATTGATGGAATGGCAAAAGGTTGATCCGTTTGGCGCCAAGGGGTCTGAGAACTGCACAAAAACCTTCTGCATCTTCTAACGAACTATTGACGCCTGGAATCACCGGAATTCGAACGATTACATCCTTTCCCGCTTGTAGAGCTGTTTTCAAATTCTGAAGAATTTGATCGTTGGGAACCCCGGTTGCCGCGAGATGCTTTTGACAGTCATACTGTTTGCAATCAAATAAATAGAGATCGATATCCGGCATCAGCCGATGAAATACAGAGGCAGGAGCAAAACCAGTCGTTTCGATGGCCGTGGAAATCCCTTCTTGTTTGAGGCGGTGTAACAATTCAGCGGCAAAGTCGGCCTGCATCATTGGTTCCCCGCCCGAAAGAGTGACTCCTCCACCGGAACCTTCATAAAAAACACGGTCCTGTAGACAGATACGGGTCACCTCGTCGACGCTTTTCCATTCCCCCTCCAGGGTGAGAGCTTCCTGGGGACACTTAGCCACACAAGTGCCACAACCGATGCAGCGTTTAAGATCAAAATGGATACAATTCTTTTCCGAATGAAATTGGATGGCGCCCTGTGGGCATGCCTGAATACATTGTTGGCAACGTATACATTTTGATAGATCCCAAAGAATTTGCGGCTTCTGAGCTTGTGATTCGGGATTGGAACACCAGCCGCAGTGCAGCGGGCAACCCTTAAAAAAAACCGTCGTGCGGATGCCGGGCCCATCGTTGGTGCTGAATTTCTGAATATTAAAAATACAGCCTTTACTTTCCATAAAAGTTCCCCCTTTGTCCTCTTGATTATAGCAAATCAAGGACAATTTGTAAAGAAAAACAGAACTGTTTGAATCAAAAGCACTTACGAATGTAAATTATGTATTGACATTTGAAGGCGCAGTGTTATAATATAGGTGTAACAAAAACGGAATGGCCGCAGATGCATTCTGTGGCAGAAAGGGGCATTCGAAATGGAACAGTACACAATCGGCGTGGATGTTGGCGGGACGAAAATTGCGTACGGTTTATTCGATGGAGAGCAAAACTTGGTGGCTCGAAAAAAGGTCCCATCGGACCCAGAGTTGGAAGCGGGGCCGTTTTTTGATGCACTGGCAAAGGACATTTGGGCTCTTATACAGGAACACAATCTAAAAGCGGAACAGATGAGGGGAATCGGAATTGGGATGCCATCCTACATCTTGTTTGAAGAAGGAAAAATTATCAAAACAACCAATTTGACAAAAATCCACGATTTTCCGGCCCGTGAATACCTAATGAAGCAACTCAATGGGATGCGGGTTATTCTGGATAACGATACGCATGTTGCAGCATTGGCAGAGCATAAAAAAGGGGCTGGACGGGGTTTTCAGCACATGGTGTATTGTGCAGTTAGCACTGGAATTGCCAGCGGTATTATCATCAATAATCAGCTCTTCCGCGGCCGGTATGGTTGGGCTGGAGAGACGGGCCATATGCTGATTACACCTGGAAAAGGTATTGAGTGTGGTTGCCGGAACAAAGGATGCTTCATGTCGTACTGTTCAGGGTCGATGATTGTCAAACACATCCGCAATCGAATTGCCGCGGGAGAACAGACGTTGATGACGGAATTAGCGGGTAGCCCTGAGCAGATCACCGCTGTACATATCCAGCAGGCTTTCGATCTTGGGGACTCCATGGCGAAATGGGCCGTAGAACAGATGGCACAATATTTAGCAGTTTGGCTTTATAATCTATACCAGGTGCTAAACATCAATTGTTTTGTCTTTGGAGGCGGCCTGGTCCATTTTGGAGACCGCTTGTTCCCACGCATTCGGGAGTTGTTTGATCAATATAACGGCAATGATTTGCCAGTATATTTCAAATTCGCCGAGTTGGGGGACAATTTTGGAATCATTGGCGCAGCAGAGCTGCTGTTTTCTTAATGATTTTTATCAGTTGTTCCATCTAGATTTATATGGATGATATAGGAGGACTTCTTATGAGCCATTTTGGAGAATTGACCACCCGGATGCATGATTTCCGTGAGGAGCTTTTAAATGCCAAGCCCATGGTTTGTGTAGAGCGAGCAAAGATTACCACGCAGACTTATCGCGAAAATATGGATCAGCCGTTGGCTATTCGTCGCGCCTTGATGTATCGCAACGTCCTAAACGGGATGAGTATTTTTATCGAGCCGCAGACCTTGCTGGCTGGAAATCAGGCGTCCAGCAACCGCGCTGCTCCCATTTTTCCAGAATACGCAATGGACTGGGTGATCGACGAGCTAGACCAGTTTGATCAGCGTGATGGCGACCGTTTCTATATTACAGAGGAGAATAAGCAGGTATTGCGCGACATCGCTCCTTTCTGGGAACATAATACCACCAAAGAGCGCGGCCTAGCGGCGATGCCGGAATCGGCAAAGGTATTCTACGATTTGGGAATTATTAAGGCAGAAGGGAATATCACTTCTGGCGATGCGCATGTTGCGGTCAATTACCGCCGGATGCTGCAAAAGGGTTTAAAGGAATACCGCGCCCGTGCCGAGCAAAAACTCCGGGAACTCGACTTGACGGAAGCGGAAAACCTGCATAAATCGTATTTTTATCGCGCCGTTCTGATTGTGGTGGATGCGACGGTCGCTTTTGCGAAGCGGTATGCGAATTTGGCGTTTAAAATGGCGCAAGAGGAGTCGGATGAGGGGCGCCGGGCAGAACTACTTGAAATGAGCCGTGTGCTCAATAAAGTTCCTTATGAACCCGCAGAAACCTTTTATGAGGCGGTGCAGGCTCTGTGGTTGGTGCATCTCTGTTTACAAATTGAGAGCAACGGCCATTCGCTCTCCTATGGCCGGATGGACCAGTATCTTGATCCATATTATGAAAAAGATTTACAGGAAGGCCGTATTACAGAGGAAACTGCCTGTGAATTATTGGCCAATCTGTGGTTAAAGACCTATACAATCAACAAGATTCGTTCATGGAGTCACACCCGTTTTTCTGCTGGAAGCCCGCTCTACCAGAATGTTACGGTTGGTGGACAGACGCCGGATGGTAAAGACGCAGTCAATCCGTTGAGTTTCTTGATTTTGCGCAGTGTAGCTCAAACCCGCCTGACTCAACCGAATTTAACTGTACGTTATCACAAGAATCTGCCAGCAGACTTTATGCAGGAAGCCATCGAGGTTATGCGCTTGGGGTTTGGCATGCCGGCGTTTAACAACGATGAAATCATCATTCCGTCTTTTATAGCGAAGGGCGTGAAGCCGGAAGATGCGTATGATTACAGCGCGATTGGCTGTGTGGAAGTGGCGGTCCCGGGCAAGTGGGGATACCGCTGTACAGGTATGAGTTTTCTGAATTTCCCCAAATCCCTGATGATCGCGTTGAATGATGGCGTTGACATTGAGTCGGGAATCAAAGTATGCGAGGGTGTGGGACATTTCAAGGATATGACCTCTTTTGACCAGGTCATGGCGGCTTGGGATAAAATCATCCGCGAGTTCACCCGTCAGTGCGTGATCATCGACAACTGCTGTGATACGGTTTTAGAGAAAGATACAGCGGATATTCTTTGTTCTGCCCTATGTGACGATTGTATCGAACGTGGACTGAATCTCAAAGAAGGCGGTGCAGTCTACGATTTTATCAGCGACCTGCAGGTAGGAATCGCCAATCAGGGAGATTCCCTGGCGGCGATTAAGAAATGTGTGTTTGAAGATCACGCGATGACTCCAGCACAACTTTGGGACGCTCTGATGAACAATTTTGCCGGGGAAGAGGGGGAACACATTCGCAAATTGTTGATTGCTGCTCCGAAGTATGGCAACGATGACGACTATGTGGATTCACTGACTCGCGCTTCTTATGACATCTACATCGATGAGCTGTCCCATTATCACAATACTCGGTATGGACGTGGTCCTATCGGAGGGGTATACTATGCAGGGACTTCTTCGATCTCTGCCAATGTCCCTCAGGGAGCTGGTACCACAGCAACCCCGGATGGACGTAAAGCGGGAGAGCCACTGGCGGAGGGATGCTCGCCGTCCCATGCGGCGGATAAGCACGGACCTACCGCGGTATTTAAATCCATCTCTAAGCTGCCAACCGATAAGATTACCGGCGGCGTTTTGCTGAACCAAAAGGTCAACCCGCAGATGTTGGAGAAAGAAGAGAACCGGCAAAAGTTGATTGCTATGCTGCGCGTGTTCTTTGACACCCTGCATGGGTTCCATGTGCAGTTTAATGTTGTTTCGCGCGAGACTTTAAAGGATGCCCAGGTACATCCGGAAAACCATCGGGATCTGATTGTGCGTGTGGCAGGCTATAGTGCCTTCTTCAATGTTCTGTCCCGTCAAACGCAGGATGACATCATCGAACGCACGGAGCAAGTGATCTGAATGTGGTGAAAATTGAAAGGAAAGGAATCGGTTGTCATGGAATTTTTATTTGATAGTGCGAATCTGGAGGCCATTGAAAAATACAGCGCTTATTTTCCGATTACCGGCGTGACGAGCAATCCGAGCATTTTAAAGGCAGAAGGAAAGATTGATCTATTTTCACACATGCGAAAGATCCGCCAGATCATTGGTCCAGAGAAAACGCTGCACATGCAGGTGATCGCGGAGGATTGCGAGGGAATTCTCAAGGAAGCACGCGCGATATTGAAAAATGTAGATGATTTGGTCTATATCAAGGTCCCCACAACGGAAGAGGGACTTAAAGCGATGCGTGCCCTTAAGGCCGAAGGAGTTCATGTGACAGCGACAGCCATCTATAGCAAAATCCAAGGATTTATGGCGATTGCGTGCGGTGCCGATTTTATTGCCCCTTATTACAACCGGATGGAAAATTTGGATATTGATTCCTGCGATACCATAGCGGCATTCCGCCAGATGATCGATGAAAATGACTCTGAAACTAAGATTTTGGCCGCTAGCTTTAAGAACATCGCACAGGTGACAAACGCTTTAATGGCGGGTGCCCATACAGCTACCCTGCAACCCTCCCTGCTGCATGAGGCATTTGGAATGGCTGCCATTAAAAAGGCTGTGGACGATTTTCATGCGGATTGGGTCAAGATCCAGGGTGAGGTTTCCATCGCGGAGCTATAAAATAATAAGAAACCAAAAGGGTGTCCTCAAAGTCATGAAATGACTTGAAGGATACCCTCGTTTTTTTAGAAACGCAGATGTTTTTCCAAACAGAAAGAGGGTGCCCCATTCCTACGAATCGAAAGGGTTGTAGTTTAGGAGCATCCTCATTTTTTTAGGCCAAATATCCGCTTTTTTCACATTTTCTGGAACGTTGATCTTGTCCAAATAAGCACTTTTTGATAAAATAGTAGTAAAAAAGCTGTGGTTTGGGCTGAGGGGGCCTTGCGTGCAGCTGAGAAAGAGGAGAGTTTACATGCAACAAAGAGAAAAATTTGCATCTCGCCTGGGATTTATTCTGATTTCGGCTGGATGCGCCATCGGCCTCGGAAATGTTTGGAGGTTCCCCTACATCACAGGAAAATATGGCGGTGCAGCGTTTGTCATTCTGTATCTGCTATTTCTTGTGATTTTAGGATTGCCAGTCATGGTGATGGAATTTGCAGTGGGACGTGCCAGTCAAAAGAGCTGTGCGAAAAGTTTTCACATTTTGGAGCCTAAGGGAACCAAATGGCACTGGTACAGCTGGCTTGGGTTTGGCGGCTGTTATCTGTTAATGATGTTCTATACAACTGTCGGCGGTTGGATGCTCAGTTATATTGTCAAGAGTGCGACGGGTGTGTTTGATACGGCAACCCCTGACATCGTTTTTTCCAACATGCTTGCAAATCCTGGAGAGTTGATCGGTTGGATGCTGGTGACCATTATTTTGGGATTTTTGGTGTGCAGCATGGGATTGCAGAAAGGCGTTGAGCGCATTACCAAAGTCATGATGAGCTGTTTATTCCTCATTATGATTGTCCTGTGTGTGCGAAGCGTTACCCTGGACGGTGCAGCAGAGGGCTTGAAATTCTATCTTGTTCCGGATTTTGGAAAAATGTTTGAAAATGGTTGGTCCAGTTTTGGTGAGGCAGTATATGCTGCAATGGGGCAATCGTTCTTTACTCTGAGCCTGGGAATTTCAGCTATGGCGATCTTTGGGTCCTATATTGGCAAAGACCGTGCATTGACTGGAGAGGCTCTGAATATTGGAATCCTTGATACGATTGTAGCCCTGATGGCGGGATTGATTATTTTCCCGGCGTGCTTTGCTTTCAATGTAAATCCGGGCGAGGGGCCAGGATTGGTATTTGTTACTCTGCCAAGCGTCTTTGGGCAGATGTGGGGCGGTCGTCTGTGGGGGACGCTGTTCTTCCTGTTTATGAGTTTTGCGGCGTTATCCACGATCATTGCTGTGTTTGAAAATCTCATCAGCTTCTGCATGGATCGTTGGGGCTGGAACCGCAAAAAGGCTGTTATTGTCAACGGAATTGCCGTTACAGTTCTGTCTCTGCCTTGTGCGTTGGGCTTTAATATCTGGAGCGGTGTCACATTGCCGGGAATTGGGGATATTCAGACCATCGAGGATTTCGTGGTTTCCAATAACATCTTACCAATTGGCAGTTTGATTTATCTGCTTTTCTGCGTTTGTAAGCGGGGCTGGGGTTGGGACAATTTTGTCAAAGAAGCGGACACAGGCCGTGGCGTTAAGTTTCCAAAGTGGGCGCGTGTCTATTTAAAATATGTTCTGCCAGTTTTGATCCTGATTATCTTTGTGATGGGATACCTACCGAAATTCCAGACATGGCTTGGCATAGGCGGTTGATGTTGTTCCTATGCATAAAACGGTTCTTTTCAGTAAAAAGAACCGAAGTAGAAATCCAGTCTACAGATGGAGTGTCACACGGTAAAGAGTGGAATAACGTTTGTATTCTCGTTGGGGATCATGGGACGGCGGTCAACGCTTTCCCCTAGGAGAAAACGTTTGACGAAATTCTACATAGGTGAGAGCATCAAACAGCAAAAAGGCTATGGAAGAACCGTCCATAGCCTTTCTTATATGCGGTTTATCTTGTGTGCAAAAGAGGGACAAAGATTGGATGATAGAACTTTTTCCTTCAAAGGTTGCTACGCTTATTTTTCGGACCAACCGGAAAAGGGTGAGGAAAAAGAGCTTTCCATCGGGATGAAAGCGGATGCGGGGCCAAATCGTTACAGTTGTAATGGAACAAAAAGGCTGCCTCGAATTCAGCAGAATATCTGCGGTTCGGGACAGCCTTTTTAGCCTTGGAAACAATTGTCTTTCGGTGCAGGGCGGTACGCATGACAGTGTTGCATATTTTCATGAGAACTTATGCAATGAGAGCAGTAAACACTTTATTCCCACGGTTGCAACACATTGGTTCCGAGAGCTTCCTTCATCATAGAGGTGTGTGCAAATACAGAGCCTATCACGCAGCTTTTTCATCGTATAGGTTCTATCATCAGCCATTGCCAATCAATCTCTGCGACAAATTGTGTCTGGAGTACAATGCTATGGCCAATAGCAACTGCTGAAGTTACTCCTGTCCTATGGACTACAGTTCTCTGGATTAGTAGACACCGCCGTAGCATAAAGTGAAAGAAAATGGTACCAGGTATCGCTGCACACATATGCCTGTGTCGTGACGTTGTTTACTGCTATAAATGAGGACTGGAAAAGCTCTGCCCTCTGCACCATAGACGCTGATAGGATTGAAAGAAGTGGAGCCTTTTTGACGCCTGACTTTGGATTTTTTGGAGGGGCGCTCTGCCGTTTGCGATGGTTCCTTGCGCGCGTTAGAATGTATTTCTGAGCAGGTGGTATTGGGGCGCTGCTACGGCCTTTGCAAGCTATAGAAAGGCTCAGCTCTACAATACTTCGGCAGGTATAGCTCTTCTAATCCATCTGCTCCATCTTGGCAACCCATTTGTTTAATACGTCTCTGGAAAGAAGTTCGCGAAGAGCAATCATCCCTTGATTTAGAACGTTTTTTGTGTACGGAACTTTTGCTGGGCTGGTATTTCCGATTGATTAAAAGATTCTTCGCAGCTACAAGAGCCTTTCGGAAGTCCTCTTATTATTCGGAAAGGTTCAATTGCTTTTGCGGCTGTCAGCGAGCGATTTAAGAGCGTTGTGATCTCCCACAGACTCTAATTACATATCATACAATTCGCAGGGGGAAGTTTCACAATTATCATTCGATGTCATAGGCAAAAAATGACTGTACTTACAACAGTTTTTGCATTGGATACAGGCCTTCGCGATCGGGAAACTTCTCTAGGTCGCAGTAGCCGAGTCTTTGATAGAATAGATGAGCTGTCCGAGAAGCACAAAGACGTACAGAAAATCCCCCTTGTTGTTGGATGAACCGTTCGCCTGCCTCCACCAATTGGCGGCCAATTCCGCAACCGTGGTAATCGGGTAGAACAAAGACTGTACGCAGCCAGTACTCTGCGCTTACATTCCAAGATGGAAGAACTCGAAGAATACCAGCTGGATTCCCTGCTACATCTGCGAGAAACGTTTTTCCTTCTGTGGACATGCGGAGAATTCTTTCTGGAGTATGCTCCTGAACAAGCTGTTCAATTATTATGGGAGGATAATCGTGACAATTGATCTCCCGTAAATTTCGGCATATCAGGGAGGACACCCTTTGTACATCTTCTGGTGTGAATTCCCGAAGGATGAATCGGATGGTTCCCATTACGATTCATCCGTAATGGGCTTTGATTTGCCTGTTATGTGCTCTATATGGATTTTCCAGACGCCTGTATAAGGAAAATCCTTGGCGATCTCCGCATCAAAATGGGCCATATTTGTAGGGACATAATGTTCACAAAGTAGACGCAGGGCATGGAGCTTTTCAGCATCTTCGATAACTTCCTGTGCGGTTCCATGGACAACAGCGGATTCGTATTGAACGCTGAATTCATCCTCCGGAATACGAATACGTCCCACTGCGGTCAGGCAGACAGCGGGATTGGCGCGGAGGTTTTCAATCTTTTGTCCCCGGAGTGCACAGTGAAAATAGAGATAATCGTCTTCACGTACAGTACTAATCGGTATACAATAGGGGGTACCGTCGGTATTGACCATTGCCAAGACCGCATAGCTACAATGATCGAGGACTTCTTTTGCAAATTCGGGACTTCTCTCCCGGTCTTTTCTTCTCATAATGGGTTCTCCTTATGTCAATGTGATGAATAGGAAAGCGATTGAATACCTTTATAAGCCTTCATAAAGACGTGCAGATCTTTTTCCAAGCAAAGGCATTTGAATGAAGTAGGGGCACAACATTTTGTAATGCCTGTAGAGTTTCCCCATTAGCGGGCAAATGGAAAAATATTTTTGGACGATTACAAAAGGTTTTGGAAGCGCACTTCGGTTTCCGGCGAATGGCTTACATCCCCGTTTGCCAATAGCGGTTTTGGTAGAACGGTTTGAGGGTCGGAACCAACCATCAGAAAAAGCTCCTTGGTCAGGAAAAATACCTGCCAAGGAGCTTGTCTTTTTCTAGGGATTATTCTTTAGCCAACCCCATGATTTCCTCCCGGAAGATGCGTGCATCCATCTCTTTGAGGTCAGGGGAGACCAGAGGCCTCTTCGGCATATGCGCGAAGATGTCCTTTTCAAGATCGACTCCTGGAGCATACTCGATCAAAATCAAGCCTTTTTCAGTGAGCTGGAATACAGCGCGTTCTGTGATGTACATAACGGGCTGCTGATTTTTCTTGGCCGTCTCGGCGCTGAAGGTGATATGCTCCAACCCGGTTTTAAATTTACTGATACTGCCATCCGAGAGAATGTGCAGCTTCCCATCGGAAACTTCCGTTTTTAGGCCCTTTGCTGTAAATGTACCGCAGAAAAACACCTGCTTTGCGTTTTGGGAAATATCGATAAACCCGCCGCATCCAGGAAGCTTCACACCAAACTTGGATACATTGACATTTCCCTCTTCATCGCCTTCTGCAAAGCCGAGGAATGCTTGGTCCAAACCACCGCCTTGGTAGAAGTCAAACATCGAGGGTTGAGACATGATGCACTGAGGGTTCAGACTCGCACCGAAATCTAAGCCGCTTTGCGGGCTGCCTCCCGTTAAACCAGACTCTACAGTCAGAGTAAAGCGATCCAAGATTCCCTCTTCTGTAGCAACGGAAGAAATGTATTCGGGAATTCCAATTCCCAGATTAACGATTCCATTCTTTTTCAATTCCATAGCCGCACGGCGCGCAATGATCTTTTTGGGAGACATAGGGGCGGGGGTAAACTCTGCTGCGCCCATACGGTGTTCACCGGAAAAACCAGGATTGTACTGAGTGCCAAACGTCTGCATGTGGTTCTTCATATCGCTGACAACGACAACGGCATCCACCAAAATGCCAGGAACCTCTACCTTTTGTGGGTCGAGGGAACCGGACTTCACAACACGTTCTACCTGTGCAACGACCGTACCACCGGAGTTTTTGCAAGCCTGCGCTACGACCAGCGCTTCCGCCTTGACGCCGAGGTGTTCCATAGAGATGTTTCCATCCTCATCCGCATATGTACCGGAGATAATGGCAAAATTGACCGGCTGGTTTTTATAGAAAAGGTACTCCTTGCCTCCGATTTCCATCAACTCGACCAGGTCTTCCTGCTCACGGGTCAAATCGTTGAGCTTGCCGCCCAAACGGCGTGGGTCCACAAAAGTGCCGAGACCCACATGGGTCAGGGTGCCTGGCTTGTGGGCAGCCGCATCGCGGAACATGTGTGCCGTAACGCCCTGCGGGAAATCATAGGCGATAATCTTATTATCAGCTACCATCTTACCAAGTTTCGGTGCAAGGCCCCAGTGTCCACCGATTGCACGGCGAACCATACCGTCGTGCGCAAAATGGTTAAGTCCTTTATCTTTCGAATCGCCCTGTGCGGCGCAGAAGAGCAAGGTCAAATCGTTTGGTGCGCCGGTCTCTAAAAAACGCTGCTCGATTGCAATTGCGATTTCTTCCGGAAAGGAAGCGCCAATGAAACCATTTGTTGCAAGGTTGACGCCGTTCGGAATGAGATCCGCCGCCTCTCTTGCAGTTAATACTTTTACAGACATGAGCAATCCTCCAATTTATATACATGATACTGAATTGTTAATATTATATCATACCGATTGGAAATTTCAAGGGACAATCCCAGCCATGGCAAACAAAGAAGGCGGCGCTTTTCCGTCAAAACAGAGAAACGCCGCCTTCTTTGCGAAAATCCAACCGTTTAAGAAAAAAGGGTATGTTCCAGGAAAATTTTTAAACCAATGGCGATGAGCACAACGCCACCAACAATTTCTGCTTTCCCACAGCAGAGAGAACCGAACTTTTTTCCAATCGCTACCCCAACCAGGGAGAGGAGGAACGTGATGACGCCGATGGAAACCACCGAGACTAACATCAGAGCGAGAGTGGATGCACCGACCGCAGTAGGAAGAATAATACCGGTTGCCAGCGCATCGATGCTGGTCGCTACAGCAAATGCAAGGATCGTTTTTAGTCCCGGCTGTTCTTTCTGACAATCGATCGAATCCTTATGCCCCTTTTTGTGAGATTCCCAGAGCATTTGAATACCGATATACCCCAACAGGATCAAGGCAATCCAATGGTCGATGCTGCTAATCAGGCCTTCCCCAGCTTTTCCAATGGTCCAACCGATCATGGGCATGGCCGCCTGAAACAGTCCAAAGCTCGCCGCAAGTTTTGTTGCAAAACCGACTGTCACATTGCGCGTCACGGCTCCATTCGTAATCGAGACGGCGAATGCATCCATGGAAAGACCGATGGCAATACCGATCAAAGAAACAACGTCCATGCGCAACCCCTCGCTATGTAAAATACGGAATTTGACAATAAGTTAGACTATTCTATCTCTTTTTTGCTTCCTTGTCAATCCTCCTAATAGGTGTATGAGAAGAGGTGAAAAAACATGCCGCCGGCCAGGATCAAATGCTGATTTTCATGTCCCCGGCTTTAATCCATCCTGCCTTGCGCAGAGCAAAGTCAAACAGAAAGGTAAGAATGGCAGGAGCGATAAAGTGAAGGAGGAGAACCTCTGCGAGGATCTGCCATTGAGGGACGGCGCCGGACATGGCGGCAAAAGCGCCAAACTGGCCAACCAAACCGCTGGTTCCCATACCCGCGCCGGTAGCCGTATTGGTCATTTTAAAGACACAGGTGGAAATTGGACCAAGCACAGCGCTGGCTAAAGTGGGAGCAATCCAGATCTGTGGTTTTTTCATAATATTACTGAATTGCAGCATGGATGTTCCGATTCCCTGAGAGAGAAGGCCGCCCCATCGGTTGTCGCGGAAGCTGGCCACTGCAAAACCGACCATCTGGGCGGAGCACCCCACAACCGCAGCGCCTGCAGCAAGTCCACTCAAGTCCAACATGATACAAAGAGCCGCAGAACTGATCGGCGCAGTGAGCACCATGCCGACAATGACGGATACAAGAATCCCCATCGGGAGAGGGGAGAGTTCCGTCGCCTGATTGATTACTGCGCCGATCCCATTCATAAAGTTCTGGATATAGGGGCCGACAAACTGCCCGGCAATACTGCCGGTAATGATGGTAACCATCGGCGTCACCACAATGTCGACCTTGGTTTTTCCACTGACCAGACGCCCGAGTTCCGCGCCTACAACAGCAGCCACATAAGCTCCCACCGGTCCACCCGCCTGGTAGCCGAACGCGCCGCAGACGACACAGGAGAATACCACCAGCGGTTTCGCTTTCAGTCCCCAGGCGATTGCAGCGCCAATCGCTGAACCTACCACGGGAGAGGAAGCCGCTGCCATCTCCGAATAAGGGGCCAAAAAGGTTAGAAAGGGAACCATACTCAGCTGAGACATGATGAGGCCGATAATGAGAGAAGAGAACAGGCCGAGTGCCATCGCACTCATGGCGTCTACAAAATACCGTTGAAAAAATCTCTTTAACAGGGTACGCGCCTTGTTGTCCGTTGTATTTTCCATGTTTCTACACCTACTCCATTTCTTTTTGGTCCGATTAGGGCGATATCCCCCAAATAGACAAAAAATAGCGGTTGTGAGAGGGATGTAACGCTGAAATATTCAGCGCTTATTTCCTAACCCACATACCGCTATTTCTTCTACAATATCGGATATTGTTGGCCGATCAAGCCATGCCGCCTCGCCAGCGACACGGCACTTGTCTGTTCAAATAGAACTTGTCCGAATTTGATCAGATGACGCCTTCTGCCATCATAGCATCTGCGACCTTAACAAAGCCTGCAATGTTGGCGCCAACCACGTAATTCTTCGGATAGCCGTACTTCTCAGCTGCATCGGCAGCATTCTTGAAGATGTTCTCCATGATTCCCTTGAGCTTTGCATCGACTTCTTCGAAGCTCCAGGAGAGACGCATGCTGTTCTGGCTCATTTCCAGCGCAGAGGTCGCTACGCCGCCGGCATTGCTGGCCTTGCCCGGTGCAAACAAAACGCCGTTTGCTTGCAAATATTCCGTTGCTTCAATGGAGGTCGGCATGTTTGCACCCTCCGCAACCGCAAAGACACCGTTTGCAACAAGCGCCTTTGCGTCGTCGATCAGCAGCTCGTTCTGTGTTGCGCACGGAAGAGCGATGTCACACTTGACCGACCAAACACCTTTCCCTTCATGATACTCGGAGTTCGGACGATAATTCTTGTATTCCGTCAAACGAGCGCGCTTCACTTCTTTGATCTCCTTAATAGCAGCCAGATCAATGCCTTCCGGATCGTAGATCCAGCCGGTGGAATCGCTCATGGTGACTACCTTGCCGCCGAGCTGCTGTGCCTTCTGGCAGGCATAGATGGCGACATTGCCAGCGCCGGAGATGGCGATGGTAGAACCAGCGATGCTCTTGCCGTTGGCCTTTAACATTGCGTCTGTGAAATACAGAAGGCCGTAACCAGTAGCCTCTGTGCGGGCCAAAGAACCGCCGAAGTTCAGACCCTTGCCGGTGAGCACACCCTCATAGGCATTGCGAATTCTCTTATACTGGCCAAACAAATAACCAATCTCACGGCCGCCTACGCCGATGTCGCCGGCCGGCACGTCGGTGTCCGGACCAATGTGGCGGTACAACTCTGTCATGAAGCTCTGGCAGAAAGCCATGATCTCGCGGTCGGACTTGCCCTTCGGATCAAAGTCGGAACCGCCTTTGCCGCCGCCGATCGGCAGGCCCGTCAGGGAATTCTTAAAGATCTGCTCAAAGCCAAGGAACTTGATGATGCCGAGGTTTACGGACGGATGGAAACGCAGGCCACCCTTGTAGGGTCCGATTGCGGAGTTAAACTGTACGCGATAGCCGCGGTTGACCTGCACCTTGCCGTTGTCATCCACCCAAGCCACGCGGAACTTGATCTGGCGCTCCGGCTCGGTGATGCGCTCGAGAATGCCAGCCTTCTGATACTGAGGATTTTGCTCAATCACAGGCTCGAGGGATTTGAGAACCTCTGTAACGGCCTGGATGAATTCCGGCTCGCTTTGGTTGAGACGGATGACGTTTTCCAACTGTTCACTGACATAGGACATGATACATAAGCCTCCTATACTAAGAATATCTGTAAGCTTTTGCGATCATGCGGCGGAGCACAGGGGAACCCCCAGCCGTTTTGAATGACAGAAAACGGCACTGGCCTGCACGCACAATTTTTACTTCAACAGTTTAGCATAGGAATGCCGACATTTCAAGATTTTACCGCTGAAAAAATCAAATTTTTTTGCTGGTTTTGCAGGAAGTCGGAGAAAATATTGCAAAATCGATGCTGTTTCACCGGAAAGCGTCCGAATCCATCTGGAAATTTGTGCATAAATATGAATCGAAGCCATCACGACGAAAAGGATTGACACAACTTTACAAATCGAATAAAATAAAGACAATATTGTTCGGCTGTACTGCGGCTGAAAAAGAGGGACAAGGAGGTTCTGTAAACAGGGGCAGCCTTGTTATTTTTATTTTTAGGGGGATATGGCTTTGAGCAAATACACCAAGGAGGACATCATCCGGATTATCCGGGAAAATGACGTGAAGTTTGTCAGGCTGCAATTTACGGACATTTTCGGCACTTTGAAGAATGTGGCCATCACGACAAGCCAAGTGGAAAAAGCGCTGGATAATAAGTGTATGTTCGACGGGTCTTCCATTGAAGGTTTTGTGCGGATTGAGGAATCCGATATGTACCTTTGGCCGGATTTAGATACCTTTGTCATTTTACCTTGGCATACCCAGCATGGAAAAATTGCCAGGCTGATCTGCGATGTCTATAAGCCGGACGGCACGCCCTTTGAAGGAGACCCACGCTATATCCTGCGAAAAGCGCTTCGGGAAGCGGCGGATATGGGGTATAGTTTCAATGTGGGGCCGGAATGTGAATTCTTCCTGTTCAATACCGATGAGTACGGCCACCCCACTACCATTACCCATGATACGGCAGGATATTTTGACATGGGCCCATCCGATTTGGGGGAAAGCTGCCGCCGCGACATCTGCCTGACCTTGGAAGATATGGGATTTGAGATAGAAGCTTCCCATCATGAGGTGGCAATCGCGCAGCATGAGATCGATTTCAAATACAGCGAAGCACTTTCGGCAGCGGACAACATCCTCACTTTTAAGATGGTGGTGAAATCTGCGGCGGATTCTCACGGCCTGTGCGCTACATTCATGCCCAAACCGGTCTATGGGCAATGCGGCTCGGGGATGCACACCAACATGTCCCTCTTTAAAGATGGTAAGAATGCTTTTTATGACCCGGATTCCGAGTCTGGCTTGAGCGAAATTGCTCATCAGTTTATTGCAGGCATCTGTAAGCATGTCAAGAGCATCAGTGCGATTACCAATCCATTAGTCAACTCCTACAAACGCTTGGTTCCCGGTTACGAAGCCCCGTGTTATATCGCTTGGACAACCTGTAACCGCAGCGCGCTGATCCGTGTACCGGACACCCGCGGGGTTGGAACACGTGTGGAATTGCGGTCTCCAGACCCAGCGTGTAACCCTTATCTGGTCTTTTCTCTGTTGCTTCAAGCAGGCTTGGAAGGAATCCGAGAGGGGATGACTCCACCGCCGCCGGTGAGCGCCAATATTTACGATATGAAGGAAACAGAACGAGAGAAACAGGGGATTGAAAATCTGCCGGCAGATCTGATCGAGGCGGTGGAATGTATGGAGGCTGACCCGTTTATCCGCAAAGCGCTGGGAGAGCATGTTTATACAAAATATGTGGAAGCAAAGCGTCAGGAGTGGAAGGAATATACCACCCGCGTCTCACAATGGGAGATTGAACGGTACTTAAATAAGTTCTAAAATGCACTTTTAGTCGATAGGTTAGGGACGAGAATTGTGGGCAATGTAATTGTTGCAAATACGAACCTAAATCATGCGAAACAGATCAGCGCAGTTCTACGATCGGCAGGAATACCGGTGGCGGCTGTGTGCACTACGGCTGCACAGTTATTGCGCTTGATGGAATATAGCCGTTGGGGTGTGGTGGTATGCGGCGTTACCCTCTCCGAAATGCCTGCCATTCAGCAGTTGCGCAATATGCGGGCGGACTACCTGTTTCTTTATATTGTGAGAGGACTGCCGCCGGAGGCCTTGGACGACCCCTGTCTGGTGATGCCGCTGAACCGCGGGCGGTTGGCCGCTTGTGTTCATATGCTGATCCAGATCTCGGAGAGTTCTGGGCAAGCCTTGAAACAGCGCATAGCCAACAGTGGAATGGAGGAGAAAGAAATTCTCGTGCGCGCAAAAGAGCAGCTGATGGTGCAATGCAATATGAGTGAACCGTCCGCCCACCGGTTCTTGCAAAAGCGAAGTATGGATTCCGGCAAAAGGCTGTGCGAAATAGCAATACTTGTGCTGGATACTTTGAATAGAACCGTCTAAAGGGCATAAAGATGATAAAGGACGAAAGTTTATTGTTCAGTAAAGAAGAGAGACGCTTCCAGGAAAGAGGCAGCCGTACAATCGGTGGGATGCGGCTCCGTGCGTGCGGCGTTTGATTTGTAAAGGAGGATGGCCTCATGAAATTTACCAAAATGCATGGCATTGGCAACGATTATATCTATGTCAATGGGTTTGAGGAGACGGTTCAAAATCCCTCGGAGGTGGCAATCCGGTTGAGCGACCGGCGGTTTGGCATTGGCGCGGACGGCCTGATTTTAATTCTTCCCTCCGATGTAGCGGATTGCCGCATGGAGATGTTCAATGCGGACGGTTCGATCGGCAAGATGTGCGGCAATGGCATTCGTTGTGTCGCAAAATACGTCTATGACCGCGGGATCGTCCAAAAGGATGTCCTGCGGGTAGAAACGCGCAGCGGTATAAAGACCCTACAGCTGCGTATCGAGGATGGAAAAGTTTCCTCTGTGCGTGTCAATATGGGGCGGCCGGCACTCAAGCCGGAAGAGATTCCGGCGCATTTTAACAAAGAGCGCATTGTGGACGAGGAAGTTCAGACCGCTTCAGGCAGAGTATGGAGAATTACATGTGTTTCCGTTGGAAATCCCCATGCGGTGGCGTTTGTGGATGAGGTCGGCGGACTGGACTTGCCTGCGATCGGGCCGGAGATGGAGAATCTCCCGATCTTCCCAGAACGCGCCAATATTGAATTCGTTCAGGTGCTTGGACCGCATGAGATTCGGATGCGTGTCTGGGAACGTGGTTCTGGTGAAACTTGGGCTTGCGGCACGGGAGCGTGTGCCTGTGCGGTGGCCTCTGTGCTGAATGCAAAAACAGATCGAGATGTGACCGTCCATCTACGCGGCGGCGATCTGCATATTTTCTGGGACCCGAATACGGACGAGGTTTTTATGGAAGGGCCAGCTGCTTTTGTTTTTGACGGAACCGTCGAAATCTGATATAATATGGTATTGGACATTCCAGAATAAAAAACAAACTTAAGGAGGTTTTTTGATTTGCTGAAAGTCAATGAGAATTTTGTGAAGCTTCCTGCCAGCTATCTGTTTGTGGACATCAATAATAAGGTAAACGCCTTCATGAAAAAACACCCGGATCAGGAGATTATCCGTCTGGGAATCGGGGATGTGACCCGCCCACTGCCGAAAGCGGTGGTAGACGCCATGTGCGCGGCCGCAAAAGAAATGGGCCAGGCGGAAAGCTTCCACGGGTATGGACCGGAAGCGGGGTATGGGTTCCTGCGCGAAGCGATTGCAAAGAATGATTTTCAGGACCGTGGAGTTGACATTTCTGCGGACGAAATTTTCGTAAGCGATGGCGCGAAAAGCGACACGGGCAGCATCGGCGATATTTTTGGCGTGGACAATGTTGTCGCCGTCTGCGACCCGGTTTATCCAGTCTATGTTGATACCAATGTTATGGCAGGACGCGCTGGCGATTATGTGGAAGGCAAGGGTTGGAGCAAAATCGTTTATATGCCCTGTAAAGAAGAAAACGGCTTTTTGCCGGAGCTCCCCCAGCAGCCTGTGGACATGATCTACCTGTGCTTCCCAAACAATCCATCCGGCGTGGGAATCACTAAGGAAGCATTGAAGAAGTGGGTGGATTATGCATTGGAACACAAAGCCATCCTTCTCTATGACGCAGCATATGAAGCATTTATCACCGATCCGGACATGCCCCACAGCATTTTTGAGATCGAAGGCGCTAAGAAGTGTGCGATTGAGTTCCGCAGCTTCTCCAAGACAGCTGGATTCACCGGAACTCGCTGTGCGTTTAGCGTGATTCCGAAAGAACTTGAATACGATGGCGTATCGCTGAATAGACTTTGGGACCGCCGTCAATCCACCAAGATGAACGGTGTGTCTTATGTGGTGCAGCGCGGCGCAGAGGCGGTCTATTCGGAAGAAGGCAAAAAAGAGGTTCGGGCCAATATTGCCTATTACCTCAACAATGCCAGAATCATCCGTGAGGGGCTGAAGAAGGCGGGCTTTACCGTTTATGGCGGTGAGAATTCCCCTTATGTATGGCTCAAAACACCGCAAGGCGTTTCCTCATGGGAATTTTTCGATCTGTTGCTGGAAAAGTGCGGGGTAGTTGGGACGCCGGGCTCCGGATTTGGCGCTGGCGGAGAGGGTTTCTTCCGCTTGACCTCCTTCAATACAAAAGAAAATACGGAAAAGGCGCTTGCAAAAATTGTAGAGGCCTTTGCCGGTTGAATGGTTGTTTCCTGGTCAATAGCCCCGCCTTTTTAAGTCGGGGCCGTTTGACTGTAAACATACAAATGTAGGGATTTGGGAATTTTATTATTTAGAAACGGTTGGTGATTGAATGAAAGCACTCCTTATGCTCGAAAATGGCATGACATTTGAGGGCACGGGTTTCGGCTATGAGCACGATGTGCTGTGCGAAGTCGTGTTCAATTCGGCCATGTGCGGCTACACCGAGCTGCTCACGGACCCATCCTACGCAGGTCAAGGCGTTGTCATGACCTTTCCGCTGATTGGAAACTATGGCATCTGCTACGACGATGCGGAATCTACAAAACCGTGGCTGGGCGCGTTTATCGTGCGGTCTGTCTCCGGTATCCCGAGCAATTTTCGCTGTGACGTGGATCTGGATACCTATTTAAAACAAAACAAAGTTCCCGGTATGTACGGCATTGACACCCGCGCGCTCACCCGTGTTCTGCGCGAAAGCGGCACTATGCGCGGCATGATTTCCTATGGGGAGGCGATCGACCCGGCGGCTATGAAAAAGCAGATAGAGGACTTTGTATTGAAGTCCTATGTGCCGACGGTTAGCGACCGCGAAGGGAAAGTCTACGGCGACGGACCGATTCGCGTGGCGCTGGCGGACTACGGCGTCAAACACAATATCATCCGCTGCCTTGTCAAGCGTGGCTGTACGGTCAAGTGTTTCCCGTATGACGCCTCGATGGAGGACTTTTTGGCATTTTCCCCCGATGGCATCATGTTGAGCAACGGCCCGGGCGACCCGCAGGCGTGTGTAAAATCCATTCAAGAGTTAAAACGTCTCTATGACCACGGACTTCCGATCTTTGGCATTTGCCTGGGCCATCAGCTGATGGCACTGGCCCAGGGATTTGATACCTATAAGTTGAAATATGGCCATAGAGGGATCAACCACCCGGTCAAGGATCTTGCGGCCAACCGTGTATATATTACCTCTCAAAACCATGGTTTTGTCGTCAATGCGGACACGATCGATCCTTCGGTTGCAGACGTCAGTTTTGTCAGCATGAACGACGGAAGTGTAGAAGGTTTAAACTATAAAAATGGCAGGGTCTTTACTGTACAGTTCCATCCAGAGGCTTCCTCAGGCCCGTTGGATACTGGATTCCTGTTTGATAAGTTTATCAATTTGATGGGAGGGAGCCGCATATGAGCAAGAATCCAAAGATCAAAAAGGTTGTCATCATCGGTTCCGGCCCGATCATCATCGGACAGGCGGCAGAATTCGACTATGCTGGAACGCAAGCGTGTCGTGCAATTCGCGAAGAGGGCGTTGAAGTCGTCCTCATCAATTCCAACCCGGCGACAATTATGACGGATAAGCAGATTGCGGACAAGGTTTATATCGAACCGCTGACCGTGGAAACCATCAAAAAGGTCATCATCAAAGAAAAACCGGACAGTATTTTGCCGACTCTGGGCGGACAGAATGCCTTGAATCTTGCGGTGGAGTTGGAGGAATCCGGTTTCCTGAAGGAGCACAATGTTACCATGATCGGCACGAGCGCCGATACAATCCGGATGGCGGAGGACCGCGAGCTCTTTAAAGAGGCGATGGAGCGCATTCATCAGCCCTGTGCGGAAAGCGAAATCGCCGAGGACTTGGACCGGGCTTTGCAGGTGGCGGAACGGATTGGTTACCCGGTGGTTGTTCGTCCGGCATATACCTTGGGCGGCAGCGGCGGTGGCATTGCCTATGACCGCGAGCATTTGCTTTCGATCGCATCCCTCGGGTTGCACCGCAGCCGCGTACACCAGGTATTGATTGAGCGCTGCATCTCCGGCTGGAAGGAAATCGAATACGAAGTGATGCGTGATAAGAACGGCAACTGTATTACCGTCTGTAATATGGAGAACTTCGACCCGGTCGGCGTACACACCGGCGACTCGATCGTTGTAGCGCCGTGTCAGACATTGGCGGATAAAGAGACGCAGATGTTGCGCAGTGCGGCATTGGACATCATCACGGAATTGGGGGTGGAAGGCGGCTGCAATGTACAGTTTGCACTAAACCCCAACAGCTTTGAATACTGTGTCATTGAGGTGAACCCGCGCGTCAGCCGCTCTTCGGCGCTCGCTTCTAAGGCGACCGGTTACCCGATTGCTAAAGTAGCCTCAAAAATTGCACTGGGATATACGTTGGATGAGATCCCAAATGCAATTACGAAAAAGACATACGCCTGCTTTGAACCGACATTGGACTATTGTGTTGTGAAGATTCCGAAGTGGCCGTTTGATAAATTCCAGAACGCCAAGCGGCTTCTGGGAACCCAGATGAAAGCGACCGGCGAGGTCATGGGCATTGCGCCGAACTTTGAGGGCGCGTTGATGAAATCGGTCCGTTGCCTGGAAGTCAATATGATGAGCCTGATCGACAAGAATCTCAAAGGCCTCAGCGATGATGCAATCGGCGAGCGCCTGCATGTGGTCGATGACCGCCGTCTGTTTGTACTGGCAGAGGCATTGCGCCGCGGATTTACAGCGCAAGAAATCCACGACATCACCAAAATCGATCTGTGGTTCTTGGACAAGCTTGTTTCCATCGTCAATGTGGAGAAAGCGCTTGCGACCGAAGAGCTGGATCGTGCACTGTTGCTTAAGGCGAAGGATTATGGCTTCCTGGATGAAACCGTCGCGGAACTCAGTGGAAAGAGTGTGGAGGAGATTCGCCGCCTGGAGGATGAGTGGAATATCAGGCCCGTCTATAAGATGGTGGACACCTGTGCAGCGGAATTTGATGCGGCGACGCCATACTACTATTCCAGCTATGGCACGGAAAATGAGTCCGTCTGCCAGACGGACCGCAAGAAGGTTTTAGTTATCGGGTCCGGTCCTATCCGCATTGGACAGGGAATTGAATTCGATTTCTGCTCGGTTCACAGTGTTTGGGCCTTGCGGGATTTGGGATACGAGACCATCATCATGAACAACAATCCGGAGACGGTTAGTACGGACTTTGATATTGCGGATAAGCTCTACTTTGAACCGCTTACGCCGGAGGATGTCCTCCATGTTGTTCAGTTGGAAAAACCCGATGGCGCAGTGGTACAATTTGGCGGCCAGACGGCGATTAAGTTGGCCGGTGCCATCGAAAAAATGGGAATTCCGATTTTGGGAACCTCTTTTGACAGCATCGACGCCGCAGAGGACCGTGAACGTTTCGACGCGATTTTGAACGAATGTGAAATCCCACGCGCCGCAGGCCGTACGGTGTTCACCTGTGCGGAGGCGCTTGCTGCGGCGAACGAGCTTGGTTATCCAGTTCTGGTGCGTCCGTCCTATGTGCTCGGCGGCCAGGGAATGCATATCGCCTACAGCGATGAGGATGTCATAGAGGACATCGGTGTGATTAACCAGATTGCACAGGAACATCCGATTCTGGTGGACAAATACATCATGGGTACAGAGGTCGAAGTTGACGCTGTGTGTGACGGGATTGATTCGGTGATTCCGGGGATTATGCAGCATATTGAGCGCGCTGGCGTTCACTCCGGGGACAGTATTTCGGTCTATCCAGCAGTTGGTGTGAGCAAGGATATGCAGGACATCATCGTGGAATATACCCGCCGTTTGGCAAAGGCGCTCAAGGTTAAGGGCCTGCTGAATATCCAGTTTATTGTGAAAGACAATCAAGTTTATGTCATTGAGGCCAACCCGCGTTCATCCCGTACGGTCCCATATATCAGCAAGGTGACGGATATTCCGATCGTCCCGTTGGCTGTTGGAACGTTCTTTGGCAAGACTTTGCCGGAGATGGGTTATGAGTATGGTTTGCAGCCAGAAAAGGAGCTCATCGCCATTAAGATGCCGGTATTCTCCTTTGAAAAGCTGTATGGCGCCGACGTCAACCTCGGACCGGAGATGAAGTCCACCGGCGAAGTTTTGGGTGTAGCCCGGACCTTTGACGAGGCGATGATTAAGGCGTTCTATGGCGCGGGAACCCATATGATTAAAAAGGGCCATGTCATCATTACAGTTAAGAACAGCGACAAGCAGGAGGTCCTGCCGATCGCACGCGGTTTGTACGAATTGGGATGGACGATCTATGCCACGGCCGGGACGTCTACGTTCCTGAACGACAACGGTATTCCCACCATCCGTACAAATAAAATCGGCGCGGGCAAGCCGGACATTCTCGATGTGATCCTATCCGGGAAGATCGACTTGGTTATCAACACGCCGTCCAAGGGCGTGTCGCACAATCGCGACGGCTATCTGATCCGCCGCAATGCGGTTGAGGCAGGCATTCCCTGTCTGACTTCGTTGGACACCGCCAATGCGTTTTTGACCTGTGCACAGCATGTGGAAACCACACAGCTTTCGGTCATCGACATCACAACGGTATCCAGCTTCCTGAACTTTATTTAAACCGGTCTGCGCCGGGGGTGTATGCCCCCGGCAATGCCTGTTTCCCATCCTTGCCAGATGAAATCGATTAGGAGGATTTTAATCATGAAAAAATGTGAACAGCTCTATGAGGGAAAAGCCAAGAAGGTATTTGCAACAGAAGATCCGAACCTCTGCATTGTCGACTATAAGGACGACGCGACAGCATTTAATGGGCAGAAAAAGGGAACCATTGCGGGGAAAGGCGTTGTGAACAACCGTATGTCCAACTTTATGTTCCAGCTTTTGGAGAAGCACGGGGTAAAGACGCACTTCGTCGAGGAGCTGAGCGACCGCGAAACGGTCGTTAAAAAGGTAGAGATTGTCCCGCTGGAAGTGATTATCCGCAACCTTTCCGCTGGTTCCTTTGCAAAGCGCTTCGGAGTGGAGGAAGGCATCGAGTTCGCACAGCCGACCATCGAGTTTTCCTATAAGAACGACGACCTTGGCGATCCGTTGATTAACGACTATCATGCAATGGCGCTTGGCCTGGCAACCCAGGAAGAGATTGATACCATCAAGGCAATGGCGTTCAAGGTCAATGAGGTGATGAAGGAATACTTCAAGCAGCTCGATGTTATTTTGGTGGACTTCAAGCTGGAGTTCGGAAAAACGCCGGACGGCGAAATTCTCCTGGCTGATGAGATCTCGCCGGATACCTGCCGCTTCTGGGATGTTCACACCCATGAGAAGTTGGACAAGGACCGCTTCCGCAGAGACTTGGGCGGTGTAGAAGAGGCCTATGCCGAGATGATGAAGCGCATCGGACTGTAAAGTCCTTTTCAACCGATTCGTTTGACAATCCATAGTTTGATTAGGATGGTGAGCTTTTGAACGGTTCTGTAATGGAGTTTGATTTTGCAAAACCACATGAGGAGTGCGGCGTGTTTGGCGTCTATGCAATGGATGGTACGCTAAACCCTGCATATGCTACATACAACGGCCTGTTGGCCCTGCAACACAGAGGCCAGGAGAGCTGTGGAATCGCAGTAAACGATCAAGGCGTCATTTCCTGTTACAAGGACATGGGGCTGGTGACAGAAACCTTCAACGACAAGATTTTGCGGGAATTGAAGGGCCAGATTGCCGTGGGCCATGTGCGCTATTCCACGGCGGGCGCAAGCGTTCGGGAGAATTCCCAGCCGTTGGTTATGCGCTACATCAAGGGAACATTAGCGATTGCGCACAATGGAAACCTGAGCAATGCCTATGAGCTGCGGCATGAGCTGGAGCACCGCGGCTGCATTTTCCAGACGACGATTGATTCCGAAGTAATCGCCTATATCATCGCTCGGGAGCGCGTAGACGCTGCCTCGATTGAGGAGGCGGTTTACCGTGCAATGCCGAAGGTCCAAGGCTCCTATTCCATGATTGTGATGAGCCCGCAGAAGTTAATTGCTGTGCGTGATCCCAATGGATTCCGTCCGCTCTGCATTGGCCGTGCCGGGGACAGCTATGTATTTGCATCCGAAACCTGCGCTCTGGATGCGTGCGGTGCGGACTATGTGCGCGATGTAGAGCCCGGAGAGATTGTCGTTGCGGATGAGAACGGCCTGCGTTCGATGATGCTGCCAAACGCGGCCAAAAAGTCCCTCTGCGTGTTTGAATATATTTATTTTGCCCGTACGGACAGCGTAATAGACGGTATCAGCGTGTATGAGGCGCGCAAAGAAGCCGGCCGCCTGTTGGCGCGCCAGCATCCGGTAGACGCGGATATGGTGATCGGTGTCCCGGAATCCGGGATCGACGCGGCGATTGGATACAGTGAGGAATCCGGGATTCCGTACCAAAAGGGAATTGTCAAGAATAGCTACATTGGCCGTACGTTTATCAAGCCGGATCAGGCCTCCCGTGAGCGCAGTGTGCGTATTAAACTAAATGCCCTGGGGACAGCGGTGAAGGGCAAGCGCGTTGTTATGTTGGACGACTCCCTTGTGCGCGGCACAACCTGTGCGCGGATTGTGTCCATGCTGAAAGATGCCGGCGCCAAAGAAGTACATCTGCGTATCAGCTCTCCGCCTTTCCTGTGGCCCTGTTACTATGGGACGGACATCCCTTCCAAGGATGAGTTGATCGCCTGTAAGCATACTGTGGAGGAGATCGGAAAGATGAGCTTTGCGGATTCGATCGAGTTCCTTGCGCTGGAAAATCTCCCGAAGATGTTGGGGGTTGAGGGTGCCTGCGGTCATTATTGTGATGCTTGCTTCTCTGGAAACTATCCGGCTTCTGTTCCCAGCCATTCGATGGCGTCAAAAGAAAACAAATATTGTGTGCCGATCAGAAGAGATTGATGGAGGTTGTCAACGTGAAAAATTCGTATGAATCACCCCTCTCTGCGCGCTATGCGGATGCTGAGATGAAGTTTTTGTTTTCACCGGACAAGAAGTTCCGCACTTGGCGCAAGCTCTGGATTGCCTTGGCGGAGACGGAGAAGGAGCTGGGGCTTCCCATCACGCAGGAGCAGATTGACGAGCTGAAAGCACATGCGGAGGACATCAACTACGAGGTGGCGGAGGCGCGCGAAAAGGTGGTCCGTCACGATGTTATGTCGCATGTCTACGCATATGGAGAACAGTGCCCCAAGGCGCGTGCAATCATCCATTTGGGAGCAACCTCCTGTTATGTAGGGGATAATACCGATGTCATTGTGATGACAGAAGCGTTACAGTTGGTACGCCAAAAGTTGGTAGGGGTTATTCGCGTTCTAGCAGATTTTGCTATGGAATATAAAGACCTGCCCACACTGGCGTTTACACATTTTCAGCCCGCACAGCCGACGACCGTTGGTAAGCGTGCCACTCTATGGATTCAGGATTTGATGATGGATCTTGAAGATGTGGAATATCAGCTGAGCAAGGCAAAGCTGTTGGGCTCTAAGGGAACAACAGGTACCCAGGCTAGTTTCTTGGAGCTTTTTGATGGCGACTATGAGAAAGTCAAACAGCTGGATCAAAAGATTGCAGAAAAGATGGGCTATCGCGCTTGTTTTGCAGTTTCTGGCCAAACCTATTCCCGTAAGCTGGATAGTCAGATTTTGTCCATCCTGAGTGGTATTGCACAGAGCGCTGCTAAATTTTCCAATGATATCCGCTTGTTGCAGCATTTAAAAGAGGTGGAGGAACCGTTTGAAAAGAATCAGATTGGTTCTTCGGCCATGGCTTATAAGCGCAATCCCATGCGCTCTGAACGAATTGCCTCTTTGGCCCGTTATGTAATCGCAGACAGCTTGAATCCGGCAATTACAGAGGCGACACAGTGGTTTGAGCGTACTCTGGACGATTCTGCAAATAAGCGTCTGAGCGTTCCAGAAGGTTTCTTGGCGGTGGATAGCATTTTGAATCTGTACAACAATGTTGCAGATGGTTTGGTGGTATATCCTAAGGTGATTGAGCAGCATCTGCGTCGGGAATTGCCCTTCATGGCCACGGAGAATATTATGATGGACGCCGTCAAGCGCGGTGCCGACCGTCAGCAGCTGCATGAGCGCATCCGTGTGCACTCCATGGCCGCTTCCAAGGTGATTAAGGAAGAGGGCGGCGAGAACGATTTGCTTGCGCGTATTGCTGGAGACTCGATCTTTGGCGTTACACTGGAGGAATTGCATGCGATTGTCAGCCCAGAGAAATATGTGGGCTGTGCGCCAATGCAGACGGAGGAGTTTATTCAGAATACAGTTCGTCCGCTTTTGGATAAATATTCGTTTGTTCCAACGGAGAAAGCGGAAATCAACGTTTAATCCACCAATGTGCGGAATATGGCCGCCGCCCCCTTGCGGGATCTTCCCGGGAGGCGGCGGACTTGGTTTTGCACGGAGGTTTTTAGATTGAAAAGGCAGGTGTTTTAAATGGTAACAGCAATTGTGGGTGCTAACTGGGGTGACGAAGGCAAGGGGAAAATTACCGATGTAAAGGCTGCTGAATCGGATATCGTTGTCCGGTTCCAGGGCGGAAGCAATGCGGGACATACCATTATCAACAACTATGGAAAATTTGCTCTGCATCAGCTGCCATCCGGTGTGTTTTACGAGCATATTACCAATATCATTGGCAATGGCGTTGCGCTGAGCGTAGAGAACTTTATCAAGGAGTTGCATTCGCTGGAAGAGCGCGGGGTACCAAAGCCAAAGATCTTGGTTTCTGACCGTGCGCAGGTGGTTATGCCATACCATGTGGAGCTGGACTCTTTGGAGGAAGCACGCCTTTCTTCCAAATCCTTTGGTTCCACAAAATCCGGTATTGCACCGTTTTATTCCGATAAATTTGCCAAGATTGGATTTCAGGTCAGTGAGCTCTATGACGATCAGGAAAGCATCATGGAGAAAATCGCGCATGTTCTGGATCTGAAAAACGTATTATATAGAGATTTGTACCATCAGCCGGAGTTGAAGGCGGAAGATGTCTACGAAAAGTTGATGGAATATAAAGAACTGCTGGCACCTTATGTGGCGGATACCTTTACGCTTTTGCATCAAGCAGTACGGGATGGAAAGCACATCCTTCTGGAAGGCCAGTTGGGTGCCTTAAAGGACCCGGATTTCGGTATCTATCCGATGGTAACCTCCAGTTCCACGCTGGCAGGCTACGGTGCTGTGGGCGCGGGAGTGCCGCCGTATGCAATTCAGGAAGTCATTACAGTCGTGAAAGCATATTCCAGCGCAGTGGGCGCGGGAGAGTTTGTCAGCGAAATCTTTGGAGAAGAGGCTGATGAGTTACGCCGTAGGGGCGGAGATGGCGGCGAATATGGCGCTACCACCGGCCGGCCGCGCAGAATGGGTTGGTTGGACCTGGTGGCTACTCGCTATGGCTGCCAGGCACAGGGCGCTACCAGCGTGGCATTTACGGTTTTGGACGCTTTGGGATATTTGGATGAGATCCCGGTCTGTGTGGCCTATGAGTTGGATGGAAAGCGGATTGATTTCTTCCCGCCCACTGCACAGCTGAAGCGTTGTAAGCCAATTCTTGAAACATTGCCCGGCTGGAAATGTGACATCCGTGGCATCAAAACGTATGAGGACCTCCCGGAAAACACCCGCAAATATATTGAGTTTGCGGAAAAAGAAATCGGCGTGCCGGTCAAAATTGTATCGAATGGTCCGGCTCGCGAGGACATTATTTATCGGTAATTCCGCAGACTGCGGGATATTCCCGCGCATAAGGGGGTAACAGTATGTGTGGAATTGTGGGCTATATCGGTGACGATCAAGCGGCGCCGATTCTTTTGCAGGGCTTGGAAAAACTGGAATACCGCGGCTATGATTCGGCCGGAGTCGCTGTTTATGACGGGACCTCGCTTCGCGTAGTCAAGGCGAAAGGCCGTCTTCAGGTCCTAAAAGACTTGATTCATGGAGGAAAAGACGTCCCGGGAACGGTGGGCATCGGCCACACTCGTTGGGCGACGCACGGCGCTCCTTCGGACATCAATTCACATCCCCAGGTGAGCGATTCAGGGAAATTCGCGGTGGTACACAACGGCATCATTGAAAATTATCTCGCATTGAAACAACATTTGATTCGCCGCGGGGTCTCCTTTGTCTCCGAAACGGATACAGAAGTGATCGCGCAGCTATTGGAGCATTATTATAAAGGCGATATTATGGATGCAGTCATCAAGGTACTGCAAAAGGTAGAAGGCTCTTATGCGCTCGGAATTATCTGTGCGGATGCACCTGACCAATTGGTTGCGGTGCGTAAGGATAGTCCGTTGATTATCGGTCTGGGGCATGGGGAGAACTTTATTGCTTCCGATGTCCCTGCGATTCTCAGCAAAACGCGTGACATCTATCGCCTAAATGACAATGAAATTGCCGTCATTCGACGGGAAGGCGTGCGTATCTACGATATGGATAAAGAGCTGGTTCCTAAAGAACCGGTTCATGTAGAGTGGGATGTATCTGCTGCCGAAAAGGGTGGCTATGAACATTTTATGGCAAAAGAAATCATGGAGCAGCCGAAGGCAGTGCGCGATACCTTATCGCCGCGCATTCAAAACGGACGCATTGTTTTGGACAATATCACACTTACAGCGGAACAGCTAAAAACGTTTAAAAAGATTTTTATTGTTGCGTGCGGTTCTGCTTATCATGTGGGGATGGTTGCAAAATATGTATTGGAAAAGATGACTCGGATTCCGGTCGAGGTGGATTTGGCGTCTGAATTCCGATACAGGGAGCCGATTATTGATGAAGAGGTTCTGGTTCTGGTAATCAGCCAATCCGGCGAGACAGCGGATACATTGGCCGCTATGCGTGAGGCAAAGCGGCTTGGAGCGCGTACGCTTTCGATTGTCAATGTGGTTGGAAGTTCGATCGCCAATGAATCTGACGATGTAATCTATACATGGGCGGGACCGGAAATTGCGGTAGCGACCACAAAAGCGTACAGCACCCAGCTGGCGGTGGTTTATCTGTTGGCGATTTATATGGCGGATCAATTGGGACGCCTTTCTGTGAAAGAATATTCGGCCTATCTGACAGAGTTACAGGCGTTGCCGGACAAGATTGAGAAAATTTTGCAGAATCGTGAGAATATCCAGTATTTAGCGTCCCAACATTTCAATGCGAAGGATGTATTCTTCATCGGACGGAATCTGGATTATGCAATGTCTTTAGAGGGGTCTCTGAAGCTCAAAGAGATCTCCTATATCCATTCGGATGCTTATGCAGCGGGCGAATTGAAGCATGGAACCATTTCATTGGTTGAGGATGGGACCCTGGTAATTGCGTTGGCGACCCACCAAAATTTGTTTGACAAAATGGTGAGTAATGTCAAGGAGGTTAAAGCGCGCGGCGCCATAGTGCTTGGCATGACGACAGAAAACAATACGCAGATTGAGCAAGTGACAGATGATGTGTTTTATATACCTCAGACCTGCGATGTCATGCTGCCCTCTCTGACCGTGATTCCGTTACAGCTGTTTGCCTACTATGTGGCGTCCATGAAGGGATGCGACATCGATAAGCCGCGGAATTTGGCAAAGTCGGTAACTGTAGAATAGTTCTCAAAAGACAAGGAAGGGAAAGAAATCATGCTGAAAAATGAGGCAGTCTTAATCTTAGACTTCGGCGGACAGTACAGCCAATTGATTGCGCGCAGGGTCCGCGACTGCAATGTGTACTGTGAAATCAAATCTTGTAAGACCCCGGCGCATCAGATTGCCGAGGCGGGATATAAGGGGATTATCTTTTCCGGAGGTCCAAATTCCGTCTATACAAAGGATGCCCCGGTATGCGACAAAGCAATATTTACTTTGGGGATACCCGTTTTGGGAATTTGCTATGGGGCGCAATTGATGGCGCATTTGTTGGGCGGAACAGTCAGCCGTTCCGAGGTGCGCGAATATGGAAAGACGCCCATACGGGTGCAGGCAAATGCGGCATTGTTTCATAATTTACCAGCGGAGTCCGTCTGCTGGATGAGTCATACAGATTATATTGCTCAGCCTCCGGCTGGCTTTGCCGTCACAGCGGAAAGTGACGCCTGTCCCGTGGCAGCAATGGCAGATGACATACGCCGCCTCTATGCATTTCAGTTCCATCCAGAGGTGGAACATACTGTCTATGGTACCGAAATGTTAAAGAATTTTTTATACGATGTGTGTGGTTGTTCCGGCAGTTGGAAGATGGATTCGTTTGCGGAAGAAACTATCCGTCATATCCGAGAAAAAGTAGGTGGGAAGCGCGTTCTTTGTGCGCTATCCGGCGGAGTGGATTCCTCAGTGGCTGCGGTGCTGGTTCACAAAGCGGTTGGGAAAAATCTGACCTGCATTTTTGTAGACCATGGAATGCTGCGGAAAAATGAGGGAGATGAGGTAGAGCGCGTATTCCGTAAGCAGTTCGATATGAACTTAATTCGTGTCAATGCGCAGGATCGGTTCTTGCAAAAATTGGCAGGCGCTGTAGAGCCGGAGCAGAAACGAAAGATTATCGGAGAAGAATTTATCCGTGTATTCGAAGAAGAATCCAGTAAGCTTGGGAAGATGGAATTCCTTTGTCAGGGAACCATATACCCGGATGTGGTTGAGAGCGGTTCTGGAGATGCAGCGACCATTAAAAGCCACCACAATGTGGGTGGTTTGCCCGAAGATGTAGGGTTTGAAGGAATCATCGAGCCCTTGCGTGATTTATTTAAGGATGAGGTCCGTCGTGTCGGTATCGAGTTGGGAATTCCAGCACATCTGGTTTGGCGTCAGCCGTTTCCCGGACCGGGACTCGGAATTCGGATCATGGGAGAAGTTACACCGGAAAAATTGGAAATTTTGAAGGATGCTGATGCAATTTTCCGAGAAGAAATCGCAAAAGCAGGGTTGGACCGCCAAATCAATCAGTACTTTGCGGTATTGACTGGAATGAAGAGTGTCGGTGTTATGGGTGATGGACGTACCTATGACAATACCATTGCGTTGCGTGCAGTAACAACAACGGATTTTATGACAGCGGACTGGGCGCGTATTCCGTACGAGACTTTGGAGATTGTCAGCACCCGGATTGTCAATGAAGTTGAGAATGTGAATCGGGTGGTTTATGATATTACAAGTAAGCCGCCAGCTACGATTGAATATGAATGAGTTGTCAATGAATTTTTAGCATGATGCCTTTTAGCCCTGCCAGTTAGCTAAAGATAGAATACCCTTAGCTAACTGGCGGGGCCTTATTTAATTGGTCTTAAATAAAAATACGATTTTAAAGGGTATGATCGCAAATACGATCCAATAATTTACGATTAGTTGTGAAGTTCATTAAAAAGTTTCTAACAGTTTATCGAGACGATCTTAGATGATATGTGATGAAAGATTTTGGGGAGAGTGTCCTGGAAGACTGTACCTGTTTGCAGACAGAAGAAAGTTGGCTGGCGTTTATACCAGGATTCTAAAGAGAATTTGCATTTTGAAGGGTGAATGACAGATCTTCATTTTGAAAAGAATGTATTCGATACATTTGCTGAATGATGAAGTTATTTTGAGGATGTCGATAGGTATATCCAGTTGTAAAACATACTAGAGGGTAGCACGCTGTCCGGCTCTACGATCTAGTTCGTTGTATCGTTGAAGTTAGTAAGAATATGGGGATGGCCAGTGGATACTTTGGGTGAGTAGTTTGTCAGTGAAGGAAAGTGGCCCAAGGAATAGCTACTTCCGTAGGATATGTAAAAGAATACGTGAGTTTTGTAATTCTGTGTGGTTTAAAAGAGTAATTGTATAGCATTATAGTATAAGAATTAAAATTCTTTTTAAAAGCAGATGGGAACCTATATAAAGAATGCGTCACCCACGATATCAATAGGGATACACGGATATTGAGTAAGAAAACACAACCTAAGCCGTGAATTCGACTTTTTTAAAGACATAAACTGACAGATACAAAATGGTATGCAAGCGGAATATTTGTATCCGTTGGAACGACAAATTTCGAGCGAATATGAAAAAATTTGTCGATCAGAGTTGACGGTATTATTGGGAATATGCTACGATAAAATCGATTAAAAAAGGAGGGTATACGATGAGACAAGATATGATTGTAGTTTTGGATCTGGGTAGTACACGAAATACCGATGTTGCACGGGCAATTCGTGCACTGGGGGTATACAGCGAAATTTGTAATTACGATGTAACCATAGAAGAGATTTGTAAGTTGCCGAATGTGAAGGGCATTGTTGCAAATGGCGGTCCAAATGATGTGGTAGACGGTGAAAAGATTGGGCTTTCCGAAGCGATTGTAAAATCTGGTCTACCCATTTATACATTTGATTATGAATGGAATGGAATCCTAAATCCGATGCCAGAAGAAGATCAAGCCATTCAAGAAGCTTTACGTGACTTTGTTTTTAATACTTGCAAAGCCCAAGCCAATTGGAACATGGATAATTTCATCGCTGACCAAATTGATCTAATTCGCCAGCAGGTGGGGAATAAAAAAGTATTATTAGCATTGTCCGGCGGTGTTGATTCGTCTGTAGTTGCGGCGCTCTTGTTAAAAGCAATTGGTAGTCAGTTGACTTGCGTGCATGTCAATCACGGCCTTTTGCGGAAAGGAGAGCCGGAGCAAGTTGTTCGTGTATTTCAGGACGAATTGTCAGCCAACTTGATCTATGTAGATGCAACCGATCGTTTTTTGGGGAAGCTGGAAGGAGTGGCCGATCCAGAGCAGAAGAGAAAAATTATTGGAGCAGAATTTATTCGTGTCTTTGAAGAAGAGGCTCGTAAGCTGGATGGTATAGAGTTCCTTGCACAAGGAACGATTTATCCGGACATCGTGGAAAGCGGCACAAAGACTGCTAAAATGGTTAAGAGTCATCACAATGTGGGCGGTTTGCCTGAGGATTTGCAGTTTGAGCTTGTAGAGCCACTTAAAATGTTGTTTAAAGATGAAGTTCGTGCCTGTGGGGTGGCGTTAGGATTGCCTGCTAGCATGGTATATCGGCAGCCGTTTCCAGGACCTGGATTAGGGGTGCGTTGTTTGGGGGCGATTACGCGCGATCGCTTGGAGGCAGTACGCGAATCCGATGCCATCCTCCGGGAAGAATTTGCTAAAGCCGGTTTGGAGGGAAAAGTTTGGCAGTATTTTACAATTGTTCCGGACTTTAAATCAGTGGGTGTACGCGATAATGCGCGTTGTTTTGATTGGCCAGTTATTATTCGTGCAGTAAATACCATTGATGCAATGACAGCACAAGTTCCGCAATTGGATTGGGCGTTGTTGCAGACGATTACTTCGCGTATTCTGCACGAGGTGAAAGGTGTAAATCGTGTTTGCGTTGATCTATCGCCCAAACCAACGGCAACGATTGAGTGGGAATAAATGGAAGAAAGCCCGAAAGTCTTTGTTTGCAAGGCTTTCGGGCTCTTTTAATGATAGCCGCGATGCTGTTATGACGCTGAAATCAGGTTTTTAGCAGGGAGTCCAGCGTTTGAGCAAGTTCTCCTTGCTTGTGCGGGTATAGATGGGAGTAGGTATTGAGGGTCGTTTCTATGTTCTCATGGCCGAGTCGTTCGGCTATCAAGAGTGGCGAAAAGCCGAGTTCGATAAGTAATGAGGCGTGGCTATGTCTGAGGTCATGCACTCTAATCTTTTTAACTCCGCTCTGGCTGCTACCTCGAATCATTTCCCTGTATAGGGCATGCTTGGTTAATGGGAAAATGCGCCCATTATCATAGATGTGTGAGATATACTCTTTAAGTTCTTCGCAAAGAAAATTCGGCAAAGCGATAATCCGATTGCTTTTCGGAGTTTTGGGCTCCGTAATAATATCTTTCTTGCCAATTCGCTGATAGGATTTATTGATAGTTATGGTGTTTCCCTCAAAGTCAATATCATCTTTGGTCAAGGCTAAGAGTTCGCCTTCCCGTATGCCGCACCAGTAAAGGACTTGAAACGCTGAGTGCATTTGTGGTTTGTCCTCGATTGCTGCGGCAAATCTAATGTATTCGTCTTTTGTCCAAAACTGCATTTCCTTTGCGTTCTTGCGTCCTATGCTTCCCGCCTTATGACAAGGATTTTCTTTTAGACCATAATACTTAACGGCGTAGTTAAAAATCGCGCAAAGCTGATTATTGATTGCTTTTAGGTATGTTTCGGCGTACTCGTCACCCATGAGCTGATTTTGCCATTGTCGAACCGTTGTTGCTTTAATGTCGCTGATTTTCATTTTGCCGAAATAAGGCAAAATCTTTGTCCTTATTAGGTGCTCCTTGTTGTTCATGGTTGACACCCTGAGTCGGCTTGCCATATCTGTATTATACAGAGAAATTAGGCTTGCCATTGTCATTTGCGGATTTTCCTGCAATTTGTCAAGAAAAGCGCGTTCCCATTCTTTGGCGTCTTTCTGTTTAGTAAAACCTCTCTTTGTTTTACGCTGCTGTTCCCCTTGCCAATCGGTATAGTAGAAACAGCAATACCACGTTCCGCGGTCCTTGTCCTTATATACTGGCATAACATTTGCCTCCTGTTTTGCCTTTTTATCTATATTATCGCAAATAGTAAGATTCGCGAGCCCCTGAATTTGGAGTACCTACGGCGTCCTATATCAGCTCCGTTTTTACAGAGTAGGTTTATACTCCAAAAGAAAGAAAACTTGATGTGGGAGACCGTAGGCTTGTTTATGGTTGCCAATCTCCATTGAGTTCTGGAATATCATCAAAATTTGCGCTTTTACCACAAGCGTCAATCATTTCAAAAAGATTATTTTGCGTCTCTGTATTTGCTTTATGGTCTGTTAGCCCTGTATATTTGGCGAGGAATTCCAACGCTTTCAATTTATCGTGTAGCTTGACTTCCGTGCCGTTCTTTGTAATCTTGATACTGGAAACGGCACCTTGCTTTTCGGGTGGAAGTTCTTTTAGGCGAAGTTCCCCGTCTATGACTTCAACATAATCAAAAATGTTGGAAAATCCAAGTGCCGCCATTTCCCACAGTACTCGTTCGGCGGAAATTCGTAGTCCCGCAGAGATTTCCGCCTTGCGCCGCCTTACTTCTGCCTGAATCTCAGGAATAGAGAGCAGGTGAACCCCCTGCGAATTCGCACGTTTTGAGGAATACCCCGCAGCAATAGCCGCCCGTGTAGCGTTGAAGTCTATGATGTATTCGTCAATAAATCGTTCCTGTTTCTCGGTCATTTGTTCACCGCCTTTCTGAACTCTTGAATTGCCGTAGCTTGCAATCTCATTAACCAACGATAGGAGTAAAACATTATTTCTGCCGTTTTCTCAACGGTATGCCCCTCAATGAAACGCAAGTACAGGACAGTCCTATATGGCTCGGCAAGAGAATCAACCACCGCGTTGATGTTATCTCGCGCAGCAAGTAATTCTTTTGCTTGGCGGGCGAGTACCTCGCAATACTCGCCCGCCGCATTGTACTTTTTATAAAAACTGATTTTCTCATACCGCAGGTCTGCCCTCAAGGAGAGTAATTTGTAGCTATTGAGCATATTGCGGGCTTCTTTTTCTGTTATCATGGTATTTAATCAAATAGATTGACCGCATGGGAATCATAGTGAGGGTCACGCCAGCCCTCACCGAAAAACAAACGGTCAAAGGCATGCAGATTTCGCGGCGCGGTAAAATTACGCAAACCGCAAAGCCGCTCCGACAGGTAATTCTCTGTCCAGTTGAGTGCTGCCTGCAATGCTTCGTAATCGCATTTTTCAGGTAAGGCAAAATGCACACCATTTTTCTTGCTGATAGTCTGCAAGGCTTTTACCGCTTGGTAATTTGGCATGAATTGGTCGGCGAGGTTGCGTAATTCTCCCTCGCTAATATCCTCGCCCCTCACCTGAAGCGCAGTCAGCAAACTAAGCTGTTCACTCGTCGGTGGAGTAGAAAGCATTTTGTCAAGCCCATTTCGCTTTTCGGTAATCACTGAGGAAACGAGTTCTCTAAGTTCCTCTACGCGGGAAATTACATATTCCCTAAAAGCAGCGTCACGCTCACGTCGCTTTTCGTTGACATAGGATTCAACATAAAGTTCGGACAAACGAGCAATCGTTTTATCGTTTTTCCGCTCCTCGTCAGCCGCCAGAACTTCCTTATAAGCCTTCTGTGCCTCAGCCCTCAGTTCTTCAAATGTCATTTTCAATACCTGCCTTTCTTAAAACATTCTGTTGTGCTTTGACCTCTTGCGGAGAATCAAGACTTTTTGATACAAACCACCCGATACCCTCACAACAATCATAAATGCGCGCCTTCGGGTGGAGAAATACTCCTTCGGCAAACTGCGTGTCAATTCCCATATCAGCCAAAGACGCACGCAGTAATGTGTTCATTTCAGCGTTCATCTGTGCTTCATCTGCTGTAATGCGAGCCAGTTCGTCACGGAGTGCCGCAAAGATTGCGGTATCAGTACATTCGCCGCGCTGTGCTACAAGCTGCTCAATTACACGGCTACGTGCTCTATTGAATCCGACCGCCTTTTGATGGCGGAGTCTATATATTTCTCGAACGGTCATATCATCATTCTCCTTCTTTCTGCACGATTTTTCAGCTTTTGGCATACTTCCAGTAAACGCTCAGAATCCACGCACATACCGAATTGCCGCAATACCGGCCATGCAATATCAACCTCGCCGGATTCATATTTAGCAATCATGGGAGTGGAGATTCCGCTCATATCAGATAGCTGCTTGCGGGATTTTGATATAAACCGGCGTTCACATTGCAGCAGTGCGCCAATATTGCGGTACATAGTCGGTTCAATAAGCTGGCTGTCCTGCCGGTCTATCATGTAGTCGATTGCCTCGTCTTTGAGGTGGAAGGCATAACGCCGAAAAGCAAACCGCAAAGTATCAAGGGGAATATTATACACATCTGTAATCGCAAGCAGGGTTTCATAAGACGGAGTATTTTTGTCTGCTTCAATCGCTTTAACAGTATCACGGCTGATATGGAGAGCTGCCGCAAATGACGTTTGAGATACACCGCGCCGCTGCCGAAATCTTGTCATAAACTCCCCAAAGGTTTTGGGTTCCAGTTTTTCAAGGGAATCCTCTAACTTGCCGAGCGCAGTTAGCGTATCGTGTTCATTTCCAACCAAAACATATTGCTTTAGTGTACTGTCATAGTAGGTTACTCGCTGCATTTTCTCACTTCCTTTCCAACAGACACTTTTGCTCAAAGTAGGAGCGGGGAACACGACCGGCTACCGTGATATAGCCTTTTCGTTTTAACTCGTCATTGAGTGTCTTGATGATTTTATAGGCTTTCCCCATTGAACAGTCGAGGCGGGTCATTACCTCGTCCACACGAACAACATCGGACATTCCCTCACCTCGATTCAATTTCGCCTGCTGGAACGCCCAAGGCTGCGGCGATTGCCGCACCTGTTTTCGGTGTGCAGGACTTTCCTGCCTTAACTTGGCAGATTGTGGAGACCGAAAGTCGGCTCAACTCCGCCAAGCGGCCAATCGTCATATCACGCTCGGCCATTAGGACAATCAGTTTAATTCTGTCGATTCTCATGGTGTTACCTCTCTTTCCTTATAAATCCGCGCTGTCTGCCGTAAAGAGCGCCGCAATTTGTAGCTGTTGTCATACTCCATTCGGGGAGACTTTTCAGCAGTCCGGTAATCTCTCTTGCGTGCTGTGTGGTGTAGTTTTTCGGGTCGCCTTTGAAAAGCTCCTGCCAGATTTCAAGCGCACATACGCGGGTCCGACGCATTGTGCCTTTCTGCTCTGGACCAAATCCGCCGCTCCAGAACATAAGCCGCCTGTCAAGGTCCCAAGTATCCCAACCAGCAGGCAGTAGCGTTTCAATAAAGTTCTCAATCAGACCAAGTTTGCCGTTTGTCTCCGTATGCTCCGACTGAACCTTTCTGGCGATTTCTTCAACCTCGTTGTCGAGATACCATGTTTCCCCGTTGTCATAATAGGTAACGACCTCAGCCCAGATTTGGTCCACGATTTCGGGTGTCAGCTTGTCCCCATTAACGCAACCCGCTTTCGTAACGGTTACGGGCCAGAAACGACGGGCGCCTGTGGGGTCTCGTAAGAACTCATCGTCATTTGTTGTACCGAAGAACGCACATTGCCGAGGGTGTGATTGCGTCCGTCGAGCATAGGCCGCACGGTATGTATCTTCCTGTTTTGAAACGAACTGCTTAATTTGTTCAATTTCAGCTTTGCGGGTTGCCGCCATTTCCGCAAGCTCTATAATCCAGTTTCCTTGTAACTGCTCGTAAGCGTCCTTGCCGGTCATGGTATAGAGCGAATCAGAAAACCACTGTTTACCGAGTTTTGCCAAAGTGGTGGATTTACGGCACCCCTGCGGTCCAACAAGAACGAGCATGTGGTCATGCTTGCAGCCGGGGCGGAGGATTCGTGCCACAGCGCCAATAAGGGCCTTCCGTGTAACGGCGCGGGTATATCTGGAATCCTCTGCACCGAGGTAGTCAATGAACAGCATTTCCGCACGCGGTTGACCGTCCCACTCAAGGGAGCGTAGATAATCACGGACAGGGTGAATTTTATTGCTGTCAATGGCAAGGTCTACGGCATCTCGCACCTTCGGGGCGCTGTCGATTTTATAATCGCGTTCCAGTAACCATCGCAATCCTGCGTCATCGGTATCAAGCCATGAAGCAGATACCCTATGGGAAGAAGTGTCCCAAGGAAGGGCGCCGCACACAATAGGCCGAGCTCTGAACTCGTCATAGTAGTACCGGCCTTTTAAGCGTGGGTCGTGTGTCAGAATTAGGAACACATTATCTACAGTTGCCGCAGGCTTTCCGGTTCTCGGGTTGATTTCAAGCGCCTGCACCCATTCTGTATTCTCTGCGTCATCAAAAACTGCGACTACTGAGCTTAACTGCTCTGCCTTTAGTTCCTGCTGCACGGCGGGAACAGACAGAGCCTTATCGCACATACTTTTATAGGAAGGGAGCTTTGTTGCCGGGGTGTTGGGGGCTGTGTTTTCGTCCTCGTCACCGAATAGGTGAATGCGAACAAGGTCAAAAGCATTACAGAGCTTGCCGCAAGTCGGGTCTGTGCTGTGGTGGCTGAATGCGAATTTACCGTTATCGTAGACAACCAGACCGCCTGATGTAGAGCCGCCAAGGTAGGTATAGCGTCCGTCGCTGCATTTGCTGTACTTATCAGGTAAAAATTCGTCAATCGCATCGTCTATCGAAAACACTTTACAAAATGCTCCGACAATGCCGCCCTTTTCAGTAGGGTCGCTCTGCCTGTCAGCCAGTCGGCGGGGTTCGTTCGCCTTGCGGCTTGACACGGGCCATTGTGTGGGGTCGTGCCAATCGGCATAGCGAGAAAGCTGTTCGTCCGCGTCAAGCCAAGGAGCGTCCTCAACTTCATAGCGAAACTCCGCATCCGTTGCGGCACTGGCCCAATACATCAATCTGTGCGGCTGATAAGTCGTATCGTCGCACATATCAATCCCGATGTCCTCTGCAATTTTGCGGGCAATTGCCCCATATTCATCAGGCGATACAGGTCGAGACAACGGTAGCACAAGGCGCAGTCTAGGACTCCGCGGCGTATGACTGTGTGTGCTGTAAAGAACTGCAGCACAGCCGAGGGCAAGAGTAACAGTAGGCCAAGGGTCCGTATCTTGCGGAACATTGTCAAGGTCGAGTGTGATTAGTTGCCGCTCACATACGGAATCCGCTTTTCTGCGGTTTGTTCTTAAGCTACCGCCTACAAAGCCGCCGACATCTTTAATTCGGTCCCGCTCATCTTTCGGCATCCGCTCATACTCTGCTTGCGTTTCCTGTGTCCTCGTGACATTGGAGAGCTTAGCGGCAAGGTCGGACCACAGTATTCTTTTGTTTTTCCAATTCGTACACCGACGAGAGCTCCCTGTCGCTATCGTCAGTAGTCCGTCATACTGCATATGGTCAACCTCACTTTCAAATACACTATATATTGTGGTTATCTGTATTATATCGCGTATATATTGTACTGTAAATGTGAACTTTAGTGGCTTACAGGACATAAAGAAGCGGCGATTGGCAAGGTTTTACTCATAAAAGACAAAAGAGTGTCACCCGGCGGCAAAGATAGGTAGATAATGAGCAAATCTTTGCAAGAATTTATCAAAAAATGTATTTTCAAAAACGAACCCCCGCATAAAGCGGAGGCTGGGCGCAGCGGTTTCAGCGGATTTTCACATAGGTTAAACATTTTATAAAATAAGGAATATGATACCCAACTGGGGTATTATATTCTTTGATTTCTTGCGATTTATAAAACACTATAAAAAGCGCTGCAACCGCTGCAAATGCGTTGGAAGGCTTGATAACAAAGGCTTTTTCATGCAGCGGGTTGCAGCAGCAAAATGGGGAGAACCGCTGCTACTGCTGCAATCGCATTTACAAGTTAGCAGCGGTTCGATATAATAATTCCGGTAGGGGGTGAAAAGGTGAAAGTAAAATATATCGGTGTCAGCCTTGAAGATTTACCGATGGGGGCAGTTCGGGAAGTCCTTTCAATCGAGGGAGACTTTTATCGCATTATGACCGAGCCTGATGAAACCCACCTTTTCCCGCCAGAATTGTTTGATGTCATTGACGAAAGCAGCACCATGGATATGGCGAAGTATGTGGGGTTGCTTGATAGGCAGGTAACCGTAATATGTAAAGACGGTATCAAAGTAACCGGCGTATGGATTGACTGGACCAGTGAACAGGATAACGAGCCGGACCCGGAATCGATAACCCTAAGTTGCGCCGACAGCAGCTTAATTGAGATTTATGTCTGTGAAATCCGAGAAATCGGCGCAAGCCCATAATTGACCGTATCGGGTTTTATATAGTAGGCCCTTAGGTTTTACCCTCGGAGTTGGTTATTGTGTGATACGGGAGACCGTGGAGTCCCACAGCAAGAAAACCGGCCTGCATAGCAGACCGGTTTTCGCATTTATAGCATTTTTTCAATAATGTTAGCGGCAACCTTTACTGTAATATAGCTGTTTAGGTCAATCTCTGTTCCGTCAGCAATCCACCCGTTTGAAACGCAGATATTTACATAGTCCCTTGCCCAATGGTGCTCGATATTTTGGAATGAACTTGCCCCGCTTTTCAAATCGGAGAATCGGCTGAGTATGGCGCACAGTTCTCCACGTGTCAAGTATGCGTCAGGGCGGTAATGCTCGTCATACCCCAAAACGATTTTTGCCTTTGCTAATGCTGCAATCGCCGTATCGTCTTTGACATCAATAAATATGTTCTCGTTGCTGGCATAATGTTTCTGACTCTCCGCGCTCATAAGGTTATAGAGAATATGTGCGACCTGTCGGCGGGTAATATTCTCATTTGGAACGGCGTCGCAATAGCCACTCAAATATAAAGTTTTGGCCTTATCAAGAGTTGGCTTAATCGGCTTATTCACGGCAGTAGTATGATGACCGCCAGAGGACGAAGGGCGAACGGTCGGGCGCTCCGGTTCAGGTTCGGGCGTAGGAGTTGGCGTTGGGTCAACAGCGGGCGGGTCTGGTTCCTTGGCGGGCAAGTCCGACTCCATTAGAAACACAAGGCTTCCGACTCCCTCAAAGGAGGTATCAAAGAGTTTTTTACCTTTACGGCTATCGGAGCTGTCGCTATGCCAACCGCTCGTCGATTCAGGAAACGCATACTCCTCGTTATACGAAACAGTAATCGGATTTGACGCAAAAATATCTGCGGCCGCCTCAATAGAGGTGTTTTGATATATAAGGGTGTCGATTGTTCGCATAGTGCCGGTACTATATATTCCACCGCCGATATTTGCAGAATTATTTGTGAAAGTGCACTCTATAAGTTCGGAACTGCCAACATTATAAAGAGCACCGCCCTGTCCTGAAGTATTATCGGTAAAAGTGCATTTGTAGGCATACATTTGTCCTGCATTATATATGGCACCGCCGCATAGTTCAGAATCAACACTTGTACCGTTTTGGGCAAAGGTGCAGTTCTGTAATTGCAGAGTTTTTGTATTTCTAATGGCACCACCGTTGTCTTTCGACTGTCCATCAGAGAAACTGCATTTAGTAAAGACTGCTTCTGCGTCATTGGTAATATGAGTACCTGAATTGTCCTCAAAGGAGCAGTTTTCAAACATTGCCGTTCCGGTTGTTATTACAACGGCGCTATCAGTACAATTTGTGAATGCAGTATTTGAAATAAGGCAACTTCCGCTGATTATGGCTAATGGGCTTTCGGTATCTATGTCCGCACCACTGACTATTAAGTTCTTGATTTCCCCTTGCTCGATTTGAAGCAAAGCACCGTCCGCAAAGTCCGCTGACCGGGTCAATGTGATAGTAACATCATTGTTCCCCAGATTGCCGGTTACACTAATTGTACCCGTAATCTCGACAGTAGTAGCGCCATTTTCCATAGCGGCAACGAGTTCATCGAATGTCGCAGCGGTTGGAATGCCTTCCTCAGCGGCGGCAAATGTTGTAAGCCCCATCATTAGGACAAGGGCAAGTAGTATTGCTGTTAAACGCTTTTTCATAGGTTCCACCTCTTTCATAGAAATAGGAGAGCGCTACCACGACAGCAGCACTCTCCTAAACACTTCTCAGTCGGTCCGCAAGGTCTGTCAGCATTGCCACATCTTTTGCGGAAAGGTCCGAAACATTGATAGTATGTAGTGATTCGACGCCAAGCAGGAAGTCGGTGGAAACGGAAAATATTTTGGCAAGCTCAACCAGAAAGTGCGGGGACGGCATGGACAGTCCCTGCTCCCATGTATTAACGCCATTTCTTGAAATGTTCAGCCTTCTTGCTAATTCCGCCTGTGTCCAACCTCGTGCTTCACGCAGTTGCTTGATAGTTTCTGCTGTCATGTATGCTTCCTCCAATTAAAATTATAGTACGCATACATGGTATGTCATTATCAAGGAAGGCTGGAAATAGCTTGACACGGGTGGCTCTAATAATTGACACAAATCGCCCTACACGGTATAATTACAACATAGAATTTATAGAATCGAGGTGTAACGATGTATTACGCAAATCATGCCGCTTTTGATAAAAAGGCTCAAAAGATACTCAAAACTGCTATGCGTTATAAAGTCATCAAGAACGAAGATGAAGTAAATAGTATTCTCTGTTCTAACCTTTCTGCAGATACAAATAACTGTGCCCTGTGTACCAATGAGGCAGTTATCCTTGGCCGGCGTAAACTTGGTACGCTGTACTTCGCTGATGTCTATAACTACTCGTCTATTACGAGCGCTACCTATCTAAAAGGAGAGTTGTCTCTGGTTCTCGGTGGCGGTCAAACAGTTGACCTTAAAATTGCAGCTGAACCCGATGATTTTAGTGCATTTGTGAATTATATTCTCAGCAAAAACCATTCATCGATTTCAAGTGGCGTATCACCAGCGGATGAAATAAGAAAGTATAAAGAGTTGCTGGATATGGGAGCAATCACAGATTCCGAGTTTGATGCAAAAAAGAAAGAACTATTAGGTTTATAATGGCATTATAATTCGGAGACTTTGAACTATGGGCGAACGTGTAACATGGAGCCGAGAGGACATTATCGTTGCCTATGCGCTATACTGTATAACACCGCTGAACGATATGCGCCCCTCAAATAAGTTGATACAGCAGGTCGCTGATGGATTTTCCCACTCTGTCAGCTCTCTTGTTATGCGTATGAAAAACTTTGCGGCTATTGACCCTAATTCAAAGGTCAAGGGCGCAACTCATGCTGCGAAAGCGGACCGATTGATTTTCGACGAATTCAAAAATGATTGGGGCACGCTCAGCGTACAAGCCGAATCTTTAACCGGGCTCGCATTATTCGACGCAAACCCAATAAATGGCGCAAAGCCCCTATCCTCGCTAACAGATAAAAACAGAGTGAGCCGAGAGCGTCACTTCTTCCGAGCATCTGTTTTTGCGTCTTATGAAAACGCCTGCTGTATCTCCGGCATGACCTTGCCGGCCATGCTTGTTGCAAGTCATATCAAACCGTTCCGGAGTTGCCGCACGACCTCAGAGAGAACCGACCCCACAAATGGACTGCTGCTCAATACCTTTTATGATAAAGCGTTTGACGGTGGGCTAATTACGGTAACGCCAGATTATAAAATCCATGTGTCAACGCAGGTGCGAGAGCAGGAGGACAGCTTTACAAAGCGATGGCTCATTGACCTTGAAGGTGAGACAATTATTTTGCCTGAAAGGTTTTATCCCAATAAAGAGGCATTGGCATACCATAACGATGTGATATTTAGGGGTTAATCCTTTTTCTCCTGTGTTGCCTTTAGGATTTCATCTTTGTGCTTGTAAAAAGACTCTAACAGCCGGTCAATCATTACCTGTTCGCGAGCCTTCGCTGTGGAGTGCAGCATTTCTTCTCTGGATTCTGACATATTCTTCACCGCCTTTCTTTCGATGCGATGCTGAAACGACGCTTATACCACTTTACCACGAAAATAAAGCGTAAAATAGATACAGCATATAGAATAAAAATAATACAAAGCTGCTGAATACAGTATGGATAAGATTTCAGTAGCGGAGTGGGAATAAGAAAAAGTGGATATGAGAGCCCGCAAGCCCTTGAAAACACTGACTTTCTGATTTACAGATTCCCCATTTGATCGCACTCGCCAAATCCCGATTTATTGAGTTTGAAAAGAAAAATCGGGTTGTTTGCGAGTAGCCTCAAAATCCTTGTATTTTGCTCATAGAGAAAAAGTCTAACTGATTTTTGCTGATCAGTTAGACCTTTTTTATTTTACTCTCGTTTATCTGAATTTTTTATTTTGCGCAACAAACAGCCTCTCCCGTGGCCTACAAGTGAGAAGGTCAGAAAAGTCCCTCCGGCGGCACTTTGGCGTGGATCTGGGGGCTATTGCACTCCGGGTAGTGGTAACGCTAGCGGTCGTACTTCTCCTGGGAGATATCCCCGGCTTCCAATTTGGCCGCCTGTTCTCGCCAGGCCCAGAGCATTTCGTGAGGCCGGGCAGCGTCCTTGTTTTTGCGGGAGTCCGCCTGCAAGGAAAGCTCATCGTCCTGCTCCGTGACCTTCAGACCGTAGTTGTTCTCCAGGGTGGGGGTGTACATGAGACCCACATAGGAGTCTATGTTCAGGACAGAGAGTGCATGTGGGGTGACATGTCCAGTACCTGAGCCATAGCTGCGGTAAGATCCGCCTTAGGGACTCTTGATCCTGTTTCATGCTGTGCTAGGCGCACATCAGCGGACTTCTCCGAGAAGCCCAGCGCCGTACCAAGATATTTCTGTGTCATTTCCCGCAGGAGACGGAAAAAGAGGATTCCTTTGCCAATCGCCATACATCCAGCTCCCATCTATGCTTGTCGTTATAAAAAGCGTAGCAGAAATGGCAAACAAATTGAACGTGGAATGGAGCAAGTAAAATTTTAGCAAAGAATTTGGACAAGCACAACCATTGGAGAAACAAGACCGTGGCTTTCCGGGTCTCCCTAGAGAAGGATGCACAGATCGAAATGGCGGTCAAACTTACCAGCTTACCTAGCGGGACTACATCATCCATCGGCTGCTGTGGCGGAATGTGGTGGTGCAGGGCAATCCCAGGGTTTACAAGGTGCTGCGGGATCAGCTGGCCGTAGTGCTGAACGAGCTGTGCCGGATTGAGGCCGGACAGGGTGTGAATGACGAGCTGCTGGACACCATACAGATGATTGCAACCATTCTAAACGGAATGCAGGAGGACTTTGCCTATGACCGATGAAAAAATGGCCGCCCATGGCGCAGATGATGGACAGTCAATCTTTCAAATTTCCAAGACTACTATACCAGGCCTAGAGGGAAAAAGTAATTCTCTGGAAGATGATTTGGAGGAACTTTACTGCAAAATACACCGCATAAGTGACCCGGCCTACCTCCACACTGTGACACTGGACGAGTTGATAGGTAATGTGTTCCAAGCCATCCACAATGATTGAAAACCTGCTCTACACGGGAGCATACATCCTTGCTGGAACGCTCAAAATTGGCAAGTCCTTCCTGGTAGCGCAGATGGCACACCATGTCAGTACCGGACAAAATCTGTGGAGCTATAAGGTCCACCAGGGGACGGTGCTCTACCTTGCGTTGGAGGATGATGAGAGCCGTTTGTAGCGCCAGATGTTTCGGATATTCGGGGTGAAGGGGGCCCGTTCCCTCCTTTTCGCCACCAGCGTCAGAATGGCCGGCAGCGGCCTGGATGAACAGATGGAAAAGTTTGTCCGGGAACATAGTGACACCAAGCTCATTATCGTGGACACTCTGCAAAAAGTCCGAGAGACGGTGAGCGACAGTTACAGCTATTCCAGTGACTATGAGGTGATTAGTAAGCTGAAACAATTTGCGGTATGGCGTCTGTGTCCTGATCGTCCGCCACACCAGAAAGCAGCATGCAGGAGACAGCTTCGAGATGATTTCCGGCACGACAGGACTGCTTGGATGTGCGGATGGTGTACTCCTCATGTAGAAGGAGAAGCGGATAGATAGCAAGGCTACACTGGAGGTGGTAGGTAGAGACCAGTCGAATCGATGGTTGTATTTGAGTAAGGATCAAGAGAGCCTATTTTGGAGCTTTGATCATGTAGAAAATGAGCTTTGGAAGCAGCCCCCGGCCCCGGTCCTGGAAGTTGTGTCGAAGATCGTGTCCGCTGAAAACCGGGAATGGGAAGGAAGTTCCACCGAGCTATCCGAGACCCTGCATCTGTACATGGCAATGAACCGGCCCACCAAACACCTGAATGTGAATGCCAGCCACCTGCTGGAAGAATATCCGGTGAAGTTCGAAAACAAAACCAAACGCGCCGGACGGCGTATCCGATTGACCTACGTGGCGGTAGAAGCACTCGCGTTTGAAGTAATCGAGTAAAACGCAACGCTCGCAACGGTCGTGGAAAGAAAAAACTGGAGTGGTATTTTGTCCCCCATCTTCCGAGGGGAGCCCTGTTTTAGGGCATACCACATAAACATAGGAGTGTCGCAATTCACAACACTCTATGCCTTGAAACGGGGCATGGGTACGGACTAACAAAAGCGTTCGCAGAATTTGCAGCCATACGATTGGAATTCTGTGTTCAAAAGGGAGAGGGGGAACGCTGCCCTCAACAAGCAGATGGCAGGCAATGCGAGTGTGTATATTGGTTAGCCGCATTTGTCTATTAGGTATAGGCAAATGCATGTCATAATGGTCTTGATAATAATCTGACTTACTTGCCTGTATAGGCAAATTCAGCTAATAACCATGGAAACTCGCATTGCTTGCTACAATATGCTGCAAATCTAATAAAGTATCAAACCCTTGGAACGGTGTAATTTCTAAATATGCATAGATATTGAAAAACTACCTCATAAGGCGGTAAGTGTTCTAAACCCATAAATCCAAGTACCAATCCTTCCTCTGTATCGTACATTGTGTTTAAAAATTTATAAAAATTTTTCAAGAAAGTAGTTGTATATTTTTCTTCACTCAGTTATCATATAAATACTAATTTATAATTTTATTCTTTATTTTACTAGGGGGATATAAGAATATGGCACGAAAAGCCTATTCTGAGCAGGAGCGAGAACAGGTACGGGAAGCCCTGCTGACCACCGTGATCCAGTGCATTGTGGACCGGGGGCTGATTCACAGCAGTATTGATATCCTGTGTAGGAAAGTGGGTATATCCAAGACCTTTTTCTACACCTTCTTTTCCTCCAAAGAAGAACTGGTACTACAGGCACTTCGGTATCAGCAGCCAAAGCTGTTGCGATATGCCCAACAGCTGATGGATGATTCCTCGCTCAGTTGGCGGGAGGGCGTCAGGACCTTTTTGGAGACTTGCGTTTACGGTGAGAAAAGAGGCATCGCCGTGTTATCCATTGAGGAAGAACAGGAGGTTTACCGCTGTCTCTCCCAGGAAAATTTCCAAACCTTCCGCGAGGACCAGATCAAATTGTTTTGCAGTCTGCTGGTGATTTTCGGCTTTCCCATGGGAAGCATTGATCCACGGCTGTTCGGCAATCTGGCCCTATCCATGATGATGATTTACAAGGCGATTCCTAATACGATCCCTTTTCTGTTTCCAGAGGCAGCAGAGGATATGGTGGAGTTTCAGATCAACGCTCTACTGGATGAGATGCAGAGGACGAAAGAAACAATGGATAGAGTGAAAGAAAATGTACAGAAATAAACGGCGATTCCCTGGAAGGGCACAAAACAATCAGATACTTGCAACCGCTGAGCTAGGCCGGTTCCCGATAACCGGCCACTGGTTCTGTGCGGCCTTTTCACGCCCTGCGCCAGCCTGTCTAATTGACAGTGTGCCGCGGGGAGTTTTTCTATTTTCTGAAAGGAGCCAAAGTGCATGAGTTTGAAATACACTTGCCCTATCTGTGGGACGCCCCTGGGCTATGAAGGGTTGTGCTGGAAATGTAAGTCTGAGCAGGAGCGGAAAGCGGTACTGTCCTGGGCATCGGAACAGATTAAAGAAAAGCAGGACGGTCTAATCCGGAATATCCAACGGCTAGCGGATATGGAGGACCCAGAGTTCACAGACTTCTGGCATCTGCTCGGTTATCGAGATGCCATCACGCCGGAGATCCAGCGGGAAGCTTTGGCCGAAAAAGTATTCTATCCCTGTGAGCTCTACTACCACGCTCCGGGGGATGTGCGGGATGGGTTGATCGCCACAATACGGGAAACCAAGGACCCCGGCGAGGCGGGCAATCTCATGATGTGTCTGGCCATACAGGGGGATGACAGAGCGCTGGAAACCCTGTTGGAACTGGAGCAAAATCCAAGACCGTGGCAGAGAAAACTCTATGTGGGCCCGTCTGTCTACGCCCAGTGCGGCGGCTGGACCTTTGACAAGGAGGGCCGCCGGACGCAGCTCAACTTCGATACCTGTTACCCCATGGTCAAGGGAACGCCTGGTGAGGAGTCTCCCGTCCGCATCGGCCGGTTGCGGGAGGATACCTGCCCTCACTGCGGCGGTTGGATGGTAGATATGCTGGTGCTGGATGGCCAGGATGAGCGACTAAAGTTTCTGGGCCTGGACGGTATCATGACTGCCACCTGTTGCCCCAACTGCGTGGGATTTCTGAAGGGACCCGCGTTCAACCGCTTTACCCCGGACGGCGGCGTGGAGGTTTTCCCTTCAGAACTCTTTGACGGAGGGGATAAGATGAAATGCTATATCCAGCCTGAGGACTATCAGAAACTCACTGGAAATCCGTTCGTGTTGGGCAAGACAGACGTTCCCTTGTTCTACGGCGCCGCCTGTGAAGATGTAAATACAGTGGGCGGTTTCGCCAACTGGGTGCAGGACTGGGAGTATGTTACTTGCCCCCGCTGCAGAAAGCCCATGAAGTATCTGGCTCAGATCCAGTGGGATACAGTGTTTGACGGTGCAGAGGGAACACTCTATATCGAATTCTGTCCGGACTGCCACATCGTATCTATGCAGCACCAGCAGACCTGAGAGGTGATCGAGTTATGAGTTTGCCAAAGCGTGATGGCGTAAATGGCCGTTATTATTTGATCCATAAGCCGGACACCGATCTCGAGGTATTGGAGCACGCGGACCAGTGTATTCAGGACATTCTGGATGGGACTGCCCGTGAAAACCATTCCGACTATCCGGTGGTAGTGCGGAGCAAGGGCGGAACCCCGTTTCTCCCTAGCCAGATCCTGGACCGCTTTCTTTTCCGGTTGCCACTGAAGGGATTTCCTTATAAGGAAGCCGTCACCTTCTGCGATGCTCTGCGTCGGCTGGTGGGCTGGCAGCAAATCTGCTACCACTTGACACAGTACATTGAAACGCAGGTGCAGGGGCGATACTTTATAGTTGGAGAAAAAGAGGATTTTTTTATGGCCTATCCGTCCTGCGTGGTTTCCCCGGAGTTGCGACAAGAGGAGGTGGATGAATCTTTGCTCCGTTTCACCTGTTATGTGGCGGTTTGCTGCACCGTATATGGGGCCAGCTATGAAAGCGTGACAACGGAACACTATTTTAGCCTTGTGTCACAGCTCCGCCCTGATATGGTGAAGAAACTGAAAAACAATGGGACCGGCAAGCTGCCCAAAGACATCCAGCGCCGCAAAACGGAGCATCTCACCGCTTCGGCCAACGACGCCTTCGCCACCATCCGCATCACCGCCAAGGACAACACGCTGGAGTGCTATGGGGAGGCGCTGGACTATCTGTGTGAGGTGCTGGAACAGACAGAGTTCCCCCGCAGTTATTCGGTGGAATTCCGGGGACCAGAGAAGATTTACCTACCCATTCAGGGGCTTCCCAAGAAGGGGATCAACCAGCTATTTGCCCGAGCAGTGCAGTACCCAGAATTGCACACAAGCATAGAGCGGTATGCGCGGCTGGCCATGAGGGAATTTGAGTGGTATAACAATCTGTCCGATGAGCAATGCGCCATGCCGGGAACCTTTGCCGTGTTCGCCTTGGGGTTGGAGGGGCCTGCGTGGTGGCCGCTGGTGTGCGACTATCTCGACCTGTGTGATGATGAACACTCCTCTTTGCAGGAGAAATTTCTTCATGCGCTGTTTAAAAAGTACTGCTTTACCGCTCGGTCAATGCCAGTGCTGTTCCACGGTGTCCAATCCATGCAGGAGCTGAAACCCGCTAAGGAGTTTCGCGCCCTGATCGCCAATGAGGAGAGCCTGGACGCCCTGTTGGATGCCAAAGCTCATCTGGAGGATTATCTGCCAGCGAAAGAAAAACGGGATAAAAAAGCATGGGACTATCTCTGGCAAGGGGTGCTTTGGGCCATCTGGGGGAAGGCTGCGGAGAACGGCGGCAGTAAGGTCATTAAGACGGCCCCGGAGAAATGGAAGGAGAGGTATACAGAGATTTTTCAACCCATCGCAAATAAGAAATGATGTGTGTTTAGGCGAAAGGGGATTTTTATGGGTTATGACGTGAGTTTTCATCCTATTTCTCAAAGTGAAATGGACGAGTGGTACTTTACGCCACTGAATTGGGTCAAGTTGGGTCAGGAAGAAAAGGTTCTGAAACTGGCCAATAGGTACGGTATGGAGCCGTTCTATGCCCAAAAGTATTTCGATACACTGCGGGTGGGCGCTGATACCGGAGAGGATGAATTGTTCGACAAGAGCCATGGGTTTTATCTTGCTGTGATTCAGGGCTTTTTTCGCACCTACTACTATACCAGGGGGAGTGCCTTTTCTTTCCTGGCAGAGCAGAAACCGGAATATGGGCGGTACTTTACTCCCTGGGAACAACTCACTCCTTACTCCTTCCCAAATCCGGCAGAAAACCGGATTGTGGAGAATTATTGCTCCGGGGTATACCTGTCCTCAGAGCAGGTGGCGCAACTTCTCCGGAACATGGAGGAAAACCCGCAGGTCCACGCGGATTTGGAATCGCTGTGGAGCTGTGGACAGCTTGCGGTTTTGAAAAAGGCACTGACGGTAGCGAGGAAGCTGGGATGCGGTCTGTTAGAGGCCACCGAGGTAGTAGAGCCAAATCCCATCCAACCCAATGAGAGTGAGAGTTATTCCAATCTGTATCATTGCGACCGAGACGGCATTTTTCTCTACATCGACACCGTAGCACAACAGATCAAAGATGCAATGGCTATCAATGACCAAGAAAGCAAATAGCAGTAGTGTGCAGGGAAAGGACATCACAGGGGATAAGAGAAGAATTATTGCTATTGTGGAAGGCGGACAGAGTACGGCGTCAATTTTACGACGCATCACAGAAACTGGAGGGCCATTTTCCACTGTCATGGCTGCAGAGAAGACAAGGTGCTGTCTCTGGACTTCTGGCAGAGGCTAGTTGACTAGCTGGACAAGTTAAACCGGGGGCCGATGAGGTCTTACAGAAAGAACTGCCCGCGGAAGGCTTCTCGATCTGCCTTTTCACCGATGTGATGTTGGACAAGGACGGGAAGTACGGGGCATTGGCCCTAAGAAATGATGTAGGGGAGATCTATCTGCCTGGTGGCCCTTAACGAGCAATGAAAGCCAAACCCCGAAGTCATCTGCGAAACCTATTGACCCTTGTTCGATGCTTTGAGAGAGGAAGTAAGAGGCGGACGGTGGGCGAATTCTTTCCTGCTGGGTGTAATGCTGATTGTAGTAAACATCAGGGCCTTGCGGTGAATCTGTAAAGGGGTATGGGACACCTTTTGGTGAATTCACACTTGGAATGAGGGACACTGATCCCTCAGGAAGGTCCGGATTCCATCCACGGCTGGTCTGAAATGATTGCAGACACAGAGATTGGATTTTAATTATTTTGAATACATAAGAACTTTCGTCAGTGAATTTGGGTTTTATTCGTTCTATCATTTGATACTGACGAGAATATCTTTCAAAAGCGGAAAATGAGATTCGAGTACCAGTTGTAAAGAACTCTGAGGAACTTGGATTGCAGTACGCTCCATCCTAAATGGAGGAACTTTCAATAGCTATTTTATGATGGAATAGAATGGAGCCTGCACTTTCAGGCTTGTCTCTTTCCCGCAGGAGGACCGTTGGGGCATATTATTGCGTTTTTTGGGAGATATCCCTGTGCATGTAGATTATTTGTCAGAAGCGGAAGAAATAGAAGGACAATTTGTATAAGGAGGCCAAACAATGTCAGACTTCGCGCAGATCACAGCGGATGCGCTGGATATTCTGAAATATGACGGAGCCGTACAGGACACCCTGGCGGAGCTTCGTGAAAAATGGGGAGTGAAAATCCCGGCGCTGCTGGATGAGCGGTTTGAAACGGTTGGCGTCCAATATATGAAGCTCTCCCACGAACAGGGCGTAGCCGCTCTGGGGCAGGAGCTCTCCACCTTCGGCTGGGCGCTCTATGACCTGGACGGGGAGGACATTTACCTCTTTGTCTTGATCCCCGAAGCAGAGCGGGAGGAGTTTGAGGTGTTTTGCAAACAGAGGGGACAGTATTGCCGACTGATGAAGCAGCCCCGGCGCAAGTGGGGGGACCATGCCAAGGAGCAGGACCCCGGCGCGGTCATGCCCTGTGAGGAATACATCCTGGAAGACGAATATGACTATTTCTTCAACTCCCTGGCGGGGGACTTTGCAGCTGGAGTGTGGAAACCGCAAAATAGAGAGAACTGGCTGAACGGCTGCATAGCCGACCTTCGCCGCCGCCCGCCCCAGGTGACCCGGGCCAGAAGCCTGCCAACTCTGTGCAGTCTCTCCTATTCCCCGGAGTTGGGCGTCTACGGCGCGGCCAGGAGCGGCGGCAGTGACATTGGACGGGCTTTGGTGGGGAAAAATCCGGCCAACCTGAACTGGTTTGAACCATCTCCCATTGCCTATGACGGCCCGCCCAGGTCTCTCCGGTGGATCGGAAATTCCCTCTGGGTGGGGGACCCCCATAATGCCACCCGGATCGAACTGACCGATCGGGGCACCCGGAAGGACGTACAGAACTGGAGGCTGCCCAAGGACGATTGGAGCGGCAAGTACCACTGTGGTATTGTAGCGGATGGTCTGGGCCGGGTGTACTTCTCCAACCAGTGGTATAAAGGAACCGTTTACCGTTGGGAGAATGGTCAGGTGACAGAGCATCCTTTCCGTCTGGACGGATACGACCATCTTTCAGAAGCAGTCCCCGTCCCCGGCACGGGATGTATCTATATGATCCACGGGGTCAGCGGCAAAGGGCGGATCGAGGAATGTCTGCTGGAACTGGATATGGACACCGGGCGCTGCCGTATTGCCGCCTTGCCTGGAATGGGCGAGGATCTGAAGCTGCGCTGGTTTACCGAGGACTGGCTATTGGTACAGGGGAACGGGGAAATCCTATCCGATGACTTTGCCCAGCTCATCAACATGACCACGCGGGAGGTACTCCGCATTCGTCCGGGAATGTTCGGCGGCGAAAAAATGCAGCACATCGGAATGCTCACCGACGGTACCGTAGTCATTGTTACCCGGCGTGATCGAGTAGGGCCAGTGTTCCACTACCCCACCGACTTCTGGGGGTTTTTGCGGACAGCGAATAAGCCCCACAAGATGGAACCCTGGCAGGAGTACCGGGAGGTGTACCCAGATCTGCCCTTCTTTTTGCCGGGAGAGGAGTCAGAATCGCCACAGGAGAGATGTGATGACAGATCCGGTGCAGGACACCCGCTACTCCGTCCCCAGTTCGATCAGCTCTCTCAAGAGGAAAAACGGACGCTGATGGAACGGCTGGCAGAGCGATATGACTTAAAATTTTTACGCCTGGAACTCTTTGACCGCTGGGGTCAGTGTTGCACTACCGGTGTTTTTGAACGGGATGGCCGGGAGTTCATCTTCGTCCCCGGCGATACCGTCACCCTGGGCTGGGAACAGTTTGCTGTGGGGCTAAATCGAGAGGGGCAGGAGGAACTGAACTACATTTTCCAAGAGATCGAATATGACGGTTCCCCGGAGCACTTTTTCCGAAAGGGAATGGCCCCGGTGCGGCAGGCAGCCATCGGCCCCATGCTGGTGGGCAGAGAATTGGAGGAGATCGGCTGGGAACCGGTGAATCTGGATGATCCACGGCTTCGCCCGGAGTGGCTGGAATCCTTTCGAGAATTTGCCGCCACCGGTCGGGACAGTCTTGCGCTGGTGGGTCACGCCCGCTTTGAACGGAAAGAGGATATGTGGCAGGCATGGCTCTCCCATTCGGTGACCTATTCCCGCCTGCGGGAGTGGCTTCGGCAGCAGGATTTCTCCCTGCCTACAGTGGATGAGTGGGCTTACCTCTGCGGCGGCGGATGCCGCACCCTGTTCCCTTGGGGTGATGGGTTGGACGGCGCTATGCACATCCACCATTTTGAAGAACAGGGCGGTGACGGCCCCTATGACATGGAAGAACCCAACTTCTTTGGCCTGTCCATCGGTTACGACCCCTATATGAGGGAGGTGGTGGAGGCTGACGCTTTAACCACCTGTGGCGGGGACGGCGGATGTAATATCTGTGGCGGCATGGGGCCACTGTTGGGATATCTGCCCTGTTCCCCTCACGCCAAGCCGGAGGTGCGGGAGGACGAGGAACTTAACAATGACTATGACTTCTTCCGGCCCATCATCCGGGTGGCGTTGGAAAACGGTTCGGAGCAGAAAGGAGAAAACGAGATGCCAACAACAGAATGGTTGAAACAATATGAAGCAATCAAGGACAGATTGTCCTGCAAGATCGACCTGGATGCCTATTTCACAGAAAAGGTCATTGGGAATAGGATGGTGGATGTGCTGGAAATGGGCACAGTCCGCTTCCCTACGGGGATGGTCTTTGCGTGCGACCCGCTGGTGGAACTGGAGGACGCCAGGCCCTATCTCCAGACCATTCCCGCCGGGAACTACCCGTTACAGATCTGCGTGGTCCCAAGCGAGAAGTACGGAGACCGTTATGCCTGCGTCAAGGTAGTGGTTAGCGGCCAAAAGCCGATCCAGTACGAGCTGGGCATGGTGGGCAATGAAGATCTGGATGGGAAACTGGAGGACGGTGATTTTTTCGGCTTCGGTGTGGACGCCGGTATGGGCTGTATTGCGGACATCCGGACGCAGGAAGCCTTCAAAGCCTACTGGGCCAAACGTCTAGATGAGGATGAGGACATCGACCCCTACAATGATTTGTTCTGTGACTTGCTGGAGGAGAACGCTAAAACACATCCCAAGTACCAGAGCGCGGGCGGCGACTGGCTCAACTGGACAGTGCCGGAAACAGACTGCGGCCTCCCCATTTTTGCCTCCGGCTGGGGCGATGGAGTCTACCCGGTATATTTCGGCTATGATGCCCAAGGCGAGGTCTGCGGAGTGTATATCCATTTTATTGATATTGCAGAGAGTTATGATGCGTGATGGAGAGGAATAAACAAAATGAAAGCATTTGATTCTAATTACCAGCTTCTGGATGAGATGTACGAGGACGAATATTTCCCCGATTTTTTGGTGGACAAGGTAAAAAACGAGCTTCAAAAGGTCATCGACCTATTGGAGAATGGCGAGACGGATACCGAGGCCGTGCAGGAAAAGTTGGACGAAGTGGTCTGCGCCATCAACGACTTGCAGGATGAGTTCGACGAGAACGACAGCGAAATCGAGACCGTGGCCCGGGACTGCATCGGGGAAACAGTGGCTTATATTCTGGAGCGGTTCGGCATCCCGATCGATATAGAGGAGGCTATCCGGGAGAGGGATTGGTAAAGGAGGTACAGCAATGACAGAATGGCCGAAACGGGCACGGACAGCGGACTGGGAAAAGGGTATCCTGATCCTGAACGGGGAGAAACAATTTGAGATCCCGGAACTGACCATGGAGATCATGGAGCGCTTGGCCAGATATACCCTGGTGGGCTTTCATGTGAAGGGATACCCGGTGACGGATGAGTTGCTTGCCCCACTTGTGGGGCTCAAGAATATAGTTAACTTCAGCGTGGAGAATGGGGCGCTCACCGATGCTTGTTTTCCCATCTTTGCCACCATGCCCAAGTTGCGTTACCTGCTGCTGGACGGCAATACCGCCATCAATGGCAGCGGCCTGTCCGCCCTGCGGGATTGCAAGATCGACCTCCTGGCCCTGAACCACACCGGGCTGGATGATGACGGCCTTCTCCAGGCGGCCTCCATCCCCAAGCTCACCCACATCCAGATCGACTACACTGCAATTACCTATGAAGGTCTGCTGGCTATTGCCAGCAACAGCCGGATCGAACCCATCGTCCATGAGCAATTTACCAGGGAACAGATGGAATATTTCTCCCAGATACAGCGGGAGAAGGCCAAAAGGCCCACCGTTCTAGACGAGCAGGCGGCGAAGGAATGCCGCAGAGTCCTGTCTGCTTTCTTTGAGAAAATGACTGTATGGGAACAATATGCAGAGCAAGCCGAGTTTGAGGATGACCAGGTCATGCCCCACTTACTGGTGATCTGGAAAACCTATGTGAGTGAAAAGCCCCGTCCGGGTTACCGTCCTCTAAGCCTCTCATATAGCCTACATGGGACTTACAGCAGAGAGAAATTTGTTGATGCAGAACAGATCACCCGGAATAAACTTTACATCTACACCAGAGAGGAAGATACAGGCTTTGAGCGCCGCTTTTTGATGAAGCGGACGGACAACGACTGGAAGATCGATACAGTGCAGATGCGTCTGGACGGCTGGCAGCGGGTAGGATTATAAAATAGCAGGATTGATGAAAGGGAGTGTATGGGTGTATGCGCCGAATGGTCGATGAGCCTTATTTTACTCATAGTGCCTACAGCGCCCTCACCACCGGCATTCAGGTGAAATGCTCCAAATGTCACGGTCCTGGGATTGTAACTGCGGATAAGGACTATGCCTATTTCCGCTGCTACAACTGCGGCCATCAGGAAACCCGCGAGCGGACGATTTACCGCTATGATGTCCATAACCAATGCAGGAACTGCGGCCGGTATTACCGGATGGATATAAAAGATGAGGCAAAGCAGCACTTTCCGGTGCTCCATGTGGCCTGCCCCCACTGTGGGACCATGATGCCGGGCAAAGTACATAAAACAGCGGAAGCATACGCCTATATCGCTGAGATCAAGGACGGGAAGGAACCCTATTTCGGTCTGGAGCTGTGGTTCCTGACCTCCTTTCAGGGGAAACCGGTCTGGGCACTCAACCGAGAACATCTTGCCTATCTGATCGGCTATCTCAGCGCCGATTTGAGAGAAAAACCGTTCAGCATCCCAAGGAAAACTCAGGCTGATCACCTCCCGACCTTCATGAAAACCTCAAAGAACCGAAAGCGGATTGTGAAGTTGCTGAAGAAAATGCAGGAGAGATGAGGATGGAATAGAAAGTAATTTACAACGGCCAAGTTCTTACCCTTACACGGTTTTGGGCGATGGGAGAGCCCTGGCTGTGGATCACGGACCCCAGCAAATCGGAAGACCTAAAATGGAGTTTGTGGGCGGACATTCGGACGAATACGGCATCTTTCTGAAAAACCTGACCGAAACAGAACTGGCGCAGATCATTTCCCTGAAAGGCGCGCTGCTGGATATTAAGAAAGAACTGCGCCAAATCTGACAAGCAAGGACAAAGTACCATAGCATTACAAAATAAGGACGCCATGCCTTCCCCTGGCTGGCGCACCGGTAGATCGAGCGATGCTCCATCGGCTGGCGCATGGGCTATGGGGAGGATTCCGTAGTTCGGCTCAGCGATTGTCTGGATACCCTCTCATGCAGGAAGAACGGGCGGAATACCGCATACTGTTCCCAGAGCCGGGACCCTGGAAGGGATGGTGGGACAATGAGGACACCGACAAGGCACTGGATATGGAGAGTTCTGTGTGGATGTTGGGCAACTGTAGGGCTAACCTGAGTACACCAGACAGTGCTTTCAACAGAAGTTTGCCGCCGAGCGAAAGTAGGAGCAGTGCCTGTTCTGGGGCCATCAGTTCTCTCAGGACGGCAGCATGATAAAGAGTTCCCTCAGCAAGTGGTGAATGGTGGACTTCTATGTCGAAGTTGACGCCTATCTCTGCATGGAGCAGTACATGATGGCCGACAAAGCGGAATTGTTTGGCGATCAGGGAATCCGGGGGCAAAGCCTCAAATGTAGCGCCCCCAAGTAGATCAAAACCCTGAGCTGCAAAATGGGGGCTTTGACCAGGCGGTGTGATATAAGGTTCAAATACTCCGTCGTACTCAACGGAAACTGGTGTGAATTCAGCCAGAAACGTTCGCCTCGGGAGTTCCTGCCCTCAATCGGGCACAGTGTGCTGGTAGAGGCCAACCCTTACAATAAATCTGAGGCATTCGACTATCGGCCAGTTCACCGGAGGCCCGGGGCCCGCAGAAGTGTCGGAGACAAAACCTTCTGAACTTTGTGCTGATGGAGGTGCGGGATGAGCTGCTCCGGGTGGCACAAAATCAAATGCTGTGCGACTGGAATACAGAGGTGTGAACCTTATGAATAAACAACATTGACGATAACAAAGGAGTGCGGAAACACTCCGTGAAAAACGATATGATAGAACAACCACAATAGATAAAGGAGGTATCATCTATGAGTTTGCTGGAACAATGCCAGAGGTGGAATGAAAACGATGAATTTCAGAAAATCATCGACGCGTTGGAGGACATCCCTGCCGGGGAGCGTACGCCCGAAATGGACAGTGAGCTGGCCAGGGCATATAGCAATTTGGCAGAACCGGGGGATCGGGAGCTGTTCCAGAAGTCTATTGATCTGCTGGAACGCCACGAAGAATATTTCGAGGGCGACCACTGCTGGAATTTCCGCATGGGCTATGCCTATTACTATTTAGACCAGGAGGGTCCTGCGCTGCGGTATTTTGAACAGGCGCTGGCGGCTCGTCCCGGCGACGAGGACACCCAGACATTCATCGACGATTGCCGCCGCCGGCTGGCCCTGCCCCAGTTTGAGAAGGACTTCCGGCAGAGGACGGAGGAAGCTTGGGCTGCTTTTGCTGGGATTGAAGCAGAGCTGCGCCATATAATGGACACCGACGAAATGCGGGAGCGGGGCGAGGAGCTGATGGCAAAGTGCAGCGATGCGCTGGAGATGGCTTTCTCTTCCCCTGCCTTTGAGTTGGGTTTCAACGGGGAAAAGTATGAACTGATCCTCACTGCCGAGGGACACAGGGCTGGACTGTTCCCCCTCACTTACTTCCAGCGTCATGCACCGGCATCTGTGCTGGAGCACTGGAACATCCTAGTGGGGCGCCAAACGTCTGAGGGATTCTATCTCCGGGCGGGAGAAACAGAGATACGGCCGGAGGATGTGCAGGTCTGGATAGAGAAGAAGGAGGACCGGATCTCCCTGACCCTGTACTGCGAAAAGCTGCAGCCTCTTATGAAGGATGATGCAGAAAAAGCATGGTGGCTGGTCTACACGCTCACCGATCAGGTTTTGGGAGAGGTGTCCTCCATTGCGCTCATCAACGACTTAGAGGTTGTGGAGCAGCCCCAAGAGGGGGCGTCCGTCCTGCTGTCCTCTCTACCTAAAACCCTCCGGGATATGGAATACACCCTTTGGGACGATGCCCAGGAATACCTGGACAATAGCTATATTGGCTATGAGCTGAAGCCGGTAGAGGACCCGGATGCCGACTGGCGGCTGGACATCTACACTGGTTCCGCTCGGTTACCGGTTCTCATTAACGAGTACATGAGCGCCGAGAGCAGCACCATGGATGACTACCAAAGGGACGGCATCGTAGCAGGCTTCTTGTGTTACCCCCTGGCTGGTTTTAAAGGAGAAAAGCGGGCAGAGCAGATCTTGCAGTTCCGGGATACCCTACAAGAAGCCATTCAGGAACATGCCGGAGATGATGCGGTCACCTTTCTGGGCGGGGCCACTGGTCTGTATTACGGGTATCTGGACTTCATCGCCTGGGATCTGCCTGCTGTGCTGGACGCGGCCAAGGAATTTTTTGCCGGCACCGAACTGACCTGGGGCGGCTTCCATGTGTTCCGCCGGGATGTGGGGGCGGTCCGCCTGTGGGAACAGGAGGGAGAACCGGAAGTAGACCCGGAGACCGGTTCCCTGCTGTCGGCGGAGGATATTGAAACGCTGAGGTCCTTTGACGAAGGTATATCGGGCTATTTTGGGAAAATGCTCCAATGGCTGGACAACTTTATCGAGCAGGGCGTGCAGGAGAAGAAATTTACCCAAAGGCAGGCCCAGCAGGATCTCCAAATCGCCCTATGGTACTCCTTCGCCTGCAATAATCTGGATGTGTACCGGTACTACTACAAGGCAGCCCAATGGATGAAGGATTCGGAGAAAAACGCAAAGGGCTGTGCCATGTGGTACTACCGCTACTCGGTAGCCCTGATGTACTGCAGTCAGTTGGAAGAAGCGTTGGACTACGCGGAGCGGGGTATCCGGGAAGAGCCGGACTACCCATGGATCTGGCTGCAAGTGGGAAAGTTGCGGGCGCATTTTGGTGATAAAGCAGGTGCTTTAGAGGCAGTGGCCCACGGCCTTGCACTGGAACCCGGTGATTATGAGTTCCTGACCTTGAAAAAAGAGATCGAGGACGGAGCACCACTGGAACAGATGGAGTACCACTGGATCAATCCCGATGCGGACCAAATCCTCCAACAGGGATTGGACGAGGACGCCGATGATAAACAGCGCTCCATCTCCTGTATTACAGTGAATGAAGAAGGGCTGGAGCGTTTTTGGAATATCTTTGGCCCGAAACCGGAACAGTACACTCCTAATGCACCTTTCACCCAGTTTCCCTATGCGGTGAGTGGTCATACCTTTGACCTCATGTTCCAGATGAACGAGGCCGGGATGTCCAAGCTGTATACGGATTGGCTGGAACAGCTGAAGGGCTGGCTTCAGGATGGTCGGTGGCTGGAACGGAACCACCCGGACGGCAGAGCAGCAAAGTTAGACACCGTGCTGGTGGGGTTGGACTACCACATCGGCCTGCTCTATCAAATAACCGATAATGGACAGTACTTCCAGATCTTCCTGAACCCGGACGGAACGGAAAAGGAGGGGGCTTTCTGGTCCTCGGAGGAGGGTGGAGAACCGGAGCTTTATACCGGAGATGAGATGTCTGCGGTGGAACAGCATATCGAAAGATACTTTGGAGAGTTCGACAATGTGTTCCATGAGCTGGTTTCACCGGACATCCATGTGGACATCTGTATTGTGCCTCCCAAAGATACGCGGGACTATTACACCTTGGTAACCATGGGAATGGGCGCTCACCGGATGAAGATACCAGAAGAGCTCTCCGCCAGCCATCTAGAGCGTGCGGAATTGGCGATTTGTTTGCCAAAAGATTGGAGGCTGGGGGAAGAGGATGAATGCTGGTATTGGCCGATCCGGCTGTTAAAGCAATTGGCTCGTTTACCGATGACCTATGATACGTGGTTAGGCTGGGGACATACTGTGGATAATCAAGAACCATATGCGGCGAATACGGAATTACAAGGCGTTATACTGATTGATCCTCAAAATGTGGAGGATGGAGCGGAGAAAGCGGTACTTCCCAATGGGGATGCTGTCCATTTTTATCAAGTGATTCCACTTTATGCAGAAGAGATGGAATATAAAACATCGCACGATGCAGACGCACTGCTTGACAAGATGGAGGGAATCAGCTTTTTGGTAGATACTGAACGCCCGAATGTTTGTAAATCCCGATGAGGAGATTCTGGAACAAATGATGGATGATGCAGCTTGGCACTTGGAAAGTATTCGGGAGAAGCAATTACAGGTGGATGAACGAACAGCCTATAACCATTTGGCAATTTATCTGCGTTGGTGTATCGAACACAGCCGAATGAGCAAGGAATTTTTGCACCGGTATTCTGCTGTAGTGGAGAAAATCCAAAAGAGTCCCTGGGACATAGATTTGCGAGAATTTGTGCGTGATGAGCTCCACGGCCGGTTGCTGTACCCCTACTTTGATGAGATAGGCTGTGCGTTTGCACGGCATTATTATGGCGATGGCAGTAAACCGTATTTCCCATCGGATATTGATTCTTATGCGATGGAATATTTTGGAGAGAAGCGTTATCATTCGAACGGATTTCAGGATGAGGCTTATCTGTTTGTCCCTTTTAACGAGGACTATTACCAGGCAATTTCCAAAGTCATCGAGCATCGCTGGGAAGAATGGCAGTTGGAATCCGCTAAAACAAGGAAAAGGGAATCGACCCTTCCGTCTCTTGCGGAAGAGATGATGGATTATTTGCATTGTCCTTGTTTGTATTTACCGCCCATGAAGAGTGACACCCCCATCGAACTTGCATATCAGGATGCTTGTAAGCGTGGCCAGCAAGAAGGTTTTGTGCCCATGTTGGTGGCCGTAGATGACACCCTGTGGGAGTGTTTGCTCCTAAATTCTGAGGGGGATTGTGATGGAGCAGACGATGTTTTTGATAAGGAAGAGGTGGCAAAGTACCGACAGACCGCACTTACAGACTCGATGTTGGATGGAAAGGCCGTACTGGAGCGCATGCTGCAGGAGCGCAAAGAAGAGGCGCAGGACGATGACTTGGACTGGAGCGGAGAGATTCTCGGGGAAATGGCGAACGGAGAGGGAAATGATGAATTTTTAGGCTATTGGGACTATCCTGCGGAACAGACATTGCCGCTGCTTTTGGCTGAAATCCCGGTAAAGAATCCGTGGGAAGTATTTGCTTACCTTCCCTTTGGTGGATGGAATGAGTGTCCAGATACGCCGGAATTGATGGCAGTTACAAAATATTGGTTTGAACAGTATGGAGCAAGACCAGCAGTGATTACACACGATGCCTTGGAACTTACCGTTCCAGCTCCGGTTCCGAAAGAACGGGCCATGGAGTTGGCGCAAGAACAGTATGCCTTTTGTCCAGATGTGGTAGATCAAGGACCGCCGGATGCAACCGTCGGAATGTTGGCGGACAGCTTGCGTCAGTCCCGCGCTTGGTACTTTTGGTGGGATTGAGGACGATTGATTCTGTGACAGTATGCTTGGGGCCTTTAAAAAAGCAAGGGCTTATGGGAAATTTTGAATAGAAACAGGCTAGGAAAAATAGGTACAAAGCGAACAACCGGTAAGGTTACGATTGACACGAGTAACCTTACCGGTTGTTCCGATTTAAAACCATTTATGCTGGAATAGAGTCCATAATTTTAGAATTCTTTACGCATGTAGATTGCCTTGGAAATAAAATAGGATGGAAAGAAAAGTAGGATTCCCAGGATGGAGAGATTTACAAAGATAAGGCCGACCTCTGTGTCGCTCATCGAAACAGTAGGGAATTGTTCTTTCATGAGAGCTGCAAAGCAGATTGGTACAAAAATTAAAATCATTAAAACGACACGGGCCCGTTCCGCGCCGAATCGATATGCCAAAGGCAATAGGAAGGCATTCATACAACAAGCAGCTCCAACCGAGGCCAACAAGGTAAAGGTAACCTCCAGGGACCAAACGTTCCCCCGTAACATCAGCGCAATTCCAGCGACAATGACTGAGAAGGTGGCCCCCATCAGGATTAAAACCATAGAGGTGCAATACTTTGATAGCACCATTCGCCGCTTGGCCATGGGAGTGCTCAAAGCGAAGGCGTCCCATTTTGCAGAGTCATCTAGGATAAAGGTGCTGAGGATCATCATCGCAAATACGATGGGAATCATTGCCATGCCGGCGGCAATCCCCATCATGGTGCTGAAGAGAACCACAAGAAAGGCTAAGATTAAAATGGTTGAACCCATACTTCTTTTAATAAGGACCAAGTCCTTGCAGATCAACCCAGTCATTTTTCTTCTCCCTTCACATAGAATAACATGATTTCTTCCAGGGTGGCGTTGTCGATCAAGAGTTCCGGATATAACCGGTGAATCATTGCTTTGTTGTTGACCAATGCTTCACAACCAAAGGGCCCTACACGCCGCTTGACGATCCACTTGGGATCAATATGTTGAAGATCCTTAGAAGTACATTTTACGATTCCATGGCGGTCCAAAAGATCGTCCTTAATTCCGCTAAATATCAGGGTTCCCCTGTGTAAAAAGGTGATATAGTCCGCGATTTTTTCCAAATCGCCTGTTATGTGGGAAGACATGAGAATGGTGTGTTCTTCATCTTGGATGAAATCGAAAAAAATGGATAGAATTTCGTCGCGCACAATGGGGTCAAGACCGCTGGTCGGCTCATCTAATAGGAGCAGTTTGGGATGGTGGGCCAGTGCCGCAGCGATCGACAGCTTGACTTTCATTCCACGGGAATAGGTTTTGACCGGTTTGTTTACAGGCAGCTGGAACTGTCTGAGATACTGCTGAAACAGATTGTCGTCCCATTTCTGATAGAGATTTCGCATGATTTTTGCAATATCCGTTGGAGTAAAAATCTCATGAAAATGATTTTCATCAAAGACCACGCCAATTTGTTGCTTTATGGCTTCCTCATCACGAATGTTATCCAGGCCAAAAAGCTTTACACTTCCCTCATCCCGGCGGATCAAATTGAGAATTAACTTGATTGCTGTTGTTTTTCCAGCTCCATTTTCTCCGATTAACCCCATGACACTTCCATATGGAAGTTGAAGATTTAAATGGTCCAGACAAAACGAGCTGTTGTCGTAACGCTTTGTCAGATTTTGAATCTCTAAACATACTTTTTCCATAGATCCGGTTCAGTCCTCTCCATATAAGATCGAAAGCGATTCTTGTAGCTCTTCCAAGGTAATACCATATGTTTTGGCGGATTCGACAGCTTTCCCGAGGGAATCCTCCACAATACGGCGCTGCTGCTCTCGGAAGAGTTCCGCATTTTTAACAGCGACAAAACTTCCTTTCCCTACCACCGTGTACAGAAATCCCTCACGTTCCAGCTCTTCGTAAGCACGCTTGGTTGTAATTACACTGATACGCAGCTCCTTTGCAAGCAGGCGCATGGAGGGAAGAGCTTCTCCATCCTGCAATACGCCGTTCAAAATTAAATTTTTGATCTGTGTGACCAGTTGTTCGTAGATGGGAATGCCGCTGGAATTGCTGATATGGATGTCCACCCAATCCCTTCTTCCATGTTATATTGTATATGTACTATATATACAATATAACACGGAACCAGCTTTGTCAATAGATTTGTGTGATTTCTCTTTTTTCCAACAGGAATGGATAAAATACTTCCCAAAATCGGTTTTTTGGTATATAATAAGAACATAATTTCTATTCATCAGGAAAAGGAGAAGTTGCTATGCTTACACAGGAAAGAGTTTTGGAGATTTTGAAAGAAGCCGGTGTTTTGCTGGAGGGCCATTTCCGCCTGACTTCTGGTCGCCACAGCAATAAGTATTTGCAGTGTGCAAAAATTTTTCGTAATACAAAATACAGTGAAGAGCTCTGTGGTGCATTGGCCGAGCAGTATCAGAACGATGGGGTTGAGGTCGTGATCGGTCCGGCCATGGGAGCGGTCCAAATGGCTTATGAAGTGAGCCGTCCCCTGAAGTGTGAAAATTTCTTTACGGAGCGCGACGAAGAGGGCAAAATGACATTGCGCCGCGGTTTTGTCGTAACCCCGGGGATGAAGGTGCTGATTGTAGAAGACGTTGTGACCACTGGCGGTTCTGTGCGCGAAGTGATCGACCTGGTGAAAGAGGCTGGCGGTGTCGTCGTTGGTGTGGGATCGATTGTGGACCGCACCGGCGGAAAGATCGACTTTGGAGTGCCGTTTAAGTCGGTGATTTCTATGGAAGTGGAATCTTGGGAGCCGCAGGACTGCCCCTTGTGTAAGGCAGGAGCCGGAGAGCCGGTCAAGCCTGGTAGCCGGAAAGTTTAATGGCTTACACAGCCGGCGGGATGAACGAACTGGCTTATAACCGATAAGGAATCCGAAAGGCACTTTTTGCATCGGCGGTCCGCGCCTGTTTACAATGGATAGCCACGGGCTTTTATGGGGCAGTACCTAGGAACGTTCGAATGAGAGGCAGAAAAGAGGGCAATATATGGAAGCAGAGAAGCAGCGGAAAAGAGGATCTCAGAAAGGTGCCGGGAATATCCACGACGGGCATCGAGACCGGATGCGGAAACGGTTTCTCAAGTCGGGCTTTGACGCTTTTGCCCCTCATGAAAAGGTTGAATTTTTGCTCTTTGCTTGTAAAACGCGGGGAGATACCAATCCCTTAGCCCACGAATTAATCCGGCGATTCGGCTCTTTTTCGGGTGTGCTGGATGCGCCTTATGAAGAACTGCTCGACGTCCCGGGAATGGGACCGGTTGCCGCAGCATTTTTCAAGATGTTGCCACAGGCATTCCGCTGTTATGAGATGGATCGGGAGTCCAACCGTGCCCGTATGTACGATTATCGGGAGATGGCGCGTTATCTGATGAAGCAGTATGTAGGCTTGTCCCGTGAAGTAGTCGTTTTGATGCTGTTGGACAGCTCAAACCGAATCTTGTACTGTGATATTGTCAGTGAAGGAACTGCAGTGACCGCGAACATTTATGTGCAAAAGATCGTTGGACTGGCGGCACGGTATCAGGCTGTCTATGCTGTGTTGTCACATAATCATCCGAGTGGGAGCGCTCTGCCGAGTCCCCAGGATCTCAGTATTACTTCGCGCATTTTTGATGCGTTGCGGGATATCGATGTTCTATTGATCGACCATATTATTGTGGCGGGAAGAAATTTCACTTCCCTAAAAGAAAGCGGACTTATGCCCCATATTTTCACAGACGAAAGACAGCCGCGTGTTTCGCTTCGGGCTGCGGATAGCGCGGGACCGGAAGAACACAGCGCCAATACCAAATAGGAGCTGAAATATGGATTTTAAATTGGTTTCGAAATATCAGCCGACGGGCGATCAGCCGAAGGCGATTGACCAATTGGTGGAGGGACTTCTGCAAGGGGACAAGGAACAGACTCTGCTGGGTGTAACCGGTTCCGGGAAGACCTTTACAATGGCCAATGTAATTGAACGGGTCAATCGGCCTACGCTAGTGCTGGCACATAACAAGACGCTTGCCGCGCAGCTATGTTCGGAGTTCCGAGAGTTTTTTCCGGAGAATGCGGTTGAATATTTTGTCTCCTATTACGACTATTATCAACCGGAAGCGTATATCGCAACAACGGATACTTATATTGAAAAGGATTCGGCGATCAATGATGAGATTGACAAGTTGCGTCATTCTGCAACATCCGCTCTTTCAGAGCGCAGAGATGTCATCATTGTGGCCAGTGTATCCTGCATTTATAGCTTAGGCGACCCAATCGATTACCGTACAATGGTGATTTCTCTTCGGCCGGGAATGCAAAAGAGCCGGGATGACCTTCTTCGCAAGTTGGTGGAGATCCAATATGAGCGCAACGACATCAATTTCATTCGCAACAAGTTTCGTGTGCGGGGGGATGTCGTGGAGATTTTCCCAGCACAATCGAACGATACGGTCATTCGTGTGGAATTTTTTGGGGATGAAATCGACCGGATTAGTGAGATCAACGCGTTAACGGGGGAATTTAAAGCGGAACTTAAGCATGTCGCAATCTATCCTGCGTCGCACTACATTGTGCCGCGGGAAAAAATGCAGCGCGCGATCAAAGAAATTGAAGCGGAGATGGAGCAGCGGGTAAAGCTTTTTGAAGCGGATGGAAAACTGATTGAAGCCCAGCGTATCCGAGAGCGTACCCAGTATGATATGGAAATGCTTTCCGAGATCGGCTTCTGTAAAGGGATTGAGAACTATTCCCGTGTGTTGTCCGGGCGTGCGCCAGGAAGCCAGCCGTGTACTCTGTTGGATTACTTCCCCGAAGATTTTCTTCTTTTTGTGGATGAATCCCATGTCACATTGCCGCAGGTGCGCTCTATGTACGCTGGAGACCGGGCAAGGAAGCAATCCTTGATCGATTTTGGATTCCGTTTACCTTCTGCCTATGACAACCGTCCCCTGAATTTTGACGAGTTTTACGCCCATGTGAACCAAGCAATTTTTGTTAGTGCTACACCGGGCGATTTTGAAAAGGAAAAGTCCGCACAGATTGTCGAGCAGGTGATTCGTCCGACGGGCCTTGTCGACCCGGAGATCATCGTGAAACCGACGGATGGACAAATTGATGATCTGATTTCAGAGATCAATCTGCGTACAGCCAACAAAGAGCGTGTGCTGATTACAACTCTGACAAAAAAGATGGCGGAGGACTTATCTGCTTATTTGGAAAATGCGGGGGTTCGTGTTCGCTATATGCATCACGACATCGATACAGTAGAGCGAATGGAGATCATCCGAGATTTGCGTCTGGGAGAATACGATGTTTTGGTTGGCATCAACCTGTTGCGCGAAGGGCTTGACATTCCGGAGGTGTCGCTTGTAGCGATTTTGGATGCAGACAAAGAAGGCTTTTTGCGTTCCGAGCGTTCTCTCATTCAGACCATTGGCCGTGCGGCACGAAATGCGAAAGGCCAGGTAATCATGTATGCAGATTCCGTGACCCCCTCCATGGAAATGGCGATTCGCGAGACAGAGCGCCGCCGAACCATTCAGATGGAGTACAATAAAGAACATGGAATTGTGCCGAAGACGATTGTTAAGAAGGTCAGCGAGGTGTTGGAGATTTCCACACATAAGGATGATCCGAAGCCTAAAAAGGGTAGACATCTGTCTGCACAGGAGCGCAAACAGCAAATTGAGCAGTTGACCCGTGAAATGAAAGCGGCAGCAAAATTATTAGAATTCGAACATGCTGCCTATTTGCGTGATAAGATCAAAGCACTGCAGTCCGGAAAATAGTGCAATTGGAAAGGAACCGCTATGATAGCAAAGAATATCTTTATCAAAGGCGCTCGGGAGCATAATCTCAAGAACATCGATATTGCAATTCCGCGCGATGAACTGATCGTATTTACAGGACTTTCCGGTTCCGGAAAGTCCTCCCTTGCGTTTGACACCATCTATGCAGAAGGACAGCGGCGGTATGTGGAGTCGTTATCCTCTTATGCAAGACAGTTTTTGGGCCAGATGGAAAAACCAGATGTGGACTACATTGAGGGGCTTTCTCCTGCGATTTCGATCGATCAGAAGACTACCTCAAAGAACCCACGTTCAACAGTGGGCACTGTCACCGAAATCTATGATTATTTGCGGTTGCTCTATGCGCGGATTGGCGTGCCTCATTGCCCGATCTGTGGCAGGGAGATCCAACAACAGACCGTCGATCAGATTGTCGATCAGGTTCTCCGGATGGATGAAGGTACAAAAATTCAAGTGCTTGCTCCGGTGGTGCGTGCCCGTAAAGGGGAACATGTCAAGGAATTCGAAGCCGCGCGCAGAGGCGGCTTTGTTCGGGTGCGCGTGGATGGAATGATCTATGACCTTTCTGAAACCATCAAGCTGAAAAAAAACAATAAGCATACCATTGAAATTGTCGTTGACCGTTTGGTCATCAAACCGGACATCCATTCTCGTTTGGCGGATTCAATTGAAACAGCGGCCTCTTTAGCTGGTGGAATTGTCGTAATTAGTACGCCGGAAAAAGATTATACCTTCAGCCAAAACTATGCTTGTCCGGAACATGGCGCCAGTATTGAAGAACTGACGCCGCGGATGTTCTCGTTTAATAATCCCTACGGCGCATGTCCGAAGTGTACCGGCTTGGGTGTCTTTATGAAGATTGACCCGGATCTGATCTTGCCGAATAAAGACTTGTCCATCAACCAAGGCGGGCTCAAGGGCAGTGGATGGGCAATGGAAGGCAGCACCATTGCCGCCATGTACATGCACGCATTGGCAAAACACTACCATTTTTCCTTGGATACCCCGATCCGGGAACTCTCGCCAGAGATCGTGGATCTTTTACTCTATGGTACAAAAGGTGAAAAAATTAAAGTAGAGCGGAAGAACGAATATGGAAGCGGCAGTTACATGACTGAGTTTGAAGGGATTATCAACAATTTGGAGCGCCGTTTTCGTGAGACGCAGAGCAGCTGGATCAAAGAAGAAATAGAGGCGTATATGAGCGCGATTCCCTGTGACGCATGTAATGGAAAAAGGCTTTCACCCATGAGCCTGGCGGTCACAGTGGGCGGCGTAAATATCGCAGATTTTTGCGAGAAGTCGGTTTCACAGGCATTGGATTTCATCAATCATTTGGAGCTCAGTCCGCGCGACAGTATGATTGCTGCTGCGATTCTCAAGGAAATCAAAAGCCGGCTTGGTTTCTTACAGAGTGTCGGATTGGAGTATTTAACGTTGTCCCGCTCTTCGGGGACACTTTCAGGCGGTGAAAGCCAGCGTATCCGTCTGGCAACACAGATTGGGTCTTCACTGACAGGGGTTCTATATATCCTGGACGAGCCGAGCATCGGCTTGCATCAGCGCGATAACGATAAGCTTTTGGGAACATTGAAACATCTGCGCGACCTTGGCAACACCGTCATTGTCGTAGAGCATGACGAGGATACCATGCGTGCTGCGGACCACATTGTGGATATTGGGCCGGGCGCGGGCATTCATGGAGGCCAAGTGATTTTTAGCGGAAAGCCTTCCGAAATCGTACATTGCTCTCAATCCATAACAGGGCAATACCTCAGCGGTCAGAAACGGGTGGAGGTCCCAGAGGTTCGCCGGAAAGGAAATGGAAAAAAACTGCGAATTGTAGGGGCGGCTCAAAATAACCTAAAGAATGTAACCGTAGATATTCCCTTGGGAAAATTTGTTTGTGTGACAGGGGTATCCGGGTCCGGCAAGTCCTCTTTAATCAATGAGATTTTATATAAGTATTTGGCTTCTAATTTGAACGGCGCGAAGTGCCGTCCGGGTGTCTTTAAGCAGATTAAGGGGATAGAGGCGCTGGACAAGGTTATAGAGATCAATCAGGCTCCGATTGGACGTACACCGCGCTCTAATCCGGCGACCTATACGGGGGTATTCACCGATATAAGGGAGCTTTATGCGTCGACGCAGGATGCCAAACTGCGCGGCTTCACGTCCGGCCGTTTTTCGTTTAATGTCAAAGGCGGCCGTTGCGAAGCATGCCAGGGCGATGGTATTATTAAGATTGAAATGCATTTTCTGCCGGATGTATATGTTCCCTGTGACGTATGCAAAGGGAAACGTTATAACCGTGAGACTTTGGAGATTAAGTATAAGGGCAAAAGTATTTACGATGTATTGGAGATGACGGTGGAAGAAGGCTTGGAATTTTTCTCCAGTCTTCCTCGGATTGCACGAAAACTCCAAACGTTGCAAGACGTTGGCTTGGGGTACATCAAAATCGGTCAACCGGCAACAACGCTGTCGGGTGGTGAAGCACAGCGCGTCAAGCTGGCAACAGAACTGAGCAGGCGTTCCACCGGACGGACGATTTATATCCTGGACGAACCGACTACCGGCCTTCACATTGCAGATGTTCACAAACTGATTGATGTACTGCAAAAATTGGTGGATGCTGGAAATACGGTTGTTGTGATTGAACACAATCTTGATCTTATTAAGACTGCGGATCACATTATCGATTTGGGGCCTGAAGGAGGAGACAATGGAGGAACCATTGTTGCCACAGGAACACCGGAGGAAGTCGCAAAGATTGAAAGCTCTTACACGGGGCAATACCTCAAGAAAGTATTGGATAGGCGTTCGTTCTGATTGTTTTAAAAGGCATCCGGACTCTTTTTCTGAGTCCGGATGCCTTTTTATACTCTTTTTAAGGGCTTTATAGAGGAAGAATGTAGAAATTTGTCTTTTTTCAAGGAGATTATGGTATAATTAGTGCAAGAAAAGAGGAACCAATGGGAGGGGGATTTTATGCTTGCGACGCTGTTGTTGCTAATTGATTCGGAGGAAGACCAACGAAAATTTGAAGAACTGTACCATCAATACAAACAGCTGATGTTTTATGTGGCCAGGGATTATTTTCACAAGGAATCTGCCATAGAAGATGCGGTTCAAGAAGCTTTTATCCGCATTATTAAAAATTTTTCGAAAATAGGAGAAATAAATTGTCCCCAAACGAAACATTTTATCGTTATAGTTATTAGAAGCACTTGTATCGACCTATTACGAACAGGAAAAAGAGAGGGGGCGGCAATTCCTTGGGAAGAGGTTCCCGAGACAGAGGAACCGGAAGATCGCAGACCGGGTGTTCAGTTAGAGGAGAAAGAAGCGTATGAACAGCTCTTGGAGACGCTTCGTTCTTTACCACAGACATATCGAGATGTTATGACTTTGCGGCATATACAGAAATTGTCGCTCGATCAAATTTCCAGCATTACGGGTTTTTCCGTTGATTATGTAAAGAAGATTTTACAAAGAGGAAAGAAAAAACTGGCTAAGGCGCTGGAGGAAAAGGAGGTTATATGACTGGTTTAAGCGACGAGCTTTTAGAACGTGCTTTGATGGACCTTGCACGTGAGGAGCTAGATCATTTGCCATCGGACAAAGAACTACAAAATCAGTACCAGATTTCGAAGCGTTTTGACAGAAAAATTGTTCACCTGATCCGTGATGAACGCCGCGCACCGTGGATGCGTAGTCTTGTGCGTTATGCAAAGCGCGCCGCTGTATTCTTCCTCGCTCTGTTGATTGCTGCGGGAACAACGATTATGACAGTAAGTGCAGCGCGTGAATGGTTCTTTAAGGTTATTTCGCAGATGTTCCCAACACATACGGAACTCCAATATGGACCAACTGAAGAATCGCAAGAGGATGAACCTTTTGTAGCATATGCACCAAGCTATATACCGGAAGGCTATGAATTAAAAGACGGACCGCGTGTGAGGGAACAGACGCGCTTAGTGCAAATTGGATACAAAGGCTCTGGAAGCAGAACGATCCGATACACGCAATCTTTTGACGGGGGATCGAGCATTNCAAGTGATTTTTAGCGGAAAGCCTTCCGAAATCGTACATTGCTCTCAATCCATAACAGGGCAATACCTCAGCGGTCAGAAACGGGTGGAGGTCCCAGAGGTTCGCCGGAAAGGAAATGGAAAAAAACTGCGAATTGTAGGGGCGGCTCAAAATAACCTAAAGAATGTAACCGTAGATATTCCCTTGGGAAAATTTGTTTGTGTGACAGGGGTATCCGGGTCCGGCAAGTCCTCTTTAATCAATGAGATTTTATATAAGTATTTGGCTTCTAATTTGAACGGCGCGAAGTGCCGTCCGGGTGTCTTTAAGCAGATTAAGGGGATAGAGGCGCTGGACAAGGTTATAGAGATCAATCAGGCTCCGATTGGACGTACACCGCGCTCTAATCCGGCGACCTATACGGGGGTATTCACCGATATAAGGGAGCTTTATGCGTCGACGCAGGATGCCAAACTGCGCGGCTTCACGTCCGGCCGTTTTTCGTTTAATGTCAAAGGCGGCCGTTGCGAAGCATGCCAGGGCGATGGTATTATTAAGATTGAAATGCATTTTCTGCCGGATGTATATGTTCCCTGTGACGTATGCAAAGGGAAACGTTATAACCGTGAGACTTTGGAGATTAAGTATAAGGGCAAAAGTATTTACGATGTATTGGAGATGACGGTGGAAGAAGGCTTGGAATTTTTCTCCAGTCTTCCTCGGATTGCACGAAAACTCCAAACGTTGCAAGACGTTGGCTTGGGGTACATCAAAATCGGTCAACCGGCAACAACGCTGTCGGGTGGTGAAGCACAGCGCGTCAAGCTGGCAACAGAACTGAGCAGGCGTTCCACCGGACGGACGATTTATATCCTGGACGAACCGACTACCGGCCTTCACATTGCAGATGTTCACAAACTGATTGATGTACTGCAAAAATTGGTGGATGCTGGAAATACGGTTGTTGTGATTGAACACAATCTTGATCTTATTAAGACTGCGGATCACATTATCGATTTGGGGCCTGAAGGAGGAGACAATGGAGGAACCATTGTTGCCACAGGAACACCGGAGGAAGTCGCAAAGATTGAAAGCTCTTACACGGGGCAATACCTCAAGAAAGTATTGGATAGGCGTTCGTTCTGATTGTTTTAAAAGGCATCCGGACTCTTTTTCTGAGTCCGGATGCCTTTTTATACTCTTTTTAAGGGCTTTATAGAGGAAGAATGTAGAAATTTGTCTTTTTTCAAGGAGATTATGGTATAATTAGTGCAAGAAAAGAGGAACCAATGGGAGGGGGATTTTATGCTTGCGACGCTGTTGTTGCTAATTGATTCGGAGGAAGACCAACGAAAATTTGAAGAACTGTACCATCAATACAAACAGCTGATGTTTTATGTGGCCAGGGATTATTTTCACAAGGAATCTGCCATAGAAGATGCGGTTCAAGAAGCTTTTATCCGCATTATTAAAAATTTTTCGAAAATAGGAGAAATAAATTGTCCCCAAACGAAACATTTTATCGTTATAGTTATTAGAAGCACTTGTATCGACCTATTACGAACAGGAAAAAGAGAGGGGGCGGCAATTCCTTGGGAAGAGGTTCCCGAGACAGAGGAACCGGAAGATCGCAGACCGGGTGTTCAGTTAGAGGAGAAAGAAGCGTATGAACAGCTCTTGGAGACGCTTCGTTCTTTACCACAGACATATCGAGATGTTATGACTTTGCGGCATATACAGAAATTGTCGCTCGATCAAATTTCCAGCATTACGGGTTTTTCCGTTGATTATGTAAAGAAGATTTTACAAAGAGGAAAGAAAAAACTGGCTAAGGCGCTGGAGGAAAAGGAGGTTATATGACTGGTTTAAGCGACGAGCTTTTAGAACGTGCTTTGATGGACCTTGCACGTGAGGAGCTAGATCATTTGCCATCGGACAAAGAACTACAAAATCAGTACCAGATTTCGAAGCGTTTTGACAGAAAAATTGTTCACCTGATCCGTGATGAACGCCGCGCACCGTGGATGCGTAGTCTTGTGCGTTATGCAAAGCGCGCCGCTGTATTCTTCCTCGCTCTGTTGATTGCTGCGGGAACAACGATTATGACAGTAAGTGCGGCGCGTGAATGGTTCTTTAAGGTTATTTCGCAGATGTTCCCAACACATACGGAACTCCAATATGGACCAACTGAAGAATCGCAAGAGGATGAACCTTTTGTAGCATATGCACCAAGCTATATACCGGAAGGCTATGAATTAAAAGACGGACCGCGTGTGAGGGAACAGACGCGCTTAGTGCAAATTGGATACAAAGGCTCTGGAAGCAGAACGATCCGATACACGCAATCTTTTGACGGGGGATCGAGCATTGATACAGAGGGTTCTCATACAGAAACGGTCGAACTGAATGGCCGTGATGCTCTGTATATTCAGAAAGAAGATACAAAAATGCTATACGGACAAATTGACAACGCTATGTTTTGGTTATATGTCCGCGACCCCGACTTGGCAAAAGACGATGTACTGAAAATCGCAGATAGTATCGCTCCCCTGGAGGAATAGAAATGGAGATCCAGGACTCCTTTTTCTCAGAAAATTCTATCTTTCTTCAGAAAACGTTCACATTCATATCGTATACTACAATCAATCCGGTAAGGGATTTAAAAAGTTTGCAAGTTTCTTTTTCATAAATTCTTCCTCTATAAAAACCGCCCTGCGCAAAACAGGGCGGTTTTTTCTCATATATCGTTCTTTCAGAGGAGAGAACCCTGTGGAAAGAATAGTGAGAGAAATCCGAAAGTACTTTGGATTTTTACAGCAAAAGTAGATTTATATGTGTGCGATAGGAAAGAACAGATGGATGCTTTTCAGTTTTACACAGATAAAAAAGAGCCGGTAGGTTTAGGAAAGGAAGTAGAAATGATGGGAAAAATATGGTGTGTATTTTTTAGTCCATCTGGAACCACAGAGAAAGTGATGGAACGGATAGCGACAAACCTAAGTGGAAGTTATGACAGTGGCGTAAAGGTTTGGGATCTTTTACGAACGCCGGAAAGACAGCCTGATGTGATCCGGCCGGATGACGTATTGGTTATCGGAATTCCAGTCTTTTCAGGACGGGTTCCTACACCATGTCTTACACAAATCAAATCCTTACAGGGATCGCATACGCCAGCGATTGCAGTTGCCGTTTATGGAAATCGTGACTATGATGACGCGCTGTTGGAATTGCAAGATCTTTTGGAACAACAGGGATTCTGCACAATCGGTGCAGCAGCATTCGTTGCTCAGCATTCCATCTTTACAAAGGTTGCGGCAGGGCGGCCGGATGCAGCGGACTTTGAAAAAATTGACCAATTTTCAGCACTTTGTGCAGAGCGATTAAAAGCTCGCCAGGATACTTGGAAACCGATACAAATCAAGGGAAATCGACCATATCGAGAGATTTTAAGTGTCCCAATCAAACCTTCGGCGAATACAACAAGATGTACCACTTGTGGAGTTTGTGTACGAATCTGTCCAGTACATGCAATCGATAGCGCCAATCCGAGAAAGACCGATCGCTCCCTTTGCATTTCCTGTACAGCGTGTATGACTGCTTGTCCACAAAACGCCAGAAGTTTCCCACATCTTATGTTGTCTGTAGCGAGCAAAGGGTTTGAAAAGAAATGTGCACAGCGTCGAGAACCGGAATGGTTTTTATAACGAAGAAGGTTTGAACGGGAGATGACAGTCGCTACAGACTCCATCATGTAGAGAAAAGCTCCCCCCACATTGAGGACATATCCAGCGCTTTTCCTCCTCTAAGAGAAAGGCTTCCAAGCCGAGACTTGCCGCAGCTCGTCCATTTGCAATCAGACTGATACCATAATGTGTTTGATAAGTTTTATCTTTTGTCTTGAGCCATTTGCATGGAAACGAAGGACAGGAACTGCATATACGCAGCTCTTTCTGCGCGATACATGAGCGTATTCGGCAACTACGACAGTGTGCCGGTTTCTTGTTGTCCGAAACTAGACAGCCCGTGCAAGCTTTTTGAGCCGGTACACCACAGTGCTTATAACAAATAAGGCAGTTCATGCCGCAAGGTGCCAAAAGGCGTGGATCGATTGGATGAGGCATCTGCATAATAAACTCCTTTGCAAAGTGATTCTCCAAAGAACGAAAATGCCCTCGTAGGACCAGCAAGGTCCGCCGAGGGCCATTCGAATGTGTTTATTCTACTTTTGAAATCAGTTGACAGTACACATAAATATTCTGAATCTTTTTTGCTTCATTGCCTTTATCTGTTCGAATGATGGGCTGTGTTTCAGAAGGCGTCGCATAGAGCTTGAATACGATGCCTTCCTGCCCAAGATGCATATCCCGAATGCGTTTATAGGCAAAGTCACGCTTCTTGATTCCTAAATAATCAAAGATAATCTCTTCAATATCTAAATTTGAGAAGCATTTTACAATATCTTCCTGCGGATGCAATTCAATGATTGCCTTAGCTTCGTCAAAGGTAACATCGGTACATTTAAACGTACCGTGGTTGACAACCGTCATCATGGTATTGTTATCCAGCAACAAAAGCGGATTGGACGACATATAGCAACACTCCTTTTTCGATTCGTTAAAATCAGTATACGTGTTTTCAAGAATATTGTCAATAAAAGTTGAAAAGATAGCAGTATGAATTATATGGATAATTTATAGTGGAATTTGTGGGGAAAAAATGGCCACATCGTAGGAATGATACATAAATTTTTCCTTTTTCCGCATACTATACCGATCAAAAAATCGGGAGGCGGGATAATTGAAAAAGGAGACTCTTTCCTCTATCTATGAGGAGAATCGGGCCGTTCTGGATGACCGGCTCCGGCTGTCGGAGAGCTTTGACCTGATTGGAAGAGAAATTCGTATAGCAGATAAAAAAGCTGTGCTCTATTTTATCGATGGCTTTGCCAAAGATGATATTCTAGAAAAATTGATGGAATATCTTATGTCCTTGAAACCAGAGGATTTAAAGGATATTCAAACAACACAGGATTTCGCGGATACGTTTATCCCGTATGTAGAGGTTGATTGTGAAGATCAATGCGACAAAATAGCAACAGGAGTACTCTCCGGGACAATTTGCCTTTTGGTACAGGGGTTTGACCGGGCGATGATGATTGACGCTCGAACGTATCCAACGAGAGGGGTGAGCGAACCCGACGACGACCGCGTTTTACGGGGCTCTCGGGATGGTTTTGTAGAGACGTTGGTCCATAATACCGCTCTGATTCGCCGCCGGATCCGAGACCCAGATCTGACAATGGAGATTTTGCAGCTTGGCGCAAAATCAAAAACTGATATTGTTGTTTGCTACATGGCAAGCGCTGTCGAACCGAAAATGCTGGATGTGGTGCGTAAGAAGCTGGAGAAGGTTCGAATCCATGCGTTGACAATGAACCAGGAGAGTTTGGCAGAATGCTTAATCAAGCCGAAATGGTATAATCCATTTCCAAAGGTCCGCTATTCGGAACGTCCCGATGCAGTGGCAGCAAGTGTATTGGAGGGAAGTATTGCAATTCTGGTAGATAATTCTCCCTCGGTAATGATTCTGCCAACCTCGATTTTTGACTTTGTACAGGATACCAACGACTATTATTTTCCGCCATTAATCGGGACGTATTTACGAACGGTACGGATGTTGGTATTCCTATTGACTTTAATTCTGACACCGACGTGGTATTTATTGATGATAAATCCACAGTGGATTCCATCTTGGTTGGAATTTATTCAAATTGAGGAGCCCAATCAGGTGCCGATTCTCGCACAACTGTTGTTGATTGAATTCATTATTGACGGGTTAAAACTGGCGTCACTGAATACCCCCAGTGTGTTGAGCAATTCTTTCAGCGTTGTGGGGGCGCTCATATTGGGAGATTTTGCAGTACAGGCCAAGTGGTTTGTGCCAGAGGTTGTACTCTTTATGGCATTTGTTGCAATTGCAAACTTTACCCAACCGAGCTTTGAACTGGGGTATGCCTTTAAGCTGTTTCGCGTAGTGATTTTGGTATTGACTGCGCTGTTCAACATTTGGGGATATATTGCAGGTTTACTTTTGATGCTGCTCATTTTGATTTGTAGCAAAACGATATCGGGCAGGGGGTATTTATACCCGTTGCTTCCATTTAATGCCCAGGCGCTTTCCCGCTTACTTGTCCGCAGGAGAATCAACAATCGTAATACGTGAATAAAGCAGAAAAAGCGCGGCCAATCGGCCGCGCTTAAAAGAAAGGAGGGCATGAAGTAAAATGGTTTTGAATCCTACTATATAGAAACCTCTGAGAAATTCCAGTCACCTGTCGCGCATATGACGGATTTCAGAAGAGGAATAGCAATTGGTCTGCCGAGTCTATGGGCCGGTATTCCGTCCTTTTCCATAGACTGTAACAGCTTTTTTCAATGTCTATAGTATACGGGTTGATTGTGTACGGCGTTTGAATGAAGTGCGAAACCTACGTTAAGAATCATGGACGAACTGTGAATAAATGGAGAAATATCGCAATTGTTGTTCTGTTTTTTTCCATCGATTGCGAAATAAAGGACAAAAAAGTAGCCGCCCCAGCTGGTTTAGCTGGAACGGCTATGCCCGCAAAGAGAAAGGGCACTCTCATTATAACCGTCTTATAGACCGCTCTGCAATGGTAATTTCTGGGAGATGACAGACAAGTATTATCATGAGAGGCACCCTGTTGGGGTTCTTGCGGTTACGGTGTGTCACCCAAACGAACAACTGTTAAGGCGCTGTCAGTAAAAGTGAAGCCGGCATTCTCAGGAACCATCTGTATGGTTGTTGGAGCATTCGTCACCCGGGATGGTACATTGAAGGAAATCGTGGAGACCTCTCTGGAGGTAGTAAAGGTGTGGCTGGCAATCGCGCCTGCAACCGGCGCGCCTCCTTGGAACAAATGGACTGCAACAGACGCTGGAATGAATCCCCTGCGTTGGCAAGAAACTGTGGAATGGAATGACGCTTGATAGATACCGGGTTGATTGCCCCCACATCTGTAGAACCTGCTGTACGCGTAATGGCATTGCCGGTGACAAGTGGAGTCGCATTGAACGTAAAGGCACTCCCAGCTGTAGTAGTTTGGTTGGTGTTATCGACAGTGGCGAGGACGTCCGGAGTCCCACGCATTCCAGATTCTCCACGTGGGATTACAAAATCAAATACAGCATTTTCGAGGGTTACAGAGTTGGTTACTGAAACATTTGTTCTGAAATTGCCGGTAGTTACGGAGCCAACATTAATAGTTGCCGCTGTACCGGTTGGGCCGGTTGCTCCTGTTGCTCCGTATATTTATGCCAAATACGATTTTAGATCCCACTTTCTCATAGAAAGAGACGGACGATTATCGTTAAAATATAAATCTTAATAACCATTTTTAATTATGTAAAAGCCACTCGCATTTTGCGAGTGGCTTTTTTGCAGCAAACAGGGAAATAGCCGTCGTAGAGAGGAGGCTGCTTTTTCCATCTTAATAGAACCTTAATGTCCATACGCCGTTCTTTACGCCATGAAAAGGCGATGTGTGCTATGATAAGATCGTAATATGGAACATTAGGATCTGAAATAAGGTGATGTAAATGGAAGAACAACGCCGGAATCCACAACAGTTTTTACGTACAATTCACGCGCAAGAGGATCGGAAGAAGCGTGGAAGATTGAAAATCTTTTTTGGCTATGCGGCCGGCGTAGGAAAGACCTATGCGATGTTAAAAGAAGCACGCAAGGCAAAAAAAGAGGGAAAGGATGTAGTGGTGGGATATGTAGAGCGCCACATAAGGCCGGATACGCTGGCTTTGTTGGATGGCTTAGAGCAGATCCCATGTAAAGAGATCGTTTATAAGGGCGTTGCTTTAAAAGAATTCGATTTGGATGCCGCTCTGGTGCGGAAGCCTCAGTTGATTTTAGTCGATGAGTTAGCTCATAGTAACGCAGCAGGATGCCGGCATGCCAAGCGTTATCAGGACGTGGAGGAACTTTTGCGGGCGGGGATTGACGTTTATACAACCGTCAATGTTCAGCATTTGGAGTCCCTAAATGACCTGGTTGCTTCTATTACGGGAATTGCTGTGGCAGAGCGTATCCCAGACCGTATTTTTGATTCGGCCGATCAAGTCAAATTGGTGGACATCGAACCAGCCGATTTGATCGTTCGCTTGCAGGCAGGAAAGGTCTATCGGGAAGGGCAGGCGCAGCGCGCACTCAATAATTTTTTTACTGAAGAAAATTTGACGGCGTTGCGCGAAATTGCCCTTCGCCGCACGGCGGATCGTTTGAATCGAACAGCCCAAAAGACGGGCAATGAAGCAGCAGCAAGAGCAGGAGAACATATTTTGATCTGCCTTTCCAGTGCTCCTTCGAATGCAAAGGTGATTCGAACTGCTGCTCGTATGGCTGAGGCATTTCACAGTGGTTTTACTGCATTATTTGTAGAGACTCCAGAAACAAAGGAACTAAAGGGCGACAACTTGAAACGGTTGCGTGACAATCTTCGTCTTGCAGAACAGATGGGAGCGCAAATTGCAACCGTTTACGGAGACGATCCGGCGGTTCAAATAGCAGAATATGCCAAAGTAAGCGGTGTTACCAAAATTGTTTTAGGGCGCACCAGCCGTCCCCGCGCCTTTTTACTTCGTGGAAGCAGCCTGGCCGACAAGCTAACAAATTTGGCAGGTGGCAACATCGATATTTATATTATTCCGGATACCCAGTCGATCTATAAACGAAAATTGTCTTTTCATCGCAGTACGGAACCTTGGTTCAGTTGGAAGGATCTTTTAAAAACCCTGATGGTTGTCGTATTGGCTACAGGAATCAGTTTTGCGTTTTTTGCTGCAGGTTTACGGGATGCCAACATCATTATTATTTACCTATTGGGCGTCCTTATCACTGCGATCTGGACACGCGGGCATTTTTATGGAGCATTGGCCTCTTTGCTGAGTGTGGTTGCGTTCAACTACTTTTTTACAATACCGCGCTTTACCTTACAAGCGACAGACCCGGATTATCCGATCACATTTCTTATTATGCTAATTGCCAGCGTCATTTCTAGCACCTTGGCCACTCGTGTCAAAAAGCAGGCTAGGCAGTCCGCACAAAAAGCGTATTATACCGAACTACTGATGAGTTGTAGCCAAAAGTTGCAGCAGGGGAAGGATGAGCAGGAGATTATCAAATTGGCAGCACAACAGTTAAGTATCCTGTTGGAACGCCCTATTTTATACGCGCTGAACAAAGGGGAAGATGCACTGCAATTTGAAGTGACGCCGATTGAACAAGCAAAGGAGCTTATGACTTCTATGACTGCGGAGGAACGCGCGGTTGCCGATTGGGTAGTTAAGAACAATAAACGTGCTGGCGCGACGACCTCAACCCTGTCGCAAGCGCAAAACCTCTATCTGGCAGTTCGTGGTATTCAAGGCGTCATGGGCGTGGTAGGGATTCCTTCCAAGTATTATCCAACGTTAGAAATGTTTGAAAAGAATCTTATTATCGCCATTTTGAACGAATGTGGGTTAATCTTGGAGCGCAGACGTTTCCGAGAGGAAAAGCAGACCATCGAGATGGAAACACAGCAGGAACGTTTGCGCTCGAATTTACTCCGGGCAATTTCGCATGATCTGCGAACTCCTTTGACCAGCATCAGTGGAAATGCCGGTGTTCTCATGGAAAAAAGCATCGTCCTGGAGGAAGAGAAAAAACAGGAGCTTTACCGCTCCATTTACGACGATTCCATGTGGTTAGTGAATCTTACGGAGAACTTGCTCTCGATCACCCGCATTGAAAATGGTACCATGCATCTGCAAATGAACGCTGAACTTTTGGATGATGTTTTCCGAGAAGCGCTCTCTCACCTCGACCGTCAAGCAAAAGATCATCAGATTTCAGTGGAGCTTCCCGACGATCTGCTTATGGCTAAGATGGATGTACGTCTCATAATACAGGTGATTATCAATATCGTAAACAATGCGATCAAATATACGCCGGTTGGCTCGCACATTGTGCTGCGGGCAGAAAAGCAGGAATCCATGGTGGCCGTTAGCATTTCGGACGATGGGCCGGGTATCTCAGATAAAGCAAAGGTTCATCTGTTTGATATGTTCTACACGGCAAGCCAGGGAAAATCGGACAGCCGGCGTGGCCTGGGATTGGGCCTGAATTTATGCCGTTCAATTGTCACTGCGCATGGGGGAACGATTTCTGTTCGAGACAATATGCCGCATGGCGCAGTGTTTACCTTTACATTACCCTTGGAAGAGGTGGAGATGCACAATGTATAAACCGAAAATTTTGGTGGTTGAGGATGATCCTGCAATCAATAATTTGATACGTACCACATTAGAAACGCAGGAGTACCAGTACCATACTGCACAGAATGGGTCTGGGGCACTGATGGAGGTACTCTCCTACAAACCGGATGTAGTAATTTTAGACTTGGGGCTTCCAGATATGGATGGTGTGAGCATCATAGAGAAGATTCGCAGTTGGAGCAGTATTCCGATTATTGTGGTGAGTGCACGCACAGAGGATCAGGACAAGGTGGAGGCCCTGGATGCTGGGGCGGATGACTACCTCACAAAGCCATTTAGCATTGACGAATTCCTTGCGCGGCTTCGGGCCGCGCTGCGCCGTAGCCATGCAGAACGGACAAAAACCGAAGAGGAAAATAGTGTGTATATCAATGGAGACCTGAAAATTGATTTTACTGCGGGCTGTGTCTATATGAACGATGCAGAAATTCATTTGACTCCCATTGAATACAAATTGTTGTGCCTGTTGGCGCATAACACTGGCAAGGTGCTTACGCACAATTATATCCTTCAAGAAGTTTGGGGGAATACATTGGCGTCAGATGTTCCGTCTCTGCGGGTGTTCATGGCGACGCTTCGCAAAAAGGTCGAAAAGAACCCTTCGGCTCCGAAATATATTCAGACTCATATCGGCGTCGGGTATCGAATGATCCGGCAATAGTAAAAAAGATCTTCTGTTTCTCCAAACAGAAGATTTTTTATGTACATGTTTTCATTTTCTTAATGGATTCTTAACATCAAATACAAAACGTTAAGAGCATATTCACAGGAAATCTGCTAAAATGAAGTCCGTAAAAGAGATGAAAAAAGGGGGAAATTGAGAATGCTTGATTTAGCAATGTTGGCGATACTAGCTGTTAGCTTTGGACTAGTCGGCCTATTAATCCATTGGTGTCATAAACAGGTAGATACGCTCGAATGAAGGAGGAAGTATTATGATAATACTTGGAGCTATTGTGTTGCTAATGGGTGTCTATCTGGTCTATGCATTGGTACACCCGGAAAAATTCTAAAGCTTACAGGAGGACATCATTATGCTGCAGCTCGCATTGACGATTCTCATTTATTTGATAATCGTCATTCCGGTGGGTATTTATGTTTACCACATTGCGGCCGGAAAACATACATTTGCTGATCCTGTATTTAACCGCATTGACGGTGCAATCTACAAGGTCAGCGGAATCAATCCGCAAAAAGGCATGAATTGGAAAGTCTATGCGATCGCTCTGCTCGGGACGAACGCAGTGATGGTTCTGATTGGGTATATTATCTTACGAATTCAGAGCATTGGCTTTTTCAACCCGAATGGAATCGGGAACATGGAAGAAACCCTTTCGTTCAATACGATCATCAGCTTTATGACGAACACCAACCTCCAACACTATTCGGGTGAGTCGGGGCTTTCCTATCTCTCTCAGATGTTGGTCATCACATTTATGATGTTCGTTTCGGCTGCAACCGGTTATGCTGCTTGTATCGCGTTTATCCGCGGCCTTGCAGGAAAGACCAAGGACAATGTCGGCAATTTCTTTGTGGACCTTGTTCGCATTACCACCCGTGTGTTGCTTCCGTTTTCAATTGTTGGCGGCCTTCTGTTGGTCTGGCAGGGTGTTCCGCAGAACTTCAGCGGCAATGTAGTGGTAGATACCATTGAAGGAGCGAAGCAGGTCATCGCAATGGGACCGGTTGCCGCTCTGGAAATCATTAAACACCTTGGTACAAATGGTGGTGGATTCATCGGTGCAAACTCGACCACCCCAATTGAGAACCCGACGATCATCTCCAACTTGATCGAACTTTACTCCATGATGTTGTTGCCGGGCGCATGCGTTATCACCTTTGGCAAGATGGTCAGAGACCGCAAGCGTGTGCTGGCACAGGAAAATGGAGAGGCTTTGGAAGCTCAAAAAGGAAAGTCCCGCAAGAGCTTTACCGTATGGATGTATGGCCGCGAAGGAAGAACCATCTTTGCTGCGATGGGCATTATCTTCCTGATTGGTTTGAGTGTTTGCTTCTGGGCAGAAACACAGGGAAACCCGGCGCTTGCGGATGTCGGCTTAAGCCAGTCCATGGGTAGCATGGAAGGTAAGGAAGTTCGGTTTGGTATTGCACAATCTGCAATGTTTACGACAACAACGACTTCCTTTACAACTGGTACAGTCAACAACATGCATGATACCTTGACTCCGTTGGGTGGTATGATCCCTCTGCTCCACATGATGTTGAACGTCGTGTTTGGCGGCAAAGGCGTCGGCCTGATGAATATGATTATGTACGCCATCCTCGCTGTGTTTATCTGCGGCTTGATGATTGGACGTACACCAGAATACCTCGGTAAAAAGATCGAAGGGCGTGAGATGAAGCTCACAGCACTGTGCATCATCATCCACCCGTTCCTAATCCTCATGTTCTCTGCAATTGCCGTTGGAACACCTGCCGGCTTGGAGGGGCTTACCAATCCTAGCTTCCACGGTTTGTCTCAGGTGCTGTATGAATACGCATCCTCTGCGGCAAACAATGGTTCCGGTTTTGAAGGCTTGGCAGATAACACTGCATTCTGGAATATCACCGCTGGACTTGCCATGTTCTTTGGCCGTTATCTGTCCATTGTGATTCAGTTGGCGATTGCCGGTTCTCTGATGAAGAAGCGTTTTGTCAATGAATCGGTCGGTACATTACACACCGATACTCTTTCGTTTGCTGTGATCCTTGTTGCGGTGGTTTACATTTTCGCTGCATTGACCTTCTTCCCGGTACTGGCTCTCGGCCCGATTGCGGAACATCTCACCCTCTGGGCGTAAGGAGGAACTACTGAAATGAGTAAAAAACATAATCAAAAGCTGATTACACCCGAAATTGTGCGTCAGGCTGTGATTGGTTCCTTTGTAAAACTGAATCCGCGCTATATGATGAAGAATCCTGTGATGTTCGTCGTAGAAGTCGGCTTCTTTATTACATTGATCCTTTCCATTTTTCCGAGCCTGTTTGGCGATCAGGCGGCAAGTAATCTGCGTACTTATAATATCATTGTTTCAATCATTCTCTTCATCACGGTTCTGTTTGCAAACTTTGCAGAGTCTGTGGCGGAAGGCCGTGGTAAGGCGCAGGCAGCTAGCTTGAAGAAAACCCAGAAAGAAACACAGGCTCGCCTGTTAAAAGAGGACGGTTCGGAACAGATCGTTCTTTCCAATGAACTGAAAAAGGGCGATATCGTTATGGTCTCCGCAGGAGAAATTATCCCCGGCGATGGCGAGGTCATCGAGGGAATTGCTTCTGTAGATGAGTCTGCAATTACTGGCGAATCCGCTCCTGTGGTACGTGAATCCGGCGGCGACTTCTGCTCGGTTACAGGTGGTACGACCATTGTTTCAGACTGGCTGAAAATCCGCATCACTTCGGAACCAGGCAACAGCTTCCTGGATCGTATGATTGCACTTGTAGAAGGCGCTTCTCGTAAGAAAACGCCGAACGAGATTGCATTGAATACCTTGTTGGTTTCCCTGACCATTATTTTCATGATCGTAATTGTCACGTTGTATCCGATCGGCATCTACTCCGGGGTACAGTTGCAGACCTCTACACTGATTGCCTTGGCTGTTTGCTTGATTCCGACCACCATCGGCGGTCTGCTGTCCGCCATTGGCATCGCTGGTATGGACCGTGTGACTCGTTTCAACGTCATCGCTATGTCCGGTAAGGCAGTTGAAGCCTGCGGCGACGTAGACACGATGATTCTGGATAAGACTGGTACGATCACCTATGGCAACCGTCTGGCTGCTGACTTCTTCCCGGTGGGCGGCGCCAACCGCAGCGATCTGGTTCGTTGTGCAGCTTTGACCAGCTTGCATGACACAACGCCGGAAGGAAAATCGACTCTGGAACTTGCCCGCCGGATGGGGGACAACAGTACAGAGACAGAGGGCTCTAATTTCATCGAATTTACGGCACAGACCCGTATGAGCGGTGTGGATCTTCCGAATGGAACAAAGATCCGCAAAGGTGCGGCAGAAGCGATTGAAGAGTATGTAAAAGCCCAAGGGGGCAAAATCCCGGCAGATCTTCATGAGCAGGTCAACAAGATTTCCAGTTTGGGCGGTACGCCTTTGACGGTGTGTGAAAATGATCGTATCCTGGGCGTGATCTACCTCAAGGATACTGTAAAGCCCGGTATGGTAGAGCGTTTTGAACGCCTGCGTGCCATTGGTATTAAGACCATTATGTGTACGGGCGATAACCCATTGACAGCAGCCACCATTGCAAAAGAGGCTGGCGTAGATGGTTTTATTGCAGAGTGCAAGCCAGAAGATAAGATCGATGTGATTAAGAAGGAACAGGCAGAGGGCAAGATTGTGGCTATGACCGGTGACGGTACGAACGATGCCCCGGCTCTGGCACAGGCAAATGTGGGCCTGGCAATGAACAGTGGTACAACTGCTGCAAAGGAAGCGGCAAACATGGTCGATTTGGACTCTGACCCGACGAAGATCCTCGAGGTTGTCGAAATTGGCAAGCAGCTCTTGATTACCCGCGGTAGCCTGACGACCTTCTCTATTGCAAACGACATTGCAAAATATTTTGCAATTATCCCGGCAATGTTCATGCTTGCCATCCCGCAAATGAATGTCCTGAATATCATGGATCTGGCAACACCCTACAGTGCAATTTTGTCGGCTTTGATTTTTAACGCAATCATTATTCCTTGCCTCATTCCTCTTGCCATGAAGGGTGTCAAATACCGCCCGATGTCATCTGGAAAGCTGTTGGCAAGAAATATGATGATCTACGGCGTAGGCGGTGTGATTACTCCGTTCATTGGCATCAAGATTATCGATATGCTCATCCATCCGCTGCTTACCCTCATTGGACTGTAAGGAGGACGTTACGATATGAAAGACTCTGTAAAAGATTTTCTACACGGTACCAAGCAGGCTGTTCTTGTGACGATCGTCCTGTTACTGCTTTGCGGATTTTTGTTCCCGGTGGTTCTGTCCGGTCTTTCTTCGGTATTCTTCCCACATCAGGCGGGCGGTAGCATGATCACAGTCAATGGTCAGGCAGTTGGCGCTGAAAATGTTGGGCAAGAGTTTACCCAGGATTATTATTTGTGGAGCCGTCCTTCGGCATATCACTACAATGTGTATGTAGAGGACGAAGATGGGAATCAATACTATAATGATGGAACAGAGTTCCCCGGAATTGGTTCTGGTTCAAACAACTATGCTCCTTCCAATCCGGCTTTGGCAGAAAGAGTGGAGGCAGACATCGCAACATTCTTGGAAAAGAATCCGGATGTGAAGCGCGAAGACATTCCGACCGATCTTCTAACGGCTTCTGGTTCTGGCTTGGACCCGCATATCTCGCCGGAATCAGCCGAGATTCAGATTCCGAGAATTGTTGAAGCCTCCGGCTTAAGTGAAGAGCAGATTCGTGAAATCATCGCAAACCACACAAGTGGAAAGGTATTGGGCATCTTTGGAGAGAACACCGTGAATGTTTTGAAGGTAAATCTCGACATTGCCCAGGCCATGGGACTGTTGACTGTGGATGCGGAATAATTGAGACGGTTGAGGTGATTGATCTTGCTGCACCCATATCAAGAGGCATCCCGTATACAAATATCGCTTCCAAGAGTTCCCCAAGGAAATACACCGGGTCAGGAACTTCTCTCCTTGTTCAGCAGTGTGAATAGTTGGCTGGGAGAGGTTCCTGTGGTCCACGGTTCCCTGCAAGGAAAAACCATCTATGTGCTTTATCAAAACGTTGTATTTTACATCGAGGATTTTTGGGAGTCATTTGGTTTGAATATGGCCGCAATTCATCGAGCTTGGCCAGTCTGTGTCTTTGGAACGGCTAAAAATCAGGAAACGGTTCGGCTATCGACCGAAGTGGAGGATGGTTCTGTTCAATTTATACAACAGAGTATTTCGGGAAGAAGTACAGATAGCCTAGTGACACTTTGTTTCCAAATTGAGTGCCCAGAGGAAGAGACAACAAAAAGTTTGTGCCATCTTTTGACAGCGATGAATTGGCATACGGATATTGCAGCAATGGCTTGGACGGATGTCGACTTCCTGAGAGCCCAAGATCTGATTTTAGATCCAAATGCTCGAGGACTATTCTGTTATGTAGGAGCAGACCCGGATGCCACCCACAGCGATTGCCTGTTATCTCTGAGCTTTGCGCAGAGAATCGCAGTGTGGAATGCTTTTCTGCGGGATGGATTTGAGCCGATTGAGTTCGATTGGCTCGCGGATGAAATCTCCGAGAACTCTATTAGCGATCGTATGGAATGGGAGTTGGCCCTTCGTGAGGCCATGGAGCAATTGCATTTTCGGGTTGTCAATCAGGAAAAGTCCTTTGAGCTGTTTGATGGAGCGGGGCGCAGGCTTTATTTTGGAGCCGATTGCCGCCGAGCTGCAGAACGTGCATTGATCAAGATCCTATTTCCTCTCAATTACCAATAAAATTTGATTTCTTCCTATTTCACGCTTTGCCTTGAAATAGATCGATCGAAAGCCTAGCATCTGCTAGGCTTTTTGTTTTTTTGGATACTGTTGAAAAGTGCAAGGAGGTGTTGCAACTGCTCTTTTGGCGTTTCTCTGTCATTTGCCAAGACAACATAACACACAAATTGAAAGGGTACTAGATGCTTACAATTGCTTATCGTGAGCTCGGAAAATTCCATAAGAATTATTATAATGATCAATTCAAAGTTTGATGGGACTTTGACGTTTCAAAGAACCTGGTTCAGTTTGGCTCTTTTTGAAAGGGATATGTAGGAAATCTGGCAACAATCATTCCAGGACAAACGCCGCCCAAGTAGAGGACAAGGACGGCGTCTTCCATTCAGAAACGAAAAAGAAAAAATCTTTTCGGTTCCTCAGTTACCTTTATATTTTATTGGAATTTGAAACTATCATAAAAAGCGAAGGAATGATTTTTCACTTGCGACCGTTGCTTTTGTTTTCCATACTATGACAATTGGACAACGACAAGGCTTGCACCCGTACCGCCCTGTAAAACAGCTGCACCCAAAAGTCCGAATAATTGTAGCTGTAAGGTATCCCCTGCATTCAGGTTTGCAACCTGTGAGTTTGCAAAGCCGCTTACAGCAACTGCTGGTGCAACAGTACTTCCCGGCAGGGCTGTACCATTACGCAGAATCCGTGAAGAGAGCAATAGGGAGGCTGTGGTTTTAACTGAATAGGATATAAGGTAGTTTCCTGTTGCGGGTACGGTAAAGGTAGTATTTGCGGCATTGGCAGTAAAGGTATTTAAAACCTGTTCGTTGGGAAGGGGAACCGGTGTACCAGCCAGTACAACGGCAATGGTGGATCCAGTCGTATTAAGGGTGCTCATGTTATTAGCTGTGACAGTTGTTCCGGTAGGTCCGGTCGCACCCGTGGCACCTGTGGCGCCGGAAGGTCCAGTTGGTCCAGTCGGCCCCGTAGCGCCAGTTACGCCGGTCGCGCCGGAAGGCCCGGTTGGCCCAGTCGGCCCCGTAGCGCCAGTTACGCCGGTCGCGCCGGAA
>NZ_LT835157.1:2027840-2211426 GCF_900169665.1 Anaeromassilibacillus sp. Marseille-P3371 | reverse complement strand
GGTCCAGTTGGTCCAGTCGGCCCCGTAGCGCCAGTTACGCCGGTCGCGCCGGAAGGCCCGGTTGGCCCAGTCGGCCCCGTAGCGCCAGTTACGCCGGTCGCGCCGGAAGGCCCGGTTGGCCCAGTCGGTCCGGTAGCGCCAGTTATGCCGGTCGCGCCGGAAGGCCCGGTTGGCCCAGTCGGACCCGTAGCGCCAGTTACGCCGGTCGCGCCGGAAGGCCCAGTTGGTCCGGTCGGCCCCGTAGCGCCAGTTACACCGGTCGCGCCGGAAGGCCCGGTTGGTCCGGTCGGTCCAGTAGCACCAGTTACGCCGGTCGCGCCGGAAGCCCCGGTGGGTCCAGTCGGCCCCGTAGCGCCAGTTACGCCGGTCGCGCCGGAAGCCCCGGTGGGTCCAGTCGGCCCCGTAGCGCCAGTTACGCCGGTCGCGCCGGAAGGCCCGATTGGTCCAGTCGGTCCGGTTGCACCAGTTATGCCGGTTGTACCGGAAGGCCCGATGGGTCCGGTCGGCCCCGTAGCGCCAGTTACGCCGGTCGCGCCGGAAGGCCCAGTTGGACCAGTCGGTCCGGTTGCGCCAGTTACACCGGTCGCGCCGGAAGGTCCGGTGAGTCCGGTTGGCCCCGTAGCACCTGTGACACCGGGTAATCCCTGTGGTCCGGCTGCTCCTGTGGCACCAGTTGGTCCGGTGAGTCCGGTTGGCCCCGTAACGCCCGTGGCACCTGGTAATCCCTGTGGCCCAGTAGCACCGGTCGCGCCCGGTAATCCAGCAAAACCTTGAGGGCCAGTTGCACCAGTAGCTCCAGTGGCCCCTCGCGGCCCCTCTACGCCCTGCATTCCTTGTATGCCCTGTGGCCCAGTCGGCCCTGTAAGGCCGCGGGGACCTTCAACGCCTTGAATGCCCTGAATTCCTTGTGGTCCTGTCGGTCCGATGGGACCACGTTCGCCGGTTGGCCCGGTCGCTCCAGTCGCGCCTGTTGGTCCAGGTTCCGGACATGGAACAGGTACACAACAGGGTGGAGGCGGGCAGCAAGGCGGTGGACAACAGGAGGAATTGTAGCATGCGTTATTGAGCTCTTCATTCGGATAAATTTTCATGCTCTTTACCTCCGAGCAAAGATTTGGAATATTCCAAATACAGTTTATGCTTGGGAGGAGCAAATGGACACAAAAAGAGGGTGTCCTAGAAGCCATGAAATGACGGAAGGATACCCTCATTTTTTAGAAACTGAGATATTTTCCAGACAGAAAGAGGACGCCCCTTTTCCTATGAATCGAAAAATTCATAGTTTTGGGACACCCTCTTTTAATAGGAAGTATAGCGATTTAAGAGTTTACTTTTGCCTTTGCCACCTGCTTGTCAATATACTCCTGGAGCGGACGTTCTTTCAGATTAATGGTCATTTTAGAGGAATCCGGCTTGTGCAGGGATAGGATGGTGGCCATGCGGTCGTCCGATTTCTTGGACGTAATGTCAAAGGTTCCGTCGGCATTATCCGGCTTTACAAAGCAGACCGTACAGTAATATTTGTCCTTATAATACTGGCCGGCAGTTGCCTCAGCAAGCTCTTTGAGTTCCTTATTCGACAGGGACTCCGGGTCTTTCGTTACAACAAACATTGCGCGGTTCCCATAGATACGCTTGTATACGCCATCCTGAAAGGTGAAATTTTCATCTGTTTCTGTATACTTCTTAGAATTTGTTCCAGTACCAGTTGCAGCGTTTCCAGTAGAAGTAGCAGAGGACATCGTATTGGAAGAAGTAGCCCCCTCGCCGGATTCATTGGTAGAGACAGTTGATTCGGTTTCAGAGGAAGAAGACTCTGCCTCCGAAGACGAAGCCATTGAAGAAGAGGACGACTCTGTCTCAGAAGAGGAGGTGCTCTCTTCTGAGGGGGTGCAGGCGAATAGCGTACATGTAAGAGCTGCAATCATCATGGCAGCGATTATTTTTTTCAGCATATTTCCAACTCCTTTAAAAATTTTTACTCATGATAGCACGCGCTAAATTTCAAGTCAACCGGGGGTTGCTGGCTTTGGGCGGATTGCGGGACATTCGTTTCTGAAAGTTTGCCCGGTTTTCCTAAGAAAATTCAAGAATTGTAAAAAAAGTGAAAACAAGAAGAAAAGTTTCCTTTAACAGGGGTTTATATTCTTTAAAATTAAAAATGAATCTTACGGTTTTCTTACAATTGCCTTAAAAGACTTTTAAAAAGCAACTTTTTGTCTTTTTTCGTGTTATACTCCATAGTGTACTTGAAGCGGTAAGTCCAATTTTGATGAGGAGTTAAAAACTTTATGTGGAGTATAGAGAACCGTACGGCGTTTTTTGAATGTGTAGCGGACCTATTAAAGGAACCCAAGGTACAAAAAATGCAGGAAATTCGCCAACATGTAGAGGACGCCAATTGCCTGCAGCATTGTCTGTTTGTAGCCTATTTAAGCTTTTTGTTTTGCCGGAAATTTCATTTGGATGCCGTTTCTGCGGCGCGGGGAGGGTTACTGCACGACCTGTATTTGTACGATTGGCGCACCCACAAAGGAAACCACATGACCATGCACCCGATCACAGCGCTCGCAAATGCGACGCGCCTGTTCGAGCTGAATGAAAAAGAGAAGGATATTATCGTCAAGCATATGTGGCCGTTGACACCTGCATTTCCGAAATATGCAGAAAGCTTTGTGGTGAGCACAGCGGACAAGCTGTGCGCGCTTGCTGAAATTTTTCACGTATATCGTCGGCTGCGAGTAAGGGAAAACCTGGATTTTCTTCCTAAGAAATCATTGGAACAATCGCCGGATTCCTCGCAAAAGCGTGCTTCTGCATGATCGCTGGAAGAGTGGTGTGGTTTGTGTTATAATTTCACTAAACACCATAGATTCGGAGGATGAAATATGCAGGAAATTGAGCGAAAGTTTCTACTATCGGAGTTTCCAGATTTGCCGCTGTTGGAAAAGGCGGAGACGTTTCAAGGGTATCTGTCCGTGGAGCCGGTTGTTCGAATCCGAAAAAAGGTAAAAAAAGATCATACGAGCTATGTGCTGTGCATCAAGGGGAAAGGGAGGCTTTGCCGGAAAGAGATTGAATGGAACCTGACAGAGGATGTCTTTCAGGAGTTGGAAGAGCTCCTGGAAATCCCTATGATGCGTAAAGAATATCGGGTTTATGCGCTGGAAGATGGACATCGCTTGGAATGTAGTTGGGTGGATCGAGGGGAACCAACAGAATTTCTCTATGCGGAGGTAGAGTTTCCCTCCATAGAAGATGCTTTAGCGTTTCAGCCGCCAGCATGGCTGGACAATGAGGTGACGGAGGATTCCTATTACAGCATGAGCCAGTATTGGCAGAGAAAACGGGACGTACTTCGAAAAAAGTAAATATGCAATTTGATGCAGCGGGGACCAAGGAGGAAACCCGCTGCTTTTCACTGCATGATGCACTGTACAGAAATTTCCGCATAGTTTGGTGATATGAGAAATCCGGGGTGAGACACCACCGGACGGTGAAAGGGGAACATCCACATGATCGACGGTAAGTATAGCATTGTTATGCAGACACCTATGGGCCCTGTAAATGGGACACTGCTCTTAAAGACAGAAGGAGAAACACTGAGCGGCGTATTGGAGGCGATGGGAGGGCGGCATCCGTTTTCTGGCGGGACCGTACAGGGCGAGGATTGTGCATTTTCCAGTGTTTTTCAAACGCCGCTGGGCAGGTTGCAGCTTTCCGTCAAAGGGAGTGTCCATGGAGATGTGTTCCGCGCCACCGCCCGGACACAGATGGGAGTAATCAATGCCATGGGAAAACGTACACATTCCAGCGGGCAAAGGAACCCATAATTTACGAAAATACCGAAAGGGATGCCATTGTAAAGCAAACATGAGTTTGCTATAATAAAAATGACTTGTCGATGGAGTACGTGGCTATAGAGTGGCCATCCATGATTTGTATGGATGTAAAGACAAAGGAGGAAATAAGATGGAAAAAGCAAAGGTCTATTTTACTGATTTTCGAGCTGGCCTGAATCAAAATCTGCTGCAAAAGCTGGAAAAATTGGTGGTAAAGGCGGGCATTGAACAGCTGGATTTCCAGAATAAATTTGCAGCGATCAAAATCCATTTCGGGGAGCCGGGCAACCTGGCATACCTGCGCCCGAACTACGCGAAGGTTATTGTCGACTTGGTGCGGCGCAACGGAGGCCGCCCCTTTCTGACTGACTGTAATACGCTTTATGTAGGGCGCCGCAAGAATGCACTGGATCATCTGGATGCCGCCTATGAAAATGGCTACAATCCCTTTGCTACGGGCTGTCATGTCATTATTGCAGATGGCTTGAAGGGAACGGATGAGGCGCTTGTGTCCGTTCCGGATGGACAGTATGTCAAAGAGGCGAAAATTGGCCGCGCCATTATGGATGCAGATATTTTTATCACATTGACCCATTTCAAAGGCCATGAAGCGACTGGGTTTGGCGGTACATTTAAGAATATCGGCATGGGTTGCGGGTCCCGTGCAGGTAAGATGGAGATGCACAGCAGCGGTAAGCCGTTTGTCGATCAGGCGCTTTGCGTGGGATGCGGTTCGTGCCAGAAAAACTGTGCACATTCTGCGATCACCATCACAGATCGAAAGGCGGACATTGACCACAACAAGTGCGTAGGATGTGGACGTTGCATCGGCGCTTGCCCGATGGATGCGGTAAAATCCCCGGATGATGAGGCAAACGATATACTGAATAAAAAGATTGTGGAATACTCTGCGGCCATTCTCCGCGAGAAGCCGAATTTCCATATCAGCTTGATTTGTGATGTTTCTCCATTCTGTGATTGCCACGCAGAGAACGACGTTCCGATTATTCCGGATGTCGGTATGTTGGCTTCGTATGATCCAGTAGCTTTGGACATGGCGTGTGCAGATCTCTGCAACCAACAGCCTGCAATGGCGGGAAGTATCATCGATGGGAAACCCGTACATGACCATTTTGATGCGACGCATCCAACCACCAATTGGCGCGTCACCATCGATTACGCAGAGGAAATGGGTCTGGGAACACGTGATTACGAGTTGATCCGTATTTAGTCTTTTATTTCTTGCATGAAATGTTGCGCCCGGACATAACCTTTTTGGCTATGTCCGGGCGCATTATTTGCATTCGGTGATTTTACGATTCCAGTTTGTTCTCCAGATAGGTGGCGAGTACCTCGAGGTCGGAAATCGAATGAATATCCGCTGCCCGACGATTGATTTCTTCTTTAACCTCCAGTGGAAGGGAATCGAAGTAACCTGCCGCAGACATATCCCCGTTGTATCCCTTGTTGAAGCCGCCATATCGGTTGTCCATGAAAACACCTCCGCAAAGGAGCCTATACGAGATACATATAGATTCCTGTAGATCACCGAGGTTAAAAGCATAAACTTGTGTATATGCGTGTAACTTCGGTGGACTACTAGTATATGCAGAAGGGTTCACAGATTCACAAGGAAACGGATGGAAGTCAACCTGCATGTTCGGTTGGCGTAGGACAGAGCAAGGACAGGACATCGTCGACGGTTTTGCCAGAACGCAGCATGGCGTCGTAAAGCGTGTTGATTTCCGCTTCTCGTTTTGCGTTTAAAAGCTCTTTTCGCTTTTCTTCCAATTCGATAATCGTCTTTTTCCAGCGGGTGATTTGAGCCTCAACCTTCATAATTTCCGTATCATAGTCGATTCCCCTGCGGGCACGGGCCATGAAAAACATCTCCTTCATCGGTTTTCCATAGTATGGTCCTTAAAAAGGAAATCTATGCAGAAAGGATTTCAGTTTTGCACATGGCGCCCGAGTGCCATTTCATAGCAGGAGACAAGCGCCTTGGCCTGGTTGAGATCGGTCAAACTGGCGGCGGTTTTGCTGACCAATTTGCGCATGAGTTGTTCCCCGTCTGCATCGAGCTGCGCGAGTTTTTTGACAATGTCTCCCAGTTCATCCGGCGTTTCATAGGAAAACCCATTTACACCTCTGATAATCAAGTCGGCATTGGCACAAGATGGATTCAAGACGACGGGCAACCCGCTCGCAATAGCCTCAATCGGGGCAGCTTCCATCGTGATGGAATCCGACGCACTGACAAAAGCCTTACAGACGGAAAAGCATAGACTGAGATCGTCGCGAGTAAGGCCTCCTGCAAAAAACACCTTATCGCCAACGCCAAGTACCCGTGCACGTTCGTGTAACTCTGCAGCATCCGGACCGCTGCCCACCAGAATGAGCCGCAAGTCGTCTCTTGTGGCTACCGCTTTTCCCCAACAGGCGAGAAGTTCCTCCACCCGTGTTTCTGCACAGAGACGCCCGGAAAAAACAAACCCAATTTTTCCATCGGTCAAATGCATGCGTGTACGCATCTCCTCCTTGGCGGGATCGTCCAGCGAGCGGGGGCAAAAACGCTCGGTATCCACACAATAGGGGATTCTATGAATTTGACAGGGAAACAGCGCCTGAGCCGCCTCTGCACATTTCTGGGAGGCGGTGGTAACCACGTCTGAACCGGAGAGGATTTTTTTGAAGAGCATCTGGCACTGCCTTTTATTGAGAAGAACTGCTGGCCGGTTAGAACCGAATCCTTCCTGAACATCCTGAAGGTCATGCAAGGTGCAAACAACCGGCAGCTGATGCTTTTGGGCGTATTTCAGACCGAGTCCGCCGACCTCAGTGATCGTTTGGATGTGCACCAGTTCCGGGGAGAAAGCCTCAATGAAAGGAACCAAGCCGGGCAGCTTTGATACCCGGGCGCTCTGTCCAAAAAGATTGGAGCTTGGTTTGGCAGGACAATAGAGAATCCCGTCTTGCTCGTAGCACTCGTCGGTCTCTGGGTCGGTTGTAACAATCAAAACCTCATGCCCCAGTTTGACAAGACCTTCGGCTAAAAGAGACACGTGTGTAGCCGATGCATTTGCCTGGGAGAGGTAGGCTTCTAAAAAAAGTGCAATTTTCATTTTTCACCCGTCCCTATATTCATTGCTCTTACGAAAATACAACGGAAAAAGAGCATTTTCACAAAAATGCCGTAGAGGTAGAATGATGCGTCACCATTATAGCATATTCTCCCGCATCTGTAACATAAAATCCTCCATATTATTTTAGGCAATTCCCTTTAAACTTCTCCGTTATTGATATATAATAACAACAAGATGTTTTCCGGATGGTCTAGTCCACCGGGCCGATGGCAGCTTCGCGGGGAGGTTGTCGATTGGAAAAGTAACAAAGAAAGCAGGTGTATCCATGATGCCAACCAGTCAATTTCGAGTATCCCTTTCCAAAGTCATGCAGGAGCTCTCTTTGGATGTCATCAATATGTGCGGCGACCCGGATAAAATTATGATCTCTTCCATGGACGTCAACCGTCCAGGTTTGGAACTCAATCGGTTCTTTGATTATTACGACACCAGCCGAATCGTAATTTTTGGCAATGCGGAGACCGCATTCCTCGATTCCTTGGAACCGGCGGAACGCGCCAAGGTTCTGGACGAGCTGTTCTCGCAGAAACCGCCGGCTGCCATCATAGCGCGGGGCTTGAAGCCTGCACCAGAGCTGCTGGAGGCGACAAAACAGAACGGTGTACCGCTGCTGAGTACCCAAGAGACCACTTCCAGCTTGGTAGCAGCGCTGGTACAGTTCATGAATGTAGAGCTGGCGCCGCGTATTACGCGCCATGGTGTGCTGGTTGAAGTTTACGGCGAAGGAATTCTGCTGGTGGGAGACAGCGGTGTCGGCAAGAGTGAAACGGCAATCGAGCTTATCAAGCGAGGGCATCGTTTGATCGCAGACGATGCGGTGGAGATCCGGCGTGTTTCCGCAAAGTCCCTCGTCGGTTCTGCGCCGAAAAATATCCGCCATTTTATCGAGCTGCGTGGTATCGGAATCATCAATGCCCGCCGTATCTTTGGTATGGGTGCGGTTAAGGTGACGGAGAAGATTGATATTGTAATCAATCTGGAAATTTGGGACAACAAAAAGGTATACGATCGTATGGGAATCGACAGCGAGTACACCGAGATCCTGGGAATCAAGGTTCCGGTATTGACGATTCCGGTCAAGCCCGGACGAAATCTTGCGATTATCATTGAGGTTGCAGCAATGAACAATCGCCAGAAGAAGATGGGCTATAATGCTGCCACAGAGCTTTTGGCCAGCTTAGGAATGGATGTGTCCACGTTGCGAGAGGATGAAAAGAAGCTGGAACTGGACCTGTAAATTGTTCGGGCATGTTTATTATTTGAACGATCAGCCGTGTGCCCTAAGGGGAAAACTTCCTTTTGCGGCATGCGGGAATCTCTTGCGGCGGCGGTTCTATCCATTGGAACCGCCCCGTACATTTTATTGCATACGGAGCAGAGAACGATGAAAATTATAGCGGATACTCATTGTCATACCATCGCGTCCACGCATGCGTATTCTACCCTAAACGAAATGGTGCACGCGGCGGCAGTAAAAGGGCTGTACGCCATTGCCATCACCGACCATGGCGTCGCCATGCCGGATGCCCCGGGAAAATGGTATTTCCAGAATTTAGTAGTGGTGCCGCACAAGTTGGAAGGCGTATTGGTCTTGCGCGGGGAAGAGTGTGATGTGATAGACTACGAAGGGAACACAGATCTTTTGGAGAGCGACTTGAACAGTTTGGATTGGATTGTTGCTTCGATGCATGATCCAGCTATGCCCAAAGGGCCGCATTCTGTGGAAGCGATCACCAATGCATGGCTGAACATTTCCAAAAATCCGCATATCCAGGTGATTGGGCACAGCGGTTCCGAACAATTCAAGTATGATTATGAGCGGGTCATCCCAGAATTTGGACGGAATGGAAAACTGGTTGAACTAAACGAGGCGACGTTCAGCAACCGCCGGAAATCGGTCCAGAACTGTGTACAGATTATGAAGCTCTGCAAACAGTATGGGGTTCCCATTGTGGTCAATACGGATTCCCATTTTTCGGCACGTGTGGGATGCTTTGAGAATTCTTTGCGCTTGTTAGAGGAACTGGATTTCCCAGAGGAACTGGTGGTCAATTCCAGCGTAGAGCGTTTTAATGCCTACTTGAGGCAATACACCAAGGTATATCAAGACCCTCTATTGGAATTGGATTTGCTTTAAAGAATAAATGGCGAGGGAGGAACACGATGAACCGGATTGAAATGCTTGGGAGAAAGGCATTGGCTTTCGGATGTGGCGTGGCTTATGAGGAGCCGATGAACCGCCATACGACCTTTAAAATTGGTGGTCCCGCCGAGCTTTTTGTGACGGCGCACAATGCGGCAATGTTGTCAGACTTTTTGCGGGAAGCGAAGGAACTGGACGTGCACGTCATGATGGTTGGAAACGGTTCCAACCTGCTGGTGAGCGACGAAGGAATTCGCGGCGCGGTGATCCTGCTGGACGGCGAATTTTGTGATGTTCATCAACGCAGTGAAAAGGAGATTGTGTGTGGCGCAGGCATTTCCTTGGCAGGCCTGTGTAATTTTGCAAAGGGGCGGTCCCTTGCTGGCCTGGAATTTGCTTGGGGCATCCCCGGATCGGCAGGCGGAGCAGTTTATATGAATGCGGGGGCTTATAATTACGATATGAGCAGTGTTGTCACCTCAGTCAGCCATGTTGCGCCGGATGGGACGTTTGGTATTTTATCCGGGGATTCTTTGCAGTTTGGTTACCGGCACAGCGCCTATATGGAAAACGGTTGTACCATCGTTTCCATGACGCTGGAATTGCAGCGGGGCGATGCAGGGCAGATTGCACTGCTGATGGAGGAACACTATAATAGCCGCAAGGCAAAGCAGCCTTTGAATAAGCCCAGTGCAGGCAGCGTGTTTAAACGGCCGGCTGGCCATTATGCGGGGGCGTTAATTGAGCAGTGTGGACTCAAAGGACGCCGTGTGGGCGGAGCCGCAGTCAGCGAAAAACACGCTGGATTTATAGTGAATTTGGGAGATGCGACCTGTAAGGACGTCTTGGAGCTGATTTCCATCATCCAGGAGACGGTTCTCCGGGAAACAGGGGTCTCTCTGGAATGCGAGGTGCGGCTGGTGTCTTGACCGGCCGCCCGGATGTTTACAGGAAAGGATGCGAGTTTTCATGGAATTTTTAATCGTCACAGGCCTCTCTGGGGCAGGAAAATCCCGAGCGGTGGATGCTTTGGAGGACATAGGGTTCTATTGTGTGGACAACATCCCACCCAAGCTGATTCCTACGTTTTACGATCTGTGTGCCAAGGCGGGGAACACTTTTTCTCGCGTCGCTGTGGTGACGGATATCCGCGGGGGCGATATGTTCAGCAGTCTGTTTGAGACATTGGACGATTTAAGAAATGAGGATAAACGCTATCGCATTTTATTCCTGGATGCAAACGATTTTGTGCTCATCAACCGTTTTAAGGAGACGCGCCGGAAACATCCTTTGGCAGAGAACAACCTGGGTTCTCTGGAACAAGCGGTTAAGCTGGAACGTGAGATTTTGCGCCCCGTCCGAGAAAAAGCGGATTATATCATTGATACATCCTTTCTTTCTCCGGCACAGCTCAAAGAGCGCATCTCCAACCTGTTTTTGGGAGATGCTTCCCAGGCTCTGATGATTCATTGTGTCTCCTTCGGTTTTAAGTATGGCATCCCAACGGAAGCTGATTTGGTCTTTGATGTGCGCTGTCTGCCGAATCCATTTTATATCGAGGAACTCAAACCTCTCACAGGCTTGGATGAACCGGTATACTCCTACGTGATGAAGTGGGAGCAGACAAAGGGCTTTGTGCAGAGGCTTATCAGTTTGATCGACTACATGATTCCGCTCTATTGTGATGAAGGGAAGAGTCAGTTGGTGATTGCGATCGGTTGTACCGGAGGAAAACACCGTTCCGTCGCGTTGGCTCAGCTGCTTTACGATCATCTTCTGGAAAAAGGGCATCGGACAAGCGTCAATCATCGGGATATTCGAAAATAAACGGTTTTTAAAAGTCTGTGCTTGGCAGAAGACCGGAATTGGACAGTAAGGCGGTGAAATCGTGTCGTTTGCGGCAGATACCAAAAATGAAATGTGTAAATCAGTACCGCAGCGCTCCTGCTGCAGAAGGGCGGAGTGCTACGGTTTACTTTTATTTGGCAGGGGTTTTTCAAGATCGTCGGTCTGTATGGTAACAGAAAATGCCTCTGTCGCCCATCAGGTGGCTCAATTGGCGGCACAGGTGGCCGGGGTCATCGTCGATCTACGCAGTTCTTTTTCCCGTAAGAAGGAGAATCATAATACCTTCTCCGTCTTTGTAGAGGGGGACGACCAGAGAGAACGCCTGTTGAGCGTCTTTGGACATGAAGCGGGGGAGATGAACCTGCGTATTCATAAGCAGAACTTCCTCTGCCCGGATTGCCTAGCGGCATTTTTGCGCGGTGCATTTTTGTGTTGCGGCACGGTAACCGATCCAAACAAGGAGTATCATCTGGAGTTTGTTGTGCCTTATAGCAATTTGGCAAAGGATCTTTTATGTATCCTACAGACCTGTGGTGTTGAAAATTTACAGCCGGGTTTGAGCAATCGGCGGGGGGCGTTTGTGGTTTATAGCAAGGGAATGGAGCAGGTTACGGATGTGCTGACATACTTGGGCGCTCAATCGGCCGCTATGGAGCTCATGCAGGTCAAGATGCTCAAAGAGGTTCGCAATCAGGTCAATCGCCGGACCAACTTTGAGACAGCAAATCTTGGAAAAACGGCAACAGCTGCAGCCCGACAGTTGTTGGCAATCCAGAAGATTGTTGCCTCTACGGGATTGGGAGAATTGCCGGAAGACCTGCGCGAACTGGCAGAACTGCGCCTGCAAAATCCGGATATGTCCCTGCGGGAATTGGGGGAGACGCTTTCGCCTCCGTTGAGCCGATCCGGAGTCAATCATCGTTTACAACGCCTTGTGGAATTGGCAGAAAGTCGATCCGAGCGATAAGAACCTGTTACATTTATGGAAAAGGGGGAAGCGACATGTTTGCGCACCTGCATTTGCATACGGAATACAGCCTTTTAGACGGCGCATGCCGCATCAACCGTCTTTTGGATACTGCGGCGGAACGTGGGGATAAAGCGGTGGCGATCACAGACCACGGCGTGATGTATGGCGCGGTGGAGTTTTATAAGGCGGCAAGGGCGCGCGGCATTAACCCGATCATTGGCTGCGAGGTGTACGTGGCACAGCGTTCCCGGTTTGATAAGACCCGTGAACTTGATTCTGAGCATCGCCATTTGGTTCTGCTTTGTGAAAATAACACTGGTTACCAAAATTTAGCCGCTATGGTATCAAAAAGTTGGATCGAAGGGTTTTACAGTAAGCCGCGGGTGGACTATGAGCTTCTGGAGCAATACCATGAAGGGCTCATTGCGCTGTCTGCTTGCCTGGCAGGAGAGATTCCACGGGCACTTACAGCAAATGATTACGAGCGGGCAAAGGAAGCGGCCTTGCACTATCGGGATATTTTTGGAGACGGGAATTTCTTCTTGGAACTACAGGATCACGGAATTCGGGAACAAAAATTGATCAATCCGTCGTTGATTCGTCTGTCTAAGGATACCGGAATTCCATTGGTGGTTACGAACGATTGCCACTATATTCAACGTGCAGACAGCAAGATGCACCATATTCTTTTGTGCATTCAAACGAACCATACCGTCGAAGATAAGGACGGCATGGAATTCGCCTCGGATGAATTTTACTATAAGACGGAGGAAGAGATGCGCGCGTTGTTTCCAGATCATCCGGAGGCTGCTGACAACACTTGGAAAATTGCAGAGCGCTGTCGTGTAGAGTTTGAATTTGGAAAGACGAAGTTACCACATTTTGATACGCCGAACGGGCAGGAAAACACAGCGTATTTTCGCGAGAAATGTTATGAAGGGTTGTACAAATACTACGGAGAGCATCCGGATTCTGCCATTGTTGAGCGATTGGAGTACGAACTTTCCACCATTGAAAAGATGGGGTATGTCAATTACTACCTGATTGTATACGATTTTGTCCGGTATGCGAAAAGTGTCGGGATTCCGGTGGGACCTGGGCGTGGTTCCGGGGCGGGCAGCTTAGCTGCATACTGCATCGGCATTACAGGTGTGGACCCATTGCGGTATCATCTGCTGTTTGAACGTTTTTTGAATCCGGAACGGATCAGTATGCCCGATTTTGACATTGATTTTAGCGATGAGCGCCGGCAAGAGATGATCGATTATGTGGTGCGTAAATACGGCAGCGATCATGTGGCGCAGATTGTCACTTTTGGCACGATGGCGGCACGCGGATCGATTCGTGATGTGGGACGCGCTATGGCGATTCCCTACGCGACTGTGGATAGCATTGCAAAGCTGGTTCCAATGGAGCTGAATATTACACTGGAAAAGGCGCTGAAGGCTTCCCAAGAGTTGCGGCAGCGATATGATACGGACCCGCAGGTTCATGAGCTGATCGATATGGCCCGCCAGCTGGAAGGAATGCCCAGGAACGCTTCTACACATGCGGCCGGAGTCGTAATTACAGACCGCCCGGTAAGCGAATATGTCCCGTTGGCAAAGAATAATGATTCGATCGTCACACAATATACCATGACGACATTGGAAGAACTGGGTCTGCTGAAAATGGACTTTCTGGGCTTGCGGAACCTATCGGTCATACACGATGCGCAGGGGATGATTCGGGAAAAGGACCCGGATTTTCAGATTGAGAAGATTCCGTTGGACGATCAAAAAGTCTTTGACATGCTTTCCGCCGGCTCGACGGATGGGGTCTTTCAATTTGAATCCGGTGGAATGCGCAGTGTCATTATGCAGCTGAAGCCGGAGCACCTGGAAGATCTGATTGCGGTGATTTCTCTGTACCGTCCCGGGCCGATGGATTCCATCCCACGCTACATTGAGTGCCGCCATCATCCAGAGAAAGTGCGGTTCCGCCATCCGCTGTTGCGGGACATTCTGGACGTCACCTATGGGTGTATTGTCTATCAGGAACAGGTTATGCAGATTTTTCGAAGCTTGGCGGGGTATTCCCTCGGGCGTGCTGATATTGTTCGCCGCGCCATGAGCAAGAAAAAAGCGGCTGTAATGGAAAAGGAACGGCAGATTTTTATTTATGGTTTGGTCAATGAGGACGGCATGGTGGAAGTCGAGGGATGTATCCGCCGTGGAGTGGATGAAGAAACCGCCAAAGCGATCTTCGGCGAGATGGAGAGTTTTGCCTCCTATGCATTCAACAAATCGCATGCAACTGCTTATGCAACCCTGTCCTATCAGACGGCTTGGCTGAAATGTTATTACCCGCGAGAGTACCTGGCGGCGCTGCTCACCAGTGTTTTGGACAATACAAACAAGTTGGCGCGCTACATTGCAGAGTGTGTTCGTTTGGGAATCCGCGTATTGCCTCCCCATGTCAACCTCAGCCGCAACGGCTTTACCGTTGACGGCCAAGACATTCGTTTTGGGCTTTTGGCAATCCGGAATCTGGGAAAGGGATTCATCAGCAGTCTCCTACAGGAACGCGATGAAAATGGTTCGTATACCTCGTTTTATAATTTCTGTAAGCGGATGTATGGAAAAGATTTAAACCGCCGTGCATTGGAAAGTTTGGTAAAATGTGGTGCGTTGGACCAGTTAGGTTATAACCGTAGGCAAATGTTGGAGAGCGTTGCTTCTGTCCTAGAGTCGTTGGATGCGGACAAACGACGCAATGTTGAGGGACAGCTGGGTTTCTTTGACAGCTTAACTCCAAAGGCGGCGGAGGAAGAATTTACGGTCGGACCTATGCAGGACTTGAGCATTGCGGATAAGTTGGCCATGGAAAAAGAAGTGACGGGAATGTATCTTTCCGGACACCCAATGGCAGAGTATTTAGAAGAATATGACCGATTGCATGCAGCAAAGACGGGAGATTTATTGGATGAAGAGCTGGACCGTTACCATGACGGCGACAACGTAACACTGTTGGGAATTCTTACCAAGGTTCGTTTGAAGGTGACAAAAAACAATAGCACAATGGCTTTTGTCACCGTGGAAGATATGTTTGGCTCCATTGAAGCCCTGGTATTCCCAAATACTTTGACGCAGTATGCGCCCCTCATTGCAGAGGGAAATATTGTACAGATGCGCGGACGTGTCAGTATGCGCGAGGATGAGGAGACCAAACTGGTTTGTGAACAGGTACTTCCTGCTCCAGAAAAAGGACATCCCGTGGAGAGGGCGCCCAAAAGAAAAACAAAGCGGCCCGGTTTATATCTAAAAGTTCCAGGAAAAGAGAGCCCTTTATATGAGAAGGCCAAGAAATACCTGTTGATCTTTGATGGACCAACTCCCTTATATGTTTATTTTGAAGATACGAAAAAGTTGATGCTTGCTCCTACCGCTATGCGTGTGGATGTAAATGATGTGTTATTGCGCGAACTTCGTAAGGTTTTGGGGAATGCAAATGTTGCTTTTGTGAAAGAATGAGTGAATTTTCCATATAGCGGGTTCATTTATCCATATTTATGTCTTGATTAGTTCTTACAAAATACGCTATAATAGGGATAATTAGACAAAGAATCCAGTATCAGCGCCATACGGGCGCGGCTTTATAAAATCAAATAGATTTTGTTTTAGGAGGATACGGTTATGAGTATGAAAAAAATTGGCGTGCTGACAAGCGGCGGTGATGCACCGGGTATGAATGCAGCGGTGCGTGCAGTGGCGCGTACAGCGTTGACTTCTGGAATGGAAGTTCTTGGTATTCACAGAGGGTATCACGGCTTGTTGAACGGCGACGTGTTTGCGATGGATCTCCGCAGTGTATCGGATATCATCCATCATGGCGGTACAATGCTGTATACAGCGCGCAGTAAGGAATATAATACGCCGGAAGGAGTTCAGAAGGCGGCTGATATGTGCCACCAGTTGGGCATCGAAGGCGTTGTGGTGATCGGTGGCGATGGTTCTTTCCGCGGTGCGCGCGACCTGACTGGAGCAGGCATCCCCTGTGTCTGTATTCCTGGTACCATCGACAACGATGTATCTAGCAGCGAGTACACGGTCGGTTTTGATACGGCCATGAATACAGCGGTGGAAATGGTGGACCGTTTGCGTGATACGACAGAGTCCCACGATCGTTGCAGCGTTGTAGAGGTAATGGGCCGCCGCTGTGGCGACTTGGCGTTGCAGGTAGGAATTGCAGTGGGCGCAACCGTGATTCTGGTTCCGGAAGTTCCGTTTGACTTCCAGAAGGACATTATCGACCGCATGCGGTTTACCCAGAAAACTGGCAAGAAACACTTCATTATTGTGGTGGCTGAAGGCGTCGGCGGTGTGACAGAGTTGGCAAAGAAGATTGAAGAGAGCACGGGAATTGAGACGCGTGCAACCGTTCTGGGCCATGTACAGCGCGGTGGTTCGCCGACGTTGCGCGATCGTGTAGTAGCCAGTGAGATGGGTTATAAAGCGGTAAAGCTGCTTGAGAGCGGCCGCAGCAATCGTGTCATTGTGGTTCGCGAAGGTAAGGTTGTCGATTTGGACATTACCGAGGCGTTGGCGATGAAGCGTCCTTTCAACAAAGAACTCTATGATATTGCATTGAAGATTTCCATCTGATTTGGAGGGGAATCTACATAGAATTGGTTAAAAACGGGCGAAAACGTGGTTCGAATTCGCCCGTTTTTTCTTCCTTTTCTTTGGAAATAATTTTTAAAAAAAGTTTGGGAAAAGCTATTGACAGATTGTGTAGAAAATGCTAAAATTAATCTCGCGCTTGAGGGTACCGCAAAGAAATAGGGGTATAGCTCAGTTGGTAGAGCAGCGGTCTCCAAAACCGCGTGCCGAGGGTTCAAGTCCTTCTGCCCCTGCCATATGGCTCGGTAGTTCAGCTGGTTAGAACGCTAGCCTGTCACGCTAGAGGTCGACGGTTCGATCCCGTTCCGAGTCGCCATTTTGCTGCTATGGCTCAGTCGGTAGAGCACATCCTTGGTAAGGATGAGGTCACCAGTTCGATTCTGGTTAGCAGCTCCACAAAAAGTCCAGGAACCATTTGGGGTCCTGGACTTTTTGTTATCTGTATTTTTTTGATTGTCGCTATTTAGGCATGGTTACAAAAAACGGATCTGTTATACTTTGGGATATGTACTGAGGGAAAATGAAAAATGAGATTTCAAAAAATGGATAATGCTTCATGCTTGTTCATGGCTAAAGAGATAGGATGTCCTTATCGTGCCTAACTTCACTCTACTCCATGGAATCGCTTAAATCTATATCCACCATTCTGGCGTCAGTTCACTGAGAGTCAAGATCTGATTGGTATCATAATCCATCATGATTTGTACTTGATTGCATTTGCCCGGCATGAGTTGAGCCATAAATTCACGACATGCGCCACAGGGGGCTCCCGTTTTTCCGTTTGGCATTAACGCTACGACGCGCCTCAGCTCATTTTCCCCATTGGTTATCATGTTGAATATGGCGTTTCTTTCTGCACAGATACCAAGGGAACACGCTGTATCTACACAGACGCCAACATAGATTTTCCCGGAGTTTGACTCAACGGCCGCAGCTACACATCCTGCACGGATTTGTTCTGAAAGGACCCGGTCATTTTGAACTGCTTTTGCAGCGTTATATAGATCCATCCATATTTGGTCCATTTTTACCTCCTTTGTTTTCCGTTGGTTCAGCTGTTTTCACTTCGAAATAGCTTGTTGAACCCATTTCATTTTTATTTGCTCCGAATGTTAACGATACAATTATCCCGTGTTTCTTTCAATGTCGAGCTGTAACTGGGGGAGATCCGCATTTTTATTCACATACTCACCAAATCCGCTTTTTGAAAGAGGGGGCCAAAAGACTTAGAAAGAGGATGAATAAATGCCGAATGCACTTTTTGTTGGCAATGGCTTGAACCGCTGTTATCCGACTCTACATTCCTGGGGCGGTATGTTAGAAAGTTTGGCGGAAAGACTAGGTGTGTCAGGAAACAAAAATGCTTCCTTTACCATGGAGTTTGAACGCATTGCCAATATTGCTTTGAAAAAAGGGCGCTTTTCTGGGGATCAGGCATTCCGGCGGATCAAAACCTGTGTTGTTTCGTCCATGTTGAATCCAAAAAGTCAGCCGCAAGTGCTCCATAGGTGTTTGATGGAACTGCCGGTGAAAGAAATTTTGACGACCAATTATGATTATATGTTGGAGTATGCATGGGACCCAGGTTTTTTTCAGCGTGGGATAAGGGCGGGGAGCGATGAAATTCGTTATAGCTTATACCGCAAGCAGATCGTAGGAGGGAAGATAGTCCGGCATATTCATGGAGAGGCGAAGGCCCCTTCCTCGGTTTGCTTAGGTTTTGAACATTATGCAGGGGCTTTGGCAAAACTGAGAGGGATGCTGCTCGCCCACGAACCGGGCGTACGTGATGTGGTACTATTTAATCTGCTAAGAGGAGAACGGAAGAGCACCGGAAGTTTTGCAGACCTGTTTTTTACGCACGACCTTTTTTTCGTTGGCTATGGGTTGGATCGGGTGGAGGTGGACGTCTGGTGGCTGCTGACGTATCGGGCTTTCCTGATGAATGCGAATTACCGCGGGATGGCTTCCTTTATAAAGAATCGCATTGTATTTTACCATGTGGGAGAAGAAAGGGAAAGCTTTTTACAGCTGCACTCTTTGCTTGAAAGTTTAAATGTTGAGGTGGTTTTTCAACAGGTGCCGGCAGGAAGTTATGAGCGAGGATATTTGAATGTGTTGGAGAAGATTCGGCAACATCTGCGGGGAAATGAATCTTTCGTCAAATGAGCATTTCAGTGGCTATAGAACCATCGGTTGTAGAGGACGTTTCTGTTTAAACGATCCATTGTTTCCTGTTTTTTTGGAAAATGCTTGCAGATTTCGATTGATTCCTGTATAATGATTTCTCGCACGACTTTAAGTTAGGAAAGGAATGTTATTGTGGACGAAATCGAGCAAATTTATTCCGGGGAGATCTATCGGCCGTTTCTTCTTTATTGTGAGCGGCACCATTACAAAACGATGACGGATTTGGCTCGGTGCAGATTTGATCAACTTGCAGCATCAGAGGGTCTTCAACCGCGCTTGGTAAGTCGAATCAAGACCATGTTTCTTATGTATGTCAAACAGCATACAGAGGCTTTCTTAATCGACCGGCGTGTTTCTAGACCAGCGACAACGCCGCAGAAGGCACAGGGTTCCTCCAATTTGGAAGGACAGTTGGAAGCATTTTTTAAACAGAATCCAGACCGCCTGATTCGTATGCCTGAGGTGACGAAAGCCCTGGGCGGAAAAGTAAAGCGCAGCGAGGTTCTGGATATTTTGGAGCGATCCGATTGGTGTAAGGTTGTGGATGGTACGACCTTTTTCTATTCCTCGGGGACTTGACCCCATCCTGTAGAGAGCTGTTTTGGCTCTCTTTTTTCTTTATCATGCCAGAGTTTTAAATCTCAAAAGTTCGAACAAAAGGACATTTTGTGCGGCCATAAGCGTCCAAAACGGATGAGTCCTCTGAAAGCCTTCTTTCCCTTTTTCGGAAAGAAGGCTTTCAGAGCTGGCGCTTATGTTTCGGAATCGGGCTTTGTGGGTGGATAAAAAGAAGGGAAAAAGGAGTCCGGCGACTCTTTAAACCGTTTGACTAGATCCTCTTGGGGATCGCCCGCATTTTTGGGGCGCCTCATCCACTGAGGTTCAGGGTTCTCTTTGGGGTTCATACAGTGGTAGACGTTCATTTTTACAACCATGATTCACACCTCCACCAATATTTTATTCGATAGAAGAGGATTGGTGTCCGAAAAGAATCAAAGGATAGAAAGGAAGCAAAAGCGGATGAAACGATACTTTTTTAGGACTCACAAGTGGGATGCAATCAATCGACTATTCGGCGGACAAAAAGAGTTCGATCCACATCGATATGAGAAGTATACGGAATTAGAAGTTGTCCGTCAGGACGATGGGCGTTTCTCGGTATGGGGGAATGATAAAGAGGATACAGATCTATTGCGCGATACTCATAAGGACCCACAGGCATTATTTGCTGCAATTGCAGACCTTGCGGATGAGGTCGTGTTAGACGAAGATTGAGGAACGATCAATGCTGGTCGGAATTTCCGAAAAGTTTTATTTTTTCCATAGTTGTGTGGCATCGTTGCAGCTGATTCCGCAACAAGCTCAGTTCCACTTGAGAATTTGCATCTGTTGAAATGAGCTGTGCATCTTCAATCAGATGAATGTTTCTGATACAACGAAACTCCATTTGGTGTAGAGCTTCACAGATGTTTTCCAGATCGGACGAATCAAATTGCATAGCGATACCTCCTTCAAATAATTTGTTGTTAGTATACCCGATTTTAGCCCGAATCTGAGGGGATAGAGGGGTTGGTTGTATGAATCCAATCATTTTGACCGAGACTTGAAAGATAAGGAAGGTGTTATCCATGAAATGGCTGAATCATCTTGACTACAAATTTGGCCGCTATGCGATTCCTCATTTGATGTATTATCTCTCTGGTATAATGCTGGCGATTTTTTTAATCGATCTGTTTCTTCCAGGGGCGCCAGTTCAATCGCTACTGGCACTTGATATGGGGTTAGTCGCACAGGGACAAATTTGGCGTTTGATCACATTTATCTTTTTGCCCCCCTCCAGTTCTCCGTTTTGGATTTTATTCAATCTCTATTTTTATTGTCTACTGGGCAACGCTTTGGAAAGCGAATGGGGAGCCTTTCGGTTCAATGTTTATTATCTTTGCGGCGTACTAGGGTCAATTTTGGCCGCATGGGTCACCGGCTATGGAGTCAATCATTTTTTGAATTTGTCCCTTTTTTTAGCCTTTGCTGCACTTTATCCCGATTTTGAATTGTTGCTATTCTTTATTTTGCCAATCAAGGTGAAATATTTGGCGTTAATTTAATCTAATTTACTATGTTGGTGCGTTCCTCTTTGGTACCTGGGCTTCTAGGGCGGCAATTCTGATGTCCCTATTGAATGTCTTGCTCTTTTTTGGCGGAGACTTCTTCCGTTGGGCAAAACAAAAGATGCGTTATTGGAATACAAGGCGCAATTTTCGGAAATATAATCGATAGGCAGTATTTTTTGGAATTTTTGTATTGGAGCGGTTGCACAATTCTGCCAATTGGTGGTATAATTTGTTTAAATGTCATTGAAATATGTGGGGAGGCGTTCTATGAAACGGTTTTTCTGTCTATTGTTGGTAGTAAGTCTGTTCCTGCTTACCGGCTGTTTTGGAAATAGTGAGGAGGGAGAGACGTCTTCAGAGAATTCCGCTCCGGCGTCCTCCTCCCCAGCAGAAGAGGAGCCTTCTCTCATCCCAGCGGCATTGCCCGCCTTACCAGATGTGCATCTGACCATTGGGAGAATTGTCAATATCATCGAAGGAAGTTATGCGAATGTTCGTAGTGCGCCTGACCAGACCAGCCAGGCAATCGGTAGAGCCTACTTGGGGGATACTTTTTTAGTGGATACAGACGGTAGTTCTGGCGATTGGGTTAAGATTACCTACGAAGGACAGGATGGTTTTATTTTTAAGGCATATATTGAAGTTCAAGCATAAAGAAAAGACAGCCTCGGAGGTCCGAGGCTGTCTTTTCTATCAGGGTTGGATTGCAGCGGCAAAGCGGGTGAAATTGTGTTCTCCAAAGAAGTGTTCTTCCCAGATACGGCGGCAATTGGCCCGCAGTGCCTGGCGTTCCGCAGGGGAAAGTTGCGCAAAGGCAGTGATATGATGAGCAAGAACAGAGGGCTCGAATTCCATGGGGAGCAAATAGCCGGTTTTTCCCTCACAGACGATTTCAGAGGTACCACCTACGTCCGTAGCAATAGCGGGAATTCCAAAGGAACAGGCCTCCATGATACTGACTGGAAGACCTTCAGAACTGCTGGTGTTGATAAAGATATCCACTGGATGTTGCCGGTAATAGGCCATCAAATCTTCATTCCGAATGGGCCCTGCAAGCTGACAATCCATAAACGAAAGATGTTCCTTTGCATAGGCTTGCAATGCTTCCAGCCCATCCCCTCCGCCAAAATGAGTCCATCGAAGCTTCAGGCCACTTTTCTCCAAAAGAGAGAGTGCCTGTGCTAGAAGCTCTACACGTTTGACTGGAGAGATATGGCAACAACTGACGATTTGTAATTGGTTTTCCTGCGGTTTTGGAGAGAGGCCAAAGTCACGGGTGCCCAGATAAGCAGTCTCTACCTTGTCGCGGTAGGCTGGATAACTTTTTTGCAGCAGCTGGCTTCCATTGGCTGAACAGGGGTAAACGCGGTCGATGTGCTTCAAAAGATAAGGGCGAAGAGGCAGATAACCGGTCGCATTGCGGTCTGCATAGAGGTCGTAGCGATGCGCGCGGCTAACTGCACGTGTTGCTTTTGCTTTACAACAATCCCGCAAACGGACGGCTACAAGCGCAGTATCGTAAAACCAATAGCTATAAAAGGTGACTCCATCCCAATGCTCCAAATCACACCCCTCTAACTTTTTAGAGACCGCACGGTAAACAGCATCGGCCTTTGCCAGAAAGTAGGTTAGGAATCCCCGGCGCTTCAAAGAACCTCGGACAGCTGCACGTTCTTCCGGGCCAGCATATCCATTGCACTGAGTGAAGGGAAGATAGGAGAACGCGGTTCTCAACAGGGCCCGTTTGACATGGCTTGCGGGAATATGAAAAACCGTTGCATTTGCTGGGACCGAACGGGTTTGTTCTGGGGTATCGGAGGTGCTGGTGGCAACAATAAACAGCCGGTCAAATGCCTTAGCCAGCACAGGAACCTCATCTTCGATGAACTCTTCTCCCTTGTCAAAAGGATACGTTTTTGTGAGGAGAACCAGACAGGTCTTCATGAAAATGCCTCCAATCAAGATGTGTGCAAGTTTAGGATAACATACCGCCCCATGCATTTCAACCGCCAGTGCGGTTAGATTCTACTTGCCCTCTCTGGGGGAGGATGGTATAATTTGTACAATTAAAAAGGAAAATAGAGAGGGGACTGTCCCCTAGAAAGGAGGCTTTGCCATCGATGAACTTACTGTATCTCACATTTCAGGAAGATGCACCGCTTTATCTGGGCGTTACCCGAAAAATTCGCGGGCAGGCGTCTGCATTTCAAAAGTTAGGTTATCATGTGACCTACACATTGTGGAATGGAAGAACGTTTTGTTTTTATGGCGCAGACAGCTGCGAGGTACAGATTGGGCAAGGCCGTGTGATGAAACAGTTTTTCCAGATTGCAACCGACTATGTGGCTTCGCATCGCTTTGATGTGCTATATATTCGTTTGGACCGAATCAGTTTTGATGCGATTCGTTTATGCCGAGCAGCCAAACGAGCGGGAACGCGACATATTGGAATAGAAATACCCAATTACCCTTATTTAAAGGATTACGCGCGAAACCTCCAATACGCAGAGGGGCTAAAGGCCCGAGCAGTAACTGCAGCAAAGATTGCTGCCAACATAGCGGGGGACCGCCTATCAGGGGGATCTTTGAAGGGATTGGTCAATGGCGTTGTGCTCTATGGAAATCATGCGGACCACTTTTTCGGTGTAAAAGCGATCAATGCGGACAATGGTATTGATACGGATACGATACCGGTTGTTCCCCCAAAGCAGGAAGGGGAACCTATCACCATGTTGGGGGTGGCAGGCACCCTGTGGTGGCAAGGGTATGATCGTATTTTACGGGGAATGCAGGCGTACCGGCAGGCAGGCGGGCGGCATCCATTGCACTTTGTTCTGGTGGGGGGAGACCGCACGGAAATGCCGGATTTTTTGGCGCAGGTAAAGTCCCTGGGCTTGGAGAAAGAGGTGCTTTGTCCGGGTTTTCAAACAGGTGATGCGCTCAACTGCACGTACCGCACAGCGGATGTGGGAATTTCTACGCTGGGATGTTTTCGGCGAGGTCTGACACGTTGTTCCTCCTTGAAAGCGCGTGAATATGCGGCTGCAGGCCTGCCGTTTCTCTATGCATACGACGATGACAGTCTTACTGGAAAGGAACCTTTCGCTCTTCGAGTGCCCAATGACGATACTCCTGTAGATATGGAACGGTTGATCGCATTTGTTGAGCGCTGCCGTAGACAGCCGAATTGTAGCGTACAAGAGCGTACGTTTGCAGAAGAACAATACGATTGGAAGGCAATGATGCAGCGCATCCTTGTATTTCTTGGTGTTTAAGAAGGCGGAAAGGAGGGCTTTTATTTGCCGAAAGTCAGTGTGATTGTACCGGTTTATAATGTAGAAGCATACTTGGACCAGTGCGTAAAGAGTATTTTGTCCCAAACATTGGAGGATATAGAAGTATTGTTGATAAACGATGCATCTACGGATGGATCGTTGGAAATCGCCCGTTCCTATGAGAATGATGCACGGGTACGGGTGCTGGATAAACCTCACGGCGGGTTGGGAGATACCCGCAACTACGGGGTAGCCCGTGCGACGGGAGAATACCTTGCTTTTGTAGATTCGGACGATTGGGTGGACCCGGAAATGCTGGAAACCGTCTATGCGGCAGCAAAGGAGCATTCGGCGGACTTGGTAGTCTTTAATTACATGCGTGAGAACTTAATTGACGGGGAGAGCCGTGCTTGCAGTGTTCCGCTACAGGCTTCTGGATCGGACGAAGAGCGCAATCGAGCGCTGCTGGAAGAATTGATCGGTCCTTCGGTGAGTGGGAGCCCTTGGCGCACAACAGAGATGTTAGGATGTGCTTGGCGTCGATTGTACCGGCGGGAGTGGTTTGTCGAGAACCATCTGTTGTATCCCAATGAGCAGGAGGTCATGTTGGAGGACTTGCCCGTATCGATTATGGCGCATGCGTTGGCTGAGAAGATTGTGTTTGCGAAGGGCGCCTATTATCATTATCGCTATAATCCGGTATCGCTCAGCACCCGCTATCGCCCTCATAAGATGGAAATGTTGACCAAGTGTTTTCAGCTGGTACAGAAGTTCCTGAAAAAGCAAAAGTTGTATGAGCAATATCGAGAGCGCCACTTGGCTTGGCTGCTTCGGAATGCAGCACACTCGGCACTGGTAAATTGTTTTAGTCCGCATAACCCTGCGGATTCCAAGCAGCGTAAGGCAGAGGTCCAAGAGATATTGAATACACCGCTGCTCAAGGAGGCGGCGGCTTCCAATTATCTCGCGGAGGGGAACCGGTCAGACCGGTTGATCCTGCGGGTGATTCGTACGGGGAATCCAGCCGTTGTCTATGCCTTTTATCGGTTTTATACCCATATGCTGTTCCGTGATACGCAAAAAAAATAACCGAAGGAGGGAACGACATGTCCCGGAAAAAGCAGGTGCTTTTTATCAACTACAGTCTGCACAGCGGCGGGATTGAAAAAAGCTTGGTGACTTTGCTCTCCCTGTTCGATTTTGCAAAGTACGAGGTTGATTTGCAGCTTTTCGCCAACGAGGGCCTTTTTCTGGAGCGTGTGCCTTCTCAGGTGCATTTATTGCCGCCCTTGTTCCCTGCGGAATATAAGTTGAATATCCGCCAAGCGCTAACCGCCCTTTTGAGAAAGGGTCATCCGCTTGTAGCAATCTGCCGGTTGTTGGTGACCTTCGCGGGGAAAACTCCCGGAGGAATGGGAGACCGTCTGGTGCGCATGTGGAAGATTGAGAAGCACTTTGTACATTCCGCTCAGAAGGAATACGATGCAGTTGTTGCCTTTATGGAGGGGCAGCCGATCTATTATGCCGTTACAAAAGTAAAGGCAAAGAGGAAGATCGGGTTTATTCATGGGGATTACAATGCGATGGGCTTAAATCAGGATTTTGACCGTCCCTATGTAAAGCAACTGGACGCTCTTTGCACGGTGTCAGAGGGATGTAAGGCCGCTTTAGGGGATAATTTTCCAGAATTTCAGGAAAAGTTTCATGTGATCTATAATATTATTTCGGCGCGTTTTTTGCGGAAAATGGCGGAGGAGCCAGCGAATTTCAAGGACGGCTTCCAAGGAAGCCGGGTGTTGACGATTGCGCGGCTTTCTACGCAGAAAGGGTTGGACCTGGCCCTGCCTGCGATAGCGGCTCTTCGAGAAAAAGGATTGAAGTTCCGCTGGTATATCATTGGTGTCGGTCCAGAGGAGGAATCTTTGAAAGAGCAGGCGCGTTCACTGGGAATCGAACAGGATGTTTGTTTTTTGGGAGAACAGGCCAATCCATATCCCTTTTTGCGCGCGTGTGAGGTATACTTACAGCCGTCGCGCTTTGAAGGAAAATCGATCGCAGTGGATGAAGCCATGGTGCTTTGTAAACCCATTTTATTAACAGACTTCTCCACAGCAGCGGATCAAGTGACCTCCGGAAAGAATGGATTGATTGTCCCTATGACGCCGGAAGGGATTGCAGAGGGGCTTGAAAAGCTCTTAACGGATTCCGCGTTGCGAAAAGAATTCCACAATGCCCTTGCAGCGGAGGACTTCACGAATGAAAATGAAATAGAAAAGGTATATTCCTTATTGAGTATAGAATAAACATAACTGTTTTGAATCGAAGCAATTTTGTGCAGAAAGGAGCGCCTGGTTGGCGCATCGGAGAAACGATATGCTGTTAAAAGATTTGCTGGAAGGACTGGAGTATCAAGCTACCGGGAGTACTGAAAAGGAAATCGCGGATTTGGTCTATGATTCACGCAAGGTCAAGCCCGGCTGTGCGTTTGTCTGTTTGTGTGGAGCCAACGTAGATGGACACCTTTATGCCAAACAGGCTGTAGAAGCGGGCGCAGTGGCGGTCATCGCCCAGTATGCGGTCGAGGTTGAGGGAGTGACCGTCGTGTTGGTAGCGGATACCCGTTATGCACTTGCTGTCCTCTCAGCAGCGTATTTTGGACATCCCGCCAAGGACTTACGTGTGGTAGGCCTTACAGGCACCAAAGGGAAAACCACGACTTCTTACATGATTCGCTCTATTTTAGAGGATGCAGGGATTAAAACGGGCTTGATCGGTACAATCGGCACGGTAATTGGTGAGAAGATCATCAAAACAGAAAATACAACTCCGGAATCGTATGAGGTACAGCGATCACTGCGGGAAATGGCAGACGAGGGCTGCCAGGCGGCGGTGATCGAGGCTTCCTCCATTGGGTTGCGCGACCATCGTGTTTCAGGTTTTACATTTGCGATTGGATTGTTTACCAATTTTTCTCCGGATCATATCGGAGGAAATGAGCACAAATCGTTGGAAGAGTATCGTGCATGCAAGGCTCTCCTGTTTCGGCAGTGCGAATTGGGAATTGTAAACATGGACGATGAAAATTGGCAGGCAATCACGGAGGGACATACCTGCCAGTTAGAGACCTATGGGTTCCATGAAGAAGCACAATTGCGCGCAAAAGAGGAACGTTTGCTCTCCCGACCGGGGTATCTGGGCGTGCATTTTGAATTGGAGGGGCCTTATTCGTTTGGCGTAGACGTTGATATTCCCGGACATTTTAGTGTCTACAATGCCTTGGCGGCCATTGCGGTTTGCCGCCACTTTGGCGTGACCGAGGAAAATATCCGGCGCGGTTTGAATGCAGTGAGGGTCAAGGGACGTGTGGAGCCGGTAAAAGTGCCGGGGAACTATACGCTGTTGATCGACTATGCGCACAATGCAGTCAGCATGGAGAATATTTTGGAGACGCTGCGAGAATACCACCCGAACCGTTTAATTTGCCTGTTTGGCGCTGGTGGTAACCGGGCGCGTTCCCGGCGTTATGAGATGGGGGAAGTCAGTGGAAGGTTGGCGGATCTTTCCGTTGTGACGGCCGACAATTCCCGCTTTGAAGATGTGATGGATATTATCGCAGACATCGAGGTGGGATTGCATCGAACAAACGGTAAATATATTGTCATCCCAGATCGGAAGCAGGCCATTCAATATTGTATGGATCATGCGCAGGAAGGAGATATCATTGTCCTGGCTGGCAAAGGGCATGAGGATTACCAGGAGATCAAGGGCGTGAAGTACCATCTAGACGAACGCGAGGTTGTCGCGGATATTTTAAAAGAAGAGGGGTTAGCTTAAAAGCCAACAGTCTCTCAAATATGGAACAGAAAAGGAGGCAGAGAAATATGAAGATGACAGTAGGGGAGATTCGAAGGGCCTGTGGAGGAAAGCTCCTGTGCGGAGACCCAGAGGCAGTGGTCACTTCTGTGAGTACAGACAGCCGGAAAATCGAGCCGGGTGCACTATTCGTTCCCATCAAGGGGGAACGGACAGATGCGCATGCGTACATCACTGCTACCTTTGCTGCAGGCGCAGTGGCAACGTTGACAGAAGAACATACGGAGATGAAGGATTCCAATGCGTGGATTCGTGTGCCGAGCACCCTTTCCGCTTTGCAGTTGATTGCTACAGCACATCGCGCGCGATTTTCGATTCCCGTGGTGGGGGTGACAGGAAGCGTCGGTAAGACGACAACCAAGGAAATGATCGCGTTGGCACTTTCCGCGGAGAAGAATGTCATGCGGACCGAGGGGAATCACAACAGTCAAGTAGGATTGCCATTGACGATTTTCCGACTTGGACCCGAACACGAAGCAGCCGTGGTGGAAATGGGAATGAGCGACTTTGGCGAGATGAGCCGTTTGGCGGAAATTGCCGCACCTGATTATGCGGTTATCACCAACATCGGAATCTCTCATATTCAACAGCTGAAAACACAACAGAATATTTTGGGAGAAAAGCTGCATATCATCGATCGTTTTCGGGAGGACTCCATCCTATTTTTGAATGGCGATGATCCATTGTTGGCAAATCTCCGCGGAAAGCTTCGGGTGAGGACACAATATTTTGGTATGCAGCCGTGGTGCGATTATCGGGCTGAGAAAATCGCATTTCATCCGAACGGAATTCATTTCGTTTTCCGCGCAAAAGGAATTGAACAGGAGGTAGAACTCCCTGTTCTGGGACTTCACAATGTAACAAATGCATTAGCCAGCCTCGCGGTTTCCCATTCACTTGGAGTTGATCTTGGGAAAGCTGCAAAAGCACTCCAGGAATACCAGCCTTTGGCTATGAGGCAACAATTGCACCGCCATAATGGGATTACTGTGGTCGATGATTCCTACAATGCCAGCCCGGATGCAATTAAAAGCAGCTTGGATATGTTGGAATCCCTTCGAGAGCAGGATGGACGCTGTTTAGCGGTTTTGGCGGATATGCTGGAACTGGGGGAGTTGGAACACCGTGCGCATTTCGAAGTGGGAGCATACGCTGCCAAAACCGGTTTGGATGTCCTTGTGACCGTTGGAGAGCGTGCAGCGGCGATCGCAGAGGGAGCGCGTTCCGTCAGGCCGGAGATTCCTTGCCATGTGTGTCATGCCAATGAGGAGGCCGCTGAGGTGCTAAAGAGCATTCTCCGCAGGGGGGATATTGTGTTGGTAAAGGGGTCCCGCGGCATGCATACGGATGAAATTGTCAAAAAAATTCTCGGGTACATCGGTTAAGTCCTTTTGCGAGAGGGAACATAAAAATTACAAACTTGTTATAATTTAAAAAAACCGTGCGCAAACAGCTGGGGTTTTTCTCTGTTTGCGCACGGTTTTTGTGCGATTATTTTGATTTTATAAGCTTCACTGGTTACAATTTGTAATTTTTTTCGTAAAAAGGGTTGCTATGTAATGCTATGTGTGCTATACTGTAACCAATTTGTTACAGATTGTAATTTGTATGTAAAGATTGTTACATATTTGAATAAAAAGGACAAGCTGTTTCCACGGGAGACAGTAAAAAATTGGAGGGGTTTCCATTGAATCGGAAATTTTTGCTTTTCTTTACCCTGCTGTTTGCAGCTTTGACCATTACAGTGTCTTTTGGTCATAGCGTTGCAGCAAAAGCTGCGGAGGAAAAGACCGGTGTAGGGTTGGCAGATCATGTGCTGCTGGCGTACAAGAATGGTTGGAAGTACCGCAGTGGCTGCTACGGACAGTTTGTGGGGAATAAACGAGCAAGTGATTGTTCCGGTTTGATCAAATCCTATCTTTGGTGGCAGGGAGAGGGAAAGAATCCGAATCCAGGTTCCATGTCAGTCGCAGGAAGCTCCGGTGCTATGTTGCAGAGTGCAGAAGTTTCTGGAAACATTGACTATAACGACCCATCGTCCCTTCCACGAATTCATGGTTTGATTCTCTATCAGCCAGGCCATGTGGGCGTTTATGTTGGCAACAACATGGCGATTGACAATCGGAGTTCTGGCGAGGATATGAAGTACGAAGAAGTATTTGGACGAAAGAATATCAAGTGGACGAAATGGTTTAAATTGCCCCAGATTACATATCCGACGACTGGTTGGGCTACATATGACGGGGACAAGTACTATTACGAAGACGGTCAGTATGTTATCAATACCATTCGAATTATTGATGGCGTTTCCTATACATTTGGCGCGGATGGTAAGATTGTGGAACAAAAGCCATATACTGCTTGAATGTAAAAGGACATCATTCCCCTGCAAGGAGAGATTTTCTCTTTGCAGGGGATTCTATTTGTATAACGGGGTAAGAGGAAGTAGTTAATAACCATTTTACCAGAATTGTTTTTGGTGGTTCGGTTTTATTCTGTGAAAGACCTACCGAAATCTGGTAGAAATTTTGTTCTCTTATGCATTGGGAATCGTCAAACGATTGAATGAGAATCGGGCCCTATCGGTTGCAGCAGGGAAAAGATTCCTAGTTTTTTGATTCTTTAAAAGTGTCAGAAGCAAAGAAAGACAGTAAAAGAACGGTATTTTTGACTACCAATGTCGAATCGTACACATAAAGAAAAGATCCAATGTTGAAAAGAAACGGTGCCGTGCAATGAAAAGAAAAGCACAGCACCGTTGCATAAAACCTAAGCCAATACGATCCCCAAATTTTAATACCTATAAAATTAGAATTCGCAAGGCTTGGCGCGTTTAAGGACAAGGAACATGTTTGCTCATATGAAATACATGGTGTGGGATAATCTTTTTAGAATTCGTGGTAACGGTATCCATATCCGACAATTGTTTTTATAAAGTCGTGCCCTTTTGCATATGGTTCGAGACGTTTCCTAATTTGAAACACCGTGTTTTCTACAGCATGGCAGCGATAATTGCCCGGTTCATGCCAAACAGATTCATAAATCTGGGCTTTTGTAAATGCGGCTTTCGGATGGGAATACAGGAGATATAAGACATCGAATTCCTTTACAGATAAATAAATGCTCTGGTTGTCGATGATTACATCATGAGTTTTGGCATCCATAGTAAACGAAATAGCATCTTGCTGAATTTCCCAGAAACTCTGTGCGAAAAGACAATCCTGTTTGATTTGTTCAGATAACCTTGAAAAATCATCGAACTTTTGTATGCCGCGAAGACGCTGGTATAATTGCACATCTATCTTTTGGCCGTATAGATCCCCATCGAAATTTAAGATGTGTGTTTCGATGGAAATATCCGTTTGGTTGTCCACCGTGGGGCGTTTCCCAATATGAGTAATCCCGTAGTATCGTTTGGCGTTCCATAGAATTTGTGCTATATATACCCCGGATTCTGGCAAGTTACATCTATTTTCCAGTTTTAAATTTGCAGTAGGGGCTCCTATCCATTTCCCAATTCCTCGTCCGTGAATGACCGTGCCTGATATGGTACAAATAGGTTTAGGCTCCCTTTTTCGTTGTTCTTCCATCCTTATATCACCCCGTTCATGGATAGGATAAACAGAATACAAGTGATGATGACCACAACAGCCAACAGGATTAGGCCGGTAGGTTTGCCCTGACTTTGCTTTTCCGACATGGAGATATACCCACCTTTTCGCAAGGCAGTGATGACCGGCTTATACAGTAAAAATGTAATTCCAGCATTGAGTCCGGATTTTAACAAATTGAAAGGGAGAAACGCCGGAATTAATAATTCGACGACGGCTTCCCTAGGGTACCCCATATAAAGAGGAGTGACCAGATAATTCCAAACCATCATCACTGTAACCATGGTTACACATCCCGCTGCTAACCCAAGGACCGCACCGGACAACGTATGCTTTTTCTTATAGATTGCCGCGGCAGTACAAGCAAAAGCGCATGAAGATAAAACATTCATGACACACCCCAGGAGGCCTGTGTCGCTGACTGTAATCATCTCCATAAGAGAAACAATTATGGTAACGATACAAGAGGTCAATGGTCCCCAAATTAAGCCTCCCAGTGCGATGATGGCGTCTTTAGGATCATACTTGAGAAACAATACGACTGGTACACGCCCAACGGCCATGACCACGTAGGAAATCGCGCATAGCATTGCAATTGTTGTAATTCTTTTTGTTTTGCTTTCCATCTGTTGTTCCCTCCGCAAAAAAATTAGCACCGAAAAGAGATGCCTTTCAGGTGCTAATAAGCGCAGCAAACCGCAAAACGTCACAACGTGTTGCTACAGCTGATGGAATCTTCTTTCATCCAGACTATACTGTTGGTTTTGGAATCACACCAAATCATGCGTTTTACGCTCGCGGACTTTACCGCCAATCGGGAATTTCACCCTGCCCCGAAGACATTTTCGATTCAGTTGTCTAGATTAGCATACTACGAAACACCTTGTTTGACAATGACCAAAGTGAATTTCGGAAACATTTCGGAAATCTGAAGCTTTTGTAGTTGTAGATTGTCAACAGATCGGTCCCATATTTGTTGTAGACAAAAAGGGATGCAGTTTTGTTTTATAGACATACGAAATATTTTGTTTTGAATTTCATGGAGAAACTGACGGTCTGAGAGCTGCATCGGCAAGCCACTCTGTATAGTCTTTTTGAAAACAGTACATCTGTATTATAAAAATTTCAATAAAATTTGAAAAAAAGTGAAAGTTATTGTCCACTTTGGGGTTTTCCTGTCGTTGTTAATAGATGTATCAATATTAAAGGAGGAATTCCCCATGTTTAAGAAATTCGCAGCTGTCCTTTGTGCATTTTGTATGATGTTTGGCGTAGGCGCCAACGCAATGGCCGCAACAGAAGTTCCGGCAAATCAGGTTAGTGCGATTGAGATTCAGCCGCGCTATACTTATGCGGACCGTGTAGAGGCATTTTTGTCCATCAGCGGCAAAACCGCCTATGTAGATGCAGAAGCACAGGGAAAATCCAATGTGTCCAAGATTAAGCTGACAGTTACTCTTCAGAAGAAGAGCGGCAGCAGCTGGTCCACTGTAAAGACTTGGACCGACACCGAATCCAGCGATTATATCTATATCTCGGAGGAAAAATCGGTTTCTTCGGGAACCTATCGCGTGAAGGTAACTGCAGTCTTCAACGGATCTGAGACGGTGACTACTTATAGCGAGACAGAGACGGTTTAATAACGCGTTCTTTTGTCGCTACAGTTTGGACCCAATCATCCAATTACAATTTCCGCGCAATTGATGGATGGATTTTGTCTTTCTGGCCGCTGTTCGGTAAGAATTGGCGGCCGGAAAGCGGGTTTTACTTTTCGACGGAAGCAATTCCGTATCATTTGCCTACATGAGTTTTTTACCAATACAACCAACGATGGGACCGTCCTTCCCCGGACGGTCCTTGGTTGTCTCTAGAGGGTCAAAAAAGTGCCGCTGCAACTTTAAAAGTTGCAGCGGCACGAATCATTTTTGGGTGAAAGCTTGTTAGTTGCCAATCATATAGTTCAGGAACATGGATTCGTCTTCCGGGTTTTCCACTTTCAACTCAGCCGAAACCTTAGAGCTTTTTGCGCCATCCAGAAGAGCGCGTACACCGTATAGCTGGCACAGCTTACTCTTAAGATTGAGGGTATTGCCATCCTCTGTTACCAGATAGACATTTCCCTGTGCTTTATCAAGAAGATCAAGAAGTTTCTGAATATCGATGTCATATAATTTCATAATTATTCCCTCCAATTAATTTTTTAGGATTTAGGTATATTATACCATGTAAACTACTGAAATACAATGTAAATGATAGACAAGAATCCTTAGGACTCCTCTGCTATTATTTCGATGTCCAGCCGCTTACTCTGGCGCACCGGGACATCCAATAGCGAAGAAACATCTCCTGGTCCTCCTTGTCTTCTACGATAATCTCTGGAGAAACCTTGTTGTCATTTGAGTCTTCGAGCAGCATCTTAATACCATAAAGCTGTGCCAGCTTGCTGTTCAACCCAAAGGAAACACCCTCTTCCGTAACCAAATAAATGTTCCCTTTTGCATGTTCAAGCAGGTTCACAAATTCACCCACGCTAATGTCGTATAGTTTCATGTTTCCCTCCTTGTAGTTTACATAAAGGATTATATCATACATGTTGCATAATTGCAAGCCTAATTCTTTGTGCAATATTTAAAATCCTGTAAAAAATTGGTAAAGGAATTGTGTAGTATGAAGAGATATGCTCACAAAAGAGCTCTTTCGATCCATTTGCATAAAATATGCGTAAGCGTTCAAACGTGCCACTTTTTTGTGTATTTGCTGTAGGAAAATGAAAAGGAAAAGGAGGGAAGGATGCACTTCTTGTCCGTATGGTACATAAGATGGATTGGCGTATTTTATTAACTTTTAGTAAAGGAGAGAGCTTCAATGCCAGCCATCGTTGTTTATACAGTGAGAGAGGGCGATACTCTTTGGAATATTGCCAAAAACTTTGGCACGACGGTCAATGATATTGCCCGATATAATGGCCTTGTTGACACGGATGTGCTTTACCCAGGTCAAAAACTAAGGATCTTCGTACCGGATACCAATACGAACACAAGCGTACCAAAATGGTATGTAGTACGTCCCGGCGATACGCTATCTAGAATCGCAGAGAAATATGGAACGACCGTACAACGCCTGATGTGGCTCAATGACATCGCAGTGCCGGATCTGATCTATCCAGGGCAACGTTTGCGGATTCGTCCGTAAACGTCTGGACATAAAAATCCCCGTCCCACAACTTGCAAGCGTGCGGACGGGGATTTTGTCCTTCCTCTTAATGGATTTGTTATGAGACAGGATTGGGATTTTGGCTGTATTGCATGACCGTTCCCCATAAATCACCGGAAAAGGCACGGTATTCTTCCTCCGTGATGGATTTGGGCCAGCTCATAATCAGAAGCTGATGAGGAGTGCATCCCTTTTGATAGGAAGGATGCATGTAGAAATATCCATCGTAATGAAATCCCAAACGCTCGTAAAATCCCTTTCTACGAATGGATATGTCATCGACAGGCGGATCGATTTCTAAGATCACGCGGTCTCTTTGATTACAAAATTCTTTGAGACATTGAGAACCAATCCCATCTCCGCGAAGATCGGTTTGGATAGCGAAATGTTCAATGTAGCTGTATCCGCTGAATTCCCAATAAAACATCAGACCCAAAAATTCTTTCCCATCCCAGATGCTTTCACAGTAAAACTGCGGATTCGTCAGAGCTCGGATATGTTCGTCGAGCCCCCTTTGCTCACGGACTGGAAAGCTAGTTTGATAGAGTGCAAGGGCCTTTTGAAACCCTTCACTGTCTGTGGTTGTGTGCCGGATAAACTGCATAATGCTATTTTCCCCTTTTTGTAAAGCTTTATGGATGATTTCTCCATACTTTTTCGTATATTTGCAATTTTTATTTTAACATATGTATCGCTAAAAGTCACGGGGGAGCAAGTGGCATTCGGTGGAAAGTGGAGAGCTTCCCCAGGTTTCATATGGGAAAGACCCCTGTTTGATGGCAAATCGGAATATCCAGTGGAGGTATAACGGAGATTCGTCGGAAGATGGAGAAAAATTTACATATTGTTAATTAAATATCTGTAGCGGATATAGTAGAATACTAAATAGTCCATTTTGCAGAAATTCGCATGAAAATTGAGCAGGCGCGGCGAGGTTCCCTTTGGAATTTGCACGTGCATGGCGGGCGTTGCCCGCAGAGCACCATAAGGAGGATGACCTCGTGTTTGGATATATCAGACCTCAAAAGTTTGAGTTGCGTGTGCGCGAATATGAACAGTATAGAGCGGTTTATTGTTCTTTATGTCGGCAATTGGGCGACCGTTATGGTATCTTTGCCAGGATGACGCTCAGTTATGACTGCACGTTCTATGCGTTGTGGATGATGGCTTTACACAAAAGGTGTCCAAGTTTTCAAGAGGGACGCTGTGTGGTCAATCCGATGAAAAAGTGCGGATTTTGTACAGGTGGGGAGCGTGAACTGCGTTTGGCCTCCGCACTTTCGGTGATTATGGTCTATCAAAAGGTGCGGGACAACATAGCCGATGACCGCTTTTTAAAGCGTTTACGGTCGTATTTTATGCTTCCTTTTGTCTCTCGAATGCGCCGGAAGGCGGAAAGAGACTATCCTGAATTGGATAAAATTGTCGCTTTGGCAACCATGGAACAGGCAGCCGCAGAACAGAATCCTGGGAAAAGTATTGACTTTTATGCGGAGCCTTCTGCCAAGATGATGGAGCAGGTGTTTGCTTTTGGCGCAGAAGCTCCGGAATTGAGCCCCGAAGACCGTCTTGTGCGGCAGGCGGGGTATTTTTTGGGCCGCTGGGTCTATATTATAGATGCAGCGGACGACTTGGAAAAAGATTTACGCGAAGGGGCTTTTAACCCTTTTATTGTGACAAAACAATTACAGTCCAATTGTTCCCCGGAGCGGCTGGAAGAAGTGAAAGCAGAGGCAAATCAGATTCTAAATGCGACGCTCTCTCAGTTGATCGCGGTGGTTAATTTGATGGACCTGCAATCGTTTGGTTCGATTGTTACCAATGTGATATTTCTCGGCCTGCCGGAAATGCAGCGAGCAATCCTGTTTGAGAAGGAGAAAGAAAAGCATGTCGGACCCGTATAAGATTTTGGGAATCTCTCCCACTGCGACGGATGATGAAGTCAAAAGTGCTTATCGCACCTTGGCGAAAAAATATCATCCAGACAATTATGCCGGAAGCCCGGTCGCAGATCTCGCGGACGAGAAAATGAAAGAGATCAACCAAGCCTATGACACGATTATGGCCCAGCGTAGAGGGCATACTGCTGGAAGCGCGCAACAACCGGGCGGAGGTTATACAGGGTATTCCTATGCCAATTCCCGTTCCAGCTTTAGCGATGTACGGAATTTGATTATGGCGGGTCGCATAGCGGATGCAGAACAAATTCTGAATGGTGTTCCTGTGGAGGGGCGCGATGCAGAATGGCATTTTTTGAAAGGAACCGTCCTGTATAAACGTGGTTGGATGGAAGAAGCATATAACCATTTTTCCAGCGCCTGTCAGATGGACCCCAATAATATGGAATATCGGGCGGCGATGAACCAAGCGATCAACCGTCGAAATGGCGTTTATGGCGGATACAATCCCAATGCCCAGCCTGTGGGTGGGTGTAGTTTCTGCGATATTTGCGCGACTGCGATTTGCTGTGATGCCTGTTGCAACCCGTTTGGCGGAGGCGGTTGCTGTTGAAAAACCATACGATGAAGCTGGCGTTCAGTGGAATGCTGGTGGCGTTGAGCACAGCGCTGATGTTTCTGACCAATTTGTTCCCGGTTGCTTCTTATACACTGCCGGCTNCTTTGATTACAAAATTCTTTGAGACATTGAGAACCAATCCCATCTCCGCGAAGATCGGTTTGGATAGCGAAATGTTCAATGTAGCTGTATCCGCTGAATTCCCAATAAAACATCAGACCCAAAAATTCTTTCCCATCCCAGATGCTTTCACAGTAAAACTGCGGATTCGTCAGAGCTCGGATATGTTCGTCGAGCCCCCTTTGCTCACGGACTGGAAAGCTAGTTTGATAGAGTGCAAGGGCCTTTTGAAACCCTTCACTGTCTGTGGTTGTGTGCCGGATAAACTGCATAATGCTATTTTCCCCTTTTTGTAAAGCTTTATGGATGATTTCTCCATACTTTTTCGTATATTTGCAATTTTTATTTTAACATATGTATCGCTAAAAGTCACGGGGGAGCAAGTGGCATTCGGTGGAAAGTGGAGAGCTTCCCCAGGTTTCATATGGGAAAGACCCCTGTTTGATGGCAAATCGGAATATCCAGTGGAGGTATAACGGAGATTCGTCGGAAGATGGAGAAAAATTTACATATTGTTAATTAAATATCTGTAGCGGATATAGTAGAATACTAAATAGTCCATTTTGCAGAAATTCGCATGAAAATTGAGCAGGCGCGGCGAGGTTCCCTTTGGAATTTGCACGTGCATGGCGGGCGTTGCCCGCAGAGCACCATAAGGAGGATGACCTCGTGTTTGGATATATCAGACCTCAAAAGTTTGAGTTGCGTGTGCGCGAATATGAACAGTATAGAGCGGTTTATTGTTCTTTATGTCGGCAATTGGGCGACCGTTATGGTATCTTTGCCAGGATGACGCTCAGTTATGACTGCACGTTCTATGCGTTGTGGATGATGGCTTTACACAAAAGGTGTCCAAGTTTTCAAGAGGGACGCTGTGTGGTCAATCCGATGAAAAAGTGCGGATTTTGTACAGGTGGGGAGCGTGAACTGCGTTTGGCCTCCGCACTTTCGGTGATTATGGTCTATCAAAAGGTGCGGGACAACATAGCCGATGACCGCTTTTTAAAGCGTTTACGGTCGTATTTTATGCTTCCTTTTGTCTCTCGAATGCGCCGGAAGGCGGAAAGAGACTATCCTGAATTGGATAAAATTGTCGCTTTGGCAACCATGGAACAGGCAGCCGCAGAACAGAATCCTGGGAAAAGTATTGACTTTTATGCGGAGCCTTCTGCCAAGATGATGGAGCAGGTGTTTGCTTTTGGCGCAGAAGCTCCGGAATTGAGCCCCGAAGACCGTCTTGTGCGGCAGGCGGGGTATTTTTTGGGCCGCTGGGTCTATATTATAGATGCAGCGGACGACTTGGAAAAAGATTTACGCGAAGGGGCTTTTAACCCTTTTATTGTGACAAAACAATTACAGTCCAATTGTTCCCCGGAGCGGCTGGAAGAAGTGAAAGCAGAGGCAAATCAGATTCTAAATGCGACGCTCTCTCAGTTGATCGCGGTGGTTAATTTGATGGACCTGCAATCGTTTGGTTCGATTGTTACCAATGTGATATTTCTCGGCCTGCCGGAAATGCAGCGAGCAATCCTGTTTGAGAAGGAGAAAGAAAAGCATGTCGGACCCGTATAAGATTTTGGGAATCTCTCCCACTGCGACGGATGATGAAGTCAAAAGTGCTTATCGCACCTTGGCGAAAAAATATCATCCAGACAATTATGCCGGAAGCCCGGTCGCAGATCTCGCGGACGAGAAAATGAAAGAGATCAACCAAGCCTATGACACGATTATGGCCCAGCGTAGAGGGCATACTGCTGGAAGCGCGCAACAACCGGGCGGAGGTTATACAGGGTATTCCTATGCCAATTCCCGTTCCAGCTTTAGCGATGTACGGAATTTGATTATGGCGGGTCGCATAGCGGATGCAGAACAAATTCTGAATGGTGTTCCTGTGGAGGGGCGCGATGCAGAATGGCATTTTTTGAAAGGAACCGTCCTGTATAAACGTGGTTGGATGGAAGAAGCATATAACCATTTTTCCAGCGCCTGTCAGATGGACCCCAATAATATGGAATATCGGGCGGCGATGAACCAAGCGATCAACCGTCGAAATGGCGTTTATGGCGGATACAATCCCAATGCCCAGCCTGTGGGTGGGTGTAGTTTCTGCGATATTTGCGCGACTGCGATTTGCTGTGATGCCTGTTGCAACCCGTTTGGCGGAGGCGGTTGCTGTTGAAAAACCATACGATGAAGCTGGCGTTCAGTGGAATGCTGGTGGCGTTGAGCACAGCGCTGATGTTTCTGACCAATTTGTTCCCGGTTGCTTCTTATACACTGCCGGCTATAGCAGGGGCATTATGGATATTATCTGTGATTGAGTTGGGGAAGGGATGGGCGTGGCCGTCGTTTGTGGCTTCATCTTTGCTGTCGTTTTTGGTAGTGGCGGATAAAGAAGCCGTAGCGATGTTTGTTCTCTTCTTTGGGTATTATCCCATCCTGAAGGCCTATTTTGAACAGTTTTCGAGGAGATTTCTCACTTGGTTGGCGAAATATCTGTTGTTCAATGTGGCTATGATCGTGGAGTTTATTCTTTCCATTCATCTATTAGGAGTCCCAGAAGAAAGTTTCACGGTCTTTGGCGTGTACCTTCCTTGGGTGTTTTTGTTGATTGGAAATGTTGCGTTTTTGCTGTATGATTATTGCCTTTCTTGTTTAGTGGTTGTCTATTGCCAACGCATGCATAAGAATGTACAGCGGTGGCTTCACCTGAAATAAAAGCTTGATTTTTCAAAACTTTGGTTTTAATATAGAGTGGAACCGTTTTTGCCATTTATTTGGAGAAAACAGCTCCACTATTTTTTGCATTAATTTGGAAAAGTGCCGTCGTTTTCCGCGCGGAACGTGGCGGCAAACCTCATGAAATCTACCGCGCGGGGATGGGATTTGAAATGAATAACTTGTTGACCGTCAGAATTCAAGACAAGATGACCAGTTTTTCAAAGGGCCAAAGGCTGATTGCAAAATATATATTGGAGCACTATGACAAGGTGGCGTTTATGACGGCCGCACGCCTGGGCGCTACAGTGGGGGTGAGCGAATCTACTGTGGTGCGTTTTGCCACAGAGATCGGTTATACTGGGTATCCGGAGTTGCAGCAGGCCATGCAGGAGATGATCCGGAATAAGCTCACGTCGGTTCAGCGGATGGAAGTCACCGCCAATCGCATTGGAGAGAATGATATTCTCGACTCGGTGTTCAACCAGGACATCGACATCATTCGGCGGACCATGGAAGAGACATCCCATGAAAACTTTTATAAAGCGGCCGATGCAATCGCCTCGGCTCGAAAGATCTATATTTTAGGGGCGCGCAGTTCCTTGGCGTTGGCGACTTTTTTGTCCTACTACATGCATCTGCTGTTTGAAAATGTACTTCTGGTGCAGTCCACCAGCGAAGGAGAGATCTTTGAGCAGATGATCCGCATTGACGAGAACGACGTGGTGATCGGCATTAGTTTTCCGCGTTATTCCCGCAAGGCGGTAAAAGCGATGAATTTTGCCCGGAAACGCGGCGCAAAGGTTGTGGCTATCACAGACAGCAATTTATCACCGTTGGCAGAGCCAGCAGACTATTTGCTTTTGGCACGCAGTGATATTGCTTCGATTGTCGATTCCCTCTGTGCACCGCTCAGTTTAATTAATGCCCTGATTGTCACCATAGCCCTGAAAAAATCCAATGAAGTCAAAAAGGTATTCCAGAATCTGGAGGACATCTGGGACGAATATGGAGTTTATGAAAAGGTGGATGAACACAAGAGTGAGCCAACCATTTGATGTTGTAGTGATCGGCGGCGGGGCGGCTGGAATGCTTGCGGCTGGTACGGCAGCGGCCCGCGGTATGCAGGTTTGCTTGGTGGAGAAACAGGCGCGGCCCGGGCGAAAACTGATGATTACCGGTAAGGGGCGCTGTAACCTGACAAACGACTGCGATGTACAGGAGTTCATTGCGTCGGTTCCGTCCAACGGGCGGTTTTTATTCAGCGCGGCTTCGGCGTTTCCACCGCGGGACGTGATGGCTTTTTTTGAGAACCAGGGGCTACCGCTCAAAGTGGAGAGGGGAAACCGGGTGTTTCCTACGTCCGACCGTGCGGTAGATGTGGTGGATACGTTGGTTCGGTATATGAAACGCGGTGGCGTGGAAATGCTAATAGGGCAAGCAGCCAAGTTGCTGTTGGAACAAGGCCATGTTCAGGGGATTGAGCTTCAAGACGGCGCCTGCGTCCTTGCACGCAATGTGCTCATTGCGTGTGGAGGAGCGTCGTACCCCGGCACCGGCTCCACCGGAGACGGATATGTGCTTGCACGGCAAGCAGGTCATACCGTGGTTCCCCTGCGCCCATCATTGGTCCCGTTGGTGGCAAAAGGGACGGACTGTTCCGAGATGATGGGATTGTCGCTAAAGAATACGGCAATTCGTGTTTTGGACACCCAAAAGAAGAAAGAGGTCTACAGCGACTTTGGAGAGATGCTTTTTACTCATTTTGGGGTTTCTGGCCCGATGATTTTGAGCGCCAGTGCCCATATGCGGGATATGGCGCCGGGACGGTATCGGATTGTGATCGATCTGAAACCAGCGCTACGCCCAGAACAGCTGGATGCTCGTTTGCAGAGGGATTTTGAAATGAACAAAAATCGGGATTTTATCAATGCGCTTTCCGCATTGCTTCCGCGAAAAATGATTCCGGTGCTGGTGCGGCGTTCCGGGATTTTGCCGGAGACAAAATGTAATCAGATCACACGCGAACAGCGCCGTGCATTTGTGACGCTTTTAAAAGCGTATCCGGTGGAGATTTCCGGTTTTCGTCCGATTGAGGAGGCCATTGTCACATCCGGCGGCGTTTCCGTAAAGGAAGTCAATCCAAAGACTATGGAATCGAAACGAATCAAGGGCTTATATTTTGCCGGAGAAGTGCTCGATGTGGACGCCTATACCGGCGGCTTCAATCTACAGATCGCGTTTTGTACCGGCCGGCTTGCCGCGAATTCCATGCAGTAGGGAGGAAACAGAATGAATGCAATTGCCATTGATGGACCGGGAGGGGCCGGGAAAAGTACCATGGCCCGCGCTTTGGCCAAGCAGTTGGGATATGTATATGTGGACACGGGGGCTTTATATCGGGCCATCGGGCTGTATATGCGCCGGTTGGGGATTCCTACCACTGATTTTGACGCGGTTGCAGGAAACCTGATAGGGGTGAAGGTTCGCTTAGCGTTCCGCAATGGGGAGCAGCGGGTATTTTTGGGGGAAGAGGATGTATCCGATGCGATACGCACGCAGGATATTTCGATCGCGGCCTCCAATGTCTCTGCGGTTCCGCAGGTACGGGCGTTTCTGTTTGACCTGCAGCGGGATCTCGCTAAAACCAACCATGTTGTGATGGATGGCAGGGACATTGGAACGGTGGTCCTTCCCCACGCACAAGTTAAAATTTTTTTGACAGCCTCTCCGGAAGAGCGGGCGCGACGGCGTTATGAAGAGCTTTTGGAGAAAGGGATGGAGGCTGACTATGAGCAGGTTCTTGCAGAACTGAAACAGCGCGACTATGACGACTCGCATCGTGCGGTAGCGCCGTTGGTTCCGGCAGACGATTCTATTTTGGTAGATAGCACTGGCTTGACACGCGAAGAAGCGCTTCAACGCCTGCTAAAGACCGTCCAAGAAAAGCTTTCTTAGAAACGAGTCTGTCGATTGGACAGAGGTCGTTAAAACAATGCCGGGACTCCCGGAGATCGGTGGTTGAAAAATGAGGAGTACGCCTCTTTATGTATTTGCAAGAGCATTGGCGGCATGGGTGACTTATCCATTTGCGCCTTACACGGTAAAGGGAAGGGACTTATTCCCTGAGGAGGGCCGTGTGGTCGTCTGTTGTAACCATATGGCCAATTCGGACCCCGTGCGCTTATCTTGTTCCCAGCGCAGACAGATTTATTACATGGCAAAGGCGGAACTTTTTCAGTTTAAACCCTTTGGCTTTATTTTGAAGAAATTGGGTGCATTTCCTGTACAGCGCGGCAAGGGGGATGTGGAAGCCATTGACACGGCGGCAGAATTGTTGCGTGACGACTGTGCGGTTGGAGTATTTATCGAGGGGACTCGATCCAAAAACGGTGAATTTGGCAAACCGAAGGCGGGCGCGGTGATGCTCGCATACAACAACCATGCTCCAATTTTGCCGGTCTGCATCACGCCGATCGGGAGCAAAAGGCCACGCCTGTTTCACCGTGCGGTGGTTTCGTTTGGTGAACTGATTCCGTTTGAAGAGCTGGGAATACATGAGGGCTCTGGTGTGGAATTTCGAAATGCCAGCCGTTTGGTGATGGACAAGATTCGGGCGCTGCGGGAACGCGATTTACGGGAACTGGAAGAGAAGGATGCCTCAAACCACATTTAGCCGGGCTACATACCATGCAGAGGAGGGCCGGACATGTCCGCATATCGGTTCTGGAGGAGAGCGCTGATGCCGATTGGCAAACTTCTGTTTCGCCTGCGCTTTGAGGGAACAGAAAATATTCCACGGGAAGGCCCTGTTGTCATTTGCAGCAACCATCGTTCCGTACTGGACCCGTTTTTTTTGGCTCTGCCGGTGCCCAGAGAGATTCGCTTTATGGCAAAGTCGGAGCTGTTTGAAGAGCATGGACAATTTGTTCGATGGCTTCTTTACGCGTTTGGCGCATTTCCAGTCCGTAGGGACAAAGGGGATGCAGAGTCTGTGCGGACGGCGGTTCACATCCTGCGGGAGGGCGGAGCAGTTGGAATTTTTCCCCAGGGGCGCTGTGTGTTTGATCGGTCGCCATTTAAGCCCAAGGCGGGCGCCGTCTTGGTGGCCGCCAAGGCAAAGGCGCCTATTTTGCCTGCTTGTATCTCTTTCCAAGGGAGAATATGCCCGTTGAAGCGCGTTGTGGTGCGTTTTGGTGAAATTCTTCCCCTTCCGGCTCTTTCTCTTTCGGATGACTCGCTTCAAAACGTACGGGAGGCGGCGGGGCTCTTGGCGGAAAAAATAAATGGATTGCTTGAAAGAAAATGAGCTTTTGTGTTGTATTTTGTGTGATGAGCGTTTTGTAGACGATCGATGCGCTGTTTTTTGGCAGGGTTCTTTTGTGCCAATCAGCAAGGGCTTTTTCATAAAAGGGCTCATAAATGGGACAAGGCCGGGGAAACTTTTTGTAAGGCCGGCAAACAAGGAGGACGGTAAATTTGAAAATTACCGTAGCGAAATCGGCCGGTTTTTGTTTTGGCGTGAACCGGGCGGTGCAGATGGTGTTCGAGCTTTTGGATGAGGGAAAACGTGTATGTACGCTGGGACCGATTATCCACAATCCGCAAACGTTACAAGTTTTGGCTGCACGCGGCGTTCAGATCGTAGAGGCGCCAAAAGATGCTCCCAAGGATGCAACTTTGGTCATCCGCTCCCATGGAGTGTCAGAAGCGGTGTTGGATGAAATCCGCCGTTTGAAGCTCGCTTATGTGGATGCGACTTGTCCGTTCGTGGCAAAAATTCACAGGATTGTTTCCGACGCCTCTGCTAAAGGACAAACGGTGTTGATTGCCGGAAATGCCACCCATCCAGAGGTGGAGGGAATTCGAGGACATTGCCAAGCTTGCTATGTCTTTAAAGATGCAAAAGAATTGGAAAATCTTACAAATGATTTCCCAGAATTGAAAAATAGGCCGTCATGTTTTGTCGCACAGACGACTTTTAGCGTGGCGGAATGGGAAAATTGTTTGGAAATCATAAAAAAGGTATATACAAATGCCACAATTTTTGATACAATATGTAATGCTACTGCAAAGCGTCAATCTGAAGCGGTCGAATTGTCCGAGCATTGCGATGCGATGATCGTCATCGGCGGCAGGCAAAGTTCAAACACTGCGAAACTCCGCGATGTTTGTAGGCAGAACTGCACTACATATCTCATCGAAACAGCGGGTGAGCTTCCGCTGTCGGCTCTGAAGGGAGCCGCTTCCGTTGGCATTACTGCCGGTGCCTCTACACCGGCAAGCATTATAAAGGAGGTACTAGTTACCATGTCAGAAATTATTGAAAACGCAGGTGCGAATTCAACGGAGAATGCCGATACGAGCTTTGAGGAGATGCTTGAAGAATCCCTCAAAAGTTTAAATACAGATGAGAAGGTACACGGTGTGGTTGTCGGCATTGCCCCCAACGAGGTCTATGTAGATGTTGGAAGAAAGCAGGCTGGATTTATTCCGGTAGCCGAACTGTCTGCTGACCCGAACGCAAAACCGGAAGATCTGGTAAAAATCGGCGACGAAATGGACCTCCTGATCATGCGCACCAACGATCAGGAAGGAACGATCATGCTTTCCAAGAAGCGTTTGGATGCAGCGAAGGGTTGGGAAACGGTTGCTGCAGCAGAAGAAAGCCAGGAGATTTTGACGGGCGTTGTAACAGAGGTCATCAAGGGCGGCGTCATCGCGGTGACCAATGGAGTTCGCGTATTCATTCCGGCTTCTCAGGCGACAGCTTCCCGCAATGATCCGTTGGAGGATCTGTTGAAGAAGGAAGTTCGCTTCCGCATCATTGAGGTCAATCGCAACCGCCGTCGTGCGGTTGGTTCCATCCGTTCCGTCCTGAAGGACGAGCGCAAGGCTTTGGCCGATAAGTTCTGGGAGACCGCAGAGGTGGACAAAGAGTATACTGGTGTTGTGAAGTCTCTGACCGCTTATGGCGCGTTTGTCGATTTGGGCGGTATTGACGGTATGATTCACATTTCTGAGCTCTCTTGGAGCAGAATTAAGCATCCGAGCGAAGTCGTCAATGTGGGCGATACTGTGAAAGTATATATCAAGGGCTTGGACCGCGAAAAGGGCAAGATTTCTCTTGGTTACAAGCGTGCAGAGGACAATCCGTGGGAAATCCTCAAGCGTGATTATCCTGTTGGCACAGTGGCAGACGTCACGGTCGTAGGTATGACCACCTTTGGCGCATTTGCCAGAATTATTCCGGGGATCGATGGTTTGATTCACATTTCGCAGATTGCGGATCATCGCATTGAGAAGCCACAGGATGTTTTGAAGATTGGTGACGTTGTCAAAGCGAAGATTACGGACATCGATTTTGAGAAGAAACGTGTCAGCCTTTCCATCCGTGCACTGCTTGAGCCGGTTGCGGCGGAGGAGGATGCAGCTGCTCCTGCACAGGAGGAAGCACCGGCTGCGGATGCAGAATAATAAGCTCTTACTAAATTTGGGCACAGAGGAATTGTTCCTCTGTGCCTTTTTTGATTAGGACCCTTCGAAAAGACGGTGGCGCGCCCCATAAAAAGCTATTGCTTCAAGCATCGATCGAAACAAACGGTCGACAACGATCTTTCGATGATAAAAAGGTTGCTGTTAAAACGGCAATTACCCGTTTACGGTCTGGGCACAAGCGATGGAATCGGAATAAAGGTCCATGCGTTTTGAGAAGCTTATCGGTAATAGGCATTTATAGGGCCTTTTTATGCCTCGGTTTAGCCGATAGATTTAACGATTAAGAATGGAAAAGTATGCACAGCTTTTTTCCTTTTGCGTATGATGGAAAAGAAGCAAAAGGAGGGATACGCCGTGAGACGATGGAGAAGAAGCCGGCCGCGCCGCCGTAGACAAAGAGGATGGCTGGGAAAAATCTTGGCAGTTTTCATTTTGACCGGCGTAATCTTTCTATTCTTAGACTGGAAATTACATCCTATCATCGAGTCCATGGTATCCAATCAGGCGCGGATTGCGTCTGTTGAGGCGATCAATGAAGCCGTTATGGAGGAATTGGCGGCGGATTCTGTCTCCTATACCGATTTGGTCAATATTGAACGTGCGGAATCCGGACAGATTTTGGCCGTTACGACAGATATGACACAGATGAACCAGCTCAAATCGTCGATCCTACAGCGTGTTCAGGAACAATTGGGAGAGCATTTAGACACCGGCGTGCCATTGGGAACCTTGTTGGGAAGCGAATTATTACATGGCCGTGGACCGAATATCCCCGTGCGGTTGACGCTTTCCGGCAATGTAACAGCAGATTTTGAAAGCACGTTTGAATCCGCAGGAATCAATCAGACCAAGCATCGAATTTGTCTACATATTCATACTAGTATTTATTCGTTTTTGCCGCCTGCTTACAATGGCACAACCGAGATTGAAACCGACATACCTGTGGCAGAAACCGTGATTATTGGTGAAGTTCCGCAATTGATGGCGAACTTTAAAACATAATTTTTCCCAGCATCTCTTTACGCGCATAGGTTGGATGGAGTATAATCAAACTAATGAAAAAATAGGCCGCCGGTTGAGAGACGCCGGCGGCCTATTTGACGGCGGGCGCAAGAGGATGTTTGCGCGAGGGAAGGAGAATGGCTATGGATGAACAATCGGTAAAACAGCAGATGCAGGAATTGATCGGCCAAATCAATTATCATAATCAAAAATACTACGTGGAAGATGCACCGGAGATTGACGACTACGAGTATGACATGCTCTACCGGCAGTTGCAACAGTTGGAAAACGAACATCCAGAGTGGATTCAGCCGGATTCTCCTACCCAGCGCGTGGGTGCTGCACCTTTAAATACGTTTGAAAAGGTAGAACATGAAGTCCCCATGGAGAGCCTCCACGATTCCTTTTCAGAGGAAGAGCTGATGGACTTTGATCGCCGGGTACGCGAAGCCGTCGATTCCCCGGTTTACATTGTAGAGCCGAAATTTGATGGCCTATCTGTGTCGTTGGAATACCGCGATGGTCGTTTTGTACGGGGCTCTACGCGCGGGGATGGCCTTGTAGGGGAAGATGTCACGGAGAATTTGCGTACGGTCCGGACCGTTCCTTTGAAGCTCACCCGTTCGATTCCTTATCTAGAAGTGCGTGGCGAGGTTTATATGTCCCACGAGAGCTTTTTTAAACTAGCAGCCCGTCAAGAACTCAATGATGAAAAGCCTTTTAAAAACCCGCGCAATGCCGCTGCTGGCTCTCTACGGCAAAAGAATCCGAGAATTACTGCGACACGGACGCTCGACATCTTTGTGTTCAATGTACAACAGGTCAACGGCGAAGAACTCCATTCCCATAAACAATCGTTGGACTTTTTGAAGGAACTCGGGTTCCCAGTCCCCCCCTTCTATAAGGCATGCACGACCATGCAGGAAGTGATCGAAGAGGTGCAAAGAATTGGGGAATTGCGCGGCTCATTGGGATATTCCATTGATGGGGCGGTCATCAAGGTGGACGATTTTTCTCAGCGCGTATCGTTGGGGAGTACGGCGAAATTTCCCAAATGGGCGGAAGCTTTTAAGTACCCGCCGGAGGAGAAAGAGACAAAGCTGCTGGAAATTGAGATCAATGTGGGCCGTACAGGGGTCCTGACTCCAACCGGTCTCTTTGAGCCGGTCACGCTGGCAGGTACTACCGTCAGCCGCGCGACTTTGCACAATCAGGACTTTATTACAGAAAAGGACATCCGTGTTGGGGATACGGTCATTCTGCGCAAAGCGGGGGAGATCATCCCAGAAGTGGTTGCAGTAACCGCCCATTCCCCGAAGGCAGAACCTTACCATATTCCGGAGATCTGTCCTTCCTGCGGCGGACCGGTCACCCGCGAAGAGGGAGAAGCGGCCATACGCTGTACGAATCCGGAATGCCCGGCACAGTTGATGCGTCACATGATCCATTTTAGCAGCCGTGATGCGATGGACATTGATGGGCTTGGCCCGGCGGTGATTGAGCAGTTGGTGGAACGCGGATTGGTGAACTCTCCGGCGGATCTATATGTTCTGGAGCAATCGCAGATACAAGAGTTAGAGCGCATGGGGGAAAAGTCCTCCCAGAATCTGATGGATGCGATTGCACACAGCAAAGGAAACGATCTGTACCGTTTGGTGTATGCGCTGGGAATTCCGCACATCGGTTTGAAAGCGGCGAAATTACTGACCTCCTATTTTGGCAATATAGATGCGATTTTCCAGGCCAGTGCAGAGGAAATTTCCGCGATTGATGGGTTTGGCGGTATTATGGCGGAGAGTGTCCGCCAGTTTTTTGATCTTTCCAGTACTGCGCACTTGATCGGCCGCCTGCGTGATGCAGGCGTAAATATGGTGAGTAAAACAGTGGTGAGCGATACGAGGTTTGCAGGAAAGACCTTTGTCCTGACCGGAACGCTTCCGACGATGACGCGCGCGGAGGCATCGGCCATCATTGAAAAGCTTGGAGGAAAGGTAAGCGGAAGCGTTTCCAAAAAGACCAGCTATGTCCTTGCAGGGGACGAAGCGGGAAGTAAGCTGACAAAAGCACAGAAACTTGGTGTCCAGATCCTCACGGAAGAAGAATTCTTGCAAATGGTGGATTGAAATACTTTTTACCTTACCCCATGGTTTCTATTCCGGAAGACCACCCTTCTACAAAGAGGGGGTGGATTGAAATTTATTCCGTGCCAATCCGGGGCCATCCACCCACAGTCACCCTCCATATGGAGGGGATGGATTGCAATACGATTTAACAAAACGGCTTCGGACAGGCGACTGGGGCGTCCTCTATGTGAAGGCCGTGGATTGAAAACGGAATCATCCCGAAGGGTAGCTATCCCTTGGAGCGCCCCTCCATACAAAGGAGGGGGGTGAAATAGCCTAAGAGAGAACGCATAAAATGATCTATGAGTCCCCTCCGCGTGGAGGGGAGAAATTGAAAGAACATGATAGTGAAGTCAAAAGATCTTGCCTGGCTTTCCCCTACACATGGAGGGGGAAAACCAAGTTCCCCAAGATAAGGAATGTGGTTTTGATTACCGCTATACGTAGGGAATTTAGTGAACTTTATAAAAGCTTAACTTGACAAAAAAACAAATCTTTTTTATACTGTAAGCGTCAATTTTGAAAGTTAATCTGTGCTAACTTGCGGCATAGAAATGAATTAGGAAAGTGGGAGCCAGATGAAAAAACCATTTGTCACCAAAGAACAGTTACAAGCGATTGTCGAAGAATATCCAACGCCATTCCATCTCTATGATGAAAAAGGAATTCGCACACGTGCGCGCAACCTGCAAAAGGCGTTCGCATGGAATAAGGGCTTTAAGGAATATTTCGCTGTCAAAGCCACACCGAACCCGTTTATTTTAAAGATTTTACAGGAAGAGAGCTGTGGAGTTGACTGCTCTTCTTTAACCGAGTTGATGATGGCAGAGACGTGCGGTTTTTCGGGAAAGGCGATTATGTTTTCTTCCAACGACACACCCGCTCAAGATTTTGAATATGCGGCCAAATTGCATGCAACGATCAATCTGGATGATTTCACCCACATTGACTTTTTAAACAGCTTGGTTGGAATTCCGGAGACGATCAGCTGCCGGTATAATCCGGGTGGGACGTTTGCAATCAGCAATACAATTATGGACAACCCCGGCGATGCAAAATATGGATTTACGAAAGAGCAGATGATCGAGGGGTATAAAAAATTGCAGAAGCTGGGTGCAAAGCACTTTGGAATCCATGCGTTCCTCGCCAGCAATACCACAACGAACGAGTATTATCCAACTTTGGCGCGCATTTTGTTTGAGCTTGCAGTGGAATTGAACGAGAAAACCGGAGCGCATATCGCCTTCATCAATCTCTCCGGTGGCGTTGGTATCCCGTATCGTCCCGATCAACAAGAAGTGGACATTCTGGCAGTGGGGGAAGGGGTACGCAAAGCTTATGAGGAGGTTTTGGTCCCCGCTGGCATGGGCGATGTGGCAATCTTTACGGAGCTGGGCCGTTACATGTTGGGACCGAACGGCTGCTTGGTCACAAAGGCGATTCATGAAAAGCACACGTACAAAGAATATATCGGAGTGGATGCCTGTGCCGCCAACCTGATGCGCCCGGCGATGTATGGTGCATACCACCACATCACTGTGATGGGAAAAGAAGATCAGCCCTGTGACCACAAATATGATGTCACCGGCGGCCTCTGTGAAAACAATGACAAATTTGCCATCGACCGGATGCTTCCGAAGATTGATATGGGAGATCTTTTAGTCCTGCACGATACTGGTGCACACGGCTTTTCTATGGGATATAATTACAACGGAAAGTTGCGTTCGGCAGAAATCCTTTTGAAAGAGGATGGAACAGCGCAATTGATTCGCCGTGCAGAAACGCCGAAGGATTATTTTGCAACGTTTGATTTTACAGGCCTGTTTGACCGGTATTGAGAATTCCTCCCTTTAAAGGAGTGGCAAAGAGCATTGGCCGCCAAGAAAAGGGCTTTCGGGGAATTGACATATTGAAGAGCGGTTCTGTATGAATAAACCAAAGCTTTCCCCTACAATCGAGTGGGAATGCTTTGGCTATTACAGATGCCATTTATTAAAATGACAGTATATTTATTACAAATGATTACAGTTTTGCCCGCGGATTTTTCCGCGGGCTTTTTGTATGAATAAAACCGCTCGCCTTGCGAGTGGTACAAAAGAAGGCTTATGGCGATGATGTAGAAAAAAGACCTCCTTTTGTTGAAGAATGTTTTTACGGTCTGGCAACTGCCAAGAACAACAAAAGGAGGATATTTCAATGAATGACAGAAACCGTTTATCACATAGGATGAAATTGCAAATATCATATCGCATTGTCGATGATAACCTAAACCAACCAGACCTATGGAGGTTGATCAAAACGGAAAAATCCTATTTCATAGGAACCTACCTTATGGGAAAGTGTGTGATTTAGATCGCGATCGTATTTGCTCCAAGGTATAGAAGGAAGATGTTTTGTAAAGAAACGAGGCGGGAGATCGGAGAAATTCTGAGGACTCTTTGCGAATGGAAAAAGACAAAAATTGTGGAAGCAGAAGGATGTCCGAATCGTGTGCATCTGTTGGGAGAAATACCGTCCAAAGGGTTGATGTCAAGCTTCATGGAATATTTGAAAGGAAACAGTAGTCTGATAATCCACGAAAATATCCAGACCGGAATCGGGAATTCTAGTGTAGAGAATATTCTGTAGATATAGCAGGAAAGGATGCAAAAAGGATTCAAAGAGCACATCCAAAAGCAGTTGAAAGAAGGTAAGACAGGAGAACAGCTGACGATGGGAAACTTTGAAAAAACTCGTTTACGAGTAGCAAGTAACAAACCTTTTGCAGCTGCCAGAGCGTACCAACGTGGCATGACACGTGCTGCTAGCAATATAGGGTTTCGCCCGCATATAAAATACCCCCGGCTTTTGCCGGGGGATATTTATTTGTTGGGTTTTGTCTGAATTCTATGAAAGTACCGTTTGTCACGAAAGAATCATTCAAACGATTTTCGAAGAACATCCGATGTCGTTCCATCTTTTGGAATATCCATGAATAACAGTATGAATTTATTGATAAACGATAAAAATATATTGCAAAACAGTTGTTAGCGTGTTACAATAGAAGCAGAAAATCAAAGGAGGATTCACGATGTGGACGAAATCGAAATCTCTGATGCTTTCCATTTTTTGTACGAGGCTGTTTTTTGTACTTTTGGTAGCTGGAGTGATCTTTGCACCACAGATTGTCGTTTGGTACTTCGGCAATTCACCGGCAGCGCAATCGATCCATTTGGCCTTCCGAATAACCATTTACTGCTGTGCAGTTCCCGGCTTTTTTCTCCTGCTGTGTCTGCACCGGTTATTGCGCAACATTCGCCGGGAGCGTGTATTTGAAAAGGAGAATGTCACGTTATTGCGAGTGATCTCCTGGTTGTGTATTGCTGTTGGTGTGGTGACTTTGGTCTCCGGTTTGTATTATACATCGTTTTTTCTGGTGGCAGCCGCAGCAGCTTTCTGTGGCCTCATTGTCCGGGTGGTCAAAAATGTATTTGAACAGGCCATTGCAATCAAGACAGAAAACGATTATACGATCTGATACGTTTGAGCGATGAAAGGAAGAACGACATGCCGATTGTTGTCAATCTGGACGTCATGATGGCCAAGAGAAAAATCTCGGCAGGCGAATTGGCGGAAAAAGTGGGAATTACCCCTGCGAATCTCTCTATTTTAAAAAATAACAAGGCCAAGGCGATCCGGTTTTCAACCCTAGAAGCAATCTGCCGTGCGTTGGACTGTCAACCTGCGGACATCTTAGAATATCGAGAATTCTGACATACAAAAAATGGCGGAAAGGAGCATTGCAAAATGAATCCGTATACAAATGATGGGAGTGCTACTTGCACCCCCAAAACCACTGGTGTGCCCAATTTGCCGGACAGCCGTGTCTATCAAAATCCGGCGATTCAGTCCGGCTCGAAATGTGAGCAAAAGGGTTCGCCCATTCCCTTCACAAGCGTGGATGCGTACTTTGCCATTTTGGCGCTCGTATGCGGTTATCTCTTTGTTTGGCTGGTAAATCCATTGGCAATTTTATCTCCGAGTTCGCTTGGCGTAGGAGTAACCATCTTTGCGATCTGTTTCGATACAACGGCATTGCTTTATATGCGAAAGCGGGCTGTTTCGCCGCCAAAGAGTAGTTATGCTTGGTTGATACTGGCCATGGTGTCCGCACTGTACTTCGCACTGTTTTCGAATGGGATTCTGAAGTTTTTCAATCTTATTTTTTGTGTGGTGGTGACAGCCTATTGGATGGCAGCGGCCTGTAATTCCCGTCTGGAACCTTCCCTCGGTCGCTTTGTTGTGCCAGATTTGGTAGATCAATTGCTCCAAATTCCGTTTTTTAATATTTCCTGTGCTCCCAAAATTCTACGAAGCACCGCGGGAAAAAACCGAAAAAGTAAAAATATGCTGGCAGTAGGCGTGGGGATTTTGGTGGCTGTTCCACTGGTCCTACTAGTGGGGGCACTTTTGACAAAAGCCGATGTGACATTTGCGCGAATGGTTCAGAAAATGACCGCGGAATTTGGCGAACATCTTTTGATTATTCTGCTGCGTCTACTCCCGGCGTGGCTGATCGGGTGTTACTTCTTTGGGATGCTGTATGGAAATCTGCAAAAGCGTGGAGTAGCTACCCGCAGCAAAGAGCAGGTGGATACAGGGAGAGAGAGGCGCAGAAGATTGCCGGCGGCCATGACGGTCACTATTTTAGTGTTGTTGAGCGGTGTATATGTGCTTTTCTTCGCTGCGCAGGCGGCGACCCTGTTTTCTGCCTTTACCGGCGTGCGTCCTGAGGGGCTTACTTATGCGGAATATGCCCGCCAAGGGTTTTTTGAGCTTTGTGAGGTGGCAACCATCAACTTGTTTGTTTTGGGAGGTGTACGCTTATTCACGAAAAGGATGGAAGGGCGGCCTGTGCGTCCTATGATCGTATTTTCGGTGCTGATCTCTGCCGAGACGCTTCTTCTTATTGCAACGGCTTTGAGTAAGATGGTTCTTTATATTCAGCAATATGGGTTGACCCTTCTCCGTGTGTATACCAGTTGGTTTATGGTGTTGCTGTTTGTCGTGTTTTCTATTGTGATCGTTGCACAATTCCGGACAATCAATCTGGCAAAGGCCCTGGTGATCGCCTTTTCCGCGTGCTTTTTGATCTTGTGTTATAGCAATGTAGATGGCTTGATTGCGCGGTATAACATCGATCGTTATATGGATGGGACATTAAATGCCGTGGATTTGAGCGCCTTGTATACGACCCCAGAAGCTTCGTTCCCCTATGTGAAGGCGCTTTACCAACAGACGGATGACCCCGATTTGCGTGAGGAAATCTACCGTTATTGGGGGGATATCCAGGACGATAACCGTCCATTCTATGAACAGAATCTAGAGCATTTCCTAGTACAAAAAGATACAATTTAACACAAATACCGTTGTATGTAAATTCCTCCCAAGATACAATAGAAAGAAGACTGGAAAGGGGAGGAAACAAAATGAAACAGGAATCGTTCAAACAGCGATACGTAAAACTGTTTATCACTTTTTTAAAGATCGGTGCGTTTACCTTTGGAGGCGGGTATGCGATGATTCCGTTGATCCAGAGGGAAACCATTGAAAGGCACCATTGGATTGACGACCAGGATCTTTTGGATATGTTGGCGATTGCAGAATCAACTCCGGGGGTAATCGCTGTCAATTCAGCGACATTCGTCGGGTACCGTGTGGCGGGGTTCTGGGGAGCACTTTTTGCTACCATAGGGGTGATACTCCCATCGTTTTTCATCATCCTGTTGTTGGCTGGGGTGATTCAACAGTTTAAGGAGTTGCAATATGTCAATTATGCTTTTGTAGGAGTCCGTGCAGGCGTAGCAGTATTGATTTTGAATGCTGTGCTCAAGTTATCGAAGCAATGTCCCAAAAACATCTTTACGCTGCTTGTTGCGGCAGTGGCCTTTGTCCTAGTCGCTTTTTTCAGTGCCAATGTGATACTGGTGATTGTGTTCGCCGCCATAGCGGGAGTAGTGGTTCAACTTTGGCTGCATGGAAAGGGCGGTGCAGCACAGTGACATTGCTTCATCTGTTTTTTACCTTCTTTAAGATCGGGCTTTTTACCATCGGCGGTGGGTACGCAATGATTCCGTTGATTCAAGAAGAAGTACAGCGGAACCATTGGTTGCAACCGACGGATTTGATCGATTTTATCGCTGTCAGCGAATCGACTCCCGGACCATTTGCCGTGAATATTGCAACTTATATCGGAGCTGAAACCGAAGGAATTGCGGGGGCAATTTGTGCGACAGCCGGTGTAGTATTGCCGTCCTTCCTGATCATCCTTTTGGTGGCCAAATGGTTTTTGTCCATGCAGGAAAATCGCTTTGTACAGGGCGCGCTATACGGCCTGCGGCCAGCGGTGGTGGGGTTGATTGCAGCGGCAGCGTTTTCAATCAGCTCGACCAATTTCTTCCCGGAAGGAACGTTCTCTTCTGTCAATTGGACTGGGATTGTCATTTTTGCTCTGGCGTTTCTCCTGATGCTCTGGAAAAAGCCACATCCCATTTTATTGATCTTGTTTTCAGCCGGTCTGGGGATTGTTTTTTGTTCGGCACAGGAGTTTATTCCATTTTAGAGATGCTTAAAAAGCGCCTGCAAAACATCGTTTGGGATGCTTCGCAGGCGCTTTCGTTTGGAAACAAAAGGATAAGAATTTCTGGAGAATTTGGCGTTTTTGTACAGAAAACCGAGTGGAAAGTGTGTATCAGCATAAAAAAACAAAAAAGTCAAGGTAAAACCACAAATTACCTTGACAAACACTATATATTGTTATAAAATATTAAACTGCATCATCATGGAAAGATATACGCATGTCCATGTTTGATTATCATATCACAACTCCTCTAAAAAGGCAAGCCCTTCTTGTGAAGAGAGTTGTGTTTCCCAGATAGATGCCACAATCAGGATGGTAAATTTTTGAATGGAGTGATTGAGCCAATGGTGAATGTCAAACCGGTACAGGTCGGCAAAAATGTCCGCATGAGCTTCTCACGCATTGACGAAGTGCTGGATATGCCCAATCTGATCGAGGTCCAGAAAAATTCCTACAAGTGGTTCCTGGATGAAGGCTTGAAGGAAGTTTTTAAGGATGTCTCAGGGATCACAGATTATACGGGCAATCTGGTCCTCGATTTTGTGGACTACAAACTGGATGTCGACAAGCCGAACTATAGCGTGGAAGAGTGCAAGGAGCGCGACGCCACCTATGCGGCTGCACTCCGGGTGACCGCCCGTCTTCTGAACAAGGAGAGCGGAGAGATCAAGGAATCTGAGGTCTTTATGGGCGATTTCCCGCTGATGACTGAAAGCGGCACCTTTGTAATCAACGGCGCAGAACGTGTGATCGTATCCCAGTTGGTTCGTTCTCCCGGCGTCTATTATAAGATGGAGTATGACAAGACCGGCAAGGAATTGTTCAGCTCCACAGTTATTCCGAACCGCGGCGCGTGGTTGGAATACGAAAATGACGCCAACGATGTGTTTTATGTTCGCATCGACAAGAACCGCAAAATCCCTGTGACGGTCTTTATCCGCGCCCTTGGCCTGGGCAGCGATGAAGAGATCCGCGAGTATTTTGGCGATGATGACCGCATCAACGCAACCATTGAGAAAGACCCTTGTAAAAACATGGAGGAGGCGCTTTTCGAAGTTTATCGGAAATTGCGCCCCAGCGAGCCGCCTACCATTGAGAGCGCCCAGTCCCACATCAACGGCCTCTTCTTTGATGCGCGCCGTTACGATCTTTCCCGCGTAGGCCGCTACAAGTACAATAAAAAGCTGAATTTGGCAGGCCGCATCACCGGCCAGCAGCTGGCCAGACCGATTGTCAACCCGCTCACCGGCGAGTTGATGGCAGAAGAAGGACAGGTTGTCTCCCGCGAGTTGGCAAAAGAGATCGACGACGCGGGTGTAAGCGTGGTCTATGTCACAGTGAACGAACGCGAAGTCAAAGTGATTTCCAATGGCATGGTGGACATTCAGAAGTTCGTGAATTTTGATGCTGTGACAGAATGCGACATCAATGAACGGGTTCGCTTCAGTGTACTGGCGGAGATCTTGGGCGAGTGCGGCGACGATGACGAGGCGCTCAAGGATATGATCCGCTCCCGCCGGGATGAGTTGATTCCCAAACACATTATCATCGATGATATTTTTTCCTCGATCAACTATATGAACTGCCTGGCGGTTGGTTTGGGCAGTGTGGACGATATCGACCATTTGGGAAATCGCCGTATCCGCTCGGTGGGCGAATTGTTGCAGAACCAGTTCCGTATTGGTTTTTCCCGTTTGGAGCGCGTTATTCGCGAGCGTATGACCCTGCAGGCGCAGGACTTGGAAGTTTTGACTCCCCATTCGCTCATCAATATCCGTCCTGTTGTAGCGGCGATTAAAGAATTCTTTGGTTCTTCGCCGTTGTCCCAGTTTATGGATCAGACCAATCCGTTGGCAGAGCTGACGCATAAGCGCCGCCTTTCGGCTCTGGGTCCGGGCGGACTCTCCAGAGACCGTGCAGGGTTTGAGGTCCGTGACGTACACTATAGCCACTACGGCCGCATGTGCCCAATTGAGACACCGGAAGGCCCGAACATCGGCCTGATTTCCTATTTGGCAACGTTTGCTCGAATCAACCAGTACGGGTTCATTGAAGCGCCCTATCGCCGGGTGGACAAGGAGACTGGAATTGTCACCGACGAAGTCGTCTATATGACGGCGGACATGGAGGATGAATACATCGTTGCACAGGCAAACGAACCGTTGGACGAGGACGGTCGCTTTAAGCATCTAAAGGTCAACGCCCGTTCCCGGGATGAATTCGTGGAAGTGGAGCGCGAACGTGCGGACTTCATGGATGTTTCTCCGCGAATGGTTGTGTCCGTTGCAACGGCGATGATTCCTTTTTTGGAAAACGACGACGCCAACCGTGCACTGATGGGTTCCAACATGCAGCGGCAGGCAGTGCCGTTGCTCAGGACAGAGTCTCCGATTGTCGGAACCGGCATGGAATATAAGGCGGGTGTTGACTCCGGCGTCTGTGTGCTGGCAAAGCGTGCGGGCGTGGTGCGCAGTGTCAGTGCGGATGAAGTCCGTGTGACCCGCGACGACGGCGAGATCGACACCTATCACATCATCAAATTTATGCGCTCGAACCAGGGAACATGTGTCAACCAAGTTCCGGTTGTGAGCGTGGGAGATCGTGTTCAGGTGGGCGATGTCATTGCCGACGGACCGGCAACCAAGGACGGCGAGATCAGCCTGGGTAAGAATGCCCTGATCGGTTTTATGACCTGGGAAGGTTACAACTACGAGGACGCGGTTTTGATCAGTGAAAAGATCGTCCGCGATGATGTTTATACGTCCATTCACATTGAAGAATATGAGACCGAGGCCCGCGATACAAAGCTTGGGCCGGAGGAGATCACCCGGGATATTCCGAACGTCAACGAAGACCTCCTGCGTGACCTCGATGAAAGCGGCATTATCCGCGTCGGCGCAGAGGTGCGTGCGGGCGACATTCTGGTCGGAAAGGTTACACCGAAGGGTGAAACCGAGTTGACCGCAGAAGAACGCTTGCTGCGTGCGATCTTTGGTGAAAAGGCCCGTGAAGTACGCGACACCTCCCTTCGCGTACCCCATGGCGAATATGGCATTGTGGTGGATGTCAAAGTCTTTACCCGTGAGAACAGCCACGATGAGTTGAGCCCCGGAGTCAACAAGGTTGTGCGCTGTTATATTGCGCAGAAGAGAAAGATTTCGGTCGGCGACAAGATGGCGGGCCGCCACGGAAACAAAGGTGTTGTATCCCGTATCCTGCCGGTGGAGGATATGCCGTTCCTGCCGGATGGCACTCCACTGGACATTGTGTTGAACCCCCTGGGCGTTCCGTCCCGTATGAACATCGGCCAGGTTTTGGAAGTACACCTCGGCATGGCTGCCAAAGCGCTCGGTTGGAAGATCATGACCCCGGTTTTCGATGGTGCACATGAAGACGACATCCGCGAGTGCTTCAAGCAAGCAGGTATGCGCGAAGATGGTAAGATTCTTTTGAAAGACGGCCGTACGGGCGAATATTTCGACAACCCGGTTACAGTTGGTTATATGTACTACCTCAAGCTGCATCACCTGGTCGACGATAAGATTCATGCTCGCTCAACCGGTCCGTATTCGCTGGTTACACAGCAGCCGTTGGGCGGCAAGGCGCAGTTTGGCGGCCAGCGTTTCGGTGAGATGGAGGTCTGGGCGCTGGAGGCATACGGCGCTGCTTACACTTTGCAAGAGATTTTGACCGTCAAGTCCGACGATGTGGTCGGCCGTGTTAAGACCTATGAGGCCATTGTAAAGGGCCAGAATATTCCGAAACCGGGTGTTCCGGAGTCCTTCAAGGTTCTAATCAAGGAATTGCAGTCTTTGGGCTTGGATGTCAAGGTGTTGGATAGGAACAACGAAGAAATTGACCTCAAGCAGAACTTTGACGATGACGACGATATGGGCTTCACCCCATCCGACGATTTGTTTGACGAACCGACTGTGGAGGACGGAGAGCTGGATGGCTATTCGACGGAAGAGCATGAGGACGACGACCTCTTTGACGGGGACGACTTCCCGTCCGATGGAGATGACGATCTTTTTGAGAAGGAGGAACCCTTTGACATTTCTTCTGATGGAGACGGCGAACAGGAATAAATAGAAGGGGGTCACATAATGGAATTCAACGAATTTGAATCAATAAAAATCGGGCTGGCTTCGCCGGACAAGATCCGCGAATGGTCCTATGGCGAAGTCAAGAAGCCGGAGACGATCAACTACCGTACCCTAAAGCCGGAGCGCGACGGCCTCTTTTGCGAGCGTATCTTTGGACCGCAGAAGGACTGGGAATGCCATTGCGGCAAATATAAGCGTATCCGTTATAAGGGAAAGATCTGCGACCGCTGCGGCGTTGAAGTTACACGGGCGAAGGTTCGCCGCGAGCGCATGGGCCATATTGAGTTGGCTGCGCCCGTTTCCCATATTTGGTACTTCAAAGGAATCCCTTCCCGGATGGGGTTGATTCTGGATATATCCCCCCGCATGCTGGAAAAAGTGCTCTATTTTGCCCTGTATATTGTCACGGACCCCGGAAATGTGCGTGAGCTGCAGAAAAAGCAGCTCTTGACCGAAAAGGAATACCGTGATCTGCGCGAAAAATACGAGGACGATTTCCAGGCCAGTATGGGCGCGGAAGCCATCAAGACCCTGTTGGAGGAAATTGATCTGGAAAAGGAGTCCGTCGAGCTCAAAGATGAGCTGGCGACGGCCTCCGGTCAGAAGCGTGTCCGTATTTTGAAGCGCCTAGAGGTTGTTGAGGCATTCCGGCTCTCGGGTAACCGTCCGGAGTGGATGATTCTCGACGTGGTGCCGGTCATCCCGCCGGACATTCGCCCGATGGTTCAGCTCGATGGCGGACGTTTTGCGACCTCTGACCTGAACGACCTCTATCGCCGTGTCATCAACCGAAACAACCGCTTGAAGCGGCTGTTGGAGCTCGGCGCGCCAGACATCATCGTCCGCAACGAAAAGCGCATGTTGCAGGAGGCGGTTGATGCATTGATTGACAATGGCCGCCGTGGCCGTCCGGTCACTGGCCCGAACAACCGTCCGTTGAAGTCCCTTTCCGATATGTTGAAAGGCAAACAGGGGCGTTTCCGCCAGAACCTGTTGGGCAAGCGTGTTGACTATTCCGGCCGTTCCGTTATTGTGGTTGGGCCGGAACTGAAAATGTATCAGTGCGGCCTGCCAAAAGAAATGGCGTTGGAATTGTTTAAGCCATTTGTAATGAAACGTTTGGTAGAGACCGGCGCCGCCGGAAACATCAAGGCGGCCAGAAAAGCGGTCGAGCGCGCGAAGCCAGAGGTCTGGGATGCTTTGGAAATCGTTATCAAGAATCATCCGGTGTTGCTCAACCGTGCGCCTACGTTGCATCGTTTGGGCATTCAGGCATTTGAACCGGTGTTGGTTGAGGGGCGCGCGTTGAAGTTGCATCCGTTGGCATGTACAGCGTACAATGCTGACTTTGACGGCGACCAGATGGCTGTACACGTCCCGTTGTCCTCCGAAGCGCAGGCGGAAGCCCGCTTCCTGATGCTGGCGGCCGGCAACCTGCTTAAGCCTTCCGACGGGCGCCCGGTTACGGTTCCAACGCAGGACATGGTTCTGGGGTCCTATTATCTCACATTGGAAAAAGACGGAGAGCTGGGTGAAGGAAAAGTTTTCCGTGATTTCGACGAAGCGATTATGGCGTACGATTCGCATATTGTTGGACTGCATGCGAAGATTAAGGTACGCAGAACTATGGAGATCGATGGCCAGAAGGTTTCCCGTTTGGTGGATACCACCGTGGGCCGTATGATTTTCAACCGTCCAATTCCGCAGGATCTCGGCTTTGTGGACCGTTCGGACCCAGAAAACCGCTTCAAGTTTGAGATTGAATTCCTGGTTGGCAAAAAACAACTTGGAAAAATCATCGATAAATGTATTAAAGTTCACGGTGTTCCAAAGACTTCGGAAGTATTGGACGCTGTGAAAGCACAGGGATATAAGTATTCCACTAAGAGCGCCATCACGGTCGCTGTCTGTGATGCGACCATTCCGCCACAAAAGAAGGAGATCATCTCTGAGGCAGAAAAGAAGATTGATCTGGTTACCGATCAGTTCAAAAACGGTTTGCTCTCCGATGGAGAACGTTACAACGCCGTTTTGAAAACTTGGGAAAAGGCCACCAACGATGTAACGGACGCTCTGCAGAAGGGGCTGGACCGCTACAACCCGATCTTTATGATGGCAGATTCCGGCGCTCGTGGTTCCATGAGCCAGATCCGTCAGTTGGCCGGCATGCGCGGTCTGATTGCAAATACCTCCGGTAAGACGATCGAGATTCCGATTCGTGCAAATTACCGTGAAGGTTTGAACATTTTGGAATACTTCATTTCTTCCCGTGGCGCCCGAAAGGGCTTGGCGGATACGGCTCTGCGTACCGCGGACTCCGGTTATCTGACCCGCCGCCTGGTCGATGTTTCGCAGGATGTGATCATCCGCGAGGAGGACTGCGGTGCAACGGACGGCCTGGAGGTCTTTGATATTAAGGAAGGCAAGGAGTCCATTGAGTCTCTGCACGAGCGTTTGATTGGACGTTATCTGGTAGAAGACTTTGTCGACCCGGAGACGGGGGCGGTGCTTGTCTCCAAGGACAAGATGATGGATGACAACGATGCAGATATCATTGTTGGGCATGGCGTACAGCGCATCAAGGTTCGCTCAATTCTGAACTGCCGTGCGCGCCATGGTGTGTGCCAGAAATGTTATGGCGCCAACCTGGCGAACGGCCAGCCGGTTACCGTCGGCGAGGCGGTGGGGATCATCGCGGCGCAGTCCATCGGTGAGCCTGGTACGCAGTTGACCATGAGAACCTTCCATACCGGCGGCGTCGCCAGCGCAGAGGATATTACGCAGGGTCTTCCCCGCGTCGAAGAGCTGTTTGAGGGCCGTAAGCCAAAGCATCTGGCCATTATCAGTGAGATTGGCGGCCGGGTAACGTTTGAAGATATTAAGAAAAATCGTCATGTGGTTGTAACCGACCAGGAGAGCGGCGAAAGCAAGTCCTATTTGATTCCCTTTGGTTCCCGTATCATCGTCAATGAGGGCGACGTAATCGATAAAGGGACGCGCATTACAGAAGGTTCGGTAAATCCGCACGATGTACTTGCGATCAGCGGTACACATGCGGTGGAGGATTATCTGATTGAAGAAGTACAGCGCGTTTACCGGATGCAGGGCGTTGACATCAACGACAAGCATATCGAGGTCATTGTGCGCCAGATGATGAAGAAGGTCAAGGTCGAAGATCCGGGCGATACGAAGCTTCTGCCCAGTTCTTTGGTTGAAAAGACCGAGTTTGAGGCAGAAAATCAAATCGTTCGGGAGCGCATTGCTGCGGGAGAACCCGATCTGCGCGAGGCAACCTGTTCGCCGACCCTGTTGGGTATTACCAAGGCCTCCTTGGCGACCGATTCGTTCCTCTCGGCTGCCTCTTTCCAGGAGACGACCCGCGTGTTGACCGATGCTGCTATCAAAGGCAAGGTGGACCCGCTGCTCGGTTTGAAGGAAAATGTCATCATCGGTAAGTTGGTCCCGGCCGGCACAGGCATGAAATGCTATAGCGGCGTTGAGATCGAACATGAAGGTGAGGACTTGACAAATCAAGCCATTTAGCGCTATAATATTCAATTGTAACGGCGGGGCGGATCAAATTCTTCCAAATTCTGCAATATGTGGGAAAGATGAATAAAATCCGCGGGAGAAGCCCGTGAAATTCGGGGAATATTCCCTGTGCCTTACGAAACTTATAAAAATTTATCCTGTTCCAGGAATTTCTTTTCTGGAACAGGATAAAATTGTGTTTAATCCCTTTTTCTCTAGGTGTTCAGCGGTTTTCCGCTTGACATATATTTTCTTTTATGTGAGGAGGTGTCGTATGCCAACATTTAACCAGTTAGTTCATACTGGCCGTGAGGTAAGCGAAAAGAAGGCAAAGGCTCCTGCACTTTTGAAGGGCTGGAACTCCAAGAAGCGCATTGCGATTGATCAGGATTCCCCGCAAAAGCGTGGTGTTTGCACGTCTGTTAAGACGGCTACCCCGAAGAAGCCGAACTCTGCTCTTCGTAAGATCGCCAGAGTAAGGCTCTCTAATGGAATCGAAGTCAGCGCTTATATCCCCGGTGTGGGCCACAACCTGCAGGAACACAGCGTCGTGATGATCCGCGGCGGCCGTGTTAAGGACCTTCCTGGTGTCCGTTACCATATTATCCGTGGTACGCTGGATGCCCAGGGCGTTGCAAAGCGTATGCAGGCTCGTTCCAAGTATGGTGCGAAGCGTCCGAAGGCTGGTAAGGCTACAAAGTAAGAGCCAAAGCTACACTCTAAATTTGACAAGATCCGAACGGCTGCATGTTTGACACAAAACACAATGCAGCGGCGTTTTATATAGATTTTCTATAGCGGACGCCTCTGTGTTGGCCAACGGGAGTTTGTCGCTTTCGAGTACCTATGATATCATTCTGTGAAGGAGGGAAGTAAAGTGCCAAGAAGAGGAAATATTGCAAAACGTGATGTTTTGCCCGATCCGCTTTACAATTCGAAGCTTGTAACTCGTCTTATCAACAATATCATGTACGACGGCAAGAAGGGCGTTGCTCAGAAAATTGTCTATGGTGCATTTGATATTATTCGTGAAAAGACCGGCAAAGAGCCGCTGGAGGTCTTTGAGCAGGCGATGGAAAACGTCATGCCGCAGCTCGAAGTTAAGGCCCGCCGTGTCGGCGGCGCTACCTACCAGGTGCCGATGGAGGTTCGTCCAGAGAGAAGACAGACCTTGGGCCTGCGCTGGATGACCAACTATTCCAGACTCAGATCTGAAAAGACCATGAAGGAAAGACTTGCCGGCGAGATCCTTGATGCTGTTAATGGTGCTGGCGGTGCTGCCAAGAAGCGTGACGATACGCACAAGATGGCAGAGGCTAACAGAGCTTTCGCACATTACAGATGGTAATCGGCGCAGGCTGTATACTATTTTCAGAACTTTAAGGAGGAAACTATGCCAAGGCAGGTATCACTCGAAATGACCCGCAATATCGGTATCATGGCGCACATCGATGCCGGTAAAACAACGACGACAGAACGTATTCTGTATTATACGGGTGTTAACCACAAGATCGGCGAGACGCACGACGGTGCTGCAACGATGGACTGGATGGCGCAGGAGCAGGAGAGAGGTATCACGATTACCTCTGCTGCTACGACCTGCTTCTGGAAAGGCCACCGCATCAACATCATTGACACTCCCGGCCACGTGGACTTCACCGTTGAGGTGGAACGTTCCCTGCGCGTACTGGACGGTTCTGTAACCGTTTTCTGCGCAAAGGGTGGCGTTGAGCCCCAGTCCGAAACGGTTTGGCGCCAGGCTGAGGAATATCATGTTCCGCGTATGGCGTATGTCAATAAGATGGACATCATGGGCGCTGACTTCTATAATGTCGTCAAGATGATGAAGGAGCGCTTGAAGTGTAATGCCGTTCCGATTCAGCTTCCGATCGGCAGCGAAGATACCTTCCGTGGGATCATCGACCTGATCGATATGAAGGCGGACGTCTACTATGACGACATGGGCAAGGATATGCGCGTCGAGGATATTCCGGAGGATATGGTTGACATTGCCGAGGAATATCACAATGCACTGCTTGAGCATGTTGCTGAGCAGGACGACGAGCTCATGGAGAAATATCTCTCCGGTGAAGAGCTCACTAGGGAAGAGATTGTTCGTACAATCCGTAAGTCCACCATTGCCAATACGATGGTTCCAGTGACTTGTGGTACTTCCTATAAGAACAAGGGCGTGCAGAAGCTCCTGGATGCGATCATCGACTATATGCCGGCTCCGACCGACATCCCTGCAATCCGTGGTGTAAACCCGGAGACAGGCGAGGAAGAGGATCGTCATGCATCCGACGATGAGCCCTTCTCTGCACTTGCATTTAAGATTGCGGCTGACCCATTTGTTGGAAAGCTGTGCTATTTCCGTGTGTACTCCGGTACATTGAGTGCGGGCGCTACAGTTTACAACTCTGTAAAGGACAGCAATGAGAGAATCGGCCGTATTTTGCAGATGCACGCAAATCACCGCCAGGATATCGACATTGTCTATGCGGGTGATATTGCCGCGGCAATCGGTGTAAAGAACACCACCACCGGCGACACCCTGTGCGATGAAAAGCATCCGGTCATTCTGGAATCCATGGAATTCCCGGAGCCGGTTATTCGCGTGGCTATCGAGCCGAAGACAAAGGCTGGCCAGGAAAAGATGGGTATTGCGCTGGCAAAGCTGGCGGAAGAGGACCCGACCTTTAAGGCATATACCGATGAGGAGACCGGCCAGACCATCATCGCCGGCATGGGCGAGCTCCACTTGGAGATCATTGTGGACAGACTTCTGCGTGAATTCAAGGTGGAAGCAAATGTCGGTAAGCCGCAGGTTGCTTACAAGGAGACCATTCGCAAGTTGGCGGATGTTGACACCAAGTACGCAAGACAGTCCGGTGGTAAAGGCCAGTACGGTCATGTTAAGATTAAAATCGAGCCAAACCCGGAGAAGGGTTATGAGTTCGTCAATGCGACGGTTGGTGGCTCGATTCCGAAGGAATATATTCCGGCGGTTGACCAAGGTATCCAGGGTGCAATGCTCTCCGGTGTCTTGGCAGGCTACAACGTTGTAGATGTAAAGGTTACACTGTATGATGGTTCTTATCACGAGGTTGACTCCTCTGAGATGGCCTTTAAGATCGCTGGTTCTATGGCGTTCAAGGAGGCAATGAAGAAGGCTGACCCGGTGATTTTGGAGCCAATCATGAAGGTTGTTGTTACCGTGCCCGAGGATTACATGGGCGACGTTATCGGCGACCTGAACGCCCGCCGCGGCATGATCCAGGGCATGGACGCTGTTTCCGGCGCTCAGCAGATCACCGCGATGGTTCCGCTGTCCGAGATGTTCGGTTATGCAACCGACATGCGTTCGAAGACACAGGGCAGAGGCCAGTATACGATGGAACCGGATCACTATGCTGAGGTTCCGAAGTTTGTTTCGGATTCCATCATCAGCGAACGCGGGAAAAAGGCTGAATAAGTTACAAAATATGCTTGATTTTTCGCCATTTCCTTGGTAAAATGATAAGCATAGTTCTGAACTTAAAAAATCTCTGATCTGTATTATAAAAAGGAGGAGAATCCCAATGGCAAAAGCAAAATTCGAAAGATCCAAACCGCATATTAACATTGGCACCATCGGCCACGTTGACCATGGTAAGACCACACTGACTGCTGCGATCACGAAGGTCCTCAACCTGGAGGGCGACGCAGAGTTCGTCGATTATGCAAATATCGATAAGGCTCCTGAAGAGAGAGAGCGTGGTATCACGATCAACACCGCGCACGTGGAATATCAGACTGCAACCCGTCACTATGCACACGTTGACTGCCCCGGCCATGCTGACTATGTTAAGAACATGATCACCGGTGCTGCTCAGATGGACGGCGCTATCCTGGTTGTTTCCGCTGCTGACGGCCCGATGCCGCAGACCAGAGAGCACATCCTGCTCTCCCGTCAGGTTGGCGTGCCGTATATCGTTGTGTTCATGAACAAAGCGGATCAGGTTGACGATCCGGAGCTGCTCGATCTGGTCGAGATGGAAATCCGCGACCTGTTGAACGAGTATGAGTTCCCGGGCGATGACACCCCGATTGTCCGCGGTTCTGCTCTCCAGGCTCTGGAGTCCGAGTCTAAGGACCCGAGTGCACCGGAGTACAAGTGCATCCATGAGCTGATGGCTGCTGTTGATAGCTACATTCCGACTCCGGAGCGTAAGTCCGACCTGCCGTTCTTGATGCCTGTTGAGGACGTCTTCACCATCACCGGCCGTGGTACTGTTGCGACTGGTAGAGTGGAGCGCGGTATGGCAAAGGTTGGCGAAGAAGTTGAGATCATCGGCTTGACCGAGGAGCGCAAGAAGACCGTTATCACAGGTCTGGAAATGTTCCGCAAGGTTCTCGACTTTGCTGAGGCTGGCGACAACGTTGGCGCTTTGCTTCGTGGTATTCAGAGAACGGAAATCGAGCGTGGACAGGTTCTCGCAAAGCCGGGTACCATTCATCCGCACACGAAGTTCCGCGGCCAGGTTTACGTCCTGACAAAGGATGAAGGTGGCCGTCATACTCCGTTCTTTAACAACTATCGTCCGCAGTTCTATTTCAGAACGACCGACGTTACCGGTGTTATCAATCTGCCGGAAGGCACCGAGATGTGCATGCCTGGCGATAACGTCGAGATGGACGTTGAATTGATTACCCCGATCGCAATCGAGGAAGGCCTCCGTTTCGCTATCCGTGAGGGCGGCCGTACGGTTGGTTCCGGTGTTGTTATCAAGATCAACGAGTAATTTTTACTTGCTCATGAAGGGTTTCATCCTAATGGATGAAACCCTTTTTCTATCTCTAAGAATTCTACAAATTTATGGACCGGAGAGTGTAGTCTATTTTTGTGTTTATGTAGGGTTATCCTATAAAGGAGTTTCGATTGTGCTGGATTAACTGTTGACAATGGTTCCCCCGTCCGGGTGAAGGATCTGTCCTGACATATAGCTGGCATCGTCGCTTGCAAGGAAGACATAACTGGTTGCGACTTCGAACGGTTGACCAGCTCGCATCATAGGAACTTGTGAGGTATAGGTCCCAAAAGTTTCCACTTCTCTTGCAGAGTAGGAAGCGGGAATCAGCGGGGTCCAAATTGGCCCGGGGGCAACGCCATTGACTCGAATGCCACGTTCTACTAGATTGAGGGAAAGAGAACGGGTTAGGGACACAATGGCACCTTTTGTAGCACTGTAGTCCAAGAGTTCCGGATTTCCTCTGTAAGCGGTGACGGACGTTGTATTGATGATGGAGCTTCCCGGCTTTAAGTAGGGCAGTGCAGCCTTAATCATGTAGAAATAACTGTAGACATTGGTACGAAAGGTCAAATCAAGCTGTTCGGCTGATAAATCCAGGATGCTTTTTTGGAGGAATTGTACAGCGTGGTTGTTGACAAGAATATCGATTTTTCCAAAACAATGGATTGCCTGTCGGACGATTTCTTTGGATACGGATTCTTTTTTGAGATCGCCGGAGATAAGAAGACATTTTCGCCCGAGCTTTTCGACGTGCTCTTTGGTTTCTTGTGCATCACGATGTTCATTGAGATAGGCGATGACAATATCTGCGCCTTCCTTTGCAAAGGCATAGGCAACAGCACGCCCGATGCCACTATCGCCGCCAGTGATAATGGCAACTCGATCTTGAAGTTTTCCACTTCCTCGTGTTTCGATATTTTCAGAGATCGGGCGAGGTTCCATCAGATATTCCATACCAGGTTGGCTATACTGATGTTGCGGTGGGAAGGGGACAGGAATTTCCTTGCATTTTGTCTCGTGCTTTATGTACGGATACATGGGAATCATATTCGATACCGCCTTTCCTTTTTTTCTGCGGGCGACTGCCGAAATCTCCCGTTTTTCATATAGAATATTCTCAAAAGGGATCAATTGTTCCTGATAGACTTGGAAAGGAACGCTTATCGTTTTAAAGACGCGATTGGTTGTACGTATGCGAGTGTTTTGCATTCTTTTTGAAAAAGATGAGAAGGCAATTCATCAAAAAATCAGCTTTATCCTTGCGATAAAACCGATATAGAAAAGGGAGCCATAACAAAGCTCCGATCATGCATACGATGAAGTCCTGCATGGTGTCGGATACGCCGGTTTCTGCGACGCGCTGTGGGTCGCAAGGAAAAAACAGACTAATCAGGTATTCCCCAATTTCCCACAAGCCTGCAATCGCCATGGAGACAGAAAAAGAGGTGATAGCCACCAAGGGATAGTCCTGTTTTTGAAATTCCTGCTTGTCCTTACACAGGTAGAACAATAGAACTCCCAGGAACATCCCTAAAGTTCCGGAAAGTGTGTGCATGATTTTATCATAGAGTGGAATAAAGTGATAGGCCTGCATCACCAGCCCTATGACATAGGAAAAGAATAAAAAACAGTAAGCTAAAAAATGAAATTGATAGACCGGAGAAAGGTTATATGCCCGTTCAAAGACGGTGGGCAATAGGAGCAGGAGAATTCCCCCAAGGCCCAATGCTGCATAATAGAGTTGTCCATTGAATAGGTAAAATCCCATGAGACAAAAGCTAAAAAGCAAATAGAAGATGACAAAATAAGTATTCAATTTGTGATACCAAATTTCTTTCTCCATGGAAACCTCCGAGTTAGGTTTTGTAAGGAAAGTATTTACAGCAAAAGGAAGGGAGCGAATGCGATGGTTATGAATTCAATTTTGCAGAGTTTATGGGATCGAAAATCCACACGGATCTTTTTAGAAAAACCGATTCCACAGGAGGTGCAGGAGGCCATCATACAAGCGGCGATGCAGGCGCCGACAGCAGGGAATCAAATGTTGTATACCATTTTACGGATTACGGACCCATCTTTGAAAGAACAACTGGCAGAAACCTGCGATCACCAACCATTCATTGCAAAGGCGCCGCTGGTATTGCTCTTTCTGGCTGATTTTCAGCGTTGGTACGATGCATTTGTTTTCGCGGGTTGCCACCCTCGCCTTCCGGCAGAAGGGGATTTAATGCTTGCGATGGCAGATGCCTGTATTGCGGCACAGAATAGCGTGGTTGCGGCCGAAAGTTTGGGGGTAGGTTCCTGTTATATCGGCGATATATTGGAGAACGTGGAAGAACATAGATGCCTGTTAGACCTTCCCGATTACGTAATGCCTGCGGCAATGGTTGTATATGGGTATCCGACGGAACAGCAAAAACAGCGAAAGAAGCCACAGCGCTTCTCTTCTGCTTATATTGTGCAGGAGAATTGCTATCGGAAATTTTCAGCTCAAGAACATGAACATTGGTTTCGAGAACAGGCAGAACGTGAAAATCGCCTGCCATTTGACTATACATCTTATATGAACGCTTTTTGCAAACGCAAGTACTTGTCTTCATTTTCCAGGGAAATGTCTCGCTCGGTTGCAATATATCTGGAGAAATTTCGGAATATTCCAACATAAACAGAAATCCGCATGACAGTAGGACAAGCATGCGGATTTCGTATAGCATTGCTCATGAGGGGCCTTGACTCTGCTCAGGAAGCATTGTCCGGCTAGAATCACAGCGAAGCTTGTAGATCGCTTTTGTGTTTGCCAAAAGTGCAAGCTGTTCTCCGATTACATTGAAAAGATCGCTTAACAATTCCAGATCTTCGGGACGGCACTCCTGTGCAAGCTGAAAGGCAATGGCGGTTCCAGCTGCGATCAATTTTTCCCCGTAACAACAGTCGTTCATATATCCCACCCAATTGTACCCGAAACGCTGGTTAATACGTTTTCGGCTTTTATTTTGCCCGCGTGTTACACACCAGTTTATGAAAAAGGATGGGATTCGGTGCGATTATCCCAAAGGGGCGTGCTCCGCTAAACGGTCTACATAAGCCTGCATCTCCTGTTTGGAATGAATCTGATGCGTATGGTTGATCACCATACGCTGCTCTTCATCGGTCAGTGCACAAAATTGCTGCATAGCTTCGGAACGCTGTGCGAGAGCCATACCAAGGCCAAGAGGCAAATCTTCCATGCTTTTCCCTCCTATCGTCAAATAATACGGATAGTTTGTGCGAAAAGAAAGAGAATCATCCGAGTGTTTCCCTGTAAAAACTTGGTGATTTCGCAAAATCGGTATGAATTCCCTGCTCCGTGTAACAATAGTTTCGGGAGAAATACCCGCAATGTTTGAAGGACAGGGATGAAAGAAGCCATGAAAAAAAGAAGATCCAAGGTGAAGATGTTTTTTCTTTCGGTCGGCGCTCTATTGGCGGCTGCAGTAACCACTGCAGCCGTAAGTACCGTTTTTATTTTTACGATGGAGCAGGCTTCTGCAAAGCCAGAAGAAGCGCCTATATCCTCTGCGGTGGAAGGAGAGCCAACCTTCTCCTCGGCAGAAAAGCCCAAAGGAGATGTTGCGCAGGCCAATGCAAAGCCAGAAAAATCGCCAGCGGAGGACGATTTGTTGGTATTGGTAAATTACAGTGAAACGATGCCGGATGACTTTCACCGCAATATAGTGAATTTATATGGCGTGGATGTAGACGAACGTATCGTAGAGCCTTTTCAAAAAATGCAGGCGGCCGCACAGGCAGATGGCGTTTCCCTATGGATTTCTTCTGGCTATCGGAGTGTGCAACGGCAGAGTGAATTATTTGACCGGGCAGTGGAGGAAAACCAGGACAACGGCATGGGGTTGCAGCAGGCAGAAGCTGTAGCGGCTCTTTCAGTGGCGCGGCCGGGCTGTAGCGAGCACAACACCGGTTTGGCGATCGACCTAAACGGCGTCCGTGAGGATTTTGACACCACGCCTGAATATGAATGGCTGGCAGAACATGCAGTTGAGTACGGTTTTATTTTACGTTACCCCGAGGATAAACAGGAGATCACAAAAATTCGTTTTGAGCCTTGGCATTATCGTTATGTGGGCCCAGAACATGCCAAAGCGATGCAGGAACGCCATTTTTGTTTGGAAGAATACGTGGAATACCTGGAAAATCAACGTTGAAATCCTGTGCATATTTGGTATAATAAAAGAATTGAGACGCCGGAGTTTGATCCGGGGCATGAGGGCGCGCGCTGGTGATTTTCCAGCGCGCTGATGAAAAGGAGAGGCGGGTTTAGGATGCAAAAGCAAGCAGTAAGAACAAGATTTGCGCCGAGCCCCACAGGATTCATGCATGTGGGAAATCTGCGCACGGCGCTATACGAATATCTGATTGCAAAATCTATGGACGGTCAGTTTGTATTGCGTATAGAGGATACCGACCAGGAACGCCTGGTGGAAGGTGCGGTTGATGTGATCTATCGTACCTTGGAACAAGTAGGACTCAAGCATGACGAAGGTCCGGATGTGGGTGGCGATTTTGGCCCATATGTTCAGAGCAAGCGCAAGGATTTATACAAGCCTTATGCGGAACAGCTTGTCCGAGAGGGCAAAGCCTATTATTGCTTCTGTACGAAAGAGCGTTTGGATGCCCTGCATGAAGCACAAGAGGGCGGCGGTTATGACCGTCATTGTCGTGATTTGCCACAGGAAGAGGTGGACAAACTCCTGAAAGCAGGGACCCCTTATGTAATCCGGCAAAAAATGCCAATTGAGGGATCTACGACATTCCATGATGTGGTTTACGGCGATATTACCATTGAAAATCGTGAGCTAGAGGATCAAATTCTTTTAAAGTCCGATGGGTATCCTACATACAATTTTGCCAATGTGATTGACGACCATCTGATGCACATCACGCATGTAGTGCGCGGTTGTGAATATCTCACATCGACTCCTAAGTATAATTTGCTTTATGAAGCATTTGGCTGGGAGGTGCCGACCTATGTGCATCTGCCATTAATCATGGGAAAGAATGAGGACGGAAGTGTTTCCAAGCTTTCCAAGCGGCACGGTGCGACCGGATTTGCCGATCTTTTAGCGGAGGGATATCTTCCAGAGGCAATCACAAACTATATTGCTTTGCTGGGATGGTGCCCAAAAGAAAACCGAGAGCTGTTTACATTACCGGAATTGGTGGAAAATTTCTCCATTGAGGGAATCAGCAAATCGCCGGCAGTATTTGATTATGATAAGCTGACATGGTTTAACGCGGAATATCTTCGCGCTATGCCCCAGGATACCTTTATCGAAGCGGCCATGCCATATTTTCAGCAGGTATTTGGGGATAAAAAAATGAATTGGCCCGTGTTGGCTTCTATTTTGCAGCCCCGCGTCACCAAGTTGACGGAGATCCCAGAAATCATCGGCTTCTTCCAGGAGCTGCCGGAGTATCCAGTGGATCTCTTCGTCAATAAGAAAAGTAAGACGAACTTAGAGAATTCCGTCACCATGCTCGAAGCAGCGATTGCTGAACTGGAAAGCGTTTCGGATTGGCAGCTGGAAACCATTCACGATCAATTGATCGCTTTGGCACAACGATTGGAAGTAAAGAATGGAACGCTACTTTGGCCGGTCCGAATCGCGGCGGCTGGCAAGCAGGTCACGCCCGGCGGTGCAATGGAGATTCTGGCAATATTGGGTAAGGAAGAATCCTTGCGCAGGCTGCGGGTAGGCCTGGAGAAGCTGAAGAAATAAAAAGGAGATGGCAGTATGAGTGACGAGATCAAAAAGCCGGAGGAAGCCGAGGGCTGGAGCAATTTTATCCACGACTTTATTGAGGAGGATCTTGCAGAGGGAGGCCGCTATGCCGGTCAAACGGTCCATACGCGCTTTCCGCCGGAGCCAAATGGCTATTTGCACATCGGCCACGCAAAGGCCATCTATGTTGATTTTGGTACAGCAGAGAAATACAATGGCCTGTGCAATCTACGGATGGATGATACCAATCCGACCAAAGAGGACGTGGAGTATGTCGATGCAATTAAAGAAGACATTGCATGGCTCGGTTATTCTTGGGAAGACCGGTTCTACTATGCTTCGGATTATTTCCCGAAGATGTATGAGGCGGCGGTACAGCTTATTCGCAAGGGATTAGCCTATGTCTGTGAGTTGACGCCGGAGCAGATGCGTGAAAATCGCGGTGATTTGACGCATCCTGCGGTCAGCCCCTATCGCGACCGGCCGGTGGAAGAAAGTTTGGATCTGTTTGCGCGGATGAAAGCGGGCGAGTTTGAAGATGGCAAGATGACACTGCGCGCGAAGATTGATTTGGCCTCCGGCAATTTTAACATGCGTGACCCGGTGATCTATCGAATCAACCACTTGCATCATCATCGCACTGGGGACAATTGGTGCATCTACCCAATGTATGACTTTGCGCATCCGATCGAGGATGCTTTGGAAGGGATTACGCATTCCCTTTGCACGTTGGAGTTTGAGGATCATCGGCCGCTCTATGATTGGGTGATCGAGCATGTCGATCTTCCTGCAAAACCGCGTCAGATTGAATTTGCGCGCCTGGGGATTAATTATACCGTGATGAGCAAACGCAAGCTGCGCAAACTGGTCGAGGATCACTATGTATCCGGTTGGGATGATCCGCGTATGCCGACCATTTGCGGGCTGCGCCGCCGTGGGTACACACCTACGTCGATCCGCAATTTTTGCGAGCGCATCGGTGTTTCGAAAGTGAACAGTACCGTGGAATATGGCTTTTTGGAGCACTGCCTGCGGGAGGATCTGAACGAACATGCGCAGCGCGTGATGGCGGTTCTACATCCGATGAAGTTAATTCTAACAAATTATCCCGAGGGGCAGACAGAGACCTTTGAGGTGGAGAACAATCCTGGAAAGCCGGAGGACGGAACACGGACAGTTTCCTTCTCGCGCGAACTGTGGATTGAACAGGAGGACTTCATGGAAGAACCGGTGAAGGGATATTTCCGCCTGTTTCCCGGCAATGAGGTGCGGCTGAAGACCGCCTATGTGGTACGTTGTACCGGTTGTAAGAAGGATGAGAATGGCAATGTAGTCGAGGTATATGCGGAATACGACCCGCAGACGCGCGGGGGCAATACACCGGACGGCCGCAAGGTAAAGAGTACCATCCATTGGGCGGATGCACAGACATCGATCGATGCAGAAGTTCGCCTTTATGGCAATCTGTTTGCCGTACCGGACCCGGATGCCCATGAATTTCTTGAAGTGCTCAACCCGGATTCCCTCGAGGTACTAACCGGCTGTAAAGTTGAGCCTTCTCTGGCACAGGCCAAACCCGGCCAGTCCTTCCAGTTTATGCGTCAAGGGTACTTCTGCGCGGACAACCGCGACAGCACACCACAACATCCGGTGTTCAATCGTTCTGTTTCCTTGAAGGATGGCTTCAAACGCAAATAAACTGAAACTGTACAATTGTACAGCCAAGTGGATTTTCACAGCAATTACAACTGCTATTTTCTGATAAATAAAAGACAAAAAAGACGCCTAGAATCACAGCCGGTTTGGCTGTGTTCCGGGCGTCTTTTTATTTGGCAATCAATTAAAATATCTTTTCCTATCGCATTTGGAACTAGAAAAAGTGATATAGATGAATGCAACGCTCCAAAACGCTGCCCGGTATGGCAGTTCGATCACAAATGGATCGCTTTCTCATTTGGAGACAAAAACTTCCGTATAAAAGCTCTTTTTTCTGCTCGATACCAGTTCTGTGGTCACGTCTACTTTGGATAGGATTTTTGCAGCTCATTTAGCTGGGACGGACGTCCCATTTGGGAGAGTTCTTTTGTACTGACGAAGGTACACAAGGTTGAAAAGCAGAAGCGTCCTCGTTGTACAGGAGTATAAGGAATGGGAATACAAGGGTTTTTTGTGGGAAACTTCGCGGGGGCATCCTTCTGGCAGAATCGATTTTTGGAGAATATGGGAATCCATTGCGATTCAACCCCTATTGAGAAATAAAAGCTCCTACTGTTTAGATTGCTTACAAATTTTACTGGTTTGTCTTCCAAGCCTCCGGAAGAACCTGTCCATAGATCCCCTGTACGACGACTTCCCCTGCGTTGATGGCTACATGGCCGCCCTCATCAAGCTCCACAATCAATTCACCCAAGGGAGAGATGTCCACAGCCGTACCCGTCTGCTTTTTGCCATCCCAGAAAAAGCCCACGCGGCGATGTAAGGAAATGCATAGGGACTTATACTCGTCGAGGACGTAAGACAGCGCATTGCCCATCTGAGCTTTTTTGAGAAGGGGTTCCAATTCTTCCAGCACGGCTCGTAGGACAGCGGCACGTGAAAATGATTTGCCAGCTTCCATTCGAAGAGAGGTGGCTTTTTCTGCCAGTTCTCCGGGAAAAGCTTCCATATTTGCATTGATTCCAATGCCTAAGACTATATACTCCACCCGATCGATTTCTGCCGCTAGTTCTGTCAAGATACCGCAGATCTTACGGCTGCCAATCACAACATCGTTTGGCCATTTGATACAGGCTTCACAGCCCGTCACAGAACGGACCGCCCTGCATACTGCGATTCCGGCCAGCAGAGTGATATTGCTGATTTCTGTAGGGAGCAGACTGGGACGCAGCAAGATGCTGAACCAAATTCCCGTACCCTCTGGAGACTTCCATGCACGCCCTAAGCGGCCTTTACCGCCGGTTTGACGTTCTGCAATGAATACACTGCCATCCGGTGCGCCACACTGGGCCTGGCGTTTAGCTTCTTCATTGGTAGAATCTACTTCCGCAAACGCAAAGATTTTTGCGCCTAGCGTCTTTGTTTGCAACCCATATCCCACTTCTTCCGGGGTGAGTACATCCGGAGAAGAAACCAAACGGTATCCCCGGTTGGTGGCTGAATCAATCTCATAGCCTGCGTCTCGCAGTGAGGTGATTGCCTTCCAAACAGCGGCACGTGAAACTCCCAGCGCTTCACTGAGCTGTTCACCGGAAAGATAACCTTCATTTTGGCGAAGGCGCAGCAAAATTTCCTCTTTTGTATTCATGGAATCCCCGCTTTCTGTCCAACCTATATTTGTACAATAGTATAGCACAAACGCGGTTTCTCTGCACCTATCGGTTTTACTGGGACAGAATCCCAAAAAAACATTGTCTGTTTTATGGAATTGGTGCTATAATATATTCTTAAGCGCATGGAAAAAGGTTGAGAATGGAGGTGCGGAAGGATGGATGTACGACCTGGCGATATTTTGCAAATGAAAAAGCAGCATCCATGCGGGGGAAAGGAATTTTTGGTCCTGCGCGCCGGCATGGATTTTAAAATCCGCTGTACCACCTGTGGCCATGAGATCATGGTGCCGCGCCTGAAATGTGAAAAAAACATCAAGAAGATCCTTCGGGAGAACACGGGGGATGAACTCTAGCGCCTTTGCCAGTTAAAAAACCATTTACCTGCAAAGGAGAGTAGAACGATGTTTGAAAATATTCAGGTGTTTGAAAAACGTTATGAAGAGTTGAACCAAAAGCTTTGTGACCCCACAGTTTTGACAAATCCAACGGTCTATGCGGAATTGATGAAAGAACATAAGACCATCACGCCCATCGTAGAGAAATACCGCGAATACAGGCGTGCAGAAGATGCGCAGGCGGAGGCTCTCTCTTTGTTGGAAGAGAACGGGCTTGAAAAAGAATTGCGAGAACTGGCAGAGCTGGAATTGGAGCAGGCGAAGAAGGACATCGCCCGCACTTCGGATGAGTTAAAGATTCTTTTGCTGCCCCGCGACCCAAACGATGAAAAGAACGTGATCGTGGAGATCCGCGGAGGTGCAGGGGGAGAAGAGGCAGCACTCTTTTCTGCTGTCTTGTTCCGCATGTACAGTATGTATGCAGAACGCCATGGCTGGCAAACGGAGTTGCTGAATGTGAATGAAACAGAATTGGGTGGTTACAAGGAGATCAGTTTTATGATCTCTGGCGACGGGGCTTATTCCCGCTTGAAGTACGAAAGCGGCGTACATCGCGTACAGCGCGTGCCAGAAACAGAGACCCAAGGCCGCGTACACACGTCAACGGCAACTGTGGCCGTATTGCCGGAAGTGGACGACGTGGAGATTGAGATCAACCCAAAGGATTTGCAGATCGATACCTTCCGTTCCAGCGGTGCAGGTGGTCAGCACATCAACAAGACATCCTCAGCGATCCGCATCACCCACTTACCCACGGGTATGGTAGTGGAGTGTCAGGATGAACGGAGTCAGTTCAAAAACAAGGATAAGGCCATGCGGGTACTGCGTTCCAGATTATATGAGATCGAACAGGCCAAGCAGGATGCCCAGGTGGCTGCGGACCGCCGTTCCCAAGTGGGAACGGGCGACCGTTCGGAACGAATCCGCACATACAATTATCCACAGGGCCGGGTGACGGATCATCGCATCGGCTTGACTCTCTACCGACTGGATGACATTCTCAATGGCGATCTCGACGAGGTGATTGATGCTCTTGTAGCCGCTGACCGCGCGGCAAAGTTGGAGCAGACGGTGGAAAACCAGGGATAAGGGGGCAGGCATCCATGCAGACAAGATTTTTAAAGGCGGATGCACCGGGCGCGGTCGAGGCTGTAGCAGCGATTTTGCAGGACGGCGGATTGGTGGGGATTCCTACAGAGACGGTCTATGGCTTGGCGGCAAATGCGTTGGATGGAACGGCGGTTGCTAAAATTTTTACTGCAAAGGGGCGCCCTATGGACAATCCTCTGATTGTACACATCAGCCACTTTGAACAGATCTATGAGTTGGTCCGAGAGGTGCCGGAAAGCGCAAAAAAATTGGCAGATCGTTTTTGGCCGGGGCCGCTGACCATTATTTTGCCCAAATCGGCGCAGATTCCGGATGAGGTGAGCGCGGGTTTGGACACGGTTGCGGTACGGTTCCCCTACCACCCGGTGGCGCGCGCGGTGATTGATGCGGCGGGGGTGCCGCTTGCCGCGCCATCGGCCAACCTGTCTGGGCATCCAAGTCCCACCACAGCAGCGCATGTAATGAATGACATGGACGGTAGGATTGAGGCCGTACTCGACGGCGGACCGTGCTCGGTCGGTGTAGAATCAACGGTATTGACACTTGCAGAGCAGCCCCCACGCCTTTTGCGTCCGGGTGGCATTACGCTGGAACAGCTGAAAAGTGTGCTTGGCCGTGTAGAGATGGACGATGCTGTGTTGCATCCCCTGGCAAATGGGAAGCGTGCCGCATCGCCGGGGATGAAATATAAGCACTATTCACCCAGGGCAAATGTGGTTATTCTGGACGGTTCATTGGAACACTATATCGACTATGTCAATACACATGCGGAAGATGGAGTGGCCGCTCTTTGTTATGACGGCGAGGATACAGCGTTGCGAGTTCCTGCCATCTGTTATGGCGGGGAGAAAGATTGCGGGGAACAGGCACGCGAGCTCTTTGAAGCCCTACGGGAACTGGATGAACGGCTCCACGCAAAGACAGTCTATGCGCGTTGTCCGGAACCAAAAGGCGTAGGATTGGCGGTCTATAACCGCTTGATCCGAGCGGCGGGATTTGAGGTGATTGACGTTGGCTAAACCTTTGGTCGTTGGACTTACCGGTCCAACCGGGGCGGGAAAATCTACAGTGGCATCCGCTTTTGCAGCACTCGGTTGTGAGGTGATCGATTGCGACCGCGTCGCTCAAGAGGTTACGAATCGTCCGGATTGCCTTACCGCACTCCAAAGCGCCTTTGGAAACGATGTGGTGTCAGAGGGTCGTTTGAACCGGGCTCTTTTGGCTGAGCGGGCCTTTTCCAATGCGGTTTCTTCAAAAAAGCTCAACGGAATTACCCATCCGCTCATCATGGAAGAGGTACGCCGGCGCATTGCCGCCAGCGGCAAAAAGGTGGTTGTGGTGGATGCGGCGCTTTTGTTTGAGAGCGGTGCGGATGCGCTTTGCCGGGTTACGGTCGCAGTCGTTGCTGAGCCAGAACTCCGGATGCGCCGGATTATGCGGCGGGACCAGATTACGGAAGTGCAGGCTCGCGCTCGTATGGGGGCCCAACAGCCGAACGCATATTATACCAGCCGGGCTTCATATGCTATGGATGGGGGAATCGATGCCGCACAGGTTCCAGAGGAAACCGAGAAGCTGTTGCACGTTCTGTTGTCGTCATCCAGTTAAACGGAGGATTTGCAATGAGACGATCTGTGAAAACACTCCTTCTATTGGCTGTACTGGTTGTTGTAGGGGCGTGCCTTTTGCGGTTGGGACACGATTACTTCATGCGTACGGCGTATCCTTTGGGATACCGTGAAATTGTGGAAGAAGAAGCGCAAACGCAAGGGGTGGACCCGGCGTTGGTTTATGCGGTGATGAAAGCGGAGAGCAATTTTGATCCGAACGCGACATCGCATGCAGGGGCGCGTGGACTGATGCAGATCACGCCGGATACATTTGACTGGCTGCAAACGAAGTTGCGAGAAGGGGTGCCCTATACAGCGGATGATCTTTATACGCCGCGGGTCAATATTCGTTATGGCTGTAAATTTTTGCAGATTTTACAGGATAAGTATTCAGAGCAAACAACTGCTTTGAGTGCCTACAATGCAGGGATTGGGACGGTAAACAATTGGCTGAGCAACCCCGACGTTTCCCAGGACGGCGTGGAGCTGGACCGGATTCCGTATCCGGAGACAGAGCGTTATGTAAATGCTGTACTGCAAAATTATCATAAATACAGGGAACTCTATGAATTTGATGAAATAGGAGGTACATTTCATGGCTAAAAAAAAGGAACTGGCAGATGTTGAGCAGCTTCGTGAGGACTTGCTCATCTGTCGCAAAAATGGATACCACAAGATCCCCGATGAGCGTGTGAAGAAAGCAGACGCCTTCTGCGAGGATTATAAGGAGTTTTTGGATCACAGCAAAACAGAGCGTGAGGCAGTAAAGTCTGCCATCGTGCGCGCCGAAAAAGAAGGCTTTGTGGCGTTTGATCCCAAAAAGAGCTACAAAGCCGGCGATAAGGTGTATTATAACAACCGTGGGAAGGCTTTGATTTTGGCCGTAATTGGCAAAGAGGGATGTAAAGATGGCGTGCGTATTGCTGCTGCACACATCGATTCCCCTCGTTTGGACCTCAAGCCCCATCCTCTCTATGAAAAGGACGAGCTGGCGCTGTTTAAATCCCATTATTATGGCGGGATTAAGAAGTACCAGTGGACGGCAATTCCACTTTCCATGCATGGACTGGCGGTTTTGAAGGACGGAACACATGTGGAAATTCGCCTGGGAGAAGAGCCCGGAGAACCACAGTTCTGCGTCACCGACTTGCTGCCGCATCTGGGTACAGAACAGATGTCAAAGACGCTTGGAAAGGCGATTGAAGGAGAAAACCTGAACATTCTGGCGGGAAGCCGTCCTGTGCGCGCAGAGGACGGAGACAATCTCTTCAAACTGAATACCATGCGTCTGATCCATGAAAAGTATGGCATGACAGAAGAAGACTTTGTTTCAGCTGATATTGAATTTGTTCCTGCATTCAAGGCCTCGGATGTTGGGTTTGACCGCAGCATGATCGGCGCCTATGGGCATGACGACCGTGTTTGTGCGTATCCGTCGCTGATGGCGGTGCTGAACGCGAAGAACCCGCAGCACACGATTTTGACCGTTCTTGCCGATCGGGAGGAGATTGGCAGCGATGGCAACACCGGCTTGAATTCTGAATTCATGCGGTATTTCATTGCAGATCTCGCGCAAGCAGAGGGCCTAGAGGCGCGTCACGTGCTCAGCAAGTCAAAATGTCTTTCGGCGGACGTCACAGCGGCGTATGATCCCACCTATGCAAGCGCTTATGAAAAGACCAATTCCACGTTTTTGAATAATGGAATTGCCATGAGTAAATACACCGGTTCCCGTGGGAAGAGTGGAACTTCGGAGGCCACAGCAGAGTTTGTTGCAGAGGTTCGCAGTATTTTTGAAAAGAACGATGTGCTCTGGCAGATCGGTGAGCTGGGCAAGGTAGATGGCGGTGGCGGCGGAACTGTTGCGATGTTTGTTGCCAATTTGAACGTAGATGTTCTCGATGTGGGCGTACCGGTATTGTCGATGCATTCTCCGTTTGAAATCGTATCTAAGACAGACATCTATATGACCTATAAGGGAATCAAGGCATTCTTTGAGTCAAAGATTTGACCGATCAAAGATGTAAAGCGGCCGCTGATGGCACGGTAGCCGATTCAAGCAGTTTGAATTTTTAATTAAAATTCTATTTTTTAGCCAGAACCCTGCGCTGAAAGAGTAAGAGGGTGTTCCCAAACTACGAATTTTTCGATTCATAGGAAAGGGGCATCCTCTTTCTGTTTGGAAAAATATTTGAGTTTCTAAAAAAACGAGGGTATCCTTCCGTCCTTTCATGACTTTTGGGATACCCTCTTGTTGTATGGAATTCACAGTGTGATATGGTCGAGAATACCATTTAGCTTTGCAAGTAAAACACCGTAATTGGTGATCGGCACCTGTGCGTCTTCCGCGCGCGCAATGCGCGAAAGAAGATATTTGCGGTTAAACATACAGCCTCCACAATGGACGATCAAATCGTACGATGAGAGATCTTCAGGGAAATCTGCACCGCTTACAATCTGAATGTCCATGTTTTTGCCGTATTTTTTGCGCAATAGGTTGGGAATCTTAACCCTTCCGATATCCTCGCTCAACGGAGCGTGCGTGCAAGCTTCTGCGATTAACACATGAGAATGCTCATTTAGTTGTTCTACCGCTTGTGCGCCGCGCACATAAGCATCCAAATCGCCTTTGTATGCGGCAAATAGCACAGAAAAAGAAGTCAACTTACTTTCTTTAGGCGCCTTCTCATAGACTACACGAAAGGCTTGAGAATCCGTAATGATCAACTGTGGCGGCGTTTTCAGTGCGGCCAGAGCACCCTCCATCGTCTCCGGTGTTACATTGATGGAGATACAGCGATTGTCCAGCAGATCGCGGATGGTCTGTACCTGTGGAAGAATCAAGCGTCCTTTAGGCGCTTCGCTGTCTTGAGGCATCACCAACATGACCACATCACCCTCTTTGACCAAACGGCCAGTGATGCTCTGTGCGCCATACCCTTCCGGAAGCGCACGTGTGAGTTCAGCCAGAAGAGCGGGAATTCCGGTACGATCTATCGCGCTGACCGCAATTGGAGAAAGGGAAAGGTCCTTCTGAATATGTTCCATCAAAGGTTTCGGGTCCCGAAGATCGCTCTTATTCACAACGGCGATGACCGGAACACCGTTGGTTTTGAGTATTTCCAGCCAGGATTTTTCCATGGAAAAATCCGGATTGCTGAATAGCAGAATCGCAATGTCGGCCTTTGGGAGGGTTTGGCGCGTCTTTTGTATGCGTAGTTCGCCCAATTCCCCCTCATCGTCAAAGCCGGCAGTGTCAATAAAAACACAGGCGCCCAATCCGCGTACTTCCATTGCTTTATAGACGGGGTCTGTCGTAGTGCCCGCAATGTCGGATACGAGCGCTACATCCTGGTTTGTCAATGCGTTAATCAGCGAAGATTTGCCACTGTTGCGCTTGCCGTAGATTGCGATATGCAGACGATTGGCATTGGGCGTTTGATTGAGATCGTTCATAGAATCCTCCTAAAGAATATGCAGGTTTCTCCGCTGTAGAGCTGGCTCTTCGGACGAAAAGAATTCCTCCACTTGGGGGAATCGAACGAAGAACCGGTACTCTGCCGAAATGAACTCCGAAAATCCTTTCGGACCAGCCCATGTTGGGTGTATTCCGAATTCGATTTGCATCAGAAGCGAAAATCGCGAAGCCCTTCGTCAAGGCCATGGAGATTTTTGAGTGCGATTTCCCGGACTTTGTCGTTCGGGATCGTCTGCACCTCTTTATCGATCATCTCTAAGGCCAACTGCTTGGTTTCAGGGCTGGCATAATCTTCTGCATATTCCTTTAGAGTCATCAAAGCATTGGGGAGGCAACAGTTTTTGATCTGCCCAGCTTTCACGAGGCTCATAAAGCGGTCGCCTGTGCGTCCTGCGCGGTAACATGCTGTGCAGAAGCTAGGAATATATCCCAGCTTCAACAGCCAGTTGACCACTTCATCCAGTGTCCGGTGGTCGCTGACTTCAAATTGGGCAGAGTCCTCCTCCATGCGGTCCTCTTCCGCATAGCCGCCCACACTGGTGCGGGAACCGCCGCTGATCTGGGACACTCCATACTTGATGACCATTTCGCGGGTGCGCTGGGATTCGCGCGTAGAGACGATGAGTCCCGTGTACGGGACAGCAATACGCAAAATGGCGACGATTTTTTGGAACAGCTCGTCCGAAATCGCGTTGCTAAAATCGCTTACATCGATGTCGTCGGCGTTGCGCAGACGGGGAACACTGATCGTATGAGGTCCCACCCCATAGACGGCTTCCAAGTGTTCAGCGTGCATCAGAAGGCCGACAAAGTCATAACGGTACAGGTTCAAACCAAACAGAACGCCGCAACCCACATCATCGATGCCGCCCTGCATAGCACGGTCCATCGCCTCTGTGTGGTAGGCATAGTTACTCTTCGGACCTGTGGGGTGTAATTTTTCGTATTGTTCTTTGTTGTAGGTTTCCTGAAATAGGATGTATGTGCCGATACCCGCTTCCTTTAGTTTGCGGTAATTTTCCACTGTTGTGGCAGCGATATTGACGTTGACACGGCGGATTGCGCCATTTTTATGTTTGATGGAATAGATGGTTTTGATACTCTCCAATACGTATTCGATTGGATTGTTGACAGGGTCCTCGCCGGTTTCCAAGGCCAAACGCTTATGACCCATATCCTGCAGGGCGATCACTTCCCGGCGGATTTCATCCTGGGTCAACTTCTTGCGTGCGATATGACCGTTTTTCTTATGGTACGGACAGTAAGTACAACCATTTACGCAGTAATTAGAGAGATACAGCGGTGCAAACATCACAATACGGTTGCCATAAAACTCCTGCTTAATTTTTGTGGCCTGTGCAAAGATGCGTTCCAATGCGTCTTTGTCTTCACAGGCGAGCAGGACAGCCGCCTCGCGATGCGTCAATCCTTTGAGTTCATCGGTCTTGTCGATGAGGCGGTTAACCAATTCCAGGTTGTCCTTATTTTCTTCCGCATAGCGGAGGGTATCGCGAATTTCTTCATCGTCAATAAATTCAGTCGCAATGGGTGATTTTGGATTATACATGGTTCATTCTTCCTTTCAATCCGTCAAAGTCCATACAGAGTTATAAAATTTATACAGGGGTTCGGTTCAGCGAACGGATTTCCGCTTCGGTCTCAAGGCGGCCAGTGCGGATGTCAACGTCGGAAAAGGCCGCCGGATAGATCTGATAGAGTTTTTTTAAGTTATTTGGCGTGACCTTTCGCATGATGACATTGGCCCCACAAGAAAATACATTTTCTTTTTGTGCGTCATCCAATACGCCAAGAGCCGTTGTCGCAGGCAAATTCGCCCGCGGCAACAGCAAACGTGCCAATGCGACTGCCCGCTTTGTCAACTCTGTGCTGCCAGGAGTCGCTTCCCGGAGCGGTGTGTCCGGATGGGGGATAAAGGGGCCGATGCCAGCCATATCACATCCAATCTCTTGCAGGAGAAGCAGGTCTCCGGCGATGGTGGAGAGCGTTTGCCCTGGCAGGCCAATCATAAATCCGCCGCCGGTTTCATAGCCGATCCGTTTTAAGCTGCGCAGGCACGCAACTCGTGCTTCCAATGAGCTGTCCGGATGAAGCGTGGCGTACAATTTTGGGTCAGACGTTTCATGCTTGAGGAGATACCGGTCCGTGCCACAGTCGCGCCAGTACTGGTAAACGGATTCGGGATGCTCGCCACAACTCAAAGTAACAGCCATTCCAGTCTTTTTGATCTGTTTGACGACCTCACCGATCATATCCGGCGTATACCAGGGGTCTTCTCCCGATTGGAGAACAATAGTTTTGTAACCCGCCTGGCAGGCCTCTTGGGCTGTGGAAATCATGTCCCGAGGGTCCATACGGAACCGGGGGAGCTTTTTATCCGTGGCATTGAGACCGCAATAACAACACAGGCGTTTACAATGGTTGGAAAATTCCAGCAATGCGCGAATGTGTACAATATCGCCGACTGTTTCCGCACGCAATGCATCGGCTTGTGCGTAGATTTCCTGGAAATCCTCCAATGCCAGGAACGTTTCGAGTTGTTTACGTGTATAGGTCATTCTGTCTGCCCAGCCTTTGAATAGATGGTTTTCACACTGAGGCCTTTTAGCATGCCCAGCTTCCCAGAAATAGTGCTGATGATGTTCATCGGCGCATCCACAGCCACGCTGATGATAGAAATCCCTCGGCTGCGATAAGGAATTCCCATACGTCCGATGATATAATCGCCATATTCGTGTAGAATATGGTTGAGCGATTCCACATTGTTCATATCTTCCACGACAATGCCAATCAACGCAACCCGTTTTTCCATATTGGTTCCTCCCAAACAGTCAAAAAGCTCCGCGCAAAAAAGCGCGGAGCTACCCTGATTTTTCAGTCATAACAACCGCCTTCTTTCTCGGGAAATCCCCTCGTAAATCAGAACGTATCTGTGTTTTTAGATCCTCACCCGCGGGAAGCGCCCTTGGGATTGGAAGATTTGTTTTATTCTACCAAGTTTCGAACAAAAAGTCAATAGCATGTACAAATGCTACATAAAATTTGTCTATTTCGGATAGAGTCACTTTCCTTTGGGCATGATTTCCTCCGTATCCAGCGGGATGGTGACAGGACCGTCATTTTCGATGGAGACCAACATATCTGCTCCAAATTCACCGGTAGCTGTGCGAATTCCCCGCGCCTGTATTTGTGCAATAAAGCGGTTGTAGAGGGGAATCGCCGTTTCGGGTTTTGCTGCACGGATAAACGATGGCCGGCGGCCTTTTCGGCAATCGGCACACAGGGTAAACTGGGACACAATCAGCATTTCCCCCTGTATATCCAACAGGGAACGGTTCATTTTTCCTGCATCATCTTCGAAAATGCGAAGGCCGGCAATTTTATCTGCAAGGTAATCACATTCTTGTTCGGTGTCTACATCGGTCACACCAAGCAAAACCATCAATCCGCATTGGATTTCCCCGACGGTTTTTCCATCGATGGAGACACTGGACTGCCTGACTCTTTGGACGACTGCTTTCATAAATGGTTCTCCTCCTACGTTTCGTCGATAGTTCTATTTTAGTTTGAATAACAGGGTTTGGCAAGGGCTTCCCAGTTTGGAAAAAATTGTGTAAAGAGAATCGGCAAAAATCAGTGGCTTTTTTATATCTCGCTGTAGTATAATAAAACTACTCACACATAATTTGTGGTTTGAAAAAGGAGTGCATGTTCTATGTGGGATAGCGGCAACCGTTTACTATTTCAGTCGTGTATCGCAGATCTCATTGATACGCCGAGTGTGCAGGCTATGCGGGATGTCAACCAACATGTGGATATAAATTGTTTTGAGCATTGTGTTTTTGTTGCATATGTTAGCTTTTTGATTTGCCGGCGTTTTGGTTGGGATTTTCACGCAGCTGCTCGGGGCGGTCTCCTTCACGATTTGTTTCTCTATGATTGGCACGAAAAAGGTAGCCATCAGGGGTGGCATGGCTTTACCCATCCAGAGGCGGCTTTGTGCAACGCCAGTAAAATCTGCGAGTTGACGGAACTCGAACAGGATATTATTTTAAAACATATGTGGCCATTGACGTTGCGGAAGATTCCTAAGTATAAGGAATCGTTTGTTGTCAATGCCGCAGATAAGGTTTGCGCCTTGGCGGAAATGCTTCAGATCTATCGCTTAATGCGCGTTCGAACAAAGCTGAATGTCAGTTGTGGCCAAGTGTGATTCGTGCACTTGACCACAAGTCATTCTAGGCAGAAAATCGGCTGAAAGTATTTTTATGTATCTGTGAAAACAGGATGAAAAATTTTTTTCCATTTTTTTTAAAAAAAGGCTTGCATTTTTTGAAACGTTGTCATATAATAGTCAAGGCGATTCGCTCTGGAGCTTCTTTCAGAATGCGGTCGAGGACAACTTAATATTGCGGAATTGTGTAATGGTAGCACGGCAGACTCTGACTCTGTTTGTGAGGGTTCGAATCCTTCTTCCGCAGCCATCGAGGTGTGGCTCAGTTTGGTAGAGCGCTACGTTCGGGACGTAGAAGCCGGAGGTTCAAATCCTCTCACCTCGACCAGAAGAACCGGGTACAAGTTGTACCCGGTTTAATTGTTTTTACTAAACTTTTTTGAAATCGTATAAGTTTTACCTCTTTATAGTGGTCTACTATGGAATCATTAGAAAAATACTTTTATAAATTGATTTGTTTGGAAAGAAATACTTTTTATAAGCAAGTTTTTTGACAGCAGTAGTGATCTTAAATCTGATTATCATTCAACTGTGATTACCTGAAAAAAGAAAATTCCTTGGGCTGTACACTTTTTGTGTGCAGCCTTTTTGCTTGTTTATGATTGGTTGGATTTATTAACATTATGTTCAGATTCCAAAAGGAAGTTCTGAAAGGATACACAAGAAAACCGGAGAAATTTTGAGGAATCAAAAAGATAATTTAAAAAAATACACGATTTTTGCAGAAAAATGCAATAATATATTGACAAATGGCGGTTTTACTACTATATTAGATTCGTTGCGTTTGCATCTAATACGGCGATGGGAAATGTCGATAGAGATGGCCATGTGAAATGGGATTGGCCGACTCTGGAGACTTGTACATTGCCGGAGGGAAAAGGTATGATTACCAGCCGTTTCCCGATGAGTCAGCCTCGCTTCATTGCCGCAGTCAATTCTGATTGTGAAAAATCCTTTGCGGAGGGCAATGGTGACGGCGCGGCTGCGATTGCGTTTAACACGGAATTCGGTTGCCCAAACCGAGCCGGCTTTCACGCGACGAATTTCACCGCAAAGGGGATGCACATTAAAATGGGAGAAACACCAATCATCGAATTGAAAAACATCGCCGTTTCGTTTGATGGCGAGGCCGTGCTGAAGGATTTTAACCTCAGCATCCAAGGGGGCGAATTTGTCACCCTTTTGGGTCCGTCGGGGTGCGGAAAAACCACGACTCTGCGGATTGTAGGAGGCTTTGTCAATCCAGACAAGGGCGATGTCTTTTTCAATGGCAAAAGAATTAACGATGTACCACCGCACAAACGAGAGGTCAATACGATTTTCCAAAAGTATGCGCTCTTCCCACATTTAAATGTCTACGATAATGTGGCTTTTGGAATGCGTGTACACGGCAAGAGCGAAAAGGAAATTCAGTCGACTGTCAAGGAAATGCTGAATTTGGTCAATCTGAATGGTTTTGCACACCGCAATGTCAACCTTCTTTCTGGCGGTCAGCAGCAGCGTGTCGCCATTGCTCGTGCATTGGCAAACAACCCCAAGGTGTTGCTTTTGGATGAGCCGCTGGGGGCGTTGGATCTCAAGCTTCGCAAGGACATGCAGGTCGAGCTCAAAAAGATTCAGCAACAGACCGGTATCACTTTCATTTTTGTCACACACGATCAGGAAGAAGCTCTTTCCATGTCAGACACGGTTGTCGTCATGGATAAGGGCGAAATTCAGCAGATCGGCTCGCCGCGAGACATCTACAATGAGCCAAAAAATGCGTTTGTAGCGGACTTTATTGGAGAGAGCAATATTCTGGACGGCGTGATGTTGGACGATTACCTGGCCGAATTTGCAGGACAGAAATTCCGCTGTGTTGACAAAGGCTTTACAAAAAATGAACCTGTGGACGTGGTAATCCGTCCGGAGGATATCGATGTGGTGGCGCCGGGGGAGAGTCCACTCTCCGGTTTGGTGACCAGCGTAACGTTTAAGGGCGTCCATTATGAAATCATTGTGGATGTCAAGGGCTTTAAATGGATGATTCAATCAACCGACTTCCAGGAGGAGGGAAGCAAGATCGGCCTGCTGCTGCAGCCGGACGATATCCATATCATGAAGAAGTCGGAATATTCCGGTAAATTTGGAGATTATAGCACATTCAGTGATGAGATGGACGAGGATATCCTCGCCTCGCAGAGGGAGGAGGCAAAAAAAGAGGATGAAATCTAAAACTGCTTCCGTACCCTATGGAATTTGGATGACGATCTTCATCGTTGTTCCGATGATCCTTGTGGTAGTCTTCGCTTTTACAGATAAAAGCGGCCACTTTACTCTGGACAATATTATGGCTGTCGGGCAATACTCCAATGTCTTTTTGCGCTCTATTTGGTTGGGGGCAATTGCGACGGTGATCTGCTTGGTATTGGGGTATCCGCTTGCCTACATTATTTCGCACACAGGTGCGCGTGCACAAAGTGTGCTGATTATGTTGGTCATGCTGCCGATGTGGATGAATTTTTTGCTTCGCACTTATGCATGGATGACGTTGTTGGAGGATAATGGTGTTATCAACACCGTGATTGCTTCTTTGGGGCTGCCAAAACTCCACATGATTAATACAGCCGGTGCGGTGGTATTGGGAATGGTTTACAATTATATTCCATTCATGATTTTGCCTTTGTACTCAGCTCTGGCTAAAATGGATCATTCTGTAATCGAAGCAGCTCAAGATCTTGGAGCGAATCAGCGCCGCGTTTTTATGAAGGTGATCTTTCCGCTCAGTATGCCCGGCGTCATTTCGGGTATTACAATGGTATTTGTTCCTGCGGTAAGTACCTTCATTATTTCCAAAATGTTGGGCGGCGGTTCCAATCTGCTGATCGGCGACTTGATCGATATGCAATTCCTCGGAAGTGCGTACAATCCAAATTTGGGTTCCGCCATCTCACTGGTTCTGATGGTTCTGATTTTGATCTGTATGGGGATTATGAATCAGTTTGACGACGGCGAAACGCGCGGAGGAGGGCTGATGATATGAAAGTTGCATCGAAAGTATATACCTTCCTCATGTTTCTGTTTCTTTATGCGCCGATCTTTGTGTTGATTATTTTTTCCTTTAATGATTCGGATACGATGAGCCGCTCTGTATTTTCAGGCTTTTCCATGCGGTGGTACAATCGCTTGTTTGAGGATCGCATGATTATGGAAGCGCTGAAAAATACACTGATTATTGCCATTATAGCAGCAGCAGTAGCGACGGTTCTTGGTACAATTGCAGCCATTGGTCTCAACGGAATACGCAATAAATGGGTTCGCCGTATGATGATGAATGTGACAAACCTTCCGATGGTCAATCCGGAAATTGTTACAGGCGTATCTTTGATGCTGTTGTTTGTGTTTGTTGCGCAAAGTCTGGGGGGATTGTCCCTCGGAATGCTCTCGCTGATCTTGGCGCACATTACCTTTTGTTTGCCATATGTTGTCCTGTCCGTCCTGCCAAAGCTCCGCCAGATGGACCCGCATCTTTATGAAGCGGCACAGGATTTAGGCTGTAATCCGAGAAGGGCATTCTTTAAGGTGGTGCTTCCGGAGATTATGCCGGGCATTGTCACAGGGATGATTATGGCTTTTACCCTCTCGATTGATGATTTTATCATCAGCTATTTTACAAGCGGAACGACTCAGACCCTGCCGATCTATATCTATTCCATGACGCGGAAACGTGTAAGTCCGGAGATCAATGCGCTTTCGACATTGCTGTTTGTAGCAGTATTGCTTCTGCTGGTGATTGTAAACCTGCGTCAGGCAAAAGACAAGCGCGTGCAGGAGAGAAAGGGGGGCTGAGCCAGTGAGCTGGAAGAGACGTTTCATGGCCCTGATGACAGCGATGTTGCTGGTTGTGGGCGTACCGGCTTCTGCGGGAGCTGCCGAAGAGGAAGAGCCAGCCGCGCCGAAGCGTGGCGTCACCATCAATGTTTACAATTGGGGCGAATATATATCCAATGGTGTAGAAGGGACGATTGATGTCAACGCAGAGTTTACCCGGCGTACAGGCATTGATGTGAATTATACAACGTTTGACACAAACGAGTCCCTCTATTCCAAACTGGCGGGGGGTGGCGCCAACTATGATGTCATTGTGCCGTCGGACTATATGGTTTCGAAACTCAAAGACGAAGGTTTTTTGGAGAAACTTGACTTCGACAACATTCCAAACTTTCAGTACATTGATGAGCAGTATCGCAACCCAGATTACGACCCGACCAATGAGTATTCTGTCCCGTACACTTGGGGAGTTGTAGGAATCTTTTACAATAAGAACTATGTCACCGAAGAGGTCAATAGTTGGAGAATCCTATGGGATGAGAAATATGCAGGGAAAATTTTGATGTTTGACAATCCAAGGGATTCCTTTGGAATTGCGCAGAAAATTTTGAACTATTCCTTCAATTCTACTGATGAACGTGAATGGCAGGAGGCTGCCATGTTGTTGAAGGAACAAAAACCTCTGGTGCAAGCGTATGTAATGGATCAAATATTTGATAAAATGGCAAATGGAGATGCATGGCTTGCACCCTATTATGCAGGGGATGCTGCCACATTGGTAGCTGATAATCCCAATATTGGATTTTCCATACCAACAAAAGAAGGCACAAACTTTTTTGTAGACGCGCTGTGTATTCCAAAAGGTGCGGCGCATAAAAAGGAAGCTGAGGAGTATATCAACTTCTTATGTGATCCGGAGATTGCTGCTGCAAATATGGATTATATCGGCTATTCTACTCCAGAATCTGCGGCAAAAGAACTTTTACCGGAGGAGACCGTAGAGAATCCAATTTTTTATCCACCGCAGGAAATTTTGGATCATTCAGAGGTTTTTGTCAATTTGCCAGAGGAAACCAGTTTGCTGTTGGATTCCCTCTGGGCAGAAGTCAAAATGGGCGGTCCAGGGGACACGGCCACCCTGGTGGCGGTTTTAGCAGCATTTTTACTGCTTTACATCGGGATTGTTGTCTATAAAAAAATGAAGGTGAAACGGGAACTAAAATAGCAATTCAGAAAGAGTTCTGGTACAGACATAATACCATTATGTTAAGCTTGACCTCCGCCATTTGGGGACGGATTTGTCCGATATCCCCTGAACGGCGGGGGTTCATTTTTATGTCCAAATCCATCCAAATAATGGGGCGATTTCAAAAAGTCAGTGTTATAATGAAGTTGTCTACAAATATCGGAATCGATATAGGAAGTACATTTATGGAATTTAATCGATTAATACCGGAAGGAACAGGAAACAACATAGAAATATCAAAACATTTTTATATGGATTTATGTGGCTTTCAAAGTGATAAAGGTTTAACTTAACGGCATTGGGCGAGAGTAGGATTCTCTCAGGGGATACATTCCAGCAGGAAGCCAGGGATCTTCGCTTATAAGAATGTTTCTATAAATACGCTGCAGATATTTATAGAGACAGCGATTCATAAGGACAGGCGCCATAAAATCATAAGGCATCTCAACCGGATCGTATCATTAAGAAGATATATTTAGAACGGTTTTCGATTGTTGTATCCTTTTCCTCCTCGACAAAAGGCATTATGAAAGACCCATATGAAAATAACCTAGCGCGTAAAAAATCGATGCTGAAAACAAAGCAAAGAAACATTGCGGTTTCTGTATAGGAATGATACAATAGTCTGGACAGGATATGCTCGAAAGAGCTGGGGACGCTTTACAGATGTATTTTTAGAAAGGAGGAAAATGATGCGTACAACCATTCAAAACAAAACAGCGTGTGCAGAAGTGGAATCTCTTGGTGCACAATTGATGAGTTTAAAAAATGCGGAGGGTGTGGAATACCTTTGGCAGGGTGATCCTGCTTATTGGAGCAGCCGTGCGCCGATTTTGTTTCCTACGGTTGGGAATGTTCGAAACGGGACGACTGTCATCAAGGGAAAGCCCTATGCATTCAAACGCCATGGATTTGCGCGGAATATGGAGCATGTGGTGCTGGATTCTGGCGCCAATTATGTCACCTACTCACTCAAAGATTCGGAAGAAACCAAAGCGATCTATCCGTTTGCGTTTGAACTGCGGGTGACTTACCGTTTGGTGGAAAATGGACTGACAACCGAGTTTACGGTTTTTAACCGAGGAGAGGAGTGCCTTCCGTTTGGAATAGGGGGACATCCGGGATTCCGGTGTCCAGTAATGCCGGGAGAACGCTTTGAAGATTACATTATTTTGTTCGAAAAAGAAGAGCATGCGGTCTGCCCAACCATAGACCTCCAAACGGGTCTTATCGATTTTAACAATCGCCGTGAGGTCCTGCGAGGGGAACGGGAAATCGCCCTACGGCACGATTTGTTTGTCAACGATGCCTTGGTTTTTGATGCGCTTCAATCTAGGACGGTGCAGGTGGTAAACCGGATTTCCGGACATGGAATCGAGATGGATTTCTCCGGGTATCCGATGCTGGGAATTTGGTCTGCTCTGGGGGAGGCTCCATTTGTTGCTTTAGAGCCGTGGGCAGGTTGCGCAACTGCGACGGACGAGGATGATGTATTTACACACAAACGTCACTTAAATGTACTGGACCCGGGCGAGTGCCGTGTTTTTGCCTTTACTGTAAGGCTTATATAAAATTATTTTAAATTTTTTTAAAAAGAGGCAGCTGTTATTGGGCGGATTTTCCGTGAAATGACAGTTGCTTTTTTATGCCTTCTCTTTCCGAAGAAAGCAATCTTCCCCAGGAGCCTCCTAAGAATGCTGAGAATTTGTAGTCTTTTGCCAGATTGTGACGGTATAAAGGAATATTGCTAAAATAAAATTGATGCAATGAGGAAAAGTAAGAGATGCCGGTTCAGAATTGACCGGCAGACGGCATAGAAGGAGGTGAGACCGATGAGACCATCTGGAAAAAAATATGGAAAATATGCGGTTTTAGCGCTGACTGTGACGACAGGACTTCTACTGAGCATGGTCAGCGTTGCGCGTTATTTTACCCCGGATGAATATCATGTGACGCGAGGCTCACAGTTGCAATGGAATTCCCAGTTGATTTCCCTTAAGGAACCTTCTGTAGAAGATGAGTTGCCAGCAGGGACGGACACCTCTTCAAATGAGAGTTATCGCGCAGAATTGATGCTTTTTCATACGTTTCCAGTCAAAACCGTGCATGTCAACGTTGTGGAAGAGCAGGATGTAGCGCTCTGTGGAACTCCATTTGGCATTAAAATGTTTACCAACGGTGTGATGATTGTCGGCGTCGCAGAGATTCAGGGAGAGAATGAGACAGTGAATCCAGGGACGATCGCAGGCCTCCAAGCAGGGGATATTATAACGTCTCTTAATGGACATCCGGTGAATCGAAATGAAGAGATCGCGCAGACAATCGAAAAAAGTGCCGGACAACCGGTAAAGATTGCATTCCTGCGGGAACAGGAGTCTATGGAGACAACACTGGTTCCGGTTCGCTCGAAAGTAGATGGGACCTATAAGGCGGGACTTTGGGTTCGCGACAGTACAGCGGGAATTGGCACACTGACCTTTTATGATCCAACAACACAAGAATTTGCAGGTCTAGGACATGGAATATGTGATACGGATACCACAGAATTGATGCCATTGCGAAATGGCGAGATCGTTCCGGTCACAATTAATGGTGTTGTCAAAGGGCAAAAGGGCGCTCCCGGAGAACTTCGAGGATATTTTAATACGGATATTCCTATGGGAACCCTGCATGCCAACCTGGACCAAGGGGTTTATGGGCAATTAAAGGACAACGCTGTAGAAGAACAGAAGTTGACAGGAGAAATTGTCCAAGTAGCGATGAAACAAGAGGTTCAAACCGGCCCAGTACAAATTTTGACTACAGTTGACGGCGGAGAACCTCAATATTACGACGCAGTTATTGAAAAAATCAGTTATCATGATACGGAGAGCAGCAAAAATATGGTCCTACGAATCACAGATTCTGACCTTTTAAATGCAACTGGCGGTATTGTACAGGGAATGAGTGGAAGCCCGATCGTTCAGGATGGTAAATTGGTGGGAGCAGTAACCCACGTTTTTGTCAACGATCCGACACGCGGATATGGTATTTTTGCGGAGAATATGCTCGGCACCTGCCAAAGTGTGTCGGCTGAAGTAGAAATGCAGGCAGCCTAAACAGATGTTTCCTGAGTATATTTCCCCCTAATAAGAAAAATATTTTTACAAGCTATTGCCAATTTTACCAATATATGGTATTATAACCGTACAATCAATCTATTAGGGGGATTTCATATGGAAAAGCGGTTAAAGGTATTGGTTTCAAATGACAGCGTAGAATTTCAGCAAGAATACGGCCATGTTCTGGAGGAATCCGGGATGGAATTGACTTATACGCAGAAAGACGGAGTAAAATTGCTGGAGAAAATCGAAGCAATGCACCCAGATGTTGTACTTGCAGATCTTTTTATGCCCCGTCTAGATGGCATTGGAGTGATGCATGCGTCGGAAAAATTGGGACATCAAAAACCATTGTTTGTAATTATTTCCAATTTTACCAGTCCCACATTAGAGCGTGAAGTGATGACATCCGGCGCTGCGTATTTTGCGGTCTCACCGTTTAATGCATCCGAACTTGCAGAACGTATCGTACAAATTGTTGGCCTGACAGAGGGGGCAATTCAGCAGGAATCGCAGCCGTCGTTGGAAATCCAGGTGACCGAAATTCTGCATCAGATTGGTGTACCTGCCCATATCAAAGGATACCATTATTTGCGTGACTCCATCATCATGGCAATCGAAACGCCAGAGATTATCAATGCAGTGACCAAACAGCTCTATCCAAGCGTTGCGAAAAAATATGAAACAACCAGTTCCCGTGTGGAACGCGCAATCCGGCACGCGATCGAAGTTGCCTGGGATCGTGGCGATGTTGACATTCTCAACAGCTATTTTGGGTATACCATCCACAATACGCGCGGAAAGCCAACCAATTCAGAATTTATTGCGATGATTAGCGACCGCTTACGCCTGCATATGAAATCTGCCAGCTAAAATTTGTTAGCTTATTTGCGATTGCTCGCTTTTTGGGGATAAGTTGTATGAAGAAGCCCTCTCCACTGTGGAAATAGTCCACGGTAGGAGAGGGCAATTTTTTAACCATTATTATTTTTTATCTGTTTCCATCATAGACTCCATCTTTTGATAGAGGTCGGGATAATGCTTTTTCATACTGAATGGCCGGAAAGTTTTTGCGTTCACCCAGGCGTGGAGTGTGAACCCGGTATTGATGGGCTTGTCCTCTCCTTCTTTGAAAATACGGTAGGAAAAACGGATGCGCGCAGGGCTTAACTCTGCGATGGAGGCTTCAACAGTCAGGATGTCCTCATAATGGGCTGTACCAATGTACCGGCAACCGAGTTCCACCAACGGTGTCATCACACCCATATGCTCCATTTCCGAATACGTCATACCAATATTTTTGATGAGGTCTGTTCGGGCAATTTCGTACCAGATGGGATAATTTGCGTGGTGCGCAATCCCCATCTGATCGGTTTCAGCATAACGGACCACCACTTGACTTTTGCTAATCATGGTTTCCATTCCCTCCTTTTGTCCGGTGTTGTTAAAGGCGAAAAAAAGAAAACTGAGCTTTGGACGTGATGAACGTCCAAGCTCAGCCTGGTGCCGCTGACCGGGATCGAACCGGTACGGTGTTGCCACCGAGGGATTTTAAGTCCCTTGCGTCTGCCAATTCCGCCACAGCGGCAAATAACGGTAATTATTATAACACAGTCTTGCTTCAAAAGCAATGGTTTTGTGTCGATCACCGCTATTCAAATGAGAGCAGAATGAATACGGTAGGTTGATACAGACCCTGATACAGAAACAGCAGGGCCTTTAAAGTTCTTGAAATGCTTCTCGCAATAAATGTATTTCTGCTTGGTAACCCTCGAGATCGTTTGGAGTTTCCAGCTCAAAGGGAAGGTTTCGCAGCTTTGGGTGATTGATAATCCTTGTCAACGCAGGCAGGCCGATGTGACCTTGTCCAATTTTTGCATGGCGGTCTTTGTGGCTGCCACAAGGATTTAAGCTATCGTTTAAATGTATAGCTCGCAGTCGTTCGAGGCCAATTACCCGGTCGAACTCCTCCAAAACTTCGTCCAGACGATCGACAATATCATACCCGGCATCGAAGACATGGCAAGTATCCAGGCAGACCCCCATTTTTTCGGCAAGCTCTACGCGGTCGAGAATGGCACGCAATTCCTGAAAGCTACGGCCAACTTCACTTCCCTTGCCCGCCATGGTCTCTAAAAGGACGGTTGTATGCAGGTTTGGGTGAAGAATACGATTTAGCCCCTCAGCGATTAAACGGATTCCGGTCTCCGCTCCTTGTTTTACATGGCTACCCGGATGGAAATTGTACAGGTTTCCAGGGAGATATTCCATCGTAGCGAGATCTTCGGTCATGGCTTGTATTGCAAAATCCCGTAGGCCTTCATCTGCAGAACAGAGGTTGAGCGTATAGGGCGCATGTGCAACAAGGGTGACAAAGTGTTCCTGCGAGATCAGCTCATTCAACGCGGCGATGTCTGTGAGGTTGACCGCCTTTGCTTTGCTTCCGCGCGGATTCCGTGTAAAGTATTGAAAAGTGTTGGCGCCGATAGAAAGAGCTTCTTTGCCCATGTGCAAATATCCCTTTGCAGAGGATAGATGGCATCCGATATTTAACATAGGTTATTCCTCCGTTTTTTGATGGAATGGTATCTATTATATACCAGTTCCATAGGAAATACCAGCAAAAGAAAAAGGGCTGATCTACCAAGAGATCAGCCCATAAAAAAGAAAACTGAGGAAAATTAATGAATTTCGATGCGGCGATTCGAAGAAACGGAGGCTTGCTTCTTTGGCAAAGTTAACTCCAACACACCGTTTTCATATTTGGCTTTGATTCCTCGAACATCCACAGTGGATACATCAAAACTGCGGCACATCAAACCGGAATACCTTTCCCGACGGATATAATGGCTACTATCCATTGGCGCCTCTGCGCCGCATTGTGCCGAGATGGCCAAGCAATCGTCGCCCTTCATCTCGATGTGAATATTCTCCTTCTTAACTCCCGGCAGGTCAATACGCAACAGGTACCGGTTGTCTTGATCGATGATGTCAGTCTTACAGGGGACCGTGTTTTCTTTCGCTTTAGGAAGGAACGCACGATTCATTGGGTCAAGGGAATGGAACAGATGATTGGATGTCTGTTCAAAAGGAATCCAGTCGAACATGATAAAGCCCTCCGTTTTATGGTTTACATCGTCACATAATAGGATTTGCAGGATTATTCAATTTCAATCCGATGGTTTGTGGGAACGGTTGCCTGCTTTTTGGGGAGGTTCAATTCCAGTACGCCATCTTCAAATTTGGCTGTGATGTGTTCTGCATCGATTGAAGAAATGTCAAAGCTACGGCTCATCGATCCATACCGTCTTTCCCGACGGATGTAATGATTCTTATCGTCCTCGCTTTTTTGCTCTTCCGAATGTTCGGCGGAGATAGTCAAACGGTCGCCTTCGATATCGAGGTGAATATCCTCTTTTTGGAAGCCGGGCAAATCTGCTTTTAATACATAACGGGAACCCTCATCGACAATATCGGTTTTGCAAGGAGCAATATCCACATTTCCACCAAAGAAAGCACGCTCCATATCATCCAAATAACGGAACAAGTCGTTGTTTTTGTGTTCAAAAGGAATCAGATCAAACATAAGTCAAAACCCCCTTAAAAGTATCGATTGTTTTTACCAAAATCTATTTATGCTTGCTGGTTCTGCAAGAAAGTCTTTTTTCAAGCGAACCACCTTCTTTCTAGTCATTCAGGCTCTCTTGCTTTCTACGCTTTTTAGTATAGAGACCGGTTATGAAAAATATTTTGCAAATTTACGAACAAATTATTAATTTTAGCACTCGACAAGAAAGAGTGCTAAAATTGATTGAAGCAAATCCTTAGAAGAATAAGAAGTATCATAAGTTTAGAAATAGTACAGAGGTCAAGAATGAGACCAGAAGCTTTTACCAGCAATCCCAAAATGTCGAAGTTTGCGGAAATCCAAAATTTTTCTTGTAAAATGATAGCCAAATCTGGAAGAATGTATTATAATAAAATTAACGAAATTGTGTGCGTATTTTAACATTATGATAGAAACCTTACGGGAGGTGTAACATGAAACGTGTCTTTTTGATGGTATTGGATAGTGTAGGAATCGGGGAAATGCCAGATGCTGCCCAATATGGGGATGCTGGTAGCAATACACTGGCTGCTGCATCGACCAGTTCGTATTTCTCCATGCCAAACATGCAGAAGTTAGGACTTTTTAATATTGATGGCGTCGAGTGCCGTCCCGCTGTAGATCATCCATCGGCAGCATTCGCCCGGATGACCGAAGTCTCAAAGGGAAAGGATACCACCATTGGTCATTGGGAAATCGCGGGAATCGCATCCCCCAAGCCGCTGCCAACCTATCCGGATGGATTTCCAAAGGAGCTGCTGGATGTATTTAGCAGCCAGACAGGGCGGAAGGTGCTCTGTAACAAACCGTATTCTGGAACAGAAGTCATTAAAGATTATGGAAAAGAGCATGTGGAGACTGGCGCATTGATCGTGTATACTTCTGCGGACAGTGTATTCCAAATTGCGGCGCATGAGTCCGTGGTTCCAGTCGAAGAGCTGTACCGGTATTGCCAGATTGCACGTAAACTTCTGACTGGGGAACATAGCGTTGGACGTGTCATTGCACGGCCGTTTACAGGGGAATACCCCCATTATACCCGGACAACAAACCGGCATGACTTTTCGTTGCTCCCACCGAGCACTACTATGTTGGACCAGCTTTCTGACAATGGATTTGATGTAGTTGCAATCGGAAAGATCTATGATATTTTTGCTGGCAGGGGAATCACAGAGGCGATTCGAACCGGCGGAAACGATGAAGGAATTGCCCGGACGATCGAATGGACCAAGCGGGATTTTAACGGACTTTGCTTTATCAATCTGGTGGATTTTGACATGTTGTATGGCCATCGAAATGATGTAGAGGGATATGCAAAGGGGTTAACAACAGTCGATCAGGCAATCCCAGAAATTTTAGCAGGGTTGCGGGAGGACGACTTGCTGATGATTACTGCAGATCACGGCTGTGATCCGAGCACCCCTTCGACGGACCATTCCCGCGAATATACTCCTTGGGTCATTGCTGGGCCAAAGGTAAAGTCCGGCGTAAACTTGGGAACGCTGCCAACCTTTGCGGACATTGGGGCGACCATTTTGGACTACTTTGGTGTAAAATCGGAGATTACCGGGACATCTCGCTTGCACGAAATTTTAAATCGTTGAGGAGGAAAGTGGCAGCGCGGTCTGAAGGACGATGTTCCTGGCCGCTCTTGCAGCGCTTTCCTTTCGATAATCACGCCGCCATTTAAGAGAATCGGAAAGCGCCTTTTTCGATGGAAGGTGAGAGAATTTTTGACAAAAACCTTTCGAAAAAGGGGCTTTGCGGGCTTTCTTTCCAAAGTGGACAGGCTGGACAGAACAGGAGAATGAGAAATGGCTAAAACACCGACTCCGCACAACGCGGCTAAGCCCGGCGATATTGCCAAGACGGTTTTAATGCCGGGGGACCCGCTTCGTGCAAAATTCATCGCAGAAACGTATCTGGAAAATCCGGTATGCTTTAACACGGTGCGCAACATGTTGGGCTATACGGGGACCTATGAAGGCAAGCGTGTCTCCGTAATGGGCAGCGGAATGGGGATGCCATCCATAGGGATCTATTCGTATGAGCTCTATCATTTTTATGACGTAGAGAACATCATTCGCATTGGTTCCGCTGGCGGAATTGCGGATAATGTCCATGTGCGGGACGTTGTCGTCGGAATCGGTGCCTGTACGGATTCCAACTATGGCGCTCAGTATCGCTTGCCGGGAACCTTTGCACCAATTGCAGATTTCGGTCTTGCACAGAAGGCAGTCCAGTTTGCACAGGAGCACAACATCAAAACAGTGGTCGGAAACGTCCTCTCTTCGGACACTTTCTATGGGGATGATCCGAATGCGCTCTCCGCTTGGAAAAAGATGGGAGTGCTTGCAGTTGAGATGGAATCTGCGGCGTTGTATATGAATGCGGCATGCGCGGGAAAAAAGGCACTTTGTCTACTGACCATTTCGGATTGCCCATTTACCGGAGAATCCCTTACCGCAGAAGAGCGGCAAACCAGTTTCCGTGAAATGATGGAGATTGCGCTGGCGATTGCAGAATAAGTATGGGTCAAACGTCCATCCGGTTCTTTATGATTGAATGGACGAGGATCATAAATCTGAAAGAAAGTTTAGGAGGAATATTTGATGAAGAAATTATTGGCTTTTCTGTTGGCCGGTATGATGGCGTTTTCAGCCACTGCCTGCGGCTCGGGCAACGATTCCAACACCCCTGAGGCTTCCCAGCCCACCAATTCCACCGAGGGTACCCAGGACGGAGAGACCACACCAGAAGGCGGCATCAAGATCCGCATGGTCACGGATACCGGCGGTGTCAACGATCAGTCCTTTAACCAGTCCGCCTGGGAAGGCCTGCAAACGTTGAAGGATGAGATGGGCGCGGACGTGAATTATATTGAATCTAAGCAGGAAGCGGATTATGCGACCAACCTTGATAAGGCTGCAGACGATGAAGCCCAGTTGATCTGGGGCGTTGGTTTTGCAATGGCGGATGCCATTGGCATTGCAGCAACAGCGAACCCGGATATCCAGTATGCAATTATTGATAATGGATATGATGAAGCGACTATGCCGGACAATGTGGCAGGTGTGATGTTCCGCGCACAGGAGCCATCGTTTGTGGTCGGCTACATTGCAGGGAAGACGACAGAGACCGGCAAGGTCGGTTTTGTCGGCGGCGTGACGAGCGACATCATCGACCAGTTCCAGTATGGCTTCCAGGCTGGTGTGGATTATGCGTCTGAGGAACTCGGCAAGACCATCACAGTGGATGTACAGTATGCAGAGAGCTTTACCGATGCTTCGAAGGGCAAGGCAATCGCTTCGAAGATGTTCTCCGATGGCTGCGACATCGTGTTCCATGCAGCCGGCGGCGCAGGTGTCGGGGTCATTGAGGCGGCGAAGGATGCTGGTAAATATGCCATTGGCGTCGACCGTGACCAGGCGTATCTTGCGCCTGAAAACGTACTGACCTCTGCAATGAAGTTGGTCAACAATGCGGTCATCGCGGTTTCCAAGGAAGTCATCGAAGGAAAAGAGATTGGCGGCCAGACATACACCTATGGCCTCACCGAGGATGCAGTCGGCATTCCGGAGGAGCATTCCCTGATGGGCGACGAAACCTACAATGCGGCGCTCGAAGTGGAAGAAAAAATCAAGAATGGCGAAATCGTTCCGCCGGCCAATGCGGACGAGTATGCGCAGTTTGGCAAATAATCAGCACTTGTTGCGGGGAGGTTCTCTTCTTCGAGGAAATCCCCTTTGCAGGCGGGGCGTCTCATTTGGGCGCCCCGTTTTCTGTAAAAAGGAGAAATAGGCGGGAGGTTTTGTAGTAATGGAGGTCAGCAAGGAGTATGCCGTTCAGATGCACGGCATCACCAAATTGTTTGGCAGCTTTTGCGCGCTGGACCATGTGGATTTGGATGTGAAGAGGGGGACCATCCACTCTTTGCTGGGAGAAAATGGAGCGGGTAAAAGCACGCTGATGAATGTGCTCTATGGCCTTTATCAGGCCGATGCAGGAGAAATCTACTTAAATGGAGAGCGGGTTCATATTAAGAATCCGACCACCGCAATTGAGCACGGAATTGGTATGGTACACCAGCACTTTATGTTGGTAGACAATTTTACGGTGACACAGAACATCATTTTAGGCAATGAAACAGCCAATCGCTTTGGCATTTTGGACATGAAAAAGGCACGCAAAAACGTACAGGAGATCGTCGAAAAATATGGCCTGGAAGTCGATCCGGATGCAAAGATTGAGGACATCTCTGTCGGCATGCAGCAGCGTGTAGAGATATTAAAAGCGCTTTATCGAGGAGCAGATCTGCTGATTTTAGATGAACCGACGGCTGTGCTAACGCCCCAGGAGATTGAAGATCTGATTCAGATTATGCACAATCTGATTGCGGACGGGAAGACCATCATCATCATCACGCATAAGCTCAAGGAAATCAAAGAAAGTTCCGATGTATGCACCATTATCCGCCGGGGAAAATACGTTGATACCGTAGCAGTCCAGGAGGTGGATGAGGAGGAACTAGCTACCAAGATGGTAGGGCATGCTGTTCAATTGGTGGTTGAGAAGTCGCCGGCGAAGCCAGGAGAGGTGGTATTTGCGATAGATCATCTCACGGTTAAGGATGAGCGTGGTTTGCGAGCGGTAAACGACCTTTCCTTGCAGGTGCGAAAGGGAGAAATCGTTGGGATCGCTGGCATTGATGGAAATGGGCAGAAAGAATTGGTCGAGGCGATTACCTGCCTGACAAAGTGTGAAAGCGGTACGATTCAAATCAATGGACAGCAAGTACAGAACACAACGCCGCGCAATGTAGTCGATCATAAGATCTCGACCATTCATGAGGATCGCCAGAAGCGCGGATTGGTTCTGAATTTTACAGTGGCAGAAAATGCTATTTTGGAAAAGTATCGGACGGAGCCATTCCGAAAGCACGGAATGTTAAACAACAGTGAAATTCTTGCATTTACCAATGGCCTGCTGCACGATTATGATGTCCGTCCGGAGGATTGTGCACAACATTTGGCGCGCAGCCTTTCCGGCGGAAATCAGCAAAAGGTGATCATCGCACGCGAAGTTGCAAATGAACCAGATCTGTTGATCGCGGTGCAGCCGACGCGCGGATTGGATGTTGGCGCTATCGAGTATGTCCACAAAACGCTGATTGCAGAACGGGATAAAGGCAGGGCGATCCTGTTGATTTCTCTGGAACTCGATGAGGTGATGAATGTTTCCGATACCATTGCGGTACTTTATAACGGAAGCATTGCCGACACCTTTAAACAAGGTGAAGTGGATGAAAAGACAATCGGACTTTTAATGGCTGGAGGGAAACAACATGCAAAGAACAGTTAGGATTCTGAAAAAACCCATCACCTCCACCATCCTTGCCATCGTATGCGGCTTTCTGGTGGCATCGGTTGTGCTCGTAGTCGCTGGGTATAATCCAGCAGAGGCGTTTGGGGCATTATTTCATGGGATTTTTTCAAAACCAAAGTACATTTCAAACGTGATTATCAAAGCAACCCCGATCACATTGACAGCGCTCAGTGTGGCTTTTGCCTATAAGGTAGGGATGTTCAATATTGGGGCGGAAGGACAATACATTGTAGCGGCGGTGGCCTCTACCATCGTTGGTTATTTATTCAATCTGCCGGCGATCCTACAAGTACCGCTGGTAGTGATGACGGGCATGGTTGCAGGGGCTCTTTACGGTGGTATCGTTGGTTTTTTAAAGGCAAAGTTTGGCATTCATGAGGTTTTGACCAGCATTATGTTGAACTGGATTGCCCTGTATTTATCCAATTTTGTGGTTCAAAGCGACGCGTTCCATCAGCCCAATACAACGGCTACCTATCCGGTCAATCCATCGAGCTACACCATGTTGTTGCCCGAATGGAAGACCTCGGACGAAGGGATTGCTTTTCTGAAGCAATACGATTGGCTCTCAGAGGTGATGCTCAAAACAGACATTAATTTTGGTTTTTTGGTTGCCATTGTGGCGGCGGTTGTGATCTGGTTCCTACTGTACCGTTCCACCAAGGGGTTTGAATTCCGTGCAGTAGGCGCGAACCGGGATGCAGCAGAATTTGCGGGGATCAACGTCAACCGCAATATCACGCAGGCGATGCTAATCGCTGGCGCACTTTCGGGCCTGGCAGCAGTGATGATGATTACCGGTACCAACCCGCACCGCATTTCTACCCTCGCCGCTTTTGAAAACAATGGATTCAACGGCCTGTCCGTAGCATTTATTGCGGGAAGTTCACCCGTCGGGTGTATTTTTGCAGGTTTATTGTTTGGCGGCCTGCTCTATGGCGGCCAATCTATCCAGGCGGATATTGGCGCTCCTACGGAAATTATCAATATTATGATCGGCACCATTGTATTCTTTGTAGCGCTTACCAGAATCGTGCCGGTTTTGGCGGATAAGTTGGAGAAGAGAGGTGCTGGACATGCTAAATGATGTTTCTTTGCTCATCGGCATTACCTTGATGTATTCTGCACCGCTTATTTTTGGCGCATTGGGTGGTGTCCTCTCGGAGCGTTCCGGTGTGGTAAACCTTGGCATTGAGGGAATGATGACGATTGGCGCATTTGCGGGTGCGGCAGTCGGATATTATTCCGGAAACCCGTGGTTGGGTTTGCTGGCAGCGGGCTGCGCTGGCGGCGGGATTGCATTGCTGCACGCAGTAGCGGCCATTACCTTCAAGGCCGACCAGACGATTTCCGGAATTGCGCTGAATCTCATCGGACCGGGACTGGCATTGTTCCTTTGCAGGTTGGCCTTTGACGGTGCAACGATGACGCAGCCGGTGACCAATAAGCTGCCAAAGCTGTTTGGCGATTCTGCACTCAGTGGCGCTGCACAGAATTTGAATGTCGATGTCACCGTTTTGCTGGCGCTGGCCTGTATGTTGGTCATGTGGTTTATTCTTTACAAGACCAAATGGGGATTGCGTGTACGAGCGGTTGGCGAACATCCGGCGGCAGCAGATACCCTTGGCATCCATGTTTCAGCGACCCGCTATGTATGTGTGATTCTCTCCGGAGTCTTAGCTGGCTTTGGCGGAGCGTCGATGACACTTGCGGTTATCCCACAGTTTACGCCGGTGGCCATCAGTGGACAGGGATTCATTGCATTGGCAGCGGTTATTTTCGGAAAATGGACGCCACATGGCGCGTATGGGGCATGTCTGCTGTTCGGCTTTGCACAAGCGCTTACTGTATTCTTGGGTGGGGGTAAAGCACCGGTCCCATCGGAAATTTTGGCAATGTTGCCCTATATTCTAACGATTCTGGTTTTGATCCTGTTCGTCGGCCGTTCGGTTGCACCGAAGGCGGACGGTGTCCCATACGAAAAGGGTGCGCGTTAACCGGGCATTTCTGGAATGGTTATACAATATATCTGAAACAAAGAAAAGGATGAATCAAAATGGATCATCAGAAGATTTTGCGTATGGTCGATCATACGTTGCTCACTCAGACAGCGACCTGGGAGGAAATCAAGCAGATTTGCGACGATGCCATCCAATTTGGAACAGCCTCTGTTTGCATTCCGGCTAGCTATGTGAAGCGCGCCAAGGAGTATGTCGGAGACCGGATGGCTGTCTGCACGGTCATTGGATTCCCAAACGGTTATTCAACAACGGCAACGAAAGTGTTTGAGACGAAGGATGCCATCGCCAACGGTGCAGATGAAATTGATATGGTTATCAATCTTGGATATGTCAAAGATGGACGTTTCGATGTACTGCTCGACGAGATCAGGCAGATCAAGGGGGCTTGTGGTAGCCACATACTGAAGGTGATTGTTGAAACCTGCCTGCTGACAGAGGAGGAGAAAATCCGGTTGTGCCAGATTGTCACAGAGTCCGGTGCCGACTTTATCAAGACCTCTACTGGATTTTCGTCGGCGGGGGCGACTTTTGACGATGTGGCACTGTTCCGGCAATATGTTGGTCCACAAGTACGCATCAAAGCGGCGGGCGGAATCTCCTCTTTGGAGGATGCAGAACGGTTTATCGAACTGGGAGCGACCCGATTGGGAACCAGCCGCATCATCAAGTTGATTAAGAATGAAGAAGCACACGGCTATTGAGCCGGAGAAAACACGATTTTCGAACGTCTTCAGAACGTTGGGCCGCCGCAGTTTTTTATCTGCGGCGGCCCATGAACTCTCTGGAAAGGAGTGGCTGTCTTGGAAGATCAAGAATTGGTCCGCTTGGCATTGGAAGCGAGGGAACGCGCCTATGTGCCCTATTCCAAATTCCAGGTGGGAGCGGCGTTGTTGACAGGTGCTGGACGCGTTTATCAGGGGTGTAACATCGAATGCGCCTCATATTCACCGACCAATTGTGCAGAGCGCACAGCTTTCTTTAAAGCAATCAGTGAGGGAGAGAGCGACTTTGTTGCAATTGCTGTCGTCGGAGGACCCTCTGGTGCACCAGTGAAACGGATTTGTCCACCTTGTGGCGTTTGCCGTCAAGTGATGCGGGAATTTTGTGATCCAACGGACTTTCGTGTAATCCTTGCCTCCGGGCTGAACGATTGGGTTGTTTACAGATTGGACGAATTGTTGCCGCTTGGGTTTGGCCCGGAGAATATGTACAAAGAGAAAGGGGGAACCAATCATGCGCATGTATGATGTCATTGCTAAAAAACGGGATGGAGGAACGCTCTCAGACGAAGAAATCCAGTTTTTCATCGACGGTTATGTGCACGGAGAAATTCCAGACTATCAGGCGAGTGCTTTGATGATGGCAATTTTTCTGCGTGGGATGACTGCAAAAGAAACAGCGTCCCTCACCAGGAGTATGGCGTACTCTGGTGATCTGGTGGATTTATCTTCTATTGACGGGATAAAGGTCGATAAACACAGCACCGGAGGCGTGGGGGATAAGACTACTTTGATTGTGGCGCCGATTGTCGCGTCTCTGGGAGTGCGGGTGGCAAAGATGAGCGGCCGGGGACTGGGTCACACCGGGGGAACAGTGGATAAGCTGGAATCCATTCCCGGCTTTCGGACTTCACTGGACCGCGAAACGTTCTTTGAGATTGTTCGCCGGGTGGGCGTCAGTGTGATTGGTCAGTCTGGAAATCTGGCACCCGCGGATAAAAAGCTTTATGCCCTGCGGGATGTGACGGCTACGGTCAACAGCATCCCACTGATTGCTTCCAGTATCATGAGTAAAAAAATCGCTGCTGGTTCCGATCGGATTTTATTGGACGTAAAAACTGGCAGCGGTGCATTTATGAAGACGCTGGAAGATTCCATCGCGCTGGCGAAAGAGATGGTATCCATCGGTGAGCACGTGGGACGCAGGACGGTAGCGCTCATCACGGATATGGATCGTCCGCTTGGATGTGCAATTGGCAATGCATTAGAAGTTCGCGAGGCATGTGAGACACTTCGGGGCAATGGACCGGAAGATTTGACCGAGGTCTGTGTGGAGCTTGCCGCCAATATGCTTTGGCTTGCAGAAAAGGGGGAACTGGCCCAGTGTCGAGATCTGGCAAAGCAACAGATCGAGAACGGAAGAGCCTTTGCAAAACTGAAAGAAATGGTTCAGGCACAGGGTGGAGTTGTAAGGATGTTGGAAGATCCTGCACAATTTACGCAGCCCAAAGTATGTTATGAGGTACCCGCTCCAAGGGACGGGTTCCTGTATACGATGAACACAGAATTGTGCGGAATTGCCTCCGTGGAATTGGGCGCCGGCCGCGAGCGAAAAGAGGACCCCATTGATTTCAGTGCAGGAATTGTGTTGCGGAAAAAAATCGGTGATTTTGTTCAGAAGGGTCAGATCCTGGCTTCCTTTTATTCTTCGGAAGAGAAGAAATGTCGGATCGCAGAGCAGACCTTTTTACAGGCCCTCTGTATTCAGGATAAAATGCCGAAACCGGTGCCTCTTATTCATGCACGTGTCAGTGCAAACGGTGTAGAAACAAGCGAATGAATCTTAGAAATAGGCAACATTTTAGGGATAGATAACATTCGGCGAAATCCTTGTATTTTCCGTTTTTTACGGTTAAAATAGCAAACATGAAGCCATACTAAATTAGTATATTTTGAATAAGAGGCTTTGTGGAGGTGCTTTCATGTTAGACTGTAAAATCGCAAAGATTGTTGCCAGAGAAGTGATGGATTCGCGTGGGAATCCGACCGTGGAGGCGGAGGTTGTACTCAAGTGTGGAGCACAGGGAACGGCATTGGTTCCCTCCGGTGCATCGACGGGCATTTATGAAGCGCATGAACTGCGCGACGGCGACCCGAAGCGCTATGGCGGGAAGGGCGTTCTGAAGGCTGTTCGCAATGTAAACGAGGCGATTGCCACTGCGCTGGTTGGAATGGACGCGCTTGCGCAGGAAGAAATTGACCGCAAGATGCTGGAGATCGATGGCAGCAAGAATAAATCCAAGTTGGGTGCAAATGCAATTCTTGCGGTATCTTTGGCTACGGCGCGCGCGGCTGCTTCGGCGCTCAATATGCCGCTGTATCGCTACATTGGTGGCATGCAGGCGCACAAGCTGCCCGTGCCAATGATGAACATTTTGAACGGCGGCGCACATGCCTCGAATAATATTGACATACAGGAATTCATGATTATGCCGGTCGGTGCGCAGAGCTTCCGTGAGGCACTCCGCTGGTGCAGTGAGATCTATCACACCTTGGGCAAACTGCTCAAAGAGGGCGGCCTTGCCACCGGTGTCGGCGATGAAGGCGGTTTCGCACCGAACCTGGAATCGGATGAAGAGGCAATTGAATGGATTATCCGCGCCATCGAGACGGCGGGCTATTCCACTCAGGATGTAAAAATTGCATTGGATGCCGCCAGCAGCGAATGGTATAAAGACGGCATGTATGTTCTGCCAAAGCGTGGGACAACCTTGAAGAGTGAAGACTTGGTAGCCTATTGGAAGGATTTGGTCAGCCGTTATCCCATTATTTCCATCGAGGATGGACTGGGCGAGCAGGATTGGGAAGGTTGGACGGTCCTGACAAAGGAACTCCCCATTCAGTTGGTTGGCGACGATCTCTTTGTCACAAATGCAGAGCGTTTGCAGAGGGGAATCGAGATTGGCGCAGGAAATTCGATTCTGGTCAAGGTCAATCAGATCGGTTCGTTGTCCGAAACGTTGCATGCGATGGATCTTGCGCATAAGGCCGGTTATACCGCAGTGGTTTCCCATCGTTCCGGCGAGACAGAAGATACAACAATCGCCGATTTGGCGGTTGCGACAAACGCAGGCCAGATCAAGACAGGCGCACCATGCCGTACCGATCGTGTAGCAAAATACAATCGTTTGCTTCGGATCGAGGACGAGCTGGGAAGCACTGCCTGCTATGCGGGTAGAGATGCGTTCCGTTTTTCCGTATAATTGTTTTTGTTTATGGATTATAGAAACATCCGCACGGATTCCGTGCGGATGTTTTGCATTTCTATGGGGTTGGTAGTTGAAGCAATTTCTTGATACAGGTTTCGATTTCCTGTATGCTCGCAGTGGGCTCGTATCGTGCGGCAACTTCACCTTCCCGGTCTACTAAAAACTTTGTAAAGTTCCATTTGATGTCCGGGGATTCTGCATATTGTGGGTCGTCCGTGGACAAGATTTCTTGTAGTTTCTCCGTGAGTGGATGGTCTGGATCGAACCCGCAAAAGCCACGCGCATTGGTCAAATATCGGAAGAGAGGTTCCGTCTGGGGCCCTTTCACGTGAGTCTTGGCCAACATGGGAAATGTAACGCCATAATTGTAGCGGCAGAATTCAGCGATTTTGTCGTTGCTTTCCGGGTCCTGTTCATGAAACTGATTACAGGGAAACCCCAAGACCATCAGGCCGTGGTCGCGATATTTTTGAAATAGTTTTTCCAAGTCCTCAAATTGTGGTGTAAAGCCGCATTTGCTGGCTGTATTGACGATCAAAAGAATATTCCCCCGATAAACAGACAGATCGAGTTCTTTTCCATTCATCTGGCGCACATGAAAATCATAGACGTTCATAGGGATACGTTGCCTCCTTTCCCGTCTATTATGAGAAAGAGGCCCATACAATATACTTCCAAGGAGAAGATTGTCCTTTGAGAGGGTTGGGAAAAATCGACGATACAGCCAGAAAATTCGCCAATTTTTCACTAAAATTCGTGGGCAATATGACTGGTTTTATTTTTGGAAACAATTTACTTTCTGTGGTCTGTTCCAAAGATGAAAGACGTAGCGTTGACTTTCCCCGCCCACGTGCTATAATAAACATCATAGAATTAAAACTTAAAATTCTGTAGGCAGAAGGGGTGTTGAACATGAGTGGACAGGCGAAAAACACTTTCTCCAATAAAGTATACAGTATTCGATCGAAGCAGAGCGAGAAAGCGCTGGAAGCAGAACTCTGTGAAGGCAGCAACAAAGTTCAGATGAATCCGTATAATGGCGGCGACAATCAACAATGGCAGTTTGTGGCTAGTGAAGATCAATATTACAAGCTGCTCAATAAGAGCACTGGCAAGGCACTGGACATTATGCTGGGTGGTTCAGAAAATGGCACATGGTTGCATCAGTGGGACAGTGTATCTTCAGATAGCCAGCTCTGGTATGTGGAAGAGACATCGGATGGATTTTATAAGATCAAATCCAAAGTCTCTGGAAAATGTGTGGATATTGTGGGGATGTCCCAAGAGGACGGTACACGTCTGCAAATCTGGGAAGATCTGAATGGTGACAATCAACAGTGGAAGTTGGAACAGATTGTTGAAAAGAAGCCGGCAAAGACAACAGAAAAGAAGGAAGCGTCCCCTGTAAAGGAAATGGTTCCAGAAGCGCCCAAAGCGGTCGTTAAGGCAGAAACCAAGACTACTGCAAAGACAAAGGAGGCTTCTGCGCCAGCCAAGAAAACCTCTACAAGAGCGACAAAAGCAAAAGCAGCGCAAGAAAAAAACGAGACAACCGCTCCAGTTGTTGAGGAAAAAGCAGCTGCAAAAACACCAGCTAAAAAGACACCGGCAAAGAAAACTACCCGCGCAAAGAAATAATGTATGATCGTGTAAAAGCCCATGGGCGGTCGATATTCCGCCTGCGGGCTTTTTCTTTTTCACATGGGGAGATTTTCCACCCGAAACGGGGCTGGACTTTTTGTAGGTTTTGGATATACTTATCTTTTATAGCCCTGCGTCAGAAGTAGGGAATTGGCGACTGGGTGGTCGGCAACCAAAAAGATGGCTGGGTAAGCTACAACCGTTGCGCTGGATTTGTATGACGATGATTTATAGGGCGCTGTTCCCTTTAGGAGGATTTTTATGAGAAAGATAAAGCAGTGGAATTGGAGTAAAATCCTATCGATGTTTGTTTTTGCGTCTCTGTTGGTTTCGGCAATCTTTGTGGCTGTTCGTTTGGTTCTGGCACCTTCACAGCCGGATGGCAGCAATTTTGAGCGGTTGAAAAGCGATTATGTTCTGATGTTGGTGCAATGCGTTTTGGGAATGGTAGTCCTTCTTTTGCCAAGTGTGATTGCAAGGCGTCTTAAAATTGAAATTCCTTCTGGAATGATGATTTTATTTGTCATCTTTCTCTATTGTGCAATTTATTTGGGCGAGGTCAGGAGCTTTTATTATCATATTCAGTCGTGGGATACCGTGCTGCACTGGTTCAGCGGAGCGATGATTGGCGCTTTGGGCTTCTCATTTGTTGCATTATTCAACAATTCTGAGCGAATTCCCGTCAATCTGAGTCCATTTTTTGTAGCAGCATTTGCCTTTTGCTTCGCCGTGACGTTGGGTGTATTTTGGGAATTCTATGAATACTCTTTCGATGGCCTGTTGGGATTGAACATGCAGAAATTCGCGCTAGAAGATGGGACGCAGTTGGTTGGGCGCGCTGCCTTGCAGGACACGATGAAGGATTTGGTGGTAGATGCTGTCGGCGCGTTTGCAGCCAGTTTAATTGGGTATATCTCCTTGAAACACAAGAAAGGCTGGATTGAAAAATTTCAGATCATTCGGAAAAAGCATAGCGAAAAATGAATAAAAGCAATCAAATAAACAGAGAAGGCTCCGGGACGAACCCGAAGCCTTCTCTGTTTTTATACTTTTGGGAGGAGATCCTTTTAATCGATGGTAACGCTACAATGACGTTGTGGCGCAGTGCCGGGGAGTTGTGTATACACTCCTGCACTCTGTCCAGATGTCCCAATTGCATAGACACGGAAATAAAAATCATTTCCAATTTGAGCGACAAACTGCGTTTTTAGAATGGAGCCGTCTCCAACTGTGAAATTAGGAACCAATCCATTCCCATTGATCACTGTCATTTTGAAGCAATAAGCAGAACCGTGCTTCAGAGAGAATGGCAGAGTCGTATCGCAGACTACATATGCCTTTGGAGCAGATGCACCAACAATGGCGGTTCCCTCTGCTCCATAAAGGGAAGCAGACGAATTCGACTTTGAGGAAGAACCGCTCTGATGGTGCTGAGAGGTCGAGAGGCTCTTCAACACAGTGCGTAGATTTTCCTCTTCGGCGGCAATCGCTTCTTCATCGGCAAACGGATCAGCAAGTGTGTTTAAAGCGCGGTCCAATGCGGATTCTAGACGAGCAGCATCCTTTGCGTTCAGACGATTTGCTGGAACCTGTTGTGCTTCTTCGATCAGGGCTTTCAAAGCATCTTTGTTGGGAATCTTGCGCAATTCGGCAATTGCCGTGTTTAAAGCAGAAGCCGCTTGATCGACCTGCTCTTGTAAACATTCCTCCGTAATTTTACAAGCAGCGGCGAGTGCATCCCGGAAAGCTTTGAATGAATCTTGATGAATGTCCACATACTCACTTTCGAGTTTTGGCTCAATTTCATTGGCTTTGTCGATCAACAGCTGCAATTGGTGGAGATCTGCTTTATATTGAAGGGTATCAATCGCAGAGGAAAGAGCCTGACGAGCTTCCTGAATCTCATCCTCCATTGCATCGGGGTTGTCATAGACAATCTGTGCGGCCTCTAGAGCTTTTTCAAACGCATTCCAACTGGATGTAGTAAAATCATCCTTTTGCAGAAGATCGGCGACTGCAAGGAGCTCTTCGAGAGCCGTTTTATCGCCAGCCTGGAAAGAGAGGTACTGGATTGCGTCCATCAATTTTTGCCAGGCGGTATCGATCTCTTCTTGCATGACATCCTGTGTATCATCGATCTGTTTAGCCTTTTCCAGGGCTTTATCGAAACGCTTTTGAACGGTGGGAACAGCGCCAGCATATTCCTCGCTATCCTGCAAGCCTTCCGCAATTTGGATCACTGTGCGCAGAATTTCTTTATTTACAACTGTGAATTGGAAATCCAGCAGAACGGTCCCATTGGGCATATCAAAAGAGTGCGTGTACTCTTCAGAGCTATCCAGTACGAGGGGCTCTCCATTCAATGTTGCAGAAGCAAGTTTCCGTCCAGAGACTGTGGGAGCAAAGGTCAGTTCAACCGACTCACCTGCCATGACGGAAGCTTGATAGTTGCCAGTGAGGTTTGCAAAGCCAACGTCGCCATCTGCCAGGGAGAGTTGTACCTTCTTGGGATCAAAGGTGGCATAGAGTGCATGCGCCGCATCCGGGACATCGCTTTCCCGCCCATAAATACGCCAGGTACTGGTGATTTCTGGGGAGATCGTTCCCTGCTCTCGGATATACTCTGCGAGCAAATTGCGAACCTGTCCTTCGTCCTCGCCAATCTGTTCCTGGGTGGAGAAAGTCACTCGGCTCTTGTCATCTGGCTGCATGGTAGGCACATGTGCGATATAGTCACCACCGCCGGTGAAACGATAGTTGTTCATTGCAACGGTAAAGATTTCATCGTCAGAGACGGGGCGCCCCTGGTAGGTCATATTTTGGATGCGTTCCCCTTCTGGCGCATAAAGATGAATTTCGTAATCCATACCGTATAGGACGTCTAAATAGATACCGCCGCCGCTGACCGCACCGGTTTCCGGATTCACCCGGTACTTCGTTGCAGCAAACTCCATCCAGTCTTTAATTTCCCGGACAGACATTTTTACACTGTATAACCAGTTTTCATACTTGTAAAGACGGTACATCAGCCCCAGGGAAATGTCCCCTTTGGGGATCAAATTTTCGCCGCCTCCAGACGTCAGGGGGGCACAAATGGAAAGTTGCGCCCCAGTTGCCTCGATCTGAACCTTGTTTACCAAGTCCATAAAGGCGCTTGGCGCCAATGCAAGATCTTTAGAGGAGAAATCTCCGGTTGCAGTTCCAAGCGGTTGTTCCAGATATTCCCATGTGCGGTCTTCATAGGGCTGTAAAGCAGCCTTTAACTCTGCATCTTCTTCAACTCCGCGCATGCTGATAATTTCCTTGGAGGCGACGGTGACCTTTTCGCCTTCGGCGGCGTCAGGATTTACCACCAAATCTACATAAGCTAACCCATTTGCCTTTGTGCCAGGGCTTACAACGGGGATTTCTTTTCCTTCCTTATTGGTGACAGTAGCATTGGCGTTGCTGATATGAAGATGGCCGCTGAATACCAAGTCGATGCCTGTTGTGTTTTCAATGAGTGCACGAACTTGGTTTTCCGAATTCTCCGGATGAGCGCCATCTTCCGAATGCTCACTTTCTACGCCGGCGTGTGCCGCGACGACAATGACGTCACAGCCCTCTTCCTCTTTCATAATGTCAATGTAATGTTCATAAGTAGGGACGAAATTACGAAAATCGATTCCCTCGTAGTTTTCGGCTTTTTCCCATTGCGGGATATTCGGTGTATCAACACCAAGGACGCCAACCTTGACGGTTGTTCCCGTTTCCGCATCTTCAAATTCTTTTACAATGTAGGCTTCGTTGCCCTCCCAAGGTTCCCACTCCGTTCCCTCTTGTACAAAGTTGGCAGCAAGGACCGGAACACGGCTTTCGTCTCCCGAAGAGGGCGCCTTGGCCTGGTCCATTTGGCGTGTCAGAATATCCAGGCCGTAGTTAAATTCATGGTTGCCTAGTACCCATGCGTCATATCCCATAAGACGCAACGCCTTGATCGCTGGGTCAACTTCTTCCGGAACCTCGAAGGCGTGATAATACGTCAACGGTGTACCTTGTATGGTATCTCCCACGTCGATCAGAAGAGAATTGGGATTTGCCTCACGGAGCTCCTTGACCTTTGTGGCGACTCGAGTCAGACCACCACTTGTAGTCCCGTGCGTTGAATAGTCGGTTGCTAAGATTGCGCCGTGAACGTCGGAGGTTGCCATGACCTGCACGTGCATCCCATCGAGATCCTCAACAGGAGCTGCCGCGGACGCTGTTGTCGGTACCCATACGCTAAACAGCATTGCGACCGACAAGGTTAACGCCCAGAATCTTTGCTTGATTTGTTTCATTTTGATTCCTCCTTCTCCTTTTTACGTGGCAACGAATTGCCTTCTACTTGTTCATATTAGCACAAGTTTCCAGTTTCATAAAGTGTTTTGTTATAAAATAATCGTAAAATTAAGGAAATAATAAAATATTCTGTTGGAATTGGAACATTTTTTCACAAGCCTTGTCATAATGAGGAATCTAAGATTACAATAAGGGATAGAAAGTTTTCTTGGAAGCAGGGGTATGAATGAGTATTTTTGATATTTTAGGACCAGTGATGGTGGGGCCATCCAGCTCGCACACAGCGGGCGCTGTACGAATCGGGTATATTACACGGGAACTCTTGGGGGAAGAGCCAGTGGAGATTGCTATGTTTTTGCATGGCTCATTTGCAGAAACCGGAGAGGGTCATGGGACAGACCGAGCGTTGATTGCCGGTGTATTGGGAATGCAGCCCGACGATGAACGCATCCCTCATAGCTTTGAACTTGCACGGGAAAGTGGAATTTCGATTGAAAAAGCGAGCATTCACCTGCGCAATGTACATCCCAATACGGTTTTGTTAAAAGTAACGGGACAGAATAACCGGGTACTCGAAGTGGTGGGTTCGTCGCTGGGTGGAGGACGTATTCAGATCTGCCAAATCGATGGGATGAAAACCCGATTCAGTGGAGAAGCGCCTACTTTAGTGGTACGTAATTTCGACCAGCCTGGTCACGTTGCAGACGTCACAAGGCTTTTGGCAGAGGAGCAGGTGAACATCGCCTCCATGCATATTTCCCGCGATGTACGCGGCGGATATGCTGTGATGGTAATTGAGACAGATCATCCCATTCCAGAACCTCTACTAAAAAACTTAAGAACTCTTGACGGAATTTTACAAGTGACCTGTATCAACCTTAGTAGGGAGGAGAAATAAATGAGCTTTCAATCCATTGAAGAGCTTCTGCATACAGCAGGAAGCGGTCCGCTGTGGCAAGCAGTCCTGAAAGAGGATTGTAAAGATCGCAACGTGGAAGAACATGCATCGTTTGAACGTATGAAGGGAATGTGGAACGCGATGTGCGCTTCAGATCGTGCCTATGATGGAGCGTTGCATTCGGCAAGTGGCCTAGTGGGTGGAGATGGAAACAGGGTTCAGTATTCTGTTGAAAAAGGGAGAACAATCTGTGGTACTTTTCTGGGCGAGGTTATCGCCAGAGCTTTAAAAATGGGGGAGTCCAATGCTTGTATGAAACGAATTGTCGCTGCGCCTACTGCAGGCTCTTGCGGCGTAATTCCGGCAGTATTGATTACCTATCAGAAACATTATGGGACAAAAGACGATGAAATGGTGCAGGCCTTGTTTGTGGCTGCGGGGTTTGGACAGGTTATTGCCGAACGTGCCAGCATCGCAGGCGCACAAGGCGGCTGTCAGGCAGAAATTGGCTCAGCGTCGGCCATGGCTGCCGCTGCCGCTACCGCCCTGCGGGGAGGAACTTCTGAGATGGCATCGCACGCTTTTTCTATGGCCCTGAAAAACCTGTTGGGCCTGGTATGTGATCCAGTTGCCGGTTTGGTCGAGGTGCCTTGTGTCAAGCGCAATGTGGTGGGAGCGGTCAATGCCCTCGCTTGCGCCGATATGGCCCTCGCTGGTGTGGAAAGTCGTATCCCACCCGATGAAGTGATTGACGCTATGCGCGAAATAGGAGATGCAATGCCGTCATCTTTAAAAGAGACGGGAAAGGGTGGACTTGCAGCAACGCCAACCGGTTGCCGAATTTGCCAGCAGATGAAGAACTTGTTTTAAACGGAAAGATTATCAAGAGCGAATTCAAAAGAAGGCCCCCAGCCGATTGTTGGCTGGGGGCCTTCTTCCGATCGTTTCTTTTGTATTAAAGATCGCTGATTTTATGAATGGTGATGTTAATCCCAGTATATAAAAATGATTGGCCATCTCCGACCACGTTGAGTGTAGCCGGTACAGTTGTAACGGGAACAATCTGTGAGAATGAGAAATTGACGACTTCTCCGGAGGTTTGGAATGTGTGGCTAATATCAGTTCCCAATACTTGCGCCCCCTGCAATTGCAAATAGACAATAATTACCATTGGAAAAGTAGGAGAACCAAAAGGGCTGATGGTTCCGTGGAAAGAAACCTCATAGTAACCGGTTTGCTGAATTAGAAAATTTGCGGTTCTGGGTGTATGAACAATTGCGCTACCCTGAATTGCTCCATCTCGGTCAAAAACGAAGGGGGTTCGGTTAGCTCCTGGTTGAGGAGGAGTGGAATAAGCTGTATACAGTTCAGAGGAAATCCCGCTACCACCGGTTGCCCCTCTGGGGATGACAAAGTTCAAAATTGCGTTTTGTTCAGTTCCTGAGTTGGTAACTTCTGCAGGTGTCCCGGGTTCCCCTGTAGTAACTGTTCCGATCTGAATCGTTGCAGCATTTCCTTGAGGCCCGGTTGCACCCGTTGGACCTGTATTACCAGCTATTCCTTGTGGACCCTCTGGCCCAGGGACCCCTTGAATCCCCTGAACGCCTGTTGGCCCTGTAGCACCGCGTGGGCCGGTTGTACCGACTGGCCCGGTTGGTCCAGTAGGTCCTTGTAAACCTCGTACACCAGTCGGCCCCATTGGCCCAACGGGGCCTGGAGCTCCTTCTGGTCCCTGTGGGCCGGTAGAACCCATGCTGCCGGTTGGCCCAGTCGGCCCAGTCGGTCCGGTGTTACCGGTAGGCCCAATGGGACCCGTAACACCTTGTAGGCCGCGTACACCAGTCGGCCCTATTGGCCCAACGGGGCCTGGAGCTCCTTCTGGCCCCTGTGGTCCGGCGGGCCCCATGCTGCCGGTCGGTCCAGTAGGCCCAGCCGGTCCGGTGTTACCGGTAGGCCCAATGGGACCTGTAACGCCTTGTAGGCCGCGTACGCCAGTGGGACCAATGGGTCCAGCGGGTCCAGGGGCCCCTTCCGGTCCTTGTGGCCCTGTGGAACCCGTATTACCGGTTACACCAGTAGCGCCAGTTGGCCCGGGAATACCGGCGGGGCCCATCGGCCCCGTGGGACCTTGAAGGCCGCGTACGCCAGTGGGTCCGACTGGTCCAGCGGGCCCGGGAGCCCCTTCAGGCCCCTGCAACCCGGTGGGTCCTGTATTTCCGATAGGTCCCGGAACGCCTTGTGGGCCTTCTGGCCCAGGGACACCTTGAATCCCCTGCGGGCCTGTGGGGCCGGTTGCACCTCTGGCTCCCGTGGGGCAGAGGCATCCGGGCGGTGGACAAGGGACCCAACAGGGTGGACAAGCATTGCAATTGTGATTTGAGTAGATATTCAAAAAATCACCTCCTGACCTTATCAGTGTATGCAGGGCAATCCGTAAGGGAATTTCGATCTTATTTGCATACATTTTGTGAACATCATTTCTTGACATATTCGGAAATACATGGTAGTGTGAAGCTGTCAATATTTGGCAAATTATAAAATATTTTGGAGATGATAAGATGAATCGTAAATGGTTGGCATGTTTTTTGGCAGGGGCAATGCTTCTGGCAGCCCTAGGTGGTTGTGGAACCCAGCAGGATACGGTATCGAGCGAACTACCAGATAGCAGCGAGACCTCTTCCAGCGAGGTTTCCTCGCAGGAGGAAGTGTCGTCCGCTGCACCGGTCTCTGAGGGACAAGAGGATTGGTCTACACTGGTATCCGTTGATTGGGAAGAAAACAGTATGGATCTGGATACGGGCATCAAGATGACCTACTTGACTTGTGGGCCAGAAGATGGAATTCCACTGTTGCTGATTCACGGAGCGACCGACAGCCGTATTTCCTGGTCGCAGGTGGCGCCAAAGTTGGCAGACGCCGGTTTCCGTTGCTATATTCCGGAATTACGCGGACATGGTAAGACCGATAAGCCTGAGGCAGGAGAAGAGGGATACACTGCGGAAATGCATTGTGCGGATGTCCTGAATCTCATGGACAAGTTAGAAGTTGAAAAATTCATTCCGGTAGGTCATTCTCTAGGTTCTCTGATTGCACAGGAGATTATGATTACGGCGCCTGAACGTGTAGAGCGTGGCGTTTTGATTTCCTCCAGCACCAAGATGGGCGGTAATCCAACGCTCGATTGGATTTTGCAGGGCGATGGGACCGATTTCTTAGGCGTTCGCGGGTATGATGAAGAACAGAAAATTCCGGATGACTTCATCAAATCTTGGACGGAAACTACCAACGAGGATGAAAATTTCTGCAAAGCGATCTATGAACATGCTTCTTCATTGCCTTATGCAGATTGGTACAATATCTTTGGAGGTTGTTCAACATTTGACAGTACGGATAGGCTTTCCAGCGTAACATGCCCGGTGGACATCATTTGGGGTTCGGCTGATGTATTCTTCTCACAGGAGGACGAGGAACAACTTCAGAAGGCCCTGAGCAATGCAGAAGTGAACTTCTGTCCGATCGAGGGCGCAAGCCACAATATCCACTGGGACAGTGCAGAAACCTGTGAGGCAGTTGCCTCTGAGATCATACGTTTTGCAGGGGAATCGACGCTGTAAGTGAGAAGGCGTTTTTTGGGAACCTCCTATTGACAAACAGAAATCTGTGATGCTTAATAAAAAAAGCAACGCCAGTCCATTGGCGTTGCTTTTTTATTTTTCTCTTTTGAAAACGAAAATGCTTTCTCATCGCCTAGGGTTCAAAAATATTGGACCATTATGCAGCAAACACACGCCGGGAGATCTTTTGTACGGCTTTTCCAACGATATAGAGTAAAGCGATCTCCACAGGTAGTAGCATTAAATTTTTGGTTAGGCGCACAGGGAACAAAGCGGTAAAAGATTTTCCATACAGGATGACCATCCAAAACGTGTTTAACAAAACGTTTAACAGAAGGCTAATGGACGCTTTTGCAACGATTGTACGTGGTAAAGAAATGGGACGACGATACAGAAAAAATCCGTAAATCAGGCCGCCCAGCGCAGCCGTGATGGTAAAGCCAGGAAAATAGGCGCCATCCGGCCGAATCAGATAGGACAGTACATCTCCCACCGCACCCGCCGTAGCTGCTACCACAGGGCCATAGAGCATACCGGTGATTGCATTGGTCAAGAAGCCGAAACCGACGCGCATCTGTGGGGTCAGATACACATGGACGCTGGCCAATGCAATGTTCATAGCGATCATCATGGCAGTTACAACGATGGTCTGGGGCTTCTTTTGCTCAGCAGCAGATTCACGAAGTAAGGTAGCAAAGCGAGGGGGATTCAGAGAGTTGTTGGTCAATTTGGACATAAAAAAGACACCTCCATCAAATTCATCGCGGAAAAGCAGGCACGTCAAAAAACGCACATATTGCCGCAAGATGGGATGTCCCAATGATGCAGCAGCGGGATGCGGAGGTCGCACCGCAAGCAAATGCTTTTCGTTCAGCGGCAACTCCCCGTCCGACTGACACTTTACGCGCGAACCCCTACTCTGCTTTATTCGACTGTAAACCAGATTATAGCATACTTTACAGAGAAGTACAAGTGTTGCATGGCATCACATTCATGAACAAAATGGTCAGATTTTCTTAATTGTTGGAATCACAATCGAAATGAATAAGGCGGCCGTATATTATAACATTATCAAATTAATCCAAAATATTTTATATTTAAATTATATCATTTATAAATAGAATAATATGTATTGAGAAAATTATTATCTTCATCACAGGAAAAAAGGTGCATGAAAAGGGAATTAATGTACACTTTTGCATACTCATAAGGGTTGGTGCTTGCGAAAAAATTCCATAAAATGTTATAATACACATATTAATTAGGAGACAAATATGAGGAAATATTGTGCAAAATGCCCTTTTTAAAGGCGGAAGTTTCATCATACTGTCTCTAAATTCTATATTTCCATTGAAATATAGAAGAAATAATAAAAAGGGGGAGTGTATGAATCTGCCGGGATGAAAAAGGCAGAGAACCAAACTGAAAAGTAGTGGGAAGAAATAAAGAAGGAGGTCTAAAAGTAGATGAGACAAAAACGTTCGACGAAGATCTTATCTTTGCTGCTGTCACTGACCATGGTCCTGGGAATGTTCACAGGAAATCTTGCATTTGCGGCGGAAAAAGACGTGAAAGACTCGACAACATCTTTCCTGTCTAAGACTTCGACGGAAGGCGAGACTCGTACGTATGTCCTGCATCCCTCTGGATTAACAAAAGGAATGTCGGTTGTCGTACCGATCGGTGAAACAGCGGTTGTCAGCTGGGAGTGGGATCAAGAGGAAAACGGCTATATCCCTCACATCAACGGCGTAAAAATGAGCGATGATCTGACGTTTGATGCAGAAGCCATTGCTCCGATTGTATGTAATCCGCTTAGCGATGACGGCAAGCAGGTTGTCGGCGGCCTTCAGAAAATTCGTTCTGTCCCGGATCAGGAATATGTCCTGGCGCCGACAGAGGAGACGACGGATGAGGAACTGGATATCCTTGTGGGGAGACACTCTCCGGACGTACCGTATACGATCCAGTACATAGACCAGGACGGAGTCTTGGTGAAAGAAGTCGAGAAAGTAGCCACACTGTTTGACGATGAATTCTTTGTGAGCTCTTCCATGAAAGATCTTAAGGATTTGGAAGACATCGATGAAATTGAGATCCTTCGTCCAACCTACACAACGATCAATGTGACAAAGGATGAATATGGCAATAATGTCGCGATTCCGGATGTCGTACAGTTTAACGTGAAGGTTACCCGCTATTCGGCGACAAGGGATATCACCATCCGTTATATGATGGGTAACACAGAGGTTGGAACGGGAACGGTTACCCTGAACCGCGGCGACCCTACGGTTACAATCCATGCCGAAAATCCACCCGAGAGTTATTATTTTAGCCCAGAGGATCAGTCTTATAAAGCAGAGTACACAGATGATGGTAAAATTAAAATTGACGGCAGAGTCGTTACAGGCGATCCGGTGATTACCTTTACGGTGAAAAAGACGCCGCCTCCGAAGGCCTATTACGACATCGTTGTCAATGGAGAAAAAGCGTTTACCCTGGGGATTGGCGAGGGAACCTCTGCAACCTTACAGTGGAAGAAATACCAGCCGCCGTATGTTGACGGATATCCGCAGAAGCCAGCCTACAACCGTCTGGAATTGGTAACAGGCGGAAAGACCTATTATCCGGAAACGGTAACAGATTCGGATGGGACGGAAACAAACGGCTTTAAGTCTCATGAAATTGTTTTGAACGGTAAAAACATCGACGTGACCGGCGCATACAATATGCCGCAGGAAGTCCGCGATGTTCCCCTTGACAGTACCATCGAGCCTATGGTAATTGACCTGACCACGGAAAAAGGCGATGCTGAAAAGTATCCGAAGAGCGCTCCAAAACAGATGGCTGTGACCATCACGAATCAGGTTCCGGTTGTCACAGGAGTCAAGATTTCTCATCCAAATGAGAAGATTGAAAAGGGAACCACCGAACACTTTACGGCAACGGTGGAGGGCGAACATGTATCGCAAGAAGTCACATGGTCGGTGATCGGAACAAAACACAGCTCCATCGATGCGGACGGTGTCCTGACTGTTCCGGAAGAGGAACCTTATGATATTTTCCGGGTTCGTGCAACGTCGGTAGATGATCCAACGAAGTATGCGGAGGTTGAAGTAAGGCTCGTCCCAGCCGGCATGCCGCAGGGAGCCGGCACGGAAGAAGATCCTTACATCATTACGACCGCCAAGGAACTCAATGCAATGCGCGAGCTGTCCAGTACGTATTCGCCCGAGTATTTCAAAATTGCCAACGACATCGATCTGTCGGAATATGCAGATACCTGGACGCCGATTGGCGACGATTATAACCAGGAATTCGGCGGCATTGTCGATGGCAATGGAAAGACCATCCGCGGCCTAAATGTGGATCAGGCGGATGGAAAATATGTGGGGCTTTTTGGCTATCTCAGAAATTCTACCATTAAGAATTTAACCGTCGAGGTTGAGAAAGTCAATGGACGTACGTATATGGGCGGTTTGGCCGGTTATGCCAATGATTCCATTATCGATCATTGTGCAGTGCGTGCGGCGTCTGAGGATAGTATCATTTCCGGTTCCAGCAACGCTGGCGGCCTGGTTGGTACGGCCCTGGGAACAACGGTTACAAATTCCTATGCAGAAGTTGACGTGAAGGCGGCTAAGTTGGTCGCAGGCCTGATCGGCAGCTTTAGCGGCGATACTTCCGTATATGTAGAGAACTGCTATGCGACCGGCGACGTCACTTCGACCAATACCGATTTGAACACCCATATTCACGCGGGCGGTCTGATCGGCAACGCACAGAAGGCGGACATCCGCAACTGCTTTGCAACAGGTGACATTACAGCAACCGGTATTCGCATCGGCGGCTTGACTGCAACTCTTGCAGCGGCAACCAAGGGCGTGGGCATTGAGAACAGCTACGCATCCGGCACAATCCATGCGGGAGAAGGCTCCACATGGGTTGGCGGTTTGGTTGGTTCCCTGCAGAGCAGTGCTGTTCTTAAAAATACATACTATAATAGCGAGTGCGGTGTAGAGGCCGGCTGTGGAACCGTTTCCAGCGGTCTGGAGGATACGTCTGTCGGCAAGACGGAAGCAGAACTCAAGAGCCGCGATTTTGCATTGTTGCTCAATGCAAATACAGCCTCGGAATCCTCATGGGCAAAATGGGGCTTTGACGCGAATGTCAACAACAGCTACCCGGTCCTGACTGGGATCGGCGTCGGTACAGATGTCGATGAGGTTACAGAGGAAGATCAGTATGTCCACTACAACGTTATGCTGGACAATGTCGGCGGACTGCTACAGACCAATTTTGAAATCGATGTCAAAGTAGGCGACACACTTCAGCTTGGTTATGAATATGCGGTAACGGCAGATTCCAGAGACGACTTTGGTTATTGGCTTACGATCAATGGTAAGAAGGTGTCTCCTAACAAAAATAACGGAAAATTCTATTTTGAATATAATGGAGAAACCATCCAGGTAGGCGCCAATATCGGTTGTATCACTTCGAAGTTGCCGCCAGAGAATCCTCCGGCGCTCGTTCCGACAGAGGACATGGTTGGGGAAACGCAGAATGTCATCATGCCGCTGCGCGACTTTACCCAGAATGTAATCACCATTCCGATCGTAGCAGGTAACTGGTATGACGAGCAGGTCGGTTCGTTCACCTTTGAGGTGGATCATTACACCAAGAGCGACCGTTTCCAAGTGAGCAAGCTCACGCAGTCCAACATTGACGTCACAATGAATGAGGGCTATACCATTGAAGACTGTGTACCGGAAAGCTCGATGGGCTATGCTGTGGTCATGGGTGCAGATGGTGTCGCACGTTTGGGGACTACATCCCCGGCGTTGAATCAGTTCCGCGTGGAAGTCACAAAGGAAGAGACGGTCACCTTCAAGAGCGCAGGAAATGGCTTCTTGAATGATTTGACGAATGCACAAACGCCAGTAATTGAAACAGGAGCGATTGGTTCCGAAGTTCCGGTTCCGACAACTCGTCCGGCCAGCGGCTGTGAGTTTGTTTACTGGACCAATAGTGAAGGCGAAAAGGTAGAGCTCGGCGAAACGGTAAAGGTTCCGCTTGGAGGAGAAACCTATACGGCACACTTTGCAAAGGTGAAGTATACTGTACGCTTTGAGATCACAGATCCGAAATATGGCACCTTGGTAGCCAAAGGAAGTGGCAGCACACAGGTCGATCCACAGACCGTTGAAGCGACAGGCTATGACTATAATACAGCCAGCTATCCAGAGGTTAAACCTGCAGATGGCTACACATGGTCCGGTTGGAGAGACAAGAATGATCCGGATGGTGAGATTCACAAGTGGGTAGGTACCTTCCAGTTCAGAGAGAATATCACCTATGAAGCGGTCATTGTTCCGGAGAACCATATTGACATTCAGTATCAGTTTGTGGCTCCTGGCGTAGAAAAACCGATTTTGAAGTATAGTGGTAAGCTGTTCTTGAATGAACCCAAGAATTTCATTACAGAAAAGACGATCGAAAATCTGGCAAAGAAGGGCTATCGTCTGGAACCGGCCGAGCAGGCAAATTGGGAAGTTCTTTACAGCGATGTCGGAGTCATTACGCTGAATGGCGAACCAGTTGAATGGCAAGGGCAGGATACCCTGATTACCTACACGGTTGTTCCAACGGCGCCACAGAGCTTGACGGTTTCGTATGGCAAGAACGTCAAGTTGGAAGTCAACGGCGTAAGCCAGCCGATAGCGGATCTAATCGGCAAGTATCAGTTAGATGAGGTGGAGAGCGGCACGGCATTCACCTTTACCTTTACACCTCGTGTAGACGGACAGGCGTTCCGTTCTGTTCAGATTGGCGACGCAGAACCGATTCTCATCAGTGGCACGTCCTATACGTATGAGTTCGAAATGCCGGTAACAGAGACCAATCTGAGCTTTACCTTTGAAATGACCGATAAGACGACGTTACAGCAGGTTTATGATTATGCGAAGACGTATGTCGAAGATGGAACCGTTGACAAGCTGATTGAAAGTGTAAAGACCGCTTTCATGGAAGCTTATAACCACGCCAAGACTGTTTTGGACGACCCGGCTGCAACCCAGACAGATATCAATGAAGCATGGGTTAGGTTGCTGGATATGATCCACTATCTTGAGTTTACCCCTGGCGATAAGGCAGACTTGCTGGAACTTTTGAAGATCGCCAATAGCCTGAATTCAGAAGATTACACAGCATCCAGTTGGGACGCCCTTGTTAAGATGCGTACCGCGGCTCAGTCCGTCGCAGACGATGCAGAGGCATTGGAAAATGACATTCAGAAGGCTCGTGATAACCTTTACAATGCGCTCATGGCGTTGGTATATGCGGCCAACCGCAGCCAGCTGGATCTGCTGATTGCAGAAGCAGAAGAAATTCTGCCGCAGTTGGAATCCAAGTATCGCCCGGATGGTCAGGAAGAATTCAAGGCAGCTTTGCAGGCTGCAAAGGACTTGACGGACGAAGCAACGCAGAGCGAGGTCGATCAAGCAGCGCTTCGCCTTTCCAATGCGATTGCAGCTCTGCGGTTGATCCCCAATCGAGATGAACTGAAAGCATTGATTGACGAAGTGAAGCGCTTGGATATGAGCGATTACACGGCTACGAGTGCTTCTGCTTGCCTGGCGGCATTGCACATCGCAGAAAATGCCTACAACAATGCGCAGGCAACTCCAAAGGAAATCATGGAAGCGTTTGATCTTTTGGAAGATACAAAAGCAAATCTGAAGATCAATAACAACCATAATAGTTCCAGCGGTTCCAGCAGTTCCGGCGGTAAGGGCGGCAGTTCTTCCGGTAGCACTGGTGGGACGGCAATTGCGGCGACGTCTCCAGTTGTAAATGCAGCTCAAAACGTTACCGTACAAGCTTCGGTTCGCAGTGATACCACCCTTCCGTTTACGCTCAAGAGAGGTAGTGCTTATTGCTTCAAGATGACAGTTACCAACGGCAGCACCGCAATGCCGAGCTTTACGGTGGGCAATGGTAGTGTATTGAAGACGCAATTCGTTGCAAAGAGCGGGAACGACTATTACTTCCGCGTATGGGCAATCGGAACTCCTGGACAGCAGACGGGCGTGTATACGCAAATGCCTGGTGAAAACCCGCAGTTCCATTGCGCAGTTACGATTGGATGATCTTTTAAAGGATTATTCGAAAGGATAGAAAGGCCCCCAGCCAGTCTTTTGTGATTGGCTGGGGGCCTTTTGTGATTTTCTTACAACGGGGGTATTCCTATGCGAATGGACGCATATGTATAGAATGGTAAAAGTGGATATGATGAAAGCAGAATTTTGATTAAGATGTAACCGGTCTACCTTTAACCGTTCTATCTACAACGATTTCGTACGTTTTCGTAATGATTCGCTTTTAAAAGATCTACAATACCATATAGAAATGGCGGTGAAACGATGGTTGTTGTAATCCGAAAGAAACAAATTCTTGCCGTGCTCCTTTGCCTGTTGCTTTTGGCAGCGGTCCCGGGAATTTTTCATCATGCTTCAACAGCAAGTGTGACAGCATCTGCACAGGCGAATACCAACTGGGGATTGAGTTTTCAAGAAGAGGGAAAAACGCCAGTCGGCAATGCATCCGCTGATTTTTTAAAGCAATATAATGCTTACTATGCGGGAGATCCGGCAAAAAAGACAATTTATCTCACATTTGACGCCGGGTATGAAAATGGCTATACCCCAGCCATTTTGGATACGCTGAAAAAGCACAACGTAAAAGCTGCCTTTTTTGTTGTGGGAAATTACATAGAAACCAGTCCCGACCTGGTCAAACGAATGGTAGAAGAAGGACACATTGTTGGAAACCACACCTACCATCATCCGGATATGTCGAAGATTTCTGCGATGGAAGATTTTCAGAAAGAGATCTCCTCCCTCGAGGCTTTATATAAGGAAACAACTGGGAAAGAGATGGAAAAATTTTACCGGCCTCCCCAAGGAAAATATAATGAGAGCAATTTAAAACAAGCACAGGAATTGGGATATAAAACGATTTTCTGGAGTTTAGCATATGTGGATTGGTATGTTGATAAGCAGCCCTCGAAGGAAGAAGCCTTTGATAAGCTGCTCCCACGTATCCATCCAGGGGCGGTTGTCCTATTACATAGCACGTCCAAGACGAATGCTGAGATTTTGGATGAACTTTTGAGCAAGTGGGAGGCAGAGGGTTATACCTTTGGAACCCTGCACGATTTGTGTGGATAGTCATGTGTTCCCAGCTTTCGATAAAAGAGGACGCTCCTTTTTATGCAGAGAGCCAGGGGCCGGCTGATACCTATTTTTGCCATTGCTCTCGTTCTTGAGACGATCGTTGGAAAAGAGGGTGTCCCAAAACTGCGAATTTTTCGATTCATAGGAAAGGGGCGTCCTCTTTCTGTTTGGGAAATATCTGCGTTTCTAAAAAAAGAGGGTATCCTTCCGTCATTTCATGACTTTTGGGATACCCTCTTTTTTATTTGTTCTATAGATCGTTTGGGGATTTATAAAATAGCTATGCAGAAAGTAAGGAAACACAGATGCCCAACAGAGCGCCACATAACACTTCAAATGGCGTATGCCCCAAAGATACCTCCAGGGTACCGATGGATTCTTTGATCTCAGCCATTTTTCCTGTTTTGTCGGTTTCCTCCAGATAATCCGCGATTTGATTGATCGCCTTTGCTTGCTCGCCAGCGGCGCGCCGTACGCCCATCGCGTCATATAGAACAACCGCAGCAAACGTCAGGGCGAGTGCAGCAATTGGGGAGGCAAAGCCGACCTCCTGTACCGTGGCGATTGCCACGGAACATCCCAGAGCGGAATGTGCGCTGGGCATTCCACCTGACTCAGACAACCGTTTTAGGTTGATCTTCTTGTTTTGTAATAAGAATATCCCCGTTTTAATCAACTGGGATAACATCCATGAGATAAATCCCACATTGATAATTCGGTTGCTGATCAGGAGCTGCCAATTCATTCAATTTCCTTCTTTCCGTTTGAATGTACGGTGATTTTTCGATAGATTAACAAACCAATCCCACTGATGATTGCAGTGGCAACGAAAACCAAAACCGCGAACGTATAATTCTGCATCCCAAGCGCTTCCCCGCCAATTGTGGATGTGATGATCGAGGGGATGCGAGCAATGCTGGAGAGGATCAGAAAGGTGCGCAATTTCATGGGAGTCAACCCAATAAAATAGGTAAACAGATCCTTGGGTGTACCAGGAATAAAAAACAAAATAAAGATTAATAGGTTTAGCTTTTTTGTATTCTGTAGAAACTTCAAAGATTGGAGTTTTTCCCTTGAGATGAAGGCCTCTACCATCCGGATTCCAAAGGACTTCGTAAGCCCATAAATGATAACGGACCCCACGGCTGCGCCGGCCAAACAGAGGAACATACCGGGTATTGCTCCAAATGCGTATCCCGCGCCGATCTCTACCGCTTCGCCGGGGATGATAGCAATGACCACCTGCAAAGCCATGATCCCTATCAATGTAAGCGGCCCCCAAATGCCTTGTTGCTCCACCCATACGCGAAAGGTTTTTCCATCCGCCAGAAATTCCATCAACTTCTGCCCGACGGTCGCTGCAAATACAATGGAAAATAGGAGAAATCCAATGAAAGATACCAAACTGACAATCCGTCTGCGCCGCAGATACGCAGAGTCCCCCTCCTTTTGGACATGCTTTAACGGCTTGTCCTTCGAATAAGAGGAAACGGTTTTGCAATACAATGGCCCTTCCTTAATCATATCGATACGCCCCTTGCACTTTTTGATTCTGCGTGCTATTCTACAAGTAAATTCTTACAAGTCTCCCCATGAATTTCTTAAAGAAATCTTAAAATGGGACAAGAAAAAACCTGTAAACGTGCAAGGAAGGGATGAAATGGAACATCCATTTCTCTATGCGGACGACAATAAACGATACCATACGCTCGCTTATCATTTGAAAAGGCGATTTGGAAGGCGGGTATTTAAAGCCTCTATCGATGCCGGTTTTACATGTCCGAATTTGGACGGTACACGAGGAACGGGCGGCTGTACCTATTGCCAGGGAGGCAGCGGCGCTTTTGCGCCTGGACCAGCTTTTTCGATCACAAGACAGATTCAGATCGAGCAGGCCCGCATTCACCTCAAGTGGAAGGATGCCCCCGTGATTGCCTATTTTCAGGCACACACCAATACATATGCGCCCCTACCCATCCTCCAGAAAAAGTACGAAGAAGCGCTTGCAGTGGAGGGGGTGTGCGGCTTGAGCCTCGCAACGCGGGCAGACGCATTGTCCACAGAGACAATCGATTATCTCGCAGAGCTTTCTCAACGGACGTATCTCACGGTGGAGTTAGGCCTACAGACAATCCATGACGAAACTGCGGTGAGAATCCATCGAGGGCACTCTTATGCGGAATTCAACCAGGCTTACCAGGCTTTGAAACGACGTGGAATTCGTGTCTGTGTTCATTTAATTGACGGGCTTCCAGGAGAGACGTTCCCCATGATGTTGGAAACAGCACGCGCTGTTGGACAATTGCGGCCAGATGCGGTAAAGCTGCATCTGTTGCACATCCTGCGCGGAACACCCCTTGCCGAAGCGTATACGGCTGGACGGTTTACCCCTATGACGCGGGAAGCTTACATCCATACGGTTTGCACACAGCTGGAATGGCTTCCGCCAGAAACTGTGATTGAACGTGTGACTGGTGATGGACAACGTGAAATGCTCTTGGCGCCGCTTTGGAGTCTTGATAAGATTGCCGTACTCGGCGGCATTGACCGCGAGCTGGCACGGCGCAATACGGTTCAAGGGGCGCGCTTTTCCTAAAAAGCCTCTTCTAAGAGTGTACGAGTGTTGGGAAAAAAAGTCAAGCGAATAAAGAGGAAAACACGAAAACCTGATCGATGGAAAGTAAGATCGAAAGAGAGAAATCACATAGGATTCTCATACAATCGGGAAAATCGATCCGATAGAGGTGTAAATATCGGAGGATTTGGGCCGCGCGCCCTTTCGAGACAGGTGGGAGATGGTGCCTTCGGAGGATCTCTAGAGGGAAATGGTGTGGGAAATACGCTATATTCCTGTGGAATGGGCAAGTCGAATGGGATGAAATGTACTTATAGAAATTTATTTATCTAGGAGAACAGGAGGATATCGATGCAAAAAACGATGTTAGCGGCGGTTTATCATGGGTTCGAGGATTTGCGCTTGGAAGAGCGCCCGATTCCCAAACTACAGGACCCGCGGGATGCCATTGTAAAAGTAACTCTTTCCACAATTTGTACCAGTGACTTGCATATATTGCATGGAGCGGTTCCGAGGGCTGTGCCGGGGACCGTATTGGGGCATGAATTTGTCGGAGAGATCGTTGCTATTGGAGAAGGTGTGAAAAAGCGGAAGGTGGGTGAACGTGTGGCAGCCAACTGTATCACTTTTTGTGGGGATTGTTGGTTTTGCCGCAAGGGATTTATCAACAACTGTACACATGGCGGTTGGGAGCTCGGCTGCCGAATAGATGGCTGCCAGGCAGAATATGTCCGCGTACCCTATGCAGACATGGGATTGACCAAAATTTTAGACAATGTAAAGGATGACGATGCATTGTTTTTGGGGGATATCCTATCCAGCGGCTATTTTGGTGCAGAGTTGGCAGAGATTCATCCAGGCGACACGGTTGCAGTGATTGGCGCTGGACCAGTGGGGCTTTGCGCTGCAATGTGTGCAGGTCTATTTGGCGCCGGAGATGTGATTATGCTCGATATTGACCCGGAGCGCTTGGAACTCGCCAAACAGCTTGGGCTTGCTACCTATGGGATTTGCCCTTCGGAGGTAAACGCGGAGGAGGCTGTTCGTTCTTTGACACAGGGCCGCGGCGCGGATGCGGTGATCGAGGCCGCGGGAGGGGCGGATAGTTTCCAGACCGCTTGGCAGATCGCCCGGCCCAATGCGGTTGTTGCGTTGGTTGCCATGTATGAGCAAGCGCAATCGCTTCCTCTGCCGGATATGTATGGAAAAAATCTGATCTTCAAAACAGGAGGAGTGGATGCGGTTCACTGCGAGCAACTGATGAAGCTGCTTTCTTGTGGAAAACTGCACACAGATTTCCTCATTACGCATCGCGCACCATTGAACGACCTTTTAGAAGGATACCGTATATTTGGCGGCAAGCAGGATCACTGCCTGAAATGGGCGGTTACACCGCCAGTCAGCCGATAGGGGGGAGTAAAAGATGATTCCGACAATAGAGCAAGCGCAAGCACTGCTGGAACAGTATAACCAGGAGGCCTTCCACCTTCGTCATGCTAAGATTGTCTCCGGTGTGATGGGCTGGTTTGCGAAGGAACTAGCGCCGGACGAAATTGCATTTTGGAAAGTGGTCGGTCTGTTGCACGACCTCGATTTTGAACGGTATCCAGAACAACATTGTATCAAAAGCCAAGAGATCATGCGGGAGAATGGAATCGATGAGCGCATAATCCGGGCCACCGCCAGCCATGCCTATCCGGCGGTAGACATCCGGCCCGAACATATCATGGAGAAGGTTCTCTATGCCACGGATGAACTCACTGGGCTAATCGGTGCAGTTGCATTGATGCGGCCCTCAAAAAGTGTTTCGGATCTAGAGGTGAAATCGGTTAAAAAGAAATTTAAGACGCCAAACTTTGCAGCGGGCTGTTCCCGTGAGGTGATTCAGGCGGGGGCGGACATGCTCGGTTGGCCGCTGGATGAACTGATACAAAAGACCATACTTGCCATGCGCAGCCTACAGGATGAGATGGAACTCTGAGGAGGACAACAACAATGGGACAGATACCGACACAGCGGCTTTATTATGAAGATGCTTATTTACAGAAGTTTACGGCAACGGTCACTGGGTGTGAGGCGCAGAAGGATGGCTTTACCGTTACCCTGGATCGCACCGCCTTTTATCCGGAGGGCGGCGGACAGCCCGCAGACCATGGGATACTTGGGGACGCCAAGGTGTTGGATGTCCAAGAACAGGGTGGCCGGCTGCTTCACACTACGGACCGCCCGCTCGAAGTAGGAACAACGGTGGAAGGGATAATCGACTGGCCGAGACGATTCCTGTTTATGCAGCAACACACCGGAGAACATATCGTCTCCGGAATTACCCACCGCCTGTTTCAATGGAACAATGTGGGGTTCCATATGGGTGCGCAGGCGGTCACGGTGGACTTCAATGGGGAACTGACCACAGATCAAATCGCGCAGGTAGAGCATCTGGCCAACCAGGCGGTCTATGAGAATCTGCCCGTGCAGGCGGAATGGCCCTCCAAGGAGGAGCTGGAGCAAATCGACTACCGCAGTAAAAAAGAGCTCGCTGGGGAAGTGCGGATTGTGACCATACCCGGTTATGATTGCTGTGCCTGTTGCGGCCTTCATACGGCACAGACCGGAGAAGTAGGCGCAATTAAAGTGGTTGCGATGCAGCGTTACAAAGGCGGCGTCCGGGTGACGCTACAGTTTGGAAGCCGTGCCTTGGCAGATTACGACGAAAAGTTGAAAAGCGTCACAGATATTTCGGTTCTTCTTTCGGCAAAGCCAGAGGAAGTGGTGGGCGCAGTAGAGCGCCTGCTTTCGGAACGGGACCATCTTCGGCAACAAGTTTATCAATTGCAACAGGAGATCTTTGCCCAGAAGGTTGCTGCGGTTCCAGAAGGCCAGGAGCGCGTCTGCTTTTTTGAGGAAGGACTCTCTCCGGATAGTCTGCGGAATTTCTGCTTGGCGCTCTCCGAGCGCGCAAGAACAGCGGTTGTTTTTTCCGGAACGGATGCAGATGGCTGGAAATATGCGATTGCAGGAAAGGAGGACGTCCGTTCCCTGGGGAGAGCACTCAACCAGAGGTTTTCTGGGCGCGGGGGAGGAAAGGCAGAGCTGGTCCAAGGGTCCGTACAGGGGACGCGGCAGGCCATTGAATCCTTTATTCTTAAGGACTTGCTGCCGTCCTAATGGCTATCAGCCGGAAAATTCATAGATAAATAGGGATCAATAAAATTCGATACATTTCGGTGTGCCCTCGGAGGGATTTTCCTTCCGGGGGCCTTTTTTGTTCTAAGGAGTGGCACTTGTCCATAGATATGTATGGAAAGGAGGACAAGAGATGGAAAACAATTTTGAATCCAGATTTGATTCGGCAGCGCGTGCGGTCTGCGACCGTTTGCGGAAATATCTGTGCCTGCTGCCAACCGATATGAAAGAACAGGCGCAGGAAATCCGTTTTCGTGTGAATCAGCCGGTCTCCATCTGTTGTACGGGCGGTGTATATTTTTTGAATCGAAATGGACGGCCCTCTTGCAGGCCGGAACCGGACGGGATGCGGGCAACTCGCGAGGACATCGACGAGACTTTTCGAGGGATTTGCAGTTACTCCGTATATAGCCATCAGAGTGAGATCAAAAACGGATTTATTACCCTGAGCGGAGGCCACCGCGTAGGGCTTTGTGGCACAGCGGTGATCTCCGGAGGAGAAATCAACAGCTTGCGCGACATCAGCTCCATCAATATCCGTATTGCCCGGCAGGTTTACGGATGCGCCAGCGGCGTGCTACAGGCAGTGGGAAAAAACCTACGGGATGGAGTACTGGTGGCCGGAGCGCCTTCCAGCGGCAAAACAACCATCCTGCGCGATATAGCCAGGCAGCTGTCCTCCGGCTTGTGCGGGGATGTCCGAAAGGTGGCAGTGGTGGATGAACGAGGTGAGTTGGCAGGAACGTATCGCGGTGTACCGCAGAACGACCTGGGGCCGTGTTGTGATGTTCTGGACGGCTATCCAAAGGGGGAAGGCATTTTGCAGGCAATCCGTTCGCTTTCCCCCGAATTTATCATCTGTGACGAGATGGGAGGTCTGGCCGATGTGGAAGCCGCCGCCCAGGGGCTTAATGCCGGGGTGGGAATGATTTCCAGTGTACATGCGGGGAGTGTGCGGGAACTCCTTCGCCGGCAACAGGCGCTCAGTCTATTACATACCGGCGCTTTTGGATATGTAGTTCTTCTGGAAGGCAGCCGAGAACCGGGCCGTGTCGCAGGGGTCTATAAGGCAGGTGATTTGCTTGCTCAAGGTTTTGGGAATTCTGCTTCTGATCGCAGCAGGGACCATAGCGGGATATGTACAGTCGCATAGGCTTTCACAGAGGGTACAACAACTTGAGGAAATGCTTCGATTCCTGAATGCAGCACAGACAGAAATCCGTTATTCCGCGGCGTCTGTTGCAGAAATTGTTCAGAGACATGGGAGGAGTCTTGCGTTTTTACAGGAGTGCGCGGCACATTGCGAAGAGGGGGAGGATTTCCACACAGCTTGGAAGAAAGGGGTGCAGGCTGGTTCGAAAGGGACGGGCCTCACAGAAGCGGACCGGCTCCTTTTGAGCGACTTCGGGGACGGGTTTGGAGCCAGCGATGTAGAGGGCCAGCTTTCGCATTGCCGCCTGTATACGGAACTTTTCAGCGACCGGTTGGAGAATGCGCGATCAGAAAAGACTCGAAAAGGAAAGCTATACCTGATGCTGGGGTCCTTCTCGGGGATTGCCGTTGCCCTATTTTTATGCTGAACAGCGGATTATCAAACATAGCCCTGTACACAACCAGGGTGTTGGGGAGGAACAGAAAATGGATGTGGATCTGATCTTTAAAATCGCCGCGATCGGTATCATCGTCGCCGTACTCAATCAGCTTTTAGTGCGCTCCGGCAGGGAAGAACAGGCTATGATGACGACATTGGCCGGGCTGATTGTTGTGCTGATGATGATTATCCAACAGATCGACGTGCTGTTCCGGTCCATCAAATCCATTTTCGGGCTGTGACGGTGCAAAACGTCCACCCCGGCGGGGAGGTGCAGGGATGAACATCATCGGCATTGTGGGAGCGGCGCTGATTGCAGCGATTCTGGCCGTGACACTTAAGCGGTACAATCAGGAATATGCGGTCATTATCAGCATCATCGCCGGGGTGGTCATCCTGGTAGAGATTTTATTAAACCTCACCCCAGCCGTGCGCGAGATTACGACCTTGCTCTCCGGGGTAGGGCTTTCGCAGGAATACGGTTTGATTCTGTTTAAAACACTGGGAATCTGCTTTTTGGCACAGTTTGCGGCCGATTCCTGCCGGGATGCCGGGGAGAGCGCCTTAGCGTCTAAAGTGGAGCTCGCAGGGAAAATATCCATTCTTGTGCTTTCCTTGCCATTGTTTGAGGACATTGCGCAGACGGCTCTTGGACTGATTGGCGGATGATAAAAAAAGGATGGATGTCGCATGAAACGGATGGTTTGCCTCATGCTGGCGCTTTTTCTGCTGGCGATCCTTGCACCCATAGCGCGGGCAGAAACAACGGAGGATTACTATGCAGAACAGATGGAGGAAAGCGGCGCAGCCGACTTGCCGGAAGAACTTCCCATGGAGACGCAGAACGCATTGGAGGAACTCGGTATCCGTGGGACGGATTGGCAGGCGTTGACAGCAATTACACCGGAATCCCTCTTCTCTGAAATCGGAGGAATGGCGGAGGAAAGCGCGCAGGGCCCCCTGCAGGCCGCGACTTCGGTGATTGCAGTTCTGCTGCTTTGCGCATTGTGCAATGGAATGAAGCTGTCCCTGGGGGATAAACCGCTCGGCGGCGTGATCGGTATGGTTGGCGCGCTCTGTGTCTGCACAACCGTGGTAGGGCCGGTAGTGGCGTGTATAGAACATGCAGCACAGGTCGTACAGGCTGCGGCGGGCTTCCTGCTGGCTTGTGTGCCGGTACTGGCGGGAATCATGCTGGCGGCGGGACAGCCGGCTTCTGCTGGTTCTTACAATCTACTGATGATGGCGGTGGGCAATGTGATTTCCATTCTATCCGCCAGCATTTTGGTCCCAGGATTGAACATCTATCTGGCCCTTTCCATCGTTTCCGCCATCTCCCCGGGGGTGAACTTGGGCGGTATCTGCAACGCCTTTCATAAGGTGGTCAAATGGGTGCTGGGGTTTTGTATGACCGTATTTGCCGGTTTACTGACAGTACATAGCATCGTGGCGTCCTCTATGGATGAGACGACAGCAAAAGCGGCCAAATTCGTGGTAAGCAGTTTTGTCCCCGTCGTCGGTAGCGCCTTGGGGGATGCTTTACAGACAGTAACCGGCTGTGTCAAACTCCTAAAATCCGGTGTAGGAGCCTTTGGCCTTTTGGCTGGCGCTTTGATTTTTTTACCCGTCATTTTGCAGTGCCTGCTCTGGATGGTAACGCTGAATGTGTGTGCAGGAGCAGGGGACATCTTTGAACTCAAAGAGATCACTTCTTTGTTGCGAGCAGTTGCCAAAGCCGTCGAATTGATTCTGGCGATTGTGCTGTGCTGTTTGACCGTCCTGACTGTCTCCACGGCAATTGTCCTGCTGATGGGAAAGGGGGGAGGATAATGGGGGCAGTCCGAGAATGGAGCGCGGCGATCTGCTTGGTGGCTTTGGCAGCCGCCCTGCTACAGGGGTTGGCGCCGAATGGCTCGATGGAACGGATGGTCAAACTTGTCCTGGGGGCCTTTGTGCTTTGTGCGATGGCGATGCCCCTGAAAAACCTAGGGGTGCAAATTGCCTGGAATTTTCCGATAGAAGGACATACACAGGAGAATACACAACTGCAAAGTACGGTGGAAACGCAAATGGAAACTGCGGCAAGGTCCAGCATTGAGAACCTGGTGGCGGCAGAGCTGAGCAAAATGGATGTGAAAAGTGAAAAAGTTGTGGTGCGGATGGATACAAACGCGGACAACAGCATAGGTATTAACAGGGTGGAAGTCACGCTGGCCGAGGGGTATGGCGGCGACTGTGCCCGGGCCCAAGCGCGCTTACGAGAGACGCTTGGGCTGGAAGTGGAGGTAACGGCGCATGGCGACGGCGGAACATGAAGGAAAGAGCTGGTTTGAAAAGCTCGCAGAAAATGAAACCTGCCGAAAATGGGTTGTGATCGCAGGGGTAGCAGGGATTGCACTGATCTTCCTGTCGGGGTTGCTCAGTCCGGGAAAGGAAAAAGAACCAGAAAATTCCTCTCAACCGGCGGCACAGTCCGCACAGGCGTACACCGAGGAGCTGGAACAGAGCCTTGCGGAATTGGTCACGCATATTCAAGGGGCGGGCAATGCAAAAGTGATGGTGACTGTGGAACGAGGTGCAGAACAGGTGTACGCCCAGGAGGAGAAACGCAGTACCCAAACCACCTCGGACCGCGGTTCCAACGACAGTACAGAAACCAATTACATCTTGGTGAAGGATGCCGATGGTTCCCAACGCGCGTTGGCCATCACAGAAGTACAGCCGGTGGTCAAGGGGGTGGTGGTCGTGTGCGATGGCGGGGACGATCCCGTGGTACAGCAGCGCATCATCGACGCAGTAACCACGGCGTTGGATATTACATCGGTCCGAGTCTGCGTGGTCAAGGCAGCGGACACCGGATAGCCCCGCTTCGGTCACTGCTGTGCCCGGCGTTGCAGTACAGGGCGAAAATTTACAACAGGAGGAGTACATACTTATGGGTATCGGAAAACGTCAGCTTGTTCTTGCGGCCTTGGTCGTCGCGCTGGGGGCAGCCGTCTATTTGAATTGGCAATTCTCAGGAGATAATCAGCTGCTTGCAACGAACACGGTCACCTCGCAGAAGGAACTCGGAGAAGCACAACTGGTCAATGCCTCCGTGCCGTCCTCCTCGGCGCCGGCAGAATCGTCCAGCGCACCGGTTTCCTCTGGGACGGAACAACCGGCGGATACAAACGATTATTTCACACAGGCGCGTTTGAGTCGACAGAAAGCGCGGGATGAGGCGGTCGAGCTCTTGGAAAAGGTGCTACAGGACGCGGAGCAGAGCGATGCCGCGAAGAAGGACGCGGTTGCACAGGCAGCGGTCGTAGCGCAAAATGTCTTGAAAGAAAGTAATATTGAAAATCTCATCAAGGCCAAGGGCTTTGAGGACTGCGTGGTATTCCTGCAAAACGGGGAGTGCAACGTGGTGGTAAAAGTCAAGGAATCTGACCCGAACAATGCGGTCGTTATCAAAGATATTGTGGCCGGGCAGGCGGGCGTCTCCTACGATAAGATCAAAATCGTGGAGAACCAGTAGGATTTCTTTGGCGCTTCCCTTGTGCTTTTCTTCCATCCTGTGGTATAATAACCACGTGGAAGTTTGAAAATCGAACGAATCTTTTGAACCCTCCACGACTGTGGAGGGTTTCTTATTTTGACAAGATACGCGGAGGAAGCTTATGAAACGAAGCGAAGCCAGAGAGCAGGCGTTTGTCCTGACTTTTGAAAGGACCATCAATCGGGACTCCGTCAGCCGGATTATCGATGCGGCCGGCCTGTCCAAGGATGTCATCGTGGACGATTTTGCAGAGCGTCTTGCAGAGGGCGCAGAGCAGCATGAGGCGGAGATCGACGCACAGATTGAAAAGAATATCCGTGGTTGGAAGATGACCCGCTTGTCAAAGGTTTCCCTGTCCCTGCTGCGGCTTGCAATTTATGAGATTTTATTTGAGCAGGAGATCCCCATCAGCGTTTCGATCAATGAGGCGGTTGACCTGGCAAAGAAGTATGGGACGGCAGAGGATGCGCCATTCGTCAACGGCGTATTAGCCTCGGTTGCAAAGGAATTCGGTGAAAAGCATGCATAGGGCTTTGGGCATCGATACGAGCAACTATACGACGTCAGCCGCATTATATACGGACGGGACCGTACGCCAGCAAAAAATGTTGTTGCCGGTGCGGAAGGGGGAGCTCGGCTTGCGGCAGAGTGACGCTGTTTTTCACCACGTTCAGCAGCTTCCGCAGGTGCTGGAGCGGTTGTTCCAGGAATCAAGCGGAGCGGTTACGGCGGTAGGGGCGTCTGCCCGGCCGCGTGACCAGGAAGGGTCCTATATGCCCTGTTTTACAGTGGGAACCGGCACGGCGAAGGCGATGGCAATGGCGCTTTCCGTGCCTTTCTTTTCGTTTTCCCATCAAGCGGGACACATTGCAGCTGCACTCTACTCTGCTGGAAAGCTCTCTTTTTTGAAGAAACCATTTTTGGCGTTCCATGTCTCCGGCGGTACAACCGAGGCGGTGCGGGTTGTGCCGGATCGGGAACATCTCTTCCAGGCCGAAATTGTCGCCCGCTCGCTTGATTTAAAAGGGGGACAGGCCGTGGACCGTGTGGGAGGTATGTTGGGGTTGCCATTCCCGGCTGGAAAATACCTTGAGGAGTTGGCGATGCAGTCCGACGCCTTGTTTTCCATCCGCCCGTCCATGAAAGGGGCGGACTGTTCGCTGTCCGGAGTGGAAAATCAATGCCGAAAGATGCTCGAGGAGGGCTGTCCACGGGAGGACGTGGCGCGGTATTGTCTTCTCTCCATTCTGGCAGCCTTGGACGGTATGGCGGCTGCCTTGCAGAAGGAATACCGCGTGCTGCCCATGCTCTTTGCAGGCGGAGTGATGTCCAATGGGATCATTCGATCTGCGCTCACAGAAAAGTATGGCGCTGTATTTGCCGAACCTGCATTTTCCAGTGATAATGCGGCTGGGATTGCCGTACTCACAGAGATGAAATATTCCGGAGCATATTAAATGTCCGTATCCTATATCCCGAAATGGGGGTGGAGCCATGGTAGAGCCGATCGTATTGACCGTTACACAACTGAATACGTATATCAAGTCCCTGCTAGAAGGCGACGCGCATTTGGCGAGCGTCTTTGTCAGCGGGGAAATTTCCAATTTTACGAACCATTACCGGTCGGGGCATTTTTATCTTTCTTTGAAAGACAGTCAATGTGTGGTCAAGTCGGTGATGTTTGCCGCTTATGCGCGGCGTCTGCGTTTTGTACCGAAGGATGGTATGAAGGTGATAGCGCGCGGGCATGTAGGCGTATACGAGCCGACTGGACAGTATCAGCTCTACATCGAGGATCTCCAGCCGGACGGCGTGGGGGCCTTGAACCTCGCTTTTGAGCAATTGAAGGAAAAATTGGGTGCGGAAGGACTTTTTCGCGCAGACCGCAAAAAGCCGCTGCCTCGCTTTCCGATGCACATCGGGGTGATTACCTCCCCGACAGGCGCGGCCGTACACGATATGGTCACGATTTTGGCGCGGCGGTGGCCGCTGGCGGAAATCATCTTTTGCCCCGTTTTGGTACAGGGGGAGGGGGCTGCGCCGCAGATGGTTGATGCCCTTCGGCGGATGAATCGCCTTCGCTGTGCTGATGTCATCCTCTTGGGCCGTGGCGGCGGATCTTTGGAGGACCTGTGGCCGTTTAACGAAGAGACGCTTGCCCGAGCTGTGGCAGCTTCGAAGATTCCAGTGATTAGTGCGGTCGGCCATGAGACAGACTTCACCATCTGTGATTTTGTGGCGGATCTGCGCGCGCCAACGCCATCTGCGGCGGCGGAGTTGGCCGTCCCCGATCAGGCAGATTGGCTTTGCAGCCTGCGCGGCCAAGAGGCGCGAATGGCGTCCCTCATGCGTGCAAAGTTGGCACGGCTCCGTCAACAATTGGACGCCTTAACGGGAAGTCGCATCCTGCGCAATCCACAGGAGCTATTGGCGGTTCAACGTATGCGGATAGATGGACTGTCGGCCCAGCTTTCCGGGTGCATGGGACGGAAATTAGCGGACAGGGAAGCCTATTTGGCGGAACTGTGTGGGCGGTTGCATGCGCTCAGCCCGCTGGCGGTGCTTTCCCGCGGATATACAATTGCCTGTGGCGCGGATGGGCAGGTGGTCACCAGCGCCGGACAAGTACATCAGGGGGACAGGCTCTCCTTACAAACTTCAGATGGAACGATCGGCTGCCTGGTGGAACAGGCGGCATATGGTTCAGAACAGGAGGAATCAAAAGATGGCAAAAAAGGCGATGACATTTGAGGCGGCGGTTTCCCGGCTGGATGAGATCGTTCAGCTGCTGGAAGCGGGAGGAGAACCGTTGGATTCCTCGATGAAACTGTTTGAAGAGGGGTCCGCGCTGGCAACACTATGTTACGACAAGCTCAAACAGGCGGAACAAAAGATCACCCAGCTTTCTGCGCTGGAAAAGGAGGAGCCGGTATGAAGCTCGACGCATATCTCCCCATGGTGGAACAGAAATTGGAGGAGTTTCTTCCAAAGGAACATTGCCGCTATGAACGGTTGATCGAAGCTATGCGCTATAGCCTTTTGGATGGAGGAAAGCGTGTACGGCCAGTACTGGTGCTGGAATTTTGCCGGCTGTGTGGCGGCGATGTACAGGCGGCTCTGCCATTTGCTTGTGCAGTAGAGATGATTCATACCTATTCCCTCATTCACGATGATCTCCCCTGTATGGACAACGACGATATGCGCCGTGGAAAGCCCTCTAACCACAAAACCTTCGGGGAGGATACTGCACTGTTGGCAGGGGACGGCCTTTTGACATTGGCATTTGCAGTCATGCTTTCGCCGGAGAGTATTGCTGCAGTAGGAGCCGGGCGCGCTACAGAAGCAGCGTTTCAGTTGGCTTCTGCGGCGGGAATTCATGGAATGGTCGGCGGGCAGGAAATCGACCTTCGTTCCGAAGGAACGGCTGTTTCTTTGGAGACGCTTCAAGAGATGGATGAGAAAAAAACCGGGGCTCTCATCTTGGCTGCCACGCGAATGGGCTGCGCGCTGGCAGGGGCGGATGAACGCCAGCGCCGCGCGGCAGAACATTACGCGCGCGCAATTGGATTGGCTTTTCAGATTGTAGATGACATCCTGGACGTGGAGGGCGACGCAGAAACGCTTGGTAAGGCGACTGGAAGCGATGCGGAAAACCAGAAGGCAACGTATGTTTCTCTTCTGGGGTTGGAACCTGCAAAGAAGCGGGTGAAAGAGTTGACCCATGCGGCAGTGCGCGCTTTGGAACCCTTCGGAGAAGAAGGAATTTCCCTGGCGGATTTTGCAAAAGATTTGGCATTGCGCCGCTGTTGAATGGGGAAAGTGATTGACTTTTTTGACAGGATGTGCTAATATTGATAAGCCGCATATTACGGGCTATAAGTGGGTTTCCCCGCCCGATAGTAGCGAGACTAATGTAAAGGTAGGAACAGAAATTCATGTTTGCAGTGATTGAAACTGGCGGCAAGCAGTACAAAGTACAGGCTGGCGACACCATCTTTGTTGAGAAGCTTGCTGTGGAAGCGGACGCAACCGTTGACTTTAAGGTCATTCTGTTGGACAACGATGGCGACGTCAAGGTCGGCGCACCGTATGTGGAGGGCGCATCCGTGTCCGGTAAGGTCTTGAAGAACGGCAAGTCCAAGAAGATCACGGTCTTCACCTATAAGCCCAAGAAGGGTGAGAAGCGTAAGATGGGCCACAGACAGCCCTACACCAAAGTGCAGATTGAAGCTATTAATGCGTAATGATCTGCGCTGAATTTTTCACCAGGCCCGACGGCGATTTGGTTGGATTTCGCATCAGTGGTCATTCTGGCAGCGGAGTAGAAGGCAACAATGTCATTTGTGCAGCCGTTTCTTCTGCGGCATATATGACGGCCAACACGGTGACAGAGATTATCGGTGTGGAGGCGCAGGCGGTAGCCGAAGAAGGTTATATGCTTGTGCGGATTCCGGCCAAGGCGGCGAGGGACTGCCGCGTTTTGTTCGCGGGTTTCAAGCTTCATATGTTGGGGCTTGAGGAACAATATCCAGAAAATATCAATGTAAGCTATGTGGAGGTGTAAGGTATGTTGAAGATAAATATTCAGCTGTTCGCACATAAAAAAGGAATGGGTTCTACCAAGAACGGCCGTGATTCCGAGTCCAAACGCCTTGGTGTGAAGCGTGCAGACGGCCAGTTTGTTTTGGCTGGCAATATCCTCGTGAAGCAGCGCGGTACACACATTCATCCGGGCGAGAACGTGGGCAGAGGTTCCGACGATTCCCTCTTTGCGTTGGTGGATGGCCGCGTCAAGTTTGAACGCTTGGGCCGTGACCGCAAAAAGGTCAGCGTTTACGCTGTGGAACAGTAATTTTACCAGAATGACAAATCCCTGCCGGAACCATTCGGCAGGGATTTTTTCGGTTTCCTGTGAAAAAAGATGGCATACTAAATCAGTCGGCGTAGAAAATTTTTCTACGCGCAGTGCTGTTTCTTGACAGCTTGATTTGAGGAAAGGGATTCGTATGTTTATAGATCATGCCAAAATTACCGTGAAAGCGGGCAATGGGGGCGACGGTGCCGTCGCCTTTCATCGGGAAAAATTCGTGGCTTCCGGCGGTCCGGACGGCGGCGACGGTGGAAAAGGCGGAAATATTGTCTTTCAGGTGGATGACAACCTTTCCACATTAGCAGATTTTCGTTATAAAAGAAAATATGTTGCTCCCAGCGGGGAAAATGGCCGCGGGTCCCGCTGCAACGGGAAGAGTGGAAAGGACTTGGTTGTTCGAGTTCCGCGCGGGACCTTGGTCAAAGAGGCGGAAACCGGCCGTATTCTAGCAGATCTCTCGGGCGACGAACCGCAGATCATTGCAAAAGGGGGGCGCGGTGGATGGGGGAACATGCACTTTGCCACGCCTACCCGCCAGACGCCCCGCTTTGCAAAGCCAGGCACGCCGGGCGAGAGTTTTGACCTTGTGTTGGAATTAAAACTTTTGGCGGACGTAGGACTTGTGGGCTACCCGAACGTGGGAAAATCCACGTTGGTTTCTGTGGTGAGTGAAGCAAAGCCGACCATCGGGAACTATCATTTTACCACGATCACACCGGTTCTTGGCGTAGTGCGTCTCAAAGATGGCCGGTCCTTTGTGATGGCCGACATCCCCGGACTGATCGAAGGGGCGGGTGAAGGTGTTGGCTTAGGCCATCAATTCCTGCGGCATGTTGACCGCTGCCGCCTTCTGGTCCATATGGTGGATGTGGCGGGCAGTGAAGGCCGCGATCCAAAGCAGGATTTCGACATCATCAATGCAGAGCTGAAAAAATTTGATCCAGATCTGGCTGAACGCCCCATGCTTGTGGCGGGCAACAAANGGAACGGCTGTTTCTTTGGAGACGCTTCAAGAGATGGATGAGAAAAAAACCGGGGCTCTCATCTTGGCTGCCACGCGAATGGGCTGCGCGCTGGCAGGGGCGGATGAACGCCAGCGCCGCGCGGCAGAACATTACGCGCGCGCAATTGGATTGGCTTTTCAGATTGTAGATGACATCCTGGACGTGGAGGGCGACGCAGAAACGCTTGGTAAGGCGACTGGAAGCGATGCGGAAAACCAGAAGGCAACGTATGTTTCTCTTCTGGGGTTGGAACCTGCAAAGAAGCGGGTGAAAGAGTTGACCCATGCGGCAGTGCGCGCTTTGGAACCCTTCGGAGAAGAAGGAATTTCCCTGGCGGATTTTGCAAAAGATTTGGCATTGCGCCGCTGTTGAATGGGGAAAGTGATTGACTTTTTTGACAGGATGTGCTAATATTGATAAGCCGCATATTACGGGCTATAAGTGGGTTTCCCCGCCCGATAGTAGCGAGACTAATGTAAAGGTAGGAACAGAAATTCATGTTTGCAGTGATTGAAACTGGCGGCAAGCAGTACAAAGTACAGGCTGGCGACACCATCTTTGTTGAGAAGCTTGCTGTGGAAGCGGACGCAACCGTTGACTTTAAGGTCATTCTGTTGGACAACGATGGCGACGTCAAGGTCGGCGCACCGTATGTGGAGGGCGCATCCGTGTCCGGTAAGGTCTTGAAGAACGGCAAGTCCAAGAAGATCACGGTCTTCACCTATAAGCCCAAGAAGGGTGAGAAGCGTAAGATGGGCCACAGACAGCCCTACACCAAAGTGCAGATTGAAGCTATTAATGCGTAATGATCTGCGCTGAATTTTTCACCAGGCCCGACGGCGATTTGGTTGGATTTCGCATCAGTGGTCATTCTGGCAGCGGAGTAGAAGGCAACAATGTCATTTGTGCAGCCGTTTCTTCTGCGGCATATATGACGGCCAACACGGTGACAGAGATTATCGGTGTGGAGGCGCAGGCGGTAGCCGAAGAAGGTTATATGCTTGTGCGGATTCCGGCCAAGGCGGCGAGGGACTGCCGCGTTTTGTTCGCGGGTTTCAAGCTTCATATGTTGGGGCTTGAGGAACAATATCCAGAAAATATCAATGTAAGCTATGTGGAGGTGTAAGGTATGTTGAAGATAAATATTCAGCTGTTCGCACATAAAAAAGGAATGGGTTCTACCAAGAACGGCCGTGATTCCGAGTCCAAACGCCTTGGTGTGAAGCGTGCAGACGGCCAGTTTGTTTTGGCTGGCAATATCCTCGTGAAGCAGCGCGGTACACACATTCATCCGGGCGAGAACGTGGGCAGAGGTTCCGACGATTCCCTCTTTGCGTTGGTGGATGGCCGCGTCAAGTTTGAACGCTTGGGCCGTGACCGCAAAAAGGTCAGCGTTTACGCTGTGGAACAGTAATTTTACCAGAATGACAAATCCCTGCCGGAACCATTCGGCAGGGATTTTTTCGGTTTCCTGTGAAAAAAGATGGCATACTAAATCAGTCGGCGTAGAAAATTTTTCTACGCGCAGTGCTGTTTCTTGACAGCTTGATTTGAGGAAAGGGATTCGTATGTTTATAGATCATGCCAAAATTACCGTGAAAGCGGGCAATGGGGGCGACGGTGCCGTCGCCTTTCATCGGGAAAAATTCGTGGCTTCCGGCGGTCCGGACGGCGGCGACGGTGGAAAAGGCGGAAATATTGTCTTTCAGGTGGATGACAACCTTTCCACATTAGCAGATTTTCGTTATAAAAGAAAATATGTTGCTCCCAGCGGGGAAAATGGCCGCGGGTCCCGCTGCAACGGGAAGAGTGGAAAGGACTTGGTTGTTCGAGTTCCGCGCGGGACCTTGGTCAAAGAGGCGGAAACCGGCCGTATTCTAGCAGATCTCTCGGGCGACGAACCGCAGATCATTGCAAAAGGGGGGCGCGGTGGATGGGGGAACATGCACTTTGCCACGCCTACCCGCCAGACGCCCCGCTTTGCAAAGCCAGGCACGCCGGGCGAGAGTTTTGACCTTGTGTTGGAATTAAAACTTTTGGCGGACGTAGGACTTGTGGGCTACCCGAACGTGGGAAAATCCACGTTGGTTTCTGTGGTGAGTGAAGCAAAGCCGACCATCGGGAACTATCATTTTACCACGATCACACCGGTTCTTGGCGTAGTGCGTCTCAAAGATGGCCGGTCCTTTGTGATGGCCGACATCCCCGGACTGATCGAAGGGGCGGGTGAAGGTGTTGGCTTAGGCCATCAATTCCTGCGGCATGTTGACCGCTGCCGCCTTCTGGTCCATATGGTGGATGTGGCGGGCAGTGAAGGCCGCGATCCAAAGCAGGATTTCGACATCATCAATGCAGAGCTGAAAAAATTTGATCCAGATCTGGCTGAACGCCCCATGCTTGTGGCGGGCAACAAATGTGACCTTGCAACAGAGGAGCAGATTGCAGAGTTTAAAGCTTTTGTAGAGGCAAAGGGGTATGAATTCTTCCCAATTATGGCTGCAATTCGCTACGATGTAGACCCGCTTTTGAACCGTATATCTGAACTTTTGAGTAAACTACCGCCGGTCAAGCGCTACGAGCCCGAATCGTTGCCGCAAAAGCCTGTGGAGGATTACGAAAAGCATGCGGTCAAAATTACCAAACAGGATCACCTTTATATGGTGGAGGGCGAGTGGCTGTTGCAGGTCATCAATTCCGTCAATTTCGATGACTATGAATCACTGCAATATTTCCAGCGCGTTCTCATTCAGACCGGTGTGATTGACGCCCTTCGTGAAGCGGGCATTCAAGAGGGCGACACGGTCAGCATTTATGAGATCGAATTCGACTTTGTGGAGTGATGAAAGTGAAACGGCTGTTTGGCGCGGACTGTAATCCAAAACAACTCAGCCCCTTGACTTTGGCATTTGTGGGCGACGGCGTGTTCGAATTGTTTGTGCGGGAAAAATTGGTTTGTCAGGGGAATTGCCCAGTCAATGCGCTGCATAAACGCTCGGTTGAGCAGGTCTGTTGCGGCGCCCAAGCGGTTGCAGCAAAAAAGCTTCTGCCTTTGTTGACAGAGGAAGAAGCTGCTGTATACAATCGCGGGCGCAACGCCCATGTGGGCCATGTTCCCAAAAATGCCAAGGTGGCGGACTACCATGCTGCTACGGCGTTTGAGGCATTGTTTGGTTATGTTTACTTATCGGGAGACCTGGAGCGGCTTCGAATGCTGTTTCAGATTGCCTGTGAAGCATTAGAAGGAGCGGACGAAACGCATCCGCTGGTCTAAGAGGGGAGGACTATCTATGAAGGTTCCATTGACCCAAGAGCGGGCGAAAACTTTGACAAAGGATCTCCTGTTTTTTGTGGCGGGCAGTTTGATTTATGCTGTATCGGTTAAGATGTTTACAGCGCCAAATCACATCGCGTCCGGTGGTGTGACCGGCTTATCCATTGTGTTGAACTACTTGTTCCATACGCCGATCGGTGCTACGGCTTTTCTCATCAATATCCCGATTTTTATTTGGGCCATTGTAGAAATTGGCTATAAATTGGTTGCTAAAACCTTTGTAGCTACCCTTTTATCTTCGGCGGCGATTGACCTTATGGGGGTTGTCATCCCTCCATATGAGGGAAATCAGATGCTGGCGGCAATCTTTGGCGGTGTATTGGAAGGAGTTGGCCTTGCTCTGGTCTTTACAAGAGGGGGCACTACAGGCGGCACAGATATGGTGGCCCGCTTGTTGGGAAGGCATTTCCGTCATCTTTCCATGGGCAAGTTGATGTTGGGTGTGGACTTTGTTATCATCGTATTCTCCGGTTTTGCTTTCCAGAGTATGGAGAGTGCTTTGTATGCACTTTTGACGATCTTTGTCTCCACCCGTCTAATTGATGCCATCCTCTATGGTACGGATATGGGGAATGGCAAAGTGCTATTTATTATCTCCGAAAAAAATGAGGAGATTGCCCAAAATATTCTGATTGGGTTAGATCGCGGCGTCACGGCGCTGAAATCCCGCGGTGGGTACAGCGGACGCGAAGGGGAGGTACTTCTCTGTGCGGTGCGGCGCTATGAAGTCAGCAGGGTTTACGACATTGTGCATTCAGTGGATACCAATGCATTTATCATTGTCGGGGAAGCGGGCGAAATTACGGGTGAAGGGTTCCGTGAGATCAAGCCGGATGACAAATCTCTGCGGCAGATCTTGAAAGAGAACCGTAAGAAGAAGGAACTCCCACCCGAAAAGACATAAAAAAACAGGCGGCCTTGTCGGAAAACAAAGCCGCCTGCTTTTGCATATAGCCTGGATTTTCCTGGACCCATACCGCAGATACCGCCTTTGTGGACCGTGGGCGATCTCTGCGGAGGATGGGCCATCGTCAGGATTGGGTGTTAGTTGTGGCTATTCTGGCTGTTATTCTGACTGCTGCACTGATTGGTGCTGTTCTTGCAGTTCTGGCTGTTGGAGCTGGTGCGATTCTGTGTGCTGTTCTTAGCGTTCTGGCTGGAACGGTTCTGAGAATTGTTCTGTGTGCTGTTCTGGCTGGAACGATTCTGGGAACTGTTCTGGCTGTTATTGTAATTGCTGTTCATTTGTATTCACCCCCTTTGCGTTGTTATTATTGGTTTTGCAAGGGAGAATTATGCGATTTTCTATTTAAAAAATACATTCCTCTTAAGGAGAAGGGAAGGGGACGATCATCTTGAAAAGGACAAAGGATTTTTTCCTTCCGGATCGAAATGGTAGAGTAAATACAGAAAGTCAAGAGCCTCTGATTGTGAAAAACGGTTCGCCCTGTCCCTGCTGTGGGTACCGGACAATTCCAAATAACGGGGACGCAATCGCTTATATTTGTCCAATCTGTTATTGGGAGATCGACGTGTTTTTGTCTGGAGAAGAGGAACCAAGCGACGAGAACCACGGTTTGTCGCTGAAAGCGGCCAGGAATAACTACAAAACATATGGTGCCGTCTTACCGAGATTGAAGCGATACTGCCGCTTGCCAACGAAGGAAGAACAAGAAGACTTTGAAAATCATTTTGAAGAAGGGAAGAATTCGACATGACGACATTGCCGCTGGCCTTTTGCGAACGGATGCAGGACATGCTGGGTGGAGAATATCCTGCGTTTCTTGCCTGTTATGAGCAGTCCTATCGGAGAGGAATCCGCTTAAATATCGAAAAGTGTGAGGAAGAACGTTTGCATGCGGCTTTGCCGTTCTCGATCACGACCGCTCCATTTTCGCCGCTCTCTTATTATATCCCGGAGGGAGTGGAACACCTTGGCGCCTTACCGTTCCATCATGCGGGGGCATTTTACGTGCAGGAGCCCTCGGCAGCTTCCGCGGTTACAGTGCTGTCGCCGCAGCCAGGCGACCGGGTATTGGATCTCTGTGCGGCTCCCGGGGGAAAATCGACCCAAATTGCCACTTTATTGGCAGGGCAGGGGTTGCTTTGGAGCAATGAAGTCGTGCGGAATCGAGCGAATGTGCTTCTATCCAATATCGAGCGGATGGGGGTGCGCAATGCCGTGGTCTCCTGTTGCCGGCCCGAAACTCTTTGTGATGCATTGGAAGGCTTTTTTGATAAGGTTTTAGTCGACGCCCCTTGTTCGGGAGAGGGAATGTTCCGGCGGGACGAGCGGGCGATACAAGAATGGAGCCCAGAACATGTAAAGATGTGTGCTATCCGCCAGCTGGCTATCTTGGAAACAGCTTCTCAAGCGTTGCGTGAAGGGGGAATTTTAGTCTATTCGACCTGTACGTTTTCCTTTGAAGAAAACGAAGGGGTGGTTGAAGCCTTCTTGAAAAAGCGTCCAGATTTTGCGTTGTTAGACTGCGGCGTTTCCTTTGGCCGGCCGGGAAGTATTCCACAGACGCGGAGAATTTTTCCCATGGATGGCGGCGAGGGACATTTTGTGGCAAAGTTGCAACGCCTATCGGAGAATGGGAATACTCCATCGCCGTACAATTATGCAAAGCCCAGTGAATTGGCGAAAGCATGCTGTGAAATGCTGTACAAGCAGATGCCGTCGGGAGTATTGGAACAGATTGGGGACAATTTGCTGTTGCTTCCAGATGGGTTACCGCAGATGAAAGGACTTGGCGTCCTGCGTGCCGGCGTATTGTTGGGAACTTATCAAAAGCGTATCGAACCTGCACACGCAGCGTTTATGGCCGCGAGGCCAGAATCTCTGTGCAATGTTTTAGAACTGACGCATGAAGGACCCCAGATTGCGGCATTTCTCCACGGAGAAGAACTGGATGTGCCGGAGTCGTTGAAGGGATATACCGGTGTGGCTGTTGACGGCATTGTGACTGGATTTGGAAAATGTTCCGGGGGACGATTAAAAAACCGTTATCCCAAAGGATTGCGCAATCATGAGATTCACTTTATGCAGGACTTCTGATATTCCTGTGCAAAACAGGGGATCAACGCCCCAAACAGCAGGATGCTCCTTTTGACGGTTACAGGCAGAAAATTTTGGTAGTATTTCTAAAAAGTGAGAAATATCCTGTCAAATGTGTGGGGATTTTGGCTATGCCTTTCGCGCGCTAATAACTTGAAATCCCTGAAAAATGATGGTACAATAAGCAGGAATAATCAGAAAGAGGGCATTTACCATGCAGGAAATCAGAGTGGAACTTACAAAACATCCCAAACAAAAGCCGGCTCCGGGCGCGCCCCTTCCGTTCGGAACCATTTTTACCGACCACATGTTTTTAATGAACTACGACGAGGGGCAAGGTTGGCACGATCCCCGCATCGTTCCATATGGGCCGATTGAAATGGACCCCTCCGCTATGTGCCTTCACTATGGCCAATCCGTATTTGAGGGGATGAAGGCTTATCGCGCGCAGGATGGCAGAATTTTGCTGTTCCGCCCGGATAAAAACATGGCCCGTTTGAATGTCTCCAATGAACGTCTGTGCATTCCGCTGATTGATGAGGAATTGGCAAAGGCAGCAATTGAAAAGCTGGTTTCCATTGAAAAGGATTGGATTCCCAGTGAAGAAGGGACATCCTTGTACATTCGTCCATTTATCATTGGCGTAGATCCGCACATCGGCGTACATCCGGCGCGTCACCTGCTGTTTATGGTGATCTGCAGCCCGGTTGGCGCTTATTATCCAGAAGGGCTCGATCCCGTAAAAATTTATGTAGAGACCAATTATGTCCGTGCAGTACGCGGTGGTATGGGCTTTACAAAGACAGCAGGCAACTATGCAGCTTCTCTTAAGGCACAGGATGAGGCGGAGAAACAGGATTATACCCAGGTGCTTTGGCTCGACGGTGTGGAACGTAAGTACATCGAAGAAGTGGGGACCATGAACGTATTCTTTGTAATTGACGACGAAGTGGTTACGCCGGCCTTGCAAGGCTCGATTTTGTCCGGTATCACGCGCATGTCCTGCATCGATATGTTAAAGTCCTGGGGGCTGAAGGTTTCTGAACGGAAGCTTTCGATCCAGGAGGTTGCAGATGCAGCGGCACAAGGCCGTCTGAAAGAGGCGTTTGGCACGGGGACTGCAGCTGTCATTTCTCCGATCGGCCATTTAAAATGGGGCGATGATATTATGGAGATCAACCATGGCGAGATCGGACCGCTTTCACAGAAGTTGTATGACACACTGACTGGCATTCAGTGGGGAAAACTAAAGGATGAGTTCGGCTGGACGGTCGAAGTAAAATAAGTGCATTTGCGGAACAGAGCGGCGGCACGCGGAAGGATTTTGCCTCCGCTCTTTTTCTTTGCCCGCAGGGAGGTTCTATGAGAAAGCTGACGTTTACGGTGCCAGCGGAATACGGAGATGCACAGCTTAAAGGATTTTTACGCCATTTTTGTGGGGTATCTGCACGGCTTCTGACAGATTTAAAGAAGGAACCACTGGGAATCACCGTAAATGGCGCTCATGCGACCGTGCGGAAGATCTTACAGGTAGGGGATCGAGTACAGTTGATGCTTCCAGAGGATTCTGCTGCTCCGGAACCTGTGGATCTCCCATTGGTTCCCCTCTATGAAGACAGCGATCTGCTGGCAGTTGACAAACCGACCGGTATGCCGGTGCATCCCTCGTTTGGACATGCCCGGGATAGCTTGGCCAATGCTGTTGCGGCGTATTTTCAGAGAAAGGGCGAATCCTTGGCGTTTCGCCCGATTTACCGGCTGGACCGGGACACCACCGGGGTTCTGGTCTTGGCAAAAAATCCTTATGCAGCGGCACGTTTGGCACAGGGTATCTCTAAAGTTTACTTGGCGGTTTGTGAAGGGGTGTTAGAGGGAAGTGGGACTGAGGATGGGCCAATTGAACGGCTGCCGGGTCACACCATCCAGCGTTGCGTGTGCAGAGATGGGATTCGCGCTGTAACACACTGGCGCACATTGTGCCACTCACAGAGCCACACGCTTTTGGCCTTTCGCCTGGAAACCGGTAGGACGCACCAAATCCGTGTACATATGGCGCACAGGGGAAATCCCTTGGCGGGGGACGATCTGTACGGTGGAAGCCGGATATACATCGACCGGCAGGCATTGCATTGTGTGCAAGCCTCTTTTCGACATCCAGTGACGGGAAAGGACAGGTGCATCATTGCGCCGCTTCCAAGGGATTTTTGTACACTTTTGGAGATTTGTGGCTTGCAATTTCCACAAAACCTTTCCGGCGATGCGCGTGAAGTTGACAGGTTTTACGAATTTTAGAAGGTCGCATAAATATGCTTGAAATATGAATATTTATGCTATAGAATGGTGAAGAAGGTACAGTATAAAATTTGGGGGTACGATTTATGAAAACAGGGAAGAAGATTTTGGCATTCCTTCTGGCAGCAGCGATGATGGTCCCGATGGCTGCTTGTGGCAGCAAGGCCAAGACACCGGAGGACATTCAGAATGCTGGAAAGCTGGTTATGGCGACCAATGCAGAATTTGAGCCATTTGAGTTCAAAGACGGCGACGAAGTCGTTGGAATCGACATTGAAATTTCCCAAAAGATCGCAGAAAAACTGGGGGTTGAGCTGGAAGTCAGCGATATTGCATTTGACACTTTGATTACCGCGTTGCAGTCTGGCAAAGCGGACATTGTGGCCGCTGGTATGACAGCAGATGAAGACCGTAAAAAGAATGTGGATTTTTCAGATCCGTATTTTAACGCTTCTCAGGCGATCATTGTTGCCAACGACAGCGACATTGTTTCTCGAACCGATTTGAACGGTAAAACGGTTGGCGTTCAGTTGGGCACTACGGGCGACAAGTATTGCACCAATGAAGATGGCGAGAACGATATTACGGTAGCGGAAGTCAAGCGCTATAGCAAGGGGATGGAAGCGGTTTCCGATCTGATTGCAGGACGCATCGACGCGGTGGTCATCGACAATTTCCCGGCGGAAAAGCTTGTGGAAAAGAACAGTGATAAGGTAAAGAAGCTGGACGAAGCGCTCACAAGCGAGGAATACGCCATCGCTATGCCCAAAGGAAGCACTGAACTGCAAAAGATGGTCAATGAAGTCCTCAAAGAGATGCAGGATAGCGGCGAGATGGACGAGATCGTCGGCAAGTACATCAGCGCAGAATAAAATCAAACAAATGATAGGCAGCAGAAGAGCCGCCGGACCCTTTTGGGGGCAGGCAGTTTTTCTGCCTGCTTCTGTTTTATGGGGAGGTTGGCATGCAGACGCTCTTTGCATCGGTTCCGCTGTCCTTTTTCTCTGATTTAGGCCAGCAGTTCTATGACGATTTTATTTTAAAAGACCGGTATATGTACATCGTGCAGGGATTTGCCAATACAGTGGTGATTACCCTAGTGGCGGTTATCATCGGTATTATCCTGGGGACATTGGTCGCCTTAGTGCGCATCACACATCAGAATAACCCCAAAAAGTTGCGGATTCTCAATAAAATCTGCGGCTTGTATCTGACGGTCATCCGCGGAACCCCTGTGTTGGTTCAGTTGATGATTATGGTGTATTTTATTTTTGCCAGCGGCGAAACCCTTTTGGTGGCGATGTTGGCGTTCGGTATCAACTCCGGCGCTTATGTCGCGGAAGTAATCCGCAGCGGTATTCAGTCTGTGGACCGCGGCCAGATCGAGGCAGGACGTTCGCTCGGCTTAAACAGCCGGACAACCATGAGCAAGATTGTTCTGCCCCAGGCATTTAAAAATGTTGCGCCAGCGGTTTTCAACGAGTTTATTGCCCTTTTGAAGGAGACTTCTATCGCAGGTTATGTCGGCATTCAGGATTTGACCAAGGGCGGCGACATTATCCGCAGCATTACATACGATGCGTTCATGCCCTTGTTCTTAGTGGCGGCAATCTATCTGGTGTTGGTAATTTTGTTGACCATGTGTCTGTCCAAGCTCGAAAGGAGGTTGCACCAGAGTGATAAGCGTTAAGAATTTGGAAAAGACGTTCCACACCCAAAGGGGCGACCTTCAGGTGCTCAAGGGGATCAACCAAGAGATCCAGAAGGGAGAAAAGGTGGTTGTTGTCGGACCGTCCGGTTCCGGAAAAAGTACCTTTCTCCGTTGTTTGAATCTGTTGGAGATGCCGACAGGCGGGGAAGTCTGGTTTGAAGGAACACAGATCAATGCGCCTGGTTGCGACGTAGATCAGCTTCGCCGGAAAATGGGCATGGTGTTTCAGCATTTTAATCTGTTTCCCCATCTGTCGGTTTTGAAGAACATTACCCTTGCGCCTGTAACATTGAAGCTGAAGTCCGAGAAAGAGGCGGAAGATAAGGCCATGCAGTTGCTAAAGCGCATTGGTTTACAGGATAAGGCAAATGCCTATCCCTCCCAGCTTTCCGGCGGCCAGCAGCAGCGCATTGCGATTGTACGTGCGTTGGCTATGGAGCCGGATGTTATGCTCTTTGATGAGCCGACCAGCGCCCTGGACCCGGAAATGGTCGGAGAGGTGCTCCAGGTGATGAAAGAGCTGGCTCACGAGGGGATGACCATGGTAGTTGTTACCCATGAGATGAACTTTGCACGCGAGGTTGCCACGCGCGTCCTCTTTATGGACGAGGGGCTTGTTTTGGAAGAGGCCAAACCGGACGAGTTTTTCGATCATCCCAAAAATCCGCGTCTACAGGACTTTTTGTCCAAGGTCCTTTAAAATGAATTTTAAGTGTGATAAAATGAGAGGCAACCCAACAGGGGCCTCTCATTTTTTGCTGGAAATGAACTTTTAGAAAGCGAGGGATGATATGCCTGCCGCAATTACCCATTATTATCACGCCTTGCGCGTGTTGGAGCTTTGGAAACCGAACCATACGGAGTTGGAACGCGACGCATTTTTATGGGGGGCTCAGGGACCGGATCTTCTTTTTTACCATCGGGCGCTTCCTTGGCAGAAAGGGGAAAGCCTCTCTTCCTTTGGTGAACGGTTGCATCAAGAGTCGGTTTCGCGAACAGTTTCTATCCTGCATGAATACGGTGAAGCGCATCCGTCGGAATGTGTGTGGAGCTGTATTGCAGGATTCCTCTGCCATTACGCGGCAGATCGAATTTGCCATCCGTTTATAGAGGCACAGGCGCGAGAACTTTTAAAGATACAGCCCGATCAGGATGCACAAATTGCCCATCATGAGATGGAGTCGGCGTTGGATGTTGTCCTTCTGCGCTATGAAGCGGGGGCTCTTCCGATTGAGTTCTCCTTAAAAAGGACCCTTCCCAAAAATCAAAAGGTGCAGGCTGAGATCGTTTCTCTCTATGCGTTTTTATTACATGTACGGTTTGGGGTCTCGCATGCGCTGCCATTGGTAGAACAGGCAGTGAAGGATGCCCGGACTGCTATGGGGTGGCTCAATGACCACACCAGCTTGAAAAAGCCGTTGGTGGAACGGTGGGAGAAGAAGCACGGCGGAAAGCATACTCTATCCTGTCATATTCGTGGCGTGGGAGAGGGGGATGACTTCGATTATGCGAACACTCTATTACAGACATGGCGTTCACCAGAGAATGGAAGACAGAACAATGAGAGTTTTTTGGATGTTTATGAACGTTCCATTGTAGAAGCTTTGGAGCAAATTAAGAGCTTTTTTTCTGGGGAAACGCTATAGGATATGTTTGTAAATCGTTCCTTTGAGGATGGATAAAAAGAATTTGTGTTATTATTTTGCAGAGTTATGGAGGAAATGAAATGGACAGAATTGCAAGTTTCTGTATCGACCACGATCGGTTGGTTCCAGGGATCTATCTTTCCCGTATCGACGGCGATGTCAAGACATATGACATCCGGATGCGCCGGCCAAACACACCGCCCTATATCGAGAACGGAGCGCTACACACATTGGAGCATCTGTTTGCAACCTTTGCCCGCAATTCAGAATGGAAAGATCATGTCATCTATTTTGGGCCAATGGGCTGCCGGACCGGATGCTATTTTTTGCTCCGCGACATGGAAGAGGCGGACGCGGTACGCCTGGTTCGTTCGATTTTCCAGCAGATTGCCCAATATGATGGAGAGGTTCCAGGAGCGACTGCCAAGGAATGTGGGAACTATTTGGAACATGATCTGGAAGGTGCGAAGAAGGAAGCACAAGAATTCTTGACCATCATAGAAGGCTGGGATGAGCGAAAGCTGGTTTATCCGGAGTAATCTTTTTGGGACTTTGCCGGAATATATGGAAGATTGCTAAAGCCGCTGTGGTTATTGTTCTACAGCGGCCTTTTCTGTCAGAATCCGTCCTACGGTTTTCATAGCTCCATACGGCTTTTTGTTGTATAATCTTTGTATAAAGACCTATGGGGCAAAAGGAGCCCTGCTTTACAATAGAAGTGGAAGAGTTATGTGGATGGAGGAACGGATATGAGGAAGGCAAGACATTACCAAAAAAGGCCTCGCGTAAAACCTGTGCGTTTAGAGACAGTCATCCTGCGCATATCGACCGCTGGTTTCGCTGTGATGTTGTGCACCGCGATGTTGCTTCTCATGCCTGCGGCAGGACGGATGGAACATATGGAACCGGTTCCGCAGATGGGTTCCTCGCAAGGGGAAGCGAAAGAGAAACCATCCGTGCCGGAGTGGGGGGCACAGCCCTCGCCTTCCTTGGACAAGCCCTCGGACAGTGCACCCTCGTCAGAGCCAGAGATAGCCTCCATCACCATCCTGGGAGTGGGTGACAACCTAATTCACGATGGCATTTATAAGCAAGCTAGCCGTCGCACAGGTGGAACCGGATACGATTTTTCCCCAGTATATGCGCGGGTAGCACCGTATATCGAGCAGGCAGACATCGCCATTATCAATCAGGAAACACCTTTAGCAGGAGCTGTTCGACCGCTCTCCGGGTATCCTCGCTTCAATTCGCCGACGCAGTTGGGGGATGAATTGGTACGGGTTGGCTTCGATGTCGTCAATCATGCGAATAATCATATCTTGGATCAAGGAGAAGAGGGTCTGCGCGCTACGCTGGATTATTGGGACACCAAGAAAGTGGCTGTGATTGGAGCATACCGAAGCGATAAAGATTTGGAAAACATCCGGATTGTAGAGCGCAATGGGATTACAACTGCGCATATCGGCGTAACAGAGATGACAAATGGCCTATATCTACCAAAGGACTCCCCTTACCATGTCCTTTTGACCAGCGAGACGGAAGAACTGGAGCATCTTGTGCAAAAGGCGGATTCTATGGCGGACATTGTAGTGGTGTCTGCACATTGGGGGGAAGAGTATACACATGTTCCAACGAAGAAACAGGAGGAACTCGCGCAAAACCTGGTGGACTGGGGGGCCGATGTGGTGATCGGTAACCACGCCCATACGTTACAACCCGTCGTGATGCTGAAACGTGCGTCGGACGGAGCGCAATGTCCAGTGGCTTATGCCCTGGGAAATTTTGTGTCCGCGCAGGACCGCGCCTTGAGCATGGTGGGTGGGATGCTCAAAGTAACCGTGGAAAAGAATCTGGAAAGTGGAGAAACGGCGGTATCCGATGTCGATTTTGTCCCCATAGTTACCCATTATGGGGCGAATTTCCGGGATATAACGATTTATCCCCTTTCGCAGTATTCCGCTGCGTTGGCAGAACAACACGGGGTTCGGCAATATGATTCCATTTTTAGCCTCTCGTACATAGAGCAGATGGTCGCGCAGAACATTCCGGAAAAATATGTTTCTGTGGATTGACAGGCGTTGGGGAGAGTGTTATACTATTAACAAATTTAAGAGCTGTCTTCGGGGCGGGGTGCAATTCCCCACCGGCGGTAATGCGGCGTTTAGCCGACAAGCCCGCGAGCGAAAGCTGATTTTGGTGTGATCCCAAAGCCGACGGTATAGTCCGGATGGAAGAAGAACCGCGCATCATGCGTATTGGGGCCCCGTGGCATTTGCTGCGGGGCTTTTTTCGTAGACAGCCGGACAAAAAGGAGAGGTTTCTATGAAAACAAACACCAAAGACAACGTAGTCCGCATGGCGCAGATGGGAATGCTCGCTGCAATTGCAATCGTTCTTGTGACCATCACACAGTTTCCGATTATTCCTGCTGCTCCGTTTATGAAATACGATATGGCGGACGTGCCGATTTTGCTGGGGACTTTGCTATTTGGTACCCTTCCCGGTTTGGTGATCCTAGTGGTTGTTTCTCTGATTCAAGCGTTTCTATTGGGAGGCGACGGATGGATTGGCCTTGTGATGCATGTTGTCGCATCCGGTGCGCTGGTGGTCCTGGTGGGACAATTCAGCCGTTGGCACAACAAATTCCGTGAAACGGTCGTCGGAATGGTCCTTGGAACGTTGGCCATGACCGCTCTGATGATTCCGTTGAATCTTGTACTCACCAGTTATTTTCAGGGGGTTCCCATGCAGGCGGTTGTGGATATGATCCTTCCGGTCATCATACCCTTTAATCTCATTAAGGCGTCTGCCAACTGTGTGATTACTGCGGTAGTCTTTAAAGCGCTACAACCTTTTATTCGCCGTCATAAGGAACTCGTTGGGCAGCCCTAACAGAAATTTGTAAGAATTTTTCTTATTTTGTCCCTTTACAGGGAAAGCAACTCGTGCTATAATATATCTGTTAACAGAATATGTCCTTATCAAGAGTGACGGAGGGAACAGGCCCTGTGATGTCCGGCAACCTGCTATGCAGCAAGGTGCTAATTCCTGCGGGTAAGCCGAAAGATGAGGTTGCTTTATAGACCGCTCGGTTTTCCGAGCGGTTTTTCTATGACCTGAAATCTTGAAGTAGGAGGCGGCTGCTTCCAAGGATATGGACAAGAATGGTAATTTTCAAACAGGAGGATTTATAAGACATGGCAAAATACTTTTTTACATCCGAATCGGTGACAGAGGGACATCCCGATAAGCTCTGCGACCAGATTTCTGACGCTGTATTGGATGCAATTTTGGAGCAGGACCCCCATGCACATGTAGCTTGCGAGGTGACAGCGACCACCGGAATGCTGCATATCATGGGAGAAATCTCTACGGAGTGCTATGTGGACATCGCATCCATCGCCCGGAATGTGGCCATCGATGTCGGCTACAGCAACAATAAATATGGATTTGATGGGAACACCTGTGGTGTCATTACATCGATTGATATGCAGTCGCCCGACATTGCAATGGGCGTAAATAAGTCCTACGAAGCGCAAAACGGTGCAACCGACGCCTTGGATAGCATTGGCGCCGGAGATCAGGGAATGATGTTCGGATTTGCCTGCGACGAGACCCCCGAGCTAATGCCTTTGGCGATTTCCTTGGCGCATAAGGTTTCTAAAAAATTGAGCGAAGTGCGTAAAAGCCGTGAGCTCGCTTACCTGCGTCCTGACGGAAAATCACAAGTTACTGTGGAATATCAGGATGGCGTTCCGGTGCGTGTGGATACCGTCGTAGTTTCCACCCAGCATAGTCCGGATGTTACTTTGGAACAGATTCGCGCTGATGTAGTGGAACACGTCATTAAGGCTGCGATCCCGGAAAGGTGGCTGGATGAGCGTACAAAGTTTTATGTCAATCCGACGGGGCGTTTTGTCGTAGGAGGCCCTGCGGGAGATACCGGCTTGACAGGGCGGAAGATCATCGTGGATTCCTATGGCGGGTATGGACGCCATGGCGGCGGTGCGTTTTCCGGCAAAGACCCGACCAAAGTGGATCGTTCTGGCGCTTATGCTGCTCGCTACGTTGCGAAAAACATCGTTGCTGCAGGTTTGGCGAAGAAATGCGAAGTCCAGCTTGCTTATGCGATCGGTGTAGCGCGGCCTGTTTCCATCGCAGTGGATACCTTTGGGACGTCTGCGTATACCAGTGAAGAGTTGGAAAATGCGGTGCGCAAGGTATTTGACCTGCGGCCAGCCGCCATCATTCAGAATTTTGACCTCTGCCGTCCGATCTATCGTCAGATTTCCAATTATGGTCATATGGGACGAGAGGAACTGAATTTGCCATGGGAGCAGCGGGATCAGGTGGAAGCGCTCAAGGCGGTACTGCGCGCTTAATGGTACGATTTTAGAAAAAATATGAGCGGAAATCACCTTATCACATAAACTGTGATGAGGTGATTTTTATGTGGGGCATGTTTCTAAAGACCATCCTGATCCTGCTGGCGATTGTAGGATTGACCGAAATCTTCCGTCTGTTGTCCTTCCGTTTTCTGCGAACCCGCAACCGTGGAACGCTGTACTGGGTGATTTCCTTCAGTGGCCACGATGAAGAGGCAGAACTTGCACTGAAAAATGCATTGGAGCATCTGCGTTGGCTGGACAGTACGCAAGAAAAATGGGTGCTGTGTGTCGATCGTGGGATGGATGAAGAGACGCGAAAAGTTTGCCGGATCATCAGCAGTGAAAATTTGGATGTTCACATCTGTAAACCGGAGGAACTGGCAGAAATCCTGGAACAATAGTTTGCAAATACATACAAAATCGTCTATACTAAAAGCGTAGCTTCCCGGGGCCGGGATGGGAAAACCCGTCCAGGAGCCCGGCGGGAAGTCGATCGCAGGGGAAGCAGGTATCTATTAAGAATCGACAAAACCCGACATGCGGGAGGAACCGAAATGTACGAAGAAACTCTTCTGGAGATGACCGGCTCTGTGGAGCGGGTTGTCTTTCGGAACGAAAAAAATGGATATACGGTCTTGGAACTCAACAATGGGCAGGAGCTGGTCACCGTGGTAGGGACGATCCCTTGGGTGAGCGCTGGCGAAGAGCTTCGGGTGATAGGCACTTGGAGCAGCCACCCAAGTTTTGGAACGCAGTTTAAAGTGGAAGCCTTTGAGCGTTCCAAGCCAGCCACTGCAGTGGCGATGTTGAAGTATTTATCTTCTGGCGCGATCAAAGGGATAGGAGCGGCGACAGCCGCTCGGATTGTTGACACCTTTGGGGATCATACGCTGCAAATTTTGGAACAGGAGCCGGAGCGCTTGAGCGCGATCAAGGGGATTACACGGGAGAAAGCGCGCAAGATCGGAGAGGAGTTCCAGCGTGTACATGGTATCCGAGAGATGATGCTCAGCCTTAGCCAGTATGGGATTTCGCCGGAGGAGGCTGTTCGTATTTGGAAACAATTCGGTCCCCAAGCGGTCGAATGTGTGCAGGAAAATCCCTATTGCCTGTGTGGGGAGGGATTGAATATCGGATTTAGCCGTGTGGACGATATTGCCGCTTCTTTAGAGCGGCCACAGGATGACATTTGCCGCTTGCGTGCAGGGGTGGTCTATGTCTTAAAACACAATATCGGAAATGGGCACACCTGCCTGCCTGCGGAAAAGCTCCTTGCCGCTGCAGCCGGGATGCTCGGCGTGGAGGTATCGCTCACGCAGGAGGCGTTAGAACAACTGAAGCAGGATGGCTCTGTCGTTGCACAACGGTTTAACGGAAGAGAATTCCTTTTCACCCCCAAGCTACACCGCTCTGAAGTCTATGCGGCAGCACGTATCGGGATGCTTTTACGGTACCCTGCACAATCCATTGTGGGAATCGATCATTATATTGCTGTATTGGAACAGGAACTTTCCATCCGTTATGCAGAGATGCAAAAGCAAGCCATTCGCAAAGCGCTATCCCAGGGAATGCTCATTCTGACCGGCGGTCCTGGTACTGGCAAGACGACAACCCTCAACGCGATTATTCAGATTTTGGAACGTAAGGGAGAAAAGGTACTCCTAGCCGCGCCAACAGGCCGTGCTGCCAAACGAATGTCGGACTTGACCGGGAAAGAAGCCAAGACCATCCACCGTTTGTTGCAGGTAGAATGGGACGAAAATGACCAGCCCACGTTTGCCAAAAACGAGAAGAATAATCTGGATTGTGATGCTTTGGTGATCGATGAGCTATCCATGGTGGATGTCACGATTTTTGAAGCGGTATTGCGCGCATTGCCACTCGGCTGCCGCCTGATTCTAGTGGGAGATAGTGACCAGCTTCCCAGTGTGGGGCCGGGAAATGTGTTGGGGGATCTGATTGCATCGGAGATGCTTCCCGTCGTGCGTCTAAACGAGATTTTCCGACAGTCCATGCAGAGCCTCATCGTCACCAATGCCCATCGAATCGTGGCGGGCGAAATGCCCGACCTTTTTGTGCGGACAAGTGACTTCTTCTTTTTGCCTGGCAACAATGCTGTGGACGTAGCGGAAACCATTGTCAGCCTTTGTGCCAAGCGGTTGCCCGCCAGTTATGGATATTCTCCCACCGCAGATATTCAGGTGCTTTGTCCGGGAAGGAAAGGCGACCTGGGGACCAATGAACTGAATAAGCGCTTACAGGCGGCACTCAATCCGCCGGACCGCTCCAAAAATGAGATCACGGTCAATGGCGTTCTGTTTCGCGAAGGCGATAAGGTCATGCAGGTTAAAAACGACTATAATCTGCCTTGGAATAAATCGGATGGAACCACCGGGGAAGGCGTATTCAATGGGGATATGGGCGTGTTGTGTGGCGTAGATCGCCGGGCCTCTGTTTTGACGGTATTGATGGACGACGACCGGCTGGTTTTATATGAACTCGAAGCGGCTTCTGAACTGGAACTGGCCTATGCAATGACGGTACATAAAAGCCAAGGAAACGAGTTCACGGCTGTGGTGATGCCCATGTTCCCCGGACCGCCACAACTCTGCTACCGAAACCTTCTCTATACGGCTATTACACGCGCCAAAACTTTGTTGGTGATGGTGGGAATGCGGCGTACCGTTCAGGCAATGGTGGAGAATGCCCGCAAGACCCGGCGCTATTCCGGCCTTTTGTATTTTTTGACAGGCGCCGATCAGGAGGAATAAAAAAGCATGGGGCTAAAAGCTGTTTTCCAAACTTTAGGGGATATGCTGTTTCCACCGAGATGCCTGTTCTGTGAGGAACCCATCTATCCGGGATGGGAAATATGTGATTCCTGTGAAAAAGCCGTAGTTGTTTCTTCCGTTATCCGCCGCATGAAACTGGGACCAACTGGGGACACTGTAGGGTGTTTGACGCTGTATCCATATGAAGGTCTGGTGAAGGAATCGCTTTTGCGATTTAAGTTCCACGGAAAGCGGGAATATGCTGCGTATTACGGACGTATACTTGCAGAGGAATTGCAGAAAAGTGTACCGTTGAATCATCCGTCATTTGTGACGGCAGTGCCTCTTTCCATACGCCGTTTACGGGAACGCGGATACAACCAGTCGGAACAGATTGCCCGGAGAACGGCAGAGTGCTTGAAGCTACCATATGAAGAAGTACTTCTCAAAATCAAAGAAAATCGGGTGCAGCACGAACTTTCGGGAGAAGAACGCCAGAAAAATGTGCGGGGTGTTTATCGGGTTCATGAGAGAATAGAACTGGTTGGAAAGGCGGTACTCTTGGTAGATGATATTGTCACCACAGGCGCCACACTTTGTGAATGTGCACGGATGCTGTACAAGGCTGGTGCATCTCAGGTGTTCTGTGCAGCAATCGCAGATGTCCACCGGAGTGAATCGTAGAACAGCGGTTGAAAAGCTTTCATGAATGTAATATAATAAATTGGTACACTGAAAAACAGGACTTACATGTTTTATTTTGCGGCAATTTCAAAGCATCATTCTGTACACTCCACTTTGAAATTGCCGGAAAATGGATTTAGATTGGAAGTGATGATGCATGCTTGGAACCGACATTGCAATTGATTTGGGCACGTCCACAGTGAAGATTTATTTGGACGGAAAAGGGATTATTTTGAAAGAACCGGCTGTTGTGGCATACAATGTAGAAACGGACGAAGTTGTTGCCATCGGCAGTGAAGCTTATGCGATGGTTGGGCGGACTTCGGATCGTATCGATGTCGTTCAACCGCTCTGCAATGGTGTAATCTCAAACTTTGACTTAGCGCAGTATTTGATTAGCCATTATATGAAAAAAATCAGTGGCAGCAAGGTGTTTATGCCGCGTGTTGTAGTGAGTGTCCCTTGTTTGATTACCGAAGTGGAGAAGCGCGCTGTGGTGGATGCGATCAGTTCGGCCGGCGTACGCAAAATTTGTCTGATCGAGGAACCGGTTGCGGCAGCCATGGGTGCGGGTGTCAAGATTGACGAGCCGCATGGGACGTTGATTGTAGATATTGGCGGCGGTACAACGGACATGGGCGTGTTGTCTTTGAGCGGAATTGCCATTTCACGGTCGATCAAAACAGCGGGCAATGCATTCGACGAGGCGATTATCAAGTATATACGCCGGAAGTATAATTTGATTATCGGCAAGCGTATGGCAGAGGAGGCAAAAATTGCGATCGGTTGTGTCTATCCGCGCAAGGAGATGGTGAAGCATCGGGTAAAGGGGCGCAACGCCATGACCGGTTTGCCACAATGGGCGGACATCTCCTGCGACGAGATGTTGGAAGCATTGATTGAGCCGGCGATGCAGATTATTCGCACCGTACAGGAGATGTTAGAGAGAACCCCGCCGGAGCTGATGGGGGATGTGTATTCCGATGGAATCATCCTGACAGGGGGATCGGCACAACTGTTTGGCTTTGATAAGTTGATCTCGAAAAAGGCAAAGATGGCGGTGCATATCGCGGAGGAACCGGATATGTGTGTTGCGCGCGGTGCTGGCCTTGCAATCAAGTATATTGACGACATTGAGAACAAAGCCTATGGTGTGCTGAATCCGCTGAGCGCGGCGTATTAAAAGGCAACGGTATGTCTCTTTAGGCCGTATTGACGGGGAACCCTTTGATGGGAAAAATCGATAAAGAGATAGATATTCTGTGAAAGCGCGAGAAATAGATTCCAAGGCTCGAAGAGGTTTCGGATTTCCAAATGGAGTGAATCCATAAAAAGGGAAAAGAGGGTGTCCCAAAACTACGAATCTTTCGATTCATAGGAAAGGGGCATCCTCTTTCTGTTTGGGAAAATATCTGCGTTTCTAAAAAAACAAGGGTATCCAAAAGCCATGAAATGGCTTTTGAATACCCTATTTTTATTTTGGACTTCTTTTAAAAATCAGAGATAGAGAACCTTGCTTTACAGACTCGTACCATCATAAGGGATAGCTTTTTTGAAAGGAAACAATCCGATAAATAAGGGGCTAATACATGGCGGATGCCCTGTTAGGAAGGGCCAATTCCTTTGATAAGGAATCGAAAGGATGCTGTGATGGCCATATCCGCATTCCTCTTTTTCCCTTTTGGTGAAGATGGAACATACGGTTCTTTTTCAAAAAACTGCAACCTGCATTCGATTGGTATGAATTGTCTATGAAACCCGGCTTGGATAGGGGCCATACCAGAGAGATGATCCGTAAAATCCGACGATAGCGAACAGTACCGAGGAGCCGGATTTTCTGCCAATGCAGGAGCATGGCTCCCCCTATCCAACGGTACGGTTGTCGGATTCACACGCAACCTTGTATTACATACAGAAAAGCAATTTTCTATTTTCCCTGCGCCTGATATTTCTCCACAATCCGATTGGCGCATTTATAGACGTCGCCGCCACCGAGAGTAAGAATCAAATCCCCTTCCTGCGCTTTTGAAAGTACATAGTCGCTGATTTCCTCAAAGGTTGGAAACCACACGCAACCTGGAATCTTTTCAGCAAGGTCCTTCGCGTAAATATGGTAGGTGTTGACCTCACGTACAGGAAGAATTTCCGAGAGCACAGCATGATCGGGAATCGACAACGCTTTGGCAAAATCGTCCAACAGCATATAGGTGCGTGAGAAGGTATGTGGCTGGAAAACCGCCCACACTTCACGGAACCCCATCTGCATAGCCGCGGTTAGGGTAGCGGTCAGTTCTGTGGGGTGATGGGCAAAATCGTCAGCAACGGTCACACCGTCAAAAGTACCGAGAATCTCAAAGCGGCGATGTACCCCTGTGAATTGGTGGAGACTTTCCGCAATCGTCTGCGCATCCACTCCCATAAAGTCTGCGACAGCTACCGCAGCCAATGCATTGTAGATATTGTGCTTTCCTGGAATCCGCAGGCTTGCTTCACAAAGTGGGACACCTTTTTTCAAGACAGTGAAACGTTCACAGGCACGCTTGGTATCCGCGACATTTACTGCGCGGTAGTCATTGCCTTGTTCAAAACCGAAGGTCAGGAGCTTCTCGGATGGGATTCCCTCGACTGCCTTGCGGGTGTTGACATCGTCGCCGTTTACCACAAGCAGGCGGGAAGTTTGAAGGGCAAACTGGTGGAACGAGCGAATGATATTTTCCAGAGTTTTAAAATAATCCAGATGGTCTGCGTCGATATTTAAAATTACGGACAGCGCAGGTTCCAAATGCAGGAAGGTATCCACATATTCACAGGCTTCGCAGACAATGGTTTCTGATTTGCCGACACGGCCATTTCCACCGATAAAGGGGAGTTTGCCGCCGATGATGGCAGAGGGATCGATCCCCGCATTGACAAAAATTTGTGTGATGAGCGCGGTGGTGGTGGTTTTTCCATGTGTTCCAGAGACCGCCACAGAGTTGGGATACCGCCGGGTCACCATGCCGAGCATGACCGATCGCTCCACCGTTGGAATGCCCTTTTCACGCGCGGCCACAAGTTCCGGGTTATCTGCTTTCACCGCCGCCGTGTAGACAACCAATTCGGCATCGCCAATGTTTTCTGCTTGATGCCCCATAGACACGGGAATGCCATAGGAACGAATCCGTTGTAAAGTGTCGGATTCGTTGGTGTCGGAACCAGTGAGATGATAACCTTTGTGGTGCAGGATCTCGGCGATTGGGCACATGCCAGACCCACCGATCCCTACAAAATGAATTTTCTGAACCTTTGCTAAAATGTCGTTGCTGTCCATTCTATATGATCTCCTTAGTAGATGTTAAAAAAGGAAACGCTTTTGGCCGGTTGGGCCGTATATAAGGGAATGTCCGCCATTGACAGACTTAACTAATTTATTATATTGCAAAATCCCAAAAGAATAAACAGTTTCTTGAAATTTTGACAAGAAAAATCTTTGGTGGGCTTTGGGGGGATTTTGTCTAGGATAATCACATAGTAAAAAAATCCCCATACTATAGATTACAGCCATATTTCCTAGGGAAGAGGGAACGATCGGCTGTTCAGTCCGTACAGGAGGTTTGAAATATGATCGATTATAACAGTTTCGGCGTAGTCGGCGGCGACCGGCGGCAGATTGCTCTGGCCGAATCCATCGCTTCAGATGGATACACCGTGTACGCATTCGGTTTTGACACCGTAGATTTTAAGAAAGGCGTCATCAAAGCCGAATTGGGCGAGATCGCTGCCAGATGTGAAAATATCATTCTGCCCTTGCCAGTGACAGCGGACGGAAAGTACTTAAATACGCAGTACAGTGAAAAAAAGACCCTGCTGGACGACGATTTTGCGGAGTATATGCGCAACAAGACCGTTTTTGGCGGGATGATGGGAAAGTTGTTCCTCACCAGTGAATTATGGGATGGCATCGACGCCTATGACTACTATACCCGTGAGGATTTCGCGGTAAAGAATACGGTTCCCACAGCGGAAGGGGCGCTCGAAATTGCCATGCGGGAATACGCGGGAACCATCAATGGCAGCAATTGCCTGGTGGCCGGATACGGCCGGATAGGGAAGGTGCTGGCTTGGATGCTGCGTGGGATTGGCGCCAAGGTCACGGTGAGCGCCCGTAGAACAAGCGACCTTGCCTGGATTGAATTGTTCGGATATCAGGCGATCAAAACGGACGACATCTGCGACCGGGACCAATACGACTTGATCTTCAATACCATTCCCGCCATGGTTTTTAACAGAAGAATGCTTTCCAAGGCGCGGGAAGGCACCATTTTGATCGACTTGGCCAGCGCTCCCGGCGGCGTGGACTATGAGGCGGCCGACAAGCTGGGAATCCGAACGATCAAAGCATTGTCTTTACCCGGCCGGGTTGCACCAAAGGCAGCTGGAGAAATCATCAAAAACACCATCTACAACATCATGGAGGAGTGAGGACTTTGAACGATTTGACGTTTGGCTATGCACTGTGCGGCTCGTTCTGTACTTTTTCGAAGTCCCTGAAGCAAATGCGTTTCTTAGCGGAAAAGGGATACCATTTATTGCCGGTCATGTCCTATAATGCGGCAAAAACGGACACGCGATTTGGCAAAGCAGCCGACTTTGTGCAGGAGCTGCACGACATTTCTGGACGGGATGTTATACAGACCATTGTGGAGGCGGAACCGATCGGCCCCAAGAAGATGGTTGATCTGATGATCGTGGCACCTTGTACAGGAAATACCCTTGCAAAGCTTGCCAATGGCATCACGGACACGCCAGTCACGATGGCGGTAAAATCCAATCTGCGCATTGGCCGGCCGGTTCTTTTAGCGCTAGCGACCAACGATGCGTTGGCAGCATCTGCACAGAACATTGGTAAATTGCTCAACACGAAACATGTCTATTTTGTGCCTTTGGCGCAGGATGATCCAGAGAAAAAACCGTATTCTCTGGTGGCGGACTTTGAGAAGTTGCTCCCAGCGGCCCTTGCCGCATTGGAGGGGCGACAGCTTCAGCCTATTTTCGGCTAGCGGGGATAAAAAGATTGCAAGAGCGCCTGTTCGTGTGCTATGATGGTACAAGAACAGAGAGGAAGTGAAACGATGCTCTATTGTCCCAAGTGCCAGGTCCTGGTAAAAGAAGGGGATCGTTGCCCTGCCTGCAACAGCAAAAAGCTGCGGGAACCCCAGGAGGGCGACCCGGTGATGCTGCTTACAGCGACAGAGAAAAAATGCCGTAGAATCGCCGGTGCGTTGGACGGCCAGGAAATCCCACATGAGGAACGTGTTTGCGGTGTAGAAGGGATTGCATCCGCCTATGCAGGGGAAGGCGGGATGTGTAATAAAAACATCTTTGTGCCGTATGACCGTTTGGAAGAGGCGGTTGAATTGATGCATCATATCGGTGTAACCGGTTCGGGAAAAAGCGCTGAAGAAGCGGATGAAGCTGCTGAAATGAGCCCGCGCAAGCGATTCATCGTGCGTGCAATTTCAGTGGTGCTTTTTATTTTGTTGATCTGGGCCGTTGTCACGATGGCGGATGCGGCGGCAGGATGGGTAAAATCTCTGCTCTATCCTTGATGATATACGTTTTTAACCGCACTTGTGGTTCCGCAGGCCGGAGAAAATCGTTTGGCGCCTTCGGTGTGCGGGACCCTTCGCGGCGGTCATCATAAATTCAGATGTGAAAAGAGGAATGTTTCCATGAGTCCGTATCGAATTGATACCAATTGTATCCATGCTGGATACACGCCCGGCGACGGAGAGCCGCGTGTGCTACCCATTGTCCAGAGTACAACCTATAAGTATGACCACGCGGAGACGCTGGGAAAACTATTTGATTTGGAGAAGGATGGGTTCTTTTATACCCGTCTGGGAAATCCTACGATCGATGCAGTTGAAAAGAAAATTGCGGCGCTGGAGGGGGGCGTTGGTGCGCTGATTACCTCTTCCGGGCAGGCGGCTTCTTTGATTTCTATTTTTAATATTTGCCGCGCAGGTGGACATGTTGTTTGTTCCAGTGCAATTTATGGCGGGACATTTAACCTTTTTTATAAGACCATGCATGAGATGGGAATTGATTTTACTTTTGTCTCTCCGGAGAGCACTGAGGAAGAGCTACATGCTGCATTCCAGCCGAATACGCGATGTGTTTTTGCGGAGACGCTCTCGAATCCGGCCTTGATTGTGACAGATTTGGAACTCTTTGCAAAAGTGGCGCATGCGCATGGGGTTCCGTTGATTGTGGACAACACCTTTGCAACCCCAATCAATTGCCGGCCATTTGAATTCGGGGCGGATATTATCATCCACTCCACCACCAAGTATATGGACGGACATGCCGTACAGGTTGGCGGCGTGATTGTGGACAGTGGAAAATTTGACTGGAACAATGGGAAATTCCCGGAGTTCACAGAGCCGGATGAATCCTATCATGGCGTTGTCTACTGCAAGCAGTTCGGCAATGCGGCTTATATCGCCAAAGCGCGCGCTCACTTGATGCGTGATTTGGGAGCGCAGGCGAGCCCGCAGAATGCTTTCCTGCTGAACCTTGGCTTGGAGACGCTCGCCCTGCGTATGGAGCGCCATTGCTCCAATGCGTTGAAGGTTGCCGCATTCTTGGAACAGGATGACCACATTGCGTGGGTCAATTACCCAGGGCTCAAAAGTAGTAAATATTACCAGTTGGCCCAAAAGTATATGCCGAATGGCACCTGTGGGGTGATCTCCTTCGGAATCAAGGGCGGCAGAGAGGCTGCTGCCAAGTTTATGGAGAGCTTGAAGCTTGCTTCCATCGTGATCCATGTAGCGGATCTGCGGACTTGTGTGCTGCATCCCGCCAGCACCACACACCGCCAGTTGACGGATGAGCAGCTCATAGAGGGCGGCATCAGCGCAGATATGATTCGTATGTCCGTGGGTATTGAAAATCCGGAGGACATCTTGGACGACATCAAACAGGCCTTGGCACAGGTATAATCCAATGGAAAAGAGGGTGTTCCCAAACTACGAATCTTTCGATTCATAGGAAAGGGGCATCCCCTTTCTGTTTTGAAAAAAACTCGGAGTTTCTAAAAAACGAGGGTATCCCTTTCGTCATTTTATGACTTTTGGGACACCCTCTTATTTTATTCATATGGGTCGATGTTTCAGGGGCTGCCAAAAAAATGGGCAATTTCTGCAAATAGGCGTTCTCGCTCCGGCCCCAGTGTACAAACATGTGGGCTATTCAAAAGGGTGAGTAATCGTTTGTGGGTAGAAGCCGCCCGATTCATAATGATCTCCGCGCTCACTGGAAGCACCGTCTCATCTTGTCCGGCGCGAACCACCAGGAGCGGACAGCGGACGCCTTTCAGGCCATGGAGGGTATGGCGCATCAACGCATTGAGTTCTGCGACACTCCTCACCGGTGTACGGTCATAGCAGGCGTTGTATTGTGCAAGAAATTCCCCGTCATAGGAAAAAGGGGCTTGCGTGTGATAACGCATCACCGGCCAGAGGATACGTGCAGCGCGGCTTGCGCGGTTACGCACTCGTAACGCCGCGCAGAGGACCGCCGCGCGATAGACTGGGCGCGTTTGCGCCAAAAGAAGCGCGAGTGTCCCTCCCATGGATAAGCCTGCTACACTGACCCGCTCGCATTCGCTTACCAATTGGTCAAATCCTGCTTGTACAGCAGCAAGCCATTCGGGCCATCGTCGAAGTTCCATGTCCTCCGCATTCGTTCCATGTCCAGGTAAGAGAATTCCTTTGACGCGGAACCCGCACTGGGCCAGCGCTTTGCCCAATGGCAGCATGGTACCGGGCGTGGCTGTAAAGCCGTGTACCAATAGGACGCCGTGCTGGGACGAACCTGGAAAATCAAAAGGACGGCAAAGCGGATTTTGGAAAAGATCGTTCATCCTTCAGACCCTTCTTTCTCCTCTCTTTGAATTGGTATGGACGATTTTTTTAGAAAACCAACACGAAGAAAAGCGGGCTTGACCTCAGAGAGCAAAATGGCGCCAAAGATTAAGACAAATCCTGCAAGGATGCGCTCAGAGAGTGCTTCGTGCAGAAAAATAATACCACATATACATCCAAACACCGATTCCAAAGACAAAATCAAAGACGCTTTAGAGGCGGGGACGTATTTTTGGCAGACGGTCTGGAGCAATAAGGCGATCATCGTGCTGAACACGCCAAGGTAAAGGATATAAGTGAGAGCATCCGGAGCAAACTGGGTGGGGATCGGTTCGGTCAAAAGGGACGTGATCGCTGCAAATAGGGCAGCAAAGCCAAACTGCGTGACCGAGAGCAGTATAGGGTCATGCTTTTGGGTTAAAATAGCAGCGGCAACGATTTGTGCAGTAAAACCAACGCCGCCCAACAGAGAAAAACCATCCCCCATGTTGATGGAGAAATCCGCGTTGAGCGAGAGAAGCCCAATACCAATCAAACAAAGAAACGCAGCCGAGATATTGTAGACGTCCGGCCGTTGGTTTTTAATGATCCAGTATAAAAAAGGGACCAGCACAACATAGACGGCCGTTAAAAAGGCGTTTTTTCCGGCTGTGGTGTATTTGGCGCCCAATGTTTGCAGGTAAAAGGCCAAATAATAGAGAAAACCAGCCAAAGCGCCGGCTTTGATACAACCCTTGTCGATTTTTTTCAGCCGCCGGAAAAAGACGACACACATCAAAACAGCAGCGATCGCGAAACGCAACGCAACAATGGCAGCTGGTTCGAGACTTCCGGTTGCGCTTTTCACTGCGACAAATCCGCTGCCCCAGATGATGGTGACCACCAAAAGGCCCAATTCTGCCAGCCGTAGTTGTTTTTTCGCATTCAATCTTATCCCATCCATTCTTTTTAGAAGTTTTGAATCGTGGCCGCCCATCCGAAAAAAATACAAAAATCCCGCTTCTTCCGTTCAAAAACAACCCACTTTTCTTTTTGTAAATTATACCATCGTGTCAGAGGAATGGCAAGGCGCAGACTATGGGGAGGACGGTGTATAAATAGCCGCATTTTTTGTATGTTCATAGATTTTTCCTTTTCTTAACAGGGATGGTGTGCTATAATAACTTCGCGAACCAATCGGAATCGGGCAATGGGAAGTTTTGATTCCGTGTATGTAATCATGCTTATGGAGACAATACAGCGGTCCATATGCCGTGGAACGGTTATGGCGATTGGGGCCGCAATGCAGCTTATGGTTTCTGTTTGCAGGTTGATTTTTAATATGGAGATGATGGAATGATCGGAATTGAACAGCGCGTCATTTGTGACGGTGTCAATTTTAGAAGTATTCGTGATACGAAGTTCAAAACGATGCGCATTTCTGCCCATCTGATCGTGCCGATGAGCCGGCAGACCGCGGCAGAGAATGCGCTTTTGCCGTTTTTACTCAGTCGGGCCAGCCGGGAATATCCCGATTTTACCAAGCTAGGCCAGCGGCTCGCAGAACTCTATGGGGCGTCTCTGAATGCGGACGTCCAGAAGCTCGGCGATTTGCAGGTGCTTTCTCTCTCAGCGTCCGGTATTGCAGACCGCTATGCATTGGAAGGGGAAGCCATCTCAGGGGAGCTGGCAAAGCTTCTTTGCAGCATTTTGTTTGACCCGCCGCTGGTGGACGGCTTGTTTCCGGAGGACGGCTTTGAACAGGAGAAACGCCAGACAGTGGAGTTGATCGACTCCGAATATAGCGACAAGCGCACGTATGCCCGTCAGCGTTGTGAAGCCATTATGTGTGCGGATGAGCCGTATGGCGTTAATCGCTATGGCGGCAAGGAGGACATTGCGCAGGTGCAGCGCCCTGCATTGACGGAGGCGTGGAAGCGCCTTCTGGATACGGCGAAGGTAGAACTGATGGTGTTGGGCGATTGTGACCCGGAGCCGGTCTATGAGGGGTTCCGCGCCGCATTCGAGAAACTGGGCGGCCGAAAGACCGCCGATTGTACGACGATGGTCGTTCGTTCTGCGGAACAGGTACATGAGGTCACAGAGAAGATGGATGTAGCGCAAGGGAAGCTTGTTTTGGGCTTCCGCGCAGGAACGGCAACGCCGGACGAAGCCGTGCCTGCAACACGCTTGATGACGGCTCTTTTTGGGGGGACGCCGAACTCCAAACTCTTTTTGAATGTACGGGAAAAGTTGAGTTTGTGTTATTATTGCAGCGCATCTTACAACAGCATGAAGGGAATTCTGCTGGTACAGAGCGGTGTGGAGGCCAAAAATATCGAGCGTGCAAGGGAAGAAATCCTGCGCCAGCTCGATGAGGTCAAGCAAGGCCATTTTGACGAGAGCGAAGTGGAGGCGGCCAAGATGAGCCTCTGCAACAGTTACCGTACGCTCTCTGACTCCTTGGGTGGGTTGGAAAACTGGTATCTTTCCCAGACCTTTGCCAGCCATTCGCAGCAGCCTGATGAGGCGGCTGCACAGATCAATGCGGTCACCCGGCAGGAAATCATCGACGCTGCCAACCGTGTGACATTGGACACCGTGTACTGCCTGGTGGGAAATGGGGAGGATGCACAATGAACGTGATTCGAGAAGTCAAGAGCGACCGTGTGGGGGATCGGTACTATGAAGTGAAGCATCCCTCCGGCCTTCGTATTTTCGTCTATCCAAAGGAACAGAACAATTCCACTTACGCGGTATTTGGTACCCGTTATGGGTCTGTGGATACTACCTTTAAGCGCTCGGATGAAGCGGATGCCTGCACCGTACCGGCTGGTATCGCCCATTATTTGGAGCACAAGCTCTTTGAGAGCGAGGATGGAGATGCATTCGCGCGCTATGCCAAGACAGGAGCCAATGCAAACGCATACACCTCGTTTGACGTAACCTGTTATCTGTTCTCCTGTACAGAGAATGTATATGAGTCGTTGGAGATCCTGCTGGACTTTGTACAGTCCCCCTATTTTACCGAGCAGACGGTACAAAAGGAACAGGGGATTATCGGCCAGGAGATTCGCATGTACGACGACGATCCGCAATGGCGTGTGATGTTCAATCTTCTGGAGGCGTTGTATCACAAGCATCCGGTCAAGGTGGACATCGCGGGTACAGTGGAGAGCATTGCCCAAATTACGCCGGAGTTGCTTTACCGCTGCTACCACACCTTCTATAATTTGAATAACATGGTCCTTTGCGTTGCTGGCAACGTGGAGCTGAACAAAGTTCTCGATCTCTGCGACCGCATGCTCAAGCCTTCGAAGCCTGTGGAGATTGAGCGCATCTTCGAAGAAGAGCCGCGTGAAGTGGTCAAGACGCGGGTGGAACAAAAGCTCTCGGTTGTGACGCCTCTGTTTCAGCTGGGCTTTAAAGAAAATGCAGTAAGCCGCCGCACGACCAAGGAGCTTGCAGAGACAGAGATTCTACTGGAATTGATGGCTTCCGACGCTTCTCCTCTGTTCCGCCGCTTGTTGGATGCGGGATTGATTAATGAATCTTCCTTTGGGTATGAGTATTTTGAAGGACCAGGGTATGCATCCGTCATCTTCTCCGGAGAGTCCAAGGACCCGGACCGCGTGGCTGAGGAAATTCGCGCGGAAACGGAGCGCTTGCGCCGGGACGGTATTGACCCGGAGGCGTTCCAGCGTGCGAAAAAAGCGTTGTATGGCAGAAACATTGCCGCCTTAAACAGTGTGGACAATATTGCGAACTCAATGGCAGTGTTTGCCTTTGCCGGCCGCGAGTTGTATTCTTACATCGATGAACTGGCGAATGCGAAGCTGGACTCCGTCCAAAAGCGTTTGGAAGAAGCGCTGGACCCGGCATATTCCGCCTTATCAGTGGTGTACCCGGTGGACTAAAACGCACGACTTTCAACAAAGAAAAATCAAACCGCCAGGCTTCCCGCGCGGAGCTTGGCGGCTTTCCTGATTTTTTACCGCGCGCGGGGAAGGTGGATTTGAAATGTATACTGTACAATTTCCGAAACTCGGCTGGGAATTCCATGTGGACCCCACAGCCTTTCGCATTGGGGATACCCCGATTGCTTGGTACGGCATTATCATCGCCGTTGGGTTTATGTTGGCATTCCTGTATGCCATGTTCAGCTGTAAAAAGATGAACATCAACAGCGACAAGTTGGTCAACTGTGTGTTGGTCGGCATGGTCACCGGCATCATCGGGGCACGGCTCTACTATGTACTTTTCTATCCTGGCGATCTGTATATTCGCGACCCGATGCAGATTTTTAATATTCGCGAAGGTGGACTTGCCATCTACGGAGGAATCATCGGCGGCCTTTTGGGTGGCGTAATCACGGCAAAGATCTGCAAATTGAGAATTCCCGCTGTGTTGGACATTGCGGTATTGGGCTTTTTGATCGGACAGGGTATCGGCCGTTGGGGAAACTTTGTCAATCAAGAGGCGTTTGGCAGCCAGACGGATCTGCCCTGGGGTATGGTCAGCGAGGGAACTCGCGCCGTGGTAAACGGTCCGGTGCATCCCTGCTTCTTCTATGAGTCGGTATGGTGTTTGTTGGGATTCGTCCTGCTACATATCTTCTGCCGGAAGCTCAGAAGATATGACGGGCAGGTATTCCTTCTCTATTTGGTATGGTATGGGATTGGACGTTTCTTTATCGAAGGGTTGCGCACGGACAGCCTGCTGACTCCATTCTTCGATCTACGTGTTTCTCAACTGGTGGCTGCAGCTACGGTACTGGTGGGCGTGATCTTTTTGGTGATCTTCCGCAACCGCACCAGCCTCTCCGGATGCGGCTCTGCCAAAGTGATGGCGATGAATGCCCTCAAGGAGACCATTCCCGAGGAATTGATGGAGACAGAGGATGTTTCTTTGGAGACGGAAGGGGAAGAAACGTTGGAGAACTTTGAAAAAGAAGATGGTCCGGAGCCAGCCATTGCAGAGGCGAATCAGGAGCCTGAGGGGGTTGGAGAGCCGGAAGAGGGGAAGGAAGAACCAGAGCCGGCGGCAATGCGGGAGAACTCCCAGGAAAAACCGGCAGAAGGGGAAGAGCCTACATTGACCACACTGAAGACGCCGTTGGAATCTCCAGCGGGCGAGGGGACGCAGGTGGCCCCAGAAGAGGTCGACGAGGTTCTGGACAATGGGAAACAGGAAGACTAAGATCGGTATAGGAGGATTTTGGAAATGGCAAAGTTGATCGATGGAAAGGCAGTATCGGCAAATGTACGCACGCAGGTAGCAGAAGAGGTGGAGGCGCTCAAAAAGCAGGGCGTCACACCGGGCCTGGCGGTGGTTATTGTCGGGGACGACCCCGCGTCGCGCACTTATGTAAACAACAAGAAGAAAGCCTGCGCACAGACAGGGATTTATTCCGAGGAGTATGCCCTGCCGGCGACTACAACGCAGGATGAGCTTATGGAACTCATTCGCACATTGAATGCCAAGAAAGACATCAACGGAATTTTGGTCCAGTCTCCGCTGCCGAAGGGCTTGGATGAAGAAGCCGTGGTGGAGGCAATTATTCCGGAGAAAGATGTGGATGCGTTCCATCCTTCCAATGTTGGCCGCATCATGATCGGCAATTTCCATTTCCTGCCCTGTACACCGGCGGGTATTATCGAATTGCTGCGGTCTCAAAACATTGAGATCCAGGGCAAAGAGTGCGTCGTGATCGGGCGAAGCAATATCGTTGGCAAGCCAATGGCCATGCTTTTGTTACACAACCATGGGACTGTGACCATTTGTCATAGCAAAACCCAAAATCTTAAGGAAATCTGCCAGCGTGCGGACATTTTGGTAGCTGCGGTCGGCAAGCCGAAATTCGTGACAGCGGATATGGTAAAGCCAGGTGCAGTGGTAATTGACGTGGGGATGGACCGCGATGAAAATGGTAAGCTCTGTGGTGACGTCGACTTTGCAGAGGTCGAGAAGGTTGCTGGATATATCACTCCGGTTCCAGGTGGCGTAGGACCCATGACGATTGCGATGTTGCTGCGCAATACGTTAACAGCGGCCCGGCTACAAAACGGGCTTTCGATGTAACCCGGCCCACAGTGAAACACTGGGGACTTTCGAATGGAGAACCTGATGAATCGAATCAACCGGCCGGACGATTTGCAGAATCTTTCTGAAAAGGAACTGGAGCTGCTATGTTCGGAGATTCGGGAAAAAATCATTCATACGGTCGCCAATAATGGCGGTCATTTGGCCTCCAATCTGGGGGTCGTGGAGTTGACGGTTGCTCTACATAGAGTGTTTCGTGCGCCACAGGATAAAATTGTCTGGGATGTGGGGCATCAGGCGTATACCCATAAGATTCTCACTGGACGCCGGGAGCAGCTCGACACCATCCGAATGCGGGGCGGGCTATGTGGCTATCCAAACCGGGCGGAAAGTCCGTACGATCCTTTTAATGCAGGGCATGCAAGTACGGCCATTTCAGCAGCGTACGGGATGGCTGTGGCAAAAAAGATTCGTCATGAGCCAGGGCATGTGGTTGCCGTGATCGGGGACGGGTCTCTGACAGGCGGGATGGCCTATGAAGGGCTAAATAATGCGGGGCGATTCCCAAAAAATTTTATTGTTATTCTGAATGACAATAAGATGTCGATTTCCCGCAGTGTAGGGGCTATGGCGCGCTATCTGGCGCAGATTCGCACGAAGCCCGGCTATTTGCGTGCAAAAGGGAATTTGGAATCTGCAGTGGATAAATTGCCGGGAGTGGGGCCGTCTTTGCACCGCGCGATTTCGGGCGCAAAAACGGCGGTTAAGCACCTGCTGTACAATAATACGCTATTTGAAGATATGGGCTTTATCTACTACGGTCCGTTCGATGGGCATAACCTGCCGCAGCTTTTGGAAGTTTTGGAGAACGCCAAGCACATCGAGCACCCCATCCTGCTGCATGTGATTACTGCAAAGGGAAAAGGGTACTCCTTTGCGGAGGAAAATCCCGGTGTATTTCATGGGATTTCCAAATTCGACGTCCATACGGGAAAAAAGCTCTCCAGCGGAGAGGATTTTTCCAGCCAATTTGGCCAATATCTCTGCGAGGTAGCGGCTAATGATCGAAGCGTCTGCGCTATCACAGCGGCAATGCAAATGGGGACGGGTTTGACCGAGTTTGGCAAGCGCTTTCCAGACCGTTTTTTTGATACGGGTATCGCAGAGGAGCACGCAGTGACATTTGCAGGAGGCCTTGCAGCCGGAGGGATGCGTCCGGTGTGCGCAATCTACTCCACATTTTTACAACGCGGATACGATCAGATCATCCACGATGCAGCGCTGCAAAATCTCAAAGTCACCTTTGCCATCGACCGTGCAGGCGTGGTGGGTGAGGATGGCGAAACCCATCAGGGGATTTTTGACGCAGCCTTTTTGAATACGGTGCCGAATTGTACCGTGTTTTCCCCGGCTTATTACGATGAACTTCGGGAGACCTTGCACACCGCGCTGTATGATTGCGACGGTGTGACGGCGGTTCGCTATCCGCGCGGAGGGCAGTTGTTCCGCCCATATGATTACCGGCCGAACGGAAAGGCGTTTTGCTTCTACGGAGAGGGACAGGCAGACACCGTACTGGTGACGTATGGCCGGTTGTTCTCCTTTGCTTGTGAAGCGCTGTCTCGCTGGAAAGAAGAAGGAATTTCTGTGCGGATTATCAAGCTCAACCGGATCAAGCCGATCCCTCCCGAGGCGGTGGAAGCAGCGAAAGGAGCAAAGCGTGTTTTCTTCTTTGAGGAAGGAATCGAACAGGGCGGTGTGGGTGAGCATTTTGAGCATTTGCTACATCAGGCCGGTTTTCAGGGCGTTTATATGCTGCATGCGATCCGTGGATTTGTGCGGCATGCGACCATGAAGGAATCGCTACACGATTTGCGGTTGGATGCGGATGGAATGTATCGCATCGTGATCGATGCAGTCCAAAATTGGACATAATTTGAAATAGAGATAAGGATGGATTCTCCCATAGAGGGTAGAACATCTTGATTAGGAGTTAAAAAGTGGCAGAAAAGAAGAGGTTGGACTGCCTGCTTTTTGAGCAGGGGTTCGCGCAGAGCCGGGAAAAAGCGCGCGCGATGATTATGGCAGGCAATGTCTACGTGGACAATCAAAAATCCGACAAGCCAGGCACCATGCTGCCGGCTTCGGCAAAGATCGAAGTGCGCGGGGCAACGCTGCCTTACGTCAGTCGGGGTGGTTTAAAACTGGAAAAGGCCATGGAACAATTTCCCATTTCCCTGGAAAACAAGGTCTGCATGGACATCGGCGCTTCCACCGGCGG
>NZ_LT835157.1:1981493-2026053 GCF_900169665.1 Anaeromassilibacillus sp. Marseille-P3371 | reverse complement strand
GGAGCAAAGCGTGTTTTCTTCTTTGAGGAAGGAATCGAACAGGGCGGTGTGGGTGAGCATTTTGAGCATTTGCTACATCAGGCCGGTTTTCAGGGCGTTTATATGCTGCATGCGATCCGTGGATTTGTGCGGCATGCGACCATGAAGGAATCGCTACACGATTTGCGGTTGGATGCGGATGGAATGTATCGCATCGTGATCGATGCAGTCCAAAATTGGACATAATTTGAAATAGAGATAAGGATGGATTCTCCCATAGAGGGTAGAACATCTTGATTAGGAGTTAAAAAGTGGCAGAAAAGAAGAGGTTGGACTGCCTGCTTTTTGAGCAGGGGTTCGCGCAGAGCCGGGAAAAAGCGCGCGCGATGATTATGGCAGGCAATGTCTACGTGGACAATCAAAAATCCGACAAGCCAGGCACCATGCTGCCGGCTTCGGCAAAGATCGAAGTGCGCGGGGCAACGCTGCCTTACGTCAGTCGGGGTGGTTTAAAACTGGAAAAGGCCATGGAACAATTTCCCATTTCCCTGGAAAACAAGGTCTGCATGGACATCGGCGCTTCCACCGGCGGTTTTACAGATTGTATGTTGCAGAATGGCGCGCGTAAGGTGTATTCCATCGATGTTGGGTATGGCCAACTGGCTTGGAAACTGCGTACGGATGCGCGTGTGGTGAATTTGGAGCGCACCAATGTGCGTTATTTGACTGCAGAGCAAGTCCCCGAACCAGTGGACTTTTTCAGTGTGGATGTTTCCTTTATTTCGCTATGTTTGGTTTTGCCCGTGGCAAGACAATTTATGGCGGATGGCGCACAGGCGGTTTGTCTCATAAAACCTCAATTTGAGGCTGGACGTGGCAAGGTTGGGAAAAAGGGCGTGGTGCGTGAGCCATCCATCCACGTCGAAGTGGTGGATAAAATTGTTCAATTTGTGTTGGAGCACGGCTACTCAGTGGAAGGACTGACCTATTCCCCGGTAAAAGGCCCGGAGGGGAACATCGAGTATCTGGTATTTCTATCCAAGGCAGAACAGCCGCACTGTGTCCCATTGGACATTCCAGCGCTGGTGTCGGAATCACACACAGTGTTAAATGGTGGTGAGTCGCATTGATTGTCTTTGTCATGCCAAATCTGACCAAAAAGGATGCACAATTCCACACGGAGCGTATCATTGACCAGCTGCACCGGTTTGGCACAGCCGTCTCGATGGATCAGCGTTATCAAGAGGCGTTTCCAGCGAGGGGGGTCCAATTCTGTGAGGATTTTTATCAAGGACTGGACGCCTGCGATGTGGTTGTCGCCGTCGGAGGAGATGGGACGATCATCCATGCAGCAAAACATGCAGCGATGGCCGGAAAACCTGTCCTGGGGATCAACGTAGGCCGTTTGGGATTTGTAGCGGGCCTGGAGGTGGATGAGCTCGAACAGCTCGAACAGCTGGTGTCCGGCCGGTATGCGGTGGAAAACCGCATTCTTTTACAGGTGGATTCGGTCCTGGGCGGTTTACATCAGACCTACTATGCATTAAATGATGCGGTGATTGCCCGCGGGTCGCTCTCTCGTATCCTGGATTTCAAGGTGCTGTTCAATAGCTCCAATATGTGTGACTACCGTGCAGACGGCTTGATCTTTTCAACGCCCACCGGGTCTACTGCGTATTCCCTGTCCGCGGGCGGGCCGGTGATCGATCCCAGCATGGAATGTATTTTGTTGACACCCATTTGCCCGCACTCGTTGTTTGCAAGGACCGTGGTCTTTGGCGGTGATGCGGTGCTAGAGGTCCATGCCGTGCGGGATGCAGACAGCGAAATCTTTTTGACTGTGGATGGGGAGCGCGCTGTTCCTGTGCCGGACTGTTGCTCCATCTATATCAAGCGCTCAGGTTATCGGGCGCAAATTATAAAATTAAAACAGAACAATTTCTATGAAGTACTCAATCAAAAACTCGCGGAGAGGAGATCCTGAAATGAAAACGAGGCGGCATGCCAAAATTTTAGAGCTAATCAACGAATACAGCATTGACACGCAGGAAGAACTGTTGCGGCGCCTTCGGGAAGATGGATTCGATGTGACACAGGCGACTGTTTCCCGCGATATTAAGGAATTGCGGTTGGTAAAAACGCTCTCCAACGATGGCAAATACCGTTATTCGACCGGTAAGGAGACGGGAAAGGATCTGTCCTCAAAATTTTTCTCTTTACTGGCGGATTCTTCCCTCTCGATCGACTGTGCCAGAAACATCGTCGTTATTAAGGCGCTGACCGGTATGGCTCAGGCGATCTGTGCCGCCATGGACGGGCTCCATTGGGAGTCGGTTGTGGGAACATTGGCGGGGGATGACACCATCTTTGTTGTGACGCGGGATGATGAATCCGCAGAACGCTTGATGGCGGAACTGAAAAAGATTGTCGGGTGATACAATATGTTGACCCAGCTTTACATTGAAAATATCGCAGTAATCGAACGGGCTGCCATTGATTTTCAACCGGGGTTCAATGTTCTTACGGGCGAAACAGGCGCCGGTAAATCGATTCTGATCGACTCCCTGCATGCGGTGCTGGGGGAGCGTACTTCACGCGATCTGATCCGAACTGGAGCGCGCTCTGCCTTTGTCAGTGCAGCTTTTTGCGATGTGGGAAAGGGGACGGACGAAGCGCTTCGCGCACTTGGTTATACGCTCGAAGAGGATGGCACGTTATTGTTACAGCGCGAAATCAATGCGGAGGGAAAATCCTCTTGCCGGATTAACAACCGGCCGGCAACTGTCTCGGCATTGCGCGAAATCGGTTCCCTGCTGATCCACATTCACGGCCAGCATGAGAGTTATGGGTTGCTATCGCCGGAGTCCCACATGGGATATTTGGACCGAATGGGTGTTCCAGAAGCGCTCCTGCGGTCTTACCAGGATGCATACCGGCATATGTGCCGGGTGAAAAAAGAATTGGATAGCTTTCAAATGGATGAAGCGCAGAAAGCGCGGAAAATAGATCTTCTGACCTACCAGATCGATGAACTGGAGTCAGCCCAGTTGCGCCCGGGAGAACAGGAGGAATGGACCGAGCGGCGAGATCTCTATCGCAACAGTGAGAGAGTTGCAAGCGCTTTGCAGGCGGCGAAATTGGCGTTGGATGGAGAAGCTGAAGCCGAAGGAGCGCTTTCGGCTGTGACCGGAGCGGCGGAAGCATTGGCAGAAGCCGGGCGGTATCTGCCTGCGGCGGCGGCGTTGGCAGAGCGGTTGCACAGTGTACAGTATGAGTTGGAGGACTGTGGGGCAGAGATCGGCGGCCTTGCCGAGGGGATGGAATATGATCCGGAAGAGTTGGCGCAGATCGAGACCCGATTGGATCAGCTCTATCGCCTCGGCTTAAAGTATGGCGGGACTGTCGAAGAGATGCTCGCCTTTTTGGAGACCTGTAAAAAACAGCTATCCGACATCGAACTGTCCGATGAGCACATCGCTCGATTGACTAAAGAATACCAGGCGGCTGAAGCCGAAGCACAGCGATTGGCTGGGGAACTTTCTGCAAAACGGCAGGAAGTCGCAAAACAGTTTGCCAAACGTGTTCAGGAGGAATTGGCATTCTTAGACATGCCCCATGTAGCTTTTTTGGTGCAGTGCGAAAAGGGTCCGCTCAACTCCAGCGGGTGTGATAGAATCCAGTTTTTGGTTTCCACCAATCCCGGTGAACCGGCAAAGCCACTGGCCAAGGTTGCTTCGGGGGGAGAACTATCCCGAATGATGCTGGCGATTAAAACGGTACTCGCGGGAACAGACCGCATTGGTACCTTGATTTTTGATGAGATTGACACCGGAATCAGCGGCAGCGCCGCGCAAAAGGTGGGGTTGAAGTTGCGGGAGGTGTCCCATATGCGTCAGGTGATCTGCGTGACACATTTGGCGCAGATTGCGTCTCTGGCAGATATGCATTTCCAGATCAAGAAGCATGTGGAACACGATCGCACTTATACCGAAGTGGTGGCTCTCAACCATGAGGGCCGCAAACAAGAGCTGGCCCGCATTATGGGTGGAACGGAGATCACGGAGTTGCTTTTGCAAAATGCGGAGGAAATGTTACAATTGGCGAAAAAAACGCCTTGACAGTTCCAAGGTGGTTGGATATAATGGGGACAATAGCCTTGAAGGGAAGAAGTACGCAGAATGCGGCTGGCAAAGAGAGCCCGCGGTCGGTGGAAGCGGGAGCAGCGGTCGGCGGAAATACATCCTGGAGCTGCCGGGTAGAACGCCTTGAGGTCAGTAGATCCGGTCGGATTGGCGCACGTTATCGCGCACGGGTATGTTTGTACCCATGAGGCCGCATTCGTGAGGGTGCGGTAAACTGAGGTGGTACCGCGGGATTTCTCCGCCCTCTGCAAAAAATCGCAGGGGGCGTTTTCTTTTGCCCCCAATACAAAAAATGGAGGAAGAGACATGGGCGTATACGACGAACTGAAAGCGCGTGGTCTGATCGCGCAGACGACAAATGAGGAAAAAATTCGAGATTTGCTGAATAATGACAAGATTACGTTCTACATCGGTTTCGATCCAACCGCAGACAGCCTGCATGTAGGCCATTTTGTCCAAATCATGGTGATGTCCTGGATGCAGAAAGCTGGGCACGTGCCGGTTGCGCTGTTTGGTGGCGGCACAGGCATGATCGGCGACCCATCCGGCAAGAGCGACATGCGCAAAATGCTCACCAAGGAAACCATCGACCACAATATCGCTTGTTTCCAAAAACAAATGTCCCGTCTGATCGATTTTTCAGATGGAAAGGCGATTATGGCCAACAATGGCGATTGGCTGCTCGACTTGAATTATATCGAGTTTTTGCGTGAAGTGGGGGTACATTTCTCTGTCAACCGTATGTTGGCGGCGGAATGTTACAAGCAACGCTTGGAGCGCGGCCTCTCTTTCTTTGAGCTGAACTATATGTTGATGCAAAGCTATGACTTTTTGGAGCTTAACCATCGCTTTGGATGTACAATGGAGCTAGGTGGCGACGATCAGTGGAGCAATATCATCGGCGGTGTGGAATTGCTTCGCCGCAAAGAGGCAAAAGAGGTCTACGGAATGACCTTCACATTGCTCACAACCAGCGAAGGAAAGAAGATGGGTAAGACGGAAAAGGGCGCTGTATGGCTTGATCCGGAAAAGACCTCGCCCTTCGAATTCTACCAGTATTGGCGCAATGTGGATGATGCGGACGTCATCCGCTGCTTGAAGATATTGACGTTCCTGCCGCTAGAAGAGATCAACGAGCTGGAAAAACTGGAAGGCGGCGAACTCAACAAGGCGAAGGAAATACTTGCTTACGAGGTCACGAAGTTGATCCATGGGGAGGAAGAGGCCCAAAAGGCACAGGAAGGTGCACGCGCTTTGTTTGGAAAAGGAGTAAATACCGACAATATGCCTTCCACAGCGATTACTGAGGAGGACTTCGTCGATGGAGAGATTGGTGTGCTCGATCTGATGGTCAAGACAAAGTTGGCTCCGTCTCGCGCAGAGGGCCGCCGGCTGATTGAACAGGGCGGTGTCGCTGTGGATGACGAAAAAGTTCCGTCGATTTCTGCAAAGCTCTCCTTGGAGAAGGACTTTGAGAAAAAGTATGTCATCATTAAAAAGGGGAAAAAGGTTTTCCACAAGGTGACATTGGAATAAACAAACCACAGGATTGAAAAAGGTTTGGAATAAAAGCGAAGGCAGCTGTCATTTTAAGTAGAAAAGTATAAAATAAGCCCCCGGCCTAGCCGGGGGCTTATTTTAATTAGATGAACAACAGAAAAAGTACCCAGCTTATACGGGTTTGACCGGATTTTACGCGTTTCTCCGTGAAATATTTTCGATATGAATCCAATAAGCAACATTTGTAGCAATCCCTTTGCATTTGATGGACCTACAAAAATGACATCTGACTTTTCTGGATGGGGTTCTGCCCGGGGCTCATTCAACCGTAAAATGAACGGATATGCTTAGGACATTTTCACGCATTCCCCAAGTATTTTCCATACATCGGGAACGATCATTGAATAGCTAAGGATTCTGAATGGCGAGCCCAAAAGCAGGGGAGGGGAATCGGTTACCCTCTGAAAAAGTATTCGTCTTATCCAACCGTTCCAGGGACCCTCATTGCATTCCATTGTATTCTGAATCAAGAAATGATGGGTCCAACGGTTGAGAGAGGTTCCATGAAAAGATTCAATTATGCTTTGGGCGCCCTTTGATATTCGAAAGAATAGAGGAAGCCATGCGGAGTTGTAGCATTTTTATAAAGGCGATCTATATCTTATGCATGATATGGATTCTCAAATAGCGTTGTAACAGCAGTGCTTGGCTTTCAGAGAAACTCCTGATGGTTCGGGACGATTCTTGGAAATAAGAATCTGTGTGCTTCTGAAGCAACGACCATCACGATACTTTACTGAGTAGAACTAACGTTTGAAAGAGCTTCTTTTAAAGGAAGCAACATCCTTTTGGAGGAATCCATCGATTCTTCTCGTTTTTAAAGGACTTATTGCAGAGGTATTTCACACACATCGAGGTTCTATTCCCAAATTCATTCCTGAGATGCGTAAGAAGAAAAAGAAAAATCCAAGCAACTCTTCCGAATTGCTTGGATTTTGATGGCGGAGAGGATGCGACTCGAACGCACAATGCCTTGCGGCACACCACATTTCCAATGTGGCTCCTTACCAATTAGAATACCTCTCCAAATGGCTTTGCTGATCACTTATCGCTGACAGCTTGATCATTATAGCGGATTCTTTTGAAAAAATCAAGGGGGTTTTACAATATTTTTTAAAATTAGTGCAAATATTTTACTTGCGCCGATGGGTGACGTGTTATAATATAGAAACATATGAATGAAACGCGCAGACGACGATGCTTTTTGCGCGCGGAAAACAGGAGGATCAGAATTTTGAAGCGAACAGAGATTAAGGAGCTCTATGCCGGAATGGAAGAGTTCGGCGGAAAGATTGTCACCGTATGCGGTTGGGCGCGAACCGTTCGGGATTCCAAAGCGCTTGGCTTCATTGATTTGAATGATGGAAGCTGCTTTAAAGGGGTACAGATCGTATTCGAAGCGGATAAGCTTTCCAATTATAAGGACATTGCAAAGTTGAATGTCGGTTCTGCGATCGTCGTTACAGGGGAATTGCTTTTGACCCCCGAGGCAAAGCAGCCATTTGAAATTCATGCGTCTGAGATTACGGTAGAAGGTGCTTCTACGCCGGATTATCCTTTGCAGAAGAAGCGCCACACGATGGAATACCTGCGTACAATTGCACACCTGCGTCCACGCACCAATATGTTTAGCGCTGCATTTCGTGTGCGCAGTGTGGCGGCCTATGCGATCCATAAATTCTTCAATGAGAATGGATTTGTATATGCCCATACGCCGCTCATCACGGGGAGCGACTGCGAGGGCGCGGGCGAGATGTTTACCGTCACCACCCTGGACCCCGAGAATCCCCCCCGCACGGAGGCGGGCACAGTGGATTATACCCAGGACTTCTTCCAGAAGCATACGTCCCTGACTGTTTCTGGGCAGTTGGAAGCGGAGTGCATGGCGATGGCCTTTGGAAAAGTCTATACATTTGGGCCGACCTTCCGTGCAGAAAAGTCTTACACACAACGCCATGCGGCAGAGTTTTGGATGATCGAACCAGAAATTGCATTTGCCGACTTGCAGGACGATATGCGCTTGGCAGAGGATATGATGAAATTCGTCATCCGTTATGTGATGGATACCTGCCCTCAGGACATCGCGTTTTTCAATCAATTTGTCGATAAGGGACTGGTGGACCGTCTGAACAATGTGGTAAACTCTGACTTTGCCCATGTGACCTATACAGAAGCTGTGGATATTTTGAAAAAGAATAACGATCAATTTGAATATAAGGTGGAGTGGGGCACCGACTTACAGACTGAGCATGAAAAGTACCTCACGGAGCAGGTCTTTGGAAAGCCGGTGTTTGTAACCGATTATCCCAAGGAAATCAAGGCGTTCTATATGCGCCTGAACGACGATGGAAAGACGGTTGCAGCGGTCGACCTGTTGGTTCCAGGGATTGGGGAGATTATCGGCGGAAGCCAGCGCGAAGAGCGTATGGACGTCCTTCAGCAGCGCATGAAGGATTTCCAGTTGGAAGAGGAGAACTATTGGTGGTATTTGGATTTGCGCAAGTATGGCGGCACAAAGCACGCAGGCTTTGGCCTTGGTTTTGAACGTCTGGTGATGTATCTCACCGGTATCGCCAATATCCGTGATGTGTTGCCCTTCCCGCGTACAACGGGTACGGCGGAGTTCTAAGCCGAGCGTTCTGCTTGAATTTGAAAACAATCCTGCAAAATGGCCGCGTGTTTTCCTTTTTGGAGGTCTCGTTCATCGGGACTGCCCTTTTAAGGACGACACGTGGTTTCTTTTGCAGGGAAAAGGGACTGCTCCCGTCGTCGATATGGACAAGATTTTGTAGAAAAGTGTTGCTAGAATCTGCCTTATCACAAAAAATGCAGGATTTACTTTTTTATCTTGCGTTTTAAAAGACGATCGATTACAATAGGAAGAGCGTTGGAAAGCACAAATACCCTTGTATCCCCATATAGTTTAAGGAAGCCCTTGAAAAGGAATTTTGGAGTGGGATGCAAGACCAAACGATCATAATGCATTTTATTAAAGGAGATGCTGATTTTGGATTACCGTTCAATGTCAAATGAGGCGCTTTGCGCGGAAAAAGCGGATTTGGAGAAGCGCTATGCGGACTTTAAAGCGAGAGGACTTAAGCTGAATATGGCGCGTGGAAAGCCGGGCGTAGATCAATTGGATCTCTCGATGCCGATGTTGGACATTTTAAATTCGACTGCAAATATTTATGCCTCGACGGGGGACGATTGCCGGAACTATGGCTTGGGCGACGGACTTCCAGAAATGCGGGAGTTGTTTGCTGAGATGTTGGGGCTTGACGATCACAATATCATTGTAGGCGGAAATTCGAGTTTGAACATGATGTTCGATGCGATCTCCTGTGCCATGACACACGGTTTTCCAGGTAGCAAGCCGTGGAGCCAACAGGGTCACTTGAAGTTCTTGTGCCCGTCCCCAGGATATGACCGGCACTTTGCCATTACAGAGTATTTTGGTTTTGAACTGGTCACGGTTCCCATGACATCGGAAGGCCCGGATATGGATGTCGTGGAGGAACTTGTTCAAAATGACCCCACAATCAAAGGAATATGGTGTGTGCCAAAGTACTCCAACCCGACCGGTATCACATACTCCGATGAGACGGTTCGCCGGTTTGCAGCGTTGAAACCCGCAGCTCCGGATTTTAAAATCTTCTGGGACAATGCGTATTGCGTACATGATCTGACCGATACGCCCGACACCCTGCTAAACTTATGGCATGAATGCCGCAAACAACACAGCATCGATATGCCCATCTTTTTTGCATCCACCAGCAAAATTACCTTCCCCGGCGCCGGCGTTGCAGCGATGGGAGCCAGTGAACATAATTTGACTGTGTTCCGCGAGCATTACTCCTATCAGACGATCGGCCCGGATAAGTTGAACCAACTGCGCCATATCTACTTCTTTGGCAATTTGGACGGCGTAAAGTTGCAAATGGAAAAACATCGAGCGATCTTGGAACCGAAGTTCCAGGTGGTGCAGGAGAAGTTGGAGACAGAGCTCGGTGGAAAAAATGTTGCAGAATGGACCCAACCGAATGGAGGTTATTTTGTCAGCGTAGATGTATTGGATGGTTGCGCAAAGCGTGTGGTTTCGCTGTGTAAGGAAGCTGGTGTTACCTTGACAGGAGCGGGTGCGACCTTCCCCTATCAGAAAGACCCAAGGGATCGTAATATCCGTGTGGCGCCCACCTATCCGCCCGTTTCTGAGTTGGAACTGGCGATGGACCTATTCTGCATTGCAGTACAGCTTGCTGCGGTAGAAAAGCTTCTTTCGGAAAGGGCATAAAGAAATGTATGAAAAAGCAGCGGAGGTGTTGTTGAACACATCTGCTGCTTTTTTTCGTTTTTTATTCATAAAGGGGAGGACCGACATATTCTGTTCATGTTTTCTGGTTGCTTTAGGCAAAAAAATGGACAAAAAATAATTTTATTGGCCGATTTGCACCAAATTCGTTGACTTTTTAGAATAAGAAATCTATAATAGTCTTTGTTACGTCTGCGGGGCAGCGCAGAAACCATAAGACATTGGAGGATTTACGCATGAAGCGAGTAGGAAAACCAGTATTTTTCATCGTCGCCCTCCTTATCTTGGTTTTTACCTATACCTCTTTATTTGGGGTACACGGTCAAAACGGAGATAACACCATCACCTACATAAAAGGTGCGAGCGACATTCGATGGGGAATCGACATCAACGGTGGCGTAGAGGCCACGTTCAGTCCGGATACCGAGGGCGTGAAAGCCACGGAGGACCAGCTGAATTCCGCAAAGGCGATCATTGAGCTTCGCATGGTCAACCAGAATATCACGGACTACGAGTTGTATGTGGACTATAATCAGGATCATATCATCGTTCGTTTCCCGTGGAAAAACGATGAGACGACCTTTGATCCGGAAGCCGCTATTGAAGAGCTCTCTGCAACCGCTATGCTGACGTTCCGTGAAGGCAACGAGTATGCGACGCAGGAGACGGATGCGGATGGCAATCCGGTCTATAAGACGCCGACGGGTACAACGGCCGACACGGTTATCTTGGAAGGCAGCGACGTCAAAAAGGCAGAGGCGCAGATGATTCAAGACCCGACTACTGGCGCAACCGAGTATGAGGTAGGCTTGGAGTTGAGCGATGAAGGCGCACAGAAGTTTGCAGAAGCGACGGAACGCCTACAGGGACAGATCATCTCCATTTGGATGGACGACGTGATGATTTCGTATCCGACCGTCAATGCCGTGATTTCGGATGGTAAGTGTTCCATTACGGGCGGCTTTACTGCTGCGGAAGCCTCCGATCTGGCGAATAAGATCAATGCCGGTGCGTTGCCCTTTAAGCTTGTTACAACCAATTTCAGCACGGTCAGCCCCACGCTGGGTGCTTCGGCTCTGAACGCAATGGAAATTGCTGGCATCATTGGATTTATTCTGGTGTGCCTGATTATGTTGATTGTCTACCGCCTGCCCGGCTTTGTAGCAATCATCGCATTGCTCGGACAGATCGGCCTCTGCTTTGCGGCTGTGTCCGGCTATTTCCCATTCCTCAACAGCTTTACGATGACCCTGCCCGGCATCGCAGGTATTATTCTATCGATTGGTATGGGCGTTGACGCGAACGTCATTACGGCGACCCGTATTAAAGAAGAAGTGAACTCCGGTAAGACGTTGGACGGCGCCATTCAAAAGGGTAATGCCAACAGCTTCTGGGCAATTTTTGATGGCAATATCACCACGATCATGGTGGCGCTTATTCTGATGATGGTCTTTGGACCGACCAATATCCTGTCTTGGATTTTTGGACCGTCTACGACGGGTTCTGTTTATTCCTTTGGTTACACGTTGCTGGTTGGCAACATCGGCAACTTCATCATGGGCGTCGGTGCTTCCCGCTTGATGTTGAAATCCATCTCCGGGTTCAAGTGCTTCCGCAATAAATGGTTATATGGAGGTGCCGCGAAATGAGAACGTTTCACATCAAATTCTGCGAAAAGAAAAAGATTTTCTTCGGAATTTCGCTGGCCATTCTAGTGATTGGCGTGATCTGCAACATTTTCCTCGGTACCAAGTTGGACATCCAGTTCACCGGTGGTGCGGTAATCCGTTATTCTTATAATGGCACCATCCAGCAGGAGGACGTGGAGCAGATTGTTAAGGATGCCAGTGGGAAGGATGTCTCTGTCCGTATTCATGAGGATATGTCGACGGTAAATGATCCAACCCAAGCGAACAACAGTGTATCCATCTCCTTTGCGGGAACGGATTCGATTTCCCTGGATCAGCAGCAGAGCATTGCAACCGCGCTGGATGAAAAGTATCCGGATGCAAATTTTGAAGTGGTCGAGTCGAACTCGGTGAACCCGACGATGGGTCAGAGCTTCTTGCTGAAGTGCGCGATTGCCGTGTTAATCGCATTTGTACTCTTGCTGATCTATGTTGGTTTCCGTTTCAGAAAGATTGGCGGTGTCACTGCGGGCCTGATGTCGATCGTTGCGCTGTTGCACGACGTATTGATTGTTTACTTTGTTTTCGTCGCCTTCCAAATGCCGATTAACGACAGCTTTATGGCGGTTGTATTGACAATTTTGGGATATTCGTTGAACAATACGATCATCATCTATGACCGTATTCGTGAAAATCGCCGCCTTATGGGACCGAAGACATCCTATGCGGATCTGGTAGATACCAGCATTAATCAGACGTTGACCCGCTCCATTTATACATCTCTGACGACTTTTGTGGCGATCGCGGCTGTATTTGTGGTGGGAAGCATTTATGGCTTGACTTCTGTTACAACGTTTGCCCTTCCGATGATGGTGGGTATTGTAGCTGGATGCTATTCTTCCGTTTGCATCGCAGGACCGCTTTATGTAGCGTGGGAGGAGCGCAAGGAAAAGAAGAGCGCTCCGGCGGCTTCTGTCGAGAACAATTGAGTTGGTTTGAGGAGTCCGTCAGGGTTCCCTAAAACAACGCCGTTGAACGTAGATTCAACGGCGTTGTTTTATATCGATGAAATTTTCTGTGGGGTATTCCCCAACAAATGATACGGAATGCAAGCATGAATAGGGCTGGGTTCTTTTTTACAAAAAGAACCCAGCCCTATTTTGCAAGTTTATTGGCCTTCAGAGTGGAATTGCGTTAGCCATTCCTTTGGCGTTTTTCCAGAAGCCTTGACCGCTGCATAGAGGGATTCCATTTCGGTCTTTTCAATGGCAGCGCAAAGTTTCTTTCGATGCACTTTTAGATTGGATAACTGTTGCTTATAATATGCAATACGGTCATCCACTTTCGTAAGCTCCTCCGTGAGATTCTCAAGCGTTTCTTTTTTTCTTCCGCGTGGCATTTATCTCCTCCTCTCGCATGCAGAATGGGATAGAGTTAGTATACGCGGAAAAAGAGAAGAAAACACGGGAAAATACGGACATGCGGAATTTATACATCTGTCGGTGATAGAAATATGAAGGACAGATTGCGCCGGATAGGGAGTTTCACCACAAAGGCTTTACTGGATGAACGCCACACGGGCCAATTTCCTACGCCTTTGGTTCCTGGCTCAAGGAGGAATCCCGTGGGCGACGGGTCAATGGATTTGGTGTAGGTGTTGTTTCATAAAAGCGCTGCTTGTCCTCGTACATGGCACGATCAGCTAATGTGATTAAATTTCTTAGGTTTTCGGCGCTTTCCTGCCACTGAGCACCTACGGCTACAGGAAGCTGTTCTTTCGCAAGAGAATCTTTTAGGGTACGGACCAGCTTTAAAAATTCCTCTTGGGATTTCTGTGAGGAGATAATTACAAACTCATCCCCGCCGGTTCGGTAGAGGTTTGCTTCCTCGAAAACCAAACGCATACACTCGGAACAACGTTTTAGAGCCTGGTCGCCATAATAGTGGCCGTAGCAATCATTGGTCTCCTTAAGTCCATTGAAATCCAAATAAACCACACCGATCGGCCCCCTGGACTTTGTGATCTCTGGAATATCCAGTGTATATTTATTGCGGTTATAAACCCCGGTCAATGTATCATGGAGACTTAAATGCTGTAGCCGTTGTTCATCGGCATGTCGCTGAAAAGTAACCATGATGAAATACCGAAGCGTCTCCAGCAGGGAGACGATGTTTCGAATTTTTTCATGCGGCGGGTTGTCCACCCCAAAGTATCCATTGATCCGTCCGTTTTCCTCCAGAGGAGCAATCACCATGTTTTGGATGTCCTGCGGGGAGAGAACATCATAGACCCGTTCTCCTTTAATATCTTCAATATCTTTCATGATGATGCACTGGTGATTGTCCAATTCATTTTGCCATGGAACAACAATGGACGGGTCCAGCCCCTGCAAGAAATCGATTTGCGGGAGGACGCCCTCACGACACCATTCGTAGGTATTGTCCATTTTGTCACCACGAATTTGAAAGATGTAAGCGCGGTCGGCTGAAAGATATTGTCCAATCATTTGCAGGACACAGTTGATCGCTTTGTCTAAATCTCGCTCCTGATAAAGAATTTTGATACAGTCCAAGACAATCTGTTGCGAGTCCAACGCATAGCGAAGCTCGTTCTTTTCCTTTTCATAGTTGGTTACATCAAAAGCAATTTCCAAACGGGCAAGACGTCCCTGCCATTCGATCAAGCGGTCTTTTAGAAAATAATGCCGGCCTGTAACCGGGTTTGTAAATTCCCAGCCATAACTTTTATCGGTATGTAACACTTGATTTGTACAAAATGGGCAGGGAGAATCACGCTTTTGGAGAACCTGATAACATTTTCCGCCGGCAGCCGCATTAGAAGAGAATGCTTTTCTTCCCGCTTTATTCATATATAAAAGATCGTATGTCTCCAGATCGGATACATAGATCAGCTCTGTAATCTCGTCAATTGAATTGAGAAGACCCGTGAAGTCCTCTGATTTATCCGCCATATCCCATTCTCCTCACAACAATATAAAGAAGCTACAACCTACTCCTCAAAATATCCGGTTAAACCGGACGAAATGCTTTACTAAGAGAAAGCCGCCTAGTCTGGCCAGCGATAGAAATCATCAAGGAACCAAATCTGTTTTGCTTCGAAGGTTTGCCCATTCAAATATTCCAGAATACCGGCAGGGGTTGAAAAATGAAAACGTAGTTTATAGGAATACAATGCTTGGTATTTAAAACCACAGTCTTTGTTGATGGCGTTGATGGCATTGGTTCCATATTTCCCATCGCCGGCAAGGGGATGCCCAATAGAAGCAAGATGCGCCCGGATTTGGTGCGTACGTCCAGTCAAAAGCTCAACCTCCAGCAGGCTATACCGCGCACGTTCGGCCAATACACGGTAGCGTGTCCGAATGCTTTTGGTATCGCTGGTAGGACGCCGGGATATATAGACTCGGTTTTGGCTCTCGTTTTTTTCTAAAAAACCTTCTAAGGTTTCCTCACGCTTAGGCATATGCCCATGGACAATGCAGAGGTACAGTTTTGTGAGTTCCCGTTGTTTGACCTTTTCGTTCATAATGCGCAAAGTTTCTGCATTTTTAGCCGCCATCACAATACCGCCGGTGTTGCGGTCGATTCGATTAATCAATGCAGGGGCAAAAGACGCTTCATTTTCCGGCTTAAATTCCCCTTTCTCATAGAGATAATGTTGCACCCGCGCAATCAAAGAATCGAAATGATAGTGCTCATCTGGATGCACAATCAGACCGGGTTTTTTATCCAACAGCATCAGATTTTCATCCTCATATAGAATGTTTAACTGATTGGGCGCTTTCAGAAAATCGTATTCTTTTGGTGCTTGTTGGAAAAATTCGTCTTTTAGATACATAGTTAGCACATCCCCCGCAGACAGCCGGGTGGATATTTCGCAGCGTTTTCCGTTGCACTTGATGTCCTTTTTTCGGATACTTTTGTACATCATGGATTGCGGCAAATTAGGATATGTTTTTGTTAGAAATTTATCAAGCCGTTGGCCTGCATCATTTAAGCCGATGGTCACCTGTTTCATAAATGTCCTCTTTCTGTGAAAGGATTGGAACTTGAGTTGAGGCTTCCGCGCCTAGGACGCGGGCTGCAAGAAAGGACAGAGGGATTCCGTAAAAAAGCATAAATTCCCCCTGATTCATCAATCCTTTCAAATGAAATATACATAGTTATTATAGCATGAAACTTGTCCTAAAGAAAGACCGCCTTTCATTGACAGAAACTGTCAGTGGTGCTATAATCTTTATCAAAAGAAAATGAAATATGGACGTTTGCGGGGGAACTGCTTTTGCGGTTGAGAAGGTAAAACCTGACCCTTAGAACCTGTCGGTTAATACTGTCGTAGGGAAGCAAAGCCAATGAAGATTGGAATGGGAGCGCTTGCCGGGAGGCAGGCGTTTTTTTGTGCCTGTTTTCACGAACAGGGGGCGAACGGCCGAAAGAAAGGAAGGATGTCTGTTGAAAAAAGCATTGACAATCGCCGGCTCGGATTGCAGTGGCGGCGCAGGAATTCAGGCGGACTTAAAGACTTTTTCCGCGCACGGTGTCTATGGGATGAGTGTGATCGTCTCCGTTGTAGCGGAGAATACCAGCCGTGTCATTGCCATTGAGGATGTGTCCCCGGATGTGATTCGCCAGCAGATCGATGCGGTGTTTGAGGATATCCGGCCGGATGCAGTCAAGGTGGGAATGCTTTCCCAGCCGCCGTGCATGGAAGCGGTGGCAGAAAAGCTACGGGAGTATCGGCCCGAACATGTGGTGATTGATCCTGTGATGTATGCCAAAAACGGATGTCCGCTCATGGACCCTTGTTCGGTAGATCGGCTGATTCAAACAGTCCTCCCGTTGGCTACACTTCTGACGCCGAACATTCCGGAAGCAGAAAAAATCGCAGGATGTTCCATCCGCTCTATCGAAGAGATGGAAGAGGCTGCCCGGCGAATTCAGGCGATGGGGCCGAAAGGGGTATTGGTCAAGGGCGGCCATGCACAGGGGGACGCGGTGGACGTGCTATTTGATGGAAAACAGATACACCACTATACCGCGGAACGAATTCCAACCAAGAACACCCATGGCACCGGATGTACCTATTCCTCCGCAATTGCCGCAAATCTAGCGTTGGGATTGGAGATGCCGGTCGCGGTAGAACGTGCAAAAGCTTATGTCACCATGGCGATTCGCCACGCGTTGTCTATGGGAAAGGGATATGGCCCCACCAACCATTTTTACGATGTCTATAGGAACGGTTTGACCAATGGCGCGGAGATTGAATAAAGGAGACAGGAACATGGAATATAAGACGCAAATGGAAGCAGCGAAAAAAGGAATTGTTACCAAAGAACTTTCTGTTGTAGCACAAAAAGAAGGGTATACGGAGGAAGAACTTCTTCCTCTGGTGGCGGCAGGGCGGGTAATCATTCCCGCAAATGTACGGCACAAGTCTCTGAACCCGAATGGAGTGGGCGAGGGGTTGCGGACAAAAATCAATGTGAATTTGGGGATTTCCGGCGATTGCGCCGACTATTGTGCAGAAATGCAGAAAGTTCAGCTGGCGGTGCAATTCGGTGCGGAAGCCATCATGGATTTGAGTAACTATGGGAAGACGCATGAATTCCGCGAAAAACTGATCGAATATTCCCCTGCAATGATTGGGACCGTCCCGGTTTACGATGCCATTGGCTACCTGGAAAAGGACCTGATGGATATGACAGCACAAGATTTTCTCAAGGTTGTGCGCGCCCATGCGGAAGAGGGAGTGGACTTTATGACCATCCACGCAGGCATCAATCGCCGTGCAGTGGAAGGTTTTGAGCGTTCCAAACGGAAGATGAATATCGTGTCTCGCGGCGGTTCCTTGTTGTTTGCCTGGATGAAGATGACTGGAAACGAAAACCCCTTCTATGAATACTACGACGAAGTGATGGATATCCTGCGGGAATACGACGTGACCATCAGTTTGGGGGATGCGCTTCGCCCCGGTTGCCTGGACGATGCGACCGATGCGGGGCAGATTGGCGAACTGATCGAATTGGGAAATCTGACCCAGCGCGCTTGGGAGAAAGACGTACAGGTGATGGTGGAGGGGCCAGGCCATATGGCCATGGATGAGATTGCAGCCAATATGAAGATGGAAAAACGCCTTTGCCACGGAGCCCCGTTCTATGTGTTGGGGCCGCTGGTGACCGACATTGCTCCGGGATACGATCACATTACATCGGCGATCGGCGGCGCGATTGCAGCAGCAAATGGGGCGGATTTCCTGTGTTATGTGACCCCGGCGGAACATCTGCGTTTGCCGGATCTCTCAGACGTGCGCGAGGGAATTGTCGCATCTAAGATTGCGGCTCATGCGGCGGATATCGCGAAAGGGGTACGCGGGGCGCGCAAGCAAGACGACGCTATGGCAGAAGCCCGCCAGCGCTTTAATTGGGAGGAGCAGTTCCGACTGGCAATCGATGGGGAGAAAGCCAAAGCCTATTATGAGAGTGTTCCGGCCTCCGATAAGCACAGCTGCTCGATGTGCGGCAAGATGTGTGCAGTCCGCACAACCAACCGCATTCTCAGCGGGGAGAGCGTTGAGATTCTGCAAAGCGAGATTAAGAAATGATGGGGATTGAAAACGTACAGGCAGCCATTTTCGATCTGGACGGGACTTTGCTCGATTCGCTGCATGTCTGGGAGGAAATCGACGAGGAGTTCTTGCAGAAGCGCGGCTTAACCGTACCGGATGGATATTGTGAGTGCATCGCTTCGATGGGGTTTCTCGATGCAGCGGCTTATGCCAAGGAGCGGTTTCACTTTCCGGAGACTCCAGAGGAAATTGTGGCAGAGTGGAACAGAATGGCGATCTATCGGTATGGAAATATTATCCAGATGAAACCTGGCGCACGGGACTACTTAGAGAAGTTGCGCGGGCAGGGGATTGTGCTGGCAATAGCGACGGCGCTGCCAAAAGAGCTTTATTGGCCCGCTTTGTGCCACCATGGAGTTGAAGGATGGTTTGGTGCAATAGCATCGACGGAGGAAACCAGCAGGGGAAAGGGATTCCCCGATGTCTACTTATTGGCAGCGAAAAAATTGGATGTTTTGCCAGAAAGCTGTGTGGTATTTGAGGATATACTCCCCGGAATTCAGGGGGCACGCACAGCCGGCATGCATACGGTTGGCGTATACGATGCTTGTTCTGGAAGTACGCAAGGGGAATTGAAAAAGTTGGCGGACGTTTATATCCGTAGCTTTGAAGAACTCTTGTAGAGAGGCTAAGGAATGGGCGCGCCATCGATCCTAGAGATGGTGTAAGAGTTCGATATGGAGAGTAAAAGCGGGAATCTTCTTTCTACAGAGGAAGTCCCGCTTTTTCTGTGTTTATGCGTCTTTTGCCATATGTAAACTTATATTGCCCATAAAAAAAGAGGGAAAAATCTGTTCCCACAGGATATATGCAAAAGAAGAAATAGTAGTCATCCCTTCCCCGAACAGGCTGTTTTTATCTTGAGATTATGGCATGGCAAGAAGATTCCCAGTGTTTTCCTTGACAAGCTGATAGGGAAACTGTTAAAATAAGAATACTTATGAAAAAAGGCCTTCCGAGGCCGAAAAAACAAGAAAACGGCAGAGAATTGCCAGTTGAATTGAGATGATAATGTGATCAAAAGCATGACCGGCTACGGCCGGTTCGAAGGGGTCGTTGAGGGGCGGCAGATTACGGTGGAGATCAAATCGGTGAACCACCGTTATTTCGAATTCTCTTCCCGAATTACCCGTGGATATGGGTTTCTGGAAGAGCGGCTCAAGGGGTATTTGCAGGAACGGGTTTCGCGTGGGAAGGTGGATGTGTATGTATCCATCGAGACCTTGGAGGATGCAGATGCTCAGGTGCAGGTGAATCATTCCCTAGCGGCGGGGTATGTCCATGCGCTGCATGAACTGGCGGAGCGCTATAACTTGCGGGATGATCTCTCGGTGAGTACAGTATCCCGATATTCAGAGATTTTTTCCGTGCATAAAGCGCCGGAGGACGAGGATGCGATATGGGCAGTGGTCCAAAAGGGGGCGGATTGTGCGATGGAGTCCTTCCTTGCCATGCGCGAGCGGGAAGGCCAACGCATGAAAGAAGACGTGATCTCCCATGCAGAGCGAATCCTTCAGTTGGTCGACCAGATCGAAGAACGCTCTCCACAGACGGTGCTGGAATACCAGCAAAAACTCCAGGCCCGGTTGGAGGAGATGTTGGCGGATGCCAAGATTGACGAGCAGCGGATTTTAACCGAGGCGGCGATTTTTGCGGATAAAGTTGCAGTAGCAGAAGAGACTGTCCGGCTGCGCAGCCATTTCGATCAAATGCACCAGATGTTGGAATCTGCCGAGCCGGTGGGCCGTAAGCTGGATTTCCTGGTGCAGGAGATGAACCGAGAGGCAAACACCATTGGGTCTAAGGCGGTGGATTCACAGATCGCCTATCTGGTGGTGGATATCAAGGCAGAGATCGAAAAAATCCGGGAACAGATTCAAAATATTGAATAAAGATTGGCGATAGGAGGCATTTTCAACATGAAGCTCATCAACATCGGCTTTGGCAATATGGTTTCTGCAAACCGGCTGGTTGCCATCGTCAGCCCTGAGTCTGCGCCAATCAAGCGTATCATTCAGGATGCCAAAGAGCGCGGCTCTTTGATTGACGCAACCTATGGACGCCGCACCCGTGCGGTGATTGTGACCGATAGTGACCATGTGATTCTTTCTGCGGTGCAGCCGGAGACGGTTGCAAACCGCCTGAATGACCGCGATGAGGACCTTGAGGACGAGGAGGAGCTCGACGAAGATGACTAAGGGATTGATGGTTGTACTTTCCGGCCCTTCGGGTGCAGGAAAGGACACGATTCTCCATACGCTTTTGCAGCGGGACCCGAGTATTAAGCTCTCCATCTCCGCCACAACACGCAAACCGCGTGAAGGGGAAGTGGATGGGCAACACTACTATTTTGTTACGCGGGAACAGTTCCTTGGTATGCGAGAGCGCGGTGAAGTGCTGGAAAGCGCTGAGTACTGTGGGAATTTTTACGGTACACCGGAGAAGCCGATCCGCGACTGGATGGAAGCAGGAAACGACGTGATCCTGGAAATTGAGGTTCAGGGTGGCGCACAGATCAAACAGAAGTGTCCGGATTGTGTGGGGATTTTTATTCTACCACCTTCGATTCGGGAATTGGAACGCCGCTTGCGCGATCGCGGAACAGAGAGTGAAGAGGCGATTCAAAAGCGTCTGGATGCAGCGCGTGGGGAGATCTTACACGCGAAAGAGTATGACTATGTGGTCATTAACGACACGGTTGAAAACGCCGTTGAGGCGATTCAGCAGATTCTCCGTGCGGAGAAATACAGCAAACGCAGAAATTTCGATACAATAGAAGGAGTCCTGAACCATGATTAAACCGATTGAAGATTCCAGCCTTGGCCCAAATCAGAGCCGCTATTCCTTTGTAGTGGGGATTGCAAAGCGCGCCCGCGAAATCGCTGGCGAAGCAGAAGAGAAGGGGGATATTTTAATCGAAAAACCCGTGGACCTTGCTCTGGAAGAGTATGCGGAACACAAATTTAAGATCGTCGAGACCCCGGAACCCAACGATGATGATCTGGAAATGTAATGTCCATTCTTTTTGCACGGGTGGCGGTAGAGAATACCGCTTATCACTTTGACAGAACGTTTGACTATCTCGTTCCAGAAGCACTTTTGGAGCAGGCGAAGCCAGGGTGTCGGGCGTTGGTGCCGTTTGGCGCGGGAAATTCCCAACGGCTGGCGATGATTTTAGAGATTTCCCCGGAAAAGAAAACCCAAAACGAGATGAAACAAGTGGTGGCGGTGCTGGATGAAGCGCCGCTTCTTACTAGTGAAGCGATTTCGTTGGTCTATTGGCTAAAGGATCGTTGTTTTTGTACGTTATTTGAGGCGGTGAAGCTACTGCTTCCTGCGGGAATCAATGTTCGCTTAAAGACCGAGTACACCTTGGTGCAAGGAAAAGCGCAGGAAATGGAGACGTTTTCTGTAGAAGAGCGAACCGTTCTGCAATATCTGGCAGGGTGTTCCAGGCCGGTTGAGCGGGAAAAACTATTGAAAGCGACGGGACTTCCGGTGGACAGCACCGCTCCTGAAAAGCTCTTTAAACGTGGTTTTTTGCAAAAGACAGGTGCTGCTGTACGGCAGATTAAAGATGCGGCACAGAAGATGGTGCGCCTTACCGATGAAGAGCCTCTTTCTAAATTGACGCCCAAGCAAAGAGCAGTCTGCCGGATTTTACAGGAGGCCGGCAGTGCGTCTTTGAAGGAAGTCTGTTATTTTGCAGGGGTCACGCCTGCTGTGGTGAATACCCTGGTGACAAAAGGCGTAGCCTGTTATTACGAGACGGAGATTTACCGCAATCCATATGACCAAGTACAAAATCCAGTGGTGCAGCAGGAGCTTCTTCTCTCAGATGAGCAACAGAGTGCTTATCAACACCTGTTGGCGCAGTACCGTTCAGGGATGGGCGGTGTTTCTCTGCTGTTTGGGGTGACTGGAAGCGGTAAGACCTCGGTCTTTATGCGGTTGATCGATGAGGTGCTTGCTGATGGAAAACAGACCATCGTGATGGTGCCGGAGATTTCTTTGACTCCACAAAGTCTAGCGCGGTTTCATCAGCGATATGGACGGCGTGTAGCGGTGTTTCACAGCGGTCTATCGCTCTCTGAGCGGCTGGACGAGTGGAAACGCGTGCGCCGCGGAGAGGTTTCCATCGCGGTTGGAACGCGGTCCGCGGTTTTTGCACCATTTGATCACCTGGGTTTGGTCGTTATGGATGAAGAGCAGGAGCACACTTATAAATCGGAATCTTCGCCTCGTTACCATGCACGGGATGTTGCAAAATTTCGATGTGCATACCATAAGGCGCTTTTGGTGCTGGCTTCTGCGACGCCATCGATTGAGAGCTATTACTTTGCGCAGGTAGGGCGTTATACATTTAACCGGTTGCCCAGCCGCTATGGCGGTGCAAGGCTTCCTCAGGTTCGTTTTGTGGATATGAACCGGGAGCTTGAGGCTGGAAATGAGAGTATCTATAGCCGTGCTCTGTTGGCAGAATTGGAAAAAAATATAAAAATTCATAAGCAGTCCATTATTTTGTTAAACCGGCGTGGTTACAATACGTTTGTGTCCTGCAAATCATGTGGAAATGTAGTTACCTGTCCCAATTGCAGCATATCCTTGACTTATCATGCGGCTAATCAGCGCTTGATGTGCCATTACTGCGGGTACTCGGTGCCGTTTTCCACAGAGTGTCCAACCTGCCATGCGGACAAAGTTCATTACGCGGGATTCGGGACGCAGAGGGCGGAACAGCAATTGTTGGAACTTCTTCCGGAGGCGCGTGTTTTGCGGCTTGATACCGATGTGGCGATGACGCGCTTTGCCTATGAGGAAAAGTTGCAGAGCTTTGCCCGTGGGGAATACGATGTGATTGTTGGCACACAGATGGTAGCAAAAGGATTGGATTTTGAAAATGTGACACTGGTGGGCGTTCTCTCCGCAGACCAGGCCCTTTATGGGGATGATTTTCGCAGCTATGAGCGCGCGTTTGATCTACTGACCCAAGTGGCCGGGCGGGCCGGGCGCGGTCAATATGCAGGGGAAGCCATCATCCAAACATTCACACCGGAAAATTCCGTGCTCGCCTTAGCCGCCCGGCAGGATTACCCTGCCTTTTACGAGGGGGAAATTGCCGTACGCAAGGGGATGCTGTATCCGCCGTTCGCCGACCTGTGTGTGGTGGGATTTGTCGGTATACATGAGGAAAAAGTGGCACGCGCAAGCGAAGCTTTTTTGCAAATGTTGCGTTCTTTGGCCCAAGCAGAATATCCGCAGGAGCCGATGCGGGTTTTAAATCCTTCTCCCGCATTAATCGGCAAGGTCAGCAATAAATATAGGTATAAATTAATCGTGAAATGCCGGAACAGCCGGAGTTTCCGCCAGATGATTTCCCGGCTGTTGATTGCCTTTGCAAAAGACCGGACGTATCGGGATGTGACCGCCTTTGCGGACATCAATCCGGATAGGATCTTATAAACGACGGCTCAAAAGCAAGAGTATGATATTGGAGGAATAAAAATGGCAATTCGTAATATTGTAAAAGACGGGGACGAAATCTTGACAAAAGTTTGCCGGCCCGTCGATAAATTCGACGAAAAATTGGGCATTCTGTTGGACGACATGATCGAGACCATGAAGTCCGCGGATGGAGTCGGCCTTGCAGCGCCCCAGGTGGGCATCCGCCGCCGCATAGTGGTGATCGACGTGGGGAGCGGGCCGATTGAGATGGTCAATCCGGAGATCGTCGAACAGAGCGGCGAACAGGAGTGCGTCGAAGGATGCCTGTCCTTCCCAGGACAATATGGGATCACAAAGCGCCCCATGCGTGTTTTGGTGCGCGCCCAAAATCGCGAGGGAAAAACGTTTGAACTGGAAGGGGAAGAACTGCTGGCGACCGCATGTTGCCACGAGATCGATCATCTCAATGGCGTGGTCTTTAAATCCCACGTTGTGCGGATGCTTTCCCCAGAGGAGCTGCAAAAGCTTCAGTAATCTCACCACGGATAGGATGATGAAAATTGCGGATTCTATTTATGGGAACGCCGGACTTTGCCGTTCCATGCTTGCAAAGTCTATTGGATGCAGGGCACGAGGTGTGCGCTGTGTTTACCCAGCCGGATAAGCCAAAAGGAAGAGGATATGCCATGACGCCGCCGCCGGTCAAGGTGCTGGCGCTTGCGCACAATCTGCCGGTTTATCAGCCAACAACATTGCGCACGCAGGAGGCAGCGCAGCAGATTCGAGAAATGCAGCCAGCGTGCATTGTAGTGGTAGCTTATGGGAAAATTCTCCCGAAAGAAATTTTAGAGATCCCGCCGTATGGCTGCATCAATGTGCATGCTTCTCTGCTCCCAAAGTATCGCGGAGCAGCCCCCATCCAATGGTCGGTGCTCAACGGCGACGCAGAGACCGGTGTCACCACAATGTATATGGCAGAAGGGTTGGACACAGGCGACATGCTTTTGAAGGCCCGTACAGCCATTGGGCCTGAGGAGACAGCCGGGGAATTGCACGACCGCCTCGCAAAGATGGGGGCCGAATTGATTGTTGAAACCCTTAGGGCCGTTGCAGAAGGGACGATTCAACGTACACCGCAGGGGGATGCAGAAACCTGTTATGCCTCCATGTTGACCAAAGAGCTTGGAAAAATCGATTGGAATCGCCCGGCAAGAGAGCTGCACAACTTAGTGCGTGGGCTTTCCCCCTGGCCGGTTGCCGAAACCGTTTACCGTCAAAAACGCCTAAAGGTGCACCGGGCAACGGTTGTACCGGGGTTTGGCGGTGCACCAGGCGAAGTTGCCCGCAGGAAAGATCGTTTTGTGGTGGCCTGTGGGGACAACACCGCTTTGGAATTGGAGATTGTCCAATATGAGGGCGGAAAACGTATGGGTGGAAAAGAGTTCCTCTGTGGGCACCGGCTCGACCAGGGCGCAGTGCTCGGTGAGGCAAAGGAGTAACAATTTATGGGATTGTATTATTTTGATTACTCGTATTTCCTTTTTATGTTGCCAGCGCTGCTCATTACGATGTATGCGCAATTTCAGGTAAATTCCACGTTTCAAAAGTATTCGCGTGTGAACACCTACCGCAACATGACAGGAGCGGATGCGGCCATGCGCGTGATGCAGTATGGCGGCGCACAGGGTGTACAAATTCGTCACATCGGTGGGAATCTGACCGACAATTTCAACCCCTCCACTGGAATCATTAGCCTGTCTGACCCAGTGTATGCCGCGACGTCTATTTCGGCAGTCGGTGTGGCTGCACATGAAGCGGGCCATGCGGTTCAGCATGCACAGGGGTATTTTCCAAACAAAATTCGAGCGGCGTTGGTGCCTGTGACACGGCTCGGCTCCAATCTGGCGATGCCTTTGATTTTGATTGGCCTGATTTTGCCGGTACAATACGACTTTGTCGTAAATATTGGAATTGGGCTGTACAGCCTGTGCGTATTGTTTCAGCTGGTTACTTTGCCAGTGGAGTTCAATGCGAGTGCACGGGCTTTGCAGGCGTTGGATGCAACTGGAATTTTATATCCGGAGGAATTGGAAGGGGCCAAGAAGGTTTTGCGGGCTGCTGCAATGACCTATGTGGCGGCGACGTTCACGGCGTTGATGTCCCTTCTACGTCTGCTACTGATCTTTGGAAATCGGAGGAATGATCATTGATGGCGGATGCGAGAGCAGCCGCATTGGCGGCTTTGCTACATGTGGATGAAAACGAGGGCTTTTCCAATTTGGTGTTGGATAAAACCCTTGCCCAATTTGCCTTGGAGCCGCGCGATGCGGCCTTGGCATCCGCCATTTTTTATGGGGTTTTGGAACGCCGCCTGACCCTGGACTATTATATTGGACAATTTGCGAGTATCCCCATCCGTAAGATGTCGCCGCAGGTGCGGGAGATCCTGCGTATTGGCGCTTATCAGATTCTATATTTGGAAAAAGTTCCTCCCAGCGCTGCCGTAAATGTAGCTGTTGAGCTGGCAAAGCAGAATAGAGCTGTAAAGGCTTCGGGCTTTATCAATGCGGTGCTGCGGAATTTGCTCCGAAACCTGGAAAAGTTGCATCTTCCGGAGCAGGAGGCAGATCCGGTGCACTTCCTTAGCTTGAAATACTCCTGCCCTGAATGGCTGATTTTGCTATGGCAGAAGGCATATGGGCAGCAGTGTACAGCGGATCTGCTGGATTCCTTGTCCGAGCATCCTCCAATCTATGTTCGTCTGAATAATACGAAGGGCGATGAGGAATACTTACTGCGTCGGCTGATGGAAGAAAATGTAAAGGCAGAAGCCATTACATGGGTTCCGTGGGCTGCAAAAGTGGAGGTAGCCGGTTCGATATCGTCGTTGGGGGCTTTTCAAGAGGGGCTGTTCCATGTACAGGACCTTTCGTCGCAGTTGTGCGCGGCGTTTTTGGGGGCGAAGCCGGGGGAACGTGTGGTGGATGTCTGTGCTGCGCCCGGTGGAAAGACCTTTACCATTGCAGAACAGATGCAGAACACCGGCGAGGTCCTGGCTTTTGACCAATATAAAGGAAAAGTGCGCTTGATTCGCGACGGAGCCAGCCGGTTGGGTTTGACATGTGTACGCGCGGATCTGCGTGACGCGCAAAAGCCCACAAAGCCGTTAGAACCCGCAGATCGGGTCCTCTGCGATGCACCGTGTTCCGGTCTGGGAATTCTTCGGCGTAAACCGGAAATTCGATATAAATTGCCTTGTACCCTTGACAGTTTGCCGGATTTGCAGTACGGTATTCTGAGTAAAACCTCCGAATTGGTAAAAAGCGGGGGCGTTTTGTTGTACTCCACCTGCACGCTGAATCCGGCAGAAAATGGGGAGGTGGCAAGACGCTTTTTGAAAGAACATGCGGAGTTTGTGCCGAGGGCATTGTCTGCGCCATTGGGGTTGCAGCATGCAATTGAGGAACCGGAGAACGAATGGACGTTCCTGCCGCATGCACATGGGACGGACGGATTTTTCGTCGCATCCTTTCAGCGGCGATAATTCGGAAGAAAGCAACAATCGGACAGAGGGAAAAAGCATTTGGAAGTTGGGGGCCTGCCCGATTTTCCGGATGGCTGGGAGAGTGTAAATTTGACTTTACAGGACATAAAATCGATGACGCTGGAAGAACTGCGTGCGGACTTTATTGCGCAGGGACAAAAGCCCTTCCATGCACTGCAGGTGTACCGCTGGCTTCACCGGGGGGTACGTTCCTTTGCGGAGATGTCGGATCAATCGAAAGCTTTCCGCCAAACGCTTTCCGAGCGGTATTACATAGCTGTGGCGGAAATCGAACAGCGGCTGGTTTCCAAGTTGGACGGCACGGCCAAGTACCTGCTGCGTTTGCCGGACGGCGAACATGTGGAATGCGTGCTGATGGAGTACCACCACGGCTATTCCATCTGTATTTCCAGCCAAGTGGGCTGCAAAATGAATTGTTCTTTTTGTGCCACGGGCAAGAGCGGGTTTTCACGGAATCTAACCGCCTCCGAAATGTTGGCGCAAATCCAGACGGTCCAACAGGACCAAGGCATTCGCATTTCGAATGTGGTGTTGATGGGGATGGGGGAGCCGCTTGACAATTACCAAAATGTGCTCCGTTTTTTGGAATTGGTTTCCTCGGACGAGGGGATGAATATTGGAATGCGGCATATTTCTCTTTCCACCTGTGGGATTGTGGACAAAATTTACGACTTGGCAGAGAGGAAGCTCCAACTGACGCTGTCGGTTTCGTTGCATGCGCCGAACGATGCAATTCGCTCCCAAACTATGCCGGTCAATCACCGGTGGGGAGTAGACGAGCTTTTGACCGCATGCCGCGCATATGCACAGGCAACCGGCCGAAGAATCTCCTTTGAGTACGCGATGATCAGCGGCGTTAACGATACTGCCGCTTGCGCGAAAGAATTGGCGATGCGGCTGCATGGGATGCTTTGCCATGTCAATTTGATCCCTGTGAACGAGGTCAAGGGGAATTCCTATCGGAAGAGTACCAATGAACAAATTCAGAAGTTTATCCGGATTCTCTCGGAAAAGGGAATCACTGCAACCGTGCGCCGGACGCTCGGTTCGGACATCAATGCTTCCTGCGGGCAGCTGCGGCGCAGGTATCAAGAGGAGGTGGCCAATGTTGCAGATTTACATGAAAACTGATATTGGCCTTGTGCGCCATTCCAACCAGGATGCGGTAAAGGCAGGCGTGCTCTCCGGAAATACCGCGTGGGCGGTTGTATGCGATGGAATGGGCGGCGCAAACGGTGGAAACATCGCCAGTGCGTTGGCGGTTGACTTGATCTCGGAGCAGATTCTCAGCTCTGGAAGCGAGCACATCACGGACCAATCCATCAAGAACTTGATGATTTCTGCAATCTACAACGCCAATGTGGCGATCTATGACCGCGCGGTTGCGGATGAATCTCTAACGGGGATGGGGACGACGGTGGTGGCGGCGATTGTTTCCGGTGGGGTCGCACATATTGCCCATGCAGGGGACAGCCGCGCCTATCTACTTACGCGGGATGGACTGCGGCAGATCACGACAGACCATTCGATGGTGCAGGAACTGGTAAACAGCGGGGACCTGACCTCACAGCAGGCCAGGCGCCATCCGCAAAAGAATATCATCACCCGCGCGCTGGGCGTGGAATCCGGCATCGAGATCGACTACTGCGAATGTAAATTTTCCGGCGATGACCTGTTGCTTCTCTGCACGGATGGTCTAACCAACTATGTGGAAGAAGAACAGATTGAGCGGCTCGCCCGGGAACTGGAAGTCCGGCTTTTGCCGGACCGGCTGATCGCTTTGGCAAAAAGCGGTGGCGGCGGGGACAATGTCACAGTCGCTGTTATCAGACACTAACGGTATTGGAGTTGATGTTTCATGGATAAGTATACAGGAAAACGGCTTGACGGGCGCTATGAGATTCACGAGCTGATCGGCGTGGGAGGCATGGCGTATGTGTACCGCGCTTACGACATTATCGATGACCGAACGGTAGCGATCAAAATACTCAAGGATGAATTTCTGGGGAATCAGGACTTTATCCGCCGCTTTAAGAACGAGTCCAAGGCCATTGCGGTCCTTTCCCATCCCAATATTGTGAAGGTATACGATGTTAGTTTTGGCGACCGCATCCAGTACATTGTGGAAGAATACATCGACGGTATCACCTTGAAGGAATATCTGGACCAGCAACGCGAACTCAAATGGAAAGAAGCCGTTCATTTTACCCTGCAAATTCTGCGTGCGCTGCACCATGCCCATAGCAAAGGTATTGTTCACCGGGATATTAAGCCGCAAAATATCATGCTGTTGCAGGATGGCACGATTAAGGTGACGGATTTCGGCATTGCCCGTTTCTCCCGCAGTGAAACGCGCACAATGACCGATAAGGCGATCGGTTCTGTACACTATATTGCTCCGGAGCAGGCGCGCGGCGAGGTAGCCGACGAGCGTGCAGACATTTATTCTGTGGGCGTAATGTTGTACGAGATGCTGACCGGTGCGCTGCCTTTTGAAGCGGACAATGCGGTTTCTGTAGCCATTATGCAGTTGCAGGCAGATCCCAAGCCGCCGCGCGACATCAACCCTGCCATTCCTGAGGGATTGGAAGAGATCACGATGCGGGCCATGCAAAAGAACCCGGACCAGCGGTATCAATCCGCGGCGGAAATGCTGGAAGATATTGAGGCGTTTCAACGCAATCCCAGCATCAGTTTCCAGTATAAATATTTTATCGATGAAAAGCCAACCAAATACGTAAATGCAATCAGTGCTGTGCGAAACGGCCGTGCCCCGTCTTATAACGATGGATACGACTACGACGATTACGAAGAGGAGCCTCCGCGCCGCCGTCAGAATGGCGGAGGAGGAAACAACAAAAAAACCATGATGGTGGTTCTGGGAATTTTGGCGGCCTTTTTGATCGTTGCATTGAGCATCGGAATTGCGGCCATTTTCCGCAGTTGCAATGCACAACCGGATGATACCATCGATATGCCGAACTTGGTTGGACAATTGTACACCGATGTCCAAAACAACGAGGAATACGAATTTAAATTCTCCGTGGAGACAAAAGAGGATTCCACGAAGGAGACGGGTATGATCCTGGATCAGAAACCAACCGCTGGTATGCCGGTTAAGAAGGACGGTGAGGTGTTGTTGGTGGTTAACAGCGGCGCACAGGCGATAACGGTGCCCGATGTGACCAATTATCTCCAAGCGGATGCAGAGCAGACGCTGAAAAATGCAGGCTTTGAGACCACCGTGATCGAGATTCCCGATGATGAGATTGCCGCTGGTTATGTCACCAGCACAGAGCCCAAGGGGAATGCAACCGCACCGCAGGGCAGTACGATCAAGATCTTGGTCAGCACTGGTCCGGAAAACGAGCAGATCCCAGTGCCGAACGTCATTGACAAGAATATTGAAGCAGCGAAATCCGAGCTTGTGGCTGCGGGGCTCCAGGTAGGCGATGTCACGCTTCAGGATGATAGCGACAAGCCGGAAAACACCGTCATAGAGACAAATCCGTTGCCGGGCGTGCCGGTAGATAAGGACAGCAAGGTTAATATTGTGGTCAGCTCTGGAAAACAGTCCGAAAAGACCCTGGAAGCCAATATCCATCTGCCGCTGAACGTCTCACACGATATTCAACTCAAGGCATACTTGGATGGCACGGTCATGGAGGACGGTGTTCGGACTGTGAATCCGGCGTATAACAACCTTTGCACCATCAAAGTCACGGGGACCTCAGGCCAGAAGACACTGGTCATTGAGTTGGACGGCAGCAAGTACGCGGTGTTCATTATGGACTTTGACACTGGGAAGCCGAGCCAGGTGGAAAGTTATCCGTATGTCGACCCAGGGACGACTTCGGAACCTTCCGGGACCGACACAGAGGAAACTTGGGGAGATATTCCGACGGATCTTCCCATTACCCCGACGGAATGAGCATATGAAAGAGATACGAAACGGACGAATTATCAAGGGGATTGGCGGTTTCTACTACGTAGAGACAGAAGAACAGTTATATTCCTGTAAAGCGAGGGGCGTGTTCCGCAAAAAGGGGATCACGCCCCTTGCGGGTGATCTGGTGGAGATTCGCCTCGGAGAGGATGGGACTGGATATGTGGAGGAAATCCTCCCTCGTAAGAACTTTTTGACCCGCCCGCCGGTGGCAAACATCGATCAATTGATTGTGGTTACGTCAGTATGTGACCCATCCCCAAACACCTTGTTGATTGATGAAGCAATTGCAGCGGCCGAGGATAAGGAGATCGAGCCGGTAGTGGTGGTATCCAAGACAGATTTGGAAAGCGGCGAATGGTTGCGGGATATTTATGAAAAGGCCGGCATCCCCTTTTTTGCCGTGTCTTCGGTGACAGACGAAGGGATAGAGGCGGTCAAGTCGCTTCTGAAAGGGAAGGTTACCGCGTTTACCGGAAATTCCGGTGTGGGGAAGTCCTCCCTGTTGAACCGCATTGATCCGCGTCTGGCACTGGAAACGGGAGAGATCAGCCAGAAGCTCGGCCGGGGAAGGCATACCACCCGAAAGGTGGAGTTGTTAAAGCTGGGAAACGATACCTATGTGGCGGATACTCCGGGGTTTTCTTCGATCTCCCTGGAGCAGTGCGACTTAGTTCGAAAAGAAAACCTACAGTTCTGTTTCCGGGAATTTGAGCCGTACCGGAATCAGTGTAAATTTCCCTCCTGCTCGCACACATGCGAAAAGGGCTGTGCCGTGTTACAAGCAGTGCAGGAAGGGCAAATTCATTTATCCCGCCATACCAGTTACGTCGCCATGTACAACGAAGTAAAGGACCTGAAAGAATGGGAAATGAAATAAAGCGTTGTATCCTGTTGGGATCTGCTCCGGTAGAGGATGGCGCTGTTTTCAATGCTTTTGACGCGAAGAATGCGTATCGGATCTGCGCGGATGGCGGTCTGGATACCGCACGAAAATACGGCATCTTACCGGACTTGCTAATTGGAGACTTTGACTCGGTACAGGGGGAGTTGCCGGAAGGCATCGAAACGATCCGCTTGAAGCCGGAAAAGGACGACACGGATCTGCTGGCCGCTGCTCGAGAAGGCCTTCGCCGCGGGTGTCGGGAATTTATTTTGCTTGGAGCACTTGGGGGGGAGCGGTTTGAGCACTCCTATGCCAATCTTTGTGTGCTGCAATTTTTGGCGCGCGAAGGATGCCGTGCGGTCATGGCAGAAAAGGGCACGCGGGTGTTTCTTCTGCAAGCGGGAGAGACGCAACCGCTTCTTCAAATGTGCGGTGCAATGTTTTCTGCATTCCCATTTGGTTGCCCAAGCTGTACAGTGAGCTATACAGGGATGCAATATCCCTTAAAGGAGTATCCGCTTCGTTCGGATTTCCCACTCGGCGTGAGCAACCGCATTGTGACCGAAACAGCATCGGTGACGGTTCACACGGGCGAAATGCTCGGTGTATTGTACCAACCGTGTGCTGACTTGTAGCTGGTCTAAATATCTGATCGCTGTGTCCCTAAACCGTGGTAATGGAAACCCGGTTTAGGGACGTTTTGTTTTATTTCTACCGTGGTTGGGTCGTATTTTTCCCGGAACCAAAACGCCCCTTCCCGTATATACTGGTACTACAGCGGGAATCCAAAAGGTTTCTGTTGGAACACATAGGGGAAACGAGGCGATGGAACATGCGTTGCAGAGGAAACTGCTGTAAAGGTGAATTCTGCTGTCGGGTGGGGCAATATGCCGTCACATTTGGCCTGGGCCTTGTTTGCTCTTGCTTCTGCCCGGTCGGTTTAATCATGTTTGTGGTGGCGGTCATACTGGTCGTACTGGGAATCGCGCTCCTACGGAGCGGAACATAACTGGGAGGTTTTCGTTATGAAAGTCGTCGTTGTAAAGGGTTCGAAATTCTGGGGCTTTGTCCTGCGCAAGATGTTCCATATCAAAAAAGAAGCGTGACAGGCAATTTTGAGCAACTTATCAGAAAAAGCCAGCGGGGGATTCCCGCTGGCTTTTTTGCTGAAAAGGGATTGCTTGTTGGCAACCTTGGAAGACATGCAGAGGTTTTTCTCCTGTTTCTTTCAGCACAAGCATAAAATGGACAGGAACCTCATACCTATGGGATAGAAACAGGAAAAGGAGAGAGCCTGAATGGATTATATGCTTAACCGCGAGGCGCTGGCCGCCGGCGAGGTGCTCTATGACGGGTGCCAGGAACAGCCGGTGGACCTGGACATTAGCCTGCCGGATTACTGCCCGGACATACAGCGTATCCTGAAATGCCAAGTCTATCCCCGTATTACGGGACGGAACATCATGGGGGATCGCTTGGAACTGGAAGGAACGTACAGTGTCAAAGTCTTTTACCTGGACGCGGGCGGAACGGCGTTGCGCTGCTGTGAGAACAGCAGCTCCTTCTTTGCCGCAATTACATTGAAGCAACCGGCCGATGGTGCACATGTGTCTGCGTTTACTCGAGTGGAGTACATCAACTGCCGGGCTACTAGCCCGAGGCGCCTGGACATTCATGGGGCGTTTTCGGTGTGCGCAAAGGTTGTGGGGCGCACGGACAGTGAAGTTGTGTGCGGTATTGAGGGGGAGGAGATCGAGCAAAAACGGCAGGTTATGCCATACAGCCGCTTGGCTGGATTCTGTGGTCAGCAGTTTCCGTTAGAGGAAGTTTTGGAGCTGCCGGCGTCGAAACCGGGGGCGGACAATATCTTACGGACCACCGCCTTTGCCAGCCTTCAGGATAGCAAGACGGTGGCGGGTAAACTGATGGTGAAGGGCGAGGTCACGCTGAAAATCTTGTACACTTCCGTCCTTGATGAGACCATGCTGGAAACAATGGAATATGCGATTCCATTCAGCCAGATGCTGGACGGAAGTGATTTTACAGACGACTGCCTGTGCGAAGTAAGGCTTCAGATTGCGGGCCTGACCATTCAGGTGAAGAACGATTACTCCGGTGATAAGACTTTTTTTGATGTACAGATGAACCTCTATGCGGAGGCGGTAGCTTTCCAACCGGCTGAGATCACGGTGGTAACGGACGCATATTCGAAAGCCTATGAATTGGAGATCGGTTATCAGCAAAAGACCTTGGAACAGGTTGTCGAATTGTTGAACGACTCGGCCATTCAGAAGAGCAGTATTGCACTGGAAGGCGCTGGAATTTCCAAGGTATTTGACGTTTGGAACGAACTTTCCGCGGTAACCGCTGCAGAGCAGGATGGCCAGATCGTTTACAAAGGAAAATTCAATGTGTGCATCCTGGCGGCCAATAAGGAGAATCGTCCGTTTTACACCGAGCGCATGATCGACTTTGAATACGCCCATCCGTGGGGGGCGGAGAAACCCAAAGGAGTCAAATGTACGTCATGGCTCTATGTGGCGGGGATCAGTTACCGCATCACCGGAGATGGCATCGAAATCAAGGCCGAACTGCGCCTAGAGGCCCAGGTCATCACACAGAGCAGTCTGAAGATTATTTCGGAGATTCGCGCGGACGAAGACCGGCCGCGCGCTAGGGATACCTCTGCCGCGCTCAGCATCTATTACGCAGACCCGGGCGAGAGCCTGTGGGACATCGCGCGGGCGTACTGCACCTCTGTGGACGCCATCCGGCAGGAAAACAATCTCGCCGGGGAGTTCGTGGAGAGCAGGGGGATGCTGTTGATCCCCATGTGACCGCCGGATTCCGCAACGGAGTAAACCCACAAATTCTCTGCCTGAGGGGGAGGTAAAATGGAAGAACGCAATATTTACCATGACATTTCGGAGCGCACCAATGGCGATATTTATATTGGGGTTGTCGGTCCGGTCAGAACCGGTAAATCCACCTTTATCAAGCGCTTCATGGACACCATTGTCATACCGAACATAGATGGGAACTACCGCCGGGACCGTGCCATCGATGAGATGCCGCAGTCTGCTGCGGGGCGCACCATCATGACCACCGAGCCGAAATTCGTGCCGGAACAGGCGGTCACAGTCAACATTGAGGGGAACGCCAGTTTTGCTGTCCGCATGATCGACTGCGTGGGATACATTGTGCCGAGCGCGCTGGGGTATGTGGAGGACGACATGCCCCGGATGGTGATGACGCCGTGGTATGATGAACCTATTCCGTTCAATATGGCGGCGGAGATTGGCACCAAGAAGGTCATCACGGAGCATTCCACCATCGGGCTGGTGGTGACGACCGATGGCAGCATCAGTGACATTCCCCGTGCGGAATACGAGGAAGCGGAAGAGCGGGTGATCTCTGAACTCAAGGAGATCAACAAACCGTTCATTGTATTGTTGAACAGCACCTATCCGAGCTCGGAGGAGACACTTTCGCTTGCCCGTTCTATGCAGAAGAAATATGAGGTGCCAGTTCTGCCGGTCAACTGCCTGGAATTGGAGGAGGAGGAGATCCGCACCATCCTCTCAAAGATTCTCTTTGAGTTCCCTGTGAAGGAAATCAAGGTGGATATGCCGCATTGGGTTTCCTCACTGGAAAAGGATCACTGGCTACGCACTTCGCTTTATACGACCATTCAGCAGGCGGCGGGAAAGATCACACGAATCCGCGAGATTGAGAATGTAGTGAAAGAGGTAACCTCCTGCGAATATGTGGCTTTTGCAAAGACCTCCACGGTGGATCTCGGCACGGGCCACGCGCGTATCACGGTGGGGTTGCAGGCCAATTTGTTCTATAAAGTGTTGGGAGAAAAGACCGGCCTGTCCATTGAGGATGAAGGGGCTCTTCTCGACTGCATGATGCGCTTTGCAGAAATGCAGAAAAAATATGATAAGATCAAGGATGCCTACGAGGAAGTGCAGAGTACCGGGTATGGGATCGTGATGCCCGGCATCGAAGAACTTTCTTTGGAGGAACCGGAGATTATCAAGCAGGGAGGTAAGTATGGTATCCGCTTGAAAGCTGCTGCACCATCCATTCATATGATGAAGACGCGTATCACCACGGAAGTGACGCCGATAGTCGGTTCGGAGCAGCAGTCGCAAGAATTGGTGATGTATCTACTCAAAGAGTTCCAGGAAAACCCGGGAAAGATCTGGGAGTCAAACATCTTTGGCAAGAGCCTGCACGAGCTGGTCAACGAAGGCTTGCACAACAAGCTCTATCGGATGCCTGGAGATGCGCGTGACAAGGTACGGGAGACGATTGAGCGGATCATCAACGAAGGTTGCAATGGGCTGATTTGCATTATTCTTTAAATATGTGGCGCGGCCTGCAACGGGGGCCGCCGCAGAAAAGGTGGAGGGCATGGGCACTTCGCGTTCTGCGGCGGCTATGCGCTTTTCCAGTGGGAAAAGGTGGTCTTGCAGGAAAAACATGGATAGGCTGCATAAAATTTTTATTTCTGGGACTGTTTTTTCTGCGTTCTGTTTCGCGCTTTACTGCAAAAAATCTTGAAAAATGGAGATACATTCGATATAATGGTGCATGTACCTGTAGATTTATTGCTTTGTATAGGAAGTAGGGAAGTAACATGTTTTCGATTGTAGAAAAGCGCAGGCTGAACGACTCCATGACCCTAATGTCTGTGGAGGCGCCCTTTATCGCGAAAAAGGCGCAGGCGGGTCAGTTTATCATTTTGCGTGTAAACGAATATGGGGAACGAATCCCTCTGACGATTGCGGATTATGACCGCGAAAAGGGAACCGTTACCATCATTTATCAGAAGGTGGGCAAGACCACTTTGCTGTTGGATACGCTCGAAGTGGGCGATGCGATTCTTGACTTTATTGGACCTTTGGGGAAAGCCTCCGAGCTGGAAGGCCACAAGAAGGTGGCGGTTGTCGGCGGAGGTGCAGGCTGTGCAATTGCCTATCCGCAGGCAAAAGCGTTGCACAACATGGGAGCCCAGGTGGATGTCATTGCAGGCTTCCGCAACAAGGACATCATCATTTTAGAGGATGAGATGCGCGCCGTGTGTGACCAACTCTATCTGATGACGGATGATGGCTCCAATGGGCACAAGGGATTTGTGACCGCTGCATTGGAAGATAATATCAAGAATGGCGCGAATTATGACTTCGTAGTTGCCATTGGGCCTCTGCCGATGATGCGCGCTGTATGCAATCTGACTAAGGAATATAACATTGAAACGATGATTAGCATGAACCCGATCATGATCGACGGTACAGGAATGTGCGGCGGTTGCCGTTTGACCGTAGGTGGAAAGACTAAATTTGCATGTGTGGATGGCCCGGACTTCAATGGCCACGAGGTTGATTTTGATGAGGCAATGAAGCGTCTGCGCACCTATCGGGAACAGGAGCAGGAAGCCACGCGCGAGTTCAATTGCCGTTTGATGGAGGGTGCAAAAAATGCCTAATATGACACCAAAAAAGACGCCGATGCCAGAACAGGCGCCGGATGTCCGGAATAAGAATTTCGAAGAAGTTGCGTTGGGATATACCGACGAGATGGCTATAGAAGAGGCACAGCGCTGCCTTAATTGTAAGCACAAGCCCTGTGTAAACGGGTGCCCTGTAGGCGTGCCGATTCCAGATTTCATCGCTCATGTGGCTAAAGGGGAACTGGAGGAAGCGTATCAAACCATAAAGACGATGAATTCCCTCCCAGCTATCTGTGGACGTGTTTGCCCGCAGGAGAATCAGTGCGAGCACAACTGTGTGCGCGGCATCAAGGGCGAGCCGGTTGGCATCGGCCGTTTGGAGCGCTATGTCGCAGACTGGCATATGCGCCACAGCAAGGAACAGGTGAAGAAGGTCCCCTCGAATGGGCACAAGGTTGCGGTGGTGGGCGCTGGCCCGGCTGGACTGACCTGTGCAGGTGATTTGAACGCAAAAGGCTATGAAGTGACGGTCTTTGAAGCGTTGCACACAGCTGGTGGTGTCTTAATGTATGGAATTCCACAGTTCCGTCTGCCCAAAGAAATTGTTCAGAAGGAGATTTCTGGCTTGGAAGAGCGCGGTGTGGAAATCAAAACCGATATGGTGATGGGAAAAGTTCTCTCCGTGGACGAGCTCTTTGAAATGGGGTATGAGGCGGTATTTATCGGTACCGGAGCAGGGCTGCCGAGCTTCATGAATATTCCGGGTGAAAGCCTCGTTGGTACATACTCTGCCAACGAATTTCTTACCCGTGTAAATCTGATGAAGGCGTATAAACCGGAATATGACACGCCGATCATCCGGCCGAAGAATGTGGCGGTCGTGGGTGGCGGAAACGTGGCGATGGACGCCGCGCGTACCGCAAAACGTCTGGGCGCGGAAAATGTATATATTGTATATCGCCGCGCAGAAGAACAGATGCCGGCGAGAAAAGAAGAAATTCACCACGCGAAGGAAGAAGGGATTCTTTTCCGTCTACTTTGCAATCCGGTGGCGATCCATGGCGATGACGACGGAAAAGTGCGCGCCATCGAATGTATAGAGATGGAGCTAGGTGAGCCGGATGCGTCTGGGCGCCGGAAGCCGGTGCCGAAGGAAGGCTCCAACTTTGAGCTGCCGGTCGACTGTGTTATCATGGCTATCGGCAATAGCCCGAATCCATTGATCCGTTCGACAACGGAGGGATTGGAAGCCAACCAGAAGGGATGTATCATCGTGGATGATGCAACCAAGGCGACGACACGCGAGGGCGTCTATGCGGCTGGTGACGCGGTCAGCGGTGCCGCAACGGTCATCTTGGCTATGGGCGGAGGCAAAGAAGCTGCAGCCTCGATTGATACGTATATTCAGAATAAAGCAAAGAAATAATTCTGTTTCTTACAGGAGCAGAATGGGTCAGAACGCCGGTTCGGAAATTTTTCCGAACCGGCGTTCTGCATGATATGAGCCAAAAGAACTGATTTATTGCTCGGAACGGATTGGCAGTGCCCAATAGTTCTGCCGTTTAGGAGTACGGCGTACCATTTCGTAAATTGTTCATATCATATCTTCCCGTGTTGTTTCTTCACAAATTGTGCTGCCTGGAGGCAGGTCAATTTGCACAAATTCCCCTGAAATATGCTGCCTTACAACGGCTTTTCAAATGTCGTATTAGCAAGGTATTAGCAGGAACCCCTTGTGACAGAGGGCTTCCAGGGGCCATTTCAAAATGCTATTAGCAAGGGAGGATCATTTTATGAGCACCAATGAAAAAGGGATGCCACAAAGCAGAACATACACCGTGAATGACATCGCAGCCATTCTCGGTATCGGCCGCGCTACGGCCTATAAACTCGCCAACTCTGGAGCATTCAAAACAATCCGCATCGGCAACATGATCCGAATCTCCAGGAAGTCTTTTGAGGATTGGCTGAAGGCGGAGGGGCTGGAGGAAGGAACGGAATAAGAACTAATGGACCGGCATAGTATAATAATCTATGTCGGTCTATATTTTGAAGATCTATTGCTTTCAATAAATCTAAAATATTTGGTTGTAATTATCGACAAATTATATTTTTGTGCGCTTATATGGAATATAAATTATTTTCGTGGTAGTACAAGTTTCCTTAAAATGTTATAATGTGCTTAGAGGTGATACACAATGGCAGACGGCAATGCACCCAAGAGAGTGTTTCTATGAAAAGTTTTATACCGGATTGACTTTCAATTAATAACTGAAAAAATGCAAGAAGATCTATTTGAATTAGTTGGGCAACAATTTGGAGAATTTTTTCCTCCCATGACCAAGAAATGGAAAATTCTATTGGAATTGAGATAAACCCTAACCAAATTGAACAATCTAGACTAAATCAGAAAGCTCAACCTGTTTTTGTTTTTTCTTGCCCGCAAACTCCGGATTGTGATGGGCGACAATTAAAAATAGGGAGAACATTTTTGTTTTTAGAGTTGACGCTGACCCTACAGTCGATGAAAATTCCATATTATGAATGGATGTCGGCAATAGTTAATCATCTTTTTGAGAATCGTATGTTTAGATTGTCACGCATCGGGTTAAGAAAGTTCAATTCTTTCTTCCTTTTAGATGAGCACAAAGATGTAGTAAACGATTTGTTTACCATTCAATATTTGTCACAAACAGATAGTGAAGGCTTTGATTTGGATAGTTTTCAGGAAATGCAGATATATAATAATCTACCGTATACTTTACAATTCCAAAAAACTATTCAAGTGGCAATCTGAACAATGAGAGTTTAGATATTGTAAATCGCCTCGCACATTTAATTGCTTTTGACTTCGACCTGTTTACTACTGATTTAGACGAATTAAATGAATTTGCTAAAGATGCAAAAATCGGTTTAGAGAAAATGAACCATTTGATTTGTGAATTTTTCATTAAAACTCTTAAACCCGACATCGTTGAGAGAATTAACACAGGCGATTTACTAAAAGACTATAATATTATTCCCTTTTAATCCGAGGTGAATTAAATGATAAAGCAAAAATATACTTCTCATGGGGATTATTTTTCTGTTTTTACACCACGGCAATCTAAACAGAAAGTTGCACAAGAGAGGATGTCCGGCAGTACCAAGAGTCAATTTTTCACCACAGAGAAACACAGAGGGACTTCGGTATTTATTTGCATGGATGCCCGAAGAAAATATAAGTACAATGATAAATAATCCATTGTTTAATCAATATTACCAACAATTGACTTGCAAAATCTTTATTTTAGGACATCCATCTCAAGGTGAAAGCATCGTATTTGTTCTTTATGGAGATGAACGAATTATATATTCATGTGTAGTAGATTCGTTTGTTCAAAATGATAGAGTTGTTCCTAAAGATTTATTATATGGTTTAGGCGTAGATAAAATAACCGACTTGTTTTGGACACATCCCCACGACGATCATTCTAATGGCTTGGTGGAATTAATTGAGACCTTTACTCCTCAGAGCATTTATATCCCTATTGAATTACAGAGATTACCTGAAAATAATCGGAGTCTATCAGCAAGCGTATTAGAACATATCAACAAGTATAAGGGATATGACCGTCGATGTAAAAATCAGCCACGAGTACAAGGTTTGGCAGCAAATATGTACTTATATAATGAATACCTTTATGTAGGGCAATACACTGTTCCATTTCAACTTTTTGCAGTAGCACCTTGTAGTGGAAAAGTTCGAAAAAATGCTGTTGATGGAAATTACTCAACATTAAATGATTATTCTGTTGTGCTAGAATTAATCGTTGGAGATTTTTCTGCTTTTCTTACAGGTGATATTCAAAACAGAATGGTTAGTTTTATGTTAGAAGAATTGTCTATGTCGATTCCAACCCCCAATATTTTGAAAATCCCTCACCATGGCTCTAAAGATTCAACAGACATCATAAACCTTTTTAGTGATGATTGGTTAACTGACATAGCAGTCACAACAGCAAAACGTAGTAGTGACTTACCACGAGATGAGGCGCTACAATATTATAATTCGTGTTGCGAAAAAGTGTTCAGAGTTGTGCCAACCGCCACTAATAATGCAATCTGGGGAGTAGAAGTCAACATACTAAATGGTACAATCAAACAGATCCTCAACGAAAATTTTGAGTGATAAACCGCCGCAGGTATATACCTGCGGCGGTTTTCATTGTGAGAACAGAGAATATTTTCATACACCCTCCGTTTCATCCGCTGATTCTTTAGTTTTCAGCGCCCCGTCAAGCGCACCCTCGATGACGGTCAAATACTGCTCCGGACAGAGTTTCAGTTTGTGGCTGATACGCTGCCGCTGTGCGCTTTCCTCCCGCAAAATCTCGGGATTGAAGTACCGTTCCACGGGAAGTCCACACACTTTGATAAGCTGTATAATAACCGGCAAGCTGGGAATCGTACCTTCGTTCTCGATATTTGCAAGATACCGGGAGTCGATGTTGACGATCTCCGCCAATGTCCTGCGCGATAGATGCTTTGCGCTCCGTGCAGCTTTTACATCGGCACCGAAAGTTTCAAAACCAGGGCAATCTTTGATATTCGCCATATTGCATCACCCACTTACATTGTATAGTTCATATTTTGTCCGTGGAATGTTGCTATATGCTATAATTCTACATTTTATAATTCGTTATTTTGGCCGCAAGAGAAGCAGGCGAGGCATTGACTTTATTGTGATGATAGTGTATAGTGTGTATTATAGAACAGCACATAAGAACAGGAGGTGATAGTCCTGTGAAGATCGTAATCTCAAATACTTCTGATACCCCCCTATACCAGCAAATCAAAGATCAGATTAAAGATGCTATTTTGAAAGAGGAACTGGTAGAAGGTGATCCTCTTCCGTCCATCCGCACCTTTGCGAATGACCTGTCTGTAAGCGTTCTAACAATACGACGGGTTTACGAAGAACTGGAGCAAGAGGGATTTGTAACCAGCCAAGTTGGTATAGGAACCTTCATATCAACAAGCAATCTTGAGTTGTTGCGGGATTCCAAACGCCGACTCGTGGAACAGAAGATGCAGGATATGATTCAAACAGCGAAATCACTTAAAATCACAAAAGAAGAACTGAACATGATGATGGATATTTTGTATGAGGAGGTCTAATATGCAGCCGCTTTTAGAGGTGGAAGGTCTTAAAAAGACATATCCCGGTTTTCAGTTGAATGGAGTGTCCTTTTCAATTTATGAAGATTGTATCACAGGTTTTATCGGTGCAAACGGCGCTGGAAAAACTACTACCATACGCTCCATTCTTCACCTAATCTCACATGAGGCTGGCACCATAAAATTTAAGGGTAAAGACATATCGAAAACAGAAAAATCTTTCAAAGATTCTATTGGAGTCGTCTTTGATGAGGGATTCTTCTATGATGAATTAACCTTGACCCAGATGAAGAACTTGATTGCTTCTTCCTACTCCCATTGGGACAACGGGGCATATACGCATTACTTAGATGCTTTTTCTCTTAGGCCCGATCAGACCATTTCTTCTCTCTCTCGTGGCATGAAAATGAAGTTCTCATTGGCATTGGCGCTGTCCCACCATGCAGAGCTGCTGATTATGGACGAACCCACAAGTGGCCTTGACCCTCTGGTGAGAAAGCAATTCATTGAAATCTTGAAAGAATTCATGGATCAGGGCGGAAAGGCTGTATTCTATTCCACGCACAACACTTCTGATGTGGATAAAGCTGCGGATATGCTGGTGATGATCGACAACGGCAAAATTCTGTTCGAAGAAGATAAAGATATGCTGTTGGAAACCCATCGGCTTGTAAAAGGAAAGGGCCTGTTGCCCGCCGAAACCGAAAAGCTGTTCTTGAAAGTGGAGCAAACGAAATACGGTTTTACGGGAGTTACCAACCAAGTGGAAGAAGCAAGGAGGATATTCCCGGATGCTGTATTTGAACGAGTGACGGTCGAGGACATCATGCTTTCCCACATGAAGGAGGGTGAACCCGCATGATTTTACAACTGTTGAAGAAGGATTGCATTATTGCAAAGAACTATGTGGCTGCGGTTATTCTCATTGGGGTGGGCCTGCCGGTGCTCTTGGTCTGGAAACAACCTCAAATGCTTGAAGCATTTGCACTTCCGGGAGCTGTCTTTATCTCTTCTGTTGCGTTCAATCTTGCGGTTTCCGAAAAGGAAAATATATACCCTAAAGCAACGGCGCTGCTTTGTGCCACCCCTTATAACAGAGAAAAACTTGTAGAGGAAAAGTATCTGCTCTACTTTTTAATTTACCTTTATTGCTGTGTGGTATTCCGGATCGAAATGCAAGTGATTCCCCAGCTGGCTGCTGTCGATTTCGTGCGCTCTGCTGTCATTGTTTTTTGGATTCAGGTTATTTGTATGGGCATATTTCTTCCCATTCAATACCGATTCGGATATGAAAAAACAAAACTGTTAGCGATGCTGCTGGTTGTTGCTGGTCCTGTACTTATGAGCGTGGCTAATTCTGTCGTAGTACCGGCCACAGTTACCCAATCGTTCTCTGCCGTTCCTGGTGTAATGTATATCGTGCTCTGGGTAATAGGGGGCGCACTTTGGCTTTTCTCGATGTTTGTATCCAAGAAAATCTTTTCAAGTATGGATTTGTTTTGAGGGGTTGGCATGGGTGAAACTCAATGGATTATGTGTCCCGTGTGCGGCAGTAAAACACGACTGCGTATTCGATATGACACGGTGCTTGAACGGTTTCCGCTGTATTGTCCGAAATGTAAACAGGAAACGCTAATCAGCGTACGACAACAAAATATTTCAGTTATTAAAGAGCCAGACGCTAAGACGCAGAGCCGATAACGCTGAGGTAAAACCTCGTAAGTTATCGGCTCTGTTTTTATATTCTCCATGATCTGTCCGGCGGCAGAAAAGAAAAAACCGCCACGGGGCAGTCGGCTTTCTGCGCGCAAAAGCACTTTCTTCACGGCGGTT
>NZ_LT835157.1:1883048-1978892 GCF_900169665.1 Anaeromassilibacillus sp. Marseille-P3371 | reverse complement strand
CCGCCACGGGGCAGTCGGCTTTCTGCGCGCAAAAGCACTTTCTTCACGGCGGTTCGATTCGAGCCGCCGTTTTTTCTTTGTCCTGGCAGCTTCCACGGCGGCATAGAAGGAGGATGCCGCTATGCTGCGCCGGATACTATCCCCGCCTGATCTGACAAGGGCTAACCGCTCAAAAAAGCCCGTTCCATTCGGCAGAGAGGTTCAGCCATAAGTAGGAACTATACCATGTAAATAAACTTCATATCGCTTACTGTTGCGCCCGGTGGGTCTGTGACCTGCCGGGCGCTTTTTGTCGTTTCCTGCGGTCGGGATGGCTGGCCGTTGCTTTTCCCAAATTTTCTTCAAAAGGAGGCGTTTAGCGGGCAGAACACGCTCTCACAGAATTGGTAGTAGCAGAAAGGGAGAGAACTACCTGATCCCCCATAGAAAAGGGGTGAAACTGATGGAATCTAACCCCCGCGACTATGGCGAGCAATGCCGGTTCGATGCTTTTTGCAAGAAGGTATTGCGAAACGAGGCCAGGGCCTACCTGCGGAACATGAAACGCCAAAGAGAGCGTGAAGCCTTCTTTAGCGACTTGTCCCAGGCGGAGCTGGACAAGCTCTGCGTCGTGGATCGTTACCCCAGCGACAGCATTGTGTTCTCGTCGCACGGCTACGATCTACATATCGACAACAAGATTGCTAATAAATCACAGAAAATAAAACTTTCCTTTTAAATAGTGGAGTTTTTACTATTTGTCCCGTCCAAGCAGACGGATCATTCTATAGTATTAGGGGATAGAGCGTTCATCTTGATATATCTTAACGTGTTGGAGGAGTACCTATTATGCAGAAGATTAACACGTAAACAGGGGGATAAATGGCCTATGTTCTTTTTTGATCCCTGTCCGCATATAAGTGTACAGGCAATCAAAAACAGGGGGATGGGAGAATGGATGAATTTTATTATGATGAAGAATATCAAAGGGATCTACACGATGTTGGACAGACATCGGAAGAGCGAGGGCTATACGATTCCTTGGAAGAATCACCGAAGAAAAAAGCGAAACGTGCCAGTTCTTGGCTATTGACCGTCGTACAGGTGTCTGTATGTGGAGGATTAGTTGTGGCGGCATTGGTGCTGAAGGTATTTGGTGGGGAACTATATACCAATGTGCGAGATTGGTATGTTAAAAATATTAACAATTCGATTGTAGCAGAGGAGCAGGCGGATCAATTCCGAACCAAGGTGTTGGAATTTATGCCGAAGGCATCCTCTGCACCGGAATCATCGGAAGTGGAGAGCAATGAGATCTCCGAAACGGAGAGTACATGACCTTTTCAATTGGAGGATGTCGCGTAACAATTAGCTTTCTTTTTGTGGCGGTGCTTGCTTTTTTTCTATTGTTGGATACCAACGGAATGGCTATTCCAGGAATTGTAGCTGCAGCTCTGCACGAGGGTGGACACCTGGCTGTCCTGTTAGCAGTCAGGTGTCCACCTAAGGCAATCCGACTGACTCCTTTTGGGGCAGAAATTGTACGCCAGGGAGAACCACGCGGTTATTTGAGAGAGGCAGCGGTAGACCTCGCTGGACCCTGTGCAAATCTGATGACTTTGGGAGGATGCTTGTTGGCAGGTGCTGGTACAGGGAAATTTGCGGCGGCCAATCTTTTGATCGGCTCCATGAATCTTATGCCAGTGGACCCACTCGATGGAGGGCAAGCATTACACGCCATACTCTGCTTGCGGTTGCAGGAGGAAACTGCTGAACGTCTGGTGACGGTTATTTCGATCTGTACATTACTTCCGCTAGCGGTGGCTGGATTCCTGTTGCTGCTCCGTTCGCGTTATAATTTCTCGCTGTTACTGGTGGGATGTTATCTGATGCTGTTGCTTTTACTTAAGAAGCACCGTTTTTGCGGCTTAACTAATTTACGATGATTTTGTGGTATCCTGTGGATGGCGCTGCAATGAATAACGCAGTTGCTGTCCACAGGCTGTAACAGAACGACTAACCCGCTATACGCTCTAGTAGAAAATTTTTGTGTATAGGTTTATATATCGCGGTATAGATCTTGACAAATATTCCAAAAATACGTATAATGTTCTATAAGGTTAGCGATTGCTAACTCTAAAACAATAAATCATAAAGGAGGCTTTTATATGTCCATGATCCAAAAGGAAGTCAGCGACTTTTCGGTGCAAGCGTACCAAAATAATGCATTTCATACGGTGACAAAACAAGATATTCTCGGGAAGTGGAGCGTCTTTTTCTTCTATCCTGCAGATTTTACCTTTGTTTGCCCTACGGAACTGGAAGATTTGGCGAACAAATATGAGGAGTTTAAAGCTGTGGGCTGTGAAATATACTCGGTCTCCTGTGATACCCATTTTGTACACAAGGCTTGGCACGATGCCTCTGACCGTATCAAGAAGATTCAGTATCCTATGTTGGCCGATCCGACGCATGCTTTGGCAAAGGATTTTGAAGTATATATTGATGCAGATGGCGTTGCAGAACGCGGTAGCTTTATTGTAAATCCAGAGGGAAAGATTGTAGCGTATGAAGTGATTGCGGGCAATGTTGGCCGTAATGCGGACGAGCTGTTCCGCCGTGTACAGGCGAGTCAGTTTGTCGCGGAACATGGAGACGAGGTTTGTCCGGCAAAGTGGCAACCTGGTGCAGAAACACTCAAGCCGAGCCTGGATTTGGTGGGGCAACTGTAAATTATGGCAGAGATGAATATAGACAATCTGTATGACGTTGTTGTCATTGGCGGCGGTCCTGCTGGATTGACGGCCGCTCTGTATTTGGCCCGCGCCCGATACCGTGTGTTGGTGATTGAAAAGGAACGTTTTGGTGGGCAGATTACCATCACTTCCGAGGTGGTCAATTACCCCGGCGTGGCACGCACCAGTGGAACAGAGCTCACAGAGACGATGCGTAAGCAAGCGCAAAGCTTTGGAGCAGAGTTTTTATTGGCTGAGGTAGAGCGTTTGGAATTGGATGGCGATGTCAAAACCGTCCAGACAAACCGCGGAGCACAGAAGTGTTTTGGAGTTCTCTTGGCCACTGGCGCACATCCCCGCATGGTTGGGTTTGCGGGTGAAGAGGAATTCCGCGGGCATGGTGTGGCTTACTGTGCGACGTGTGACGGAGAATTTTTCACGGGAAAAGAAGTCTTTGTAGTGGGGGGCGGATTTGCCGCTGCTGAAGAGAGCGTTTTTCTTACGAAATATGCGCGGCATGTCACAATCCTGATCCGTGAGGAAGATTTTACCTGCGCCAAAGCGACGGCAGATGCGGCGAGAAGCAATGAAAAAATTACGGTCCTGACAAACACACAGGTGGAATTAGTATCCGGAGACGCCTCTCTGCGGATTCTTCGCTATCGTAATTCCAAAACGGGAGAGGTAACAGAGTACCGGTCCCCGGAAGGGGAGACCTTTGGCGTATTTGTATTCGCCGGGTACGAACCCTCCACAAGTCTGGTTAAGGGGATAGCCGAACTGAATGAGCAGGGATATGTGGTCACCGATTCACAACAAAAGACCAATGTGGATGGCCTCTATGCGGCGGGAGATGTATGCATCAAAAGCCTGCGTCAAGTTGTCACTGCAGCAGGTGATGGAGCTCTTGCCGCAACGGAGTTGGAAAAGTATGTGGCAGCAATGCAGCGAAAGACGGACCTGCATCCAGTTCCTCCGGTGACAAGAGTTTCGAAGGCAGAGCCGGAGAAAAAAGGACCTGCAAAGGACGAAGGCCTGTTTTCTGAAGAGATTCGAGTACAGTTGGATGCTGTGTTTTCAAAGATGGCCCAACCGCTGCTCTTGAAACTCTATCTGGATGAGCGTCTAGTTTCAAAAGAACTGGAGCAATATATGACGGCCATGGCAGCGTTGACGGACAAGCTTTCTGTGAAAACAGACCGGCAGGCGGATACTGCGCAAGAGCGCCCCTGTGTCCGTGTCTGCAAAGCGGATGGAACAGAAACTGGATTGGCATTCCATGGAGTGCCTGGAGGCCATGAGTTTACCTCGTTTGTTTTGGGATTGTACAATGCTGCTGGTCCAGGACAGGCGCTAGATCCGGAGACCAAGGAAGAAATCCAAGCAATCTCTCAACCGGTTTCTATGAAAGTTTTGGTCTCCCTTTCCTGCACAATGTGTCCAGAACTGGTCACTGCGGCTCAAAGAATCGCCTCTTTACACCCTCAGGTGACTGCTGAAGTATATGACCTTAACCATTTTTCGGAGTTAAAGGACCGTTATCAGGTGATGAGTGTGCCTTGCCTGGTTGTTAATGACACGCAGGTGTCGTTTGGAAAGAAAAATATCCGCCAGTTATTGGATCTCCTACAAGAGAAATAATCTATATGGTCAATGGACTTTTGCATAGTGCCGCCTGGCCCTGTAAATCTGGGGTTGGGCGGCCCTTTTTTGCCTCCAATCCGTTTTTCATGACCCTTGTTGAAAAAAGGTGCGGCCATAGAAGCGAGAAATATGTAGATTTTACGCCCGTGTGGCATTCGCTTCTGCGAAGGCTGCTTGGACAAACGGGCGGCTTAACAGTACACCACTTCTGCTACGTTTTTTGCTACTTTTGAACGCCAAGTGAGGCTCTGAAATGCCGGGTTATGCGGGGTGTCTTCCGAAACGCAAAATGCCGGAACTGCTTGATATTCCAAGCAGTTCCGGCCATTGCGAAGATTCGAAAAGATAATTAGAAATCGGGAAAACTTTTTATAGAAAATATAGGTCAGTAGAAAGATTTCGAATCCTTCTCGCTCTGCTGTGCAGGAGGACAACAGAAAATGATGATATTTTGATGGGTCATTTGGCTTTTTTGTCGTAAACCCAAGAGCAACTGCCTTTGTCTGGGGAAAGGAATCGATTATACATGGTATGGTTTTCCATAGGCGATCAATGCGCCACCCTTTTGGACCCCAAGGGAATGGGTAAAATATAGGACAACGCCATCAAAGTTTGCGCGGTAGTCGATGGTTTTACCATACCGGTCTACCAATTTTCCCAGCAGCTCTCCGCGGCGGCATGGAGAATCAGGCGTTTTGTAACAATACCAAAATCCATCTTCCGGCGCTTCTTCATAACATACCTGTTCCAGTTCGACGGAGGGGGAGGTTATCGGAGAGGCAGGACCTATTCCCAGGAACCCCATAAGCTCATAGATGTTCTGTTTACAAGCCGCCACTTCATCCGAATGCCAGATTCCCCCGCCGCCGCGTTCCACCAAGAGGGAAGGAATCTGTTGCTGCGCCGCGTAGCTGTAGAGGCCGTTTTTGGCAACAGATGGAACCCGATAAGACAGCGAAAGACAGGAAGCAGCACGGCGGGCCTCTCTTTCTATTTTTTTGCCGGCTCCAACCGGAAAGAACACCAGAGGAGTCATAGACTCACCGCTTCCACCGCCGTGCAGATCGAGTAGAAAGTCCGCTTCCTTATAGAGAACCTGTTCCAAAGCATAAGCCATTCGCTGGGTGACGCCCCCCTGAGCAGAACCCGGAAAACAGCGGTTCAGATTGTTTCTGTCTGCGGGAACCAAGTCTGTTCCGGCATAAAATCCCGCTGCGTTAACAAGGGGAACGAGCAGAACGCGGCCGAAAAGTTCCTGGGGCCGGAGTTCTTGAAGGATTTCTTGTACAGCTTGAATGCCGACGTATTCACAGCCGTGGACCCCAGCTGTAACGACAAGCGTTTTTCCGGGGAAAGCCCCCTGTACAATCACTGCTTCGATAGCATCCGCGTCGGGGACAGGAATCAAAAAATGTTTCTGTTCCCCAGGGGAACAGTTGAGAGAAAAATCCATAGTGGTTTCCTTTCCAGCACACAGGAACATAAAGAACTAACGCGCTTTTGCAATTGAGTTTGTTTTTGCTAACCAAAGGATAGCATAGCGGATTTTGGTGGAAAACGCAAGAGATTGCATTCCTATGCGGATCGATCTTTTTCGCAAAAGGATGCGTATGAGAGCTTAGTTCGTTTTAACAGGAAGGATGGTGCGAATCCAAATGAAAGAAAAATCTTCAAAAAGGGCTTGAAAATACCCTAAGGGGGTATTATAATAGAGGTAAATTCAAAATACCTGTAGGGGGTATTTGAAAGGGGAGATTTCCATGGACTGTCAACAAGGTTCTTTGCAACCACCCAGCGAAACGATGGAATGTGGTTGTCATTATAAAGCAACGCCTCGTGGGGATATGGAATTACGCCAACTGCAAAACCGTCTAAAACGAATGATTGGGCAGCTCAATGGAATTGGAAAGATGCTAGAGGATAACCGTTACTGCGGTGATATTCTGGTACAGGTTGCAGCAGTTGAAAGTGCTCTTCAGGCGTTTGGTTATCTTGTTTTGCAAGATCATCTGGAAACCTGTGTGGTAGAAGAAATTCGCAAGGGCAATACACAGGTGGTGGATGAAGCGTTGGAATTAATCAAAAAGCTGAAATAGTGAAGGGAGGAAGAACCTGTGAAAACAGAAAAATATACCGTCACCGGTATGACCTGTGCTGCTTGCCAGGCAAACGTGACCCGGTGTGTGCAAAAACTGGAAGGCGTCGAGGATGTGAATGTCAGTTTGCTGGCAAACCAGATGACTGTCACCTACGACGAAGCCCAGCTAGAACCGAATGAGATCATTTCGGCTGTTCAAAAGATCGGTTATGGTGCGGCGTTGCCAGAGCAGGCAGGCGCAAAAGATAACAGCTTCCGGAGTGAATGGCAGGCCAGGAAAGACCGGGCGGAGGAGAATCGAAAAAGCATGAAGCGCCGGTTGGTGTCTTCGATTGTTTTGTTGATTCCATTGATGTATATTGCGATGGGACCGATGATGTATCTGCCGGTTCCCAGCATTTTTGTTGGAATGGACAATGCCCTAATTTCGGCTCTGACACAGTTGTTGATTACCATTCCGATTCTTTTTATCAACCGGCATTTTTTCCAGAATGGGCTGAAGTCACTGTTCCACAGAGCCCCCAATATGGATTCTTTGGTAGCGATTGGTTCAGGGGCGTCCCTTGTCTACGGTATTTTTGCCATGTTCCGTATGGCCTATGGTTTTGGTCATGGGGATATGGCAGTAGTACATGAATACGCGCATGCGCTGTATTTCGAATCTGCCGCGATGATTTTAACCTTGGTGACAGTTGGAAAATATTTGGAAGCAAAATCCAAGTCCAAGACCTCGGATGCGCTTGGAAAACTGGTGGATCTTGCGCCCAAAAATGCTGTGGTTATCCGCGGCGGCGTGGAACAGACGATCCCTGCGGAACAGGTCATCGCGGGAGACATCGTAGTTATCCGGCCGGGTGAAGGGATTCCTGTAGATGGGGTTGTGACCGAGGGGCATGGCTATGTGGATCAAGCGGCGATCACGGGAGAGAGTATTCCAGTTGAGAAAAATCCCGGCGATCCGGTGATCTCAGCAACCATCAACAAGAATGGAACCTTTCGCTTTCAAGCGTCCAAGGTGGGAGAGGACACGACATTATCGCAGATAATCCGCCTAGTTGATGAGGCGGGGAATTCCAAGGCGCCGATTGCGCGTCTGGCGGATAAGGTCAGTGGTGTATTTGTGCCAACCGTGATTGGAATTGCCATAGTAACGGCCATTGTCTGGCTCCTCATGGGTCAGAATTTTGAATTTGCGCTATCAAATGCTATTTCTGTCTTGGTGATCTCCTGCCCCTGCGCATTGGGGTTAGCTACGCCGGTTGCCATCATGGTCGGGACTGGAAAGGCTGCTGAGATGGGAATTTTGATTAAATCTGCGGAAAGCCTGGAAAATCTTCATGCGGTGGATACAATCGTGCTGGACAAAACAGGAACCATCACCTCCGGACACCCGTCGGTCACCGATGTGGTTGTCATAGATTCCCATATAACGGAACAGACTTTGTTGGAGGAGGCAGCAGCGGTCGAGACCGGTAGCGAACATCCTTTGGCGCAGGCAATTGTGGAATATGCCAAACAAGCGGGAATATCCATCCCAAAAGCAGAGACCTTTGAAGCACAGGCTGGACGTGGAGTCAAGGCAACGGTCCGCGGGCATGCCTATCTTGCAGGAAACACGGCATTTATGGAAGAAAGCCACCTCTTGGCAGCGGATGTCCGTGCCCAAAAAGTTCGGGATGCAGTGAAAAAACTGGCAGAGGAGGGGAAAACCCCGCTCCTTTTTGCAAGAGACGGGACGATCGTGGGAATTTTCGCTGTGGCAGATACCATCCGTGCATCCAGCCGTGCTGCAATTCAGCAGTTCTCAAAGATGGGGCTGCATGTCGTTATGTTGACCGGAGACAATCGTGTGACGGCAGAAGCGATTCGCCGGGAACTCGGAATAGAAAAAGCCATTTCAGACGTACTTCCCACCGAAAAGGAGGCCAATATTCGCGCTTTGCAGGAACAAGGGCATAAGGTCGCTATGGTTGGCGATGGTATCAACGACGCTCCGGCGTTGACACGCGCTGATATTGGCATCGCAATCGGCGCTGGAACGGATATTGCCATTGAATCAGCCGATGTAGTGCTGATGAAGGATTCCTTAGAGGATGTGGCCACGGCGATTGATCTGAGCCGGGCGGTGGTTCGGAATATCCATATGAACCTGTTTTGGGCGTTTTTTTACAATATTTTGGGGATTCCAGTTGCAGCCGGCGTCTTATTCCCGGCGTTCGGCCTGCGTCTAAGCCCGATGATTGGCTCAGCGGCCATGAGTTTGAGTTCGGTCTGTGTGGTTACCAACGCTCTGCGGCTCCGTTTCTTTAAGCAGAAGGGGAAGGAGCAGCACAGCGCGGAAGATCTGGCGGCTTTGCCAGAGATAAAAGAAACTCCGGTTCCTGCGGAACAGGGCCCGGTAGAACAGAAAGGAACGATTTTGATGAAAAAAGTATTGATTGTAGACGGTATGATGTGCGCACATTGCCAGATGCATGTGCAAAAGGCTTTGGAAGGCGTGGACGGCGTACAAGAGGCAGTGGTTGACCTGGAAAAGAAACAGGCGACCGTTTCCCTCTCGAAGGAAGTGTCCGATCAGGTATTGATGGACGCTGTGCAGGAGGCAGGTTACACGCCGGTCAGTTGCGCGAAAGAATAAGAAGGCTGTAAAAGGCTCCGGAGAAAAGAATATCCGGGGCCTTTTACAATCAAAAAAGAACAGGAAGTTAAAAGGTTCTTATGCCAGTTTCCATCCAATTGCCTCTTTATGAGCATGGAGGAAATCCGTATATAGGCCGGACCGCTGGGAAGAGCTCCTCATGGGTTCCCTTTTGTACAATATGACCGCCGTCCAGCACGAGGATTTGACCCGTTAGAAAGGGATTTGTGCCGATTTTGTTACCAGGCGAAAAGAGGCTGTCGGGTGGAAACTTCGCGTTTTGCAGAAAAAAAGCAAATAAACGCTTGACTTTTTCCCGCATGAACTTTAAAATCAGTTTAAACTAAGGAAGAGCGAATAGAGGATCTTTTGAAGGTCCAAACAAGAAGGGCGTTCCTGTCGCACATTTGGCGGAGGAACGCCCTTCTTGCCGATTGAGGTTGAACTCTCAGCTTCCTTGCGGATACGGCCGGTGCGCAGCGGATTAAACATTGCATTGCAAGCAGAAGTACAGTATAATAAAAATTCGAGATTGCGATATAGTTGTAAATGCGATAGAACGGGAGAAAATGGAATGAATCCAGAGCTTGAAAAATTATTGATGAAGGTGCAGAAGCCGGGAAGATATACCGGCGGCGAGCTAAACAGCGTTGTAAAGGACAAGCGTGCGGTGGATGTTCGTTTTGCGTTTTGCTTTCCAGATACATACGAGGTCGGGATGTCCCATCTGGGCATGAAGATTCTGTATGGATTGCTCAACGAGCGGGAGTATATCTGGTGTGAGCGCGTGTTTGCCCCTTGGGTGGATATGGAGGAGCAGATGCGCAAAAGCGGGATGGAGCTCTTTGCCCTAGAGAGCGGAGACAGCATCCACGACTTTGATATGCTCGGGTTTACGCTCCAATACGAATTGAGTTACAGCAATGTCCTGAACATGCTGGATTTGGCGAATATTCCGCTGCGGAGCGCGGACCGGAAGGGGCTGTCGCCGCTCGTTGTGGCGGGGGGGCCCTGCGCCTGCAACCCGGAACCATTGGCCGATTTTGTCGATCTGTTCTTCCTCGGCGAGGGAGAAGAAGTCGATCTGGAAGTGATCGACTTGTACCGCGCTTACAAAAAGGAAGGGCGCTCCAAAGAGGAATTCCTGCGGGCGGCAGCCCAGATCGAGGGGGTGTACGTGCCATCCCTGTACACGGTCGCCTACAATGAGGACCACACCATAGCTGCCATAACACCGGAGCCGGGGATTCCCGCCACGGTGAAAAAGCGCCTGATGCTCGACATGGATCATTCCTATTTCCCGGACAAATTTGTCGTACCTTATATTGAAATTGTCCATGACCGGACTGTGGGGGAAGTATTCCGGGGCTGTATTCGAGGATGCCGGTTCTGTCAGGCCGGTTTTATCTATCGTCCGGTGCGGGAAAAGTCTGTGGAGGTTGTGGACCGGCAGTGCCATACGCTTTGTGACAATACCGGATACAACGAGATCTCACTTTCATCCCTGAGTACCAGCGACTATACAAAGATCGATGCGCTCTTGGAGCAGCTTTTGAGCTGGGCGCGGGATGAAAAGACCAGCGTATCCCTGCCGTCGTTGCGTGTGGATGGCTTTTCCAATGAGCTGATGACCAAAATCAAATCCGTGCGCAAAAGCGGCCTTACCTTTGCGCCAGAGGCCGGTACGCAGCGCCTGCGTGATGTAATCAACAAAAATGTCAAAGAGGAAGAGCTGATGAAGACCGTCAACATGGCGTTCTCCGGAGGTTGGAATACCATCAAGCTTTATTTTATGATCGGCCTGCCAACTGAGACGTTGGACGATGTGGCGGGGATCGCGGAGTTGGGGCAGAAGGTGGTCAACGCCTACTATTCCAATCCCAACAAGCCGAAGGGGCGCGGGGTGTCGGTGACATTGAGCGCGTCCTCTTTTGTTCCGAAACCCTTTACACCCTTTCAGTGGGAACCACAGGACCCGATCCCGCTGCTGCATGAAAAGCAGCGCCATCTGCTGCATTCGGTCACTACGCGGAAGATCACTTGTAACTATCACGACGCAGATACCAGCTTTTTAGAGGCGGTCTTTGCGCGCGGAGACCGGCGGCTCTGCGCTGTGTTGGAAGAAGCGCATCGGATGGGGTGCAAATTTGACGGCTGGAACGATTATTTCTCCCTTCCCCGCTGGTTGGAAGCCTTTGAGTCCTGTGGGGTCGATCCAGCTTTTTATGCAAACCGGCGCAGGAGCTTTGATGAAGTGCTGCCCTGGGATCATCTGGACTATGGGATCCGCAAAGAATTTTTGATTCGAGAGTGCCAGCGGGCATATGCCGATACCACGACGCCGAATTGCCGCGAAGCGTGTTCGGCTTGCGGTGCAGCCTGTTTTAAGGGAGGAATCTGCTATGAGGACCGTTAGAATTTGGTTTCAAAAGATCGGCACCGCACGGTTTATCTCCCACTTGGACCTGACACGCTGTATGTCGCGCGCCATTCACCGGGCTAAGATTCCACTGTGGTATACACAGGGCTTTAATCCTCGGGCGTTTTTGACCTTTGCTCTGCCGCTGTCCCTTGGCGTGGCGGGCGAGCGCGAGAGCGTCGACATCAAATTGGAGGACGACGGCCCGTCCAATGAAGAATTGGTTGTGCGGCTGAATGAGGCATTGCCGAACGATTTGCCGGTGCTTGCTGTGACAGAACCGGTGATGAAGCCGGGAAAGATCGCGTACGCATCCTTTGTGATGTTGATAGATCCCGAGGGAAGGGACGCCGATACATTGGCTAAGGAAGTGACCGGGTTGTTCCGTCGCGAATCGCTTGTGGTCCCCAAGCATACAAAAAGCGGCTTTGTCGATTTTGATATCCGGCCCTACTTGGACCGCGTAGAGGTACTGCCCATCGAGGGAAAGGTGGAGATTCGCGCGGTGCTTCCCGCGGGCAGTGAAATGAATATCAATCCGCATCTGCTGCTGGAGGCAATCCAGCGGGAGTTGGGGTTGGAATTGTATGCACAGATCCGCCGTACCAACCTCTACGATGGACAGTTCCATGAGTTCCAGTGAGGGAAGCCGGACGGGCTCATATCTGTGTAGAAAAAAGAGGCATATTGCTTTGCAATCCAATGGGAAAAACATAGAGAGGCTGCAAGAAAATTGAAAAAATCCTTGCACCTTTTGGCGGATTGTGGTATGCTATATAAGCATTTGGAAACCGCCGCACTCTTTCGGTGGGGTTCAGTGCCCGGATGATTCCGTGACATTGAAGCGGACAGTCCTCTGCCATGGTTCTCGTGGCATGAATGTCTGAAAAATTTAGGAGGATCTAACATGGACGCATTGAAATTGATTGCTCAGGATTCCGTGAAGGCGGAAATTCCCCAGTTTGAGGTGGGCGATACCATCCGCATCGACGTAAACATTCGTGAAGGTGACCGCGAGAGAATCCAGGTCTTTGAGGGCACAGTGATTGCACGCAAGGGTTCCGGTATCTCCGAGACATTTACCGTTCGCCGTGTTTCCTATGGCGTCGGCGTGGAGAGAGTTTTCCCGCTGCATTCCCCCAACGTCAAGGGCATCAAGATTGTTCGCAAGGGCCGTGTGCGCCGCGCGAAGTTGTATTTCCTGCGCGACAGAGTCGGCAAGGCTGCGAAGGTCAAGGAACAAATCAGATAAGCATTGGATTGGAAAAGGGACAGATGATGTCCCTTTTTTCTTTATCGCGCGGGCGTGTTGCGGCCCGTAGAGTTGAGAAAGCAGGTGATTGGCTTTGGAGCGGCAAAATTTATCCTTCCCAGAGGAGGAGCGCGCCGGGGACGAGGGCCCTCTGCAGGGAAAAGCGGTCAAAGGTTGCTACGAATGGATGGAGGCGATCATCCCCGCCTTGATCCTTATTATGGTGTTCTTTACATTTGTCATCCGCAGCATTACAGTTTCCGGGCCGTCGATGGAACCCACGCTGATGGATCAATATAAAGTGTGGGTATCCTGTATAGGTTACACTCCGCAGGCGGGGGATATTGTTGTTGTAGATGGTTCTGGTACAGCGCTCGACGAGGTGATTGTCAAGCGTATCATTGCTACAGAAGGACAGACCGTGGACATTGACTTTGATAACGGCTATGTTTATGTGGATGGCCAGCAGCTTGACGAAAGTGCGTACATTCAGAATGGAATCACGCGGGATCAGTACGATGTGGAATTTCCACAGACGGTGCCGGAAGGGCATGTGTTTGTACTGGGCGATAACCGCATTGTTTCCAAGGACAGCCGTGACTCTGAAGTCGGTATGATCGACCAGCGCTGCATCATTGGAAAAGTGCAGATGATCTATCAGCCGTTTTCTGCGTTCGGATGGGTAGCATAATGAAAAAAGGAGCTCTGGTCCCTGTTGAATGATCGGGAGGAATTGGGATATTCTGGCGGCCCACGCCATATTGCATCGCCGGCGACACGGTTGGTGACGCACTGCTACGAGTGGTTGGAGGCTCTGTCCTCTTCGCTGATCGTAGTGGTGCTTCTATTCACGCTGTTATTTCGTATTGTCAATGTGAGCGGGCCATCGATGCTGCCGACGTTACAAGATAACGACCGCGTTTTGTTGACCAGTTATTTTTACCGTCCACAGCCCGGTGATGTGGTGGTGATTACCCACACTGCGAAGCTGCAAGAGCCCATTATCAAACGTGTGATTGCCCTTGAGAATCAGACGGTCGATATCGATTTCGAGACCGGTACGGTCTACGTGGATGGACAGGCGCTGGATGAAAGCGCCTACATTGCGAATGGGATTACGACGCAGCCGTCCGACTACACATATCCGTTGACGGTTCCAGAGGGGCACCTCTTTGTACTGGGAGACAATCGTGCGGTCTCTAAGGACAGCCGCAACAGTTCTGTGGGGATGATCGACGAGCGCTATGTTTTGGGAAAGGCGGAACTCGTTGTATTTCCCTTTAGCCGTTTTGGAAAGATTTTATAAGAAAGCCCGACAGGAGGGATTTTATGAGCGAAGCACAGTCGATTCAGTGGTTCCCCGGTCATATGACGCGGACCAAACGGCAAATTGAAAAGAGCCTCAAGTTGGTGGACGCAGTGGCGGAGATCATCGACGCGCGCGTGCCGGTCAGCAGCCGGAATCCGGTCTTGGATAAGCTGATTCAAAACAAACCGCGCGTTATTTTGATGAATAAGTGCGATATGGCAGATCCCGTGCAGACGGCTCGCTGGATCGCTTATTTCCAGTCGCAAGGAATCCCGGCGATTGCCATCGACTGCAAGACCAACCGAGGTCTGAATGGTTTTATTCCATTGGTTAAGGAAGTCCTAAAAGAGCGCATTGCGGCTTGGGAGGCCAAGGGAATGGTGTGCCGTCAAATTCGTGTGATGGTGGTGGGGATTCCCAATGTGGGGAAAAGTTCCCTGATTAACCGCCTTTCCAAGGGTGGAAAGGCAAACGTGGAGGATCGCCCAGGCGTTACGCGCTCCAATCAGTGGTTTTCCATTGCCAAGGGGTTTGAACTCTTGGATACCCCCGGCGTGTTGTGGCCAAAGTTCGAGGACAAGGAGGTCGGTGAACGCTTGGCCTTTACGGGGGCGGTCAAGGACGAGGTGGTGGATACCGAACATCTTGCTTCCCGCCTGCTGGAGGTCTTGCGCGACCAGTATGCGGATGCGGTTAAACAGCGGTATAAGCTGGGCGATATGGACCTTTCTGGGATGAAGGGTTATGAAATTCTGGAATGGATCGGCAAAAAGCGCGGAATGCTGATCTCTGGTGGCGAGATCGATACAGAACGCGCCTCCATCGCCGTGCTGGATGAATTCCGTGGCGCGAAGATGGGGCGGATTACGCTGGAGGCGGCCCCCGCCCCGGCGAGAAAATGAGGTGCGTATGGAACAGATCGACTGGTTTGCATACGAGTCGGCGGCGCATCGGCGGGGCTTTGTACAGGTATGCGGCATCGACGAAGCGGGACGTGGCCCTCTGGCCGGCCCGGTGTTCGCTGCCGCTGTTCTTTTGCCCGTGGGTGCAGAGATCGAAGGCCTAAACGACTCAAAGAAATTGACGGAAAAGAAACGGGAACAGCTTTTTGATGTGATCCAAAAGACCGCATTGAGCTACTCGATCGCGTTTGCCACCGAGCAGGAGATCGATACGATCAATATTTTACAGGCAACTTTTTTGGCGATGCGCCGTGCCTGCGAAGGGCTTTCGGTTCGTCCGGATTATGTTTTGGTCGACGGCAACCGGATGCCGCCGCTGGACATTCCAGGGGAGACGATTGTCAAGGGGGATGCTTGTTCTGCGAACATTGCTGCCGCTTCTATCCTGGCAAAGGTAAGCAGGGACCGCTTGATGCTCGAATTGGACAAGCTGTATCCGGAATATCAATTTGCCAAGCATAAGGGATATGGAACGAAACTGCACCGGGAATGCCTTTTACAGTATGGTCCGTGCCCTATCCACCGGCGTTCTTTTTTAAAGAAGATTTTGGGGGAGACCTTTTGAACCGCGGGGCCTATGGCGAAGAACAGGTCGCCGGCCTTCTGCGGGGGAAAGGGTGGAAGCTTCTGGAACAGAACTATCACAGCCGCTACGGCGAGATTGACATGATTGCTATGGATGGTCCGTATATTGTTTTTATAGAGGTTAAAACCCGTGCGCAGGATGCGGGGACCGGTCCTTTGGAAGCGGTGACACCGGCTAAACAGAGACGGATCATCCAAACGGCTCTTTGTTATTTACAGGAGCATCCATCCCGTTTGCAACCGCGTTTTGATGTAGCTGCCGTTGTAGTCGGAGAGGAAGGGCTGGCGATTGAATACCTCGAAGATGCATTTGATGGAGGCGGGTATGAACTATTTTGATCTGCATTGCGATACCATCGCAGAGTGCTGGAAACAGGGCAAGGATCTTTGGGACAACGACCTGCACCTTTGCTTGAAACGCGGGGCGGCCTACCATCCGTGGTTTCAATGCTTTGCGGTTTGGATTCCCGATGAACTGCGCGGAGAAGAGGCATACCGCTACTACGAGGCGGTGTACCGCGAGCTTTTGCGGCAGGAGCAACTACACAGCGACAAGTTGAAGATCTGCCGGTGCGCATCGGATTTTCAGGAGGCACAGCAGTCCGGCAAATGCGGCGCACTTTTTACCGTAGAGGGTGGAGCGGCGCTCGGTGGGAAGGTAGAGCGTGTAGCCCGGTTAAAAGCGTGCGGTGTGAAAGCGGTCACCCTTACCTGGAACGCTTCCTGTGAGATTGGAGATGGCGCAGAGGTGGTTCACCCAAAAGGATTGACGCCGTTTGGGCGCGAGGTGGTGCGCGAACTGGAGCGCAACCGCATTGCCGTGGATGTTTCCCATGCGAGCGAACCTCTTTTTTGGGATGTGGCCGAGCAGATCAAGGGGCCGTTCCTTGCCACACACTCCGACTCCCGTAAGCTTTGTGGGAGTTTACGGAACCTGACGGATGAGCAGTTCTGCACCATCCGTGACCGGGGTGGTGTAGTTGGCGTGACCTTTGTGCGCCGGTTCTTGGATGATTCCTGGCAAGCGGGCATCGAGGACGTCATGCGGCATATTGAACACTTTTTGGCATTGGGCGGCGAAAACACCGTAGCCATCGGTGGGGACTTCGACGGAACGGATTTGCCGGATGGAATGACGGGTGTGGAGTCCGTTGAAGCGTTGGCAGAATGTTTGTTGCGCCATAATTACCCAGAAACCTTGGTTCAGGCGATCTTTTTTGACAATGCGTACCGTTTTTTCACTTCTCTTTGACAACTGTAGATTTCTATTATAAAATAGAACGGCGACAAGAGCGCGGCTGAAATTCGTCAAGTGCTCCCGCGTCTGCTTGGGGGCTTTCAATCGCGCTTTGGGACGGCGGAAAACAGAAGGAGGAAACAACATGAACTATCAATGCACAAGGAACAGCGCCGAACAGGTCTCCGCGGCGCAGGCCATTGCGCAGGGAATCAGCGGGGATGGAGGCCTTTTTGTGCCTGAAAATTTGCCGCAGTACGACTCCTCCGTGCTGGAGGAGTTAAGAGATGGCACCTATCTCCAGCGCGCAGAGCGGATTCTCGGCGACTTTTTGACAGACTTTACCGCAGAAGAAATCCGTGAGTGTGTGGAAAAGGCCTATGGTGGAGAAAAATTTTCCGGTGGGCATCCCGCGCCCCTGGTGGAGCTGCCAAATTGCCCGGCTCCCGTCTATTTGCTGGAATTGTGGCACGGGCCGACCTGTGCATTTAAGGACATGGCGCTCCAAATTCTGCCGCACCTGTTGACAAAATCGCTGAAAAAGATCCACTCGGATAAGACGGCGGTGATTCTGGTGGCGACTTCCGGAGATACCGGCAAGGCCGCGCTGGAGGGCTTCCGCGATGTGGAGGGGACGAAAATCCTGGTATTTTATCCGCAAAACGGTGTAAGCGCCATGCAAAAGACGCAGATGACCACTCAGGAGGGCGGCAATGTAGCGGTATGTGCCATTGAGGGGAATTTCGACGATGCACAAACCGGTGTGAAGCGTATCTTCACCGATCCAATTATGAAGGAAAAGCTGGAGGAAAACGGTATGATGTTCTCCAGCGCAAATTCGATCAATTGGGGACGCTTGCTGCCGCAGATCGTCTACTATTTCTCTGCGTACAGCGATCTTCTGAAAGAAGGAAAGATACAGCTGGGTCAGGAAATCAATATCGTGGTTCCCACGGGCAACTTTGGCAATATCCTGGCTGCCTATTATGCAAAGAAAATGGGGCTGCCGGTTCATAAGCTGATCTGCGCCTCCAATGCGAACAATGTACTGACGGAGTTCCTGCGTACGGGTGTATATGACCGCAACCGTCAGTTCTTCACAACGATCTCGCCGTCCATGGATATTTTGGTATCCAGCAATCTGGAACGCCTGCTGTACGATCTGACCGACCGGGACAGCGCGCGTGTGGCAGGTTGGATGAAACAGCTCTCTGAAACCGGGCGTTATGAAGTGGGGCCGGAGATCCTGCAGAAGCTGCATGAAATCTTCCACGCAGGTTTTTGCGACGATACGCAGACAGGCGAGGCAATCGCTGAAGTTTATCATATGTCCCACTATGTGTGCGATACCCACACGGCGGTAGCGGTACAGGTGTATCGTCATTATCTGGCGGAGACACAGGATGAAAAGACGCCCACGGTAGTCGCATCTACAGCAAACCCATACAAATTTGCAACCAGCGTTCTGTTGTCCATCGATTCGAAAAAAGGGGACAGCAGCGACCTGGAAAATGTGCATACCCTCGAAGCGCTCACCGGCGCGCCGGTACCGGCGCCGATCTCTGCTTTGGAGGGTAAACCCGTCCGCTTTACACAGTGTTGTACGCCAGATCATATGAGCGATATGGTGCTCAGCGGATTGGGAATTTCCAGATAAAGCAAGCAGCAGGCCCTCGCGGCCTTCCATAGAAAGGACGATTACAATAGCGGTATTTGCAATTGCGGACCTGCACCTTTCCTTGGGGACGGATAAGCCAATGGATGTCTTTGAAGGTTGGCAGGGTTACGTAAAAAAACTGGAAAAGAACTGGCGTGCCGTTGTCTCAGAGACAGATACCGTCGTGATTGCTGGAGACATCTCTTGGGCGATGCGGCTGGAGGAGACAGAAAAGGACTTTGCGTTCATTCACTCGCTCCCGGGCAGGAAATGGCTTTTGAAGGGAAACCACGACTATTGGTGGTCTACCCGCAAGAAGATCGAAACTTTCCTAGCAGAAAAAGGTTTTGACAGCATCGGCGTGATTCATAATTCGGCGGTTCTCGCGGATGGTATGGCACTCTGCGGCACGCGCGGATGGCTTTATAACGCAGAGAGTGAAGAGGATGTCAAAATTGTCAATCGCGAAGTTGGACGATTGAACGCTTCTATCGACGATGGAATTCGCCAGGGAGGTGAACCGGTGGTGTTTTTGCACTATCCGCCGGTGTATGATGGTGCAGAATGCCGGGAAATCCTCGACACGCTGGTCAAGCGTGGAATCAAGACCTGTTATTTTGGGCATATCCACGGCAGCCAGGCGGCGCGGCGCGCCATCACCGGCGAGTATGCCGGCATCAAGATGGTGTTGATTTCGTGCGATCATTTAGGGTTTATGCCATTGCTTGTACGAGGGGCGTAGACTTTCTTGAAAGAGGTCCCACGGATCTGTAAAGCGAAGAAACCGTGTATGCACAAAGGTGCTCTGTGTTTCTCGCAGAAATATCTCCTTTCATGTCTCATTGGGAGACGCCTGCAGGAGAAGGGCCATCTACCGGCTTTGGCTGTTTTTCGGATGGTCTGTGTTCTGCCTTCCATGTAGCCGTGAATAAATTTTGAATATTTTTACAATGGGTGGAATATCCTGAACTGTTGTGCTATAATAACTAAGATAATTTGCAATTTTGCAGGAGGAATAAAAATGGCTCTGAAATCAAGCAACAAGGTTGACACCAACCGTTACCAGCTGGAAGTAGAAATCGACGGCGCATCCTTTGAAAAAGCGGTGGATCAAGCATATCGCAAACAGAATAAGAAGATCATGATCCCCGGTTTCCGCAAGGGCAAGGCTCCGCGTGCTTTTGTGGAAAAGTACTATGGGGCAGAGGTCTTCTATGAGGATGCCATCAATGCGCTCTATCCGGACGCGCTGGAAGCGGCTGTCAACGAAGCAAAGCTTGACATGATTGAAGATAAAATTGATTTTGATCTCGTTTCTGCCGGCAAGGATGGCCTGGTATTCAAGGCTACCATTACCACGAAGCCGGAGGTACAGATCGAAGGCTATAAGGGCATTGAGGCGAAGAAGGCCAAGGTCGCTGTGACCGATGAGGCCGTTGACGCTGAAATTGCAAAGGTACAGGACCGCAATTCCCGTATGGTGACGGTTGAGGACCGCGCTGCACAGAACGATGACATTGCAGTGATCGATTTTGAGGGTTTTGTGGACGGCGTTGCATTTGAAGGCGGTAAGGCGGAAAACTTCAGCCTGACACTCGGTTCTGGACAGTTTATCCCTGGCTTTGAAGAGCAGGTGGTCGGCCATACCACGGGTGAAGAGTTCGACGTGAACGTGACGTTCCCGGAGGATTACCAGGCAAAAGAGCTCGCCGGTAAAGAGGCGGTCTTTAAGATCAAGCTGCATGAGATCAAGGTGAAGGAACTGCCGGAGGTCGACGACGATTTTGTGAAAGATGTCAGCGACTTTGATACGCTCGATGAGTACAAGGCCGATGTTCGCAAGAAGCTGGAAGATGCTGCGGAAGCACAGGCGAAGGACGGTGTGGAAAATCAGCTGATTGATAAGCTCGTAGAGCTGGTCCAGGCAGAGATTCCAGAGGCGATGTATACCAACCGCATCAACGACGATGTGCGCGATTTTGCCTATCGTTTGCAGTCTCAGGGTTTGAACCTGAATACATACCTGCAGTACACGGGTATGAATATGGATGGGCTGCGTCAGTCCTTCCGCCCGCAGGCAGAGCGCCAGGTCAAGGTTCGCCTTGCGTTGGAGAAGATTGCTGGACTTGAAAACATTCAGCCAACAGATGCTGATCTGGAAGCAGAGTATGAGAAGCTTGCTAAAAACTACGAGCTCGAGGTTGATAAGGTGAAGTCCTTCATTCCGAAGGAAGAGCTTGTGAAGGATATTGCGGTTGAGAAGGCCATCCAGATCGTGCGCGATACTGCCGTTGTGACAGAAGCCGATGAGGCAGAGGAAGCAAAGGCAGAGGAGGCCAAGGACGCAGAATAAAATTTTTGTATAACCGGCGGAAAAGCGGCCAAAGCTCTGTACGTGTTTGTCATCAAGGGGTGTGAGCCTTTCTGCCGGAGAGGCCGCCGTGCTTCCCACGCGGAACACGGCGGTAGTCCTATATCGATTTTCGCGTGGAGAACCGAGGATTCTAGGATGATTTTTGGAAATAGCTATACCGATATGAGCTTGGTCCCCTATGTGGTGGAGCAGACGAGCCGCGGCGAGCGTTCCTACGATATTTTTTCCCGCTTGCTCAATGACCGCATCATCATGTTGACAGAAGAGGTAAATGATACCACTTCCAGCCTGGTGGTCGCGCAGCTGCTCTATCTGGAGGGGCAGGACCCAAGCAAGGATATTTCTCTATATATCAACAGCCCCGGCGGATCGGTGACCGCTGGCCTGGCGATCTACGACACAATGCAGTATATCAAATGCGATGTGTCCACCATCTGCATGGGCATGGCAGCCAGTATGGGGGCGTTTCTTCTGGCGGCCGGTGCAAAAGGCAAGCGCCTTGCTCTGCCAAACAGTGACATCATGATCCATCAGCCGAGCGGCGGCGCCCAAGGCCAGGCGACGGATATCCAGATTCACACAAACCACATTCTACAGACCAAAAAGCGCTTGAACCGAATTTTGGCGGAACGCACGGGCCAGCCGCTGGAAGTCATTGAGCGGGATACAGAACGCGACAATTTCATGACCGCAGAACAGGCGATGGAATATGGCTTGATCGACAAGGTCATTGAACACCGCTGACCCCTTGCCATGTAGACAAAACCTTTTTTGAATGAGATAGGTTGGTGATACGAATGCCCAATAACGACGACATCAAAGAGAGAGGCATTTGCTGTTCCTTTTGTGGGAAGCCGCAGAGCGAGGCGCGCCGGCTGATCGCCGGACCCGGCGTCTATATCTGCGATGAGTGTATCGAGCTGTGTATGTCCATTTTGGAGGATGAAAACAGCCTGAACGCCCGCAAGAGCAGTTACAGCGAGACCTCCGCCGTGCTGCCAAAGCCGCAGGAAGTCAAAAAACAGCTTGACGAATATGTGATTGGGCAGGACGAGGCCAAGATCGCGCTGTCTGTGGCGGTTTACAACCATTATAAGCGCATTTATTATGGAAAAGACGATGTGGAACTCACCAAGAGCAATGTGCTTTTGTTGGGGCCTACGGGTGTGGGAAAGACGCTTCTCGCACAGACGCTGGCCAAGATTCTGGATGTGCCGTTTGCCATCGCGGATGCTACCACACTGACAGAGGCCGGTTATGTGGGTGAGGACGTGGAAAACATCCTTTTGCGCCTGATTCAGGCGGCAGATTATGACATTGAACGCGCTGAACGCGGGATCATCTATATCGATGAGATCGACAAGATCGCCCGCAAGTCGGAAAATCCCTCGATCACCCGCGATGTGAGTGGCGAGGGGGTCCAGCAGGCGTTGTTGAAGATTTTGGAGGGGACCGTCTCCAATGTACCACCACAAGGCGGACGTAAGCATCCTCAGCAGGAGTTCTTGCAGATCGATACCTCCAACATTCTGTTCATCTGCGGTGGAGCCTTTGACGGTTTGGAAAAGGTCGTGGAGAAGCGCACTGCCTCCTCTTCGATGGGGTTTGGCGCAGAAGTGCGCAGTAAAAAGGACTTGGATACCACGGCATGGATGCAGGATGTAATTCCGCACGATTTGGTAAAATTCGGCTTGATCCCCGAGTTGGTGGGCCGTTTGCCGGTCATTGCCGCGTTGAACGGCTTGGACGAGGATTCGTTGGTGCGGATTCTCACAGAGCCGCGGAACAGTCTGCTGAACCAGTATAAAAAGCTGTTCCAGCTTGACAAGGTGAATTTGGAATTTCAGCCGGAGGCCCTGCGGGCGGTTGCGCGCAAGACGATTGAGCGTAAAACCGGTGCACGCGGGTTGCGGAGTATTATGGAGGAGATACTAACCCCGCTGATGTACGAGGTTCCCTCGGACTATACAGTGGAGCAAGTGACCATTACACCGGAGACAGTGGAAAAGGGCGAACCGCCTCTGCTCACTTATAATCCGGACCGCAAGCCCGTCAAGATCAAGATTACAACGTCGAGAAAACGCGGTAGAAAAGATACCGCATGATGCGCAGCCGGGGACGGTTTAGCGCAGTCGATTCGAAAAACGATGGCTGTTGCAGCGGGGCGGCTGAGAAGCCCTCCGCCTTGCGGCAGCCATTTCTGCTAGGCGTGGCTCCGGAGCCATCGATATCCGGAGACCAACGCCTTCATAAGCGCCAAAGGCAACCGCATTTTTCGGGATGCTTTTGCGCACTTGGAGGGATACACACATGAGTACAACACAGTTGGCAAATAAACGAGAGGAAAATATGGTGCTGCCGGTGCTGGCCCTGCGCGGGCTGGTGGTGTTCCCGGGGATGATGCTTCAATTCGACGTGGGCAGGAAGAAGTCCATTCTGGCGCTCTCTAAGGCGATGGACGAAAATCAGATGATCTTTCTGGTGGCGCAAAAGGATCTCGGCGACAACGAGCCAAAGCTACAGGGACTGTACCGTATCGGCGTGGTAGCAAAGATCAAGCAGGTGGTGCGCCATCCAGAGGATGGGGTACGAGTATTTGTGGAGGGCTTGTACCGTGCGGAATTGGCCAGCCTACAGGAAAGCGATCCATTCCTGGTGGGAGAGATTTTGCCGGTGCGGACCCGTGCCTATCGCAGAACCCAGCGCAGCGAAGCCTTGATCCGCTTCACGCAGACGTTATTCGAGCAGTATCTGCAAAATTATAGCCGTGTGCCTCCGGACATTGTGGTGGGCGTGGTGCAGAAGAAGGACTGCGGGGAACTGGCGGACTTTATTGCAGCCAACATCATGTTCGATTATGAGCAGAAGCAGCGTATTTTGGAAGAACTCTCCCCGGTTAAACGCCTGAATAAGCTGGTAGAGATCTTACAGCGTGAAGTACAGGTGCTTGAGATCGAGAGCCAGATCAGCGAGAAGGCCAAGGAGCAGATCGACCAAAACCAACGGGAATATTTTCTGCGCGAACAGATGAAAGCAATCTCCTACGAGTTGGGTGAAGACGACAACCCGCAGGAGGAAGCGGACGAGTTCCGCGACCGCATCGCTAAACTGCAGTTGCCGGAATTGCAAGAAAAAAAGCTCCTCAAGGAGTGTGACCGGCTGGCTAAGTTGCCGTATGGTTCCCATGAGGCGGGCGTGATTGTCGGCTATTTGGAAACCTGTTTGGATCTGCCATGGAATACCGTCAGCAAGGAGCACATCGACTTGGAAAAGGCCCGCAAGATCTTGGACCGGGATCACTACGGCCTGAAGAAAGTCAAAGAGCGCATTTTAGAAGTGTTGGCAGTCAAAAAGCTTTCCCCAGACATCAAGGGGCAGATCATCTGTCTGGTCGGCCCGCCGGGCGTCGGCAAGACCTCCATCGCGCGGTCAATCGCTGAAGCCATCGGGCGGAAGTACGTGCGGGTGTCCCTTGGCGGCGTGCGGGATGAGTCCGACATCGTTGGCCATCGCAAGACGTATGTGGGAGCGATGGCCGGCCGCATTATTTCAGCCGTCAAGCAGGCGGGCACCAAAAATCCACTGCTTTTGCTCGATGAGATCGACAAACTCAGCCACGATTTCCGAGGAGACCCGGCCTCTGCTCTTTTGGAAGTGCTCGATTCCGAGCAAAATGCCACCTTTTACGACCATTATATCGACATGCCGTTCGATCTGAGCGATGTGATGTTTATCACAACAGCGAATGATTACAGCACGATTCCAGAACCGCTGGCAGACCGCATGGATGTGATTACCCTGGGAAGCTACACCCACGAGGAAAAATTCCAGATTGCGACCAAGCATCTGATTCCCAAGCAGATGAAAAAGCATGGGATTCCCAACAAGCAGGTACGTATCCAGTCCGCCGCTGTACATGCACTGATCGACGGCTATACCAGAGAGGCCGGCGTACGCAATCTGGAACGCCAGGTTGCCGCCCTGTGCCGTAAGTGCGCGGTCAAACTCGTAGAGGATGGGGAGGCAAAGATCACCATCGCCCCGAAGGATTTGGAGGGGCTGCTCGGCCCGGCCAAATTTAAAAATGACGATCTGCATAAAACGGACGAGGTAGGGCTGGTCAACGGATTGGCGTGGACAAGCGTCGGCGGCGAATTGTTGCCGATCGAAGTTGCCGTTATGGAGGGAACTGGAAAGATCGAACTGACGGGTTCTCTGGGCGATGTGATGAAGGAATCGGCGCGCACAGCGATTAGTTGTATCCGGACACGCGCGTCCTTGTTGGGGATTGATCACGATTTCCATGCAAAATACGACATCCATATCCACGCACCGGAGGGGGCGATCCCCAAAGACGGCCCCTCCGCTGGAACTGCGATGGCTACCGCGATCACTTCGGCGCTATGCAATATCCCGATCCGCCATGATGTGGCGATGACCGGGGAAATCACGCTGCTGGGCCGTGTTTTGCCGATCGGCGGCCTCAAAGAGAAAACCATGGCGGCTTATCGTGCGGGTATTAAGACCGTGATAATCCCGTCGGACAATGTTCCAGATCTCGCAGAGGTGGACGATGTGGTCAAGAACAGCGTTCATTTTCTGCCGGTTCAGAAGGTGGACCAGGTATTAGAGGCGGCGTTGGTATACATGCCGGAGCCAAAGCCTGAATCTGCACATGCCCCGTCGGGAATCCTGTCCACTGCGGCGGGACAAGCTGCCGCTACAGCGCCGCAACTTCCGCAGTAATGGCGGTGGGTATCAAACCAGTTGAAAGGGGAATCCCAAATGAATTTCCAAAATGCCGTGTTTGAGTCTGCCTCGGGCCGCGTAGAGCAGCTTCCCCCTTCCAGCGTGCCGGAGATTGTCTTCTCCGGCCGCTCCAACGTGGGGAAAAGCTCGCTCATTAATAAACTGCTGAACCGCAAATCGCTGGCGCGTGTCAGTGCAAAACCGGGAAAGACAGGAACGGTCAACTTTTATCGCCTGCCGGATTGCCGCTTGGTGGATTTGCCGGGGTACGGTTATGCCAAGGTTTCTGCTTCAGAGAAATTGCGCTGGGCAGAACTGGTGGAAGGATACTTAAATGCGGGGCGTAACATCCGTTTAGTGGTGCAAATTGTGGACTTTCGCCACATGCCCACCCGCGATGACCTTCATATGATCGAGTTTTTGGCCCAGGCAGGGTTGCCCTTTCTAGTGGTGGCTACAAAGAGCGACAAACTCAATAAGACGCAGCGAACCCAGCAGATGGATGCTTATTGCGCACTTTTTGAAGAACTGCCGGATACCATGTTGATCCCTTTTTCGGCTGTGAACGGTGAAGGGGTGGAGGACATGCGTCATCAAATTGAGTTGGCTTGTGCAAATACTGTGCAAAATTTATAAAATTTTTATAAGATCACTTGCTTCCCTAGGGAGTATGCTGCTTGCCTCTTTACTTTTTGACTTTTATATGCTAAAATCTTATCTTACTAATAGTGGTTTCATAAGGGCAGAGGAAAGTCTGAATTTTAAAATGGAACGGCTTTTTATGAGGATTTTGTCGGTTTACTTTGTGAGATTGCTAAAAATACGATAGGGAAGTGACTTTTTTGAACTCTAAAATCAAAGATGAGAGTGTTGATTTTCTGTTTGAGGCGATTCTTTCTCTAAAAACGGTAGATGAGTGCTATAATTTCTTTGAGGATCTCTGTACCGTTCCAGAGATCAAGGCGATGTCGCAGCGCTTGCTGGTGGCCCATATGTTGAGCACGAAGCGCGTCTATAGCGACATTGTGGCGGAAACAGGGGCCTCTACAGCCACTATCAGCCGTGTCAATCGCTCTCTCAACTATGGCTGTGACGGGTACGCCCTGGTCTTTGACCGCCTAGATCAGAAAAATGGCGATCATAAGGAAGCGGACAAATGAGCTACGCTTCCTTTGCACAATATTATGACAGTCTGACACAAAACGTCGAATACGCCCGCCGTGCGGAATACTTATGCGCACTGATGGAACATCTGGGGCATAGGCCGGGTCTGACGCTTGACCTTGCCTGCGGCACTGGCAGCCTGACGATTGCACTGGCAGAACGGGGAATCGATGTTTACGGGATCGACGGGTCCGCGGACATGCTCTCCGTTGCAAGGCAAAAAGCAGCTGAGAGCGGCCTGGACCTGTTGTTTCTGTGTCAAAAAATGCAAAAACTCGACCTCTATGGCACGGTGGATACGGTGATCTGTGCCCTTGACAGCATCAATCATTTGACGTTAGAGAAGGATGTACAGGCCGCGTTTGATCGGGTCTCCTTGTTCCTGAACCCTGGCGGGTGGTTCCTCTTCGATGTCAATACTGTGTACAAACATCGCTATGTGTTAGCCGACAATGTATTTCTTTATGATACGGATGAGGTCTACTGTGTTTGGCAGAACCACTATGAGGAGAAGAATGATCGTGTTGGCATTCAACTCGACTTTTTTGGCCGGGAGGGGAGTCTCTATCGGAGAAGCGGCGAACACTTCTATGAACGCGCCTATCCACCGGAACAACTGCTCCACATGTTGGAAGAGGCGGGGTTCGACAAAGTTTACCGCTTTGGCGACTTGAGTTTACAGGAGCCGGGCGAGCGAGAGGAACGTGTGGTCTATGCTGCACGCAAAATGAAATAGGATGGTTTCGATTGTATGGATAGAATGATCAGATGTATCACCTCGAATGGGGCAATTATGGCTGCAGCAGTAGATTCCACGGTTCTTGTGGCGACAGCTCAACAGGTACATGATACCAGCCCTGTAGCGACAGCGGCGCTTGGACGCTTACTGACGGGCGCCTCGATCATGGGAGGCATGCTCAAAAAGGATGACGCCTCGTTGACCTTGAAGATCAACGGTGGAGGGCCATTGGGGTCGGTTGTGGCGATTGCAGATAGCCGCGGGAATTGCCGTGGTTGGGTGGAACATCCTGGGGTGGATTTGCCCCTCAAGCCGAATGGAAAGCTCGATGTCGGCGGTGCAGTGGGGCGTGACGGCCTGTTCGGCGTGTTGCGTGATTTTGGCTCTGGGCAGCCTTACATTGGGCAGGTAGAGATTGTTTCTGGCGAGATTGCAGAGGATATTACCAACTATTATGCAGTCAGTGAGCAGATCCCCACGGTCTGTGCTCTGGGGGTGTTGGTCGATAAGGCCGATCACAAACTCCTTTTGGCTGGCGGCATGTTGGTGCAGGTGCTCCCTGGAGCAACCGATGCGGACATCAGCCAATTGGAAAGGAATGTCGCGGTGTTGGAGCCGGTGACGACCATGCTTGCCAAGGGAATGTCAATTGAAGAGATGTGTAAAACAGTTCTCCAAGGTTTTGAAATGGAGATCTTAGACGAATTCCCGGTAGCATATGCCTGCAATTGCAGCAAGGAGCGTGTATCAAACGCATTGGCAACTCTCCGTCCGGAGGAGATTCGCACATTGGCGTTGGAGGATGGTTTTATGGAAGCGAAGTGCCAGTATTGTAATCGTGCATATCGTTTCTCCCAAGAAGAGCTGAATCAGTTGGCAGACAGCGTGGCAAATAAATGAGATGTATTTCTGATTCGAGAGGATGGAATAAGAGTAGGGACGGCCTGCCGGAGAGCAGGCTCGGATTGGAAAGCTGCAAAAAGCATTTTACCTTACAATCTGCAGTAGAGCGGGGCGTTTTCAATCCCAAATAGAAGCCATATTTCTTTAGAGCCTGATAAAACGTGCATGGGGGCAAAGCCTTTCATGCACGTTTTTATATCCTCAAGGGACAGAAATGCTACGCGTGAAGAGATTTCACTCCTTACGCAGAAACGGTTTTGGAGGCAGTGGTATGTATAAAACAATTTTTCCAACGGTGGGCCTTATGTATGGGGTGAACGCTTCCTGTTAGGTTTTGAGGCGTAAGATGAGCTGTTTTATAGGTCAAATAGATCAAAGCCGGAAAAATAATGATAACCTGAAGCAAGGGATACATATGTCTTGAGGGAAGGAGAATGGACTACATCAAAAGGTAAGCTGAATTTTGGTTCATCACTTTTTGAAGCCGGAAAGGGAAAAATTGTTTTCCTGGGAAAAGAAGTGTATAGCCCCACGCCAACCTTTGCCAGCGTGATGGGAATGGAATCTATAAGTCCGTATTGAAAGAGGGACTCCGCCTCCATTACGATCGTGATGATGAAGACTACAGGTGTACTTCGATGATCCCTGGATGCAGATGGAGGACATGTGGATGTATCCCTCCTACAAAAAGGGTGAATGAAAAGGAAATAGCCAGTATATGATATCTATTTGAGCGTATTGAGCGAATATCGTCCTATCTGTAAGGGAAGGTATTGAAGCGGATCGGATGGCGGTTCGAGAGGATATCGTCTTTTTAGAGGAGGATGGATAGGAATGTCACAAGGAAAGAAAAGAGGCTGAGAGGACAAAGAACATACGGAAAAACAGAGGAGTTCCCTATTGTTGCTTATGTTGTAAGGAACTTGCACAAGAAGTGTCAAGAAGCAATCTATACGAATACAATTTGAGGGAAGGAAGGTAGTTTTACCCTTAAAAATGAACCTCCAAAAACGATCAAAAAAAACTTGAAAAAAATTGAAAAAAGGTATTGACTTTTGATAGATCATATAGTATTATATAACACGTCGCTGATGAACAGCAGCGAACAAAAAGGGGGTATAGCTCAGCTGGTTAGAGCACCTGCCTTACAAGCAGGGGGTCATAGGTTCGAGTCCTATTGTCCCCACCAATATCCGGCTCGGTAGTTCAGCTGGTTAGAACGCTAGCCTGTCACGCTAGAGGTCGACGGTTCGATCCCGTTCCGAGTCGCCATATTTGCCTCTGTAGCTCAGTTGGTAGAGCAGGGGACTGAAAATCCCCGTGTCGATGGTTCGATTCCGTCCGGAGGCACCATTTATGCGAACGTAGCTCATCTGGTAGAGCGCCACCTTGCCAAGGTGGAGGTAGCGAGTTCGAGCCTCGTCGTTCGCTCCAATTTTTTGGCGTCATAGCCAAGTGGTAAGGCATGGGTCTGCAAAACCCTGATTCCCCAGTTCAAATCTGGGTGACGCCTCCAATTTTGAAAGCCTTTGCACCTAAGTGGGTAGCAAAGGCTTTTGTTTATTTTTGATTGTTATCTCATGGATAACCGGAAGAGAATTATCCTAAATTTACAAAAATGTTAAAAATCTTTGCAAAAAATCATTGACAAAGCGTCGGAAATACAGTATAATAATCCTCGTTGCAAACGAGACTCGGAGAGGTGTCCGAGTGGTTTAAGGAGCTGGTCTTGAAAACCAGTGACCTCGCAAGGGGCCAAGAGTTCGAATCTCTTCCTCTCCGCCACATTCTCTCAAAGTCCATAGTTTTATAAATTTTCACCTACATGGAGAAGTACCCAAGTGGTGAAGGGGCTCCCCTGCTAAGGGAGTAGGTCGGGTAACCGGCGCGAGGGTTCAAATCCCTCCTTCTCCGCCAGAGGCGATTACCGCATAAATACTGAAAGTTCAGTATTTATGCGGTTTTTCTTTATCTTTCGATGTCGAAATACGACAACCAAATATGCGGTTTATCGATAAAAAACATGAGGTTTCGAACAAGATGCAACACGAAATGCAACACGGAATTCACTTCTTCAAAAGCCCGTCAAAATAATCGTTAGCCTCTTTTTTCGCTTTTGCTGCCTCTTCTGCGAATGTGTATTGATACACCTTTTTTAAGACATAATCACTCGACCATCCTCCCATTTCCATGACGTATTTGTCGGGGACATGTTGAGCGTGCATTATTGCGGCAAAACAATGGCGCAGAGAATGAATGGTATACAAAGGCATTTTATTGGCTTTCAAAAGTTTTTTGAAGCGGTATAATACTTGACCTGGTGTGGTATGGAATAACCATCCTTCTTTGATCTCCAAACAACGACGGACCATTTTTGCTGCAAGATAATCCGGCATAATAACAGTTCGCGTTCCGGCTTTTGATTTATTTGTTTCCTTATAAACCAGTTTATTATTTTCATTAGGTATTCGAGCGCCGTGTACGCGGATAACACGACCATTGACATCGAAAGGGGTTATTGCGGCAATCTCACTTTGCCGCAGACTACAAGTCAATGCGAGCAAAACCTGGCATTCGATTTCTGGAGCCTGCTGTAAAAGTTTGACAATCTGCTCTGCATCTCTTTTGGTGGGGACTAGTATAGGACGGTCCTCTGGAGGTTTTAGAGTGATACCTTTGGAATCGATATTGTATTTAAAATATCTCATCACAGCAGTGATAAATCCAAATTGGTTTAATAGGCTTTTAGCAGAATATACTGCAGCATTTTCATTCATCTGCCGCTGTATTAAATCGTTTACGGCCAATTTTCCAAGAGGCTGATCTAAAAGCAGGGGATAGGCATTGCGCTGCATAATTCTATATCCCCGTAGAGTAGACGGGGATAAAAGATTAGATTTCGATTCTATATAGCGATCCGATGCCTTTTGAAACGACAAATTTTCTGCTTGGTTGTCCATCTTACGGTTAAGGACATATTCTGCTGCTGCATATTCTGCTGCTTTTTTCGTCGGCGCTGTAAAGGACTTGTACTGCCTTTTTCCGTTGCGGTCATTACCAGTATATACAAGGGTCCTCCAATTACCGCTATGAAGTTTTTTTGCTTTCGCCATGTTGTACCTCCTTAAAAATGGGCATAAAAATGCCCGGGACTTGATTTCCCAGGCCGAAACAGGTACAATATGGATGCGGTTCTATATCGTACCATTGGCCTGGTGCTGATGGTCATCTGCCTTACTCTGTTGCAGCAGGGTAGGGCGTTTTTTATTACCCATTTGGTAGTTTAAGGTTGCTGTGTAAAGTGTTTAATGCTTCTGCACTTTTGCTTCCTGTAATCTTGGCAATCTGTTCCACTGCGATTTCATGCAACTGTTTCATTCTTTGTGCTTGTGGGATGCCTTGATTAATATAAAGGGCATTAATGTTTTCAAGGTTAGTTAAAACCAACAGTTGCTCGACGGTTGCGTAATCGCGCATGTTTCCCTTCAAATCAGGGTTTTCTTTTCTCCACTGGCTTGCTGTTTTTCCGAACATCACTACATTGAGCATATCGGCCTCATCTGCATAAATATAACTTTGCTGTTGCTTAGAGAGGTCTGGAGGGATTAAGTTTTGTTTTATAGCGTCAGTATGAATATGATAGCGGATCAGGTGCCAATTGTAAGGTACAAAAACAATGATGAGAGAATGGGGGACTATGAGCGCGTTTTAACGCTAATCGATGCCTATGACCGGCTACAGTCTGACCGTATAGACGACAAAGATCAATTTATTGATGCAATTATGGCGGTCTATGGAGCAAGCGTAATAGACGATGAGGCGCAAGCCCCGGAATTTGTTAAGCTCTTAAAAAAATACAGAATCTTGGATAATCTGGACCCAGCAGGCAGAATCGAATACCTAAAAAAAGAACTTGATGAAACCGGTGTAGAAACGCTAAGACAAGCCCTAAAAGCGGATATTTCCAAGTTTTCTTTAGTGCCAGAGTTAACGGATGAGAACTTTGTCGGGAATGCTTCGGGCGTGGCTATGGAATATAAGACATTGGGCCTCAAATGGTTGGCAAACATCAAGCGGAGAATGTTCCGCAAATCGCTTGACCGACGCCTCGAAATCATGAACAACTACATGTCCAAACTAGGACGTGGATTTGTTTGGGAGGATGTCGATGTAACCTTTGACGATGCGTTGCCGATCGACATAATGAGCTACTTGCCTTATGCAAAAGAGGTGCTTTCCCGCAAGACGCTGGTAGCGTTTTTGGCAAATAAATTCGGAATCACAGATGTAGACGCGGAACTCAAACAGATCGAGTTGGAGCAGGTGGAGGCCGTCGAGAGGCAGAGGTCCCTATTTGACGGAGGCCAAAATTTTGGGCAGACAAACGAAAATGAATGAAAAATGCGAAATATTGGGAAGAACGCGCCGAACAGGTGCTACTTGAAGCCGAACGAAATACGGCAAAATATCTTACACAAATAGATGCGATATATCGCGAAATTTGCAATGAGATAAACCGGAAGATAAAAAAGATTTTTGATACCTACCGGGCGGGGATGCCAAAAGAAGAGGCGATTAAATGGCTTAACCAAGAAATCGCACACGCTGAATATGAGGCATTAAAAGATGAGCTTGCAACCATGCAAGATGACCGGTTTAAAAAGCAGATATTAATGCGGCTGAATGCAGCTGCCTATCGTTACCGGATTACCCGTTGGGAATATATCAAACAACAAATCGCCGTAAAATTATCTGTTGCAGCTGATGCTGAAAAGCGTATATCAACAGCATGTTATAGGAATACAGTTAGTCAATCTTATTTGCACACGATGTATGAGATACAAAAAGGTATAGGGATTGGATTCGGTGTGGCTCTCTTACCAGCTCAAACAATTGACCGGCTATTATCCAGCAAATGGTATGGACGTAATTATTCTGCGTCGATCTGGCACAATTGCGGGAAAGTAGCCAATATTGCTGCTCAGGTACTAAAAAAGGGTGTATTGAGCGGACTATCTATCCAAGAAATGTCGAAAGACTTGATGGAACGGACCTATACCCAAAGTATGTATAACGCAACGAGGCTTATCCGCACAGAGGTCAATTATTTATCCAACCAAGGAGCGCTTGAAAGCTATAGGGAAGCCGAAGTAGATCAATACGAGTTTATAGCTACTTTGGATAGACGGACCTCCCAAACATGCCGGGAACACGATGGGAAAAAGTATCCCAGAAAGGATGCTACTGTAGGAGTGAATTATCCTCCTATGCACCCTTTTTGCCGGAGCACAACTGCGGCGGTGATTGATGTACCTGGATTAGAGCGGTTAAATAAGCGCGCTGCACGTGATAAAAATGGGAAATCTGTAAATATCGAAAATATGTCTTATGCGCAGTGGAAAAGGCAATACGTTGACAATACCAATGGCAGTAGTATACTGACAGATGTAAACTCTCAATATCTCTCAATCACAGAGCAAGCGATTCAGCGTGTTCCGCTGTTGGAATCAGCCGTATTAACGAGGCAACAGAGTAAACAGCTACAAAAAGAGTGTCAAAACTTATTGCGATACATTATAAATGATCCCGCTGGAACAGAAACCGCGGCCGCTTATAATATGCATGTGCAAGAATTAGGAAAATGGAAAGGCCAAAAACCAGGGACGGTAAAGGCTCCACGTGCAAAGGAAGCGTTTATTGCCATACATAATCATCCAAGCGGCAATACCTTTGCGGAAGACGATATAGCAATATTTATAGCTGACCCAAATTGTATGGTATCAGTTGTCATAGGAAATAATGGAACAACATATAAAGTGGAAAAAACAGAGGATTATAACGCTGCACAATTTATCCACTTTCTCAACTCTATGGTGGAAAAGTATACAGATTACAAACAGTCCCCCGAAAGTTACATAGAATTTATGGAAACGCTCTTAAAAGGAGGTACGGCCTATGGCATCAGATATGACAAAAAATGAAAAAGATGCGTTAAAGACAATTGCGCAGAGTGCTCAACCATATGACGATGATAGCCCGGAAATGACATGTTTTGATTATGGAGGAGATTTTCAGCGGATGTTGGCAACGCTGGCCCAAAAAGCGCTCGAAGGAAAACTTGATAGAGATACCGCCCAGTCGTAAGTCTGGGCGGTATTTTTATATCTATTTTAAGGAGGTAACCGATGAAATGTCCTTATGCGGTAAACACCAAAATCGTTACAAAAATCGGCTTTAAATACGATGACAACGGTCTTCCGGTTACTCAGACAGCAATCGAAGGTCAAGAAGTAATGTTTCCAGAGTGCATAAAAAGAGAGTGTGCAGCATGGCACGATGGGGGCTGTTGGTATCATGGGAGAACGGAAAGGAGGTGATCCCATATCTCCCGGTGCAGGGTTATGCACACGTCTTGGCAAGACGTAAAAAGCTACTTTAAATTAAAAATCTGCATCCTCTGGCAGAGAACAGAGTGGTGCAACAAAAGGAGCAGATTATGCGGATCAAAAAAAATGAATTTACAAGCATTATGCGTCGCTGGGATGGTGGTGGATCAAGTACACCGTCAACGGGCGAAAAAGGAACAGAGAACCAACCTCACAACGAAAACACACCCAAAAATTATGATGAAATCCTAAAGACGGATACGGATTTGCAATCTTGGTTGGATAAGCGGGTGTCTCAAGCTACAAAAACAGCGGTAGAAAAGGCGCTGAATAAGGCCCATACAATTGCCAGCGAGACAGCAACAGAGGCGGAAAAACTAGCGGCTATGAATGAGCAGGAACGGCAAGAATACCGGCTGAAAAAAGCAAACGAAGAGATTGCACAGCTCAAAGCTAGAGAAGCTGCGCGAGAACTGAGAGATCAAGCAACCAAAATCGCTGCTGAAAAGCAGGTCCCGGTAGAACTTGTGGAAATGCTGCCGTTTAAGGAACTTAAAGCGGAAGACGTACCAGAACGGATAAAAGAGATCAAAGCGGCTTATGATCGTGCGGTATCTGCTGGCATTTCGCATGCGCTTTCTGGTGCCGGGACCCCAGCGGGCGGAGGAAAAGGAACCCCGCCCGTTACGATGGACGGTTACAAAAAAATGTCCTATATGGAACGGGTAAGCTTTGCAAATGAACATCCAGACGAATATAAAAATTTAATGAAAAAAGGAGTATAGTTTATGCCAGGAACATATCTTAATTATCCCTTTGATGAAGAAATCTTTTACCAAATGTGGCAGGAGGAACCAGACCCGGTACTTACAGCAATGCTCAACAGCGGTGCGGTGGTGGATGACCCCACAATTGCAAACATGTTGAGCAACAGCGGGAACCAGTACACAATCCCTTTTTACAACGTCCTCGACGGTGATCCGGTGAACTATGATGGCGCCACCGACATTACTGCGACGGAAACCAGCGGCGGTTATCAGTCCGGTATTGCCTATGGCCGTGCAAAAGGATTTACCGCCCGCGATTTTGTCGCGGAATTGTCCGGGTCTGACCCGATGGGACATATCGCTGCATCGGTATCAAAATATTGGGCTAAATACCGGCAGAAGGTTATGATCGGTATTCTGGATGCAATTTTTGGAATCACTGGGAGTGGGAATGCTAAAACATGGCACGATACTCATATTCTTGATCTATCGTCTGCCACAGCGGATGCGCGGGTAATCGGAGCAACCGATCTTAACGATCTAGCAACGCAAGCAATGGGAGATCATAAGACGTCGTTTTCAATGGCGATTATGCACTCCAACGTTGCAAAGACATTGGAAAATTTGGAATTGTTGGAATTTTGGAAGTATACCGACGCCAACGGAATCCAACGCCCGTTAAATCTTGCATCTACAAATGGATATACCGTAATTATTGACGACAGTGTACCCACAAAGGCAGTTGGAGGCTCAGGAGCAAACAAAGACCTTGTACAATATACAACCTATCTGTTAGGGGCTGGATGTTTGCGCAGAGCGCCGGGGAGACTGGACAAGCCGGTTGAAACGGAACGCAGTGCAGCAAAAAATGGCGGGCAGGATACCTTGTATACCCGTATCCGCGAAACCCTACATCCCAATGGGTTCAGCTTTAAGGTCCCATCTAGCGGATGGACAGAATCGCCAACGGATGCACAATTGTTTGCAACATCGAATTGGGAAATCAAATTTAACCCAAAATCGATTCCAATGGCAAAACTGATTACCAATGGATAAAGCAAAAGAGATCATAAAATTATCTAACCAGCTTCCTGGTGTACCCGATGAATTGTTGGGACTGCTTTATGAGGATGCAGAAGAGACATTCAGGCGACTTACCCATAGAGATAATCCATCCGATTATAGCGGGGCTGTACGTGCGATAGCAGTATTGCTTTATAACCGCATGGGCCGCGAGGGGGAAACCTCTCACGGCTGTGGCGGAGTTTCTATTGGTTACGATGATATTCCAAATGCGGTAAAACATCTGTTGCCGTATCCTTTAGCGTCAGTTGGCGGAAGGAGGCTAGAACATGTGGAGACCTTGCCAGAAGATTAGCCGCAAAATCACAATCAGACAATACCTTCCAGGGGAAGGACAGAAGGACGATTTTGGGCACCCTATCCAGCTACATAAAGACACCGATGTGATTGCAGAGGTTTATCCATACTCTGATCCTATTAAACGTCAGGCGATTGGCCTAACGTCAGAAAAGGCGTATACTGTGATCTTTTTGGGGACAGTGGAAGATGACAATGAAATCATCTTGGATAACGAAATCTACCAAATTGTGTCTGGGGCCGATTATGTTGTTGCAAAGGATGGTCCGTTACAGATTGTAGTAAAGGACACGGGGAGGAGCGCCGATGGATGATTTGGAAAGGCTCATGAGGCAATTGCAAAACAGTAAAAGCCAGGTGCAATTTGCGCTAGAACAGGGGATACATAAAGCTGGTTTGCTTGTGGAGGGTGATGCAAAACGCCTGTGTCCGGTAGATACTGGGCGGCTTCGTTCGAGCATTACAACCACAAAAGGATATGACGGGGATAACTGCGTGGCGACGGTAGGCACGAATGTGGAATATGCGCCGTATGTCGAGTTTGGGACTGGGCAAAGAGGAGACCCCTCTGTCCAGCATAGGCAGGATTGGTTAGGCCAGCCTCCGCAACCATATTTACGCCCGGCATTGATTGACAATACCGACAACGGGAATATTGAGAAGGTGGTACAGAGCGAACTGAAGAAGGTGCTGAAATGATTTACTTGCGTCCGAACGGGGAATGGGTATCTGCGCCAAATGCATATCAGATAGACATTATCCCGGACATTATCGGAGTTGCAGAAGCAGTCTCAATCGATTTACAAACCGGTTGGTTTCCAGCGAGGCCCAAATACCCCGCCGCCATTTTTTATCTGTTATCATCCACATTAGAAGATTATATTTCTAACAAGGCGCGCAGATTGACGTTTACCTATTATTTCGAGGTCCGAGCATTGCGGGAAGAAGAAAAAGAGGAAACGGCGCGTAATCTGTGCAGCGCATTATCGCTTATATACGATGCTCGTAGAAGCCAATACGATGATTCTTTCGAGGCTGCTACAGGTACTTATATAAAACGGATCACATTTAAATTTAAAGTTAAGTTAGGAGAGTGAATTTATGGCATCTACACCACTTGACGTTGCTGTAACGCCAATTTTGGGCGTTGAAGGGCTAATCTTATTTCCAGTACAATCCGATACAAAAGAGGCGCTTACCACAGATGACGAAAATCTGATCGACTTGTCCGAATGTGTTGTATCGAAAGCATATGCGCCAGAAGTTGCAGAGGGCAACTTTTATAGCTCGAACAAAAAGCAAAAAGCAGTAAACTCCAACAAAGGCGGAACGATTACATATGTTATCCCGTCGATCTCTCCTGCATTAAAAGAACGAGTGCTTGGAGCGAAACGGAATACTGCAGGCGCTGTAGTGCAGGGGTCAAACGATGTATCCCCGGAATATATCTGTGCCCATAAGGTCAAATTGACTGACAGCGTATGGGTATTGGAAAAGATTGCAAAAGTAGTTTTTGCAACGCCGACTGAAAATGCAGAGACCGAAAATGAAAGCATCAATTTCCAGACTGCGGAATTAGTTGGAACAGTTGTGCCATTAAACTATGAGGTAACATATACAGAAGGAAAATCCAGCGGTGGATTTTTGTTCAGCGTTGCTAGCGATGACGACGAATATACAAAATTATCAGCAACCTGGTTTACCAAAGGAACAGCAGGCATTGTGGCCGATGAACTGTGATTATGAGCAAGGGCGGGAGAAATCCCGCCTAATCTCTTTTGGAGGTAAATATGAACTTACAAGAATTGAGACAATCTTATAAAACGATCACAGTGCAGGGGAAACCCATGAAATTGAGGCTTGATCTCAACGCGCTCGATTATTTGGAAAGGTCCTGCGACGGGATTGAGAAGGCAACCAGCGCAGGGGACATAAAGACCCAAAAGCATCTTATCCGAGCATTCATGCTTTGCAATTACCCCGAAAATGCAGAGGTATTTAACTCTGATAAGATAGATAACCTAAAACCAAGCTTATACGAGATCGGCGAATGGTTTGACCCGGACACTATTACAGCGGTATCGACTGAGCTATATAAAATGGCGCTTGAACAAATGGCTCCACCGGAGGGTGAGAATCGCCTGGGGGAACAGATGGTGGAAACAGCGGTAGCAGCGATTGGGGCGATCTTGAAGTTATGTGGACAGGAGAGCTTGGAAAAAGCATTGAAAGTTTTTGGACTTCCAGCCCTAGGGAAATCTTGTTGAGGATAGACAGATTTATAAAGATCAAATATGGCCCCAGTAAAAAGTATAAGGGAAAAGAAATTGTTGTCGGGGGCAAAAAGTATGTACAATACCAGACCCTAGCAGACCTACAGCAGGATTTCCCGGGGATTGGAGGCGAGACTTAAAAATGGCCGATAACATTGTTGGGCGTACTGTAATACAGATTGTTGGAGATACGTCGCAATATAACAACAGTATTGACGGCGCTGTACAACGTACTGCGGCGTTGCAGGCGAAAGAAAAAGCGCTATCGAAAGAGTTACAACAGACCAAACAGCAGCTTGAAATGGCGGCAAAGGTTATGGCAAACAATACCGCCGCACGGGAACGAAATACCGCCGCCATACAAAGAGCGATTGCACAGTATGGCCAGGAATCGACGCAGGTGCAAAGGCTCCAACAGGTAAAAGCGTCGCTGGAACGGACGCAGGCACAGCTTAACCAACGGATTGAAATATTTCGTACACGTGAACAGAATTTAAGTTCGCAATTGTCTGCGGTGAATCAATTGTTAAACCAGCAGGCAAACAATACAAACCGGGTTGCATCATCCAGTAATACCGCCGCAGGGGCTTTAAACACAATGTCTCAACGGTTATCCAATATGATGCGCATGATGAAAAGTCTTTTGGCAATGCGGGCGACACGCTCTTTCTTGGAGGCTACAATCGGTAGTTTGTCACAATTTGAGCAATATGAGACCTCTTTTGCGGTCATGTTGGGTGATATGGATAAAGCAAAGTCACTCATGGAGGATTTAAAGGATTTTGCAGCTAGAACCCCATTTGAAGTGCCTGATGTAACCCAAAACGCACAATTACTCATGAACTATGGTGTGGAGCTGGAAGACATTATTACCACTTTAACCCAGTTAGGCGATCTATCGCAGGGATCTGTGGATAAGCTCAATCGTATATCCCTTGCGTATGGACAAATGTTGACAAAAGGCAAAGTCACCGGCGAAGAATTGCGGCAAATGACAGAGGCCGGCGTCCCTCTAACGCAAGCTTTGGCCGACAATATGGGAAAATCTACCGCAGAGTTGTCAAAGCTCATTGAAAAAGGTAGCGTGGGAATACCGGAACTGGATGCGGCAATTGCGTCATTAACCACAGGTACAGGAAAGTTTGCCGGGATGATGGAAAAACAATCCCAAACTCTCTTAGGCCGTTGGAGTACCTTAAAAGACAATATGGGACAGTTTGCCCGTGATATGGGCGAAGAGGCGTTTGAAGAAACAAAAAGCTCGCTTGAAGATATATCAAGCGAGTTTGAGACAATGAAAGAAAATGGCGATTTGTCCGAACTGTCCAAGCAATGGGGGGCAGTATTTGGTATGCTCACTAAATTGGTTTTAGGATCAGTCGAGGGGCTTGTCAAACATAAAAATGCGGTAGGCGCATTGGTGACAGTATACGGTGCCTGGAAAGTTGTACAACAGATAACTGCTGCAACCACTGCTTATAAGGCCTTTATGACTGCAACGGAGGGGGCAACTGCTGCACAAGCAGCGCTAAACGCTGTGACTAAAACAAACCCGTTGGTTGCACTAGCAGGAGCACTTACCGCCGTAGTTGGAGGAATTGTAGCTCTTTCACAAGCAATAAACCAAAATGTAGAAGAGATGGAATCGCAAAGAGAAGAGCTCGAAAAGTTACGGGGGAACGTAATTGAGTATTTGTCTGATTATAGCAGTACATATTCTGACCTAGTCTATATATCAAATGAATTGCTTCCAAGGATTAGGGAAATCAATGCTGAACTGAAAGCAGAAGGAGATGCGGCGGAATATGTTGAAGGGAAAAAAGCTCTTTTAAAAAATATGGTGGACCAAGTAAATGAATCGCTTGGGGAAGAGGCCTTATCCATCAACAGCGTAACAGGAGAGCTAAAAGATAATACCGACGCAATTGATGAAAACATAGAAGTAATGAAAAAAAGAGCGCTAGCAGAAGCAGCAAACACTTCCTTAAAGAATTTATATCAAGAACAAGCGGATAATCAATTGGAGTTAATTGGAAACGAACAAGAGTTAATTAAACTGAAAGAAGAAAGAGCTAAAATAGAGGCGGAAGTAAACGAAAAATTAGCCAATAATAGCGATTGGGCAACCGACGCACAGATAAAGGCACCATTAGATGACATTACAAAACAAATAAATGATCTAAATAGTGAAATAGAAGAGGGGAAAAAGCTAGACAGGGAATATGCAAATAGCATACAAAAGATGTCAGAAGCTTATGACCAGCTGAGTAATGCTGCAGAAGATGTGCAGACGTCTATAGGGGATGTAACAGATTCCTTAATGAGCACAGATGAATTATTTGCTAACTTAGAGAACAGCGAAAAACGACTCAAATCTTTAGCTGCTGCGCAAAAAGAGGCCGCAGACGGCGGAAAATTATCAATCAGTACCATCCAGTCACTTGGCGAGAATTACTCACAGCTTATGCCATATATCGAGGATTACATGGCGGGGCTGATTGACGAGAAAGAGCTTATTGCCCAATTCCCCGCACTCTATCAGCAAGAAAGCGCACAATATGCCGCAAGCATTATGGAGAAATACAAAGACAACGAAGAGTTCTTTGCGAATCTTAGGGACAATAATGCAGAATTGTTTGCGGAATTGGAGAATAATTATCGGGGCGATAGAGGCAATTGGCACACGCTTGCCCAGGCAAAAGGAGACATCGAGACAGACCTTATCACACAGCTCTCAGCAGAGTGGCAAAAGTATTACCAACAAGTAGGAGGTAATGCCACAAAGACCGTTAAGGCGATGCAGCAGCAGTTGTCGGAGCTTAACAAAGAGGCACAAGGTCCAAAACAGCGCACAAATGGACATGGCTCTTTTTGGGAGGATTGGGACATTGCAAAGGACAAAGCGGAGCTTCAAAACATGATAAATCTGCTGGAACCATTAACGGATTTAGAGGGGGCGACGTTCGAACTCAACCTTGCAGATTTTGACGCCGCAACCAAAAAAACAGAAAAAGCCAAAAAGGACAGCGCAGAAAAAGAAAAAACGTGGCAGGAAAAGCTATACGATGAACTGAAATATAAGCGGGAAATGGAGATCATTGGCGAACAGGAATATCTTGACGGGCTTATTAAAATCCGTGATAGTTACTATGGTAAAGACGAAGAAAATTATCGAAAATACAGCCAGGAAGTCTATAAACTGCAAAAGCAAATGGAGAAAGACAAAGAAGAAGCTTTGAAAAACGCTTTTGACTCGCAGTTAGACCTTGCAAAAGATTACTATGATAAGCAAAAGGAATTGGTCGAGGAACAGGCAGAAGCGGAGATTGACGCGATCAACAAGGAATATGATGCTCGATTAGAACGCGCAAAGAAGGACTATGAAGCTGAAAAAGAGCGTGTTGACGGCATTATTGACGAGTTGCAGCGTGAGATCGACGCCAAAAAGCGCGCCCGCGAAGAAGAAAAGCTAAATGACGATCTATCTTTTGCACAGGACCGAATCCAAACCTTACAGACACAAATCCAATATGCACGGTCGCCAGAAGAAAAAGCGGAACTTGAAAAAGAGTTAAAGCGTCAACAAGAAGAGCTAAAAGACCTCACCGTTGAAAAAGAGGTCAATGAGCTGGAAGCGGAAAAGCAGAGGCATGAAGAACGACTGTCCAATCTGGAAGAAGAATATGAAGCGGAAGAAAAGCATCTGGAAGAGAAACGCAAAAAGGCCCTGGCCGCCGCAGAGGAAGCCAGGGACCAAACGTTAAAGATTCTTGATGACTCATTTAATGCTTTACAAGCCGGATTGTATCAGGCTTACGGTTTTATCAATCAGGAGACGCTTTCCATCGGCCAGCGCTTTGCAAACGTAACCAACGAAGCATTAAAAACAGGCTTTGACACCATAAAAGCACAGGCGCAGGCAACAATTGACGAAATGGTTGCAAAGGTACAAGATGCAGTCGCACGCCTGTCCAGCGCCATTGAGCGTACTAAAAGGGCATACCGTGAAGGGGTTAGTATTGCTTACAGCAATAGCGACAATCGCAGTATGACGATTACAAACCACATTACGCGCGGCCTCACCGAGGGGCAGGTTACCCGACTGATGGACAGGCAGGCGGAAAGATTGCTATATGGAAGGAGATAATTTAATTCTCGGGATGCCTTGGAGTACCACAGCGCGAACAAATCTTCTCATGGGGGTAGTTATATGTACCGCAAGAACATACCCATGACCCCTCATCGGTACTTTCAGTCTCTTCGATTTTATCAGAGTCATCACTCGACTCTAGTTGATTCGTAGTTTGCGTAGATGATAGAGATGCCAATTTACTGCCAATTTGCTCCAACAATTGTCTATTGTCATTCTGAATCGTTATTAACTCTCCAAAACCATAAAGGATGGCAGCAGATATAATTCCTGACACCCAACACAGCAACATGAGTAGATAGTTATACTGTTCTTCGTGATAGTCCGAAAACAGCCCTGATGTTACCTTGATAATAGGTATTGCAAATCCAGCCGCGACTCCGCCAATAAATCCGCAAAGTCCCACAATAATCCCACAAGCTTTTAGGACCATAGCAATATTACTATTTCTATACTCATTCATAAAATCCCCTCCAAAATAATTCATTATTTGTTCACATTATAATGCTTTTCGACAAATTCTGCAAGAGAAAAAGAAAATTTTTTAAAAACCTCTTGATTTTTGGGTGTCTATAATTTATTATATATGTACACCCAAAAGAAAGGAGGTTGAAAATGTCACCAAGAACTGGACGCCCCACAGACGATCCAAAGCATAACCAGTACAAAGTTAGACTATCTGACACAGATATGCAAAAACTCGATTATGCAGCGACGACCTTAAAGCAGCCGAAAGCGGAAGTAATTAGGCAAGGCATTAATTTAATGTACGCAAAAGCACAAAAAAAATAGCAATAACGCCGCACGACCAAGCACAAACGTTATTGCTATCAACCAGAGGTTACCCATCTGATAAATTTATTATATCAGATAGTGTAACCTCCGTCAAATGAAGGAGGTATATATTATGTGGAATCTATCAGAATCAACGCCAGTGCTTGATAGTCGAGAGGTAGCGCAGATGATAGGGAAAACTCATGGGCATTTATTGCGTGACATTGATTCCTATAGGGCAATTCTCACTGAATCCAATTTTGGATTGAGTGACTTTTTTCGAGAGAGCGCCTATAAAGACTCTACCGGGCGAGTGTTACCTTGTTACCAAGTCACTAAAAAAGGTTGCGAGTTGATAGCCCACAAACTCACAGGCAAAAAAGGAATTTTATTCACAGCGGCATATATTAACCGATTCTATGAAATGGAAGAAATCTTGAAGGATTTTATACCCGGTCAAGTCATGTATTACAACGGTCAACCAATCTTACCGGAAGAGGATTTCCTGCGACTACTTTCGCCAGAAAAGCGCCAGAAAAGATGGTTATATCATCATGCCTATTTCCGTCCTGCTTGGGATTTTAATGGAATGGGGTTAGACTTGAAAGCGGAATTTGAACAAAAATATAGACGGCATTATGATGGTGAAACGTTAATGTACATGTATCGTAGTGGTGTAGAAATCGCATTACGGCTGTATGGTGTAGAGCCAGAACTCTGCAAAGAGATCATGGCATTAGTAGATCCACAAAAAGGAATCAAATGTGCGAAGTCCAAGCAAACATATTTAACTGACAGAACACGCGGAGAAATCAATGTGACGGTTGGTAATACCGCGCTAAATATCCGTTTGTGAAAGGAGGGAAGAGACAGATAATCAGTAGCGTTGTACAAGTATGACACTATAGAGTTGTTACTATTTGCTGTCTTGCCCCTCACGGGGCAAGTGGATTGAAATTTCGTCAATTTTCTCATTTAACCACTGGGTTTTCGTCTTGCCCCGTAAGGGGCAAATGGGTTGAAATATACTGTATAGACGTTTGCTTTTCCGATAAAATAAGTCTTGCCCCTCACGGGGCGAGTGGGTTGAAATACGCAAATCTTTGAGCTTTTCCTAGCTTTCCTGCGTCTTGCCCCGTAAGGGGCAAGTGGATTGAAATCTTGATTGACAAGCAAGCTTTAATGCCTCATAAGGTCTTGCCCCTCACGGGGCAAGTGGATTGAAATTGCTTTTGGCTGCATGATCTGCTTTTCCACTGTTGTCTTGCCCCTCACGGGGCGAGTGGATTGACATCATAAAAAAAGGAGGATATAATAAAAGCGTAAGGTGCTACCAGTAGACGGTTGCCCCTAAAGTTGGACTAAGAAATAGCCGCTAACTTTGCGAGGGTTGGGCGGCTATTTCTTTTTATCGTGAGAAGCAACGGTCCAAACGAACGTTGCAACGCCAAGAAGAACCAAACAGAACTGAAAGAGTTCTGAATATGTAATCATGGCCTCACCCCCTCTCAATACGAGGGGAAAAGAAACGAATTCCCCCTCCGGGAATGGAGGGGCAACCGCCCAGCGTCTTGATAACACCTTACACACATAATAGCATAAAAGACAGATAGTGACAAGAACCGCACTCCATCAGGAGCGCGGTTTTCTTGTGTGCAAAATAAGAAGGTGGAATATATGGAAAAAGTCACCTATATATCGGACAATGGGCTGTTTCTCGTTTTTGACGAGATCGGCCCTTATTTATTATCCAGCATAGACACAATGGGCGTAGGCAGCATAGAGGATAGCGATATGTCCATTGGAGGGATATATAACACCTACATGTCTGGATACGATCAGAGGAGTGTTCCGATGGAAATTGCAATATTGGGAGGGGAGAGGAAGGGCTGGTTCGATCTTGGAGGATTGCAGCAAATGAAGATCAAGCTGGCAAATACCATTGACCTGAATTATCAAGGGACTCTGGTGTATGAAAACGATACGGGCGCTTATTCGTTGCGGGGAAGATTTACCGAGATACCAGTGGGTTTTGACCGTATTGGAAGCAATGAAAAGTTCAGCCTGACTTTCCAATCCACAGAACAACCAAAATGGAAGGAACGAAACGAACGAGTGGTACGGATGGGGGCAGTCATTGGCGGGCTATCTTTCCCGCTGGTAATAGACCCGGTGTTTGAATTTGGGACCTATACGACGACATTTGTTGTAATAAACGATACGTACGATAATCTCCCCGTACGGATTGTTGTAATTGGGACGGCGGAAAGCGTAACAATCACAAATGAAAGTTCCGGGGAATATATGCAGTTTAATCGATCAATCGACGCCGATCAACAGTTAGAGGTAGACACAGAAAAAGGTACAGCAGTTATTAAGTCTGCGGCCACTGGGCAAGTGATCGAAAATGCTAGCCATTATCTCACATTGAACAGTGACTATTGGTATTTGCAAAGGGGCCGGAATGTTATCAGCTTAGATGGAGGCGGGCAGACAAACCATCCATTGGGATACATGTTCTGGCAAAAGCAGTATGGAGGCGTGTAGTGGACATAAGAGTATTTAAACCGTTGTCAGATGTATCGACACTTGAAAATGGACAACTTGGTAAGATCAACCCCTATGCGATAACATGGACGGAAAATTTGTACGAACCGGGCACATGGTCCATGAATCTATCTGCACTAGATACTTATGCGGAAACTCTACAGCAGGATAACATCATCAGCGTAAGGGCAAGCAATGTGTATCTATGGGGGATTATCAGAGGCATAGACGACGAACGGACTTCTACGGCGGCCCCCATAATCCGCAGTGGGGATGATCTTAAAGGTTATTTAAAACAGCGGATTTGTTTATACCCTATGTCCGGCGGCGATTTAGAGGGATATGATACGGTACAAGGCAGCACAGAAACGGTCATGAAGCATTATGTTACCAACAATATTGTATCCCCATCAAACGCAAAACGGAAGATACCGAAATTTGTCATAGCACCCGATCAAAAGCGTGGAGTGCCAGACGATAAATATATGGCGCGGTTTAATCCTCTCACAGAATTGCTACAAGAGGTAGGAGCCGCACAGGAAATCGGGTATCAGGTCAACATGGATATAGCATCGGATACGATGGTATTTGATGTAGTACAGGGGGTGGACCGATCAGCTAAACAATCCAACCGACCGCGAATCATATTTGACGTTGACCTATCGACCGCCATAGACAGTCGGTTTGTAAGTGACGTCGAAAATTACCGCAATGCGTTTTATACAACCAAAAATGGTGCACGATCAGAAGCAGAGGCAACGACAATCCTTGTATGCAGAGAAAACGAGGCCGAGCCAGAAGGGAGAAACCGGTATGAAACACAGATCGACGTAAGTGTAGACGATACAGCGGTTGATGTTGTGGAAGAAATGAGGAATCTTGCCCGCAAGGAAGCAACCAATTTTGAGAAAGACGATACCTTTACCGTTGAGCTAAACGGCAATTATATCTACAACAAAGACTATTACCTGGGCGATTTTGTGACGATACGAGACCGGGTATTAAGGAGGCAGGATAATGTACAGTTAATTAGTGTAACGCACACCTGGCAAGGGATTGGATACAAAATAACGGGAACTTTTGGGAAACCACGGAAATCAAATTTGCAGCTTTTAGAGCGGCAAATCAGAACAGGAGGCAAGTAATGGCGTTAGGGGAAAAATCCTTTTTTTGGGATAAACCATCAGGTGATCTCACAGAAGATGAGCTTGCATACTACCAATATGCAGCGCAAGACTTGGCAAGTTTTTTTGAGTGCCTATATACAACAGGGATTGCACCTGAAATGGCAGTATCAAGTACGGATGACAATCCAGAGGATTATATCGGATCAAGTTTAGCTGTGACGACAGGATCAGGGTTACAAATTATTGTATCGCCTGGTGTTGCAATGATTAAAGGGAGAGGGTATATATCTAGCCTTCCAATCCAACTGACAGTGACGGCGGGGGAAACAACCGATATTGTTCTTCGTATGGACTTACAGAGCGAAAAGCCTGAAATTTATGTAGCGGCAAAGCAACGAGAAGGAAGCGCATCCTTGGAAAACAGTTTGTCCCATGAATCGCTAAACTATGAATTAGCATTGGCGACAGTTGTTGTGCCAGAAAAAGCCACCGCAGTTACAGCATCTATGATTACCGATCAAAGATTAAATACCAATAAGCACCCGACAGACGGAGAACCTTTAGCAGGGCTGATGAAAAGCATTCCAGGCGTGGACACAAAAGGCATTTGGGAGGATTACACAAACCTCCGATCCTCCATGAATAGTCAATGGGATAGCTTTATAAAGAATAGTTCTGAAGATTTCGATGAATGGTTTGAGACGGCCCAAAGTGTTATTAGCGAAGATGCAGCAGGGGAACTATTAAATCTCATTTACGAAATTAAAAGCAGTAAAAATCAGCCGAATGGTTTTGCAGGCTTGGATATAAATGGGGACCTTGTACAAATGCCAACTGCACAAGATGTAGGAGCATGCAACCCAAATCTGTTGAAAAACTGGTATTTTGGAGTACCAACAAATACACAGGGAAAAACAAAATATACTTCCAACGGATATACGATAGACCATTGGAAATTGGATAGCGATCGGTCTGGACAATACATCCAGCTTGAAAATAACGAAGGCCTCACACTGAACGGAGGGACAGGCGGTACATACACTAAATTCGAGCAGGTGATGGATTATTTACCCAGAGATACTTATACACTTTCTTTTTGGGTAGCAAATCCGGGAAACGTGGATCAGGTATATTGTACAGGTGTAGCAGTCGCCCGCAATCAAGGCGGAAATTTATATAAATGTACATTTAAGTTAAGCGCTGATAGATCAGGCACAATATTAGGGATACAAGCAAAAGAAGGAAAGAGTGTCACTATCTCTGCGGCAAAACTAGAAGCTGGAAATGTGTCAACTCTTGGTAATCAATCGTTTATTCCATCGGATGTCGGTAGTGTCAACGGCTTTACATTTGCGGTAGCCGATAAGGAACCAACCAGCGCACCGGCTGGACGTATTACATTCGTATATGAGGCATAAGGGGGGATATAAATGCCGATTTATGTTCCGGACAGCAGCAACGTTTTGAAGGAATTAAGCCCGATTATGGTTACCACACCGGACAATGTGGTACGGGAAATAGCAGAGGGGTGGCATACGGGGGAAGATAAAGTAAGTCGGTTGGTGTATGAAAACATAAAAGAACCTGTAAACTTGACTTTTGATCGGGTCTCGGTAGATAAAAATATGGTTTCAGTGTGGGAGAAAGATCCAGCTATACAAAATGTACATCAATGGGTATTAAGAACTTCCTCTAAAGGTTCGACACACGTTTACGACGAGGCCGGTTATTTATTTTTAGACATTGATCCCCCGATTTCCGCTCATAAAGGAAATGAATTAATATTCAACAATGTACGATTATCCTTTGAGAAACAGGGAAGCAACAGTTCATTTGAGGTGTTTTTTACTTTTGATATTGGCGGGATAACAATTGGAGAAGTAACGGTCACATCAGATGATTTTCCTTCAGGTAAAACATGGACTGGATTTACACGAAACTTTAAAGTAATTTTAGACCATGATATGGAAGTATCACAACTCCGCCTAAAAGGAATAATGACTACCGCTCATCGCAACTCTACGATGTGGGTGAAATTCACAGATACTTTAAAAGATAATATGCTTGCTAAACATCCAATTGTATGGGTGGCTTGAATAGGAGGAAACCATGACATTAACTTTTACCGATCAAACGACACTCGCCTTGTTAGGCGCGCAGGGAACGGAGGAATATATTGACGGGCAGCGTTGTAAGGCTATCCGGTTTTGCTTTAATGCGGAAACCTACCAAGACCCCCAACTGCGCGAGAGCTTTTGTAACACCGAAAAGGCACAGACGATGACCATTGATGATGGCGCTCCCATTGAAGGATATACGGTTTTGGTGAGAACCGTATATGAGGGCGGCCAGATCAAAGTGACTATGGCGAAAAACGTGGATACACAAATTACAGAGTTGCAGGAGCAAGTTGCAGCACAACAGAAAGCAATTTCTATTTTAATGGGAGGAACAAACAATGGCTGAATTTGACAGAAATAAACTGATTGCCGAAGCAAAAGCCAAGCGGGCGCAGATCGAAGAAGCGGCGGTGGCCTTATCCGATGAGCAGGCATATGACCGGGCATGGATGTTCCCTCTTTGGGACAGTAACAGTCATACATATTCTATCGGAGATCGCGTCCAGTATGAGGGGCTGCTATATCGCTGTTTGACGGAACACACGTCGCAAGGAAGTTGGAAACCAGATGCAGCACCGTCTTTGTGGGTTAGGATTGATGATCCGGCAATTGAGTGGCCGGAATGGAGACAACCAACCGGAAGTACAGACGCATATCCAAAGGGTGCAAAGGTTAGCCACAACGGGAAACACTGGATTAGCAACGTAGACGCCAATGTTTGGGAACCGCCTACGCAATGGACAGAACAAAAGGAATCGTAAATTTGGCTTTATAAGCAAAATTGGGAACGTAAGAGCTTGTATATCAGAAAGGGGAATGCAAAACGAACATCAAACAACATCCTAGCCCGAATTACGGAAGCCGCAACGGCTGGAAACCGGACATGATCGTCAACCACATCACCGCAGGAAGTACAGCATCCGGCGCACTTGCTACGCTTTGTAATCCTGCAAGAGAGGCTTCGGCCCACTTTGTTGTGGACAAGGACGGCACCGTGTATCAGCTGGTGGCGCTTGACCGCGCCGCCTGGGCCAATGGGACCAGCACAACGCCGTCGGACAGCCGCTATTATGGCCGATCGGCATTGGCAGCTGTCCGAAACCGCTGTACTAACGCCAATTATTACACCATCAGCATTGAACACGTCTGCGTGAGCGGCGGAGAACTCACTGCGGAACAGCTTGTAGCGAGCATTGAACTGCACCGCTACATCATTGCCGAGGTCCGTCGCCTCTACGGCGTCACCATTCCCGTGTCGCGAGAATATATTATAGGACACTGTGAAATCAATCCGGTGACTAAACCCAATTGCCCGGGCAAGGATTTTCCGTACAATAAAATTTTGGAGGGATTACAAAACGTGGCTATTACAAGTGATACCAGCGGAACGGTAAAAATCAAACGTGGAGGGTACTACACGGCGAAGTTCAGTGGTACGAATGCAAACCAGCTCATTGTGACAGCGGGCACAGGCGACGTAGTGACCATAGTGCCAATCAATCGCGGTGAGGACAAGCTGGCAGCGATTGTGCCGATTGGAAAACCCGGAGATATGACAGGTATCTACACCACAGTACCAGGTGGGCAGCCGGTTAAGCAGTTTGTTGCGCAGGTTGTATAAGGGGGCGATACCACAATGGATCAAGACAACACCATCGCAGTCCAGGCATTGGACAGTGCAAAATCGGCGCATCACCGCTTGGACCGCCTAGAAGATGAAGTCAAGGACATCCACGACCTCGCCGCGGCGATGGCTGCAACCAGGCAGGAAATCACCGGCGTACAGGCGGACATCCGGGAGATCAAGCAAAGCGTATCAAAATTGACCGCTCGCCCCGGAACCTGGTGGGACAAGCTGGCTGCGGCGGCGATCGGCGCGGCAGCAACAGGAATCGTAACGGCAATTTTGGCCCAGATACTTTAAAGGAGGATTACATATGGATTTCAATAGCTTTCTGAGTTGGGAAATTCTGGCGACCTTCGCGGGTGTAGCAGCCTGTACGGGCCTGCTTACCCAAATGCTGAAGAGTGTGACGGCTAAGCTACCGACGCAGTGGCTGTCTTACATCATCGCTGTGGTGCTGCTGGTAATCACAACGGCAGCCACGGGCGGCTGGATACAGCCCTGGACGGTCTGGGCGCTGGTGCCGCTGAATGCGGCCTTGGTCAGCCTGGCAAGCAACGGCGCGTATCAGGCGATCGTACGGACAAAGAAAGGTGGCTAAAGCATGGCTGTCCAAACAGTAAAAGTAATGATCGGCGGGCAGGAGCATAGCCTTACATATGATGGGGATTCCAGGAAATGGACCGCTTCGCTGGTTGCACCAGATAAATCGTCATATAATGAGGACGGCCACTATTACGATGTGACGGTGAAAGCGACGGACGACGCAGGAAATACCGGGGAGGCAAGTGCATCGACCGAAGGGGAAATTGGCGAAGCATTGCGGCTGGTTGTAAAGGAACATAACAAGCCCACAATTACAATTACTGCCCCGGGGGGCGGATGCGTTAATCACCAATAATACACCGGTAATCAAAGCGCAGATCCGCGACGATGACAGCGGAATCGACATTACATCGTTGTCGCTAAAAATCGACAGTGGGGCAACNTCAAACGACACTCGCCTTGTTAGGCGCGCAGGGAACGGAGGAATATATTGACGGGCAGCGTTGTAAGGCTATCCGGTTTTGCTTTAATGCGGAAACCTACCAAGACCCCCAACTGCGCGAGAGCTTTTGTAACACCGAAAAGGCACAGACGATGACCATTGATGATGGCGCTCCCATTGAAGGATATACGGTTTTGGTGAGAACCGTATATGAGGGCGGCCAGATCAAAGTGACTATGGCGAAAAACGTGGATACACAAATTACAGAGTTGCAGGAGCAAGTTGCAGCACAACAGAAAGCAATTTCTATTTTAATGGGAGGAACAAACAATGGCTGAATTTGACAGAAATAAACTGATTGCCGAAGCAAAAGCCAAGCGGGCGCAGATCGAAGAAGCGGCGGTGGCCTTATCCGATGAGCAGGCATATGACCGGGCATGGATGTTCCCTCTTTGGGACAGTAACAGTCATACATATTCTATCGGAGATCGCGTCCAGTATGAGGGGCTGCTATATCGCTGTTTGACGGAACACACGTCGCAAGGAAGTTGGAAACCAGATGCAGCACCGTCTTTGTGGGTTAGGATTGATGATCCGGCAATTGAGTGGCCGGAATGGAGACAACCAACCGGAAGTACAGACGCATATCCAAAGGGTGCAAAGGTTAGCCACAACGGGAAACACTGGATTAGCAACGTAGACGCCAATGTTTGGGAACCGCCTACGCAATGGACAGAACAAAAGGAATCGTAAATTTGGCTTTATAAGCAAAATTGGGAACGTAAGAGCTTGTATATCAGAAAGGGGAATGCAAAACGAACATCAAACAACATCCTAGCCCGAATTACGGAAGCCGCAACGGCTGGAAACCGGACATGATCGTCAACCACATCACCGCAGGAAGTACAGCATCCGGCGCACTTGCTACGCTTTGTAATCCTGCAAGAGAGGCTTCGGCCCACTTTGTTGTGGACAAGGACGGCACCGTGTATCAGCTGGTGGCGCTTGACCGCGCCGCCTGGGCCAATGGGACCAGCACAACGCCGTCGGACAGCCGCTATTATGGCCGATCGGCATTGGCAGCTGTCCGAAACCGCTGTACTAACGCCAATTATTACACCATCAGCATTGAACACGTCTGCGTGAGCGGCGGAGAACTCACTGCGGAACAGCTTGTAGCGAGCATTGAACTGCACCGCTACATCATTGCCGAGGTCCGTCGCCTCTACGGCGTCACCATTCCCGTGTCGCGAGAATATATTATAGGACACTGTGAAATCAATCCGGTGACTAAACCCAATTGCCCGGGCAAGGATTTTCCGTACAATAAAATTTTGGAGGGATTACAAAACGTGGCTATTACAAGTGATACCAGCGGAACGGTAAAAATCAAACGTGGAGGGTACTACACGGCGAAGTTCAGTGGTACGAATGCAAACCAGCTCATTGTGACAGCGGGCACAGGCGACGTAGTGACCATAGTGCCAATCAATCGCGGTGAGGACAAGCTGGCAGCGATTGTGCCGATTGGAAAACCCGGAGATATGACAGGTATCTACACCACAGTACCAGGTGGGCAGCCGGTTAAGCAGTTTGTTGCGCAGGTTGTATAAGGGGGCGATACCACAATGGATCAAGACAACACCATCGCAGTCCAGGCATTGGACAGTGCAAAATCGGCGCATCACCGCTTGGACCGCCTAGAAGATGAAGTCAAGGACATCCACGACCTCGCCGCGGCGATGGCTGCAACCAGGCAGGAAATCACCGGCGTACAGGCGGACATCCGGGAGATCAAGCAAAGCGTATCAAAATTGACCGCTCGCCCCGGAACCTGGTGGGACAAGCTGGCTGCGGCGGCGATCGGCGCGGCAGCAACAGGAATCGTAACGGCAATTTTGGCCCAGATACTTTAAAGGAGGATTACATATGGATTTCAATAGCTTTCTGAGTTGGGAAATTCTGGCGACCTTCGCGGGTGTAGCAGCCTGTACGGGCCTGCTTACCCAAATGCTGAAGAGTGTGACGGCTAAGCTACCGACGCAGTGGCTGTCTTACATCATCGCTGTGGTGCTGCTGGTAATCACAACGGCAGCCACGGGCGGCTGGATACAGCCCTGGACGGTCTGGGCGCTGGTGCCGCTGAATGCGGCCTTGGTCAGCCTGGCAAGCAACGGCGCGTATCAGGCGATCGTACGGACAAAGAAAGGTGGCTAAAGCATGGCTGTCCAAACAGTAAAAGTAATGATCGGCGGGCAGGAGCATAGCCTTACATATGATGGGGATTCCAGGAAATGGACCGCTTCGCTGGTTGCACCAGATAAATCGTCATATAATGAGGACGGCCACTATTACGATGTGACGGTGAAAGCGACGGACGACGCAGGAAATACCGGGGAGGCAAGTGCATCGACCGAAGGGGAAATTGGCGAAGCATTGCGGCTGGTTGTAAAGGAACATAACAAGCCCACAATTACAATTACTGCCCCGGGGGGCGGATGCGTTAATCACCAATAATACACCGGTAATCAAAGCGCAGATCCGCGACGATGACAGCGGAATCGACATTACATCGTTGTCGCTAAAAATCGACAGTGGGGCAACCGTGGGGAACACTTCGCCGGGGATGTCTGTACAAGAGGCGGAAAACGGCTACGATATAACATACACGCCACAGAAAGCCCTGGGAGATGGCGCGCATACGATCACAGTCAATGTGTCGGATAACGACGGCAATGCGGCGAATACGGTTATTCGCAGTATTACGGTTGACACTACGCCGCCAACTTTGGATGTAACCAGCCCGCAGGATAATCTTGTCACCAACAAGACGGCCCTTACCGTGTCCGGTACGACCAGCGACGTAACCAGCGGGCCGGTAATCATTACGATTAAACTCAATCAAGTTGACCAAGGAGCGGTTACGGTTGAGAGTTCCGGCACCTGGAGCAAGACGGTTACCCTACAAGAGGGAGAGAATACCATTGTTGTAACGGCAACCGATCGTGCAGGAAAAACAACTGCGATTACACGGACGGTTACACTCAACACAACCGCGCCGAAGATTACCAAAGTAGAAATTGCACCGAATCCAGTGGATGCAGGTGCAACGTATACAATCAGAGTAACGGTTGTATGAGTAGTGCAGTAAAGGTGTGGGGACACGCCGACCAATACAACCTGATCTTGAGGCAAGTGGAGGGCGGGGACTGGCAAGCGTCGGTTCCCGCCGACCTGACCGACGGGCAATACGCGTGTGAGTTTTGGGCAGAAAACGCCGCGGCGGAACAAACCTATTGGTCCGGCGTCCTGTATATGCAGAACAGCCGCTTAGTGTGCGTCTGTCTGGAAGAAGACCCCTATAGGGTAATTTTATTGTCAGAACGGGTGCAGGCAGAACTAATGGATGAAAGGTATCTAGTCACGATCAAAAAGGGGTGTTGTTGTGCTACCAGTGTATAAACGCAACTGGATATTGGGGGAGGACAAGTATGTGGACTTGGAAGTCCGAAGCGGACAGCCTGGACCCGTGGTTATCCCGCACGCAGAATGGACGCTTACAAAGAATTTGAAGGGAAAGCCTGAACAGGAAGGGACCTGTGAGGTAGAGAAAGGGCGTATAAGCGTTTTAGTAGAGCCACAAGAAACAGGGGCTTATACGCTGGAAATCACCTATGAGATACCGCCAGAGACACGGAAGGTAAGGGTGATACTGGATGTCCGTTAAGATTACGTCTGCGCAGATCACTCCAAATCCTGTATCAACCGGTCAGGGGTATTTGGTTTTGATTGGCATAGAGGAATACGGAGTATTGCAAGAGTCTTCCGGGGCGACTCTTTGTGATAAAGCCGGCTTAGAACTCCACACAGCGGACAAACGAGACTATACAATCCCATATACTGGTAGGGAGATCGATCAAGCGATAGGAGGTTTATTATCTTGGAAAACAATATGACACGGGCAGCGGGTCCCGGCGGACAAGAGAACACAGGGACATATCTACTGACGCACACAGGCGCGGAAGTAGATGCTGCTATAGAGGGATGGCAGACCGCGCAGGCACAAGCGGATGCGACCGCCGCAGACATTGCGGAGGGGAAAAAGGCGATTACCAAAGACGGGCTTGTGACAGGGACTATGCAGGCGGGCGCGGCAATCCCTATTGTTACAACAGCGGGGACTGGAAGTGCATTTACGGCCACGATAGATGGCATCACAGAACTAACTATTGGTATGCTAATTACAATTATCCCGCATAGGGTGAGCTCGAGTTCCACACCTACGCTAAATATCAATGGATTGGGTGCAAAAGGTATTCGGCGCCGCTATAGTTACACAAACAGCTCAGTAGTATCCGGATATACAACTACATGGTTATCTTCGGGAGACCCACAGCTTTTGCAGTATGATGGTACATATTGGATTGCAGTTGGCGCGAATAAACCCTATACTTCTGATTTGAGTAGTTCCGTTAGCGTGTCAAAAGGCGGAACTGGAAAAACAAGTTGGTCATCATATCGGCTGATCTATCCGTCAGGAACTACTACATTGTCACAGCTCGCATTTCCCACAACCGCCGGATCGTTTTTACGGCAAGGGACCAGCGGCGCACCGTACTGGACAGCTCCAGAAGACGTGCGGAAAGCGATTGGAGCGGCTTCGGAGGAAGAAGTCGGGAACATCAGCGCCTTGCTTGATGAGATCAACGGGGAGGTGGTCTGATGGGGAGCATTGCAGACAAGCTCAGCAAGCTTATGGAGACAAAGAGCGCCATAAAGTCGGCGATTACCGCAAAGGGCGTAACCGTATCGGACAGCGATCCGTTTTCCAGCTATGCGGGGAAAATAGCACAGATTGAGAGTGGAGGAAGCGGTGGAGAAGATAAATCCGTAGAAATAGTGGAGGGGACGCTCGTAAACTACACCGGAAATGTAACAAAAGTCCGAGATTATGCTTTTTACCACTCAGAATCTTTAGAATCCATAAATTTGCCTAATGCATTAACGATAGGAAAATTTGCATTTCAGTATGCGGAAAATTTGCTGTCGATAATTTTGCCAAAAGCGACAAATATAAGGAATAACGCGTTTTACGAATGCGGAAAGATAACATCTATAAGCTTGCCATCGGCTACAGAAATAGGGAACAGCGCTTATAGAAATTGCAAAAATCTAACGATAGTCGATCTTGGTGCGGCGAGCGAAATTAGCAATAACGCATTCCAGGGATGTAGTGTGTTAAAGACTTTTATTATCAGATCGGAAAATGTATGCAGTCTTGCATCAACAACCGTCTTTTATAATGGGCCTCTATATTCTGGAGAGGGATATTTTTATGTCCCCAAAATGCTTGTTGACACATATAAATCTGCAACAAACTGGACAAAATATGCCGATCAATTTCGGGCGATTGAGGATTATCCAGATATTGTCAATATCATAGCTACTATGGAGGTTGCAGCATGATTAAAACAGAGGCGATTACCATCAGAGGCAAACAATTTATGCACACATACTCTGACATCGGCTGTTACATCGAGCGAGGCGGGGCGCGCTATGCAGATGCAATCGATTTGATTAACAGTGGGCGGACGTACACAGAAACCGACATCCCGATCGAAACCGAAGAAGAGGATGTGTACCGCGCCGCCTACAACATCGTCACCGGACAGGAGACACAGATATGACACCAAAAGCAGATAAATCCGGTCTCGTGGGCCAGGGCGTGTCCTTCGAGCGTATCCGCTGGATCACCGGTTATTTGGTGGGGACAACTGACCGTTTCAACGATGCAAAGCGCGCGGAAGAGCATGATCGGGTGAAGCATGGAATCGGAAAATGAAAAGGTGCAGCTATCCGAATTGGATAGCTGCACCTTTTTACATTATTTGTAGTATTGGTTGGGCTCCTCTCATTATTCCGAAGGCCACATCCGTATTTGTAATCCAGTCGTATATTTTATCGCTTGGTACAATTACGGGCATCCGATCGTGGACGTTAATAATGGATTTGTTGGCTGCGGTGGTCATGATGACGTAGCGGCGGCCATCTTGATAGTCGTTATAAAGTCCCGCCATGTATAGAGAGCCGGAACCGGGGAGTTGGAATCGGTGCTTTTGCTTTTGTGAATCCCACTCATAAAAACCGGTGCTTGGTACAACACAACGTCGTATCATCAAGCTTTCGCGGAAGGAACGTTTTTCCGCGGCAGTTTCCGACCGCGCGTTGATGATTGAGCCTTTGCCACGGAAGGAGGGAAACCCCCATTTGGCCACATCGGGCGTCACGCCCGCGCCGGTATCCAGCAGGATAGGAGCGGAATTGGTGGGAAAGATTTCTCCTACTTTGACACAGCCACTTCCATGCTTGCGCTCTATTTCATCGATGATTTTCCGAATGTCCTGGTATTCCTCGTCCGTAAACAACGTATATCGTCCGCACATAGTAATCCTCCTAACATGAGGCGGGAGCCTCTACAAACCAACCGGGCCCCTCATACCACAAATATCGCTCCTTACCGAGAATACGCACCCGATACCGCACGCCAATGCCGCCTGCTTTTAAGCTTGCAGCCCGTCTCGCATCTAAAACACGGTCAATTGCGAATTGCCTTCCGTCTTCCCATGTGATTGCAGTAGGGAAAAGCTGTCCATTAACATCAAAATGCGCATCCACTTCCACATATATCTTTCGTGTTTCCATCGTATATCCCTCTATCCACGGTGTAAGAACCCAATCGGATGGATGATATGCTCCGCCTTTGGATCGAGCGCAGACAGTTCCCGGTCCGTCAAAGCCAAGCCTCTTTGAATACTAAAATGTCCAAATCGCCGCCGAATATCATCGATGGCATGTTCCAGGTTTTCCTGCTTCTGCGCACGGGCTATTTCGGGCAAAAAAGAAATCTGGATGTGCTCTGCCAACGAAAGATTGCAGGCGCGCACTCCCAGGCTGCGTATGGCTTTATCCGGCAGGTGATGCCTTTGATAAAGCGTATAGGCTGCCTGATAGATACTTTCTGAATTATAAACGGGAAAATCCAACTTTTTTTGACGATCACAAGACCATAAGTCTGCGTAACGAATGGAAATCTGTACGGTATTACATTGAAAATTTTGTTCCCGAAGCCGCTCTGCCACACTTTCACAAAGGAGGAACAGGGTGATTTTTATAGCATCCTCCGTGACCAGATCTTTTGGCGCCGTTGTGCAATTTCCTATGGATTTAACCGCTGGATAAACCCCTGCGTCAGTGACCGGAGAATGGTCCCAACCGTTTGCAAACCCCAAAAGCATGAGGCCGATTTTTCCCAATAATCCATTTAAAAAATCTGTGTGAGAATTTGCCAAATCACCAATGGTGTGAATGGCATAGCGATGTAATTTTTGTGTAGTTGCGGGGCCTACATATAGCAGGTCGGACACGGGTAGCGGCCAAACGACATCGCGATAGTTTTCCCGTGTAATGACAGTTGTTGCATCGGGCTTTTTCAAATCGCTGCCGAGCTTTGCAAAAACTTTGTTAAATGAGACCCCCACGGAAGCCGTAATTCCCAGTTCATATTGGATACGCCGCCGAAGTTCGTCCGCAATCGCTTGGCCGGAGCCAAAAAGTTTTTGACTGCCTGTAACATCAAGCCAACATTCGTCCAGACCAAAGCTTTCCACCTGGCAAGTGTATTCCTCATAGATTTCCCTGGCAAGCGCAGAAAAATGAAGATAGCGGTCAAAGTGGGGAGGGACGAATACAATCTCCGGACAAAGCTGCCTTGCTTTCCAAAGCGGTTGCCCCGTGGACACGCCATAGCGTTTAGCTTCGTAATTTTTAGCGAGTACAATCCCATGTCGCTGCTCAACATCTCCAGCTACCGCGACCGGTTTCCCACGCAATTTAGGGTTATAGAGGCATTCTACGCTTGCATAGAAGTTGTTCATATCACAATGTAAGATCACACGCTCCAAATGAACCGCCTCCGAACGATTGTTTGTATTTTTATTATAGAATGTCTGTTCGGTCGAATGCAAGCGGTAAATGTTGGAACCAATAAAGCCCGTAGGACCCCTAACTACAGAGGTCCTACGGGCTTTTGTTATAAAGGGGGACGATTAAGTACGTCCTGTCGGTAATTCTCAATATTTACATTCAAGAAAAAGACAAGACGCAGAAAAATTTCAGAGCCGGGTACGATTTCTCCCTTCTCGATCTTTTGATATTCTCGTAGAGAGATGAATGTGGCATCTGCAACCTGCTGCTGTGTCAGTTTGCGCTTGTCTGTGCGAACGTGATAGATGTCGTGTCCAAAGTGCATTTTAAATGACATGAATATTCCTCCTTTAAAAGAAGAATATTCGAATATGTACGATCATTCTACGGATAATTGTTCATATTGTGAAAAATGTTAAAAATGTCAAAAGATAGTTAATTTTGTTCCTCCAGGGGAACGATACTATCTGCAATTTTCAGTACATCGTCTTTTGCCAAGTCGGGGTCGCGGACATATAACCAAAACATAGCGTTGTCAATTTGTCCGTATAGCATTTTTGTATCTTCTTTCTGAATATACAGAGCATCACGGCCATTCAGTTCGACCGTTTCTGTATGAGAACCCTCTGTATCAATGCTCGATCCCCCGTCAAAAGATTGCGTGTATCGGATCGTTCTGCTTCCAGAGCCTTTGTATCCAATTTGCACTAAGCGCGTCTGTTCCCTCACACGCGGTCCGTCTTTTAATTCATAGCCTTCCGGTATATAGCTTGGTGCATATGCTACAAAAGGTTCATCCTCTTGCGATTCTTCAGTTGGTCCATATTGGAGTTCCGTATGTGTTGGGAACATCTGCGAAATAACCTTAAAGAACCATTCACGCGCCGCACTTACTGTCATAATCGTTGTTCCCGCAGCAATCAACAGAGCGAGGAAGAATACAGCGGCGCGCTTTGCATAACGCACAAGACTACGCATCCACGGTGCGCGGCGTTCATCACGGATCAGGTGAACAATTTTTCTGTCAAAACGCTTCGAAATCTGGTACTGATTTTGTAGTTCTTTGTCCGATGGCAAATGATCTAGCTCCTCACGTGCAAGGTCCATCAAAGCACGTTCTAAAAGCTCGTCGCTTAAACCAGTCATATAACCTCCTTTTCCTCCAGCGCCTTAGCCAGTTTTTTCTTTCCTCTTTGTAAAATCTTCTTTACATAATCAACGGAAAAACCCGTAATGCTGGAAATTTGATCGAGCGACAATTTCTGTATATGCCGCAAAGTCATAACATCTCGATATGTCTGTGGTAAAGAACGAAGCGTCTCCAAGAGCTGTTCATACGCTTCTTTCTCCTCTAACTGAACACCCGGTCTGCGATCTTCCGGTTCCTCTGTCTCGGGAACCTCTTCCCAAGGAATTGCCGCCCCCTCTCTTTTTCCTGTTCGTAATAGGTCGATACAAGTGCTTCTAATAACTATAACGATAAAATGTTTCGTTTGGGGACAATTTATTTCTCCTATTTTCGAAAAATTTTTAATAATGCGGATAAAAGCTTCTTGAACCGCATCTTCTATGGCAGATTCCTTGTGAAAATAATCCCTGGCCACATAAAACATCAGCTGTTTGTATTGATGGTACAGTTCTTCAAATTTTCGTTGGTCTTCCTCCGAATCAATTAGCAACAACAGCGTCGCAAGCATAAAATCCCCCTCCCATTGGTTCCTCTTTTCTTGCACTAATTATACCATAATCTCCTTGAAAAAAGACAAATTTCTACATTCTTCCTCTATAAAGCCCTTAAAAAGAGTATAAAAAGGCATCCGGACTCAGAAAAAGAGTCCGGATGCCTTTTAAAACAATCAGAACGAACGCCTATCCAATACTTTCTTGAGGTATTGCCCCGTGTAAGAGCTTTCAATCTTTGCGACTTCCTCCGGTGTTCCTGTGGCAACAATGGTTCCTCCATTGTCTCCTCCTTCAGGCCCCAAATCGATAATGTGATCCGCAGTCTTAATAAGATCAAGATTGTGTTCAATCACAACAACCGTATTTCCAGCATCCACCAATTTTTGCAGTACATCAATCAGTTTGTGAACATCTGCAATGTGAAGGCCGGTAGTCGGTTCGTCCAGGATATAAATCGTCCGTCCGGTGGAACGCCTGCTCAGTTCTGTTGCCAGCTTGACGCGCTGTGCTTCACCACCCGACAGCGTTGTTGCCGGTTGACCGATTTTGATGTACCCCAAGCCAACGTCTTGCAACGTTTGGAGTTTTCGTGCAATCCGAGGAAGACTGGAGAAAAATTCCAAGCCTTCTTCCACCGTCATCTCCAATACATCGTAAATACTTTTGCCCTTATACTTAATCTCCAAAGTCTCACGGTTATAACGTTTCCCTTTGCATACGTCACAGGGAACATATACATCCGGCAGAAAATGCATTTCAATCTTAATAATACCATCGCCCTGGCATGCTTCGCAACGGCCGCCTTTGACATTAAACGAAAAACGGCCGGACGTGAAGCCGCGCAGTTTGGCATCCTGCGTCGACGCATAAAGCTCCCTTATATCGGTGAATACCCCCGTATAGGTCGCCGGATTAGAGCGCGGTGTACGTCCAATCGGAGCCTGATTGATCTCTATAACCTTGTCCAGCGCCTCTATCCCCTTAATCTGCTTAAAGACACCCGGACGGCACTTCGCGCCGTTCAAATTAGAAGCCAAATACTTATATAAAATCTCATTGATTAAAGAGGACTTGCCGGACCCGGATACCCCTGTCACACAAACAAATTTTCCCAAGGGAATATCTACGGTTACATTCTTTAGGTTATTTTGAGCCGCCCCTACAATTCGCAGTTTTTTTCCANCGATACTATCTGCGATTTTCAGTACATCGTCTTTTGCCAAGTCGGGGTCGCGGACATATAACCAAAACATAGCGTTGTCAATTTGTCCGTATAGCATTTTTGTATCTTCTTTCTGAATATACAGAGCATCACGGCCATTCAGTTCGACCGTTTCTGTATGAGAACCCTCTGTATCGATGCTCGATCCCCCGTTAAAAGATTGCGTGTATCGGATAGTTTTGCTGCCAGAGCCTTTGTATCCAATTTGCACTAAGCGCGCCTGTTCCCTCACACGCGGTCCGTCTTTTAATTCATAGCCTTCCGGTATATAGCTTGGTGCATATGCTACAAAAGGTTCATCCTCTTGCGATTCTTCAGTTGGTCCATATTGGAGTTCCGTATGCGTTGGGAACATCTGCGAAATAACCTTAAAGAACCATTCACGCGCCGCACTTACCGACATAACTGTAACCGTAGCAGCGATAAGAGCAGCTAATAGCGCTACAGCTATCCGGCGGCCTGTGTGATGAGACAGCTTTTGCGGTTGAATATATTTGACAATGAGTTCTTCCATGCGTCGATCGAATTCGGCTGGGATATAGATATGCGATAAATCCTCTGCTGTAGGTAAATCGGCTAATTCGGCTTGTATAATAATGTCTTGATATTTTTTAAGAAAACGTATAATATTCCTATTAGATATTTTTTGCAATGTAAACCCTCCTTTATCTATATATACTCAAGAGGATTTATATTTTGGTGATAGCAGTAGTCCTTTATGCGTTTAATTGTACGACTCCTTTGCTTGCGGACGGCCCAAGGGGTCTTTTGTAAATCGTCTGCTATCTCCTGTATTGACTCGCCATATATAATCTCTAAGGATAATATTCGTCTCTCTGTCTCGGAGAGACTTGCAATGATATTGCGTGCTAATGCTTTAGCCTCAAGTTTTGCGTCGGTTGATGAGCTGTCGGTTTTAGCATCGTCCTCAAGAGGCGCAGTCGGGATAACATGGTTATGCTTTGCCATATTAAGAGCGGTGTTACGCGCAATAATCACGATGTAGTTTTTAATATGCTCATCAGATCGGCCATCAAACACTTTTTCGGGGTGCTCTAAAACGCGGACAAAAGCCTGCATTGCTGCATCCCTGGCATCCTCCAAATTATGTAATATCCTATTTGCAGCCAGTGTAGCGAGACCCATATATTTGTGATATGCGTCCCTAACTTTGTTTGTATATGGGTTTTGCTCATCACTGGGGCCGGTGAGTAAAATCCACACACGGATTCCTCCTTACTATAAATGATACAAAAAGCATACTATAATAGTAGGAATTTGTCATTGGCAATTATTACACAGTATGCAACACGAAATGCAACACAAAAATAAATAAGCTAACGTAAATGCGGTCTTTATCGGCTAGTATGAGGGTTCAAATCCCTCCTTCTCCGCCAAGTTAAAAGCCGTATTTTGAGAAATCAAAATACGGCTTTTTTCGGTATAATCGATTTTTTACTGGATATCTATTTTGTTACAGTCACACTGGCTGAACCTGGACATATATTGCGTTTCAGGTTCGGATTTTTCTTTTGCTTTCGCTCGCGTTTCGGGTGGACAGCGCATGAGAACTCTGAAAAGCGATCGGCAATATAGAGGTTCATGTAGGCGAGATAGCGCTTATACAAGGACAGGACTTAAATGACTATTGCAGCTTCACGTGAGATATGGAGGAAAACAAATACCACCCGAGCTTCATGGAGATATTGCGCCGGGGAACCTTCTGGGAAAGGACGGCCATCTTTGCGGCGTCATTGACTTTGGAATGATGGGAATCGGCGATCCTGCCTGTGACTATGCGATGGCATGGATCTTTTTCGATCATAGCAGTCGTAATGATTTTTTAAAGAGGTTGGATAGAAAAACAATTGACCGGGCAAGGGGATGGGCGTTATGGAAAACCCTGATTACTTACTAGGACACAAATAAAAGAACATCTGATAACGCCCGATACATATTTGAAGAATATGATAGAAGCGTTAATTATGGAGGGAAGGATATGAATACACCTACACTCGAAACGGAACGGCTGATATTAAGAAAATTTACAGAAAATGATATGGAAGCCCTGTTTAAGATTTATAGCGATAAAGAAGTGAATAGGTTTTTGCCCTGGTTTCCACTAAATAGCATTGAAGAAGCGTATCCGTTCTTTAAGGAACAGTATGCTGTGAAATATGCCAAGCCACAGGCATATGCGTATGCGATCTGTCTAAAAACAGATAATGATCCGATTGGTTACATAAAAGTGGATATGGAAGAACACCATGATTTCGGCTATGGACTGCGGAAGGAATTTTGGCATCAAGGCATCGTTACAGAAGCCGGAAAAGCCGTTATAGAGCGGGTACAAAAAGACGGACTTCCTTATATCACAGCTACCCATGACAGAAACAACCCCCGGAGTGGCGGCGTGATGAGAAATGTAGGAATGAAATATCAATATTCATATGAGGAACAATGGCAACCAAAGGATCTACTAGTCACATTCAGAATGTATCAGCTAAATCTTGATGGAAATCTAGAACGGGTTTACAAAAAATATTGGGACACATCTGCTGTACATTTTGTGGAAATGGATATATAAGATCAACCTATATGGTCCATTAAACAGCAGGGTTAGCCGAGCCCATCGATGGCTAGAATGAATGACCCACAAGTTAAGGTTTTCTAGCTCTGTCCATTCAGGACGTTAATATTTCATATTCGAGGTAGTACGATGAAAGAGCGAAAGCAAAATTATTATGGCAGCTTATGTACCGAAATGTACGAAATTTTACATAGACAAGCACCAAAAGAGGAATTGGATTTTTACGTTTCCTATGCGAAAAAAGAGCAGAAGATTTTAGAGGCTCTTTGCGGTAGCGGACGTTTTCTTGTTCCATTTATGAAGCAGGGATTTGATATTAGCGGGGTAGATTTGTCCGGTGAAATGTTGGACAAATTAAAGCAAAAAGCGCCTAATGCAAATGTAGTTCAGGCGGATATTTTAGAGTATTCACCCGACGAGCCGTTTGATTATATTTTTATATCGTCTGGCTCAGTTTCGTTATTTACGGATATTCACTTGTGCAAAAAAATTTTGAAGAAGTTAAAAGGAATGTTAGCCCAGAAAGGCAAATTGGTTTTTGCAGTTGATACTGTGGCCAACAGATGTCCTGATGATAGCGACTACAAGCTTTCTATTGCAGTAAAAACAAAAGAAGGGCTTGATTTGACATTAAGAAGCAAAAATTATTATGATGAATCAGGTCAGACGCAATTTTCTCCGGGTATTTATGAATTATACGATGGCGCGAGATTATTAAAAAGCGAGTTGATGGATTTTCAAACACATCTTTACAAATTCGGAGAGATGGAACAACTTTTAACTGAAATCGGGTTTACGGCTATTCGAACATATTCCTCTTTCAAAAAAGAACAAGCTATCAACGACGAATGCGAGATGTTTTTATTTGAGTGTACTGTAAGCTAACGAACTTATAAATGGGGAATAGATAAGTTGGCCCCACCGCAATGGCCAGCATGCGACAAATACCGGATCAATCGGCCTGGAGGATTGCCCGATGCCCTGTTGTTTTTCAGGAATGTATTCAAAACTTCGGAATCCTTTTCCCGCCAACGGGTGAGTGGATGGGGGCGGATATCCGCGTAGCCATCCTGCTTGCTGATACAACCGACTCGATGCCCGCTGCTCCTTGTTACACAGTCACAGTCCTGTTTTTCCGCTACCCCAAATGTCTAACTTTTCCAGCAACAACAGCATTTTTAGGACAATGCCTGGGCAAAAAGCGAACCATATGATAGTTTGTTTCACAAAGTCATATGGTAAAAAGAGGGTCTTTTTCAAAAACGTTAGAAGATATCATTGGCTAAAGTATTGTGCTTGGGTTCCCGTTTTCTTGCCGCTGAGGACCAGAAGTACACCGATGATGGGAAATTTTTTCTGGCGGGTCTCTGACGGTCGGGAGGCCGCTTTTGTGGGGATTTCCGCGTGCGCACGGTATGAAGAGCGTTTTTAAGCCCTGAAACTGTGTGGGAGTATGATGCGAGGCTCATTCTATGGATTTATTACAGAGGAGACCAATTGAATAGGTCCTGCCGGTAATTCTCGATATTTACGTTCAAGAAAAAGACCAGACGAAGAAAGATTTCAGAGCCAGGTGAAATCTCTCCTTTTTCGATCTTCTGATATTCACGGAGAGATATGAATACAGCATCGGCAATCTGTTGTTGTGTCCATTTTAGCTTGTCCATGCGAATGTGATAGATGTCATGCCCAAAGTGTGTTCTAAACGACATAAATATTCCTCCTTTTTAAGAAGAATATTTTAATTTCTAAATAGAATCTATATTATACTTTATTTATTATATAGTATATAAGTGGATGTTGTAATACGATATACTCAATATATGGTACATATAGATGGATTCTTTGGGCCATTGGTTTAAACATTGAATAGCGATTGCAGGGGGCTTGCGGGGGTTCCAAAAATCCGCTCAAGAGCGGCTTTTCGGTCAAGGTTTTTTCAGATCCAATGGATATAAATTTTATCTTGACATGGAGTGCACTCCAAGTGATAAAGTTTTAGTAGGGAAGAGAGTCTTCTGTTGGAAAGGCTCTCTATGACCGATATAAACAAATGAAGGGAGATGCCTACAATGGCACATCCAGTGGATTTGAAACAGGATCAAGAGAGGATATTTGCTGAACCGTTTGCCAGTTTACAAAAAACCGACCCAGAATTCTTTGAACGGTTTTGCCACTTTGCCTTTCATGAGGTACTTTATCAGAGCGATTTAGATGTCCACAGCCGGCTTATGGCCATTTTGGCTACGTTGCTGGGGAGTCAAAGCTTGGATGCCTTCCGCGATTACCTGCCTGTAGCACGAAAGTTTGGTGTCACGCCGGTGGAAATAAAGGAGATCGTCTATCAGGCGGTGGCGTATCTTGGGATGGGCCGTGTTTATCCATTCTTATGTGTTGTAAATGAACGCTTAATTGTTGACGATACGCCGCTTCCTCTAGAGAATTTGTCCACCACCACGTGGCAAACTCGTTTGGAGGCGGGAAATCAAGCGCAGGTAGATATTTTTGGTGAGGATATGCGTGGTTTCCAAAATCGTGGTCCGGAGGAGAGCCGTCATATCAACCGTTGGCTTGCGGAGAATTGTTTTGGAGATTACTACACCCGTAAAGGATTGGATTATAAACAACGTGAAATGATTACCTTCTGTTTCCTGCTTGCACAGGGAGGCTGTGAATCCCAACTGGTCAGCCATGCGGTTGCCAATCTGCGTATAGGAAACGATAAGAGGTTTTTAATCAAAGTAGTTTCCCAGTGCTTACCATATATTGGTTATCCGCGTAGCCTCAACGCGATACGGTGTATTTATGAGGCAGCGGATAAGGTCGAGGAGAAGGACTTTAAAAAAGACGCCTCTTTGCCGTCAGAGGAGTCGTTCTCAAAATCTACTTGAAAACGAAAAGTGGCTGTGGGCTACACCCAATTTAGAAGTGTACAACCACGGAAAACTCGCTGTGGAGTCGTTATGTTTCTTTGAATGGTCTCAGGTTGACTGTGTTGGGTTGTTGATGGAACAGGCCTCCTGCCGGTTTGGCAAAAACCGCTGCACATCGAAACCTGAGAACATTCAGATTGCTTGGAAATGATTTGATGGAAAGGAAATGGTTATGACCATCGCGGAAGTGAGCAAAAAGTTCGATATATCTGCCGATACCTTACGGTATTATGAACGGATTGGATTGATTCCGCCCGTCCCCCGCACAAAGGGGGGCCTCCGAGATTATGACGAGGAATCCTGTGGCTGGATTGAACTCATGAAATGTATGCGTGCAGCCGGGGTCCAGATTGAAGCACTCATAGAATATGTAGATTTGTTCCAACAAGGGGACGATACCCTTGATGCACGCAAAGCGCTGTTGATAGAACAGAGGGAGCAATTGCTTGTCCGTATGGCAGACATGCAGAGGTCTTTAGATCGGTTGAATATGAAAATTGAGCGTTATGAGCAGGGGCTGATGACCAAGGAGCAGCAGCTTCGGCGCATTCATGAGGAAAAACAAAAGGGATAACAACTTTCAACTGCTATCTGTAAGGGCTGGAAGAATTCGCATCAGGAGGAATACGATGTTGCAGTTTCGTGCAATGCAGGACAGTGATCTGGACACAATGGCGCAGATCGTCGAGCGTGTGTGGAATATGGATGCTCTGTGTGGTGGGAAGAAGGCGGGACGGTTCATGTCTCGGGAATATCTTTGGAAGACGTTGGGCCATTCCACAGGGGCGCAAGTGGCCATATGGGATGGAGAAGTAGCTGGATTTCTCGCATATAGAGAGACAACAAGTCCATACCTTTTGCTTCCGAATATGGCCTCGGAAGAAGAGCAACAAGGTATGGAGATCCTTTCCATGCGGCGTCGGATGGAAGAGTACGACGGCCTGTGCACAGCACTTTTGGAGAAAAGTGGCTATACATTTGACGGGGAGATTACGCTGTTTGCAGTCGCGCCCAAATGGCAAGGAAGAGGAATTGGTTCGGCTCTATTTGAACGTGCTCGGGCGTATTTCAACAGTCGCTCTTTTTTTCTCTATACGGATACTGGCTGCAATTATCGGTTTTATGATACGCATGGTTTGCGTTGTCTTGCACAACAAGCACATGAGAACCCTTACAAGAAAGATCGGCCTTTTTGGGTCTTTCTCTATGGTGTATATGAAACCGCTTTTTCATGAAATGTGAGAGCAATGTTTTTGTTCAGGAGCTTTTTTAGGGACAGTTTTTGGATATAGCATGAATGACCATTTCCTTTTTAAAAAATCTCTCTACTATGAAATTCATAGTAGAGAGATTTTTTCTTTTAGAAGATAAGAGATATTCTGTTTACTTGAAAAATAGAGAGAAGTTGCAAGGATTGGAAAAGTCGGAAATAGCCACTTCATTCAGGAGGCGAATTTCACAGATCTATAAGCGATGAAATGAATTCTATTTACTGGTTTATCACTTTTATTTTGTGTTATATATAGTATTCATTAAAAGGAAGAGATTGGTAAAGATTACTTTTCTCGTCTATTACAACGACTTTATATGCAAGTATAATAATGTCAATCTATTTTGTATAGGGGTGTGGGATAATGGGGGCTCTTACACCTCGCTGAATACCGCGAAGGAGATGGCGGCGGTGTTTGGTGAGGTTTTTCAGAGCGACGCACTGCGAAAGCTCATCGCGGAGGATATGGGAGTCGCATCGGTCGAAGGGACCATTTCGATCGAACTGGTTTCAGAGACGAACCTGATGCTTTTGACCGTGACTTCGGATTCCCCGCGCCACGCTTACCAAATGGCTCAATCGGCTCTGGATAAGTACAACCGCGTATCGGACTACCTGTTTTCCAATGCGCGGCTGGATACGCTGAAAAGCCCAACCATTCCTTATAGTCCGCCCAATCCGCTGCAGATGTCCAAACTACGCCGGATGGGGGCACTGGCAGCGGCAGGAGTGGTAGCTGCTTTGATCGTGTTGACCTCCTACCTGCGGTTCACGGTGAAAAAGCGTGGGCTGGCCAAAAAACAACTGGATGGAACTATCTTGGGGAGCATCCCCTATGAGCGAAAAACCCATTCCCTACGCGAAGTGTTGAAAAAGAAGAGAAACAAACGGCCGCTGTTAATCTCTTCCCTTTTGATGGGCATGCCGTTCATAAGGCCGGGGAACTGCAACGAATGATGAACCTTCCCTGCCTGGCCGAGCTACCGGTGGTCGTGCAGAAGGTTCGGAAAAAACATACGGCCCCTTCCCCGATCTGGAATCGAAGCGTCAGAGAATATGGAGACGTTGCAACTGCGCGTCACAAAAGCGCTGGAGGATTTGGGCGGTAAGACGCTTTTGGCGACAAACGCTGTGCCGGGCGAAGGAAAATCCGTTGTGGCCCTGAATCTGGCGGCGGAACTGGCGCGTTAGGGGAAAAAGGTCCTTTTGATCGACGCCGGCCTCCGGAAGCAGGACTTACGCACTTACATGAAACAGCTCCGCACACAGCATGGTTTGGACGACGCCCTACAGGGAACATGTGCGATTGATGATCTGCTCTGTTTTGACCAACAGACGCATGTATTCTTTTTGGGAGGGAATCAAGCGGTTAAAAATCCTGCCAAGGTTCTGAGCCAAAAGATGCCGGCGATGCTGGCCCAGCTTGAGTTCCAGGTGGATTACATCGTAATGGATGCACCGCCCTGCGGCGCCTTCGAAGATGTGTTCTTGATGGAGGAATATGCGGATGGGGTATTGTTTGTCGTCAAACAGGACCACGCCAGCCAGGGACAAATTTTAGAGGCTGTCGCTGAATTGGAGGCAGGGGACCTTCCAATCATTGGATATGTATTCAATGGTGTTTCCGGCGTATTTTCTCCTTATAGCTACGGAAAATATGGTAGATATGGGAAATATAGAACGTATGGCCATTATAAGGTCTACGGCGAAGAAAAGCGCCCCACAGGGAAAGACCGTGAGACCTGAGAACAAAAGGGCGCCGGGCGCCTGGAGAAATAGGATATGATCGATTTACACATACATCTTCTGCCGGGGCTGGACGACGGCGCACAGACATGGAGCGAAGCCCTTCGGATGGCAAGTATGGCGGTGCACAGCGGCACTTTTGCCATTGCAGCGACACCGCACAGCAATATGCCCGGCTTCTTTGAAACCATCTGGGATGCACGTTACCGGCGCAGGATTCAACACCTGCGGGAACTTTTGGAGGAACAGGACATCCCGCTTCGCGTGGTCGAGGAGATGGAGATTTTTGCGACAGACGATGTACTGGAACGATTGAATTCCGGGCAATTGATCTGTCTCAATCACACTCGATACCCGTTGGTGGAGTTTGCCTTTGAGGTGGATGCAATGGAAATCTACCGGCAGATGGACCGCCTATTGAACGCCGGGTATAAGCCCATCCTAGCGCATCCAGAGCGTTACCATTGCGTGATGCAGGATCGTTCCTGTATATACGACTGGTATCGGATGGGCATTGTTATCCAAATCAACAAGGGCAGCATTTTGGGACGGTTTGGAAAGCACATCCAGCGGACAGCGGATGCCATTTTACGGCATCGTCTGGCCGCTGTCATCGCTTCGGATGCGCATGGGTCCCTCTACCGTACCCCGGACCTGATGGAACTGCGCCGGACGTTGGACTGGAAGGATGGCGAGGGCTGTACGCCGCTCCTACTGGAACGAAATCCCCTGCGAATCTTACAGGACAAAGGGGTCCTATGGGAGGCCCCATCCCGTTTGATTGGCGTTAAAAAGGCCCGTGGCAGGGGCCGAGAAAAGGAAAGGGTGTGGGAATATTGAAGCTCCCAAAGAAAACCATGTGGATTGCCGGCAGCATTCTCTTGGTACTGCTTCTTCTGGTCGGTTCGGGAGGACTGATTGCCAAGCATTACCTGAATAAAATCAACCGGGTGGACGAATCCACCCTGTCTACGGTTGCCCCGAAGGATGAGGACTTCGAGGTGGACCCGCCCACTGCGCCGGAAGCCAGCTCGCAGATTGTTTTGGACCCCGAGGCCGTCGAATGGGAGGAGATTGAGCAAATTGAGGACGATGCGCTGGTCAACCTGATGTTGGTGGGGCAGGACCGCCGGGAGGGGGAGGGGCGCCAACGCTCCGATACCATGATCCTGTGCAGCATCAATCCGGACACAAAACAGGTTTCTCTGATTTCCTTCATGCGGGATCTCTATGTCCGAATCCCCGGTGGATATTCGGACAACCGCCTCAACGCGGCTTACGCCTTTGGGGGCTTCCCCCTCCTGGATGACACCATCTATGAAAATTTTGGCATTACGATCGACGGCAACATCGAGGTGGATTTTGAGCGCTTCGAAAAGGTGATCGACGTGCTGGGCGGCGTGGATATTGTTCTGACTGCTGCTGAGGCGGAACATTTGGGCAGAGGAACCTTTGCGGGGATGAATCATCTGGATGGGAAAATGGCGCTGGAATATGCCAGAATTCGGAAGATTGACAGCGATTTTCAACGGACGGAACGGCAGAGAAACATCCTGGAAGCGGCCTTTCGAAAGATTAAACATTTGAGCCTTTCAGAGATGAAGGACCTCGCCAATGCGATTTTACCATCCCTCACCACAGATTTGACGGATGCGCAGATTTTTTCCCTGCTGTTTCAGATGTTCCCCGTATTCCGCTCCATGGAACTCTCCTCGTACCGCATTCCCGCCGACCAGACATACTACAGCGCCATGATTCGAGGAATGTATGTGTTGGTGCCGGACCTTCCGAAGATTCGGAGCCTTTTGCAGGAGGAATATCTTCCTCTCCACGCTTCCGGGAGAAAGGAAGCGCTTCATTAGTCAGAAGGAGCGGGGAACATTCCAATAAGGTTGTAGGCAAGCACACGGCAAAAGAAGGGCTACCGCTGTAGGCGGATCGCCCTTCTTTCTAGCGAAATGAAGCTTGCTGCTGGTATTGTTTTACCTTACATCGTATTTGTCAGTGGAAATGAACAAGTTCTTATGAATCATTCGCCACACAAACGGGGAATGGTCGCATTACATAGGTGTTCCCACTTCAATCAGATTGCCATCTAAATCGTAAAAACGGGTTACCTTTTGTCCCCAGCTATGTGTCATAAGCCGATTGACGTATTGAATTGAGGGATACATTTTTTCCAACCTTTCAATAAATGCGTCTATATCCTGTTCTTCAAAATACAGCTCACATGAATTGCTTTTTGGAATAACATCTTTTCCCAGAAACTTTCTCCATATCTTTTCATCCTGGAGTACAAGACCTTCTGTCAAAATCATATTGCCATCATTATCAAGTACCAGATTAAGACCAAACAAGTCGTGATAAAATTGTTTGGATGCTTCAATATCTTTTACAACAATCAAAATGTTCTTTAATTTCATTGTCGTTATCCCACCAAATTTAAATTATCAAGTTTTATAAACTTGGGTTTTACCTTCTCATTCCAACAGAAAGTCATGCCTTTCTGTTGGGCTTTCTTTTAATGCTTAATAATTTCATAAAATCCGGAAACATTGCTGGGTCGATCGGTTCAAACATTACCCATTTACCATCATGGTAAGTGTTTGCTGCATCGTAGATTTCTTGGACTTGTTTAGAATAATGATTTCGTTCGGCTTCAAACTTTGCCCTCTCATCTTTTCCCAAGATCATCATAAAACCCACACAATTTTTTCTGGCATATAATGCACAAAGTGTTTTACCACCTCGACGGTATTTATACTCATAGGTCCATGCTTTACCGCCCTTATTCCACAGGCATTCCATCTCATATTTTTCATCAATGAAAGCGCACAACTTATTCCATGCATCATATAATGGTTGCCCGACCAAAGCAGTCATTTCCTCTGCATTGGGTATTTTATCAAGCATCGTTTTCTCCCTCCGTAAACCCCTATTTATCTTTATGCACATTATATCATGATCGTTCAATACCGTCATTTCTTTTCTGTTTTTGAAAAGCTACTGATCCGCCTATGCTTTGGAAAGGGTACGAAAGCATTGTTTCCGCAACGCCCCCTTGACAAATCATACGCTCATACGTTTTGGGGAATCATGCCGAAATGGAACACGATGCTGTTTCACCATAGAAAAAAGCACTTTATTTCAAGTGCCTTTTTTCCATATGATTCTATTCCCTTGTGTAAGCCGTTAATATGGCTCTTTTACTGGTTGCAATTTTATTGGAAATGGGTTCCTTTTCTTTGGATATTTTACGGGTAAATGTTCTATTTATACGGATGTCCTCCATTTTTTGACCGTCTTCATGGAAGAAATAGAGGAATTCGGGACACACGCAAGGGAGGACAAAAGGGCGCTTTTGAAGGACTCTCTTGTTGCAGGCCCCTGGGGCGTTAGATGAAACGGCTGGACCGCGGTACCGGCAAATTTTCGCCCGGTGGAGAAAGAAATACCAGAATCCCCTCGATTTTTTTGCGGACAAATTGTATACTATAGGAAATGTATTTGATAACAGGAGGTTTTCCATGAGAAAGAATTTTGGCGCAAAGCCGTTTCTGTACCCGCAACCCGTTCTCATCATCGCCACATATGGGGAGGACGGTACCCCCGACGCAATGAACGCCGCCTGGGGAGGCATCGCCGACACCAAGCAGATTGCGCTCTATCTGAGCGCTGCCCACAAGACAGTGAAAAATATCCTTGCCCGCAAAGCGTTTACCGTCAGCATGGCCGACGCCGCACACGTTGTGGAGGCGGACTATGTTGGAATCGTTTCGGGCAACAATGTGCCGGACAAGCTCGCCCGGGCAGGACTTCACACAACCAAGAGCGAATTCGTGGATGCGCCCCTGATTGATGAGCTACCGATGGCTTTGGAGTGTAAGCTGGTGCGCTTCGATGAGGAATCCGAGCTGTTGATTGGAGAGATTGTCAATGTGTGCGCGGAGGAATCCATACTCAACGACGAGGGAAAGATCGACCCGTCTAAGCTGTGCCCGATTTCGTTTGACCCGGTCAACTATGCATATCTCAAACTGGGAGAAAAGGTAGGCAATGCGTTTAAAGATGGCGCCCGGCTGAAGTAAGCGCGATTTGACTCGTCCAGCTGTCCATTTGGCGGGCATATGAGACAGCTTTTTCAAAAGGGAACGTTCCGAACAGCGAACCGGATTTTTAGAAAAAGGGCATCCAGGCGAACGGTACGAATCCCTTATTATTGGGCCCATCCCACCGGCCAAGCCGGAGGTGTAAGGAGCCCTATAAGGACCGATTGTTGGCAAGCGTCTCCCGATCTACGGGATTTTATTCCGCTTGCATCACTTGCCCCACAGCCCGTAAACGGGCAGTCACCATTCTAACGGCGGCCTTCTATCATTGAAGGATTGTTGTGAACCGTTCGCTTCGCGCAATGCTGGAAGTGAACGCCTTTTACGGGGTTCCTTCACTGACCCTGCGGAGGGTTCCCGAATCACCCCAAACGCCCTGTACCCGGTTATTTGGCCGGAGACAGGGCGTTTTGTCGGTTCTGGCCGGAACCTATGGAATATGGGCAGGGGTTATGAAGCTGGAACGGTTTGTCCCTCTATATTCGCCGCGCAACTGCATCTGGACATTCCCAGGCGGGAAGCTCCTTTGTGTCTGCATAAAATTTGCAAAGAGGGGCTTGACTTAGAGTTTACTCCAAGGAGTATGCTATTTATTAGAAAAAGCGAATGCATGCATTCGCCAAAGAAATCCGCGGAAGGGAGAATAGGACGATGCAAGAAGAACGGATGAAACAGGAGTTGGGCGGGGGCGCCGTATTTCCCATTGGCGAGGAGAACCGGGCGTTTGCGCCGTACTTTACCGGCGAATGTTATCTAAACCGATTGACCACGCAGGGGGTGTCCATTGGGAATGTAACCTTTGCGCCGGGGACCATCAATGCATACCACATCCACCACAAGGGCGGCCAGATTTTGCTGGTGACCGGTGGCAGGGGATGGTATCAGGAAGAGGGAAAGCCCGCGCGGGAACTGCACCCCGGCGACGTTGTGAACATCCCTCCAGAGGTCAAGCACTGGCACGGAGCAGCCAGGGACAGCTGGTTTCAGCACTTGGCGGTGGAGATTCCGGCGGAAGGGGCGTCCAACGAATGGTTGGAATTTCTCGCCCCGGAGGAATATGACAAGCTTCCTTAAAGCAGAAAACCGGGTTGTTGGGTTATCCCAACAGCCCGGTTTGTCCGTTTTCGAGAAAATTTGCAGAGAGTATTGCAAAATCCGTTGAATGTATTTATACTGTTATATAGTTTGAATTAAAACTAATAGAAGAAAATGAAGGATAGAATTGGAAAAAATATAGGAGACGAACCGTAATTATGTTGGAAGCAGAGTTGCATTTTTTACTCCTGCGCGGGTTTCACTACAGCAATAAGGCCATCTCCCAAAAGGTATTGGCGTTGGGGCTGTATCCAGGGCAGCCAAAGATTTTGGAATACCTGCTGGAACACGACGGCGCGATTGCGAAAGAGATCGGCGAGGGATGCGTGATCGATAAATCCACGATTGCCAATCTGCTCCTTCGCATGGAGCGGCAGAATTTGCTCTATAAAAAGGAGCATCCCCTGGATAAGCGCGCCTCCCATATCCATCTCACGGAGGAAGGGCAGGCGCTGGCGGTGAAGGTCAAAGAGATCTGTGCGCAAACCGATGAAGCGGCTTTTCGGGGGATTTCTCGCGACAGGCAGGAAACGTTCCTGCAAACCCTGCGGACGATTCTTTCCAATTTGGAGGAGGGGACCCGATGAAACGCTTGGCACTGCGTTATCTGTATTTTGTCCTAGGGGTCGCCGTCAATTCCTTTGGGATTGCATTTATAACCAAAAGTGCACTGGGCACTTCGCAGATTTCCAGCGTGCCCTATGTACTCAGCCTGCAATTTCCGGGCATCAGCTTTGGGATGTGTACCTTTTTGTTCAACCTGCTCTTTATTTTGCTCCAAGTGCTGCTGCTCAAACGGGATTTCCACCCAGTACAGTTCCTCCAGATTCTGGTCAACCTGCTGTTCAGCGGTCTGATCGATCTGAGCATGGGGGCGCTGTCCTTTTTTCAACCGCAGGCCCTCTGGCTCCGGCTGCTCAGCTTGGGAATCGGTTGCCTGATTCTTGCGTTCGGAATCTGCATCGAGGTGGCGCCGGACGTCCTGGTTGTGCCGGGGGAGGGGGTTGTCCGCGCTCTTTCAAAGAAAACACGGCGAACGTTTGGCACGGTCAAGGTCTATTTCGATGTATCCTTGATCGCGATTGCCGCCTTATTGTCGTTGGCCTTCTTTCACAAATTGAACGGCGTGGGGGTTGGCACCGTCGTCTCCGCTGTCGCTGTTGGCAAATGCGTCAATTGGATCAACCGACATGTCAAGGCCGTACAAAAGATTCGCGCGCTTGCTGTTCCGGACCGTACTGCGGAAGCGGCAGTTGGACAGTGACGGTTTCAGCCGGTAACCGGAGGGGCTGGCTCGGGGAGGACGGACGGCTGAAAGTTTTGGTCCATTCCCACAACTGGGGAAGGAGGGTGTCCCAAAAGTCATAAAATGACGGAAGGGATACCCTCGTTTTTTTAGAAACGCAGATATTTTTCCAAACACAAAGAGGGCGCCCCTTCCTACGAATCGAAAAATTCGTAGTTTTGGGACACCCTCTTTTTGCTGAGAATGGCCTCAAAAAATGCACAGTACGGTTCCCATTCCTGTGATGCAGGCCCTTTTGGCCCCCGCCTTTATAGCGTCTTAATAAAAGCCGGGGAATTCTAACACGTTTTTCATGGAGCGTATGATACAATTCTTTATGTATATGTCCTATAGAATCATGGATAGCCCATCCAAAGGAGGTACTTTATGATTCAATTTGAACATGTCACAAAATCGTTTGAGAACCGCCCCATTTTAAAAGAGCTGAATTTTACCATCGAATCCGGAGAGCTGGTCACTTTGATCGGGGAGAGCGGTTGCGGAAAGACTACAACGCTCAAGATGATTAACCGGCTTTTGGAACCCACCACGGGGAGGATTCTCATCAATGGGCGGGATATTATGGAGGAAAACGTGATTCGCCTCCGGCGGAGCATGGGGTATGTCATCCAGTCCACCGGTTTGTTTCCTCACATGACCATCCGCCAAAATATCGAGCTGATTGAACGTTTGGAGAAACGCGACGGCGCACAGATTGCTGCGCGTACCCTGGAACTGATGAAAATGGTCAATATGGACCCGGCGTATCTGGATTGTTACCCCACGGAACTATCCGGTGGGCAGAAACAGCGCATCGGCGTGGCGCGCGCATTTGCAACAGACCCGGAGATCATTCTCATGGACGAGCCGTTCAGTGCGTTAGACCCCTTGACGCGGTCCCAGCTACAGGATGAGCTTGTCACCCTCCAAGAGGATTTTAAAAAGACCATCGTTTTTGTCACGCACGATATGGGGGAGGCCATCAAAATTGCGGACAAGATCTGCATGATGTACCAGGGGGAGATCTTACAGTACGGCCTGCCGGAGGAAATCTTAAAACATCCGTGCAACGACTACGTGAGCAACTTTGTCGGAAAACACCGCATCTGGGAATCGCCCAATTTTATCAAGGTGCGGGATATTATGATTACCGAACCGGTCAGTTGCCCGCCAAACCTCCCGTTGGTGCGCGCTGTGGAAAAGATGCGTTCCAATAAGGTGGACAGCCTCATGGTGGTCGACCGCAACCGCACATTGCTCGGCGTGGTACAGTCCAAGGACGTCCGCCAGAGGGAAAACAACTACGGCTATGTCAAAGACATTATGCATCCGCCGCTGCTTTCCACCAGCCCAGATTCCGACATCATCAGCGTCCTAAAGGCCTTGCAAAACGCGACGACCTCCAATATGCCGGTCGTCGATGCGGATGGAAAATTGGAGGGCTTGATTACCAAAAGCAGCCTGGTCTCCACCATGAGCACGCAATTCCTGGATACGGATGGAGAGGGGGCTCTGCACATATGACTGATTTTTTCACGTACATCGTTCAGAATCGGGAACAGATTCTTTCCCTGTTGCTGGACCACATCCAGTTGACCTGCCTGGCCGTTGGGCTGGCGATTGTGATCGGGGTACCGCTCGGCCTGCTCATCAGCTATACAAAGGGGTTGAACAAGCTGGTGTTGGGCATTGCAAGCGTGATTCAGGCGGTGCCCAGTATGGCGCTGCTCGGTTTTGCCATCCCGTTTCTTGGGATCGGCGTTCTGCCGTCCGTCATTGTGGTGGTGCTATATTCCCTGTTGCCGATCGTGAAGAATACATTCACCGGCATACAGGGGATTTCCCCCGAATTGATGGAGTCGGCGAAGGGAATCGGGCTGACAAAGCCGGAAATCCTCTTTAAAGTACAAATTCCGCTGGCGCTTCCGGTGATGATGGCGGGTATCCGCATCTCTGCGGTGACCGCAGTCGGCTTGATGACGATGGCGGCCTTTATCGGCGGCGGCGGCCTGGGCTACCTGGTGTTCTCCGGCATCAGCACGGTCAACAATGCTCAAATCCTTGCTGGAGCCATCCCGGCTTGCCTGCTGGCGCTGCTGGTGGATTTTCTACTCGGTCAAGTGGAAAAATTTGTCACCCCGGTCAGCCAGCGCAACGCGGACAGCAAAAAGCGCCGCACCCATCAAAAGATTCTCCTGGCAGCCTGTGGGGTCCTGTTGGCCGGCCTGCTCGCATTTTCGGGTATTCGCAGCATGGTGGGAACGCCCACCGGGGACACCATTGTTGTGGGCGGGAAAAACTACACCGAACAACGCTTGCTTTGCGAACTTGCCTCCCAGGCCATCGAAGCCAAAACCGATCTCACCGTCCAGAGAAAATCCAACCTCGGCGGAACCCAGGTTTTGTTCAACGCCATGAAGAGCGGGGAAGTGGATGCCTATATCGAGTACACCGGAACCGCCTATACAGAGACATTGGGGCATCCGCCGGTTTCGGATGTGGAGACTGTGTTCGAAACCGTCCGGGAGGAATTCCAGGATCAATACCATTTGGTCGTGTTGGACCAGATGGCCTTCAACAATACCTACACCCTTGCCGTGTTGCCCGCCTATGCGCAGGCGCACCAGCTTCAGACCATCAGCGACCTGACCAAGATCAACGGTCAGGCGCGCATCTCCCCGACTTTGGAGTTCATGAACCGCGAGGATGGGCTTCCAGGTTTGAAAAAAGCATATGGGCTCCAATTTGCAGAGGAGATCGGAATCGATGGCTCTCCGCGCTATACGGCGATTATGAGCGGGGAGAGCGACGTGATCGACGCCTTTTCCACAGACGGCCTGCTCCGGAAGTTCGACCTGACGGTTTTGGAGGACGACCAGGACTTCTTCCCGCCGTATTATCCGGTGCCGGTGATTCGGGAGGAAATCTATGAGATGTATCCGGAACTCAAGGCGGTGTTTGACGAACTCGGACCCCTGCTCACAGAAGAGGCCATGCAGGAGATGAATTATCAGATTGACGAGCTGCAAAGAACCGAACGGGAAGTAGCTCAGGAATTCTTAAAGGCGCACGGCTTTTAAAGGCTGTGTGAAGAACATCCGTTGCTGAGGAAAGGGTTTCCCGTGATTCGACATTTTAAGGAGCCATTCCGCGTGAAGTATGTCGAACCCCTCCCATCACAACCGATCTTCAACGGGTGGTATCCCTAAAGAGACGCCATACGGAAGGCAGCCTTTCTGCGGCCTTCTGTATGGCGTTTTTGGTTAGGAAATTTACCCGTTCTGCCGGTGGAGGTATCCCGCAAAAAAGCTTTTGCTTCAAGCATCGAATGAAGCGAGTTGCCCACAACCATCTTTCGATGATGGAAGGTTGCCGTTTGAACGGCGGTTGCCCGCTTACGGGCTGTGGGGCAAGGGATGCCAGGGAATCCAGTTCCACGCGTTTGGAAACGCCTGCCGGTAATGGGCTTTTAGGGGGCCTTCTTATGCATCCGGTTGCTCCAGAGGGGTGACGGCGTCTTACCGGGCGCGGGAGAACGCCATTAGCAATTTTTCTTCATCAGAGCTCTACTGCATTTTCTCCGGGGACGAAATGTGTTATAATCATTTTACATTGGAAACGAAAGCGGGACGGCAAAAGTCTGCCATTCCCGACGGCAGAATGGATGGGGCGCGGCAACATGCTCTGCAAAGCCGCGCGGTTCTACGTTTGAAGGAGGACAGAACGCCTTCGGTTCTGATTTTGGGGCTGAGGCGGGGGCTTTTTGGATGGCTCAAGAAGTTTGCATCCTTGAATGGCAACTCTGTAAGACGGAGCTTGGCGGGTGTTCCCCACCATAGCGGTCGCGCGGAAATTTCCCGGCTATGCGCATACGGCAGGGCGTCGCCTGTGTATAGCCGGCAAGATTAAATCATATTGGAGAATGGATTCATGAGAAAATTGGCCGTTGGGATTCTGGCACATGTGGACGCAGGAAAAACCACCCTCTCGGAAGGGATGCTCTATCGCTGCGGATGTTTGAAAAAGCTCGGGCGGGTGGACCATCAGGACGCCTTTTTGGACACGGATACCCTGGAACGGGAGCGAGGAATTACCATTTTTTCCAAGCAGGCAATCCTGCCGTTGGAGGATTGGGAGATTACACTGCTTGACACACCCGGGCACGTGGACTTTTCCAGCGAGATGGAACGGACATTGCAGGTGCTGGACTATGCAATCCTGGTCGTCAGTGGGACTGACGGCGTGCAGGGGCACACCCTGACGCTCTGGCATCTGCTCAAGCGGTATCGGATTCCAACGTTCCTATTTGTCAACAAAATGGACCTCGATGGAGCGGACCGCAACGCACTGTTGACCGAGTTGCAGGAGCGCCTGGACAGCAGCTGTGTGGACTTCAGCGGGGCATACGGGGAAGGATTTTGGGAGAGCGTCGCCATGTGCGATGAGGACGCGCTCAATCAATATCTGGAAAATGGGCGAATTGCAGACAAGGAGATTGCCGGGTTGATCGCGCGGCGCAGGCTGTTTCCGTGCTTTTTCGGTTCGGCGCTCAAACTGGACGGCATAGACGCCTTTTTGCAGGGCTTGGCGCGGTATGCGCGCTGCCCTGCGTATCCAGAGGCGTTTGGCGCGAAAGTTTATAAGGTTGCCTGGGACCCGCAGGGCAACCGCCTGACGTATTTAAAGGTGACTGGTGGAAGCCTAAAAGTGCGGGCGCTTTTGAGCAACCGCCGGGCGAGTTTGCCGGAGGAAAAGATCTGGGAGGAAAAGGTCAATCAAATTCGCATCTATTCCGGCGCGAAATTTCAGGCGGTGGATGAGGTCCCCGCAGGGACGGTCTGTGCAGTGACGGGGCTCGGCCGGACCTATCCCGGAGAAGGCCTGGGCACAGAGTTTTCCTCGGATTCGCCCATCTTGGAGCCGGTTTTGACTTATCAGGTGTTGCTGCCCTATGGATATGACCCGCACACCGCTATGCAGAAGTTGAGCCAGCTTGAGGAGGAGGACCCTCAGCTGCATATCGTCTGGAATGGACAGTTGCGTGAAATCCATATTCAACTCATGGGCGCCGTGCAGATGGAGGTCTTGCAGAGGATCATCCGGGAACGCTTCGGCTTGGATGTAAACTTCGGCGCCGGGAACATTGTGTACCGCGAGACGATCGCCGCGCCGGTGGAAGGGGTGGGCCATTTTGAGCCGCTGCGCCATTATGCAGAGGTTCATCTGCTGCTGGAACCCGGCGAGCGGGGCAGCGGCCTGCAATTCGGCACGGATTGCAGCGAGGACATGCTGGACCGCAACTGGCAGAGGCTGGTTCTTACCCATTTGGAGGAACGGGTGCACCGGGGCGTACTGACCGGTTCCCCCATTACAGACATGAAGGTCACGCTCATAGCTGGCCGCGCCCATGAAAAGCACACGGAGGGCGGAGATTTCCGGCAGGCCACCTATCGAGCGGTGCGGCAGGGATTGATGTGTGCAAAAAGCCTTTTGTTGGAACCATGGTATGATTTCCGGCTGGAAATGCCCGCTGCCTATGTGGGCCGCGCGATGTCGGATGTACAGCGCATGGCGGGGACGGTTTCTCCGCCGGAGACGGCGGGGAGTGACGTGGTGTTGACCGGCTCGGCGCCGGTGGCAAATATGCGCGACTATGCGGCGGAGGTCGCCGCATACACCCGCGGGCAGGGGCGGCTTTTCTGTACGCTCAAAGGCTATGAAGTGTGCCACAACCCCGACGAGGTCATCGAGGCCATTGGTTACAACAGCGAGCAGGATCTGGACAACCCCGCGGATTCGGTCTTTTGCAGCCATGGCGCGGGCTTTGTGGTGAAGTGGGACCAGGTGCGCGAGCACATGCATCTGGAGGGGTTCGATTGGAACGCGCCGGGACAGACGCAGGCGTCTGCCGCTCATATTCCACAGGCGGTGGTGTATTCAGGAGGTTTGGAGCAGGACAAAGAACTGCAAACCATCTTTGAACGCACCTATGGAGCCATCAAGCCGCGGTCCATCCGCCCTCGCTCAGAACGTGAAGCAGCGGGTGCAGCCGAGCTCTGGCCGGTTCCCCCGCGGGACGAACGGCCGGAGTTTTTGCTGGTGGATGGATACAACATCATCTTTGCCTGGGACGAACTCAAGGATCTCGCAAAGGATAACCTCGATGCAGCCCGCCAGGTCTTGATGGACTTGCTCAGCAATTACCAGGGTTTTCACAAATGCGAGGTGATATTGGTATTTGACGCCTACAAGGTTCCGGGCGGTTTGGGCGAAGTCAGCCGCTACCACAACATCTATGTGGTATATACCAAAGAGGCCGAGACCGCGGACGCCTATATCGAAAAAGCTACCTATGAGATTGCGAAGAAATACCGCGTCCGGGTGGCTACCTCCGATGCAGCGGAACAGCTCATCATCTTGGGGCATGGGGCGCTGCGCGTTTCTGCCCGGGCGTTCCAGGAAGAGATCGGCTTTACGAACCGGCAGATTCGGGAGATATTGACCGAAAACAACCGTCACCGCCGCACTTTGACGGTCAAGGCCGCTATGGACAAGGCTTTGGAAAAGACGTAAAGCGAAAGGCCCTGGCGCTGGGTTCCGGTGTGTGGAACCCGATGGGCGCAGGCGGTAAAAGGCAACACGCCGGGCGTTTTAATAGGGAGTTTGGCGCTTTGGAACCCGATGGGTATAGGGGCGCGCAAGAGCGACAGCCGTTGAAAGTCCCCGTTCCGTTACAGCAGCAGACTTTTGGGAAGTTAGGGGGCAGGCGATATCCGGTGGGCAGGTGCTGTCTGAAAGGAGGGGAATAGCCGTGCGTTTCCCCTTTTGCCGCAACCTTGCGGCCGGCGTCCGCCCGCTATCGCCCTGCACAGATCTTCAGAAAAAGGGGCGGCTATCGCCAAAGAAGCCGCGCCTCATTCCCACAATAGAAAAGAAAGAAACTGGCCGCATATAGCAGGCCAGTTTTTTTCACAAAAAATTAGGAACAAATTTTCGATTTCCTCTTGCAATTTGCGAACAAACGTACTATACTGGTAGCGTACTAATAAGATTTCTTTTACGCAAAAGCAATGCGCAGAAGGAAAATATGACTGGACCGTGCGAAAGGCGCCTTTTGTCCGCAAAACGAAACTCGACCGGTCAGGAGAGCGCCGCCCATGCACAGCCGAATACATTGGAAGATCAGGGGGGATTCGGGATGAAACGGATCAACAATCTAGCGGGAAAACGAATCAAACTGGCTCGGATTGCACAGGGAATGCGCAGGCAGGAGGTATTGGAGCGTGTCCACGCGAGCGGTGTGGAGATGCATCCCACATGCCTGTGCAATATGGAGCGGCAGACGCGGCAGGTTCTGGATTTTGAACTGGTGGCGCTGGCGGATGCGCTGTATGTATCTGTGGACTGGCTGCTCGGGAGGGATTCATGATCTGGGGGCTTGCAACCGCCCAGCAGCAGCGCGACCGGTGCGAAGGACCGGAGCGCTATCTGCCAATCGGCTGGGGGAGATGCGACGTATGCCGGCGCGTTGTGCCGGAGGACTCCCTGCGAGAAACGGGCGGGCAGGAGATCTGCGGGGATTGCCAGGCCAGATGGGAAACGGCGTATGCGTGCAGCGGGTCGCGTGCGGAGGATTTTGCCCAGTTTTTTTGGCAACAGCTCTCCGGACGGGACCGCGCAGCATTGGTACGCAGTATGTTGACCGATCAGGGCGGGTTGGAGGAAAGGCTTTGCGGCGAGATCCGGCACGCCTATTGTGCAAAGCACATGGCGGACTTCCTGGCGGGAACGAGTGCGGATACCTGCGAATAACCGATCGGGCTTTGCCAGGCGGTTGAATGAAATCCGGCCGGCCGGCGGATTGCCCTTTCCGAAAGCCTGCCAGTGCGGGCAGCCTTTTGAAAAGGGAAAACAGCCGTCAATTGAGCAAAGCGACCGCTAGGCTGAGATACCCCGCGAAGGTGACCCAGAGCAGATAAGGAATCTGTAACATTGCAGCAGGGAAGGACACCTTTGCAAACGACACGATCATGGCGAGAATCAGCACCCACAGAAGAATCAGCCACACAAATGCAAACCAATAGGCTTGTAAGCAGAAAAACAGGATGGACCAGAAAAAGTTGACCGCCAGCTGAATACCATAGATTCGCAGTGCGGGCGTTTTATCCTTGGAGTCTGAAACCGATACCAGATACGCGGAGATACCCATCAGTGTGAACAGGATCGTCCAGACCACACCGAAAAGCCATCCCGGCGGGGAAAGCGGCGGCTGGTTGAGCGATTGATAGAGTTCCATGGAATTCATGGTGGAAAGGGCGGATAGTCCGGCAACGCCCAGGCTGATGACCAGCTGAAGAATCAGCATTTTCCATCGGATTTTCATTACATCAACTCCTTTAACGGTATTGTATGAAAAAAACGGTGGAATCATGTGCGGGACAACGACAGAAAAGGGAGGAGTCACCATTGGAGATGCAGGAAAAGAGGATTTTTTTGGAGCATTACCTCCGGGTGGACCGCAGGATCGACCGCTTGTGTGAGATCCAGTCCATTTGGCGCGCCTGTGCCATACGCATCCAGGGAATGACCGGCCAGGCGCTACGCCATTATCGCGCTATGGATGAGGAGATCAACCGACAGATTGACGAGCTGCTTGCGGTCAAACAGGAGGCCGTCGACGCCATCAAGACCGTGCCGGACAGACGGCTTCAGATAGTCTTGGGCAGGCGTTATCTGTTGGGAGAAACCTGGAAGGAGCTCGCTGCATATTTGCAGACCACGCAGCAAGAGGCCATCCAGTTACACGAACAGGCACTCGCCCAGGTTCAGCTGTCAGAGGCGCAAAAACGCGCGGCCGTGCGCGATTTTAAAGAACTAAAGTTCGGCTTTGGAGGTGAGGACTATTTTCGAAGAGAGCATTACACAGTATCAGGCGGAGATCGCCGCCCTGAATGCCCGTCTTGCGGCGTGCAGGGAGGAGGACCGCCGCACCATACAACTGCGCCAAATGCGCAGTGATCTATACATTCAGCTGCTTGCAGCACTGCGGGCGGCGAAACGTTATCAAACACAGGGAGGAACATGCATGACCATTCAACAGCATCCAAGCCCCAATCACGGGAGCCGGTACGGCTGGAAACCGGATCGGATTGTCAACCACATCACCGCGGGCAGCTCGGCAGCGGGCGCACTCGCTGTGCTCTGCGACCCTGCGCGGGAAGTATCGGCCCACTTTGTTGTGGACAAGGACGGCACCGTGTATCAGCTGGTGGCGCTTGACCGCGCCGCCTGGGCCAATGGGACCAGCACAACGCCGTCGGACAGCCGCTATTATGGCCGATCGGCACTGGCAACTGTCCGAAACCGCTGCACCAACGCCAATTATTACACCATCAGCATTGAACACGTCTGCGTGAGCGGCGGAGAACTCACTGCGGAACAGCTTGCAGCGAGCATTGAACTGCACCGCTACATCATTGCCGAGGTCCGTCGCCTCTACGGCGTCACCATTCCCGTGTCGCGGGAATATATTATAGGACACTGTGAAATCAATCCGGTGACTAAACCCAATTGCCCGGGCGCCCAATTCCCCTATGATGCGATCTTAGAGGGGTTACGGCAGGTGGAGATCAGGAGCGATACGAGCGGCACGGTTTCGATCAAACGGGGGGACTTTTACACCGCAAAGTTCAGTGGGACAAATGCAAACCAGCTCATTGTGACAGCGGGTACGGGCGACGTGGTGACCATCGTGCCGATCAATCGCGGCGCGGACAAGCTGGCGGCGATTGTGCCGATCGGCAAGCCCGGCGACGCCTCCGGTATCTACACTACTGTGCCCGGCGGGCGCCCCGTAAAACGGTTTGTCGCCCAAATTGTATAAGGAGGTGCACATACATGGAACAGGAAAACAATCTTGCCATCCAAGCGTTGGACAGCGCCCGGTCTGCACATCATCGTCTGGACCGCTTGGAGAGTGACATCAAAGATATACACGATCTTGCCACCGCAATGGCCGCCACGCAACAGGAGGTCACCGGCGTACAAGCGGACATCCGGGAAATCAAGCAAAATGTCAGCGCTCTGACCAAACGGCCGGGAAAGTGGTGGGATAAGCTGGTGGGTGCAGCGATCGGCGCTGTGGCGGCAGGCCTTGTGGGGGCCTTTTTAACCCTGCTTTTGTGAAAGGAGGTGTTTGTATGGATTTGGAGAGCTTTTGGAGCTGGGGCACACTTACAACGTTTGCGGGCGCAACCGCCTGTACGGGTCTGTTCACACAGATGCTTAAAAATATCGTAGGGAAGCTGCCAACACAATGGCTCAGCTACATCATCGCGGTGGTTCTGCTGGTGGTCACGACGGCTGCCACGGGTGGATGGGCTCAACCTTGGACCGTTTGGGCATTGGTGCCGCTGAATGCGGCTTTGGTCAGTTTGGCCAGCAACGGCGCCGTGGATGCAATGCGCTCGATGAAAAGACAAAAATCGCCCTGATGATCGATAAAGGAGGAACAAAATGATTCTTTTAAACGAGGATTGGACGTTTACTGCGACAGATGCGGATTGCGACATCGGTTATGCAGGGGAAAACGGGGTCCGCACGCTGTACATTCGGATGAACGGCTTAGAGTATGAAGGATGGAGCTTTTTTTTGGATGTACAGCGCAAGGAACAGAAGGATATTTGGGCGGTAGAACCCGAACCATTCAATGGGGACCTGCTGTTGCGGGTCCCCATTCAGCAGGCGTATCTTGTGGACGATGGAGCGGTCTACGTACAACTGCGCGCCGCCGCCCCGGATGGGCGGGTCAAAAAATCGGATCAACTGCTGCTTCGCGTCCGATGCAGCATCGGCCCGGCGGAGGCGGTTCCCTCGCCGCTTCCCTCGGAGTTTGCCGCGTATGAAGCCCGCATAGAGGCCATCCGCGACGCGGTAGAGGAAATGTTCGGCCGCAGCGCTGTGCCCTGTGAAATCGTGGACTTCAGCGGGGAATGGGATTTTTCAAAGGACTGTTCCGACTGGCAGACCATCAGCGCCCCACACACCTGCAATGCGTCCGATGGGATGAGCGGCTCCATGTACCGCGGCAAAACCTATTACCGAAAAGCCCTCTTTGTCGGCCGGGAACAAGCAGCCATCGACTTTGTACTCGGATTCCATGCGGCCGGGCAGGCCAGCGAACTCTATGTCAATGGCCATCTGTGTTCTGTATATCCCGGCGGCTATACGCCCAATCTTGTGGACATCAGCCCATACCTTTGCCAAGGAAACAACGAACTTTTGATCGTCTGCGACAACACTCCGTCCGAAGAGCGAATCCCCGTCTCTGCGGACTTCAATTTTAACAATGGGCTTCATGAGAAGGTCTTTCTCTGCCGCGTCGGACGGGCCTCCCTTGACCCGCAGGCGTACGGCGTCGATCGGATGCACGTGACCCCGGAGGAGGTCTCCCGGCAGGCCGCCGCCTTTACGGTTCATACAGCGGTCAACAACCGGTCCGGCTGTGCCATCCATGCGGCGGTCGCCGTAGCGGTGTACGACGCGCAGGGGAACGCTGTGGCCGGTGAAACCATCCCGGTGGAAGTCCCGGCCCACACAGTTCAGGATGTCTCCTACACGGGGCAAATCACCGAACCGCACCTTTGGGACGGCATTCAGGACCCCTACCGCTATACGGTCAAGGTTGCGCTTTTTGCGCCCGATCGGGTGGACGAACAGAGCGTATGCATTGGATTCCGCTTCTTCTCGATGGATGCACAGCAGGGGTTCCTGCTCAACGGCCGCCCCTATCCCCTCCGCGGGGTGGCGCTGCATCAGGATTATCCCGGCGCGATGTCCGCCTTGACGGAGGAACAATTCGACGCCGACTACGCCGACCTTGCGGCGCTGGGATGCAATTTCGTGCGCCTCGCCCATTATCCACACGATGCCTATGCGTTCGAACGATGCGACGCGCTGGGGTTGATCGTACAGACGGAAATCCCGTGGGTCAATCACCTGGGGCCCGACGCCTCCGATGCATACTTCGACAGCATCGAGCAAAATCTGCGCAGTATGATTCGAAACTACTACAACCATCCGTCCATTGTATTCTGGGGCCTTTCCAATGAACTCAACGGTTCGCATTGGAGTTCCGGCGGCAGCCCGCAGGGCGGCTTTTCCGCAGAAAAGGCGGTCGCATGGAACAATGCATTTTACGCGATGGCGAAGGAACTGGACCCCACCCGCTATGTGGGCTTTACCGCCTATGGGCCGACCTTTGACGGTTCCAAGCCCGGAGACTGGCAGGCGGATTTCATCGCTATGAATGAATATAAAGGCTGGTATGGCGGCGTCTTTGAAGAGTTCGGGACGGAGATGGATACCTACCGCGCTGGAACGCAAGTTCCTTGGGCGGTCGGCGAGTATGGCGCAGGCAACAATCCCCACACGCATTCGGACAACCCGATGCAGACCACACAGACCGGTTCCGGCGGTGCACGGCACGATGAGGAATACGCCAATCTGTTCCATGAAGCGTACCTGGAACAAATACAGGCGCGCCCCTGGCTGCTCTACACCGCCGTGTGGGCTCTGTACGACTTTGCATCGGATAACCGCAACGAGGGCGGCACTCCCCACCTCAACGACAAAGGGCTGGTAACCCGCGACCGGCAGACCAAAAAGGACGTCTATTATCTCTATCAAGCTGCGTGGTCAGAGGCTCCTGTCTGCTACATCACCAGCCGCCGGTTCTCCCAGAGGGAGACGGATTCCATCCGGATGAAAGTCTATTCAAACTGCGAGACCCTCACCCTCTTTCGCAACGGGGAGGCGGTTCAGACCATGGACGCCCCCACCAGGTGCGGCTGTGTATGGGAGTTTGATGCGGTTGTATTCGAGGATGCATCCGAGGAGTACCGCGTGGAAGGCGTGCGCGGCGAAGAAACGGTTTCCGATACCGTCACATTCTCCACCCGTGCAGTGCCGGAGAAGATCGTGCCGGAATCCATCACGGCGGATGTCTCCCAATTGGAGCTTCTGGTGGGACAAGCGCAGGAAATCCATCTCTCGTATGTCCCCAGTACGGCGAATGCGGAGAAGGACTATACAGCACAGCTCGACGGACTAGCAGGCACGGTATCCACTTCGGGAACAACGGTTACGGTGACCGCAACGGAGGAGGGGAATGGCACACTCACCTTCACGCTCGACCGGAACAACTGTGCGTTGCACATCCCGGTGACGGCGGAAAAGGAACCGGAGTACCTCTGCTATTTCGATTTTACCGCCGGTTCAAACGACAATCCGCAGGTGACCGACTCGGTTGGGAACGCGGTGTGTACCCTAGAGGGCTTTGCTTGGGACACGTCCTCCGGATTTGTCGAGGGAGGGCTCAAGACCATCGACTCCGGCTCATCCGAAGAGTTGGTGACCATCCAGGGCTTTGATCTGGGCGACTGCCCAAATGGGTTCCGAATGCACTTGGAGTATTCCGAATTTGCCAGCACATGGGATCGCTCGCGTTTTTTCCAAACGGTGGACGGGGAAGGGACCGTCACCCTGGACTGCTACTACAACAGTCCTACGGCTGCGCAACTGCGCATAGAGCGCGACAGCGACCACGGCGGCCTATACAACGATTACCAGTACATGCTCAACATGACCCATATGTCTATGGACATCACATGCAACGATGCTGCTACAGCACTATTTAACGGAACGGTGGTAAACGACAACGGCTCCATTGTGTTGAGCGAAGTATTGGTTGCGAAGCAGGGCGGATCTGCAACCGATACGCCATTTGACATGCTGGCGCTCAAGCCATTTCAGGAGGTCCGGAAAGTTTACCTGATGAATCGTCCGGACAAGACCCGTTTGCTGCATGCGACCCTTTCGAAATTCTGGATCGAAAAGCTTTAAAAGGAAATTGTGGGAAAAAAGAACCCTTGCAAAAACGCCTTTGGGACGGGCAGAGCTTGCCTGTTCCAAAGGCGTTTTTATGTGCTGTACCGAAAGTGTGAAGAAGCACCCGCGAAATTCCGGAGAAAAGGCGAAACGGCCGCAGAGCTGGGGAAGGGGCTTTCCCCGTGGATGCACGATGTGCGACAGAGGCCGCGCAGAAAGTGGTTCGCGCTGCAAGGGCACAGCCCGGGAAGCTGGAAAGCGGTGAGGCACGCATACCGGGCGCGCTTTCCAGCGCAGAGCGCGGCACGGCTCTTTGCACTTCCGGGAATTTCCGGCGAGACGCGACGTTTGCAGGAGTGGGAGTCCAGAAAAGGAATAAATCCATTCCTTAATGGAAAGTGTGAAGAAGCACCCGCGAAATTCCGGAGAAAAGGCGAAACGGCCGCAGAGCTGGGGAAGGGCTTTCCCAGTGGACGCACGATGTACGACAGAGGCCGCGCAGAAAGTGGTTCGCACTGCAAGGGCACAGCCCGGGAAGCTGGAAAGCGGTGAGGCACGCATACCGGGCGCGCTTTCCAGCGCAGAGCGCGGCACGGCTCTTTGCACTTCCGGGAATTTCCGGCGAGACGCGGCATTTGCAGGAGTGGGGACTTTCCCGCCGGAGAGCGAAACAATTTGAATCCTGCGTGAGAACTTCCCTGAACCCCTTAATGGGAACTGTAATCCTCTGGATAGCCAATTTTCAATGTCATACCGTCCATCACGGCGCTCTCGCTGCGGATGATCGGCAACTTCTGCTCTTCCGAAAAGCCGATCGTTTCGCCTTCGTTTAGGCGGACATCCTCGGAAAGTACATAGTACGCCAGGTCGAAGAGATAATCCCGCAGGTCACTGGGGCGCGCTTGGGTATTCAACACCTCCATCTCGTCCTTGCCAAAGGGTTTCAATCCATAGGTGTAGGCACTGGTACCCGCGTCGGTCGTGTAAAGTCCAAAATAAACCCAGTTGTAAATCGGAAGTTCCCCTTGCCGGATGGCTTGTGAGGCGGCAAGATAATACTTTGGTTCAAAGACGGTTCCACAGGCATAGACCCCCAGGGCGTTGTCCTGCTTACAACAGGCCGCAACAATTTTGACCCAAAGGGTCCCAATCTCCAAAGCCTTGTGACCACCGCCCAACACCGCCACCAAGAGGTGAGCACGGTGCTTCTTCGTCGTCTCTACCGCATCGGGCCACAGATAGTTGGTCGCTGCATTGTGTTCTGCCTCGCCGCCAGGCACCGGTGTGGTCATTAGGCCGATTACTACGGTCATACCATCCACGTCAAAGACCAGGTTGCCTCGTGAACGATCGCAAGCATCGTCGGAAAATGCGATCCCCCAGTCCTCAGCGAGATTTGTCCGGCACTTTTCTACATCCCAAGTGGCACTGCTCAACAGTACAAATGCCGCAAATGGGCCGATTTGCTGTTCATTTTCCATTCCATTTTCCCTCCAAATTGCCGTCCGGTAAAACAGGCGCACGGCGCCGTGCCTGTTGGCGTTCGCACAGCGAGAATCGTCCCCTTACCTGTACCGGTCCTTCCCAATGGAACGATCGATCGTGGAACGGCGGCTTTCCTAATCCGCGCGCCCTGCGGCGCCTCGTCCCGATGGACGCCTGCCCCACAGCGTTTTTTCCCGACAGACTTTTTCATCAGCATACCACAGGTTGCAAGAAAAGTCACGAAAACGCATGAAATCGTTCACTTTTTGGGTGCTGTAGGGGGCAAAATATCCTGGTAAAGCCAATTTAAAGGACCTCAAAGGATACGCTACCTTGTAAATAGGGTCAGGCTGTGATAGCATAGTCCCATTGGCTCCTACCATAGAGGCAGAGGGCAGGAAAATCGAAAGGGACATGCTTGACGTTGGTTCGGATATCTGTATATGGGGGAAACATTGTTCGTCTATACAGAATACAGAGCATGAGTAGGAAAAGGAGAATAGCCCATGGCATGGATTCGACAGGAGACAAAAGAGGATTACGAAATCGTTTATGCCCTTGTGAAACAAGCGTTTGCGCAGGCGGAACATTGTGACGGAAATGAACAGGATTTGGTTGCCGCCCTGCGCAAGAGCCGAGCGTTTGTGCCAGAACTCTCTTTGGTAGCGGAGAGGGACGGCGAAATCGCCGGCCATATTCTATTTACAGAGGCGATGGTCGGCTTTGAGACGGTACTCGCGCTGGCCCCGCTCTCCGTTCTGCCCCGCTTCCAACGACAGGGGATTGGAACTGCCTTGGTCCTGGAAGGGCACCGGATCGCCAGAAAACTGGGGTACTCGTATTCACTGGTGTTGGGAAGTGAAACGTATTATCCGCGTTTGGGCTATATTCCAGCCAATTCGTTCGGTGTAGAAGTCCCAAACGGGATGCCCCCGGCAAATTTTTTGGCAGTTAAGTTGCGCGAGGACGCTCCAGTGCTCCATGGAGCCGTAGTCTATGCGAAGGAATTCGGGCTTTGAGCGCCATCGGGGCGGACTGCGGCGCGTCAATTGAGAAGGGCCGGGGGAAGCCCGGCCTTTGGGACGTTACGAACGGCGGGCCTTGCGGGTGTTTCAAGTGGTTTTCAAGTGATTTCGAGGGACTGCATCGCTCAATCCAATGCGAAGGAATTGGGCTTTGAGCGCCATCGGGCGGGCTGCGGCGTGTCAATTGAAAAGGGCCGGGGGAAGCCCGGCCTTTGGGATGCTACAAGCGGCGGGCCTTGCGGGTGTTTCAAGTGGTTTTTCAAGTGATTTCGAGGGATTGTATCTCTCAATCCAATGTGAAGGAATTCGAGCTTTGAGCGCCATCGGGCGGGCTGCGGCGTGTCAATTGAAAAGGGCCGGGGGAAGCCCGGCTTTTGGGACGTTACGAACGGCGGGCCTTGCGGGTGTTTCAAGTGATTTTTCAAGTGGTTTCGAGGGACTGCATCGCTCAATCCAATGCGAAGGAATTCGGGCTTTGAGCGCCATCGGGTGGACTGCGGCGCGTCAATTGAGAAGGGCCGGGGGAAGCCCGGCCTTTGGGACGCTGCAAGTGGCGGGCCTTGCGGGACGTTAAAAACGAATAAAAGCGCTTTTGTTAAATTTTTAAAAGACAGACTGCGATGTAAAAACCGGGCGGTCCCCTATGTGGAAACCGCCCGGCTGGTTATTGTTTGACGAAAGACTTTTAAATGGGTTTGATAGGAAAACGAAAGCTGCAACCCGCAAACAGCAACACCCCAAGAAGAGAGGCTACCCGAACGTCTAACGTGTTGTACAGCAGCAACTCCGCGGGGGACAAGGGGGTTCGCTCCCTCAACCGGCCGCATTGCCGCCGGAAGTCCTCCGGCAGCCCGGCAAGCATAGAACGTTGTTCAAAAGCCCATGGTTCCGCTCCCCGCCATAAGTTCGGTCATTTCCTCGATGCGTTCCAATGGGAACGGCGGGGCGCAC
>NZ_LT835157.1:1859870-1880191 GCF_900169665.1 Anaeromassilibacillus sp. Marseille-P3371 | reverse complement strand
CCGCTCCCCGCCATAAGTTCGGTCATTTCCTCGATGCGTTCCAATGGGAACGGCGGGGCGCACAGGGGTTTCATGGCGATGGACATCAGTTTCATCGGGTTGTCGTCTGCGGCTACACGGTTGGAACTGAGCTTTCCACAGCGGCGGCAACGATGGATAATGGCCCATTCGCCATTCTTCCGGACCCACACCGCTACCGGCTCCATGATGCTTCCACAGTCAGAGGCGCGGTCCCCCGGCTCTGTGTCCACGTGGAGGCTCGATAGGCAATTGGGACAGTGATTGCGGTGGTCGGTGCCGGCTCCCGCAGAGACAACCAGGCGGCCACAGTTTTTACAAGTGAAACTATCCGTACATGCATGTGTCTTATAATATCCTTTTTCGTACTTTTTCTTTTTGTTTTCACGGTTCATAGTGAGTTATATCTCCTTACACAATTTAGAATCAGTTGTATTCAATCTGTGTCAGGACAATAAAAAAAGATAACTCCCGAGAAGATGAGTTATCTGAATCGTTCTCATATACGGATTTTGTTGGGGCGTCTTGCCTTATAAAAAGACAATCGTATACCAGGATACGGGCCTTCACACACAACTCCCAAGGGAGAAAGCCAGCCAAACAACAGCCTGGGCAACAAGCCAGCCAGAACAACCATCCGCAAAATAAGCACAACAAAAAACACATCGTTTCCCGATGAAAACAAATTTTTTATTGTCCTGTTACTTGCAGATAGCCGACATCCAGCCGCACCCCCTTGTTTCATTTCCTACAGAATAACACATGAAACGAAAAAAGTAAAGACCCTTGATGCATTTGGGCTGTGGTGTGCAGAAATTGCCAATCCGAGCAGCCGGTTTCTTGCCCCGCGGCCCCCTTTACAAATTTCGGAAAATCCGATATAATTATCCAGTTAGACGGTAAACGCCGGTTTACTATGGATGAAATCAATGTTTAAGGATGGTAGTATGCTGCAATTTGATGAGTTAAGGCTGGAACTGGAAGGGCTGCGCCCGGAAATCGACGACTTGGCCGAGGCGCTGGGCCTGGAACGCATGCGCAATGAGATTGCGGAACTGGACACCAAGGCTTCAATGCCGGGATTCTGGGACGATACGCAGAATTCCCAAAAGATTTTACAACGCTCCAGCTCGCTGAAGGATAAGATTGCGGCGTATGAGAAATTGACCGCCGCTTATGACGACACGATGGCTCTGATCGAGCTCGGCAACGAGGAGGGGGATGAATCCCTGCTGCCCGAGGCCAAGGATGAATTGAAGAAAATCCGCGAAAGCTTGGAGACGCAGCGCCTTTCTACGCTGCTCAACGGCGAGTATGACAACAAGAACGCCATCCTCACCTTCCACGCGGGCGCAGGCGGGACCGAAGCGCAGGACTGGGCGGAAATGCTCTACCGCATGTACTGCCGCTGGGGAGAGCGCCACAACTTTAAGGTCAGTACCCTGGACTATCTGGACGGCGAAGAGGCGGGCCTCAAAAGCGCCAGCATCCTCATCGAAGGCGAAAACGCCTATGGTTTCCTGAAAAGCGAGGGCGGGGTACACCGCTTGGTGCGCGTGTCTCCGTTCGATGCCTCCGGACGGCGCCATACTTCGTTCGCTTCCCTGGAAGTCATGCCCGAAATCGACGACACCATCGAAATCGAGATCGACCCGGCGGACATCAAGATGGACGTATACCGCGCGAGCGGCGCGGGCGGCCAGAAGGTCAACAAGACGTCCTCTGCGGTGCGCTTGACGCACATCCCGACCGGCATTGTGGTCTCCTGCCAGGTGGAGCGCAGCCAGTATCAGAACCGCGACGTCGCTATGCGCATGTTGAAGTCCAAGCTGTTGGAAATCAAAGAGCGCGAAAATTTGGAGCGCATCGAGGACATCAAGGGCGTGCAGAAAGAGATCGCATGGGGTTCTCAGATCCGCTCGTATGTCTTTATGCCGTATACGCTGGTCAAGGATCACCGCACCGGCTTTGAATCCGGCAATATCAACGCGGTGATGGACGGCGACCTCGACGGCTTTATCAATGCATACCTAAAAGCCCAAAGCCTCGGCACACTGGGCGACTACGGCGAGGCATAACGGTTTCCTGGGAAATGCCGGTAAGGCACGGCACGGCGTGTTGGTGAAAGGAATGTTCTTACATCCACGGGTTTCTTTATATGAAAAATATGGGAACGCAAATGGAAGCAGAAGAGCCTGCGGAAGCGAGCGATGGAAAGTTTTGTAGACGCATGGAATGGGCTTTGGGTTCCATGTGAAGAGAGACGGACGGCGTTATGGACAGCGGTTGTCGTGGCGATTGGGAAACTCCGGCCGCTCAGGGAAATCCTGGCTGATTGGAAAATCGCCCGCTTTGGGGGCATTGTATTAAGAAAACTTGTAGGCGCACTAACAACCCGCCCAGGGAAGACTGATTTTCGTCCCATACAGGTTTCTCCGAGCTCAACGTATCTTTTAGGGCATTGTATTTAAGAGAATAAAGAGGATGGTTGCAGGCTGTCCCTAAAATGTTTCTTATCTCATCGCTCTTTTAGGGCGGCCTCTTTTCGGGATGGGCTACAAGGATCGTTGTGTCCGATGGCGCAAATCGGAACGGCGTGTAAAAATTATCCTAATAAAAAGCACGGCTCTACAGCGGGGAATTCCTGCTGGGCCGTGCTTTCGTTTTTTTCGCTGTCTGCGGGGCGGCCTTCGGCCGGGCGCAAGGGTTGGCTTGATGTGGCGGGGCAAACCTGGCAAGCTTTGATCTGTTTCAGGGAAATGCGACGGTGCTTTCGTTTTTTTGCCATCTGCGGGGCGGCCTTCGGCCGGGCGCAGGGATTGGTTTGGTGTGGCGAGACAATCCTGGCAAAACTTTGATCTGTTTCAGGGAAAACCGATCGTGCTTTTGTTTTTTCGCTGTCTGCGGGGCGGCTTTCGTCNACGTTACGAACGGCGGGCCTTGCGGGTGTTTCAAGTGATTTTTCAAGTGGTTTCGAGGGACTGCATCGCTCAATCCAATGCGAAGGAATTCGGGCTTTGAGCGCCATCGGGTGGACTGCGGCGCGTCAATTGAGAAGGGCCGGGGGAAGCCCGGCCTTTGGGACGCTGCAAGTGGCGGGCCTTGCGGGACGTTAAAAACGAATAAAAGCGCTTTTGTTAAATTTTTAAAAGACAGACTGCGATGTAAAAACCGGGCGGTCCCCTATGTGGAAACCGCCCGGCTGGTTATTGTTTGACGAAAGACTTTTAAATGGGTTTGATAGGAAAACGAAAGCTGCAACCCGCAAACAGCAACACCCCAAGAAGAGAGGCTACCCGAACGTCTAACGTGTTGTACAGCAGCAACTCCGCGGGGGACAAGGGGGTTCGCTCCCTCAACCGGCCGCATTGCCGCCGGAAGTCCTCCGGCAGCCCGGCAAGCATAGAACGTTGTTCAAAACCCCATGGTCCCGCTCCCCGCCATAAGTTCGGTCATTTCCTCGATGCGTTCCAATGGGAACGGCGGGGCGCACAGGGGTTTCATGGCGATGGACATCAGTTTCATCGGGTTGTCGTCTGCGGCTACACGGTTGGAACTGAGCTTTCCACAGCGGCGGCAACGATGGATAATGGCCCATTCGCCATTCTTCCGGACCCACACCGCTACCGGCTCCATGATGCTTCCACAGTCAGAGGCGCGGTCCCCCGGCTCTGTGTCCACGTGGAGGCTCGATAGGCAATTGGGACAGTGATTGCGGTGGTCGGTGCCGGCTCCCGCAGAGACAACCAGGCGGCCACAGTTTTTACAAGTGAAACTATCCGTACATGCATGTGTCTTATAATATCCTTTTTCGTACTTTTTCTTTTTGTTTTCACGGTTCATAGTGAGTTATATCTCCTTACACAATTTAGAATCAGTTGTATTCAATCTGTGTCAGGACAATAAAAAAAGATAACTCCCGAGAAGATGAGTTATCTGAATCGTTCTCATATACGGATTTTGTTGGGGCGTCTTGCCTTATAAAAAGACAATCGTATACCAGGATACGGGCCTTCACACACAACTCCCAAGGGAGAAAGCCAGCCAAACAACAGCCTGGGCAACAAGCCAGCCAGAACAACCATCCGCAAAATAAGCACAACAAAAAACACATCGTTTCCCGATGAAAACAAATTTTTTATTGTCCTGTTACTTGCAGATAGCCGACATCCAGCCGCACCCCCTTGTTTCATTTCCTACAGAATAACACATGAAACGAAAAAAGTAAAGACCCTTGATGCATTTGGGCTGTGGTGTGCAGAAATTGCCAATCCGAGCAGCCGGTTTCTTGCCCCGCGGCCCCCTTTACAAATTTCGGAAAATCCGATATAATTATCCAGTTAGACGGTAAACGCCGGTTTACTATGGATGAAATCAATGTTTAAGGATGGTAGTATGCTGCAATTTGATGAGTTAAGGCTGGAACTGGAAGGGCTGCGCCCGGAAATCGACGACTTGGCCGAGGCGCTGGGCCTGGAACGCATGCGCAATGAGATTGCGGAACTGGACACCAAGGCTTCAATGCCGGGATTCTGGGACGATACGCAGAATTCCCAAAAGATTTTACAACGCTCCAGCTCGCTGAAGGATAAGATTGCGGCGTATGAGAAATTGACCGCCGCTTATGACGACACGATGGCTCTGATCGAGCTCGGCAACGAGGAGGGGGATGAATCCCTGCTGCCCGAGGCCAAGGATGAATTGAAGAAAATCCGCGAAAGCTTGGAGACGCAGCGCCTTTCTACGCTGCTCAACGGCGAGTATGACAACAAGAACGCCATCCTCACCTTCCACGCGGGCGCAGGCGGGACCGAAGCGCAGGACTGGGCGGAAATGCTCTACCGCATGTACTGCCGCTGGGGAGAGCGCCACAACTTTAAGGTCAGTACCCTGGACTATCTGGACGGCGAAGAGGCGGGCCTCAAAAGCGCCAGCATCCTCATCGAAGGCGAAAACGCCTATGGTTTCCTGAAAAGCGAGGGCGGGGTACACCGCTTGGTGCGCGTGTCTCCGTTCGATGCCTCCGGACGGCGCCATACTTCGTTCGCTTCCCTGGAAGTCATGCCCGAAATCGACGACACCATCGAAATCGAGATCGACCCGGCGGACATCAAGATGGACGTATACCGCGCGAGCGGCGCGGGCGGCCAGAAGGTCAACAAGACGTCCTCTGCGGTGCGCTTGACGCACATCCCGACCGGCATTGTGGTCTCCTGCCAGGTGGAGCGCAGCCAGTATCAGAACCGCGACGTCGCTATGCGCATGTTGAAGTCCAAGCTGTTGGAAATCAAAGAGCGCGAAAATTTGGAGCGCATCGAGGACATCAAGGGCGTGCAGAAAGAGATCGCATGGGGTTCTCAGATCCGCTCGTATGTCTTTATGCCGTATACGCTGGTCAAGGATCACCGCACCGGCTTTGAATCCGGCAATATCAACGCGGTGATGGACGGCGACCTCGACGGCTTTATCAATGCATACCTAAAAGCCCAAAGCCTCGGCACACTGGGCGACTACGGCGAGGCATAACGGTTTCCTGGGAAATGCCGGTAAGGCACGGCACGGCGTGTTGGTGAAAGGAATGTTCTTACATCCACGGGTTTCTTTATATGAAAAATATGGGAACGCAAATGGAAGCAGAAGAGCCTGCGGAAGCGAGCGATGGAAAGTTTTGTAGACGCATGGAATGGGCTTTGGGTTCCATGTGAAGAGAGACGGACGGCGTTATGGACAGCGGTTGTCGTGGCGATTGGGAAACTCCGGCCGCTCAGGGAAATCCTGGCTGATTGGAAAATCGCCCGCTTTGGGGGCATTGTATTAAGAAAACTTGTAGGCGCACTAACAACCCGCCCAGGGAAGACTGATTTTCGTCCCATACAGGTTTCTCCGAGCTCAACGTATCTTTTAGGGCATTGTATTTAAGAGAATAAAGAGGATGGTTGCAGGCTGTCCCTAAAATGTTTCTTATCTCATCGCTCTTTTAGGGCGGCCTCTTTTCGGGATGGGCTACAAGGATCGTTGTGTCCGATGGCGCAAATCGGAACGGCGTGTAAAAATTATCCTAATAAAAAGCACGGCTCTACAGCGGGGAATTCCTGCTGGGCCGTGCTTTCGTTTTTTTCGCTGTCTGCGGGGCGGCCTTCGGCCGGGCGCAAGGGTTGGCTTGATGTGGCGGGGCAAACCTGGCAAGCTTTGATCTGTTTCAGGGAAATGCGACGGTGCTTTCGTTTTTTTGCCATCTGCGGGGCGGCCTTCGGCCGGGCGCAGGGATTGGTTTGGTGTGGCGAGACAATCCTGGCAAAACTTTGATCTGTTTCAGGGAAAACCGATCGTGCTTTTGTTTTTTCGCTGTCTGCGGGGCGGCTTTCGTCTGGGCGCAAGGCTTGGCTTGGTGTAGCGAGGCAAACCTGGCAAGCTTTGATCTGTTTCAGGGAAATCCGATTGTGCTTTTGCTTTTTTCGCTGTCTGCGGGGCGGCCTTCTACCGGGCGCAAGGCTTGGTGTGGCGAGACAAACCTGGCAAGCTTTGATCTGTTTCAGGGAAATGCGATCGTGCTTTTGTTTTTTTCGCTGTCTGCGGGGCGGCCTTCTACCGGGCGCAAGGCTTGGTGTGGCAAGGCAAACCTGGCAAAACTTTGATCTGTTTCAGGGAAATCCGACGGTGCTTTCGTTTTTTTGCCATCTGCGGGGCGGCCTTCGGCCGGGCGCAGGGGTTGGTTCGGCTTAGCCGGGCATCCAGTCCAGCTAAGTAGCATATTTTCCTGGATGGGCGTTCACAAACTTGCCCATTTCTCTTGTTTATGCTGCGGTCGGAAAGGTCCGGTTTGTTTCGCTTTTCCTTTTCCGATCATACGGAAATGTACTTTCCCATTTAATAAAATAGCTTTTCTTGCCTTTAGGCGGCCGGCCTTAGCCCTGGTCCGCGGCGCGGCGCATCCGCTTTTGCAGGCGGACGTCCCGCCCACAGAACGGCAGACGCACATAACCGCCCAGAATGCGCGAGGCAAAGCGCTCTGTGTAGCGCTCCTCGATCTCCTTCATCGTCAGGTTGGTACTGATGATCGTCGGACGCTGCGCCATCTGGCGCGTGTTGACAATGTTATAGATTTCTGCGACGGCAAACGCCGTGCGGAATTCTGTGCCGAGATCGTCCAAAATCAACAGGTCGCAGTCGAGCAGGAGGGAACCGGTGTCGGTTTCCTCCTCACGCCCAAAGTGTTCACGTTCCAGTTTCGAAACAATGTTGTTCACAGACCCGTAAACCACGCCAAATCCCTTCTCAATGGCCGCGTTTGCAATCGCTAGGGAAAGATGTGTTTTTCCCAGTCCGGTGCCTCCCATCAGGATCAAGTTGGAACTGCGCAGGGAGAAATTCTGCGCGTAGGTCATGCAGATGTCCAACACCCGCGCCATCGCCCCGCGCTCGGAACGCCCGGAGGCATCCGCCTGCTCCGAATAGTAGTCCAGCGAGAAAGTCTCAAACGTCGAGAGGGAGAGGGGGGTGAGGGTGTTTAAACTCCGGTATGCTTCCGCGCGCAGGCGCTTTTTCAGACAGTCGCACATACGGCCGTCCACATAACCGGTATCCGAACACCGGGGACAGGCGTAGTGCGGCTCCAGGTAGTCCTTTGGAAGCCCTGCCTCCTGCAACAAGCCGTCCAGCTCGCGCTGTAGGGCCTGGTTGTGTTCTTTAAGGCGGTTCAAGTGCGCCTTCGCGTCCGCGCCATGCAGCACCGCGCGGGCGGCCGTGATCGCCGTTGTAGCGAGTTCCCGCTCGATCTGCTCCGCGCGTGGAAACGCGCTGTACAGCTCCGTGCGGTGCGTCTCTGCCGTTTGCTCTGCGCGCGCCTTTTGCTCTGCCAGCGCCGCCGCCGCTGCCTGGTAGACCTCTCTGCTGTATCCCACTTCCGTCACTCCCCGTTAAAATGATCGAATGCGCCGGAGCGCTCAAATTCCTCGATGTTATAGGTGCTCTTCGCGGACGCTTCCTGCTTGCGCGCCGCCGCCTTGCGGAGTTTCTCCTCCTGCGCCTGTTGCAGTGTGGTGATTCCCTGCTCATGCCAGCGGGTGAGGATGCCGTTCATATAGCTCAGATTCAACTGGCCCTTTGTGTCCACACAGCGCTCGTACGCCTCGCGCAAAAGGATGGGCGTAAACCCCCAATCGTTGACCCATACCGCGGCGAGCGTCTCCTCCTTGGCGGTGGGCGAGCGGTGGGCGATGCCCAGGGTTTGTTCCACCACATGCCACGCCTTGGCGTTTTCTGCAATCCGGCGCAGTTTTTCCTCCGCCTTCTGGTGGCTGAATATCTCCTCCTCCGCCCAATCCATGCCGACTTTCTCAATATAACGGGTGCTCGTCTTGCCCGCGCTGGCCGCGTATTGCAGCAGCATCAGGATGACGTCCACCGGCAGCCCGAAATCGTCGTGCAGCATCAAAAGCGTGGCCGAACAGCCATTGCTCAGCAGACGTCCCAGAATACACTGGGCCTCCTGCATCATGTAAGCGATTTCCTCCGATTCCGCCATCCGCTTGGCAACAAACGCATTGTCCGGCTTCTGCGGGCGGGTGAGGATCGCCGCAGGCCGCGCTTTGGCAGGGACGGCGGCCGGAGGGTCCGGCACAGGGGCGGGGGAAGGCGTGGGGACGGCCGAGACGGCTGGCCCTTCCACTGGGGCTGTCTGTGCGTTGGATGCCGCAGGTTTGAGCTCGACGCCGCTGGACGCCAAGAGCCCGGCTTCCTGTTGCCAGAAGAGCAGCGCCTCGCCGACCGCATCCTCGGAAAGCCCCAGCGCCTGTGCCGGTTCCTTTGCCTCAAAACCGTGGTCCGCGTGGCGCAGGACCCACAGCAACACCTTTAACTGGTTGGGGCTGGCAATCTTTATGTATTGATCTACAACGGCGCACGGCACAGCAAAGACCGCGTTCCATACGCCCAGGTTGAGTAAGTACAAATTCGTCCCTCCATTTGTCTTTGGGAATATCCGGCAACAGACGGCGGATGACGGCAACACAGACAACGTCCGGCCGCTGCCGGCGCCGCGAAGCCGTAGAGCGCAAAACGCCGTGGAATCCCATGGAATGCTTTTATTATAGCATGTCCGATGTCAAATGGGAAACCCCCACAAGAGAAGGAAAGGACGGAATCCCGCCGGAATGCAGGGGCAAAACGCGCCCGGAAAAATTTTGAAAAAAAGTGTTGACAAATGGGGAAGGCTATCGTATAATAATTCACGCACCGAGCAAAACGGCTGCAAGACATGCGAACGTAGCTCATCTGGTAGAGCGCCACCTTGCCAAGGTGGAGGTAGCGAGTTCGAGCCTCGTCGTTCGCTCCATGTAGGCTCCTCACATTGTGGGGAGCCGTTTTTTTGTTTACAGTTCGGAAGGGCTTGCGGTGGGCGAGGCTTTGGAGGCGCAGGGCTTTCCCAAGGTTTTACTATACAACAGGCATTTCAATGGCACCTGTTTTTGGCCCATTTCCATGCAAATATCCTTTTCCCCGACACGCGTAAAACCGCGGTGCTCATAGAATGGATAGGTACAGGCGTCGTCGGTATGAAGAAAAAGGGTTTTGCCATTCTCCCGGCGTTCCAACTCAGAGAGCAGAAGGCTTCCAATCCCTTTGCCCTTGACCGCTGGATTTGCGGCGAGAAAGACAATTTCTCCGTCGGGCCGGTGGGAAGCCAGATAGGAGGAGAGAAGCTGCTGGGTAGCCGACGCATAGGTTCCCGCGCTGTCCTGATAAAAGGTATTCTGCACAAATTCGAACAGCTTCACATAGATGGTCTTCCAGAGGGAACGGTATTTTTTAGGCTCTCCTTCCAGTTCTGCAAGCAGAACCCCTGCGAGTTCTTCTCCGGCATATGCGGCGATGACCTGGGTGGCGCGAGAGAGTTCCAGATACCAGAAATACCGGCCGTAGAGCTGCAAAAGAAACGGGTTGTCCAGATACCACTCAAAGTGCATCCCTGTAATGGCGAATTGGATTGCTTTGGAAAAATCGCGCTTTGATTTGAATGTCCATGATTTTTTCTCCTTTNTGGGGGCATTGTATTAAGAAAACTTGTAGGCGCACTAACAACCCGCCCAGGGAAGACTGATTTTCGTCCCATACAGGTTTCTCCGAGCTCAACGTATCTTTTAGGGCATTGTATTTAAGAGAATAAAGAGGATGGTTGCAGGCTGTCCCTAAAATGTTTCTTATCTCATCGCTCTTTTAGGGCGGCCTCTTTTCGGGATGGGCTACAAGGATCGTTGTGTCCGATGGCGCAAATCGGAACGGCGTGTAAAAATTATCCTAATAAAAAGCACGGCTCTACAGCGGGGAATTCCTGCTGGGCCGTGCTTTCGTTTTTTTCGCTGTCTGCGGGGCGGCCTTCGGCCGGGCGCAAGGGTTGGCTTGATGTGGCGGGGCAAACCTGGCAAGCTTTGATCTGTTTCAGGGAAATGCGACGGTGCTTTCGTTTTTTTGCCATCTGCGGGGCGGCCTTCGGCCGGGCGCAGGGATTGGTTTGGTGTGGCGAGACAATCCTGGCAAAACTTTGATCTGTTTCAGGGAAAACCGATCGTGCTTTTGTTTTTTCGCTGTCTGCGGGGCGGCTTTCGTCTGGGCGCAAGGCTTGGCTTGGTGTAGCGAGGCAAACCTGGCAAGCTTTGATCTGTTTCAGGGAAATCCGATTGTGCTTTTGCTTTTTTCGCTGTCTGCGGGGCGGCCTTCTACCGGGCGCAAGGCTTGGTGTGGCGAGACAAACCTGGCAAGCTTTGATCTGTTTCAGGGAAATGCGATCGTGCTTTTGTTTTTTTCGCTGTCTGCGGGGCGGCCTTCTACCGGGCGCAAGGCTTGGTGTGGCAAGGCAAACCTGGCAAAACTTTGATCTGTTTCAGGGAAATCCGACGGTGCTTTCGTTTTTTTGCCATCTGCGGGGCGGCCTTCGGCCGGGCGCAGGGGTTGGTTCGGCTTAGCCGGGCATCCAGTCCAGCTAAGTAGCATATTTTCCTGGATGGGCGTTCACAAACTTGCCCATTTCTCTTGTTTATGCTGCGGTCGGAAAGGTCCGGTTTGTTTCGCTTTTCCTTTTCCGATCATACGGAAATGTACTTTCCCATTTAATAAAATAGCTTTTCTTGCCTTTAGGCGGCCGGCCTTAGCCCTGGTCCGCGGCGCGGCGCATCCGCTTTTGCAGGCGGACGTCCCGCCCACAGAACGGCAGACGCACATAACCGCCCAGAATGCGCGAGGCAAAGCGCTCTGTGTAGCGCTCCTCGATCTCCTTCATCGTCAGGTTGGTACTGATGATCGTCGGACGCTGCGCCATCTGGCGCGTGTTGACAATGTTATAGATTTCTGCGACGGCAAACGCCGTGCGGAATTCTGTGCCGAGATCGTCCAAAATCAACAGGTCGCAGTCGAGCAGGAGGGAACCGGTGTCGGTTTCCTCCTCACGCCCAAAGTGTTCACGTTCCAGTTTCGAAACAATGTTGTTCACAGACCCGTAAACCACGCCAAATCCCTTCTCAATGGCCGCGTTTGCAATCGCTAGGGAAAGATGTGTTTTTCCCAGTCCGGTGCCTCCCATCAGGATCAAGTTGGAACTGCGCAGGGAGAAATTCTGCGCGTAGGTCATGCAGATGTCCAACACCCGCGCCATCGCCCCGCGCTCGGAACGCCCGGAGGCATCCGCCTGCTCCGAATAGTAGTCCAGCGAGAAAGTCTCAAACGTCGAGAGGGAGAGGGGGGTGAGGGTGTTTAAACTCCGGTATGCTTCCGCGCGCAGGCGCTTTTTCAGACAGTCGCACATACGGCCGTCCACATAACCGGTATCCGAACACCGGGGACAGGCGTAGTGCGGCTCCAGGTAGTCCTTTGGAAGCCCTGCCTCCTGCAACAAGCCGTCCAGCTCGCGCTGTAGGGCCTGGTTGTGTTCTTTAAGGCGGTTCAAGTGCGCCTTCGCGTCCGCGCCATGCAGCACCGCGCGGGCGGCCGTGATCGCCGTTGTAGCGAGTTCCCGCTCGATCTGCTCCGCGCGTGGAAACGCGCTGTACAGCTCCGTGCGGTGCGTCTCTGCCGTTTGCTCTGCGCGCGCCTTTTGCTCTGCCAGCGCCGCCGCCGCTGCCTGGTAGACCTCTCTGCTGTATCCCACTTCCGTCACTCCCCGTTAAAATGATCGAATGCGCCGGAGCGCTCAAATTCCTCGATGTTATAGGTGCTCTTCGCGGACGCTTCCTGCTTGCGCGCCGCCGCCTTGCGGAGTTTCTCCTCCTGCGCCTGTTGCAGTGTGGTGATTCCCTGCTCATGCCAGCGGGTGAGGATGCCGTTCATATAGCTCAGATTCAACTGGCCCTTTGTGTCCACACAGCGCTCGTACGCCTCGCGCAAAAGGATGGGCGTAAACCCCCAATCGTTGACCCATACCGCGGCGAGCGTCTCCTCCTTGGCGGTGGGCGAGCGGTGGGCGATGCCCAGGGTTTGTTCCACCACATGCCACGCCTTGGCGTTTTCTGCAATCCGGCGCAGTTTTTCCTCCGCCTTCTGGTGGCTGAATATCTCCTCCTCCGCCCAATCCATGCCGACTTTCTCAATATAACGGGTGCTCGTCTTGCCCGCGCTGGCCGCGTATTGCAGCAGCATCAGGATGACGTCCACCGGCAGCCCGAAATCGTCGTGCAGCATCAAAAGCGTGGCCGAACAGCCATTGCTCAGCAGACGTCCCAGAATACACTGGGCCTCCTGCATCATGTAAGCGATTTCCTCCGATTCCGCCATCCGCTTGGCAACAAACGCATTGTCCGGCTTCTGCGGGCGGGTGAGGATCGCCGCAGGCCGCGCTTTGGCAGGGACGGCGGCCGGAGGGTCCGGCACAGGGGCGGGGGAAGGCGTGGGGACGGCCGAGACGGCTGGCCCTTCCACTGGGGCTGTCTGTGCGTTGGATGCCGCAGGTTTGAGCTCGACGCCGCTGGACGCCAAGAGCCCGGCTTCCTGTTGCCAGAAGAGCAGCGCCTCGCCGACCGCATCCTCGGAAAGCCCCAGCGCCTGTGCCGGTTCCTTTGCCTCAAAACCGTGGTCCGCGTGGCGCAGGACCCACAGCAACACCTTTAACTGGTTGGGGCTGGCAATCTTTATGTATTGATCTACAACGGCGCACGGCACAGCAAAGACCGCGTTCCATACGCCCAGGTTGAGTAAGTACAAATTCGTCCCTCCATTTGTCTTTGGGAATATCCGGCAACAGACGGCGGATGACGGCAACACAGACAACGTCCGGCCGCTGCCGGCGCCGCGAAGCCGTAGAGCGCAAAACGCCGTGGAATCCCATGGAATGCTTTTATTATAGCATGTCCGATGTCAAATGGGAAACCCCCACAAGAGAAGGAAAGGACGGAATCCCGCCGGAATGCAGGGGCAAAACGCGCCCGGAAAAATTTTGAAAAAAAGTGTTGACAAATGGGGAAGGCTATCGTATAATAATTCACGCACCGAGCAAAACGGCTGCAAGACATGCGAACGTAGCTCATCTGGTAGAGCGCCACCTTGCCAAGGTGGAGGTAGCGAGTTCGAGCCTCGTCGTTCGCTCCATGTAGGCTCCTCACATTGTGGGGAGCCGTTTTTTTGTTTACAGTTCGGAAGGGCTTGCGGTGGGCGAGGCTTTGGAGGCGCAGGGCTTTCCCAAGGTTTTACTATACAACAGGCATTTCAATGGCACCTGTTTTTGGCCCATTTCCATGCAAATATCCTTTTCCCCGACACGCGTAAAACCGCGGTGCTCATAGAATGGATAGGTACAGGCGTCGTCGGTATGAAGAAAAAGGGTTTTGCCATTCTCCCGGCGTTCCAACTCAGAGAGCAGAAGGCTTCCAATCCCTTTGCCCTTGACCGCTGGATTTGCGGCGAGAAAGACAATTTCTCCGTCGGGCCGGTGGGAAGCCAGATAGGAGGAGAGAAGCTGCTGGGTAGCCGACGCATAGGTTCCCGCGCTGTCCTGATAAAAGGTATTCTGCACAAATTCGAACAGCTTCACATAGATGGTCTTCCAGAGGGAACGGTATTTTTTAGGCTCTCCTTCCAGTTCTGCAAGCAGAACCCCTGCGAGTTCTTCTCCGGCATATGCGGCGATGACCTGGGTGGCGCGAGAGAGTTCCAGATACCAGAAATACCGGCCGTAGAGCTGCAAAAGAAACGGGTTGTCCAGATACCACTCAAAGTGCATCCCTGTAATGGCGAATTGGATTGCTTTGGAAAAATCGCGCTTTGATTTGAATGTCCATGATTTTTTCTCCTTTGCTGTAAATGGTGGGGCGGGGGATGTATGCTTCGTCGGACGGGAACATATACCAGTATTCTACCACAGGAAGGCAAGCGGCGGCGATTTTTTTGGCAGTCAACCGGGCGGTTTGAGGCCGGCGCAGGTTTCGGGGCTGGCTTCCAAGGAATGCGGCCTGTGAAAATTTGCCGGGATCACCTCCGTTCGTTTCCATACGGTTTCTAGCTTGTCCAACAGAGAGCCTTTTGGGTTCTTTTTCGAAGGTTAATTTCTGGATAAAGGCGAGGACTTCATACAGGCGGGAACTTCGCAGGAGCGAGGGGCTTCGGCTGGAAGAAGCAAGAGGAGGCAAAAGATTTGCCGCCTTTGGCGAAAGAAAGCGGGGTCTTTGCAGGAGCGAGGGGCCTGCGGCTGGAAGAAGCAAGAGAAGGTAAAAGATTTGCCGCCTGTGGTGGAAGAAAGCGGGCCTTTGCAGGAGCGAGGGGCCTGCGGCTGGAAGCAGCAAGAGAAAGCAAAGAGATTTACCGCCTTTGGCGAAAGAAAGCGGGCCTTTGCAGGAGCGAGGGGCCTGCGGCTGGAAGAAGCAAGAGGAGGCAAAAGACTTGCCGCCTGTGGCGAAAGAAAGCGGGCTTTCGCAGAAGCGTGGGCCTGCGGCTGGAAGAAGCAAGAGGAGGCAACGAGATTTGCCACCTTTGTGGAAGAAAACGGGCCTTTGCAGGAGCGAGGGGCTTCGACTGGAAGAAGCAAGAGGAGGCAAAAGACTTGCCGCCTGTGGTGGAAGAACATGGGCCTTTGCAGAAACGAGGGCCTGCGGCTGGAAGAAGCAATAGGAGGCAAAAGACTTGCCGCCTGTGGCGAAAGAAAGCGGGCCTTCGCAGAAGCGAGGGGCCTGCGGCTGGAAGAAGCAATAGGAGGCAAAAGACTTGCCGCCTTTGGTGGAAGGAAGCGGGGCTTTGCAGAAGCGTGGGCCTGCGGCTGGAAGAAGCAAANGTGCTTTTGTTTTTTTCGCTGTCTGCGGGGCGGCCTTCTACCGGGCGCAAGGCTTGGTGTGGCAAGGCAAACCTGGCAAAACTTTGATCTGTTTCAGGGAAATCCGACGGTGCTTTCGTTTTTTTGCCATCTGCGGGGCGGCCTTCGGCCGGGCGCAGGGGTTGGTTCGGCTTAGCCGGGCATCCAGTCCAGCTAAGTAGCATATTTTCCTGGATGGGCGTTCACAAACTTGCCCATTTCTCTTGTTTATGCTGCGGTCGGAAAGGTCCGGTTTGTTTCGCTTTTCCTTTTCCGATCATACGGAAATGTACTTTCCCATTTAATAAAATAGCTTTTCTTGCCTTTAGGCGGCCGGCCTTAGCCCTGGTCCGCGGCGCGGCGCATCCGCTTTTGCAGGCGGACGTCCCGCCCACAGAACGGCAGACGCACATAACCGCCCAGAATGCGCGAGGCAAAGCGCTCTGTGTAGCGCTCCTCGATCTCCTTCATCGTCAGGTTGGTACTGATGATCGTCGGACGCTGCGCCATCTGGCGCGTGTTGACAATGTTATAGATTTCTGCGACGGCAAACGCCGTGCGGAATTCTGTGCCGAGATCGTCCAAAATCAACAGGTCGCAGTCGAGCAGGAGGGAACCGGTGTCGGTTTCCTCCTCACGCCCAAAGTGTTCACGTTCCAGTTTCGAAACAATGTTGTTCACAGACCCGTAAACCACGCCAAATCCCTTCTCAATGGCCGCGTTTGCAATCGCTAGGGAAAGATGTGTTTTTCCCAGTCCGGTGCCTCCCATCAGGATCAAGTTGGAACTGCGCAGGGAGAAATTCTGCGCGTAGGTCATGCAGATGTCCAACACCCGCGCCATCGCCCCGCGCTCGGAACGCCCGGAGGCATCCGCCTGCTCCGAATAGTAGTCCAGCGAGAAAGTCTCAAACGTCGAGAGGGAGAGGGGGGTGAGGGTGTTTAAACTCCGGTATGCTTCCGCGCGCAGGCGCTTTTTCAGACAGTCGCACATACGGCCGTCCACATAACCGGTATCCGAACACCGGGGACAGGCGTAGTGCGGCTCCAGGTAGTCCTTTGGAAGCCCTGCCTCCTGCAACAAGCCGTCCAGCTCGCGCTGTAGGGCCTGGTTGTGTTCTTTAAGGCGGTTCAAGTGCGCCTTCGCGTCCGCGCCATGCAGCACCGCGCGGGCGGCCGTGATCGCCGTTGTAGCGAGTTCCCGCTCGATCTGCTCCGCGCGTGGAAACGCGCTGTACAGCTCCGTGCGGTGCGTCTCTGCCGTTTGCTCTGCGCGCGCCTTTTGCTCTGCCAGCGCCGCCGCCGCTGCCTGGTAGACCTCTCTGCTGTATCCCACTTCCGTCACTCCCCGTTAAAATGATCGAATGCGCCGGAGCGCTCAAATTCCTCGATGTTATAGGTGCTCTTCGCGGACGCTTCCTGCTTGCGCGCCGCCGCCTTGCGGAGTTTCTCCTCCTGCGCCTGTTGCAGTGTGGTGATTCCCTGCTCATGCCAGCGGGTGAGGATGCCGTTCATATAGCTCAGATTCAACTGGCCCTTTGTGTCCACACAGCGCTCGTACGCCTCGCGCAAAAGGATGGGCGTAAACCCCCAATCGTTGACCCATACCGCGGCGAGCGTCTCCTCCTTGGCGGTGGGCGAGCGGTGGGCGATGCCCAGGGTTTGTTCCACCACATGCCACGCCTTGGCGTTTTCTGCAATCCGGCGCAGTTTTTCCTCCGCCTTCTGGTGGCTGAATATCTCCTCCTCCGCCCAATCCATGCCGACTTTCTCAATATAACGGGTGCTCGTCTTGCCCGCGCTGGCCGCGTATTGCAGCAGCATCAGGATGACGTCCACCGGCAGCCCGAAATCGTCGTGCAGCATCAAAAGCGTGGCCGAACAGCCATTGCTCAGCAGACGTCCCAGAATACACTGGGCCTCCTGCATCATGTAAGCGATTTCCTCCGATTCCGCCATCCGCTTGGCAACAAACGCATTGTCCGGCTTCTGCGGGCGGGTGAGGATCGCCGCAGGCCGCGCTTTGGCAGGGACGGCGGCCGGAGGGTCCGGCACAGGGGCGGGGGAAGGCGTGGGGACGGCCGAGACGGCTGGCCCTTCCACTGGGGCTGTCTGTGCGTTGGATGCCGCAGGTTTGAGCTCGACGCCGCTGGACGCCAAGAGCCCGGCTTCCTGTTGCCAGAAGAGCAGCGCCTCGCCGACCGCATCCTCGGAAAGCCCCAGCGCCTGTGCCGGTTCCTTTGCCTCAAAACCGTGGTCCGCGTGGCGCAGGACCCACAGCAACACCTTTAACTGGTTGGGGCTGGCAATCTTTATGTATTGATCTACAACGGCGCACGGCACAGCAAAGACCGCGTTCCATACGCCCAGGTTGAGTAAGTACAAATTCGTCCCTCCATTTGTCTTTGGGAATATCCGGCAACAGACGGCGGATGACGGCAACACAGACAACGTCCGGCCGCTGCCGGCGCCGCGAAGCCGTAGAGCGCAAAACGCCGTGGAATCCCATGGAATGCTTTTATTATAGCATGTCCGATGTCAAATGGGAAACCCCCACAAGAGAAGGAAAGGACGGAATCCCGCCGGAATGCAGGGGCAAAACGCGCCCGGAAAAATTTTGAAAAAAAGTGTTGACAAATGGGGAAGGCTATCGTATAATAATTCACGCACCGAGCAAAACGGCTGCAAGACATGCGAACGTAGCTCATCTGGTAGAGCGCCACCTTGCCAAGGTGGAGGTAGCGAGTTCGAGCCTCGTCGTTCGCTCCATGTAGGCTCCTCACATTGTGGGGAGCCGTTTTTTTGTTTACAGTTCGGAAGGGCTTGCGGTGGGCGAGGCTTTGGAGGCGCAGGGCTTTCCCAAGGTTTTACTATACAACAGGCATTTCAATGGCACCTGTTTTTGGCCCATTTCCATGCAAATATCCTTTTCCCCGACACGCGTAAAACCGCGGTGCTCATAGAATGGATAGGTACAGGCGTCGTCGGTATGAAGAAAAAGGGTTTTGCCATTCTCCCGGCGTTCCAACTCAGAGAGCAGAAGGCTTCCAATCCCTTTGCCCTTGACCGCTGGATTTGCGGCGAGAAAGACAATTTCTCCGTCGGGCCGGTGGGAAGCCAGATAGGAGGAGAGAAGCTGCTGGGTAGCCGACGCATAGGTTCCCGCGCTGTCCTGATAAAAGGTATTCTGCACAAATTCGAACAGCTTCACATAGATGGTCTTCCAGAGGGAACGGTATTTTTTAGGCTCTCCTTCCAGTTCTGCAAGCAGAACCCCTGCGAGTTCTTCTCCGGCATATGCGGCGATGACCTGGGTGGCGCGAGAGAGTTCCAGATACCAGAAATACCGGCCGTAGAGCTGCAAAAGAAACGGGTTGTCCAGATACCACTCAAAGTGCATCCCTGTAATGGCGAATTGGATTGCTTTGGAAAAATCGCGCTTTGATTTGAATGTCCATGATTTTTTCTCCTTTGCTGTAAATGGTGGGGCGGGGGATGTATGCTTCGTCGGACGGGAACATATACCAGTATTCTACCACAGGAAGGCAAGCGGCGGCGATTTTTTTGGCAGTCAACCGGGCGGTTTGAGGCCGGCGCAGGTTTCGGGGCTGGCTTCCAAGGAATGCGGCCTGTGAAAATTTGCCGGGATCACCTCCGTTCGTTTCCATACGGTTTCTAGCTTGTCCAACAGAGAGCCTTTTGGGTTCTTTTTCGAAGGTTAATTTCTGGATAAAGGCGAGGACTTCATACAGGCGGGAACTTCGCAGGAGCGAGGGGCTTCGGCTGGAAGAAGCAAGAGGAGGCAAAAGATTTGCCGCCTTTGGCGAAAGAAAGCGGGGTCTTTGCAGGAGCGAGGGGCCTGCGGCTGGAAGAAGCAAGAGAAGGTAAAAGATTTGCCGCCTGTGGTGGAAGAAAGCGGGCCTTTGCAGGAGCGAGGGGCCTGCGGCTGGAAGCAGCAAGAGAAAGCAAAGAGATTTACCGCCTTTGGCGAAAGAAAGCGGGCCTTTGCAGGAGCGAGGGGCCTGCGGCTGGAAGAAGCAAGAGGAGGCAAAAGACTTGCCGCCTGTGGCGAAAGAAAGCGGGCTTTCGCAGAAGCGTGGGCCTGCGGCTGGAAGAAGCAAGAGGAGGCAACGAGATTTGCCACCTTTGTGGAAGAAAACGGGCCTTTGCAGGAGCGAGGGGCTTCGACTGGAAGAAGCAAGAGGAGGCAAAAGACTTGCCGCCTGTGGTGGAAGAACATGGGCCTTTGCAGAAACGAGGGCCTGCGGCTGGAAGAAGCAATAGGAGGCAAAAGACTTGCCGCCTGTGGCGAAAGAAAGCGGGCCTTCGCAGAAGCGAGGGGCCTGCGGCTGGAAGAAGCAATAGGAGGCAAAAGACTTGCCGCCTTTGGTGGAAGGAAGCGGGGCTTTGCAGAAGCGTGGGCCTGCGGCTGGAAGAAGCAAAAGGAGGCAAAGAGATTTACCGCCTTTGGTGAAAGAAAGCGGGCCTTCGCAGAAACGAGGGGCTTCGGCTGGAAGAAGCAAGAGAAAGCAAAGAGATTTGCCGCCTGTGGTGGAAGAAAGCGGGCCTTCGCAGAAGCGTGGGCCTGCGGCTGGAAGAAGCAAGAGGAAGTAAAGACATTTAACGCCTTTGTGGAAGAAAACGGGCCTTCGCAGAAACGAGGGGTCTGCGGCTGGAAAAAGCAAGAGGAGGCAAAGAGATTTGCCGCCTGTGGCGAAAGAAAGCGGGCCTTCGCAGGAGCGAGGGGGTTCGGCTGGAAGAAGTAAGAGGAGGCAACGAGATTTGCCGCCTTTGGTGGAAGAACACGGGCCTTCGCAGAAGCGAGGGGGTTCGGCTGGAAGAAGCAAGAGGAGGCAAAAGATTTGCCGCCTGTGACGAAAGAAAGCGGGGCCTTTGCAGAAGCGAGGGGCCTGCGGCTGGAAGAAGCAAAAGGAGGCAAAGAGATTTACCGCCTTTGGTGAAAGAAAGCGGGCCTTCGCAGAAACGAGGGGCTTCGGCTGGAAGAAGCAAGAGAAAGCAAAGAGATTTGCCGCCTGTGG
>NZ_LT835157.1:1839975-1858081 GCF_900169665.1 Anaeromassilibacillus sp. Marseille-P3371 | reverse complement strand
GCGGGAACGTCCAAAGGCAAACTGGGCGCTTTTGACCGGCCTGACGCTGGGGAAGGGATTTTGGGCAAGGGGAATTGGACAGGGGCTTCTTAGATGAAAGGCTTCCTTTGGGTAAGGAGGCTTGGCTACGGGTCTTTTGGGCCAGGGAGGCGTGCATAGGAAGCGTTCTTGGACAGAGGTTTTTAGCCAGAGAGCTTCTTCTTAGCCAGAAAGACTTTTATGGACAAGGGCCTTGGCTACGGGCCTTTTGAGCCAGGGGGGCTTGCATAGGAAGCCTTCTTGGACAGAGGTTTTTTAGCTAGAGAGCTTCTTAGCCAAAAAGTCTCCTGGACAGAGGACTTCCTTGCCAGAAAGTTTCCTGGTACAGAGGGCCGCCTGGCCAGCCGCCATGAGGCCTTCGAAGCCTGGAAAGGTGGAAGGCACAAAGGGGAAGGTAACGGGAACGTCCAAAGGCAAACTGGGCGCTTTTGACCGGCCTGGCGCTGGGGAAGGGATTTTGGGCAAGGGGACTTGGACAGGGGCTTCTTAGATGAAAGGCTTCCTNAAGGAGGCAAAGAGATTTACCGCCTTTGGTGAAAGAAAGCGGGCCTTCGCAGAAACGAGGGGCTTCGGCTGGAAGAAGCAAGAGAAAGCAAAGAGATTTGCCGCCTGTGGTGGAAGAAAGCGGGCCTTTGCAGGAGCGGGAGGCCTGCGGCTGGAAGAAGCAAGAGGAGGCAAAAGATTTGCCGCCTGTGGCGAAAGAAAGCGGGCTTTCGCAGGAGCGAGGGGCTTCGGCTGGAAGAAGCAAGAGGAGGCAAAAGACTTGCCGCCTTTGTGGAAGGAACCTTATAAAACTTGCAGAATATAAAGAGGATGGGCATCCGTGCAAATGTCTGGAAAAGTGTGGCCGTCCGTGCAGAAAATTTTATGACAAAATCCATACCACTGTTGCGTGGATTATGCTATAATATAAACGTTTGTGAATTTTAAAGAAGAGGGATCATATATGGATGTAAGAAATGACCTGAGAAATATCGCCATCATCGCCCACGTCGACCACGGAAAAACAACCCTGGTGGACCAGCTTCTCAAACAGAGCGGCATCTTCCGCGCTAACCAGGAGGTCGCGGAGCGCGTGATGGACTCCAACGACCTGGAACGGGAACGCGGTATCACCATCCTGTCCAAGAATACAGCGGTCATCTATCAGGATACAAAGATCAACATCGTCGACACGCCTGGACACGCCGACTTTGGCGGCGAGGTGGAACGCATCCTCATGATGGTGGACGGCGTTCTGCTGCTGGTGGACGCCTTTGAAGGCTGCATGCCCCAGACACGTTTTGTGCTCAAAAAGGCGTTGGGCCTCGGCAAAAAGCCCGTTGTGGTTGTAAATAAGATCGACCGCCCCGGCGCACGCCCGGCCGAGGTGGTGGACGAAGTGCTGGATCTCTTTATCGAGCTGGGGGCAAACGACGACCAGCTGGAGTTCCCGGTGGTGTACGCTTCCGGCCGCGACGGCTATGCTACGCTCGACCCGGCGGTGCCTGGAAAGGACATGAAGCCGCTGTTTGATATGATCCTTCGGGAAGTCCCCGCGCCTACAGGCGACCTGACCGGTCCGACACAGGTGCTTTTCTCCAACGTGGATTACGACGACTATGTGGGCCGCATTGGCATCGGCCGCGTGGAGCGCGGCGAGGTACACGACGGCGAGAATGTTGTGCTCTGCCACCGCGACGGTACGACGAAGAACGTCCGCGTGGTGAAACTCTATCAGTTCGAAGGGCTCAAGCGCGTCGAGGTGGAAAGCGCAAAGCTCGGCGACATTGTGGCGGTTTCCGGGATCACCGACTTGAACATCGGTGAAACCATCTGTTCCCCCGACTGTATTGAGCCGTTGCCCTTTGTCAAGATCGACGAACCCACGGTTTCCATGATCTTTATGGTCAACAACAGCCCGTTTGCAGGACGCGAGGGAAAATACGTCACCTCCCGCAACCTGCGCGACCGCCTCTTTAAAGAGGTCGAGACCAACGTCGCTATGCGCGTGGAGGAGACCGACACCACCGAGGCGTTCAAGGTCAGCGGCCGCGGAGAGCTGCACCTCTCGATTCTGATCGAGCAGATGCGCCGCCAGGGCTATGAGTTCCAGGTGTCCAGCCCGCAGGTCATCTACAAGGAGATCGACGGCAAGCGCTGCGAACCCATCGAACTCCTGATGATCGAGGTGCCGGACAGTTACGTCGGCGCCGTCATGGAGAAGCTCGGTTCCCGCAAGGCCGAAATCGTCAATATGGGCACCCGCGACACCGGCGTCACCCACTTGGAGTTTAAAATTCCAGCGCGCGGCCTGATGGGCTATCGCCAGGAATTCCTCAGCGATACCAATGGAAACGGCATCATGAACAACGTGTTCGATTCCTATGAGCCGTACAAGGGCGACTTGCAGAGCCGCCAGCAGGGTTCCCTGATCGCGCATGAGACCGGCGAGACCACCGGCTATGGCCTTTGGCAGGCGCAGGACCGCGGCCGGATGTTTGTCGGCCCCGGCCTGGAGGTCTACGAGGGAATGGTCGTCGGCGTCAGTCCCAAGAGCGAGGACATTGTGGTGAACGTCTGCAAGAAAAAACACGTCACCAACACCCGCGCCTCCGGCTCGGACGAGGCGCTTAAGCTCGTCCCGCCCAGTATCCTCAGCCTTGAGCAGTGCCTCGAGTTTATTAAAAACGACGAGCTCGTCGAAGTGACGCCCAAGAGCATCCGCATGCGCAAAAAAATCCTCGACAAGGAAACCCGCATGAAGATGGCTAGCCGGAACAAATAATCCCGCGCAAATCCCCGCTTAGAGGACTTGGAGGTACGGCCGATCCTATGAATTTTGTAATACTCGACCTGGAATGGAATGGCACCTACAGCCGCCGCATCAAGAGCTTCATCAACGAGATCATCGAGTTCGGCGCGGTCAAGGTGGACGAACAACTGCATATCATCGACACCTTTGAGGCGTTGGTCCGTCCGCAGGTGGGGAAGAAGATCAGCGGCAAGATCCGCACGCTCACAAGCATCACCAACGAGGAACTCGCCGGAGGCCTGCAATATATGCAGGTCATCAGCCGGTTTAAAAAATGGATGGGCGACGCGATCCTCATGACCTGGGGAACGTCCGACATCCTCGCCTTGATCGAAAATTGTCGCTACTTCTGCGGCAATGAGCGTATCCCGTTTTTGCAATACTATGTCAATTTACAGGCCTACTGCGAGGAAATGCTCCACTACGACAAAACCCAACAGATGGGGCTCTCCACTTCGGCGCAGCTTTTGGAGATCGATGAGGATGGCTTTGACCATCACCGCGCCTTGGGCGACAGCCTGCTCTCCCTGCGCTGCCTACAAAAGCTCTACACCCCCGAAAGCCTTACGCCCTTTGTGCAGGAGGCCGATGCGGAGTTTTACCGGCGCATCCAGTTTAAGACCGTCGTGATCTGCGACCTGTCCAATCCGTTGATTAAGCGCAGCGATATGCTCTTCAACTGCGACGTGTGCGGGCGGCGTGCACACCGCGTGAGTGAGTGGCAGCTCAAAAACAAGAGCTACCGCGCGGAATTTCTCTGCCGCCATTGCCAGCACCGGTTCTTCGGCCGGGTGCAGTTTAAGCTCAAGTATGAAGGATTGATCGTGAAAAAGTACATCCTTCCCTTCCGCGAAAAGCCCAAGGATGAGCGCCCGAAAGATGCGCTTCCCTCGGATTCGGCGGCGCAACCGCACGCTCCGGCAAAGCCTTCCGCAAAAGGGACGCCGGAGGACGATTCGCCGGTCGGGAGTGGAAATCCGAAAGGTTGAGAAAATCGCCCGAAAGGCAGCATACAGCGATAGAGAACCCCCTCAAGGGATGAACGGAGACGTTCATTCTTTGAGGGGGTTGTTTTTTGTTGGGATTGTGTGATTCTCCTTCAGCTTGGCGCGGGGAAGGTGGGCCCGGTGGGGAAAAGCGGCTTTGCAGGGGATTGTACATCGCCGGGAAAGGCGGGGGTTATCCAAAGTGTGGAGTTGCCGGACTGAGGGCGGAATAAACCATGATCATTCCATAGAAATGTTGCCTGACGCGCAACATCGAGTATGGGTTAAGACGAAAGAAGCCATGCAGGGGAATGGGAACAGCCCCACAGCCTCTGCATGGCGTATGAAACGTCTGCTGTTTTGCCCGCCTATTATCCTATTATAATAAACGGAGTGGAATCGAACATCTTGGAAGGGGTTCGGGCCTACTCGGCATGGATGGTTTCGACGATGGACAGGCGGCGAATGCGCCGGGACGGCCCCCGGACCGCCAGGGCCGCGGACAACGCCACCAACAGCACGATCAGTACCAGCGACGCCCAGGGGACATACCAGGGAGTTCCCCAATTGGCCGTGACCGTGTGCTCATAGAGAAAGCGGTTCAATGGAATGCCCACCGCACACCCTACCAGGATACCGGCCCCCGCATAGGCTGCCGCTTCGGCGGCCACCATCCGCGTGAATTGCCGCATGCTCATCCCGATGGCGCGCATAGCTCCATACTGCCGTAGCCGCGCCGACACGCTCATCGAAATGCTGTTCACAATGTTGAACACCGAAATCAGGGCGATTACCGCCAGGAAACCATAGACAAACAGCGCGAAGGAAACATATGCGCCGATCGCCTCGCGGTTCCCGCGCCGCTGGTCGGAGAAGGTGACGCCGCTGCCCGCTAGATTGCGAATCGCCTGTACATCCGCGTCGGCCGCATCGCTGGTCAGCTGTAGATCGAGAATCGTATAGCCGTTCTGCCCGGTCAACGCGCGGAAGGTCTCCTCCGAGCAGATGAAAATCCGTACGCCCGGTTCACTTTGAAACGGACAATCGGACAGGACGCCCACAACGGGAAGCGTTTGCGTTCCGGTCCCAAAGTCCGCGGAGACGGTGCTGCCGGAGTGCGGCGCAATCCCCCCATCGTAGACCGCGAGGAGGCCGTTCCCATTCATGGCTTCGGCGACCGAACCCTCCAATAGAGAGCCCGCCGCCCAGCCGAACTGGTGTTCCTCGTAGGAGATCAGGTCCACCGTCCCCGCCTGCCCGTCGATTGCCGCCGGGACGCCGTAGGCGAACATCCGCCCATATACCCGCTTGACCACCGGATTCTCCGCGAGCTGGCGCGCCCATTCGGATGGGATGGTGCACGTCCGGTCCGCGCTGACGATCGACAGGTCGGGCGAATACGGCCGGAGCGGCGTGAGGGAATGGTGCATGAAGTCCACAGCCATGGTGAACGCCAGAAACAGGATGATGCTGAATGCAAAGGAACCCGCCATCAGGAAAAAGCCCTTTTTGCCTGCGGTGGCGTGGCGAAAACCGAGCGCCGTTTCCACCCGGTACAAGCGCGTATTCGCTGCCCGCCGCACTGCCTGCACGGGGAGGGCATTCCCGGAGAGCGCACACAGGGGGGAGACCTTCGACGCGCGGCGCGCGGGCGCTTGCGCCGCAAGCAGGACGGTCACCAGACCGATCACTGCCCCGCAGGCGATGCCGATGCCGCTGATCCCGAAGGAAGGCATCCCCGCAAAATAGGTGGGGCTGAGCTTCACCAGCAGCGCGCAGAGCGCCCAGACGAGCGCCGTACCCGCTGCAAGCCCCAGTGGGACCGCCGTCTTACACCAGTTCAACGCCTCCAGCCGGACAAAGCGGATCACCTGCTTGCGCGTCGCCCCCAGACACCGCAGCAGCCCAAAGAACGAGGTCCTCTGCGCGATGTTGCTGTTCAGGCTGCTGGCGATCATCAGCACGCCTGCCGCCGCCACCAACAGGGCCAACACCGCCGCCGTCAGATACAATTGCAGCATCAGGGGGTCGTCGCTCTGGCCCATCAGCCCCAACAGTTTCCCATAGGGAAGGGCCTGTTCGTCGTGCAGGTGCAGCTCTGTTTTAATATCCTCTGTCACCTGCAAAATGCGGCACAGTGGCGAAAATTGCACGTAATAGACCGAATCGGCGTCCTGCGCCGCAGTATCGGAAAAATAGGCGCGAAAAGCCTCTATGTTCATAATCATGCCGAGCGCATCCTGCCGATCCAGCATGGCGGTGTTGGACACAAAGCCCGTGACCGTCAGGTCGANGAAAGCCTTACGCCCTTTGTGCAGGAGGCCGATGCGGAGTTTTACCGGCGCATCCAGTTTAAGACCGTCGTGATCTGCGACCTGTCCAATCCGTTGATTAAGCGCAGCGATATGCTCTTCAACTGCGACGTGTGCGGGCGGCGTGCACACCGCGTGAGTGAGTGGCAGCTCAAAAACAAGAGCTACCGCGCGGAATTTCTCTGCCGCCATTGCCAGCACCGGTTCTTCGGCCGGGTGCAGTTTAAGCTCAAGTATGAAGGATTGATCGTGAAAAAGTACATCCTTCCCTTCCGCGAAAAGCCCAAGGATGAGCGCCCGAAAGATGCGCTTCCCTCGGATTCGGCGGCGCAACCGCACGCTCCGGCAAAGCCTTCCGCAAAAGGGACGCCGGAGGACGATTCGCCGGTCGGGAGTGGAAATCCGAAAGGTTGAGAAAATCGCCCGAAAGGCAGCATACAGCGATAGAGAACCCCCTCAAGGGATGAACGGAGACGTTCATTCTTTGAGGGGGTTGTTTTTTGTTGGGATTGTGTGATTCTCCTTCAGCTTGGCGCGGGGAAGGTGGGCCCGGTGGGGAAAAGCGGCTTTGCAGGGGATTGTACATCGCCGGGAAAGGCGGGGGTTATCCAAAGTGTGGAGTTGCCGGACTGAGGGCGGAATAAACCATGATCATTCCATAGAAATGTTGCCTGACGCGCAACATCGAGTATGGGTTAAGACGAAAGAAGCCATGCAGGGGAATGGGAACAGCCCCACAGCCTCTGCATGGCGTATGAAACGTCTGCTGTTTTGCCCGCCTATTATCCTATTATAATAAACGGAGTGGAATCGAACATCTTGGAAGGGGTTCGGGCCTACTCGGCATGGATGGTTTCGACGATGGACAGGCGGCGAATGCGCCGGGACGGCCCCCGGACCGCCAGGGCCGCGGACAACGCCACCAACAGCACGATCAGTACCAGCGACGCCCAGGGGACATACCAGGGAGTTCCCCAATTGGCCGTGACCGTGTGCTCATAGAGAAAGCGGTTCAATGGAATGCCCACCGCACACCCTACCAGGATACCGGCCCCCGCATAGGCTGCCGCTTCGGCGGCCACCATCCGCGTGAATTGCCGCATGCTCATCCCGATGGCGCGCATAGCTCCATACTGCCGTAGCCGCGCCGACACGCTCATCGAAATGCTGTTCACAATGTTGAACACCGAAATCAGGGCGATTACCGCCAGGAAACCATAGACAAACAGCGCGAAGGAAACATATGCGCCGATCGCCTCGCGGTTCCCGCGCCGCTGGTCGGAGAAGGTGACGCCGCTGCCCGCTAGATTGCGAATCGCCTGTACATCCGCGTCGGCCGCATCGCTGGTCAGCTGTAGATCGAGAATCGTATAGCCGTTCTGCCCGGTCAACGCGCGGAAGGTCTCCTCCGAGCAGATGAAAATCCGTACGCCCGGTTCACTTTGAAACGGACAATCGGACAGGACGCCCACAACGGGAAGCGTTTGCGTTCCGGTCCCAAAGTCCGCGGAGACGGTGCTGCCGGAGTGCGGCGCAATCCCCCCATCGTAGACCGCGAGGAGGCCGTTCCCATTCATGGCTTCGGCGACCGAACCCTCCAATAGAGAGCCCGCCGCCCAGCCGAACTGGTGTTCCTCGTAGGAGATCAGGTCCACCGTCCCCGCCTGCCCGTCGATTGCCGCCGGGACGCCGTAGGCGAACATCCGCCCATATACCCGCTTGACCACCGGATTCTCCGCGAGCTGGCGCGCCCATTCGGATGGGATGGTGCACGTCCGGTCCGCGCTGACGATCGACAGGTCGGGCGAATACGGCCGGAGCGGCGTGAGGGAATGGTGCATGAAGTCCACAGCCATGGTGAACGCCAGAAACAGGATGATGCTGAATGCAAAGGAACCCGCCATCAGGAAAAAGCCCTTTTTGCCTGCGGTGGCGTGGCGAAAACCGAGCGCCGTTTCCACCCGGTACAAGCGCGTATTCGCTGCCCGCCGCACTGCCTGCACGGGGAGGGCATTCCCGGAGAGCGCACACAGGGGGGAGACCTTCGACGCGCGGCGCGCGGGCGCTTGCGCCGCAAGCAGGACGGTCACCAGACCGATCACTGCCCCGCAGGCGATGCCGATGCCGCTGATCCCGAAGGAAGGCATCCCCGCAAAATAGGTGGGGCTGAGCTTCACCAGCAGCGCGCAGAGCGCCCAGACGAGCGCCGTACCCGCTGCAAGCCCCAGTGGGACCGCCGTCTTACACCAGTTCAACGCCTCCAGCCGGACAAAGCGGATCACCTGCTTGCGCGTCGCCCCCAGACACCGCAGCAGCCCAAAGAACGAGGTCCTCTGCGCGATGTTGCTGTTCAGGCTGCTGGCGATCATCAGCACGCCTGCCGCCGCCACCAACAGGGCCAACACCGCCGCCGTCAGATACAATTGCAGCATCAGGGGGTCGTCGCTCTGGCCCATCAGCCCCAACAGTTTCCCATAGGGAAGGGCCTGTTCGTCGTGCAGGTGCAGCTCTGTTTTAATATCCTCTGTCACCTGCAAAATGCGGCACAGTGGCGAAAATTGCACGTAATAGACCGAATCGGCGTCCTGCGCCGCAGTATCGGAAAAATAGGCGCGAAAAGCCTCTATGTTCATAATCATGCCGAGCGCATCCTGCCGATCCAGCATGGCGGTGTTGGACACAAAGCCCGTGACCGTCAGGTCGAGATCCCTCCCGTCCGGGGTGTGCAGCTGGACGGCGTCGCCCACCTGTATCCCCAGGCGCGTCCGGGCCCCCTGGGTCAGCAGGACGCCGTCGCCTTCGGCGGGGAAAGCGCCTTCCTCCAGCCGGGCAGAGGGGAAAATCTCCCACCATGCCGCATCGACGCCGGCGATTGCCGTCTCAATTCCGGACAAGGTATATCCTTCATTGCCGTCGTAATTCAACACGCCGTACCAGGACGACGCCTCCACCTCCGGCCGTGCGGCAATCTTTGCCGCTTGCTCATCTGTGATGTCCCGGAACGCAATCTGCCAATTGCCGCCGTCTAAAATCGCCTGCTGCCGCTGCGACCGCAATTCCATATCCGCCATTCCGAAGATCGCTGTCACGAGGAACACGGCCAGAAAGATGCAGAGCCGTGTCATCCGGCTCTGCTTGCGCCGCCGCCGGGCCAAAATAGGGATAAGGCTTAAATATCGTTTCATTCCTGCACCCCTCCCAAATCGCAAAGCGTTCCGTCCGTGACGCGCAGGACCCGGTCCACCGAGGACGTCAGGTGCACGTTGTGGGTAATCATCAGAACGGTCTGCCGGCAATGGCGCGAAGCCTGATACAGCAGGTCAGTCACATCGCGGCTGTTTTTGGAGTCCAGGTTCCCCGTCGGCTCATCGGCAAGGACCAGCATGGGTTTGGTGATGAGCGCACGCCCGATGGCCACGCGCGGTTGTTGTCCGCCCGAAAGCGGACTGGACTGGCAGCACGGGACCAAAAACGGAAGAGCGCGCGGGGAACGTTGTTCCTTGTATATCATTCCTGCACCCCTCCCAGATCACAAAGCGTCCCGTCTGTGACGCGCAGGACCCGGTCCACCGAGGACGTCAGGTGCACGTTGTGGGGAATCGTCCGCACGGTCTGCCGGCAATGGCGCGAAGCCTGATACAGCAGGTCGATCACATCGCGGCTGTTTTTGGAGTCCAGGTTCCCCGTCGGCTCACCGGCAAGAACCAGCATGGGTTTGGTGATGAGGGCACGCCCGATGGCCACGCGCGGTTGCTGCCCGCCTGAAAGCGGACTGGACTGGCAGCACGGGACCAAAGATCGGGGGACGAGCGGGGAACGTTGTTCCTTGTATATCATTCCTGCACCCCTCCCAAATCACAAAGCGTTCCGTCCGTGACGCGCAGGACCCGGTCCACCGAGGACGTCAGGTGCACGTTGTGGGTAATCATCAGAACGGTCTGCCGGTAGTGGCGCGAAGCCTGATACAACAGGTCGATCACATCGCGGCTGTTTTTGGAGTCCAGGTTCCCCGTCGGCTCATCGGCAAGGACCAGCATGGGTTTGGTGATGAGCGCACGCCCGATGGCCACGCGCTGTTGCTGCCCGCCCGAAAGCTGGCTGGGCAGGTGATGGCGGCGGTCCATCAGGCCCAACACCCACAAAAGCTCCTCCACGCGCGTTGCATCCGGCCGCCGGCCGTCCAGCAGGAGCGGAAAGACGATGTTTTGCTCCACGGTCAACTCCTCCACCAGCTGGAAGGACTGGAAGATAAATCCGATATTCTGCCGCCGGAACACCGTCCGCTGGCTCTCTTTCATCGCAAACAAGTCCCGCCCATCCAGGTAGACGTGCCCGGAGGACGGCTCCTCCAAACCGCCAATACAGTGCAGCAGCGTGCTCTTTCCAGAGCCGGATTCCCCGACGACTGCCGTGAACTCGCCCTTCTCCATTGTGAAGGAGACGTCCTTCAGCGCGTCCACCTTGGCTTCACCTCTGCCGTATACCTTACAGAGATGTTCCACTCGCAATACTTCCATTTTTGGGTTACCTCCTTTATTCGACCGAAATTCGATCGTCTTCAGGATACCACGCGCACCTTACGCCCCGGTGAACGCCAGCTTACAGTTTTGTCAGGAAGGACAGGGTGAAGGCAGTCCCGCGGCCGGGGGCGCTCTCCACCGTCAGGATACCGCCCTGCCCCTCCACGATCGATTTCGCCAGGGGCAGACCCAAGCCCACCCCCTCCTGCGAGCTGCCGCCCCTGCCGCGGTAGAACCGCTTGAAAATATGGGGAAGTTCCTCCGGAGGAATACCGCACCCGTTGTCCGACACAATCAGGCGAAGCATCAGCGGCGAACGCTGCCACGACAGGCAGACCTCGCCCCCGGCCTCCGTATGGTCCAGCGCATTTTTGACCAGGTTGCCGACGGCTTCGCTGGTCCAAGCCAGGTCGCACAGGACCGGCTCCTCCGGCAAGCCCTCCCAACGGATGCGCTTGCCCTCCCGCTGTGCGCGCGTCGTGAGTTCCTCCGTCGCGCGGAGCAACACCTCCCCCATGGAATAAAGCTCCTTTTCAAAGGGGATGCTTCCCGCATCCAGGCGCATCACCTTCAGCAAGGTCCCGATCAGGTCCTCCATGCGGCGAAGCGCCTGCGCCGCCTTCTCGGAAAATTGCCGCACCGCTTCGGCGTTTTCCGGCTCTTCCAGCACAATCTCATTGTACATATGGAGCGCGGCCAACGGCGTCTTGAGCTGGTGGGAGATGTCCGAAAGCGCATCCTTGAGGAATTCTTTGGCACGGCGCTCCGCTTCGCCCTTCGATTCCAGCGCCATGGCCAATTCATCCACGGACGCGAGCAGGTGGGAAAACGCCCCCGTCCGGCCGCGCGGGAACCGGCTGTGAAAATCCCCGCGTGTGAACCGCTCCACGGACGCGCCTGCGCGCTGGAAAAGGCGGTCCAGCCTCGTCAGAAAGAGCAGGGAACCGCCCAACAGCGACAGCGCCAACAACAGCGATCCCCCCACGGCCATGGGCAGGGTCCGGGCGGCCGCCTCCCGGACCGCGGGAAAAAAGAGGGCCCCGGTCTGTTCCGTCCAGCCGGCCTCCCGCAAAAGGGCCGCGCCCTGCTCCGTCTCCTGCGCCTGCTTCAGCGCCCGGACAATGGCAACCGGGGGGACGTCCTCCTCCAGCAGGGACGATGCGAACGCCCGGTCGTGGGCGAGAAGCACCTCCTGTTCCGCCCGGACCCAGGCCGTCCCGCAAAATATCCCGAATCCGGTCAACAGCGCCAGGAATCCCAACAGAAATCCGAAATACCGGCGCAAGACCGCCTCCTGCAAAAAACTCATTCGCCCGCCTCCTTCCACTGATACCCCAGTCCGCGGATGGTCCGCAGGTATTCCGGATGGGATGGGTCGCGCTCCAGCTTGCCACGCAGACGCCGCATGTACACCGAAAGGGTGTTGTCGTCCACGAAGTTCCCATTCCCGTCCCAAAGCGCGTCCAACAACGCCCGGCGGGTTACAATCCGGTTTGCGTTCCGCACCAGGATGCACAAAAGCCGGTATTCCATCCCGGTCAGCTCCAACGGCCGCCCTTCCAGCGCCGCCTTGCTTCCCAACAGGTCGATTTGCAGCGGCCCGCTCCGCAGTACGGAGGGTTCCTCCTGCCGCGGCATCCCCGCCCGCCGCAGCAAAGCCCGGATGCGTGAACACAGCTCCCCGAGTTTGAAGGGCTTGGTCAGATAGTCGTCCCCGCCGCAGTCCAGCCCGCGGATGATGCTGGTCTCCTCGTCCGCCGCGGTCAAAAACAGGATCGGCGCCGTGCCGCCCGCCCGCCGTACCTGCTCGCACACCGCAAAGCCTGTGCCGTCCGGCAGGGTTACATCCAAAAGCAACAGCCCGTACGGCGGTTTTTCCGCCAGCAGGCGGTTCGCCTCCGCCACCGTCCGGGCGGCGTCCACCTCGTATCCATTTTTCCGCAGCACATATTGCAGGCCGTCGAGCAGAGCGCTGTCGTCTTCCAACAGGAGCAACCTGTCCATAAAATCCCCTCCTTGCGTCTATTCTCTCCGATTGTACCACACTTTTTGTGCGTTGGGCGATCAGCTTACAAAAGTGTAAGGATACGGCCCGCAGGCGGAGAGGAGCTTCCGGGGCGAACGGCCGCCTGTGCGTTCGATGAAAGAAATTTTAAGAAAATTTGTTCGAACCCCTTGCGTTTACAGAACAAATGTACTATGATAGATATGTCATCTAAAGATGCTGATTGCATTTATGTAAAAAAACGGGGCCGTGCCCCGGCGCAGGTCCGGCCGGTTTGCACGGACCGGCCTGCAAAAAGGAGGGACGTTGGATGAAGCAGCCGCAGAAAAATCGCCACACCCGGCAGGGGGGCGCCGGGCCGCCCCGCTGCCGCCTGTTTACAGATTTCTTTTGAAAAGGCGGTGCATTGTGTCGAGAATCAGCAAAAATGTTGCAGAGTATTTCCCGCATTTCGCTGCGGACAGCCGGACCAAAAGTATCTTGGAAAGCCGCTTCGGAAACGACGGCTATGCCTTTTGGTTTAAGCTGCTGGAACTGCTCTGTAAAACGGATGGGCACAGCTATGACTGCCGGAATGCGCTGGATTGGGAATACCTGCTCGGCTATACCAGGGTTTCTGCGGAGACCGCCGGGCAGATTCTGGATTTGCTCGCCGGGATGGGGAAGATCGACCAGCCTCTTTGGGCGGACGGACAGACGATCTGGTGTCAGGCGCTGGTGGAAAACTTGCGGCCCGTCTACGAAAAACGGCGGAGATTGCCGCCCGAAAAACCGCTTCTGGGGAGGGAATCCCCGGGCCGGGCGGATTATTTCCCCGAAAAGAAGCCTGGGAAGGATTTTTCTCCCCAAGCTGTGCCGGAAAAGCGACAAAGTAGAGGAAAGAAAAGTAGAGGGGAGAAGAGCAAAGAAGAATCCCCCTGTAGTCCCCCGGCAGGGGACTGGGGGACGTTTCCATCTGATGGAAGGGGGGAAAAGGCCGGAACGCAGGGTGAAGAGGTACAAGAATCGCAAGAGGCGCTTTGGACTGGTGGGAAGGCTGGAACAAAGGACGAAGGGGTGCAAGGAGCGCAAGAAGTGCTTCGGACTGGTGGGAAAGCTGGAATGCAGGACGAAGGGGCGCAAGGAGCGCAAGAGATACTTTGGACGAGCGGAAAGGACGGAACACGGGACGAAGAGGTGCAAGAATCGCAAGAGATACTTCGGACGGGCGGGAAGGCCGGAACGCAAGGCGAAGAAGTGCAAGAGGCGCAAGAGGCGCTTCGGACTGGTGGGAAGGCTGGAACGCAGGACGAAGAGGTGCAAGGAGCGCAAGAAGTGCTTCGGATGAATGGAAAGGCTGGAACGANCCGCCAATACAGTGCAGCAGCGTGCTCTTTCCAGAGCCGGATTCCCCGACGACTGCCGTGAACTCGCCCTTCTCCATTGTGAAGGAGACGTCCTTCAGCGCGTCCACCTTGGCTTCACCTCTGCCGTATACCTTACAGAGATGTTCCACTCGCAATACTTCCATTTTTGGGTTACCTCCTTTATTCGACCGAAATTCGATCGTCTTCAGGATACCACGCGCACCTTACGCCCCGGTGAACGCCAGCTTACAGTTTTGTCAGGAAGGACAGGGTGAAGGCAGTCCCGCGGCCGGGGGCGCTCTCCACCGTCAGGATACCGCCCTGCCCCTCCACGATCGATTTCGCCAGGGGCAGACCCAAGCCCACCCCCTCCTGCGAGCTGCCGCCCCTGCCGCGGTAGAACCGCTTGAAAATATGGGGAAGTTCCTCCGGAGGAATACCGCACCCGTTGTCCGACACAATCAGGCGAAGCATCAGCGGCGAACGCTGCCACGACAGGCAGACCTCGCCCCCGGCCTCCGTATGGTCCAGCGCATTTTTGACCAGGTTGCCGACGGCTTCGCTGGTCCAAGCCAGGTCGCACAGGACCGGCTCCTCCGGCAAGCCCTCCCAACGGATGCGCTTGCCCTCCCGCTGTGCGCGCGTCGTGAGTTCCTCCGTCGCGCGGAGCAACACCTCCCCCATGGAATAAAGCTCCTTTTCAAAGGGGATGCTTCCCGCATCCAGGCGCATCACCTTCAGCAAGGTCCCGATCAGGTCCTCCATGCGGCGAAGCGCCTGCGCCGCCTTCTCGGAAAATTGCCGCACCGCTTCGGCGTTTTCCGGCTCTTCCAGCACAATCTCATTGTACATATGGAGCGCGGCCAACGGCGTCTTGAGCTGGTGGGAGATGTCCGAAAGCGCATCCTTGAGGAATTCTTTGGCACGGCGCTCCGCTTCGCCCTTCGATTCCAGCGCCATGGCCAATTCATCCACGGACGCGAGCAGGTGGGAAAACGCCCCCGTCCGGCCGCGCGGGAACCGGCTGTGAAAATCCCCGCGTGTGAACCGCTCCACGGACGCGCCTGCGCGCTGGAAAAGGCGGTCCAGCCTCGTCAGAAAGAGCAGGGAACCGCCCAACAGCGACAGCGCCAACAACAGCGATCCCCCCACGGCCATGGGCAGGGTCCGGGCGGCCGCCTCCCGGACCGCGGGAAAAAAGAGGGCCCCGGTCTGTTCCGTCCAGCCGGCCTCCCGCAAAAGGGCCGCGCCCTGCTCCGTCTCCTGCGCCTGCTTCAGCGCCCGGACAATGGCAACCGGGGGGACGTCCTCCTCCAGCAGGGACGATGCGAACGCCCGGTCGTGGGCGAGAAGCACCTCCTGTTCCGCCCGGACCCAGGCCGTCCCGCAAAATATCCCGAATCCGGTCAACAGCGCCAGGAATCCCAACAGAAATCCGAAATACCGGCGCAAGACCGCCTCCTGCAAAAAACTCATTCGCCCGCCTCCTTCCACTGATACCCCAGTCCGCGGATGGTCCGCAGGTATTCCGGATGGGATGGGTCGCGCTCCAGCTTGCCACGCAGACGCCGCATGTACACCGAAAGGGTGTTGTCGTCCACGAAGTTCCCATTCCCGTCCCAAAGCGCGTCCAACAACGCCCGGCGGGTTACAATCCGGTTTGCGTTCCGCACCAGGATGCACAAAAGCCGGTATTCCATCCCGGTCAGCTCCAACGGCCGCCCTTCCAGCGCCGCCTTGCTTCCCAACAGGTCGATTTGCAGCGGCCCGCTCCGCAGTACGGAGGGTTCCTCCTGCCGCGGCATCCCCGCCCGCCGCAGCAAAGCCCGGATGCGTGAACACAGCTCCCCGAGTTTGAAGGGCTTGGTCAGATAGTCGTCCCCGCCGCAGTCCAGCCCGCGGATGATGCTGGTCTCCTCGTCCGCCGCGGTCAAAAACAGGATCGGCGCCGTGCCGCCCCCCCGCCGTACCTGCTCGCACACCGCAAAGCCTGTGCCGTCCGGCAGGGTTACATCCAAAAGCAACAGCCCGTACGGCGGTTTTTCCGCCAGCAGGCGGTTCGCCTCCGCCACCGTCCGGGCGGCGTCCACCTCGTATCCATTTTTCCGCAGCACATATTGCAGGCCGTCGAGCAGAGCGCTGTCGTCTTCCAACAGGAGCAACCTGTCCATAAAATCCCCTCCTTGCGTCTATTCTCTCCGATTGTACCACACTTTTTGTGCGTTGGGCGATCAGCTTACAAAAGTGTAAGGATACGGCCCGCAGGCGGAGAGGAGCTTCCGGGGCGAACGGCCGCCTGTGCGTTCGATGAAAGAAATTTTAAGAAAATTTGTTCGAACCCCTTGCGTTTACAGAACAAATGTACTATGATAGATATGTCATCTAAAGATGCTGATTGCATTTATGTAAAAAAACGGGGCCGTGCCCCGGCGCAGGTCCGGCCGGTTTGCACGGACCGGCCTGCAAAAAGGAGGGACGTTGGATGAAGCAGCCGCAGAAAAATCGCCACACCCGGCAGGGGGGCGCCGGGCCGCCCCGCTGCCGCCTGTTTACAGATTTCTTTTGAAAAGGCGGTGCATTGTGTCGAGAATCAGCAAAAATGTTGCAGAGTATTTCCCGCATTTCGCTGCGGACAGCCGGACCAAAAGTATCTTGGAAAGCCGCTTCGGAAACGACGGCTATGCCTTTTGGTTTAAGCTGCTGGAACTGCTCTGTAAAACGGATGGGCACAGCTATGACTGCCGGAATGCGCTGGATTGGGAATACCTGCTCGGCTATACCAGGGTTTCTGCGGAGACCGCCGGGCAGATTCTGGATTTGCTCGCCGGGATGGGGAAGATCGACCAGCCTCTTTGGGCGGACGGACAGACGATCTGGTGTCAGGCGCTGGTGGAAAACTTGCGGCCCGTCTACGAAAAACGGCGGAGATTGCCGCCCGAAAAACCGCTTCTGGGGAGGGAATCCCCGGGCCGGGCGGATTATTTCCCCGAAAAGAAGCCTGGGAAGGATTTTTCTCCCCAAGCTGTGCCGGAAAAGCGACAAAGTAGAGGAAAGAAAAGTAGAGGGGAGAAGAGCAAAGAAGAATCCCCCTGTAGTCCCCCGGCAGGGGACTGGGGGACGTTTCCATCTGATGGAAGGGGGGAAAAGGCCGGAACGCAGGGTGAAGAGGTACAAGAATCGCAAGAGGCGCTTTGGACTGGTGGGAAGGCTGGAACAAAGGACGAAGGGGTGCAAGGAGCGCAAGAAGTGCTTCGGACTGGTGGGAAAGCTGGAATGCAGGACGAAGGGGCGCAAGGAGCGCAAGAGATACTTTGGACGAGCGGAAAGGACGGAACACGGGACGAAGAGGTGCAAGAATCGCAAGAGATACTTCGGACGGGCGGGAAGGCCGGAACGCAAGGCGAAGAAGTGCAAGAGGCGCAAGAGGCGCTTCGGACTGGTGGGAAGGCTGGAACGCAGGACGAAGAGGTGCAAGGAGCGCAAGAAGTGCTTCGGATGAATGGAAAGGCTGGAACGAAGGGCGAAGAGGTGCAAAGAGCGCAAGAGGCGTTTCGGACTGGTGGGAAGGCTGGAATGCAGGACGAAGGGGTGCAAGGAGTACAAGAGACGTTTCGAACTGGTGGGAAGGCTGGAATGCAGAGCAAAGAAGTGCAAGAATCGCAAGAGGCGTTTCGGACTGGTGGGAAGGTCGGAATGCAGGACGAAGGGGCGCAAGGAGTACAAGAGACGTTTCGAACTGGGGGGAAGGCTGGAACACAGGGTGAAGGGGCGCAAGAGGCGCAAGAAGTGCTTCGCATGAGTTGGAAGCCTGGAACGAAGGGCGAAGAAGTGCAAGAATCGCAAGAGGTACTTCGGACTGGTGGGAAGGCTGGAACAAAGGGCGAAGAGGCGCAAGAATCGCAAGAGATACTTCGGACGGGCGGAAAGGACGGAACGAAGGGCGAAGAGGTGCAAGAATCGCAAGAAGTGCTTCGGACGAGTGGAAAGGCTGGAACGCAAGGCGAAGAAGTGCAAGAGGCGCAAGAGGTACTTCGGACTGGTGGGAAGGCTGGAACGCAGGACGAAGGGGTGCAAGGAGCGAAAGAGGCGCTTTGGACTGGCGGG
>NZ_LT835157.1:1829971-1839315 GCF_900169665.1 Anaeromassilibacillus sp. Marseille-P3371 | reverse complement strand
CCGCCAATACAGTGCAGCAGCGTGCTCTTTCCAGAGCCGGATTCCCCGACGACTGCCGTGAACTCGCCCTTCTCCATTGTGAAGGAGACGTCCTTCAGCGCGTCCACCTTGGCTTCACCTCTGCCGTATACCTTACAGAGATGTTCCACTCGCAATACTTCCATTTTTGGGTTACCTCCTTTATTCGACCGAAATTCGATCGTCTTCAGGATACCACGCGCACCTTACGCCCCGGTGAACGCCAGCTTACAGTTTTGTCAGGAAGGACAGGGTGAAGGCAGTCCCGCGGCCGGGGGCGCTCTCCACCGTCAGGATACCGCCCTGCCCCTCCACGATCGATTTCGCCAGGGGCAGACCCAAGCCCACCCCCTCCTGCGAGCTGCCGCCCCTGCCGCGGTAGAACCGCTTGAAAATATGGGGAAGTTCCTCCGGAGGAATACCGCACCCGTTGTCCGACACAATCAGGCGAAGCATCAGCGGCGAACGCTGCCACGACAGGCAGACCTCGCCCCCGGCCTCCGTATGGTCCAGCGCATTTTTGACCAGGTTGCCGACGGCTTCGCTGGTCCAAGCCAGGTCGCACAGGACCGGCTCCTCCGGCAAGCCCTCCCAACGGATGCGCTTGCCCTCCCGCTGTGCGCGCGTCGTGAGTTCCTCCGTCGCGCGGAGCAACACCTCCCCCATGGAATAAAGCTCCTTTTCAAAGGGGATGCTTCCCGCATCCAGGCGCATCACCTTCAGCAAGGTCCCGATCAGGTCCTCCATGCGGCGAAGCGCCTGCGCCGCCTTCTCGGAAAATTGCCGCACCGCTTCGGCGTTTTCCGGCTCTTCCAGCACAATCTCATTGTACATATGGAGCGCGGCCAACGGCGTCTTGAGCTGGTGGGAGATGTCCGAAAGCGCATCCTTGAGGAATTCTTTGGCACGGCGCTCCGCTTCGCCCTTCGATTCCAGCGCCATGGCCAATTCATCCACGGACGCGAGCAGGTGGGAAAACGCCCCCGTCCGGCCGCGCGGGAACCGGCTGTGAAAATCCCCGCGTGTGAACCGCTCCACGGACGCGCCTGCGCGCTGGAAAAGGCGGTCCAGCCTCGTCAGAAAGAGCAGGGAACCGCCCAACAGCGACAGCGCCAACAACAGCGATCCCCCCACGGCCATGGGCAGGGTCCGGGCGGCCGCCTCCCGGACCGCGGGAAAAAAGAGGGCCCCGGTCTGTTCCGTCCAGCCGGCCTCCCGCAAAAGGGCCGCGCCCTGCTCCGTCTCCTGCGCCTGCTTCAGCGCCCGGACAATGGCAACCGGGGGGACGTCCTCCTCCAGCAGGGACGATGCGAACGCCCGGTCGTGGGCGAGAAGCACCTCCTGTTCCGCCCGGACCCAGGCCGTCCCGCAAAATATCCCGAATCCGGTCAACAGCGCCAGGAATCCCAACAGAAATCCGAAATACCGGCGCAAGACCGCCTCCTGCAAAAAACTCATTCGCCCGCCTCCTTCCACTGATACCCCAGTCCGCGGATGGTCCGCAGGTATTCCGGATGGGATGGGTCGCGCTCCAGCTTGCCACGCAGACGCCGCATGTACACCGAAAGGGTGTTGTCGTCCACGAAGTTCCCATTCCCGTCCCAAAGCGCGTCCAACAACGCCCGGCGGGTTACAATCCGGTTTGCGTTCCGCACCAGGATGCACAAAAGCCGGTATTCCATCCCGGTCAGCTCCAACGGCCGCCCTTCCAGCGCCGCCTTGCTTCCCAACAGGTCGATTTGCAGCGGCCCGCTCCGCAGTACGGAGGGTTCCTCCTGCCGCGGCATCCCCGCCCGCCGCAGCAAAGCCCGGATGCGTGAACACAGCTCCCCGAGTTTGAAGGGCTTGGTCAGATAGTCGTCCCCGCCGCAGTCCAGCCCGCGGATGATGCTGGTCTCCTCGTCCGCCGCGGTCAAAAACAGGATCGGCGCCGTGCCGCCCGCCCGCCGTACCTGCTCGCACACCGCAAAGCCTGTGCCGTCCGGCAGGGTTACATCCAAAAGCAACAGCCCGTACGGCGGTTTTTCCGCCAGCAGGCGGTTCGCCTCCGCCACCGTCCGGGCGGCGTCCACCTCGTATCCATTTTTCCGCAGCACATATTGCAGGCCGTCGAGCAGAGCGCTGTCGTCTTCCAACAGGAGCAACCTGTCCATAAAATCCCCTCCTTGCGTCTATTCTCTCCGATTGTACCACACTTTTTGTGCGTTGGGCGATCAGCTTACAAAAGTGTAAGGATACGGCCCGCAGGCGGAGAGGAGCTTCCGGGGCGAACGGCCGCCTGTGCGTTCGATGAAAGAAATTTTAAGAAAATTTGTTCGAACCCCTTGCGTTTACAGAACAAATGTACTATGATAGATATGTCATCTAAAGATGCTGATTGCATTTATGTAAAAAAACGGGGCCGTGCCCCGGCGCAGGTCCGGCCGGTTTGCACGGACCGGCCTGCAAAAAGGAGGGACGTTGGATGAAGCAGCCGCAGAAAAATCGCCACACCCGGCAGGGGGGCGCCGGGCCGCCCCGCTGCCGCCTGTTTACAGATTTCTTTTGAAAAGGCGGTGCATTGTGTCGAGAATCAGCAAAAATGTTGCAGAGTATTTCCCGCATTTCGCTGCGGACAGCCGGACCAAAAGTATCTTGGAAAGCCGCTTCGGAAACGACGGCTATGCCTTTTGGTTTAAGCTGCTGGAACTGCTCTGTAAAACGGATGGGCACAGCTATGACTGCCGGAATGCGCTGGATTGGGAATACCTGCTCGGCTATACCAGGGTTTCTGCGGAGACCGCCGGGCAGATTCTGGATTTGCTCGCCGGGATGGGGAAGATCGACCAGCCTCTTTGGGCGGACGGACAGACGATCTGGTGTCAGGCGCTGGTGGAAAACTTGCGGCCCGTCTACGAAAAACGGCGGAGATTGCCGCCCGAAAAACCGCTTCTGGGGAGGGAATCCCCGGGCCGGGCGGATTATTTCCCCGAAAAGAAGCCTGGGAAGGATTTTTCTCCCCAAGCTGTGCCGGAAAAGCGACAAAGTAGAGGAAAGAAAAGTAGAGGGGAGAAGAGCAAAGAAGAATCCCCCTGTAGTCCCCCGGCAGGGGACTGGGGGACGTTTCCATCTGATGGAAGGGGGGAAAAGGCCGGAACGCAGGGTGAAGAGGTACAAGAATCGCAAGAGGCGCTTTGGACTGGTGGGAAGGCTGGAACAAAGGACGAAGGGGTGCAAGGAGCGCAAGAAGTGCTTCGGACTGGTGGGAAAGCTGGAATGCAGGACGAAGGGGCGCAAGGAGCGCAAGAGATACTTTGGACGAGCGGAAAGGACGGAACACGGGACGAAGAGGTGCAAGAATCGCAAGAGATACTTCGGACGGGCGGGAAGGCCGGAACGCAAGGCGAAGAAGTGCAAGAGGCGCAAGAGGCGCTTCGGACTGGTGGGAAGGCTGGAACGCAGGACGAAGAGGTGCAAGGAGCGCAAGAAGTGCTTCGGATGAATGGAAAGGCTGGAACGAAGGGCGAAGAGGTGCAAAGAGCGCAAGAGGCGTTTCGGACTGGTGGGAAGGCTGGAATGCAGGACGAAGGGGTGCAAGGAGTACAAGAGACGTTTCGAACTGGTGGGAAGGCTGGAATGCAGAGCAAAGAAGTGCAAGAATCGCAAGAGGCGTTTCGGACTGGTGGGAAGGTCGGAATGCAGGACGAAGGGGCGCAAGGAGTACAAGAGACGTTTCGAACTGGGGGGAAGGCTGGAACACAGGGTGAAGGGGCGCAAGAGGCGCAAGAAGTGCTTCGCATGAGTTGGAAGCCTGGAACGAAGGGCGAAGAAGTGCAAGAATCGCAAGAGGTACTTCGGACTGGTGGGAAGGCTGGAACAAAGGGCGAAGAGGCGCAAGAATCGCAAGAGATACTTCGGACGGGCGGAAAGGACGGAACGAAGGGCGAAGAGGTGCAAGAATCGCAAGAAGTGCTTCGGACGAGTGGAAAGGCTGGAACGCAAGGCGAAGAAGTGCAAGAGGCGCAAGAGGTACTTCGGACTGGTGGGAAGGCTGGAACGCAGGACGAAGGGGTGCAAGGAGCGAAAGAGGCGCTTTGGACTGGCGGGAAGGCTGGAATGCAGAGCGAAGAAGTGCAAGAATCGCAAGAGGCGCTTCGGACTGGTGGGAAGGCTGGAACGCAGAGCGAAGGGGTGCAAGGAGCGCAAGAGGCGTTTCGGACTGGTGAGAAGGTTGGAATGCAGGACGAAGAGGTGCAAGAATCACAAGAGATACTTTGGGCGGGTCGAAAGGTTGGAACGCAAGGCGAAGAAGTGCAAGAGGTACTTCGGACTGGTGGGAAGGCTGGAATGCAGGGCAAAGGCGTACAGGAGGCGTTTGAGCGCTTTTGGACCGCATATCCGCGTAAAGTCGGCAAAGGCCGTGCGGAAAAGCTCTTTGTGCGGCTAAAGCCGGACCACCGCCTGTTGGACACGATGTTGACGGCCATCAAACAGGCAAAGGGCAGCGAACAATGGCAGCGAGACCAAGGGCGGTATATTCCCAATCCATCCACCTGGTTGGGCCAGCGGCGTTGGGAGGACGAGCCTTTTCCAGACAGCCCGGCGTACTGCGGCGATCTGGACCCGCCCGGCTATGCGCCTCCCCGTGCGCTGCCCCCGGAGTTGGCGCGTGAAAAAGAACGCCGGGAAGAAGCGTTGCGCCGCTTTCGCGCCGGAGAGTGCGGCTGGGAGGAGTTGATGCCGGAGTGAGTGTAGAATCGGAGATGGCGGTCCTGGGATGCGTCGTCCTGGATGGCGAATTCATCAAGGATGTGGCAAACGCCCTGACCCCGGAGATGTTCACCCATGATACCACGCGGCGCGTCTTTGAAGCTATGGTCGCCCAGTACCGCGCCAACGGGCCGGTGGACGGCGTGACCCTGGTTGAGCGCCTGCCGGATGAGAAAAAGATCCTGCTCCAACTGGCCGGTTATGTGCCCACCACAAGGCACCGCTTTGACTATGTGAAAATTGTGCGGGATGCGTGGCGGAGACGCTGCATCTGTACCGCGGCGGCTGAGATCGCGGCGGACGCCCCCATCTGCACGGCACAGGAATCCGTCGAGCGCCTGCGCAATCTGGTAGCGGAACAGGACGCCCTCACCCGCGCCGAAGGCGACAGCGGCGTTTCCTTTGCTCAGGCGGTCGATCATTTCCTTCAATGGATGAACGCCCCAAAGGGCGCGCCTGCCAAATCGGGCTATGGGGCCCTCGACCGCGCAACCGGCGGATTTTTGCCCGGCACCGTCACCGTTCTCTCGGCGCGCTCCGGCGGCGGCAAGACCGACTTTGCGCTCAACCTCGCCCTGCACCTTGCACGCCGGAAGAAAAAGGTGCTCTACTGCTCGATGGAGATGCCCGATGAACAACTCATGCAGCGTGTGGCATCCCAGCTCATGCACATCGACGGCACCCGCATCCGGGACCGCCTGCTCTCGGACGAAGAGAAGGGCGACATCGAGCGCGTCTTGTGCCAATTCCGCGAATCAACACGCATCCAGTTTTGCGTGGAACCTCGGCTCTCGGTCGACCGGGTGCGCCAGTGCATCGAACTCTATCAGCCGGACATCCTCTTTATCGATCACATCGGCCTGATGGAACGCCCATCCATGCGGGACGCCTATCGCGCACTGGGTTGGGTGAGCAATCAGCTCAAGCAGATCGCCCTGGACACGGGGTTGCCCATTGTAGAACTGGCCCAGATGAATCGCCAATCGGACGGACGCAGGGACAAACGTCCCCGCCTGGCGGACCTGCGCGAGACCGGCGATCTGGAACAGGACGCCGACTATGTGCTGTTTCTCTGGCGGGACGGGGAACAGCCCCAGGGACGGCTCTCCGGCGAAGCCTGGACGGACATCCACTTGACGTTGGCGAAGAACCGGAACGGCCGGACGGGAGATTTCCGGTTCCATTGGCAACCGCAGTATCACACATTTATGGAGGTGGAGTCAAAATATGACGGATGAATGGAAGGCGCTGCTCGATGAAGCGCGCGGGCGGCGCAAGGATGGCCTTCTGCGCCGCTGGGCCCACTACGAGTGCCTGAAGGACAAGCTGCGGGAGATGGGGTTACCTCCGGAGGAATACCAAAGCGCGGCACAGGAGATTGCGGCGCTGCTAGGGGTTTAAGCGGGCCTGTCACTTGGAAGGGAATTTCCTTAAAAGCATGAACATGGAAGGCAAAGCGAGGTGCACAGGGTATTGTCCGGGGGCGCAACGCAGAAGCGCAGGCCGGTGCAGCCTCCGACACGGGAAAAAGCGGGGCGGGCGGCGGGAGAATCTTCACAGAGGGGAAAGCGCCGGATGAACCGACGGGGAAATCTCCGTAGAGGGGAAAGCACCGGGCGGCCGGACGAGGAAATCTCCGTAGAGGGGGAAACAACGGGCGGGAATTTGCTTGAGAAGCATGGACATGGAAAGGCGAAGCGGGGCGCGCAGAGCGGCGTCCGACATAGTAACCAGAGTTTTACATATGGAGCGCTAAAGGGCGCAGAGTCACCCATTCGAGCGGGCATGGGCCAGCATCGGAACATTTGAAAGGAGCATTTTGTTATGACACCCAAGGAAATCGAAAAGCTGCTTGCAGAGTATTACGACCTCCCCCGGATGATCCACAGCGAATTGGAGGAGATCAAAGCGCTGGAGGAGGAACAGAAGTGTATCTGCCTGCCCTCTCCCAATCTGACCGGCATGCCGGGCGGAAAGGGGCGCTACAGCGACCCGACTGCTGCGTTGGCACTGTCTGAAATCCTGCTGGAATACGAGCGCGAGGCGGATGCCTGCCGTGCGCGTGCGGTGGAACTGCGCGAGAAAAAGAACTGGTGCCGCTCGGTTTTAAATGAACTTGGACGTGTGGAACGCCGCGTGTTAGAATTGGCCTACATGGGGCCGCAGGATCTGCGCGCCCGGAACCAATGGAAACGCCGCCCTGCCTGGAAAGAAATTGCAGACGAAGTGGCCTACAGCGAAAGCCAGACGCGCCATATCGCCGTTCAGGCGGTACGCAAGCTGGCTGCCCGTTCGCAGGAAGATAACCCCTGTTGGAAAGCTGCCGCAGCGGTCCAACGCATTTAAACAGGTTCCGGCGTTTTCCAGCGGATATTGGCGTTCACAAGCAGTTCCTTTGTGATACGATAGAATCACGGAATCCGGGACAACCGGAGGACGAAATCAAAAGCTGTAGGGTTTTGGTATCTTGTTAAGATTTTAATTTCAATTTCGAGATTTTTGTGCGGCTCCGCAGGGGACGCGATACAAGAGCCAAACCGGCAGCCCTAGAAGGAGGCGATGGGACTTGCTCAAAGTCGGGACCGACACATACCTCACCCTTTCGGAGGCGGACGGACTTCTCACAGGGAGGTCCGGCGGCGAGTCGTGGATGATGTTCCATGATGCTCAAAAAGAGGATCGCTTGAAACGGGCGGCTCAACATCTGGAAGCCCTGCACTATGCGGGCAGAAAACACAGCATTTTTCAGGACATGGCCTTTCCCCGCGACCTGAGCCGGAGTATTCCCGTGAACATCAAGCTGGCCCAGGCATTGGAAGCTCTAGCCCTACCGGACACAGCCGGCGCGCAGAATCCGGGCGAACCGGCAAGAGAACCAACGATGTACAGCATGGAGGCGGCAAGCCTCTTGCGTCCGTACCTGTTGGGAAGCCACAGGCCGGGATGACGCCCCGCCGCCTACCCGGCGTACCTGGTTTCAACCTGTTCAGGCCCGACGCCCGGTCTTTCTTTTCTCGATTGCTTTGGGCATAGGAACGGCGGCGGGAACGTCCAAAGGCAAACTGGGCGCTTTTGGCCGCCCCGGCGCTGGGGAAGGGCTTTTGGGCAAGGGGGCTTGGACAGGGGGGCTTAGATGGAAGGCTTTCATGGAGACAAGGGCTTTGGATACGAAGCCCTTTGAGCCAGGGAGGCGTGCATAGGAAGCGTTCTTGGACAGAGGTTTTTAGTCAGAGAGTTTCTTCTTAGCCAGAAAGACTTTTATGGACAAGGGCCTTGGCTACGGGCCTTTTGGACCAGGAAGGCTTGCATAGGAAGCGTTCTTGGACAGAGGCCTTTTAGCAAGAGAGCTTCTTAGCCAAAAAGTCTCCTGGACAGAGGACTTCCTTGCCAGAAAGTTTCCTGGTACAGAGGGCCGCCTGGCCAGCCGCCATGAGGCCCTTCGAAGCCTGAAACGGTGGAAGGCACAAAGGGGAAGGTAGCGGGAACGTCCAAAGGCAAACTGGGCGCTTTTGACCGGCCTGACGCTGGGGAAGGGATTTTGGGCAAGGGGAATTGGACAGGGGCTTCTTAGATGAAAGGCTTCCTTTGGGTAAGGAGGCTTGGCTACGGGTCTTTTGGGCCAGGGAGGCGTGCATAGGAAGCGTTCTTGGACAGAGGTTTTTAGCCAGAGAGCTTCTTCTTAGCCAGAAAGACTTTTATGGACAAGGGCCTTGGCTACGGGCCTTTTGAGCCAGGGGGGCTTGCATAGGAAGCCTTCTTGGACAGAGGTTTTTTAGCTAGAGAGCTTCTTAGCCAAAAAGTCTCCTGGACAGAGGACTTCCTTGCCAGAAAGTTTCCTGGTACAGAGGGCCGCCTGGCCAGCCGCCATGAGGCCTTCGAAGCCTGGAAAGGTGGAAGGCACAAAGGGGAAGGTAACGGGAACGTCCAAAGGCAAACTGGGCGCTTTTGACCGGCCTGGCGCTGGGGAAGGGATTTTGGGCAAGGGGACTTGGACAGGGGCTTCTTAGATGAAAGGCTTCCTTTGGGTAAGGAGGCTTGGATACGGGTCTTTTGGGCCAGGAAGGCTTGGGTAGGGGCTTCTTCGGTGGAAGGCTTTGGGCAAGGGGGCTCGGATACAGGGGTTTGAGAGCCGGGGGAGGCTTGGACAGGGAATTTCTTAGATGAAAGGCTTTTATGGCGCTAGGGGCCTTGAATACGAAGCCCTTTGAGCCAAAGGGACTTGCATGGGAGGCCTTCTTGAACAGAGGTTTTTCGCCAGAAAGACTTTCATGGACAAGGCCCCGGAACGAGGCCCTTTGAACCAGGGGACTTGCATAAGAAGCCTTCCTGAACAGGACGCTTCCGGTGGCCCATCGCCAACGGGATCTGGGAGGAGGTGGAGCAAAACCATGCTCGATGCGCTGAAATGCTATCTGGAGAGCTGGGGCTATCCCGACATCTATGTGGATACCGTCCCGGCTCCTGGAGAACAGCGGGACATGATCGCACTGTTGGAGTGGGATCACACCGTCGGGGAGGTCAACGACGGGACCGGCACGCACTACATTCAAGTGCAGGTGCGGCGGGAGGCATATGCC
>NZ_LT835157.1:1815470-1827223 GCF_900169665.1 Anaeromassilibacillus sp. Marseille-P3371 | reverse complement strand
GGTGGGAAGGCTGGAACGCAGGACGAAGGGGTGCAAGGAGCGAAAGAGGCGCTTTGGACTGGCGGGAAGGCTGGAATGCAGAGCGAAGAAGTGCAAGAATCGCAAGAGGCGCTTCGGACTGGTGGGAAGGCTGGAACGCAGAGCGAAGGGGTGCAAGGAGCGCAAGAGGCGTTTCGGACTGGTGAGAAGGTTGGAATGCAGGACGAAGAGGTGCAAGAATCACAAGAGATACTTTGGGCGGGTCGAAAGGTTGGAACGCAAGGCGAAGAAGTGCAAGAGGTACTTCGGACTGGTGGGAAGGCTGGAATGCAGGGCAAAGGCGTACAGGAGGCGTTTGAGCGCTTTTGGACCGCATATCCGCGTAAAGTCGGCAAAGGCCGTGCGGAAAAGCTCTTTGTGCGGCTAAAGCCGGACCACCGCCTGTTGGACACGATGTTGACGGCCATCAAACAGGCAAAGGGCAGCGAACAATGGCAGCGAGACCAAGGGCGGTATATTCCCAATCCATCCACCTGGTTGGGCCAGCGGCGTTGGGAGGACGAGCCTTTTCCAGACAGCCCGGCGTACTGCGGCGATCTGGACCCGCCCGGCTATGCGCCTCCCCGTGCGCTGCCCCCGGAGTTGGCGCGTGAAAAAGAACGCCGGGAAGAAGCGTTGCGCCGCTTTCGCGCCGGAGAGTGCGGCTGGGAGGAGTTGATGCCGGAGTGAGTGTAGAATCGGAGATGGCGGTCCTGGGATGCGTCGTCCTGGATGGCGAATTCATCAAGGATGTGGCAAACGCCCTGACCCCGGAGATGTTCACCCATGATACCACGCGGCGCGTCTTTGAAGCTATGGTCGCCCAGTACCGCGCCAACGGGCCGGTGGACGGCGTGACCCTGGTTGAGCGCCTGCCGGATGAGAAAAAGATCCTGCTCCAACTGGCCGGTTATGTGCCCACCACAAGGCACCGCTTTGACTATGTGAAAATTGTGCGGGATGCGTGGCGGAGACGCTGCATCTGTACCGCGGCGGCTGAGATCGCGGCGGACGCCCCCATCTGCACGGCACAGGAATCCGTCGAGCGCCTGCGCAATCTGGTAGCGGAACAGGACGCCCTCACCCGCGCCGAAGGCGACAGCGGCGTTTCCTTTGCTCAGGCGGTCGATCATTTCCTTCAATGGATGAACGCCCCAAAGGGCGCGCCTGCCAAATCGGGCTATGGGGCCCTCGACCGCGCAACCGGCGGATTTTTGCCCGGCACCGTCACCGTTCTCTCGGCGCGCTCCGGCGGCGGCAAGACCGACTTTGCGCTCAACCTCGCCCTGCACCTTGCACGCCGGAAGAAAAAGGTGCTCTACTGCTCGATGGAGATGCCCGATGAACAACTCATGCAGCGTGTGGCATCCCAGCTCATGCACATCGACGGCACCCGCATCCGGGACCGCCTGCTCTCGGACGAAGAGAAGGGCGACATCGAGCGCGTCTTGTGCCAATTCCGCGAATCAACACGCATCCAGTTTTGCGTGGAACCTCGGCTCTCGGTCGACCGGGTGCGCCAGTGCATCGAACTCTATCAGCCGGACATCCTCTTTATCGATCACATCGGCCTGATGGAACGCCCATCCATGCGGGACGCCTATCGCGCACTGGGTTGGGTGAGCAATCAGCTCAAGCAGATCGCCCTGGACACGGGGTTGCCCATTGTAGAACTGGCCCAGATGAATCGCCAATCGGACGGACGCAGGGACAAACGTCCCCGCCTGGCGGACCTGCGCGAGACCGGCGATCTGGAACAGGACGCCGACTATGTGCTGTTTCTCTGGCGGGACGGGGAACAGCCCCAGGGACGGCTCTCCGGCGAAGCCTGGACGGACATCCACTTGACGTTGGCGAAGAACCGGAACGGCCGGACGGGAGATTTCCGGTTCCATTGGCAACCGCAGTATCACACATTTATGGAGGTGGAGTCAAAATATGACGGATGAATGGAAGGCGCTGCTCGATGAAGCGCGCGGGCGGCGCAAGGATGGCCTTCTGCGCCGCTGGGCCCACTACGAGTGCCTGAAGGACAAGCTGCGGGAGATGGGGTTACCTCCGGAGGAATACCAAAGCGCGGCACAGGAGATTGCGGCGCTGCTAGGGGTTTAAGCGGGCCTGTCACTTGGAAGGGAATTTCCTTAAAAGCATGAACATGGAAGGCAAAGCGAGGTGCACAGGGTATTGTCCGGGGGCGCAACGCAGAAGCGCAGGCCGGTGCAGCCTCCGACACGGGAAAAAGCGGGGCGGGCGGCGGGAGAATCTTCACAGAGGGGAAAGCGCCGGATGAACCGACGGGGAAATCTCCGTAGAGGGGAAAGCACCGGGCGGCCGGACGAGGAAATCTCCGTAGAGGGGGAAACAACGGGCGGGAATTTGCTTGAGAAGCATGGACATGGAAAGGCGAAGCGGGGCGCGCAGAGCGGCGTCCGACATAGTAACCAGAGTTTTACATATGGAGCGCTAAAGGGCGCAGAGTCACCCATTCGAGCGGGCATGGGCCAGCATCGGAACATTTGAAAGGAGCATTTTGTTATGACACCCAAGGAAATCGAAAAGCTGCTTGCAGAGTATTACGACCTCCCCCGGATGATCCACAGCGAATTGGAGGAGATCAAAGCGCTGGAGGAGGAACAGAAGTGTATCTGCCTGCCCTCTCCCAATCTGACCGGCATGCCGGGCGGAAAGGGGCGCTACAGCGACCCGACTGCTGCGTTGGCACTGTCTGAAATCCTGCTGGAATACGAGCGCGAGGCGGATGCCTGCCGTGCGCGTGCGGTGGAACTGCGCGAGAAAAAGAACTGGTGCCGCTCGGTTTTAAATGAACTTGGACGTGTGGAACGCCGCGTGTTAGAATTGGCCTACATGGGGCCGCAGGATCTGCGCGCCCGGAACCAATGGAAACGCCGCCCTGCCTGGAAAGAAATTGCAGACGAAGTGGCCTACAGCGAAAGCCAGACGCGCCATATCGCCGTTCAGGCGGTACGCAAGCTGGCTGCCCGTTCGCAGGAAGATAACCCCTGTTGGAAAGCTGCCGCAGCGGTCCAACGCATTTAAACAGGTTCCGGCGTTTTCCAGCGGATATTGGCGTTCACAAGCAGTTCCTTTGTGATACGATAGAATCACGGAATCCGGGACAACCGGAGGACGAAATCAAAAGCTGTAGGGTTTTGGTATCTTGTTAAGATTTTAATTTCAATTTCGAGATTTTTGTGCGGCTCCGCAGGGGACGCGATACAAGAGCCAAACCGGCAGCCCTAGAAGGAGGCGATGGGACTTGCTCAAAGTCGGGACCGACACATACCTCACCCTTTCGGAGGCGGACGGACTTCTCACAGGGAGGTCCGGCGGCGAGTCGTGGATGATGTTCCATGATGCTCAAAAAGAGGATCGCTTGAAACGGGCGGCTCAACATCTGGAAGCCCTGCACTATGCGGGCAGAAAACACAGCATTTTTCAGGACATGGCCTTTCCCCGCGACCTGAGCCGGAGTATTCCCGTGAACATCAAGCTGGCCCAGGCATTGGAAGCTCTAGCCCTACCGGACACAGCCGGCGCGCAGAATCCGGGCGAACCGGCAAGAGAACCAACGATGTACAGCATGGAGGCGGCAAGCCTCTTGCGTCCGTACCTGTTGGGAAGCCACAGGCCGGGATGACGCCCCGCCGCCTACCCGGCGTACCTGGTTTCAACCTGTTCAGGCCCGACGCCCGGTCTTTCTTTTCTCGATTGCTTTGGGCATAGGAACGGCGGCGGGAACGTCCAAAGGCAAACTGGGCGCTTTTGGCCGCCCCGGCGCTGGGGAAGGGCTTTTGGGCAAGGGGGCTTGGACAGGGGGGCTTAGATGGAAGGCTTTCATGGAGACAAGGGCTTTGGATACGAAGCCCTTTGAGCCAGGGAGGCGTGCATAGGAAGCGTTCTTGGACAGAGGTTTTTAGTCAGAGAGTTTCTTCTTAGCCAGAAAGACTTTTATGGACAAGGGCCTTGGCTACGGGCCTTTTGGACCAGGAAGGCTTGCATAGGAAGCGTTCTTGGACAGAGGCCTTTTAGCANGCAAAGGGCAGCGAACAATGGCAGCGAGACCAAGGGCGGTATATTCCCAATCCATCCACCTGGTTGGGCCAGCGGCGTTGGGAGGACGAGCCTTTTCCAGACAGCCCGGCGTACTGCGGCGATCTGGACCCGCCCGGCTATGCGCCTCCCCGTGCGCTGCCCCCGGAGTTGGCGCGTGAAAAAGAACGCCGGGAAGAAGCGTTGCGCCGCTTTCGCGCCGGAGAGTGCGGCTGGGAGGAGTTGATGCCGGAGTGAGTGTAGAATCGGAGATGGCGGTCCTGGGATGCGTCGTCCTGGATGGCGAATTCATCAAGGATGTGGCAAACGCCCTGACCCCGGAGATGTTCACCCATGATACCACGCGGCGCGTCTTTGAAGCTATGGTCGCCCAGTACCGCGCCAACGGGCCGGTGGACGGCGTGACCCTGGTTGAGCGCCTGCCGGATGAGAAAAAGATCCTGCTCCAACTGGCCGGTTATGTGCCCACCACAAGGCACCGCTTTGACTATGTGAAAATTGTGCGGGATGCGTGGCGGAGACGCTGCATCTGTACCGCGGCGGCTGAGATCGCGGCGGACGCCCCCATCTGCACGGCACAGGAATCCGTCGAGCGCCTGCGCAATCTGGTAGCGGAACAGGACGCCCTCACCCGCGCCGAAGGCGACAGCGGCGTTTCCTTTGCTCAGGCGGTCGATCATTTCCTTCAATGGATGAACGCCCCAAAGGGCGCGCCTGCCAAATCGGGCTATGGGGCCCTCGACCGCGCAACCGGCGGATTTTTGCCCGGCACCGTCACCGTTCTCTCGGCGCGCTCCGGCGGCGGCAAGACCGACTTTGCGCTCAACCTCGCCCTGCACCTTGCACGCCGGAAGAAAAAGGTGCTCTACTGCTCGATGGAGATGCCCGATGAACAACTCATGCAGCGTGTGGCATCCCAGCTCATGCACATCGACGGCACCCGCATCCGGGACCGCCTGCTCTCGGACGAAGAGAAGGGCGACATCGAGCGCGTCTTGTGCCAATTCCGCGAATCAACACGCATCCAGTTTTGCGTGGAACCTCGGCTCTCGGTCGACCGGGTGCGCCAGTGCATCGAACTCTATCAGCCGGACATCCTCTTTATCGATCACATCGGCCTGATGGAACGCCCATCCATGCGGGACGCCTATCGCGCACTGGGTTGGGTGAGCAATCAGCTCAAGCAGATCGCCCTGGACACGGGGTTGCCCATTGTAGAACTGGCCCAGATGAATCGCCAATCGGACGGACGCAGGGACAAACGTCCCCGCCTGGCGGACCTGCGCGAGACCGGCGATCTGGAACAGGACGCCGACTATGTGCTGTTTCTCTGGCGGGACGGGGAACAGCCCCAGGGACGGCTCTCCGGCGAAGCCTGGACGGACATCCACTTGACGTTGGCGAAGAACCGGAACGGCCGGACGGGAGATTTCCGGTTCCATTGGCAACCGCAGTATCACACATTTATGGAGGTGGAGTCAAAATATGACGGATGAATGGAAGGCGCTGCTCGATGAAGCGCGCGGGCGGCGCAAGGATGGCCTTCTGCGCCGCTGGGCCCACTACGAGTGCCTGAAGGACAAGCTGCGGGAGATGGGGTTACCTCCGGAGGAATACCAAAGCGCGGCACAGGAGATTGCGGCGCTGCTAGGGGTTTAAGCGGGCCTGTCACTTGGAAGGGAATTTCCTTAAAAGCATGAACATGGAAGGCAAAGCGAGGTGCACAGGGTATTGTCCGGGGGCGCAACGCAGAAGCGCAGGCCGGTGCAGCCTCCGACACGGGAAAAAGCGGGGCGGGCGGCGGGAGAATCTTCACAGAGGGGAAAGCGCCGGATGAACCGACGGGGAAATCTCCGTAGAGGGGAAAGCACCGGGCGGCCGGACGAGGAAATCTCCGTAGAGGGGGAAACAACGGGCGGGAATTTGCTTGAGAAGCATGGACATGGAAAGGCGAAGCGGGGCGCGCAGAGCGGCGTCCGACATAGTAACCAGAGTTTTACATATGGAGCGCTAAAGGGCGCAGAGTCACCCATTCGAGCGGGCATGGGCCAGCATCGGAACATTTGAAAGGAGCATTTTGTTATGACACCCAAGGAAATCGAAAAGCTGCTTGCAGAGTATTACGACCTCCCCCGGATGATCCACAGCGAATTGGAGGAGATCAAAGCGCTGGAGGAGGAACAGAAGTGTATCTGCCTGCCCTCTCCCAATCTGACCGGCATGCCGGGCGGAAAGGGGCGCTACAGCGACCCGACTGCTGCGTTGGCACTGTCTGAAATCCTGCTGGAATACGAGCGCGAGGCGGATGCCTGCCGTGCGCGTGCGGTGGAACTGCGCGAGAAAAAGAACTGGTGCCGCTCGGTTTTAAATGAACTTGGACGTGTGGAACGCCGCGTGTTAGAATTGGCCTACATGGGGCCGCAGGATCTGCGCGCCCGGAACCAATGGAAACGCCGCCCTGCCTGGAAAGAAATTGCAGACGAAGTGGCCTACAGCGAAAGCCAGACGCGCCATATCGCCGTTCAGGCGGTACGCAAGCTGGCTGCCCGTTCGCAGGAAGATAACCCCTGTTGGAAAGCTGCCGCAGCGGTCCAACGCATTTAAACAGGTTCCGGCGTTTTCCAGCGGATATTGGCGTTCACAAGCAGTTCCTTTGTGATACGATAGAATCACGGAATCCGGGACAACCGGAGGACGAAATCAAAAGCTGTAGGGTTTTGGTATCTTGTTAAGATTTTAATTTCAATTTCGAGATTTTTGTGCGGCTCCGCAGGGGACGCGATACAAGAGCCAAACCGGCAGCCCTAGAAGGAGGCGATGGGACTTGCTCAAAGTCGGGACCGACACATACCTCACCCTTTCGGAGGCGGACGGACTTCTCACAGGGAGGTCCGGCGGCGAGTCGTGGATGATGTTCCATGATGCTCAAAAAGAGGATCGCTTGAAACGGGCGGCTCAACATCTGGAAGCCCTGCACTATGCGGGCAGAAAACACAGCATTTTTCAGGACATGGCCTTTCCCCGCGACCTGAGCCGGAGTATTCCCGTGAACATCAAGCTGGCCCAGGCATTGGAAGCTCTAGCCCTACCGGACACAGCCGGCGCGCAGAATCCGGGCGAACCGGCAAGAGAACCAACGATGTACAGCATGGAGGCGGCAAGCCTCTTGCGTCCGTACCTGTTGGGAAGCCACAGGCCGGGATGACGCCCCGCCGCCTACCCGGCGTACCTGGTTTCAACCTGTTCAGGCCCGACGCCCGGTCTTTCTTTTCTCGATTGCTTTGGGCATAGGAACGGCGGCGGGAACGTCCAAAGGCAAACTGGGCGCTTTTGGCCGCCCCGGCGCTGGGGAAGGGCTTTTGGGCAAGGGGGCTTGGACAGGGGGGCTTAGATGGAAGGCTTTCATGGAGACAAGGGCTTTGGATACGAAGCCCTTTGAGCCAGGGAGGCGTGCATAGGAAGCGTTCTTGGACAGAGGTTTTTAGTCAGAGAGTTTCTTCTTAGCCAGAAAGACTTTTATGGACAAGGGCCTTGGCTACGGGCCTTTTGGACCAGGAAGGCTTGCATAGGAAGCGTTCTTGGACAGAGGCCTTTTAGCTAGAGAGCTTCTTAGCCAAAAAGTCTCCTGGACAGAGGACTTCCTTGCCAGAAAGTTTCCTGGTACAGAGGGCCGCCTGGCCAGCCGCCATGAGGCCCTTCGAAGCCTGAAACGGTGGAAGGCACAAAGGGGAAGGTAGCGGGAACGTCCAAAGGCAAACTGGGCGCTTTTGACCGGCCTGGCGCTGGGGAAGGGATTTTGGGCAAGGGGACTTGGACAGGGGCTTCTTAGATGAAAGGCTTCCTTTGGGTAAGGAGGCTTGGATACGGGTCTTTTGGGCCAGGAAGGCTTGGGTAGGGGCTTCTTCGGTGGAAGGCTTTGGGCAAGGGGGCTCGGATACAGGGGTTTGAGAGCCGGGGGAGGCTTGGACAGGGAATTTCTTAGATGAAAGGCTTTTATGGCGCTAGGGGCCTTGAATACGAAGCCCTTTGAGCCAAAGGGACTTGCATGGGAGGCCTTCTTGAACAGAGGTTTTTCGCCAGAAAGACTTTCATGGACAAGGCCCCGGAACGAGGCCCTTTGAACCAGGGGACTTGCATAAGAAGCCTTCCTGAACAGGACGCTTCCGGTGGCCCATCGCCAACGGGATCTGGGAGGAGGTGGAGCAAAACCATGCTCGATGCGCTGAAATGCTATCTGGAGAGCTGGGGCTATCCCGACATCTATGTGGATACCGTCCCGGCTCCTGGAGAACAGCGGGACATGATCGCACTGTTGGAGTGGGATCACACCGTCGGGGAGGTCAACGACGGGACCGGCACGCACTACATTCAAGTGCAGGTGCGGCGGGAGGCATATGCCGACGCGCGCGCCCTGTGCGAGGAGCTCTTTCGCCTGCTGGACAGCGGCCCGGAGGAGACCCTCATCGACCTGACGCCGGAAGAATTTTGCATTGCACGGCCGGTCAAAGGGCCGCTCAAGCTGGAATCCGGCGACGCATACACCACATTTTACTGGGAATTGGCCCTATGGGGCCGCAATTAAAGGAGGATATTTATGGGTAAAAAGTATTTGAAAGGTTTTGCAAATCTCGGCATCATCCCGGTAGCGACCAACACCGCCACCGCATACTCCGCAACCGGCGAGAAAAAGAGTTTGGTAGGCGCACGCACCTGCGCGCCGACCGACAACCGCACGGAGTTCAGCATCCCGGGCGACGACGGCGTGTACGACAGCGGCGCCGAATGGACGGACACCACACTGGTGGTCACAGTCAACGAGATGGAGCTCTCCCTGCTCGCGGCGCTCGGCGGCGTGGACATGGAGGAACTCACCGACGAGCTGGAAGAGAGCACCTTCGACGTGCCGCCGGAGTTCGCGTTGACCTTCTCCGCACTGCGCGCCGACGGCGGCTACCGCCTCTATCGCTACTATGTGGCAAAGTGCTCCGGCTACAAGATCACCCACAGCACCCGCGGCGAAAACAACGAGGCCCAGACCTATGAACTGACCTTTAAGTGCAGCCCGCGCGCCTGCGACGGCAAGATCCGCGGCACCAAGGATGTGGACAAGGGCACCGCTTTGACTTGGCTGGACACGATCCCGGCCTTCCCGGAGGTTGGCGATTAAGCGGTTGCAATCCCTCCGTCCCTGAGCGGACGCTTTGCAGGACAAAGAGGACGCCCCCAACCTACGAATGGTTCGATTCATAGGAAAGGGGCATCCCCTTCCTGCTTGAAAAAACACCGGAGTTTCTAAAAAGACGAGGGCGTCCCTCCGTCCTTTTTCGACTTTTGGGACACCCTCTCCTTATGGGAGGAAGCTATCCATGAATGTACAGAGATTTTTGCGCCGCCCGGACAAAAGCCTGCGCATGAGCGCGCCGCCCGTCCAGGAGCTGTATGGGGTGAAGATTCGCAAGCTGCCCATGGGCAAGTACCTGCAGGTTCTGCGCGCGATGGAGGACTTGCCGGCGGTTGTGCTCGGCGAGCTGTTTCCCGGGTGCGATTCCATGCCGAAAATGCTCTCGATGCTGGAACACATCGACCGCGGCGGAATGACCAAGCTCGCCGTCCGGCTGCTGGCCGTGCTGCCGGAACAGTTTTGCCGGATGGTCTCCAGCCTGCTGGACATCCCATCGGAACGCCTGCTCAACCCGGATGCGTCCAACGCGCTCGGGCTGGCGGAATTGGCGGAGATTTTGGAGGCCGCCTGGAAGGCCAACGACTTGTCGGGTTTTTTCGGGACCGTCCGCCGGCTGCTCACACCGGCGGGGCAAACGCCGAATTCTGGTTCCAACGCTGGATCGCAATCGCGCAAAGTGTGGGCATCCCCCGGACGGAGCTGATGGAAAGCTATTACTTCGACGAGTTCCTCGCTGTGATGGACGAGTACAACGACCTGCACACGCCCGGCGGGAAGGACGAAGAGGTCTTTGCGGACGAGTGGGAGGGGTAACCGGCGTTTGTTCCGGCCTGCTTTTTCAAAGCGCCTCCGATTCGCCCGCAGAAATACCGCTTGACCGCACTCCGCTTTGGGGCGCGGCCTCAAAGGAACCGGTTCGGGCGCGGCTTTAAGGAAACCAGCGGTGCAAACAACCTGCCGGGGAAGAATGCGGTTCGCATCCCACGCAGGCTTTTTTGCCTCAGCGCGCCTGTTGGGGCGCGGCCTTAAAGAAACCGGTTTAGATGCGGCTTTAAGGAACCCGGCGGGGCGAACAGCCCGCCGGGGAAGAATGCGGTTCGCATCCCACGCAGGCTTTTTTGCCTCAGCGCGCCTGTTGGGGCGCGGTCTCAAAGAAACCGGTTCGGGCGCGGATTTAAGGAAACCGGCGGGGTGAACAGCCCGCCGGGGAAGAATGCGGTTCGCATCCCGCGCAGGCTTTTTGGCTTCAGCGCGCCTGTTGGGGCGCGGCCTCAAAGAAACCGGTTCGGGCGCGGCTTTAAGGAACCCGGCGGGGCGAACAACCTGCCGGGGGAAATGCGATTCGCATCCCACGCGGGCTTTTGGCCTCAGCGCGCCTGTTGGGGCGCGGCCTCAAAGGAACCGGTTCGGGCGCAGATTTAAGGAAACCGGCGGGGTGAACAGCCCGCCGGGGGAAATGCGATTCGCATCCCGCGCAGGCTTTTGGACTCAGCGCGCCTTCTAGGGTTCTGTTAAAAAATAGAGAAGACGGCTGCGGGATGCCCTTAAAAAGTTCCTGATCCCGCCGCTCTTTTAGGGGGCGGTTTTTTGATGCACAAATTTAGGAGGTGACGATTTGCCGGATCGAACATTGGGAAAAGACGGTTCCGGGCTCGGCCTGGACACCCGCTTGCTGGAAACGCGTGTCGCCGATCTTGCCGACCTTTGGGACGACATGTACAGCGACGCAGACAAAACGGCAAAAGAATTCAACCAGACCATGGTGGAGGGCGCTGAACAATACCGGAAAAAGCTCGTGGAGATCGCTGAACAGCTCGAACAGCAGCGCAGGACCATGATCCAGCTGCAAGAGCTCGCCGGCACGCCCGCCGCAGGGACCGATACAGCGCTGCAAGCACAGCGGGCGACCGTTCAGTTGGAGCTGGAGCGCAACAAGCTCCAGGAGCTGGAAATACAATTTGACCGCACATACGACGCGATGCGTTCCTTCCTCGCACAGCAGAACAAGATTTCTTCCGCGCCGCTGCGGGCGATTCAGCCGCAGCAGGCCGGCGGCGCAAAGGCGGATGCAGGGACGTCCGGCAGCAGCGCTTTGCAGAGCGGCCTGTCGGTTTTCACCGATACGCTGCCGGATGCTTTCTCGAAATTGGAGGAGCTTGCCAGCCGGATCGACAAACTCCGCGAGTCCGGTTCCTCCGGCCTCAGCGCCCTCGCTTCGGGGGTGAATTTGATCGGCTCCTTTGTAGCGGGGCTGAACTTGGCCGCTTCCGTGGTCGGGATGATTGCCGAGGCCTATCAAAAGATGCGCGCGGAACAGATGCTCGCCTTTCAGGAGGGAATCCAGCAGGCGCAGAGCTATTCAGAAACGATCCGCACGGCAGAGGCCAATCTGGCGGTTTTGCAGGATGCAACTTCCTCCATCCAGGAGGTGCGCGCGGCCAGAGAATCCCTGGCCAACCTCATGCCCAACCTCATCGTCGGG
>NZ_LT835157.1:1660461-1813872 GCF_900169665.1 Anaeromassilibacillus sp. Marseille-P3371 | reverse complement strand
TTCCTCGCTGTGATGGACGAGTACAACGACCTGCACACGCCCGGCGGGAAGGACGAAGAGGTCTTTGCGGACGAGTGGGAGGGGTAACCGGCGTTTGTTCCGGCCTGCTTTTTCAAAGCGCCTCCGATTCGCCCGCAGAAATACCGCTTGACCGCACTCCGCTTTGGGGCGCGGCCTCAAAGGAACCGGTTCGGGCGCGGCTTTAAGGAAACCAGCGGTGCAAACAACCTGCCGGGGAAGAATGCGGTTCGCATCCCACGCAGGCTTTTTTGCCTCAGCGCGCCTGTTGGGGCGCGGCCTTAAAGAAACCGGTTTAGATGCGGCTTTAAGGAACCCGGCGGGGCGAACAGCCCGCCGGGGAAGAATGCGGTTCGCATCCCACGCAGGCTTTTTTGCCTCAGCGCGCCTGTTGGGGCGCGGTCTCAAAGAAACCGGTTCGGGCGCGGATTTAAGGAAACCGGCGGGGTGAACAGCCCGCCGGGGAAGAATGCGGTTCGCATCCCGCGCAGGCTTTTTGGCTTCAGCGCGCCTGTTGGGGCGCGGCCTCAAAGAAACCGGTTCGGGCGCGGCTTTAAGGAACCCGGCGGGGCGAACAACCTGCCGGGGGAAATGCGATTCGCATCCCACGCGGGCTTTTGGCCTCAGCGCGCCTGTTGGGGCGCGGCCTCAAAGGAACCGGTTCGGGCGCAGATTTAAGGAAACCGGCGGGGTGAACAGCCCGCCGGGGGAAATGCGATTCGCATCCCGCGCAGGCTTTTGGACTCAGCGCGCCTTCTAGGGTTCTGTTAAAAAATAGAGAAGACGGCTGCGGGATGCCCTTAAAAAGTTCCTGATCCCGCCGCTCTTTTAGGGGGCGGTTTTTTGATGCACAAATTTAGGAGGTGACGATTTGCCGGATCGAACATTGGGAAAAGACGGTTCCGGGCTCGGCCTGGACACCCGCTTGCTGGAAACGCGTGTCGCCGATCTTGCCGACCTTTGGGACGACATGTACAGCGACGCAGACAAAACGGCAAAAGAATTCAACCAGACCATGGTGGAGGGCGCTGAACAATACCGGAAAAAGCTCGTGGAGATCGCTGAACAGCTCGAACAGCAGCGCAGGACCATGATCCAGCTGCAAGAGCTCGCCGGCACGCCCGCCGCAGGGACCGATACAGCGCTGCAAGCACAGCGGGCGACCGTTCAGTTGGAGCTGGAGCGCAACAAGCTCCAGGAGCTGGAAATACAATTTGACCGCACATACGACGCGATGCGTTCCTTCCTCGCACAGCAGAACAAGATTTCTTCCGCGCCGCTGCGGGCGATTCAGCCGCAGCAGGCCGGCGGCGCAAAGGCGGATGCAGGGACGTCCGGCAGCAGCGCTTTGCAGAGCGGCCTGTCGGTTTTCACCGATACGCTGCCGGATGCTTTCTCGAAATTGGAGGAGCTTGCCAGCCGGATCGACAAACTCCGCGAGTCCGGTTCCTCCGGCCTCAGCGCCCTCGCTTCGGGGGTGAATTTGATCGGCTCCTTTGTAGCGGGGCTGAACTTGGCCGCTTCCGTGGTCGGGATGATTGCCGAGGCCTATCAAAAGATGCGCGCGGAACAGATGCTCGCCTTTCAGGAGGGAATCCAGCAGGCGCAGAGCTATTCAGAAACGATCCGCACGGCAGAGGCCAATCTGGCGGTTTTGCAGGATGCAACTTCCTCCATCCAGGAGGTGCGCGCGGCCAGAGAATCCCTGGCCAACCTCATGCCCAACCTCATCGTCGGGTACGACAGCGAAGGGCAGGCCATCCTAGCAGGCAACGAGCAGCTTCGCGAACGGCTCAGCCTGATGCGCGAGGAGGAAGAATATTACCGCCAGAAGGCAGTGGACAACGGCGCGGTCTACGCAAACGACGCCGGCGCCTTGCAAAAACAGATCCAGGACCTTGAGGCCAGCATGGCGCAGAACCGGGAATGGCTGGAATGGAGCGACGCAGCGCTGATGGACGTCAATCCAACGCTGTCGAAAACGATGCTTGAGGAACAGCTGAAAAGCCAATCCGAAGAGCTCGCAGAGCTAAAGCACCAATACCGTGAAGTGGCCCAGGAGGCCAGGGACTATTACTACGTTGCAGTGGAAGAAGCCACCGGGATCACCGATTCCAACGGGGAGATCATCACTTCGTTCACCAACATGAGCGAACAGTACAAGACGGCTGTGCGCGAAATGCTGAAGGAGTACGACGAGCTCTTTCAAGGGACTGTTTCGGAAGACCAGATTCAAGGGATTGCCTCCGACATCAATGAGATGCTGAAGGACCCCGAACTGGTTGAACGCTACGCCGCTTCCTGGCGGAAGGCAAACGAGGAAGCCCAAAGGCAAGCGGACCTGGCGTATATCCTGACACAGCAGTACGGGCAGCAAACCGTCTCCATGGAGACCCTTTCCGACGCCTACGCAAAGCTTTCCGGCGGGGTGGCGCTCTCCAAAGAGGAACTGCAACAATTGGCGCAGGCACTCCCCGAGGTCCACAGCTACCTCCAACAGACCGGGGACCTGACGTTGCAGAGCGGGCAGCTTTTGATGGAGGTCCAGTATCAATCCTACGCGGACAATTTGAATGAGCTTTCCACCGCCTACCAGACCCTCTCCTCCGGGCAGAGCCTGAACTTGAACCAGCTCGAAGAGATGCGGTCGAAATATCCGCAGATCGACGACTACCTCCAAAAGACCAACGATCTCACCCTGCGCAACGGCGAGGTCCTTCGGGAGGCCGCCGACGCACAGAAGGAGGCGACCGTCTCCTTCCTGGAAAACAACCGGCAGCAGCTGGAATCCCAGATCGACACCACGCAGAAAAAGATCGAGATGTTGGAGTCTGAGATACAGGTTTATCAAATCGCCGCGGCCTCGGAGTACGCCTCCGTCACGACACAGCAGCGCCAGGAACAGCGCGTAACCAACAGCCCGAAAAAGATCGCCCTCTGGCAGCAGCTTGCGCAGGAGAAAGAGCAGCTCGAAAGCACGATCGCCCTGTACGAAGAGATGAAGCGCAAGATCGAAACCATCCGGCATTCGACCTGGAACTCCACAAAGCCAGCCGCTTCCAACGTGCCGTCTTCCGTCCGGAAGGACAGCGGCCTTTCGGACGAGCTGAAACAAATGGACCATCAGAAGAAGATGGAACAGCTCAATTTGCAGCAGGAGCTCGCCTGGCTAAAAGAGCTGCAACAGAAGTACAACGATTTGGCCGACGACCGGATGAACCTCGAATACCGCATCTTTTCCGTGGAAAAGGAGATCCGGGAGGAACAGCGCCAGGGCGTCCAGGAAAAACTGGACGCGGCCTATGACGAACTGGACCAGAAGGAGAAGCTCAGCGAGGAGAGCATCCAGCTCGCCCAAGAGGAATACCGCAAGCTCGACGCACTGCGCAAGGAGTATGTGTATGCGCCCGACGCGGATTGGGACAAGGCCAGCGAAGCACAGCGCGCCTATCTGCTCACCAAGGAGCAGGATCTGGACCTGAATGCGCGCCTGTACGAATCCCAAAAACGGCTGGCGGAAATGCAAAAAGAGGCCGCCCAGGGCATGCTGGACGACGCCTACGGCGACATCTCCCACGAAAAGGCGATGGACCGGATGACCGCCGCGCAGGAGCTGGAACTTTTGGAGACCATCCAGCGGAAGGCCGAACAGATGAGCGCGCAGATTGGAGAGTTGACCACCAGCACACTCGCCCAGCTCACCGAGGAACAGGCCCAATATGTGCTGAACGCCGAACAGAAGTTGGAGCTGGAAGAAAAAATCCACGAAGCGCGCAAACGGGCCTACCAAGAGGAGTACCAAAACCTCCAAAACCGGATCGTCCTGGAGGACCTTTCCACAGAGGAACAAATCGAACACCTGGAACGCTTGCAGCGGAAATATAAGAACAACAAGGAAATCCAGATGGACTTGGAGATCGAGCTGTACAACCTCAAAAAAGAGCTCCAACAGGAGGAGATCAACGCGATCGATTCGCTGGCCGGCGCCCTGGTAGAGGCCCTGCGCAACCGCTACGAGGAACAGCGCAAAGCGGAACAGGACCGCATACAAGAGAGCATCGGGAACTGGCAGACCTGGGAGGACGAGACGGTCTCCGCCATCCAGGGGCAGATCGACGCGCTCGACGAGCTGGAAAAACAGGAGGAGAGCGAGGAAAAGCGCCGGGAGTACGAGCAGAAAAAGCAGGCCCTACAGCTACAGCTCGCCTATGAAAAGGACGACTACCAGCGCAAGCAGTACCAGCAGGAGCTGGCCCGCCTGGAAAAAGAGGAACAGGAACGCCTGGACCAGGAGGCCCGCGAGGCGGAGCGCGAACGGCTGGAAGAGGAGATCCAGAAGGTCCAGGAGGAATCGCAGAAGCAGCAGGACGCCCTTCAACAGGAACTGGACAAGATCAACGAGGAATACGACAAGATGACCAGCGATTTCCAACTGCGCGCCGAGGCCGAAAAGGCCATCATGGCAAAGACGCAGAAGGAGATCATCGAACTCATCCAGTCGTATGCGCCGGAGTACGACTTGGCGGGCCAGAGCATCGGCCAAAAGCTGGCGGAGGGCTTCAAGGACAAATTTGGCAGCGTGCTGGACTACGTGCAGGAGGTCACCGACGCGATCTCCAACTACCAGCAGACCTTGATCGACCAGGCCAACGCCGCCGNGTCAATCCAACGCTGTCGAAAACGATGCTTGAGGAACAGCTGAAAAGCCAATCCGAAGAGCTCGCAGAGCTAAAGCACCAATACCGTGAAGTGGCCCAGGAGGCCAGGGACTATTACTACGTTGCAGTGGAAGAAGCCACCGGGATCACCGATTCCAACGGGGAGATCATCACTTCGTTCACCAACATGAGCGAACAGTACAAGACGGCTGTGCGCGAAATGCTGAAGGAGTACGACGAGCTCTTTCAAGGGACTGTTTCGGAAGACCAGATTCAAGGGATTGCCTCCGACATCAATGAGATGCTGAAGGACCCCGAACTGGTTGAACGCTACGCCGCTTCCTGGCGGAAGGCAAACGAGGAAGCCCAAAGGCAAGCGGACCTGGCGTATATCCTGACACAGCAGTACGGGCAGCAAACCGTCTCCATGGAGACCCTTTCCGACGCCTACGCAAAGCTTTCCGGCGGGGTGGCGCTCTCCAAAGAGGAACTGCAACAATTGGCGCAGGCACTCCCCGAGGTCCACAGCTACCTCCAACAGACCGGGGACCTGACGTTGCAGAGCGGGCAGCTTTTGATGGAGGTCCAGTATCAATCCTACGCGGACAATTTGAATGAGCTTTCCACCGCCTACCAGACCCTCTCCTCCGGGCAGAGCCTGAACTTGAACCAGCTCGAAGAGATGCGGTCGAAATATCCGCAGATCGACGACTACCTCCAAAAGACCAACGATCTCACCCTGCGCAACGGCGAGGTCCTTCGGGAGGCCGCCGACGCACAGAAGGAGGCGACCGTCTCCTTCCTGGAAAACAACCGGCAGCAGCTGGAATCCCAGATCGACACCACGCAGAAAAAGATCGAGATGTTGGAGTCTGAGATACAGGTTTATCAAATCGCCGCGGCCTCGGAGTACGCCTCCGTCACGACACAGCAGCGCCAGGAACAGCGCGTAACCAACAGCCCGAAAAAGATCGCCCTCTGGCAGCAGCTTGCGCAGGAGAAAGAGCAGCTCGAAAGCACGATCGCCCTGTACGAAGAGATGAAGCGCAAGATCGAAACCATCCGGCATTCGACCTGGAACTCCACAAAGCCAGCCGCTTCCAACGTGCCGTCTTCCGTCCGGAAGGACAGCGGCCTTTCGGACGAGCTGAAACAAATGGACCATCAGAAGAAGATGGAACAGCTCAATTTGCAGCAGGAGCTCGCCTGGCTAAAAGAGCTGCAACAGAAGTACAACGATTTGGCCGACGACCGGATGAACCTCGAATACCGCATCTTTTCCGTGGAAAAGGAGATCCGGGAGGAACAGCGCCAGGGCGTCCAGGAAAAACTGGACGCGGCCTATGACGAACTGGACCAGAAGGAGAAGCTCAGCGAGGAGAGCATCCAGCTCGCCCAAGAGGAATACCGCAAGCTCGACGCACTGCGCAAGGAGTATGTGTATGCGCCCGACGCGGATTGGGACAAGGCCAGCGAAGCACAGCGCGCCTATCTGCTCACCAAGGAGCAGGATCTGGACCTGAATGCGCGCCTGTACGAATCCCAAAAACGGCTGGCGGAAATGCAAAAAGAGGCCGCCCAGGGCATGCTGGACGACGCCTACGGCGACATCTCCCACGAAAAGGCGATGGACCGGATGACCGCCGCGCAGGAGCTGGAACTTTTGGAGACCATCCAGCGGAAGGCCGAACAGATGAGCGCGCAGATTGGAGAGTTGACCACCAGCACACTCGCCCAGCTCACCGAGGAACAGGCCCAATATGTGCTGAACGCCGAACAGAAGTTGGAGCTGGAAGAAAAAATCCACGAAGCGCGCAAACGGGCCTACCAAGAGGAGTACCAAAACCTCCAAAACCGGATCGTCCTGGAGGACCTTTCCACAGAGGAACAAATCGAACACCTGGAACGCTTGCAGCGGAAATATAAGAACAACAAGGAAATCCAGATGGACTTGGAGATCGAGCTGTACAACCTCAAAAAAGAGCTCCAACAGGAGGAGATCAACGCGATCGATTCGCTGGCCGGCGCCCTGGTAGAGGCCCTGCGCAACCGCTACGAGGAACAGCGCAAAGCGGAACAGGACCGCATACAAGAGAGCATCGGGAACTGGCAGACCTGGGAGGACGAGACGGTCTCCGCCATCCAGGGGCAGATCGACGCGCTCGACGAGCTGGAAAAACAGGAGGAGAGCGAGGAAAAGCGCCGGGAGTACGAGCAGAAAAAGCAGGCCCTACAGCTACAGCTCGCCTATGAAAAGGACGACTACCAGCGCAAGCAGTACCAGCAGGAGCTGGCCCGCCTGGAAAAAGAGGAACAGGAACGCCTGGACCAGGAGGCCCGCGAGGCGGAGCGCGAACGGCTGGAAGAGGAGATCCAGAAGGTCCAGGAGGAATCGCAGAAGCAGCAGGACGCCCTTCAACAGGAACTGGACAAGATCAACGAGGAATACGACAAGATGACCAGCGATTTCCAACTGCGCGCCGAGGCCGAAAAGGCCATCATGGCAAAGACGCAGAAGGAGATCATCGAACTCATCCAGTCGTATGCGCCGGAGTACGACTTGGCGGGCCAGAGCATCGGCCAAAAGCTGGCGGAGGGCTTCAAGGACAAATTTGGCAGCGTGCTGGACTACGTGCAGGAGGTCACCGACGCGATCTCCAACTACCAGCAGACCTTGATCGACCAGGCCAACGCCGCCGCGGACAAATTCTATCAGACGCACCAAAAGCAGGCGGACCTGCCGCAGCCGCCGGCCTCCCTTTCGGCTGCGCGGGAAAAACAGGTCCAGGTGACGGTCAACTTCAACCAGCCGGTGGAGAGCCCCGTCGAGACGCGCCGCGCCATCCAATCCGTCATGAACGAGATCGCGCGGCAGATCGGATAAGGAGGATGAAAACATGCAGAGAATGGTATATGTGCCGCCGGGCGGCAATGTGGAACTTCCGGAAACCTGTGTGGAGTTCTCCCTTGCGCCGCCGTACATCATCGGCAGCGTGACGGGAACCGGCGGCCCGGAGACCACCGTGATCTCCTCCAGCGTCCCCGGGGTGGACGGCGTATTCGTCCACGGCATCCGCACGGAGAGCCGGGAGGTCACCTGCTTCATCCACGTCGATGGCGAGGACCGCAAGGATATGTACCGCAAGCGGTTCGAACTCATCAAGAAACTGACCCCCGGGCAGGAGCCGGGCCTGCTCTACTACTTCAACGATTATACGGTCAAACGCATCGCGGCGTTTCCGCAGTCCTCCCCGAGCTTTACGGAACGCATTCAGAATTACAACCGGGCCGAACTGCGCTTCCTGTGCCCGTCGCCCTACTGGGAGGACACCGTCGCCCAGAGCGGGTATATGGCCTACATCGACGGGGGATTCCGGTTCCCGTTTCAGTTCAAGCCGTCCATCTCCTTCGCGGCCCTGCGCAACCGCACCAGCCTGACCAACGCGGGTTCTGTGGCCGCCCCGGTGGAGATCACCATTCGGGGGCCGGCGACCAATCCCGCCGTGGTCAACGAGACCACCGGAGAGCGCTTCCAGGTCCGGCGGGACCTCGCGGAAGGGGAAACCCTACAGATCCGCACCAAGCGCGGCGAAAAGAGCGTCAAACTCTTCCGCGCGGGGCAGGAGCCGGAGGATGCATTCCAATACATCGACCTGCGCTCCACTTTCTTTCAGCTGGTCCCCGGCGTCAATGCACTGCGGTATGAGAGCGACAACGAGACGGAACACGCCCGCGTGACGGTGCGGTTCCGCGAATGGTATGCGGGGGTGTGACGATGCAGATACCGAGCATTCGGGTCCTTTCACCCGCCTTGGAGCTTCTGGGGGAGTTCGACGCGTACACCTCCCTGCAGTTCAGCCGGCTCTGGCAGGGGGTGGGGGACTTCGAGTTTCATCTGTTCGGCGAGCTGGATGAGCGCGTGCTCGCCCAGGGCAACCTGGTCCTGTTGGACGCCGACGGGACGCGGGCCGGCATCATCCGCTCGGTGGAACAGGACGACGGCGAGGGCGGCGTGACCGTGACGGTGCGCGGCCAGACTTTGAACGGGCTGGCCGGCCAGCGCACAACGCTGCCGCTGGAGGGCGAGGCGAACGGCGGATATGACGTTGTGCCCGCCCTGGAATCCGCCGGGCAGACGCCGGACCCCGTTCCGGCGGAGACGATCCTCAAGACCTACGCTGGCCGGCACCTGGCCAACCCGTTGGACCCCAAGCGGAAGATCCCCCTGCTGGTTCTTGCGCCCGACCAGGGGCGCGGTATGGAGACCGTTTGGATGAGCCGGTTTGAACCGCTCGACGAGGTTTTGCAAGCGGTGGGCGAATACACGGACATGGGATGGGGCATCCACCTGGACCCCGACGGGGGAAATCTGGTCTTTGACGTACTCCCCGGGGTGGACCGCACAGACCAGCAATCCGAGAACAGCGCGGTGGTGTTCGCCCTGGAATTCGAGAGCGTCGAATCGCTAAAATACCTGCGCGATGTTTCGGGGCACCGGAACCTCGCCTATGCGGGCGGCGCCGGAGAGGGCGCGGACCGCACGGTGCTCAAGGTGACAAACAACGCCGAAGAGCCGGAGGGCCTCGAACGCTTTGAGACCTTCATCGACTGCGGAACCCTGGAGATTGTCGGAAGCGATACCGCGATGAGCCTGGAGGAGGAGGGAAAGCACAAGCTGCTGGACTATCCCCGGACCGAGAGCCTCACCGCAACTCTGCCGCAGGGGGGCTCGTTCCAATACCGCCGGCACTGGGACCTGGGAGACCTGGTGACGGTGCTGGACCGCAACCTCGGCGTAGCTGCCGACATGCGCATCGCACAGGTGACCGAACGCTATGAGGCGGGAAGCTACGGCGTGGACATCACTTTCGGCGAAGCGCCGAAACATCTGGGGCGCGTCATCCGAAGCCTCAAAAATACAGTGAGATAGGAGGAATCCCATTGGCAGAAAAATCGTTATTTTTTGACTCCACGGAAAACGACGAACGGCTCTACTCCTCTGCGGATTTTGCGCAGTTCATGAAGCTGTTCTACTCCACCGGCGTGGTTCAGGGCGGCGACCGCCTGAAGGTCACCAAAAACACGGAAAAGCTGGCGGTGTCCGTCCTGCCGGGCGAAGCGGTTGTGGACGGCCGCCCCTACTGGCTGACCGAACAGGCCAAAGAGTTGGCCGTCCCCGCGGCGAGCACGTCGTTCGCGCGCATCGACCGGGTGGTGCTCCGTCTGGACCTGAGCACGGAGGTCCGCTCGATCACGGCGCAGATCTTGCAGGGCGAAGCCACCGCTTCGCCGCAGCCGCCAAAGCTGCTTCGAAACAACAACTATTACGACATCTCCCTCGCACAGCTGTACATCCCGGCCAACGCCCTACAGGTCGAGACCGTGACGGATGAGCGCTACGATGCGGAACTCTGCGGCATCTGCCAGGGGCTCTACACCCTGGACATGAGCGACTTCGAGGACCTGAACCAATTCCTCGGCCCCTTTACCGAGCACATCGAGGACGGGGACATCCACGTGACGAAGAAGGAAAAAGAGGCGTGGAATGGAAAGGCGGAGAAGAGCGACCATCAGCTGAAAACCTATACCGATTTAAGTCAGATCGGGCTCAAAGTGGGGAGCGAAACCATCGAAGAGATTTGTGAAGCTTTGCCGGATGATTCGCTTTTAATTTATCCAGTTGGAGATAGGAGTTCCGAGATTTATCCTACGGAATATGGCCTAACGGAAGTAATTAGGCGTAATCAAAACATTATTACTATGCGATATACCCCAAAACGAGGAACTCAGGCAGTTGTTCAATATGCAGGATTAGCCTATAAGGATACAAGCGGATGGCATTGGTCGGGCTGGTCTGCGGATGCATCCAGTGTCAACGGCTTTACATTTGCGGTAGCCGATAAGGAACCAACCAGCGCACCGGCTGGACGTATTACGTTCGTATATGAGGCATAAGGGGGGATATAAATGCCGATTTATGTTCCGGACAGCAGCAACGTTTTGAAGGAATTAAGCTCGATTATGGTTACCACACCGGACAATGTGGTACGGGAAATAGCAGAGGGGTGGCATACGGGGGAAGATAAAGTAAGTCGGTTGGTATATGAAAACATAAAAGAAACAATTCCTGCGCCAATGACCGGACAAGTCTCAGGAAAAAAAGCATATTCATACTTAAGCAGAACGGACCCTTTGAAGATTAATATTGTAGCAAATGGCAGAGTGGTTAGAGACACTGCACAGATGTCATTTAGCTTTCGACCTAAGATTCAAGCGAAGGCAGGGGATAAACTTGTTTTTAAAAATGTAATTATAGTTTTTGATAGGCTTGGTAAAGGAAATATAGCATATGAATGTACGGCGTCTATATCAATAAATAATGGAGCTAAATTCTTATTGTCGGAACATCGGGAAGCGGCGGACTTTCCAAACGAATCCCCTTATTCCATTACATTGAAAAAAGATTATGAACTGGTACTTGACGCAGCAATGGAAATAAACAGCATTCGTTTTAGGGGAACTATGAGCAATAGTTCCGGATATGACAACGCAAAAGTGTACTTCGAACTGTCCCAAAATCCGAAAGATACACTAATTGCCAAACATCCGATAGAATGGAGATGGAGCGAATGAATTTACAATTTGCAGACAACACAAGTTTGATACTGGTGGGAGCACGGGAGGTAACAGAGTATATTAATAACCAGCGTCGTGCGGCTATCTGTCTTGCTTTTGACGGCAGCAAATACCAGGATGCGAAACTACGAGAAGTATTTATCGACCAAGAGAAGATCCGAACTATGCAAATAGATAATGGAACTCCGATTAAAGGGTACACGGTGTTCGTCCGCAGTATCTATGAATTTGGTCAAATCAGCATCGTTATGGCGCAGGATGTTCCAGCTGTCGAGGCACAACTTGTGAAACAAAACAAAATGCAAGCGCAAGCTATTGACATTATGATTGGTGATACACCTAGTGATTCGTTGATTGCCGAAGCAAAAGCCAAGCGGGCGCAGATCGAAGCAGCGGCGGCGGACTTGTCCGATGAGCAGGCATATGAACGCGCGTGGATGTTCCCCCTTTGGGATGGCGGGGGCCATGCGTATGCAGAGGGAGAGCGCGTGCAGCACGGCGGCGTGTTGTATCGCTGCTTGACCGGGCACACGTCGCAGGACAGTTGGAGGCCGGATACTGCGCCCTCGCTTTGGGTAAGGATGGATGACCCCGCGGTGGAATGGCCGGAATGGAGACAGCCTGCCGGAAGCACGGACGCCTATTCCAAGGGCGCAAAGGTCAGCCACAACGGGAAACACTGGATTAGCAACGTAGAGGCGAATGTTTGGGAACCGGGCGTCTCCGGCTGGACCGAGGTCCCGGACGGGGCAAATCTATAGGGATGGAATGCACAGCGCTCTTAACGGCCCGGCATAAGGCTGTGGCGGGAGGAGGGGAGTGTGCCGGAGAAACGGAGCGGTTTCAATTCCCTCTCCTTTCAGAGGCAATGGCGGGAATCCGCCGTGGAAGGCGTCCCGGTCCCCGGCTTTGGGCGAACGGAAAAAGGGCGGGAATGCCCGCATGGGCCGCAGGTGCTCTCCACCTGAAGCGGAGGACTGCCTGGATTCGGAGACGAACATCGGAATCCAGGCGCTGGACCGGGCCAAACCCGCCCGCCGTCGCCGGGACCGGCCGGAAAGCATGCGCCGCTTTGCGGCCGCCATGGCCGCACAATCGAAAACGCCCCGGTGTACAAACGGACCTCCGGGAGATCCGGCGAAAGGTGACGGAATGGGCTGCCCGTTCCAACCTATGGCGGGAGACGCTGTTCGCCGAAGGGCCCGGAGCGCCCGCCGCGGGCCCAGTGGGGGCGGCGACAGCCGCCCGGTTTTGATGGGAGGAAACTTGATGGACTTGAATCAATTTTGGAGCTGGGAGAGCCTGGCGACCTTTGCAGGGGCGACGGCCTGTACCGGGCTGTGCACCCAACTGCTCAAACGCTCCTTTGGAAAGCTTCCGACACAGTGGCTTTCCTACATCCTGGCGGCGCTGTTGCTGACCGTCACAACCGCAGCCACGGGCGGATGGACCCAGCCCTGGACCGTCTGGGCGCTGGTGCCGCTCAACGCCGTCCTGGTGAGTCTGGCGAGCAACGGCGCATTTCAAGCGGTAACCCGCGTGCAGAGCCGCGGGCCTACGGAGGGATGACGATGGCTGAAACGAGTGTGACCGCGCGCATTGATGGGCAGACATACGCCCTCGCTTATCATGAAGCAACCGGGAAATGGGAAGCGGAGTGCAAGGCTCCGGAGGAATCCTCCTATGGACAGGAAGGGCATTTCTACAGCGTCGCGGTGACGGCTTCGGACGGCGCAGGGAACAGCAGCACCGCCGACGCTTCCTCCGACGGAACGCTCGGCGCCTCTCTACGGCTGTTTGTCAAGGAGACCGAGCCGCCCAACGTTGCCGTCCTTTCACCGCAGGCTGGGGCCTATCTGGCGGACCCGAAGCCGGTGGTAGCCCTGCAACTGCGCGATACCGGCAGCGGCGTCGCTGTGGAGACCTTCCAGCTTCGCCTGGACGAAGGCGATGTGTTGGACAGCCGCGCGCCGGGAATGTCTGTCACAGCAGTGGAAGGCGGTTATGATGTCTCCTACGTCCCCCAGAGCGCCCTGAAGGACGGCGTCCATACGGTTTCGGCCGCGGTATCCGACCACGACGGCAACCAGGCGGAAGCGGCATCGCGAAGCTTTACCACCGACACAGAGCCCCCTGTGCTGGCCGTTGCACAGCCCCAGGACGGCTTTGTTGCGAAGCAGGGGCCCCTGGTGGTATCCGGGACGGCCACCGACGCCGCCAGCGGCCCGGTGACCATCCGGCTGACCCTGAACGGAAGCGCGCAGGGCGCGGTGACAGCCGGGCCCTCCGGCGCGTGGAGCCGAACCGTCCCCTTGCGGAAGGGGGAAAATACCCTACTGGTAACTGCGGAGGACCGCGCGGGATGGACCGCTTTGGCCGTCCTCCGGGGGACGTTCCAGGAAGCCTCCCTACAGATTGCCCGCGTCTCGATTTCCGCCAATCCCGAGGATGCGGGCGAGACGCATGTGATCTGTGTGGAGATTGCAGGGGGAACAGCCGAAGCGGTGTGGGGACGAGCTGGCCAGCACGACCTCACCTTTGAAAAGGCCGGGCCGGATATTTGGCAGGCGCTGGTCCCGGCCGGCGGGGCGGGCCAGGCTTATGAAGTTCGAATCTGGGCGGAGAACGCGGATGGGGAACAGGCCTATTGGGAAGGGACGCTCTCCCTGCAGGACGGCCGTCCGATCTGTGCGCTTTTGGTGGAGGACCCCTATCGGGTGATGCTCTTGCCAGAACGCCAAACAGCCCATCTGGAAAAAGACCGCTGTGAAGTGCAATTGACAAGGAGGTGTTCCTGTGCTGCCAGTGTATAAACGATCGTGGATTTTAGGTGAGGACAAGTATGTCGAGTTGGAGGTATGCAGCACCCAAAAGGGCGAGGTGACCATTCCAAGCGCGAGCTGGTCCCTCACGCCGGAGACGGCGGCGGAGGCCGAGCAGAGCGGCGCATGTGAAGTGGAAGGCAACCGCATCCGTGCGCTGATTGAGCCGCAGAAGACTGGAAATTACACCTTGGAGATCACATATGAGTTGCCGCCGGAGACGCGGAAGGTGCGGGTGATGGTGGATGTCCATTAGAATTACAGAAGCGCAGTTGACCCCACAGACCACAACGGCCGGCAGCATGGTTCATCTGGCTGTGGGGGTGGAATGGTACGGCCTGCTCCAAAACAGCGCCGGGGCCGTGCTCTATGAAAACACAGGAGCCGTGCTGCACACGGCGGACGGTTTGGACTGTGTGCTTCCCTATACCGGTGTGGAAATTGACGCAGCGATTGGAGGTCTTAGAACATGGGAGACATGACAACACGCGCCGCCGGGCCGGGCGGCCAGGGAGGCGGACGCTATATCCTGGCGCACACCGGCGCTGAGATTGACACCGCCGTGGAAGGCTGGCAGACCGCGCGGAACCGGACAGACGCGACGGCTGCCGACATTGCAGAGGGGAAAAAGGCGATTGTCCAATCCGGGCTTGTGACGGGAACGATGCAGGCGGGAAATGACGGCACGGTTCCAGATATTCCAAAGGCGGAAGCCGACAACGAAATGTATGTCCTGTTGACTTTTACAGAGGATGGCGGGACCGCGGGTATTTCCGTCCTGGACTATAATACGTGGAGCTTTACCCAGCGAAACATCTCGGAATCCAATTGGTGGGACCCTGTAGACCTGCAAGGGAGTGCCATTGCAAACGTAAATCTGGTCACGTATCCGGGCCAGCCAAAAGCGATCCTGGTACACGTCACCAGCTATGGCCTCAATCCATATTGGACTTTATCGGTCACGTCGACGAATCCGACCTGTTGCGTCACCACAATCGTGGGGACAAACAAAATACAAATATTCAAAAATTTGGGCGACCACCCCGGTTCGCTTGCAGACTACCGGACTGCATACCAGATTGTCACCACCGGCCAGGAACCCGCGCAGTCCCCGGAGGGAGAAATCTAAAACGCCTCTGGCCGTCATTCCGAATGGCGCCATGCCGTCGCAAGGGGCAGGCCAATCTGAAAAAAGGACGAGCACGCCAACGCTATGGTACAAGCCGCGCACCGTCCCTTGGGGAAGCTTTTTAATGTTCTCAAGCTGGCCAAGGGGAAACCCGGCCGGGTTTCCCCTTGGCCCCGGTATGGGCGGGACGGGCAGCACTGTAAATGCCGGTTGTCAAGGATTCCCGGGAGAAGAAGGGGCTTGAAATGGGGACGGAACATGCTAAAAAGGAATGCCTTTCTTTGGATGGTCACAGCGGCGAACGTATCCTGCGCCTACAATTCGAGGCGGGCCGCCCCGCTAGGCGAGGGGAACATAGGGCGTGGGGGATGAGGGAATTCCAATCTGGGACGGCCGCTGGCGGGTTCATCCACGGATTTTGGTGCCTTTCCAGAGATGGGACGGCACATCTTGGAAAATAGTATCTGGGGGATTCCTCTTATGTTGTACCGGGGGACGGCCGGAATAAGGCCCAGAAAGGCCCCCGTCACGCATTCGGTTCCTCCCCTCCTATGCCGTACCGGAGGGCGCCTGGGGACGGCTCTGGTCAAGCGTGCGGCGGACGTCTTTGTGGATGGGAGGACCCGGCCGAGGGCCAATCCGTGCTGCCTTGCCAAACAAAAGGCTGGCCCTCATAGGGCGTCCAGAACAACGTCCAGGAGATGGATGGGGGACAGCTGGCCCCTGGTGCAGCGCTGTGCGAGCGCGAGTACGAAGGAACCGTCCGGGGAGATGTCCGAGACATACGCCTGGAGTTCCCAATCCAGGTCCGTAAACAGCAGAGCGGCAATCCCATAGGAATGATAAAGCCCGATGTAGGGGGAAAACAGGGTTTCTCTATAGGGGATATATTGGAACATCTTTCATGGCATCCTCCCGGTAATCCTCAAAATTCAGCTCAAAGAAAAAGACAAGGCGAAGAAAAATCCGGGTGCCGGGCAGCCGTTCTCCTTTCTCAATTTTTTGATATTCCCGCACAGAGATCCATAGGGCGTCAGCCACCTGTTGTTGGGTCATCTTGCGTTTTTCAGTGCGGGCGTGGAAGACATCGTGTGAAAAATGTGATTTTAATGACATGAATATTCCTCCTTGAAAAGAAGAATATTCGAATCTCCCCAATGAGAACACGAACGGACGCGCACATTGTAAGCATTGTCGAATTTTGTCACACGATTTTGTTGAATTAAGGAATTGCTCAACAATTCGTTCGGCCTACAAATCGTTTCCACCGGCAAGCCGGACAAAACGGTTCTCCGGCCGCCGGGGCCGTCCCCGCAAAGGACGGCGGGAAGCAGGCGGGACGGGATCGTTTGCCGGGCGTTGATCGCCCGCCCCGGAAAGAAAAAGGCGCCTTCGGGCCGGGCAAAAAACAGATGGGCGTATCACCCCCAAAAGGAGCGATACGCCCATCTGCTTTTTAGGCAACTGGTTGTCCTCCGTACGGTTCCTGCGCGTTTTGCGCAATACACGTTCCCACGCGCTGCCCTTCCGGCTCTTTTCGCCGCCCGGCCGCCGCCCTTTTTACCGGTTATTCCAGGTCGTCCCGAAGCGCGTCGATGATGTTTTCCCGTTTGATCTTGCTTGCGGCGTACAGCATCGCGATGAAAATGACAAGGAACACGCCGAGCACACTGACCGCCATGCTCTCCCACGGGAACTGGTAAACCACGTGCGCACCCCCGGCCACCATTCCACAGTGGATCAGCCAGGACAATCCCCCTGCAAGGGGAAGCCCGAACAACAGGGTACGCAGTCCGTACAGGGCGCATTCCAAGCACATCATCTTTTGAAACCCGCGGTCGGACATCCCCACCGAGCGGAGCATGGCGAGTTCCCGCCGGCGCAACTTGATGTTGGTGGAGATCGTGTTAAACACGTTTGCAACCGCAATCAGTGAGATCATGAGAACGAACACCACGGTGAACAGATTCACGATAAACAGGAGGTTCCGGTTTTGTTCCATCATTGCATCGACGTTGTACAACGTGCAGTCCGCAGAAAGGCCTGTGCCGTCCAGCAGCGCCTGCATTTGCTCTGCCGACCGCGAGGGGGTCTCCGACTGAAACGTCAGGCCCTCGACCTTGCTGTCCACAGAGAGCCCGGCGGGGGCAAATGCCTCCTTGAGCGACCAGGGGGCAATTATCTGAAAGACATACGGCCTGTCCGCGGGGGCGCCCGTATACGGGGGCGTATCCGGCAGCGTCCTTTCCACACAGGTGATGCCGACCGTCCGCCCCCGTTCCGGCACGGACTGCCCATTCACTTTTGGAAAAACCGACACCTCCAGTGAAGCGCTCGCAAACAGGTCTGGAAGCTGGCGGACTTCTTCCGCCTGGCCGGTGGCGTCCTCCATCTTGGCGACCGCCAGCAACCGGGCGTGCTCTCCGGTGTACTCCCCGACGGGCAACCCCAGCTCCTGGAGGATTTGCAGATACGCCTGGTCATCGAGGAACTGGATGTCTACCGGCAGGGCGACTGTACCGTTGGACTGCGGTTCGCCGGCCGCTTGCCGGAATTCCCCGGCGAGATCATCCGCCTGTACGGCGCATGAATATTCCAGAACCGCCTGGTAGGAGGCTTTTGTGACGCCCTCCGTGGTTTTCAACTGGTCAAATAGCGCGTAAAACGCCTGTTCATCCAGCGCCTGTACGCTCAAACCAATGTCATAGTCGGTGACGACTTTTGCCTCTTCCGCAACCTGCTTCAGATTCTCCCCAAACGCGCTGGACGACACAAACAGCACAACGCTCAAGGTGAGCGACAGCAAAATACTGCGGTACCGCCGTTTATTTCTCTGAAAGGTCTTGACCGCAAGGGTCCCCTCCACGCCGAAGAGACGTTCTGTCAGGGCTGCCGTCCGGATAGCCTTGGCCTCCACCTGAAGCGCGTCGGTCTGGCGGATACAGTCCAACACGGGGGTTCTGGCCGCCTTTCTCGCCGGGAGATAGGCCGAAACCAAAAGGGTGGCCAAGCTGACCGCCGCCGCAACGGCCAAAGCGGGCGCAGACAGTACCAGGGTCAAGGGCACGTTGCCGTATAGGACGTTTGCAAAATTTACCGCCACGAGCGAGAGCACAAGCTGGATGCTGGGAATGCCCACCAAGATGCCGAGGGGAATCCCCATCGCGCCGATGCAGAGCGCCTCGAACAGCACAGCATTCCGCAGTTGCTTTTCCGTAGCGCCCACCGACATGAGGATGCCGAGCTGGTGTGTGCGTTCGTTCAGCGCGATATGGAATGCATTATAGATCAAAAACACGGAACCGAGCATCACCAGAGCGATCAAAATGCCGCCGGCCGAATAGAGCAGCGAGCGGAACAGCGTATCGTCCGAAAGCCCCAGAAAGCGCAACACTTCGTCGTTTTTGATCGATGCGCGGCCCGCGGCAACGTCCTTCACATAGGCGTGGATTTGTTCCGGTTTTTCCAACGTGACGAAGGCGCAAAGGCGCCCCGATGGATTTTCTGCATCCGCTGTGGTAATCAGGGTATACCCTGGGGCGGAGTGCTCCTCAAAGGAGGGGCGCTGATAAATGCCGACAACGGTATAGGTTTTTTCCGTTGTCTGGGACAGGGTTTCTTCCCCAGAGCGGTAGGGGTCGTGTTGGCAGAGGGATTCCGCCCCCGCCCGCCGGGTTCCCACCGCAAGGGAAAGCGTGTCGCCCAACGCTATCCGGACGCCGCCGTTGGCGGCGGCATGGGCCGGGACCAGGACTTCCGTGCCGTTTTCCGGGAGCCTGCCGGAGAGCAATTGGAGGGGCAGGGCGCTGTAGGCCTCGTCGCGGAACCCGGCGATAAACCAATATGGCTTGTCGGGGTTTTTGCCTCCGTCGAGCATGGCATAGCCGATGTTCTCAAAGGAAACAACCTTTGCCACCCGGGGGTCTTTGGCCTGCTCCTGTGCGAAGGGGGAATCCACGTCCACAAACGCAACCTGCCAATCCCCGTACTTTGCGATGGCGCCGTTGACCATATAGGTTTGCAGGGAGACGACAAAAGTGGCGACCGCTGTAATCAATGCGGCCGACAGCGCAACCCCCACCACGGTCACAAAGGTGCGGGTCCGGTTCCGCCGCAACCCCTGTAGGGCGACTTTGTGAAAGACATTCATCCCAGCGGCACCTGCCTCTCGTCCCGCACCACGGTTCCGTCTGCGATGGTGACGATGCGGTTTGCCTGCAGGGCGATGGTTTCATCGTGGGTGACGATCACCAGGGTCTGCCGGTATTTCCTGTGGCTCTCTTTCAGCAGGCGGATGATCTCCTGCCCGTTGCGGCTGTCCAGGCTGCCGGTGGGCTCGTCCGCCAACACGACCGCCGGTGCGTTCATCAGGGCGCGTCCAATGGCGACGCGCTGCTGCTGTCCGCCTGAAAGCTGGTTGGGCAGGTGGTTTCTCCGGTCCTGCAGGCCCAGCAGTTCCAGGAGCTCTTCCAGGCGTTCCCGGTTGACCCTCCGCCGGTCCATCCGGATGGGCAGGGTGATATTTTCCACCACGTCCAACGTGGGGATGAGGTTGTGGAACTGATAGATCAGCCCCACCTGACGCCTGCGGAAAACAGCCAGCTTTTCGCTGCTTTGGGCATAAACATCCTGCCCGTTGAGGAGCACTCTGCCGCTCGTTGGGATGTCTACGCCGGCGATGGCGTGGAGCAAGGTGGATTTGCCCGAGCCGGAGGAACCGACAATGGCGATAAAATCCCCCTGTTCGACGGAAAGCGAAACATGGTCCAGCGCCGCGACCCGATTTTCTCCCCTGCCGTATACCTTGCAGAGGTCCTCGACCTTCAAAAACTCCATTCTATGAGCCTCCTTTTCATGTGGGTTACTCATATCATAGAACGTTACCCTTACAAGCGCGTGACTTTCCGGTGAGAGATCCGTCACTTTGGGAAGCGGATGGAAAACACCGCGCCTCCCTGCGGATGGTTCTTTGCGGTGATGGTCCCGCCCTGCCGGACAAGGATGGTCTTACAGAGCGCCAAGCCGATCCCATATCCGGCGGCATCCGTGTTTTTCCCGCGGTAGAACCGGTCGAACAGGCGGGGGAGTGCCTCCGGCTCGATACCCGCGCCGTTGTCGCGGAAGGTGATCTCCGTGTACAGCGGGGTATCCGTACAGGCGATTTCCAAAGACCCGTGATCGCCCGCGCTCTCCATACAGTTCTTGAGGATATTCTGCATGGCCTCGGACAGCCAGCCCTTATCGCCCCAGAGCACGGCTTCTTTGGGAACGTCCACCCGCAGGGCGATGTTGTGCAGTTCCATCGGAATCGAGAAGGGGCGAAGCGCGGTGTGTATCAGATCCTGCACATCGACCCGTTCCCGCTGGAAAACCACAATCCCCGCGTCCAGCCGGGAAAGCTTCAACAGGGAAGTAATCAGCCAATCCATTTGAAGGAACCGCTCTTCGGTTTCACGCAAAAGCGCCCTTCTCTCCGCTTCACCGGCGCTGTTTTTCAGGAGCGACAGGGTCAGGTTTGCAGAGGTCAGCGGGGTCCGCAGTTGGTGCGCGATGTCGGCCAGGGAATCCGCCAAGCGATTTTTCTCCCGTCTGAGGGCCTCGTTTTGTTCCTGAATCCGCAGGACCATTTTGGCAATCTCGCTTTGCAGGATGGAGAGCTCCCCCTCGTCCGATTCGCTGATAAACAGCTGGCCGGGCTGATGGAGCACACGGTCGATCTGTTCGGAAAGCTTTGCGATGCGCCGGTACCGGGCTCTGGTAAACCCCCAAAAAACCGCGCCAAAAGCGGCGGCGGAGACAAGGACCAGGCCGCCGGCCGCCGGGTGGAGGGCCAATCCCACCGCAGTGGCAACAGCGGCAATCCCTACAAACAGAGCGGCAAACCGCCGCAGTTCTCTATTCCGAAACATCGCCGCCTCCGAGCCGGTAGCCAGTGCCGCGGACCGTCCGGATGATCTGCGGATTGGCGGGGTCTTCCTCAATTTTTTCCCGCAGCCGCTTGATGTAGACCGTCAGGGTATTGTTATTGACAAATTCGCCCGCTGCATCCCACAGCTCGTCGATCAGCTGGTCCCGCGTAAGGATGCGATGGGGGTTGTTGAGGAACACCAGCAGCAGCCGGTACTCCAGCGCAGAGAGGAATACCTCTTTTCCATCCTTTTTTACAATGCCGCTGGCGGTATCGGCCCAAAGCCCATAAAGTTGAAACGCCGATGGGGCGCGGCCGGATTTCCGCAGGGCGTTTCCAATCCGCGCAATCAATTCGCGCGGACGGAAGGGCTTTGTGATGTAATCGTCCGCCCCCATGTTTAGCCCGGTGACAACGCTGGCTTCGTCGCCGGAGGCGGTCAGGAAGATGACCGGAATATCCTGCGCCTGTTTGATTTCTGTACAGACGGCAAAGCCGTTTCCGTCCGGCAGGGAGATGTCCACCAACGCCAGATCGAACGGATTACCGGCCAGCAGAGAGGCTACTGCCCGCTGGGTGGGGGCATGGACGACGCCAAACCCCTCCACGTGGAGCAGGCGCATCAGGTTTTTGGCGATCTCCAAATCGTCCTCCACCAAGAATATTCGTTTCATGGATCTCCTGTCCTCCTTTGTGTACCGGAGGGTGCCCCCAAACTACGAATCGTTGGATTCATAGGAACGGGGCATCCTCTTTCTGTTTGAAAAAATATCTGCGTTTTTAAAAAACGGGGTATCCTTCCGTCAGGCCTTTCGGGACACCCTTTTCTGATTTCCTTTTGGCTTCTGCCGTTATTGCGAATTTGCAATGATACTGGCTGCTTTATGTTCTATAATCAAAGCCTGCATAAACGTATCATACTTCGTGTCGCAGAAGAAAACAAGCTGAAATTCGCACCAAACCCGCTTTTGCCGGGGAGGAAAGGCCGCCGTCCCCGGATCTGGGGCGCTTATAGCGGCCGCGGTTTTGCATCTGAAACCGGGCGCAGGGGTGAAGGCTTTTACATTCGTCCTCTGGGAAGGGCTTGTAACAGAAGATGTGTCAAGGGCGTATAGCCAGCGGCTTTCGGCCGAACGGTCCCAGTCGGGCGGGTTTTCCGGCGGGAAGGGTTGCGTTTGCGGCTTCGTCCTTTTTAACCAGAAGAATCAAACAGACAATAAAAACTTTGTCAAGATCAAACAGCTAAAGCGGACAAAACACGGAAACAGTTGCAACATCCTTTATGAAATAGGCAAATTTTTACAGAAAAACTCTCTAAAATCCAGAAAAGTTTTGCGCTTTCGCTTCAAAAATTGATAAGATTTCTCTTGATTTTTTCCTATAAACCTAGTATGATATAGATCGGTTAGCGATAGCTAACCTAAGCGAATATTCTGTCTAACGATATAAGGAGGTTGCACATGACCAATTTTAAACAATGGGAAGGCTTTGAAGGCCGCATCTGGAAAGAAGAAATCAATACCCGCGATTTCATCCAGAAAAACTACAAGCCGTACGACGGCGATTCCTCCTTCCTGGCCGGTCCGACCGAGGCGACCAACAAGCTGTGGGGCGCATTGCAGGCCCTGCAAAAAGAGGAGCGCGCCAAGAACGGCGTATTGGACATGGAGACCCATGTCGTCTCCACCTTGACCGCATACGGCCCCGCCTACATCTGCGAGGATGGCAAGGAGCTGGAGCAGATCGTCGGCTTGCAGACAGACAAGCCCCTCAAACGCGCCTTCATGCCCTTTGGCGGCATCAAGATGGCGGAGGAGGCCTGCCAGACCTATGGCTATGAGCCCGATCCGGAACTGCACAAGATCTTCACCGAATATTCCCGCACGCACAACCAGGCGGTGTTCGACGCTTACACCCCGGAGATGAAGCGCGCACGCCACAATAAGATTATCACCGGCCTGCCGGACACCTATGGCCGCGGCCGCATTGTGGGCGATTACCGCCGCGTGGCGCTGTATGGCGTGGACTTTCTGATTCAGGAAAAGAAGAACGACTTTAACAACTGTGGCGACGGCACGATGAGCGATGACGTGATCCGCCTGCGCGAAGAAATCGCCATGCAGATTCAGGCCCTGCGCGATATGAAGAAGATGGCGGAGCTCTATGGCTACGACATCTCCCAGCCGGCCGCCAACGCCAAAGAGGCCGCCCAGTGGCTGTATTTCGGCTATCTGGCTGCGGTTAAGACCCAGAACGGCGCTGCAATGAGCGTGGGCCGCATCTCCACCTTCCTGGATATTTACATCCAGCGCGATATGGACCGCGGCATCCTGACAGAATCCCAGGCCCAGGAGATCATCGACCACATGACGATGAAATTCCGCATGGTCAAGTTTGCCCGTATCCCCAGCTACAACCAGCTGTTCAGCGGCGACCCGGTTTGGGCAACGCTCGAAGTCGCCGGCATCGGCATGGACGGCCGTTCCATGGTCACAAAGACCGACTACCGCTTCCTGCACACGCTGGAAAACATGGGCCCGTCCCCGGAGCCGAACTTGACGGTGCTCTATTCCTCCGCGCTGCCGGCTCCCTTCAAGAAGTATGCGGCGGAGATCTCCATCCGCACCAGCTCCATCCAGTATGAGAACGACGACGTGATGAAGCCGGTATGGGGCGACGATTACTCCATCTGCTGCTGTGTTTCCGCAACCCAGACCGGCAAGGAGATGCAGTTCTTCGGCGCACGCGCCAACCTGGCAAAGTGCCTGCTGTACGCAATCAACGGCGGCGTGGACGTCAAGTCCCGCGAGCAAGTCGGCCCCGCCTATGCGCCCATCACCAGCGAGTACCTCGATTACGACGAGGTGGTCAAAAAGTATCTGGCCATGATGGATTGGCTGGCCGGGTTGTACGTCAATGTGTTGAACCTGATCCAGTACATGCACGATAAATACTACTACGAGTCCGCCGAGATGGCCTTGATCGACACCGATGTGCGCCGCACCTTTGCCACCGGTATCGCGGGCTTCTCCCACGTCATCGATTCCTTGAGCGCGATCAAGTATGCCAAGGTCAAGACTGTGCGCGACGAGACCGGCATTGTGGTGGATTACATCACCGAGGGCGACTTCCCGAAATACGGCAACGACGACGACCGCGCCGACGAGATCGGCGTCTGGCTGCTCAAGACCTTCCTTGAGATGATTAAAAAGCACCATACGTACCGCAATTCCGAGCCGACGACCTCCATCCTGACCATCACCTCCAACGTCGTCTACGGAAAGGCGACCGGCTCCATGCCGGATGGCCGTAAGGCGGGCGCTCCTCTCGCGCCGGGCGCAAACCCGAGCTACGGCGCAGAGCAAAACGGCCTGCTGGCTTCTCTGAACTCGGTTGCCAAGCTGCCGTACCATTGGGCGCTGGACGGAATCTCCAACACCCAGACCATCAACCCCGACGCCCTGGGCCACAGCGAAGAGGAACAGTCCGACAACCTAGTGCAGGTCATGGACGGCTACTTCGACCAGGGGGCGCATCATCTGAACGTCAACGTCTTTGGCAAGGAGAAGCTCATGGACGCGATGGAGCATCCGGAGAAGGAGGAATACGCCAACTTTACGATCCGCGTCTCCGGCTATGCGGTCAAGTTTATCGACCTGACCCGCGAGCAGCAGATGGACGTCATTTCCCGTACGTGCCATGCACGCATGTGATGTCAAGGGCCGCGTTCACTCGCTGGAAACCTTTGGTTTGGTGGATGGCCCGGGGGTTCGGTTTGTGGTCTTTTTGCAGGGGTGTCACATGCGCTGTCAATATTGCCACAACCCGGAAACCTGGGACGCACGGAAGGGCGAGGAATGGGACGCGAAAGCCCTGTTTGACCGCGCCTGGCGTTACCGGCGCTACTGGGGCAAAAACGGCGGCTTGACCGTCAGCGGCGGCGAGCCTTTGGTGCAGCTCTCTTTCGTGACCGAGCTGTTCCGTCAGGCAAAGGCGCACGGCGTCCACACCACATTGGACACCTGCGGCCAGCCGTTCCGCTATGACCTGCTGTTTTTGACGCAGTTCGATTCGCTGCTGCGGTATACCGATCTGGTGATGCTCGACCTCAAAGAGATGGATGAGGAAAAGCACCGCGCTCTGACCGGGCACGGCAACCAGAATATTCGAAACATGGCGAGCTATCTGTCCGATCACAATACGCCAATGTGGATTCGCCATGTGTTGGTACCCGGTCTGACCGATGATGAGGACGGGTTGCGGCGCATGAATGAATTTATTGGAACATTGCGCACCGTCGAGCGGGTGGAAGTGTTGCCTTATCACACGCTTGGGACCTTTAAGTGGAAGGAACTCGGCATCCCTTATCCGTTGGAGGGGGTCCGCACGCCCACCGACGAGGAAGTCAAGCGGGCGGAAGAGCTTTTGCAGGTCAGCCGGTATCTGAACAGGCAGCACGGAACGGCCGGGAAAAAACGCGCCTGACCTTCATTTTTGCCAGGGACATAGAAACCTCCTAGAACAATCATAGATAGAGCCATTCAACGGCTTTAAAAAGTCCGCAGGCCGCGGTGGGGAACGAACCCCGCCGCGGCTTTTTTCTATCCTTTTTTCAGGGAATCGTCTTCGGAAAAGGCCTACAAATATGAACAAATTATGAAAAACCGGCGGCTTCCCTTGACGGGCTCAAATTTCGATCTATAATGTTCTTTGTAGAACCGTTCTATTTAGAACTATTCATCGAGAATGGAGGGGCCCATCATGAAACGGCCGACCGATTTCCTGACCAACATCCGCCGGATTATCAAGCTGCATGAGAGCATGCTCAAGGGGATCTGTGAAACATACCGGCTCTCGCTGATTGAAGCGACGATTATCAGTTTTCTGTACAACAACCCCGGCAAGGATACGGCTGCCGACATCGTGGAGCTGCGCATGCTGTCCAAGGGAAACGTCTCGCAGGCGGTGGAAAGCTTGATGCAGAAATCCTTGTTGCAGCGCAGGCAGGACACCGAGGACCGCCGGAAAATCCACCTGTCTCTGACGCAGGCCGCCCAACCGATCACAGCATCGCTGAAAGAACTCTTTCAGCAGTTCCATGAGGAACTGTTCTTTGGGCTGTCCAAGGAAGAATTGGAACTCTTTGACCGGGTCAATGAACAGATCATCGTCAACACTCAAAATGCCATCGCAAGGAGAGAGAAGCAATGAACGAAGAGAAAGATTTCCTGGGGAGGGAGCCGATCGGCAAGCTGCTGCTGAAATTGGCCCTTCCCACCGTATTGGCGCAGATCATCAATATGCTTTACAACATCGTGGACCGCATCTATATCGGCCACATCCCGGAGGTAGGGGCGGTAGCCTTGACCGGCGTTGGGGTCTGTATGCCCCTGATTATGATCGTGACTGCCTTCGCCGCGTTCGTCGGGTTTGGCGGGGCGCCAAGGGCCTCGATCTTCATGGGCAGGGGCGACCATGCATCCGCAGAAAGGACGCTTGGAAATTGTTTTTTGGTGCAGATCATCGTTTCGCTTCTTTTGACTGCCGCCCTGCTTCTTTGGAACCGGGATTTCCTGATGGCCTTTGGCGCCAGTGAAAACACCATCGAATACGGCGTCCGCTACATGAACATTTACGCCGTCGGCACCATCTTTGTGCAGATGACCCTGGGCATGAATGCTTTCATCACTGCACAGGGCTTTGCAAAGACTGGTATGTTTTCAGTCCTCATCGGCGCGGTTGCCAACATTGTTCTGGACCCCATCTTCATCTTTGGACTGAACATGGGGGTGCAGGGGGCGGCGCTCGCCACCATTCTGTCGCAGGCAATATCCTGTACCTGGGTGCTGTCGTTCCTGTTTGGGAAAAAGACGCATCTGAAGATCCGGAAGGAGAACCTGCGCTTAAAAGCCAACATCATTTTTCCGAGCCTCGCCCTCGGCCTCTCCACCTTTATCATGCAGGCGAGCGAGAGCGTGATTTCCGTCTGTTTCAATTCCTCTCTGCTGAAATATGGCGGGGACATCGCGGTCGGCGCCATGACGATCTTAACCAGTGTCATGCAGTTTGCAATGCTCCCCCTACAGGGCCTTGGACAGGGGGCGCAGCCGATCATCAGCTACAACTACGGCGCCAAAAACGCCGGGCGGGTGAAGGCGGCCTTTAAGCTGCTGTTGAAGGCCAGCCTGTGTTATTCCACCTTGCTCTGGGCGCTTGTGATGCTGTTCCCGCAGGGGTTTGCCGCCATGTTTACCTCGGACGCTGCCCTGCTGGAGTTCACAGGGACCGCCCTGCGCATTTATATGGCCTGCCTGCTGCTGTTTGGCGTACAGATTGCCTGCCAGATGACATTTACATCCCTGGGAAATGCAAAAGCCTCTATTTTGGTCGCGGTGATGCGCAAATTCATTCTGTTGATCCCTCTAATCTATCTTCTGCCGCTGCTGTTCTCGTCCAATCAAACCACAGCGGTGTATATGGCGGAACCGGTTGCAGATTTCTTTGCCGTCAGTTTTACAGCGGTTCTTTTTACCTTCCAATTCAAAAAAGCTCTGCGGCAAATTGCAGAACCCGTCCAAGAATGCTCGCCTTTGGAAAATTGCCAAAAGGAAGGATGATGTTCCGACACGATTGAACGAGCCAAAATGGACGGCCTTTCTATCTTAAACTTTTCATGTCTCCGTTTCGTAAAAAGAGAACACCTTGAAAAAACGTTTCAATAAGGGATAAAGCCGTTTCCAGAGCGGGACGTTCTGGTTCGTGCTTCCGGCAGAAATGCCCTTTTGTATCCATACAATGCTTTTTTCCTTAGAAAGAGGAGAAAGTGCCTTCCAGCTTTCCTATACCGCCATGTTTGTAGAAACATAAAGGGAGATTTGGGGGTTGGAATTCTGTGCGCCATCTCCTCTAAAGCATCGAGTTCAGGAAATCGCCCTCCGTTTCGAGGGCGATTTTTCTATGTGTTGCCGGGGCACCACTTCTGCCGTATCTGGCCCGAACGTCCTTGCCTTGTGAATCAAGAGGCGCTCTATTTGCTCCTAAAAGAAAAAAGTGAAAGAAAGACCGGGATGGCAGAAGGGAAGGGTAACCCAACAGAGGTTATCGACAAAACTTAATCACCGAATTGCGACAGATGGAAGCAGAAAATGATCGAATGGAAAGACTGGACGTAAAGCATCGGGGGAGATGATCGCCCATCAGCATGACAATGGCAGCGCAACATTGACCGTCAGCGGCGATATACCCGATGGGTGGGATTGGGACATGCTGGTACAGGCAGGGGGTGATCTCAACATCACTCGATTGCAACCCATGAAAACAGGGATTGGGGTCATCCTGACGGATGATATGCTGGCTAAGGCTGGAACCTATATCATGTAGTTGCGCGGCACGTTCCAAAAGGATGGAACAACGGTTAATCACACAAACATGGTCGAACTCTGGAAGAAGAGGCCGCTTATCGGTTGGCGCTGGAAAGCACCTCCACACCGGCCGTAAATCCGTTTTATCCGATAACCGGGGAAACCGAAAGGAGCGTGTCCTTATGAAGAAAGCATTCGGCGTATATGGACATATCGGGGAAGGGATACCTTCGGAGAAGTCTGCCGGATGGCCAGCTATTCTGAGGGGACCTGTGCGGAACGATTCAGCAATGTGAAGCAAGGGCGGTGATTACCGCCGCAGTCAATGGCGATCCTGACGCAGTAGCACGGGTGGTTCGGCATTATTCCGGCTACATGGCCGTGTTGTCTATGCGGACATGCTTTGATTCCTTGGGCATCTGCCGGCTCCACCTCGACTACAATCTATAACCAGCGGCTGGAAAGCAAATGGGTGGCGGTCATCTTTCAGTTCCATTTGGATTAACCACATTCCCTTTCCAACGGTAACGCTTGCCAAACATGCCGTTACGACCTTTCTTGCGTAACATCCATCAGCGGTAAATGCTGTCGGACGAAACCGTAGAAAGAAATTTTGCATCTTGAAAATTGAATATCAAGAAACTCATACCAAGATAAATAATAAGCCTTTGCGGAGTGATTATGACATTGAGCTTTCGCAGTCTATCATAGAATCTTTTGCAAGGTTTTTAGTGCCAGAGATTCGGAAGTATTATGCGGTAAAAAATACATAAGAAAGTAGATTAGTAAAGACAAGTGAAGGTTACAATGGCGGTGTTTGCAATATGCTGCCAACATCGCCATTGTACTACATATTCCCTCATGATATAATATATTAAATATCTTATCAAAAGTGGGGGGACAAGAATGGGAAATTATATGAAGGCGTATACTATTGCTTTTGAATCGAATAACGGCGATGAAGTTTCAAACAGAAGCATTATATCTTTTTTGGAAAAGATTGAAGATATTCTTGTTCGTACCCCAGTAAATGTGATTCGAAGAATCAATGGGAAAATTATGAGAGTTCATGCATATGAATGGAATCAAATGAATCGTGACTATCTGGTTGTACCGCTCGGAAAGTTGAAAGAGAAAAATAAGCCATACGGAAGTGACCCTACTACGCAAAAACTGGTTGATATACCTCAAGAAATGTTTGATGTTAATTCCTTTGCTTATCACAAAAGATATAATATTGCATTGATTTCTACAAATCAAGATGGACCATATGATAATGATATCGAGGACTATTTTAATTCGTATCTTCCTCCTGATGCAACATTTAAAATCCGCTTAACTCCTATCATGAGAAACATTTCCTTAGAAAAAATAAGAAATGCTCAAGAGGCTCGTAGCATAACTATATCTTTAAATGTTGGAAGACCTTTGAATGACTTTTTGACCAGCCAAGAGCATGAAAATGTTGGAATTCAAGAGCATTTAAAAGCTATGCTAGACTATTCCAAAGAGACTTTAGAATCAAACACTTTTACACTGACGCTTGGATTAGGTCGAAAGAAAAAAGCGAGTTTGGATATCGGGGCATTAATGGATCTTTTGCAGTCAATAAATTTGGACTCGAATTGTATTCATGAAATCACAGTTAATTACCGAAATAGTCCAGCTGAAAAAATCGATATAGCAAAGCTCAAAAATTCTAGTGCAATATTAAAAATACCTTTTCCAATTGCAGGCACACGGCTCGGTTCTGAATATATTCTTAACAATATGGACGAAATACTTAGAAACGAACGAGAAAAGTATTATAATCAGGTTCAAACGCATTTTCAATATGTAGTTGATATAGGTGAAGAATATGAAATCGAAGAAACTTGGGAGGAAAGGCCTGTGGTATAAGATAAAAGATATAGGCATACTCCTCCAAAGAAATTTTAAGATTGAACTAACTACTATTTTATGTGGTATACTTTGGATGACTATTTCAAAGAATTATCCCAATGCAGTACAATCGATAGAGTACTACTTCTCTGATAATCGCTGTTCAGGAATAGTTAGTTTTCTAGCAATTGCGATCGGAATATATGTGAGTGTGTGGTCGATTTTTGCGACCTCGGCATCAAAAATTAATGAAGAAATCTTGAAAAATAAAATCGAAGGCCAACTATTTGGAGTAATTGCATTAGGAATTTTTGAATCTCTTATAACTATTGCATTTTGTGTGTTTATTCCCAACATATTTGCTCAATATACAAACTTCTTCTTGGTTTTTACTACACTGTCATCAATATCATTTATCAAATTTCTAGTTATGCTTTTGAGAGTAACGAAGTTAAATTTGAAATTTATTGTTGCGGAAATTGACGAACAAAGCCGTAAAGATACGGAATTCTTAACTAAAATTGATGAAATATATAATCGAATGATTAATAGTAAAAAATAGAGAATGGGGAACAAGACTACTAATCTTGTTGCCCATTCTCTACTGTTGACATCACAGCCACACCCTTACGGCAAAGCCGCCTTTGAAAAAGTAGGCGTTCATATAATACCCATCTGGGAAATGCTGACAAGATAGATGCCTGCTGCAAATGTGAGTGAAAAGGCAAAACAAAAAGCTGAGCCCGGAACGCGAAGTGCGTCCAGGCTCAGCCTGATGGGAAACATCGACAAAATAGATGCCCGCTATAAACGCGAACACCGAGCCATATAAAAAGAAAAGCCCCGAACGCGACTTGCGCGTCGAGGCTCTCGACTGGTGGAGCTGAGGAGAATCGAACTCCTGTCCGAAAATCACTTGCCCTGGCTTTCTACGAGTGTAGCCGGTGTTTTTACATTCCCTCTGTAGGACGCCCAAAGGCAGGCTTCCTACTTCAGTAGCCTTTTGGTCATGACAAGGGTAAAGGCGTTCCCCTGTTCACGTTCACCGCTCATCGACGCCTTTATCCGGGCCGCGGTGCTCCCGGTAAAGACGGCAGCCTAATTAGGCTGCGTACGCAACAGTATTGTTGTCGTTTAATTTTAAAGTTTGCGGAGTTTCAAGCGTTTCCGCGCCGCTACTCGCTTACCAAGGTTCACAACCTCCGTCGAAACCATTGCAGCCCCATAATATATCACCGGTTCTTTTCCTTGAGCGCCCGGTCGATGTCTCGCTTGGCCGCGCGCGCTGCAAGATCCGCGCGCTTGTCATAGAGCTTCTTACCTCGGCAAAGGCCCACCTGCACCTTTACCAGCGATCCCTTGAAATAGATCGAAAGGGGAATGAGCGAATACCCGTCCTGCTTGACCAGTCCGAACAGCCGCATGATCTCCCGCTTGTGCATCAAGAGGCGGCGCACCCGCATCGGGTCCTTATTGAATATATTGCCCTGTTCATAGGCGCTGATGTGCATCCCGTTGACAACCAACTCTCCATGGTCGATGGAACACCACGCATCTTTCAGATTGCACTGTCCTTTGCGCAGAGATTTCACTTCGGTGCCGCACAGCTCAATGCCGGCCTCCATGCTTTCCTCCACAAAATAATCGTGAAAGGCTTTCTTATTTTGTGCGATGGTTTTTAAAGAAGCCTTCGGCATAAAAAAGCCCTCCTTCCGCTTCTTCTGTGGTCTTATAGCATAGCATATTTTGACTTGTCTGTCAAATTTAATTCCCCTGGAAAGGTTTCCCCAGCCTTTTACGCTCCAATAGAGAATCCAGGCCCCTACTGGAATACAGATTGGCCCTATTTTTTGCGTTCCGATCTCCAGGGATGCTTTCAGGGAATTTCCGCTATTTTCCGTCCTTTTATCTCTGCTTTAGAAATTTACTCCGCAGCTGCTTGAAAAAAACAGATGCACTGCGTAAAATTATGGGGAAAAGGTATCGATGACACGCCCATGGACGGGAAACCATGAGCGCAACTCAGAAATAAAGGAGAAATAGGTCATGCGGGAGATTCGAAAGAAGAGGGCCGTCGCTACGGCAAATACAGGGGAAAGGGTGTGATTGCGCAATTTGAAGGGAGAATGATTATGTATTCCATACCGGACCCCAATGCGGTCTTTCCGAACGCATATGGGACCACCTGTTTCCTCAAAAATGTCATCAAGGCGCCGAACATTTTGGTGGGGGACTACACATATTACGACGACCCTGTGGACCCAACCCGTTTTGAACAGAACAATGTCCTGTTCAATTGGCCGGAATTCGGCGATCGGCTGTTGATTGGAAAATTTTGCTCGATTGCAAGCGGTGTGCAGTTCATTATGAACACAGCCAACCATCGCATCAGCAGCGTCACGACCTATCCCTTCCACGTGTTTGGCGGGGCTTGGGCGGAACATACCCCGCCGCATTTGGAACAGCTTCCCTTTAAGGGCGACACCGTTGTGGGGAATGACGTGTGGATCGGCCGGAACAGCACCATCCTGCCCGGCGTCCAGATCGGGGACGGCGCCATCATCGCTGCACATTCCGTGGTGACAAAGGACGTCGGCCCCTACCAGGTGGTGGGAGGAAATCCCGCGCGTTTTCTCAAGAAACGGTTCGACGATGCACTCATCGCGCTACTTTTACAGGTCCGCTGGTGGGACTTTCCCCTGGAAAAGCTGGTAGAGGTCCTTCCCCTTTTATGTGACCCGGACCTGGACTTCGTGCGGGCACAGCTCCAACAGATGCTGGAACAGCGGCCTTAACCGCAAAGGCTGCCGGATACAGGCGACCGAACAGAAAGCCAAAACAGGGCGCAGCCGGAATTCCTTTCCGGTCTGCGCCCTGTTTTCATGGATTATTCCGACTGCCGCAGCGTGCGGGACCAAAGCCCTGACTTTTGCAGCGTAAACACCAACAACGGGACAACGATCAGCTGTAGAAGAATGCCCGGCCAGGCGGTGAGGAATGCGCCGGACAAAAATGCCGCAAATCCATACGGCTTCCCAGCAACGCCCATAAAGACAGCGTTCACCAGCCCATAAATGACACGGCCGCCCAGCATGGCGCCCACCAAAGATACATAAAGTTTCTGGTGCAGCGTCTGATAAAAAAGTCCTGTGAGCACCCCATAGGCACACAATTCCACCATCATGGAAGCGCCGGTCGGGAAAATGGGGGGCATCCCTGTGAGAATGGACGAGAGCAGCGGGACCAGGATGCCACATGCTGCTCCATACTGCCAGCCGCAGAGAAGGCCGCACAGCAAAACCGGAAGATGCATGGGCAAAAGCGCTGTTCCGGCGCCCGTACCGAACACATGGAACACTGTGGGCAACAGAAGCCCCAGTGCAATACAAAGTGCTGTCGTTGTCAGGCGAACCGCCTGACGGTGTTGTGTCTGAAACATAAAAGCCCTCCTTGACAAATTCCGCGCACGGGTCCCGGTGGGCGTTGTGCGGCTTCCTGCCGCGTCCCATCCTGTGGGGTTGCGCAGATCAAAAAATCAATTCCGGCTGTCTTCAGACAGCGATTACAAACCGAGTATAGCGGGAAACGCGGCCCTTGTCAATCTCTCACCTATGAATGAATATTATTCATTGACGTTTGCGCATAATTGTGTTATGCTGGCTTTGAGCTCAAAAAGGAGGCCATTCTATGCCGCGGATTACAAAAGCCCCTGAGGAACGCCGCCAGGAGATTCTGGATACTGCTATGCGGTTGTTCTACCAAAACGGATACGAAAAAACCTCTATCGCCGATATTGCGCAGGAAATGCACGTCGCGCAGGGGTTGTGCTACCGATACTTTCCCTCCAAAGAGGCGCTGTTTGACACCGCCATCGACCAATATGCCGGCCAGCTGGTCGGCCGTATGACGGAGATTCTCCGACAGCCGGGGCTTACCTTGCGGGAGATCATCCTGCAAATGCCCACCTTCTTGGATACGGAAGCCGACGACAACTTTACCTACAAACTTTGCCATGGCCCGCAGGGGCACAAACTCCATCAGCAGCTCTCCATGGCGGTGTGCGCGAAAATGCAGCCCATCGTCCAGGAGCAGTTGGACTTGGCAAAAGCGTGTGGGGAAATCCAAGTCGAAGATACCCGGACTGTGGCGTCCTTCTGCGTCTATGGGCAGCTGGGGGTCCTGCTGTGTGCAGAGATTCCAGGGGAGGAACGTGTCCGGCGCACAAAGGCGTTTCTGTTGGAGATGCTACATCTCAAATAGGCCTTTTTCATCAAACGCATGTTGTCGTAGAACCATTGGACGGCATGCGTTTAAAAATGCTTTTATAATGAATAATATTCATTCAACTGGAAAGGATGATCTCGATGTCTCAAACAATCCAATTTATTGAAGGAAACACCCGGCGGTGCCTATTCAAGATGGCGGTTCCGGTGTTGACAGCCATGTTCCTGAACTTGGCCTATAACCTGGTGGACAGCCTTTGGATTGGCAATCTCCTAGGAGAAACCGCATATGCCGCACTGACTGGTGCAACTCCTGTCATTTTGGTCTTAAATGCGGTGGCAATGGGAGCAACCAACGGCGTATCCATCCTGTTATCCCAAGCGGTTGGGGCAAAGGACACCAGGCGGATTGACTGCCTGATCGCCACATCTCTGGCGGTTGCAGTGGTGTTTTCCATCGCGGTTACCGCTGGAATAGAGCTGTGTCTGCGCCCGCTTCTCTCTCTTTTACAAACCCCGGCAGAAACTTTTGAAATGGCCTATGGATACCTCTCCATCTATCTGCTCGGGTATCTTACCGTTTTCCTCTATTGCTACTTTACGGCGGTCCTGCGTAGCTTTGGCAACGCGGTCTTTCAAATGGTAGCTATGCTGATCTGCACCGCGCTGAATGCGGCCCTGGACCCGCTCTTTATCCACCTGTTCGGCTTTCAGGGCGCTGCCATCGCAACCCTTCTTTCCCAGACGCTCTGCCTGGTCTTTATGCTGGTCTACCTGGCGAGGAAAAAGCTGTTTGTTATTCATCTGTCGGCCTTTTCCTGGGAGGCAGTTTCCGCCTTTTTTGCAAAAGGGGTCCCGGCCGCTTTTCAGCAGAGCATCCCAGCCCTCAGCACGGGTTTTTTAACTTCGTTGGTGAGCGGGTACGGCGTTACGGCTATCGCCGCTTATGGAATCATCGGCAAGCTGGAGACCATCCTGTTTTATCCAGCCATGGCCTTGAATATGGTTCTGACAACCATTGTGGGACAATGCGCCGGGGGGAAACGCTTTGACCGCGCGCGGGATTATTTGAACGCCGCTCTTCTGTACGGCGGCGGCTTGTTGCTCCTTCTTTCCGCGCTGGTTGTGGGGTTTGCCGGGCCGCTTTCACAGGGTTTTGTCTCCAGCGCACCAGCAGCGGCAATCGTGCAACATTCCTTTTACATTGTCGGTATTGGATATGTCCTCAATACGGTCACCAATTGCTTCCTAGGGACTGTCAACGGTATGGGACGTCCAATGAAAAGTCTGTTCTGCATGGTATTGTATTATCTGGTGATCCGTATGCCCTTGGCATGGCTGCTCTCGAACGTCGGTTTGGGCTTGGATGGTATTTGGTGGGCTGTTTTGACCAGCCATATCGTGGCCGCCGGTGCAGCGGTTTTTCTGGGGAGGCATTTGCTGTCTTTACAGGAAAAATATTGAAAGAAATATCCGGTTTTTTCCTCTATCATTATACAATTTGCCCAATAAACAAATGATATAATTTACAAAAACGTGAAGAAACTTAAATAAATCTTAATTATGTGTTTGAAGTATTGACTTTTTGCAATCATATATGTACTATTGTATTAATTAACTGGTACAATGTGCCTGCATAAGTGGGATCTGCCAAAGAAGATTCCTTTCCAAGGAATCTTCCGTCCCATTTTTGCAGAGACTCTTCTGCGCCATTTGGCCAGCTTTTGGCAGGACCACGGCGCATGGAATATGTGATGGAGGCTAAAAAGCGTGAAAAGAAAGAAAAAGGTTTTGATCGTCATCGGCGTTTTGGCTGCCGTGGCTGTGGGCGTGATGGTCTTTCGTCCCACCGACACGGGGACAATCGCACTTCCCGTTGAACTTTCTCCCCTGCAAAAAACAACGCTGCGCAGCACAATCAGCACCAACGGCAACGTGGAGAGCACGGATTCGGTAAACGTTTACACCAATTTGACCTATCCGGTCAAGGATATTTTGGTCGAGGTCGGCGATCACGTCAACGAGGGGGACGTCTTGTGCGTCCTGGATTCGGAGGACCTGCAACAGCAGATCACCCAGAAGCAGCTTTCCCTTGCGACGGCCAGCGCCAACAACCAGCAGCAGATTGAAACCAACCAGAAGAAATACGACGACGCCATGGAAACGCTGAATGCTGGCCTGAACACCGAGCTGAATACAGCCCAACAGAATGTGAACGACGCCAAGCGGAAGGTGGACCAGGCGCAAAAGGACCTGGATGCCGCCAAATCCAAGCTGGACAGCAACCTGAATACGGAGCTGATCTCTGCGCAGTCCGCCTACGATACCGCTTCAACAGCGCTCGGCCGCGCGGAAAAAGCCCTGAAGGACCGCCGGAATGAACTCGGCAGCTACTACAGCGACCTGGAACGCGATTATGAAGAGGCGTTAAAGAAATACGAACGCGCAGTAAAAAATGACGACGATGATGTCGAAGAACTCAAGGCAGACGTACTCGAATGCAAGCAGGCACTGACGGACGCAGAAAACGAGGCGGATGCCCTGTACATGAAGGGAACCGAAACCCTCAGCGTGGACCAACTGCGGCGGAACGTCACCGATGCGCAACAGGCATATGACACCGCCAAACAGAACCTGGACGCCGCCAAAAAGGCGGTGGATGACCAGCTGGGTACATACGAAACAGAACTCACAACAGCCAAGGACGCCTATAACAATGCGCTGAAGGCGCAAAAGGCAACCCAGACCGCCGTGACACACGGTTTGGAAGACAATTTGCAGGCGATCGAGACCAGCAAGCTCTCCGCGGACGACCGCGTACAGCGCGAGGAACTCAAAAATCTACAGGAGCAGTTGGGCAAGTGCACGGTGACTGCGCCCGTTTCCGGCACCATCACCGCAGTATATGCCACCGAGGGCGCGTCGCCGAGCGGCGTCATGTTCCAGATCGAAAACACCGACGCATTGCAGGTGGACGTCAAAATCAAAGAATACGACGTAAACACGGTCAAACCCAACATGGCAGCCATCATCAAAGCGGACGCCACGGGCGACGATGAATACGAAGGCTATCTGGAAAAGGTATCTCCCACAGCGGTCCGGACGCCAGAGAGCACGGATGGCAACAATACGGCCAACTCCAAGGACGTCGAATTCGATGCGACCGTAGTGGTTTCCTCGAAGGAAACCGGCCTGCGCATCGGCATGACCGCCCGCGCAGACATTGTGACCGAACAGAAGGAAAATGTCTTTGCCGTGCCATACGATGCGATCTCCACGGCGGCGGACGGCAGTTCGGTTGTCTACACGGTCAAGGAGCAGGAGGACGGGACTACCATAGCGGAGGCGGTTCCGGTTACGATGGGCTTGGAGACCGATTATGAGGTGGAAATCAGCGGCGATCTCCTCACAGAGGGCATGCAGATCATCTCGGACAGCAAACAGATTCAGCCCGGCATGCCGGTTTCTGCTATGCCGGCTGCCGGCGTCCTGCCGCAGGATACCGCCGGCTCGATGGGAGTGGGTGTTGTAGCCAATGGGTAAGACAGTCATTGAGATGCGCGACATCGTAAAAACCTATTACATCGGTACTCCCAACGAATTGGAAGTCCTCCATGGGATCAGCTTGGACATCCGGGAAGGGGAATTTGTCTCCATTGTCGGCGCGTCCGGCTCTGGTAAATCCACGCTGATGAATATCATCGGCGCGTTGGATCACCAGACCTCGGGGGAATACACCCTGGACGGCGTTCCCATGGCTGAAATGAGCAGCCGCAAGCTCTCGCAGATCCGGAACCGCAAGATTGGATTTGTATTCCAGACCTTCAATCTCATCCCGCGCTGCACCGCACAGGCCAATGTGGAACTTCCCATGCTGTATGCGGGCATTTCAAAGCGGGAGCGCAGTAAGCGCGCCAAGGAACTTTTAGAGATGGTGGAGATGTCGGAACGTTCCAGGCATATGCCGAACGAGCTCTCCGGCGGCCAGAAGCAGCGCGTGGCCATCGCCCGCGCCATGGCAAACGACCCGGCGATCATCCTGGCCGACGAACCAACCGGCGCTCTGGACAGCAATACCGGACGTCTGGTGATGGACATCTTCCATGAGCTGCACGAAAAACAGGGAAAGACCATTGTCCTGATTACGCACAACAACGAGTTGGCCGAAGAGACGGAACGCATCATCACCATCCACGACGGCAGCATCGTCCGGGAACGCGACAAGCGCCTGGAGCGGCAGGGGGTGGGTGCATGAATCTGTTTGAGAACATCTCTCTGGCGATTGCCGGCCTGGTTTCCAACAAAATGCGCGCATTACTCACCATGCTGGGAATCATCATCGGCATCGGTTCGGTGATTGCCATCACGTCGGTGGGCGAGGCAATGACCGGAATGGTCAGTTCTTCTATGGAGAGCATGGGCGTAAACAACGTTGCAATCCAAGTCACGCCCCGCGATTACACCAGTTCTTATACCTATACCGAGGACGACCTCATCACCGACGAAATGATCGAACAGTATCAAAACAAATACGGTGACAAGATCGTCGGTATCGGCCTGATGGAGAGCGCAGGAAGCGGCATCGTCACCAAGTTTCATGAGGACAACAAGGTCAGTCTGCAAGGCGTCAACGAGGGCTATGCCACGGGCGCGACAGGCACTCAGGTGAACATGGTGCGGGGACGCTTTATCAACGACTCGGACACAGAGCGCGCCAAATATGTGGCGGTCATCGCGCAGTCCCTGGCAGAGACGCTTTTTCCCGGCAATCAGAACGCTGTAGGACAGGAGATCAAGATCGAGATGGATGGCGGTGGACGCCAGACCTTCACCATCGTGGGCGTCTATGAGGATCAGGCAAACAGCTTCCTGATGGGTTCGGCCGGCATGAGCACCACCATTTACATCCCGATTTCGACCGCTTACCGCGTGTTGGATTACTCGCCGGACGGGTATTTCTATTTCTATATCGCGGTTCAGCCGGGTTTGGATTACCAGTCGTTCGCCGAGGAGTCTGCGGAGTTTTTTAACGACCGCTTCTATGCGAAGAACGAGAGCATGCACTGCGAAGCGCAGAGCTTGGAATCCATGGTCAAAGAAGTCAATGACATGATGGGCACAATGTCCACGGCCATCGCGGTGATTGCTGGAATTTCGCTGCTGGTCGGCGGCATCGGCGTGATGAACATCATGCTGGTTTCCGTGACAGAGCGCACCCGCGAGATCGGCATCCGCAAAGCGCTCGGTGCACCGGATGGCGCCATCCGTATGCAGTTTATTGTGGAATCCATGATTATCTGCGTCATCGGCGGCGCATTGGGAATCCTGCTGGGCGCCCTGCTCGGTTATGCGGGCGGAAGCCTGTTGGGGATGCCCACAGTCCCATCCATAGGAGCCATCGTCATCGCGGTCGGCTTCTCCATGCTGATTGGCGTGTTTTTCGGCTACTATCCGGCCAACAAGGCCGCAAAGCTCGACCCCATCGATGCTCTGCGGTACGAATAATACCAGACTCATTTCATGCGCTCAAAGGCCAACTGCCTTTGAGCGCATTCTGTTTGGTTAGGGAAATCACCGGCTGTGTTGGTGGAGGAGCCCCATAAAAAAGCTTTCGCTTTCAGTATCGAGCGAAGCGAGTTGTTCACAACAATCTTTCGATGGCAGAAGGTTGCTGTTAGAACGGTAATTGCCCATGTACGGGCTGTGCGCTGTGGGGTGAGTGACGCAAGCGAAAGCAAGTTCCGCACGTTTGGAGACGCTTTCCGGCAATGGGCCTTATGGGGCCTCCTTATGTCCCCGGCTCAGCCGGAGGGGGCGACTGATATGCTTTCTCAAAAGGGACTCCTGCGGTCCTGCTGGAGGGAGTAGGCGCGCTTTGCTTGTGGGTAAAGCGGGAAATGAACAGCGATTTTATCACCAAGGCGCCGCGCATACCGTCCACACGGGGACAACAGCAGAGAGCGCCCGGCAAGGTTCCCGCCATAGAAGGCTTCTTTGCCGCATGAACTGCCCATTTATGGGCTGCTGTGGTTTCGTGGAAAAAGCTTCAATTGAGCAAGGCTTGCCAGCGTAGAGCCTTTATGGAACTTTTCAAGCATCCCGGCTTTGTTGGGGGCATAATCGCGGCGGGAAGGCCGCTTGCCCGGCGTGCCGGTTATCAAAGTTCCTGGCTATTCCGGTTTCCAACGGGAAAACCTGGAATCTGAAAAAAATCCATACAAATTTCAAATTCCCATGGTATACTGTCCGACAGGAGTTGATGAAAATGAAACGAATCTTAGTCGTAGAGGACGATCCGGATATTCAGGAGATGCTCTGCGCTTATCTGCACGATGCAGGTTATGAGACCGGCGCGGCTGGGGATGGGATCGCTGCTCTGGATTTGTTCCACGGGGGGACTTGGAATTTGGTCCTGTTGGACGTCCTGCTTCCAAAGGTGGACGGATACGGCGTCTGCGAGCTTATCCGCCGCGAGTCCAGCATCCCAATCATCATGCTTACCGCCTTGGATGCGGAGGAAAACCAGCTCAAAGGCTTTGATCTGAACATCGACGACTATGTGACAAAGCCGTTCTCCATGCCAATCCTCCTGCGAAAAATTGCCGCAGTGCTCCGCCGTGCCGGCAGCGGGGAGGAGGAGACCAGCCTACTGGTCTACCGGGAACTGACCCTCGACCTCGATGCTTACCAGGTCACAGAGGGCGGGCGTCCCATCGATCTGACCAGCCGCGAATTTGAACTTTTGCGGGAACTGTTGCAAAATCAAGGGCGCGTATTGACGCGCTCCGTCCTGCTGGGAAAACTCTGGAATTACGATTTCCTAGGGGACGAACGCATTGTGGATAGCCACATCAAAAACCTGCGCAAAAAGCTGCGCGGGGATTATATCGAGACTGTGCGAGGGGTGGGGTACCGTGTTGAAAAAGTGCATTAGACGGATTGGCGGGAGTTTAACTTTGCGCATTTTTCTGATTACTGCCGCCATTTTGGCAGCGGCCTGCGCATTGACCTATGCTTTTATCGCCTGGGCCACGCCGATCTCCTACACGACGATTGTCAACAGCGATCTCGCGGAAAAGGCGACCACGCTTACCCGGGAATTGGAAAAAACGACGTTGGCGGAATGTGGCCCTCTGGTGGACCGTTTTATCATCGATACCGGCGTGACCGTGTTGATGAGCGATGCGGACGGAAATCCGGTGGAACTCCCCAACTCGATTGCGATCTCCATGGCCAGCGATTCTGCTGAAAACTCGGTTGCCGGCAGTTACTACAGCGAGGAGGAGGGCGAAAGCCTTACGCTCATTCCGGATACTCCAACCGAGGAGGACCGCTTTGTCGTTACGCAGTCCGACCCGGTTTCCTCGGAGGATGCTTTTTCTACCACTTCGGCCGGTACCTTGACGGTCTGGGATACCGCAAGTGGGAAAATCCAGGCCTCCGGCGATTTGGTCACCGTCACCCGCGATCTTCCCCAGTACACCTTCTCCTTCAAGGGGAGCAGCATGCCCTATACGATGACCATCCTAAACAGCGTCACCGCAGCCAACCAGACGGTCGAGGCACTGGGGCGGGTACTTCCTTTTCTGCTTGTGGTGGTTCTGGCAATCTCCCTGCTGGGGGCGGTCATCTATTCCCGTTATATCACGCGCCCCATCGTACGACTCAGCGGTATTTCCCAGAAGATGGCAGACCTGGACTTCGACTGGAAGTGTCCGGAAAAACGCGGTGATGAGATCGGCGTATTGGGACGGAACCTGAACGAACTTTCCGAGCGCCTTTCCACCGCTTTAAATGAACTGCGCACAGCCAATGCAGCCCTGCGCCAGGACATCGACCGTGAGCGGGCGTTGGAACAGCAGCGGATCACTTTCTTCTCCGCCGCCTCCCACGAGTTAAAAACGCCGATCACGGTGCTGAAAGGACAGCTTTCCGGCATGTTGGCTGGTGTGGACATCTACAAAGACCGGGATAAGTATCTAGCACGGTCGTTGGCTGTCACCAATCGGATGGAGGGACTGGTTCAGGAAATTCTCACAATCTCCCGTATGGAGAATGTGCACGTGCCGTTAAAACAGGAGGAAGTGGATTTGACGCAACTGGTGGAACAGCAGGTGCAGCAGGCCGGGGAGTTGGCACAGATGCGTGAACAGGCGTTGCACATTGCGACGGCGCCAGGGGTACTGATAAAAGGTGACCCCGTCCTGTTGCAGCGCGCCATTGGCAATTTGCTGTCCAACGCGCTTCTCTATTCGCCAGAAGGGGAAACCGTACATGTCCGGCTCACCGGAGACAGACAGCCGGAACTGACCATCACAAACGGCGGCATTCATATTCCGGAAGAGGCCCTTCCACACCTTTTTGAAGCATTTTACCGGGTGGATGCCTCTCGAAATCGGGGGACCGGCGGTAGTGGTCTGGGGCTGTATATCGTCAAAATGGTATTGGACCGGCATGGGGCGGATTACCGGATGGAAAATACCCCGCAGGGAGTACAGGCCACGGTCGTTTTCCCCGCCCCCTGACCGCACGGTCTCCAAGGACTTTTGGAAGGTCCTTTTGCGGCCCCCGCAAGGCCTGTGCAAACCTCTCCGCCCGTGTGTCCCTATCCACTCTTTCGATCGAGCGTTGAATCGGGCCGTTATACTGTCCCGATTAACTTGGAGGGGATACACCCTAACAAAAATGAGCGGAAAGCCCCCAAAATGTTGGCTTAACAGTGATAAGGAAATAAATGACTTATCAACGGTTAGCTGGCGGTTTTCGGGTGCATACGAAACTCCCGTCTGATTCCTAACAGGAATTAGGCGGGAGTTTTTCTTGTTAACAGAGACTATATTGATAATCTGCTTTGCTTGCCTATATGCGGATATAGGCAAATACAGCAAACTATTTTGGAGAATATCATGATGGAAAAATTACTTTCCTGTGCATTTAACATGGGTACCGGTCGTGTTGAACTGCGGTACTCCGACGGCAGCATGATTTCCATTCACTGTACCTCTGTAGAGGACGAGCTTGCGAACAGCCGCTTCCAGCGGCCTGAACGGGACTGGCTCATCTACAACGATCCGCTGTCCTATGTGGAATTGATTCTGAACGGAGACCCGAAGGAATATTTGCAAACCGTAACAGAACCTCTGCCGTTCGATTTTGATTGATACGCAAAACCGCCAGAGGCGCATCCAAGTGATACTGCTTCTGGCGGCTTTTTTACATTTTATCAATCAAAGCAAATACTACGGCTTGCTGTTCCTCACTCAATCTCGACCATCGCTCCAGAAGCTTTCTTTGTGAAACCGTCAAAGAAACGGGAGTATCTTCTTCTGCAAACAGCTGAGAAAGTGTGATACCAAAAGCCGTACAGATTTTTTCCAAGGACGGAATCGTAGGAACCATATTCTTGCGATACCACGAGGAGATTGTAGACTGCGGCAAGCCAGAGCGTTCTGCAAGCTGATACTCCGTCCAACCCCGATCCTCTCGATATGCAGTTATGGCAGAGAGAATATCTTTCACCTGCATCACCCCTTTGCTTGTGTTCGTCGTAAATTATACTTTTGTTTGTCGTTGCTTTTTAATCATTTTAATCGTATAATTTTAACGATATATACAATCACAGAGAGGATACTTACGATGAGTAGGAAAAGCTGTTTCTTGATAGGCCATAGAGAAGCATCCGAAAAAATCTATCCAGCACTGTATACCGCCATCGAGGAGCATATAGCCCGCTACGGTGTCTCCGAATTTATGGTTGGTCGTTACGGCGGTTTTGACCGGCTTGTGGTAAAAGCTGTGAAAATCGCAAAACAAAGCCATCCAGAAGTTGAACTTACCTTATTGTTGCCCTACCATCCGGCAGAACGTCCTATTCCTGTACCGGATGGGTTTGACAGTACCTATATCCTCCGGGCATGGAAAGGTACCCGCAAGGTTGCTATTGTCCGGGCAAATCGGTATATGGTCGATCATACCGATTTTCTCATTGCCTATGCGTGGCGCCCTACCAGCAACGCAAGAGATCTTCTGGAATATGCAAGGAAGAGGAGGGAAAAGGTTTCATCCGGGTGACAGCCTTGCCGCACAATGATTTTTGAGAAAAAGTCATTGCTTTTATATAGTTTTCATATTCACAAACTTTGTATAATTTGGCATCCATACCAGGTTTACCGTGCCAATAGGTCCGTTTCTCTGTTTTGCAATGATAATCTCTGCAATATTCTTATTTTCAGAGCCTTTATTTCAAAAACGAGGGGACCCTTCCGTCCTTTCATGGCTTTTGGTATACCCTCTTTTCTCTTGGGTTCCATTCCCACAGTATTTTCCGCGATACTGGCTCGCGCATGGGCAAATTCTCCACAAAATCTACAAAAAATCTGCACAGCGGCTCCAAATGGATTTTATATGATATAGGTATCCCAAATTTGGAAAGGATGGTACCCTTCATGCGGATTTCCATTGAACAACTGAACATGACCTACCATACAGGGAAGCAGGCCCTGCGGGATGTAAACCTCACACTGGAAAGCCCCAATTTGATCGGTCTGTTAGGACCGAACGGCGCGGGAAAATCCACCCTAATGAAACTCTTGGTGGCGGGCTTGCTGCCCACCAGCGGGAATATTTCAGTGGATGGGACGCCTCTTCACCGGTGTGAAAAAGCATTAAAAGCCAAACTTGGCTATCTCCCGCAGTCCTTCGGCCTGTATGACGAGCTAACCGTTTGGCAATTTCTCGACTATATGGCGGCATTAAAAGGGCTCCGAAACAGCCGGGCAGCCATTGACCGGGCAATGGAAGCAGCCAACCTGACGGAAAAGCGCAAGGCCCGCATTCGAACGCTCTCCGGAGGGCAACGCCAACGGGTTGGCATCGCGCAGGCGCTTCTGGGAGAGCCCGAATTTTTGATTCTCGATGAACCCACCGTCGGCCTGGACCCGGAAGAACGCATCCATTTCCGCAACTTTTTCTCCCAGGCCGCGCAAGATAAGATCGTACTTTTATCCACACATATCATTGAGGATGTCCAGTCGGTATGCAACCAGTTGATTGTCATTCACCACGGAACCATTCTCTTCACAGGGACGCCGGAAGCGCTTATTGCCTCTGCACAAGGACACGTGGGTGTATTTCTGGAAAGTGAAGAGAGCTTGGCAAACCACGATTTGCAGATTACCTCCCGCGTCAACACCGCCAAGGGGGTTGCATGCCGGGGTGTAGCGGAAAAGCTGCCGCCGTTTGCTGAGCCGGTCGAACCCAGCCTGGAGGATGCCTATCTATACTGGATTGCAGGGGAGGGGGCTGCACAATGAAGGGATGGTCTCTCTTCCGCGTAGAGGTAGCACGGCTGTTCCGGGATCGACTGACTTGGTTGGCGCTCGCTGTCTCCGTGTTATCCCCAGCCGCCGGGCTGTGGCTCTACCGGCCTTTGTTTTCCTCTTCCGCCGCAACTTCCTATGCCACCTCTTTGACAGGAGCTTACCTGGGGAACCCCGCCCTGGCTGGCGCAATCGGAAGCGCTGTCGCCTTTGCTCTGCTCACCGCCTGGGAATGCAGCCGCGGACACCGCTCCCACGTGGACATCCTTACAGACGCCATGATTTCCCCTCTACAGGCGGGCTTTTGCCGCATCGGCGCATTGCTCCTCGCAGCAGTAGCTGCACAGGCGCTCACACTGACCGTCTGGTTGCCATTCACCGCCGCTCAAATCGGTTCGGTGTTCCACGGGTGGTTGTACGTGGCGGGTTACCTGACCTTTATGTTGCCGGCTGCTCTGTGCGCAGTTCTCTTTACCGCTTCAGCCTATCAAATCACGCGGCGGCTTGACCTTACCCTGGTTCTGTTTGCTGCATTCGCCCTCTTGAGTTTGACCGCCTGGAAGGAAAACTGGCTGTTGCGCTGGCTGAACCCTGCGGTCAATTCGATGTCGGACGACTTTGGCAACGTCCGGCTTTTGCGGTCCGTTCTGTACAACCGGCTTTTCTGGCTCCTTCTGCTGTGTGGGCTCTGCGCGCTGTCCTTTCTCTGTGTCCGGCGCTACGGGAAAGGAATCTTCGGCTCTGCCGCTCGGAACCTCCGCAAGGTATACCTGCCGCTGCTGGTGGTTACGTCCCTGCTCTCCGGCTATGCCGTCTATACATATCAGCCGTTTTTGGACCACAGCAAAGCGGAAATAGACATGGATTCCTACTACAATATCACATACAACGAGTCGGTATTTTCCAACGCCATTCACGTTGATGCCCGGCCCAACCTCTCCACCGGATGTTTTTACGGTACAGCGGTATATTCCCTGCATAACATCAGCGGGGAACCGCAGACCATCTCCTTCCAAACAAATCCGGGGTATCAGGTTCAATCGGCAACTGTAAACGAAGTGCCGGTAACCTTCCGGGATCTTGAGGACGACGACCAGAATACCAAAACGATTGAGGTCGATCTTCCCGCAGTGGAGACAATGGAGCTGGTCATCGAGTACGGCGGCTTTCCACAGGAGTGGAACCTGCTGGAATTATCCCAAGGGGCCCTCGAGATCAGCCGCGATTATATCTATCTGGCCAATCAGGATTTTTCCCCCATGCCAAAGGACTTTGTCTGGGAGACGGAGGAACAACCGCCCTTTACAGCGGAGATCGACCTACCGGCCGGTATGACGCCGGTGTTGTTTGCAGAGGGAACGGTCGAACAGATGGGAAAAAATCCAGACGGCAGCTATCATTGGAAATTGATCGACCGCGGTCAGAATATCATCCTTTACGCCGGAGACTATATCTCGCATCACATTGATGCTGCAGGGATTGATGTAGAATTCTTTTACAGCGCAAAACACAAACAAGTGATGGAGGAATGTAATGTGGACAGCGTTGTAAAGCAGGTGTTTGACTATTGCACCGAGCACTATGGCCCGCTCTCCTTCTACGGGGATTCCTCTATGAAGTTGATCGAGATCGGCATGGTCGGCGGCGGTTACGCCGCAAATGGCGCCAGCGCGATGGGGGAGGACAGCTTTAACGAACAAGGCCTGAAAGACCCGCTTAAGGGTGCCGGGGGCAGTGAGGTTCTCGCCCATGAGATCGTCCATCAGTGGTGGGGGCTTGGAAATATGTTCGATTCACAGGACGCCTCTGATCCCTGGTCTGCAGAAGGACTGACCGTCTACACCACCTATCGGATGATGAAGGAACAGTATGGAGACGCCTATGCGAAAAAGAACTATGTGGACGTCTGGCAAGAGCAGGTGGACGACTACTATCAAAACTTTTATGTCCGCCACCCTGAATATCTGGAACAGCTGCCGGAGCAGTACCGCGCAGACATTGCCAACAGCCTCTCTCAGGTGCGGCAGTACTGTGAAATGCCTCTGAAAATCCTGAAAGCAGAGCAGCTGGTCGGCGGGGAAGAGGCGATGGATGCCATTCTCGCCAAGCTCTTTACCCGGCAACTTGATCCCACCTATCCCTACCTTACCTATCAAGACTTTCTGAGCGCCTGCGCTCTGACAGAGGAGGATTTGAACCTTGCGTAAGATCTTTCGATATGAGCTGCGGCGAGCCGTATGCAATAAATTTTTCCTGGGCCTTCTGGTGGTGAGCCTCTATTTCGGATGGCAGACACTAAACAGTGAAGTCATCAAAGGCATTGCTCACACCGCGCCGTTTTCTCCGTGGAGTTTTGGCTATTATTCGGCACAGGTTTTGCCCCTGTTGTCCGTGGCACTGCTCTTTTTTCTCTGGGGGATTTTTTCAAAGGAGGCCCGCCGGGTCAAACCCCTGACCGACGCAACCCCCGTGAATGCTGGAAATTATCTCATGGGGAAATGTGCTGCTGTAGGGTCGGCCTGGCTGTTGTTGGCCGTGTGTGTCTGTGCACTGGGGATGGGCTTTTTGTCCACACTGTTCGGGGCGGTTGTCTCCATTGGAGAACTGCTCATCCCCGTTCTGGTTTCTCTGCTTCCGGCATTTGTCTTTGTCCTGGGGCTGGGCATGGCAGCCGGCCATATCCACCCGGCCCTGATTCTGGTATTGATGCCCGTGATGTTGTCTATCAATCTGTTGCCGCTTCCCGCAGAGTGGGGGTTGTTTGGGGCTACATGGTTTTCCGAATATCCACTGACCCTTGAAACGTTGGACCCTGCATTTGCTCTGCCCGCCTCTGTTTGGGGCANGCAGCCGCGGACACCGCTCCCACGTGGACATCCTTACAGACGCCATGATTTCCCCTCTACAGGCGGGCTTTTGCCGCATCGGCGCATTGCTCCTCGCAGCAGTAGCTGCACAGGCGCTCACACTGACCGTCTGGTTGCCATTCACCGCCGCTCAAATCGGTTCGGTGTTCCACGGGTGGTTGTACGTGGCGGGTTACCTGACCTTTATGTTGCCGGCTGCTCTGTGCGCAGTTCTCTTTACCGCTTCAGCCTATCAAATCACGCGGCGGCTTGACCTTACCCTGGTTCTGTTTGCTGCATTCGCCCTCTTGAGTTTGACCGCCTGGAAGGAAAACTGGCTGTTGCGCTGGCTGAACCCTGCGGTCAATTCGATGTCGGACGACTTTGGCAACGTCCGGCTTTTGCGGTCCGTTCTGTACAACCGGCTTTTCTGGCTCCTTCTGCTGTGTGGGCTCTGCGCGCTGTCCTTTCTCTGTGTCCGGCGCTACGGGAAAGGAATCTTCGGCTCTGCCGCTCGGAACCTCCGCAAGGTATACCTGCCGCTGCTGGTGGTTACGTCCCTGCTCTCCGGCTATGCCGTCTATACATATCAGCCGTTTTTGGACCACAGCAAAGCGGAAATAGACATGGATTCCTACTACAATATCACATACAACGAGTCGGTATTTTCCAACGCCATTCACGTTGATGCCCGGCCCAACCTCTCCACCGGATGTTTTTACGGTACAGCGGTATATTCCCTGCATAACATCAGCGGGGAACCGCAGACCATCTCCTTCCAAACAAATCCGGGGTATCAGGTTCAATCGGCAACTGTAAACGAAGTGCCGGTAACCTTCCGGGATCTTGAGGACGACGACCAGAATACCAAAACGATTGAGGTCGATCTTCCCGCAGTGGAGACAATGGAGCTGGTCATCGAGTACGGCGGCTTTCCACAGGAGTGGAACCTGCTGGAATTATCCCAAGGGGCCCTCGAGATCAGCCGCGATTATATCTATCTGGCCAATCAGGATTTTTCCCCCATGCCAAAGGACTTTGTCTGGGAGACGGAGGAACAACCGCCCTTTACAGCGGAGATCGACCTACCGGCCGGTATGACGCCGGTGTTGTTTGCAGAGGGAACGGTCGAACAGATGGGAAAAAATCCAGACGGCAGCTATCATTGGAAATTGATCGACCGCGGTCAGAATATCATCCTTTACGCCGGAGACTATATCTCGCATCACATTGATGCTGCAGGGATTGATGTAGAATTCTTTTACAGCGCAAAACACAAACAAGTGATGGAGGAATGTAATGTGGACAGCGTTGTAAAGCAGGTGTTTGACTATTGCACCGAGCACTATGGCCCGCTCTCCTTCTACGGGGATTCCTCTATGAAGTTGATCGAGATCGGCATGGTCGGCGGCGGTTACGCCGCAAATGGCGCCAGCGCGATGGGGGAGGACAGCTTTAACGAACAAGGCCTGAAAGACCCGCTTAAGGGTGCCGGGGGCAGTGAGGTTCTCGCCCATGAGATCGTCCATCAGTGGTGGGGGCTTGGAAATATGTTCGATTCACAGGACGCCTCTGATCCCTGGTCTGCAGAAGGACTGACCGTCTACACCACCTATCGGATGATGAAGGAACAGTATGGAGACGCCTATGCGAAAAAGAACTATGTGGACGTCTGGCAAGAGCAGGTGGACGACTACTATCAAAACTTTTATGTCCGCCACCCTGAATATCTGGAACAGCTGCCGGAGCAGTACCGCGCAGACATTGCCAACAGCCTCTCTCAGGTGCGGCAGTACTGTGAAATGCCTCTGAAAATCCTGAAAGCAGAGCAGCTGGTCGGCGGGGAAGAGGCGATGGATGCCATTCTCGCCAAGCTCTTTACCCGGCAACTTGATCCCACCTATCCCTACCTTACCTATCAAGACTTTCTGAGCGCCTGCGCTCTGACAGAGGAGGATTTGAACCTTGCGTAAGATCTTTCGATATGAGCTGCGGCGAGCCGTATGCAATAAATTTTTCCTGGGCCTTCTGGTGGTGAGCCTCTATTTCGGATGGCAGACACTAAACAGTGAAGTCATCAAAGGCATTGCTCACACCGCGCCGTTTTCTCCGTGGAGTTTTGGCTATTATTCGGCACAGGTTTTGCCCCTGTTGTCCGTGGCACTGCTCTTTTTTCTCTGGGGGATTTTTTCAAAGGAGGCCCGCCGGGTCAAACCCCTGACCGACGCAACCCCCGTGAATGCTGGAAATTATCTCATGGGGAAATGTGCTGCTGTAGGGTCGGCCTGGCTGTTGTTGGCCGTGTGTGTCTGTGCACTGGGGATGGGCTTTTTGTCCACACTGTTCGGGGCGGTTGTCTCCATTGGAGAACTGCTCATCCCCGTTCTGGTTTCTCTGCTTCCGGCATTTGTCTTTGTCCTGGGGCTGGGCATGGCAGCCGGCCATATCCACCCGGCCCTGATTCTGGTATTGATGCCCGTGATGTTGTCTATCAATCTGTTGCCGCTTCCCGCAGAGTGGGGGTTGTTTGGGGCTACATGGTTTTCCGAATATCCACTGACCCTTGAAACGTTGGACCCTGCATTTGCTCTGCCCGCCTCTGTTTGGGGCATAAAGACCATCTTTCTGCTTGTAGGAATGGGATTGATCGCTCTTACCATCCGTCTGGAAACCAAATCGTCATAAAGAGCCGAGGATGCAGACAGGAGCATTCCTCCGTTCCCAATGGCCGATTTACGGTTCTCCAAAGGGGCACATCCTGCCAACGTCATTTTTTAATTCCCAGGTACATGTTATTGCTTTTTTGTAACCTTTTGATACGTAAAACGCCCTCTGGCTAAAAAGCCGGAGGGCGTTTTACGTATCAAAAAAGAGGAGGTCATCCAACACATTTTTTACAGGGTTCCAACCCACGGGCTAAAGCCTGCTCTAGGGTGGATTCGTAATAAGTACCTCCATTACAGTGGTTATTGTAGTGGTATTTTTTGCCGGTTCTGGTGACGTAAATCGTATGTCCCTGCTTGGACGCGGACGTCTCCGTGCTTGTCTGCGGCTCCGGAGCGACAGCTGCGGCAGGAAGCGGTTCCCCTACGGTAATAACACAGTGTTTGACAGGCTCTTGACCAGGTAAGGTCGTATAGATGGCAGAAGCCTCACCGGGCTTTCCGACCGCCCACACCTGGAACCGATACTCGTCTTCGCCGTTGGCATTTTTTAGCTTTTTACAGTTGCCGGTCTTCAGAACGCTGCCATTTCCGGCCGCAATCTGTGGGTCCTCATGCGAACCATGTACCGTAAACTTAAACCAGTAGTAGTCCCCCTGCGCTTTTGTAAAATTGACCGTGGTATCGCTTTCCACATAGGGCTCTGCCGCAGCAAAGGCCATAGGAAATGACGAAAAGAGCAGGGCGAAGGACAGCAAAAGCGCAATCCACGGCGTACATTTCTTTCTCACAGGAATTCCCTCCCATATACTGGTGTATTTTCGCGTTCATTTTATTAAAGCAATATGCCGATAAAATACACCCGCATTTTTTCAAAAATGCCGATATTCTCTTTTAAATGACCTCTTTCCAATAAAATTCATGAGAATATATTTGACATTTTTCTTATTTTAAATTTTATCATATTTTCAGAAGAATACAATCGACAAATCATACAAAGAAAATACATCCTTTTTGTCTTAGAAAACTTCCTTTATTTTCTCTGCAAAGAACGCCTTTTTCGAAAAGCTCTGTTTGAGAAATTGTCAAAGTGATTTCTGTGTTCCTATTACATGTTTCTGTCTAAAAAGTTCCGCAACCGTATTGGAACGACTTCCACGTCTTGGGGATCACCGGTAAAAAAAATTGCTATTTCTGTCCAGGAGAGGTAAAATAAAAGGTATGTTATAGAAAAGGATTTGGTCTTATGCGAAAACTCGCACGCTTCCTGAAGAAATACCGGCTTCAAGTAATTTTAGGGCCGGTCTTCAAATTGACGGAAGCCATCTTTGAATTGATCGTACCGATCGTCACTGCGCAGATTATCGACAACGGCGTCCGTACAGGGGACGTGAACTACGTTTGGCGCATGGGAGGCGTCATGCTGCTGTTAGGGGTTGTCGGTCTGTGTTGCGCGCTGGTCTGCCAAAAAATGGCCTCCATCGCCTCCCAGGGTTTCGGCACGGTCCTGCGCAATGAAATGTACCGCCACATCAATACATTCTCCCACAAAGAGATCGATCGCTTCGGCACCCCTTCGTTGATTACACGCATCACCAACGATGTCAACCAGCTGCAATACGCAGTCGCCATGCTCATCCGCCTGGTGATTCGTGCGCCATTTCTGGCCATTGGCGCCATTGTAATGGCCATGTTGTTGGATTTTCCACTCGCTATTATCTTTTTAGTGGCGACCCCGCTGATCGGGTTGGTGCTCTATCTGGTGATGAGCCGTTCGGTCCCATATTTCCGGGTCATGCAGAAAAAACTCGACCGTATCTCACTGATCTCCCGTGAGGGGCTGAGCGGGGCGCGCGTAATCCGCGCTTTTTCCAAACAGGAGCACGAAGAATCTCGATTCCGCGCGGCTGCAAACGATCAGACAGATACCGCCATCCGGGTAGGAAAGCTCTCTGCATTGCTCAATCCACTCACATATCTGATTATGAACTTTGCTGTGATTGCCATTGTCTGGTTTGGGGGCATGCGCGTGACCTCCGGAGGGATGACCCAAGGAGAAGTAATCGCCTTTGTCAATTACATGTCGCAAACCCTGCTCGCCTTGATCGTGGTGGCCAACCTGGTGGTGACTTTTACCAAAGCAGCTGCTTCTGCGGGGCGTGTCAATGAGGTGTTAGAGACAGAAACCTCCGTTCCCGAAACAGCCAAATCAGCTGTTCTAACCAAGGAGGGCGCCCCAAAGATTACATTTTCTCACGCAAGCTTCTCCTACAGCGGCGATGGCGGAACAGATGGCGAAAAATTCGCCGTAAAGGATTTGAACTTTACGGTTAAGGCCGGAGAAACCCTGGGAATTATCGGTGGTACTGGTTCTGGCAAATCGACACTGGTCAGCTTAATTCCCCGTTTTTACGATGTTACAGAGGGTTCCGTCTGTATAGAGGGGATCGATGTAAAGGAATATCCCTTTTCACAACTGCGAAGTAAGATCGGAATGGTTCCACAGTTGGCAGAGCTCTTTTCCGGTACCATCGCCAGCAATTTGCGCTGGGGTAACGCACAGGCCACCGAGCAGGATCTAGAAGATGCCCTGCGTATTGCCCAGGCAAAGGAATTTGTGGACCGCCTTCCGCAGGGCCTAGACAGCCCTGTCAGCCAAGGAGGTAAAAACTTCTCCGGCGGGCAGAAGCAACGCCTCACCATCGCCCGCGCCCTTGCTGGAAGGCCTGAGATTCTCATTTTGGATGACAGCGCCAGTGCATTGGATTTTGCAACAGACGCCGCTTTGCGCCGAGCACTCAAAGATGAAACACGGGGGATGACCGTCCTGATGGTCTCACAGCGTGTGAGCACCGTGAAGGCGGCAGACCGCATCCTGGTCCTGGACGACGGAGCCATGGCGGGCCTGGGTACCCATGACCAACTTATGGAAAGCTGTGAAGTCTACCGAGAGATCTGTCTGTCCCAGCTGAGCAAAGAGGAGGCGGAACGCAAATGAAGAAGAAATCGGGTATGAATCGTTCGGTCCTGAAACGCCTTCTGCGTTATGCCAAGCCACATGCGGCGTTTCTCCTTCTGGCGTTGGTAAGCGCCATCATCAGCGTATCCCTGACGCTTTACGGTCCCATCCTGGTTGGGCGTGCAGTCGATTTCGTAATCGGTCCGGATCAGGTGGATTTTGCCGCCATGCTGCCAATTCTCTTTACCTTAGCAGTCACTATCGTGGTGAGTGCAGCTTTCCAATGGCTGATGACCTATTGTACCAACCGCGTCAGTTACAAGACGGTCCGCGATCTGCGCATTCAGACCTACGAGAAAATCAACACCCTGCCGTTAAAATACATCGATGGCCATGCACACGGCGACCTCATCAGCCGCATTGTCAACGATGTGGATCAGGTATCCGATGGGTTGCTGCAAGGCATCACGCAGCTTTTTACAGGGATTGTGACAATCGTCGGTACCTTGCTGTTTATGCTGACCATTAGCCCTGTCATTACTGTTGTGGTGGTATTGGTGACCCCGCTCTCGCTGTTTGTCGCCGCGTTTATTGCGCGGTTGACCCATCGGCAGTTCGTCGAACAGCAGGCGACACAGGGGGAGCTGTCCGGTTTTGTCGAGGAGATGATCGGTGGCCAAAAGACTGTAAAGACCTTCCATTATGAGAATCGGGCGGAGCAACAGTTTGAAGAGATCAATGGACGCCTTTACAACTGTGGGGTCAAAGCGCAGTTTTATTCCTCTCTAAGCAACCCCAGCACGCGCTTTGTCAACAATATGGTGTATACAGCCGTAGCGGCCTTCGGCGCGGTCTGTGCCATCACAGGATGGCCGGCGCCACTGACTATCGGTCAGATCACCAGTTTCCTTTCCTATGCCAACCAGTACACAAAACCCTTTAATGAAGTGACCGGCGTACTCACCCAGATACAGACCGCCTTTGCCTCCGCCGAGCGCCTATTTGCCGTACTGGACGAGGCTTCTGAACGGCCAGACAGCCGGGATGCGGCTGTATTGGAGCACTGTGAGGGCGATGTAGCGGTGGAACATCTCTTTTTCTCCTACGATCCCGCGCGGAAACTGATCGAGGACATGAATATCGCTGCGCATAAGGGCAGCCGGATTGCAATTGTCGGTCCAACCGGTTGCGGAAAAACGACGATCATCAACCTCTTGATGCGGTTTTACGATGCGGATCGCGGATCGATCACAGTGGATGGTCACAACATCCAATCGGTCACGCGCAGCAGCCTGCGCCGGCAATATGGAATGGTGCTTCAAGAAAGCTGGCTGTTTTCTGGGACCGTTCGGGAAAACATCTCCTATGGACGGGAGGATGCCAGCATGGAAGAGGTAATCGCGGCCGCTAAAAAAGCGCACGCGCACTCCTTCATCATGCGTCTACCGCAGGGCTACGACACCGTGATCTCTGAGGACGGCGGAAATCTTTCACAGGGACAGCGGCAGTTGCTCTGCATTGCGCGCGTGATGTTGGTCGACCCGCCCATGCTGATTCTCGACGAGGCAACCAGCAGCATCGATACCCGTACTGAATGGAAAATTCAGACGGCATTTGAGGACATGATGCGCGGACGGACCAGCTTCATCGTGGCGCATCGCCTGTCCACCATCAAGGGGGCAGACCTGATTCTCGTGATGAATCAGGGACATATTGTAGAGCAGGGAACCCATGAAACACTTCTGGCCAAAGGCGGATTCTACGCCAACCTTTACAATAGCCAGTTTGCAGTCAGCTAAACAGGCGAAGAGCAGAAAAGAGCGACAAAGCGTAAAGAGCCCGTTCAAAAAAGTATTTTTTCCGGTTGTTTCCAACAAAATTTTGTGTTCTAACGCGAACACAGTCGTCGCATGGCGCAAATAGGCAAAAAATGCCCAACGAAAATTGCATTTTTCGCGTTGATGCGCTATAATAATTGCGGTTGTTTCTCATATCATTTCAAGGGAGGACATTATGAATACAGCAGAAAAGAAAGACCTGCAAATTGCTGCCTGTAAAATCCGTATGGGCGCGATTGAGGGAGTATACCATGCAAAATCCGGACATCCCGGCGGCTCTCTCTCCGCGGCAGACGTGCTGACCTATCTCTATTTTAAGGAGATGCACGTAGATCCCGCCCATCCGGCAGACGAAAACCGGGACCGTTTTGTGCTCTCTAAGGGGCATTGCTGTCCGGCTCTGTACGCGACATTGGCACTCAAAGGGTATTTCCCCATGGAAGAGCTGCAAAAACTGCGCCATATTGGCGCGATGTTACAGGGGCATCCCAACATGTTGGACACTCCCGGCATTGATATGAGCACGGGCTCTTTAGGACAGGGCGTTTCCGCAGCCTGCGGTATGGCGTTGGCAGCCAAGCTCAGTGGTAAAGACTATCGTGTCTATTCCATGCTGGGCGACGGTGAGATTGAAGAGGGTCAGGTTTGGGAAGCAGCGATGTTTGCTTCTCACAAAAAGCTGGACAACCTCTGTCTGATCGTGGACAACAATGACTTGCAGATCGACGGAACCCTGGACGAAGTTTGCAGCCCGTATCCGATCGACGAGAAATTCCGTGCCTTTGGCTTTGACACTGTGGTGATCGACGGCCACGACTTTGATGCGATGGAAGCGGCATTTGCGCACGTCAAAGAGGTGAAGGGGAAGCCCTGTGTCATCATCGCCAAAACTGTGAAGGGGAAGGGTGTCTCCTTCATGGAAAACCAGGTGGGCTGGCACGGTACCGCCCCCAATAAAGAGCAGTATGAAGTTGCTATGCAGGACTTGAAACAGGCGCTTGCGGCATTGGAGGTGGAATAAATGGCAGAGGTAATCAAAAAAGCGACAAGAGATGGCTATGGCGAAGCCTTGGTCGAGCTGATGGATGAATATCCGAACCTGGTGGTTCTCGATGCGGACTTGGCCGCAGCTACAAAATCCGGTATGTTTAAAAAGGCGCATCCAGAGCGCTTTTTCGACTGCGGTATCGCAGAAGGGAATATGATGGGTGTTGCAGCTGGATTGGCAGCTGCTGGCATGCTTCCATTTGCAAGTTCGTTTGCCATGTTCGCCACCGGACGTGCCTATGAGCAGGTGCGCAATTCAATTGGCTATCCGCATCTGAACGTCAAAATTGGCGGTTCTCATGCGGGAATCTCTGTCGGCGAGGACGGTGCAACCCATCAGTGCTGTGAGGACATTGCACTGATGCGCACGATTCCAGGAATGACGGTTGTCAATCCGGCCGACTATTACGAGATGAAAGCCGCGGTCAAAGCGATTGCCGCTTACAACGGCCCGGTTTATGTCCGTTTGGGCCGTTTGGCGATTGAAACAATCAACGATGAGCGTTATCAATTTGAACTTGGCAAGGGTATAACCATGCGCGACGGCAAAGACATCACCATTGTTGCGACAGGCCTTATGGTAGGGGAGTCCCTCAAGGCGGCTGAACAGCTTGCAGAAGCAGGGATTGATGCACGTGTCATCAATATCCATACGATCAAGCCGATCGATGCGGAACTTTTGCAAAAGGCGGCCAAGGAAACCGGCCGTATTGTAACGGCCGAGGAGCACAGCATTATCGGCGGTCTTGGTGATGCCGTATGCGAGGCAATCCGAGAGAATCCGGTTCCCGTAACCAAAATTGGCGTGAACGATTGCTTTGGTTACTCTGGTCCGGCGGTTGATCTGCTCAAAGATTTTGGTCTGTGTGCCGATCACGTGGTAGAGGTTGTCAAAGAAGTTCTGAAAAAATAATTGTAAGAAATCTCTTACAATGGCGTTACAAAGGAGAGGGAAGTGTCTTTATCATTTTACAGCCTTCTCTTCGATGTTATTTCCCCGATACGGCGTTTCTTCGCCGGTATCGGGGATTTTTGAATTATTGGCAGAGAAGAAAAGGCGCTTCTTTGGATGGGAACTTTTTTAATGTTTCTTCTATCCTGCCAATCATTTGTCGGTTCTGCTCTATATATGCGCCATTGTAGTATTGAAATGGAGAAAAAGGGCCTCTTTGACAGAACATGCTTTCCTATTAAACATTCGCTTCCTTAAAGAAAGGAAAAGGAAATCGTAAAAATATGTCAACGAATGTTGGGAATATCGAACGCCCTTTCATCTGCCCACCAAAGGATTCCTTTCTTTTGCGCAAAAATTGCAAGCGTCACAAAACAATATCCATATAAAAAGCGTGCAGAAAGCGGTAGAATCCGCTTTCTGCACGCTTAATTTTTGTTCTATCCGATATTTTGTATTCGGCCTTTAGATACTGTATGCAGGCCAAGAATTCCATGAAAAATTGAACTCTCTCCGCACCATCCTTGTCAAAAGGAAGATCCGTAAACCTACACAACCATTTATTTGCGCACTTCAAATTTGTATGTAGTGGTGTGCTGATATACTTCTCCAGGACGGAGAACTGCGCTGGGGAAGTTTTCATGATGGGGGGCATCCGGGAAAAACTGTGTCTCCAGGCAAAGCGCATGATGGGCTTGCAGGGGAATCCCACCGTTGGCAACGACACCTTCGGAGAAACCATTCGCCGTATAGAGCTGCATTCCCGGCATATCGGTAAACACCAACATCACACGTCCGGTGGATTGGTCGTATACTTCCGCGGCTTTCTTCCTCCCAGGCTCGCCTGCCAAAACAAAGTTGTGGTCATAACCGTTGCATTTGCGCAGGAAAGGGTCAGCAGCACGAATATCCTGCCCAATGGTCTTGGCCGTTCGGAAGTCCGCCGGTGTTCCTGCGACCGGGGCAAACTCTCCTGTGGGAACTAGGTCTTGCCCTGCCGCTGTAAAGTGGTCCGCATAGATCTGCAATTCGTGCGAAAGAATATCGCGTGCCGGGTCCCCTGTCAAATTAAAAAAGCTGTGGTTTGTCAGATTTACCAACGTAGAAGCATCGGTTTTCGCCTTGTAATCGATTACCAACGCATTATCCGTTGTTAATGTATAACAGATTGACACATCCAGGTTTCCAGGGAATCCCTCTTCGCCATCGATACTGCGATATGCAAAAGTGATGGAAGGGGCCTCATCATCGTTGTTGCTACATTTTAAACGCCATACCTTTTGATGGAATCCTTGAAAGCCGCCGTGCAGTGTATTCCCATTCTCATTTTGACTGAAGGAGTAGGGGGTACCGTCGATTTCGGCTGTTCCACCGCCTATTCGATTGGCGTAGCGCCCGACAGCTGCGCCGAGAAAATCCCCATCCGCCAGATATTCCTCCAAAGTGTCATGGCCCAACACAACATTTCCAAACGTTCCTTTGCGGTCCGGCACTTGAATGCTGACCACGCGCGCACCGTATTCCATCGCTTGGATACAGGCACCATTGGTATTCTTTAGGGTATATAAGTGGATCTTCGTCCCATCCGGCATTGTACCAAATGTTTTTTGTTCTATGCTCATAGCCGATTCCTCTCAATAAAATATCAATCTGCCAAATAAAGAAAATTATTTCCCCAACAGTGCTGCACCGATGATTCCTGCATCGTTCCCCAGCTGTGCCTTGCAGATTTTGGTACGTACTTTTACGCCGCCGTACTGCTCGCGATCCACATATTCCCGCACCGGTGCCAACAGAGTTTCACCCTCATTACAAATGCCGCCGCCGACACACAGAATATCGGGCTGTAGGGTATTCACACAGTTAGCCAATCCGCAGCCGAGATACGCGATGTATTCGTCAACAATCTTCTTTCCAACCGGATCACCAGCCCGCATTGCGTCAAACGCCGTACGGCCACTCACATGATCGAGATTGCCATCAACAAGCTTCCATATGGGGCTTTCCTTATCCGGATGTGCCAACATAGCCTCCTTCGTGCTGAGAATCAGACCCGTAGCGGAGGAATAACATTCCCAACATCCGTCACGCCCGCAGGAGCAGTGACGTCCGTTAAACACAATAACCGTATGTCCCATCTCGCCGGCACAATAATTGGAACCGGAATAGATTTTTCCATCAACAATAATGCCGCTGCCCACGCCTGTTCCAAGAGTAATCGCAAGAGCATTGCGCGCACCCTTTAAAGCACCAGCCTGGTATTCACCATATGCAGCCGCATTCGCATCGTTTTCAACGATAACCTCTTTTTTCATGCGCTCCTGCAACATCCGGCGCAACTCAAAGTTATTAAAGTACAGGTTATTGGAAAATTCCACCACACCCAGATCGCGGTTGACCGTACCGGGTGTGCCAATCCCTACCCACGGGATGTCATCGATCGTGACGCCAGCGTCCTCCAATGCAGCGAAGGCTGTTACCGCAAGCTGTTCGCACATCTCTTCTGAAGAACAGGGAACGCGTGTTTTATTCTTCCCCCGTCCAATAATCTGATAATGTTCATCCACTACTCCCACAGCGATATTCGTTCCGCCGAGGTCAATGCCAAGATAGTATGCCATTTTCATGTCCTCCTTGTGTTTTTATACTGGATGAGGGCCCGGCTCCACAGCTGCTTTGGTACAGTGGAAAAGGAGGAACGGCACACAATGTTCAAGTTCTTCCTCAATAGGCAATTGCCCAAATTTCCGATGTCTCTCTCGCCGTGTGCAGATACTGGCAGAACTCCCTCTTCATCCGAACCTCTTTGTGCCCGCACACGTAAAAATATCTGGATTTACTTTTTTCCTCTGTACCGGTTCTCCAAAAGCCAGAACGTTCGCCACCACACGCGCACCTCTGGAACTACAACAAGCTGCTGTCCTCACTCCGATCGGACCAATTTCTTCTTCACGCCATTATGACTACTTCCAAACCTTTGGAGATACAGCCCCATGGACGGTCTCATTCCCATGCAAGTCATGTTAAATTATATCTTAATCTATTATAACATTTTTTTGGATAAATTGTAAAGCAGCATCCTGCTTTTTTTCTATGGTTTCTGCAAATAATGAAGTGGAGAAACAAATCACTGGATTTGTCCTATTTGGAGATTTATGGTATAATAATCTCACGCCGCAGTCGGAGGCCACCGCTACAAGTATTTAAAGCCCTCCGACGGCTGAAAGAGCATTGAATCCCCTATCCAAGTGATGTTTTCGTCTTCTCAACGAATATTCTGTTCATTCTTCAAACTGGATGTTTCAGATGACCTCACGCCGAAACGGAGACCGATGTCGCAAAATGCGAATGAAGTACATCATTCTTTTGAAAATCAACACATCCGTTTTGAGTTTGAGCCAAAGAATCCATTATCCTCTTTTCTATATGATATAATAGAAATACAATTCTGTAAAGAGAACAAAAAGGAAAGTTGGAGCATTTGTTATGAACTATGAAGAGCTGCCAAAAAGTATGCAGGAGGATGCCATTAGGCCTTATTGGGAACTCCTCCAAAAAAAGCGTGTCTCCCTGTTTTTCAAGCGCCTTTTGGACATGATCGCCTCTTTTGTGATGTTGGTTATCCTTTCTCCTTTTCTGTTGCTTTTGGCGCTTGCTGTTAAATTCGATTCCAAGGGGCCTGTTTTTTACCGGCAAGTCCGTGTGGGACGCTACAATCAGGATTTCAAAATTTTTAAATTTCGTACAATGGTTCAAAATGCGGATCAGATCGGTCCTGCTGTCACAACGGGAGAAGACCCGCGTATCACGCGTGTTGGAAGATTTATTCGTCGGCTCCGGTTGGACGAGTTTTCCCAACTGTTGAATGTTCTCAACGGTACGATGAGTCTGGTAGGACCGCGGCCAGAGGTGCGCAAATACGTCGATCTCTATACACCGGAGCAGATGGCTACCTTATTGGTCCGCCCGGGGATTACTGCGCCTTCGAGTATCGCGTTTAAGGATGAGGACAAGCTCCTTGACGCGGCTGACGATCCGGAACGGGTCTATGTAGAACAGATTTTACCGCCAAAAATGGAGCTAAACCTGGAATATTTGGAGCATATCTCTCCTCTCTATGATTTGTCTGTAATCTTCCAGACAGCGGCCGCGGTATTTTTGTCAGGAGGAAAAGAGAATGCGCAATGAGTTTTCTCGTTCCCAGATTTTATTGGGTACACGCAGCATGGAGCGACTGCGGAACAGCCGGGTAGCCGTTTTTGGCCTCGGCGGTGTAGGCAGTTTTGCTGCGGAAGCACTCGTTCGAACCGGCGTCGGCCACCTGCTGTTGATCGACAATGACACCGTGAGTTTAACCAATCTTAACCGGCAGATTCTCGCTGACCATTCCACCATTGGAAAACAGAAAGTTGACGTGATGAGGGAACGCGCCCAACGCATCCATCCGGCAGTGGATGTTCAAACCTTTCCGTTGTTTTATCTTCCCGACACGCCCAGTGACTTTTTAAACGATTGTGACTATATTATCGACGCTATCGACACGGTATCTGCAAAATTGGCGCTGGTGCAGGTAGCGCAAGAGAAGGGGATCCCCATCATCAGCAGTATGGGGACGGGGAACAAACTCGATCCCACCCGCTTTGAAGTGGCAGACATCTATCAGACCTCGGTATGTCCCCTATGCCGGGTCATGCGCCGTGAACTGAAAAAACGCGGAATTTCATCTTTGAAAGTTGTGTATTCCAAAGAAGAGCCTGTACCGCGTGAAGAGAATCCAGAACTCCAAGATGCATTTCCGCGCCGGCAAACACCAGGAAGCGTGGCGTTCGTCCCACCGGTCGCCGGGTTTATTCTCGCTGGGGAGGTCATTAAAGATTTGACCGATGGACTTCGCCCGAGCCCCGAATGGGCGTCTCATTCATAAATTGCTCGGGATTGGGAAACCTATCCGCGAGGTGATTGACGATGAAAGATCGAAAAAAACAAGCAGCCAAGCCCCAACCTACCAGCGGACAGTCCCAAGCCGAGATACGAGCCGAACAGGCTGCGTGCGCGCTTCCGAACATGAACAAAGGAAGCATCCCATCGGACGTCAGCGGCAGCTATACCGGCACGCCGACGGACGATCTTTATCCCGTCCAGGATGCAGACGACCTGTAACTCGATAAAGTCGGGAGTAGCCAATAGGAAATGCATTTGAAACATCCTTGATAACCTGCTATACGCGCCTGCATTTCCGAATAGGGAAATGCAGCATACTGTCTATTCTATTATAAAGTTAAAAACGGTTGTGTGCTTTCTATGGACCGCACACAACCGTTTTTCTTTTTAAAGATTGTCACCCTTAAATGCCACTCAATCCTCCGCATTGCGCATAATGATGCGTTCAATAACATGTAACACTACACTCATCATGCAGATGGCAAAGAGCAACAATGGCACCAAAACCACGACCATGGGGACCGTAAGATCGACCAGGGAGAACAGCGGCTGGAAAAATAGCATTGCCATAATAAAACCAACCACCATCAGGGTATACAGCGCAGACCGCAACAGATTAAATGGAACACAAACCTTTAATAGAGTGAGAAGTCCTGTAAATCCAGTTAAAATGACCGCCAAGGTGGAAATTTGTTCGTTGGGCAGGTGGAGGAACAGCGAAACTGCCACCAACAATAGAATGTTGGTAATCATCGTCAAAGCACCCGGCAAGGATTTCCGTATGATATTGACCAAGAATTTCCCGCGGATACGGTCTTTGTTTGGTTCCAAGGCCAGGATAAAGGAAGGAATCCCAATCGTAAAGGTATTGATAAGCGTAAATTGAATAGGTTGGAACGGGTAGTCACATTGCAGGAAGATAAAGCAAACCGCGATAATGGTGGAAAAGATGGATTTCACCAGGAATAGGGAGGAGGAACGCTGCAAATTATTGATGGAACGCCGCCCTTCCTGAACAATGCGCGGCATGCTGGCAAAATTGGAGTCCAATAGCACCAACTGCGAAACTGCACGAGCAGCGTCGCTGCCAGAAGCCATCGCAATGCTGCAATCGCTCTCCTTAAGGGCTAATACGTCGTTTACTCCATCGCCTGTCATGGCAACTGTATGCTTTTGTTCCTTAAGCGCCTTGACCAGATCGAGTTTTTGTTGGGGCGTCACACGCCCAAATACGGTGTATTCCTCCACGGCTTTCTGAATATCTTCATAGGTTTTCAAGTTGGTCGCATCGACAAACCGATCTGCGTTTTGCAAACCTGCACGTTTGGCGATGTTGGCCACCGTCACTGCATTGTCACCGGAAATCACCTTGATTTCTACCCCTTGGTCGGCAAAGTATTCCAGCGTTTCTCGCGCGTTATCGCGGATTTTATCGCTCAACAGGAGCAAAGCCAAAGGGGAGAGCTCCTTAGGGAGCCCCTTATCCTGAAAAGGGTTTTGGGAATAGGCCAATAACAATACGCGCTGCCCTTGCGAAGAGTACTGTTCCACCTTCTCACGCAGGGGTTCAAAGCGGTCCCGCATCACAAACTCTGCTGCGCCGATGACAAAGGTTCCAATGTTTGCAAAGCTGGCGCCACTCCATTTGCGCGCAGACGAGAAGGGCACTGAATCGATGCATATCCAATCTGGAACAACCAGGCCCAGTTGCTTCATAGCCATAGAGGTGGGATTTTCGTCATTTAAAGCATGGGTGACCGCTGCAATGGCATCCTCCACCTGAGGCTGTGGGATCGGGCAAAGCGGCTCGATTCCATCCACCTGCATCGTTCCCTCGGTGATCGTGCCGGTCTTGTCCAGACACAGAGTATCCACGCGAGCCAAGGTCTCGATGGAATAGAGATCCTGGACCAAGGCGTTATAACGAGAAAGCCGAATCACACTGACTGCTAATACGACGCTGGTGAGCAATACCAATCCCTCTGGAATCATCCCGATCAGCGCGGCAACCGTACTGACCACAGCCTGGGAAAATGGCTGTGCGGAAAGAACATACTGTTTGTAAAACAGCGCCGCTCCCACCGGAATGATGGCAAAACCGAGCAATTTGATAATTTTGTTGATGCTCGTCATGATCTCGGAATTGGGCTTTTTTAAATATTTGGCATGATTTGTAATTTGGGAAGCATAGTTCTCCACCCCAACATGTTCCACACGAGCATGGCAGTCTCCGCTGACGATAAAACTTCCTGAAAAAAGAAGATCGCCCGGTTTTTTCACCACAGGGTCACTTTCGCCAGTCAGCAGAGATTCATTCACCTCGCACTCGCCAAATTGTACAATGCAGTCGGCGCAGACCTGATTCCCTGCAGAGAGGTGCAGGATGTCGTCCAAAACCAGCTCTTCCACCGGGAGGCCTTGTTCCTCTCCGCTGCGCACCACCCGCGCTTTAGGGGCTGCAATTAAGGACAACTTATCAATGGTCTTTTTGGCTCGAATTTCCTGAAAAGTGCCGATCAGCGTATTACAAATGACCACACCCATAAACAGCAGATTTTTATAGGACCCCACCACAAAAACCATACTTGCCAAAATGATATTTAAAATGTTAAAAGGCGTAATCAGATTCCCGCGGATAATCTGTCCAACTGTTTTAGTCTTGATTTCGCCCTCTCCGTTTGTCAGTCCCTGCTGTTGGCGCATCTGGACCTGCTGGGGGTTGAGTCCCCGTGTATAGTCAGGTTCAAACCGCTCACAATATTTCTGATCCGATCGCTCAGCAGTGTCCACCGGCAGCTCTCTGTGTCTTTTCATAAAAACTCCTTTGGAACCAATTGGCATGGCTCTTCCATTCGATCTGTTAAAAATTTTGGCAGACTCATCCCCTCTTATACGGCATTCAAATGCACGCAATCATCATCAAACGGAAAAAAGAGGACAAAATCCCTATTTATTATACTATTGAACGTAAGAAATTGCTAGTTTCTGACGGAATTGTAAGAAACGTTAAAAAAGCGTTCATAAATTCAGCGCAATAGCTAAAAAACGCCGGAAACTGTGATTTGATTCAATAGAATATTCCTCTTGCTCAAAATAGAAAAGCTGTATATAATAAAGTACCGTATGAATGGGCATATCCGCGTTCTATTGTTCCGCCAATTGGACAGAAACTCTTATTTTTGCGTCCAGCTAGGGGTGGGACATCCTGTGGGAAAAGAACGATTTTTTTAGAAAGGAGGAATGGTCTATCACTCAGACAATGGAATCTGTTTCGATTCGTTTGCAAGCGTGGGTCAAGCAATTGGATATAGATACCGCCGCGCCAATGGCGCTGGTGATCTCTTTGTTTTTTCCCTTTTATCTTTCTGTTGTCACGGTAAGCGCCATTGCAGTGATGACAATGGTCAACTATCGAATGCGGTCAAAAGCATTAGAATCTCCTTATTGCAAGGCACTGCTTGGGGCACTGATCGTACCTTTCTTCGTTTCAGCCGTGTATAACAATTATATGGGCATGCTTTACAGTATGCTGGTTTTGGCAGCTGTAATTTGTGCATTTTACCTGCGCAGCGTGATGACCGGTTCTCTATTCAACCGCATGATGGATGCAGCCTGTGTGGCAAGTATATTCTGCGCAGGACTTGCGTTTTTGCAAAAAGCCGCATTGTTTTCTACAGCACCGGATTACCGGCCGACGTCGGTATTTTCCAATGCCAATTACTATGGTATGATGATCGAATTTTTAGTTCTGATCGCATTGTACCGCCTGTTTACCAATTCAAAAGAACGTGTTTTTTACAGTGTTGTGATTGCTGTCAATTTGCTGGGACTTTATTTCTGCGCAAGTATGTCTTCTTGTATGGGATTGCTCTGTGCCGTATTGGTGATGTTTTATCTCAAGAAGTATTATAAATGGATGGGACTATTCTTAGCACTGGCGGTCTTTGCGGCAGCTAGTAGCCTGTTATTTCCAATTCTTTTCCCACGCGTCGAAGCGATTGATACCACATTTGGACAACGCCTCTCTATTTGGGCGGCAGCCATTCAGGGGATTCAGTCCCATCCTATCTTCGGGATGGGGCCTACGTCATATCAGATGATCTATCGTGTGTTTGATGGGTATCAGACGTATCATTGCCATAACTTGTTGCTGGATACCCTCTTGAATTATGGAATCATCGGGACAGGGGCAATGGGACTCTATATCTTTGTTCAGTGTAAAATCCTATGGCTTCGGTTCCGAAACCATATCTGCAACGAGATGAACATTCTCTTGACGGCCGCCTTTGCTGCCGTGATTGCTCACGGTGTTACCGATGTGACGGTATATTGGATTCAAACTGGAATGTTGTTCTTGATTCTATTTTCTAGCACAGGAATCTGTGCAGACTATGTTGAGAGTAAACTCCGTTTGCCAAAGTTGCTTCACATCCCAAGCTATCCAGCGAAAACACATACACATTCTGTGTATTGAATACCGGATTACAAAAAAGAGCTTCCTGGGGAACGAAAGGTCCCTAGGAAGCTTTTTATTGCTATTTGTTTCCTATAAGCTAACTTCACGATCATTTACCAATAATACCCTTATATGCATGTTAAAACGAAGTAGACAAAAAAGGCCATTATAAAATTGACTCTGAGTTTGTACTTCGATGTTTTCAAGAATATAATCCCACTTATAGGAGGTTGTCTGCCGTCTCTTTTAACTGCTCAAAAAAACGGCTGATATGCTGGCCATCGTTTACTGCATGTGAAAATTCTGCGCCAACCGGCAGAAGGAAACGGTCTCCTTGGTGAGTAAGCTTTCCGAAAAGAACAAAAGGAACAAAATCTTCTTTGGGTTCTCCTCCAAAGCAAAAACCGGTAAATGGTACACCTGGAGCAATTGAGACGCCAAAGATATTTTTGGGCATAGTTTCATCGCAAAGTAGACGTCCACAATGTTCAGCAACCTTGTAGTCCTGTTCAAACGTATGGTAAAATGTCAGAAAGTCTGGGGAATACGCAGAATATTTCATGGAAAAAAGTGTTGGATTGTCTACCCTAGGCACTGTGTAATACGGATGGAGTTCCTCCCAGATTCCAACACAGTGTTGCTCATCATAAGCATATCGAAATTCAGGATATTGATTGACGACCTTAGCAGCACAATAAACTAGGGAAGGGTACAGGCGTAAACCCTTCTGTTTGATGTGACAATACAACTTTGTCATATCAAGCTGTTCGGTTATATAAATAGAGGAATTCTGAAAGAACTCCAAATATTCCTTTCTCTCCCATTGATCGTAAGGAATTCGTATAAAAGCCATAGTTCCCTCCCAATAAAGCTCTCGAATCTGAAAAATAGGTTTTCAATGACAACCAACAATAAAAAAAGTCTGAACGCATTTATGCATTCAGACTCAATTGAATGGTGGACCTGAAGGGATTCGAACCCACGACCTCTCGGATGCGAACCGAACGCTCTCCCAGCTGAGCTACAGGCCCATTTTTCCGCTAAACGATTTCTTTTTAACGGCGAGATTTATTATAGCATGTTCTGCTGTATAATGCAAGCCCTCAGGCAAAATTTTTGACAAAATGTTGCCGCATTTTCTCAAGTCGGCGTTTTCATACGATTGGTTGCGACGATTGAGTGATGCTCGCAATTGGGCTGGTATGGGTTGCAGCGAGGTACGGATTCCGGCAAACATGGTACCGGCGTTACGCCCGTCTATGTCAATGTGATGAAGCTGTTGGAGTTGGCATTTCACGATGGTTATAATCCCAATACAGGTAAGTGTCTGTGCCCGTCCAGGCTTTGATCTTTCAGCCTCCAACAGGGGATAGGTAAAAAGGTAATCCCAAATCTGGAAGGATTATGGTACAATAAATAATATGGAAAGGTGCCAAAAGTTTACAATGACTCCCACAAGTACCGATCAAAGGAATTTTGATCCCTGATCGGTACGCGCTGGCTTCTATTGAACGGAGGGACGATATGCCACTGCTAAAACGAATCCATTACAACGCACCTGTGATTTTAACTTTCTTTTTGTTCTCTCTGGCTGCACTGCTTCTCGGCGCGATGAGCAATGGCTGGACAACGCAAAGGCTCTTTTCCGTCTATCGCGCCCCCTTGACAGACCCTCTTAGTTATGTACGCCTAATTGGCCACGTCTTTGGCCATGCCAATTATGAGCATTTTGCTGGAAATATGCTTTTGTTTTTAGTTGTAGGGCCTCCGATGGAAGAGAAATATGGCAGTAAAGTTCTTTTGTTAGGGATTCTGCTGACCGCGGGGATTTCTGGATTGTTGCAATGTGTCTTTTTCCCTTCTACAGCACTGTTGGGGGCAAGCGGCATTGTGTTCATGCTCATTATGCTCTCTTCATTGGCTGGCATGAAGGAAGGGCGAATTCCTCTAACCCTCATTCTAGTTGCGGTTCTATATCTTGGTCAAGAAGTCTATTCGGCTCTTTTTGTACAAGATCACGTAGCTCATTTTATGCATCTGGTGGGTGGCACTTGTGGTACTATTTTTGGGTTTATTATCGCTCAAAAGCGTCTCTGACAAAAGCGCTCCTATCACCATATAAAATACGGCAAAGGGGGTATCCCAAAACTACGAATCTTTCGATTCATAGGGAAGGGCGTCCTCTTTCTGGCTGAAAAAATATCTGCGTTTCTAAAAAAGAGGGTATCCTTCCGTCATTTCATGACTTTTGGGACACCCTCTTTTCCTTTTCTGTTAGACTATGTTGACATGCATCCCTCGTATCCGCAGATTTTCACAAAGTACAGAGTCTGCACTGCTGTCTGTGAACAATTCTGCCACACAAGCCGCATTCAAGAAAGAAACCGTTCCACTTTTTCCAAGCTTTGAGCCATCCAAGAGCATGCAGACGCGCTCTGCACTTCGCACCATCTCCCGGAGAGCTTCCGCGCGTTCCATATCCACACCAAAAAAGCCGCCGGAATCGGTAAAACCGTCTGCTCCTACGAAGGCAGTACCCACATGAAAATCCTCTAAGCAACGTTTGATTAAGGGCCCTACCATACACTGGGAATGCTTCTGGTAGCTACCTCCCAGCAGAATAATCCGACCATCCGGCTCCTTACAGAGATTCGCCGCTACATAAGCAGAGTTTGTCAGGATTGTCACATTGCGCCGGGTTTCCACCACCTGAGCGGCAAACATCGCACACGTACTACCGGTTCCAACAATGATTGTTTCGCCATCCCGTACCCTTTGGGCTGCGGCAGCGGCAATCTTCAGCTTGGCCTCATAGTGCAACGCCATGTGATAATTGGTGTCATCCGGGTTTGGGAGGGTGGCATAACCGCGCCGCCGGGCTAGAATCCCCTTTTTCGAAAGCGTATTTAAATCATTTCGTACAGTCACTTCACTGGTATTTAGCAGGCGGGCAAGCTCACCCGTCTCAATTTCTCCACGGTCTGCTACCAGCTCAATCATCTTTACATGGCGTTCGATCATGTCCATTCTCCCATCCGGATTAACGTTCATTTACTTCCACAATAAGCCCCTTTTTGTCCAACTGGTCCACAATTTTTTGTACCGAGGCAACGGACAACGGTTCGTTGCCCAGTTGATAGGGCATACTGAGATTGGTATATTTACTGATTCCAAAGGTGTGATAGGGGAGTAAAGTGACCTTTTGGGCGCCATTCTCCCAGGCAAAATTGAGAATATCTTGCAATTCTGACGCAGTATCGTTAAACGTCGGAATCACGGGGACCCGCAGATCGGTTACATTGTGCGTCAAATAATACTGGATGGACGCCAACGTCTGTTGGTTGGTCACACCTGTAAACCGGCGGTGCTTTTCATCATCCGTATGTTTTAAGTCCACCATCACATAGTCGAGAAGGGGAGAGAGGCGTGCCGTCAGCTTCAACGGATAATTTCCGTTCGTCTCAATGGCAGTCTGGATTCCATTCTCACGGCAAGCCTCCAAACACTGCAAAAGGAATTCTCCTTGCATAGCGGGTTCCCCGCCGGAAAACGTGACCCCACCACCGCTGCGTTGATAAAAATCCCGGTCCTTACAGACCAGCTTGACCACCTCTTCCACCGACCGGTCATATCCCACCAGCATCAGAGCATCATTTGGGCACAGGTCAATACAATGGCCACAGCGCACACATTTTTTGTGATCGGTACGGTATCCATCCGCATCGTGGGAAATAGCCCCCTCAGGGCAAACCTCTTCACATCGGCCACACCTTGTACACAGGCTATCTTTGCGCAAAACCTGCGGCTTTGGAAGGAGCGATTCCGGATTGTGACACCAGAGGCAAACCTGGTTGCAGCCCTTGAGAAAAACAACTGTGCGGATACCGGGACCGTCGTCCAGACTAAACCGCTGGATATTGAACAAATGACCTGTCATAGGGACCTCCGATTAAGCAAATGCATCGTATTCTGTACGGGCAATCAAGTGATCCTGCCACTTCTTTTCCAGTTCGCAGTAGAAGCAGCTGAATCCAGCAACTTTGACCACCAGAGAACGGTAATTTTCCGGATGCTGCTGCGCGTCGATCAGGATTTCGCGGCCGACTACATTAAACTGTACCTGGAAACCGCCCTTTTCAAAGTAGACCGCTATGGCCTGCGCAATCTTTTCGATTTTCTCCGGACTGTTCAGAGCAGAGGGATGGAAACGGATGTTGAGAATGGAGCCATTGTCCATCAAGGCGTGGTCAATCTTTGATAAGCTATTGAACACACCGGTAATCCCCTGTAGATCCGTACCGGGGGTGGGGGACATGTTATCTGCCAAACTTTCCCCTGCGCGCCGTCCATCCGGGGTTGCACCAACCACGGCTCCATCGGTCACGTTCATGACAACGGTCTGCGCCGTACAACCGAATTGACCTCCGCGCAATGGGGTGAACTTGCGCATCTTGGCCGGCAGGATGGTAAACAGGTCGCGGCAGAGATCATCCACCTCGTCGTCGTCGTTTCCAAACTTCGGCGCATTGAGTAGAGCCTTGCGAATTGCCATACCTTTATCGCTGGCAAAATTCTCATCCATGGCCTCGATGACCTCTTTTAACGTGTACTTCTGATCTTTGAAACATACGCGGTCCAGTGCCTCCAAAGCGTTTGCGGCATTCGGATAGCCGTGCGCGTGTACAATGGTATCGTTGTAGTTCGGGCCACGCCCCCAGGAGATGTCTTTTCCCATCTCGATGCGGTAATCGACCACGCCGGAGAGGAAGGGGGTTGGGGTGAGCGTATAATAACTCTCCGCAATTGCCCGCTCAATCCGCGGGATAAAGGGGAGATAGTAGTCAAGCTGTTCTTCCCAAAGGGCGATGACCTCCTTGAGATTGCGGCACTCGGAAAAAGGCCGGCTGGACGGGCACAGGCACTTGCCTGTATTGGGATTATAGCCATCGTGAAGTGCCAACTCCAACAGCTTCATCACATTGACATAGACGGGCGTAACGCCGGTACCATGTTTGCCCGGAATCCGCACCTCGCTGCAACCCATACCAGCCCAATTGCGGGCATCACTNACCCTTTGGGCTGCGGCAGCGGCAATCTTCAGCTTGGCCTCATAGTGCAACGCCATGTGATAATTGGTGTCATCCGGGTTTGGGAGGGTGGCATAACCGCGCCGCCGGGCTAGAATCCCCTTTTTCGAAAGCGTATTTAAATCATTTCGTACAGTCACTTCACTGGTATTTAGCAGGCGGGCAAGCTCACCCGTCTCAATTTCTCCACGGTCTGCTACCAGCTCAATCATCTTTACATGGCGTTCGATCATGTCCATTCTCCCATCCGGATTAACGTTCATTTACTTCCACAATAAGCCCCTTTTTGTCCAACTGGTCCACAATTTTTTGTACCGAGGCAACGGACAACGGTTCGTTGCCCAGTTGATAGGGCATACTGAGATTGGTATATTTACTGATTCCAAAGGTGTGATAGGGGAGTAAAGTGACCTTTTGGGCGCCATTCTCCCAGGCAAAATTGAGAATATCTTGCAATTCTGACGCAGTATCGTTAAACGTCGGAATCACGGGGACCCGCAGATCGGTTACATTGTGCGTCAAATAATACTGGATGGACGCCAACGTCTGTTGGTTGGTCACACCTGTAAACCGGCGGTGCTTTTCATCATCCGTATGTTTTAAGTCCACCATCACATAGTCGAGAAGGGGAGAGAGGCGTGCCGTCAGCTTCAACGGATAATTTCCGTTCGTCTCAATGGCAGTCTGGATTCCATTCTCACGGCAAGCCTCCAAACACTGCAAAAGGAATTCTCCTTGCATAGCGGGTTCCCCGCCGGAAAACGTGACCCCACCACCGCTGCGTTGATAAAAATCCCGGTCCTTACAGACCAGCTTGACCACCTCTTCCACCGACCGGTCATATCCCACCAGCATCAGAGCATCATTTGGGCACAGGTCAATACAATGGCCACAGCGCACACATTTTTTGTGATCGGTACGGTATCCATCCGCATCGTGGGAAATAGCCCCCTCAGGGCAAACCTCTTCACATCGGCCACACCTTGTACACAGGCTATCTTTGCGCAAAACCTGCGGCTTTGGAAGGAGCGATTCCGGATTGTGACACCAGAGGCAAACCTGGTTGCAGCCCTTGAGAAAAACAACTGTGCGGATACCGGGACCGTCGTCCAGACTAAACCGCTGGATATTGAACAAATGACCTGTCATAGGGACCTCCGATTAAGCAAATGCATCGTATTCTGTACGGGCAATCAAGTGATCCTGCCACTTCTTTTCCAGTTCGCAGTAGAAGCAGCTGAATCCAGCAACTTTGACCACCAGAGAACGGTAATTTTCCGGATGCTGCTGCGCGTCGATCAGGATTTCGCGGCCGACTACATTAAACTGTACCTGGAAACCGCCCTTTTCAAAGTAGACCGCTATGGCCTGCGCAATCTTTTCGATTTTCTCCGGACTGTTCAGAGCAGAGGGATGGAAACGGATGTTGAGAATGGAGCCATTGTCCATCAAGGCGTGGTCAATCTTTGATAAGCTATTGAACACACCGGTAATCCCCTGTAGATCCGTACCGGGGGTGGGGGACATGTTATCTGCCAAACTTTCCCCTGCGCGCCGTCCATCCGGGGTTGCACCAACCACGGCTCCATCGGTCACGTTCATGACAACGGTCTGCGCCGTACAACCGAATTGACCTCCGCGCAATGGGGTGAACTTGCGCATCTTGGCCGGCAGGATGGTAAACAGGTCGCGGCAGAGATCATCCACCTCGTCGTCGTCGTTTCCAAACTTCGGCGCATTGAGTAGAGCCTTGCGAATTGCCATACCTTTATCGCTGGCAAAATTCTCATCCATGGCCTCGATGACCTCTTTTAACGTGTACTTCTGATCTTTGAAACATACGCGGTCCAGTGCCTCCAAAGCGTTTGCGGCATTCGGATAGCCGTGCGCGTGTACAATGGTATCGTTGTAGTTCGGGCCACGCCCCCAGGAGATGTCTTTTCCCATCTCGATGCGGTAATCGACCACGCCGGAGAGGAAGGGGGTTGGGGTGAGCGTATAATAACTCTCCGCAATTGCCCGCTCAATCCGCGGGATAAAGGGGAGATAGTAGTCAAGCTGTTCTTCCCAAAGGGCGATGACCTCCTTGAGATTGCGGCACTCGGAAAAAGGCCGGCTGGACGGGCACAGGCACTTGCCTGTATTGGGATTATAGCCATCGTGAAGTGCCAACTCCAACAGCTTCATCACATTGACATAGACGGGCGTAACGCCGGTACCATGTTTGCCCGGAATCCGCACCTCGCTGCAACCCATACCAGCCCAATTGCGGGCATCACTCAACGGGATTCCTGCGCGGACCATCATATCAACCGCCACATCGTCGTTGAAGAAAGCGGGCATACCACCGCCATGGCGCACCAGCGCCCGGAGAGCGGCCTCGTAGAACGCAAGCGGCGTTGTGCTGCCCATACTGACAATCACAGTGGGGATATTCATATTGGTATTGCCGAGTGCCTCCAAGAAAAGGTATGATAGATCGTTCACCGCCGTCTTACCGTCCTGGGTCTGTCCTCCCAATGTGATGGTCTGGAAGAGCTGATTGCCGCCCAAGTTTTCGGTAGTGCCCCAGTCGCGCAGTTTATTTGCCTCAAAGCATTTCAGCAGGAAACATTCACAGAGCTGCTGGGTAAAGTCCGCATCGATCCGCTTTTCCGCAAGATCGCGGTCGTAGTATTTCTTTAAATAGCTGTCCATCCGGCCCATAGAAATGCTGTGGCCGTTCGACTCGATCTGAATCATGAGATGGATAAACAAAACAAACTGCAATGCCTCGTAGAAGCTGTCCGGCGCCTTGCGGGGAACCTTTGCACAGATGCGGGCGATTTCGGTCAGCTCTGCCCGGCGTTCCGCGGTCGGCGCTGTCTTGGCCTTTTCAAAAGCCAGCTTTGCCAGCCGGTCTGCATAATCCAGTACCCCCTGCATACAGATGATGACACTCTCCAAAAAGGCCTTCTTTTCCAAATATTCCGGGTCGTCTTCGCGCAGGAGGGCAAGGTTGCGCTCTGCTTCGTCGATCACACCTTCCAAGCCGATGTCGAGCAGTTTCACATAATCCGGGATGATATGCCCATCGCCGTTCTGGTTGTGCTCAATAATCATCGTTTCGTTGACGCTGGGGTGCTGTTCACCCAGCAGATATTCCCCGATTGTACTTTTCAGGTTGTACCCCACCCGGTCATAGTGGGTATATCCTTTCCATTTTTCGCACATGGCCAAAATTTCGTCATGCAGCTCCGCTGGCACTATAAAGCGTTGACGCTCGCGCTCTTCAAAGGTGTCGAGCTCTTCTTCGATCCAGTCCACCGCAAATTCCGGGAACAGGGCGGCCGCCAGCGGCTTGCTGGCCGTATTGCCCACCAGCAGATCATCGTCGCCGATATAGATGGTCATCTCCCGCAAATACCGCGCAAAAGCCTCTGCACGCCGGATCACCAGAGGGCGCTCTGGGTGGGAAAAGAATTCTTCTGTATAAATACGTCCACGCTCCATGCAGATTTCCGGGGGGTAGGAGCGAATATATTCTTTGATTCGCTGTGTCCTCGTCATATGGATTCCTTCCTTTCGTTCCGTCGTTCTTGATCCTTTGTTCTATCGTTCTTAAATAGATTTCTTATACGTTCGCCTTCAAAAATGCTTCCAGCTCTTCGCGATTGGGGGCGCCCTCCATCGGCCCCTGTTTGCGTACACTCATTGCGCCGGCTGCACAAGCAAACCGGCCACACTCTTCGAGAGACTTCCCTTCGATCAGAGCGGTTAAAAATGCCCCACAGAAGGTATCCCCGGCACCGGTAGGATCGACTTCTTCCACAGAAAAGCTGGGGACGGCGATCTTTTCACTCCCTTGGTATAGGATGCAACCATCGCTGCCGTTCTTTAAGACCACCAGCTTGCCTTGATTGGCCCATAGACGGCATCCTTCCTCATCGGTCGCACGGCCGGTAAACATTGCGGCCTCTGTTTTACTCGGGAAAAGAATGCTCGCCTTTTCGATCACTGGACGGCAGAGTTCCCGCACCTCCTCCACACTGAGGGATTCGGGACGGATGTTGGGATCAAAACTGATGCGGCTGCCTTCAGGCAGTTCTTTGACAATGCGGTAACAAGTCTCCTGCAAACTTTTGCTCACACTCATATTGTAGCCAGTGAGATGGAACCACTTGGTTCCCTGGAGTTTCTCCATGTCGAGATCCTCTGCGCGGGTCATACCGGCCGCAGCATGGCGGCTGTGATACAGAAAATCACGGCTTCCTCCCGTATAATAGCAGACAAATGCACATCCGGTGGAGGCACCGGGGATCTCCTTAACCATGCTCACGTCAACGCCACTGGAAACCATCTGCTCTTTAAAGCACTTTCCAAATGGGTCGGGGCCCACACTGCCGATAACGGCAGTCTTTGCGCCCAACTTTGCAGCCACATTGACCGTGATGGGTGTATCGCCGCTCGCATATGGCCCGGTAAAGTCCGCCGGTTTATCCAAAGGTTTATCCAATTCCTTACGCATGATTTCACACAGGATTGCACTGACTGTCACAAGATCGTATGCCATGTTGTTCGCCCTTTCTCCATAAAATATTACACCAAATGTGTCTTTATTACAACTCCTCTATAAATGTAAAGTACAGAGTGTAGGTTTTGCTTTCTCCCGGCTGAAGAACAGGCGCTGTACAGCCCTCTTCGCCGATTTTCTTGCCATCCAGAGGTGCGTTCAGGGGTTCCATTCCCAGGACATATTCACCCTTTCCCAGCATTTTCCACTGACAGAAGCAGGGGAGATCGGCATGCTTCCAGGAAACCCGGACGCCGATGTGCCTGTGCGGATTATAGATGGTATAACCGCTTCGGCCCTGCGCATCCTCCGCCAGCTCATGGAAATAGCAGCATTCTTGATAGGGGTATGTCGGCGGTTCGATCTCCCTCCAGCGGCTGATTTCCTGCGCGGCATGTGCATCACGCGGTTCCACGCCCAAGCTGTCCAAAAGAATCTCTGTATCCTCACAAAGCAACGGATAGCCAAAATTAATATGATAGGAGAGCAGAAAGGGCCGCGCCCCAAACCCATGGTTTGTCACCGTATCCGTAAGCGTGAAGGCATCCTCTCCGTAGGAGAACGTGTACGTGCGGTGCAGGCGCAGGTTTTCCCCAAAGATGCGCGCCTCTCGCATCGTACCCTCCACGGTCAGTTCCATGGAATCCCCTGCGCGGTCGCGCGTAACGCGCACATCCTCTGCAGGACAATTGGCCTCCCGGCCGTGCAGCCCACGAACCTCGCCAGCGATCTCCGCCGGTGAACCAATATGTTGTAAACCGCACGTGGTCAGAAATCCCACATAAAAACTACGCAACCATTCCGTTCCACGGGCGTCGTAGTAAGCCGGCGCTACAATGCCACACGGTGCAATGTAATTCAGGTTGGCCCCTTTATAACGCACCTGATAGAGGTCCATCGCGCGTCCAGGAAGTATGGTGCATTCCAATGCGCCGCCGTTATCCAGCTGAATCATACGGACGCCGTCCTGCCGCCCGCCCAATAACCGTGCCTCCCGTACACTCATCAATTGATCCGGCTCTCCAATATAAGCAAAGACATCCCGCGCCATATATCCCCCTCCTTATTCGCCAATCACATCGACAAAGACCGTTCTCTCTTGGGGGCCATCAAATTCCATCAAGGTGATCTCCTGCGCGGCGCCCATCACCATGTTGCCATTCTGGATGGGGAAGATACAACTGTTCCCTGTCAAGAAGCTTCTCAGATGGCCATAGGCATTTGCGCTGGTGCGCCCATAGGTGGGCAGAAAATGCGCATGGGAATATTCGGCGTCGTTGTCCACCAATTTATGTAACAAGACCTTGAAGTCATCCATAATACATTCCAACGGCTCTGTGACCACAATGCCACAGTTGGTATGTGCGACCACCGTTGTGACAATCCCACTCGTAACCCCGGATTCCTTGACATACTCCTTGACCCGATCCCCAATGTAATGGTAGGAATACTCGTCGTCGGTCAGGACACTGAACTGATAATGCTTAACCATTTTCTTTTTCCTCCAATCCTAAGAAACGCAGGGCATTGCCGCCCAATACCATCGCCTTCTGTTTTGGACGCAGATTCAAAACATCCACTGCACCCATCATGCGCTTTTGCTCGATACGGGGATAGGTACTGCCGAACATAACTTTATCCGCCAGCATGCGATCAATCCAATATTCACCCATCTGGACATTGAAAGTGGTGTGGAAGAACTGCTTGGGTGAATCAAAATAGAGCAGCGCCGTATCCGCATAAACATTCGGATATTTGAGCAGTAGCATGGCGGTCTCCATAATGTAAGGCCAGCCGAAATGGCCCAGGCAAACCCGCAGATCCGGATAACGCATCGCTACATCCTCAAACAGAACGGGGCGGGAATAGGTGGAGGGGCTGTCCTTCACCCAGGTCATCCCGGACTGGAACAGAATGGGTTTGTTGTACTTCAAACAGATCTGATAGATTGAGTCCATCAGAGAAAAATCATTGGGCGAAAAGTGTTGCATCGCAGGACTTAGCTTAAGTCCTGCAAGGTGCAGATCCTTGAAGGCTTTTTCCAAAACCTCCACCGCATCCGGCCGCTGTGGGTCTACGCTGGCGAATCCAATCAAGCGTTCCGGCTGTAAATCCACCAGAGTCCGCACTTCTTCGTTGGAAACAATGGTGTCCCCCGCACGGGTTGTCACATCCTCTGCACTGATGATACACTTGTCAATGCCCGCAGCATTGAGTTGTTTGATAAACAACTCCATCGGCCAAACATGCTGTTTGTAGAGAAAATATTGCTGGCGGCGGAATTCCACGCGCTCTGGGTCTTGACAGATTTCTTTGATAAAGCCGGGGAAGGCATATACATCGATAACCATGTGATTACTCCTTTACCAATTGTATGTGGATTCTTTCAACGGCTTCATTATATCTCTTTTCCGTGCGAATATCAATTTACTTTCGTACGAAAATATAACATATTTTTTGTAGAATGCGCACAGACTGTTTTTAGGAAAAAGCTACAAATTACCAAAGATTCTATTTTGTGCTTCCAGCGTAAATTCTTGCCGAATCAATGATACATTCCAGTGGGCTTATGGTATGATACAGAAAAGCCCCTTTACAGGTAGCTCGCATTTTCGTGCATCGATTGCGAGGAAGAATCTCTAAAAATCCTCTATCCTAAAGATAAGGAGTTGATCTGCATGGACTGGATCACACGGTTAAATCAGGCATTGGCGTACATTGAGGAACATCTGGATGGCAAAATCGAGTTGGAACAAGCGGCAAAACTTGCCTACTGTTCCACCTACCACTTTCAAAGAATGTTCACTTATCTGGCGGGAATTCCGCTTTCCGAGTACATCCGGCGGCGTCGAATGACCCGGGCAGCGCTGGACTTACAAAACGGAGCCAAAGTTCTCGACGTTGCTCTAAAGTATGGCTATGAATCCCCGACAGCCTTCAACCGCGCATTCCGGGGGATTCATGGGGTTTCCCCCTCAAACGCTAAGGAGCCAGGAGTTCCGCTTCGTTCCTTTCCGCCGATCAGCTTCGTCATTACTATCAAAGGAGAGGTCGAATTGAATTATCGTATGGAACAAAAGGATGCATTTCGCATTGTCGGCATGAGCGCACCCCTGGAAAAGGAAATTGAGAAAAACTTTCAAACAGTTCCGGAACTTTGGAACAAGGCAGCCTCAAAAGGGATGCTTCAGAAACTTATTCCGCTGATGAACGGTCAGCCTTCGGGGGTACTCGGCATCTGTGCCTGTGGGGAAAAAGAGGACTGGCGCTATTGGATTGCTGTGGCGAGCGATTTGCCCTCCGGTGATTTTGCCTCTTACACCGTCCCTGCCTTTACTTGGGCGATTTTCCCCGGAACCGGTCCCATGCCCGGAGCCATTCAAGAACTGGAAAAACGTGTTGCCACCGAATGGCTCCCGACATCCGGCTATGAATTTGCGGATGGCCCGGATATGGAGGTTTATCTCACCCCTGATCCGAAAAATGCAACCTTTGAGGTTTGGATTCCTGTCCGCAAGGCATCCGAGGTAAGATAACCCAAAAACGCGAGGGTAACTACTCTTTGCAACAAAAGGATACCTCTTCGCATGTGACGCTCTGAATCTGGTTAAAGAGGACGTGATTCAGAGCGTCCTTTTTGTACGTCTGTCCGAACCCGTCCGGCAACCGGCTTTTGTCCTCCTTTGTGGCAAAAACCCCCTTGAAATAAAGAAAGAAGCTGTCTTTTTTACAGTAAAAATGGTATACTTTTAAAAGAGAGTTCTTGCAGAATGTACTTACACCGGCCGTGGAATCTACCTGCCGCCCGATCATAAAGGAGGAACGTGTCATGAAATATGCCATTATGTATTGTTCAAAGACCGGGAATACCCGCCAGCTTGCAGAGGCCATTTATGAAGCATTTCCTGAGAAGGAAACCCGCATCGAAGCGGTCTCTGAAAAACAAATATCTGTTTCTGAGCCTGTGATCCTCGTTGGTTTTTGGGTTGACAAAGGCACCTGTCCTTCAGAGATACAAGCCCTTCTGCAAACGCTCCACGGCAAACAGGTTGCCCTGTTTGGGACTGCCGGCTTCGGGGCCTCTTCCACCTATTTTGCGGCCATCGCCGCACGAGTCCAAGCATTTCTTCCAGAGGACAATCGATTGCTTGGGAGCTACCTCTGCCAAGGAAAGATGCCAACCACCGTGCGGGACCGTTATGCAGCACAGTTGGCAGAAACTCCAGGCGACGCACATCTGCAAGGCCTTCTGGAAAATTTTGACCATGCCCGCACTCACCCTGACGAAAGCGATTTACAGGCCGCAAAGGAATTTGCAAAACGGATTCTTAAACAAACAACTTCTATGTAACGGGCCATTTGCATTTTTTGTGTACATTTTGAGCGTATAGGGAAGTAGGAATCGCTATAGGAAGAGAAGGTCAATATAAAACATGATTTTTCCTTTTTGGTATATCCACAGGCCGAGTTTGTTTCGATCACAGTAGCCAACGCTATCTATGGTTTGCTTTTCTAGTGGAGAGTATATAAATATGAGCGAGTATCAACAAAAGTAGACCTTACATCGAAGTTAAACAAACATGTACTATTAAATAATAGATTTTTTGAAGCGTCTGAAATCTGGCCGAATCCGTCTTGATTTCAGGCGTTTTTTATATTTTGCAGAAGAGGTTCTTATAAATATTCATCTGCTCAAAAATAAGAAAAAATCCCATTTTTTGTAGAATAGGGTTGACAAAGCCAATCGTTCTCTCTATACTAACCGTTAGAAACTGAAATTAAAAAAAGAACAGTTTGTTGCCCCTATCTGCAAAAGTCTATCGCAAAGTAGGCTTTATAAGGCCAAGCGCTTTGCCGCTTACCTCTGACGTGCAAGGGGAAATCTGGATTCCAAACGGAGGCGGGATTCTTTTTGAACAGCGAATTTAGCGTAGCCGTTCACTCACTTGTCTTTTTAAATCACAGGGGAACCACACTTTCCAGCGAAGAGCTGGCAAAAAATGTGTGCACCAATCCGGCGCGAATCCGCAAGATCATGGCAAAGCTGAAAAAAGCTGAGCTGGTCGCCACCAAAGAGGGCATTGACGGTGGGTATCATTTTATTCGAGACCCTTCTACAGTGACCCTTCGTGAAGTCAGCGAAGCACTCGAGATGCGGTTCGTCTCTGCCACCTGGCAGAGCGGAGACACGGATATGAAATGCTTGATTGCATCCGGAATGGCCGCCATTATGGACGACATCTACGGGCAGCTTGACCAGCTTTGTCAGGTACATCTGGACGGTATCACCATTCAGATGATTGAAAATCGCATTTTTCACTATGAGACACAGGAACTGCTATAAAAGCGGTGCTGCGGTGGGTCTCAAATTCACTTAAAGGAGGTCCTATATGGGCTTTTCAGTTGAAACCGGCGTATCTGCCATCACCGTCTTTTTGCAGGGCATTTTGAGTTTCTTTTCTCCATGTGTGCTCCCGTTGGTTCCGCTCTATATTGGTTATCTGGCGGGCGGCACCAAAACGGTCGGTTCGGATGGTATCATCCACTATCAGCGAAAAAAAGTCATGTTGAACACGCTGTTCTTTGTGATCGGCATTAGCTTTGCATTTTTCCTGCTGGGTTTTGGCTTCACAGCGGCAGGACGCTTTTTTAGTGGGAACCGGCTGTTGTTGGCGCGTATCGGTGGCGTTATCGTCATTCTTTTTGGCTTATATCAGCTCGGCATCTTCGGCTCCCGTCTCCTCAGCAATGAACATCGTCTCCCATTCCGGCTTGACCGGCTGGCGATGAATCCACTGGTTGCCCTGGTGTTGGGATTCACTTTCAGTTTTGCATGGACGCCCTGTGTGGGTCCCGCTCTGGCAAGTGTTTTGTTGATGGCTTCCTCCGCCAATTCTGCGGCAACTGGTTTCGCACTGATCGGTGTTTATACATTGGGCTTTGTGATTCCTTTCTTAGCCGTTGGCTTATTTACCAGTACACTTCTTGATTTCTTTAAAAAGCACCAGCGCGTCGTCAAATATACGGTAAAAATCGGTGGCATTTTGATGATCCTGATGGGCGTAATGATGATTACGGGTTGGATGAACGGTGTGACCGGTTATCTATCTAGCTTTGGTGGTTCTTCGGGGAATACCACTTCAGAAAGCGCCTCTGTGGCGCCTCCAGTTTCCAGTGGGGAAGAGGACAACCATTCAGAACCCAAAAGCAGTGCGCCGGCCTCTTCAGAAGCAGAAAGCTCCGAGCCAGAAGAAGAAATCCCTGAGATTCCAGCGCCCGACTTTACCCTAACAGATCAGAATGGTAATACGCACACCCTTTCGGACTACAAAGGACAGGTGGTATTTCTCAACTTTTGGGCCACTTGGTGTGGTCCCTGTAAGCAGGAGATGCCCGACATTCAGGCAATGTACGAGGAGTTCAACCAAAATAACGATGACGTTGTGATTCTTGGGGTAGCAAACCCCAAAACCGACGAAGTTCCATACAACCAGGATGGGACCATTGAGGAAGTCACACAGTTCCTTTCAGACAATGGCTATACGTACCCCGTTGTCATGGATACAACCGGAGAAATCTTCGCTTCTTATGGTGTAACGGCTTTTCCAACTACATTTATGATCGACAAAGAGGGAAATGTTTTTGGTTATATCACAGGTACTCTCACAGACAGCCTGATGCACGACATTGTGCAGCAAACGTTGGATGGCAGACGCTCATCGTAAAGAATCGCATAAAAGGTAAATCTTGTGGTATGATCGCAATAAACGGAGAAACGATAAGGAAATAGGAGGTATAAAAATGGCAGTAATTGAATTGACAAAAGACAATTTTAACGCAGAAACCGCACATGGCAAAGTGTTGATCGACTTCTGGGCGAGCTGGTGCGGACCGTGCAAGATGCTCTCTCCTATTGTCGACGAAATTGCAGAGGAAGCCCCGAATGGGCTGAAAGTTTGCAAGGTGAATATCGACGATTGTCCGGAACTGGCGCAGCAGTTCCAGGTGATGAGTATCCCCACTTTGGTTGTGATGCAGGACGGCAAGCCGGTAGCATCTTCTGTGGGAGTTCGTCCGAAACAGAAAATCTTGCAAATGATTGCAGAGGCGTAAATAGGGAGGCCGCTTCCTGGGATTTCCCCAGAAAGCGGCCTCCTTATTTCTATAGTATGATTCGTAAGAGCCTACGGACCACTTAACTGACTGTAATATAGGAGCTATCCACATAACCGACAATTCCATTGTAGGCGACCACGTACCAACCCTGCCATTCGCCATTGACCGTCAGTGTAGCACCGTTGGGCGCCTGGCCAACCACCTGCGCGTCGCGGCTGGGCCTTGCACGAATGTTCAAATTTCCCCCCTGTGTGCGTACAGTTCCCTGGCGCGGCGGCTGTGGATTGTCGATAAAGGGCAGCCCAAAATACTGCGTCAGGCTCTGAACAATGTTCGCGGCAATTCGATCGATGTTATTGCGAATCCATTCGGCATCCTCCGGGTTATCGTGATAGGCAATTTCAATCAGGACCGACGGCGCATTCGTCTTCGTGATCTCAGCCAGCCGTGTGGTCGAAACCGTCTTTACCAGATTTGGCTGGGGATAAATGTTCTTAAAATTGTCTGCAATGATCGTCGCAGCCTGTTTCCCGCGCACGCTGGCCGGATAGTAATAGACATCCGTTCCCTGAAGCTGCCCGGACAGGCTGGGAGGCGCGGCGTTAGAGTGTAGGGCAAGATGCAGGTCGTAGTATCCTTCGTTGGACTGCCGGATAGCCTGCCCTAGGGTCATGTCTTTACTGCTGCGCACATATTGGATTCCGTTGGCACGCAGATACGGCTCCATGGCGTCTGCCACCAGGTTCATGTAGTATTGTTCATCGCCGCCACCCGTGTATTTATTAAAAGGTTGCAGGGATGGACTAAGATAAATAATCGGCATGGTGTTGGTTCCTCCCATCAATGGTTTTCAGTGTATACTTTACAATATGCAGGTCAGGACGTGCTTGCTTTGGGTGGAGCAATTTTTTTGAAGAACGATGCGCTGCTTTGCCCTGGTGGACGCAAAAATCGCCCCAGACCATACAGGCATTCTGGGTCTCGAGTGATGGTATTCTTCTGATTGGCGCACCCAAGCGTTGCAGAAAATCCCAGGCTTCGTATGATAGGCACAGCAGCGTCACTAATCACCCCAAAAGGATAGACAAAGGTGGTGGGGGTATAACCGGTGTGTTCCTGCATCTCCTGTTGCATTTTTGTGACATCCTCTGTCAATAAGGCCGTGTATTCCGCCAAGCTCTCTCCGCGCAGTTTTTTGGTTCCCAACCGCTTTCCATCGCTCGCATGTAAATTATAGGTATGATTCTGAAATTCTACATAGCCGGAGTCCATCATCTCCTTGATCTGATCCCATGTCATATGAGAATAAGTCGCGTGATTCGCGTCTGCTTTGCTGAATTGATCGGTAAAATAGCCGATGGGCGAAATAACAATTTTGCTTTCGTATTTTTTTGCCAGTGGGAAAGCATACAGATAATTGTTATAATATCCGTCGTCAAAGGTCAACATAATCGGTTTCTCCGGCAGAGCCGTCCCTTTATTGACGTAATTTAAAAGGTCCTGCATATGAATGGTCGTGTATCCATTATCTTTTAGGTACTGGAGATCTTCTTCAAAGGTGTCCGGAGAGATGATGTATTTCCCACTTCCATCTTTCAGCATGCTGTGGTACATGATGATCGGTAACTCGATCTCTTCTGTCTGCACCTTGGCGCTGGTCGCTTCCGCGTGACCGATCTGTACACAGGTCAGGATTCCCGCAGCTGCTCCCACCAGGAACAAAAATAACGCCAATATCCGCTTGATTGAAATGGTTATGTACATTCTCTGTACGCTCCTTACACGATCTGGATTGGTGCCTGAAAGGAGGAATTCCATTCAAGCAACAGAACATTTATAAAAAATATATAGAGAATGCCGTGCATTTATGATATAATGTTTTGCAAGACGCTTTTAAACGATTTGAGTGGAAAGCGGAATTTCAAAATAAGTTGGTGAACAATTTGGATGAGAACAAAAAACAGGACCAAGTATCACAGGAACCCAAAGAAGAGATAGTAGAAGAGCAAAATCCTTCTCCCGAACAGCCTGTAGAACCGTCGGTTGAGCCGGAGTTGGACTCCAATGGAAAGCCCCGTAGAAAACTCAATAAAAAGGCTTATATCTGCGGCATTACTCTGCTCATTGTGTTCTTTGTCATTGCGATCTATCGTACCCATGTAAATGGCTTTGGTATGATCGTGCAGACTGTAAACTCCTATACATATGATGTCGAAACGTTGGAAACGCCAGTGCTTTTTACCATCAATTTAGACAACCTGGAAAGCAACAGCGGCAATAACGTCTATAGCGATGGCGAATGTTCCATAGAAGTATCCTCCGTCGAAAAGACGGACGATGGATATCTGCTTACTTTCATGGCGACACCCAAATATGACTTTTTCCAGAATTATGCCATTCTCGTCTCTGCAACCCAAGAGGAATATCAAATCGTATCGGATGGCACTGCCCACTTAGCCATATTGAAGGCGGAACTGAAGGGGACCTATGGCGACGAGACCTTTACAGGAACCCCCGGAGAGACAAACGACATCGGAACTCTTTTCACTTATACAATTCCGGTACAGGAGACTACCGGTAAGGTGACTCTTACCTTTGATGGTCTGCGGCGTATGAATTGGAACCTAAAATAGATCAAAAGAAGTAAAAAGCCTGTTCCATTCCACAGGGGAAGGAACAGGCTTTTTTCATGTCATTTTGTTCATTTCTCTTATTCGGATACTGCCTGTGGCAGACCTTCTGAGGCAGACACGACGGATTGGCAAAACTGCAATAGATCCTGATAAACTTCCTGACGGTTGGTCTCTCCCAACAGCGCATGGCGCGCTTCAGGGTATAAGATCAATTGAACATCGTGTCCCGTGCGCACAAGTCTTTGCGCCAGTTGGCGAATGCCTTTTCCGAAATTGCCCAGCGGGTCACGCTCTCCACTCATCAACAAAATTGGAATATTGCGGGGGACACTGCGATACCATTGTGGAGAGCTGATCTGCTCCTGTAGTTGAAGAATGACACAATAACCAGAGACCGTCAGGTCAAAGCCACAAAGCGGATCGTTTTGATATTGGTCTATAAACTGATTATCGCGGCTGAGCCAATCGTACTTGGTACGATTCGGCGCAAAAGCCCGATTAAACCGGTCGGTAGAGTGGCGCGCAAAGGCCGCGTCATGCGCCTTGGGGCCAAATTTTCGTAATTTTGCCTCTGCAAAAGTCCGGCGTCCCGTCAGGAGACTTCTTTGAATTGGCCCGCAGGTATCAAGGTAAGCAACAGCGGATAATTCATTGCCGTAGCGAGCGCTATAGGCCCTTGTCAGAAAAGACCCCATGCTGTGCCCGAGCAACAGGTACGGAATCGCCGGATAGTCGCGCCGCATGGTTGTATACAGCTTGTGCATATCCTGCAAGAGGTTTTCACAACCATTCTCGCCAAAATATCCGTAAGAACCGCCTGTAGAAACGCTTTTTCCATGACCCAGGTGGTCATTGATTGCAACCACAAAGCCATTGGAAGCCATAAACGTGGCAAAGTCCAAATACAGGAGGCTGTGTTCCGCCATTCCATGCGCGATCTGTAAAACGCCTTTGGCGGCGGTCCGGTCAGCGGGCTCCACAATCCGAACAAAAATACGTTCCCCATCCGCATGAGATTCGAAGGACATCTCTCTCTGCAAAAGTTCCATTCTAGGAACCTCCTTCCAATGCCATTGAACAAAAAGCTCCGGTTGAGCTTTGGGTTTATTATACCGCAGCCCTACCGAAGCTTCGTAAAGGAATTGTAAATTTTCGACGAACAAAAATAAGAACTATTGAACAGCAATGTTATAAACCACCAAAAAGTGGAAAAAACTCCCCGCTACACAAAAAAAGTGCCAAACAGAATGCATATATTTGATCTTTCGGCCTACACCGTACAAAATCGCCCCAATGGTGTACAAAACCCCGCCGATGACCAAAAAGAGGAGGGAAGTCGTATCGATACTTTCAACCAGTGGGCGCAGGAAAAAGAGCACACACCAACCGAGCCCTAGATAGCAAATCATCGAAACGACACGGAACCGTTTCATATTGACCGCATTGAGGACAATCCCCAATATGGATACCGCCCAAACAAAGCCAAATAAAAACCATCCCGAAGCCCCGCCGATACTGAGCAAGGAGACCGGGGTATAGGTTCCGGCTATCAATAGATAGATCGTACAGTGATCGAGCACCTGAAAAACCTTTTTAGCGCGCCCCACACCCAACGCATGATACAATGTAGATACGGTATAGAGCAAAAACATAGTGCTTCCATAAATGGAAACACTCACCATGGTGAGTGCATTGTGTTGTCCATTGACCAGCAGAAGAACCAGCGCCACAATAGCGAAGGCAGCACCTAAGCCGTGGGATATGGCATTCCAGATTTCCTCTGCGGTTGTATAGCTGGGCAGGCCCAGCCGTTTTCTTCTCCAGGCCCGCCGTTCACTCCGGCGCGGCGTCCGGAAGGTTGACTTTCCCATACCATCCATCCCTTCATGTGGCAATTTCAAAACCTTCTGCTCTGCGGTGTTCTTATATCAGGATGGAAGCCCCTCCAAATCAAAGGGAGGGATAAAGTCCTTCTTGGCGGACTTCCGCTCCTGTACATAGCCATCCAATCCTAATGCAAATAAATGCTGCTGCACCTTCTCATATTCCCGCTTGGTAATCCGGCGGTCAACCTCTGGATAGTCCGCTGCCCTACCGCAGGGAACATATTGGGCCATCAAGCTCACCAGGGTTCCTTCTGGCAAATTTTCTTTGAGCCAATCGAGGACTTCAATGGAATTGCGTGTATGGCCGGGAAGAATCAAATGCCGCACAATGGTCCCGCGTTGCAACATGCCGTCTCCATCAAAAGACGCAGGTCCGGTCTGGCGAACCATCTCCAAGATGGCTTCCGCTGCATGTTCCGGGTAATCCGCCGCTCCGGAAAGGCGCTGAGAAAGCGCAGAATCCCGATACTTGTAGTCGGGCAGATAAATAGAAATCAATCCTTCCAGCATCCGCAAGGTTTCTACCCGCTCATAGCCACCTGAGTTATATACGACAGGCACCGGGAGTGGACGAAATCGCAACGCCTCTGCAATACCGGATGCAAAATGTGTGGGATTTACCAAGTTGATATTATGCGCTCCCTGCTCTACCAGACGAAAAAACACATCGGAAAGCTCTCGAGCTGTCAAAGCACGGCCCACTTCCCGGCGTACACTGATCTGCTCATTCTGGCAAAAAACACATTGCAGGGAACAACCGGTAAAAAAAACCGTGCCCGAGCCCTTTGTACCGCTGATGCACGGTTCCTCCCAAAAATGAAGTGCTGCCCGCGCCACAACTGGCATCGCGCCCATTCGGCAGTACCCATTGCCTCTTTTTGCATCGCGCCGTGCACCGCACATTCGGGGACACAGGTTGCACGATTCGATCAGTTCTGGCATGCAGATGCCTCCTTTAATGCAAAAAATGCCGCCAAACCACCGCGTTTTCCACCGCTCGCGCGGTGAGAATAGAGCAGGTCAGCATGACATTGCGTGCAAAGCTCTGCAATAGAAATTCGTTCCGGTAGAAGTCCTGCGCACAACAAAGCTCTCCGGTTGGCCTCCCATAAATTGAGCATATATTTTCCATTGCCGCCATTTTTTAAAAAATTCTCCGGCCGCCAATCCATTTTGGCGGCAAACGCCTCTGCGACTGGTTGGTCCACTTCATAGCAGCAAGGACCAATAGAAGGCCCTATGGCCGCGAGCAACTCCTCCGGCTTGCTGCCGAATGCCCGCTCCATCGCCTCGGCCATTTTCATTCCCATTCCGGCAACCGTCCCGCGCCATCCTGCATGTGCCAAACCGATCGCCCGATGTACAGGGTCCAAAAAATACAGCGGGACGCAGTCCNCCATTCTCGCAAAAATATCCGTAAGAACCGCCTGTAGAAACGCTTTTTCCATGACCCAGGTGGTCATTGATTGCAACCACAAAGCCATTGGAAGCCATAAACGTGGCAAAGTCCAAATACAGGAGGCTGTGTTCCGCCATTCCATGCGCGATCTGTAAAACGCCTTTGGCGGCGGTCCGGTCAGCGGGCTCCACAATCCGAACAAAAATACGTTCCCCATCCGCATGAGATTCGAAGGACATCTCTCTCTGCAAAAGTTCCATTCTAGGAACCTCCTTCCAATGCCATTGAACAAAAAGCTCCGGTTGAGCTTTGGGTTTATTATACCGCAGCCCTACCGAAGCTTCGTAAAGGAATTGTAAATTTTCGACGAACAAAAATAAGAACTATTGAACAGCAATGTTATAAACCACCAAAAAGTGGAAAAAACTCCCCGCTACACAAAAAAAGTGCCAAACAGAATGCATATATTTGATCTTTCGGCCTACACCGTACAAAATCGCCCCAATGGTGTACAAAACCCCGCCGATGACCAAAAAGAGGAGGGAAGTCGTATCGATACTTTCAACCAGTGGGCGCAGGAAAAAGAGCACACACCAACCGAGCCCTAGATAGCAAATCATCGAAACGACACGGAACCGTTTCATATTGACCGCATTGAGGACAATCCCCAATATGGATACCGCCCAAACAAAGCCAAATAAAAACCATCCCGAAGCCCCGCCGATACTGAGCAAGGAGACCGGGGTATAGGTTCCGGCTATCAATAGATAGATCGTACAGTGATCGAGCACCTGAAAAACCTTTTTAGCGCGCCCCACACCCAACGCATGATACAATGTAGATACGGTATAGAGCAAAAACATAGTGCTTCCATAAATGGAAACACTCACCATGGTGAGTGCATTGTGTTGTCCATTGACCAGCAGAAGAACCAGCGCCACAATAGCGAAGGCAGCACCTAAGCCGTGGGATATGGCATTCCAGATTTCCTCTGCGGTTGTATAGCTGGGCAGGCCCAGCCGTTTTCTTCTCCAGGCCCGCCGTTCACTCCGGCGCGGCGTCCGGAAGGTTGACTTTCCCATACCATCCATCCCTTCATGTGGCAATTTCAAAACCTTCTGCTCTGCGGTGTTCTTATATCAGGATGGAAGCCCCTCCAAATCAAAGGGAGGGATAAAGTCCTTCTTGGCGGACTTCCGCTCCTGTACATAGCCATCCAATCCTAATGCAAATAAATGCTGCTGCACCTTCTCATATTCCCGCTTGGTAATCCGGCGGTCAACCTCTGGATAGTCCGCTGCCCTACCGCAGGGAACATATTGGGCCATCAAGCTCACCAGGGTTCCTTCTGGCAAATTTTCTTTGAGCCAATCGAGGACTTCAATGGAATTGCGTGTATGGCCGGGAAGAATCAAATGCCGCACAATGGTCCCGCGTTGCAACATGCCGTCTCCATCAAAAGACGCAGGTCCGGTCTGGCGAACCATCTCCAAGATGGCTTCCGCTGCATGTTCCGGGTAATCCGCCGCTCCGGAAAGGCGCTGAGAAAGCGCAGAATCCCGATACTTGTAGTCGGGCAGATAAATAGAAATCAATCCTTCCAGCATCCGCAAGGTTTCTACCCGCTCATAGCCACCTGAGTTATATACGACAGGCACCGGGAGTGGACGAAATCGCAACGCCTCTGCAATACCGGATGCAAAATGTGTGGGATTTACCAAGTTGATATTATGCGCTCCCTGCTCTACCAGACGAAAAAACACATCGGAAAGCTCTCGAGCTGTCAAAGCACGGCCCACTTCCCGGCGTACACTGATCTGCTCATTCTGGCAAAAAACACATTGCAGGGAACAACCGGTAAAAAAAACCGTGCCCGAGCCCTTTGTACCGCTGATGCACGGTTCCTCCCAAAAATGAAGTGCTGCCCGCGCCACAACTGGCATCGCGCCCATTCGGCAGTACCCATTGCCTCTTTTTGCATCGCGCCGTGCACCGCACATTCGGGGACACAGGTTGCACGATTCGATCAGTTCTGGCATGCAGATGCCTCCTTTAATGCAAAAAATGCCGCCAAACCACCGCGTTTTCCACCGCTCGCGCGGTGAGAATAGAGCAGGTCAGCATGACATTGCGTGCAAAGCTCTGCAATAGAAATTCGTTCCGGTAGAAGTCCTGCGCACAACAAAGCTCTCCGGTTGGCCTCCCATAAATTGAGCATATATTTTCCATTGCCGCCATTTTTTAAAAAATTCTCCGGCCGCCAATCCATTTTGGCGGCAAACGCCTCTGCGACTGGTTGGTCCACTTCATAGCAGCAAGGACCAATAGAAGGCCCTATGGCCGCGAGCAACTCCTCCGGCTTGCTGCCGAATGCCCGCTCCATCGCCTCGGCCATTTTCATTCCCATTCCGGCAACCGTCCCGCGCCATCCTGCATGTGCCAAACCGATCGCCCGATGTACAGGGTCCAAAAAATACAGCGGGACGCAGTCCGCATAATAGGTCACCAATGTAACGCCAGGTTGATCGGTAAGCAATCCATCCACACTCTCTCGGTCACGAGGACGCCAGATACCGATTCCGCAATCCGCCTTTGTAACCCTGCGGATTTCTGTGTGATGATCCTGAGCGGAAGCGACAAGGGAATCGAATGCAAAGCCCGCAGCATCACAAAACCGATGATAATTTTCCAAAACGGTCTCGTCCGGATCTCCCCGATGGAAGCTCAGATTCATCGAAGCAAACTCTCCCCGGCTGACTCCGCCCAAACGGGTAGAAAACGCATGCTGGACAAATGGAAAAGCAGAGAGAGAGGGAAACGTCAAATAAGACACTCCTTGGTTTTCGTGTAACTCCATATTTCGGGTATTATAATGCTTCACAGGCGCCATAGATAACCCTCCTTTTGAGATCCAACAGAGAAATATCGTTTGCATTTTATCATAAGTAGCATGGAAAAGCAAACCAGAATGTACGGTTTCCCAGTTTTGGAACGGTCCGATCAGCAGAAAAAAATCTGCTTCTCGTAAAAAGCATTGTCCAGCAGTACGGTGTCGGTTCTACTGGACAATGCTTTCTTCTCATCGCTTTTTCGGCTCTGGCAACTCTTCATACATACCGGCGACAAGGCGCTTTAAAAATGCGCAGTCGTCCACCTCTTTGACAAAAAACATCGGTTTGGCCCCGGGATAGGGAAGGGGCTCGCGGCCATCTGAGGACAGATGTGCGCTAAAAGGAGTTCTCTTCACCAGTAAGCGGTCGTCATAGATACCGCCAAACCCTTTTCCACGGAAATATAGAAGGTACTCTCCCATCATTTTTCGGCTGGTGATCCCTTCTAGGCCACCAAGCTGCCCCAAAATAAACTGCAAATAGGATTCGCTGGAAGCCATGTTGCCTCTCGCCGATTTATCTGCCAAAAATCGCATGGGCATATCGAACCGAATCCATCGCGTCTTTGGCATAATGGTCTGCATGAATCATATCGGCATATTCCTGTGTCAAAACGGCTCCGCCAACCATAATTTTGCAACCGGGAGCGCCTTTATGCAATGCATGGATGGTTTCTTCCATATTGACCACTGTGGTGGTCATTAGGGCACTCAATCCCACCAGTTTGACGTGATTTTGTACGGCGGCCTCAACCACTTTTTCCGGAGGAACATCCTTTCCGAGGTCGATGACATCATAACTGTAATTTTCCAAAAGAACTTTGACGATGTTCTTTCCGATGTCGTGTATATCCCCCTTAACCGTGGCCAAGACAATCTTATCCTTCTTCACTTCTTGTGACGTATCTGAACGATTCAGCTGGGCGCGGACTACTTCAAAAGCGGCTTTTGCCGCATCTGCGCTCATCAACAGCTGTGGAAGGAATAGCTTCCCGGTTTCAAAATCCTTTCCCACTCGGTCCAATGCAGGTATCAGGGATTCATTGACGATGGCAAGCGGCTCTTTTGTCTGCAATTCTCGTTCGGCAGCTGAATGTGCGCTCTCCTTTAGACCGCTGATAATTGCTTGCGCTAAGGTCATTTCCATCCCAGCAGTCTTTGGCGCCGCATCGGACGCTTGTTGCGAATACCGGGCAATATAGTCCATACACTGCTGGTCAATACCGCTCAAAGCACAGTATGCGTCATAAGCCCTGCGCATGGCATCCGAGTTCGGGTTAACGATTGCGGCGCTTAATCCACACTGCAACGCCATCGTAAAAAATGCAGCATTGATAGTCTCTCTCTGTGGTAGCCCGAAGGAAATATTCGAGACGCCCAGGGAAGTGTGCACGCCCAATTGCTCTTGAATCAACTGCAACGACCGCAGTGTGACATCTGCCGCTTCCTGACCCGCGCTAATCGTCATAACAAGTGCGTCCACCACAAGGTCCTTTTTCGAAATCCCGTATTGTGCCGCTGTCTCAACAATCTTTTTTGCCACGGCCAGCCGTCCTTCCGGTGTTTCCGGGATTCCCGCCTCATCCAGCGTCAGTGCGATTACCACACCGCCGTACTTTTTGACCAAAGGGAAGATGCTGTGCATACTCTCCTGCTTTCCATTGACGGAATTGATCAATGGTTTTCCATTATAAAGGCGCATCGCCTGCTCCATTGTATCCGCATTAGAGGTATCAATTTGGAGCGGAAGATCGATAACGCTTTGAATCTCCGTAACTGCCCGGCACATCATTGCAGTTTCATCGATTTCTGGGAGGCCGACATTTACGTCTAAAATATGTGCCCCTGCCTGTTGTTGGGCAATCCCTTCACGGAGAATATAGTCCAAATCGTTTTCCCGCAAAGCCTGCTTAAAACGGGATTTTCCAGTTGGGTTAATGCGTTCTCCAATCAATAGCGGCCGTTTTCCAAAACAGACCGCTTTAGAATAAGAAGAAATTACCGTTCTCTCTTTCATTTGTAATGGAACAGGGGAGAGGTCCTTGCAATGCTCCACCACTGCTGCAATATGGGCTGGCGTGGTCCCACAACAACCGCCTGCCAGCCAAGCTCCTTCACGAACCAGTTTTTCCATTACCTCAGCAAAATCCTCCGGGCCTACGTCGAAAACTGTACGCCCATCCACACTGCGCGGAAGTCCGGCGTTGGGATTGACAATCATCGGGATGGAACAGCAGTCCAGCAATTGCGGGAAAAGGGAATGCATCTGCTCTGGACCCAAGCCGCAATTAAATCCGATTGCATCGGCTCCCAGGCCCTCCAGCATAGCGACAGCGGCTGCGATGTCGCCTCCAGTGAGAAGCTTCCCCTTTTCATCAAAAATCATAGTGACAAACACTGGCAGGGAGGTATTCTCTTTTGCCGCCAACAAAGCAGCCTTGGCTTCATAGGTATCGCTCATGGTTTCAATGAGGATGAGATCTGCCCCTGCTTTTTCACCGCATTGTACAGCTTCTTTAAATGCATCATAAGCTTCTTCAAACGACAGATCTCCCAGTGGACGAAGCAATTTTCCGGTGGGGCCGACATCTAGTGCCACAAAGGCTTCCCGTCCACAATCCCGCACAGCTCTCCGCGCGTGAGAAATACCCGCCTCGACAATCTCCTGAACCGAGTGGCCGCAACCACGCAGCTTGACCGCATTTGCGCCGAATGTATTGGCCTTGGTAATATCTGCTCCGGCCGCTAGATAGTCGCGATGAATCTGCTCGATCAATTCCGGCCGCTGTAGATTCCAAAGTTCCGGTAGTTCACCAGCTCCCAGACCATTCTGCTGCAAGATCGTTCCCATTGCACCGTCAAAAAAGACAATCCGTTTTCCCAGAAGCTCTAAGACCCCCATAGTTTCAACCCTTTCTAAATGGACAAGATTTCGCCTTACATGTCATACATTTTGCAATATGGCAGCTCTGTTCCTCCTCTGTCAAACCAATCACTGCGGTTACAGATTTGGATGGAGCCAACATAAAGCTGTCCGTCATGGTCAGACCGATTCGTTTGGGACAATCCAAAACATTTAAAAAATCGCGTTGGTGGGCGATGGAAAAGTCTCCATATCCTGGGCTGTAACGCGGGCGCAGGTAAAGCCCACGCGCAGCAGCCTCGCGGGCGATTGGCTCTTGGCACGCATCGCAATAAGATTCGATCAAGGAGGCTGCACACGCCTGCATCACCACAGCACGGCTCATCGATAGCTTTGTGCAGCGCTCCAAACGTAAATCAACCGGTGCACCCAGGGTGGCTGCAAACAAAACCACCTGCTCACAGCCGGAAAGATGCTGAAACAGATCTTTGCTGTGCACGACTATCCCCGCAAAGGACAGCGTATCCCTTGCAGGGCGGGAAAGCTCGACTGTCTGTAAAATATGGTGTGGCGTTGCAGCCTCTTCCAATTCCCGCGCACAATCCGTAATGGTACGCAAAATTTCTGTGTCCGGCTTTGCATACCGGTATCCCAAATAACGTAGGACTTCTTCCTGATCGATGTTCATACTTCTTCATCCCGGAGAATGTCGGAGAGATTCCCCATAATTTTGGCTGCGATCTCGGGGTTGTTCATTGTATACAAATGGATATGCCGGACCCCATTGGAAAGCAGATCGATAATTTGTTCCGTCGCATATGCGATTCCAGCTTGCTTCATTGCCAGCGGCTTGTCCGAAAATTTATCCGCAATGGCCTTGAAACGAGGCGGTAGGGCTGTCCCAGAAAGCTCGCAGGAACGCTTGATCTGACGGCTGTTAATCACCGGCATAACACCCGCGACCACAGGTACGCGAATATCTTTTGCCATAATTCGATATAGAAAATTGTAAAGCACGTTGTTATCAAAAAACATCTGTGTTGTAAGGAAGTCACAGCCACTTTCTACCTTTTGTTTTAAAAAATCAATGTCATCCTCTTTGTGTGCACACTCTACATGACCTTCTGGATAGCATGCGCCGCCAATACAAAAAAGATTACCCTGCTGGCTACGAATGTCGCGGATCAACTCACTGGCATAGCGGTAATGCCGGGGAGAAGGGAACTCTGCATCCTGGGGAATATCCCCTCGCAACGCCAGAATATTCTCAATATGGTTTTCCTTCATACGTTCCAACATGGTTGCGACATCTTCCTTGCTGGACGAGACACAGGTCAAATGGGCCAAAGCGGGGATTCCATATGTATCTTGAATTTTCGAGGCAATCTCAATCGTACGCTTTGAGGTGCTGCCTCCTGCGCCATAGGTAACACTAATAAAATCGGGGTGCAGGGCAGCAATCTGCTGGATGATTCCATCCATTTTGCTCATATCTGCACCTGCTTTGGGCGGGAAAATCTCGCAGGAGAAGGTAACCTTCCCGCTCTGTAAGAGGTCTTTTATCTTCAATCTCATTCATCCTTTCCGATCGAGCGAACACACGCCCCGTTTCCATTCCATTAGGTTATTCGATCTATTATACCATATCATGTAGAAAAGATGAAATAAAATCCATGGTTTTCCTTCGGATTTCATTTCATCTTGTTCTTACCGGTTATTTGTTGTACGAATGCCTGCCCTAAATCACAGAGCAAGCCGTCGATGCATTCGGCCCCTAGAATTATTCCATGACAATCTTCCTATGTCCCTATCATTTAATAGAAAATTGTAGAATATCCCATACGCCGAAAGGGGATTTGGTCAATCCGCTCTCTTTTTCTTCTCATCCATTTCAAGTTGCCGGTTAACCAAGTCCTGTAGCGTAATATGATCGACCACATCATCTACAGCTTTTTTTAATTGTTCCCATACCTCTAATGTCACACAGTGTTCCGCGCGAGAACAGGGATTTACCGCAGCATCCAGGCAGGCTACGGGGGAAAGACTCCCTTCTACCATACGTAAAATCATGCCCACCGTGTAGTCTTTTGCCGGGTAAGACAACATATAGCCTCCATTTGCGCCGCGAGCACTACGCACATATCCCGCTTTCGATAACTGGCTGATAATCTGCTCCATGTACTTGCCGGATATATCCTGCCGAACCGAAATATCCTTCAAGGAAATGTATTCTCCCTGGGGCTGCAGCGCCAGATCCAGCATCAGTCGTAAGGCGTAGCGACCTTTCGTTGATATTTTCATTCAGAACATCCTTCCTTAGCTTTGCACAAAATATCAATACAAGAAACATCAGGCACCTCATGAAAAGGCCATCCTAATTTTCCTATTTCATTGCAACTCCATACATATCGCCCAATCCGAAAGATCCCATTTGTCTTTCGTTCCAAATACTCCATAATTCTGCTCTTTAAAATCGTTTTAAAGACCTATACGGAAAAGATTTTAGCAGAAGTAGGGAATATATGCTTCTTTCGTAAAATAATAGCAAAAAAATTTAATATAATAGAGTTCACAAAATATTCATATGGATGCCCCACTATTGAGAAAATTTTTTGGGGGGGCAGGGAAGGGGTCTTGTCATGCAGCGTGAAAAATTCTCCTCGCGGCTCGGATTTCTTTTGATCTCCGCGGGGTGCGCCATCGGCCTCGGCAATGTTTGGCGTTTTCCCTATATAACGGGAATGTATGGGGGCGCAGCCTTTGTACTAATTTATCTGTTCTTTCTCGTTATTCTTGGTCTTCCTATCATGGTGATGGAATTTGCCGTAGGAAGAGGTAGTCAGAAGAGCGCAGCACGGTCGTTTGATGTGTTGGAGCCAAAGGGAACCAAATGGCACATTCACAAATATTTTGCCATGTTCGGCAATTACCTGTTGATGTTCTTTTACACAACCATCGGTGGTTGGATGCTCATTTATTTTGTGAAAATGCTTTCCGGTGAATTCGAAGGACTGAACCCACAACAGGTGAACGAGAATTTCGTTCAAATGACTTGGAATCCCGGACTCATGACAGTGGCTATGATTTTTGTCGTACTGCTGTGTTTTGGAATTTGTTCTTTTGGCCTTCAAAAGGGTGTCGAGAAAGTAACAAAGGTGATGATGGTAAGCCTATTTATCATCATGATCTTGTTGGCCATTCGTTCCATTACACTTTCAGGCTCCAACGCAGGATTAAAATTTTACCTGTACCCGGATTTTAAGAAAGTAATGGATAATGGGCTTTCCAATACCATTTTCGCTGCAATGGGACAGGCCTTCTTTACGCTCAGCTTAGGGATCGGCTCTATCTCCATTTTTGGCAGCTATATTGGTAAGGAACGCGCATTGATGGGGGAAGCCATCAATGTAACCCTTTTAGACACGGGGGTCGCCCTGGTCGCTGGCTTGATTATTTTCCCCGCATGCTTTGCTTTTGGCGTCAATCCGGACAGTGGCCCCAGCCTGATTTTTGTGACGTTGCCCAATGTGTTCAATTCGATGAGTGGCGGCCGTATCTGGGGCGCATTTTTCTTCCTCTTCATGTCCTTTGCCGCCTTGTCTACGATCATTGCCGTATTTGAAAGTATTATCTCGTATGCGATCGATCTATGGAATTGGAGCCGTAAAAAAGCGGCTTTTGTAAACATCGCAGTAGTCATTGTATTTTCACTGCCCTGTGTGCTGGGTTTTAATTTGCTCAGTGGTTTTCAGCCTCTTGGACCAGGAAGCAATATTATGGACTTGGAGGATTTCATTGTGAGCAACAACCTGTTGCCATTAGGGTCTCTGGTCTATCTGCTATTCTGTGTTTCAAAGTGTGGGTGGGGATGGAAAAACTTCCTTCAAGAAGCCAACACAGGAAAAGGTGTCAAGTTTCCTAAATGGATTCGTTTTTATGTGACGTTCATTCTACCTGTAATTATATTGGTCATTTTTGTCCAAGGATACCTCTCCAAATTTTTCCCGCAGCTGTTTCAATAAAAAAGGCCTTGTACGGAAAAACTCTGTACAAGGCCTTTTTATATCTGCCCCTCTCTAAGAAATCACATTTCAAACCGAATGGGTAGACTTTCCAAGCGCAATATGAAACTTTCTTCGGGACAATCCTCATAGAAAAGAAATAGGGAAGAGGAATACAAAAAGAAGAAGCCGTGGAAACTTACCACGGCTTCTTCTTTATTGGAGGTATTTATTACCCTTTTTGTATCACAGTGTCTTGCGTGACAATACCATCAATGTTGCCAGGATTTTCGTCCAACTTCATTTCCGCGGGGGGATCACTTTGCTCGGGCGGTTGCGCCCCAGGGCAAGTTCCGTTACACACGGAAAGCAATTGACCACAATATTTACAATACTGTTTTCCTTCGGACTGGTCACATTTACTTTCACAGACGGAAAGCAAGCTCCCACAGTACTCACAGTAGGGGCTAGAATCGCCTTCCTCAATAAGTACCTTTTGATCCGGATCATCAATGGGGGTCGTACCTGCTGGATCACTGGTTACTGCCGAACTGCTGTTCTCCGATGGCTTTTCCTCGGCAGGTTCGCTGCTTTCTGGAGAAGTCTGAGGAGGGATACCGCTGTCCTTGACCGCGTCACTGCCACTACTCGCCGGCGGTTGCACCGGTTCCTGTTCCGGCACACTGCTCGGGTTGTTTTCCGGCTTCGAACTATCTACTCCGGGGTTCTTGACTATGTTGTCGTCGCCATCCGAATCAACAAAATCAGGCTCCTCTGGAACTTCTGGTTCGATTTCCGTTGTAACAATTCCGCTGAGATCAATCTGATGGATATCAACCAAAGAGGTAAGCTCCTTAATCGACATCGCAGCAAGATCACTCGAATTCAGATTTTGATCTGTCTCCGCAATCTTTTTAACAAAGTCCGCTTTTCCAACCGAGATGTTGTTTTCCTTTGCAAAGGATTTCACATCATCTGTAACGGGGTCCCCTTGCTGCAAAATCGTCGCTTTCGTATGATTTTGCTTTAACGTGGTATCCACGCTGTTGGTCACTTTACTTTGTAAGTGCTGCACCTTTTCCGTGTCATCATTGGCTACAGAGATCAAGATTGTGTTTTCTGGACTATCCGCGGACAGATACCCGTCATGAAGCATCGCTTCAATGATGAGGTTTGTTGCTGTCCCCAAATCCATCCGATTCAGGTCCATACCGTCCAAAACGTTTACGGCGTCCTCGTTCAATGCCCGATATTTCACTACCGTATCCTGCGGATCCACAGATAGCTCAATACTCGGGTTCACGTCAATGCTGACAATGGAATCCACTGTTGGTTGAACCATAAAGAAAATTCCAACAAACAACATCAACGCCGCAGCAATCGCACAACTTGCCATTCTAAAGGAGATGATATGCGATTTTGGGTTGCTCTCCTTTTTAAACTCCACAACAGACGAATCATTCTGTACTGCCAGGATCTCGCCCAGTACATCCGGAGTCGCTGTCAGAACGGCATTCCTTAAGGATTGCTTCATTTCTTTCTTTGTCATAGTCTCATATCGCACCTATTCCTTGTAGAAAGTGCTCAGACCAGAACCCAAAAATCAACCAAAACGATCTTCATTTACAGCTTTGTAAAGTTTTTTGATCGCCCTGTTGTAACAGGAAAGAACCGTGCCAATTGGAATATCGAGCAGGGAGGAAATTTCTCGAAACTTGAACCCCTGGGTTACATGTAAGAGAACAATATTCCGCTCCTGTTCGTTCAGGATCTCTAGCGCCTTCTGCAACACCAAATTATCAATGGTATTGGAGATCACATCTACTCCGACGTGGTTCTCTTCTTCTGCGAAGTCAGAAGACTCCTGCCTTTGGGCCCGGCGAAGCTCCATATAGGCCAGATTTCTAGCAATTGTAAAAATCCAAGCCAGGGGCTTTCCCTGAGGAATATAATGTTGTATCGACTTGCGGACGGAAAGATAGGTATCCTGCATCAGATCCTCCGCCGTCGAGTGGCTTTTGACAATGGACAAAAGAAAACAATATACAGAATTCTGCGTGATACAATACAGTTGTTCGAAAGCGGCCCTGTCACCGTCCGCAACCTTTTGCATCAGAGAATCTGACAATCGTTCCTTTTTCCCGTTGTCACGGTTTCCTGGAACCAACATTTTCATCCCTCTATCAACATAATGAACGAGTCATCGTTTTTATTGCAGCCATTAAAAAATTTTTTAAATTTTTTCGCTGCTTTACTATCTTCCTAAATAAAGGAACAGCTGTACTTTGAAACATACCTTATCATTATATCGGAAAAATTCTGTTTTGGGAAGCCCTCTCCGTAAAACGCTTCTAGGTTTTTCACATTTTTCCCCTATTCCAAAGCTGCATAGCGGTTCTTCCTATTTCATATATATCTGAAAAAGGGGGAATCGGCTTGGATGAGGTACGCAAAGGTGGGTATTTTGTACCAGTAGCTGTTTTAGTGGTATGCTGTCTGATTTTCTTACTATTATCCTATCTATCTTACCAAAAAGTTGGAGAGATGGCCTCCAATCTTGCAGCGCGGGAACAGCCCATCGTAGTAATTGACCCTGGACATGGGGGAGAAGATGGTGGGGCGCAAAGTTCCGCGAACGTATTAGAAAAGGACATCAACCTTGCTATTGCGCAAAAACTAGAAAAAATGTTGACGCTTTCCGGGTTTCGTGTGGTTATGACCCGTGAAGAGGACATTTCCATTGGAGACGCTACCTTAGATACTGTAAAAGAGCGGAAAGTCTCTGATCTCCACAACCGTTTAAATTTGATCGAAAAACAGGAAGACTGTATTTTTTTGAGCATTCATCAAAACCATTTTACCAGCAGTCGGTATTATGGTACACAGGTATTTTATTCCACAAATGATCTTTCTAGTCAAGATTTAGCGGAGGCAATCCGAGAGCGGGTCATTGCACTTCTACAACCGGAGAACACCCGTGCTTGTAAACCGGCAACCAGTTCAATCTATCTGTTGTGGAACGCACAGGTGCCCGCTGTATTGGTGGAATGCGGTTTCCTCTCCAATGAAAGTGAGGCACAAAAACTCAACGATCCACAATATCAGGAACAAATGGCCTTTGCCATCTACAGCGGCTTTTTAGATTACTACCAAGCTACCCGTTAAACACTCGTTTCCATATCATTATATTATAAGGGTTCTACTTTCACTTGTTTTTCTTCCCGCGTTTCAGTATAATAATGAATAAGTTTTTGGAAACGATGGGGGATAGCGATAAAATGGCGCCAAAAGTAAAGAGCATCTATGTGTGCTCGGAATGTGGATTTGAATCTGCCAAATGGTATGGGAAATGTCCGGGATGTGGACAATGGAATACCATGAATGAGGAGATAAAAGAATCCATCTCTGCTAAAAGCAGTCTTATATCGGCAAGACCTACGCTTCATCGCCCTATGCGGATCGATGAAATCAGCGCCGAAGAAGAAGCTCGCTATCATACCGGCCTAACAGAGCTCGATCGTGTACTTGGTGGGGGTATCGTGAAGGGATCTCTTATCCTCATAAGTGGGGAACCCGGTATTGGCAAATCCACTATACTGCTGCAAATCTGTGAGTTTTTGGGGAAATCATTGCGTATTCTCTATGTATCCGGCGAGGAATCCGGTCGGCAGATCAAACTCCGCGCTGCACGTCTTGGTGTTCATAGCGAAAACCTTTATATTTTGACCGAAACGGACGTTCAAAATGTCGTGGAGCAAATTCGCAGCGATCAACCCGATTTAGTCATGGTTGATTCTATTCAAACCATGAATTTTACAGATTTAAATTCCTCGCCTGGAAGCGTCACACAAGTGCGCGAATGTACGAATACATTGATGCGCGCAGCCAAAGCGCTGGAAATTCCGATTCTCCTAGTGGGACATGTCAATAAGGATGGCGCTATCGCCGGTCCAAAAGTCTTAGAGCATATTGTAGATGCCGTTCTCTATTTTGAAGGAGACCGACAGATGACCTACCGTATCTTGCGGGCTGTAAAAAACCGTTATGGCTCTACAAATGAGATCGGTGTGTTTGATATGGGGGACAACGGGCTTCACCAAGTGGACAACCCCTCATTGGCTATGTTGGCCGGCCGGCCTATTCATGTCTCTGGGACTTGTGTCACCTGTGTGATGGAGGGTTCTCGTCCCATTTTAGCAGAAATTCAAGGCTTAGCTTCCACTTCAAACTTCGGAAACCCTCGTAGAATGTCAACTGGTTTTGATTATAATCGCATGTCTCTCTTATTAGCCGTCCTGGAAAAACGAGCTGGATACTACTTCTCCAATTTGGATGCTTACATCAATGTGGTTGGAGGGCTTCGCTTAGATGAACCTGCCGCTGATCTTGCGGTTGCCATGGCGCTGGTGTCCAGCCTGAAAGATGTCCCCATCCGTGATGACGCCATGGTTATCGGAGAAGTTGGGTTGGCCGGTGAATTGCGCTCTGTCTCCCGAATGGATGCCCGAATGGGTGAAGCACAACGGCTTGGCTTTCATCGCTGTGTGTTGCCCTATTCTAACTTAAAGCAGATTCATACACAACATGCCGGTATGGAACTGATCGGCGTTAAAGATGTTCGGGAAGCATTTGACGCATTAACTTCATGATAGGATCGTTTTCAAACATGCGGTGGAATTTCGCTTGTCTGTACTTCCGGCCGCACCCGTGGGGTTACTTTGATGCAATGAACGCAACCATCTCCTGTATAGTTTGTGATGGCAGACGGCATCTCCAAGCTACAATAGCCGTCCCGTTGATAAATACAATCCTCATCACATTGAATGATACTCATTCCCATTCACCTCTTTTCATCTGAAAATTATAAAGTGGCATGGATATTTTGATCCTTTTTCGTGAAGAATATGCACGGGTTCTAAAACACGCTTTGACCGACTATATAGATCGGTCAAAGCGTGTTTTTTTGATCGAAAACCTATAGGAGAGAGGAGTATATTTCTTCCCCACACTCACACAATAGAAAAAACGGGGGGATGGCAATGAAAAAATATGTACAGTTATTTTCCTTTACATGTGTAGCAATTGCCGCTATTTTTATAGCAGGAAATGTTATAAAAGGCACTACAGCGCAAGCAACCATAGTAAAGGTAGAAAGCTTGACAGCAGAAAGTTCTGTTACTTGCAGCGGGAAGGTCGAACGTGTGTCCGTACGAAGCGTTTACCCTCCTGCTCCAGCCTCCGTCAAGAATGTCTACGTGGAGGTAGGAGATCATGTAGAAGAAGGGGAGACTTTAATGGACATTCTTGTGACGGCTTCTGCATCAGAAAAGGAAGTATTACAGGAAACATATGCTGCCCTGTTGAGTGAATATACACAGGCTGATTTACCTTTAGCAGATTTCTCTTCCACAGAGCAAGAGGAGGATGAACAGCGTTTATCCGCTCCGATCAGCGGTCAAGTCACTGCTGTATCTATAACCAATCAGGGGACGTTAGAGTTTGGAAAGCCAGCAGTTACTATCGCCAGCGATGAGGGACTGCAAGTTCGTCTTTCCGTCAATGAGTCACAGATTTCAGATATCCAGGTTGGGCAAAAAGCAGAAATCACCGGCGTTGGATTCCATACGTGTTATACAGGGACTGTAAAAAATATATCCTCTGAAGCCAAACAGGTCGTTTCTACGACCGGGCAGGAAACCGTTGTAGAGGTAATTGTAAGTGTTGACAACCCAGGAAACGATATAAAGCCCGGCTATACAGCCAAGGCAAAAATTATTACCGCTCAAAATGATAATGTTTTAATCGCGCCATATGAGGCAGTTCGTGCCGAAGAAGATGGCACGGAATACGTCTTAAAACTGAAAGGGCAACGTGCAGTAAAAACGCCTGTCCAAACAGAAGGAGAATTTGAAGGTGGATTCGGTGTAACTTCCGGAATTGAAGAGGGCGATCAAATTATTATTAATCCTGACACAATCTCGGATGGAGAACACGTCATTGCAACACAAGAGGAAAGGGTAACGGGTGATTCCGATGCTTGATCTGATCCATTCTGCGTACCGAAGTTTGGGTAGAAAGCGCGGCCGTACCGCACTAACAATTTTAGGCATTGCCATCGGGGTCGCTTCTGTTATCTTGATCGGGAATATCAGTCAATGTGGGACAAACGCGCTCACGAATGAACTGGAGAGCTTGGGGCTGGGAGGATTGACCATTTCTTGTAATTCAGAAGCAAATGTAACCCTAGATGAAGAAGAGCTACATTTAGTGAAAGAGTGTAACCAAGTGGAGCAAGCCACCCCCATATTGATGCAAAGCACTTCTGTCTCTGTGAGGAACGAAGATACCAGCGCTTTACTCTGGGGAATCGATACTTCTGCAAATCAAATTGTATCCATCCAAATCCTATATGGTAGAATGTTCAGCAATAAAGAAGTGAGTACTGCAGCCAATGTCTGTTTGGTAGATGAAGCGTTCTCCCAGAAGGCATATCACCGGAGTAATATCATTGGAAAACATATCTCGATTCAATGTGGTGGTTCTTTGGAAGACTTTGAAGTCGTAGGCGTCATTAAGACAGGTAGCGGTCTGCTCCAAAATATGTTGGGCAATTACATTCCCACCTTCGTCTATGTTCCCTATACAACTGTACAGACCGCCCTGGGCCGCAGTAATTTCGACCAAATAGCTGTGAAAATTGATTCTGATAGCAGCGTAGAAAGCGCAGGGAAATCCATCACAGCAATTTTAAATCAAAATAATGGTACAGCAGATGCATTTGTCTCTAATAATCTTGCCAAACAAAAAGATGGACTGACCTCAATCTTGGACATTGTCACGCTCGTTTTATCTGCCGTAGGGGCAATTTCTCTTTTGGTGGCAAGTCTAAGCATTATGACTGTTATGTTAGTATCGGTTAGCGAACGAACACGAGAGATCGGCATAAAAAAAGCCATTGGCGCTAGACAAGTCAATATTATGATGGAATTCCTATTGGAGGCTATTTTAATTTCAGCGATTGGCTGTGCCATTGGAATCATGGTTGGATACCTTGTTTCTTTTGCCGGAGCCTCTCTTGTTGGAATGTCCCTTGGGGTACGATGGGATGTTCTCCTTCTAGCAATCCTATTTTCTTTATGTACAGGTACAATTTTCGGAGTCTATCCAGCCTACAAAGCGTCCAAGCTTCGCCCAGTAGATGCTTTAAGGATGGAATAGATAATAGGGGAAAGTGATCCATAGAATGCCGTCATAGGGTCTAATAACTCTTATACTCCATTCTATGGATATAACTTACCTTAGTGAAACTACTTGACGATAGCTCTCTTGAAAGACTCCACCATACCATCATTCATTTGGTAGTATTTTGTTTGCACATTTACCGTTATTCCAAAGTCTAAGCGCTTCGAATCAATAATCGGATAGGGCGTCTACAAAGACCTCCGCCGTGCGGCAAAGCTCTTTCGGGTCAAAGATATTCACATTTCGCCGCACTCGGCCCGCAAGCTCTACGCGGTGAGTGAGTACCGCAGGACCGGAAGCATTGAGCGGGTGAAGGAACTGCTGAATCACGAGGATGAGGCGGTGACAATCTTGTACGCAATGGCAGATCAACTTGAACTGCGCCGCAGGAAAAAATAAGCCACTGTTTGGTAGCATTCTCTTGTGCTACACTGTATTTACTGCTACCCTTAAATCAGGCGCTGCGATTCCTACGGAAAGGAGGATGGCCAACGCCGATTGGGCAAAACCCTTTATTTTGTCTGCGCAGCGTAAATTGCATGGTCTATTAGGATTTCTAATGGAAATCGAACTGAGAAAGAAAAAAGGAGCCCGTGAGGGGGCTCCTTCTTGTGGGCCTAATGCAATTAGACAAAATAAATATTTTGTATAATTTAGGTAGGAGTAGAATTACATAATACCGTTTTGTAAAACCAAATTTCTCATGGTATAATCGTTTGTAACGATTCGGTGAATGACTTCAATTAACTTTCATTTTATCGAATCTTTCGAAAATCTATATTTAAGAAGTTGATGATACATAATGAAACCAGAATTACTTTCCGAGGCGCCACAAATTATCCGAGAGTTCCTGGGATATTTAGGAACCATAAAAGGAAAATCAGAAAAAACAGTTGAAGAATACTATTTAGACCTACGCACGTTTTTTCGATATATTAAATTATCAAGAAACTTGGTTCCAAATGGTACACCGTTTGAAGAAATTTCAATTGCAGATATCAATATCGATTTGATACGAACCATAACTTTAACCCAAGTATTTGAATATATGAATTATCTAACAAACGTTCGGAACAATAAACCTGCAACACGTTCACGTAAGGTTTCGAGCCTCCGTACTTTTTTTAAATACTTGACCAATAAAACCAATCAACTGGAAGTTAATCCAGTTTTAGAGTTAGAAACTCCTAAGCTACGTTCAGCTCTGCCAAAATACTTAACATTCGAACAAAGTATCGATCTTTTGACAAGAGTTGAGGGAAAAAATAAAGAACGGGATTATTGTATTCTAGTTTTATTTCTCAATTGTGGCTTACGTCTATCCGAATTGGTTGGATTAAATATCAGCGATGTCCGTCAGAGTTCCCACACCATACGAGTTCTTGGAAAAGGAAATAAAGAACGGATTGTCTATTTAAACGACGCCTGTCAAGATGCCATTAAACGTTATCTAGCTGTACGCCCGCACGATGGATTGATCGATCGAAAGGCTCTGTTCATCAGTGGACAACACAAACGGATCAGCCCCAAAACCGTCCAGTATCTGGTCAAAAAGTATCTTGCTCAGATTGACTTAAGTGGTCCTGGGTATTCTGTGCATAAACTGCGCCATACTGCGGCTACATTGATGTACCAACATGGCCATGTGGATATTCGAGTCTTAAAAGATATCTTAGGACATGAGAACCTTGGTACCACAGAGATCTATACCCATTTATCCGATCAGCAGATGGAACAAGCTGCCAATGCCAATCCTTTAGCACATGTAAAGCCGCGTATAAAAAACACTACAGCCATTACATCCCCCGAAAAGGCAAAAGAAAAAGAAGAAGATTCTTCAACAAGAGGGTTACCACATGACATCGAATAAAAGAATACTATACTGCGCATCAACCCCGGGTCATATTTTACACTTTCATCTCCCCTATCTTCGGGCATTTCGTTCTCTGGGATACGAAGTGTGGGTTGCAGTAAATCGCTATGTAGAAATTCCTTTTGCAGATCGGGTCATTTCTTTGCCCTTTGAAAAAAGTCTATTGAGCACCCAAAATATCCACGCAATCTGCGCAGCTCGAAAGTTGTTTTCCGAGCAAGACTTTGCGATTGTTAGCACACATACTACATTGGCAAGTGCAGTAATTCGAGCGGCTCTTTTAACGGTTCCTGCCAAAAAGCGACCTCTCATTTTTTGTACTTCGCATGGTTATCTGTTTTCTGAAAAAGACGGTCTAAAAAAATGGTGTTATCTTTTGCCAGAAAAGCTCTGTGCAAACATTACGGATGTTACATTCGTGATGAACCGCGAGGATCTTGGTATTGCCCAAAAGCATCATCTCTATAAAGGACAACTGTGTTTTACAAATGGAATGGGGCTAGATCTTCATCAATATCGTCCGTACTCGAAAGAAGAACGTAAACATAAACGCAAGGAAGCGGGATACACCGAACAGGAGTTTCTTTTTGTCTATGCTGCAGAATTTTCAGATCGAAAAAATCAAGCTCTTTTGATTCACGCATTTGCGTCCTTTGTTCAAAACCATCCTGAAGGAAGACTTTTATTAGCGGGTAACGGCGCTCTTGAGAAAGCATGTAAAGAACTTGTAAAAACCTTAGGCATCGAAAGACAAGTCTCCTTTTTAGGTTATGTGAAACAGATGGAAAATCTCTATCCCCTCTGTGATGTATCTGTCACTTGTAGTCGAATTGAAGGATTGCCTTTTAATGTAATGGAGTCCATGGCATGCGGCCTTCCTGTAGTAGCCAGCAACATCAAAGGGCACCAAGAACTGGTTATTCCCGGGCAGACTGGTTTTCTGTTCTCCAGCGGGGATCAAGACGCCTGTGCACAGCAGCTGGAAAAAGCCTATCAATCGCGGAGCCAATTTGAATATTACCGAGCCAATGCCTTACAGCACGTTCAACAATATAACTTACAACATGTCCTACCGCAAAATATGGGTTTTTATTTGGATGCTATCGATCAAATAAAGAAAATGAATAGTCAATAGAAAGCGTTGATTTTTATTGACTATTCGCATAAGACTATCAATGAATCCATATCTGACAGTCTGATAGACAGTAAATAAGCAACGGAATATAACACAACAGCCGGACGGATAATAAATCCGCCCGGCTTTCTTACTGAAAGACCTCATATAACCATGTTACAGAAAAGTAAAATGCTTGTCCCAATGATTCTTTTATCTTAACTTTCTTAACTTTTTATCTTTACCCTAACTTTGCCCGCGGATGACACTGATTATATACCTCTTTAAAATGATCGTTCAGTAGATGTACATACACCTGTGTGGAGGATATATCTGCATGCCCCAACATCGCTTGAATGTCCTTGAGATCTGCTCCATTTTCCAATAGATGCAGAGCGAAGGAGTGGCGTAAAGTATGCGGAGTAATCTCCTTTATGATACCTGCCTGTTCTGCATATCCTTTTACGATCTTCCAGAATCCCTGTCGGGTCAAACGCTTTCCATTCAGATTGGTAAACAAAGCTTGTCCGCCATCCGGAGAAAGGATAAGACTGCGTACACGAAGAATATAGTCCGATATAGCTGCAACTGCTGTCGCATACACCGGGATCATACGCTCTGATTTGCCGTTTCTACAACACAACATTCCAGCCCGTAGGTTGATGTCATTGACATCGAGAGCCACCAATTCCGACGAACGAATTCCTGTCGCATAGAGTAACTCCAACATAGCCTTATCGCGGCAGCCCTTCGGTTCCGTTGGATCGGGCTGGCTAAGGAGTAAGTCAATTTCCTCCCCGCTTAGAATCTGTGGCAGCTTTTTCGGCGTCTTTTCCAGCTTTATGTTTCGAGCTGGATTAGCAGTTGCCAAGTTATTCTGCATCAAAAAATAATAGAAGCAACGGATCGATGCCACATTTCTTGTAATTGTCGCACTGGACTTTTTTAACTCCAACAAACGATCGACGTATCGTTCCATTTGGGCTTCATCAACCAAGGCAGGGTCATCCATTCCTTGCTGCGATAGATACGCAAGAAAATGCTCCACATCCCGAAGATAGGAGTCCAGCGTATTGTCTGAGACATTTTTTTGATTCACCAAGTAGTCGCTGAAATCCAAACAAAAGTCTTTCATGTTTCTTCTACCCCTTAAAACGAAAAAAGCCCCGCAAAGCAAACCGTTGTCAACAGGTCAAGAAGCGCTGCCAAAAAACACATCGCTAAAACAGCGCCGTAGCGAAGGCAGTAAAGTTTCATCCCTGAACCGGCAGTCCCTGTGATCCGACGGGAGAACCGCATACTCTCCCTTCCTGCCAATAATAAAGCCAAACAACATACAAACGCACCGGGAAGGATGACCAAGAAGTGAAAAATCACTCCATGAAAACCGTGAGCGGCATATAAATAACCGGAAGTCAAGCCCAATCCTAAACCACGAAAAAACAAAACTGCTGGAACTGCAAAGACTCCCCATAATGAAAGGCCACAAAGGAAACACACCAGCACAAACAAAAAAGAGGACGCAAAAGATGCAGAAAAAACAGAAAAAGCCGGCTGTGTCGCCCTTTCCTGGAAGTTGCTATAAAACAGAAAATCCATCTTGTCCAGAATGGAAGGCGCTACACTTCGAGTGACAATCGCACCTGCGATCATTCCTACCAGGAAGCACAACGCTAAAAAAATAGCTGCTGTATTGGCACGAACCGCCTGGATCAAACTGGCTTTGTCAACTAGACGCCCCTTCCACTTATCAAGCTGAAAAACGTTTGTCCCTTTTATTTTCATGAAACCGCCTCCCCAAAGGTTGCTCACTTTAAAGGTATGCGCGGCTCGGGACAAATATGATTTTCTGTTCCTTCCTTTGAAAAAGCCTCCCGCTCTTATCAAATTATCTAGTATATACTATAATACATTTCAAAATGTAGTGCAATATCCCAAGACATATTTCTTGCATTTTCATACATGTATATCTTTTGGATACATTTCAAATTATGTAAACTTAATATTTTTATGTAAACTAGATTATGTAAAATCAATTTGCATAAAAATACACGCGGGTGTATATTCCGCATCCGCGTGTATTTAACGCCGTTTATTCGGCCAAAGCAGCCTGAATCATCACTGCACATTCCAAGCGCTTCTGCTCCAACGCACAGGCAATTTCATGCGGCTTATGAATGTCCCCTTCATATTGCCAGTTATTAGCATTACAGCCGCCACTACAATAGAATTTTGCCCAACAATTCTTGCAACGCTCTTTGCTGTAAACATTTGCCAGTGCAAATTCATTTTTCCGTTCCAAATCGTAACTGCCATCCAGTACATTCCCCATCTTCCAATCGTCCTCTCCAACGAACTGATGGCAAGGGAAAATGTCTCCCTCTGGTGTGACCGCTACATATTCATTGCCACAGCTACAGCCGCGTAGGCGTTTGATCGCACAAGGACCTTGATTCAAATCGATCATAAAATGGAAGAAATTGAATCCCTCTCCCGCCTTTTTACGGGCGATAATCGTGTTCGCCAAACGTTCATATTCCTCGAACACTCTTGGGAGATCCTCCTCCTGAATGGAATAGCTAAGCTTGGGATCGGACACTACGGGTTCTACAGAGACCTGATCAAAACCAAGGTCTACCAAGTGAAGAACATCTTCCGTAAAGTCCAAGTTATACTTGGTAAATGTACCACGAGCATAGTAGTCCTTGTCCTTTCCGCGGGTGGCAACCAGTTTCTGAAAACGCGGCACGATCGTATCATAACTGCCGCCTCCATTTGTACGGATACGAAGGCGGTCGTTGACCTCTCTGCGCCCGTCAATCGAAAGCACCACATTGGACATTTCGCGATTGATAAAATCGATCTTATCATCGCTCAACAGAAGGCCATTGGTTGTGATGGTGAACCGGAAATTCTTATTATGGGGCTTTTCGAGGCTCCGCGCGTAAGCGACAGTCTCTTTGACCACTTCGAAATTCATCAATGGCTCTCCACCAAAAAAATCCACTTCCAGATTATGCCGTGTTCCTGACTTTTCCACCAGAAAGTCGATGGCTTTTTTAGCGACCTCCAATGGCATCAGCATTCTGCCGCGTCCAAAGTCCCCCTTTGCTGCAAAACAGTATTCGCAACGCAAATTGCAGTCATGCGCAATATTGAGACACATGGATTTCACAGGCGCATTTGTCATCATTGAGGCAAACTTTTCGTATTCATCAGCAGAGAACAACTGTCCAGACGTATATAGCTCGCGCAATTCTGCATAAGCCTGGGTGAGGGTCTTTTCATCAAACTGGCCACGAAGCGCCTCCAACATATCCTGAGGTGGTGTTTCCGGAACACAATCTTCTTTTTCCAGATAATCCAACATCAAATACGGTGCTTCCTCAAAGAGATGTACTGCTCCACTATTCGTATCCATTACGATGCGATAGCCATTCAAACGATATTTATGTATCATGTACTTTTCCCCATTTGCACAAAATTTAAGGGACAGATTTCCCTGTCCCTTTGGTTTCTTGGTTTATACGCGATTCGGCTGGCCACACAGGGCCTCCTTCTCGCAATTTAAAACCTTTAGCGATTGACGTTTTCGCACTTCTGATTGGCAACCGTGCAGGAAGTCTTGCATGCGGACTGGCAGGACGCCTGGCACTCACCGCAACCGCCTTTTACAGCGCTCTCCTTCAGATTGGCCTTATTCAACGTTTTGATCTGCTCCATGATAAAACCCCCATTTCTAAATCTTGAATTTCCTTCGCTTATTATAACACAATCCATCCGATAAGAAAAGGACTATTTTATTTTGCTCTTCTTGCTCACAGAAAGCAACCCTCCGATTGCCCCTGCCAAAACCATCACAGCAAACCGTGTAAGCGTTGTCAACACAGGAGGCCCTTGAAAGGCAATCACACCTGCAAGCAAAAACAATACGAACAATAGAAGTCCGGAAATTGCACCGAACAAAAGGCCGTTCTTTTTGGATACCTTCGCCGCGAAAAAGCCGGACACAAATGCACTGAACGCGGAAACCGCAATTATAATTGGATTGATAGCGAACTGTGGGATATAACCAACCTTTACAAAGCTAAAGGCAAACACAGCCAAAAGCCCCGCGCACAAGACTGCACCACATACAGCCCCTATCACAACCGCGCGTACCGCTCCTAAAACCGTACGATTCTTATTGGATCTGGTCATTTTCATCACACGCCCTCCTCCACTATCTGCTTGATAGATATGCAAAGGACGTGCCTGGTATTCTTTCACCGTACTTATTTTTTGGACTTGTCCGCTTTTTCCTTCTTTTCAGCGGGCTCCTCGCGCTCTGTATCCACGCTGCCGATCGCCCAACGTTTTACACGCAGTTTCGCGCGATCCGTACCCGTTTCAATTACAACCGTGTCCGTCTCTTCCTTTACGCTGATGATACGGCCCACGATTCCACCGATGGTCGTAATCTCATCGCCGATCTGCGCGTTTTTACGCATCGCTTCTTCCTTCTTCTTTTTCTTAGAGGAAGGACGAATCAGCAACAGATAAAAGCCCACAATGATGACTGCATAGAAAATCAGGATTGTCCACATGCTGCCGCCAGCATTTGCGTCTGTGCTGTTTGCTAGAACCATAAAGTTTTCCATTATACGATACTGCACCTCCATAATGATAAGCCCAACCATTTACAACCATCGTGTATTCGATCGGTTTTGGGTAGGCACCAGTACTGCCCATTATAGCAATAAATGGGAAGGCATGCAAGCATTTTCATCGCTTTCCCAAAGGAATTTCCGTTTTAAATTCTCTTTCCAAGCCTCTCAACGTTTTCTTGATAAAACTTTTCAAATTGCCCGCTATCGAGAGCCATGCGGATTCGCTCCAAAAGGGTGTTGTAAAAATAAATATTGTGCATGACGCATAATCGCATGGCCAGCATTTCTCCGCTCTTAAAAAGGTGGCGGATGTATGCACGAGTAAAGTTGCGGCACACCGGGCAATCACAGGTTGGGTCAAGGGGAAGCGTATCCAACTCATACTTGGCGTTCATCAGATTACGGCAGCCCTCCCAAGTGAAAGCATGGCCATGGCGTGCATTACGGCTCGGCATCACACAGTCAAAAATATCTACGCCGCGTCTAACCGCTTCCAGTATATTGACTGGTGTTCCCACCCCCATCAAATAACGCGGTTTGTCCACAGGCATCTCCGGCTCGACCGCTTCAATTATGCGGTACATCTCTTCCGCTGGTTCTCCTACCGCCAACCCTCCGATCGCATATCCATCCAAATTCAATTTCCGAATCTCACGCATATGCCCGACACGAAGATCTTCATAGGTACTTCCTTGGTTGATCCCCCAAAGCATCTGTTTTGGATTGATTGTATCTGGCAAAGCATTCAGCCGATCGTGCTCCTCCTTACAACGGTATAGCCACCGTACCGTTCTTTGGCAGGAAGCTCGGGCGTAATCATATTCGGCAGGATTCTCCATACATTCATCAAAGGCCATCGCAATAGTGGAGCCCAGGTGGGATTGAATCCGCATGCTTTCCTCCGGCCCCATAAAAATACGATGTCCGTCGATATGAGAAGCGAACGTCACACCTTCTTCCTTGATATTACGCAGCTTTGCCAAAGAGAACACCTGGAACCCACCGCTGTCCGTCAGGATGGGACCGTTCCACCGTGTAAAGGTGTGTAATCCTCCTAGCTTTCGAACCGTTTCGTCCCCTGGACGTAAATGGAGGTGATATGTATTGCAAAGCTGTACCTGGCATTTCAGCTCTTTTAAATCAAGCGCAGAAACTGCCCCCTTAATGGCACCCGCTGTTGCAACATTCATAAAGGCTGGCATCTGGATCATTCCGTGTGGAGTCAAAAATTCACCACGCCGGGCCTTTCCTTCTTGTTTGATAAGTCGATACATAGATTTCTGTTCCTTTCATTTGGGTATTCCTAGGATAAATAAAAATTCTTTGCAACGAAAGCAGCTCAAAATTGTGTCCGGAACAACCAAAAGGCATCCCCTGAACCACGTCTTTAATAGCAAAAATTTCAAAAGCAAAACCTCTGTACCAGCGATTCTGCCCTCAACGCCAAGTAATTATAGCATAGATACCTTGTAAGAAAAAGAGTTCGTTTTAATAGAAAATACAAAGTGAGCATGAAACGGCTGTTTTGTTTTTCTATACAATTTGGCCAACCGCACTATTCGTTAAAAGTTGTGAAAAATCTTACGATCAGCCAAGCAGACTGTTCTGGTATGATGGCTGTGACCGCTGTAATTGGTTATAATTGTGGAACAGCAGAACACCTACAGGCAAGCGGAAAAGTCACTTCCACTGCTTATAATGTGTGGGCGGTATCATTGGTGGCAACATGGGAGGAACGGCATCCGGATGCTCTACAGAAGATTCTACTGTAACCGTTCTCGGTGAAAATAACTATACAGATGGCCGGTATATCCTAGAGGATTCCAACGAATGCGGCGGTTTGGTAATTGGAGGATCTTTTGGGGGTATGATTGCAAATTGTTCCGGTACGGGCACTGTTATTTCGGAAGGCCATGATGCAATGGGGGGCGGTGTTGCCGGGTGCTTAGAAAGTATGAAGAGCATTACTGGCTGTTCAGCGGATGTAACCATACGTGCCGGAAAAAATGCGCATGGGATAGGTGGACTTTGCGGTTTTTCTGGGAATTTCGATCTTTCCGCCCCTGCTCTGGTGTCAGGATGCACGGTAAATGCACAGATCGAGTGCAGCGAGGGGGCTACACACGTGGGTGGTCTCATTGGCACTGGGCTTTATATGAACACTCCGGACATGGAAAGTGTCTTTTAAATTCAAGATTGCTCTGTGACAGCAACCATCACAGGTACGGTCACGCCGGGGGCAATTGCCGGCCGTGCAGAGGGCTGCACGATCAAAAGCTGTGAGATCTCCGTCACAGCGAATGGCGAACCCTTGACCAATGCAGTTGGACAAACCAGCACCAAATTCGAAAGTGCCGAATAAAGGCTATTCCATATAGAACGGGAAAACTTCCACTGTTTCTGTTTAGAAACGTATTGGGCCCTTACATCATCCGCCGCATAAAGGGCATCCTACCATTCGGCTTTTTCAACCGAATGCGGGATGCCCAATCGTTTTATATCGATTTCCATTTATCTCGTAATACAACCAGAACTATTGACCTTTGGGTTTTCCCATTCGCCAGCCTTCCGCCTGTTCACGCACTTTCACAAACCGGCGATAAACACCCTCTTGCTCCAGCAATTCCAAGTGGGTCCCCTTCTGTACAATTCGTCCATTGTCTACCACCAGAATCTGGTCAGCATTTTCAATGGTCGCTAGACGATGAGCAATGATGATAATCGTTTTCCCATGGACTAAAGCCGAAATTGCCTGCTGAATTTCGTGTTCATTTTCCGGGTCCACGCTCGCGGTCGCCTCATCCAAAATGATGATCGGCGCGTCCTTTAACATTGCCCGGGCAATCGAAATCCGCTGTTTCTCCCCTCCAGAAAGCGTTCCGCCCCCTTCCCCTACCACGGTATCATATCCGTCGGGAAGTGCCATAATGAAATCATGACAGTGGGCTGCCTTGGCAACTGCAACGATTTCTGTGTCTGTTGCATAGGGATTTCCGAACCGAATATTATTTCGAATCGTATCGTGAAACAAATATACGTTTTGAAAAACCATAGAAATGTTTCGTAAAAGGCTATCGCAGGTAAACTCCCGTACGTCGTGCCCACCTATCAATATGGCTCCTGCATGAACGTCATAAAACCTGGCAATCAAGCTACAAATCGTGGTCTTTCCACTTCCGGATGGTCCCACGATGGCAGTCGTCGTTTTTTCTGGTATGGTAAACGAGACATCGTGCAGCACCTCTCGGTCATTATAGCCAAAGGATACATGATGAAAGGTTATATCATAACGATTTATGGAGAGATCGTTTCCCTTCTCATCAATAAACTCCGCATGTTCAATATCTTCTAAACGATCCATCGCCGAATCGATCACAGACAGGACATGGGCAGCATCGTTGATGGATTCTACTCCCCCATAGACCGTAAAGGAAAACATGGCTATCATCAACAGCAGGGGGAGTTCCATTCCACCCTGTAGCGTTTGCCATGCCGCAACTAATACCAAGGCTACCGAGGTTCCCTTTAAAAACAGAAGATGTAGGCAATTCCAAGGGACAAATCCAAACTCATTTTTTATACGAATGTCCTTGTTCTTTTTGGCAGCCTGACGGAAACGGCCTACAGAGGCTCCTTCCTGCCCAAAGGATTTAACGACTGATAAGCCGCGTACATACTCAATGGACGCCCCCGAAAGTTCTTCCTGGGTTTTATGCCCCACCGGTGCGGTTCGGGCGCTTTGACGGTTGATTCCATGTAAAGCCACAGCGGAGAGCAACACCCCAATAATGGAAACCACTGCAGCAACTGGACAAAAACATGCAACGCAACAAATAATCGCCGTCACCTGTATGTATCCGTTCACAACTGCATCGATCATTTTCATCCCTTGAAGTTCTAGGGTTGACAGTTCCGTCGTAATAGCCGCTAATATGTCACCAATATTATTTTTCGCAAAATACCCCAAGGATACGCGTTTCAGAATATCCCCGATTTGTACGCGTTGTTCCACAGCAACCTCATAGCCAATACTTTCTTGAAGTTTGTTTTTCCAAAATGAAAAGAAAAAGCGCAAAAGAATGAAAATCGTTACCGCAGCCAGGCAAATCCAAATCATCCGGAAGGTTACCGGCGTTCCACCACGGCTATCCTCTATCATTTTTCCCAATGCCCAAGCTGCAACAATCACAGGGCCAGCCGCGCACCATGTTGAAAAAAAGGAACATACAAATCCCAAGTAGAGCCGTCCCCGGTATTCTTTTGCCCATCGCATAATACGCCTAATGGTCTTAAACATGTGCATAACCTCCCTTTGCCTCAGTAACCGACCAATGCTTTGCCCCCACATGGGATTGCCACAGCTGCTGATATAGTGGGCATCGCTGCAATAATTCGTCCTGTTTTCCAATGTCAACAATCGTTCCCTTTTTCAGAACGACAATTTGGTCTGCATTCTGAATGGTAGAGAGCCTATGAGCAATTACCAGCAGAGTCTTCCCCCGGGAAAGTTCCATAATAGATCGTTGTATCTTGTCCTCATTTTCTGGATCCGTAAATGCAGTCGCTTCGTCAAGAATGACAATGGGAGCATCTTTTAGAATGGCGCGTGCAATAGCTATTCTCTGACGTTCTCCGCCAGAAAGCTGCTTTCCAGCCTCTCCTGCTGGCGTATCCCATCCTTTTTCCAAACGGCAAATAAAATCTTCGCATTGTGCAGCCCGCGCGGCTGCGAAGACTTGCTCTTCCGTTGCGTGTGGATTTCCCAATCGGATATTCTCCTTGAGAGAGCAATCGAAAAGAAAGTTATCCTGTGTGACAAAACTGACTGTATCCGCCAGCTGTTTCAGAGGAATGTCCCGAAGGTCTACGCCACCGATTTTGATACTTCCATTCGTCACATCCCAGAAACGTGCAATTAACCTTGCAACCGTCGATTTTCCACCTCCTGATGGCCCCACCAAAGCGGTAAAGCTTCCTTCAGGCATTGCCAAATGGATATGGTGTAGAACTTCATCTTCAGAATTACCTGTGTAAGAAAAGGATACGTCTTGAAGGACAATATCATTGTTCTCTAATTGAGCTGGCTTCGGTGCCTCTTTGAGTTCCGGCAATTGTAAAATATGGTTGGCATCCCTCACTGCATATTCCATGCTTTTGGCTTCATTTAAAAACTGTGTCGCTTTAAGAAGCGGTGTAACAATTCCTAAAGCTAACATAAAACACAATGCCAGTTCTGCTGGTCCCATACTTCCGTCCAGATATAGGGCAACCCCGACAGGAAGTGTACCCAGCAATGTGGTTGGCAGAATGGCAAAGCACAAATTCATGGATTTCCAAGTACTCTCAAACCAAGCCATCGTAAACTCCTTAAAGGAACGAACGGCCCCTGTAAACTTTTCATAGGAGCTGGAAGCCTGATTGAATGCCTTGACGACCTCAATTCCTTCAACATATTCTACGATAACGCTGTTCACCCGGTTGTTTGCCTTCATATAAGCGGCATATTGTGAATTATACGTTTTTAAACCGGAGATCATAGGAATAAGCGCCGCTGGAATTGTTACCAGAGAGGCCAAGCCCATTCTCCAGTCCATTACAAATAAAGCAACGACCACCCCCAATGGTAGCAATAGATTGGAACTTAACTCTGGAATCATGTGGGCCAAAGGCGGCTCCACGTCCTCCACACGATCAACAATTGTACTTTTGACACTACCAATCGACTTGTTCAGTACCTCTCCCAAAGGAGCGCGCATTAAACGATCCGCAACTTTTAAGCGCAATCCCTCCAAAATTGTATAGGCGGAAACGTGGGACAGAACCGTTGAAATCCCATAAAAAGCAATCTTTACAAGGTAACCGCCCAGACTAATCCCGCACCAAAACAGGAGGCTGTACCAACCCGCAGTTTCATCGATAAACATGCGCAAAACCTCATAAATGCCTAAATAGGGTACAAACCCGCCTATTACGCTGATGACTGCACATAGAACGGATAAAACCATCTTTCCCTTACAAGGGGATGCAAATGAAAGCAAGGTTTTTAACCAGCTTTCTTGTTTCATGTCAAAGACTCCCTTCATACAACATATTCATCCACTTTTGCGGATTATTTTTATCATAGAAGATTACAATCGTCTTTTCCGCTCCTGTTGGACTACTCTGCTCCATTTCGTCGGGAATGAAAACCTTCTGTGAGTGGTCTGCATACAAAACAAGGCCCCCTTCATGCGATTTCTGTCATGAAGAGGGGCCTTTTATCCATCTTTTTATTACATAAAACTATCCATTTTTCCGGTATTCCAGGGGGGCTTGTCCGATGACAGCCTTGAAGGCGGCTGCAAACTTGCTAGGACTGTCATACCCTACCAAACCGGCGATTTCTGCAACACTGCGTTCCCGTTCCCTTCGAAGCAGACTTGCAGCTCGATTCATTCGATAAGCACGCATATACGTATTGACTGGACTTCCATAAACATTTTTGAAACAGCTTTTCATCGGCGTCAGCGGAATATCAAACTGTTCTGAAAGTTCCTCCAAGGTATAATGGTGCTCCAAATGTTCTGTCATTTGCCTTTGAATCGCTTTAATCTTTTCTACCTGTGACTTGTAAAAATAGGGGCGTTCCTCCCTCTGCTGAGGCAATTCAATTGCCTCCAGATAAAGAAGTAATTCTAAAACCTTGATTTTAAAGTACTGCAATTTGATCTTTTCCGGGACAGCATACAGCTCGCCAAAAACATGTTCAATGGATGGGGCTCCATGAATGACCATTGGATGCCCACCGTTGCAAAATTTTTCCCGCAGAGCATAGAGGTCTACCGGAAAATCTTGTATCTGTTCTTTTAGGCGGCGCGCTGCTTCCGGAAGTGTAAAACTTACCGTAATTCCATGATAGTGAGACAGTGGAAAAGTGAAATGGCCCGTATGTTCCAACCGGCAATCCATCTTCAGATCTCCAGCTTCTACATATGAGTAAGCGCTTTCATTGGCTGCATATTCCAAGCGTCCTTCCCGGCAATGGTCTATACAAAATAATTCCTGCGGCGTCTGAAATACAGATTCGCAATGTTCCATATGATAGTCGTTGTAAGCCAACATGACGCCGGGAAATACGTCATACATGGTCATAGTGCCTTCACCTGTATCGTTTTTCATCTGGAAAACAGCACAGCGGTCACTCTGTGCCACTGGTATCAACGAGCTGTTCCACAGGATAGTCTCTGTCAACCTCTCACACCCCTTTGTTTTTTATTATTCCATTTTCAGCAAGCGCTCAAAAGCATATTGTAAAATTTCCCTACCCTATCCCTATATAAATAGATTTGTCAATCAGTGAATCTCTCTGGCTACTACTTCATCCGTGACCGTTCAATTCGCTGGTCGGTTCATCGAATCTCCAATGGATTACCAATCCGTCATTGAATCGATTCCAATCGTTGTGGGATGATTCCTTTTCAAGAGTTCATCTATAGCAGGGTTTCCTTTCTTGGTTATTCGTCAAAACTCATATCAATACAATCAACATTGGTCCATCCTTATCAACCATACAGGAAACCTTCCACAAATTCTACTCCGAATAGACAACTTTGTACCATTTGGACTTTTTCTAAAGAGGAACGGCCACCAAACTCTTCTATGTGGGAAAAGTCACCCTGATTGTTGAGCGGAGTAAAAAGTCTAAAGAAAGGCAGGCGAACAAATAGCATTTTTCACCGCAGGATATAGAGCTGCTGGAAACTATTGCCTGTTTTCTCAACGACCACTATGTCCAAGATGTCACATTAGAGCAATTGGAAAAAATCGCATGCATGGGAAAAACTAAGTTGCAAACAAATTTTAAGCAATACAATTGCTGTACCCTCACAGAGTATCTCCAGCAATCCCGCATAAGTCAAGCAGGACACCTTCTCTCTGACACAGATTTGAACATCGGTCAGATAGCAAAAACAGTGGGATATACCAGTGCCAGCCGTTTTGCAAAACTATTTCGAAAGAGTACAGGATTATTGCCTGGAGAATTTCGAAAAAAAGCGCAAAAATAGGTAAACCGCTATTCAAACAAATCTTAAATGGATTCGATAAAAGAAGCGCCCCGAATCAGGCCATTGGTCAGCTTCGGGGCGCTCTTTTTCTTGATTGCGGAGTCGGTATCATTGCAGCAAACATTGTTTCATGTTCACATTTTTCTAAAAAAAATGGCTTCCTTGTTATGAATTCAACCACAGGATTTTCTACAATGCAATTGTTTGCTTTTTTACGTAGAAATGGTCTCAGCGGCCGCATCTTGTCAACTCAGTTCAAACATGCCATGATAAAGCTGATAATATCGCCCCTTCTGCAAAAGCAGATCTTCGTGGTCCCCGCGCTCCACAATTTGTCCATGTTCCAGTACCATGATCGCGTCAGCATTGCGCACCGTACTCAAACGATGGGCGATCACAAATACTGTACGCCCTTCCATCAGCTGATCCATTCCTTTTTCAATCAGAGATTCCGTACGGGTATCGATGGAGGAGGTTGCTTCATCCAGAATCAGTACCGGTGGGTCTGCCACAGCTGCCCTGGCAATGGCCAAAAGTTGCCGCTGTCCCTGTGAAAGATTGGCACCGTCAGCGGTCACCATGGTATCATATCCCTGTGGCAACCGTCGAATAAAAGAATCCGCATTGGCAATGCGAGCTGCCCGCCTGATCTCCTCATCGGTCGCATCCAACTTTCCAAAGCGAATATTATCTGCAATGCTCCCGGTAAAGAGGTGGGTATCCTGTAAGACAATCCCCAAGGAATGCCGAAGTGCCTCTTTTTTGATGTCCTTGACATCGATCCCATCGTATGTGACACAGCCGCCCTGTACGTCATAAAACCGATTAATCAGATTCGTAATGGTGGTCTTTCCCGCCCCTGTAGAGCCTACAAAGGCAATTTTCTGTCCTGGTTTTGCATAGAGGGTGATGTTTTTCAGGACCGGGTGATTGGATTCATAGCCAAATTCGACATTTTGAAATCGAACATCGCCACACAAAGGAACCAATGTCCCATCCATTTTGCGCCATGCCCAACGACCCGTCTTTTTTTCGCAGGGAACGAATTGCCCTGCTTTCTCTTCCACATTGACCAAGTCCACCTTCCCTTCGTCAATCTCTGGCTTGAGTTGCATCACATTAAAGACGCGTTCCGCGCCTGCCAAAGCTGCCAGAAGGAAATTGCTCTGCTGAGTAAACTGATTGATTGGCAAGGCAGCCTGCCGGACAAAAACCAAGTAACTTGCTAAACTTCCGACATCCGTTGTCCCTTGTAGTGCCATGATTCCCCCCAATACAGCGACAATGGCATAGTTGATATAGGAAATGCTGACCACCGCGGGAATCATTGTAGCTGCATAACTTTGGGCTCCTGTACCCGCTTTACGCAAGGCCTCGTTTTTCTTTTGAAACTCTTTTAGATTCGCTGCTTCATGATTAAATACCTTCACGACTTTTTGCCCATTGACCATCTCTTCAATGTAGCCATCCAAATCGCCAAGACTGGCCTGCTGACGGGTATAGTATTTTTTACTGCGTTTCCCGCTGAAACGGATATAAAGGAACATCGCTGCGTAACATACCACAACGATCAGCGATAGGCGCCAATTCAAGATAAACAGGATAACCAGCGTCCCCACCATCTGGATAAAGCTCTGAATAACCATTGCAAAGCTGTTGTTTAACGCGTCGGATATCGTATCCACATCGTTGGTGAAATAGCTCATAATATCGCCGTGCCTCTGCGTATCAAAGAATTTGAGAGGCAATGTTTGTAGATGCGCAAACAGATCCCGGCGAATATCAAACAATACCTGCTGTGCCGCCTTGACCATCGCTTGTGTATAACCATAGGCGGAGAGTGCCCCTATTCCATAAATCGCCGCTGTCAATATCACCCCACTGAGCAATGTATCCACTTCTCCAGATACAAGGTTATTGACCACCGGGCGTATCATATACGTTCCCAACAAATTCGCCAAGGCGCTGATGGTTACCAGAACCGCCACCACCAGGAGAATCAATTTGTGCCGCCCCATATAGGACAACAACATGCGGATCGTATAGCGGAGATTTTTAGGCTTTTTGGCACTGAGCTGTTGCGCCGCCATATTCCTCTCCCCCTTTCATTTGAGATCGATAAATTTCCTGATAGATTGGATCGGTTTCCAATAGCTCCTGGTGGGTTCCAATAGCGTGCACTTTGCCGTCCTCTAAAATGACAATCTGATCCGTATGCATTACGGAGGTAATCCTCTGCGCAATGATGATCTTCGTCACATTGGTAAGAGCAGACAAGGCTGTACGAATCTTTCCCTCCGTCGCTGTATCCACCGCACTGGTGGAGTCGTCAAAAATCAGCACCTTCGGATGTTTCAACAATGTACGGGCAATACATAGCCGCTGTTTCTGTCCACCGGAGATATTATTGGCTCCCTGGCCCAGATCTGCATCCAGCCCTTTGGGTATCCGCTGTAAAAATTCATCCGCGCAAGCTGCCCGGCAAGCCGCCCATAGGGTGTCGTCATCGGCCTCCGGATTTCCCCATTGCAAATTTTCTCGCACAGTACCGGAAAAAAGTACATTTTTTTGTAAAATCATTCCAACCGAATCGCGCAATACCTGAAGATCATATTCCCGTACGTCGCGTCCGCCCACCTTTACAACGCCTTCTGTAGCATCATACAACCGTGGAATCAGCTGTACCAGCGTCGTTTTGGAGGAACCGGTTCCGCCTAAAATTCCAATCGTTTGCCCAGGCTTAAAGTGCAAAGTTACCCCAGAGAGTGCATATTCCTGCGCATCTTCGCGATATTTAAAGGAGACATTTTCAAAATCAACACTCCCGTCATGGACCTCTGTCATGGCATTTTTGGGGGTGGACAACACAATCTGCTCGTCCAAAACCTCGCTGATACGGCGCGCGCTAGCCAATGAACGCGTAAGCAGTAGAAACACATTTGCAATCATCATTAAAGAGTTCATCACTTGCATGACATAGCTCAAAAAACCGGTAAGATCTCCCACCTGCAACGTAGAAGCCAAAATCATATTTCCGCCAAACCACATGATGAGTACAATCGCGGTATACATAACAAATTGAAAAGCAGGAAGGTTCAAAACCGCATAATGAAACGTTGTCCGGCTGGATTCCATCAAATCTGTATTGACACTTTGAAATTTCTCTTCTTCATACTCTCCTCTCACAAAGGCTTTGACTGCACGAATCGCAGTTAACCCCTCCTGAACGACGTTGTTTAACCGGTCTACCACCTTTTGCAAATGGCTGTACATCGGTCCTACCTTGCGGAGAATAAAGAACAGGACGATCCCCAACAAAGGAGCACAGATTACAAAGACAAAGGCCAGCTGCGGGTTCATCCAAAAGGACAACGCCACGCCCATAATCAGCATCACCGGGCCGCGAACCAATGGCCGGAAGCCGCCGTTAATTGCATTCTGAAGCACCGTTACATCCGTCGTCATGCGCGTAATCAAAGAGGAGGTATCAAAGTGATCCAAATTGGAAAAAGAATAATTTTGAACCCTCTCATATTGCGCCTCTCGGATTTGGGCACCCCAGCCATAAGCCGTTCGTGCAGCAAAGTGCGCATATAATAGACCGGTAATCAGCGCTAATATGGCACAAATCCCCATCTGGAGTCCCTTAGAAATAATGTAATCGACATCGCGATTCACCACACCAACATCAATTAGGTCGGCAATCAATACGGGGATAACGAGCTCAAAACCAGTCTCCACCAAAACCAATAGGGCTCCAATCACCATATCCTTCCGATAGGGGCCCATGTATTTTAACAGTCGTTTGATGTCTCGCATGCCTGTTCCTCCTTTTGGTTTTGAAAGTTTTGATAGGAACGCAACAGATATTCGGCAAATTGCTCCCGCTCCTGATCGCTAAATCCCTTAAGCATCCGCTCCTCCATATCCTGATAGTTTTTTCTCCATATTTTTGCATAACGGCGCCCTTGATCTGTAAGTTCAATTCGATCGCTTCGCCGGCTCTCCTGATTGATTCCTCTTGTTATAAATCCGCTTTTTTCCATCGTACACAGCATGCGGGACACGGCAGCCGGATCAATTTCGAAATATTCTGCCAACTGTCTCTGGCTGCAAGGTCCTTGCCCCGCTAAATAGACCAACAGCTTCGGTTGTCCATTTCCCAATCCGGACAGGCCCAAATGCGAGCGAAGGTATCCCCTCTGGGCATGAAATGTACGGTATAACCGCATATAAAATGTGTTTTCCATTGTTTTCACCTCTTGGCAATCCACTAATTGATATATCAACAGTTGATATATCAATTATAGTATACCCCGTTTCCTTGTCAATGGTCTTCCCAACAAATCTTTGGATATTTTTGTTATCCTTTAAATGAAAAACATATTCAAAAAAAGCTTTTAAAGTTACCCCTTGTAAAGAAATTTGACAGAACAACGATTGCATGATATATTGATAATTAGATTATCGATAAGTAAATTATCAACATAGGAAAGGAGTGGTTTCTCTGGCAACTCCAGATCATTCCATCGATCCGCGGATCTTAGAAAGTGCCAAAAAAGAATTTTTGGCAAATGGTTTTGAACGCACTTCGCTCAAAGCAATCTGCGATGGTGCAGGAATTACCACAGGCGCCCTTTATAAGCGATACAAGGGAAAAGAGGACCTATTTTGTGCTGTGGTTGCCAATACGGTCGCTGATTTAAATGCTGTCGCCAAACAAAGAGGTGGCAGAGATGCAAGCGCTTTATCCGATGATGAATTAATCCGAGAATGGTACATGGACGAAGAAGATATGATGTGGTGGTTCCGATTTTTATATGAACGGCATGATGGTTTTACCCTTTTGCTCAAATGTGCTGAAGGGACTGCCTATGCCAATTTTCAGCATGATTGGGTCGAGATGTTAACCGAGGCAACCAGCGTTTTTTTGAAGGAAGCCCAAAAACGAAATCTCTGCCGTTCAGATATCTCACAACAGGAACTTCATATCCTTCTCTCGGCATTTTGGGCCACGATTTATGAGCCTTTCATCCACGACTTTTCCTGGGAACAAATTGAAGCCCATTGCCGGATTGTGTGTAATCTCTTTAACTGGCAAAAAGCATTTGCTTTCTGTGAGCCCGGCTCATAACCTCTCCTAAGAGAGGTTCTTTTTTGTCGCAAAGTTAGCTAAGGCTAATTAGCAAAGGAGGAAGGAACGTTGTTTAAAAAAGTATTGGAATATGCCGGCGAATACCGAAAAACCACCTATTCTGCCATGGTTGCGATGCTGATTGGCATGGTGATGAACGTCATTCCTTTTCTGTTCATCTACCAGCTTATACGCCCCCTGCTCATGCGGGAGTCAGTCGACGCTGGATATGTGATCTGGCGCATCCTTGCGATTGCCGTCTGCGGTATTTTATATGCGGTATTTTACGTAAGGGGGCTCTCCCTCTCCCACCGGTCCGCTTATCATACCCTGAAGAATTTGCGCATCTCTCTACAGGGGAAACTGGAGAAGCAACCACTCGGTGTCATCCAAGAAAAAGGCGTCGGTTCGATCAAAAAGATGTTCATAGATGACATCGAGTCCATCGAGCTTCTTTTAGCCCATGCATTGCCGGAAGGGATTGCGAATCTGGCTGTTCCTGCCCTTGTTTTTATTGCCATGTTTTTTGTTGATTGGAAACTTGCCCTCCTCTCCCTGTGTTCTCTGCCACTGGGATTGGCGGCAATGATGGCCATGTACCGCGCAGGTACTAGCAAAATGGGACAGTATTATGCGGCTGCTCAAAAGATGAATAACACTATCGTTGAATACATAAATGGAATGGAGGTTGTGAAAGTCTTTAACCGGGATGGAGAATCCTACCACCGTTTTGAGAAGGATGTCCGCGGGTATCGGGACTTTACCCTGGCCTGGTATAAAGTATGTTGGCCATGGATGGCCCTGTATAATAGCATTCTCCCCTGCGTTGCACTGTTTACCCTCCCAATCGGCGCCTATCTGGTACTACAAGGGAACTCTACTTTGCCGGATCTCGCTCTGGTCCTGTGTATGTCCTTTGGCGTTGGTGCACCGTTGTTGCGGGCATTGGGTTTTATGTCCACTCTTCCTCAGATCAATTTCAAAATAACGACTTTGGAGCAAATGATGAGTGCTCCCGCTCTTCAGCAGACAAACAATTCTTTCCGAGGGAAAAACCATAACATCTCCTTTGAGAATGTCCATTTCGCATACAAGAAGGACGAAGTTCTACACGGAATAACACTCAACGTTCCAGAAGGGAGTCTCACTGCTTTTGTCGGTGAATCTGGAAGCGGAAAATCAACGTTGGCGAAACTGTTGGTCCATTATTACGATGTCACCGGTGGCTCCATCCGGATTGGAGGGCAAGATATTCGAGAAATGAGTATCGAGGCACTGAATAACCAGATTTCTTATGTAGCTCAGGAGCAGTTTCTATTCAATATGAGCCTGATGGAGAATATTCGATTGGGAAAGTTGGACGCCACCGATGAAGAAGTCATGGCTGCGGCTGAAAAGGCCCAGTGCGGAGAATTCCTTTCCAGATTGGAGAATGGCATCCACACCATGGCTGGCGACGGCGGCAAACAGCTCTCCGGCGGTGAACGGCAACGTATTTCGCTGGCCCGTGCAATCTTAAAGAACGCCCCCATTGTTGTTCTGGATGAAGCGACTGCCTTTATGGACCCGGAAAATGAAGAGAAAATGAACGAAGCAATTGCGGAGGTTATCAAGGGAAAAACCGTCATCGTCATTGCGCACCGTCTCTATTCCATTGTTGGAGCCGACCAAATCTGTGTGTTGGAAAACGGCAAACTTTCGGCAGTAGGTACGCATCAGAAACTCCTGGAAAGTTGTCCAGAATATCAGAAACTTTGGAAAGCGGCAGAAGGCAGTGCGCAGTGGAAAGTCAGCACCGCGAAAGGAGTGGAGAACAAATGATTACTCTGATGAAACGAATTCTTGCGGTTTCTGGCCCTTATAAAAATCGAATCAAGATTGCGTTTATTTTTTCCTTTTTAAAGTCCCTCCTTGCCAAGGCTCCCATCATGTTGGCTTTCCTGGCGCTTGCTGCCTTTTATGAAAATACTATTACAGAGGAACTGTGCCTATGGTATGGAATCGCAATGGTCGCCTGTGTCCTGTTGCAGGTTGTCTTCCATCACATTGCAGATCGGTTACAATCCGCAGCTGGATTTATGGTCTTTTCGGATATGCGTATGGAGCTTGGCGCCCATCTGCGGCGGATGCCCATGGGGTATTTCACCGAAGGAAACATTGGAAAAATCAGCTCTGTTCTGTCCACCGATATGGTATTTATCGAAGAAAACTGTATGACCGTCCTTGCCGACATGATGAGCTATATCTTTGCAGAAGCAATTATGTTGGTCTTTTTGTTCTTTTTCAACATTTGGATTGGCCTTGCTGGCCTTGCTATTTTATTGGTCATTCTGCTGGTCGCCAAGGGCATGAAAAAGGAGGCTGTTATAGATTCCTACACCCGCCAAGAACAAAGCGAGAATCTAACCGAAGCAGTTCTCGATTTCACCGAAGGCATCAGCATCATCAAGACCTATAATCTATTGGGAGAAAAATCCAAGGAACTCTCCGAGAATTTCCGGCAAAGCTGTGAAACCAATCTCCGTTTTGAGGAAAATCATGCACCCTGGCAACGCTGGTTAAATATGGTCTATGGGCTTGGAGCAGCAACGATTATCGCTGTTGCTATGTTTCTCAACAGCCAAGCTCTATTGGATGTGACGTTCCTGGTTGGCATCATGCTTTTTGTTTTCGACCTTTTCGGTCCTTTGAAAGCATTATATGGGCAAGCCACACGCTTGACGGTAATGAACAGTTGCATGGATCGTATTGAAGAGGTATTCCACGAAAAAGAACTCCCTGATGACGGCGCGGATCGGATTCCCGAGAAAAGTAAAACGCCGGAGGTTCAGTTCAAAGATGTCCGCTTCGCATATGGGGACAAAGAGGTACTGCACAATATTTCCTTCGATCTAAAGCGGAACCAAATGATCGCCTTGGTAGGTCCTTCGGGTGGAGGAAAATCGACGATTGCCAACCTTTTAACCCGTTTTTGGGATGTTCAATCCGGTCAAGTAATGATTCGCGGTAAGGACGTCCGAAATGTCAAGTTGAACGATCTGATGAATCATATCAGTATGGTGTTTCAGCGGGTATATCTATTTCAAGATACCATTTATAACAACATTAGTATGGGCCGTCCGGATGCTACACGCGAAGAAGTCATGGAAGCAGCCAAAAAAGCGCGCTGTTACGATTTCATTATGGCCTTACCCGATGGATTTGAAACGATGGTCGGTGAGGGCGGCGAGACCCTTTCCGGAGGAGAGAAACAGCGGATCTCGATTGCGCGCTGCATTTTAAAGGATGCCCCTATTGTAATTCTGGATGAAGCAACTGCCAGTGTGGACGCCGACAATGAGAGTTACATCCAGGAGGCTATCAATGAACTCTGTCGGGGCAAGACGCTCTTGGTTATCGCCCACCGTCTGAACACGATCCGGGGGGCCGATCAAATTCTTGTCATAGCCAACGGTAAAATCGCCCAGTCCGGGACCCATGAAGAGCTCATACAGGCGGGTGGTATCTACAAAGATTTCGTCACCGTCCGAGAAAACAGCCGCGGTTGGAACCGTAATGGCACAGCTTAATGGATATAATCCCTGTGTTTCGCGGAGAAAGACAAAAAGCCCGTGGATTTCATTGTCAAATGGAATCCACAGGCTCTTTTATTTCTATTTGGACGTATCCCCCAAAAAGTACTTTTAGAACTGGGCTTTTTTGTCCCCTTCCTTACGCTCTGGCATCCTGCCTGTTATAAACATCGCATCACCAAAGCTGAAAAAGCGGTACTTTTCCTTTACTGCCGTATGATAGGCCTGCATCGTAAGGTCATAGCCTGCCAGGGCTGAGACCAACATGATCAGAGTGCTTTCTGGCAGGTGAAAATTGGTAATCAAGCCGTCAAGCACTTGAAATTGAAAGCCAGGATAGATAAAAATATCCGTCCATCCGGCGCTCTCTCGAATACAACCTTCCTTTAATGCGACGGATTCCAAAGTACGGCAGCTTGTGGTTCCAACAGCGATCACGCGGCCACCATGGCGTTTGGTCTCATTGATGCGTTCGGCTGCCTCTTTACTTATCGCATAATGTTCCGAATGCATCCTGTGCTCTGAAACATTCTCGACCGTCACCGGGCGGAATGTCCCCAAGCCTACATGCAGCGTCACAAAAGCCGTCTTGATTCCTTTTTCTCGGATGCGCTCTAAGAGTTCTGGCGTAAAATGAAGCCCCGCCGTTGGCGCTGCAGCCGAACCGATCTCTTTGGAATAAACGTTTTGATAGCGTTCCTTGTCCTTCAGGTCTTCCGTAATATAATGGGGCAACGGCATTTGTCCGATTTGATCTAAAATCGCGTAAAAGTTTCCTTCGTAATGAAATTCAACAATCCGATTGCCGCCCTCTACAACTTCCAGCACATCTGCACGCAACAGGCCGTCGCCAAATGTAAAATGCGTTCCAGGTTTTGCACGCTTACCCGGTCCTGCCAGCACTTCCCAAATGTCCCCCTCGCGGTGCGTCAGCAGAAGAAACTCCACTTTGGCGCCCGTACCATCCTTGATTCCGTAAAGCCTCGCTGGAAGCACACGGGAATCATTTAAAACCAAGCAATCCCCTGGGTTTAAGTAATCGATTATATCAAAAAAATGCCGGTGCTCCATTTCACCTGTGTCCTTATGTAAAACAAGCAGCCGCGAAGAATCTCTCGGCTCCAGCGGCGTCTGAGCGATCTGTTCCTTTGGAAGATCGTAATAAAAGTCATGTGTGCTCCAATTCCGTTTCATTTCTTCCATTTTATGTTCTCCTAAAATTGATAAATTCTCATTCTTTTCCGCCATACAAAGAACGAGGAAAAACTTTAACAAAGAATAAATTGACAACCCTAAAAACCCATGGTATGATGATGATAATTTGAATAGATGGATAGAGGTGCGGTTTTAAAGAGTATCACGCGGGAGGGTGCCAAAGCCCGGGAACGCCTGTGAAAGGGAAAACCGCCGAAGGAGAGCGGCGTTTGGCCGGCGTTCTTCTGGGGGCAGAGTGAAGAACGCTGCAACTGTCATCATAGATTTATGATGGAGCGCTATCGGCAGTAAAGTCCGTAAGGAATACCGAGCAAGTTCTATTATATTGATTTGATGACCGGTTTTCAACCGGTTTTTTTATTGCGCTATGTACGTGGGAGATTTGTCCCACCATAACACAGTAGGGGAACACGCGCGGCCCGCCTGGACGCTGCCGTTCCGGTCAAACCGAAAAGAAACAATCTGGCCATTTCAATCTTTCAAGAATTGCTCTGGATACATTTCTAAGGACTGTTTCAGGAGGGGTATCTTTTCGCTCTGTCAGGTTCTTTCTTTTCAGCTATTCCCATATCATCATATAGGAGGAAATGGTACAATGAAAAAATATCAAGTTGGAATTATTGGAGCTACAGGTATGGTTGGACAACGTTTTGCAACGCTTCTGGAAAACCATCCGTGGTTTGAAGTAAAGGCGCTCGCCGCAAGCGGCCGTTCAGCCGGCAAGACCTATGAAGAAGCAGTGGGCGAACGTTGGGCTATGAGTACCCCCATGCCAGAATCCATGAAAGAAATGATCATTTTTGATGCTGCAGCGGATGTAGAAAAAGTTGCTTCGCTGGTAGATTTTGTCTTCTGTGCCGTCAATATGAACAAGGACGAGATCAAGGCATTGGAGGAGGCCTACGCAAAGGCAGAATGCCCCGTTATGTCAAACAACAGTGCAAATCGCGGTACCCCGGATGTGCCGATGATTATTCCGGAGATCAATGCAGATCACGCTGCTGTAATCGAAGCACAGCGCAAACGTCTTGGTACGAAGCGCGGATTTATTTCTGTAAAATCCAATTGTTCCTTGCAAAGCTATGTCCCAGCCATTCACCCACTGATGGATTTGAATGTCACTAAGGTGTTGGCTTGCACGTATCAGGCCATTTCCGGCGCTGGAAAAACCTTTAAAACTTGGCCGGAAAGCCTTGACAACGTGATTCCTTTTATTGGTGGAGAAGAAGGAAAATCTGAAAACGAGCCTCTGAAAATTTGGGGACATGTGGAGGACGGAAAAATTGTAAACGCTACCTCTCCCTGCATCACCTCCCAGTGCCTGCGTGTGCCGGTCTCCGATGGGCATACCGCAGCCGTATTTGTCTCTTACGAAAAGAAAATCGAGCTGGAGGAGATTATCCACCGTTGGGAGAGTTATAAAGGTATCCCGCAGGAGCTCGAGTTGCCGAGTGCGCCGAAGCAGTTCTTGCATTATTTCCGCGAGGATGACCGTCCGCAATCCCGCTTGGATCGCAATTTGGAGAACGGTATGGCCGTTTCGATCGGCCGCCTGCGCCCGGATACCCAGTACGACATCAAGTTTGTCTGTCTCTCTCATAATACGCTGCGCGGCGCCGCTGGCGGCGCTGTTCTGATGGCAGAGCTGCTCTGTGCAAAGGGATACTTGGACTGATTTCCAAAGGGAACGAATATACATGCATATTCTCAGTTAACTAATGAATTGGAGGTCCGACTATGAAGAAACTCATCTACACCGGTTCTGGCGTTGCGCTGGTCACTCCCATGCATAAGGATGGCTCCATCAATTACGAAAAGTACGGGGAGTTGATCGAATTTCAGATCAGCCACGGCACGGACGCGATTATCGCCTGTGCGACAACAGGTGAATCCCCTGTCTTGAACCACGAAGAGCACTGTAAGGCGTTGGAATATGTCATTCAAAAGGTAAACAAGCGTGTTCCCGTTATCGCCAGTACAGGCAGTAACGATACGACCTATGCAGTACAACTTTCTCAGGAAGCAGAGCGTATGGGTGCAGATGCGCTTCTCTCTGTGACACCCTATTACAATAAAACATCCCAAACAGGTTTGGTGCGGCATTATACATACATTGCAGATCGCGTTCATCTGCCGATGATCCTCTACAATGTCCCTTCGCGTACAGGCTGCAACATTAAACCGGAGACCTATTTGGAACTCTCCAAACACCCAAACATCAATGCAGTTAAAGAGGCCAACGGGGACATTTCTTCGGTAGCTAAGACGATTGCCCTGTGTGGGGATGATCTTTACGTTTATTCCGGAAATGACGATCAGACCCTTCCGATGCTCGCTTTGGGCGGTAAGGGCGTTATCTCGGTGTTTGCCAATGTCTTGCCGCAGGAGATGCACGATCTATGCGCTTCGTTCCTGTCCGGGGATGCGGCTAAGAGCCGTGAGCTTACACTGAAATATGTGGAATTGATGAACGCTTTCTTTATGGATGTCAATCCCATACCCGTTAAAGCTGCGATGAATGAAATGGGCTTTGACGTAGGCGACTGCCGGATGCCTCTGACAACAATGAGCGAACCGGCGCTGAATCAGCTCCGGACCATTCTAAAAAAATATCAGCTGATCTAAACGAAGATCACCTTTGGGAGGATAAAAAATGACCAGGATTCTTCTCTGCGGATGCAACGGTAAAATGGGCCGTGTGATCGCCGCATGTGTCAAAGAACGGGAAGATTGTAAAATTGTAGCCGGTATTGACCTTCACACAGATCCCTTTGGGGATTTTCCTGTCTATGCTGCTCCTGCCGATGTGCGGGAAGAAGCAGACGTTGTGATCGATTTCTCCCATCCGGCCTTGCTCACCCCCCTGTTACAGTTTGGCTTGGAGCGTAAGCTCCCTTTAGTGCTCTGCACAACTGGTTATAACCATGAACAAGTGAATGAATTGAAGCAGGCATCTCACAAAATCCCTGTCTTTTATTCTGGAAACATGAGCTTGGGGATCAATCTTTTGATTGAACTCTCTAAAAAAGCGGCGCAAATTTTGGGCGAAGATTTTGATATTGAAATCATTGAGAAACACCACAATCAAAAAATCGACGCCCCCAGCGGTACGGCACTCATGATTGCGGACGGCATTTCTTCCGTCGAGGATCACCGTATGACTTATATGTACGATCGCCATTCCCAACGCAAAAAGCGCGATAAGAATGAGATTGGAATGCATTCAGTGCGCGGCGGAACAATCGTTGGAGAGCACGAAGTGATTTTTGCTGGACCGCATGAGGTCATCACCCTTTCTCATTCCGCACAATCAAAGGAGATTTTTGCCAATGGCTCCATCAATGCTGCCGTATACCTGGCAAAACAGCCCGCCGGACTCTATAATATGTCTGACTTATTAAAGTAAAGGGGATACGATTATGGAACAATCGGTTATCACAACCCTCAGCGACATCACTCTGGTCAATTTACAGAATTGTCCAGTGGCGCTCACCTCCATTGCAAAGATCTTTCAAAAAATCTCGGATTTGGGCGTGAATGTGGATATGATTTCCCTGGCGCCTACGCACGGAGCATATACCACCATCTCGTTTACCATTGATGACGAAGATCTTGGTAAAATTTTAAAATTCACCTCTGCCCTATACGACAATCACGATATTAAAACCATCGTCAGCAGTGGGAACTACAAGATTGCGGTGTATGATGAACATATGAAAAATACGCCCGGAATCGCGGCCAAAATTTTGAAGGCTGCGGCCGATGTCAATACGGACATCCGCCTCATCAGCACCTCCGATGTAGAGATTTCCATGCTTGTAACAGCGGCTGATTTCGAGCAAACATTGGAATCAATTGAAAACCAAATTGGTTAAGGCATCCCTATATGTTACATCAAAAAGGGTTCCACGGTCCGATTTTTGAAAATCGGACTGCGGAACCCCTTTTCTTTAAATATCCCTTTTTATTTTTCCCAACGCCCCTTTTTCCAAGCGAGAGACCTGCGCCTGGCTGATACCAATTTCCGAGGCAACTTCCATCTGGGTTTTCCCCTGGAAAAAACGCATGGTTAAAATACGTTTTTCCCGATCACTTAGATCGCTAATCGCTTCTTTTAGAGCAATTTCATCCAACCAATTGTTGTCGTCGTTGTTGTCGCCCACCTGATCCATCACATAAATGGTATCTCCCCCATCCGAAAAAACCGGTTCATATAGGGATACCGGCTCCACAATGGATTCCAACGCCAACACCACATCTTCCCGTGGAAGATCCAGCGCCTTTGCGATTTCTTCAATCGTGGGTTCCCGATTGTTCTGCGCGGTCATCTTTTCTTTCACCTGCATCGCCTTGTACGCTGTATCTCGCAGGGATCGGCTGACACGAATGCTGTTGTTGTCGCGCAAATATCTGCGGATCTCTCCAATAATCATCGGCACGCCATAGGTAGAGAACCGTACGCCCTGATTCATATCAAAGTGGTCGATTGCTTTGATAAGTCCAATACACCCCACTTGAAAAAGATCGTCTAAATTTTCCCCGCGATTTGTAAATCGCTGGATAACACTGAGGACCAACCGCAGGTTTCCATTAATCAATTCTTCCCTTGCCTGCTTATCCCCTTCCTTGACACGGCGCAGCAGTTCTGTTTTTTCCTTTTCCGTCAAGACTTTGAGCTTTGCAGTATTTACTCCACAGATGTCCACTTTGTTGTACACAGCACATTCCTCCCATCCGGCTTTCGCAATCATTATTGCCATGATCGGGTGGGAACATGCACTGGATAGGAAGGAAAAAGCAAGTGGAGTGGCTTGTTTTTGACATTGCAAACCGGGGAAAAACCACATGTGCTGTGGTTTTTCCCCGGTTTCAAACCCATTTAAAAAATTTTTATAGAAGCGTACTTGTCCAATGAAACAACATCAACGACAATAGTTTTCCAGATAGCTTTCGATGCTCTCTTGAATGATTTCTTTTGCACGATCAACGCTGCAAACGTTGTCGATCGCCGTCGTTTTCCCCTCAAGTGCCTTATACACGGAAAAGAAATGGGACATCTCATCAAAAATATGGGCCGGTAACTCGCTGATATCCTTATAGCCGTTGTAGGTCGGGTCATTAAATGGAATCGCGATAATCTTTTCATCCTTATGCCCATTGTCTTCCATACTGATTACACCAATCGGATAGCAACGTACCAAGGACAAAGGATGGATATTTTCCGAACAAAGCACCAAAACATCGAGTGGATCGTGGTCCTCTGCATAGGTACGCGGAATAAATCCATAATTTGCCGGATAATGAGTGGACGTGTACAGGATACGGTCCAAAAAGAGCAATCCCGTCTCTTTATCCAGCTCATATTTGGCCTTACTTCCCTTTGTAATCTCGATAACTGCACAGAAATCGTCTGTTTTTATGCGTTTTGGGGAGATATCATGCCAGATATTCATTCCGATTCCTCCTTCAGTTCGCCGGTACAAATCCCGGCTATATTTCTTTTATATTGTATCATTTCGCATAAAAAGAATCAAGAAATTTCCCGGAAACCTTATACAAATTCATTAAAAACAGATTTCCTAATGGGTTATATCTGTTTTCTGCATTTGAAAAAATGTTTGTGCATACATATGAAACGATCAGTAGTGCAGGAGGAATGTTCCATGAATTGCAGAATCGCGGACATGCGGCATAAGGAGGTTATCAATACAAAGGATGGCACACGTATTGGTTATGTGTGCGATGTGGAGATCGATACCGTCACCGCACGGGTTCTTTCCCTTGTCATTTATGGCCGGCTGCGTTTCTTTGGTCTGCTCGGCCGTGAGGATGACATCATCATTAAGTGGCAAGATATTGAAGTCATTGGTGACGAAACCATTCTGGTGTGTTATAATGACTTTTATCGAGTGAAAAAGAAACCGCGCATGTTTGGAAGTTGACCGTTATCCGGCAACATTCTGAAAAAATCTTGCAATCTCTGTCTGATTGTGGTATAATAATGCGCGCAAAACACACGCCAGCGTTGGACGAACCGGTGCTTTAGAGAGCTTTCTCTGAGGTTCTGCGTCTAAAATAAAACGCGGCGGAGGAAAAACCAAGGAGGATTTATCATGGCAGTTGTATCTATGAAACAGCTTTTGGAGGCCGGCGTCCATTTCGGCCACCAGACCAGAAGATGGAACCCGAAAATGGCTCCCTATATCTTCACCGAACGCAATGGTATTTATATCATTGACCTGCAGAAGACCGTTAAGAAGCTTGAGGAAGCATATAATTTCATCCGCGAGCTTTCGATGGAAGGCAAATCTGTTTTGTTTGTCGGAACAAAGAAGCAGGCCCAGGAATCCGTTCGCGACGAGGCAGAGCGTGCAGGCGCTTATTTTGTAAACGCAAGATGGTTGGGCGGCATGCTCACCAACTTCCGCACCATTCGCCGCAGAATTGACCGTTTGAACCAACTCAAGGCAATGGAAGCCGACGGCACGTTCGATCTTCTTCCGAAGAAGGAAGTTACGAAGCTCCAACTCGAAATCGAAAAGCTGGAAAAATTCATGGGCGGCATTAAGGATATGAAGCAGCTCCCAGGCGCTCTGTTCATTGTTGACCCGCGCAAGGAGAGAATTGCTGTTGCTGAGGCAAAGAAGCTCGGTATTCCGATCGTTGCAATCGTTGACACCAACTGCGATCCGGATGAAATCGACTATGTCATTCCGGGCAATGACGACGCAATCCGCGCTGTCAAGCTGATTTCTGCTACGATGGCAAATGCGATCATCGAAGGCAGAGAGGGCCAGATGGGCTCTGCTGAGGCACAGGAAAAAGAAAATGAGGCCGAGGAGGTCGCGGGCTAATCCAAGTAGGATTCCCCCATCAAATCAGTAAAACAATCGATCAAAAAGCGCCGGGAGGATATTCTCCCGGTGCGTTTAAAAAACGGAGGGATAATCAATGGCTGCTTTTACAGCAAAAGACGTTGCAGCGCTTCGTGAGAAGACAGGCTGCGGAATGATGGACTGCAAAAAGGCATTGACCGAAGCAAACGGCGATATGGATGCCGCGATCGACTTCCTGAGAGAAAAGGGCCTGGCTGCTGCCACCAAGAAGGCTGGCCGTATTGCAGCAGAAGGCGTTGCCTATGCCTGCACCAATGAAGCTGGCAATGTTGGCGTTGCAATCGAAGTCAATGCAGAGACTGACTTTGTTGCAAAGAACGCAGATTTCCAGAACTTTGTAAAGACCTGTGCCGATACGGTTATGGCACAGAATCCGGCGGATGTTGATGCTCTGTTGACCTGCAAGGCAGCAGATTCCGAGCTGACGGTCGATGAGCTCCTCAAGGAGAAAATCCTCACCATCGGCGAGAATATTAAGATTCGTCGTTTCCAGCGTTTTGAGGGCACAGTGGTCTCCTATATCCATGGCGGTGGCAGAATTGGCGTCCTGGTGAAGTTCGAGACTTCTCCGGAAGTTGCTGCAAAGGAAGGTTTCCAGGAGTACGCAAAGAACATTGCTATGCAGGTTGCTGCGATCAACCCGTCCTATCTGGACGAGGCTTCTGTTCCGGCCGACGTTGTTGAGCATGAGAAGAAGATTCTCACAGAGCAGGTGATTGAGTCCGGTAAGCCGGCCAACATTGCTGAGAAGATCGTCGTGGGTAGACTTGGCAAGTTCTATAAGGAAGTATGCCTTGTGGAGCAGGCTTATGTAAAGGACGGCGACCTGTCTGTTAAGCAGTATACGGAGAATACAGCTAAAGAACTCGGCGGCGACATCAAGATTGTTGCATTTGTACGCTTTGAGAAAGGCGAAGGCCTTGAGAAGCGCGAGGACAACTTTGCAGATGAAGTTGCCAACATGATTAAATAATTTTTCGTGATTGCAATAGAGACAGCGCGGAGATTTTCCGCGCTGTTTTTTATTTCAATAAAAAGGAACTCTTTTATTATTTAATCAATGGGCACCCCTACCAATCGGAAAGTTTCTTCTCTTATTCCGGTTAAAGCTATCTCTTTTAAGAAAAATTCGTTATAATAAGCATATGGAAAGAGGTGATATTATGCCATCATCCAGGCGCCGCGCATCCCGAAAAAGAAATTCGATTCTTCCCATTCATCCACCGAAACAGGTGCTGCGCCTGATCGACCGGCTGCAAAAACATGGCTTTGAGGCCTATGCGGTGGGCGGATGTATCCGCGACAGTTTACTAGGGCTTTCTCCAAACGATTGGGATCTCACTTGTTCAGCGCATCCAGAAGAGGTAGCCCAAGCCTTGTCCGATTATCCGGTCCTTCCCACCGGTCTGCAACACGGTACTGTGACGGTGTTCATCGACGGTCTATCCGTAGAAATTACAACCTATCGGGTGGATGGTGCCTACTCAGACGGACGGCATCCGGATTCTGTATCTTTTTCTAGGAATCTTCTGGACGATTTGGCCCGTCGAGATTTCACAGTCAATGCCATTGCCTACCATCCCAATCGGGGGTTGGTCGATCCATACAACGGTTTGCACGATCTACACAGCCGTACATTGCGCTGTGTAGGTATGCCAGAACAGCGTTTTCAGGAAGACGCACTTCGAATTCTTCGTGGGCTTCGCTTTGCCTCTACTTTAGGATTCACCATTGAAAAAAAGACTGCTTATGCAATCTTTCAGCAAAGGGATCTGCTCAACCGGATTGCTGAGGAGCGCATTCAAGTGGAATTTTCCAAGCTTTTGTGCGGCCGGGATGCGGAGCGAATCTTACGGAAATATCAACGGGTCATTTCCGTTTTTCTTCCCGAAATTACCCCCATGGTCGGATTAGAGCAACACAGTCCCTACCACATCTACGACGTATGGGAGCATACGCTTCATGCGATTTCTGCGATAGAACCGAAACTAGAACTGCGGCTTGCCGTTTTATTGCATGATATTGGTAAGCCACAATGTTTCTCTATGGATGCTAAAGGAGTCGGACACTTTTATGGGCATCAAAATCTGGGTGCAGACATCGCCAAAACCATACTCACTCGCCTCCGTTTTAGCAATGAGATCGTCCGAACCGTCTATACTTTGGTCAAATATCACGATGTGTCTATCACCGATGAAGACGTTCGTATCAAACGTTGGTTAAATCGACTGGGAGAACCTGTTTTCCGTATGTTGCTGGCTGTTAACCAGGCAGATACGGCTGCTCACTCCCCCGCCGCTGCTCTGCGCATGGAAATGATTGAACGGGAAGCCGTAGCTCTCAATAGAATTCTCGCTGAACAGGCTTGCTTTCAACGCAAAGACCTCGCTATAAAAGGACAAGATCTTTTACAGATCGGCATCCCAGAGGGGCCAGAAGTGGGCCGGATCTTACAGGAACTTCTGGATGCCGTATTGGAGAACCGATGTGCCAACCAGTATGAAGACCTTCTTGCCGTAGCGAAACAACTCTATTCGATGCCTTCCCAGCCAAAGGAGGAATAGGCTTGCCAGAATATGTACAGCATACATTGGCACCCCTCTTTGATAAAAATTCCAAAGTCTTAATACTTGGCACAATGCCTTCTCCCAAAAGCCGGGCTTTTGGTTTTTATTACTCTCACCCACAAAATCGCTTTTGGCGTGTTCTGTCGGATGTATTCCAGCAGGCTTTGCCGATTACAAATGATGAAAAGGCTGCTTTCTGCCTATACAATCATATTGCGCTTTGGGATGTTCTAAAAAGTTGCTCGATTGAAGGCGCTGACGATGGAAGTATCCGAGAACCGGTTGCAAATGACCTATCTCCCTTGTTACAAAGTGTTCCTATCCATACCATTTGTACAACAGGCACAAAAGCAGCCGCTCTTTACAAACGCTTATGTTTGCCCTCCACCGGACGGCCAGCCCTTGCACTGCCCTCCACGAGTCCGGCCAATTGCCGTCATTACCCCTACACACGACTCGTTGAGGCCTACGCTATTTTACCGGACTTATGTTTTCCTTAACACCACTTTTGATAGAAGAGGGTGTCCCAAAACTACGAATCTTTCGATTCATGGAAAAGGGGCATCCTCTTTTTTGTTTGGAAAAATATCTGCGTTTCTAAAAAACGAAGAGATTCTTCCATCATTTCATGACCATTCGGACATCCTTTTCTAGTTTCCTTTCATTAAATCTTTCGATCAAGGTTATCCGCCCAATAGGGAAACATCGTTGCAAACACCTGAATTGATTAAAGAAAAGACATATTTGTTGCTAATCTCCATTTAATGGAATCATGCAGGAGGGTAAAGAAGGCTATAGTCGATAAAATATCCCCGTCAATCGCCCTTCCTCCGCATGATCTCTATTGCTCCAAAATAAAAGGCCATAACAGGGCGCTGTGGTTGGTATCCAGATAGTCTCTTGAATATTACAGGGAAAACCTGGCGTGAGATGTTCCGTTTGTCACAGTTCTCATTTGTAGCTTCTGGTTCATTATACTTATGTTTTTCGTGACATTTTCTATTTTTTATTGTATAATAGTAACAGTTCATATAAAAATATATTCTCTATAATTGTGCGATCTGAGCTTGTTTGCCGCTGGAAACAAGCTCTTCTTACCCCTTCCTATAAAAATTTTTTCGTCAGCGGAGATTGGAGTTTTTTCTGATGTGGGCTTATGAGAGTGTTTTTTATCAGATTTATCCCCTCGGCTTCTGTGGGGCTCCCAAACAAAACGATGGTATCCTCACACCGCGCATCCAGAAAGTGACCAGCTGGATTCCACATATTTTAGACTGTGGAGCCAATGCAATCTACTTCTCTCCCCTATTCGAATCGGACGCGCATGGGTACGATACACGTGATTATCGTAAGTTGGATTGCCGCCTTGGTACCAATGAGGACTTTGCAGCCGTGTGTAGAGAATTACACCAAAACGGAATAAAGGTCGTCCTTGACGGTGTTTTCAATCATGTGGGGCGTGGCTTTTGGGCCTTTCAGGATGTTTTGAAGCATCGCGAAAATTCACCTTACAAAGATTGGTTTCATATCAATTTTGGCGGCAATGATGGCTATAACGATGGCTTGTGGTACGAAGGTTGGGAAGGCCACTATGAACTGGTAAAGCTAAATTTGCGCAATGAAGCTGTCATCGACCACCTCTTTTCTTGTATTCGCAGTTGGGTAGAGGAATTTGATATCGATGGTTTACGCTTGGATGTCGCCTACTGTGTAGATCGAGATTTTCTTCGCCGTCTACGCAGTTTTTGTGATACATTGAAGCCGGACTTCTTCTTGGTGGGAGAGATTCTTGGCGGGGATTACAACCAGATTATGAACGATCAGATGCTTCACAGCGCCACCAATTACGAATGTTATAAGGGGTTGTTCTCCAGTTTGAACTCCATGAACCTGTTCGAAATCGGCCATTCCCTTTTGCGCCAATTTGGGCCGGAAAATTGGACGCTCTACAAGGGAAAACATCTTCTTAACTTTGTGGACAATCACGATGTTGTCCGAATTGCGAGCAATTTGACAAATGAAAAACATCTTCCCATTATTTATGCGTTGCTGTTCGGTATGCCAGGTATCCCCTGCGTTTATTATGGCAGTGAATGGGGAGCTCTTGGGAAAAAGGAACATGGCAGTGACGATTCTTTGCGCCCTTGTTTTGAAGAACCGCAAAGTAATGCACTGACAGAATGGATTGCAAGATGTGCAAAGGCGCACAAAGAAAGCCAAGTACTTTGTTACGGCAATTTTCAATCTGTCCTGTTGACCAATAAACAGTTTATTTTTGAGCGTTCTTATGAGGGAAAGCGCATTTTAGTTGCAGTCAACGCGGATAGCGAGGCATACGATGCCCATTTTAACGCCAATGCTGGCCGGGCACGCGACTTGTTGACCGGAGAAATGCACGATTTTGGCGGGGGAAGCAAGCTCCCACCCTACAGTGCCGCGTACTGGGAGATCGATTGATTGAGTCAAAAAATGATACACTTCACAATTCCGATTGCAATCTGATTGAACGATTCTGTTAAACCGTTATGTAGAATAGCCTTTTCATACAATATAGTTTAAAACCGATCTCTTTTAAGAGGACTTTTACGCAAATAAAACCACCCACACGGGATCAAATGATCCTGTGTGGGTGGTTTTTCAGAATGGCCCCTTAACTTACACGCTCCAAATCTTTGCGCAACCGTTCAATAATACGCTTTTCCAGACGCGATATGTAAGATTGTGAGATTCCCAGGCTATCGGCCACCTCCTTTTGCGTATGCTCCTTGGTATGATTTAGCCCAAAGCGAAGTTGCATGATCTTCTTTTCGCGTGGCGCCAAATGTTCCACCGCATTGAGCAATAGATCACGCTCCACCTCTTGCTCTAGTCCGTGGTTTACTGTATCCTGTTCACTCCCCAAAATATCTGAAAGCAATAGTTCATTTCCATCCCAGTCCACATTTAGCGGATCATCAATGGATATTTCATTTTTCTGTTGAGAGCTTTTTCGCAGGTACATTAGAATTTCATTTTCGATGCAGCGGGATGCATAGGTCGCCAGCTTAATTTTCCGTTCCGGACAAAAAGTATTGACCGCTTTGATTAAACCAATGGTTCCAATTGAGATTAAGTCCTCCACGTTTGCTGTACTAGACTCAAATTTCTTTGCTATGTATACAACCAGACGCAGATTATGAGTAATCAACGGCTCACGTGCGTTTTGTTTTCCCTCCATGATGTTTTCCATCACCGTTGCTTCCTGTTCCGCTGTAAGGGGAGGAGGCAGGGTCTCTGGTCCATTGATGTAATGAATTTCTCCCCGTATCCGAAATCGGAACAACAAAAACGACCATTTCTCTTTCAACCAATGAAATAGGTTGTTTACTTTTATTTGAAACACGTACTCCCCTCTTTGCCGCTGCCGCTTCGGCATATGTACTGCTTGTTCCATCTGTCCACGGCCAAATTTGAACCGATGGAATGATCCCGAATCTAAGCCAACAGGTCCGGATGAAGCAACGCATCGAATTCCCCATTGGAAAGGGATTCCGGACATACAGCAATATAGACATCCTTTGTTTCGATATTGCGTTTTCCCATAGAGATCGTCAACTTTTCTGGGCGAAATGCAGAAAGAATCCCTTCACCGCCTACAGCCCCATAGGGTACTAGGCGAAAATTTGTCTGTTCCCTCTGCTGGAGTATCTCCGCAGGAAGAACCGATTCCTGTACCACAACCACTGGAAACCCTGAAAACGGCTCTGTTAAAGTATTTCCTGTGTCCACCTTTGCCGTACAGTGTATTTCCTTTCCTTCACAAAACACGGCGATGGGGCAAAGAAGTGTTTTCGATTGTTGTCTACCAGTTATTCTTTGAATAAAGCGAATTGCAAAATAGCAAATCACCGTTGTTACCAGCAAAAATAACGGCGAGACGTCAAAATAAACCACAGAATTTTTAATCAGCAATCCCTGCGGGGCTATAAAATACCAGAGGCAAAGCATAAACCCCGCAAAGGCAAAGCTCGTCAAATAAAAGCCGGCTAGGGACCGCAAAAAGAGTTTCCAGCCCTGTAGAGGGAATGCAGCCCAGATGATGGTAGCAGACATCAATAACTTGATAAGCAGAGCCAAGATCGAAGGAAGTTCGGGTAGAAAGATGCTCAGAGCATAAAATGCGCCCAATGCAGCTCCAGCAATCATCCGTCCGCGCCGTACTGGAAGGTGTAGGAAGCGTGCGACTGCAAGCAACAGAAAATAGTTGATGAACAAGTTTACTCCGATCAATACGTCTATGTATACGGTCTGCGTGTGTCCCATCCCCCCTTTTTTCCAAGCCGTTCTTTTTCAAGCGGCTCTTTTATTATAGCGGTTTGTTTTTGCTATTTCTGTCAAAAACAGAGGGAACCATTCTGTCTAATTTGGCAGTAACGTAACAGGGCCAACCCAAAGTAATTTCTTTTGGGTTGGCCCTGTCTATAGAAAGGATTTCTTTTATGATTGAGGATTTGCGTTCTGGAATTTTTGTTTTGCCTGTTGAATTTTTTGCTGCTGCGCCTGCGGTGTTGGATACCAGCCGCGTTTTTTCATCTCATCGAATACATCTGCCTGAATCTGATGTTCCTCATTGAGGATATTCATAAATTCATCGCGGATATTCGGTGTAGCGCATTCATTGGCGAAGGTATTGTACATCTCAGTAATAAATTTTTGCGAAGCTAAGACATCGTCAAATACTTCTTTTTCCTGCATAGCCATAGTCAATCCCTCCCTAGTTTAAAAAGCTCAAGAGCTTTTCATAGTGGGTTTGATGTTTTCCCGCGATTGCATTGCACTTCTGTTTAAGTTCCGGGTCTGTACACTGTTGCGCATACTCTTTGCACTTGGCAATGAGCAATTTTTCGCTGCTAAGCTGATCTTCAATGGCAGAAAGTTCCTTTTCCGTCAACGCCATTTTGAAACACATCCCTTCTTTTTGATACCGCTAAGCTATCAGCGGCGCTTCCTATGCGGATTTTCCGCATTTGCTTTCCTAACGCCTCCCCGCAAAGAACGGTAGCGTGTCCTTTATTTTTCGATCTGTACACCGAGATTATACTCTTGTACAGACGAATCAAAATTTTCAAATCGGGCTACCTAGCGCCGTCATACGGCAATATCTATGTAGCCCGTCGAACGGTTTCGGTGCCGCCCAGCCCAAAACTGATGCTGAGTGCCTGGTCCACCTGTTCCATCGAACGGCGGTCGATGCGCCCCATGCGTTCCTTTAAACGATGCTTATCGATGGTACGCACTTGTTCCAATAGGACTACCGAGTCCTTTGCCAGCCCGGTGTCCTCCGAATGCAGCATAATATGCGTCGGAAGGTTTGCTTTGGCCCGTTGGCTGGTGATGGCTGCTGCGATGACGGTCGGGCTAAACCGGTTTCCAACATCGTTTTGAACAATTAGCACCGGGCGTACTCCACCCTGTTCAGAACCGACGACAGGGCTTAAATCGGCATAGTAAATATCGCCTCTTCTAATGTTCACACTTTTCACTCTCCGAATACAAGGATATATTCCGCTCATGAGCTTATCTGTATTTTTGACAGGGGTTTCCGAGATTATTCGCTTTGAAAAATTCTCTGTCAAAAAACTTGTCGTGCTCGTTATCATAATATTAGAAGAGTGAGGTAGTGGACACAAAAACAAATTTTGGATCGATTCCAGCTCATTTTTTGAGGCTTAAAAGAAAAAACGCTGCTCATCCGTCGATGAACAGCGTTCTATTTTTATTTGACCACCAGCGTCCGCTCTGCCGGCGGATCATAGAGGAACTGTGCCATAAAATCCTTTTGAGGAATCGCGAGGGACAAAATCTGCCCCGTCTCTGGATCGGCTGTAAGAGAGAAATCACATCCGTCAAAGGACCCATGATAGGTATGATCTTCTTCGACTGTCAATACATCTGGACGGCAGGCATAATCCAATACCTGTTGCAAGACCAACGCAAAATTGGTCTGTGGCAGTGTGCAGACCTCGCTTTGCGCTTCCAACCCTGCATAGGCGACGCTGAACCCCTCGCCGCTCCAATAGTAGTCCATCCCAGCCAGATCTTCCGGCTGTAAAATCGAGACACGCAGGATTCCAGGGCCAGTGCGATTGACTTCACAGGTAACCTGTGTTTCCCCCGATGTGATCGCCGCTCTACAAGAGATATTGAACACTAAGTCTGCGGGTTCCAAGGGCTGCGTGGGTACGGTACATGCGGACAATAGGAAAGCAAGAAATGGAAATAGGAACAGCGCAGTCCTGCGCATGGACAACCCCCCGGTCTATCGTTCAATTTCTAAAAACAGCTCCGGAAGCTTTTCAATCATGTCCGAAGGCAACATCGCACATTTGGACAAGCGCTGTGCACAGCGATCACCAGCCATACCATGCAGATATACGCAGCCCGCTGCAGCTGTCAATGGCTGTACTCCCTGCGCAACGAAGGAAGCAATCATTCCTGCTAGAACATCGCCGCTTCCCGCCTTTGCCATACCGGGATTCCCCGTAATATTGAGAAACGCCTTTCCCTCCGGAGAAACTGCAATCGTGCCAGCCCCTTTGAGCACCAAAGTCACATGATGTTCCGCGGCAAAGCTGCGGGCATATTCCAAACGGTGTGCCTGAACATCCGCCACATTTGTTTTTAACAAGCGAGCCATCTCGCCGGGATGCGGCGTCATAACAACCGGTCCCTTTGCTGTTTTCAAAATATCTATATGCTCCGCAAGGATATTTATTCCATCTGCGTCGATTACCAGCGGGCATTTTGCTGTCGCCAGTAGTTTTGTAACCAAAGCTACTGACGCGGCAGATTTTCCAAGACCACAGCCGATGAGGCACGCGGTTGACCGTGAAAGGAAAGCCAACAGATTGCGCTCACTTTCCCCGGAAAGCGCCCCGTTGGGCAGATGATTCAATAACGTGTAAACCGGCTCCACCACCTGAGAAGCTACAATGGGATAAATAGTCGAAGGAAGTGCAACATTTACCAATCCTGCCCCGCAGCGGATCGCCGCCTTTGCACTCAATACAGCCGCACCAGCCATCCCTGCGCTGCCACATACACACAATAAACGGCCATAGCTCCCCTTATTGCTCTCTGGTTTACGCGGCTTTACCATGGTGCGCGCTACATTTTGCTCCGTTACCTCCAAAGTCGTCGGCTGACGGTTCACCAAAGCGGCTGTTATCCCAACTGGTACGACGGCCACCTGTCCACAATACGTCTTGCCAGGCTGCAATAGATGAGCATTTTTCAACGTAGTAAACGAAACCGTATAATTCGCTCGGATACATTTCCCCTCAATCCCACCGGTATCACAGATCACACCGCTGGGAATATCCAAAGAAATCACCGTTGCTGTACAGCTCTTCACTACAATAAACAACGGATGTAAATATTCTGGAACCGAACCATGAAACCCAATTCCATAGATTGCATCCACAATGAAATCCGCTGAAGAAAGCATGGGTGCAATGATTTCAGGGGTTTCCAGATAATCGACTGTCTTGACCGTTGTTCCGGAGAGTTTTTCAAACATCTCCCGTGCAATCTCTGTGCCGGGCTGTCCTTCGGTTAGAACCACGATCACCTTAGCTCCCAATTCTGCAAGGTGGCGTGCTACCACAAAGCCATCGCCGCCGTTATTTCCTTTTCCACAAAGCACCACTACGCGCTTCTGATCGACTGGAAAACGCTTTTTAATAAACCGGGCCGCTGCCGCGCCTGCATTTTCCATCAGCTGCAAATAACTAACTCCCGATCGGACGGCGCTCTTTTCCAGATTGCGGGTCTGTTCCGCATTCAATACCTTCATGTATGTACCTCTCCTTTTTATCCGGACTGCTTTGGGTGCAATAAAACCATTATATTTTTCCCAATTCAAATATCAGGAATCCACAGACGCTTGCCCAATGACCACAGCAGATGCATACTCTTTTGTGTGGGTGACACTTACAGAAAACACCAAACCACGCTCGCAAACAATGCGTTGCGCTTGCCCGCTCAAATGCAGGCTGGGTTCCCCCAAACTCCCGCGCAACAACTCTACTTCCCTGAGAGAAAAACCGCGCACACCTGTTCCCAACGCTTTGGCAAAGGCCTCTTTTGCACAGAAAGAAGCTGCCGCACTCTGCGCGGAAAATCCGCGCTCCTGCAAAAAGGCCCGTTCAGCGGGTCCAAATACCCTTTCACAAAAACGCGGATTCTGTATGGATTTTTTGATTCGCTTGACCTCAACCAGATCGATCCCAACCAAAAGCATGTGCGGTACCCTGCCTGTCTGGTATGGCCCGCACAAATCCATCTGCGCAGGCCATACGAATTGATTTTATAATTGTACCATATTCCAGTGATTTTTACAATTCCTGGTTTTTATTCAGTCCGAATTTGCTGAATAAAAGCATTTTAAGTCGTATGAGAGGCCTCACCGATCTGCCAGATCTCCTTGGCATATTCCACAATGGTCCGGTCGCTGGAAAACTTCCCTGCATTGGCAGTGTTCACAAAGCATTTGCGGATAAACTGCATGCGATTGTCTCGATAGTCCGCGTTAACCTGTAACTTTGCATCACAGTACGGCAAGAAATCAAGCAGCAGATAATAATGATCCGGCTTATGCCAGCTCGCCCCCTTGAGCAGAGAATCATACAGCTCTTGGAACATCCCTGTGCCGCCGTCACTGAACGTCCCATCGATTAAGGTGTCCACCACTTTACGTATGCGCGGATAAGTCTCGTAAACCATTCTGGGATCATAAACTGTTTCGACCTGCTGAAGCTCTTCTACTCGCGCGCCGAAGATGTAGTTATTTTCCTTGCCTGCCTGCTCTACGATTTCAACATTTGCTCCATCATAGGTGCCAAGTGTGACCGCGCCATTGAGCATAAACTTCATATTCCCAGTACCGGAGGCCTCGGTCCCAGCCGTTGAAATCTGTTCCGAAACATCCGCAGCTGGAACTAATTTTTCTGCATAGGAGACATTGTAATTGGCCACAAACAAGACTTGGAGCCGATCCTTTGTCTCTTCATCGTGGTTGACCAGTTTCGCAATCTCATGGATATATTTAATTACCCCTTTTGCACGGTAATATCCCGGAGCAGCCTTTGCCCCGAACAGAAAAACCGTTGGATAAAAATTCGAAATTCTTCCATCCTTAAGGCCAAAATAGATGTCGAGAATGGAAAATGCATTCAACAGCTGCCGCTTATACTCATGAAGACGTTTCGCCTGAATATCAAAGAGAAAACGCGGGTCCAGGCGAACCCCCTCATGTTTTTCTATATAATCAGCCAACTGCTGCTTTTTCAGCTGCTTAATTTCAGCAAACTGCTGTAAGGTCTCCGGATTATCCCAAAACGCTTCCAACCCCTTCAACTTTGAAAGATCTGTCACCCAACTGCCTCCGATTTTATCCGTGATAAAACCGGAAAGTTCCTGGTTACACAGGGCCAACCAGCGGCGCTGGGTAATTCCATTGGTCTTGTTGTTAAAGCGTTCCGGATATAGACGATACCACTCATTAAGAGCAGTATTTTTGAGAATTTCCGTGTGAATTTTCGCCACGCCATTGGTGGAGTGCGTGGCAAAAATCGCCATCCGGGCCATATGAATCATGCCACCGTCCAAAATGCGATAAGGCTTTTGATCCTCTCCACGGATTCCTCGATGATCGAGCTCCTTCTGTAGAGCCTTGTCAATCAGCACCACATAACGATACACCTGAGGAATCACCGACTTAAACAGACGTACATCCCACTTTTCCAACGCTTCCGCCATAATGGTGTGGTTGGTGTAGGCAAAAGTCTGCCGTACAATCTTTAGAGCGCGTGCAAAGGGGACCCCTCTCTCTGATAATAGACGTACCAATTCTGCAATGGAGATCACCGGATGGGTATCATTCAGCTGAATGGCGTATTCCTCCGGAAACGCAGAGAAATCCTCGCCATGCTTTGCCTGGTATTTTCGCAGAAGATCTTGAAGGGATGCACTGGAGAAAAAGTACTGCTGTTTTAAGCGCAGACGCTTCCCCTTGTCTGTATCATCGTTTGGATACAAAACGCTCGAGATCGCCTCAGCCTCATCTCGCTCAAGCACGGCACGGTCATATTTCTGTTCATTGAACAGCTGAAAATCAAAGCCATGGATGGGTTCAGACTGCCAAAGGCGAAGTGTATTGATTCGTTTTCCACCGTATCCAATAATAGGCGTATCGTACGGAACCGCATATACCCGCTGATTTTTAAAGTCGATCCGGACCTTCTCGCTTTCTTTCCGGATGGACCAAGGATCGCCAAACCGCTGCCAGTCATCCGCTGTTTCCCTCTGGAATCCATTTTCAAAATACTGCTTAAACAGGCCGTATCTGTAGCGGATTCCATACCCATCCAATGGGAGATTCTGCGTTGCGGCTGAATCCAAAAAACACGCGGCCAAACGGCCCAAGCCGCCGTTTCCCAACGCCGCGTCCTCAATATCTTCAAAGATCGAAAGCTCGATTCCGTTCTCATTGAATAGCTCTGCGAGCTGATCGAGCAATCCTAGGTTCAACAAATTGTTGTAGATCAAGCGGCCCACCAAAAATTCGGCAGAAAAATAGCACGCCCGTTTCTCCTTCAAAGGCTTTCTCCAGTCAGCGGCAACCGCCTTCATAACCGCTTTGGAAACCGCATCATACAGTTCTACGGTACTGGCCTCTTGGATGTTCTTTCCATAGTCCAATTCCAGCGCCTCGCATATATCGTTTTTAAAGGTGTTCATTGCTTTCCCCTCCTGGTTATCTTCCATAGATCTCCGCCAATCCGCAGAGCCAATCTGCAAGCTCGTCGGTCAGCTGTCCTTCCACCAAGCGCCAACGCCAATTTCCTCCCAGCGTAGATGGGAAGTTCATCCGGGCACTGTTTGGTAGGAACAGAAGATCCTGTATCTGGTATAAAACCGTATTGGCCACACTCGCATAACCCGCCACGATCATTGCCTTTGGAATATCTTTACGGCGGTGG
>NZ_LT835157.1:1619847-1660260 GCF_900169665.1 Anaeromassilibacillus sp. Marseille-P3371 | reverse complement strand
AAACTTCATATTCCCAGTACCGGAGGCCTCGGTCCCAGCCGTTGAAATCTGTTCCGAAACATCCGCAGCTGGAACTAATTTTTCTGCATAGGAGACATTGTAATTGGCCACAAACAAGACTTGGAGCCGATCCTTTGTCTCTTCATCGTGGTTGACCAGTTTCGCAATCTCATGGATATATTTAATTACCCCTTTTGCACGGTAATATCCCGGAGCAGCCTTTGCCCCGAACAGAAAAACCGTTGGATAAAAATTCGAAATTCTTCCATCCTTAAGGCCAAAATAGATGTCGAGAATGGAAAATGCATTCAACAGCTGCCGCTTATACTCATGAAGACGTTTCGCCTGAATATCAAAGAGAAAACGCGGGTCCAGGCGAACCCCCTCATGTTTTTCTATATAATCAGCCAACTGCTGCTTTTTCAGCTGCTTAATTTCAGCAAACTGCTGTAAGGTCTCCGGATTATCCCAAAACGCTTCCAACCCCTTCAACTTTGAAAGATCTGTCACCCAACTGCCTCCGATTTTATCCGTGATAAAACCGGAAAGTTCCTGGTTACACAGGGCCAACCAGCGGCGCTGGGTAATTCCATTGGTCTTGTTGTTAAAGCGTTCCGGATATAGACGATACCACTCATTAAGAGCAGTATTTTTGAGAATTTCCGTGTGAATTTTCGCCACGCCATTGGTGGAGTGCGTGGCAAAAATCGCCATCCGGGCCATATGAATCATGCCACCGTCCAAAATGCGATAAGGCTTTTGATCCTCTCCACGGATTCCTCGATGATCGAGCTCCTTCTGTAGAGCCTTGTCAATCAGCACCACATAACGATACACCTGAGGAATCACCGACTTAAACAGACGTACATCCCACTTTTCCAACGCTTCCGCCATAATGGTGTGGTTGGTGTAGGCAAAAGTCTGCCGTACAATCTTTAGAGCGCGTGCAAAGGGGACCCCTCTCTCTGATAATAGACGTACCAATTCTGCAATGGAGATCACCGGATGGGTATCATTCAGCTGAATGGCGTATTCCTCCGGAAACGCAGAGAAATCCTCGCCATGCTTTGCCTGGTATTTTCGCAGAAGATCTTGAAGGGATGCACTGGAGAAAAAGTACTGCTGTTTTAAGCGCAGACGCTTCCCCTTGTCTGTATCATCGTTTGGATACAAAACGCTCGAGATCGCCTCAGCCTCATCTCGCTCAAGCACGGCACGGTCATATTTCTGTTCATTGAACAGCTGAAAATCAAAGCCATGGATGGGTTCAGACTGCCAAAGGCGAAGTGTATTGATTCGTTTTCCACCGTATCCAATAATAGGCGTATCGTACGGAACCGCATATACCCGCTGATTTTTAAAGTCGATCCGGACCTTCTCGCTTTCTTTCCGGATGGACCAAGGATCGCCAAACCGCTGCCAGTCATCCGCTGTTTCCCTCTGGAATCCATTTTCAAAATACTGCTTAAACAGGCCGTATCTGTAGCGGATTCCATACCCATCCAATGGGAGATTCTGCGTTGCGGCTGAATCCAAAAAACACGCGGCCAAACGGCCCAAGCCGCCGTTTCCCAACGCCGCGTCCTCAATATCTTCAAAGATCGAAAGCTCGATTCCGTTCTCATTGAATAGCTCTGCGAGCTGATCGAGCAATCCTAGGTTCAACAAATTGTTGTAGATCAAGCGGCCCACCAAAAATTCGGCAGAAAAATAGCACGCCCGTTTCTCCTTCAAAGGCTTTCTCCAGTCAGCGGCAACCGCCTTCATAACCGCTTTGGAAACCGCATCATACAGTTCTACGGTACTGGCCTCTTGGATGTTCTTTCCATAGTCCAATTCCAGCGCCTCGCATATATCGTTTTTAAAGGTGTTCATTGCTTTCCCCTCCTGGTTATCTTCCATAGATCTCCGCCAATCCGCAGAGCCAATCTGCAAGCTCGTCGGTCAGCTGTCCTTCCACCAAGCGCCAACGCCAATTTCCTCCCAGCGTAGATGGGAAGTTCATCCGGGCACTGTTTGGTAGGAACAGAAGATCCTGTATCTGGTATAAAACCGTATTGGCCACACTCGCATAACCCGCCACGATCATTGCCTTTGGAATATCTTTACGGCGGTGGACCTGTAAATAGCGCATCGCATAGCGCGCATCCTTGCCCTTCTTTTCCACATAATGCCCCACCAATGTCTCATTATCATGCGTTCCGCCATAAATAGCCATATTCTGAGAATAATTGTGCGGAAGGTGCTCGTTTTGGGCATCTGAATCAAAGCCAAACTGCATCACCTTCATACTGGGGTACCCCGCCTGCTTCAGTACCTTGCGCACCTCTGGAACCAAGGCGCCCAAATCCTCTGCAATAATCTTGGACGTTCCCACCGCCGAATCGATCGCCTTGACCAGCTTGATTCCCGGCCCTTGCCGCCACTCTCCCCGTGCGGCTGTCTCTGCGCCGTAAGGGATGGCATAGTAGCGTACCGTCCCAATGAAATGGTCAATGCGAATGACATCATACAGGCGCGCTGAGTGGGCCATGCGCGCTTTCCACCAGGCAAAGTCTGTATGTTCCATCTCCTCCCAATCATAAAGAGGATTTCCCCAGAGTTGACCGGTTTCAGAAAAAGCGTCCGGGGGAACACCTGCTACACATGTTGGCCTGTGTTGCGCATCGAGCTGGAATAATTCTCCGTGAACCCATACGTCTGCACTGTCCAATGCGACGTAGATGGGGATGTCCCCGATAATCTGTACACCGCACGCCTTCGCATAGGCGCGAACACGATCCCACTGCTGATAAAACTGGAATTGGCAGAATTTCCAAAAATTCCGCTCCTCTTCCAAAAGTGCAGACCAAATTTCCACCTCTTCCGCATCCCGCATACGAATCCGCTCGGGCCAGAGAAGCCATTCTTGTCCGTGGAACGAGTCCTTCAACGCCATGTAAAGGGCATAGTCCTCCAGCCACAGGGCTTGCTCCTCACAAAACGCTTCGTAGGCCGGTGTTCCGATGTGCTTGCTCCTTTGAAATGCCAACCGCAGAACTTGAAAACGCGATTGGTAGAGCTTTGCATAGTCCACATCATCCGGGGCTTTCCCCCAATCAAGCTCCTTGATCTCTTCCTCTTGCAGCAGTCCTTCTTCACAGAGTGTATCCAAATCAATGAAATATGGATTTCCCGCAAATGCAGAAAACGACTGATAGGGACTATCGCCGAAGCTGGTCGGCCCTACTGGGAGCACCTGCCAGTACTTTTGCCGCGCCGCCTTTAAGAAATCCAGAAATGTAAATGCCGCTTTGCCCAACGTACCAATCCCATACGGGGACGGTAAACTGCTGACCGGCAATAAAATACCCGCTCCTCGGGGTAATTGTTTGCTTTTATTTGGCATAAAATCACCTAAATCACGAAAATATTCGAAATCTTGCCAGAAAATATGATAGCAAATCTTCTTGGCAATGTCAACCAATGCACTATCTCTTCGTTGGGAATTTGTTGTGAAATATAGCTGTTTTTTTGATATAGGATTGAATACTCTTCCGCAACCAGATCACCATCCGGCAATCCATGGAAAAAGCTCTTGCAACCCCGCTTTAGGCACGATATACTAAAAGAAGTTTTTTCCAACCATACCAAAAAGAAACGATGCGGCTTTCTGCTGTTTTTATTGAAATCATTGATTTGTCAGGGAGGTGATGCCGTGGCGACGATCAAAGACATTGCAAAAAAACTCGGTATTGCAACCAGTACAGTTTCCAAAGGGTTAAATGGAGCCAAGGACATCAGCGAGGAAACCCGTCAATTGGTGCTGGATACCGCTGTGGAGATGGGATATGCTGTCAAGCGCGTCCAACGAAAAGGGACACACAAGGTCTGTATTTTAATTGAAAATATGGAGTACAACAGCATCGACCAATTTGGCTATGAGATTATTGTCGGATTTAAGTTGGCAGCAGCACGCCGTCACTATGATGTCACAGTACTCCCCACCAATCTCAATATGCAAGTAGAGGAAAAATATGACTCCTTCATGCTAAAAAATGGTTTCAGCGGCGCCTTTTTGCTCGGATTCGCCCTACATGATGATTACATCTCACAGATCCATAAAACCAGCGTTCCGACAGTCCTCTTCGACAACATCATCCAAAACCGGCATGTGGGAAGTGTTGGTACGGATGGCTACGAGGGAATCGAGTTGGCTGTCCGCCTTTTGGCAGCTGGTGGACATAAGCGTATCGCACTTCTAAACGGCGCCAAGAACAGTATGGTTACACAAGAGCGGCAGGAGGCCTTCCTAGAATCGATGGAACGCCATAAACTGACAGTAGACCCTTCTCTCGTACAAAATGGATGGTTCGTCGCAGACTGCGCCAAACAGCATGTCGCCCATTTTCTCGAACAAGGAGCAACCGCGATTGTCTGTGCCAGCGACTTAATCGCGTCCGGGGTGATTGCGGAACTGAAGCGCCTTGGAAAACGTGTGCCGGAAGATGTCAGTGTCACCGGATTTGACGATTTACCCATTGCGCAACATCTGTGTCCAGCCCTCACCACGATCCGGCAAGATCGGGTCTCTCTTGGTAAAAGCGCGTTTATGCTTTTAGAGGAACTCATCGGAGGGGTCAGTATTGGCAAGCTTCTTTTGCGCCCAGAGCTGATTATTCGGGAATCGACCGGGCCATGTCCAGAATAAGAAGCGCTGAAAATTCCACAAAAAAGCTTGTATTTTTTCAAAAAAGATGCTATATTAAAAAATAACGCAAGGAAAAAGGAAAGTAGCTTTTCCCCCAGCAGACAGAGAGGGCGCGCCACCGGCTGTAAGCGTGCTTGTGCATGAGAAAAGAGAAGTTCCCTTTGGAGCGGCGCGGTTGAAGGAGTTCTGGTAGACCGCGACGGTGGACCCCGTTATCGGTCAAAAAGCTGCACATCGCACGAAAACGGTGTGAATCAGGGTGGTACCGCGGAGCGTTTTACGCCTTCGTCCCTTTATTGAAGAGGGACGAAGGCTTTTTGTTTATCGTCCCAATACTTTATCGTTTTGAAAGGAATGATTACGCAATGAAGCAGAAGCTGGAGGAAATCCGCGCAAATGCCGCGCAGGAACTGGCGGAAGCAAGCGATGCTCAAGCACTGGAGAGCCTGCGCGTCAAGTACCTTGGAAAAAAAGGCGAGGTAACTGCTATCCTCAAACAGATGGGCAAACTCTCTCCTGAAGAACGTCCCGTCATCGGTGAATTGGCCAACAAAGTCCGTGCCTTTATCGAAGACGATTTGACCAAACGCGCAGCGGAATTAAAGGCGCAAGCGACTCAGAAGCGTCTGGAAGAGGAGCGTATCGATGTCACTCTGCCGGGCAAACACCGCACATTGGGCGTCAAACATCCGCTCTCCATTGTCCTGGATGAGATTAAGGAAATCTTCGTGGGTATGGGATTTGACATTGTAGAGGGCCCCGAAGTCGAATACGATTACTATAATTTTGAAGCGTTGAATATTCCAAAGGACCATCCGGCGCGCGACACGCAGGATACCTTCTATATCAATGAAAACATCGTCCTGCGCACCCAGACTTCCCCGGTACAGGTGCGTGTTATGGAAAAACAAAAGCCGCCGATCCGCATCATCTCTCCCGGACGTGTGTATCGCTCGGATGCGGTGGATGCAACCCACTCCCCTCTTTTCCATCAGATCGAGGGCCTCGTAGTGGACAAAGGGATTACCTTTGCAGATCTGAAGGGAACTCTTGAGACCTTTGTAAAACGTCTGTACGGAGAAGACTCGGTTGTCCGTTTCCGTCCACACCACTTCCCATTCACGGAACCGAGTGCCGAAGTGGACGTGCAGTGCTTCAACTGCCATGGAGAGGGGTGCCGTCTCTGCAAAGGAGAAGGTTGGATTGAAATTCTCGGCTGCGGCATGGTGCATCCAAAGGTGCTCTCCAATTGCGATATCGATCCGGAGATTTATAGCGGTTTCGCCCTGGGAATGGGTTTGGAACGCGTCGTGATGCGGCGTTATAACATCGACGACCTGCGCCTGTTCTATGAGAACGACGTACGGTTCCTCAAGCAGTTCGGTTGATGACTAGATGATGATATAGAAAGCGTGGTAAATGACGATGAATCTTTCGATGAGATGGCTGAAAGAATTTGTAACGCTCGATGAAATGCCCATGCGTGCATTCACAGAAGCAATCACAATGAGCGGTTCTAAGGTAGAAGGCTGGGAAAAAGAAGGCAGCGAAATTGAGAATGTCGTGGTTGGTCAGGTTCTCAAACTGGAAAAGCATCCGGACTCCGATCACCTTTGGATCTGTCAGATTGACGTGGGTACAGGAGAACCGCTGCAAATTGTCACCGGTGCACAGAATTTACAGGAACAGGATTTTGTCCCGGTGGCACTGCACAACTCTCTCCTGCCGGGCGGGAAAAAAATCAAAAAGGGCAAGCTGCGCGGCGTAGAAAGCAACGGTATGCTCTGCTCTCTGGGTGAGCTAGGGTTGACACAGCACGATTTTCCGAATGCCATTGAGGACGGTATCTTTGTATTGGGCGACGACTGTGACCATACCCTCGGGATGCCGGTTTGCCAGGCAATCGGTTTCGACGACACAAAGGTCGAATTTGAAATCACTTCCAACCGCCCGGACTGTTTCTCTGTGATCGGTCTGGCGCGCGAGGCTGCCGCAACCTTTGGCAAGGAGTTGCATCTGCACACACCGGTGGTAAAAGGTGGCCATGGTGACTGCACTCCGCTTTTGGATGTCAAAGTGGAAGAACCGAACCTGTGTTATATTTACTCCGCTAAAGTGGTCAAAAATGTGCGGGTAAAACCTTCTCCCCGCTGGATGCGTGAGCGTCTGCGGGCAATGGGTGTTCGCCCCATCAACAACATTGTCGATATCACAAATTACGTGATGCTGGAATATGGTCAGCCAATGCACGCGTTTGACCTGCGCTATGTGGATGAAGCGACCATCCGTGTACGCCGTGCAAAGGCAGGTGAGACGATCACGACCCTGGATGGCGTTGACCGTACCCTTACCGAAAAGCAACTTGTCATTGCAGATGCACACAAGCCAATTGCCATTGCAGGCGTTATGGGAGGCGAATATAGTGGCATCATGGATGACACCACGACGATCGTTTTTGAGTCGGCTTGCTTCAACGGTGCTTCTGTCCGCACCACAGCGCGCGACCAGGGCATGCGTACCGATGCATCTGCACGTTATGAAAAGGGATTGGACCCCAACAATTGCCTGCCGGCACTTGAGCGTGCCTGTGAACTCGTCGAGCTTCTTGATGCCGGCGATGTGATGGATGGGGTCATCGTAGATGACCACTCCTCCAGCGAGCGCCATAGAATTCATCTGGACGTGGATTGGATCAATCGTTTCCTGGACACCGATCTTTCTGAAGACGCAATGAAGGCGATTTTAACCAAACTCGACTGCCAGTTTGACGGCAAAGATATTCTGATTCCCACCTTCCGGCCCGATCTTGCGCATAAGGCGGATATTGCAGAAGAAATTGTACGCTTCTATGGCTATAATAAGGTCCCCGGCACCTCCTTGGACGGTGGTGCACAGGGAAAATACACGCCGCGTCAAAAGTTCCTTTCCACGATCAGCAATACCATGTTTGCACTGGGCGCCAGCGAGATCATGACGTATTCCTTCATCAGTCCCAAATATTACGACAAAATTCGTATGCCCGCAGATGATCCACTGCGCAAGTCCATTGTCATTTCTAATCCGCTTGGCGAGGATACCAGCATCATGCGCACAGTCGCATTGCCGTCCATGTTGGAAGTCCTCTCGCGCAACTACAACAATCGCAATGAGGCTGCATGCCTCTTTGAATTGGCCAGCGAATATATCCCCACCACCGAGGATTCGCTTCCGGAGGAGAAATCCACCCTGGTGGTAGGCATGTATGGCAGCGATGCCGATTTCTTCACCATCAAGGGCATGGCTGAACAGCTCTTGGAAAAGCTCTGTGTTACGGATTACGATATTGTTGCCTCCAGTGAGGAATACAGCTACCATCCCGGCCGTTGCGCCGTGCTCTCCATTGATGGGCAACGCCTGGGTGTGATCGGCGAAATTCACCCAGAAGTGGCAGAAAGCTATGATATCGACGGGCGGATCTACTGTTTTACATTGGATGTGGACCTCATGTTTGCCCATGCAAAAACAGACAAGACCTATACCCCCTTGCCGAAGTTCCCAGCCGTTACGCGCGACCTGGCCCTTCTGTGTGAAGACTCTATCCCGGTTCTGGAGTTGGAACGGGCTATTGTCCGCGGCGCTGGAAATCTTTTGGAAAAGATTAAGCTGTTTGACGTTTACAAAGGCGCACAGATTGAGGCGGGCAAAAAAAGCGTGGCTTTCAATATTGTTCTGCGTTCCAGCGACAGTACTTTAACGGACGAACAGACCAACAATGTCATGAAAAAAGTCATGGCAGAGCTGGAAAAGGCTGGTGCAGTCTTACGTTCTTAATTCTTAGCGATAAAAAGAGTCAAAGGGCCCATGTGTAAAATACACATGGGCCCTTTTCCCTACTTTTTCGTTAAAATTGTCCGGTTTACGCTTCTGCGTTTTTTTCCTATGCGGCAATCCTTCCACATGCCAACCTGATCGTGTATATAGGATTCAGCAATTGTTCATAAATTAATTCTTGAAATCATGGGCTATATGCGGTATTATATATTATAAATATCATTGTGTTTTCGGTGCACGTTGCATAAATTCCCTGTTTTATGCAAGGATGAAAGTATGAACCATTGGAGGTGTTTCCATGTTTGACGATAAGACGATGACCTTTTCTCTTGGCCAGAATCGCGAGGATGACATCAAGCAAATTCTTACGATCGTATATGACGCCCTTAAAGAAAAGGGATATAATCCGATCAGCCAGTTAGTCGGCTATATCTTATCAGAAGATCCTACGTACATTACCACACACAACAATGCACGCAGTTTGATTCGAAGAATTGACCGCGATGAACTGCTTCAGGTATTGCTGAAATCCTATCTGGGCGAGTAAATCACCGTACGAATGATATTAATACGAATCGAAGAGGATGGTTGCAGCTATGAGTGAAAAGAAGGATCAGCCGAAATTCCCGACTTATAAGGGAAAACCGCTTGTTCGGTGCGGCGATGTGATTTATTACGGCAGCATGAAGGATAAATACGTCGTGAAACTCGAAATTAAGAGCAAGAAAAAAGTACAAGATATGGACGTTGCGGACCGTGTGACGGTACAGTTGATGTATACCGACCCTAATATCCGCGCTCGTAAGCAAATTGTCAAGACCAGTGAGAAAGAAGGCTTGTATCTCGCAATGGATATTGCGGATGCCTGGCTTACCAGAGCGTTGGCAGAATAAAGATAAAAAAGCCGGATGGACCAGAATGCTTCTGGATTCCATCCGGTTTTTCTTTATATTTAATCAAAAACTAGGAATCGTACGATTTATCCAGCTTTCCAGTCGGATACTCTTTCTCCTGTTCTTCCCTCTTGAAACGTTCCGCCCCACTTCCGTAGCCGTACCGGAAGCGGTATTTCCAGGTCAGGAACAGAGAGAAAAGAATCGCGCCGAGTTCGGCTGCCGGAATGGTCAACCAAACGCCGTCCAGATCCCATATCCATGGCAATAAAACAATGCCAAGTACTACAAAGACCAGTGTGCGCAGAAGGGACAGAAAGCCGGAAATCACGCCGTTGGAAAATGCAGTAAACATCCCGGAGGCAAAGATGTTGACCCCCACTAGCAAGAAACTCACTGCAAAGAGATAAAATCCATGCAGAGCGATCTCGTAGACCTCTGTACCCTGTGGTGAAAAAATTCCCATCAAAAACGGTGCAAAGATATAGGACAACACTAGAATGATCACCGAGGAAACGACAATAAAGACGTAGCAATATCGAATGATCCGGTGCTCCTGTTTCCAGTTCTGCGCCCCATAGTGGAAGCTGATGATGGGTGCCACCCCCGAAGTAAAGCCCAGAAAAATGGAAACCATCAGGAACTGCGCATAGAGGACGATGGTAATGGCGGCAACACCATTTTCTCCAAGGTAATGCAGCATGGCCATATTAAACAGGAAAGTGGTAATCCCCATGGATAAATTGGTAACCATCTCGGAAGCACCATTGACGCAACAGTGCGCCAACATCTTCCCTGCAAATACTGGCTTTTGAAAATGCAGTGTATTCTTTCCAAATAAAAAGTAAAAAATCCCAATAACCGCTGGCAACAACTGTCCCAGGCCTGTAGCGATGGCAGCCCCGGCCACCCCCATATTCATGGGTACAATAAAAACATAATCTAAAACAATATTGATGATTCCGCCGAGCACGCTGTTTAACAATCCCAACTGCGGCTTGCCCGCTGTCACCATAAAATAATCAAACAGGCACTTTATAATGTTGGCTGGTGCAAACAGCAGGCAGATATACGAGTAAACGTAACAATCGTCGTACAACACCTCTGTCGCTCCAAGTGCACGGACAATTGGGCCTGTAAAGAAAAGGCCAACAAGCAAAAATAGAACGCCCACAAAAGTGGAAGCCAGAACAATCAATGTAAAATGTTTCCGTGCATGTTCCTCCTTGCCCTCTCCCATCTCCTTTGCTACAATTGCGCTACCACCTGTCGCAAACATAATTCCAATTCCCGCAATGATGTTGATTAACGGCATGGAAATATTAATCGACGACAATGCATTTGAACCCACAAACCGCGCAACAAAAATGCCATCCACAATGGTATAAAAGGAAAGGACCAGCATCATTACGATAGTGGGCAGTGCAAATCGAAGCAAGGAGAAAAAGCGAAACTCCCTTGCCAATGAATTCATTTGAAAAACATCTCCTTTCTTATTGATTTGCAACCCGATACTCTTTATGATAAAGTATATAGTAACTATATAGTCAAGAGGATTTTTTAAAATGATGGAAAAAAATACAGAATGGGTCTTTTCGACCGGAGAATTTGCAAAGCTTTGTGGGGTAAGTAAACAGACACTCCTCTATTACGATCGCGTTGGAATTTTCAAACCAGAACGAATCTTAGAAAACGGATATCGCGTCTATACCTATCCACAGTTGGAGACATTCCATGTGATTGCCACTCTACGTGAGATGGGAACCCCGATTCAAGAAATAAAATCCTACTTAGATGGGCGTAGCCCGCATACGTTCATTCGTCTATTTGAACGCCAAAAAGAAGAGTTGGAAGAAACGCTTCAAAATCTGGAACAGATACGTCAGATGATGAAAAATAAGATCGCCATTACACGTCATGCGCTAGAGGTCGATTTCCAAAAGATTTCTCTGGAACAACAAACAGAAGGACAGTTGGTTCTAAGCCAACCGATGAAGAGTTGGGAAGAACAGGAATATCTGCCCATTCTGACCGAATATTTGAATCTGTGCAACAACGAAAAACTGTTTCGAGGCCACTCAAATGGTACAATGGTAAAATGGGAAGCATTTTTAGATTGTAATTATACAGACTGTACCTATTTTTTTTACACACAGGTTCCCCACGAGCTTTCCCATCTTTCAACGCATCGCCGTACCGCTGGAACCTATGTTGTTGCTTACCATAAAGGGGACTACGATACGATTACAGAGGCATATGAGCGCTTAACCTTGTTTATTCGACAGAATGGACTTTTGATTCAGCCGTATTCCTACGAGGACAACTTATTGGATGAAATCACCAGTCCAGATTGCCGCGATTTTCTTACAAAGATCTCTATTCCCATTGCCGATTAGATCGTCAGAACCCCCGGCAAATGAACTGTCCTTTTCGTTCGGTACAGTTCATTTGCCGGGGGTTCTCGTTTCGCTAAAGCAGATTAAAAAAGCGATACGCCCTGGCAATAGGGCGTATCGCTTTTTATGTTCGAAATATTATTTTTGAAATAAAGCTGAGCGAATCTCCTCGATGGTCTTTTTACAGACAGCCTCATCCAAGCGTGAAAGATGGGTCTGCTGTGCACGATCGTAAGATTCCTTTGCCAAGCGTAATTTTTCTGTTGCCATTCCCACCTGTTCTTTATAGTCATGCCGGAACTGAGTTAATTTGCCGGCATTCTGTTCATCCGTCCCCGGCTCTACAGCCACCTCATAGACATCAATAATCTCATCTGTCGGTAGAGAAGGAAAATATTCATGCGGTGAGGTGCTGTCAAAAATACAGAAGTCCAATTCCCGAACAACTAACATATCCAGGCTCTGTGGATCAAACGCACAATGATATACTTCTACTTCAAAACCTGCACACACGGCTTTTTTTACCAATCTTTTCAACAAGGTAGATTTGCCTGTCCCCGGCCGCCCCTTGATAAAATATCGCTTCCCTAGACATTGTGTGAGATTGGCAATATAGTCAAAGGAACCATTGATCGTAGCCGCACCAAAATAGCGGTCTACAGCATGCCCCTTCTTTTCTGTATGACGGTCACCGATCAGACGATCCTCTGTCTTCTTCGCGAGTTCATCAGCTGCTTGAAAGTCCATTTTTTCGATGTAAACCTTTTCCCACGCATCGTGTATGCGTAATGCTGCAGCAAAATACCCATGAGCCTCCCCCAGTGCCTCTCGCATCTGACGAATATTATAGTCCTCCAGCAGATTCAGCCCATTGTTTTCTGCATAGAATGGAATATGAATTACACCGGCAGAAAGGTCTGGCAAAATCACACCTTCCAAGGTATTGTCCAAACAGTTGTGAATGAGCTCTGTCCGTTGCTTCTGCTCTGCCGCATAATTGCAAATATCCTCCAAGAGCTCCTGCAGCGGCTTTTGCGGGTAACCATGCAGGGGAACCACCCGATCCAATCCTCCAAAATTTGATTCATAAAAACTGACATATCCACGCGAACTATTGCTATTTACAAAGTAATGAATTGCCTGCCTTTGCATAAAGATTCCCCTTTCCCACCATATATTGTATTTTTTCCACTTTCTATTGTATGGTCCGAAAAAAGGAAATATCCATCTTTTAAACCTTTCCTTTGGATGCTATATCGCGCGCCACCACAACACCGCTCACGGAGGCTTGCATTAACCCGCGAGTAATTCCAGCACCGTCGCCAATAGCATATAGATTTTTAACCTCCGTCTCAAAATGGGTGTTTACCGCAATCTTAGAAGAATAGAATTTGACCTCTACGCCATACAGCAGCGTATTTTTTGAGTATAGTCCCGGAGCCAGCTTGTCAAATGCTTGTAGCGCCTCTACAATGCTGGTAAGATGCCGGTGCGGTAAAACAAAGGAAAGATCTCCAGGCACCGCGTTCTTTAAAGTTGGAACCGTAGTTGATTTTTTTAGGCGCGAGGCATCGGTTCTGCGCCCTTTGAGCAGATCTCCCAACCGCTGTACCATAATTCCCCCACCGGTCAGCATATTTCCAAGTTGAGCAATATAACGGCCATACTCAATCGGCTGGTGAAACGGTTCTGTAAATTCAGTAGAAACCAACATCGCAAAATTGGTATTTTCGGTGCGTTTATCTTCATCCGCATATGAATGGCCATTCACCACAGCGATTCCACCATCCTCCCCGTCATAGTGTTCCTCGCTGACAATCCCTCCAGGGTTCATGCAGAAGGTTCTCACCTTGTTTTCAAAGGTGTCCGAGTAGTAGACAAGTTTCGCTTCGTATAGATGCTTTGTAAGACGGTCCATGACTGCATTTGGTACTTCGACCCGCACACCGATGTCCACTGCATTATTCTTAGTAGAAAGGCCATTCTGCTGTGCAATTCCATGTAACCACTCTGCTCCCCCGCGCCCCGGGGCGGCAATCACATAGGGCGCACGAATTAACTTGCGCTCTCCATCGGGCATATTCAACCAGGCTCCCTGAACCGTTTCTCCTTCTACCAACAGGGTATCCGCTGTCGTATGTTCCCAGAATGTGAAATTTGGACAGGCAGAAAGATATTGATACATGGCACGCAGCACTTCAAAGGAATATTCTGTTCCCATATGCCGAACAGGGCAGGGAATCAACTGGATATTTTCCTTATGCGCTTCATAAGCAAGCTCTTCTGCAAACTTGTCGCTTTTTCCATAGATTTTTTTCGGTGCTCCAAAATGCAGATACATTTCATCCGCATAATGAATCAGGTTGCGCACCGTCTCCACCGGAAGATAGTCTGTTAGGTTTCCCCCCACTTCTTCTGACAGAGAGAGCTTTCCATCCGAAAATGCTCCAGCTCCCGCCCAACCATTCATAATGCTACAGGTCTTACAGTGTGCACACTGTCCACTGGTGCGCGCCGGACAGGCCCGGCGGTCAATACTACTCCCAGAATCGACAACCAGAACCCTTTTTTCCGGCATCAGGCGGTTCATCTCTAACGCAGTAAAAATACCTGCAGGGCCGGCGCCAATAATCAATAAATCATAATCAAACATTTTTTATCAACCTCACTCTTGTTCAGACGATGTGTGGGCAAAACAATGTATTATAGGCTCGTTTTCATCATTCTGTCAAGTGTTTCGACTATTATTCCTATAAAATCCCCAAAAAGTGAAAAGATTTTTTCTTTTATAACAGATGTTCTTATACAAAAACTCCACCGGCCCTGTGGCAAGTGGAGTTCTCAAATCGATCAAATTGATTCAATTGCAGTAGATTTTGTCTGGTTCTTGGCCAACAACCTTCGAAAGCGAATAAAAAAGATCAGTCCTGTCGTAGTAGCTGCCAAAAAATCCGCAATTGGCTCAGCAAGAAATACGCCTAATACTTTGTCTGCAAAAAAGTGAGGAAGGAACAGAATGAGGGGAATTAATAAGAATACCTTGCGCAACAATGCCAAGAAAAGCGATGTCTTTGCCTGCCCAATCGCTACAAAAGTTTGCTGGCAAGAGCACTGCACCCCAAGGACCAAACACATTGACATATAAATACGCAGTGCCCAAGCGGTAAAAGATGCCAAATCCATCTCAGGGGTAAACAGGCGGACAAATGCATTTGGAAAAAGCATGAGCGCCAACCAGAACAACATAGAAAAAGCAATGGAAGATAGGAACAATAGATGAAATGCCTTCTTTACACGGTCGTTCTGTTTAGCTCCAAAATTAAAACTGACAATCGGCTGTGCGCCCTGCGCCAGACCCGTCAACGGCATAAACGCTACCTGCATAACACTGCTACATATGGTCATCGCACCAACCGCTGTATCGCCGCCATAACGCTGTAACGAGGAATTTAAAACGATATTAACTGCACTTTCTGTTGCCTGCATAATAAATGGAGAAAGCCCTAGCGCCAAAACCGGAAGGACAATCTTATGGTTAAGACGAAAATTTTTGGGGCGAAGCTTTAGAATCGTACGTTTTCCAAATAGAAACCATAAAACCCAAATCGAAGAAATAGCCTGTGACAGAACCGTCGCAACAGCGGCCCCTTGTACTCCCATTTGAAACACAAAAATAAAAACCGGGTCCAATACAATGTTCAGACCAGCGCCGATTATAACCGTAAACATACTGGTCTTTGCAAATCCTTGGGTTGTAATAAAACTGTTCAGCCCCAAAGCCAACTGAACAAAGATCGTCCCACTGACATAAATGGTCATGTATTGCATGGCGTATGGCAAGGAGTCCGCACTAGCGCCGAATAGCAAGAGCAACGGCCTCTGAAAAAGCAGGAAAAACGCTGTCAATACAACCGAAATTCCCAGCAGCAGGGCAAAGCAGTTTCCCATAATACGTTCTGCCCCTGCATAATCGCCTTCTCCCATTTTGATCGATGCGCGTGGGCCTCCGCCCATACCAATCAATGAACTAAACGCGGCAATCAACAAGATAATAGGAAATGTGATTCCCACCCCTGTCAAAGCTGTTGCGCCGATGTCTGGAATATGTCCTATATAAATTCGATCTACAATATTATAAAGTGCGTTGATGATTTGCGCTGTAATGGCGGGAACAGCAAGCTGAAATAACAACTTGCCGACGCGCTCCTCTCCCAACCGGTTTGTCTGCGACTGTGCCAAAAAGCATCCCCCTTATTCATTTCCCATTTCTTGTAATAGGCGCACAAACGCTCTCTCAAAATCCACATCGTCCTGGCGTGTACGTTTTTTGGCTCCAGTCGTTCTTCCCCCTGCCCGCCGGACCTTCTGCCCCAGATGACGTTCGAACAAAAGTTGATCCATATTGCTGTCGTTATAAATCATCCCGTTTTGGTTTATCGCTCTTGCACGCTTTCCCAGTGCCAACGCTGCCACACCAAAGTCTTGCGTCACTACCAGGTCTCCTGCCTCCAAAAGATTTGCCAACCGAAGGTCTGCACTGTCATGTCCCTTATCTACAGTGATGACGGTACTGTACCCATCGTTCAGAATATGGCTGGTATCCAAAAGCATTACAACGGGCAATCGACAGGTTTTGGCATGCTTTACAATGATCTCCTTCACCGGACAAGCGTCCGCATCCACCAAAATTTTCATAGGCGTTTTCTTTGATCCACTCCTGTTCCCATTCTTGTCACCTATTCATTATATACCAATTGGGAGAGGATGGAAAGCTGTTTCGGGCAATCTCTTCTCTTGTCCTAAGAAATATGTTATACTATCTTTTATACGACAATGGTCGCAATGAATTTGACAAAAAGGCGGGAATCCGATTGAAGTACAGTTTTCAAAATGATTACAGCGAAGGCGCACATCCAAAGCTTTTAAAGGCCCTAAATCTGGCCGGAAGCAAACAGAATACAGCCTATGGAAACGATGGACACTGTAAACGCGCAGCCGACTTGCTACGCAAAGAAATTGGCCGTAAAGATGTGGACATCCACTTTCTGGAAGGCGGCACACAGGTCAATTTGACCGCCTTAACCGCCTTCCTGCGTCCTCACGAAGCCGCCATTGCAGCGGAAACCGGCCATATTGCAGGACATGAAAGCGGTTCTATTGAGGCCACCGGACACAAGGTATGCATCACGCCGGGCGTAAACGGTAAACTGACGCCGGAGGGAATTCTGCGTGTATTGGCTGCCCATCCGGATGAGCACATGGTAAAACCCAAATTGGCTTATCTCTCCAACTCATCTGAATGCGGAACGGTCTACTCAAAAGAGGAATTGAACGCACTTCATCGGTGCTGCCGAGAAAATCGTCTTTACCTCTACATGGATGGCGCCCGTCTGGGAAGCGCCTTGTGTGCAAGTGATCTCACCATGCAGGACATCGGCGCATTAACCGATGCCTTTTATGTGGGTGGCACGAAAAACGGCGCTCTGTTGGGTGAAGCATTGGTCATCTGCAATGAAACCCTCAAACCGGATTTTCGTTATATCTTGAAACAGCGTGGCGGTATGTTGGCAAAGGGTTTTGTCCTTGGGGCACAGTTTGAAGCATTCTTTGAAGACGGTCTCTACTACGCACTCGCCAAACATGCCAACCATATGGCAGATCTGTTGCGTGAAGCATTTCGCGCTTTAGGATTTCGATTCTTTTCTGATTCTCCGACCAATCAGGTATTTCCCATTCTTTCTGACGCCTTATTGGAGCAGCTTTCTAAGGATTATGCCTTTGAAGCCTGGGGACGTGTTGATGCCGGTCACCAAGCAGTCCGTTTCGTAACTTCGTGGGCCACTCCAGAGGAGATTGTTCAGGAATTTATTCAAGATCTGCACAACTATACAGCCAGTGAGAATCCAACAAAATTGTTATGAAAGTTAACAAACTGTTTCTTTCTTTTCGGATGGATTCGCGGTAAAATGATTGCGTCAAAAAGCATATCAATCCTTTTGGGAAAGGGTTTCTACGACCACTTTCCCTCTTGTTTAAGGAGGCATATTTTATGAAAAAAACCGTTGGATTGCTGTTGGCTGTGATCTTGGCGATTTCTGTCTGCGCTTGTACAAACGGCAGCGAAGAATCATCTTCAACTCTGCCTTCAAGCGAGGCTCCATCGTCCTCTGAGGCTAGTGTTCCGCAAACACTCAGCTTTGATGGAATGGATTTTACTTTTACTGTTCCTTCCCGTTGGAATAAAGAGCACTATACCGTCAAAGTTACGAAAGACGATGTGATGAGTACCCAAGACGTAGAATATAGCCATGTAGATTTCTTGTTCAAGGGAAATACAGACACTCCACTGCTTTCCATTTGGGCAGCTCCTAAAACGTGGTGGGATGACCAAAATACGGTGGGCGCGGAGCTTCCCTCCCTGATTCAAGAGAGCGGGGATACCGTCTATTTGGCGGATATTCCAGCGGAAAACCCCGTTTCCGACGAAGAGGATGCTGTTCTTTACAGCGAAATGGCCATTCAATTGGACGAAGTCAAAGCAGGGTTCACTGTCGTCAATACATCTTCCTCCAGTTCTGAAACCGCCTATATCGATGGAACGCTCACAGACGGAACAATGAATACCATCACAATCGAAACCAGCGACGGCAAGGAACTTCTCTTCAACAAAGAAGGTGCAGAAGTCAACGAACCGGACGGATTGGTGATCGGCGACCGGCTGCGTATCTATTATGATGGGACAATCAATGGTTCTGACACGACCGAGGTCACAGTAACAAAGATTGAAAAGATTTCCTAAGCGAGAAAAAACATAGAAACGTACGAGAGAACGTATTGTGCAAGAAAGGCCGACAGAATCTCTACAAAAAACCATCCATGTATGAAAATAAGAGGCGCCCTGTATATAGCCATTGGCTGGACACAGAGCGTCTCTTCTGTTTTTATTCCTAGATTTGAAATACAAAGGCTCTACTTCTATTGGCCTTTACAATATGATTGGTTACTTTTTCGGAACAACCGGGGCATCTGCCGCTTCTGCCGTCGTCTTTGGCTCTTCTTCCTGATCGTTGGTCCAGTGAAGTTTGTCAAAGATATAGAATAGGAGGCCCATCACCATACCAACGACACAAGCGAGTACCATTCCTTTGAGCTGTACGCCGCCGATGTTCCATGCAATACCGGATAACCCGACCACAAACACCACTGCGGTCAACGCCTGGTTGCGCGCCTTGCCGTAGTCCACCTTAGCATCCACCAAAATCCGCAGGCCAGAAGCGCCAATCATCCCATACAACAAAAACGAGATTCCACCGATGACTGGCCCCGGAATGCTGCTGATGAGTGCAGATAGCTTGCCAATAAATGCGCAAACGATCGAGAATACCGCCGCGCCGCCAATAACCCAAACGCTGTATACCTTGGTCATCGCCATAACGCCGATATTTTCCCCATAGGTTGTCGTGGGAACCGAACCAATCAAGCCAGAGAGGGCTGTAGAGAAATTATCCGCAAACAAAGAGCGGTGCAACCCCGGATCTTTCAACAGATCGCGGCCAACCACCTTGCTGGTGACAATCTGATGGCCGATGTGCTCAGATGCGATTACCAGTAGGACGGGCAACATGGTAAGAACGGCTTCCATGTTAAACTTTGCCATCTGGAAATGGGGCAAAGAGAACAGCGACGCATCCACGACAGGTTGAAACTCTACAATCCCTACGATACAGGCAGTGATATATCCTGCAATGATTGCGACCAAGATGGGGATAACCGCCAGGAATTTACGGAACAATACCGAACCGAATACCGCTACACAGAGTGTCACCAAAAAGACCAGGACATTTTTCATATCAATGCTCTCGTCCAACAGGCCCGCATTGCTGGCTGCATTGGAAGCCAACTCCAACCCGATCAACGCCACAACCGGCCCCATCGCTGCCGGAGGAAGAATGCAGTCGATCCAATTGGTTCCAAACTTATACACAATCAACGCTAAAATACAGCCGCATATACCCACTGCAACAAAGCCGCCTTGGGCATATTCAAAGCCATACTTTTGGATCACAACCCCTCCTGCCGCTAGGAAGGCAAAACTGGAGCCAAGGTATGCCGGCGCGCGGCCTTTCGTAATGAGAATGAACAGCAGGGTTCCCACACCATTCATAAACAGTACAATGGCCGGGTCGATGCCAAAGACGGATGGGACCAACACCGAGGCGCCAAACATGGCGAACATGTGCTGGATGCTCAGGGGGATGGCTTGCCGAAGAGGCGGCCGCTCGTTAACCTGGATGATCTTGCTTGACATGGTACTCTCCTCATTTCCTTTCAACCCACTCGTTCGGGGATTCCCCAACGAACTGGGCCTTCATATTTTATGAAACGGCGACAGGAGAATTTTTGGCAAAATCCCCCCAAAATGTGGGGTGCTTTTTGAATTCCAATGTTTGTCGGTCTCTTCACAAACGATGGATTCTCTTCCCCTATTTTGCGGTACACTTCTCTTCCAAAACCCCTGCACCACCGGATTCACCGAAAAAAAAGGCCCGCCCGAAGAGAAAAATCACTTCGGAGTGAGCCTTTTAGAAGCCGCGACCGGCCGATTCACCGTTCTACTGATTCTACAGAGAGACAAATTGTTCACAGCTTCTAAGGGATTCTATTTTATTGGCGCTTAAATGCGCTCTTCGGTGCGCCGCAGATCGGGCACACCCAATCATCCGGAAGCTCCTCAAAAGAAAGATCCGGATCATCGTATACATATCCACAGATGGTACAGATAAACTCTTCCCCATCGTTGCGGTCATCCACAGCCTCTGTTGCACGGTAAGTAGGAGCATTTTTGGGCGCTGTTCCTTTGATTACTTTATGATAATAATCATAAGTCATTGGCTTCCCCTTAGAGGTGTCGCTTCCCGCCATCACTTCTGCAATAAAAACGGTATGGGTCGCTGTCTCTACACGGTTGACCACCTTACACAAGAACCAGCAACAAATATTCTCCTTGACCACAGGCAACCCTTCCACCAGTATCTTATGGCGGATATTTTTAAGCTTGTCTGTATCCCGGCCGGAATTAAATCCCAATGCGCCGATCACCGCTCCCGAGGTATCCTCCGAAAGCACTGAAACCGTAAAAATACCTTCCTTTTCAATGCATTCGTGGCTGTAATTGTTGCGATTCATACTGATTGCAATTTGGTTGGGTGTATTCGTCACCTGAAACACCGTATTCACAATACAGGCGGATACTCGCTTATCATTTTTTACACCAATGGCATACATTCCGTACGAGAGATTGAAAAGTGTCTCGTCCTTCATGAAAACAAACACCTCCGGTGAGCATTCATTGCCCCTATTCCTATCTATGTTACCACGAAGAGCGGACAGATACAAGGTAAATTTGCTGTTTTCCAACAAATTATTTTATAAAACCACGTCGGGCTCCGCTTTTTTGGACAGCAAACTGCTACATATTCCCAGATTTCTTAATGCGCTCCCAATACGCACGATAAGCCTGCTCCGTCTTATTCTCCCCATAATGATAATAATGAACCCCTTGCAAATTGTCGGGGAGATATTGCTGGGCAACCCAACTGTTCGGATAATCGTGCGGATACTTGTAGAATTGCCCTTTATTGGGATTATCCGCTCCATCGTAATGATTGTTTTGCAGTTGACGGGGAATCGGCCCCGCCTTTCCCGCACGTACATCTTCAGCCGCAGCGAGTATCGCATCGTGCCCGCTATTGGATTTTGGTGCGTTGCACACCAAAAGAACCGCATCCGCCAAAGGAAACCGCGCTTCTGGCAATCCAACCATCAGGGCCGTATCCACCGCAGCCTTTACAATGGGGATGATCTGCGGATAAGCCAACCCTACATCTTCACTCGCGCATACCAACAATCTCCTACACGCTGACGGGAGATCTCCTGCTTCCAACAGTCGCGCCAAATAGTGAATCGCCGCATCCGGGTCGGAGCCGCGCATTGACTTTTGGTATGCGGAAAGAATGTCGTAGTGTTCATCCCCTTCGCGGTCGTATTTCATTGCACTGCGTTGCGTCAACTCCCTAGCGCTCTCCAGAGAGACAAAACGGCTGTCGCCATTCCTCTCTTGTGCAGACAATGCACAGAGTTCTACTGCATTCATTGCTTTGCGTACATCTCCACCGCAGGCGGCAGCAATATGCTTTACAACTCCATCCTCCAGCTGTAATGTACTGTGCAGGTCGTCTTCCATCAGGCGGAACGCCCGCTCAACCGCGCGGCAGACTTCCTCCGGCTGTACAGGCTTAAACTCAAATACCGTGGAACGGCTTAGGATTGCATTGTACACATAAAAGTATGGATTTTCTGTCGTGGATGCGATCAATGTAATCTGCCCATTCTCGATAAACTCCAAAAGTGTCTGCTGTTGTTTCTTATTAAAGTACTGGATCTCATCTAAGTAGAGCAATACGCCGTTCACCGCGTCCAGCCGGTCCAAGCTGGCAACCACTTCGCGAATATCGGCGGTGGAAGCTGTGGTTCCATTCAATTTACAAAGCTTCCGATGGGTCTGCCTTGCAATGATGGAAGCCAATGTCGTTTTTCCTACACCGGAGGGGCCATAAAAAATCATGTTGGGAATTTCACCGGACGCAATGATTCTCCGCAGAGGCTTTCCCTCTCCAAGCAGGTGACGCTGGCCTACAATTTCATCCAGGGATTGCGGGCGAATACGATCCGCCAATGGGCGCATCCTACCTTCCTCCTTTACCGGAAGAGGGTGTCCCAAAAGTCATGAAATGCCTTCAGGATACCCTCGTTTTTTTAGAAACGCAGATATTTTTTCAAACAGAAAGAGGATGCCCCTTTCCTATGAATCGAAAGATTCGTAGTTTTGGGACACCCTCTTTTTGATTCACTATTCGATGGAATGGAAACAAGCTTACGCATAAAGCGGATACCGCGCACAAATCTCACTGACCATGCTGCGGATCTTTTCTTTGCTGTTGTCGAAGTCATTGATTGCCAATGCGATACATTCTGCGATGGTGTCCATATCCGCTACCGTCAAACCACGGGTCGTGATAGCTGCTGTTCCCAGACGCAGGCCACTTGTGGTAAAGGGGCTGCGCTGCTCATTCGGAACCGTATTCTTGTTTGCAGTGATATACACCTCATCCAAACGATGTTCCAACTCCTTGCCTGTCAGTTCCTGGCCGCTGAGGTCCACCAACATGAGGTGATTATCGGTACCACCGGAAACGAGCTTCACACCGCGCTTGAGAAGTCCATCCGCCAAGGCAGAGGCATTCGCTACAATGTCATGCGAATACTGTTTGAACTCCGGCTTCAAAGCTTCCCCAAAGCAAACCGCCTTGCCTGCAATGATGTGCATCAAAGGACCTCCCTGGGTGCCGGGGAAAATTGCCTTGTCGATCGCCTTCGCATACGCTTCTTTGCAAAGGATCATACCGCCGCGCGGACCGCGCAGGGTCTTATGGGTAGTTGTTGTCACTACATCTGCATACGGGACCGGGTTGGGATGATCGCCGCCCGCCACCAGGCCGGCAATATGCGCCATATCGACCATGAAGAGCGCGCCACAGGCATCGCAGATCTCACGGAATTTTGCGAAGTCAATCACTCTCGGGTAGGCGCTGGCGCCCGCGACAATCAGCTTTGGCTTTACCTGCATAGCCTGCTCATAAAGCTGGTTGTAGTCGATTCGGCCTGTCTCCGGACTGACGCCGTATGCGACAAAATTGAAATAACTTCCCGACATATTGACCGGGGAACCATGCGTCAGATGGCCGCCTTCCGCTAAGTTCATGCCCATAACCGTATCACCGGGCTTGAGCAACGCAAAATAAACCGCCAAGTTCGCCTGTGCACCCGCATGCGGCTGCACATTCGCATGTTCTGCACCGAACAACTTGCATGCACGGTCACGCGCAATATTTTCAACGACGTCCACATATTCGCAACCGCCGTAGTACCGCTTTCCCGGATACCCCTCTGCATACTTATTGGTCAGTACACTGCCCATCGCGGCGAGCACCGCCGGGGAAACCATATTTTCGGAAGCGATCATTTCCAAATTTCGCTGCTGACGCTTAAATTCATCCTGCATGGCCGCGCCGACTTCGGGATCTGCCTGGGACACGAATCCAATCGTATCCATCATATCTTTGTACATTTTCGCTCGTTCCTCTCCTTGGTTGGTATTGGCCGCCAGCCGTCCCGGTCCCGGGCACGACTCTCGCCTGTATCTTGTTATCCATTATATCCTTTCTGCCGATAAAACGCAACACCTTCCGACCAGGGTTTCCATTTTATGCAGGAATTGGACATAACATGCAATTTCTTTTTCTGCATCACCCTATAAACCACTGGCGCAACAGATACAAAAGCAGAAGATGGGCCGGATAAAACAGGTAGAATACATACCTGTTGACCGGCCTTCCTCTCTGGCCATTGTACAGCAAAATGGGGACCGCCGCGGCTGGCGCCGCCAATTGCAGCATCGTATGGTTGAGCAGAGAAAACCCTGTATTCATCACAGTAAAGAGGGCCGTGCCCCTGGAAGGATAGATCCGGCAAACAAAAAAGGCCACCACTGTCATCACGCCAAAAGCTCCGTAATCGGCCTGTATTCCCTCCGCAAGCAAGGCAAGTACGGCTATCCCTGCAAAACTCCAAACCGGTTTACTCTGCATGAAACGCTTCAAGATTTCGCAAGCGGCCAATCCCAAAAATAGGGTGAAGAATACATTCTGCGCTTGCGGATAAACGAACACATTTCGACAAGCCAGATCAAACGGTACCTCAGACAACAGTGCAAAAAGCAGCAGGCGCCCCAGATAACGGTTGCTGTTTTCTGTATGTGCGGCTCCTTCTGCCAGAAGAAAACCGTACAGAGGAAATGCCAGCCGGCCCACCAGCCGAAGGCTCTGTATCTGTGGAAACAAGGCCATCCCAGTGTGATCCACCATCATGGACAACAGTGCCAAGAACTTCAGCCAAAGGCCGGACAAAGCAATTTCCTCCTTTATCAGAGATTTTCTTCATCATAGGGAAATTTACGCTGTTTGTCAACTTGTGCTTTCGCCCGTTTTCGTATACAATAAAGCCATAATCGAATGTTGTCGAACCAAAAATTTGGGGAGACGGAAGCGATTTTGGAAGGAATGAGACTGGATAAAGGAGATGTTACGGAATGACCAAAAAGCAACAAGCCGTTTGGGCGGTAGAAGCTTTAAAGAAAGAATACCCCGATGCGATTTGTTCATTAACATATACGGAACCACTTCAATTATTGATCGCTACACGCCTATCCGCACAATGCACCGATGCCCGTGTCAATCTGGTAACGCCTGCGCTCTTCGAGCGTTTTCCGACTTTGGACGCCTTTTGCGACGGCCCTGTGGAGGACATTGAAGAGATCATTCGCTCCTGCGGGCTGTACAAGACCAAAGCGCGTGATATTTACGCGATGTGCAATAAACTCCGCAGTGACTATCATGGCGTTGTCCCGGATACCGTGGAAGAGCTCACCAAACTCCCCGGCGTAGGACGCAAAACAGCCAATCTTGTCGTGGGCGATATTTATCACAAACCCGCTGTTGTGACAGATACCCATTGTATCCGCATCTGTGGACGCTTGGGGTTGAGCGAAGGGAAAGATCCACTAAAGGTCGAAAAGCAACTCCGCGAAGTCCTGCCAATGGAAGAAGCCAATGACTTTTGCCATCGGCTGGTTTTACATGGACGCGCTGTCTGCGATGCACGTAAACCCAAGTGCGACATCTGTTGTATGCGTACGTTTTGCAAATTTGCGAAAGAAACCGTTGTGGAAGCAGCAAAGGAGGGTAAGAAATGAAAAAACTGTTGATTGTGGTAGATTATCAAAATGACTTTGTAACCGGTTCCCTTGGATTCCCTGAAGCGGCGGCATTGGAACCAAAGTTACATGACAAAGTGCAAGCCTATCTTGACGCAAAGGATGACGTCGTCTACACCATGGATACCCATGGGGAAAACTATCTTGAAACACAGGAAGGCAAAAAGCTCCCTATTCCCCACTGCATATGTGGTTCAGAGGGCTGGCAGCTCCATGGCCGCTTGCGCTACCAACTGGCTTATTGCCCCTATTTCGAGAAAAACACCTTTGGAAGCCTCGATCTGTTGCACTATTTGGAAGAAAAGCGCTATGATGTTATTGAGTTTGTCGGAGTCGTCAGCAATATCTGTGTAATTTCGAATGCTGTATTGGCAAAGGCTGCGCAACCGGAAGCGCAAATCATCGTTGATGCACAGTGCGTCGCCAGCCACGATTCCGTTATGCAGGAAAAAGCGTTCGACATGCTAGAGAATCTGCATATTGATGTCCTAAATCGCTGAAAAAGCCAATCAAAAGAAACAAAAAATTCGAAAAAACCCTTGACAGATTTCTCTTGTCCGGCGTATAATGGCACCAAAATAAAACAGTTTAAAATCCAACGAGCAAAAGTAAGTACCCTGTAAAACGGTGGCACAGAGAACCGGCGGCTGGTGAAAAGCCGGGGCATACGATACAGGCGAATGGGTTTGTGAGGAGCGTGGAGAAAGGAATTTCTGAGTAACCATCGCCGTGGTTCCCGCGTTAAAGGAAAGGGTATTGAGGCAAAAGCTGCGTACCTGCATTGATTTTGCCGTGTACCTGTGACAAGCGGAACCAGTTGGTTTCGGAATTTGGGTGGCACCACGAGTCTATCGTCCCATGCGGATGATAGGCTCTTTTTGTTTGCAAATTTATAATCTTGTTAAAGGAGATGCGCATATGTTGTACCCCACCTTGACGGAAGTACAGGAGCTTTTAAAGGAATATGACGTTGTTCCCGTGTTTTACGAGGTCCTGTCCGATTCTATGACCCCTATCCACATTTTCAATGCCCTCAAGGAGAAAAGCGACACCTGTTTTATTCTAGAAAGTGTCGACAATACACAGTGGGGCCGCTACTCCTTTATCGGCATTCATCCAAAGATGGAGATCCGTATCAAAAACGGATTGGCAACGGTTGTGAAAGACGGAACCGAATCTTCCTCTGCAATCGACAATCCAATTTCCTTCCTGACCGAACTTATGGATCATTACAAATCCCCCAGTTTTCCCAACCGCCCCAAATTGACTGGCGGCCTAGTCGGATATTTTGGCTATGATACCATCCGCTATATGGAAAAAACACTGATCCATCCGCCGAAAGACGATCTGAATCTGCCGGATTGCCACCTCTTCCTTTACGATCAGCTGGTAGCATTCGACCATCTTTCGAATAAGACAGTGATTATCCAAAACATCTCACGCCTGGGAGACACCGAAACCGCATATACCGCATGTGCGGCCGAAGCGGAACAGCTGGGAGCTTACCTGACCGAATTTTCCCCACTCCCTCACGCTTCAAAAAAGCACCCGTCCCCTGTGGTCGAAACAAACATCACCAAAGAGCAACATCTGGAAAATATTCGCAAAGCACAGGAATATATCCGCAACGGCGACATTTTTCAAGTGGTTCTTTCCCGCCGGTTGGAAGTTCCCAACCCGCCAGATGCATTTGACGTCTACCGTTGTTTGCGTTCTGCCAACCCTTCTCCCTATCTCTACTATTTTAAGCTCAAAGATTATGAAATTGTTGGCGCTTCCCCGGAAATGCTCGTGAATGTGACGAAAGGGATTGTCTCCACCAAACCAATCGCAGGCACTTCCAAGCGCGGCTTGACCGAAGCACAGGATAAAGAATTGGAGCGCGACCTGCTCAAAGATCCAAAGGAAAAGGCGGAGCACACCATGTTGGTAGACCTGGGCCGCAATGACGTCGGAAAGGTTTCCAAGTTTGGTACGGTCGAAGTCACTAGCTTTATGAAGGTAGAACGTTATTCTCAAGTCATGCACATTGTCAGCGATGTAAAAGGGATGCTTCGAGAGGACAAAACCGCGTTGGACGCATTGCTCTCTGTTCTGCCTGCCGGCACACTCTCTGGCGCGCCAAAGGTCCGCGCCATGGAGATCATCGACGAATTGGAGCCCACCAAGCGCGGTCTTTACGGTGGCACTGTGGGCTATCTCGGCTTTGACGGTAACATCGACACCTGCATTGCCATTCGTACAGTCCTGTTCAAAAACAATCGTGCTTATGTGCAGGCAGGCGGTGGTATTGTTGCGGACTCAATACCGGAAAAAGAATTCGAAGAGAGTGAAAACAAAGCCCGCGCAGTAATCAATGCCATTGAGCAAGCATGTAACCTTTGAGAAAGGCAGGGAAACAGCCATGATTTTAATGATCGACAACTACGATTCGTTTACGTATAACCTCTATCAATATATTGGCAAATTTTATTCGGACATTATGGTGAAACGAAACGATGAAATCACGTTGGAAGAAATCGAGTCGCTTGCTCCGCAGGCAATTGTCATCTCCCCCGGTCCCGGTTACCCGGCAAGCGCCGGTATTTCCATCGCCGTTATCCAAAAATTCAGCGGGACCATTCCAATTCTTGGCGTCTGCTTGGGGCATCAGGCCATCGGTGAAGCTTTCGGCGGAAAAACCGTACATGCAAAAACCTTGATGCACGGCAAAGCCAGCGAGATCTCGGTTCAAAATAAGAATCCTCTTTTCTCCGGCCTGCCGGAAAAAGTGGTCGTCGGACGCTATCATTCCTTAATCTCTGACCGTGACTCCCTTCCTGCGTGCTTAGAAATCATCGCTGCGGATGAGGAAGGCGAAATCATGGCATTTGCTCATAAGGAGCATCCCACCTATGGCGTACAGTTTCATCCGGAATCCATCTTGACCGAGTGCGGCCCCAAAATTCTGGAAAACTTTTGCGACCGAATCGCACACCTTCCCATCACAGGCCACACCGAATCTGCCGTCCCACCTGCACAACGGAACCTTTTAAAGCCCTATATCTTTAAAATCATTGAAGGGGACGATCTGACCGAGGAAGAAGCCGTTGAAGCAATGGATTGTATCATGTCCGGCGGCGCTACGAACGCTCAAATTGGCTCGTTTGTGACCGCGTTGCGTATGAAGGGTGAAACCATTCCAGAGATTACCGGATTTGCCCGCGTCATGCGCCAGAAGGCGCAGCCCATGCCGGGATGTTCTGATTCCATCGATATTGTTGGCACAGGCGGCGACATGGTGGGCACCTTTAATATCTCCACTACCAGCGCTTTTGTCGTAGCTGGCGCGGGGGCACGCGTCGCAAAACACGGCAACCGCAGTGTCTCCAGTAAGAGCGGTGCAGCGGATGTCCTAGAAGCGCTAGGGGTAAAGATCGCCATGACTCCCGACCAGGCGGCACAGTGTTTGAATGGTTGCGGCCTTTCTTTCCTCTTCGCCCAATCATTCCATGGGTCCATGCGTTTTGCTGCTGCCCCCCGCAAAGAGATCGGCGTGCGCTCTGTGTTTAATATTCTCGGTCCGCTCGCCAATCCCGCACAAGCAGATTATATTCTGCTTGGAGTATACGATGAAGACCTGATGGAACCTATGGCGCGTGTCTTGATGAATCTGGGCATTCGAGGGGCAATGCTCGTACATGGAAACGACGGCCTGGATGAAATCACCATTTCCAGCACCACGCGCGTGTGTGAAATTCGCGATGGAAAGCTGATCAAATATGATCTGGACCCGCGCGATTATGGTATAGAGCTCTCAGACCTCTCTCAAGTCATCGGGGGCACCGCCCAGGAGAATGCCCAGATTACGCTTGGCGTACTCGAAGGGAAGCCCGGCCCCTGTCGGGACATTGTCCTTTTGAACGCCGGCTGTGCGCTTTATACCATCCGCAGGGCGGATTCCATCGAAGAGGGAATCGCACTTGCAAAAGATTCCATCGATTCTGGAAAAGCAATGGAAAAACTCCATGCATTTCAGGCCTTTACCCATTCCATTTCGTAAGGAGAGACCCCGATGATTTTGGATGATATTGTTTGTAAACGAAGGGAACAGCTTGCGCAGGAAATGGCTCGTACGCCGCTTGAAGCCGTTCAAAAGGAAGCGCAAAAACGGCAGGAACCAACACGGGATTTTGCTTCGGCTCTAAAAGGCGGCCGGTTAGCTGTGATCGCTGAAGTAAAAAAAGCATCCCCCTCAAAGGGGCTGATCTGCGCAGACTTTCATCCGGTGGAGATTGCAAAGGCCTATGAACAAAATGGAGCAAATGCATTGTCCGTACTGACGGAAGAGCATTATTTCCAGGGAAAGAGCGACTACCTGCGTGCGATTCGTGCGGCGGTCTCCCTTCCGATCCTGCGCAAGGATTTCTTTATCGATCCCTACCAAATCTATGAAGCCCGCGCCATGGGCGCGGATGCCATCTTGCTGATTGCCGCCCTGTTGGACACAAAAACCATGCAGGAATTTGCCGCAATCGCACACAGACTGGGGCTTGCATGCCTCACAGAGGTTCATAACGAAGAGGAACTCTCTTCCGCCTTAGACGCTGGCTGCGATCTCCTTGGAATCAATAATCGCAATCTCAAGACCTTCGAAGTCAACTTGTCTGTCACGGAACGTTTGGCTTCTCAGGTTCCCGATGGGCGTGTTTTGGTATCGGAGAGCGGAATACGCAACAACGGCGATATGAAAATTGTGCGCAAGCACGGTGCAGATGCTGTTCTGATTGGAGAAACATTGATGCGCAGTGGTGATATTGGACGTTCTCTTCGAGAATTGAGGGATGGCGTATGAAACTAAAGCTCTGTGGTATTCGCAGGCTGGAGGACATCGGCTATATCAATGAATTTCCGCCGGACTATATTGGTTTTGTCTTTGCGGAAAGTAAGCGGCAGGTTTCTGTAGAACAGGCCGCGACGCTTGCCCAGTCCCTCCATCCGGGGATTCAGACGGTGGGTGTATTTGTCAACGCTCCTTTAGAACACTTGCTCCAAACTGCAGAACGTGTTAGACTGGATATATTGCAGCTCCACGGGGACGAGGATGCATCCTATATTCACGCGTTGCGCCAACGGACAAAATGTCCTATTTGGAAAGCCGTCCGTGTTACCAATGCAGAGAGCATTCGCCGTGCGGAGAAACTCCCGGCGGATCTACTCCTGTTGGACAGCTTTTCCCCCGCTGTCTACGGAGGAAGTGGACAGATAGCCGATTGGAATGCCATACGAGAGGCCCACCCGCAAAAGCCCTTTTTTCTCGCGGGTGGATTGACGATCGATAACCTCTGCGAGGCAATACAGGCGGTTCAGCCGGCCGGCGTCGATCTTTCCGGCGGTATTGAAACAGATGGCTGCAAAGACAGGGAAAAAATCCGTGCCGTGGTCGCGCAATTTCGGGCGCTTCAGCACAGACAGGGGATCAATCAGGAAGGAAGGACAACATGAACAAGATCGGAAGATATGGCGAATATGGCGGTCAGTATGTACCCGAAACGGTGATGAATGCCGTCCATGAACTGGAAGCCGCTTATACAAAATATAAGGATGACCCGGATTTTCAGAGGGAGCTCTCCTGGTATTACCAGAATTACGCCGGCCGCCCCTCCATGCTTTACTACGCGGAGAAAATGACCAAGGATCTTTGCGGGGCAAAGATTTATATCAAACGAGAAGACCTCAATCATACCGGTTCCCATAAAATCAACAATGTGTTGGGGCAGATCTTGCTGGCAAAACGTATGGGGAAAAAACGCATCATCGCAGAAACCGGCGCTGGCCAACACGGCGTTGCAACAGCGACCGCTGCCGCGTTGTTTGGCATGGAATGCGAAGTCTACATGGGAGCAACCGACGTGGAACGCCAGTCGCTCAATGTTTATCGGATGGAATTGCTTGGTGCAAAGGTAACGCCGGTCAACAGTGGAACTGCGACCCTGAAAGATGCAATTAACGAGGCCATGCGGGACTGGACGACTAATATCGACACCACGTATTATTTGATCGGTTCTGTGATGGGCCCCCATCCCTATCCACAAATGGTGCGCGATTTTCAAAAAATCATCGGTGTGGAGGCCAAGCGCCAGCTAATGGAACGTGAGGGCAAGCTGCCGGACGCTGTTTGCGCCTGTGTGGGCGGCGGCTCCAATGCGATGGGGATGTTTTACGACTTTATTCCGGACACATCGGTACGGCTACTCGGCGCCGAGGCAGCTGGCGAAGGGGTTGACACCGACCGTACTGCAGCAACCATCACCAGAGGCCGTACGGGAATCTTTCACGGCATGAAATCGATCTTCTTACAAAATGAGGAAGGCCAGATTGCACCGGTCTATTCCCTCTCCGCTGGTCTGGATTATCCGGGTATTGGACCGGAACATGCCCAACTGGCTAAAACCGGGCGCGGTGAATACTTTGCCATCACCGATGAGGAGGCCGTCCGCGCCTTTGAATATCTCTCCCGAATGGAGGGAATTATCCCGGCGATTGAGTCCGCACATGCCGTTGCATTGGCATGCAAGGTTGCTCCGACTATGCGTAACGATCAAAGCATCATTATCTGCCTATCCGGACGAGGCGACAAGGATGTCTACCAAGTGGCAAGATACAGGGGGGTACAGCTCAATGAACAGGATTGACGCAACATTTCAGGGACTCAAAAAGCAGGGCCGCAAAGCGCTGATTCCATTTGTAACGGCCGGCGATGCGGGATTGGATACTACTGAACAGCTGGTCCTGCAATTGGAATCCGCCGGAGCTAATATCATTGAATTGGGGGTTCCGTTTTCCGATCCAATCGCTGAGGGACCCGTTATTCAAGAGGCCAGTGTCCGTTCCCTAAAAAATGGAACCAAGCTGGTGGACATCTTTCATTTGGTCAAACGTCTTCGGAAAAAGACACAGATTCCCCTTTTGTTGATGCTCTATATCAACAGCATCTTCGGATTTGGTACAGAGCGCTTTTTTCAGCTGTGTGCTGAATGCGGGGTCGACGGTGTCATTGTTCCCGACATGCCTTTCGAAGAAAGAGATGAAATTCAGGCCTTCGCAGACCGTGCAGGCGTTTACTCTATCCGTATGGTAGCGCCCACATCGCACGAACGCATTGCCGCAATTGCTAGTTCTGCACAAGGTTTCCTATACTGTGTCTCTTCCACTGGCGTCACTGGCACGCGCAAAACGTTTACCACCGATTTTGACGCCTTTTTCGGTACGATTAGTCAATATGCACGGGTTCCCTATGCGGTGGGATTTGGAATTTCCGGGCCGGAGCAGGCAAAAAAGATGAGCGCTTATTGCGACGGTGTGATCGTCGGCAGCGCTATTGTAAAAATGGTGGCACAATATGGGAAGGACTGTGTTGAGCCCGTCGGAAGTTTCGCCGCTTCTCTTCGTGCAGCGTTGGATCAATAATCCTTTACAATTTCTCGCCCGCCATGGTATCATAAACTCCGAATTCTTAGACAACATTGGAGGAATGAAAACCATGGCGGGAGTTTTATATAGCATTGGCGTTGGTCCAGGTGATCCAGAACTTCTTACACGCAAAGCAGAGCGCCTCATTCGCAGTTGCCCGATCCTTGCAGCCCCCGGCGGACGGGATAGTACATCCTATCGCATCGCCGAACAAGCTATTCCAGAAATAGCTGGGAAACCGTGCCTTTCCTTGCACCTTCCCATGACACGCGATCCGGAGATCTTACAGGAAAGCCATCGGGTAGCGGCCGGACAAGTTGCAGAAGAGTTGAAAAAAAATCAGGATATTGCGCTTCTCACACTAGGCGATCCATCGATCTATTCCACCTGTATGTACATACAGAACCAAATTCGTGCAATGGGGTTTTCGTATCAGATGGTAGCCGGGGTACCATCCTTTTGTGCGGCCGCGGCATCCCTCGGGGAAAGTCTGACCGAAGCAGATCAACCCCTGCGGATTCTCCCCGCCTCTTATCCCTGTACCGAACCGGAGCTAGATGCCCCGGGTGTGAAAGTGCTGATGAAAAGTGGAAAGCAATTTGGGCAAGTGAAACAGCTTTTGCTCAAAAAGGGGGTTGCAGAGCGCACCCGCGTTGTGCAAAACTGTGGGTTGCCAGGGGAAACCATCTTTCCCACCTTGATCGAATCCGAAGATACGGCAGGATACTTCACTTTGCTGATCGTCAAAGAATCATAATATCCAGGAAAGGAGAAGACGCAACATGGTTCCCATTGAAAAAGCAGAACAAATACTGGCGGAATTGATGGACGAACTCCCGGATGCCTTTTTTCAAGAACTCAATGGCGGTGTCTGCTTGCTTCCCGAAGCCAAACAAGACCCCGATTTCCCAGGGGAAGACCTCTACATTTTGGGCGAGTACTGCGAAGATCCTTACTTGGGCAGAAGCATCGTGATCTATTATGGTTCCATTGAACCTGTATGCGGAGATTTATCCCCGTTGGAGTTGCGCCGTGAATTGCGCGATACGCTCCGACATGAATTCCGTCATCATGTGGAGGCATTGGCTGGCGAAAACGGGCTTGATCTGGAGGATGAAGCTTGGCTTGCAGATTATTTGGAAGAAATGCAGGCACACAAAACCCCAGAGGAGTCTAGGCAGAGGGCCTATAAAAAAGGGCGTTCGGAGGGAAAACATTTCCACTGGTGGTCATGGCCTCACAAATAGGGATCTGCTGAAGGAATGCTACTATTTCGTTGGAATCCATTTCGCCCTTCCCAAGTGATCGCTATTGTCCTGCCCGTTTGGTAGGCGTTTTGGTTCCCTGTTCGATATATTTCCCGCGACAACATACAGAATCTACAAAAGTCCGCTGTGTACTTTAGAACTGGTACACAGCGGACTTTGCCTTTGGTGATTTGATCACAGAACTTTGAGCGCATTTTTCATATACTAAGAACAAATCAAACAACACGAAAGGAGACGTACTTATGTCTGTTCTTCACCTGACAAAAGAAACTTTTGCACAGGAGGTGCTAAACACCTCGCTTCCGGTCTTAATCGATTTCTGGGCTCCTTGGTGTGGTCCATGCCGGATGGTATCCCCCATGATCGATCAAATTGCGCAGGAGTTAAAGGACTCTGCTAAGGTCTGTAAGATCAATATCGACGAAGAACCCGAGTTGGCTTCAGCTTTTGGCGTAATGAGCATCCCTACGCTTCTGGTGATTCAAGAAGGCAAAGTGGTCGATCAATCCGTTGGCTTAAAAGCCAAGGAGCAAATCAAACAGATGCTTCCTGTTTAAACCTTATTCATTCGCCAGAATATTCAACCTTTTCCGATCCAGTAGACGGATCCCCCCACGATACCCCTTTACCAAACCTTCGCTTTGGAAATATTTCAACATGCGTGAAATGACCTCTCGAGCACTTCCCATATGGCGTGCGATCTGTTCGTGCGTAAGTGTGATCGTGTCCCCACCTTCCAGTGCAGCTTGTTCCAGCAAAAAAATAGCGAGCCGGCGATCAAACTTCATGAAAACAATCTGTTCAACCACCCACATCACATCCGAAAATCGCGCAGAAATCGTTTCCTGTAAAAAGGTTTGCACTGCCAGATTCGTTTTCCCCAGGGCGTCATATGCAGAAGCTTGTATGAGATACAGTTCCGTTTCACATTCTGTATCCACATAAATCTCAAAGGAGATATTTTTTAAAATACACGACGCTGAGAGAAAACAAACGTCTCCGTCGATCAAGCGGTATAAAGTGATTTCCTTTCCCTCATCGGACATCAGGTACGCCCGCAGTTGCCCTCGTTTCACTGCGAGTACACCCGTACATTCCTTTAGTCCACTGTGGATGCGGTGCCCTTTTTCATACACATAGCGCTTTGTATGTGATATGATTTTTTGTTGCTCCACAAGCGTTAGTCCTTTCCAAAATGGAAAAACTTCTGTATAGAAGTTTTGGTCCAGCGGTTCCATATCCAACCCTCCTTGCTCTGCACCTTTTATTCAGTATATCATAATTGTCAGAGAAAAAGGAAAAAGTATGGAAAAACCTCCGATGGGAAATTTCCATCGGAGGTTTATTTATAGAATAATCTCAAACTCCTGTGCTCCAAACGCACCAGGGGCAATCTCATAAGGAGCGAATACAACAACCGGATTGCCTTTTTCATTTAAATAGAATTTGGTGTTTTCATCCACTGTTGTAAATCCCTCTATCCCATCGCTGCCATCCCAATAGACAAGATTTTCATCGTCTTCCATCCGTTTCTGCATCTGTTCACGAATGCTTTCATTGGCTATTGAAATGTAATCCTCTCCAAGAATGTCTTCAAGCGTCAACGTTTTTTCGTTCTTCAAATCGATATTGTAGAAATATTGCACATTATACGCATTGCACCAGTTCTCATTTGCAATAAGTTCTAGAGATAAACGTGTGTCCGATTGATATTTCACATTGTATTGTACATCTACTTGTATTCCCTTCTCTGTAAATTCTTCTTCGGTGCCCCCGGTCGCCAAAAATGCTTCTTTGTATTCTGCAATATTTTGTTCCGCTTGTTTCTCATAGTCTGCTACGATCTTCTGAATCTGCGCATTGACATCGGTTACCGCGCTGTTATTCTCTTGTCCTTCGATCTGTGGGACTTCTACCTGAACTGTTTTATCGTCATCCTGATAAACATAGCTTCTCCACGTTACAACCTGAACGAGTTCTCCCACCACTGGTACCTTGGCAACTGCTGCGGCAAAGGGTTCGCTGATATTCAGCGCTGCGATAAATCCAATCACCAGGCATGCCGCCGTAGCAGCGATTCGTTTCCCATATCGTTTCATCTGAATCACCTTTCCCTTTTTATTGGTCTGTTGGATTGCCTTTTGAACCACCTCTGAAAGTCCATTTGGAATTTCCGTCGCATCATATATTTTCTTTGAGTCACGGATACGATCTTCTTTGTTCATGCCAATCCCTCCTCAAAAGTAGCTTTAATATTTTTTAGTCCAGCATAGAGACGGTATTTGACCGTACTGAGCTTTGCCCCTGTAACTTCAGCAATCTCTGCCAAAGAGAAATCCTCATAAAAACGGAGAATCACCACTGTTTTCATCTCCTCAGGCAGTTTTTGCACCTGCTCATAGATCTCCATTGCCTGATGGTTTTCCTCGACCGGCTGGTCCTGTATGCGCTGTAGATCTTCCGGTTCATAAGCACACTCTCTTTTTCCCTTTTGAAGTGCGGTCAAACACTCATTGACCAGCACCCTATAAAACCAAGTCTTTATGTATTTGATGTTTCGAATGGAGTTGTAATGTTCCAAAGCTTTAACAATCGCATTTTGTACAACATCGAGCGCGGCATCCGGGTTATGGACGTAGGAAAATGCAAGCCGGTAAAATTTTTCCTGATTCGTCAATAAATACCCGATGATCTCTTCACGCAATGGATCTTTCATAAAAGACCCTCCTTCGTCTTGTTTCCGTTCTAATCTTTAGACCAATGGAACTCGGCAAAAGTCAGCCCGGCACAAAATTTTCCCCACAGAGCCCCGAGCCAATACTTTAAAAGAAAAACACTCTTTTGGTAAATGTATAACAAAGAAAATCCCCGGTACGGATGGATTTCTCCATTCACACCGGGGATTGCTTATTTGGTTTAAATCTCACTGCGCCCTTCGATTGCACGAGAAAGGGTCACTTCATCTGCATACTCTAAATCGCCGCCAACCGGAATTCCATAAGCCAAACGCGTCACTCGTACACCGAGCGGCTTGAGAAGACGGGAGATATACATCGCCGTCGCTTCTCCTTCCACTGTAGGATTGGTAGCCATAATGACCTCCTTCACCCCACCTCCATGGACGCGAGCCAACAGTTCCTTAATACAGAGCTGATCCGGCCCTACCCCACTGAGCGGGGAAATTACCCCGTGTAGGACATGGTAAGTGGCATTGAATTCATTCGTGCGCTCCAAAGCAATTACGTCGCGGGGGTCTTCCACCACACAAATGATGGATCGATCCCTCGCTTCGTTTCGGCAAACGGGGCACAACTCTTGGTCGGTCAAGTTACAACAGATTTTGCAGTAGTGAATTTTCTCATGTGCATCCAATATGGCATTAGCAAAAGCTTCCGCCCCATCCTTGGATAAGCCTAACACATAATAGGCCAACCGCTGGGCACTTTTGTGTCCAATGCCGGGCAATTTCTCAAACTGCTCGATCAGACGCGACAGCGGTGCAACGTTATAAGAGGGCATATTTTACAGGAGTCCCGGCATGTTAAAACCGCCGGAAATCTTCTCCATCTTTTCCGCCTTTTCCTCTGAAGCAGAGCGAAGCGCTTCGTTGACCGCTGCACGGACCAAGTCCGCCAACATTTCTACATCCTCTGGATCAACCACTTCGGGTTTGATCTCGATGGACTGCACTTCCAAACTGCCGGTGACCGTTGCCTTAACAGCATCTCCGCCGGAAGTCGCCGTATATAACTTCTTATCCAGCTCTGCGCTGGCTGCGTCCATCTCCTCCTGAATTTTCTGGGCCTGACGAGCCAACTGCTGAATATTTGCAGCACCGCCCCCGCCGTATCCCTGTGGTAATCTTGCCTTCATAAGTCAAAACTCCTTTTCAAAATATTCTTTGCCCTTGCAGGCTTTCTATAACATCAAATTCATGAGAACTGCTTTGTTTGTTCCGTCTACTTACACGATTTATGTCCGTGTCACTGGAATTCCCGCCTCTTCAGCTTCACCAGCTAATTTCAGCAGGGGATCGACTTCAGCCTCTTCCTCTTTTCTGGCGCGATAAGGACCGAGCTTGTACACCCGTCCCGTCACCTGTTGGATTGCTTCGCGCATCTTATCGCGCTGTGCGGATTTTCGAAGCAACTCAAAAGCCATCTCCTTGGCGTCGATCAACACATAATCCCCATTTACATAAGCAGAAGACCCAGTAAACGCCGCAGAAATTGCTACGGAATACTCCTTTAAGATTCGCAGAATTTCCGGCCATTCTGCCAAACGCTTTGCGCCCTCTTCCAACGGCTTTTTGGTTTGGGAAATCTCCGGTGGAGCGATAGAAGCTTGCGCAACCTGTTCCGAAACCACTTCCTGCAAAGAACTTTCCTCGGAAGTTTCTTTCAGGACTGGCTCGGTCGGTTCCTCCGCAACCGGTATTGCCTGCTTTAGGGCTGAAACACCCGGCCGATGAATTCCGCGTTCTAGTGCTTCAATGCGCCGAACCAACGCTGCATTCGAATCATCCAACTCTGGGGAACACAGCTTAATCAAAGCCATTTCCATTTCGACACGGCGGTCACCGCCACGATACATCTTGTCCAACGCACCCTGTAAGGTGTCCAAACTGTGCAAAATCTCCGGGAGAGGAGTTGAAAGCGCCTGCTTTGTCATCCGAGCAAATTCGTCATCCGGCACGGCAAGAATTCCCCGCGCATCCTTCATCGTTTTAATCAGCATTAACCCGCGGTAGTGCGCAGAAAGCTCCTCACAAAGGCGGGCCATATCCTTGGACGCGTTGTACAGTCGGTCAATCGTCTCCAAGGCGGAAGAAGAGTCGTGTCCACGCACAGCCTCAGACAGTGCAAAGAGGTGATCTCTGCCAACCAGCCCCACCGTCTCCTGAACGACCTCCAAGGTGACCTGTTTGCTTCGTCCCAGACATTGATCTAAGAGCGAAAGCGCATCCCGCAAAGCGCCATCCGCTAAACGGGCAAGCAAGAGTCCCGCTTGTTCTTCCAAAACCGCGTTTTCCTGCTCCGCTACATAGGTCAAACGTCCAGCAATTTCCTGTGGGGGAATGCGCCGGAAGTCAAACCGCTGGCACCGGGACAAGATGGTCGCAGGGAGCTTGTGTACTTCCGTAGTTGCTAAAATGAAGATAACATGCTCTGGCGGTTCCTCCAACGTCTTTAAAAGCGCATTAAATGCACCCGTAGAAAGCATGTGCACTTCGTCGATGATATAAACGCGATATTTGGCTGCGGCAGGAGTAAAATTGGCCTCTTCTCGCAGCATACGGATATTGTCCACACCGTTGTTACTGGCCGCATCGATCTCCACAATATCCATCACAGAACCACTTTCGATTCCGCGGCATATCTCACAGTTCCCACACGGGTCGCCGTCGTGCAGATCAAGGCAGTTGACTGCTTTTGCTAGTATTTTTGCGCAGGTGGTCTTTCCTGTTCCACGCGACCCAGTAAACAGATACGCATGTGCAATTCGGCCTGCCATCAACTCATTTTTGAGCGTTATGGTGACCTGCGGCTGTCCCACCACATCTGCAAAAACCTGGGGCCGCCACTTTCGGTACAAAACCTTATACATATGCGCACCTCCCTCTGAATGATCGCGAATGGGAGTTTCCTTTCAAATAATTGTATTTCTGTTCATCTGCTTTCTTCCATGGAATACTCGCATTCTCTTGAAAAACACAATTATTCTCCCGCATCTCAAGACAGTCCGTAAACAAACGGAAAGCAAGGACAGCCGCCTTGCGACGGTATCGTGTAACGGGATATGCAGACGAACAGACCACCTGCATCGCACGGGCCCTTCCGCTTAATGCTGCTCGGTTCCCCGCCTGACATGGTTCACGGCGCTCCGTCGCACAGAGCCCGCCCGCCTGCATATCCTGTTACACGCATTCCTGCCTTGCTTCTCCAGGGATTGTCCCTGACTTGAGATATTATAGCTTATTCTACGCAAAAACGCAAGGCCTTCCTTATATCCT
>NZ_LT835157.1:1287477-1619412 GCF_900169665.1 Anaeromassilibacillus sp. Marseille-P3371 | reverse complement strand
CCCCCCCCGCCGTATCCCTGTGGTAATCTTGCCTTCATAAGTCAAAACTCCTTTTCAAAATATTCTTTGCCCTTGCAGGCTTTCTATAACATCAAATTCATGAGAACTGCTTTGTTTGTTCCGTCTACTTACACGATTTATGTCCGTGTCACTGGAATTCCCGCCTCTTCAGCTTCACCAGCTAATTTCAGCAGGGGATCGACTTCAGCCTCTTCCTCTTTTCTGGCGCGATAAGGACCGAGCTTGTACACCCGTCCCGTCACCTGTTGGATTGCTTCGCGCATCTTATCGCGCTGTGCGGATTTTCGAAGCAACTCAAAAGCCATCTCCTTGGCGTCGATCAACACATAATCCCCATTTACATAAGCAGAAGACCCAGTAAACGCCGCAGAAATTGCTACGGAATACTCCTTTAAGATTCGCAGAATTTCCGGCCATTCTGCCAAACGCTTTGCGCCCTCTTCCAACGGCTTTTTGGTTTGGGAAATCTCCGGTGGAGCGATAGAAGCTTGCGCAACCTGTTCCGAAACCACTTCCTGCAAAGAACTTTCCTCGGAAGTTTCTTTCAGGACTGGCTCGGTCGGTTCCTCCGCAACCGGTATTGCCTGCTTTAGGGCTGAAACACCCGGCCGATGAATTCCGCGTTCTAGTGCTTCAATGCGCCGAACCAACGCTGCATTCGAATCATCCAACTCTGGGGAACACAGCTTAATCAAAGCCATTTCCATTTCGACACGGCGGTCACCGCCACGATACATCTTGTCCAACGCACCCTGTAAGGTGTCCAAACTGTGCAAAATCTCCGGGAGAGGAGTTGAAAGCGCCTGCTTTGTCATCCGAGCAAATTCGTCATCCGGCACGGCAAGAATTCCCCGCGCATCCTTCATCGTTTTAATCAGCATTAACCCGCGGTAGTGCGCAGAAAGCTCCTCACAAAGGCGGGCCATATCCTTGGACGCGTTGTACAGTCGGTCAATCGTCTCCAAGGCGGAAGAAGAGTCGTGTCCACGCACAGCCTCAGACAGTGCAAAGAGGTGATCTCTGCCAACCAGCCCCACCGTCTCCTGAACGACCTCCAAGGTGACCTGTTTGCTTCGTCCCAGACATTGATCTAAGAGCGAAAGCGCATCCCGCAAAGCGCCATCCGCTAAACGGGCAAGCAAGAGTCCCGCTTGTTCTTCCAAAACCGCGTTTTCCTGCTCCGCTACATAGGTCAAACGTCCAGCAATTTCCTGTGGGGGAATGCGCCGGAAGTCAAACCGCTGGCACCGGGACAAGATGGTCGCAGGGAGCTTGTGTACTTCCGTAGTTGCTAAAATGAAGATAACATGCTCTGGCGGTTCCTCCAACGTCTTTAAAAGCGCATTAAATGCACCCGTAGAAAGCATGTGCACTTCGTCGATGATATAAACGCGATATTTGGCTGCGGCAGGAGTAAAATTGGCCTCTTCTCGCAGCATACGGATATTGTCCACACCGTTGTTACTGGCCGCATCGATCTCCACAATATCCATCACAGAACCACTTTCGATTCCGCGGCATATCTCACAGTTCCCACACGGGTCGCCGTCGTGCAGATCAAGGCAGTTGACTGCTTTTGCTAGTATTTTTGCGCAGGTGGTCTTTCCTGTTCCACGCGACCCAGTAAACAGATACGCATGTGCAATTCGGCCTGCCATCAACTCATTTTTGAGCGTTATGGTGACCTGCGGCTGTCCCACCACATCTGCAAAAACCTGGGGCCGCCACTTTCGGTACAAAACCTTATACATATGCGCACCTCCCTCTGAATGATCGCGAATGGGAGTTTCCTTTCAAATAATTGTATTTCTGTTCATCTGCTTTCTTCCATGGAATACTCGCATTCTCTTGAAAAACACAATTATTCTCCCGCATCTCAAGACAGTCCGTAAACAAACGGAAAGCAAGGACAGCCGCCTTGCGACGGTATCGTGTAACGGGATATGCAGACGAACAGACCACCTGCATCGCACGGGCCCTTCCGCTTAATGCTGCTCGGTTCCCCGCCTGACATGGTTCACGGCGCTCCGTCGCACAGAGCCCGCCCGCCTGCATATCCTGTTACACGCATTCCTGCCTTGCTTCTCCAGGGATTGTCCCTGACTTGAGATATTATAGCTTATTCTACGCAAAAACGCAAGGCCTTCCTTATATCCTTTTGCAAAAGTTCACAACTTTTCCCTCTGTTAAAGAGCGCTTACGTCCATCTTTATTCATACGGGAAACTTCTGTCGGCCAAGAAAGCTATGAAAAAATTTTTTACTTTCAAAGGGGGCTCCTCTATGTTTTTGAAAAGACCTGTGCTACAATAAGGGTCTAAAGGAGATGAGCTCATATGATTCCTGTTGAAACTATAATTGCCTTTGGTATCTCTTCCTTCTTCACCCTTCTCTTTCCCATCATACTTATGATCGTTTTGGTGGCAAAGCAAAAAATAGCCCCACGCCCTCTGCTGATCGGTATGTTGGCCTTTTTTGTCTCACAGATTTTACTCCGCGTTCCAATCCTCAATGTGCTTTCCACGCAGAGTTGGTTTCTTTCTTTCGCACAGCAGCAGATGATCCTATATCTTGTACTACTTAGCTCCACAGCTGGATTGTTCGAAGAATCGGCCCGCCTCATCGGGGTCAAATGCTTTTGTAAAGAACAGCGCAGCTATCGGGATGCGTTTTCTTTCGGCTTAGGCCACGGCCTGTGTGAGGTCATCCTGCTGGTAGGAATGAGTTCTGTTGGCAACCTGCTCTACTGTGTCATGCTTCAAAATGGCTCCATGGAGGCGGCTTTTGCTGATTCCCCAGATTTGTTGCAGCAAGTCACCACAGCCTTGGCTGCAGTATCCACAACCAGTATTTATCTGGGAATTGTGGAGCGCGTTTCGGCGGTCCTCTTCCATATTTTCGCTACCGTTTTAATTTTCCAAGGCGTCAACCGTGGGCATGCTGGAAGTTATTGGTTGCTCGCCGTTCTCTCCCACACAGTGTTTAACTTAGTCGCGGTCATTCTGGCTCAATACAGCAATGTCTGGATCTGTGAAGGCGTTTTACTTCTTTTAGGATTGTGCGCACTGTTCTATGTTCTACGTACTCGGAAAAATTTTTCGAACGGAGCGCCGTCGATATGAAATGGAACAATTCCAAACAGCCCTGCGGAATAAATCCGCAGGGCTGTTATCCTAATATACTTATGTACAGAAAAACTTTGTCAAGAGGGAGGCTGTCTGATAAAACAAGGCAGACGTGTACCAGGCCACACATAACTGCCAAATGACGCATACCGCTGTCCATCGGATGCTTTTCATCTCCCGGTAAATTGCGGATAGCGCAGCAACACACGGCGTATAAAGCAATACAAACAGCAAAAAAGAACATGCAGAAAGAGGCGTAAAGGCCGCTGCTAATGCACAAGAGAGTTCCATCTCTCCACCATAAAGTATCCCCATGGTGCTGACGACACTCTCTTTGGCTACCAGCCCTGTCAACAAAGAAACGCAAGCCCGCCAATCCGCGAATCCACAGAGCTGGAAAGCCGGTGCAATCGTTTTTCCGATCACAGCCAAGATGCTCTGCGATTGATCGGTCACGAATTGAAACTGAGGGGAAAATGAACGTAGGAACCAAACAAGGATGGTCGCACAGAGCAAAATGGTTCCTGCTCGCAAAAAAAAGTCTTTTACCCGTTCCCAGACATGAATGCGAAGGCTTTTCCAAGTTGGCAATCGGTAAGGGGGTAACTCCATTACAAAAGGCGCATATTCTCCACGTAAAACCGTCGATTTGAAAAACAATGCTGACAATGCTCCCAGGACAACCCCCAGCAGATAAATTGCCAAAATTGCCCACGGGCCATAGTCTGCGAAAAAAGCAGCGATGAATAGTGCATAAACCGGCATTTTGGCACTACACGACATAAAAGGTAAGGTCAAAATGGTAAGACACCGGTCCTTTTGTTGTTCCAAGATCCGGGTTCCCATCACTGCTGGAACCGTACATCCGAACCCCATCAAAAGTGGTACAAAAGCTTTTCCAGACAATCCAAGCTTTCGCATCGGCGCATCCATAATGAATGCCGCCCGCGCCATATAACCACTATCCTCCAAAAGAGATAGTAAAAAAAAGAGCAGGATAATCTGCGGCAAAAACGTTGCTACTGCGCTCAAGCCGGAAAAGATTCCATCCATTACGAGACTGCGTACCCAATCCGATGCGCCCGCTGATAGAAGCATCCGTTCCATCCAAGCAGAACAGACATCAAAGCCTTTGGAAAGTCCGTTGGACAAAAAAGACCCAACACTTCCAAATGTTAGTACGAAAATCAGGGTGAGCAGAAGAAAGAACAATGGAATTGCCAAAAGTCGGTGTGTCGCAAGGGCATCAATTCGGTCACTTAAACTTTTTTCCGGCCGCGGTGCCCGCCAAAATCCCTGTTTCACGGCACTTTCAGCAGCATCATAACGTTTTTTGGCCAAAAGCACATCATAGTCGGGCATGTCCGGCGACGGCAATATATAGGGGCATGCGGTTTGCGCTTGAGGTTGATCTGCATAGCGGAGTATTTCTGAAAGAAGGCTGTCCATTCCCAAGCCTGTCGCTGCTGAAATGGGGACTACAGGAACCCCCAGAACTTTTTCCAATATCCCACAATCCACCCTGTCCCCATGTTTCTGCAATTCATCCATCATATTGAGTGCAACAATCACAGGCAGCTTTCGTTCCAAAAGCTGCATCGTTAGGTACAGATTTCGTTCTGGATTGGTAGCATCTACTACATCGATAACCACTTCTGCTTCTTTTTCATGCAAAAAACGGTCCGCAATCGCCTCCTCTGGCGAATAGGGATATAAGGAATAAACGCCAGGTAAATCCGTGATCATCAAAAGACGATCTCCGGTCAGACATTGCCCCGTCCTTTTCTCGACCGTAACACCAGGCCAATTTCCTACATATTGGTTATCTCCGGTTAAACGGTTAAAGAGTGTTGTTTTTCCACAATTTGGATTTCCTGCCAATAATACGCGGATAGAGTTTTGTTTTTCCTGCATCCTCTTTTCCCCCTATTACGTCCCAAAGAACGCACGCACAACCAATCCAGCGACCAGAAAGGCCGTTAAATCAGCAACCAATGCAGCCGGTATGGTGTGTCTCGTCTTCTGGATCTGAGCGGCTCCGTAGTAGACCGCAATACAATAGAAAGTTGTCTCCGTGGAGCCAGCCATCACGGATGCAACTCGCCCAGCAAAGCTATCTGGACCACTTTCCCCAAAGATCTGGGTCAGAAGGGCCGTAGCACCACTTCCCGAAATCGGTTTAATCAGCGCTAGAGGCAATACATTTGCTGGAATGCCCAAGAATTTTGCCACAGGAGCTAAAAACGAGGAGAAGAGATCCAACGCTCCTGAGGCGCTCAACATCGTAACCGCCATGATCAGTCCCACCAGTGTCGGGAGAATCGAAAAACAGGAGTGCAAACCTTCTTTTGCGCCTTCTACAAAAGTATCGAATACGGGTACGCGACGTATCACCCCAAACAAAACCATCAACAAAACGGCCATTGGCACTACATAAATTCCCAATTTATCCAATGGAAAAACCCTCCATCAGTTTTGCCGCCAAAAGGCCTGCAGCCAACGCAATAGCGGAAACCACCCAAACTGCCGGTAGAATATCAAATGGCGTCGTGGAACCATACTGCGCCCGTAATGTCCCCATAAAAGTCGGGATTAGTTGCAGCGACGCCGTATTCAAAACCACAAACATCACCATCGAATTATTCGCCACCTTGGAACCGTGGTTTTGCGCTGCCATCTCCTTCATAGCGGCCAATCCCATAGGTGTTGCGGCGTTTCCCAGCCCCAATAGATTCGCTGTAATGTTCATACAGATTGCCTTCGCCGCTGGGCTTTCCGGCGGATACGCTGGAAACAGCCGCCGAAGCACGGGGCCCAATACATGGGATAGGATAGCAGTGAGGCCGCCTGCATCTGCAATCTTCATCAGGCCCGTCCAGGCACACATCATACCCATCATGCCCAAGATCAACTGTACGGCATTTCCCGCTCCCGCTAGCACAGCTTCTGACAATTGTTGCATGCGACCTGTTGCACAAGCACATAAGACACTCACTGCAATCATAGCTGCCCATACTTTGTTTAGCATTCTTTCCCCTCCAACCCATCGCGTTCTATTCCAATCTGTATTCGAATTTAATAACGTATAGTATATTTTTTGCCTTGAATAGATTGACAAAAATGGTAAAAAATGTTACCATCTTTACAGGAAGTGACAAAACTTCCAAAATCATCCATAAAGGAGGACTTTCTATTTTGAAATCGACAGGAATTGTCCGTAAAGTTGACGAGCTTGGGCGAATTGTGCTGCCAAAAGAACTGCGCAGTACTTTAAATATTCAAGAAAAGGACCCTTTGGAGATTTTTGTTGAGGATTCTGACATCATTCTGCGGAAATATCAGCCAGCATGTATTTTCTGTAACAGTCTCGTCAACATTACCACCTATCGCGGACACAACATCTGTCAAAACTGCCTGAAGAAGCTCGCAAGTCTTTCGCAGGATTGATCTGGATGAGGCCCTCGTTCGGGTTTATAGACCAAAAACAGCGCGGCCCTCTAGACTGCGCTGTTTTGATTGACTTATTAAAAATTCTGTCATTAAAATACCTGAAATCCCTACAGCGGTCGATGAGTATCTCTCCGCTGTAGGGATTCGTTTTTCCGATAGCAGTAACGATGTGTCTGTGTATCCTATGAACTTAGGACAGGAGAAAGAAATCGGATGGTAAACCTATAAAATTTCCATTACAGCTAAGTACAAACTTTTACTTTATAGCCATATGTCAGGCAACCGTCACCACGCAATGGCGCTGCGGCATTTCACCGGGCATCTGTGTATAGATTCCTGCGCTTTGTCCAGGAGCCCCGACTGACCAAATACGGAAATAGTAGTCATTTCCTACTTTGGCCACGAACTGTGTCTGAAATACCGTTCCATCGCCTACCGTAAAGGAAGGTACAGCCGTGCTGCCATTGGTCACCGTCATCTTGAAGCAATAGGCATTGCCACGCTTCAATGAGAATGGTAGAGTGGTATCAGAAACAACCGAACGTACAGTCGATGTGGTTGTACCCTGTATCGTGGAGGGAATTGCCACCGCTGTAGCGGTTGCTGAATTCTCATACCGGTCTTTTGAATTGGAACCACTAGAATGGGAACCATGATGAACCGTCGTGTCCTTTTTTTCCAAGCGATCGTATGCATTCTGTAGTTCTTCTTCCATCGCGTCCACTGCAGCCTGGTCGTCCTCGCTCAGATCCGGGTCATTCACCATCGCTTTTGCAGCTTCGAGTACACTACGGAACGCCGCCACGCTTTGTGCGGTAAAGCGGTTTAAGTCGATATTTTCCATAGAAGTAATCAATGCACGAAGAGCGTCCTTATTGGCCACTTTGCGCATAGCGGATAAAGCTTCAACCAACGCAGTAGCCGCTTGATCCACTGCTTCTTGGGTTGCATCCCGGTCCTTTGCCACGTCTTGTGCAGATTTCAATGCCTGGGCCAGTTCTGCCTTTCCCTCTTCAATAAAATCATCCAGATTCAGGCCTTTTGCCGTAGCGATGACTGTTTCCAATTCAGAAATATCTGCTCTGCGCACCAAAGCGAGCATCGCCTGTTCCAAAGCATCCGCTACTTCTACGATCTCGTCCTCCATAGCGTTTTCATCTTCTAAAACATCCTGTGCATCTGTGAGGGCAATACGGAATTCCTTATTATAGGCGGAAGTAAACTCGTTGAGATCAATCCGTTCTGCAATCTTCACCAATTCTTCGAGGTACTTTTTATCTCCCTTGACAAAATCAATGCAGTGCAAAGCATCCAGCAATTCACTCCACGCTTGGTCGATTTGTGTCTGTGTGACGGTTAAATTCTGATCGATTTCCTGCGCTTGTGCAATGGCCTTCTCGAGCGCTTCCAGGACTGCCGGCACGATTGCATCTTTATCTGCTTCTTTCAATGCCTTCTGTGCGATCTCTAGGGTTGTCCGAAGGATGCGCTTATCCACTACGTTAAAAGCAAAAATCGAATGCATTTTTTCACTTGGATTCAATTCATAAGTATAAACTGCACTGTCATCAAAGGTCATGTCCTCGCCATCGACTTGGACGCCAGCGATCTCTTTGCCCTTTACAAGTGGCTTGAATTCCAGTGAAACATCCCGATCCTCAACGTCTGCCGTATACCTGCCAACCAGATCCGCAAGTTTTTGTTCTTCGCCGTCAACAGACAATGTCACATTGTTGCTATATACCACGCTGTACTGACCGGGCTTCACGTCTCCGGAAAGGACCACCGTGCTGTATGGTGCGATTGTCAACTGGCCATCTTTTAGCTCTGACACTGTATCCACACGGAACTTCTTCAAGAGATGGCTAAACGAGCCAAATACCTCGTCGGGGTTCACCGTAACTGTCACGGTTTCTCCGGTTAAATTGGTAGCTACCAAAACACTATCATCCTGCGTCATGCGGATGTAGGCGGCCACTCCGTCGTTGCCGGTCTTATATTCCGCCACGTCGCCATCCTTTAAAGCACGAATCTCATTGCGCCAACTCAACAGTTCTTTATAGTGGTTCAGCATGGAGTCAGGTTGATCGACCTGCGCTTCTACAGAGGTTTCTCCACCCAAGCTGTACTTGTTTTCCCCATTGAGCCAATCCGTCAAACCTTCTCCTTCATTGCTCTCATACCACGGCATAGGCTCACGTATATTCTGGTCGGGTTTCATGCCCTCCAAGCCAACTTCTTCGCCATAGTAAATAAAGGTGTTTCCTGGCAATGTCAAGTACAGAGAAGCCGCTGTCTTAGCATGGTCTTTATTGCCTTCCATCACGCTCATGGTGCGGTTCTGGTCATGGTTGGTCAGGAAGGTACAATCCTCGAACTCCCCATTGGAGGCAAAACCAAACTTATCAAACACCTCGCAAAGCTCAGCCACAAAGTCGCCGTTTTCTTCGTTTTGCGCGGCCTCTAACAGCTCGCTCGCTAAACTGAAATCAAAAGTATTTTGCAGAGCACCTTCTTGTACAAATGGAACCATGCGGTCCGTATTCTCTTCCCAGACTTCTCCCACCAGGAAAACATCCGGATTGACTTCTTCCATTCCTGCGCGGAATTCTTTCCACCAGGCAGCATTCTTGTCTGCAATCGCCGGAGTATACATTGTGTCGAGATAGTCGCCATAGATATGGCGGGCGGCATCCAATCGGAATCCATCCACGCCCTTTTCCAGCCAGAACTGGCCAGCCTGGATCATTTCTTCATGTACAGCTGGGTTGTCGTAATTCAGATCCGGCATACCACCGCCAAAGATCCCTAGATAACGGTAACCAGGGGCTAAATCGGACTTTTGCCAGACGCGTTTGTTCCCGGAATGGGCGTCATCCGTCGCATTATTGTCCTTGTCCTCATCGTAGTCTGTGCTCTTTTCAATCTTAAAGTAGTCTCGATATGGACTCGTCTCCGGATTGCTGATTGCATCAATAAACCACGGATTATTTCGCCCACAGTGGTTGACTACCAAGTCCATAATAACTTTGATTCCATGCTCATGTGCTACATCCAACATGTTCTCAAAGTCTTCCATCGTGCCATAGTCCTGTTCCACACTATAATAATCGACTGTATCATAGCCGTGGTAACTGCCGGACTCCGTAACTGGCATCAACCAAATACCGGTGATCCCCAAATCCTGCAAATAATCCATCTTACTGGCAAGACCATTGAAATCGCCGATCCCGTCGCCATCGGAATCGCAGAAGGCACGTACAAAGATCTCATAAAAATTATCTGAAGGTTGTTCGTCAATTCCATCGGTCGGGATTTCCACCCAGTTTGCATAGACGGTAAGATTCTCAGTGACCGGCGTGTCAATATAGAAGAGACTCCCCTCCCCGTTGGGTTTTGTATACCACCCTCGAAACGCATAACCGGGTTTTGATGGATTCTCCGGAAGAAGAACCGTTTCTCCAACGGTTGTCTGAACCGGCGCCAGTTCAGAACCTCCTTGGGAATCAAATGTTACTGTGACAACCTCTTCTGTGGAAGTGGAAACGGTTGTCCCGATCCCCTCTACCTGCTCCTGTGCAGCCATTCCAACGGAACAAGTGGAAGATGCCATCATAACAGCCAGCAACAGGGCGATTATCTTTTTACTCATTTTTGACATTTTTAACCCCTCCTTATCACATGTTTTCTCAGTAAGCCCACCCGGAAGCTACCCTCCTTCTCTTTCAAATTCCATTTTTTCATAAGCCCGGTGGCCTTACCTTTCGAATTCGTTATCGCTTTTTGTTCAACGAATTCATCTGTTATTCGGTGATTTTATTATAAATTGAAGGAGTTCACCAGTAAATATAAAAAAAATCCAATATATATTAGATTTTCATGCATTTTATATGTCGCGCTTTTTTTATAAAGTCTTTCGTGTTATGATAAATAAGTAAAGTAGGAGCATACCAATCGATGGTATGCTCCTAGGGGAAAACAACTTATTCATTTTGTGTTTTATATCGATTGACCTCCTCTGTGATCTGCTCGCCGCCAGATGACAGCCATTCTTCTACAAATATATCGAAGGTATCCAGCGGCCTTTCCCCTGTAACAATCCGCAACATTGTCTGCTGTTCCAGTTCCTCTAGCTCTGGCAGGTTTTTCTGTATACTGTCTGTCTGACGGACAAATACGGGGCTGATCGTTACAAGTGGGGTTTCTAAGAGAAGTTGATACGCCTCCACGCGGGATTTATAAGTTTCCCAATCTTCTGGAGAAGGAACATTCCCCTCTTGGACGGCTTGAAGATAGGCAGTAACCTTCCGCAAAGTTGCCTTTTGCCCAGCGCTCATCTCATCTTCACGTATTTCTCCTTTGAGCGCTTTTTCTAATACAGCTCCGGAGCGAATAAAGGAATCGTCATAGCCAATATGCATATTCAACAGCATCCCATCTTTATTGAGCTGTTCAGTGAATTCCGGCTCCTTATCCTGTACATAATCAAACTGAACGCTTGCCATCTTAACTGCTATTTCTGGATGAGAATACCCTTTGCGCACGACGATATAACTACTGTTTGGATTCCCTTCAAACATCGTCACCTCCCCTTCCGTATTTTTCGGGACGATATAGGGTGTCCAATCCGCCTGTGGATTTTTCAATAAGGAATCGGGAAGGATTTCACTACTCCAATAATTGCCAAAGAATGCACCACAGATTCCATTTGTCAACAGTTCTTGACAGTCTTCCTCTGTACGTAAGAGAAACTGCTGGTCCAAAAGACCTTCCTGGTACAATTTGGTCACTTCTTCCAAGGCATCTTTCATCTCTGGCTGAATAGAACCGTAGACCACACTGCCATCGGTTCGCTCGATCCATTGTTTCGGAAAAGCTCCATAAAGGGTAAAAACACTATTTAACATATACAATCCGCCGGAATCTCCAGCAATTTCCGGACTACATAAAAGTCCTACGGTTTTGCCGGCTCCATTTCCACCAGGATCTTCTTCAACAAAGCGTCGAAGGATCTCTTCAATATCTTCCATTGTCACTGGAGCTGCCAAACCAAGTTTTTCCATCCAATCCTTACGCAACCACAAAATCCCAGGGCCGTGCGACATTTCTGTCGTGGGTAGAGCCATTAACCGCCCATCAAATGTGGCTGCTTCCAAACACTTGCCGCCATAAGACGCATAAATCTCCTTGATAGGATCGCTGGCACAATCCTCATAAGCCTCTGTTAAATCTGCGATCTGTCCGGTTTCATACAATCGCAAAAGTTGTTGTTCGTTGACCGTCATAATATCCGGTATTTCGCCGCTTACAATGGCCATAGAGACCTTTTGTTGAAAATCCTCCTCGTTACGAACGTCAAACGCGTTGGTAAACTGGATGTTCAAAAAGTCTGCTAAAAAACGCTGATAAGTCCATACATCTTCACGGACCGCCTGTTCCAAAGTATAGCCATTCCTTTTTCGTCCAACTGTGCAGGCCACTGGCTCCGGATATTTTCCAAATGGAGTATGCTGCGCTGTCTCCCAAGAGAGCTCCCCCTCTTGCTCTTCTGCTACAGGAGGATGTATAGATTCTTTTTGAGGTTGTTCTGCTGGATCGCATCCAACCAGTACCCCCAGCATTAAAAGCATCAACCACGCACATATCCTGCATCTATGGTTTGATCGTTTCATGCAATATCCCCCTTTTTCTCCACATATCATGATATTTATTATATAAGGGGACCGAAGGCCAAAAACTACCTCTGCGAAATTTTACAAAATTTCTTTCCTCCGCCGTGGATGTTTGTTCGATTAAACCCATTGAAATCATCTTGAAAAATAGATCTATTTTTCCAAAAGGAGGTTTTTGTAATGCTACAGATGTTGATCGTTGATGATGAATTGGAAGAACGAGAAGGGATCCTGTTTCTGTTACAAAAATACCAATTTGACATTTCAACCACACAGGCTCCCAATGGAAAAATTGCCCTAGAGTATCTCCAGGAACATCCTGTGGATATTTTATTTACAGATGTCCGAATGCCCTTTATGGATGGATTGACTCTTGCCAAAGAGGCCCTCACCATACAGCCAGAAATCCGCATCATTCTCTTCAGCGGATTCAGTGAATTTGAATACGCCAAAACGGCTATGTCGTTAGGCGTACGGGAATACATATTAAAGCCAGTCAATATTCAAGAATTTTGTACAGTCATCCAGCGTGTTTGTGAAGAAGTTCTCTCCCGCCGCATGGAAAAGGAACGCGATAGTCAGAGGCTAGCTTATGCGAGAGAACATCTCCTTTACTCACTTGTCAATGGTATTCCCTTCCACACGCTCATGGCGGACGCAGGAGCGCTATTCGATCTCTCTTTTTTGTTTCAGTATACCAATATGCTACTTTTGGAATTCAACCGCGATTTCTTCGAACACGCAGGTATTGGTATTGTTGAAGAACTCAAGCAGCAATTGACAATCCCATTTGACTATCTCAATTTGAATCCCTGCCAAAGCCTATTGTTTTTCCCTCATGCGGCTGGAAGAACGGACTGGCCCTCTTTAGCTGCGGATTTACGAAGGGCCATTCGCCGTCGCTATCAGGCAGACTGTTATCTAGCTTACAGTGAGGATTTCTCAGAGCCGTCTGCAATTCCTACCATATTCGAATCATTGGAACAGGCAATGGAAAAGCGCTTTTTCCTGCCCAATACCTATATCTTTTCAACATCTGTAGCTTCGCCTCGCTCGGAGGCTTTTTTACAGGATGAATCTACTCTCTTTGAATCCATCGAGCAAGCGCTGCAGGAACATCATCTGGACCTGGTTCGTCAAAACATTCATACCCTTTGTGAAAAGTACGCGGGGCAGACCAATTTTTCTCATCTGTATGTAAAATTCCTCTTTTCTAATCTGTTGCGGGACATCTCCCTTTCCTGGGCACATTTTCCAGAAGAGGTACTTTTTAAAAAGGTAGAGGCAATTTACCGCAGCAACAGCTATCACGAAATCGAAAATATATTGGATAAAAGCTTGGACGAATCTCCGCAGAGCTTCCCTACTTCCTCCAACTACGTTGAGACTGTAAAGCGATACATCAGTAAGCATTACGATCAGGAACTCAATTTGGAGAGTCTGGCAGAAATTGTCTATCTATCACCTCGCTATTTGAGTTCCATCTTCAAAAAAGAAACGGGTTGCGGCTTAAACAAATATATTAAAGCATTTCGTATGGAAAAGGCCAGAGACCTTTTGGAACACACGCATATGAAGGTTGTTGCTATCTGTGACGCCGTTGGCTACACCAATGTTTCCTATTTCATTCAGAGTTTTCGAGAGTATTTTGGAAGTAGTCCCGAGAAATTCCGACAAAAGGAAGATTAATATGAAATCCCCCATCCAATTATTGAAAGATTTAACATTTCGTAAAAAGATATTGATGTGTTCTTTACTGGTGAGTATCATCCCGGTGACCATTCTGGGAGCTTTTTGCTATCAACAGACAAAAGATCTTCTCGTCGCACAGGAGGAAGCCAATCTACAGACTTCTCTCCAACAAGCTGCAGCCTCGTTGGATAACCAAATTCAAATTTATAACAATCTTTCCGATTATTTAGCTTTCGATACCGATTTAAACGATGCAGCTAATCGAGTTTACAGCAATTATATGGAACTCTACGACGTTTATACAGAGACGATTTCTCCCTTGTTCCTTTCTATGAAGAATTTACACGATGGAGTCGAACGTATTACCCTATATTCTGGAACCAACATGGAAAAACATGGCGATATGGTCATACCTCTCGCAGAAGCTAGATCGGAACTCTGGTATGATGTGAGTATCCATTCTTCTACAATCAACTGGTTCTTCCCCACGAAAGGTACCATTTGTTCTGTCCGTCGTATGCCGGACCCCTATTACCGTGGAAATTCTATCGAAAATCTTCTGTACATTGGCATTCAATCGGAAAAACTCTTTTCCCCTCTACAAGAACTCTCTAAAAACGCATGCGGGATCTATCTTGTCGATTCAGCAGGACAAACAATCTACGCGCAGGATTTTTCAGGTCTGGACACAGCCAATATTCCTCCAGTAGAGATTATTCTAGGAACGCCCTCATCATCTGTCCACTGGAATCGCATGGAGTATAGTGTCATCTCTTCAAAGATTCCCTCCTGCAATTGGAATGTCTATTTGTACAAGCCCATTCACCTGATTACAGATGCGGCTACCCCTATTGTCTTGACGGTTCTATTGATTATTCTGATTTGTTTAGTTCTGGTTGTTCTAATCGGTTGGCTGCTCTCTTACGCTGTAGTCAATCGCATTGAAAAACTTCGTAAGGCCATGCAAAAGGTGGAGGCTGGCAATCTGGAAGTGACCATCACAAGCGAGTCCCACGATGAAGTGGGAGACCTCATTCGCAGCTTTCAAAGAATGCTACATGAAATCAATGCATTAATCAATGAAGTATACACAGGAAAGTTGGCCCAAAAAGAAGCCGAAATACGCGCTCTTCAGGCCCAGATCAATCCACATTTTCTATATAACTGCCTTTCCCTCATCAATTGGCGAGCCATACGCGCAAACGCCCCGGATATCAGTGAGATGGCACAACTGCTCTCTACGTTCTATCGGACAACACTCAACAAAGGAAAAAAGGTCACTACGGTCGCCGATGAACTCAAAAACACACGTTCTTATATCGATATTCAACGGATTATGCATAGTAATCAATTCCATGCAATCTATGACATTGAGGAAAGCCTCTATTCCGATTGGATGCTCAACCTTCTTTTACAGCCATTGGTCGAAAACGCAATTATCCATGGAGTGGACCAACGCCCTGAAGGCGGAGGAACCGTCCGAATTACTGCAACACAAAAAAAAGACACCATCGTCTTTACCGTAGAAGACAATGGTGTAGGGATCGATCCGCAGATCCTTCCAAATCTATTGACACAGGATTCCGATGGGTACGGTATCAAAAATGTACATGAACGTGTTCAACTCTATTATGGCAAGGAGTATGGACTACAGTTGGAAAGCAAACAAAATGTTGGCACACGTGTTACCCTTACGATTCCCGCTTGTCCAAAAGAATGTCACAATTAACGACTCAACCAATAACAAGTTTGCTTTGAAATCGATAGCCCTAACTTTTGCTGTAGACTCGTAGAAGCAGCATTCCCCAGAATAATTTGCCCATATGGGGTCCATCCTTTTTCCAACATCCGGTTGATTGCATACGACTCCAATGCAAAAGCCAATCCGCAACGACGATATTCTGGCAGAATCTCCAAAAGGCCCAAGGACCCTTCCGCATGCATACCGATAAATCCAGCCGGTTTTCCATCGATAAACATGCCATACATGGTTCCAGAACGCAGGCGTCCTTTGATATAGTCCTCATCCGTTACCATCTGGTAATGCTCCTGTACAAAAAGTTGATAGGATTCATCCAATGGACGAACTTGCCCTTTCTGTTCGGTCTCCGGCAAAAAAGTCTGCTTAAAATAGGCGGCTTGGTGACAACGTTCCCCTAGGGACAGACCCAATTCTTCCGATACAAATTCTTCATAAAACTCTTGGTGACAAACCAACAGTTCCGCGCCCTGCATGAGAGGAAGGCACTCTTCAACAACCGCTTTCGTTTCTGCACTGAGCATAAATGTACCCGACGGCTCATCTCGAAGTAGCACACCTCTTTCCCCCACATACAAACACGTTGCGTTTCCGCGCCGGATACATTCCAACATGTCAATATGAAGCAGCTGATCCCTTTCTAAAAAATGAGCCGCACACTCGGATGATAACATCGTATCTCTCCTCTCGTCTAGTTTCGTGTTGCATGATACAAAAAGAGGGTGTCCCAAAACTACGAATTTTTCGATTCATAGGAAAGGGCATCCTCTTTCTGTTTGGAAAAATATCTGCGTTTCTAAAAAAACGAGGGTATCCTGAAGTCATTTCATGACTTTTGGGACACCCTCCGCTTTTTCAAGAAAAAACTACTTATGCGTTGCGCAGAGCCAACTCTTCCTTGAGCTTCTCCGTGAAGATCGGCAGAATCTTGGTGACATCGCCAACAATGCCATAATCCGCCACTTCAAAGATCGGCGCATTCTCATCCTTGTTGATCGCAACGATCACATCGGAATCCTCCATGCCGGCCAAGTGCTGGATAGCACCGGAGATGCCGCAAGCGATGTAAAGGTTCGGGCGAACCGTCTTACCAGTCTGGCCAACCTGTACATCCTTCTCTGCCCAGCCTGCGTCCACACAAGCTCTGGACGCACTTACTTCACCGCCGAGAACATCTGCCAAATCACGCAGAAGTTTGAAGTTCTCCGGGCAACCCATACCACGGCCACCGGAAACCAAAATCTTGGCATCCTGGATGTCGATCTTATCGCTGACCTTCTTGACAACGTTAAGCACTTCAACATACTTGTTGTTCTTCTCGAACGCCAAATCATACTTCTCGACCGAAGCCTCTGCACCGTCGATCGGCTTAATCTTCTGCATAACGCCGGGACGAACCGTTGCCATCTGCGGACGATGCTCCGGGCAAAGGATGGTCGCCATGATGTTGCCGCCGAATGCCGGGCGAGTCATCTTCAGATTCTTCGTATCCGGATCGATTTCCAACTTCGTGCAGTCTGCAGTCAGGCCAGTGTGTACACGAGCGGACACACGCGGTGCCAAGTCACGGCCGATTGCTGTTGCGCCATAAAGTACCACAGCGGGCTTGTACTTTTCAATCACATTGTACATTGCATGTGCATAAGGCTCTGTAGTGTAGGGCTCCAATGCCTCATTATCCACCAGAATGATCTTATCCGCACCATAACGGGCAAGCTTCGGGCAAAGATCTTCTACCTGATAGCCAAGCAGAACAGCGGTAACCTCTGTACCCAAGTCTGCGGCAAGCTCCTTTCCTTTGCCGAGCAACTCATAAGAAACACCAGTGATTTTATGATCCACCTGCTGGACGAATACAAATACGCCCTGATAATCCTGTAAATTCATTTTTTGCTCACCACTTTCAATATTCTCAGTTGTCATCACAAACTACAAAATTAAATAATGAACTTTTCCTTGAGCTTCTCGATCATGTAGTTGGCAGACTCTTCCGGGTCCAGCTGGACAACTGTGCCAGCTGCCTTCAAGCTCTTCGTGAACGTCTGGAACACTCTGGTGGGTGAGCCCTTCAGGCCGATATTCGCCTGGTCAACTGTGATGTCTTTCAGGCCCCAAACCTTGACTTCTTTCTCTCTGTATGCATCAAAGATACCGCCGGGCGTCATATAGCGCGGCTTGTTCATCTCGCTCAGTGCGGTGATCAGGCAGGGCATCTTTGCCTTTACGGTATGATAACGATCTTCATACTGGCGCTTAACGATCACGGAATCGCCCTCGACCTGGATGTCCTCTGCATAGCTGATGTTCGGGATGCCGAGATGCTCAGAGATCTGCGGTCCAACCTGAGCCGTATCGCCATCAATGGCCTGACGGCCCGTAATGATGAGATCATAATCGAGATTCTTGATCGCCGCGGCAATTGTTGTGGAGGTTGCCCAAGTGTCAGCGCCACCGAAAGCTCTGTCGGAAACCAAGATTGCCTCGTCCGCGCCCATTGCCAGTGCTTCGCGCAAAGCAGCATCCGCCTGTGCTGGGCCCATGGAAAGCACAGTCACATGTGCACCAATGGAATCCTTCAAACGGAGAGCAGCTTCGAGACCTGCTTTATCGTCCGGGTTGATGATGCTCGGTACACCTTCACGAATCAGGGTACCGGTCACCGGGTCAAGTTTCACTTCGTTGGTATTTGGAACTTGCTTAATGCAAACTACGATATTCAAAGATTTTCACTCCTTCTGGCCTTTATCGACTATTTAATTACATTAGAGGAGATGACCATGCGCTGTACTTCGCTGGTGCCTTCATAAATTTCCGTGATCTTAGCGTCACGCATCATGCGCTCGACCGGGTACTCTCTCGTGTAACCATAGCCGCCGTGGAGCTGTACCGCCTTGGTGGTCACTTCCATCGCGACTTCTGCAGCGTACAACTTTGCCATTGCTGCCTCGACGGAGAAGCGCTTCTTTGTATCCTTCGCAATCGCTGCGCGATAAACCAGATAACGAGCAGCCTCTACCTTGGTCGCCATGTCGGCGATCTGGAACTGCGTATTCTGGAACTTCGCAATCGGACGGCCGAACTGCTTTCTTTCCTTCACATAGGCAATCGTTTCCTCCAACGCGCCCTCAGCAATGCCCAGCGCCTGTGCCGCGATGCCGATACGACCGCCATCCAGTGTGGTCATTGCAATTCCAAAGCCCTTGCCTTCCTGGCCAAGGAGGTTTTCTTTTGGAACGATGCAGTTCTCAAAGATCAGCTCTGTGGTAGCAGAACCACGGATGCCCATCTTCTTCTCTTTTGTACCAATGCGGAAGCCCGGGAAATCCTTCTCAACGATAAACGCAGAGATACCCTTGGTGCCTTTGCTCTTATCCGTCATTGCAAAGATGATATATATATCTGCCTCGCCACCATTTGTGATGAAAATCTTGCTGCCGTTGAGGACATAGTGGTCACCCTCCAGGACAGCCTTCGTCTGCTGGCCGGAAGCATCCGTGCCTGCGCCGGGCTCGGTCAAACCGAATGCACCCAACAACTCGCCGGAAGCCAACGGACGCAGATACTTTTCCTTCTGTGCCGGAGTACCAAACTTCTTAATCGGGTCTGTGCCCAGAGAAGTATGAGCGGAAACGATAACACCCGTGGTTGCACAAACCTTGGAGAGTTCTTCGACGCACAGCACATAAGTGAGTGTGTCACAGCCCTGGCCGCCGAATTCCTTCGGCTGCGGAATTCCCATGAAACCGAGCTTCTGCATCTTTTCAACGGTTGCTCTCGGGAAATGTTCCGTTTCGTCAACTTCCTGTGCAAGAGGTTTTACTTCATTCTCCGCAAACTCCTTAAAGAGCGTACGGGCCATTTCTTGTTCTTTGCTCAGTACGAAATCCATACCTGTTCCTCCAAATTAAAATTTACGCCAAATCGTATCTTATTTGGTGTAATCGTAGAATCCCTTACCAGTTTTCTGGCCGAGCTTGCCAGCACGGACCATCTTTCTGAGCAGCGGATGCGGACGGTACTTCGGATCGCCCGTTTCAGACTGCAAAACTTCCATAATGGCCAAGCAAACGTCCAAACCAATCAGGTCGCCCAAAGCGAGCGGTCCCATCGGATGATTTGCGCCGAGCTTCATGGCGGTGTCAATGCCTTCTACGGAAGCAACGCCGTCAGCATAGATGCCGACTGCTTCATTAATCATCGGAATCAAAATACGGTTGACAACAAAACCAGCAGCCTCATTGACCTGAACCGGGGTCTTGCCGATGGACTCGGAAACCTCGATGACTTTCTTCACGGTCTCGGGGCAAGTGGTCTCGCCTGCAATGACCTCAACCAGCTTCATAACCGGAGCCGGATTGAAGAAATGCATGCCGACAACGGCTCTATCAAGGCCATTGGAGATTTCTGTGATAGAGAGGGAGGAAGTATTGGTTGCAAAGATGCAATCCTTCTTGCAGATGCCTTCCAGCTGCTTGAAGATCTCCTTCTTCAGTTCCATCTTCTCCAAAGCAGCCTCTACAACGAGGTCGCAATCTGCTACGATTTCATTCGTGCCAGTGGTGATCTTTGCCAGGATTGCATCCGCAGCAGCCTGCTCCATCTTGCCTTTTGCAACTCTCTTATTGAGTCCCTTTGCAATCTTTGCCTTGCCGTTTTCAGCCCACTCTGCCTTCACGTCGCAGAGCATTACTTCATAGCCTTCTGTCTGAGCAAACGCCTGTGCGATGCCGGAGCCCATGGTTCCTGCGCCGATAACACCAATTTTCATAGTAGAAACCTCCTGTTAAATCTTTATTATGTTGGCCCGCACCGGTATCGCCTTCCTTTTGAACGCGATGCCGGTGCGGAATGTAAATACAAATTATTTATTGACAAACGGCTCGGGCTTGCGCTTCTCAACAAACGCCGTCATGCCGTTTTTCTGATCCTGCGTCTCGAAGCAGCTGCCGAACAACTTCTCTTCGATGACAATTGCCTCATCCATGTTGACCTGCAGGCCATCGTTGACCGCCTTCTTACAAGCACGGACAGCGATCGGCGCATTGGCAGCAATTCTCTCCGCCAGCTTCATTGCAGCAGGCATAAGTTCCTCTGCCGGATACACGGCATTGACTAGACCCAGGCTGAGAGCTTCCGGCGCCTTGACCTTTGTGCCAGCATAGATCATTTCCTTTGCCTTACCCACGTTGATGGTACGGGCCAGACGCTGTGTGCCACCAAAACCAGGGGTAATGCCCAGGCCTGTCTCCGGCTGTGCAAAAACAGCATTTTCCGCTGCCAAACGGATGTCGCAGCTCAGGGAAAGCTCACAGCCTCCGCCGAGTGCAAAGCCGTTTACTGCGGCGATCACCGGGATCGGCAGGGTTTCAATTTTACGGAACACATCGTTGCCCTTTTTGCCGAAGGCCTCTCCTTCTGCTTTGGTCAACGTGCTCATCTCACCGATGTCTGCACCGGCGACAAAAGACTTCTGACCAGCGCCTGTAATAATCAGGCAGCGGGTGGAATCCAGATCAATTGCATCCAAAGCAGCGTCGAGATCCGCCAAAACTTCGGAATTCAATGCATTCAAAGCCTTCTCACGGTCGATCGTCAGCACGCCGACGAAGCCATTCTGCTCATATTTAATATAGCTCATCGTCTTAACGCTCCCAGCTTCTTATTTGTAGTTCTTCACAATGGAGGCAACGCCCATACCGCCGCCGACGCACAGCGTAGCGAGGCCATAGTTGGAACCTCTCTTCTGCATCTCATGCAGCAGGGTAACCAGGATACGGCAGCCAGAAGCGCCAACCGGATGGCCCAGAGCAATTGCACCGCCGTTGACGTTGACCTTCGCCATATCGAAGTTGAGGTCCTTTGCAACGGCCAAAGACTGCGCTGCAAATGCCTCGTTTGCCTCGATCAGGTCCATATCCTCCACCTTGAGGTTTGCCTTTGCCATTGCCTTCTTTGTAGCAGCAACCGGGCCAATACCCATGATGGACGGCTCAACACCTGCGGAAGCGCCGGTAACCCACTCAGCCATCGGGGTGACACCCAGCTCCTTCGCCTTCTCTTCGCTCATCACAACGATTGCAGCTGCGCCATCGTTAATGCCGGAAGCATTTGCCGCCGTAACCGTGCCGCCATCGGGCTTAAATGCCGGGCGAAGCTTTGCAATGCCCTCAGCGGTAACGCCTGCACGCGGACCCTCATCCTTTGCAAACATAACGGTTTCCTTCTTAACCTTTACCGGAACCGGAACAATCTCATCGTCAAAACGGCCTTCTGCCTGTGCCTTTTCGCACTTCTGCTGGCTGCAAGCAGCAAATTCGTCCTGCATCTCGCGGGTCAGGCCGTACTTTTCCGCAACATTCTCAGCAGTGATGCCCATGTGATAACCGTTGAATGCATCCCACAGTGCATCGTTCACCATGGTGTCGATCATGGTAGCATTGTTCATGCGATAGCCAAAACGAGCCTTGGTCAACGCATACGGAGCGGAGGACATGTTCTCCATACCACCAGCGACCACGATGTCTGCCTCGCCAGCTTCGATCATCGCAGCAGCCATGTTCACACACTTCAGGCCGGAACCGCAAACGTTGTTCAACGTCAAAGCCGGAACCTCGATCGGGATACCTGCATTGACAGCAGCCTGACGCGCAACGTTCTGGCCCAGAGCAGCCTGCAGAACGCAGCCCATCAAAACCTCATCAACCTGGTCGGGAGCAACGTTTGCTCTCTTGAGAGCCTCTTTGATCACGATGGAGCCAAGTGTGGCAGCCGGAACATTTGCCAGTGCACCGCCCATCTTACCGATTGCAGTACGCACAGCACCTGCTAATACGATTTTCTTAGACATGATTTTGTTCCTCCATTTCATAATTCACTAACCCGATCCACCAAAAGTTTCACAGGTCAATCTTCTAATAATTTATTGCATGTTAAATATATCACAATCAAATCGAATATGCAAGGGATTCTAATACGATTTCGAGGAAATTTATCATTCTTGTTACAAATTCGCCACTTTCTGTATTTCCGTTGCTCAGCTTCGTTCAAATTGCCGAAATCGGCTGTTCTCAGAAATACCCTTTCCATGCTTCTTTTGTATGAAAGAAGGCGGTTTTGTAAAAGATAGGATCAGATGAAGGATTCTTTCCCTATACACACCAATTTCGAGAAAGGAAGGCGCCGCACATGGAGGATCAGCTTTACGACTTTTTAAGGGAGCATCAGGAGGTACAACGTTTCTTTATGTCACTGCCGGGGCCTCTGCAAGACGCTATGACGGGAAGCAGCCCCACTACGCCGCAGACGAAAGCCTATGTATCCTATATAAATCTCCTGTTAGAACCAGAAAAATGAAACTTCTTCCCTTTAGGATTGCAAAAAATCCCATTTTGGTTTATAATAAGGCGTAAATTTTGCACGTTCAGCAGCGGTATCCCTCTTATACTGGTCTTCCGCGCTGTCATTTGAGAAAGGATGAACCAAGCATGGATTTGAGCAACCTGATTTTACCTAAGGATTATACATCAAAGCTCGATATTATAGAGACCGAAGTCGCAATTAAGCTTGCAAAGGATACCTTTGAGCGTGAGCTGGCCGCAGCCCTCTCTCTCACCCGCGTGTCTGCCCCCCTCTTTGTACGCCCGGAAACCGGCTTAAATGACGACTTAAACGGTGTGGAACGCCCTGTCCAATTTGATGTTGCAGACATCCATGCCGATGTTCAAATCGTCCACTCTCTTGCCAAGTGGAAACGGATGGCCCTTGCCCGCTATGGGTTCCGTGCAGACACGGGTCTCTATACGGATATGAATGCGATTCGCCGGGACGAGGAACTCGACAACCTCCACTCTGTCTATGTCGATCAGTGGGATTGGGAGCGCGTCATCACGGCTGAGGAACGCAACATGGAAACATTACAAAACGCTGTTCGATCCATTATGGGTGTCTTACATAAAACGCAGGCGGTTCTTACCGAGCGTTTTCCCATTTTAGATTCCTATATTCCCGAGGAAATCACATTTGTAACCAGCCAGGAGCTGGAAGACCGTTATCCAGATCTGACCCCAAAGCAGCGGGAAGATGCCGCGGCAAGGGAATATGGCGCAGTATTTATCTCCCAAATCGGGGGAGCATTGAAATCCGGCAAGCCACATGATGGCCGCGCGCCGGACTACGACGATTGGTCTCTCAATGGCGACATCATCATTTGGTATCCGGTTTTGAATCGCGCCCTGGAGCTCTCTTCCATGGGGATTCGCGTGGATGCAGAAGCCCTGCGCCATCAGCTTGCCGCAGCAGGCTGTGAAGAACGCGCCCAGTTGCCCTTCCACAGCATGTTATTGGAAGGGCGGTTGCCACTCACCATGGGGGGCGGCATCGGGCAGTCCCGCATATGCATGGCGCTATTGGAAAAGGCACATATCGGCGAAGTACAGGCCTCTGTCTGGCCGGATAGCATGCGGAATGCCTGCGAAGGGTATGCCATTCATTTGCTATAAAAAGTTACGAAGAACTTTACAGATCGATCAAGGGAGGGTGTCCCAAAAGTAATGAAATGACTTCAGGATACCCTCGTTTTTTAGAAATCCAGATATTTTTCCAGACAGAAAAAGGATGCCCCTTTCCTATGAATCGAACGATTCGTAGTTTTGGGGCATCCTCTTTTTGTCCTTATTCCCTTCCCTCAGGTAATTCTTCTGTTGGCTGTTTTTCCTTTTGCGCACTTTGATGTGTTCGGCCAATTGGTTTAACCGGCTGCATCCGAGGTACGGTGGTATCAATCCGTTTGATGATACACGAGGCAAATGGCGCCAGGTTGATGTCCAGATAATATTTTCCGCTCTGGAGCTGTGTGCGCAATTCCCCCTCATTCGTCTTTCCTTTTCCACCAAAATGCAGTTCATCCGTATTCAGCATCTCCGCATATATCCCATAATGGTCCACCATCAGCGGATAATGCATATGCATGCGATTGGAAAAGTTCAAGGCAATGTACAGCTCTTCCTTTGCTAAATCACTCCGCTTGTACGCAAACACACAGCGGCTTGCATCGTTCACATCCAACCATTGAAAGCTCTTTGCATGATATTCCTCTTGATAAAGGGCGCTCTCTTCTAGGTAGAGATGTTGCAATGTCTGGAGATAATTCCAGAATGCGTCATGGGCAGGATAGGTCAACAAATTCCAACCAAGTTCCTTTTGCTCGTCCCATTCCTTAAACTCCGCCAATTCGTTTCCCATAAAATTGAGTTTTTTCCCAGGATGGGTAAACATATAAAGATACAACGTGCGAAGTTGATGGAATTTTTCTTCGTAATTTCCTGCAATTTTATCAATAATCGTCTTTTTTCCATGTACGACCTCGTCATGTGAAAACGGCAACAAAAAAATATCATTGTAAAAATAGCTCATGGAGAAGCTGATTTTTGTGTGTACGCCGGATCGCTGTACCGGAGGAACCGCCAAGTAGTCGAGCGTATCATTCATCCAGCCAAGGTCCCATTTGTAGTCAAACCCCAATCCCCCGTATTCCACCGGCGCCGTGACCTTCAAATAATTGGAGGAATCTTCTGCAATTAACATCACGTTGGGATGACGTTTTTGAATCGCATAATTACAGGTTTTTAAAAACCAAATCCCTGTTTCATTGACTGCGTCATTGGGATTGCCCTTGTGATAAATTAGGTTTGCAACCGCATCATACCGTACTCCGTCAAAGTGGTAATATGTGAGCCAAAAGTCGATTGCTGAACGTAAAAAACTAATCACATGGGGCTTTGAATAATCGAAGAGGACTGTTCCCCACTCGCTGTACCGTTGATCCTCATATTCGCTCTCATAGACGAATCCGCCGTCAAATTGATGCAGCGCATAAAAGTCAGAGACAAAATGAGTAGGGACAAAGTCCATAATGACGCCGATTCCCTGCTCATGGCATTGGTTTACAAAATGCATTAGCTGTTTTGGGGTTCCATACCGGCTGGTAGCGCTAAAATATCCCGTCACTTGATACCCCCAGGACCCGTCAAAAGGATGTTCTGTCAAAGGAAGTAACTCTATGTGGGTATATCCCATCTTTTTGACATAAGGAATCAACAGCTCAGCCAATTCATCATAGCGATAAAAACGTGCATCCTCAGGGGCGTCTTTGACCTTCCAAGAACCGGCATGTACTTCGTAGATATTCAACGGTTTATTGTAGTTCTTATCACGGGTGGTCATCCATCTTCCATCTGTCCAAGGAAAATGATTCAGGTTGTACACATACGAGGCGGTGTTTGGCCGCAACTCACTGTAAAAGGCAAACGGGTCCGCCCGATCATACACCTCCCCCTTCGCCGTAAAGATCCGGTATTTGTACATATCCATTTCCTGAATTCCTTGAACAAAAATGGTCCAAACACCGGAAGGCATCCGCTCCATATCGTAACCGGTCCAACCATTAAACGAACCAATCAACATGACGCGAGAAGCATTCGGCGCATACACCGTAAAGCGCGCGCCATCTTGATCGTATTCATGGCTAAAATGTGCGCCAAAATCCTGATAGCCATCCAGAGATGCCCCTTGGAGATAAGCATCAATCCTTCTGAAATCCATCCAAGACTCCCCTCTCTCTAGAAACGATCTGTTTCTTTTTTATAGCCAGATCAAAAATTCTTATCGTTCATAATATAACATATTTCACAAAAAAAATCTATATCATTACAATTTTATAAGCAAACCATTCTGCTTTATCGATCTAATAAAAAATGGGTCCCCATTCAGGGGACCCAAACAACAACCAGGTTCGATCATTAAGCATCCAATGCACTGCCAAAGAATTTATCGTGAACGGCAGCAACCGCTTTATCGGCGTCCTTGCTATCGATCAAAACAGAGATCTTGATCTCACTGGTGGAGATCATCTTGATATTGATATTGGCTTCATAAAGAGATTCAAACATTTCCGCCGCGATGCCCGGGTGGGTTTCCATCCCTGCGCCAACCGCAGAAACTTTGGCTACATTTTCATCGTAAACTACGCTAGTCGCACCAATCAAATCCACATAAGGATTCAACAAATCAATGGTCGCCTTCAAATTGTCATGGCTGACGGTGAAGCTGATGTCCTTTGTCCCATTTCTTCCGATGGACTGGAGAATAATATCGACATTGATATTCTTCGCTGCCAGTTTTGAGAAAATCTTAAATGCTAGACCAGGACGGTCCGGCACGCCAATGATGGAAACGCGTGCGACATCCTCATCTTTTGCAATTCCGCTGATTACCATTTTTTCCACTTTTGTTGCCTCCTTCACAATGGTGCCCTTCGCTTTGGTCAGGCTGGAAAGTACCTCAAGCTCTATGTTATACTTTTTCGCCATCTCTACAGAACGATTGTTTAAAACCTGCGCCCCCAAAGACGCCAATTCCAACATCTCATCATAAGAGATCACACTCAATTTGCGTGCATTTTTTACTTTGCGTGGGTCGGCCGTGAATACCCCTTCCACATCGGTGTAGATCTGACACAGGTCTGCATTTAAAACCGCTGCGATAGCAACCGCACTGGTATCTGAACCGCCGCGCCCTAATGTGGTCATATCGTCGTAACGGTTTACCCCTTGAAAGCCAGTCACCACCACGATATTTTTCTTGTCAATCTCCTTTTTGATGCGGTCCGGCGTTACACGCTTGATACGTGCCGCACCATAGGCGGAACTGGTGTAAAAGCCAGCCTGCCACCCCAACAGGGAAACCACCGGAAAGCCCAGTTTTTCAATTGCCATCGCCAAGAGGGAAGCAGAAATCTGTTCGCCAGAAGTCAATAGCATATCCATTTCACGTTTTGATGCATTCGGGTTGATTTCATTTGCCTTGGCAATCAGATCGTCCGTGGTATCGCCCTGAGCGGAAACCACTACGACCACATCATTGCCCTCCTTATATGTTTGGGTGACGATGTTGGCCACGTTGAACAGGCGTTCGGCATTTGCAACAGAACTGCCGCCGAATTTTTGAACGATAAGGCTCATTGGTTCATCCTCCATCTCTCAATCAATAAAAATACGCAAAGCGCCGCTTCCGAACCACGATCCTGGAAGCAGAGACCTCGCCTATCAAAACCGGAAAACCGGTCTATCCCACTTTGTCAGCTCATCCTCAGGCAATGGAGATTTGTGCGCCGTTGGAATCCGCCTTCAAAATTCGGATCTGCCAGCCGGCAATGCCCTTCTCTTCTAAATGTCCCGCAGCATACTTGACAAAATTATCTGTATCCGCTACGTCGATCATCGAAATAATCGTTGGGCCGGCGCCACTGACATAAGTACCGAGTGAACCGAGCTCATAGCTCAGGCGGAACACATTGTCCAGGTTGTCGATCAATCCGGAACGGTACGGTTGGTGGATCTTATCCTGTACCGCCACACGCAGGTTTTCCAACTTTCCTGAGAACAAGGATGCGGTCATCAGTGCCGAACGCGACAAGTTATACACTGCATCTGCTCGGGCATATGACTCTGGCAACACGGAACGGGCTTTCTCCGTTTTTAACTCAAACGGGGGGATAAACAGGGCAAAGCGAATCTTTTCTGAAACCGGTACACTAACACTGTAAACACGGCCTGCTTCAATTGCAGAAGCCACCAAACCGCCCTCAATTGCGGGGGTTGTATTGTCCGGATGGCCTTCAATTTCTGCCGCTAAATTAATCAGTTCCGTCGTACTCAAAGGACTGCCCAGCAAACGGTTGGCGCCCAGAATGCCAGCCACAATACAAGCCGAACTGCTGCCCAGCCCACGCGCCATGGGAATATCATTCTGCTGAATCAGTTTTAGCCCCGGTAACTTCCGGCCACATTTCTCGTAGACCTGTTTTGCGGCCCAAAAAATGAGGTTATTTTCATCAGTAGGAATCTTAACATCATCTTTGGAGGAAATATCCAATGTATCGGACTCCTCCATCCAAACCTGGTTATACATGGTCAAAGCGATTCCCAAGGAATCAAAACCAGAACCCAAATTGGCGCTGGTCGCCGGAATCTGTATTCTTATCATGCTCTACTTCTCTCCTATATCTATATCACTCACAGCTCTCCGATACGAATGGTATTTTCAATGGTGACTCCCAATTCAGAAAGCTTTTTTAAATTGGCAACAATCAAACGTTCCGGCATCGCCTCTGTGACAAAGGCGATTTCGCCGGCCGGTGCATTCTTGCGCGTCAAATGGTTAATTTTCCCCAACAGGTGACCGGCGTTGCCAAGGGCAAGCGCCTCGTTATCCGTACTAGCGCGCACATACATGCTCACCTTATCATCCAGATAATCCTCAATATAATCCGGGCTTCCCTCTCCCCAATAGAGATACTTCCTGGCCTTAAAATGTTTGACACAATCGATCACATCGGCTACCACCGCACTGGCGGTCGGCAGCTTACCAGCGCCCTTTCCATAGAACACTACGTCGCCGGTTGAGTCGCCACGAACCATGATTCCATTGAATACATCGTCCACATTGGCCAGCTGGCTCTCACGGGGAATAAACATCGGGCAGACAATGATCTGAAGCTTTCCGCTCTCCATCTGTTTGACACGGCCGATCAGCTTTACTACGCCGCCCCACTGCTCTGCATATTCTACATCGGCCAAAGAGATCTTTGTGATCCCCTCCGTATGAACTTGTTCCGGATAAACATGCCGGCCAAACGCCAGAGAGGCCAGAATACAAATCTTCCGGCAGGCGTCGTCGCCCTCTACGTCGGCTGCAGGATTCCGCTCTGCATACCCCAGCTTCTGTGCTAAGGACAACGCATCCTGGAAATCCATTGACTCGTGAATCATTTTTGTCAAAATAAAATTCGTAGTACCATTTAAGATTCCCGCAATTTCGATCACATCATTTGCCGCCAGGCACTGGCTAATCGGCCGGATAATTGGGATACCTCCACCCACACTGGCTTCGAACAGGAAGTTCACATTTTTTTCCTGTGCCAACTTGAGGATCTCTGCACCCTTGGTCGCCACCAGTTCTTTATTGGATGTTACGACGCTTTTTCCCGCTTCGATGCAACGCATTGTATACTCAAACGCTGGATGCAAGCCCCCCATCACTTCCACCACCACACGGACTTCTGGGTCGTTGACAATGTCGTCAAAGGACTTTGTAAATTTATCCGCAAAAGGGCTGTCAGGAAACTCTCTTAAATCAAGAATATACTTGATACCAATTTCTTCTTTTGCACGCTTTGCGATGTGATCCGTATGCGTTGTGAGAACTTCCACCACGCCCGAACCGACAACCCCATAGCCCATAACCGCTATCTGAACCATTTTCACCAGCACTCCCTATATATATTAGTCACTCCTGTCCTAAGATACCTTCCCGGCATATGGACAGGCTGTTTTCCCTTCGCCCTCGCCAGTTTTGCACAGGGCATGGCTAAAACTTTGCCATATTTAACAATTTGAACGCCCATAAAACAGGATTTCTCCGTTCAGAAGATGAGAAACATGTCTACAGTTTACCATTTTTTAATCGGACATTCAATATCAAAAAGCACAACATTCTTTGCTTTAACAGATTAATTTATGAAACTGTTGTCAAAATCCAAAAAGAAAGGGGACGCGTTTTCGCATCCCCACAATCTGTAAAAAGAATTCGTTCATCCCACCGGGACAATTCCCGGGGGCAGATCCTGTTCTCCAGGTACTACTACAATATTGTCGTCTGGATTCTCCTCCGGTTCCTGTGAGGGAACTTCTGGTTGGGAAGGCGGCGCCTCTGGAACCGATGTGTTCTCACTGGATGCATTGGACTCCATTGGATGTTCACTCGCCTGCTGAGAAGAAGTCGTGGGATCGGACGGCGTTTCCACTTCAGGTGTGGGTCCTTCTTCCCCAGCCGATGAAGTTCCCTCCCCTTCGGTTTCATGTGCCAGATCACATCGATCGGGTAATTCGTCCTTCTTGTACCAGCCTGTGCCTGTCTTTGGACAAGTGGCATTTGCCAGTTTTCCGCTCTGCTGGCAAAATGTCGCGGAAATCACATTTTCGTCATATGTGAACTTCAGCGGCTCTTTATTTTCCAAGTACTGCGCCATAATTTTCTGCCAAATGGAGATGGCATATTTCGTCTCTGCATTGCTCATCGCAGTCGGCGTATCGCGATAACCCGTCCAAATACCTGCAAGCGCATAGGGAGTGCCACCAATAAACCAACTGTCCTTTTGGTCATTGGTCGTACCAGTCTTTCCGAATACCTCCCAGCCGGAAATGGCGGCTCTCCTGCCACTGCCTTCCGAACCAGTAATTACGCGATTGAGCAGATGATGCATCACAGAAGCGGTCGTGGACGAAATCGCTTGTACCTTCTCTTGATTTCGATTGTCCAAAATGACGTTCCCATCGTGATCTTCTACGTAGTAGTACGTGTACGGCTCTGTAAACACACCGCCGTTTGCAAAGATTTGGAATGCTGCGGTCATCTCTCGGACTGTAACGCCTTCGCTCATACCACCCACTGCAATTGGCGCAATATTGTTATCCGCAGGCTGCAAGCTCGTAAAATTGAGTTTGTCCTTTAGGAACGTATAGCCAACTTCCGGCGTAATCTCCTTGCAGATACGGGCCGCAGGCGCATTTCTGGAATTCTCCAGGGCAAATTCCACGGTCATATTCCCCAGATAACGATTATCAAAATTGTTAGGCCCCGGCTTATTCCCATTCCAATTTTCCATTGGGGCATCCTCCACAATCGTGGAATAATTGATTGTCCCCAACTCAATGGCAGGAGCATATACACCAATCGGTTTGATCGTAGAACCAGGCTGTCGCTGCGCGTCGGTCGCAAGATTCAGCGGACGGTTCCTTGTTTTTTCGCGAGCGCCTACCACTGCTAACACGCGCCCATCGTAATCCATAGCGATATATCCAAGATCGATCTTTTGATTTGCCGGCAAGTTATCCGCATTATTTACCACAGACTCCGCCAGACTTTGCATTTCCTGATCCATCGCACAATAAATCTTCAAGCCGTCGTGGTAGATCATATCCTCCGCTTTTGCGCTGGTACAGCTATATAACTCCATCAGATCTTCTTTGACATCCTCGAACATGGTCTCCACGTACCAGTTCCAAATTTCCGTACTGCCCCCGCCGTTCTCTTGTTTTTTTCCGACAAAAGTCATATGACGGGATTCTTCCATCGCCTGATCGTATTCTGCCTTCGTGATTTTTCCCTGGTCATACATTTCCGAAAGCACAGTCTGTTGACGCTTCATATTATTTTCTGGATGCACCAAAGGCGTATAACGGGATGGATTTTGTGTGATTCCTGCAATTGCAGCACATTCCGCAATGTCACAGTCCTGGATGTCCTTCCCAAAATAGAGGTTTGCAGCAGCCTGCACCCCATTGGTGCCGCTGCCAAAATTCACCACATTGAGATACGCTTCCAGGATTTGCTCTCGGCTGTACGCTTTATTCAGGTTTAATGCACGGAAAATCTCCTTGACCTTTCGGGTCAGGCTGACATCCTTATCCCCCGTCACATTTTTGATCAACTGCTGCGTGATGGTGGAGCCGCCATAGCTGCTGCCGTTTGAAAACAGCTGTGTCACTGCTCCAAAGGTTCTGCGCCAGTCCACCCCATTGTGCTCCCAAAAGCGTTTGTCCTCAATGGCAACAATTGCATCTTTCATCGCCTGGGGGATCTGGTCATAATCCACCCAAATACGATTTTCGTTGCTGTAAAGGCTCTGATATTCCACCGGATTTCCATTCTCGTCGTACACATAAATAAAGCTTGTGTAATTGAGCTTGAGTTTGTTGAGGTCGTAACTCATGGTTTCATCCTTCATACTCCAAACGAAGGAAACCAAAAAAGCGCCCACAATCATTCCTGTGATTATGAGAATGGCCAGCAGCGTAAGCAGTGCCTTTGCCAAGATTTTTCCGATCGACCGCGCTGTATCGGATGCACTGTTGTCCTGCACAGGACCGGTATTGCTGAACTTACTGATGTCCGTTTTTCGCATTCCGCGCCTCCTTTCACGCTCTCCACAAGCCCCGCACATGTTCAGAAAGTGCTGGTGACCTGTATATTTTACCGAAATTTCCAAATAATACCCATGAGGTGATGATCTGTGAAAAAACTGATACTTGTGCTGGCCTGCTTGGACATTGTTGTCCTTGCACTCCTCCTGATGGGGTATCCGCAACGGTGGTTCCAAACGGAACCATTGGAGGAATCATCCAGCTCAAATATAATGTATTATACCCCCGAGGCACCGTCAAGTCAAGAAAGCAGCGGCACCTACGCTATGGCGAGCAATGTCGCCGTATATACAGTGCGTGCATACAAAGGTCATATCGGTATCTTTTTGAATGAAAGTGAATCTCCTTTTGAAGAATTGGATGTCGATCTTGACCTTCTTCCGGAAGCCGATCAGATCCTTTTGCGAGAGGGCATTCGCGTGACGGACCGAGACCGTTTGAACCGTTTAATTGAAGATTATGAGAGTTGACGCCGGATCAAACGGCGTTAACTCTTTATATGCAAAAACGCCACACCGTTTGGCGTGGCGTTTTTATAAAATGGGAATGGTTTTATTTCATGTTTTCCTCATAACGCTGAATCATCGTCTTGACCATCTGGCCACCGACGGAACCGGCCTCACGGGAAGTCAAGTCGCCGTTGTAACCCTGCTTCAGGTTCACGCCAACCTCTGCTGCTGCTTCCATCTTAAACTTATCGAGGGCCGCACGTGCTTCCGGAACAACATTCTTGTTATTAGATCTAGACATCATAAAACACTCCTTAAAAAATTTTGTTTTTGAATTTGTTTTGCGTTTGCTTTCCTATTTTGCGTATCCGGTGTCGTTTTATGATTGTCAATTTTTTGTAGCATTTTAAATAACATAACCGCGGGAAGAGTCCACTCCCGCCATTAACAGGACCATACAGACCGCAAGCATCTGACGTGGGCTGACGGTCGAATGGAGTTCTACCGTAATATCGCGGGGTTCTACTACGTCGCCATCCAACGTTGTAATGCTTCGTTGGAGGCTGAGCGCTGCGGCGCCATAATCCAGGCTGGATATGGAAAGCGTATCCTTAGCACACATGCCGCAAGTCACAGCCGCTGCCCCTGCAGCTCGCAACAACGCTGCAGCGCGCTGATTCTGCGGTTCAAAAGCACACAGAAAGCCATCGGGAATAGAGATTGGAGAATCCGAATCAAAACTGTTTTTAAAAAACAGAATGCCGCTGTTTCCCTCTACCTTCGGAATTCGTTCACAATCGCAGACTAAAAAACGAGGTTCATCCTCTCCGATCTTCCGGAGTAAATCCGGATGGACATATCGGACGCCACCGTATCTCGCCAAAGCTGGCAGCAAAGCCCTGACAATGGACTGATCCGTACTTTTTCCACAGAGAAGAATATCGGTCATTCACTTGCACGCTCCAAACCGGCTATAGCCGAACATTCTGAAACCGGGACGACACAAGTGCAGTATGTACCGTTTCTTCAAAGAATATGTAAAAAGGCGAGCAAAATTATGGATTCTCTTTCCTTTTCTCTTCTGATAGAAAGTCCTCTAAATAATCCCTCAGTTGCTGTGCCATGTTGTGGTCCAACTGAATGCTCAGGGGCCGCAGTTCTGTGCCCATCTCCTGTCCTGCTGCATGTACCCACATGGAAAAATACGTCGGATTGGTATTTATATCCATCACTGTACGACTTTCTACCCGAATCGGCCGGCTACATTTACGGATATGGGTAATTCTTGCCATTTTATTTCCTCCGCTCCTATCCTTTATCCATTAGTTCTGTAACGGTCACAAAGGTATATCCCTGCTCGCAAAGAACCTCCAATACTTTTTCCAATGCCGTGGGTGTATTCAGGGCACTACTCTGAAACCGCACAATCGCCCCTGGCCGGACCTGCTGTACAATATGATCACAGATGCGTTCTGGAGAAATGTTTTTCCAGTCGAGCGAGTCGATCTCCCACTGAATGGAAACCATCCCTTCTTCTCGCACTGTGGATAGTAGTTCGGGGCTATAAGCCCCGTATGGAGCACGAAAGAGACGGGGCTGTTTTCCTGTAATCTGCTCCAAAGTCCGGCTGCTGGCTTGTAGTTCTTCCTTTTGTTTCCCGTGCGAAAGCTGATCCATGCGGACATGTGTCATCGAGTGGGTCCCCAGTTCACATCCCGCCATGGTAATCCGAAGCACCGATTCATCATGGGTTTCTGCCCAGTGTCCCACAACAAAAAAAGTTGCGGTCGCTTGATACTTTTTTAAGATATTCAGCAATTCATCGGTCTGTACGTCCGTCCATTCTACGTCAAATGTAAGGGCAATCTGTTTTTCTTTTGTATCTACACGGCAGACCGGTTCCTGGAATCGCGGCGTATCTGCCAGTGTCGAAAGAACAACTGGCGGCACAATCCAAAACAAGACAGCCAAAACAGCAGCTGCTATACAAAATAGAGAAAGCAACCGTTTGTGTAAAAAACCAATGAATCGCATTTCTGGACTTTAAGAACGGATTCTCTCACCGAAATGGCGTGGGAGTTTGTCCTTTTTTCTGGAAGAAACGTTCCATCCCCAATGCCGCCCGGCGTACGAATATTCTCCGTTCCTGTTCCTTTTTAGACACCGGTTTTTCCATTCTGTCCTTCATCATCCATGCCACCCCTTCAATTGCTTTCAGCACACCGCAGGGCCAAATTGGATTGGTTCTGCATATGCCTGAACAATAGATATGCAAGGGGAACGTGGGAATATGCTGCCGCTTCTCTGTACGCCGCATAAGATGGAAAGACCTCTCTTATTTTATCAAAAATGGAGGTGAAACGCGATGCCTGAAAACAAAACAGGCGCTTTTTCCAAAGAACTCTGCCAGCAGCTGGGCATTTTATCAAAGTCTCAATGGTATATCATTGTTACAGTCTGTGCAATCCTGTTGTCCTATTATTCAGTCGGAATTATTAAGCAAAAATTGGTGTGTACGGCAACCGATCCAGAGCTCTGCCAGTGTCTACCAAAAGTGATGCCGATCCAAGCGCTCTCCAACATTATGATCCTTTTAGCGCTCTTCTTTTATGTAGGACTCTCTGGAGAAAGCCTGCGACAGGCCAAACGGCAGTGCAATCCTAGACAAGTACACAACAGTTCCCTTAACCATACCGCCAATCTTCTGGTTCTAATTGCGGGGATGATCCGCTTTGGACTTCTGGTCACACAGGACGACACGGAGCTTTCCCTATAAGCAGAGGATTTTCCTGTAAAATTCGCACATACTACAGTGTGATTCTTCCCTGTATTTCAGGGGACAAACAGGAAAGTAGGGATACTGTTATGAGTAAAATCGTTGTGATCGGGGCCAATCATGCTGGAACAGCCGCAGTCAATACTATTTTGGATACAGCGCCCGACCAACACCAAGTGGTTGTATTTGACGCTAATTCCAACATCAGTTTTCTGGGCTGCGGAATGGCCCTTTGGATTGGAGGCCAAATTTCCGGCCCAGAAGGACTATTTTATTCCTCACAAAAGCTTTTGCAGCAAAAGGGTGCTATGGTTCACATGTTGACGACTGTAACAAAGATCGATTTTGACCGCAAGATCGTCTATGCAGAGGGCGGCGACCATACACGGTATGAGGAACCATATGAAAAACTCATTTTAGCAACCGGTTCCCAACCCATCGTTCCGGACATTCCAGGAAAAGACCTCGAAAATGTACAGCTGGTCAAACGCTATCAAGACGCGGAAGAGGTCATCCAAAAACTTCACTCCAACTGCGTTCAAAAAGTGGCTGTTATTGGAGCTGGGTACATCGGCGTAGAATTGGCAGAGGCTTTTAAACGCAACGGAAAAGAGGTTGTCTTAATCGACTGTGCCCCCACCTGTCTATCGGGTTACTATGATCGTGATTTTACAGATCATATGTCGGATGTACTCGAAAAAAATGGAGTCCAGCTGGCCTTTGGTGAGCGTGTCACCAAAATTGCCGGAAAAAGCAGGGTCGAAAAAATCATTACAGATAAAAAGGAATATGCGGCCGATATGGCGGTTCTTGCGGTTGGATTCCAGCCAAATGCAAAACTTGGTGAAGAACACTTAGAACGCTTTCGCAACGGCGCCTATCGGGTCAACCGGCAACAGCGTACAAACCTTCCGGATGTTTACGCCATCGGTGATTGTGCAACTGTCTTCGATAATGCGATTGGAGAGGTCAATTATATAGCGCTCGCCAGCAATGCCGTACGCTCAGGTATTGTCGCTGCTATGAACGCATGCGGCGGTCACATGGAGACAGAAGGTGTCCAAGGCTCCAATGGCATCAGCATATGGGGATATAATATGGTCTCTACTGGTCTTACGCTCGAAAAAGCCCGGCGATATGGAATGGATGTCTGTTCCGCTGATTTTGAAGATTATCAGAAACCCCAGTTTATGAAGCATAATGAATCCGTTAAAATTCGGATCGTTTACCGCCGGGATAATCGGGTAATCGTTGGCGCTCAGATGGCTTCTCGCTACGACATGTCCATGGGAATCCACCTGTTCTCCTTGGCAATTCAGGAGCGGGTAACCATTGACCGGCTCAAACTGCTGGATCTTTTCTTTTTGCCACACTTTAACCAACCTTATAATTATATTACAATGGCTGCTTTGGGAGCCGAATGAAAGAACAGAAAAGGCGACGGGGTTTTCTTCTCTTTTTGAGAGATACCCCGATCGCCTTTTCCATTCTTCGATTGTTTAAAGGTAGAATTCACGCAAGTCACACTTGACGGGACGATATTTCAATGGTAAAATTAGTCTGTTAACAGACTAATTTAGAGAGGAAGAATCTTATTGGAAATGATCGAACAATTAAAGCGATACCATGCCCTTTATAACGCCCTTTGGCGGGAAACAAACGCAATCTATGAGGAATGGGCAAAACAGCGTGGCTGGTCTTACTGCGAATTGCTTGTGATTTTATCCTTAGTTGAAAATCAGGATACATGTAAGCAAAAAGATATTTGCCAGCTCTGGCAACTCCCAAAACAAACTGTCAATACCATTCTTAAAAAATTTCTTGTACATAGATGGGTCGAACTGGCCCCCTGCAAAGAAGATCATCGGAATAAGGTGATTCATTTGACCATAACGGGCAAGGAAACTTTTGAAGCGGTTGCCAGTGCACTACAGCACTGTGAAGAAATTGTCTGGGAACGACTTGGTAAAGATCGGGCCGATACCCTGATCGAAAATACCAAGCGCTATAATCAATTCTTCCGGGAGGCAGGAATTGATGAGAATACATAAGGACTTTTTTCACTATGTCATTCCTTCCATGTTGGCGTTTGCTCTATCCGGGATCTACGCCATTGCGGATGGTTTCTTTGTAGGAAACGCCCTGGGAGATAATGCCCTCGCCGCAATCAATGTGGCCTATCCTTTGACCGCTTTTTTACAGGCGGTTGGAACCGGAATTGGCATGGGCGGTGCTATCCGTTACGCAATCAGTAAAGGAAACCAAAACGATCACCTTGGACAACAGTATTTTGGAATGTCTCTCCTTCTTTTGATGTTTTCTGGTATTCTTTTGACCGGTCTGTTTCTATGGGGAGCGCCGTCCATCCTGCATCTTTTTGGCGCTTCCGGAAAAATTCAACTGTTGGGAGAAGAATATTTGCTCTATATCAGCTATGGAGCTCTTTTCCAAGTGTTGGGTACCGGCCTGGTTCCCTTCATTCGAAACATGGGCGGCTCTGTCATCGCTATGGTTGCTATGGTCACTGGATTCTTAACAAATATTGTCCTTGATTATTGGTTTGTTTGGGTTTTACCTTGGGGAATGATGGGCGCGGCCATCGCAACCGTAATTGGTCAGGCGATGACCTTTCTGGTATGTGTTGCTTTCTTTGCCGCTAAAAAGCAAAAACCGTCCTTTGCATTTCAAGCGAAGAGGGGGTTTTTCATAAAGCATATTTTAGGGGTTGCCCTGTCCCCCTTTGGCTTGACCTTTTCTCCGAATATCACATTGATTCTCGTGAACAAAAGCGCAGCGTTGTTTGGCGGTACAATGGCGGTAACCTGCTATGCATCCATCAGTTATGTTTCCTCTGTGGTAATACTGTTGCTACAGGGAATCAGCGATGGCAGCCAACCGCTGGTCAGTCTCGCCTATGGAGAAGGGAATATTCCACGTGCAAAGGCAATTCGCAACTTCGCTTATCAGTTTTCGGTTCTAATATCGGCAATTTGTGTGGCTGTCTTATTTGCTGTACGAGGACATGCAGCAGAATTGTTCGGGGCCTCTCCGCAAGTCACACAAGAGGTTGCAAAAATTCTGCCGATTTTCCTTTGTGGCTATTTATTTATCAGCATTTCCAGAGTCACAACTGCCTTTTTCTATGCCATCAGCGAAAACCTACAGGCATATCTGCTCATTTATGGAGAACCTCTCCTCTTATTGCTTCTGTTGCTGATCCTCCCACAAACCATCGGAATCCTAGGAACTTGGCTTGTCATCCCCATTTCTCAGATTGCCCTATCCCTCCTAGGCCTTTTTATGGTTTGGAAGGATCACCAAATGGCGCAGGTCACACCCGTTATGGAATCTCATAACAATTGATTTTCTGTTCTCGCAAAAGTTGTTTTCGCTCTCGATGGGTTGGCATGACGTCGTCCAGCACTTTGTAAAATTTCCACGAGTGGTTGGGTTGGACCAGATGAGCCAATTCATGTGCAATCACATATTCGACACAAGCTGCAGGCGCTTGCGCCAAATATAGATTCAAGGTAATGGCACATTTTTGTGGGGAGCAGCTTCCCCAGCGGGTTTTCATTTTACGAATTCGAAATGACGGCAAAGGAATCCGATATGCTTTAAAAAGTGGAAATACCCGTTTGATCATCCTTTCAAACATGTCATAACATAGAGAATGGTACCAAGTATCAAACAGCTTCTTTCGCTTTGTTTCATCTGCAGGATCCCTGAGTTGAAGGACAACATTTTGTTCCTGAATGGAAACTTGTTCTCGGTCGGACATTTCCACACAGAGATGATAGATGTGTCCTAAAAAGCAAACGGGTTCTCCTGTAACATAGATACGGGGCATTTGTGTTTCCTTCTGACATGCAATATAGGCCGCCTTTGCCCGAACAATCCAGGCAGCTTTCTTTTGAATGATGTGATCTACTTCCTCTGCTTTTACACTGCGGTTTGCAGAGACATGTACGATTCCTCCTGCGGTGATTCGAATATTCACATTTTTTACTTTCTTATAATGCAATTGATATGGTACGGATTCTCCGTTCCATAGGACAGTTCGCTCCATTTTACAATATCTCATCCTTTTATTGACAGTTCTTTTTGAAGCTATTATAATCAAACGCACTCGCAGATGCAATCAAAGCGGAACATTCGTAGGAAATGCATACAGAATATATTTGAGAAAAGAATAGGAGAGATTGTCCATGCAGCCCATTTCCATTCGGTATCTTTACAACAGCGGTTTTGCGGTGGAAACCGCCTCACATTTTTTGATCTTTGATTATTATTTGGACACGCCGCATGGTGGCAGTCCCGAACAAGGAGTAATTGATCCCTCCATGCTGCAAAAGCGCAATGTGGTTGTTTTTGTATCCCACAGCCATGCGGATCATTATAATCCCGTCATTTTTGAGTGGCGTAAGGGTCATTCGAACATTCGCTACATTCTTGCGGAGGAAATACCAACAAAAGAGGAGGTTCTCTCGGTTTCCCCCTCTCGGACATATGATTTGGGTGATCTTCAGGTCCGCACGTTGGATTCTACCGATCTGGGGGTCGCGTTTCTCATAAAAACAGATGGACTCTGTCTTTATCACGCAGGCGATCTCAACTGGTGGCATTGGAACGATGAACCGGAACAGGCCAATCAAGATATGGCCCGCCGTTACCAAGAACAGATTGATTCTTTGCAGGGAGAATCCATAGACTGCGCTTTTATCCCTGTGGACCCACGCCAAGAAGAGAATTCGCTTTTGGGATTGGAATACTTTATGAAAAAAGTAGGCGCTCGTTGGATTGTCCCCATGCACTTCGGTTCACAGTATACCATTTTTGACCGAATGGATCACGATCCCCGCACGTTTCCCTATCGCAACCGAGTTTTGCATATTTCCCACCGTGGACAGCTTTTACAAATTTCTGAATAAACCGTCCAATATAAAGAGGGTGTCCCAAAAGTCATAAAATGACGGAAGGGATACCCTTGTTTTTTCGAAACTCAAATACTTTTCCAAATAGAAAGAGGATGCTCCTTTCCTATGAATCGAAAAATTCGTAGTTTTAGGACATCCTCTTCCTCATTTTTACAGTTTCGGTGTCAATTCCATTTTCCCTATGGCGCACCGTCACAAACGGGTGAATAAATCCTCCCGTCTGTGTTCTCTAAGGATTCCACACGAAGTGGCCTTTTTCTATCACAGGTTAAAATGGCGAATCGCACGTTGTAGCGATCGATCAAAAAAGAAAAAGTCATGCCCTCCCTGCCACTCTTCATATTGGAAGGCAAAACCGAACGATTCGATTTGCTCCTGAAATTGGATGTGGGAGGAACGGAACGCATCATAACTGCCACAAGTCATATAGATTGCTGGTTTGACAGTGGCCTTTTGTAAGCCTCTCGCCAATTCCAAAAGATCATACTCCGGCTTCCATTCCAAGTCCTCTCCAAAAATGGAAAGAAAATCGTGGAATAGCTGTTCGCCATAGTGGTCGACAAACGATTTTGTCTTTCCATTCTTCCGCAGTTCTTCCAGCCCCTCTTTGATATCCAAACAAGCGGAAGAAAATGCACCGCACATTCCATACTGTTCTGGGCGGGACAATGCACATTTTAAAGCGCCATAGCCGCCCATTGAAGCCCCTAGAACCGCCGTATCCTCTCGCCGGGCAGAAATCTGAAAAACCTGTTTGCAGAGCACCGGCAATTCTTCTGTCACATATGTAAAATAGCGCGAGCCATACCGCATATCGGTATAAAAACTCCGTACTGCATCGGGAAGGATATAAATCGTATGCCCTTCTCGTGCATAGACCGGAAGCATCGAATTGTCCACCCAGGTCGCACTATCTCCACACAGTCCATGCAAAAGATAGGCCACTCGATATGGTCCATTCTGTTTCAAATCACTGGGGGTTACAATCGTAATTCCTGTATCCTTTTCCAGAGTTTTGGAAAAAACCGTTCCCCGTAAAATCAATGGAACTCACTCCTTCATGAACTCTCACCAAAGAAGGGAGAAAAATGTTTTCATTTGAAAATGTATTTCAGGTATAAAAGCGGCCCAGCGGTAGAAAAAGACGCGGTCCATCCTAGCGAAATGTCCAGCTTATGGCTCTCTTTAAATGAGACGTTCCGCTGCACGCTGTGCATGTGCTGCATAAACAGCACGAATTCCAGGATACTCACCCAAACCTTTTAAAACCGTCTGTACAGGGTATCCCCGCTCCTCAAATGCAGCCTTCCAGGAATTTTTATCCCCCGCCATGTCGTTCCGGGCATGATCGCCCGCTACTACCATCAGCGGTGCAAGAATTATTTTCTTAGGCTGAATGGACTCTACTCGCCGGAGTACCGATAGAATACTTGGATAAGTATCCACCGTACCTACAAAAATATTGTGTGCACCATGGTCCTTAAAGACATAATCCAACGCCGCATAGGCAGTATTGGCACTGTGCTTGGTTCCATGTCCCATCAAAACCAACACTTCTTCGGGGGAAAGCGTGGTAAACTCCGTTTCAATGGCATCAGCGACTGCCTCAAAGTCTTCCTGCGCAGTCAAAAGGGGGGCGCCACAGACAATCTGGTCAAACCAATGCGCATATTTTTCCGTTTCACGTACCATGGCCTCTTGTTCTTCGCCATTAACCACATAGGTAGACTGACACACTACGCGAGAAACCCCTTCCTCTCGAAGCTGCCCCAATGCTTGCCAGACATTCTGCATCGGTTCCCCTGCCGCTGCCAGTTTTCGCAAAATTGTTGGACTTGTAAGAGCGCGTTTTACGTCCCATCCGGGAAATGTTTCCCGCATCGTCTGTTCAATCGCACCGATGGTCTTCTCACGGGTTTCTGCATAAATAGTACCAAAGCTTACTGCCAAAATCGCATTTCTGCTCATGGTATCGCTCCTTTCAACGGTTGCTGCATCGATTGTTGTGACTGTATTGAAAACGCTCATAAGCTTCGCCCCTCCGCCAAATAAAGCATAGCGTTACAAATTGCAGCAGCTACATTGCTGCCGCCCTTTCGGCCGTGCGCTACAATATGGGGAATATCACTGTGCAAAAACAACTCTTTTGCCTCTACCACATTGACAAATCCAACCGGAACGCCGATCACCAACTCTGGATGAAGAATTCCTTCGCCGATCAATTCATACAAACGAACCAAAGCTGTAGGCGCATTGCCAATAGCAAACAACAGCGGCCTATCCAAAGCAGCTGCACGCTCCATACTGACAAAGGCCCGGGTCACTCCTCGCGCTTTAGCCTCACGCGCGACAAGTTCATCCGACATAAAACAAATAGCCTCCCCGCCAAAAGGAGCGAGGCTTTTTTTATGAATGCCGGAACGAACCATTTCTGTATCGGTCACAATATAGGCGCCTTTCTGTAAAGCTTCGACGCCCTTTTGTACCGCATCCGGCGAAAAACACAGATTATCTACATAGTCGAAGTCCGCTGTAGTATGGATCACTCGTTTGATGACCGGGGCTTGCTCTGGATCAAGGCGCCGTGTACCCAGCTCCTTCTCTATGATCGAAAAACTGCGCTTTTCGATTTCTTCTGGTAAAACCGTCTCAAACATCTGCTCGCCCTCCTTCCGACAGACCCTGTTCCAAAATAGAGTAGATTCGATTCATATCCAAATGTTCTCGCAGTGCATCCGCTAGGAGGTTATACTGTTGCTCTTTAAAAGCATGTAGATCGATTGATTGCAAAATATCCCCCTTGATTCCCTTTCGGCGGAGCAGAATCCGTATCAAGGCGCTGGCCGGCTCTGCATCAAAAAAGCCGTGCGCATATGTACCGTAAATATTGCCGAATACCGCACCGTCCTCTTTCTCCATGCCATTTAACTCGGTAAGAACCGCAAAAGGGGAAATACCATCCCGGCGGATGGTGCGCCCCATATGAATCTCATATCCGATAAATGGTACCCCCGCTAGCTCTCTCAAAGCGCCTTCCACGGGTTGAACCATCCCCCGAACACGAGTCCGCACCTTTTCTGTAGCATATACAGTATCCACCGGCAACAGCCCCATGCCTTCCATGGCGCCACCGCCCTCCACCCCTTCTGGGTCACGTATGGTCATCCCAAGCATCTGATAGCCCCCACAGATTCCCAACACAGGGCCACCCTCCGCGGCATATCGCTGGATGCACGCCTCCAAGCCATTGTCTCGCATCCAAGCAAGATCGCCCATTACATTCTTTGTTCCGGGCAACAACACCAGATCGGGCTTTCCAAACTGCTCCGGCCGCCCCACATACCGCAAGGTGACGCCGGGAACCCGTGCCAGCGGCTGAAAATCGGTAAAATTGGAAACTTTGGGCCAACGGATGACTGCCAAATCCAACAATCCTTCGCGCGGCGTACGGGATAAGGATTCCGACAGGCTATCCTCATCATCCAGTTCAACAGAGAGGTAGGGAACCACCCCTACAAATGGCACATGAGTTTTTTCCTCCAGCATCCGGAGACCAGGTTTTAATAATTCTACATCGCCGCGGAACTTATTGATAATCATTCCCTTGACCATTGCGCGCTCCGATTCTTCCAGCAGTGCCATCGTTCCATATAAAGAAGCAAAAACGCCGCCGCGGTCAATATCCCCTGCCAAAAGGACGGGGGCATGCGCCAGTTTTGCCATCCCCATGTTGACAATGTCCTCCTGTTTGAGGTTGATCTCCGCAGGGCTTCCCGCCCCTTCCAATACGATAATATCGTTCTCTTTTTCCAGAGAATGGTAGGCATCCAGGATGGGCCGAACCAACTGCCTTTTGTATTGGTAATAGACCGATGCATCCATATTGCCAATGGGTACGCCGTTGACAATCACCTGGGAGCCCGTATCATTCGTGGGCTTGAGTAGAATGGGATTCATCCGCACGCTTGGTTCTGTGCCGGCCGCTTCCGCCTGCATCACCTGCGCCCGTCCCATCTCCAATCCCTCGGTTGTAATATAGGAATTGAGCGCCATATTCTGTGATTTAAAAGGTGCTACCCGGTAGCCGTCCTGCCGGAAAATCCGACATAGCCCCGCCACTAAAAAGCTCTTTCCCGCATTGGACATGGTCCCCTGTATCATAATCGCTTTTGCCATCTCTATTCCTCCAAAGCACCTGTCAGTGCGGTAAGCAGCCGCCCATTTTCCTCACGGCTGCGCACTGCAATTCGATAAAAACGGTTGTCCAGCCCCCGATAATTGCCGCAGGGACGGAGAAGTACTCCCCGCCTCTCCAAACGCTGCTGTAACGGCAATTCTCCTTTCGTGCGAAAGAGCAGATAATTGGCCTCCCCTGGAAACACCTGCAATCCTCGTGCGGCAAGCTGTTGGGAAAGCCATTGTCGTTCCCTGCAGATCACAGAACGCGTCCGTTCCAAATATCCTGTTTCCTGCAAGGCTGCGATCCCTGCCGCCTGCGCCGGAATGGATACGCCCCAAGGTTGTCCACTGGAAAAAAGCTGCTCTGCCAGCTGGCTGTCACCGCACAAACAATATCCCAAGCGCAATCCGGGCATAGCGAAACTCTTTGTAAACGCTTTGAGCAAAATCAGAGTTCCCCCTTCTCGAACGGCTCCTTTGAGAGTATGCTGTTCTGGGTATTCCAAAAAGTCATTGAAGCATTCATCTACAACCAAAAGAATTCCCAATTCATCACAGCGCCTCCAAATGGAATCCAGCAATCTTTGGGGGATCGTACGTCCTGTTGGATTGTTGGGATTACAGAGAAACAGTAGATCGATGTCAGGCGTCAAACTCTGCAAAAACGTATTGTTTAAAACAAATTGCTCTTCTTCTTGCAACGGAAAAAACGCTATGGAACAATTTCCCGCGCGGAGAGCTTGCTCATATTCTGCAAATGTAGGCGCCAAAAGTAGCGCCTTTTGCGGATTAAAAGCTGTCACAATTCGAAAAATGAGATCTGCGGCCCCATTCCCACAGACGATCTGTCCTTCAGGAATCCCTTCATACTGGGAAAGCGCCTTACGCAAGTCCCTGCAAAGAGGATCTGGATAATGCGTACACTGCTGCATCGCATCCATCGCCGCCCGAACGGCCTTCGGCGGCATTCCCAAAGGGTTGATGTTTGCAGAAAAGTCAAGCGGTTCTTCTCCCACTTTCTGGCGGACGGAGTAGATGTCCCCGCCGTGTACGATATTCATATCCAACCTCCCAGCCCGCCGAGTCCTATGCGGATTCCCATACCGATTGCCAAGGCCAAAACGGATGAGGCATAAAGCATCCGATTTGCCCGCCGAATGTCCTCCGGGCAAATCGGACGCAACCGATCACCAATGGCCGGTTTTTTATACAGTTTTCCAAAATAATAGGCATCGCCAGCCAGTTCCACGCGCAGCGCTCCGGCACAAGCCGCCTCTGTATGGGCACTATTCGGGCTGGCGTGCTTGCGGCAATCTCTTTTATAAATGCGGACCGCATTTCGTACATCCAGGCCGAGAAAAAAGGTGGACACAATCATCAGCCAGGCCGATAAACGCGCGGGAATCCAATTAAGCACATCATCCAACTTGGCCGCTGCCCATCCAAAATAGAGATACGTGTCGTTTTTATATCCAACCATAGAATCCATGGTATTGACCGCTTTATAAAACAATCCCAGCGGCGCGCCCCCCAAGGCCAAACACAAAAGAGGAGCAATCTCGCCATCCGATGTGTTTTCCGCCACTGTCTCAACCGCTGCTTTTGTCACCCCTTCCTCTGTTAGCGCCTGTGTATCCCTCCCTACAATCATCGAAACGGCACGTCGTGCTCCCGCTAAGTCGTGGGCACACAAACGGTCATAGACCTTGCCGCTTTCTACCCGAAGCGCCTTTGCCGCCAGCATCTGATAGCACAAGAGCGTTTCCAGCGCAAGCCAGAGGCCAGGATGCAACAGATAGGCCCCCCATAAGAGCAAACAGCCCACTCCACAGGATATAAGAGGTACTCCAACCGCCAAAAATATTCCCGCTATTCGTTCTCCCTGCGGCGTTTTGGGAAAGACCGTCCGTAGAAACTTTTCCAAATGGGTTATGAGCCACCCAATCGCACGTACAGGATGCGGCATCCAATGTGGATCTCCAAAACAGAGATCCAACAGGAACCCCAAAGGCAGAGGCAACAAAAACAACACCTCAGTCATGTCTCCACCTCCCGCTTGATACAGGTAGCAGTTCCGCAAAAGACGCGGTCCACACGTACGGCGCGTTCCGCCAGCCAGCAGCAAATTCGCCCTGTCTCTTCCCGCCAAGACCGCTCAAAAGCATCCATTGGAACTACTCCGCACCCGATCTCATCACAGAGGACAATCAATTCCGAATGGTCGCGCAAAAGAGCCTCGATCTCTGCCTGCGGGGAGATTCCTTTTTCCAGTAGATCCCGGACAAGCTGATGTAAGGAATTGAGGATGGGAAGATGGCGCGCCTCATCCAAGGAAACAGCTACATCGGATTCTGTATAACCGGTCTGCTGTAAAATCCACCGCAGTTTCCCCTGATGAGCTCCGCCAATGATTAATCGCATGCCGTTCGCATCCTTTCAAATCCATTTTTGTACAAGTACTACCGCTGCCAGCTCGACTAGCTCGCATAGTTGCAAAAACCATCCCGCCAAATCCCCGGTTATTCCTCCGAATTCCTTGCGGGAAACATGGTAATAGAAGCCAAACATTCCCAGAGACGTTCCAAGGACCGCACCTCCCACAACGGGTTGAAGCAGAAGCATCAGCCCCCCGAACAGAACCAGGTATCCCATCAAAATCCATGCAGTCCGCTGTTTTGCCGCCGCATTGGAAAACATCGCCAACAATCCACTGGTTTTGGCACAAGGGAATTGTACAACGGAAAGGCCGCTCAATGCCCTGGACCATACAAAACCTAACGCCAACAGGCACAGGGTCGTTCTATCCGGTTTCCATTCCGTCCACAAACAAAAGGTGATAAGGAAAAAAAGGCAACAACCGATCACTGCAAAAGCGCCGCAATTGGAATCCTTCAAAATCTCCAATTTGCGTTCCATCGATTGACGGGACCCCAATGCATCCAAAGTATCACAAAATCCGTCCAAATGGATTCCCCCCGTCAACAAGACGGGGAGAACGGTCATTCCGCCGGCAAAAAGGCCAGCCCCAATTCGCAGATAGCCTGCCAGCCAGCCCCATCCACAAAGCACTAGACCGATCACCAAGCCAACCAGAGGGAAGAAACACATCACATAACGCATATCCTCTTTTTTCCATTCGGTTCTTGGCATAGGAATGCGCGAATACATGGAAAAAGCAATCAGGCAAGAATGTATTAAACGCATGAAGCGCCCCTCCCTTTCTGCACAATTGGAATCCCACAGACGACTTCGACCACACGATCTGCCCTGTTGGCTAACGCCTCATTTAGGCAGCCCAATTGCGCGAGGTAGCCCTGCGTGGAAGAATCATATTGGATTCCATCGGAAAAAATCGCATTCGAGACTACAATGACGTCCGCCGCGGTCGTAAAAAGCCGGTCCATCCCCCGTAGGATAGAGGCCTCGGCATGTTCCCCTGCTCCCTCTGGGCAATAGCACTCATTTGCCAAAAGGTTTGAAAGACATTCCAACAGCACAGCCGCCCCCGTTGGAACAACCAGCTTTTCCAACGCTAGAGGGCATTCCACTGTAAAAAATCCCTTGCCCCTGCGAAGGGCGCGATGCCGTTTCACTCGCGCCCGGCTTTCCGCGTCCTGCGCCAACATAGTTGCGACATAGAGGCGCGGAACTCCGGGGGACTGCATCGCCAATTCCTCCGCATAGGCAGACTTTCCGCTCGCCGCTCCTCCGATAATCAAAGTAACCACCGAATCCCCCTCCTCAGTGCAGCGGCCGGTAGGGTTCTATGGAAATTTGTTCAAATGTCCGCATGCTGCCGTAAACCGCACAGGCCATATCCAGAAGTGGTAACGCCGCCACTGCGCCGGTTCCCTCCCCTAAGGTCATGTCCGCCGTCAAAAAGGGTTTCAGCTCCAACTCCTGAAGAATCCAATGGGCAGCCGGTTCCCCGGACACGTGACTGGCCACCATGTACTCCCTTGCTGCTGGACAGATGCGAGCAGCGAGTAAAGCCGCAGAGGCTGAAATAAAGCCATCGATCAGCACGGGCATTTGCACTGCGGCTGCCCCCAAAAATGTTCCGGCCATCCCGGCCAGATCCAGCCCGCCTACCTTTTGCAAAACATCGAGGGCATCCATTGGGTCCGGCGAATTCCTCGCGATGGCGCGGCGAATGGCCTCTCGTTTGCGCTCCAAACCGGCTGATGAAAGGCCCGCGCCACGACCGGCAACCTTTTCCGGGGGCAAACCAAGCAGGACCGAGGCCACAGCACTGCTGGTAGTTGTGTTGCCGATTCCCATCTCCCCTGTCGCAAGGATTCGATAACCCTGTTGTTTCAAATTCTGCGCCAGTTCGATACCAACCTCCAAGGCCCGTACCGCTTCTTCCTTAGTCATTGCCGGACCTTTTGTCATATTCTTCGTTCCATAGGCAATTTTTCGCCGGATGATTCGTTCTCCTGAAACTTCCCTCGCAACACCAATATCCACGGGGAAAACCTCTGCATGAGCGACCCTCGCCATCTTACAAACACTGGTATCCCCTTTGGAGAGGTTTTCCGTCACAACTGCGGTCACCTCCTGCCCCGTCTGTGTGACCCCCTCCTCTACAACACCGTTGTCTGCACAGAATACAACCAATGCACGGCGGCTGAGATCCACCTCTACCGTACGGGTCATCCCCGCAATCCGTGCAATCGCCTCTTCCAGCAAGCCCAATCCGCGCAACGGTTTGGCAATACAATCCCACCGTTGCCAGGCACGTTCCTCCGTTGCCCGGTCTGCGGGATGGATTTGGCAAATGGTTTCTTCCAAGGTCATCCGTTTTATACCCCCTCAAATTGCGCGCACTTCTCCAGAAAATGCTGCGCCCAACGTGGATTCGATGCAAAATGGAAATGGGGGAACCCCGCAAACAGGGATTCCGATACATGGATACAAGGCCAGGTCTTTCCTGTGGAAGGCTTCTCCGCCAAGCAGCCATCCCCATTGTCCGTACTGGTCCAATAGTGGAATTCATGGACAGGAAGCTTCTCTCCGGCCCGACAAAGAAGATTATCCCTTTGCGCGGTCAACGTCGCGTAACCGAACCGCTGTAACTTCTCGGTCCGTATCCCATCCGCCAAAATGGTCCCCACCATCCGGCGAGGGGTTCCATAGGAATCCTCCAAGGTCCGATGCAGGTAGAGAAAGCCCCCACATTCTGCAATACAGGGCATTCCCTTCTGTATGGAGGTATACAAATTTTCTCTTATCGAATGGTTCTTCTCCAGGTCCTCGCCATAGAGTTCTGGATAACCGCCGCCCAACAGGACACCGTTACACCCTGCGGGGAGCATGGAATCCACCAGTGGACTGAAATAACAAAGTTCTGCCCCCAGATGCTCCAACAAACGCAAGGAATCTGCATAATAAAAACAAAAGGCACGATCACGCGCCACTGCAATGCGCGGACGGCAGAAATCCCCCCTATCAGGCGGCGTATAAGGCTCCTCTTGTAGCGGTTCGGCCCGTTCTGCAAGAGACTGAATACCATCCAAATCAATCGTACATTCCGCCTGGTCAGCCAAAAGGTCCAGCTTTGTCTGAAGTTGGAGTACTTCTTCTGCTGTTATCAAACCCAAATGGCGGCTTTCTAAGGAAACCGCCTCTAGTTTCGGCAAATACCCAAGGGATCGAATTCCAAATTCCTGTTCCACCCGTTCATGAAGCGCGGGATACTGGCTGGGAGATAAACGATTCCAAAGAACTCCGGCTATCCGGCTATCTGAGCGATATGTAAGAAATCCCTTGATCTGGGCCAGCAACGATTGTGCTGCTCCACGCCCATCCAACACCAAGACAGCCGGCGAGTGAGTTGCACAGGCCAAATCGTAACTTCCGGCCCGTTCCGTAAGACCAATTCCATCGTAGTATCCCATGACCCCTTCCATCAGGGCCAAATCCGCCCCCTGTGCGTCTTCCATCAATAGCCGGCGGACCGTTCTTTGTCCCAACAAAAAAAGGTCCAGATTGTAGGATGGTATCCCAAGGACCTCTCGATGAAACATCGGATCAATATAATCCGGGCCACATTTAAAAGCGGAAAGCTTCCTCCCACGCCGGTGCAGCGCACGCAAAATCGCGCAAGCCACCGTCGTTTTTCCCGCACCGCTGGATGGTGCAGCCAGCAGAACCCGCGGCAAAGAAACCGTCATATCCCCGCCCCCTGTCCGCTGAGAATGTAGACTGGGTTTTGCCCCAACATCATATGAACCTTTCCTGCGCGCTTTGCTCGGGAAACCGCTATCTGTGAAATCATGACATCCACAAAACCGAGTGTGTTCAGGGCCTGTGTCGCCGCTGCAACCGTTTCCAACGTAATTGCATTGATTACTACCCGCACATATGGATTCTTTTGCAGGGCCAATTGTAGAATCTCCTCTACCATTCCACCGCTGCCGCCAAGGAACACACTGTCCGGTGCAGGCAGATCTTGTAGCACCCCTGGCGCTGTGCCGCGGACAATCCGCATATTGGATAGGCCAAATTTTTCGCGATTCTGTTCGATTAACCGGCAAGCATCTTCGTCACGCTCCACCGCATAAACCGCCCCACAGGGCGCTTGCAACGCCATCTCCACGGATACCGACCCGGTTCCTGCCCCGACGTCCCAAGCGGTACTCCCCCGATTCAGCCCCAAGCGAGAAAGCGAAACACATCGTACTTCCGATTTTGTCATCGGCGTATTTCCCCGAATAAAACAATCATCGGGCAATCCGAAACCGCCCGGACACAATGGTGCAGGATTTTGAATCAAAAGTGCACTTAGAGGTGCAAACGACCGATTTGCAAATTCGAGGGCAGACCCGGTGGAGATCCGCTCATCGGGGTAAGATAAATACTCTCCCACCGAGACGGTTACATGCCCCAAGCCTTCTCTGCGGAGTTCTTTACATAGATCTTGAACGGAAACCATCCCGGTCAACGCAAAGACCTTTTCATGGGTCCTCACTTCTCCCGGCAAGTTACACGCCTGTCCATGCGCGCTCACTAGACACGCATCTTCCCAAGGGATATGCAACTTGGCGCAAAGATACGCCACCGTGCTGATACCACAGCACTCCCGCACTTCCACGTGCTGAAAAAGGCTGCGCAGTTTCTTGGCGCCGCTATAAAAGCCGACATCCCCGGAGAGTACCACGCCTACACATAGAAACTCCGGATGAGCCTCTACAAAAGCAGCTATTTTTTCCGGAACGGTTGCCGCCCACTTTTCACAGGTGAGATCTGGAAAGGCATCCAACATACGCTGCGCGCCAATCAGACAATCACAGCTTTTTAGAACGTTCCAGGCGCCGATGGTCAAGGTGTCCCGGTTTCCCATTCCGATGCCCACCAGCCAGATTGTCTTTGCCATGTCAGTCCCTCCCTAAGACAAATGAAATCTTACGCACAACTTTTTCCAAAGTTCCATATAAGAGTCGCCGGACACTTGTGGAGGGCGGCCAATCACCACGGTACGCACGTCCGCCTTCTGTGCTGCACGGAGCTTTTCCCAAAAACCGCCCGCTTTACCAGATTCCTTTGTCACTAAGATCTGAATCTGAAATTGGTGAAACAAAGCAAGGTTCAGTTCCTCGGAAAACGGTCCCTGCATGCAGATCAAATGCCCCGGCGCAAAACCGAGCGAATTTCCCTTGCAGATTGCCTCCTCTGTTGGAAGCATCCGCACAAACAGCCGGTCTTGATAATGCGGAACATTCACAAACGCAGAAAGCTCTTTTGACCCCGTAGTCAGTAAAACATTCCCCGGCAATTCCGCGAGCGCCTCGGCCGCCTCTTGTGCGGTTGCAACATAGAAGCAGTCCCCCTGCCATTTTGGTGTGGCTTCCTCCCGCAGTAGACGAAAATAATCCGTACCGGTCTCCTGGCAAGCGGCGAGAATGTTTTCTGTAGCCAAAACAGCATACGGGTGCGTTGCATCCACGACACAATCGACGGGATGCATACGTAAAAACGAAACCATCTCCTCTCGATCCATCCGGCCCTGGAGAACCGAGGCATGTGCATGGTTTAAAAGCAATTCTCCATACGCGGTTGCCACACTGACAAAAAGGGAAACGCCACACGCAGAAAGACGTTCGGCCAGCTGTCTGCCCTCGCTCGTTCCTGCAAACAGCAAAATCTGCGCCATCACTTTGCCTCCTTACTGGTGTATATATCCACGCGGCGTCACTAGACGTCCATTGATAACACGCGTCTGGGAGTTTCCAATAAATACTGTGGTGAACATATCCGCCTGATAATCCCGGAGTTCCTCCAACGTCATCACGGTCCAGGATTCCCCTTCGCGGCCAATCGAACGGACCACTCCCACGGGCGTCTCTGCCGGACGGAATTGCCGGACAATCGCACAGGCCCTGCAGAGATAGTCTGCACGCTTTTTACTGGAAGGATTATATAGGCAGAGCACAAAGTCCGCTTCCGCTGCACAGGCCAATCGCTTTTCGATCGAAGCCCAAGGGGTTAAAAGATCGCTCAGACTCACGACCGCAAAGTCGTGGGAAAGAGGGGCGCCCAGAAGCGCTGCCCCACTGCATGCAGCGGTCACGCCCGGCACTACCTCGATGTCCAGCTGAGGAAACCTCTGTGCAGCCTCGAGCGCAGGGCTGGCCATCCCATAAACGCCCGCATCTCCGCTACAAATTAGAGCAACCGTCCGGCCTTCAAGCGCATATTTTACCGCCATCTCGCAGCGCTCCACTTCCCCACGCATTGAAGTGGTTAAGAACGTTTTATCCGGAAAAAAGGGCCGAACCAAATCGACATAAGCCGTATATCCCACAATTACCTCACTGCAATCCAAGGCCGTTTGCGCCCGTTGCGTCATCTGCGCCGCTTCCCCCGGTCCGATTCCAACAATATAGAGCTTCATATCTGTCCCCTCTTTCTGTGTCCTCTCTATTTCTTCAAAACCGAACGACCAGTGGGGCCGCTGCCACCGCGACTGTTACCCCGGAGAATGCAGTCTTTCGCACCAACAGAGTTCCTCCGCTGGCCAGCACGGCTGCTCGTTCGCATACATTGCCGACGCCGACTGTATTCTGTACGAACGCCGAGCTTGTGAAGGCTCCTTTGACCTGCAAAAGTTGTTCTGCCGTAAAGAAACGGCTGAAAAGTCTATTTGCTTTACAGTACTCAAAAATCCCGATTTCATCCCCTTTTTTGTCGATCGAAGCAACATTTCGTACACTTTCCATGTAAAGGGATTTACCTTGCACAGAATAACGGACCGCCTTTTCAATAGTCTCTCTCGAAGTCCCTCTTTTACATCCAATTCCCAGGGTAAGGATTCGCGGTAGCAGCCAACAGGTCTGTTCAAAATTTGCTTCATAGGAGAGTGCGATACGAATTCCCACAGCTCCTTTGCTCTTTTTTACCACTCCTGCGGGCAATTCTCCTTCTAAGGGAAAATCGCAATAAAACCCAACTGGATCTCCGTTGAGAATCGCCGCTGAAACAGCTTTCGCCGCTTCCGGGCGCATTACGCAAAAATCCTGCTTGGCCGCCCATGTATCCACCGCAAATACACCATTCCGGTCAGTCGCGGTTGTTACCACAGCTTGCGCTCCGACGGCAAAAGCAATTTTTTCTGCCAGGGAATTGGCTCCTCCTATATGGCCGGATACCAACGGCACAGCAAACCGGTTGCAATCATCGATCGCAACAACTGCCGGATCGTGAAACTTGCTCTTTAAATAGGGAGCGATACTTCGGACCGCTATACCACAGGCCCCAATAAAGATGAGCGCATCCGCTTTTTCAAAAGCGGATGCGGTCCACTCGGCAAGGGAATCCAACGGATCGACATCTTTCTTCACATATTTTAAAGGTGCACTGAGACGGCATAAATTTCCTTCTTGCTGCAAAAAGGAAATCAAGCGGAGCCCCAATTGAACGCCATTGGAAGTAAAAGCCACACATTCAATCCGCATTGGAAGGACCCTTCTTTTGGGCAGTACGGTATCCGTGGGAAAAATCCGGTGCGTACAGCTTTGAGCGTTCATAAGCCTTTCCGAGGAAGTTGCCAATTAGAATCAAAGCTGTCTTTGTGATTCCATTTTTTGCAGCCATCTCCGGAAGTATCCCCACTGTCCCGTGAACCACCTTCTCATCCGGCCATGTTGCTTTATAGACAATTGCTGCAGGGGTTTCCTCAGAATATCCACCTTCCAAAAGCTGAGTGCGCAGGGCTTCCAGATAGGAGGTGCTGAGAAATACAACCATTGTCGCTCCATGTGAAGCAAAGCTGGAGATGGACTCCTTCTCCGGAACCGGAGTTCTCCCCGCCATGCGTGTAATCACAACGGACTGCGATACCCCAGGAAGCGTATACTCTGCCTGCAAAGCTGCTGCTGCACCACAAAATGAGCTAACCCCCGGCACTACTTCATAGGACACCCCAGCGGAATCCAAAGCATCCATCTGTTCCCGTATAGCACCGTACAAACAAGGATCACCGGTATGCAGCCGTACGACGTTTTTTCCTGCGCGCTCTGCAGTGATGAGCACCTGCAATACCTCTTCCAAGGTCATACGAGCACTGTCATAAATCTCACAGTCCGGCTTTGTGTAGGTCGTGAGAATATTCGGATTGACCAGAGAACCAGCATAAACGACGGTATCCGCTTCTCCCAAAAGGCGGGCGCCGCGCACAGTAATCAAATCCACCGCACCGGACCCTGCCCCTACGATATGAATCATTCGACCCTCTTCTCTCCTTTCAAACGTCCCAACAGTATGGACGCATCGGTAGTCCGTCCTAACAGACCATATACATTGGAAAATAACACCGCCCCAACCATCAGCTTTCGATGGACCCGGGCATTCATGTGAAATTGAATTTTCTCCATCAAACCGTCCATGACAGACTGTAACAGGGAGGCATCCTTTAATAAATCAAATGCCTCATCCGTTGTGACACACTCCATCAGACGGTTCGCCAAATTGCGGGAAGCGCCGCAAAGAGCCGCATGTGCAGTCAGGATCTCCATCCGGGCATCTGCATAGCGTGAGTGGGTATTCATCACGCCTCCAGCCAATTTAACCAGTTTTCCCGCATGTCCAACCAACAAAAGGCCTTCAAATTGGAATTCCACGGCCATATCCAACAGCTCTCCGATATAATTGCTACAGATCACCGTACGGCAGGAAAGCTGCATGCGCTCTCGGAGAAACGTTTCTCCATAATTTCCCGGAACAGCTACAACGACCTGTACCCCGGAAGCACGAAGCTGGCACAACTCTGTGCGGATTGTTTCGATCAAAGCGCGCTCGCTCATCGGTTCCACAATCCCTGTGGTCCCCAATATAGAGATTCCTCCCACAATTCCCAATCTTGGATTAAACGTCCTCTCTGCAATGGGTTTACCCTCTGGAACCGACAGGATCACATGCCAGCCGCCACTATAGCCATATGCCATACTGACTTCCTGTAAGCTACTGGCGATCATGTTGCGCGGTCCAGGATTGATGGCAGCCTCTCCAACGGCACAGGCAAGGCCCGGCCGCGTCACACGGCCAATACCTTCCCCACCTTCAATAACAATCCCCTCTGCTAACTGGGAAACCTCTGCAAACACCAAAATGCCGTCGGTCACATCGGGATCGTCGCCGCTGTCTTTTTGAACTGCACAGGAGACGGATGCCTCCGAACGCTGTGTACGGCATATGGGCAATAAGAGCCGAATCCCTTTTGGCGTACAGAGCTCCACTTCGTTTACCCATTTGTTTGTAAGAATCATTTGTGCGGCAGCCTTTGCCGCTGCCGCTGCGCAACTGCCCGTGGTATACCCACACCGCAAGCGTTTTTGATCCTGGTAAACGTATTCTTCCAGCTTCATAAAAGCCTCCCGCGATATAAAAAACGCCATTCAGTAACTCGCATTACCGAATGGCGTGAATGGCGGAATAACAGGCCCAGAAGAAGCTTCTGCGCCCGCCTCGGGTTCCTTCAGCCACGCGCGCTCCAGTACCGTGGAGTCGCATGAAGGACGATAGGCAGGTATTCTGGCTCATACGTCTGCGCAACACTCCCCCTTCCCAGTTTCCCAGTGGTATTTTGGAATGTGCTCGGTATTCACAGCAACGGACTTGCGCGGGAATCACACCCGCTTCCCTTTTTCAGCCCCCTTTACGCAAAGGAGCACCTATATCCTGTGCTTTATTTTAAACAGATTTCTGTAGTTTGTCAACCGGCCGGTCTACATGCACATCCATCTGCGGAAATGGAATATGAATACCGGCACGGTCAAAAGCAAGCTTAACTTCCTCCTGCATCTGATAATACAGTGGCCAGTAATCATCGGTCTTGCACCATACGCGCACCAGCATCTGAATACAGCTATCTTTATGTTCTTCTACAGCGACCAATGGTTCCGGAGCCTTTTCTACCAGCGGATTTTTTTCGACCAGTTCTCCCAGGACCGCCTTTACTTTTGCAAGGTCATCGTTATAACTAATCGAGTAGTGCAAATCCAGGCGGCGCGTTTTCATCGCCGTATAATTTGTAATGGTACTGACCGTAACTTTGGAATTTGGAATGACAATTTCTTTATTATCAAAGGTCCGAAGGGTGGTAAACATGATTTCAATCCGTTCCACAACGCCCTCTACATTGTCCAGTAGTAAATAATCTCCAACCGTAAAAGGCTTTGTAAAAATGATCTGCGCACCGCTGGCAACGTTCGCCATATTTTCTTTAAGTGCAAGTCCTACGGTCACACCTGCCGCACCGATGGCAGCTATGATGGACCCGACTTCCACTCCCAGTTGCGCCAAGGCGGTGATACTGATGATGATTTTTATCGCCGCATTTGCCAAAGAACAAATAAACGTGATAATACCAACCTCTGTTCGAACGCGCAGCATTGCGCGCTTCATCAGGCGGATGATCACATTGCTCAGCCACCATCCAACTACAAAGATCAGTATCGCGCCAACGACATTTGGCAATATTCCTTCAAGCCAAACAAGGAATTTTTCCCACAATAATTCAAACGAAAGTTCCACTGTGCACCTCCAAGATAGCATTTCATCCATTGTTTACTAATATAACGAAAAATCAGGATCGATACAAGGCGTTGCGGAAAAATTGTTACGGAAATTTGTATGTTCTGTATATATTTTTCAAATATATTGCGTTTTTTATAAATAAATGGTATAGTATAGATAAATCCACAGCAATTCGTATTTGTAACACATCCAAACAACGCAAATGAACAGCCTGCATTGGCCGGCTTTCGGATGGCTGCGGCTTGAAATTGATTCCAGCAATGGAGAATGGAGGCAATTATGGAAAGCAGAGCGATTAAAATCAAATCCCCCAAAAATAGTAAGATCTCGATTAAAGTAATCCCAGGGCATTTTGCCACAAATCACTCGCACATCAACTATTATATCGATATGACCAGCATTAAACACCGCCACGCAATGGCCTATGAGGCTGCAGCAACTATGGCGATGAAATATGAGAATAATACCATGATCGATACCATTGTCTGTATGGATGGTTGCGAGGTCATCGCCGCTTTCCTGGCACATTACCTCTCTAAATCCGGCATTATGTCCATGAATGACAAAAGCGACATCAGCATCATCACTCCGGAGTTCAATACCAACGGACAGATGATCTTCCGCGACAATATTCAGCAGATGATCTGGCAGAAGAACATCCTGCTTTTGGTGGCATCGGCAACTACCGGCAAAACCATCAATCGCTCTTTGGAGTGTATCAAATATTACGGGGGCAATGTCGTTGGCATTTCCGCTATCTTTAGCGCGATCACCGAGATGGGTGGCGTACACATTGACACGATTTTTACGCCTGAGGATGTGCCGAACTATCAGACATACTCGTTTAAAGATTGTCCGGACTGTCAACAAAAGCGCAAGATCGACGCCATTGTCAACAGCTACGGTTATTCCAAGATTTAACGGATTCAATGGGTCGATGTTCATGGGAATGAATTCAATATGTAAGAAAACCCGCTGGCATGCCAGCGGGTTTTTATTCGTTAAGCTCTCCGGCAGCACGAGTGGGAAGCGCCACATAAAAAGCTTTCGTATCAAGAGAAGCAAACTGCTAACAACAATCTTTCGATGATCGGAGGTTCCGTTAAAACGATGATTGCCTGTTTACAACTGTGATGCAATCGAAATCGAGTTCTGTGCGTCTTGCGATGCGGTAGTAGGCCCCTATAGGGCTTCTTCAGCCTCTGGGATTAACCGGCGGGGGTTGACTGATAAGAACGAATCACCGCTACTGCATCTTCAATGTATCGGGATAATGCCTTTTCAACGACTCCTGCCACATGCACCCGACATTGTTCCACAGGAATCAGCACCTTCTGCGCTGGGCTAGCTGAAACCGCCGCCGCCATTGCCGGGGTGATCTCTCCCCACATCGCATTCGCTACCAGAATGCCAATGGGTCCCGCAACCACATCGGCTGTACGTACATTGTACTGCACCGCATTTTCCCCTGTAGCGCCGACATTCGCCCCCGCCTTAAGCATAGCAGAGGTTGCAATAGAGTTCGCACCAACTGCAACAATCTGTGTCTCCGGCAACTCTGCACGAAGGCGCTCTACCAGGTTCTTCCCGATTCCACCGCCCTGTCCATCAATCACAACAATCTGCATAACCTTCCTCTTCTCTGTGATTATTTATGATAGAGCTTTTTGGTTTGATATTTTGGCTCACAGGTCAGATTTACACCGAGTTTCCGGAATGTTGTCTCATCGACCTGGGAAAGGATGACCGACGAATGCGCCTCACATCCACGCAGCTTCGGCAACTGACGGAGAGCCAACTCCGCGGCCGGATTCGTAGCCGCACAGATGGAAAGCGCAACTAAGATTTCATCCGTATGAAGGCGAGGATTTTGGTTACCCAAATGTCTCGTTTTTAAATTCTGGATAGGCTCAATCACAATGGGAGAAATTAGCGGCATCGCGTGGCTGAGCCCCCCTAGGTGTTTAAGCGCATTCAACAAAACTGCGGCAGAAGCGCCCAACAGGGAGGAGGTCTTTCCCGTGATAATCTCCCCATTCTCCAGTTCGATTGCCGCAGCAGGCATGCCGGTTTGTTCCGCACGCTCCAACGCAGGGCGCACTACCCGACGATCCTCCACAGTGACCCCCGCCTGATTCATTACAAGTTCCAGTTTGTAAACCACATCCTCAGAGAGACGGCCTTGCCTCTGATCGCACATAGCGTGATAGTAACGGCGGATGATCTCCTGCTTGGATGCTTCCCGACAAACTTCATCGTCAATGATGCAATTCCCAACCATATTGACGCCCATATCCGTCGGCGACTTGTAAGGGCTGCTCCCGGCAATCTTTTCTAAGATCGCATTTAAAACCGGAAACACTTCCACATCTCGGTTATAATTGACCGTTGTCTGACCGTATGCCTCCAAATGGAATGGATCGATCATGTTGACATCATTGAGATCTGCTGTTGCCGCCTCGTACGCCAAATTCACCGGATGTTTCAGCGGAAGATTCCAAATGGGAAATGTCTCGAACTTTGCATATCCAGCTTTGATTCCATGTTTATATTCATGGTAAAGCTGAGAAAGGCAGGTGGCCATTTTACCGCTGCCCGGCCCCGGCGCAGTCACAACCACCAGCGGACGTGTGGTTTCCACATACTCATTTTTTCCAAAGCCTTCATCGCTGACTATGTAAGCGATATTTGAAGGATACCCTTCAATCGGATAATGCAAATACACCTTTACTCCCAGCTTTTCCAGGTGGTTTTTAAATGCATCTGCCACAGCCTGCCCCGCGTATTGCGCGATCACCACGCTGCCCACATACAAGCCAATATCCCGAAATGCATCGATGAGGCGCAGTACATCTGCATCATAAGTGATTCCGATGTCTCCACGCATTTTGCTTTTTTCAATATCTGCTGCATTGATGACAATAATGATTTCCACCTGATCGGAAAGATGCAAAAGCATTTTCATCTTACTGTCCGGCTGAAAACCAGGAAGTACACGCGAAGCGTGAAAGTCATCAAACAATTTCCCTCCCATTTCCAGGTACAGCTTGTTATCAAACATAGAAATGCGCTCCGAAATGTGCTGCGATTGTGTCTGCAAATACTTGTCGTTGTCAAACCCTACTGCTTTCATGTTCTACCTCTTTCATCATTTCCCTTTAAAACCACAATAACAGTAATATTATAGTAAAAGCAGGGAGAGATTGCAACTTTCTGTAGGAAGATTCTCAAATTTTAACTCTGCCAGAATGTGGTTACAACCTGTTCCAATTCTTTTACCGATCGGACCGTACGGGCGTGTTGCCAGTGCAGTGGGAACAGTTCGCGGTAGGATGCAGTTGAAAAACGGCTGTCGATCAGCAGAACTATCCCGCGGTCCTGTTCACTGCGGATGACACGGCCGGCTGCCTGTAGGACTTTATTCATCCCCGGATATTGATAGGCAAAGGGAAATCCTGCACCATTTATCCGGTCATAGTAAGTGCGCAAGATTTCTTGCTCTGCGTTTACTTGGGGCAACCCCACCCCGACAATTGCCGTACCAATCAACCGCTCTCCGCGCAGGTCTATTCCTTCCGCATAAATTCCGCCCAATACACAGAACCCCAGCAAAGTTTGCGGGCGGGCCACATCAAACTGCTCCAAGAATTCTCCCCTTGCCTCCTCAGTCATTCCAGAAGTCTGGAGCAAGGTGTCTACCTGCGGATAAAGCTCCCGAAAAACGCGGTAAACCTCATTCATATAGGAATAGGAGGGAAAATAGGCCAAATAATTTCCCCTTTTCCCATGCAACAGGGCCTTTAATAATTCTGCTACAGGTCGTAGACTTCGCTCCCGATCCCGGTACTTGGTACTGACCCAATCTGCAACAAAAAGGCCTAGATTGGCGGAATCAAAAGGTGAGGGTAGCGCATACTTTTTTGTCGCCTCGTTGCCGCCCAAGACGGCAGTAAAATAGTCCAAAGGGGAAAGCGTCGCAGAGAACAGGATGGACGAACGCCCACGTTGCATCGCTTTGTCCAACAAAAGGGATGGATCTAAGCAGAGAAGTTTGACAACCACTTCCCGTCGGTTTACAGTCACATAGGTGACAAAATGGTCATCATAGAGATCTGCAATCCGTAGAAAAAACCGTATATCAAAATAAAGTTGCAAAAGTTGCGGGTCTATCCGGACCGAACGGTGTTCCTCCGCCCACTCCTCCCAACAACCAACAAATCCATTTAGGGCATGCAAAAGCTCCTGAGGCAATTCCGTCTGCGTATAAGTTGATTGTTCTCCACAAGTCTTTCTTAAAGCGAGTATCTCTGCATTTACCGAACTGAGTGCTCGGTACAGCCTGCGCTGTTCTTTACCGATCGTCTTTCTTCCTTGTAAAACTGCCGTTTTATACAGAGTTGCAGAATACATTGCACGTGCACGGTCCACCAGGTTATGTGCTTCATCCACTAAAAAAACGTATTCCCCAGGGGATTCTCCAAAGAAACGTTTTAGATATACCACCGGATCAAACAGATAGTTGTAATCGCCGACAATCGCGTCGCACCAAAGAGCCGCATCCAAGGAGAGCTCAAAGGGACAGACGCAGTATTTTTTTGCGCAGTCCTCTACTGCTTGTCTGGACACCGCTTCGACATCATGGACCAATTCGTACAATGCTTGTTTGATGCGATCATAGTATCCAGCCGCGTAGGGGCATGCGTCCGGATTGCAATTTCGCTCTTCCAAAAAGCAAATGGAATCCTTTGCCGTCAAGGTGATGGTTTTGAGATGCAGGCCCTTTTCACGCATTTGGCAGAACGCATCTTCGGCCGCTTTCCGAGTGACAGTCTTCGCTGTCAGATAAAAGATACGCTCGGCTTTTCCCTCCCCCATCGCTTTCACCGCTGGAAATAATGTTGAAATCGTTTTGCCAATCCCTGTGGGAGCTTGACAAAAAAGCCGTCCCTTTGCCACAATGGTGCGATAAACCGCAGCCGCCAGCTTTCGTTGGCCAGAGCGGTATTCAGCAAAAGGGAACGGCATTGCACGAATGGTTGCATCGCGTATCCGTCCCCAATCCCTCTGAATCACCGCCCATTTCTCATATTGATCCAACAAATGTAGGTAAAACGTTTCCAACTCTTCAGCGGTATATAGCCGCCGGAACCGGCGAATTTCTTCTGTATCCACCTGAAAGTAGGTAAGTTGAACCGAAATTTGTGTTATCCCTTGCTGCTTGCAATAAAAATGAGCATAGCACATGGCTTGGCCCCAATGGGCATGGTTAAAGTCCTCGGTGAGCATGGAGAACGGCGCCGCCGTTGTTTTAATCTCATCTATGGTCACCCCTCCAGCACTTGTAATAACCCCATCCGCACGTCCTTCCACCCGGTAAAGAAAGTCATTGCGTTCCATCTGCTGGGACAAAAAGACCTCTGCCTGATAGGACTCTCCACCCTCTTTTTGCAAGCGGCGATGGATGCGAGCCCCTTCGCTGGCGCGGTCAACTCCACCAAAGCGGTTATCCAGGCTTCCGCTCTGCAACAAAAACTCCGCCAATTTCTTGACCGATATGCGGATTTCATAGGGCATTGTTTCTTCCCTCCTTCCTCCCGCGCAACAAGGATACCCCCGTTTTTTAGAAACTCAAATATTTTTCCAGACAGAAAGAGGACGCCCCTTTCCTATGAATCGAAAAATTCGTAGTTTTGGGACACCCTCTCCAGAATTTAACAAGAATGCGTTCTTTATAGCAAGCGTGTATCGTTAATCATCAGTTCAAACTGTAGATCCAAGAATTGTGCCGCTTTTCGGCAGAGCACCATACGTGTCAGGAAAATTTCGAAGTACTCCATCACGGGGCAGATGGTTGTATCAATGACAATATTCAATACCACCGTACGATTTTCCAGATGGATTTCAAGTTCAGATCTCTCTACCGCATAATTGACGCGGTCATGTATGTCCGCAGCTACGGTCTCTTTGTCACGTACACGCGAACGCCGTACATCGCTTTTATCTGAGAGAATCAGCGCTGCCGCAATAGGATTCACCGCGGAGGCCGTCCCCTCATCGTGATTGCCGATTGCAGCCACTACCAAGGCGATCTCCGCTGGATGCATCTGCATTTTGTTTAAAATAGTAAACGCCATCAAGGCGCCGCTCTGTGCGTGATCGGAACGATTGACCACATTGCCGATGTCGTGCATATAACCGGCAATCGCCGCCAATTCACAGGTTCGGTCATCGTAACCAAGGCTTTGCAAGATTTGCCTCGCTACATCGGAACTGCGCTTTGCATGGGCCAAACCATGCTCTGTAAAGCCAATGACACCGAGATTCTGGTTTCCATTTTGGATATAAGCGTTGACTTCTTCACTTTTCCAAATTTCTTCAAAGGTTACTATCCGATAGGGTTCCATCAAAAGCCTCCCTTTGGCCTTCAGTCATCCACCGCCATGTGGTACATTGCTTCTAAACAGATCTGTGCATGCAACATAAACCGGTCGATGTCAATGTTTTCATTCGTATTGTGGAGCCGGCGGTCCGGCTCATCCGGGAAAAAGGGGCCGAAGGCGACGCCTTTCCCTCCAAGTTCGCGTGCATAGGTCCCGCCGCCTGTGGAATAAAGCGGTGCAGGTTCGCCCATAAATGCTTTATATGCATTTTGTAAAAGTGCAATAAACGGACGGTCCTCCGGAAGAAACAGCGGTTTCATATGCCCGCCTTCTTCTGAGAACACATCCTCAGCGCGTGCCGTTTTTTGAATGGTCTCAATCAGAGCAGCGCCATCCGTTGTCACGGGATAACGAATATCGATTGCAGCCGTACACAAAGACGCATCCGCATGCACAAGCCCTAGATTCAGCGTCAAGGGACCGGATTCTGCATCCTGCTGTTGAATCCCCATGGACGAGCCATCCAATTCGACCCCAATATGTTTCTGTAAGAAGGCCGGAAGAGTGCCCAATTGTTCCTGCGTAAACACTTCAAAGAGCAATGCCAGCAAATGGGTAGCGGCATTAAACCCTTCTTGTGGCTGCATCGCATGAGAAGCAGTCCCTGCCGAAGTAATACGCGCCCCTTCATCCGTCTCTTCCATTGTAAAACGTCCCTCTACAATCCCGATTGCAGCGCGCAAACGTTCCCGGTCGTCCCGTGTACACGCTACTTCCGCACATGCACCGGCCGGTACCGCATTGACCACCGTTCCGGCAGTAAAACTCTTTAACACCGTCGAGTCGTTCGGTGCAGAAAAATTCATGCGCAAAATGCCCTTTTCCCGGTTACAAACTCCATATTCTGAATCCGGCGTAAATCCCATCACCGGCATAGGTTCCTTCTCAAAATAGCGCTCCAGATCGTCGCTCCCGGTCTCCTCGCCGGCGCCAAAGATCGTACGGATACGGCGCTTTGTCACTACCTGTTCATCCTGTAAAACCTTCAAGCAGTACAGGGATACTACAGCAGCCCCTTTATCATCCGCCACACCGCGGCCAAAGTACTGATTGCCGATCTTAGTCATTGTAAAGGGATCGGTATCCCATCCATCGCCCGCCGGAACTACATCCACATGGGAGAGTACTGCCGCGATCTCCTCGCCCTCTCCGTACTCTGCGTGGCCAGCATAGTTTCCGACATTCCGAGTCGGAAATCCCAATTTCTCCGCAATCTCTAAAATGCACTGAAGTGCCTGCGCCGGCGCAGTTCCAAAAGGCTTTCCAGGTTCCGCTTCCCCACGCACGGAAGGAACCGCAATCAAACGGGCCAAATCAGCAAAAATCTCATCTTGATATTTTAAAATCTTATTTCCAAAATGCAAATTACTCGCTCCTTTCATTCCATTTGCATCCATTATACCATAAAGCATTCCCAAAATCAGGAGAAAATGGATTTTCTATCCCGCATTTCTTTAAAAATCTTGTTAAAGAGGCCGATCTTTGCGAAGAAACTTGGAATCCTATATTGCTGAACAGACAAATATTTGGTATAATTAACTATAAATTACCGATAAGTTTTTCATATTACCATAGCAAGACGCCGGAAACTTCTATGCATACCACGGCGTCATTCCTGTTCAATCCTTCTCCATCGGAATGGCATATTCCTATGTTTGAAACTATGAGTAGGTGGTGTACAAATGAACAAAAAGAAGGGCGGAAAAATTGCCGCTGTGATCGACATTGGTTCCAATCTGTTGAAAATGCGGATTTGCCAGCTCCGAAAAGGAGAGATCATCAGCCTTGACCGCCTGCAGTATCCCCTCTGTCTGGGCCATGAAGTCTTTACCGGAGGAAAAATCAGTTTTGAAAGCTTGCGTGAGCTTTCCAGTATTTTGCAGGGATACAGCGAAATCATGGCAGAATACGGTACAGATCAATATAAAGTGGTCGCTACTACAGCCCTGCGAGAGGCGAAAAACAGTGCCTACGTTTTGGATCAACTGAAGATTCAAAACGATATGACGGTTGAGATTTTAGAGGATGGTCAGGAAAAGACACTGATCTATTCGGAAATTCTCGCCAGCCTGCGAACGATGGCTCCGCAAAAGATTGGCAATGCGCTGATCTCTTACATCGGTGCGGGCACCATTGGGCTGTCCGTCTTCGACGGCCAGAACATGGTCTTTTCGCAGAACGTCCCTATGGGGGCGTTAAAGCTTCACGACATGCTCGGAAGCATCCAGGAGGAAACCGACTCATTTTACGTCGTAGTTGAAGAATATCTGGATTCTATCATCGGACGCATCCGCCTCCCCCAACCGGAGGGGGGGTTCGAAAGCTTGGTGCTCACCGGCAATGAGATCGAATTGATCGCCAAAATCTGCGGAATTGAACCCGAAAATGGCCGGTATATCATCAAAGCAAAACAGATCAAAAACCTGTTCAAGGAGGTCCGTTCCCTTTCCAAGGAGAAAATCAGCGACCGGTTCGGCATTGAGGAAGAGGTTGCCGAGCTGCTCTATTCGGCGTTGGCTATCTATGTCCGGTTGATGCAGTTTGTCAAAGCGGATTATATCATTGCACCAAAGGTAGACCTCTGGTTTGCCCTCATGAAACAAATGCTGATTCCCAAGAGTGCAAATGAATACGCAGAGCATGTGCGCATCAACGCTCTCTCCTGTGCCAGGGCGATGGCCCGCATTTACAATGTCAACGAACGTCACACAGAGAACATCTGTAAATTTGCATGTAAGATTTTTGACAAGATGAAAGGAACGCACGGTCTGGACCGGCGCAAGCGGTTGCTTTTAGAGCTCGCCGCCATTATGCACGACTGCGGTCACTATGTCAACGCGAAAGAACATCTCTCCAGTTCCTTCGACCTCTTAAAGAATATCGATCTCTATGGAATGACCGCCGAAGAAATGCGCATCATCGCATATATCGCACGGTACAACGAATACGATGTACCCAATTATGACGGACTCGAGTTCATTCGGCTTCGGGAATCTACGAGGCTGGTCATTTCCAAGTTGGTGGCGATTTTCCGCTTGGCAAATGCATTGGACAAATCGCAGAAACAAAAACTCGACGATATTAAAGTGCGCCTGGATAAGGACCGCCTGTTGATTACAGGAGAAAGCAACGAAAACCTCTATCTTGAAAAATGGGCATTTGAGCAGACGGCCCCCTTCTTCAAGGAAGTATTCGGTATCAAGCCGGAATTGACCATCAAGTCCACGATGATCTGAGCGATCTTCCCCTGGTTACGCAGGGGTGAATACTATAAAAAAGGCTGCGTGGTTTTATGAACGAAAAAAATGAAAAAATGGATAAGCAGCGGCTTCCCTTTATCAATCGGGAATTGAGCTGGATGGATTTCAATGCCCGTGTCCTGGAAGAGGCCTTTGAAAAGGAAAATCCAGTTATGGAGCGAATCCGCTTTCTCTCGATCACTGCTTCCAATCTGGACGAATTTTTCATGGTGCGTGTGGCCGGTGTGAAAGAGCAGGTGGAATCCGGCTATAACAAGCCCGATTTTTCCGGGCTGACGCCTGCAAAACTGTTGCCACAACTGAATACAAAAATCTATGGTTTCTCCGAGCGGCAGTATTCCTGCCTGCATCGGTCCATTGTCCCTGCACTCAAGAAGAATGGCATCCTCTTCGTAACGCCGGACGAGATGAACGAAAAACAGACCGCCTTCATCTCCGATTATTTTGACAAAGTCCTATTTCCTGTGCTTACGCCACTGGCTGTGGACCGCAGCCGTCCCTTTCCCTTCCTGGCAAATAAAAGCCTGAATTTGGCAGTCCGCTTAAAAAGCAAAAAATCGGAGGAATCCTATTTTGCAGTGGTACAGGTTCCAAGCATCCTTTCTCGCTTCTTGGAAATCCCCTGCGCGGAAGGGCGCATGTTCGTTCTTCTCGAAGATGTGATTACCTATAAGCTGGAATCGTTGTTTGAACTCAACGAAATCCAAGCAAGCTGTCCTTTCCGCATTACCCGTAACTCCGATTTGGAGATCGACGAGGAGGCGGAAGATCTTCTCAGCGAAATTAAAAAGTCAATCAAGCGGCGCAAGCGCGGCAAGCCTGTGCGCCTGGAGCTGCTCCAGCGCTGTGACAAGGAAACCAAAGAATTCTTAATCGAAATGTTGGAAATCCAAAAGAGTGAAATCTACGAAGTCCCCGGTCCGTTGGATTTGACCTTCCTTTCAAAATTTGCTAACCTTCCGGGATGCGAGCAGCTTTGCTTCAAACCGATTAAACCGGTCTATCCGCCGGCAGCATTCTGGGGTTATGATGACATGTTTGAGGCCATTCGTGACAAGGACCGCATGGTGCATCATCCCTATGAAAGCTTTGAATGTGTAGTGGATTTTGTCCGGCAGGCGGCCGAAGACGAAAATGTGTTGGCAATCAAACAGACGCTTTACCGCGTAAGCGGACACTCTCCGATTGTTGCCGCATTGATCCGGGCCGCAGAAAATGGCAAACAGGTCACCGTCCTGGTTGAGCTCAAAGCGCGTTTTGACGAGGAGAACAACATTCTTTGGGCGAAAAAATTGGAAGAAGCCGGTTGCCATGTCATCTACGGTTTGGCAGGTTTAAAGACACACTGCAAAATTCTTCTGGTGGTACGCCGAGACGAAGATGGAATCCGGCGGTATCTCCACATGGCTACCGGAAACTATAATGATTCAACCGCTAAAATCTACACGGACATCGGCGTTTTCACTTGCAAAGAACCATTCGGGCGGGATGCCTCTTCCCTGTTTAATGTGTTGACCGGGTATTCCCTTCCGCCGGAATACAACAAATTTGCAGTTGCTCCCCACGGTTTGCGGGAATTCTTCGTGCGGATGATTCAAAAAGAGATCGACAACTCTTTGGCTGGCCTTCCCTGTGGGATTACTGCCAAGGTCAACTCCCTGGTGGACCCGGAAATGATTGAATTGCTCTATCAGGCTTCCCAGGCCAATGTCCCGATTCGTCTAATTGTGCGCGGGATTTGTTGCTTGGTGCCAGGGCTTCCGGGCATCAGCGAAAACATTACAGTGATTAGCATCGTGGGGCAGCTCTTAGAGCACAGCCGTATTTTTAAATTCGAAAATGCCGGGAATCCTAAAATTTATATGGGCAGCGCCGACTGGATGCCCCGCAATTTAGACCGTCGTGTCGAGCTAGTGTTCCCCATTGAGGATGAGGATTTAAAAGAACGTGCCTTTGACATTTTGGAGACCATGTGGAACGACAACCTCAACGCGCGAATGCTTCGTTCCGATACCACCTACGAACATATTGATCGACGTGGAAAGACGTCCCACAATTGTCAAGTAGAATTCTCTGCCATGGCACAAAAGGCTGTGAAGGCCTTGCAGGTGCCGGACGCTTCCAAGCCGTATAAGCCCATTCGCAGTACGGCAGAATAAGATAGCCTTTGCCCTTGAACGGGAGACAAAATGCATCCCTCTTTCTGTGGAGGGTATGGAAAAATCTTTGTACTCTGCTATTCCTCTTGGGATTTGCAATGTCAGCAAGACATTTTTCCTTCGGAATTTCGGCGTAATAAAAAATGATGTAAAAAAGGATGTGGCTTTCATGAAAAGAATTGGTATTTTGACGAGCGGCGGAGACTGTCAGGGCCTCAACGCCTCCATCCGCGGCGTTGCAAAAGCGCTGTATGAAGAGTTTGGCGATAATGTGGAAATCTATGGCATTAACGACGGTTACCGCGGCTTGATCGAAGGCAATTACAAGCGCATGAAACCGGAGAATTTCTCCGGCATCCTGACGCTCGGCGGCACAATTTTAGGCACTTCCCGCCAGCCATTTAAGCTGATGCGCGTCATTGACGAGAACAGCGGCGATAAGGTCAAAAATATGAAAGACAACTATAAAAAAATGAAGTTGGATTGTTTGGTCATTTTGGGTGGCAACGGCACGCATAAGACTGCCAATCTGCTCAGCGAAGAGGGTCTGAATGTTGTGACGCTTCCAAAAACCATCGACAACGATGTCTGGGGAACCGACATGACCTTTGGCTTTTACAGCGCCATGAATATTGCCGCAAACGTATTGGACTGCATCCATACCACCGCTACTTCACACGGGCGTGTATTCATTGTGGAGATTATGGGTCATAAAGTCGGCTGGCTCACCCTATATGCAGGAATCGCCGGCGGCGCCGACGTCATCCTCCTTCCAGAAATTCCGTACGACATCGACAGTGTGGTCAAAACCATCCGGCAGCGGAATGAATCTGGCAAGCGTTTTTCCATTCTTGCTGTAGCGGAAGGGGTTATGTCCAAGGAGGAAGCCAAACTCAGCAAGAAGGAATTCAAAGCTGTACGCGCAAATATGGCATACCCCTCGATTTCTTACCGTCTGGCAAAAGAGATTGGCGATAAGACCGGGCAAGAAATCCGTGTAACAGTACCCGGACATTTTCAGCGCGGCGGCAGTCCATGCCCCTATGACCGTGTACTTTCCACACGTTTCGGCGCTGCAGCGGCAAAGCTGATTGTACAAAAGCAGTATGGCAACATGGTCGCATTGCAAAATGGACAGATTGTCCCCGTGCCGCTGTCGGAGGTCGCTGGCAAGCTCAAAACCGTTCCAAAGGACTGCGACGTCATCCAGACCGGACGGGATATTGGCATCTGCTTTGGCGACTGATCGCAGAGGAGGTTTTCATCTTGTTTGATTTGGAAAAACACCATAAGTTTTTAAAGATTCTCGGTGCAATCGGAATGACAGCTGCTGCATTAGGGGTTCTACTCACTGCGGTAAGCGGTTGGGTGATTTGGAAATGGGTCCGCTGCATGGATACCGTACAGAAATCCTTACCTACTATAAAAAAAGCGTCTGCTTTATATATTGAAAGGCACGAAAAGGAGCTGGACGATGAATATTGCACCGACGATAGCGACTGTATCCCCTTTTAAAGTCTAAAATTTTTCTAAGCATGAGAATCGCATCCCATACAAAAATTTGTAAGTTGCGAATTCTTTCAATAAACTTGAAAAGTATAGCCAAAAGAACTACAACGGAAATGAGGGTATCCTTAAGCCAGTTTATGGCTAATTAAAGGGAACAAAAAGAAAGGAAAAGCACAATCCAGACGGTATCAGCGGCAGGATACAAGAATAAATTGTGATTACACAAGATTGGTGTTATAATAAGAGAAAAGTTCCTGCCGGGGCAGCCGCCCCGGTGGTATGGGTAGAAAGGCAGGAAAACAATATGCACATCAGCTATAAACCACTCTGGCACACACTGTTAGAGCGTGATATGAGAAAAGAAGATTTAAGGCTTGCCGCTGGTATGACAACGAATATGATTGCCAACATGAGCAAAGAGGGAAAGCACATCAGCATGGACACATTAGCCCGTATCTGTGAAACGCTGAATTGTGAGATTACCGATGTGATTGAGTTAGTACCAGACGAGCCTGCTTCCACAGGAGGTAAGGAACATGAGCGAATTGAAACCAAGAATAACGGAAAACGGAATTGATTATATCCTTGTCGGAGATTACTACATCCCGGACTTGAAACTGTCGGAAGAACGCCGCCCCATCGGAAAGTATGGACGGATGCACCGGGAATATTTAAGAGAAGTCCACCCAGCCAGATTGAACACATTGATACTGACCGGAGAATTGTGGACATATCTTGCAGACCTGAACGAACAGGCACAGGAACGGTTAGACACTATCATGGAGCAGATGAAAGCTGCCGAGGGCGTGACCGAGGACTTGAAGCGTACCCGTCAAATGGAATGGGTGCAGCGGTGCAATAATATCCACAACCGGGCAGAAGAAATTGTTTTGCATGAGATGATTTATTCATAACGGTATGATAGAATGATTATGACAAATTGATACGTGAACAATCGGCGTCAGGACAGAGAAAAACACAGCTTACCATCTTTTGATAGCTGCCCTTTTCTCTGGACTGCACACCGATTTTTACCGATTGAACAAAATCGCGTCACTTCAGCCGATACAGTATGGAGTTTCAATCGATTTCCTTCTTCTTGATTTTACCAAAGATTCTATACATTGGAAACTGATTCCATCATATATTCAAAAGTAGTAACCTGTCTTATCGAATGAAGGGTGCACTTAATAAGCCTTCATTCAGACGGCTGTTTTTCAGTATTCAAATTCCTTCGCTCAAGTCAACATGTAGTGTCCTCGAAGCGACAGCGAAAGAAGATTTCCTCCACAGGCTTCACACTTACAGATATCCTTTTTGTAAAGGAGCATCAGCTTCTCCGCACAGGTTTTGCCGCGGAGTTTTGAAATATATTGAATGCCGTTGAGAAGCTTCCGGCAGTGAGTCATCTTTTCTTTCTTGTTCCTACAGGAAAGCAGGCCATAGTGGCGAATTCGGACAAAACCTTTAGGGAGTACATGCATCAGAAACATTCGCAGAAACTCTGTTCCTTTGATGGTTTGCTCGATATATTTACCACCATTTTTGTAATCCTTTACAAGATAGGTAACAGTCTCATCTGTCATACTGACGATTCTACGATTGCTGATAGCGATACGATGAGTGTAACGGCCAAGGTACCGGATCACAGAATTAGCTCCATTGAATGCCTCTTTCGTATATACAACCCAGTTCTTTTCGTAGAGGGAATTCAGTAAAGCTTTGAATTCATAACGATTTTTTAAATGTGCAGCTGTTCCATGATACTCAAGTTTTTTATCTTCCCAGAGTTGTTTCAGTTCACGAAGATAATACTTTCTGAAGACGGCAGACATGACCTTAACCGGAAAGAAAAACTTCTTTCCTTTATCCTTCCACTTGTTTGCAGCATCAAGTCCACCGCCGAGAACAATGGTGTGGAGATGAGGATGATAATTCATTCTGGAGCCCCAAGTATGAAGTACACAGATATATCCAATCCTTGCTCCAAGATGTTTCGGATCCGCAGACAGCTCTGTCATTGTTTGATGTGCTGCATGGTACAAAGCATCATAAAGGAGTTTCTGATTTGAATAAATCAGGGAATATAATTCTTCTGGAACTGTAAAGACTGTATGAAAGTATGGAACATCCAGTACATTTTCCTGCTGTTTGTCAATCCATTCATCGACCTCCATTCCTTGACACATGGGGCAGTGACGGTTCTTGCAGGAATTATAATGAATATATTTCTTGTGACAGCTTTCGCATTCGCTTAAATTGGCTCCCATTTCAAGAGTATGGCATTTGGAGATACACAGTGCCGTTAGTTGCTGTTGAGGAGAAAAGTTGTGTGTCTCACAGTATTGCGGAAGAAATCGATGGAATATATCCTGAATGGTGATATCATGATTCATTTGCATCACCTGCGTTTCTCTTAGCTTTACGCCCCCGTTTTTTCTTGACAGGATGATCAAGCGGACTCTTTATTCCCATAACAGTTTTATTGGATATGTGAATGTATACCTGTGTTGATTCCAGACAGCGGTGTCCAAGCATTGCTTGTACATAGTTGATTGGGACACCTTGCTCAATCATGTGACTTGCAAAGGAATGTCGAAGCGTATGCGGATGTGCTTTAATGCTCGCTGTTTTTCCAACTGCCCTGAGCATGATTTCAACACCACTCACTTTTAGTGGCTCATGCGGAGCATCTAAAGAAACAAAAAGGTACTCTCTTTTTACCGGATAACTTCTCCAGTATTCCTTTAGTAAATCAAGGGCTCTTTCTGAAAGAATTGTCCATCTGTCACGATGATTCTTCCCTTTGGAAATATATACCTGCATAGTGCTCATATAGATATCTTCAGGTCTAAGAGAAACAAGTTCTCCTACACGCATTCCAGATGAATAAAGCAGGGCAATGATTGCTTTGTTACGAATTTCGGTTGCAGAATCGATTAACTTTTCAATTTCTTCAAGAGAGAGCACTTTCGGAAGTTTTACATCCAATCGCATTCTTGGAACAATGTCCTGATCCCATGGGATGTGTAAGACATGTTTGTATAGGAAACAAATGGAAGAATTATAAAAGTTGCAGGTTGCAGATGAAAGACCAGAATTACGTTTTTCCAGTATAAATGATCTGGCATCCTGAAGAGATAAATCTTCCATCGATTTATAGCCTGTCCACTTCATAAAGTGATGTATGTTGTTGATATAGGTATCTGCAGTCCGGGAGGACCTGTTACGAATCAGGCATTCCTCTCTGAGCTTGTTAAAATATTTTTCGTACATAATAAACCTCCATGAGAATAGTAACGTTAATGAGTCACTGCCATCATGGAGGTCCACGTAACAAAGATACCCTCTTGTAAAAAAGAGATTCTGGTGTTATTCTATTCATGGCAGTGTTAATGGTGATCCTGTTCGATTGTTATTTTGTGGTGATTTAACAATACTACTTTTAGGACTCATTATCTACTGCCTTTTTTATTAAAGAGAAAACTGCGCCACAGCCTTCACAGGCCATCGCGCAGCGATTTAGTTCAATCGAAATTTGTAGGAATAGGTATTCAGGAAAATATACAGAAAATCACGCATTTGTGGGGATGATACGAATCGTGTCATACATGTGAAAGAGCGATTCTTGCGTCATTTTACGCTTTTTGATAAGGTGAAATCGTCGAAAAGACAAACCAATATAGAAAGGACGTATAATGATGAAAAAGAATGGAAAACAAGTTTTATTTTTAGGAGGTATATTTATTATAGCGTTTGCAATATGGACAGCTTTGATCCAGATGGTAGACGTGCAGCCACTGGGGCAGAATGCAACGAATATTGGATTTGCAACATTCAATTGCTGGTTTCATCGTTTAACAAATGTTAATATGACAATTTATACGATTACCGATTGGATGGGTCTGATTCCTTTAGTTGTATGCCTGATTTTTGCAGGTATTGGACTGGTTCAGTTAATAAAGAGAAGAAGTCTCTTCAAAGTGGATCCCGATATCATTATCCTGGGAGTTTATTATGTTATAGTGATACTGGCATACTTCATTTTTGAGATCATCCCAATCAATTACAGACCAATTTTAATCAATGGAATTATGGAGGCTTCTTATCCTTCTTCAACGACTCTACTGGTATTGTGCGTGATGCCGACTTTGGTTGAACAGATCCAGCGAAGAATGTCATGTTCTACATTGAAAAGAATCATAACGATTCTAGCAATCGCTTTTTCTGCATTCATGGTTATCGGCAGATTGATTTCCGGAGTACATTGGTTTACGGATATTGTGGGTGGTGTATTGTTAAGTGCCGGATTATTTACTGTTTATAAGGCAGTAGTTATGCTAACAATAAAAAAGTGAAATAAAAAAGGAGGTGAAGGAGGTGGAATTCCATGAAAAGCTTCAGGAATTAAGAAAGAGCCGAGGTTTGACACAAGAAGAACTAGCCGAGGCATTATTTGTTTCAAGAACTGCAATTTCAAAATGGGAATCCGGAAGAGGATATCCGAGCATAGATTCATTAAAGGAAATATCCAGATATTTCTCTGTGTCCATTGATGAGCTGTTATCCGGAGATCAGTTGGTTTTGATTGCTGAAAAAGAAAACAAGTCAAATCTCAATGGTCTATGTGACTTGTTATTTGGATTTACCGATTTGCTCTCTTTGATGCTTATTTTTCTTCCATTGTATTCCAAACCGGTTGATGGATATATCTATTCAGTAAGTCTTATTGAGTATGTAGATAATGAAATTTGGATTCGTATGACATACTGGGGTCTTTTTATCGCATTAACGATTATTGGAATTGTGAATATTTTAATGGTCAATTTCAAATTTGAAAAGGGAAAAAAGGTGATTACTTTTTTGTCTGTAGGGCTTAGTATTATTACTGTTTTGTATCTGGCGATTGCGAGAGAACCATATGCAGTAACAGTGGCTTTTCTGTTGTTACTTATAAAAGGAGGTCTACTTTATAAACGAGCTATGGCCGGTCGATAAGGAGTTGAGCCATACAAATTCAAGTTGAACAAAATCGCTGCGCGATGGCCTGCCAAGGCTATGGCGCAGTTTTTCTTTACACTTTAATAAAAAGCAGTGGAAACCAAGTCCTACAAGTAGTATTGTTAAGTCACCACAACCAACAATCAAACAGGATCGACATCCCCACTGCCTATGATAAGAATACCATTGAGCTGCCTTTCTGGCAAGCAGTTTTATTATGCTAATGCTCCTCCATGTAAGCAGTGTTTATACATTTACGATTTACTTTACATGGAGGATTTTATTATGTACGAAGAAATTTTTAATCAGATTAGATCTGCTGCGAATAAACGGAATCTCAAGGATTCCACAATTCATGCATACTGTACCAGTGTTGCTCATTTTTTGAACCACACAGCCAAGGATATAGATGCATTAACAACTGACGATGTTGATACATTCCTAACTGAAAAGAAACTTTCCGGGATTTCACCAGAAACATACAATCACTACCATTCAGGAATCCGCTTCTTTTACAAAAAAGTATTGAAGATGAATTGGGATGATGATGACATACCTCGTATGAAAAGGGACAGAAAGTTACCAGCGGTGCTTACAAAAGCAGAAATATCAGCTATTCTTGATGCTACACCAAATCTGAAGCATAAAGCTATGATCGCTACTATGTATTCAGGTGGACTTCGTGTTTCAGAAGTCACACACCTTCATTATGATGATATTTCACGCACGAACAAAACCATACACATCCGCGATGGAAAAAGCCGATCTGACCGTTATACTTTGCTTGCAGACCGGACGCTTGAAATATTGACAGAATACTGGTTTCAATGTGGCAGGCCAAGAGGGATTCTGTTCCCAAGTTCATGGACAGGGGATTATCTTACAAAAGATAGTGTCATTCAATTTTTTCGTGAAAGCGCCGAAAGAGCAGGCATTCAAAAACACGTCTCCACACATTGTTTGCGTCATAGTTTTGCAAGTCATCTGTTTGAGTCAGGCTGCGATATAAAATATATTCAGGCTCTTTTGGGACATCGTGATCCAAAATCAACAGAGATTTATCTGCATGTAAGCAATAAAACTCTGCTTGGTATTAAAAGCCCATTTGATGAGATGGGTGGTGAATGATTATGGATAAATCATGTACGATACAGGATGTATTTGAACGGTTCTATCCTTCCTATGAAAAGAGGAGTAACCCTCCTGCTCATCACAGAAAAACGGCTTATCACATCAGAAACTGTAAAACAGGAGTTTTTGGTGTAAACATCAGTGTTTGTGAGGACTGCGGATGTATCAGTGTTCACAACAACTCCTGCAGAAGCAGATGCTGTCCCATGTGCCAGGAGTTTCCGAAAGAGAAATGGATTGATGCACAAAAAGAGAACGTATTGGATGCACCCTATTATCATGTAGTATTCACAGTTCCTGAGGAATTGAATTCCATTATTTACAGCAACCAGAAGCTGTTATATGATGCACTGTATCATGCTGCTTCAGCCACATTGAATGAATTGTCAAAAGATGCAAAGTATCTGGGAGCTGATATAGGGTATATCTGCATTCTTCATACCTGGGGCTCTGCAATGAATTATCATCCTCATATTCATACCATTGTTCTTGGAGGTGGGCTTGATGATGAAAATAAATGGAAAGACACAGGTGGAAATTTTTTTCTCCCATATGGTGTCATCTCAAAAGTGTTCCGTGGAAAATATCTGGATGAGTTAAAAAGCCTGTGGAATGATTCTAAGCTTAAATTTCATGGTACAGCAGAGAAATATCAGAACAGCTATCGTTTTAAAGAACTTCTTGATAAGTGTTATGAAAAGAACTGGGTCACTTACTGTAAAGAAACTTTCAATGGTGCACAGTCGGTTATCAATTATCTTGGAAAATATACCCACAGGATAGCAATCAGTAATCATCGAATCAAATCCATGACGGATACGACAGTTACATATGCAGTAAAAGACTATAAAAACGAAGGCCACTGGAAAGAGAAAACAATTTCAGGAGAAGAATTCATCCGTCGATTCATGATGCATGTTCCACCCAAACGATTTGTCAGAATCCGGCACTATGGTCTGCTATCATGTAGAAACAAGAGAAAAAAGATAACTCTCTGCAGAAACCTGCTTGGATGCAAGAAATACATTTCTACATTAAAAAATCTAAATGCAGTAGAAATGATAAAGGTTTTGTATCACATTGATGTATGCAAATGTTCTTCTTGCGGAGGGAATATGGTATCACCCCGCAAAGATAAATACAGTTCTTCTTTTCATGCACATATGAGATGTTAAAATCTACAATTGCATAGAATAAATGGCTTCCGCATAGGAGGTTTGTTTGTCATGCCTGAAATTGATTTCTTGAATAAAAAAACTTTTACCAAAACACCCAGTATGATAAACTTAAGGAAAAGAGCAACGATTGAATCCCCATAGCTATCGGCTAAAGGGACGCGACTTTGTTCACCAAGGTAAAATCGAAATTGATGTAAACGAAAGGGCAGTTTTTATCAGAACTCAAGGCTGCTTTTTCGTTTACACCAACTCCGATTGTTTCCTTAACAGTTTGTCGTTCTAAAAATTCAACTGAATAATCCCAGCAAAAACCGCTGCTACATGGAAGCCAACAAACCATGCAACAGCGGTTTTTCTTTACCGTTTTTTCCTCTGGCTGATAGGCGTTCCCATTTTCTTTGACTTTTTGAGAATACGAATGAGCCAGCGAAATTCTTCGTCTGACAGATTTTTGTAGTTGATACCAAGCTGCTTGCAGTAAAGGACAACCAGCTTTTCATCCCGGCTGCCCTTGAAATTTTCGACCGCTTCCAGATTTTCTTTCAGTTCATTGGCAACAGTGGTCTGGGGTGCACTCTCACTGTCCTTTTTATGGGCTTCCCGAATATCCCGGATAATGAGGTTGAGGTCATCCAGAACCATGTGGCTGAAATATTCATCATCGCTGATATGGGCGGCTTGTAGCACTTTCAAATGCGGGTCATCTTCGCCGGGGCGATACCGTTCAATGATTTCATGCCGGACGGTATCGACAAGGGCGTTGAGGTTCTGAATCTGCATGGTGGCAATCCCATCCACATAAATCTCAATGTCCGCAAGAAACTTGATAAAATCCTTATGTGTAGCAAGTTCGCACAGCAGACGGTTGTTAATCCGACCGCTTTTCAGAAGTGCTACCATCTCATCACTCAAATGCAGCTCCCTTAATGACGTGTTGATCTCCGCCCGGTTCTCTGTCCGGCAAAAGAGATAATCGAGGGACACCCCATAAAAATCTGCCAGCAGGATAAGGTTGCCATGATTGATTTCCTTATAGTCATCTTTTTCATAACTGCCAAGAGCCGATTTTGAAATACCCGTTTGCTCTGCCAGTTCTTCCAGTTTTAATCCTTTGTTTAATCGTAAATCTTTTAGCCGTTCCTGTATTGTAGTAGCTCCGTTCATTGAAGCAGTTCCCCCTTCTGACAACATTTATAACCGTTGAATTGATTATACCATATCAATTCCGCAATCGTGGAAATTTCTGATTTTTACCCCTAATTCCTACTTTGTGGACATACGGCATAGGGCACAAAAATGTTCTATGATACAGGTAGTTCATCGATGGATTATTCCAATCGAATGACCAGCCTGTGTGGGATATGCTTCCCCGGCGATGTAGTGCCATGACTTTTGGCAGGGATATGGAGGAACCCTTACCAAAACGAGCATACCAAAGGGAGCGATACGCCGCTGTGAGATTCAGGGGAGGAACGACACCGGGGAGAACTGGCGAACTGACACCGAAATGATACCGAAACACGACAATCTGATAGGGGGATAGTCTACCCTATCGCTGATACTTCGGGAGATTTTAGGCGGCTCTATGGCTGTAATTTTGCCGAAAATCGCCCCGAAACCATACACGAAAACGGGAGGAAGCGCAATATGCCGAGAATGAGCAAAAAGAGGAAGCATGAGCTTTCTTTTTACCTCAATGACCGGGGGCGTGTCACTTACAACGAATTATGCCGGAAATGCCAGCATGGGTGCAAGCAGAGCTTCCGGGCGGTTGTGATTGACTGCCCCCGTTATTTATCCAAACGAGCAAAGAAAAAGGAGGAACACACCGAATGAATTTTGAATTTATGACGATAGACACACCATTGCCGCCCTGTATGGCTTTTCCAAGAGCGTTGACAGGGTTTCCAGTCAGCAGCACCGCAAAGGTCATGTACTGCCGGATGTTGGACGCTATGCTCTCCAATGGGCAGGAGGACGAGAACGGAATCCTGTTTGTCTGCTTCCCTGTCACAGCCATTGCCGCAGTCCTGTCCCGCAGCGCTATGACGGTCAAGCGTTCTTTGAATGAACTGGAAAACGCCGGACTTATCATGCGGGTGCGTCAGGGCGTTGGAGAACCAAACAGGATTTATGTGCTGATACCGGGAAAGGAGGACGCTGCCCTTGCCTGATACCTCAAAGCTGGAAAAACTCAATCGGGAGTTGGAGAAAAGCGAAAAGAAACTGCGGAAAGCCATCAATGATGAAAAGGCATTGCAGCACCAGTTAAAGCAGCTTACCCGAAAGGAACGGACGCACCGGCTCTGTACTCGTGGCGGTATGCTGGAAAGTTTTCTGCAAGAGCCGGAACGCCTGACAGATGATGATGTCATGCTGTTGTTGAAACTCATTTTTCACAGGCAGGACACGCAGGAACTATTGAAAAAACTGCTGGAACGGGAGAAGCCGGAACCCCCTTAGTTTACTAAGGGCGCAATTATACACCACCCAGAGGTTGGTGCATTGCGTTCTCCGAAGGCTCCTCGCCGGAGGGCTGTGATTTTCCGCAGTCATGGTCTGCTCCAAATCAAACAGGGGACGCTACGCTTCCCCTGCGCTGGCTGCCGTCAGCTACCCTTTTGTGGACTTGCCATCTGGGGACACCTTGCGTTGCAAGCTGTTCCCAGCCGACAAGTTTCATAAAATATGCTATCTTTTCGATAGCCAATGAAGTATAATGAAGATGACAACAAATCGAAATTGACCGAGCTCTTTGAGCGAGGGATACTTCTTGTCCGAAGGGCAAGAAGGTGGGCGTAAAAAAGATTAGAACAATCGGGATTTGAGGAGGTGTTCATATGAAGAGAGCATTGCTTTTTATTTTCATGACGGTTTGTGTATTAGGAATGTCCGCCTGCAGCAGCAAAGACGCCATGCCAGAAACATCAGATTCTGCCAGCAATCCGGTTCAGAATACAGATATCAGTAATCTGAATGGAGGAAAAATCTGGTCTGAACAAGATATTGTGTCGATGTTCTCTCTTGTGCAAGAAACAGATTGGGAATACATAGACTGTGTTTTAATTCCAGATCATGCTAGTGACCGTGTTGGTGCAGTACTCTTCCGGAACGATAAGGAGCAAACAAGCAATGTTGCGTTCTTTGATGCAGACGGATACTTTCAACAGTATGGCACATATGCAAGAATGTCTGACGAACCTGATTTTCAGTATCTCGGAGGTGGTGCGGTAACATTTAGGCTGGAAACAGAAGATGGTACAATCTATAACTACACGATCACAATCTCGATCGATGACAGTAATGTGAATTTTAAAGCGGAAGATGATTTGCCAAAATAAATTCCAGTTTGTCAGCTTCACATCGGGGCAACTTGCCCCGAACTTTTACAACTAAATACCCGCCGCCCATACAGCGGCACACCGAGCAGGAAATCTGAAAAAGGTCTCCTGCTTTTTTTCTGCCCAAAATGAGGTGGTAAAACACCACCCCATCCACCAATTACCGAAAGGAGGGACACGAAATGCCCTGTCCACACAACGAAATCACGATTGTGCAGCGCAGCCAGCGACAGTCTGCGGTTGCCGCCGCTGCTTACCAGAGTGGCGAAAAGCTGTTCTGTGAATACGACCAGCAAGTGAAGCACTACCCGGAAAAGCGTGGTATCGTCCACAATGAAATCCTGCTCCCGGCAAATGCCCCGCCGGAGTATGCAGACCGCAATACCCTATGGAACGCCGCCGAAGCTGTGGAAAAACAATGGAACTCCCAGCTTGCAAGGCGGTGGGTGCTTACCATCCCCAGAGAGATACCGCCTGACCAATATGCTGTCCTTGTTCGGGAGTTTTGCCAGCAGCAGTTTGTTTCCAAAGGCATGATTGCTGATTTTGCCATCCATGACCCCCATCCGCCGGGACACAATCCCCACGCCCATGTCCTGCTCACTATGAGGGCAATGGACGAACATGGGAAATGGCTTCCCAAGAGCCGCAAGGTTTATGACCTTGATGAAAGCGGAGAACGGATAAAACTTCCGTCCGGCAGGTGGAAAAGCCACAAGGAGGATACGGTTGATTGGAACGACCAGAAGTATTGTGAAATCTGGCGGCATGAATGGGAGGTCATCCAGAACCGCTATCTGGAAGCCAATGACCGCCCGGAGCGTGTGGACTTGCGTTCCTATGCCAGACAGGGGCTTGATATAGTCCCCACTGTCCATGAGGGGGCTGCTGTCCAGCAGATGGAAAAGCGTGGTATCCAGACGAATATCGGCAACCTGAACCGGGAAATCAAAGCCGCCAACCGCCTGATGCAGTCCATTCGGCAGCTCATTCAAAACCTCAAAGGCTGGATTACCGAACTGGGAGAAAAACGGAAAGAGCTACTTGCACAAAAAACGGCGGAGAAAGCGACACTTCTTCCCAATCTGCTGATGAAGTATATGGAGATACGAAAAGAAGAACGGAGGGACTGGACAAGGGCTGGACAGAACCGGGGGACTTCACAGGACTTAAAGGCAGTCAGCGAAGCATTGTCCTATCTCCGGCAAAAGGGACTTTCCACTGTGGAGGACTTAGAAGCGTTTCTGGAAGCGTCCGGGAAATCAGCCGCCGATTACCGCAATCAGATGAAGCCAAAGGAAGCCCGCAGCAAAGTGATTGACGGGATTCTTGCCAGCCGGACAGACTGCAAAGAATGTAAGGCTGTCTATGAGAAGTACCAGAAGATATTTTTTAAGAAAACAAAGGAGAAATTCAAACAGGAACACCCGGAGGTTGCCCGGTATGAGAAAGCCGCCGCCTACCTTGCCAAGCACCCGGACGATAAGGACAGTACCCAAAAGGAGCTGCAAGAGGAGCAGGAAACGCTTCTCAGCGAAATCGCAGAACTGAAAGTACCGCTGACCGAGGTACAGGAGGATTTGAAGAAGCTGCGGGACATCCGCTACTGGGTACGGAAAGCCACACCCGGCACAGAGGAAAGCAAAGAGCCGCCCAAGAAGCAGCCCATCAAGGAAGTCTTGCAGGATAAGGCAGACGAGAAAAAAGCACAAAGAACCGCCCCGGCACAGGCGAAACACAGACAACAGGATATGGAACTTTAACAGGCACTTGCCATTTTCAATCAGAGAATGTCAGGTGCTTTTCTTATTTTCAAGGAGGGATAGATTTGAATGTATTTGAAGCTGTGAAGCAGTCCGTCACAACAAGACAGGCTGCGGAGCATTATGGAATCCATGTAGGTCGGAACGGGATGGCTTGTTGCCCGTTCCATAACGATAAAACCCCAAGCATGAAGCTGGATCGGCGTTACCACTGCTTCGGCTGCGGTACGGATGGGGATGTGATTGATTTTGCCGCCGCTCTGTATGGGCTGGGAAAGAAAGAAGCCGCCGTACAACTGGCACAGGACTTTGGAATTTCCTATGAGGACTGGAAACCGCCGGGAAAGGTAAAAAAGCCCAAGCCCCGGCAGAAATCCCCGGAGGAACAGTTTCAGGAAGCAAAGAACCGCTGCTCCCGTATCCTTGCCGATTATCTCCACCTGCTTAGGGCATGGAGAAAGGATTATGTCCCGCACTCCCCGGAGGAAGCCTTTCATCCCCGGTTTGTGGAAGCCTTACAGAAGCAAGCCCAAGTGGAATATCTGCTGGATGTGCTGCTGTTCGGGGAGACAGAGGAAAAAGCGGCTTTGATTACGGACTACGGAAAGGATGTGATACAGCTTGAACAACGAATGGCAGAGTTTGCAGCCGCAGACGCAGCAAGAACTAAAAAACACCATGAACGCCATGCAGCCGCCACAGAGCGTTGAGGAAATCAAGGCGGGGCTGGAAACTACCGAGAAAGGCGGTGTCCGTCAGAGCATACGGAACTGCCTGACCGTATTCCAGCGTGACCCTCTGCTTTCCGGGGCTATCGCATACAACATCCTGACCGACCGCAAGGACATCATAAAGCCCATTGGCTTCCACAGAGAAAGCACCGCCCTGAGCGATACGGACATGAAGTATCTGCTTCTTTATCTGGAAGAAACCTATGGGCTTACCAATGAGAAAAAGATTGATAATGCCATCGGGATTGTGGCGAATGAAAACAAGTACCATCCCATCCGGGACTATCTCAATACTCTTGTGTGGGATGGGACAGAGCGAATCCGTTTCTGCCTGCGGCACTTTCTGGGGGCTGACGCAGATGATTACACCTATGAAGCATTGAAGCTGTTCCTGTTGGGTGCAATCTCACGAGCCTTTCAGCCAGGGTGCAAATTTGAAATCATGCTCTGTCTGGTAGGCGGTCAGGGGGCTGGCAAGTCCACCTTCTTCCGTCTGCTGGCAGTCCGGGACGAGTGGTTCTCCGATGATTTGCGGAAGCTGGACGATGACAATGTGTACCGCAAGCTGCAAGGTCACTGGATTATCGAAATGTCGGAAATGATGGCAACCGCAAACGCCAAGAGCATCGAAGAAATCAAGTCATTTTTAAGCCGGCAGAAGGAGGTCTACAAGATACCCTATGAAACCCACCCGGCAGACCGCCCCCGCCAGTGCGTGTTTGGCGGCACTTCCAATGCTCTTGACTTCCTGCCCCTTGATCGTTCCGGCAACCGCCGCTTTATCCCCGTCATGGTGTACCCGGAACAAGCCGAGGTTCACATTTTGGAGGATGAAGCTGCTTCCAGAGCCTATATCGAGCAAATGTGGGCAGAAGCTATGGAGATTTACCGAAGCGGCAGGTTCAAGCTGGCTTTCAGCCCCGCCATGCAGCGGTATCTCAAAGAACACCAGCGGGATTTTATGCCGGAGGACACCAAAGCCGGGATGATACAGGCGTATCTTGATAAGTACACCGGGAGCATGGTCTGCTCCAAGCAGCTCTACAAGGAAGCCTTGAACCATGCCTTTGACGAGCCGAAGCAATGGGAAATCCGGGAAATCAACGAGATTATGAACCAATGCATTGACCGCTGGCGGTACTTCCCGAACCCAAGAATGTTTTCAGAATATGGCAGACAAAAGGGCTGGGAGCGTGAAAACCCGGCAACGGACTCCGGCAACCCGTCTGAAAAAACGGTGGACGGTTTTGTGGAGGTCACAGAACAGATGGAGCTTCCATTCTGAGAATGACAGCCCGTTGCACCTCCTGTTGCTATCCCGTTGCCGAGCCGGTTGCCGGGGAAAATCCCTTATTTCCGGGCTTTTCTCCCTTATAACAACCAAAACAACAGAAAAATAAAAGAAAAGTATAAATAGTAAGTAGTGCCAGATTGAGATTGTTTGCAAGGTCTTTTGAAGCCCGTTGCCGGACTTCGTTGCCGACACCCTCTGTCTGGCTATTTTCATGTATGGAGGATAACTGCCTATGGCAAAAAACAAAACAGAGATTCATGTGACCACTGTATTTGACGGGGAGCTGGATGCAACCGATGTGTTCGTCAGCCTGATTTCCCAGAAATACGGAAAGACAAATACGAAAGAATATCTTGCTAAAAAGAAAGATATGAGCTATAATGATGATGAGGTTCAAAAGAGCCAGATACCGTCTGGATTGTGTGGGTAAATGGCTATGATGAACGAAATGGAATACAGAACAATCGGTTCGGCACTTGCCGGGGGCTATCGTGCGGCGGTCTATTGCAGGCTGTCAAAGGACGATGACCTGCAAGGCGAAAGTGCCAGTATCGCAAACCAGCGTGATATGCTGGAAAAATACTGCGAAAAGCAGGGATGGGAGGTTGTGGCAGTCTATCAGGACGATGGTTTCACAGGTCTTAATATGGAGCGTCCTGATTTACAGAGAATGTTGAGAGCCATTGAGCGCAGGCAAATCAACCTTGTCATCACGAAAGACCTCAGCCGACTGGGGCGTAACTATCTGCAAACCGGGCATTTGATTGAGGACTTTTTCCCAAGAAACGGTGTCCGCTATATCGCCATGAATGACGGTATCGACACCCTGCGTGATAACAACGATATTGCCCCGTTCAAGAATATCCTGAACGAGATGTACAGCAAGGATATTTCCAAGAAAGTCCATTCCTCTTATCTTCTGAAAGCGCAGAAAGGACAGTTTACCGGGTGTCTTGCCCCGTTTGGGTATCGGAAAGACCCGGAGGACAAAAACCATCTGCTCATTGACGAGGAAACCGCCCCGATTGTGCGGCTGATTTTCGGATATGCCCTAAACGGTCATGGTCCGAACTATATCCGCAGACGGCTGGAGGAAGAAAAAATCCCCTGCCCCACATGGTGGAACCGGGAACGGGGGCTTCGCAATACCCGAACCAAATGGGAAAAGAAAGACCCGGAAAACGGACGGTATATGTGGGACTTCTCCGTTATCAAAGACCTTTTGATGAATCCCGTTTACACCGGGGCGATTGCTTCCCAGAAAAAAGACTACCGTTTCAAAATCGGCACGATTGGGGAAAAGAAGCCGGAGGACTGGATTGTAGTGGAGGGACAGCATGAACCGCTGATTGATCGCATGAGCTTTGACATTGTGCAGAACAAGCTGAAATCCCGCCAGCGTCCGGGGCAGACCAATGAAATCAGCCTGTTTGCCGGACTGATAAAATGCGGCGAGTGTGGGAAGTCGCTGACGATACGCTACACAAACGCAAAACATCCCCAGCAGATTTATTCCTGCAAGACCTACAATGCCTTTGGAAAGAACCACTGCACCCAGCACCGGATTGACTATGACACCCTTTACAGCCATGTGCTGCGGAAAATCCGGGAATGTGCCAGAGCTGCCCTGATGGACGGGGAAGCGGTTGCCGACCGCCTGACCAATACCTGTGAAGCCGAGCAGCGGGAACAGCGGGAAGCAATGGAACGCTCCCTCACAAGGGACGAGGAACGGATTGAGGTTCTGGACAAAATGGTAATGCGGCTTTATGAGGATATGATTGCAGGGCGTATCAGTGAGCAGAATTTCAACACCATGCTGGAAAAGACACAGACCGAGCAGACGGAGCTTAAAACAAAAGTGTCCGAGGGCAGAAAGCGGCTGTCCGATGAAGTCCAGCTTGCCAATGACGCAAAACAATGGGTGGAAGCCATTCAGGAATACGCCAACATCACAGAGCTGGACGCAGCCACCCTCAACCGCTTAATCAAAGAAATCGTCGTGCATGAGCGCATTGACGAAGATAAAACAAGACACATTTCTATCGAAATTCATTTTAATCTCAAACCCATCCCGGAGGTGGAACAGGTCACTGCCTGACCTGTCCCGCCGGGACGGTTCTCTTAAAAACACCATATAGATTTTTTGTACACCGCCGCCCGCCATCGAGCAGAGTTTTACACCTAATTGGGTATGAAACATTTCACGGCCTAAGGATACCCTCGTTTTTTTAGAAACCCAGATATTTTTTCAAACAAAAAGAGGATGCCCCTTGCCTATGAATCCAAAGATTCGTAGTTTGGGGGGCACCCTCTTTTTATTCAGCCGGCTCCACTGTCACACTGTCTCGAATCTGCTCAAAAAGAACCTCTCCGATTCCTTTCACTTCCTTTAGTTCCTCGACACGGGAAAAGCCGCCATATTCTTCCCGATAATCGATGATTCGCTGTGCCAGAGCTGGCCCAATACCTTGTAACGTATCCAAATCCTCCAGGGAAGCGGTATTCAAATGGATTTTCTCAGAAGATTCCTCCGCTTCCATGGAATACTCGCCATTCCCTGAAAGCCGGTCGGTTTCTACAAAGCTTTCTAAAGAAGCATCCGGAACATAAAACGCATTGTATCCGATCAAAAGCGCACAAAACACCAACGCTATGGCAATCAAAACCCGTGTCTGCCGCTTTTCCTCTTCCACTTCTGGGTCACCTCTTCCCGATTCAACCGTATTGCCGCTCAATCTCCTCAATCAAATCCGCAACTGCCCCGTGATAGCAGTGCCCCACTACCAAATCCGCCCGTTCCTTTAGGTCGTCCGGCGCGTTTTCCGGCACAACCGCCACACCAGCAGCGTCCAACAATTCCACATCGTTGTAGTAATCACCGATGGCATAGACATTTTGCATACAAAAACCAGCGAATTCAGCCGCTCTCATCAGTGCCTTCCCTTTGCTTGCCTGCTCTGGCAACATCTCTAAATAATTCTCAGAGGAGGACACAAACCGCACCCCTGGATGTAAAAATGTGTGGGTAAAAGCTTCCATGGCATCTTTTTTATCCGCATCGTCTGCAAAGAGTGCTTTATACCATGGCTGCGTTGGATCAATCGGCGGCCCATCCTGCCAAGAAACATGCTCATGGTTGAGGTGTTCCGTCACGTAGGCATTGCGGCGCAATATGTGGATGGTTTCCTGACAAAAGTATTCAATTCCCGCAGTCGGAAACTGGTCGTACAGTGTCTGGATATATCCCGCGGCGCTCGTCTGCTCCAAAGAACAATTCCAGAGCATTCTCTCCTGAAGATAATCATACAAAATCGTCCCATTGAGACAAATACAAGGGCCTTTGGGATGGGTAAGCGCTGCATAACGTGCACCAGATCGTATCGAACGCCCTGTGGCAATGGCAAAACTCCCGCCCGCTTCCTGGAAACGCGCAATGGCATCCAAATTGCGCTGGGGAACTACAAAGTTTTCCCCGATTAAGGTCCCATCCAGATCACTGACCAGTAGAATCCCCTGCAAGTTCAAGTCCCATCACTCCCTGCGGTCTGTTTTCTTAACTTTTCCAATAGTGTCATAAAATAGGGCGGCAGTTCACTTGTGATTTCCAAATAGTTTCCCGTACGCGGATGAATAAAGCCGACGACCCGCGCATGCAGGCATTGGCCGTCAAGATTGGGAACCGGCTTTTTGGGCCCGTACACCGGGTCACCCGCCACCGGATGTCCAATGTATGCCATGTGTACACGAATCTGATGTGTACGCCCTGTCTCCAATTTCAGCCGCACATGTGTAAATCCCTTATACCGCGCTAAAACTTCAAAGTGCGTCACGGCATTGCGAGCATTCTTTTCTGTAACCGCCATACGCTTGCGATCCGTGGGATGACGGCCGATCGGTGCATCCACGGTGCCGGTATCCTCTTTGAGGTTACCATGGACTACCGCTTCATACACACGTGTAAAGTGATGCTCTTTAATCTGTTCTGCCAAATGTTGATGCGCGAAGTCATTCTTGGCGACGATCAATAACCCACTGGTATCCTTGTCAATGCGATGGACGATCCCCGGGCGAATCACCCCATTGATTCCAGAGAGGGAATCTCCACAATGCGCCAGCAATGCATTGACCAATGTTCCATTTGCATGGCCAGCCGCCGGATGTACCACCATTCCCTTCGGCTTATTGACCACCAAGAGATCGGCATCCTCATATCGAATATCCAAGGGGATCGCTTCCGGTAAGACATCCAATCCGACCGGTTCCGGCAAAATCACTTCGATTTTATCACCCCGATGCAGACGGTATTTTTTACCCAAGATTTTTCCCTCACAGGAAACCTTTCCCTGCTCAGCGAGGCGTTCCGCTGCTGAACGTGTGAGTTCCTCCATTCGAATGGAGAGGAATTTGTCCAGACGCAGTCCTTCATCCTCAGACTCCGCTACAACGCAAAGCGGCTCCCCCATGCGCATTTCCAGATTATTCATGGCTATCCAACCGCTTTTCATTCTTCCGTTCCAGGAAGAACAGGATGTGTATCATCAAAAGAACGGTCCCCACCGTCACACAACAATCTGCAAAATTAAAGATCGGCGGGAAAAATGACACATGAATATAATCGACTACATAGCCCAAAAAGATACGGTCGATCAGGTTCCCAATACCGCCGCCAATAATCAAGATAGAAGCTGCAATCGAGCAGGCACTGTGCTTTTTATAGACAAACAAACCTGCAATCAATAGAATCGTAATGAAACCTGTGGTAACAATAAAAAACCAACGCTGATCCTGCAACATTCCAAATGCTGCACCACGATTCTCTAAATAAGTAAAATCTAAAAGGCCTGGAATGGCAGTCATACTCCCCACCGGCTTCAATTGTACCACAACTAAACGCTTAATCAATTGATCCACCAAAGCAGCCACGACCGCCAGGGCTAGAGAAAGAATTGCCAATGTAAATCCTCCTTTGCGCCTTCGCGCGGTTTCGGATCGGATGAAAAAAGGGCGAACTTCCGCCCGCCCTTTCCAACCATACTTGTATTCTCCCATGTATCGGGTCTTCCATACATCGCCGCAGCGAATCAGCGCAAAGCCTCTGCACAGTGTTCACACACATCCGGATGTGCAGGATCGCTCCCCACCGTGTGGCTGAAACTCCAACAACGGGCACATTTTTCGCCCTCTGCGTGGCTGACTGTGACCGAAAGTTCCGGAACTTCTTCACCCGTAAATTCGCCCTTGCCGCTGTTTGATACCTCAATCTGAGAGACAATAAAGACCTCGGCCAACTCATCCTCAACCGACTTTACAAAATCATACAACTCGCCTTCACAGAACAGCTGAACCTTTGCATCCAGGGAGGCGCCGATCACTTTATTCTTGCGCGCCAACTCCAGCGCTTTTTTTACATCGTCGCGCAGCTGATGGATACGATCCCAACGAGCGGTGAACGCATTGTCCACATCCACACCAGTTGCCTGGGGCATCTCATTGAACAGCACACATTCTCGATCTGCTTTGCTGTCATGCGGCATAGCCTGCCAAATCTCATCCGAAGTGTATGCCAAAATGGGCGAAATCAGGCGCGTCATACCATCTAAAATGATATACATTGCAGTCTGTGCGGCTCTGCGGCTCTGACTGTCCGGCTTTTCCACATAGAGACGGTTTTTCAATACATCCAGATAGAAGTTCGACATGTCTACTACGCAGAAATTATGAATTGCGTGGTAAGCATTGTGGAATTCATACGTATCATACGCTTCTTTACACTTTGCAGACAACGCATCCAGCTTTGTCAAGGCCCAACGATCGAGCGGCTGCAACTGTTCCAACTGTACCTGATCCTTGTCCGGGTCAAAGTCCGAAAGATTGCCCAGGATAAAGCGCGCTGTGTTCCGAATCTTCCGATAAGCGTCCGAAAGTTGTTTAAGGATTTCCTTGGAAATGCGAATGTCCGCATGATAATCCGAAGACGCCACCCACAGGCGCAGAATATCCGCGCCATACTGGTCGATGATTTCCTGCGGAAGAATACCATTTCCCAAAGATTTACTCATCTTACGGCCTTCGCCGTCCACCACCCAGCCGTGGGTGACAACCGCTTTATACGGTGCAGTCCCGCGCGTTGCCACGCTGGTCAACAAAGAGGATTGGAACCAACCGCGGTACTGGTCCGCCCCCTCCAAATAAAGGTCCGCCGGCCACTTGAGCTCCGGACGCTGCTGCAAAACAGCCGCATGTGTGGAGCCGGAGTCAAACCAGACGTCCATAATGTCATGCTCTTTTTTGAAGTCCGTACAGCCACATTTCTGACATTTCACGCCCGCTGGCAGGAGGTCCTTTTCTTCCATGGCATACCATGCATCCGAACCCTTGTCCCGGAAGATCTCTGAAATATGCAGCATAACGTCCTTGTCAATCAGCGGCTCGCCACATTCCTTACAATAGAAGATCGGAATCGGCACACCCCACCGGCGCTGACGGGAAATACACCAATCCTTGCGATCCATTACCATGGATGTGATGCGGTCTTTTCCCCATCCTGGAATCCATTCCACCTCATTGATGGCTTCAACCGCCTGTTTCTTAAAGGAATCCACCGAACAGAACCACTGCTCGGTAGCCCGGAACAAAACCGGATTTTTGCAGCGCCAGCAATGCGGATATTGGTGAATGATGTGCTGCATCGCAAACATTGCGCCAGTTTCCTGCAAGTGCTTGGCGATCACCTTGTTGGCCGCCTCGGTGGTCAAGCCGGCAAACTGACCCGCCTCTTCGGTGAGTTTTCCATGGCTGTCCACTGGGACAACAACGGGCAGCTCCGGGTAATGGTCGCGGCAGACTTCAAAGTCTTCTACGCCATGTCCAGGCGCAGTATGGACACAGCCGGTACCGCTTTCCAGAGTGACATGATCTCCTAAGATGACCAAAGAGGTGCGGTCCAAAAATGGATGTTGCGCCTTCATATATTCAAGATCGCTGCCCTTAAACGTAGCAATCACTTCATAATCTGTTTTTTCAGCTTCTTTCATCGCGCCTTCCATTAACGCAGAAGCCATCACATAGTATTCCTCTTCCCATTTGACCAGAGAATACTCAAATTCCGGTCCCAAGCAAATCGCCACATTGCCGGGCAATGTCCAAGTGGTCGTGGTCCAGATCACAAAATAGGTCTTGGAAAGATCTGCTCCTTTTTCTGTAAACAACCCCTTGTCATCCGTCACACGGAATTTCACATAAATCGAATTGCAGGGATCTTCGGCGTATTCAATCTCAGCCTCTGCCAAGGCAGTCTCACATTCCGGGCACCAGTAGACCGGCTTTAACCCCTTATAGATATATCCCTGTGTCGCCATCTCTGCGAAGATCTTGATCTGTTCCGCCTCAAAATCGTGTGTCAGGGTAATGTATGGATTTGCCCAATCCCCGATGCCGCCCAAGCGTTTAAATTCATTGCGCTGGTCGTCCAGATACCCGAGGGCAAATTCGCGGCAGAGCTTCCGTAGCTCTACGTCGGAAATGGTCGTGGAGTTCTCAACGCCCGCCTTTTTGCGCGCCTTGAGTTCCGTAGGCAGACCATGTGTATCCCAACCGGGCACATACGGCGCCTTGTAACCTGCCATATTGCGATAACGGACAATAATATCTTTGAGCGTTTTATTTAAAGCAGTCCCCAGATGAATGTCGCCGTTGGCATAAGGAGGGCCGTCATGCAGTACAAAAAGCGGTTTTCCCTCGTTTTTCTCCAACACCTTTTCATAGATATGCTTTTCTTCCCAAGTCTTCAGCATTTCCGGCTCCCGTTTCGGCAAGCTAGCTTGCATCGGGAAGTCGGTCTTGGGAAGGTTCAGCGTGCTTTTATAATCCATTGGTCTCTACTCTCCTTGGTTTTATTTGCCCGGCGTAAACACATCCGTCGGTATATTCAGGCCATCGTCGCCGTGTGAAAAGGATTCTTGCGGCGAGATGTCCGGATCATCGTCAAAATTCGCAATAGTCACATGAAAATCCGCTGGAAGCTCCATGGTGGGTTCTTCTGCCACCGGCGGCTCCTCTGTCTGCTTGACCGGCTGCGGCTTAATTTCCTGTTCCGGCTGTGGCTTATAGGTCGGAATTGCGTCAATCAAGGTTAAATGCTTTTTATAGGTCTCCAAAAGCTGTGCACGGAAGTCCGAAACTTCTTTTTTCAAGCGCTCCAACTCGCGCTTTTGCTCTTGAATACTCTCTTCCGCCGTACTGGCGATATGGCCAGCTTTGAGGGTAGCATCCTTCACAATAATCTCCGCCTTATGGCGCGCTTCTCGGATGGAAGCATCCCCCAACTTCTGCGCACTCACAAGGGCATTTTTTATTTCATCCTCTTCCTGCCGGTAATCCTCGATCTTCCCTGCCAAAACCTCTAACTTCTTGAGAAGCTGCTCTTTCTCCGCATTCTGCTTCTCCATCTCTTCCTTGAGTTCAATATTTTTCTTCAACAGTTCGTCGTAGGACTCCTTTACTTGGTCGATGAAGTTGTCCACGTCCTCAGTATTATACCCGGAGAACCGTGACTTTCGAAAACTGACATTGATGATGTCGTTGAGCGTAAGCATATAGGAAGCCTCCCAATCAAATATATTTTCTGCCGGCAATGCTGAGCCGTCCTTTTTTGGTCACGGGGCCGATTCGGTCCAAAATATACCGCCCTTTTCCCCGGATCGACAACTTTGCCTCTTCCGTAACCTGTGTGGAAACCGAAGTGACTACCTCGTGATTGAGCATTACCACTCCAGCCGAAACCAGCCCCGCCGCCTTTTCCCTGCTGACACCTGCGGCCAACGCAACAATACAGTCCAGCCGGGCAGAGGCCACTACACCGGAAAATGGCGCAAACGTATGCGGCACAGGCAGTGGTTCTTGCGCGCCTCGTGACAGCGTAACCCCCACACGGCCGATCTTATCGGTCTGTTGTAAAAGGAACTCGGCAACCTCCGCACGAGAGAACAAAACTGCACGGCCAGGCTCCACCAAGATGTCCCCCAGCGTCTCACGCACGACCCCCTTGGAAAGCAGCGCTCCCAAAAAATCACGATGGGTCAAAGAATCACACATCCGGTAGGAAACCGTAAAAGTTTCCAACGGAAAATCCTCTGGGCACGCTTCCTGATAATCCGGAAAGGCGCCAAACAAGACACGTTCTGCCTCTGGATATCCACCCCAGAGCAAAAAATTGGAAAAGCCGGTGTGGCGCATGAAACTCTGCGCCACACCCGCCTGACGTTCATCCAGAAAACCGACAAAATGCGCTCGGCCGCGCTCTGCGATTCGCACAGCGTCCCGGAGTTTGGCCTCTAAAACGGCATCATCCATTCCTGTACGCTTGTCCATTAGAAATATACGCCGTTGTTTTCCAGCTCATCCAATACGTCGTCGCCGGTCAAATCGACATTATAGGGTGTAATAATAAAGGTACGCGTCGCCACAGGCTTAATCTTTCCATTCTGAGCATAAGCCACGCCACTGAGGAAATCCAAGATACGGCGAGAGATATTCTTTTCCGTATTCTCCAGATTGAGCACCACCGTATGGCGCTTCAAAAGCTCATCTGCAATGGCGCGTACCTCTTCCCCATAATGTTCGGGCTTAAACAGCACCACTTGCAACTGGGCGGTTGCATGTATATTTACCACTTTATTCCCGGTAGAACTGGAAGGCGCACGGCGAATACTATCGCGCGGCTCTGAAATTGTCTCGTGCTCCAAGGGTTTCTCCTCTTCCTGTGCCGTCTCGTCGTAATCGTAGTCATAATCGTACTCGTCATCTGGCGGATTCCACATATTTTTAAATTTCTGTACCAGTCCTGCCATAATACAAAGCCTCCTAAAATTCTTCTGCTCTCCTTACAGATCAGCGGGTCAAACCTGCGGCGCAGACCCTTTTGCCGCTCCAAAGGAGCTTTTCCTCTCAACGGATGTTATAATTCCGGGCGCCAAAGAGCGCTGAACCAACGCGCACCATATTTGCGCCAGCCAGGATTGCCTGTGCATAATCCGCAGACATCCCCATGGACAAAACATCCATAGAAACATTATCTAATTTTTTGTGTTTCGTGTCAATAAAATATTCGAACATCTTTGAAAAATAGTGCTGTGTCGCCACAGAATCGGCATCTGCCGGCGGAATCGCCATCAAACCGCGCACTCGAAGGGCCGGTAAAGTGGAAATTTCTTTTATGAGCGTCTCCAAATGCTCTGGCAAAACCCCCGACTTATTTTCCTCTCGCCCGATATTGACCTCTATCAGAATATTCATCGTCTGATTTCCCCGTATACTCAGCCGGGAAATCTCCTGTGCCAATTTCATGCTATCTACCGATTGAATCATGCTGACCTTTCCGATCAAATATTTCACTTTATTGGTCTGTAAATGCCCAATAAATTGCACATCGGTCTTTTCACGCTCCAAAGCATCATACTTATCGCACAATTCCTGCACACGATTTTCTCCAATATGGTCCAAGCCCCGTTCAATTCCATAATTGATGACCTCAACCGGGACCGTCTTTGTTGCGGCCAAGAGCGTAATATCCTCTGGCCTGCGCCCCGAGCGGATGGCCGCTTCTGCGATTTCGGCCTGAATCCGTTTCATGTTCTCTTCCAGAGCGCGGCAACGCTGTGCCAGCTCATCACTCGACCACTTTTCCATCGTACAAATCCGTCCCTTCTACAACCACTTCATCATAAAGTTGCACGGTTCGATCCGTAAAGAGTCCCTCCATGGGATCCTCCTGTTGCGCCTCTTCTCCTTCCGCTTCATCCTGCACAAAAGGATCGTAGGACCGCGTCTTTTCTTCTTCCTCTGTCAGCGCTTCACAGATCACATAGCTATTGGTGCTATACAAGGGGAATATCTGACAGAACTGAATTTCGCTGCCGTGCATCACATAAACGCCCTTGACCTCCTTGGTTACGGTTCCATTGACATTGCCATCTTTATCATACGTCTCCTTGGTAATTGTTTCAAAATGCACGGATTTTTGACTGACTCGGATGCCACTGTACTCTTCAATTTCAATCTGCACCGTCTCATTGCGTAGGCGGGCCAGAGATGCATTCATATTGTTACAGCGCATCACCACAGCGGCCTCGGATTCCTTATCCTTTTGATTGATCTTAACGACCTCTGCTGGCAGAGGAGCCGCCGAAGCAAAAGGGAACGTCAATGTGACACAACGGGCTTCATACCGAGTCTGATTTGCCTTCTCCTGAAATTTCAGCGCGGTGTCTGCATCTACAATACAGACAAAATACCAGTTAAAGTCTGCACATACCTTTCCAATCGAAGCCGAGGGTGTCACCTGCATAGCAGCCATCTCACGAATCTGATCCGGTGTGATGTCCTCAACCTGATCGTAATCGAATACGCCTTCATACCCATCCACATAGCTGATGAAGTACCCGGAGTCCGGGGATGCAATCGTCCCTGTTTGTGAACCATGGGTAGAAGCGATGGACTGCCGTTCCGCTTGGAGCGTACTGATCCGCGCATTGAAATCCGTAACCTTTTCTGTAACGATCTGTTTTTCATTCAACAGATAGAGGAATTCCTCTCGGTACTCCGAAAGGTCGCTCAACCCTTCCTTTCGGGAAGCAATGAGCAAGTCCGTCAACTCCTGATTGATCTGCTTGTTCAGAGAATCGGGATTCGCCGCATATGTATCGCCGGGCGTATTCAACTTTTGCAGCCTTGCAATCTCGCTGTCCAATTCCTGCAACTGCCTCTGCGCTGTGGCATCTGCTTCGTTGGCATAGGTGACTGCGACAGTGCCGCCTTTGTGAATATGGCCGCCGTCTTCAACAGCGTATGTCAAAACGCCATTTGCCGGCTGTTCAATCAGGCTTTCTTTCCGAATGGCAATTCCGGTGGTCTCGATGGTATCCGCTTCTGTTTTGCTCAGCGCAGTTTCCGTCCGCACGGTGCTGTAATTGGCACTGTAGATCTGATAACCGATATAGAAAAACAGCAGTAGCGCAATAAAAATAGAGAGCAGCCGCTTCAATATGGAATTGTTCATTCACATCCCCCTTTGTAGCGCTGGCGGTCAGTCTTTACACCGCCATATGTCCAAAATCGACTGTGCCGCCGAAACGAGCGCCAAGCTGTCGGGATATGCATCTACGTGTAACCAATGAATATTCTCCTCCCGGCGAAACCAGGTCAACTGCCGTTTGGCGTAGCGGCGTGTCTCTCGTTTGATGTTCTCCGCAACCTCCTCCCGGGAAATCTCCCCCTGAAAATAGGGCGCCCACTCCTTATAGCCGATCGCTTGTCGTGCCGTAGAAGCACGTTGCCCCAGTACCTGACGGGCCTCCTCCTCCAAACCATCTGCCATCATTTTATCAACCCGCGCATTGATCCTCGCATAGAGATTTTCCCGGTCGAGAAAGTCCAAACCGATCATACAGACATGATAAGGAGATGGTTTCGTGCGGGATCGCTCGATCTGCTGAGTCATGGTCGAACCTGTTGTATAATAGATCTCGAGTGCCCGAATCACCCTTCCCAGATTATTCGGATGGAGGCGCGCTGCCGATTCCGGATCTATCCGCCGTAGCTCGTCCATCAAGGCCTGCGTCCCTTCCTCTTCCGCACGCTTTTTGAGAGAGGCGCGCAGGGCGTCGTCGCGGTCTTCCTCTGTGAATTGCAAGTTTTGTAGGAAAGAACGGACATACAACCCGGTTCCTCCAGCCAGTATGGGAAGCTTTCCGCGCGCATGAATATCTGCTACACACTGTGCCGCCAGTTTCACATAATCCGCCACACTGAACGACGCCTGGGGGGCCACAAAGTCAATCAGATGATGCGGTACTCCACGCATCTCGTCCACCGTCGGCTTGGCTGTTCCGATCGACATTCCCATATAAATCTGCATAGAGTCCGCCGATACGACTTCCCCTTCACATCGAAGGGACAGCTCCACTGCCAGTCCACTTTTTCCAGATGCCGTAGGCCCCACCACAGCAGCCACAGGTATCTGTGCATCCACTTTTTCTGCTTTCGAGATCATTTCTATTATAACTCCATCTGGTAAAGAATTTGTCAAACCCGGCCGAATTGCTTTTCCAAATCGCGTTTTTTGAGTACAATCGAAACTGGGCGTCCATGCGGGCAGTAGCGAATCTGGGGATTTTGCTCCAACCGGTCCGCCAAGGCGAGCAATTCTTCCGGCCGGCTCTCATCCCCCGCTTTGACAGCCGCCCGGCAGGCGACATTGTGATAAAGCCAGTCGAGCCGCTCAGTCGTGAGGTCATTTTTACTATTCGCAAGGTAGCCGGCCATCTCCATCACGGCATCGGCCACCCCTTCACCCCCCAGAATCAAGGGGGCGCTGCGCACCAATATGGTACCTGCTCCAAAATCCTCCAGCTCAAATCCTGCCTGCTCATAGAGTCCCAATGCATTCAGAACCGCGGCGTATTCATTTTTTTCCAGAGTGACGGTTACAGGCTGCAATAACATCTGATGGGCGACAGTCCCCCGATTTGCCTTTAATTCCTCATACAGCATCCGTTCATGTGCCGCATGCTTATCAATCAAAATCAATTCATCCCCGCGTTCCAAAAGGATGTATGTTCCGAAAGCCTCTCCCACCAGCCGTGCAGGAAGGGGTTCTACCTTTTGCTTAGAAGTAGGCTCCTCAGCCGGAACCACCGGCTGTACAGGTTCCTGCGTTTTTTCCTCCTCTAACGCCTCCCCTTTTTCCTGCGAAGGCGTATTCAGAGCAGTAGTTTCTTCGTCTTCCGGTCCTGCAACATCCACAAAACGCATGTCTGCGCCAAAAGTACGTGTCAACCCTGAAGGAACGCCACTGTCGTTTACCGAAAGCCCTGGAAGCGGTTCCGCAGGTTGGATCTTCGGGGCAGGAACCGCCGGTTTAGGCGTATGGACCGCCTCTCGCACAAGCGGCTCCAGCGGTGTAGACGTTTGAGCCACCGGCTCAACCATCCGCAGAGGAAGCTGCTCTGCGGTACTTGTTTTCGGGAAGGGAGCAGGTGCTGGACGTTCTAGTTTCATCACATTTGGGCTATCCCATTGATTTAATGCGGTTTTAACGCCGTGATACACTGCATCAAAAATGGGACGCTCGTTCAAAAAACGCACCTCGATCTTCGCTGGATGCACATTGACATCCACGGACCCATAGGCCATGCGCAAATGCAAAACGCACGCCGGCACCTTCCCCACCATGAGGGACCCCTTAAAAGCCTCCTCCAAAGCTACCATCGCCGTCCTGCTCTTCACATAGCGGCCATTCAGAAAAAAGTGCTGCATGCTCCGATTGGGGCGAGCATTGGCAGGCTTACTGACAAATCCAGATACCTCTATCCCATTATAGTCATACTCTACAGGCATCAGTCCAGCTGTAAATTCTTTGCCGAATACCGCATAGATGGCAGACTTCAGTTTGCCGTCTCCCGGCGTATGCAGCGTCTCTTTCCCATCCCGTATAAAGCGCACAGAAACCTCCGGATGCGAAAGTGCAAGGCGATCCATTACGGCTGCAACCGCATTGGCCTCCGTTACATCTTTTTTTAGAAATTTCATGCGGGCGGGCGTGTTGTAAAAGAGATCGCGCACCACAAAAGTGGTTCCCTGTGCACACCCTGCATCTTCACAACGCTCTTCTTCTCCACCCGAGATCACATATCGTGTTCCGGCTAACTCATCCGCGGTGCGGGTGAGCAATTCCACCCGCGCCACCGCCGCGATGGACGCCAATGCTTCCCCCCGAAAACCAAGCGTAGCGATATTTTCCAAATCGTCCTGAACCTTTACTTTACTGGTCGCATGGCGCAGGAAAGCGACCGGCACATCCTCCCGCACGATTCCACTGCCGTTGTCGGTGACACGCATAAAAGTGGTGCCGCCGTTTTTGATTTCCACTGTCAAAATGGTGGCGCCAGCATCCACTGCATTTTCTACAAGTTCCTTAATCACAGAACTGGGACGCTCCACTACCTCGCCAGCAGCGATCAGCTCTGCCACGTGCTTGTCCAATACATTAATTTTGCCCATGCGGCACCTCCTTTATCTCTATTTCGCAAGCCTACAAAGTTCAAACAAGGTGTTCATGCACTCAATTGGCGTCAACGTATTGACATCCAACTGCCGCAAACGCCCCATCACTTCTGTTTCATTTGGTGGAATCAGGGCTAACTGCGCTTCTGCCTCTTCCTGGCGCTTTTTCCCACGCGCCTTTGGCATAGAAACCTGCTGTCCCTGTTCCAGCTCCGCTAAAATCTGTTTCGCGCGTGCGACCACCTTCTCCGGAACGCCTGCCAACTTTGCCACCTCAATTCCAAAGCTGTCATCCGCTCCGCCGCGCACGATTCGGCGCAAAAATGTGATGTCGTCCCCGCGCTTTTTAACCGCGATGTTGTAGTTTTTGACTCCCTCAATCAGCGATTCCAATTCGGTCAACTCGTGGTAATGTGTGGCAAAGAGGGTTTTTGCCCCCAGTGTCTTTTTGTCCGCAGCATACTCCAAAACTGCGCGCGCAATGCTCATCCCATCGTAGGTAGAAGTTCCCCGGCCGATCTCATCCAAAATCAACAGACTCCTGTCGGTCGCATTTTTTACAATATCCGCCACCTCGGTCATTTCGACCATGAAAGTAGATTGCCCAGAAGCCAGATCGTCCGATGCCCCCACACGCGTAAAAATGCTATCTACAATGCCAACTTCTGCATAGGAGGCCGGAACAAAACAACCAATCTGCGCCATTACTACAATCAGCGCAATCTGGCGCATATAGGTCGATTTACCCGCCATGTTTGGGCCTGTAATAATCGCTACACGGTTTTCCCCTTTATCCAACAGGACATCATTCGGCACAAAAGGCGCATCCAGCAACGCCTCCACCACCGGGTGACGGCTTTCCTTTAGCAGAATCTTTCCATTGAGGTCCACTACCGGACGTGTATATCCATTGTTCACAGACACCTGTGCAAAAGAGAGCAAAACATCCAAACGCGCAACTGCCCGTGCCGTCTTTTGAATACGGTTCAATTGAGCGGCAACCGTTTTACGGACCTCATCAAAAAGCTGGTGCTCCAGCTGAACCGAGCGGTCATGCGCGCCAAGAATCCGCCCTTCCAACTCCTTGAGTTCCGGCGTAATATAGCGCTCACAATTGGTCAAAGTCTGCTTGCGTATGTACTCCGGAGGGGCCTGATCCTTATATGCATTGGTGATCTCGATATAATAGCCAAACACACGGTTATAACCCACTTTCAGCTTTGGGATACCTGTGCGGTCGCGTTCCTTCGCTTCAATCTGAGCGATAATTCCCTTCCCGTCGCTCATATCCCCTTTGAGTTCATCCAACTCTGCACTATACCCTGGCTTTATGATCCCACCCTCTCGAATCGTAAATGGCGGTTCCTCGACAATTGCGCGATCAATCAGATCCAATACGTCGCCCAATGGGTCCAGATCCTGCTGGACTCCCACCAGCATCGCAGACGTTCTATCCATCAAGAGATGTTTCAATCCCGGAAGCTTGGCCGCAGTCGCGGCAAGCGAGCGCAATTCCCGCCCGTTGGCAGAGCCGTACACAATACGGGACATCAAGCGTTCCAAATCATAAATACCGGTAAGCTGCTCTGAAAGGTTATCCCGCAGAATTGCATCCCCAGAAAGCTCCTCTACTGCATTTAAGCGGCGGCTGATCTGCGCGGGGCTGAGAAGCGGCTGCTCAATCCAGGAACGAATCAGACGCTTCCCCATTGCCGTACGGGTTTTGTCCAATACCCAAAGCAAAGACCCTCGCTTTTCCTTGTTTCGCATGGTTTCGAGCAGTTCCAAATTCCGCCGGGCATTGAGATCCAAACGCATGAATTGGGCGCCGCTGTAGAGTTCTACCTCTGTCATGCGTTCCAAGCCTGTTCGTTGCGTTCGCTTCAAATAACGCAGTAGAGCGCCGATTGCCCGTACTACCAGCGGATTTTGCTCCAATCCTAACGCATCCAACGTCTCCTTTTGGAATTGCTCCAAAACAAGCGGTTCACATATTTCCTTCCCATATTCCGACACATCCAGCAACTCTAAGCTGGCAGACAGCCGTTCCTTGATAAAAGCCGGAAGCGCCTTGTATTCCAGTGTGTCTGGATTCACCAAAATCTCACGCGGCGAATAGCGGGAAAGTTCATTGAAGAGTTGTTCCTCCAAATCCTCGCCCGCCAGCGTGGTGGCATGTAACTCTCCGGTAGAAATATCCGCAAAACAAACTCCCGCCTGCGCCCCTTCTGCACAAAGCGAGCAAATAAAATTGTTGCGCGTCTCGTCCAGCATACTGCTCTCCAGTACGGTACCGGGCGTAATGACACGCACAATATCGCGTTTAACAAGCCCTTTTGCAAGTGCAGGGTCCTCCATCTGCTCACAGATGGCCACCTTATACCCCTTGGCAACCAGGCGCGCAATATAAGTCTCCGCACTGTGGAATGGAACGCCGCACATGGGAGCGCGCTCTTCCTGCCCGCAATCGCGCCCGGTGAGTGTCAACTCCAGTTCCCGGGACGCAAGCTTTGCGTCGTCGAAGAACATCTCATAAAAATCGCCCAGACGGAAAAACAGAAGCGTGTCGGGGTATTGCTCTTTTATTTGAAAATACTGCTGCATCATGGGGGATAAATTCGCCATGCTTGCGCCCTTCCTCCTTCACAAAAGAAACAATCCCCGCCGGGGTTCACCCGGCGGGAGCTTTGTCTCTTGGTTCAATTCAAGTCCTTCTGTCGCCGGCAGGATCAGTGGCATCCACCGCAAGCAGAACAATTCCCACCGCAGGACTCCACATAATCCGCTGTGTTTGGATCTTCTCCATCCGCACTCTGGCTAATAATCGCACTGATACGCTGCAAAAGATGATCCATCTCCTCCTTGGCGCGATTGTAAGCGGTCATATTCTCATTTTGCATAATGCGCGCATAAATATGGCGCATCTCGCCATTCAAGCGCCGTAATTTCTCATCATCGCGCGTGTCGCTCTGTGTCTCATTGCTGATCGCAATACGCTTGAGGTTAAACTCCCCAATCAGTTCCTGCAACTCTTCATCTTTATCGCACTGGGCGCTCACCGCGCGCATATTCAAATAACGCTCATCCTTCTGCAACTGACGGCCGATTTCTCTTGCTAGCTCAATCATATCCATGTTAAATCTCTCCTGTTTCTAAATATCAATCATTCATTTCTATCTAAAACGGTTTCAAAACCGATCGAACCCTCTATACAAGTTCCCCTCGCAAAATCCAATTGCGTGCAGCAGTTACCCGAACATCGGCAAACGACCCGATCAGCGACGGGGTCCCGGGAAAGTCCACTACAACATTGCCGTCCGTCCTGCCGGTCAACAGCCCTGTCTTTTCATTTTGTTCTTCTACCAAAACCCGCTGTATAGTTCCCACCGTGGCCGCGCAACGGCTTGCCGCAATCCGTTCCTGTTCCGCGCAGAGTTCTTGAAACCATCTGGTTTTTTCCTCAGCAGGAATAGGATCGTCCATTTTTGCAGCGCGTGTCCCGACGCGAGGAGAATAGATGAACGTATAAAGAGAGGTAAACTCCACCTGCCGAATCAGATCCACCGTGTCTTGGAACTCTGCATAGGTTTCCCCGGGGAACCCGACAATAATATCGGAGGTTAGCGATAGATCTGGGATCTGTTTCTTTGCATAGGCAATCAGATCCAAATATTTTTCCCGCGTATATCCGCGGTTCATCTCCCGCAGAACACGGTTGTTGCCAGACTGGAACGGAAGATGCAAATGATGGCTGATGTGCGTCCCTTGGGCAATGGTATCGATCAGCTCGTGCGTTGCATCCTTGGGATGGGATGTCATAAAACGAATGCGATAGTCCCCCTCCACAGCATCGAGCATACGCAACAACGCAGAGAAGTTAACCCCTTCCTCCCGATGCTTGCCGTAGGAATTTACATTCTGCCCCAACAGTGTAATGTCCTTATAGCCGGACCGAACCAGCCCGGTGAACTCTTCCAAGATCGCCTGGGGAGACCGGCTCCGCTCTCTTCCCCGCACATATGGAACAATGCAATAGGAACAGAAATTGTCACAGCCATACATCACTGTGCACCAAGCGCGGATATTCCCGTCGCGGTGGATGGGCAACCCTTCCACAATCTGCTGATCTTCACTGTCGTCGCCACGCTCAAAGATACGGCGCCCATCTGTCAACATCCGGAACATCAGTTCCGGGAAACGATGAATCACATGGGTGCCAAATACCAAATTCACATAAGGAAAGCTCTTTCGAATGCGCTCTGCCACATGCTCCTGCTCCATCATGCATCCACATAGGGCAATTAAAACAGACGGATGCCGGCGTTTGATATTTTTCAAAGCGCCCACATTTCCAAATACACGATCTTCGGCGTGTTCACGAATCGCACAAGTATTGAACAGAATAAAATCCGCTTCATTGACGTCGTCCGTAAAATCAAATCCCATCTGTTCCAACTGGCCTTTGATTTTTTCGCCGTCCGCCACATTTTGCTGGCAACCATAAGTGTGTACAAATGCCATTGGCTGGGGACCACGCGCACGGATTGCCATAATCTGTGCAACATCCTCTATATATTGTTTTTGGGAAAATTCTGCCAAAAGGTTAGCCCTCCCCATGTTGTATGGTTTTCGTGTCATTATACCATATTGTACATACTCTCGCAAGGTCTCTCTTGTTTTTACAAAAAATATGTTTTTATTCCGAAAAATTATAAAAGTCAAAAATAAACAAAAATGCTCTTGACGCAGGCCCCTACTCTCGTTATACTAAACCCATTATGCCAAAAAACGGCATAAAATTGAATGTAGAAATGGAGATCGAGAAATGAAAAAAACTGTAACTCTGGCGCTTTCCCTGCTGTTGGCTATGAATTTACTAACAGGATGCAGTACGGCAGGCGCGCCTGTGGGGACAGACCCATCCTCGAAGGATGCCAACCAGACCAGCTCTCAGAGCAGCATGGAAGCGGAGACTTCCACCGGGAACTTTACAGATGAAATGAAAATGGCTTATGCTGCCGACCTTTCGCCTGACGATGGAGCGGATTCCGTGGAACGGCAGGCGGATGTAAAGAATTCCCCCTATTTTACAAGCAATGACTATTATAACATGACCTCCACGGACACCTTAACCATTCTTCCAAAATTCCAAACGATCCAACAAACGTCGGAATGGAGCTGTGGCGTTACCAGTGCAATGATGGTCCTGAACTACTACGGAAAACTTGGCGATTGGAATGAAGCATCGCTGGCCGAACTACGTCGGGATAACACGCCCAGTGCTACTACATTGCGGCAGGCGATGGATATTTTTGATGGTGTTGGTGGATTTACATATACAACCACCTACGATTTCGAAGACTTGGAACAGATCGATTTGACCATGATCCAAGACTACCTCAAGGACGGCGTTCCGGTAATGATCGCGTGGAACGATTGGGGTGGACACTGGCAAGTAATCATCGGCTATGACACAATGGGGACAGAAACGCTCGCGGACGATGTCATCATTGTGGCAGATCCATACGATACAACCGACCATAACCAGGATGGCTATGGTGTTTACCCAGCGGAACGCTTTTTCTACAATTGGACCATGTATGATTTCTTTGAAAATGACCCCAACGATAAGTTGTTCCTTGCTGCAAAACCAGTAGAAGAATAAAGACAAAATAAAGCAGAAGCCGGTTTGAGAAAAAACTGGCTTCTGCTCTTTTTATGCGTTATTGGTATCAAAAGTGATCTGAATACGGCCCAGATCGGTGGTTACTTGTAACTTTTTGGTCCCTGTGGATTTATTCTCCAGGTTCTTTTTCCCAAGTCTCTGCTCCGTGATAATTTGGTAATCCTCCTGGTTTCCATAGATCGTTCCGGCAACTTCCCCATTTACGGTTTTTAGCTGAATATCCGGCGACTGCAGTCCTTCCAAAGAAATCGCACCATTGGTGGTTTCCGCCTGGATCGCCTGCGTTGCTTGAACAGCGTGCAGCGCAATGTGTCCATTCTTTGATTCAAGGTCCATCCCCTCGGAAGTACAGTCTTCCAAGTGGATGGCTCCGTTGCTTGTGCTAAGCTCAATCTGTTGATCGGCCTGTATCGCACGAAGGATTAATTTCCCGTTTCTCGTTTTTGTACATAGGTTCTCCACGCCTAGATGATCGAAGTCAATGGTTGCGTTTTGCGTTTCACAGGAAAATGACGTAAGTTGTTGTAAATCCTTTGCCTCAATTTTCCCATTGTCGATTTTTACATCAAGCCCTCCCAAGTAGGATGTAGGAAGCTGCACCAAAATACGATAGGTACCCTTTTTCCGCTCCTGCTCTCTCTGGTCCTTATTTTCCAAATGGATTGTACTTCCCTTTTGTCCCACGGTATAAAGTTGTGTGCCATCCGTCTCATAAAAAATCACGATCTCTTCTGTATCAGCAGCTTCAAAGGCGATGGATTTGTTTTCGGCTTCAATTTTCATCGCATCCACTTCCTGTACCGACGCACGGTATTCTTCCATATGCTTTCCAACGGTATCCTTCTTCGATGAAGTCTCTCTTTCATCTCCCTGCAGTATCTCTTCAGACATTGAAGAAAAAGATTCTGAATGTCCTGTTGAGGGTAAAACCTGCTCTGCTACGGAATTCGTCTGTAATTCTTGATAGGTCACTATTCCGAGCGCCGTCCACACGCCCAATACCACCAGAATCGCAACGACTACTCCTAATGCAATCCAAATCGGTTTTAAACTAGGACGCCGCTGTGGATTTTCAAGCAAGATTTTCTGTGCCAGTTGATTGACATCCCCTAGACTGGCAACAGCCTCTTCTTCTGACAACCCACTCTCCATTTTATCTTCTACGATTTCTTGATAAAATGCTACGATTGTATTCCGATCACAATCCGGAAGCGCTCGTAAAAGCTGGTACAGTTTTTGGAAATAGATCTCCTTTTTCACAGCATGGTTTCCTCCTTGTCCGTTTGATCTCCCGCATGATGATTCAGATTTTCACTTCCGTATACGGCCTTTTGAACAAAGGCATGAATTCGCTCCAATTCCTTCCATTCATCCCAAAAATCATATAGCCTTCTCTTTCCCTGTGCCGTTGTGCGATAGTATTTGCGAAGACGTCCATTGTGTGCAACGGAATAGGTTGTCAGATAGCCCCCTGCCTCCAAACGGCGCAAAATAGGGTACAAGGTCGATTCTGACATTTCCACACAAGCAGAGAGATCCTTCATAATCTGATAACCGTAGGAGTCCTCACGATCGATGACCGCCAGAACACAGACCTCCAACAATCCCTTTTTCAATTGTATGTCCAAACCGATACCTCCTATCAAATTATATTATATATTGCATAGTATTCGTTGTCAAGAAAAGGCTGTGTAGAAAACGTTTATCTACACAGCCCTATTTCATTTCGTCTTATACATCCAGGGAACCAAGTTCCATGTACGAATCCGGCGCTTGAGATTCTTTTCTGTACGCCGCCCAACTCTAAGCAGTTTATCGTACCCTAAAACCCGCAATATACCGCGCACCGCATTATACCCGTTGCCTTCGTGCAGCATTATATCCACGCCGTTCATCACAGCACGAGGAAGCAGCTCCTGTGTAAACAGAACTTCCAATTCAGGTTCTTGTTTAAAGCTGGTCTGCAACAAGAATTCGACCCGCTGAAGCGCCTCCACAGCCTGAAAAATATCTTTGCCGATGGGTTTCATTTTTCCACGTTTCAGCTCAAATACCGAATTTCGTTTTAAAAGCGTCGGAGACTGCACAATATTTTGCGCATGCAAGAGGCAAAGGAACAAAAATTCCTGTGCATATCCATACCGGCAGCCCTCTGTGAAACGCAACCCCTGCTCTCGCAGAAAATCTCGACGTAAGAGAACCGCTGAGAGGTCGATCTGTAGCGTTCCACGGATGACCTCCTTCATATATGCTACACCGGACTGCTGCTGAACAGCCTTGCTGAGTGAACGGCGCTCCGCCAAACGTGCATCCTCTTCACAGGAGCTTCCGAATACAAAATCCGCTCCTGTGCGTTCTGCGGTTTCAAAAAAGCCCTTCAGAAAATCGGCATATAATCTTCGCGCAAAAACAAAGGAAACATAGGTCCCGCTGGCCTTCTGAATACCGGTATTGAGAGCGGCCGCTACGTCACTGTCACCATTTTGAACTACAAAGCCATGTAGCCGTTCATTTTTAATGAGCTGCACACATTCCAAAGGCGTTCCATCGTCCGAACCCATATCCACCAAAATAAACTCCGTTTCTATTCCATTCGTCTGACGGACTACAGAGCGCAAAATCCCAGAAATCTCCTGTTCAACATTCCTCACCGGAAGAATGACAGAAAGGCTCATCGCTTGCATACACTCACCCCTTGCCCAAGCGAATCCGAACGCAGGTTTGCAAACCGAACGCTTTTTCTCAGTATAGCACAAATTCTCCAAGATAAAAGCGCTAATTGTCCCAAACTTTATTCATCCTCGGTCGTTTCTTCTGGTGAAACCATCGTCAATTGTGTCGCATGATGGGTTGTCGCCTTGGTGACCGTAATATGCCACCCTTCAAAGTCGAATGTATCTCCTACCGCTGGGATTTTTCCAAGCAGCTCCATTGCCCAGCCACCGACAGAGGACGACTCATAGTCGTCCGAATCGCCCAAGTCGAACTCCTCGAATAAATCGTGCAAATCCGCACTGCAATTGACCAAATACGTACGGTCATCAACCTGTTTAAAATAATCGATTACGACGTCATGCTCATCCCAAATATCACCCACCAACTCCTCGATGATGTCCTCCATGGTAACGAGCCCTTCTGTACCGCCGAACTCGTCGACTACAATGGCCATATGCGACTTTGATTTTTGTAGAGTACGCAACAAATCCGAGATCTTGACAGTCCGGCTGATATAAAGAACCTTTTTCATCACCTGTTTGATATCCGTAACGCCATTCTTTTGCGCACTGAAATAATCCTTTTCATGGACCATACCGATGATGTTGTCAATGGAATCCGAATAAACCGGCAGTCGGGAATACGTATTGTTCAGGAAAACATCCGAAATCTCCTGGAATGGGCATTCTTCATCAATGCCAACAATATCAACACGAGGGGTCAAAATATCGTCGGCTGTCAAATCATCGAACTCAATCGCCGAGCGGATCAGTTCTCCCTTTTCTTCGTCAATACCACCCTCGTTCTGTGCCTCATCGACGATGGTTTTGAGTTCCTCCTGCGTCATTCGATTGTCCGATTTCTTCTTAAATACCATACTGAGCAACTTTTTCCACTGGGAAAAAATGAAATTAATCGGCGTCAGGATGGTCATCAAAAGCTTCAAAAAGGGTGCACTAAAGCGTGCAAACGCCTCTGGGTGTTCTTTTGCCAAACTTTTCGGTGAGATCTCACCAAAAATCAAAACTACCACTGTCATAACCGCGGTGGACAGAGATACGCCAGCTTCCCCTAACATTCGTGTAAATAGAATCGTCGACAGGGACGCGCTTGCAATATTTACAATATTGTTGCCGATCAAAATTGTGGACAACATTTTATCATAATCCTCTGAAACAGCAAGCGTAAGCGCAGCACGGGAATCCCCTGACTCTGCCGCCGTTTTCATACGAATTCGGTTCAATGTAGTGAATGCTGTCTCCGATGCGGAAAAATAACCAGAAAATAACACACAGATAACAATTCCTATTACAATGCCAAAGTCGGCACCTACCATGGTTTTCTACTCCTCTTTTTCATAAAAATAAAATGATATTGGGACAATTTTATCAGATTCTTCTTCGATTTTCAAACCGCTAGTTTCTGCGCCTGGCCCGGAAAAAGCAGCTATTTTCGGTTGCAGGTAACCACATCGAGCGCTTTTATCGATTTGCTGCCTGCTTCGGTCTTTTTATAGGAAAACCTTTATCCGGTCGGAAAAATCATTCCATTTTCTTGAGATTCCAACAGGAATCTATGCCCTACTGTTTTTCACTCCGTTTATTTGAAAACTATCCCAATGGCTTGTCAAAAATTCGAATAGTTCCAGCGAGTCCAAAATATTTTTTGTCAAAACCTCTTGCATTGGGAATAAAAGTATGTTAATATAAAAAAGCTGTTTACGACAGTTGTCTGAAAATAGTATGGGGCATTAGTTCAGCTGGGAGAGTAAGCAACCAGATGTGTGCCTCTGCGATGGAGAGCAAAGTCAAAAAATTGAACAGCCTGGAAATCCAGCAGAATCGGGAGATTCTGGCAATATGGGGGTATAGCTCAGCTGGGAGAGCGCTTGAATGGCATTCAAGAGGTCAGCGGTTCGATCCCGCTTATCTCCACCAAAACAATGACTCACACAGGTTAAATGTGTGAGTCATTGTTTTATCCATACGAAAACACAGAGAGGGCCTGACATCCAATTCACTTCCCCTCCCCCGGAAAAGTCAATATAATTATCGAGGCGGAGATTCTACAGTAGAATCTCCGCTTTTTTGTTTGTTGTATATTAAAAGACGAAATATAAAAGAAATGTGGTAGAAGCTTTGACCGCCTGGTGATTCGGGTGCTGGCGCAATCCAAGAGGCGGCGCCCCAGAATTACGCTGATACTGATGACTCCATATTATCCAGTCCGCAAAGCGGTGAAGCTGCCGGAGGGATTTGACACCCTGTTTTATCCGCCAAATCTGCAAACCGTCCCCAATCGAGCTGCCATCATCCGCGCAAACCAATATATGGTGGAGTGCAGTAATTACCTGATCGCTTATGTATGGCATCCGGCAAGCAACGCCAGAGAACTGCTGGAGTATGCTGGGACAGGAACACGAAAAGGAAAAATCCATATCACAAATCTGGCTGATAAGCAAATCCATCTTCCAAAGAACATGGCTAGTGTGCTATAATAAAATAGTGAAAGTTTACCCATTTGGAACGTGTAATCAGAGGTCTTGCTATGGAAGAAGAAAAATTGGGGCAGCCATCAACTGCTCTGTTCAAATATGCAAAATTGATTTTATCCAAAGAAGAAACCACATCCGCTGGTGGATGTGGTGTTTCCCATGCGGCCTTTTCATGCCCTGTGTCAGTCTGTTGTTATGACAGTACGGCGCAGGGCATTTTTTATTGTTTGGAAAGAGGTGGCCTGAGATGAATTTACCAAAGCGCAACAGTGAAGATGGGCGCTGTTACTGGATGACGCCCGATGTACGAGAGGAGCTGCAACCGCTCTTTGACCAGTGCATTCAGGATGCCATGGATGGCAGGATTACCCGCCCCGATTCTCTCTGGCCTCCGGTGGTGGTCAGCAGCGAAGGCGCACCCTTTGAAGTACACGATCTGATGATGGGCTGGGCCAAAGTACAGCGGGCCGAAACCCTGGATGCGGAAAAGGCCATTGCCTTCAGCGAAAACCTGCGCCGCCTGAGCCGATGGGGTGAGATCGACTACCATTTACTTGGTCTGTTGGAACGGGAGCTACAGGAGAAGTATTTTGTAGTGACAGGCCGTGAAGATGACCATCCCTGGAATCGGGAGTATTCGCTGAAACCAGACATCCGTGCAGAGGAGGTCCCTGAACCGCTGCTGCGCTTTGCCTGCTATGTGGCGGTGAGCTATAAGGTATATGGTTTGGACTTTCAGTATCTGGATACCAATTATCTCTTAGGATTGGTTGAGAAGGTCCGGCCTGATATGGTGAAAAAGCTGAAAGAAAACGGGACCGGCAGGCTTCCGCTCAACCTTCAAAAGAGGAAAACAGAGCAGTTCACGGCATCGGCCAACGATGCCTTTGCCATCATTCGCATTACGGCCAAGGACAGCACGGAGGAATGTTACGGCGAAGTGCTGAACTACCTGTGCGAGCTTCTTTCGCAGGAGGATTTTCCCCGCAGCTATGCGGTGGAGTTCAAAGGACCGGAAAAGAGGTATCTGCCCATCACAGGACTGCCCAAAAAGGGAATCAATCAGCTTTGTGCCTGCGCCGTTCAATATCCGTCCCTTCATCCTCTGGTGGAACGGTACGCCCGCCTTGCTATGCGGCAATATGAGCGGTACACCAATCTCAGCGATGAGCAGTGTGCTCTCCCTGGAAGTTTTGCCGTATTCGCCCTGGGAATGCTGGAAAAAAAGTGGCGGCAGTTGATATGGGATTATCTTGACCTCTGTGATGATGAGCACTCCCGCTTACAGGAAAAATTCCTCCGGGAGTATGTGAAACAGTTCGGCTTTACCGCTGATACAGTCCCTATTTTTGTCCGGGGTGTGCTGTCCATGCAGAACATGAAATATTCCAAGGACTATGCCGCATGGATGGCAAACGCAGAAAGCCTGGACGCTCTGCTGGAGGCAAAAGTTCATCTGTCTGAGATCGTCCCAAGCGGTTTTTCCTCCGACGAGGATGACGACGAGGACGAGGAACCCACCCAGGAAACAGAAGCCAGCCCGGAGGAAGTGCTGCAATACGCATGGGAGACGGTCTGCTATGTGATCTGGGGCAAATCCAGCGCCAAGAGTGGTCAGAAAGTGGTGGAAACAGCTCCGGAAGAACTGAAAGAGCGGTACCGGCAGATCTTCATTCCGGTAACGGAGAACATGGAACAAAGAGGTGGCCTGCTATGAGTTTACCGAAATGCGACGGCGTGAATGGCCGTTATTATCTGATTCATAAACCAGATACGGACCCCGAAGTGCTGAAACACGCAGATCAGTGCATCCAGGACATTTTGGAGGGAACTGCTCGCGAAAATCATTCCGCCTACCCGACAGTGGTGCGGAACCACAACGGAACACCGTTTCTCCCCAGCCACCTGTTGGAACGTTATCTCTCCCGGCTGCCGCTGAAGGGATTTCCCTATGAGGATGCTGTTGCTGTATGCGATGCCATGCGGCAGCTGGCGGGCTGGAACGAGATTTGCTACACATTGGGACAATACATCAAACACCAGGTGCAAGAGAGATATTTTGAGGCTGGAGAAAAAGAGGACCGTTTTTCCGTCTACCCGCCCTGCACCGTTTCCCCGGATCTGTGTTCTGAGGATGTGGATGACGGCCTGTTGCGCTTTGCCTGCTATGTAGCGGTCTGTTATACGGTATATGGAGCCAGCTATAATACCGTTATAACCAAGCACTACCTCGATCTGGTTTCCCAGCTTCGTCCGAATATGGTGAAGGAACTGAAAACCAATGGCAGCGGCAAGCTGCCCCCTGACCTTCAAAAGCGAAAAACAAAGCACCTGACCGCCTCGGCCAACGATGCCTTTGCCACCATCCGCATCACCGCCAGGGACAGCACCGAGGGATGCTGCGACGAGGCGCTGAGCTATCTGTGTGAGGTGCTGGAGCAGCCGGAGTTCCCCCGCAGCTACTCAATCGAGTTTCGTGGGNTGTGCTATAATAAAATAGTGAAAGTTTACCCATTTGGAACGTGTAATCAGAGGTCTTGCTATGGAAGAAGAAAAATTGGGGCAGCCATCAACTGCTCTGTTCAAATATGCAAAATTGATTTTATCCAAAGAAGAAACCACATCCGCTGGTGGATGTGGTGTTTCCCATGCGGCCTTTTCATGCCCTGTGTCAGTCTGTTGTTATGACAGTACGGCGCAGGGCATTTTTTATTGTTTGGAAAGAGGTGGCCTGAGATGAATTTACCAAAGCGCAACAGTGAAGATGGGCGCTGTTACTGGATGACGCCCGATGTACGAGAGGAGCTGCAACCGCTCTTTGACCAGTGCATTCAGGATGCCATGGATGGCAGGATTACCCGCCCCGATTCTCTCTGGCCTCCGGTGGTGGTCAGCAGCGAAGGCGCACCCTTTGAAGTACACGATCTGATGATGGGCTGGGCCAAAGTACAGCGGGCCGAAACCCTGGATGCGGAAAAGGCCATTGCCTTCAGCGAAAACCTGCGCCGCCTGAGCCGATGGGGTGAGATCGACTACCATTTACTTGGTCTGTTGGAACGGGAGCTACAGGAGAAGTATTTTGTAGTGACAGGCCGTGAAGATGACCATCCCTGGAATCGGGAGTATTCGCTGAAACCAGACATCCGTGCAGAGGAGGTCCCTGAACCGCTGCTGCGCTTTGCCTGCTATGTGGCGGTGAGCTATAAGGTATATGGTTTGGACTTTCAGTATCTGGATACCAATTATCTCTTAGGATTGGTTGAGAAGGTCCGGCCTGATATGGTGAAAAAGCTGAAAGAAAACGGGACCGGCAGGCTTCCGCTCAACCTTCAAAAGAGGAAAACAGAGCAGTTCACGGCATCGGCCAACGATGCCTTTGCCATCATTCGCATTACGGCCAAGGACAGCACGGAGGAATGTTACGGCGAAGTGCTGAACTACCTGTGCGAGCTTCTTTCGCAGGAGGATTTTCCCCGCAGCTATGCGGTGGAGTTCAAAGGACCGGAAAAGAGGTATCTGCCCATCACAGGACTGCCCAAAAAGGGAATCAATCAGCTTTGTGCCTGCGCCGTTCAATATCCGTCCCTTCATCCTCTGGTGGAACGGTACGCCCGCCTTGCTATGCGGCAATATGAGCGGTACACCAATCTCAGCGATGAGCAGTGTGCTCTCCCTGGAAGTTTTGCCGTATTCGCCCTGGGAATGCTGGAAAAAAAGTGGCGGCAGTTGATATGGGATTATCTTGACCTCTGTGATGATGAGCACTCCCGCTTACAGGAAAAATTCCTCCGGGAGTATGTGAAACAGTTCGGCTTTACCGCTGATACAGTCCCTATTTTTGTCCGGGGTGTGCTGTCCATGCAGAACATGAAATATTCCAAGGACTATGCCGCATGGATGGCAAACGCAGAAAGCCTGGACGCTCTGCTGGAGGCAAAAGTTCATCTGTCTGAGATCGTCCCAAGCGGTTTTTCCTCCGACGAGGATGACGACGAGGACGAGGAACCCACCCAGGAAACAGAAGCCAGCCCGGAGGAAGTGCTGCAATACGCATGGGAGACGGTCTGCTATGTGATCTGGGGCAAATCCAGCGCCAAGAGTGGTCAGAAAGTGGTGGAAACAGCTCCGGAAGAACTGAAAGAGCGGTACCGGCAGATCTTCATTCCGGTAACGGAGAACATGGAACAAAGAGGTGGCCTGCTATGAGTTTACCGAAATGCGACGGCGTGAATGGCCGTTATTATCTGATTCATAAACCAGATACGGACCCCGAAGTGCTGAAACACGCAGATCAGTGCATCCAGGACATTTTGGAGGGAACTGCTCGCGAAAATCATTCCGCCTACCCGACAGTGGTGCGGAACCACAACGGAACACCGTTTCTCCCCAGCCACCTGTTGGAACGTTATCTCTCCCGGCTGCCGCTGAAGGGATTTCCCTATGAGGATGCTGTTGCTGTATGCGATGCCATGCGGCAGCTGGCGGGCTGGAACGAGATTTGCTACACATTGGGACAATACATCAAACACCAGGTGCAAGAGAGATATTTTGAGGCTGGAGAAAAAGAGGACCGTTTTTCCGTCTACCCGCCCTGCACCGTTTCCCCGGATCTGTGTTCTGAGGATGTGGATGACGGCCTGTTGCGCTTTGCCTGCTATGTAGCGGTCTGTTATACGGTATATGGAGCCAGCTATAATACCGTTATAACCAAGCACTACCTCGATCTGGTTTCCCAGCTTCGTCCGAATATGGTGAAGGAACTGAAAACCAATGGCAGCGGCAAGCTGCCCCCTGACCTTCAAAAGCGAAAAACAAAGCACCTGACCGCCTCGGCCAACGATGCCTTTGCCACCATCCGCATCACCGCCAGGGACAGCACCGAGGGATGCTGCGACGAGGCGCTGAGCTATCTGTGTGAGGTGCTGGAGCAGCCGGAGTTCCCCCGCAGCTACTCAATCGAGTTTCGTGGGCCGGAGAAGCTCTACCTGCTCATCCCCGGTCTGCCAAAAAAGGGCGTCCATCAGCTCTTTGCCTGTGCGGTACGGTACCCCCGCCTCCATGTCCGGATGGAGAATTATGCTCGGCTGGCCATGCAGGAGGATGAGTGGTATCAAAACCTCGCGGGTGAATTCTGCGCCCTGCCCGGCACCTTCGCCGTATTCGCCCTGGGGCTGGAAGGGCCGAAGTGGTGGCGGCTGGTGTGCGATTATCTGGATCGCTGCGACGACGAACACTCCTCCCTACAGGAAAAGTTCCTCCATGTCTTGTTCAAAAAGTTCGGCTTTACCGCCCAGTCCCTGCCGGTGCTGGTCCACGGCGTACAGTCCATGCAGGAGCTGAGGCCCATCAAGGAGTTCCGCACCCTGATCGCCAACGAGGAGAGCCTGGACGCTCTGCTGGAGATCAGGGAACATCTGGAGGACTATCTGCCCGAAGAGGGAGCGCATGACAAGCGAGCGCGGGAGTATCTCTGGCGGGATATCCTCTGGGCCATCTGGGGCTCGGCCTCCGAGAACGGCGGTAAGGTCATCAAGGCGGCGCCGAAGGAACTGAAAGAGAAATACCAGCAGGTATTTGCGTAAGGAGAACGCCATGAAAAAGAGAACAGCAAAGGACTTTATTGCCCTCTACTCCTCGGAAGCTGAGGAAAAGCTGGTGTTGATCCAAAGTGGCATCAGCGCCAGCCGGTCTTATATGGACAGCTATTGGGAGGCCCAGACCCACGCCCTTGCCATGGCGGATGCCCGGACCGGACAGGTGATCTCCGGCCGTTGTTATCTGAGCTGGCCGCTTACGGACAAGGAGCGGGAAGCCGGCGACTATTCCAAGCAGTTTGCCAAAGGAAAGGTCTACCGGATCAAGGCTCGGGACTGGAAGGGTACTGTACTCAGCGAACCGAGGTGGTATGTCACGGAGGTGTTGGAGGAGGGTGTGCCCTGCCCGGCATTGGAGGAGCTCTGGGCGGAGTACACAAAGCCTGTCGTTCTGGAGGACGAAGTGCTGGGAACGCTCACGCTGGATCGTGAAATGAGTTATTTCAACGGGACATGTCAGTGGATGAAAAAAGATGTTCGATTCTCGTTGGATGTGGATGTTGAAAAGCAAGCGTCCTGGACTCGTACTCGAACTGTAATGAAAAAGTTGTTGGCAGATCAAGAGGTGTGGGATAAGTCTCTGCGAACACTGGCTGCCCAGAAACTTACTACTCTGGCCAACGAGTGGCTGGCGGACAATGATCAGACCGACCGGAACCCGAAGAAAGACCCCATCACCGAGGAGGAGTTCGCCCGCCGCATCCTCCTTACCGAGTTCACAGTATCTCCGGGCGGCAGTTTTACCGCCTGGTATGAGGATGATGATATGTTCTGGGGCCATGTGATCACCGTGGAAGGGACATTGAAAAAGGGCCCTCTGCGGGCGGATATGCAGGGCTGACCACAAGCGGTTTGTAGGAAGGAGACGTCCATCTTGTGTGAGTACTGCCGAGACATTCAAACATGGAGAAAATTTGACGCCCCAAAGGACTATCTGGCTTGCATTGCTTACATTCAGCAACTGATAGCGAAGGATGAATTTGAACTGCTGCCAGAGGAATCCACCTGTCCGCTGGAGAAGGTAAAGACGGAGGATGGCTGGGCGGACGAGATCATGCTCCACATGATCCGGTGCAAGCACTGTGGGCAGATTTTCACCTGTGTGGTCAACACCTGGCGAGGCAGCGGACACTTCAAAAAAGGCAAGGAATGACATGGAAAAGGCGGTGAAACTATGAATCAGGCAGAAGAAGCAAAACTGTTGGAGCAGATCGAACGGTGGAATGATGTGGACGAGTTTTCCCGATGTATTGACGCCATTGAAGCCATTCCGGAACAGGAGCGAGGCTATCTGCTGACTCTCAAACTGAGCCGGGCATACAGCAATCTGGCCGTGTTGAGCGACAACAGCGCCCATGGCGAGGATGGCGAAGTGGACGGGGAACTTCTCCGGCACGCCATCCGGCTGCTGGAGTCCATCCGCTCCCAGGGTGAGAACGACCCCTACTGGAACGCCCGCATGGGATATTCCTGCCTGATGGCATACAGCTCCGCCGCCACCGCCTATGAATATGCCAAACGCTGGCTGGCCTTAGCCCCGGATGATCCGGATGCTCAAAAGCTGGTGCTGGACTGCGAAAAATATCTGGAGGAGGAAAAAGCCTTGGAACTTGATTTGCAAGAACGGACGGAGATCATCCGGAAGGAAACCCCCGATGATGACATCCTTGGTTTTGTGCGGTTACATATTGACCAGTATTTTGGCGTCTATTCAGAGATGATCCATGATGACTCTGACCCAGAGTATCCTCTGGATATTGTCATCATCGCCCCTCGCTTGGAGCATGATTATTACACACTGGTCACCATTGGCCTGAGCCGGTGCCGGATGAATTTTCCGGAGGAGCGGCGGGAGGAAAAGCTGGAGCGTGCGGAGCTGCTCATCAACCTGCCCCGGGACTGGAAGCTGACAAAGGCGGACTGCCGGGAGGAGCGGTGGAGTTGGCCTATTCGGATGCTGCTGGCCACCGCCCGCTTCCCCATGGAGGACCCGGAGGTGGGGCTGGAATCCAGAACCACGCTGATGGAGGGCGAGGATGGCGTCCCCTTTGCGAAGGACACGGACTTGCGGGGCGCAATCTTGCTCTGGCCTGGTCCGTTTGGGCAGGACGCCTTTGCCTGCTGCCTGCCAGACGGCGAGGAAGTCAACTTCTATCAGGTAATCCCCCTCTATCGCGAGGAGATCCAGTATAAGCTGGAACGCGGTGCGGACGCTCTGCTGGACCTCTGTCCGGACGAAAGTTTGGAAGTGATCGATCCTCACCGGCTGAATGTGGTCACCGACTGGGAGAAGATCGGCTATGATCCGGCAGAGATGGACAACGCCGAAACCCATTTGAAAAAGATTCAAGACCTCCATCTGCCGGTGAACGAGCTGGCGGCCTACAATTTGATGGCCTTTTATTTGGGCTGGACTATGAAACGGGGCCAGATGAGCAACCCGTTCCTCTCCCGGTATCGGGAGGTGGTGGAGGCGGTCCGGTCCGGAGAAGGACTGGACCTGCGGGCATTCATCCGGGACGAGCTGAATGGGAAATTGTCCACCCAGTTCTTTGACCGGAGAGGCTCCGGCTTTGCCCAGTGGTATGCCCAGGACAACCGCTCCAACCCCTATGTCTACCGCCGGGACTGCCGGAACATCGCCCTGGCCGGGCTGGAGGGCCGCACCTGGAGCAGCATCGCGGAAGAAGAAGCGGCCTACCTGTTCCTGTCCTATACGGAGCAGAACCGCTGGAGTATAGAGCAGCTTCTGGATGAGCGGTTCGAGGCGTTTCTGAAGACAGAATTTGTAGACGACCCAGAGGAGCGTGTCGCGCAGGCGGCGAAAGGCAAACCCGCCGTCATTTCTGACTGGGATGGCCCTCTCGTCTGCTACGCCTCCGACCGGGTCGCTCAGGATGGGTGTAAGGTGCGGCTCATAGATCGCTTGTTCCCCGAGCGCGAGGATATGGGCTGGGAGAGTGGCTGGGCCCTCTACTCTGGAGATGAGGACGAAGTGTATGGCGAAGGCAATGAATACTATAAGTCGCACTGCGGCTACTACGATATCCGGGACATCTGCCGTATCGACCCGGACATTATCCCGTTTCTGAACCTGCCCTATGGTACCACACAGATGCTTGGTGAAGATGGAGCATGGTATGAAGTGATAGACGAGGACGAAGGTGAGGAAGAAGCCTAAATGAACAGCGAACAGATCACAGCTTTTTTGCAGGCACATTGGGAGTGGTTGACTTTGATCATGGGTATTGTGTCTGTGGCTGGCTCAATTCTGAATTGGAACTGGATGTGCGACCCTGCCGGCAAGCCGGACTCCCACCGCTATGGCCGTGGCTCCCGCCGGGTGCATTTCTTTTTGCTGGGGATCGTGCTGATTGTGATCAGTATCATGTCTTGGGTGTTGTAAGGAGGACGAAACGATGACTGAAAAATATCCCACCTGGCTCACCGGCCATGTGAAAGAATGGGCGGAGAAGCGACTGCCCACCGTAACATTGTGTTCCGCCACTGGCAATGAACTGCTGGAGGTTTGGTATTACGGAGATTTGCTCACGGTGAACGGAGAGCCCCAACCCTATATTGCAGATAGTGATGAGGCACCCGGACTGGTGGCAGCCCGTGACCCGGAGAGCGGCGAGGAGTTCGTCATCTTCGATGGCGGGCGGCATGGCTATGACAATCTGTTCTGCGATGAACACGATCCAGCCAAACTGGAACACCGTCCCCTCAAGCGGTATGAGGTCCCTGCCTCCAAGCTGGTGCTGGAGCTGGGTTACAGCATTGACTATGAGGACGAAAAAGAGGACTTCGAGCCGGACGAGGCAGATACCGTGGAACTGATCAACGGTGAGCGGATGCCCTGGGAGCAGGTCAAGCGGGACGGCATCGACTACATTGCGCTTTACTATGTGGACGAGAAAGGGAAACAAGTCCAGATTTTGGACGCGGAGCTGGCATGAGTACAGCCATTCCATTCTTCGACAATCCGAGGAGGTGTTCCATGACTCAAGAAGAACAGATCCGTCTCTACCGGCTCATGGAAAAGCTCAACTGGTTTTTCCACCAGGAGATGCACTACTTGGACCGGGAGACGGCGGAAAAGACCGCACGGGAGTGTTATCCGGAGATCCGGGAGTTCACATACGATATTTTGTGGAATGACCTGCCCAAAGAAGCGCAGGAGCGGCTCTTGGATGCGGAGGAATCCCTGTGAATACGCTGATTTGCTCTTTTGATGGCCTGCACGACAACAGGGTCCTGCGCTACTGCGCTGACTTTGAAGCCCATACCCTGTACATGGATACCCAGACCGAGGCCGGAGAGAAAGTATCCGTTCACTTCACCGGCCTGCTGGCCCATTGGTTTGAGAATGTGATTCAGGACAACATCCTCTTTGGAATAGATGAAATTAGTGCAGAAGGATTTTTTGAGCAGTACAAAGACCTGCTGGACGGGACCATCCCTTACGGATTTCCTGGCTGTTGCAGCATTGAGGAACTGCGGGAGCGGATGGAGCGGGAGAAAATCCGGTCATTCGTCATCGACGCCTCCCTTGGGCTGTGTGGATTTGTGCTGGCTAAGGAGGTGGAAATACAATGTCAATCACCGCTTATATAGAAGCCGTCGGACATGACCGAAGCAGCAAGAACTTCGGCTATGTGAATATCATGTACCGCTATGGCAATAAGCAGTCCTGTCCCCGGCCGGATCCGTGCGAGAAAATGGAAGTTATGTGGGCGAATGAGAGCGTCTACGGGCCACCTGCTCCCGGCAGCAAGGTGGGCAATTTTATACAGACATGGCTGATGGGCGCCTGGAACTGCGGGGTGTTTACCCACCGGGAGATCGCCCAGCGGCTCATGGATACCTTCACCGGACTGAAGATCAAGGAGCTGGAATGGTTCGAGAACCCCAGAGAGAAAACGCTGAAAAATGGCAAGCCCCGTGCCCATCGGGCTAAATGGCTGCCGGAGCGAGAGGTGGATCTGGTGTACCTCTACTCCGACCACTATCTTGACGCAAGAAATCCGACTCCCGCTGAAACCGACTTTTTTACCGTCACAAGGATGGATTCCTGGGGCATGAGCACCTGGTTCATGTGTACCCCGGGGGCCGCCGAACAGCTAATCGCCATGGATTTTGAAAATTTGACTGTCAAGGAAATAACCGTTATGGGATAGGAGGAAACAGATGATGACTTTGGAGCAACTGCCCCCGAAGGGCGTAAAGCGAGAACAGGCTATTTTGGAGCTGGGCAAGGAGGAAGCCAACGGCGAACTGCTTCTCCAGCTTGTGAATACAGAAAAGGGCAAGTGCAAAACAGCTGCTCAGAAGGCTCTGGCTCAGCTGGAGTATGCACCCGCCGCCCCTCTTTGGGCCAAGCTGGTCAAGGGCAAATGGATGGGCAGCCATATCATGTCGAATGTCTGGATGAGCGGTGGCTCTTTGATTTGGCAAAAGACCCGGAGGGCCGCAAGCCCATTGTGACATGGCAGACTTACAACCGGGGCGGTGTTCTGTACGAAAGTTACGACGAAATGTTCATCAGCTTGCTGCCCCGCAAGGTGGAGAACCCAGAATTGAAGCGTGTTCTGCGGGACTACTTCCGCATCCGCGGTCAGAAAAAGAAGGTGGCAAAGAGCGTCACCGTTTACCAGGATGCTGCCGAGCGATTCGGAGATTAAGCAGGAATGGAGGAACTGGCATGATCGGGACAGATGAAAACCGGGCGGTACTCCATGTGGAGGTCATCTTCTGGAGTGGTAAGCGAAAGACTCCCCCCAGATTGGCCAGCGAAAAGTATAGTCCCCATCTTGTAGCCACAGGAACCACTGAATATCTGGGCGTATGCTTCTTGGATGGGACTGAATGTGCGTTTGATGAACCGGCTTTTGGGAATGCCCAACCCCTCTACCCGGATACTGTGGACTATGGCCCGCTGGAAAACAATGTGGAATTCTTGATTTATGAGGGGGCCAATGCCATTGGCAAAGGCCGGGTGCTGGGCAGAACCGTTCCCTATAAAGTAAAGCAACGGAGAAAGTAGGCGCCCTATGTATGAAATTGGAACGATTGGCCGTTGGGAGACCCTCCCGGAAACGGCGGCCGCCATCTGTGACCATGACACTCCCAAGCTGGAGGCACTGCTCCAAGGCGGGTTGAATCTCAATGCTCCCATCCAGCTCAGCGAATATATCAAGCTGATGCCTCTGGAGATCGCGGTTTTCCGGAATGATGTGCCGATGATCCACTTCCTTCTGGAACATGGAGCTGACCCCGACCTAGCAGTGGAACAGCCACTGCTGCTCACCGCCATTCGCTGCTGTGCTCCGGATGTGGCATCCCTTTTTGCTGGGCAGGCCACAAAATTCACTCCCGACCAGAAACGACGGGCTTTCGAGGAAGTTCGCTGGGGCAAGCGCCCGGAGAATATCCCCGTACTGGAGCAGGCCGGGATCACGGTGGTTAAGTTCGGCGGCGAGGCGTTCCGGGCAGCTGTGTCCGATGGATACGCCGAGCTCGCCCAGCTGCTTCTGGAAAAAGGGGCGGACATCAATTACCACAAGCCGGACATGGTGTTTCCTTACGCCTCCACCCCCGTCACCGAGGCCGCCCGCTCCAACGATTTTCCCATGGTGCGTTGGCTCGTCGAACAAGGGGCGGACATCACCATTGCCGACAAGTATGGTGACCGCCCCTACACCGTGGCGGTTCAGGAGAAGGACCAGGAGATGGCCGACTACCTAAAGGCCCTGGAACCGGAGGACTGGCACAACGAACAGGAAAAGGTCCGGCAGCTCATGCCTTACAAGCTGCCTGCCAAGCTGGTGGAATACTTAAAGGCCGGTCCCCTGCGGCTGGAATTTCCGGAACAGGAACTGGTGAAATGGGCGGAGCTCTACTCCTTCATGGATGTGCAGGGAATGACCTGGAAGCGGAAGAAGCTGCTCTCCCTCATGGTGAAGATGGACAACTACAGCGACTTCCTGCTGCTGTGGAGCCCCAGGGACAAAAAGCTGTGGTATCTGGATATCGAGCATGAGGAATTCCACCCCCTGGCCAAATGGGACGACTTTATTGCAAACCCCGGTCGTTATCTCAATGGGATGGTTGAGGGTGAGTTTGAGGAATAAGGAGCAAGGCCATGACATCAATAGACTTTCTGAACAAGGTACATAAAAGCCTGGATTCGCAGGAATACCGGCTCTCTTTTTCACCGGCCAAGTCCAAGAACTATATGCTGTACTGCAACGGCAACTTTATCGGCGGCCTGTTCGATGAGGAGCTGTGTTTCGTCTATGCCAATGGTGTGAGCGAACTGCTGGGGCGGCCGGACCCCATCTACCGCGGCTACTCCAGCACCGCCCAACACAGGATGCTGGTGATTCCAGAGGAACATTGGGAGAAGGCGCTGAAACTGCTCTATGCCGAGAAATTTGACTGGAGCCGTTTGGTGTATGACATCACCTATACCAGCATCGGCGCGGCTGTGGTGGAGGACTTCTACGATGAGAATGTGGTGTTCCTTCGGTTCTGCTTTGAAAAGGAACTACTGAAAAAGAATCCTCTGGACCGGCAGGGCCGTATCCTTCGGATGGTCTATATCAACCAGGACCTGACAGAAGCGGGCAAATATCTGTTTCCCAGACTGCTGCACAAATTCCTTGCTTTTTCAGATCGCAACGGGAAAACCAGTCTGGAAATCATGCTGAAACGGTGGTACACCGCGCTGGAGAAGGAATACCGCAGCCAGACAGAGGGATAAGGAGGAAAGCGGCATGACAGAAGAAAATAGAACCTATATCACCCATCTCAAGGTCGCTGATGTCCCGTGGCATCGGCTCACCACAGCCTATGGCCGGGGGACGGATTTTCCCGCTCACCTGGCGGTGCTGGAGCAGATGAAAAATCCGAAAGCAGTCAAAAAGGCCCTTTACAAGCTCACCGCCAATATGGAGCACCAGAGTACCCTGTGGCACGCCACCCCTTTCGGCATGGTGTTCCTGAGCCGGATTCTGGAGAAGGCCCTTACAGAGAGCGGCCAGAACCCCGTAGCCCATTTCCTTGCCGGGGAGCTGCTGGACTTCTTTGCCTGTATCCTTCAGTGCTTCCACGATGGAGATAGGATGGAACACGCCGACCCGCTGCCTCTGTTCTCCGACTTGCTGAAGGAAGAATATCTGTGGTCGGAGGAATATGACGAGGAAGAAGACGAGATGCGCTACGAGGAGGACGAAGTCTTCCCCGCGGACTTGTTTTACAGCTTCTATTACTACTCCTGGCAGGCGGTGCTGGCTTACCGGGGCGCACTGGAGCAGGAAGTTTCTCCGGAGTTTGCCCCCAAGATGGCGGCAGTTCTGGAAGGGCTGTAAAGGAGGTTGCGCCGATGTTTGAGGAATTCTATGAGATGTACGAACCCGAGGAGCAGGAAGTGGTCGCTCTGATCAATCGCTGCATTGGGGGCGGATATAACTGGAAAGGCAACTTTTGGGAAATGACCGTTGTGACACTGGGCATGGTGTTCTGTGACACCGGCAAGGTCATCACCAAAGAGGAGCGGCTGGATTGGCCGGTCACCGATGAGGAACGCAATAGCGACAAGGGCTGGGGACGCTTTCAAAGCGAGCAGATCTGCCGCCTCAAAATCCGCCGGATGAAGGAAGAATGGGCAAAGGGTCTGGTGGTGCGGCCCTGGTGTATCTCCCAGGTGGTCAAGGCCCATGAGGTCTGCCCGGAGCTTCAAGCCATTCTGGACGAATACTACAAGCCGGTGGTTCTCCAGGACGAGGTGCTGGGTGAGCTGACGCTGAACAAGGACTATGATGCCTTTGAGGGCGAGATACAGTGGTGCGGAAAAGATGTGAATCTTTCTCTGGAAGTCAATGCTGAGAGTAAGCCCTCCTGGACCCGCGCCCGCAGTGCCGCCAAGAAGCTGCTGGCTGACTGTGAAACCTGGGACAAGGCCATGCGGGAGTTTGCGGCCAAGAGTCTGACCGGGCTTGCCAACGACTGGCTCTCCCAGGATGAGGAAAATCCCCGCAATCCGGAAACAGACCCCATCACAGAGGAAGAACTTGCCCGGCGAATCAGCCTGATCGACCTGACCGTCACCTCCGGCGGCAGCTTCACCGCCTATTTTGACTGCGATGAGATGTTCACCGACCATGCGGTGGTGGTCTATGGCTCCATGAAAAAGGGCGTCAAAGATGCCTACATTGAGGGGTAAGGGATTGCCTATGAAACTATATGCGTATTGGCTTGGGCTGCATCCCCTTGATTGGGAATTCTGCTTTATGCCGGTATAAGCCTATAAAAGCTTCATCACAGAGCAGTATCATAAAAACCCCGCTTTTTACAACATTTCAGCGGGTTCCATTGAGCAAGTATTGGCACACATTGATGCCATTTTATCTGCTGCCATGGAGGATTGGAATGAAACCGCGAACCATGCTGCCCTGCGCTGCCCCCCAATGATCTTTCCTCTCCCCAAGGGCCAGGAAAGCAATGCGGCGGAATTTGCTATCATTCTCAAGATGGATCATGACGGCGATACGGTAGTCTATTCGCCAATTCCATTGCCCCATCTGGAAAACCAATGAGGAGGTGTATCTATGAAACTGAATTGCAAACGCATTGATTTTACATACACGCCTGGTGAGGAGATCTTCACCTTTCCCGAGGACACGGGACTGCCCTTCCTCTTCGATGTAGAGGAGGAACTGACCGACAATCCTGCCTCCATGGATGCGGTGGGAGAAATGCTGGACGAGGCGGAGAAATTGGCGGAAAAGGCCAAGGCCGCCCTCAAAGCGGCACTGGCGGACGAGGACAGCCCCTGCCACGGCATCGTGACATTTTTCATGGAGTTCCACCGGGACGAAGTAGACGCCGATATCGCGGCAGAGCTCTTTCCGGGAACCGACCCGGCCAAGCTGTCCTTTGCCGAGATGGTGGACTTTTTGCGGCTCAAGCGTTTTGGCAGCTTGGTGGATGGCGAGGACGAGCAGCAGGCTTTTATTCTAGACCTTTCCTTCAACCCGGAGATCACCGACGAGCTGATGGTGGTCTACTTTGACTTGAACAAGGAGATTTTCTGCATCACCCATGAAAGCTAAATTTGTTGCTTGTATTTTCGATCCGGAGCCTACCCAGTGGGGGCTGCGGGGCGACCCGTTTCTGTGGCGGCTTCTAAAGGAGCGGTATCAGACAATGGAACTGTCGTATTCCCCCAGAGTTCTCCGGGAGGAGATCCTCCGCATCTTTGCGGATTTGCCCGGCGAACTGCCTGCGCCGGGCAAGCAGTACTATGTTAAGCAGTTTACCAAAACGCATGTGGGAATGTCCACTGGCTGGGTAAGCGGAGACTTTTGGCAGGCTACGGCAATCCCGCTGTTGATGGAGCGGTTGGAGCAGGCCAACCGTTCGTAGAATGGCGCCAAGAAGGAGGCGCGGCGATGAAACAGAATGGCAATTGGTCCAAAGATCTGCCCTCGCTTCTGGTCCAGCAGGTCCGTCTGCAATGGTATAAAGACTGCCGGGGCGGAAATGCCGCTGTGCAGCGGAACCAGTACCCCAGAGCCATGCGGCTACCAAAGAATTTCTTCTCCTATTATCCCTTTGGACTGCCCATACACTTCGCATCTGTCGTGCAAAGGCCCGACGGGTTTCATATCGAAAAGGACTGCCGCAGGCTGATAAAGTGGAAGGCGGACAGCACAATGCGCCTCCAGCCCTTTGAACTCACCCAGCGGGAGAGCGGAGTCCAGGTGCGATACCGCTATGACTGGCACATCGGCGCAATTCCAGAGCGATATACCTATGATAAGACCGGGCAGAAGCTCCCGCTCCTTGAGTTGGCACTGGATTTGTCCCCCGGCGATTATGGGCGGGCCATCTGCAATGGGCGGTTCCGGGACTGGGATACCGGGATCTGGTATTATGCGCTGGATATTTTGAATGTGCTCCTGCCTGCAGCCCCCACCAACGCATTGACCAGTTTTATGGACAGAGAACCCAGTAAGGTATATACACAAATCGACCGGCTGTGGTAACGAAAGACAGGTGGATCACACGATGCTTTCCACAAAAGATTTATCCAATTTGCCCAATGCGGAATGCCTGAAAACCTTCTGCAAAGGGCTTGCGGCCCTGGATATCATCATGCTGGAGGAGGAATGGAGCTTCATCCGCCGCTATACCTACAATCCTGCATGGCGAAAAGGCAAGGAGGCTTTCTTTGCCACCGATGGTAGCGATCAGAGTATGATTGTTATGTTTGTACCGGAAGGCTGTGTTATCAACGGCGTGGATTCCGAACTCTACGACTGGGAGAAAAAACTCCCACGAATTGAAGACCTGACAGATGGAATGTCCCCTGTTCTGCAAAAGCTCATGTCCAGCCGGGAAGTCAAAAAGATGAAAAGTACCTTCTGCGTCTGGACGGAAGACGGAGTCACCTGGCGCTGCAATCCCATGGACGGCAAGGACGCTTCCAAAGACCTGCTCCCCATGGTTGACGGCGATCCCCAGACCTATGTGGAGTACGGGAAATGGTTTTATCCCGCCGACCTGCCCTTGGAAGCTGTGCGCCAGCTCGCGGACGGGGCGCCGGTGACAAAGGAACTGGCCGCCGCGCTGAATCCCAAGCGCAGCGACTGGGAGGAAATCAAGATGGGTCTGGATAAAATCGGGTATCCAAATGAACTTTGATAGAATGATTGGAGAGCGCGATGATGGATACAAATTTCAATCCGATCCTTTACCAGTTTGAAATGCTGTCCCTTGTGAATGCCGCTATAAAAAAGCTGAAAGCGGAACATCCGGATTACGAAGTGTTCACCATGAGCCTGACAACGGACTTCACCTCCGGGGTGAGCGCCGTCCACTTTGACAGCCGAGCCTCCTCAGAGCGGTATCTCAAAAAGGAAGCAGAACAGTATCAGAAGTATTTACAGGCTGGCAATCCGGGTATGGCTGAGATGTACGCCCCTACTGGAGAAATTCGGATTACCAATCCTGCGGATTTTGAACTTCCATTCTACGCAGAGATTCAAAATGAATCCTTCTCTTTGGATTTCGAGGAGGAACAGGAGGACGAAGATTCCGAGTTGGAAGATGAGGCGTCATCCATCTACTGGGAGGAGGCCACCCCGATTCTGAAACAGGTCGCCGCTGTAGCTTATCGAACAGTCAAATCAGAACTGAAAGTTGATGCAGATGCATTTGAGATCAGTTACAACGGCCCGGAGGATTGGTATTACCCGCTTGAGCAATAATGGAGGTTGTTATGACAAAAGAACGCATCCCCATCTCCGGCGATCTCAAAAGCAAGGTCAGGCAGCTGATGGAGTACGCCGGATGGCGGGAAGGACGAAAAGTGGACATCTCCATTGCGGAGCAGTATTACACTACCCACGGCGTCCCTATGATGAAAGCCACCCAGCGGTTTTACCGCAAGTATTTCGGCCTGTGCTGTGAGTGGTACTTGGAGCAGAAAAAACTAAACTGGGCGGCTGACTTTCAGTTCGCTCTGTTCCCTTACCTGGTCAACGGGATCAAAAACCATTTGGAGGACGCCTATTTCCGGGATATGTCCGGATGCGAGCTGGCAGAGGTCGAACAGGCTGTCGGCCAGAAGTGCCAGCCCATTGGTCATATCGGCTACTATTACCCGGCAGAGGTCTGGATTTCGGAGTATGGGAAACTGTACGCAAAATATGAGTACCAGGACGAAATTGAATGCTTTCCCGATGTGTTTGCCCTGATCGAACGGGATCTGCGGCAGTGCAAATTTAATTCCGCCGCCATGAAAACCGTGGAGGCACTGGATGGAAAGCTGTGAGAACGCAACAAGGAGGAACCGCCATGAGCATAAAAGAAAAACTGGAGTCGTTGGGCAAAAATAGCATTCAGCTGAAAATCGCCAGAAAAGAAACATATAAGCTGGGCGCCACCCGTTTCGGCGGGAAACCGGATGTACCGCCGGACTTCATTTGGCCCACCTATGAGGGCGAGAGCTACGACCATGTGGTGAAGGACCGCCCCCTCACCTTCCTGGCTCAGCTGAACTGTGCGGAGCTGGCCCAGTTTGACGCGGAGCATCTTCTACCTGACCACGGCCTGCTCTCCTTCTTTTATGAGACGGACACCCAGTGCTGGGGCTACGACCCCAAAGATAAGGGCTGCGCCCGCGTCTACTGGTTCGAGGACAGTTCCGCGCTGTCCGCCGCAAGCTTTCCCGCGGATATGGAGGAAGATTTCAAGTTTCCTATGGTCAAGATCAAGCTGGATTCAAAACCCTCCTATCCTTCCTGGCAGGACTTCAGCGAGGTGTTCCCGGACGAGAAGGATGACGACGCCTTCAACAATGCCTGGGATGAGCTGACCGGCAAGGACCCAGAGGACCCGGAGGACCGTTCCCAGCTGCTGGGCTGGCCCGATGTGATCCAGAACAGTATGTTCAGTGAGTGTGATCTGGTGACCCAGGGCTACTATCTGGGCAACGGCTGGATCAAGATTCCGAAAGAGGTCAGCCAACGGGCAAAGGAGAGCGCTCTTGACCGCTGGATGTTGCTGCTCCAGCTGGATACCGTGGAGTGCGGCGACTTTGAGCTGATGTTCGGGGACTGCGGGCACATCTATTTCTACATCACCAAAGAGGATCTGGCCGCCCGCCGCTTTGACCGTGTATGGCTGATTCTCCAGTGCTGCTAAGGAGCGACCAAAATGTTGCGCCCTATTACCAACACAGAGCCGGTGGACAACGAGTTCTTCCTTCGGGATGGAGCTGTTTATTTCTCCGGCCTGTATGAAAACGGCCTGCTCAAAGGTGTTGCGCCCAAAGACTTCTGCTGTTGGCATTACTGGGGCAGATCTTCTACGGCCTGCTTTCTGGGCGGTATCCGCCTGCGTGGGGCGGACCCCACATCTTTTCAGGTGTTAAACTTTGCCTACGCTATGGACAAAACGGCAGTCTACACCACCAGCGGGAGAATCCCTAATGTAGATCTGGCAGCCTTTCAGGTGCTAGACAATGGTCGGAACGAATCGGGCGCGCCCCAGGGCTATGCAAAGGACAGCCGGCAGATCTACTTCCACAATGGGGACGGTAGGGTGAAAATCGTCAAGGGTGCGGAAGTTCCCACATTCTGCTCCTTGGGCGATACCTTCTTTGCCAGAGATCATAAACGGATCTATGCCTATGGAAAGCAGCTTCCCAAGGCGGATCTGGCATTCTGGGAACTGCTTCGTCACTGGTATTCCAGGGACGCTAGGCGGGTGTACTACCTCAACCGGGAGATCAAGGGGGCTGATCGGGACAGTTTTGCGGTATGCACCCCGCTGAACGCTCCCCCGCTTTCCGACCATCTGGCCCGTGACAAAGACCATTTTTACCGGAACGATGAGAGGATAGAGGAACTGCTTTGGCTGGAATGGCTGCGCGAGATGACCCAACAACCGTAAAGGAAGGAAAAACAGCTATGGACTATTTGAAGATACTGCGTGAAGACCCTGATTTAGCGGATGAATTTGATTCTCTTTTTGACTTCTTCCTGCTGGATGAACTATCCCCACGGGATGACGCGGACGGCGGATGCACCTTTTCCCTGCCCGGCATGGCGTTTGCTAGAGATGGCTCCGGCGGGGAATACCATCTGTTGGAGGATGGCTCCATCGGCTATAACAGCAGTGAAGGTGAAACGGGCCGTCTGGCAGAGAATATGGACGAGCTCTTTTCTCTGCTTGTAAATTGTATCTGCTGGCAGGACTGCTGTGACGCAAAGCAGTATTTGGATTCCAAAACATTGGAGGAATATGGGCAGAAGCAGCGCGTTATCAACTTAGAAGATATTGATGTGGACATCTGGCGGCGGGTTGCCAATGTCTTGGGGATTTCTGTGGACAAGGAGCTGGCCCCTGTTCTGGAGCGGTTTCGCAAAGCAACACAGCGCCAGCCCCTGTATCAGTGTGTTTTCCATGAGGACGACGGAAGCCTGACCGAATCCTACGGCCTGATGTTTGAATAGAAAGGGAAGCAAGTGGATTTCTGTATTTGGCGCAATCAGATATTGCAAAATCCCCAGGACATTTCACCGCTGAAATTCGGAATGTCGCAGGGTGAGGTCATAGAGATCTTCGGTAAGCCTGATACCGTTTCCACGATGAGAAGCGGTGGGAAACCTTTGATCCTCAAATATAAAGACATTGAACTGCATTTCGATAGAAAAGCCCCTCATGGGCTCTACTTAATTTATAGTGACGATGAGATCGAGCTGGGCGTCACAACCGAGCACGAAGAAAGGAGCAAGCCCTATGAAAGTCTTTGACCCAGATTATAAACTGCTGGACGAGATGTACCAGGACGAATACTATCCAGATTTTTTGGTGGACAAGGTAAGGGATGAGCTCCAGAAGGTCATCGACCTGCTGAAGAGCGGCGAAACCGACACCGAAGCGGTGCAGGAAGCGCTGGACGAGGCGGTCTGCGGCATCAATGATCTCCAGGAGGAATTTGATGAGAACGACAGTGAGATCGAAACGGTGGCGCGGGAGTGCATCGCGGCAGATGTGGCCTACATTCTGGAGTGGTTTGGCATCCCCATTGACACCGAGGAGGCCATCCGGGAAAGAGACTGGTGAAACCCATGGCAGAAAAAGAATTGGTTGTTTGTGATGAGTGCGGCGGTCTGTTTTTCAGGGGCTCCTCACAGATGCTGGGGCTATGCCCGGAATGCGCCCATATTCTCTATGGCTACCCGAATTGTCCCCACCATTTCCAGAATGGCCGGTGTGTGAACTGCCATTGGGACGGCTCCGAAAGCGAGTATATCAAGTCGCTGAAAAGGGATCGAAATTATGGCTTGGGAATATGAAACCTTTAGCCCGGACGGTCAATGCAGATTGTTCGGGGTGAATATCTTTGACTATGATTGGAAAACCACCGGCAGGCAGGTAAAAGTCCAAGACCCTATCTATCACCAGAACCATATCTTTGAGGTCTGGCAGGTAGAGATCGATGGGCAGGTCTACCGCTTTGCCGCTGGAGAGTTCTCCAACTGCATATGGGGATTTTATCTGGAGAAGAATTGATGAGAGGAGCGTGAACCCATGAAAGCCAGCGCCGGAGAGGTCTATACGGTCTACAACAACTACCTGGAACGCTACACCGCCTGTCAGGTGGCCTACATTGCGCCGCCGGACACGGTGAGCAGCCAGTCCTGGGCGGTGATCCTCTCCCTGGACTGGGTAGGCGACGCCCCTCTGACAGCGGAGGAACTGCCTCGTCTCCGCCCGCTCTACAAGGACTTCATGTATTGGCCCCGTGCGCTCCATCTGCTGCGGGTGCCGGTGGAAGTCCCGCCCCAGTACACGCTGGTGGGCACTCTGCCGCCCTTCACCGACGAGTCCTGCCCCTCCTACGGCGGATGGAACGACGGCTATGACGTGTACCGCCAGATGATGTGGCAGGCCATCCCGGAGGAGCGGCGGCGGGCCTTCAAGGAGGCTGCGGGCAGCCGTGAGGAAGTGACCATCGGCGGCCAAATCGTGAAGAAGTGCAGCCATCGGGTGATGGACCAATACATCCCTTTTGGCTCGGCGCTGGAATTGGAGGTGCTGCCCTGCCTCTCGGACCTTATTTGTGAGCGGTGGCACCCGGATCTGCCGAAGTTTTTGCGGGGAAACCCCTTCATCCACGAACTGACCTTACTGAACCACGGCCAAAAAATACTTGATCTGCGGGGGACCAGCATTGGAAAGCTGATGCTGGATATGACCGGCCTTCGGGAACTGTGGCTGGGCGAGGAAGCGGAACAGCTCCTGTTCCAAAACAAGGGGCCGGACGCCTGCACCATCCACGCCCCCGGAGATGGCAGTAGGCTGACCCTTCAATTCATTGGAGAATACCGCCCTCACCCAGAGCTGCCGGGCCTGTGGGGACTGCACGGCATCCAACTGAAGGATTTTGACCTGTCCGGCCTTCCCGCTGCCCATCCCCGCCTGAAGGAGCTGCGGCTCTGGGGCGCGCCGGGAAACCTGCGAAACTTCTCTGCGGTGACTCAGTTCCGGGAACTGACAGACCTCTCCACCTATGACCTGTTCGGCTTTGGCGCGGGAGACATTCCCACCCCGGAGCAGATGCCGGCGCTTCGCTGGTTCTGGATGACCAGCCTGCTGGAGGACGCGGCAAAGGCGGCAAAGAAACTCTGGAAAAGCAAGCCGGGAATGGACCTGCGGATCACCAAGCCTCGAAAATCGGAGTGGCTGGCACAAAATCTGGACAATCCCTTTCGGGGCTGGGACGGCGCAGAGCAGATCCCCGCTGCCTCCGCGAAAAAAGCGGCCAGCCAATACCGCAAGACCCGCGCCTTGCTGATGAAGCTGGCCAATCAGCCAGGCGGGGACGCCCAGACCTGGGCGCTGGAGGCGGTAGCAGCTTATACCCAGACCTTTAACAAGATGGGCTTTATTGAAACCGAGGAGCGGGATGAGATCTACATGGCCCTGTGCGGGATTTTGGATGCCCTGCCAGAAAACACGCTCCAGAAGGATGTTCTGTTGGAAAAGTTTGAAGAACTTCGCGATTTTTGAGGAGGGGTGAGAATGGAACAAAGAGTTCTTTACAATGGCCAAGTTCTTACCCTGACACGGTTTTTGGGGACGGGAGAGCCCTGCCTGTGGATCACTGATCCTAAGCAAATCGGAATGCCAAAAATGGCGTTTGTGGGCGGATACCCAGATGAATACTGCATTTTTCTGAAAAATCTATCTGAAACAGAGTTGGCACAAATCACATCGCTGGACGGCGCTCCACTGGATGTGAAAAAAGAACTGAGTGACATCAAATGAGGTGAACACCATGAAGGAGCCTATCACAAGCCTGCTCCCCAAGCCGCCAAAGTATATCGATGTGGACTATCGGACTTTGCCTGACATCGACAACAACCCGCTGTTCTATGTTGAGGACACGCAGGAGATCCTGTGCTATTAGACGGACGGGAAAAAGGTCTACTGGCGGTTTTCCGAGGTGTCCGAGGATGTAGAGCATTTTGTATGGTTCAATGGACGATTTGCCAAGGACGGCAAGTACTGCTTTCTCCAAAATACAAAGCTGCGGAATGTGGATCATGCCTCTTTCACGGTGCTCAACAACTGCTACGCCAAGGACCATCAAAGTGTCTGGACAACCGGCGGCCGGTTTGAGCCGGAGGACATCGGCTCCTTCGTTGTCTGTGATGATGGAGTGAGACTGATTGAAAAGATCCAGACCATGATCGATGGTACACTGCGGCCCGTCCGGGTACAGATTCCCTATGGATATGCCAAGGACAGCAAAACCGTATACTATGAGAATTTCGCCGGTAAGATTAAGGTCTTGAAAAAGGCTGACCCTGCTACCTTCGTTTCCAAGAATGACGGCTATTTCGCATGGGATGCCAAGTCCATCTTCTGGAACGGTTATCTGCTGCAGGGAGTCGACCTGCAATCCTGGCACATCGTAGACGCGCAAAAGGCGCTCTCAAGGGATGCCAAGCACTTCTATATCCAGAACAAGCGAGTGACGGAAGATGAATGGAACCAGAAGCAGCTCTGACAGGAAAGGACAAACCCTATGGCACTACAAGATAAGAAAATGATGCCTCCCCCCTGGCTGGCACATCGGGAGATCGAGCGGTACTCCATTGGCTGGCGCATGGGCTATGGGGAGGATTACATAGTCCGATTTGGCCATTGGCTGGACACCCTCTCATCTGAGGAGCGGACGGAATACCGCTCCCTCTTTCCTGAGCCGGTGACCTGGAAAGGCTGGTGGGATAATGAGGACAGCGGCGAAGTGCTGGAGCATGGCAACTTCTGGGTGGATACGTGGCAGCCGGAGGGCAGGCCCAAGTACACCTGGCAGTGGCTCCAACAGGAGTTTGCTGCTGGGAGAAAGCGAGAACTGTGCCTGTTCTGGGGCCATCAGCCTGTCCAGGATGGCAGCATTACAAAAAGTTGCCTCAGCCAGTGGTGGATGGAGGATTTCTATTCCATCGCCGACTCCTATCTCTGTATAGAGCAGTATACGATGGCGGGCAAGGCGGAGCTGTTTGGCGATCAGAAGATCCGCAAGGAGATCCTGGCGTGCAGCGACCCTCAACAGATCAAGCCCCTGGGCCGTAAGGTGCGGGGCTTTGACCAGAAGGTGTGGGACAGGTTCAAATACGCCATTGTGCTCAGCGGAAACTGGTGCAAATTCAGCCAGAACCGTGATCTGCGGGAGTTCCTCCTCTCCACCGGGGACGGTGTGCTGGTGGAGGCCAGCCCCTATGACAGCATCTGGGGCATCCGGCTCTCGGCCAGCTCCCCCGAGGCCCAGGACCCGATGAAGTGGCGGGGACAAAACCTGCTGGGCTTTGCGCTGATGGAGGTACGGGACGAGCTGCGCCGGGTGACTGAGAATGAAATGCTGTGCGATTGGAGTATGGTATGGGGACAATGAAGCTCTATGAACTGGTCAACCACTATCACATCGGCACGGAACTGACCTGCGCCGAGGCGATGTTCATGGCCTGCAATGAATATTACCATCTGAACTTGTCCGAGGAGGCCCGGAAGATGTTCTCCGTCATGGGCCTTGGGATGCAGACGGAGCAGTCCTGCTGCGGCGCCTTCACCGTGGCGGTAGGGATCATCGGTCTGATGACCGCCAAAGAGGGGCAGACAGATGTGGACAATACGGATGGCTACCAGATGATTGCCGAATTGACGAGCTTTGTGCTGGGCTTCTACGGAACACTCCACTGCGTTGAGCTGCAAAGGTTGGAAATCATGGGCTATGAAAACCCCTGCCACGCCATTGTGGAGGCGCTGGCTAAGAAGCTGGAGGAGCTGCTGGCGGGCCGCAGCATCTTTCGCCCGGCAAATGCGGGACAGATCGGTTCATGAAAAGAGGAGATCTTTATGCAGCGGGACAGATATGAAAATCGAGATGCCTTCTATCGTGTTCTTCTGCCCGTTGCAGAAACAGGAGACCGTGAGGCCGCGGCCGCCTTTGCCTTTGATAACTATGCCAACATGCCAAAAGATGAGGAAGACCGGGAACTGATTTTGACCTTGATGGCGATGGACGCTGGCGAGGAGTTCTGGTACAACAAAGAGGAACTGAAAGCGTTCATTCAGGCCGCTTGGAAAAAAGAGAGCAAGTTGCCCCAAAACTCTTAGCAGATGAATTAGAAACGCTTCGCAACAGTATCTATCACGGAGAGCAGGAACTGATCTCCGCCCTGACACCGGAGCAGTTCTTTGCCCTGCTGTCTCATGACTATGACGCCGGTTTTGCAGCTGGCAAAGCCTCCGCACAGAAGGAGATCCTCTGCATGCTGGCTGCGGACGGGATGCTCGTTGAGAAGATCGCACTCCTGCTGCGGATGAAGATGGAAGCGGTGCGGGAGATCATGGCCACTAAGCGGGCCCACATTGAGAAATGTAGAAAGAGACTGGAACAGGAGGTGAAGCCATGAAAAAACTATGCCAATACGGAAATCGGCGGGATAACGAATGGGAGATCCTGCCCTGGATACCTGACCCGCGCCCGCCTTTCAAAATTTGGGTGAAGCCGGAGCAGATCGCGCCATTCTTTCTCATTCCCCACCACCCCTATGCGATCTCCCTTCTGCTGAAGATCAGTGACGGATTCCGGGCAGAAGAATTCTGCCGGTTGGGGCTGGTCGGAAGTAGTGGGGACTGGGAGCGGCTGGTCCGTGGCGTGATCCAGGAGTTCGAGGAAAACAACAGCGGTCGGGATCTGTTTCACTTCGACTCCGACAAGGATGTGTTCTGCGTGTACTCCCAATTCATCGACGACTTGATGATGCTGTCCAAGATGATCCGGGCGGCCTGTGCCGATGAAAAATCGATGCGGGCTTATCTGGATATGGCACATGGGAAGGAAAAACCGTGAACTTTACATTGTCTCGCGACAAACTGCTGATGCTGTGCGACCTGCTCCGCCGGCTGGAGGATGCTGAGGGCATCTTCCAAGACATGGCGGAACGGCAGGTATTCTGGCACATTCAGGCGCAGCTGGACAAGGAACTGGCGGAACCATTCCAAGCCGACTATCCAGCCATCCTCGAAGCAGCCCGCCGCGTTGTGAGGAAGAAGTATTGAGATGGAGTACATCAAGCTCTTTTGGGAGGACGCGCCGGAGGGAGAACCGCCGCTCATCCTCTATGAAGTGGATACAGAAAACGAGCGGCTGCTGATCCCCACGCTGGGGCAGATTTTTCCCGTCTAAGCCCCCCATCAATGGAGATTGCATAATGAATTTGATTTCTGTTTTGACAACTGGATTGGGAAAGAGGACTGGGAACGCTGGATGCACCTTGTCCGGGGCAGCTTGACGGGTATGACAGCAGAGGAATCAGCCTTCCTCCTCTCCATTCTGGGGTGGATTGAAACCGCGTTGACCCACACCGGCGTTATGGTTGTGGAAAGCAACTGTAAGTAAACCTTTCGCGCAAAATCAAGTGAATGGAGAAAAGAATATGAGCAAGGAACTTTATAAAGCGTTTATCGACAGCCTTGTGGAGTGGAGAGACAGTATGACCGCCCGGTGGATGAGGGGCGATGGTTTCCCCCAGACGGGTGACAATAAGGCCAAAAACGAACTTCTCGCAGCACTGACGCCGGAGTAGAAAGAAGTGCTGGCGGAGCTGCTCAGGACAAACATATTGCGGGTATTCACGATACCCTTGCGTATATCAATGAGATAATGGATCTGGAGGGGCTGGAGCTTCATCAGGACGGTGAATCCTATCCCAACAATTATTTTGAGAGCCTGCACTATGACTTCATCAGCTGTTGTGACGGTGTTGAGTGGCCGGAATAAAAGGAGTCGTGACAAATGTATATCAAAAAATACTGGGGCAACTTTATTGGAGGTTCCGATGACAGTTTGAATCTTGTGGCGTTTTTGGAAGACCAGAAGAAAGAGGAAATTTCCCTCAGCGAGATCTTTGCCAAGATTGGACTGGATAAACAAAACTGGGACTTTCACCAGACCGTGGAATATCTGGAATTCACTCACTCCAATGGCGTGGAGATGGACTTCCACTTCGCCATTGATGTGATCACCGATCTGGCCGCCATTCTGCTGGAGTGCAGCGTCAGCGGCAGTGTGAATCTCCATGATTTGGACGAGTATAGCACGCCCTCCCGCCGCATCCGCGTCACCGCCACGGCGGAGGAACACGATGCCATGGACAAGGCCCTGGCGGATTTCGCCCAAGATCCCCTGCCCTATGACCTCCATGAAATGATGGGCGACGAGGAGATCGAGGAGATGGCCCGGGATGTGGAGGCACTGCGAAAGGAGCTGTACAAGTCTGCCGGCCGCAATCGGGACTACCATGTGAAGGCGGAAAACATGAAGGATCTGCTCCCCGACTGGGAAGGGGCCGAAGGCTGCATCGCCACCAACCGCATCACGGTGGAGGGCTGCAAGGTGGGATACTGCTACCGGGAGGAACCGGACGGCGACTGGGACAGCGGCTGGCGCTTTACCGCCGCTGTCGAGAGCGACGAGTATATGGACGACCCCAACAACGCCGGGCTTTACAATCTCAACTCCATCTGCAACGACGATCCCGACATCATTCCGCTGCTGCATACACCCGCCCCCTGCGCCTTCGAGCGGGATGAGAATGGCGTGTTCCAGCAGATCAAAGACTGGAAGCTGGAACAGGACGAGGAGGAACCGGATATGGACATTTTGGAGCAGTGCCAAAAATGGCATGAGGAGGACAAGTACCAAAAAATCATTGATGCGCTGGAGGCCATTCCCGCCGAGGAGCGCACCCCTGAAATGGACAGCGAACTGGCCCGAGCCTATAACAACTGGGGGGCAATCCGCTCCAATCGGGATGTACTCAAAAAGGCCATCGCTCTGCTGGAGCTCCACGAGGAATACTTTGCGGGTGACCATTTCTGGAACTTCCGCATGGGCTATTCCTATTACCATCTGGATCAGGAGGGCCGCGCCGTGCGATACTTTGAAAAGGCGCTGGAAGCCCGCCCCGATGACGAGGATACCAAAGAATTGATTGATTCGTGCAAGAAAGGCATTGCCCTGCCGCAGTTTCATGAGTGCTTCCGGGAGCGGACGGAATCTGCGTGGGAGGATTTTGCCGAGCAGGAGGGCCAGCTGCGCCAGATCATGGACGCGGATGAGAACAACGAGCGAGGCAAGGAACTGATCCATCAGTGTGAGGAGATTTTAAACCAGGCATTTGACGAAATTTCCTTCGAGATGGGCTTCAATGGCGAAAAATATGAACTGATCCTCACCCCGGAGGGCGACAAGGTCAAGCTGTTCGAGCTGGTTTACTTCCAGAAACACGCTCCAAAGGAGGTGCTGGAGCACTGGAACATCCTGGTGGGCCGTCAGCCCTTCCAGAACATCGGTCTGCGGACCGACGATGGATGGGACATCTCCGGGGAGGATGTGCGGATCTGGCTGGAGGAGCAGGGCGAAAACAGCTTTGCCATCTCCGCCTACTGTGAAAAGCTGCTGCCCATGCTCCGGGAGGGGGAGGGCCGGGCCTGGTGGATGCTCACCACCCTCACCGACCAGGTGCTGGGCGAGATCCCGCATATGCGGTACATAGACAGTTTTGATGTGCTGGAGGAACCCAAGGCAGAGCCGTCCATCCCCATGTCCCAGCTACCAGACAAGTTGCGGGAAAAGGGTCTGGACCTGTCCACTAGCCCGGAGAGCTATCTGGCGAGTTATCTCGGTTATAAGCTGGAACCCAACGAGGACCCGGACGCCGACTGGCGGCTGGATACCATGGCGGGCTCCACCTGCTGTGCCCAGCTGATCAACGGCTATCTGAACGCGGACAACGACTTCACGGACGAGTTGCAGGCGGACGGCGCGGTGGCAGGCTTCTTCTGCTATCCCCTGGACACCCTGCGGGAGGAGGAAGGGACCCAGAAGATTTTCGACTTTCGGGACCAGCTGGAGGAGGCCCTCACCGCCGGGGACGGCCCGGAGGTGCTCACCCTCACCGGCGGGGCCACCGGCCTCTTCTATGGCTATGTGGACTTCATCGCCTGGGACATCCGGGCGGCGCTCAGAATTGCCAAGGAGTTCTTCGAGGACAGCGGCATCCCCTGGGCCAACTTCCACACCTTCCGCCGGGAGGCCGGCACGGTGGCTCTGAAAAATCTGCCCGAGGAGGAGTCGGACGACGAGGAGCAGGCCAACGAGTTGGAGGAGACGCTGACGGGTATGGATTACATCCTCTACACCCCGCAGAACGAGGAAGAATTCTTCCAACAGCTGGAGCAGTGGAACGACGAGGACGAGTACACCCGCTGCATTCAGGCATTGAACGCCATCCCGGAGGACTGGCGAAACTACCGCACCTCCTACGCCCTGGGACGGGCACTGGAGAACTACGCCATCCTGGGCGACCATCAGGAGGGGACCCCCTATTACAAAGGAGAAAAGGCCCTGCGGCGTGCCATCGAGGTGCTGGAGTCCGTCCGGGAGGAGGGCCAGGACAAGGCGGAGTGGAATATGCGGATGGCGTATGCCTATCAGTATCTCTATGAACAGGAGGAGAAAGCCGTCCCCTATGCCCAGCGGTGGGCGGAACTGGACCCGGAGAATGAAGATGCCCAGGGAGTGATCCGGGAGTGCCAGGAAGAGATTGCCAAGCGCGCCGGGGCGGCGGATGAGGACGAAAATGAGGCAGACCACACGGGCGTTTTTTCTGGCTTTGTCCTCCTGTCCAAGGGAGAATGGGACAAACAGCAGTTCATCCGGGACATGAAAGAAAAATGGGACATCGTTGTGGAGGAATACGACGCGAGCGAGGACAAGAGCGACGACGCCCTGGTGTTCGAGGTGGGCGACATGCTCGCCGCCGTCAGCTTGGCCTCCTACCCCATCCCTGGCGGCGAGGCCGAAACCAACGCGGAAAACAACTATATGTGGGAAGATGCGGTCAAGGTGGCCAAGGAGCACCGCGCCCATATCCTGGTGGCGGTACTGGGCAAGGAAGAAGATCTGTTGGAAAAGGGCAAACTCTATACCAAACTGGTGGCCGCCTGCTGCCGCCAGAAATATGCCACTGGCATCTATACCAGCGGCGTGGTGTTTGAGCCCCGCTTCTATGAGGGCTTTGCCGACATGATGAAGGAAGATGAGCTTCCCACCTTTAACTGGATCTGGTTCGGCCTCTGGCGAAATAAGAACGGCTTGAACGGCTACACATACGGCATGGATGCGTTCGGCAGGGATGAGATGGAGGTGCTGGGCACCGGCGCAGACCCCAACGACCTGCGGGACTTTTTGGCCAGCCTGGCGTCCTATGTGCTGGAGAATGATGTGGAACTCCACGACGGAGAGACCATCGGCTTCTCGGCAGATGATAAGCACGCCATTACCCGCAGCTCTGGCGTCGGCCTGCCGGAGGAGCAGATGACCCTAAAGATCTCCTGGGAGTCATCGGACGGCGACCCAGACGATGACGGCGAGGATGACTCAGACGGCGAAGAACCCCAGGATGAGGAATCAGGCGTTCCAGAGGTCTATACCGAGGAGGACATGGAGGCCATCGAGGGGCACATCCAGCAGTATTTCGGCAAGTTCGAGAATGTGTTCCATGAGTTGTCATCCCCGGACATCCATGTGGACATCTGCGTGGTGCCGCCCTCCAAGGAGCACGACTACTATACCCTGGTCACCATGGGCATGGGTGCTCACCGGATGAATGTACCGGAGGAACTGGCGGAATACAAACTGGAGCGGGCGGAGCTGGCCATCGCTCTGCCGAAGGACTGGAAGCTGAAGTATGAGGATCTGAAGAACGAGCGGTGGTACTGGCCCATCCGCCTGCTGAAGGTTCTGGCCCGTCTGCCCATTGTCAGCGATACCTGGCTTGGCTTTGGCCATACTATGGACAATGAGGAAGACTTTGCAAAAGGCACAAAGCTCTGCGCTGCCATTCTGACCGGCCCCCAGGATACGGAGGACGGCAGTGAGGTCTGCGTACTGCCAGGCGGCGAGGAGGTCAACTTCTATCAGGTGATTCCCCTCTACCGGGACGAATTGGAATATAAGATGGCCCATGACGCAGACGCCTTGCTGGACAAAATGGACGGCATTAGCTTTGTTACATACAATACCCGTCCCAACGCCATTACCATGGGCACGATCGGCAGCGTTGAGGACGACGGTGTTATGGAAATGGACGATGCCGATTGGCACCTGGAAACTATTCAGGAAAAGAACCTGCCGGTGGATGAGCTCAACGCCTATAACCACTTGACCATTTACCTGCGTTGGTGCATGGAGCATGACCTGATGGGCGAAGATTTCCTTGCGGAGTACGGAGAGGTAGTAGAAAAGGTCAAGGCTGATCCTGCCAGCGTGGACCTGCGGGAGTTTATCCGAGATGAACTGGACGGGCAGCTGGCCGGCCCGATGTTCAACAAGATTGGTCGAGCCTTTGCCTCCTACTACTATGGGGAGGCGAACAGCCCCTATTTCCTCAGCGACATCGACGATTACGCCATTGGTGTCATTGGGCAGGAGCGCAATTACTCCGACGAGATCCAGGACGAGGCGTACCTATTCATCCCCTTTGACGAGGACTACTATCAGGCCATGGCAGAGGTGATCGAAGAACGCTTTATCAACTGGCAAGGACAGGATTTTGACGAGGACACGCTGGAGCCTTCAGATCTGGCCAAGGCCATGATGGAGTATCTGGACTGTGAATGCACCTATTTCCCCTCTATGAAGGACGATGACCCCATCATGGCAGCTTACAGCTATGCCAAGCGGGACAGCGCCCAGGAAGGCTTTGTGCCGGTGCTCATCAAGGCAGATGACGAAGTCCTGTGGGAATGCCTTATTATGAATTCCGATCCGGACAATGACGGCGCGGACGACTATACCTTTGACCCGGACAAGGTGGCGGTATACCGGAAGAAGATGTTGTCCGCCCCCATCTGGGACGGGAAGGCAGTCCTGGAGGAACTGATCGGTCAGCGCAAGGAAGAAGCCGAGGATGACGATATGGACTGGGTGGAGGAGATCCTGGGCGAGATGGAGGGCGGCGATGACAATGACCGCTTCTCCAGCTACTGGGATGATGATACTGAGATGACCTATCCCCTCATCCTGGCCAAGATCCCGGTGAAGAACCCCTGGGAGATCTTCGCATACCTGCCCTTCGGAAACTGGAACGAGTGCCCCGGCACGGAGGAGCTGATGGCGGCGGCAAAATACTGGTTCGAGCGGTACGGCGCGGTGCCTGCCGCCATGAGCCATGATGAGTTGGAGTTCCTGCTCCCGGCTCCTGTTCCCGAAGAGAAGGCCATGGATGCGGCGGTGGAATTGTACGGCTTCTGCCCTGATGTGATCGATCAGGGGCCGGAAGATGCCACCGTGGGCGCTCTGGCCGACGTGCTGCGGCAGTCCACTGTTTGGTATCTCTGGTGGGATTGATGGGAGGCTGCGCAGATGAATGAATATTTGAAGAGATATATCGAACTGAAAAAGCAGTTTCAAGAAACGGAAGGAAATTCGAACAGTGTCCGCGCCCTCTACGACTTCAAGGAGAAACTGGAGCAGAATGAGGATAAGCAGGCCAAGGAAGTGCTGGTGGATGTGTATGATCTGCTGGACTTTAAGAAGGATGCCTACGAGCTTCTCTGCCAAATCGGAGATCGCTCCGATAAAAAGACCCTCAAGCGGCTGGGCACACTGAAGGACTATGCGGAAAACTGGGGCAACCACTACGCCCTCCCCAAACCCAAAACGCCGGAGGAAAAGCAGCGCGAGAAGGAGCGGCGGGTCCAGCTGGGCCTGCCCGCCTTCCGATATCACCCGGACCCTCTGGATACCGGCGCTTTTAAGCAGTCCGAGGAGGGCGTTGTCTGCTACTGCTGCGGCAAGACAACTCATATTTTCTATACCAGTCCATTCTTTTCTGTGGAGGAAATTGCGTATCTGTGCCCGGTGTGTATCGCCAGCGGTGAGGCGGCCCGGAAGTATGGCGTCAGCTTTCAGGACGATTACTCCGTGGACGACGGTGTAGACGATCCGGAGAAACTGGATGAGCTCCTCCACCGCACCCCCGGCTACTCCGGCTGGCAGCAGGAATACTGGCGCGCCCACTGCGGCGACTACTGCGCCTTTCTGGGCTATGTAGGGGCCAGAGAGCTGCGGGCACTGGGTGTGTTGGAGGAGGTACTGAACGATCCCATGTGGGACGATGAGCAGAAGAAAATGATTCAGGAATCTGTCAATGGCGGGCATCTGCAATGCTATCTGTTCCAGTGCCTCCACTGCGGAAGGCACCTGGTCTGGATGGATTTTGATTGAGGAGTTTTCCTATGACCGCACAGTTATATCTTCAAAAAGCAGAAATGCAATTAGCAAGAGGACTGGAAGAAAAGGCTCTGGAAAGCCTGTTGGCGGCTCTTGCCTGCCAGGATGAGGATACCGTCAGCAAAGCCCAAGCCCACTGCCTTTTGGGTGAATACTGGCTTGTCCATCAGCAATATGTCCAGGCACAGGAACAGTTCGGCTGGATCTCCGACCATGCGGAGCAGCTGAAGCAGAACTATGACGACCTGCTCAATGAGGAGATCCGGGAAGCTGAGGTACTGCTGAGAATTATGCGGAGATTTCGACTGAGTTCGGAACAATGACTGGAGAACAGGTGAGATACAAGCGATGAAAACCAAAACACTGACCATTCAACTGAATGATGAATAGTTGCCTATCCTCCCAGCGGAACCGGGTGCTCATCTCACCTTCACCATCCATGATAGCAGTAATGAGTTAGAGCTGACGGGCAACCGAGCCGGGCTGCTCCTGCTGGCGAAAGCCGTTTTGGGTATGGCGGAAACCATTCGTGAGGATGGATTCCACATCCATCTGGACGACCTATACGGCATCAACGCCGAGGGAAAGAGCATCCTGATCCGAAGGGAGGAACAGTCAAAGCCATGATCGAAAAAACCTTTATCAACCCCGCCACGAACAAACAGTGGCGAATTGAAATAGATGATCAAACCATCCGAACCTGCTTGAATGGCGGGAAGGTCAAGGAGATCCTGTGCGACTCCGCCTTTCAGGTCAAAAGCAAGGCGGCCAGCGCCATGATGGGCCAAATGCGGAAAGGATTTGTCTATCAGAATCTGGACGCCGCCGTTGGAGAAGCGCGGTGTCACCGGTTTGTCGGAAAGGACAGCAACGGCTTCATGCCACTGGCTACTGCCCTCACACGGGATGACTTCTTCCTGACGAGGGTGGCCGGCGATTTTGAGGACGAGATCCTCTATCACTTCGATGGCAACGGGGGACCCCTCGAAACGGTTTCCCTGGGCGCCAAGAGAATGACTTATGAGCAGATTCTCTGCCCCAATGATACCCTGCTGCTGAACAACAGCTATCTTCTCCAGCAGTTCTCTCTCCGCACCCATGAGATTACGCCCTTTGCCAACAAGAAAAACAGCATGAAGACGATGCTGGATCAGAGCGGCGACCTGGCTCTGTGGTACACGGGCGAGGAGATCGTCGTCTTTGACTTTGGAAGCAACACTGAGGTATGGCGGGAAGCCGTGAAATGCAGGAAGTCGAAAGACCCGAATTTTGCCTATTATTGCTTTGGGATGCTCTCTCCCCGGCAGAGCAAAGCGGCATACCACGTCACCGAAGGCGAGTATGTGCTGGTTGATCTGAAGTCCGCCCAAAAAGTAGTGATCCCCAATGAGGGCTGGCATCCCTTCTTCTCCCCAGATGACCAGTGCTTCTCTGTGGGTGGCAAGTTCTATCTGACCCAGACCGGAGAGGAAATGGCCAATCCCTTCCCGTTTTCTGTCCAGCAGGGACTGAGCTTTTCGGATACCTGCATGGTGCGGACAAGGGGCTGCCTGATGGCCATTCAGCAGGAGCGGGGCAGCTCACCCATAGAGCTGTGGGATACCAGCAGCGGCCAGCTGTTGGCCTCCATTGACGATCCCTTTGTGGTGCGGCAGACGAATTTTGCCTTTACGGGGTGCGGACTTGTCCTGCACACTGATTATGGGGCCATGAGCATCTATTCCTGCGCTCTCTGAAACAGAGGAATGGACTATGGATCATGATAGAAAAGAGCTTTTGGCACAGAAAAAAGTGCAGCTCAAGATACAGCAGAAAAGAGCAGAGATACTGCAATACAAAGACCATCTCACGAAAAGCGTCGAACATTTTTCCAGAAAATACAGGTATGCGGATGAATCGGAATTGGCCAAACTCGAAACCTTCATCTCAAAACTTGATTTTGAACAGCCGGGGCAACTGGCAATCAAAGAAGTTTGCCCATATCCCCACAGGAATGTCTACTTGTGCTTTTTGATGGGAACAGCCGCCTTATTTCAGATTTATATATTTGGAAAATATGCTGACATCATGGGCGATCATGATGAATGGGAAGTTTTCAGTCCGTACCTGTTACTTGTGGATGAGGATTTTATTCATTACACTTACATCAACGATGATAGCGAAGTCATGGAATCACAAGTATAGTGACGGCTGGGAAAGAGAGTGTCGCACCTATGAACAAAGAAACATTGACAGCAAAACTCCTGGACTTGGCCGAGGGGCGAGAGACTCCCGAAAGCTGGCGGGGCTGGTGGGACAAACATGAGTCGGAACTGGAGCCCCTGCTCAATCGGGGAGAATTTCTGAAATTGAAGCCCTGCCAGCATGGTTTCCAGTGGGTTCCGGTACTTACCAGCCAAAAGGGAGCCATCGCCATTCTGGAAAAGAGCGGCACAGCATTTGAGGCCAGCAATCTCTACCAGGAGCGGTATCTGGTGGAGCTGGACGCTTTCTGTGAGGAGCAAAAGCGAGTGCAGCGGGAAAAGCAAAAGGAATTCAAGGCCAACCACCCGGAGTTATTTTGCCGATACCCCAAGTTCTCCAAGGCGTTGTCAAAGGTGCTTGACCCATCTGATGCGATCAAGCTCACCGCCACTGAGGAGCAGATCGCAGATCAAGAAAGAGTGCTGGACTTCACACTTCCGGCCCAAGCGCGGAAGTTTTTCCTGCTGACCGCGGGCATCCATGTATCCACAGGTGTGATCCTTTCCCTTTCTGGGATGTTTGATCTGACCATTCATGGAGAGCGGTATTGCGTACTGGGCGAGTTCTGGAAGGAAGCGGACGGCGACCAGCTCCTGCTCCACCCCGGTGAGGAAACCATCTGGTACTACGCCCATGAGCAGGACAAGCTAAAGCGCCTTTGCGATGATATGACAGAACTGCTGGAGAAGAAACTGGCGAGGTATCTCAATGAGCACTGAAAATATCGCCTATGAAAAACGCTATTGGGACTGGCGTGCGCAGTATGATACCATGTTTGCACCGGAGAACCGATTCCCTCAGCAAGACGAGCAGTTCCCGCTGGTGGACGGATATTCCGTCCGTTCCAAAGCCTACTTTTATAACGGCGATCTTCACCTGAACGGCAGTGAGAGCGAACTTCTGGACAAGGCGGGCAAGGTGCGATATGCTTGGCGTAATCTGGACACGGATGGTGAATTCTGCTCCATGTTTCGCCACCGCAGTGGAAAGCACTATCTGATCTTCCGCACAGAACTGTATGGATACAGCGTTCTGGAGGTAGAGAGTGGACAGGAACTGCACTATGTCCCAGCTTGTGTCTACCCGGAGGCGGGGCAGAAAGCCGAGGAAGTGTTCATCTGGACCAGCGCCGACTACGACCTTGGCTCTGACCTGCTGGCTGTCACCGGCTGTATCTGGGCCTGCCCCTGCTCCACCATTGTGCTGGACTTTTCCAGCCCTCTCCAGCCCCACCCCCCGGAGGGTTGGCTGGATGTGCGGCGCGTCATTGACCCGGACAATACCCGGTTCAAAAGCAGATGGCCATGATACGCTCAGAACTGCAGCGGGCCAGAGCCGAGAACACCAAGGCCAATAAGGAATATGAATCCCTCAAGGCTGAAGTGCTGAAGGCAATCCAGGGAAAAGCGCCTTGCCGCAAGATGTGCTGACTGAGATGCTGGAGAATACCCGACAGAAGGTGCTATCCACCAATGAACGCATTACGACCCTCCATGCGGAGCGGAATGATGGAAACTCTAAGATCGAGGAGATGAAGGCCAAGTTCAACCGGATCGTGTCCTGGTCCAAGATTTTTGATGAAAGTCCGATGGAGGTCAAGAAAATGATCTGCGGCTACATCATCAAAAAGGTTTCGGTGTTCCGGGACTATAAGGTCAAGTTTGAATTCAACATCAATGTGGAACAGTTTCTGAACGGCATCGACGGCATCGACGAATGCGATACCTATGAGTTGTCGATGGCGCAATAAGCTCTCACCCTTGCCGCAATCACGGCGAGGGATGCATATCGTAAAGGTATGTCCAGCTAACAACATATACCCTCCGCGCTAAAATCGATTTATCTGGACACATTTGCTTGGGAGCGGTTGATTATATGCCGCTCAAACCTTTTCCCGAGCCATCAGGGGTGCATACCTGATGGTTCGGGAGAGCGCTACACTGGTAGTGTAGAGGCCAGCGGTTCGATCCCGCTATGCTCCACCAATTTTAAAAGAGGATTGCGAGTTGCAATCCTCTTTTCTTTTTTCCTTCGATCATCCTTTCTCGGTTATCAATCGCCCATGGCTCCTTCTGCATATTTTATAAAATACTGTTATAATTTATGGCATCTTTGATAATGTGAATGATTATTCGTCGTTTTTTCATGAATATTGGAATATTCTTCTTTTCGAGGAGGAATATTCATGTCTCTTAAAAAACGTTTTTCCTATGATATTTTTCACGCCCGTACGGACGTCCGTAGATTGACACAACAACAGACTGCTGATGCTGTTTTTATCTCGTTATACGAATATCAAAAGATCGAAAAAGGAGACAGATTGCCCGGTATAGAAACATTTCTTCGCCTTGTCTACTTCTTTGACTTGGATATCAAAGATTACAAGGAGGAAATGATCGCTCATGTTCCGGTACGTTCCCTTTGAAGAGTCTCTTTTTTCTCCATCCATAGGTGTTTATCATTCTTTTGGAATTGCTATTCTTCAGTTCGTCAAACACGGATGGAAACAAATCGACTCCATATCGGATGTCTCAACAGATTACAATTTTGTGGCCAAACTAGCACAGCGTTGTACAAGGGGGCAATTACATCCCGTACACCTGATCGATGTGATTCAAGATTCTATCTGAGCATTTCAGCATGTTTGCTCACAGTTTTCTGTGGGCTTTTTTGTGTTGCCCTTATAGCCTCTCTATAAAAATTTTCTGTATAGCAGCTAAAAGACTGATAAGGTGGGACGTCATTGCCAGACGCAATCTTGTACCAAACTGGTTCTGATATGATTCTACTATCCCATTCCCTAAATTTTCCTACTTAACTCATGCGGTGGCATTCCACCAGTCTCTGCCTGTACTCCCTGAAAGACAAAAAGACATCTGTGTAAGGAGCAAAATCGGGCAGAAAATTGGCAGCCATATGATTTCACGTTGTAATTGAGCTGCAAGTCGAAGTCACGAAAGCTGACATCTACTTAAGGATGCGTTTCCATTTTAATTAATAAATAATTTATATGCTATTTCAAAGCTGTGGCTGTCTGATCTATGGGTTCAGAGTGCATTGTAACTTGATGACAGACTGTGATCTGCACCAAATTCGTTTTTGGTTGGATATAAGACACCTACAATTCACAATTAAAAACCGGGACAAGATCTTGGTTGCGACCAAATCTTGCCCCGGTTTTTGTGCTTATCTTAAATTTTCTCGGCTGCATTTAGAACTCGGAACGATCAAGTTCCGTACCACTCCATTTTCACTGGATTACACTCTTTTCAGTTTCTTCATACAGAACACAATCTCGACTTCTATCAAAAAACGTCTCTCTTTAAAGTACAGTATATCCTGTCCAGCCAGTGCTCCAAAAATCGTTCCATGCCACGCAACCGTAAGAATTCAGCGGTTTCATCACACCCAACCCGCCGCTGGACGATAGCACACATAGCAAGATAAACCGTTGAATGAGCCCGCCCGTGCTTTTATCTGTATGAAAATAAGTAGGTGCGCCCCATTCGATTTCCACATGTTTCCATGAACACTCTTATCAATACACCTTATTCCCCACCATTTTTTCTCTTGGAATCCTTGGATGTATGTATGGATTCCTTTGAAAACTTTCGGGAATGCAAACGATCAAACCCAGAGACATCAGCAAATGTATAGGAATCCAGCTTTTCCCGTACGATTTTGGAAATTTCAGAATAGATCTCATGAAACCGGCAACTCGCTGTATGCGTACAGGAATATTCTCTTTGCTGGCAACGGCTGATTACATAAGGGCCTTCTACCGATTCGATTACCTGACGCAATGTGATTTCCCCCGGCGGATGTGCCAGCAGGTATCCCCCGCGCGCCCCTTTGTAAGAGATCATAATATCATCTGCAACCAATTTTCGTAAAATTTTCAAAGCAAAGCGCAGGGGCACATGCGTTTCTTCGGCGATTGTACGCGCATCCACCTTCTGGTCGGCCGACGCAAGAAACTCTACAATCCGCACCGCATAATCCGCCTCCAAAGTCATGTGCATGATTCTTCACTCCTAGTCCAAAAAGTCCTTCAGCTTTTTGCTGCGGCTCGGATGGCGGAGTTTGCGCAGTGCTTTTGCTTCAATTTGGCGGATACGTTCACGGGTCACGTTGAACTCCTTACCCACTTCTTCCAAAGTGCGCGAACGGCCATCCTCCAAGCCAAAACGTAGACTGAGCACCTTCTCCTCACGGGGAGTCAACGTATCCAGTACATCGGCAAGCTGCTCTTTCAAAAGCGTATGGGAGGCCGCATCCTGTGGAGCAGGCGCGTCGTCGTCAGGAATGAAATCCCCCAGATGGCTGTCCTCTTCTTCACCGATCGGCGTCTCCAAAGAAACCGGTTCCTGCGCCACCCGCATAATCTCCCGCACCTTATCCACCGGCATGTCCAACTCCGCAGAGATTTCTTCTGCACTCGGTTCATGGCCGTTCGTGTGCAATAACTGGCTGGAAACCTTTTTTACCTTATTGATGGTTTCCACCATATGAACCGGGATTCGGATCGTCCTTGCCTGGTCTGCAATGGCGCGTGTAATCGCCTGCCGAATCCACCAGGTCGCATAGGTTGAAAATTTAAATCCCTTCGTATAATCAAACTTCTCGACTGCTTTGATAAGGCCCAGATTTCCCTCTTGAATCAGATCCAAAAATTGCATTCCACGCCCCAAATAACGCTTCGCAATGCTGACAACCAGACGCAGGTTCGCCTCCGAAAGACGCTTTTTAGCCGCCTCGTCGCCGTCTTTGATTCGAATCGCAAGGTCAATTTCTTCTTCTGGAGAAAGCAGCGGCACACGGCCAATTTCCTTGAGATACACTTTGACCGGATCGTCGATCGCAATGCCCTCCGTGCTTAGGCTGGACTCCAAATTCTCATCGGAGACGGCCTCTGCGGCAAAATCGATGTCGTCCAAGGGAGCGTCTGCAAAATCTTCAATGATCTCAACGCCCTGCGCTTCCAACGTATCATAGAACTTTTCGATCTGCTCTGGCTCAAAGTCCAGCTCTCCAAGAGCATCGAGAATCTCTTTTGTCGAGAGCTGCCCTTTCGCCTTCCCTTGTTCAATCAATTCTCGAATGACCGTTTTTTTGTCCGGTGTTGCTCCAGTTCCCATTGTACATCCCCCTATTTCTTCTTAGCCTTCAGTTCCGCCAGGTATGCTTCGATACTCTGGGTCGGAACGGCGGCCACATCCTCCACACGGAGTTTTGCATGTTCTTCTTCAATCACGTTTATATATTCCTGTGCATCCTTCCAAGTGGCGGATGCATCGTGATGTTTGGCAAAAATTCGGGCAATCGCGCCGATCTCATCGACGGAAAATTCCCCCGAAATATCTGTAAGGCTATAGTCCTTGCCATCCATAATTTTCCCCATAATCACCTGATATACGCGGCGATTAAAGGAAGTGGAAAATTTTTCAGGCGGCAAACGTCCATAAATCTCCTCTGCACGATCCGGATATTTGACAAGATACGCAAGCAACGCTTCTTCCGCACTAGCAGCCCGCAAGTTCTTTGCCTTGTCAGGATTGATGTCGTCGCCAATCCCCGCTGTCTGCTGTTGAAATGCGCGAAATTGTCTCTGCTGCTGTTGTTTTTGGCGCTTCTTGCTGTTTTTATCCACCTGCATCATAATGGCCGAACGATCGATGCCGATCTCTTCCGCCAGTTTTCCTGCATAAACTTCCTGTTCCATCCGGCTTTCCAAGGTTGCCAACAGTTCTGCCGCCCCCGTCAAATAGGCAACTCGTCCGTCCGCACTTTCCATATTGCAGGACCTTCGAATTTTCGCTAGGCGGTACTCGACATCATTTCCGCAGGCATCCAAAAGCTGTTTAAACCGGGCCGGGCCCTGTTCGCCATAGGAACGTATGTACTCATCCGGATCTTTTCCTCCTACGATGTTAAGCACTTTCACCAGCAATCCCGCATCGCGCAACATCGGAATCGCTCGAGCGGTCGCCTTTTGTCCCGCTTCATCGGCATCGTAGCAGATGACCACTTCTTTGGCATAACGGGACATCAATCGCGCCTGATCCGTTGTCAATGCAGTTCCTAGCGTGGCCACTGCATTGGAAAATCCCGCTTGGTGCAACGCAATTACATCCATATATCCCTCGGCCAAAATCAACTGTTGGCTTCCTTGGTTTTTTGCAAAGTTCAGCGCAAAGAGCGCATCGCTCTTCCGAAAAACCAGGGTATCCGAAGTATTTAAATATTTGGGTTTGGCATCGGTAAGCACCCGCCCGCCAAAGGCAATGACATTACCCCGCAGGTCGATGATCGGGTACATGACCCGGCCGGAAAAACGATCTACCGCACGGCCACTACGTCCTTTAAAAGCGACATTCGCTTGAATCATTTCCGACGGTTGGTACCCTTTCTGAGCCAAGTAGTCCACCAAAGCATAGCGGGAGGGCGGGGAATACCCCAACCCAAAGTGACGAATGGTCGCCTGCGTCAATCCACGGCCTTGAAGATAAGCAAGCCCCGGTCTCCCCTGTTCCGACATCAACATCGCGTGGTAAAACCGAGCCGTCTCACGGTTGATCTCCAGTGCCCGTGCGCGCAGTTTGGCCATCCCATCGTCTACCCGATTTTCAGGGACCTGCAAACCGGCGCGCTGTGCCAGGAATCGCACTGCTTCCATATAGTCCAAGTTTTCTATACGGCGGATAAAGGTGATAACATCCCCTCCAACGCCGCACCCAAAGCAATAAAACGAACCGTTCTCCGGGTACACATTAAAGGACGGCGTCTTTTCATTGTGGAAGGGACACAATCCCACCAAATTCCTGCCGCTGCGCCGCAGGCCGACATAGGAAGACACCACATCGCTAATATCGCTGCGCATCTTCAGTTCCTGCAGAAAAGCTTCCGGCAAGGGCATAATTGCAATTCCCCCATTTTCTTCTGTCAATAATGGCTCCAAGCCTCGGGAATATAGATATTTTGAAAGAGCCGGATCGCATAATGATCCGTCATTCCCGCTAGATAATCGCAGGCAGCTCGTTCGCAGCCTTCTTCCTCTGCTATCCGCCGCATATCATCCGGAAGATGTGCAGGATTCTTTAAATAGGTAAAAAGGATTTCAATCAGCGTTGGAACCTTTTTTTCTTCCCCTTTTGCATAAGGATTGTAATAAACCCGCTGATACATAAAAGAATTCAATTCATCAAAGGCTTCTTTACACGCTGGGTCCATACGAATCTGACCGTCTTGGCTATTGTCCACCACAGCATTGACCAAACAATTGATTCTTGCAGATTTGCTTGTTCCCAAAAGATTGGTAATCTCCTTTGGAATTTGGGATTCTTCTAACACGCCTGCGCGCTCTGCATCGTCAATATCGTGGTTGATATACGCTATGCGATCGGCATAGCGCACAATTTGCCCCTCTAATGTGGAAGCCTCCTGGCCATGTGTATGGTGCAGAATCCCGTCACGCACCTCTTTTGTAAGGTTAAGGCCCAAGCCGTTTTTTTCCAGTTTTTCCACTACACGAACACTTTGCTCATAATGGCGGAAACCCCCAGGAAAAATTTCGTTTAATGCGCGCTCTCCCGCATGTCCAAATGGCGTGTGCCCCAAGTCATGTCCCAAGGAGATTGCCTCTGTCAAATCCTCATTCAGCCGCAATGCCCGGGCGATTGTACGCGCGATCTGTGCGACCTCCAATGTATGGGTCAGGCGCGTCCGGTAGTGATCGCCTTCTGGCGACAAAAAGACCTGTGTTTTTCGTTTCAAACGGCGAAATGCTTTACAATGGATAATTCGATCCCGATCCCTCTGATAGGGAGTCCGGAGATCACATTCCTCTTCCGGTCGGTCTCTGCCCTTAGTATTGCGTGAAAGGGAGGCATAGGGTGAGAGAATCTGTTCTTCAATCTGCTGCGTTCGTTCTCTAACATTCATCATTCGGCGCACCTTCTTTCCCAAAAGATTGACCGGTTCCATGAAAGATTGCGCAGAATTCTGTTTCTTTCTTCTACAGAGCGCACACGGTTTCAAAGAACCTGTCGTTATTGATTATATATGCGGCAAAGTGCGGATTTCCTGCATCATTATTTAAAAATCTCAAAAAATTTTTTTCCTTCCTCCTGGATCTCCACGGAACCACAGGTTGCGTCCGCCAGTTTTGGCCGCATCCGATCCAAATCTATATCGCTCATATGGAAGTTTATGGTCACACGCTCGCCAAAGTCTGCATCGTCAATGATCCCTCCGCACTCCGGAATCAGCGCTTGTAAACGTCCATACTGATTATAGTCACAAGAAAGCGACGATAAGATGCATTCGCGCATCGTAACGATCCCCGCCGCTTCTAATGCAATGGACGCTCCGTGCGAATAAGCGCGTACCAAGCCGCCTGCTCCCAACAAAACACCGCCAAAATAGCGCGTGACAACAACGACTACATCGGTAACGCCGGATTTTTGCAGTACATCCAATGTCGGGATTCCTGCCGTTCCCTGCGGTTCACTGTCATCCGAATAACGTTTGATCTGTCCATCGCGCAAAGAATAGGCATAAACATTGTGGGTGGCGTCCCAGTAAATTGCCTTCATTTCATTGATAAAGGCAATTGCTTCTTCTTCTGTTTTTACAGGGGCTGCATGGCCAATAAAACGCGACCGGCGTTCGACAAATTCGTCTTCCGCCCGTTTTAAGACTGTTTTATATTCTGTCATAATGCGCCTCCGATTGGTTCAGACAAAACAGAAGGCGACGCAAAATCTCTTTGCGCCGCCCAGTTCATCAAAAAGAAACCCGAATTATTTTTTGTCCTGCATGCCATAACGCTTCTTAAACATATCAACACGACCGCTCGTATCGACCAGCTTCTGCTTACCGGTAAAGAACGGATGGCATTTGGAGCATATTTCAACGCGGATGTTTTCCTTCGTGGATCTCGTCTCAATCACGTTGCCACAAGCGCAGGTAATCGTCGTTTCTTTATACTTCGGATGGATCGCTTCCTTCATTTATGTCACCTCTTTCACCCAAACTGCAACCTAACGTTTGAATTTTAACATAGAACGACTAAAAATGCAAGTAGTTCCGGCACAATTTTTCTGTATTTCAATTTGCCGCTTGCTGTCTAACATACTGTGCATATTCTTCCAAACACATGGAATATTCCCGCATTTTGATCGCATTGTCCGTTCCGACATAACGAAAGCAAGACGGCGTATAATCGGTCCCAGTGATGCTGGTTTTATTTTCTGGATAGCGGAGTACAAAGCCATAATTTACGCTGTTCTTCATCAGCCACTGATATGCCTGTGACTGTTCAAACGGAACACCCTCCTCCGAAGCTGCAAACTCCACCAGCATCCCCGTTTGATGCTCATTGTAACCGCCACGTCCAATCGTCTTTTGCGCTTGATCCTCGGCGCGCACTTGGCTGTACCCTTCCTGTTCCATCAATTGCTGAATCTTCGCATGGTATTGTGCATCCTGGTCTTCCTTGGAAACGTAACCGCTGGCAATTTTTAGTGTGCAACCAGCATTTCTTGCATCTTCAACCATCCGCTCAAGTGCCTCCACAATTCGTTCTTCAAAAGGCACCCCTTCATATTTTTCTAATTGCACCACGAAGTCTTCAGAAAGTGGTGAATCTGCATTCACAACCACCAGATTAAATGTATTATCATATACCGGCAATTCTGTCTCCGAAGAGACTGATGGCTGTGAAGAGACTGGAACACTGCTCGAAGAGGTATCAAAAGGATGTTGAATCTCAATCCAAGCCAAAACTGCTCCGGCTGCCACAGAAATACATAGGGCAACTACCACAAATGTCATTACAATTTTGATTTTGCGCACCTGGTCCGCTTTTCTCCAGCTTGCACGCGTTTTTACAACTTTTTCTCCCTTATTTCTGCGCATCCCTTCCGCTCCTTCATTCTGGCATTTTAGTCTTTTTATACTCTATTGTAACGCCAATTCCAAATTTTTTCAATAAAACTGCGTTTCCTTGTACAGGAAATGGAAAAAGTAAAATGGGATTGCTTTCTTGACATCATATCTTGTATACTATATATTGAAAAAATTTTGAAATCCGATCTTTCAACAATAAGGATGGCGTTATTATGAGAAAAACAAAAATTATCTGTACGCTTGGCCCCGCGACGGATGATGAATCTGTTTTGCGGGAATTGATGCTCGCGGGTATGGATGTCGCTCGACTAAATTTTTCCCATCAAACCAATGCAGAGCAAAAAGTTCGTATCGACATGGTTAAAAAACTTCGTGAAGAACTGAAACTTCCCATTGCGCTTCTCCTGGATACCAAAGGCCCGGAAATCCGCACCGGAAATTTCTCTAAGTCTAAGGTCACGTTGGAAGAAGGACATACATTCACCCTGACGACACGTGACGTAGTTGGCGATGAAAACATTGTCAGCATCACATTTCCACGCCTACCACAGGAAGTTTCGCAGGGATCCAAAATTCTGATTGACGATGGTTTGATTGAACTGCGCGTAGAATCCTGTACCGACACAGACATCGTGTGCACGGTTGTCAATGGTGGCGTAGTTTCTTCCCACAAGGGAATTAATGTGCCGGGCGCCCATCTCTCCCTGCCCTTTATCAGCGATAAAGACCGGGAGGATATTGCCTTTGGTGTCGAACAAGGATTTGACTTTATCGCGGCTTCCTTTACACGTACAGCCCAAGATATTCTCGATCTGCGTGCAGAGCTTGAGAAGCACGATTGCCACAAAATCCGCATCATTGCTAAAATCGAAAACGCAGACGGTGTATCCAATATCGACGAAATTTTGCGTGTATCCGACGGCATTATGGTCGCCCGCGGCGACCTTGGTGTTGAAATCCCACTTCAGGAAATTCCGGTCATTCAGAAGGAACTTATCAAAAAAGGATACAACGCCGGTCTACAGGTGATTACCGCCACGCAGATGCTTGATTCTATGATGAAGAATCCTCGTCCCACACGTGCAGAGGCCACTGATGTCGCCAATGCAATTTATGACGGCACCAGTGCAATTATGCTCTCCGGCGAAACCGCCGCGGGTAAGTATCCGATTCAGGCGCTTAAGACGATGTCCACGATTGCTGAACGTACCGAACAGGACATTGATTATAAAAATCGGTTTAAAAAGCGCGATATCGACGAACAGCCCAATGTAACCTCGGCAATTTCCCATGCAACCGTCACAACCGCCCATGATCTTGGGGCTGTTGCCATCATGACTGTTTCTAAATCAGGAAAAACCGCCCGCATGATTTCCAAATACCGTCCCTGCTGTCCGATCATCAGTGGGACAACCGACCCGACTGTCCTTCGCCAAATGAATCTTTCTTGGGGCGTTATCCCAATTATGGTGGATGAAAAAGACAACACAGATGAGTTATTCAATCACGTGGTAGATGTAGCACGCAGTAAGGGCCTTGTCAAAAATGGCGATTTGACCGTCATCACCGCAGGTGTGCCTCTGGGTATCTCTGGAACAACAAACCTTTTGAAGGTTCAGTTGGTCGGTGACGTTCTTCTTTCCGGCATGGGTGTGACCAAGAACATTGTGTGTGGCAATCTTTGTGTCTGCAACAACGAAGAAGAAGCGCATGCCACGTTCAAAACCGGCGATATTTTGGTTATCCCACAGACCACCAATGGGGTATTGACCTTAATGAAGTCTGCTACTGGTATTATCACAGAGCAGGGTGGCTCCAATTCTCATGCAGCGATTGTCGGGCTTGCTCTGGACAAACCTGTCATTGCGGGCGCTGCACATGCTACACAGATTCTAAAAAGTGGTACAACCGTCACGCTAGATGCTTCCCGCGGTATTGTATTCAGCGGCATTACACAATAATTCTCGATTATGATGTGAAACCTCGGTGTTCCAATCATCCGATGGTTTTATCATTAAAGTTTAATAATAAGCTTCAAAACCCCCGGCATTCGTTCGAACGCCGGGGGTTTTCCAGCTTTAACTCAGTTCATTGCTCCATGATATAAAATTCTCTCTGTTACCGTACATTTTCGTTTTCTACCCGTTCCGTCCTACAGGACATACATCCTGTATTTGAACGTGGAAAAGAAGGCATTCAAACCGTACAGGGCTCCTATTAAGATTATTTCTCCTCTCAATCGAGTGGATAGAGCGCAGAATCTGATTTTTCATTGATCCGTCGGAGAACACGGCATGGATTTCCCACAGCAACACTATTTTCTGGTATATCCTTGGTGACGACGCTTCCCGCTCCAATGACGCTTCCCTTTCCAATATGCACGCCTGGCAGAAGAATGGCGCCTCCGCCGATCCAACAGCCATCTCCAATGGCAACGGGAAGTGCATAGGTCCGGCAAAAATATTCCCCACTTTCCGGAGACCAATTAGGCGTCAATCGCTCTGCCAACTCTACCGGATGGGTTGCTGTATAAATTTGTACATTGGAGGCAATCAGAACATTATCGCCTACCACAATACAGTTGCAATCCACAAAGGTACAGTTCATATTGATGGACACGTTATTCCCCAAATAAATATTACGCCCATAGTCACATGTGAACGATGTTCCAATGGACACGTTTGTTCCTAAACCACCCAACATCTCTTCCAATATTTTTCTCTTTTGTTCCTTTTCATCATATGGCAACGCATTATATGCGGCAAGTAAACTCCGCGCTTTACGTTTAAACTCTAAAAAAATTGGGTCATGACAATTATACCATTCGCCCGCCATACATTTTTCCAGCTCATTTTTCATCTATCGTACGCCCTCCTCCCTCTGTCGCCGAGAACTTCCCATTCAAAAGTTCCCTATTAAACCACTCCAAACGCCCATATAACATCCTATGTTCCAGGCATATCGCTTTATATGATACAATAACACATCTGGTAAAAGATTTAAGAAAATGCCCCTGAGCAAGCAGATAACAATCTGTTGCCCTGGGGCATTTTTACTCATATAAACTTATACAGGATGTACCTGCTTCTCCGCATTCGAAAGCGAACTATTGATACCGTATTCTGCATCTCTACGCTTCTTGAAGAAATCCAATGCCACCTTCGGGAACTGTGCATAGGAGAGCACATCCTCTTCCTGCTCGGACCATTCAGCAACCTCTGCGCGGAGTTTTTCAAGCTCCGGCTCTAACAAGTCGGCCGGGCGGCAAGTGATCGGCGTTTCATCGCCAATAATCTTCTTACGGAACTCCGGATCGATCGCAACCGGTGTGGTACCATACTTACCAGCGACAAGATCCTTGAATTCTTTCGTGCACATCTTGTAACGCTCTCCAGTAATCACATTGTACACAGCCTGTGTACCAACGATCTGAGAGGTCGGTGTGACCAACGGCGGGTAACCGGAATCCTTACGCACACGCGGCACTTCTTTGAGCACATCCTCGAGTTTGTCGGCCTTTCCCGCCTGCTTCAACTGAGACAGCAGATTGGAAAGCATTCCACCTGGAACCTGATATACCAGAGCCTTAGTATTGGTAGCCAGCATGGAGGGGTCCAGAAGGCCGCTCTTGATGTACTTAGCACGCAACGGCATAAAATATTCACGGATCTCGTTCAACAGTTTGAGATCTAAGCCTGTATCATACTTGGTGCCCTGCAAAGCTGCAACCATAGACTCTGTCGGCGCATGGGACGTGCCCAGTGCCAACGGGGACATCGCTGTATCGATCATATCGACGCCCGCTTCGATTCCCTTCATCAAGCACATGGAAGCTAAGCCGGAAGTATAATGTGTATGCAGCTGAATCGGAATCTTAACAGCGCCCTTCAAAGCCTTGACCAAATCATAGGTCTCATACGGCGTGAGAAGCGCCGCCATATCTTTAATGCAGATCGAATCCGCACCCGCATTTTCGATCCGCTTCGCATACTTCACATAGTAATCGGTCGTAAAGACCGGACCTGTCGTATAAGAAATTGCAACCTGTGCGTGGCCGCCCTCTTTCTTTGCTGCCTTGATCGCAGTCTGCAAATTCTTAATATCATTTAGAGCGTCAAAAATACGGATGATGTCAATACCATTCGCAATGGAACGCTGTACCAAGTATTCCACAACATCGTCTGCATAATGACGATAGCCCAACATATTCTGGCCACGGAACAACATCTGCAGCTTTGTATTCGGGCAATGCTTACGGATTGTGCGCAGTCTCTCCCACGGATCTTCGTTCAGAAACCGAAGGCAAGCATCATACGTAGCGCCGCCCCAACACTCCAAGGAATGAAAACCAACCTGATCCAGCTTTTCCAAAATCGGCAGCATATCGCCGATCGGCATTCTGGTTGCAATCAGGGACTGATGCGCGTCACGCAACACAACTTCGGTAATTCCAATTTTTTTATTAGCCATAGTTTGATACGTCCCTCCTAAAATATGATTCCGGATCTGTGTAAAAACTCTTACTGGAGGGAAACGAGCGCCGTACCGGACTCAACGCTGTCGCCTTTATTGACATGAACAGCTGCAACTGTCGCGTCATGGGGCGCCATGATCTCATTTTCCATCTTCATAGCTTCCAAAACAACCAACACGTCGCCCTTCTTGACTGCCTGGCCAGCCTTTACATTGATCGACATAATGGTACCTGGCATCGGAGAGGAAACCACCTCAGCGCCAGCCGCCGGTGCAGCCGCCTTCGGAGCCGGAGCAGCTTTTGGAGCTGGAGCCGGAGCAGCCGCCGGTGCTGCAGGAGCAGCGCCGCCGCTGACTTCTTCTACCTGCACATCATAAGGAGTGCCGTTTACTGTAATTTTGAGCGTTTTCATATCGTAATCCTCCTGACAGTAATGACAAAATTTAAATCATAACAAACAGACGCTTAAATCTGAATATTGGAGTGTTTCTTCGGCAACCTGGACACACGCTTGCCATCCAACATCTCGAGGTTGGCGATGACTCTTGCGCGCGTCTCCGCAGGATTGATAATATCCTCAATAAAGCCCTCGGCCGCAGCTGCAAACGGGGTTGCCTCCGTCGCTTTATACTCCTCAATCAGTTTATTGCGGGCGTCTTTCGTATTGCCGGACTTCTTTAAGCGGTCGCTCCACAGGAACATTGCCGCTGTCTGCGGCGCCAACGGACAAACCACTGCATTCGCCCAAGCCATTGTATAGTCGGCATTTGCGCCACGGCCGGCAACTGCAATATATACCGGGCCATATGCTTCCCCTGTAATGACCGTGATCTTGGCGGTTGTTGCCTCCGAATAGGCATTGCTCAACTTTGCAGCCTCACGCACAGAAGTGAATTCCTTGGCATCTACCAATGTAACCACAGGAATCGAGAAAGCATCGCAGAAGCGTACAAACCGCGCTGCCTTAGAGCAGGAGTCTGCATCCAAAACGCCGTTTAATGCAGCAATTCCTACGGTAGAGCCATCTATCTGCGCCAAACCGGTCACTGCAGAAGCGCCAAAAGCGGAGTTCAACTCAACAAAGCTGCCTTTGTCCGAAATGGCTTCCACAACCTTTTTGGCATCCGCACCTGCGGCAAGGGATGCTTCCGCGCTGTCGGAGGATTCAAACACCGGTGCGCCAGCCAGATTGTTGGAGGGAAGAACCGCCAGCAACTTGCGAACCTGCTCCATTGCCTCTTTGTCGTCCTTCGCTACCACATGGCAGATTCCCAGCTTTGCAGCGTCGTCTGCAGCGCCGTCTTTACCGGTAGTGTCAATGGTCAACTGTGCTTTTTCCGTCATCACAACGATGTCTGCGCTCGCAGCAATCATCGCGGAGGTACCCAGGCATGGTCCGAGCACAAGGGAGATCTGCGGCACAACACCGGAGAGGTTGTTGTTTCCCAAAAGGATTTCGCCGTAAGCGGCCAGCATATCCGCTCCCTGGTTCAGGCGGCCTCCGATGGAATCATAAATTCCTACAACCGGCGAACCGGTTTTGACTGCTAAATCATAGATCTTCTTGATCTTCGCCGCCTGTGCCTTGGACATTGCGCCGCCGTCTACGTCGCTGTTCTGGACAAAGGCATATACCGGACAGCCGTCCACTTCACCGTAGCCCGCTACAACTTCCGCAGAACCGTCGCCCGACTTTGCAAAACTGTCGACCTCATTGAAGGTGCCTTCGTCAAACAAGGCGGTGATGCGCTGGAACCCCTTCGTCTTTGCCGCAGCCTCGCGGGAAGCCTGCAGCCGTTCCGCACTGTTTCCTGTGCTCATGATGATAATTCCTCCATTCTATCGGTTGGGTGCTACTCTGCTTGTCCACCGAATCGGTGAATAAACAGTTGAAAAATACAATGAAAAGTTATCGCAATAAATAGATTATCACAATTGTTTTCATTATAATATATTCCAAAAGTCTTGACAAGAGTTTCTTCGGGAATTCATCCTCAATCTTTACAGATTTTCACAATCTTTGACAAGTCACAAACAAACTTTTTTCCTTCAGGAAGAAAACCGACTCCCTTCAAAAGCATCCCCAGACCCGGAATCTCTGTTTCTATGCGATAGGCCCCTTTATTAGCTCCATAGGATGCAGCGGCCCGCATCAAGCTGTCTGAACAAACGCGGGCGTTCAGATCCGGCTGTTCCAAATTCGAGCCGAATACTTCCATTTTACGCATCCGCAGAACGGAATCCTTCATATCCACCGCTACATAACCCAGCTCATCTATCGGATCGCCCATTACCAAAACGGCGGCGTTGTCCCCTCTGTCCGGCAGATCTTCCAACACTGCCTCCACCCGTTTGGAATCTTGTAGTGGAAGAATAGTAATCATGTTTTGCTTCCCCTTTCCGGTTTATTTGAGTTTGCTGGACATGCTTGTCCGACTTCGCTCCAGCCATTAAACGCTTCACTTCTTCTCCAGTGAGCTCCCGCCATTTTCCCGGCTGAAGCATCCCCAGGCGTACGGGGCCGATGGCGATCCGCTTTAAACGCGCAACTTCAAGGCCCAGTGCCTCACACATTTTTCGAATCTCACGATTGCGCCCCTCGTGCAGCACCATCTCCAGCACGACTCGTCCCGGTTCCTGGGACAACACGCGTACATCGGCGGGCGCCGTCTTTCTTCCCTCGATCTCAATTCCCACTGCCATCTGAGTGAGTTGATCCTCCGTAATGGAAGGACGTACTGTCACCCGATATGTTTTGGGCACATGCTTAGAAGGATGCATCATCGCATTGGCGAATGCACCGTCGTTTGTCATTAGAAGGAGCCCCTCGGAATCCCGATCCAGCCGGCCCACCGGATAAATTCGTTCAGGGATCTCCCGAACCAGCTCTGCCACACATTTCCGGTCCATCTCATCGTTCATAGTTGTGATAAAACCGCGTGGCTTGTGAAGCATAATGTATACGTCCTGTGCACGGGATTCCACCGGTTTCCCCTTTACTGTGACCTTGTCTTTCTTCGGGTCCACCTTATCCCCGACCTTTGCAATGCTTCCGTTGACGCGCACCTCGCCGGCTGCAATCATTTCCTCCGCCTTACGGCGAGAAGCAATGCCGCAGTCGGCGAGCATTTTCTGTAATCTTATTTCTTTAGCCATCCATTCAACATCCTTTTGTTATTTCTCAATCCATCTGAAACAGACTCCGTATGGACTCCCATACCTGCTCCCAGAAAGGTTTCTCCTGGGGAGGCTGTTCCGCACACGCTTGCGCAAGTAGCGCCGTCTCTGCAATCGTTTGGCCGTCCAATACATAACGTACCCGTCCAACCGCTTGCTGTTCCATCACGGGTGCATATACAAAGCGCGGTAACTCTACAAGACGCTCAACGCGTGCCGCTGCCCCCCGCGGAATCACGACCGTTTCTCCCCTGGTCCCTTGTACCTGCACAGTGGAAGTCAACCCGCCGGTGACCGGCAAGGCGACACAGTAACCACTGTCGTCCACCGGAAAGGATTCCAACTGAGTGAATCCATAATCCATCAGAGCAATATGATCGTTCCAATCATCCGGAGCGTTCAAAGTTACTGCGATCAGGCGCACCCCATCGCGTTCCGCCGCTGAAACCAGACAACGGCCCGATTTCTTTGTAAACCCTGTTTTTACACCAATACAGCCCTCATACATGCTCAACAGCTTATTATGATTGGTATACCGCCGGGTCTGCTCCGGCGAGACAAAGGAAATGTTCATCGCCTTTTGCCCCACGATGGCCGCGAAATCGGGATTTTTCATTGCCGCAGCAGCCAATGTTGCCATATCGCGCGCGGTGGAATAATGCGCTTCATCGTCCAACCCCGAAGGCGTAACAAAATGCGTATGTTCCATGCCCAGCTCTTGGGCACGCAGATTCATTTTCTCTGCAAAAGCTTCCGTCGAACCAGCCACCGCAATTGCCACTGAATTTGCTGCATCATTTCCGGAGACAATCAACATCCCAGCCGCCAGGCTTTTCAGCGTCAGGCGATCCCCAGGCTGCAACCCCATGGAAGACCCCTCCACTCGCACCATCGGTTCGGTGATCGTGACCACTGGGTCATTTGTTGCAGCTGTCTCCAAAGCGATTAAGGCTGTCATAATCTTAGTTGTGCTAGCCATCGAACGCTGTTCGTCCGCATTTTTCTCATAGAGCACCTGCCCGCTGTCTGCATGGATAAGAATTGCCGCCTGAGCTGATACCTGAGGTTCCCCTACTGCATATGCAACCGGCGCAACGCGGACAGACATCCAAAAAATGAAAGCACCTGCCAAGAGAAAACAAATTGATTTTTTACACAAAGCAACCACCTGCCCATAAAAGGTATATGCAGGCGGCTGCTCATTTTAGTATTCGATTTTATTCTGCCGGGGATTCTGCGGAAGTTTCCGATTTTTTCGCTTTCTTTTCCTCACTCTTTTTGCTGACAAGGCCGCTGATCTTGTCCACAACGTCCGGCACCATACCGACAATCCGGTCAGCCGAGCTGTTGTACGGATCGATCTGTAAAAGTTTCACATTCCCATTGGAAATCGTCAGAAATGCGATCGGATTTATGGAGATTCCTGCGCCGGTACCACCTCCAAAAAACTCCTTGGTACTTTGCACTTTAGAAGGGAAATCCGAACCTCCGGATGCAAAGCCATAAGAGATCTTGGAAATGGGGATGATGATGGTGCCGTCCGGGGCTGTAATCGGATCTCCAACAATGGAATTGACATCCACCATCTGCTTAATTTTTTCCAAGGTGGTATTCATCATACCTTCGATCGGATGGTCGCTCATGTTTGATACACCGCCTTTTTCAATATGGTTATAATCCTTGTATTTCTATGGCACACGGCGTTTATTCTGCACGGGTAACTCCAGCTTTATGACGCGCGCTGTGCCGCTTGTCCACTATCCTTTTGAATCTGGATAAAATGCCAAAAAGCGCTTAAACTGCTTGTGATTAAAAAGAGAAGCCGGATACGCGCCTGAAATTCCAGAACAGCACGACTCTCTTTCCGATCAAAATCCGGTGTGATTTGCACATGGTAACGTTTACAGACACTGTTTTGCAAGAAAACGCTCAACGCCGTACAGACTACACCACATACATAGCCATAATGCAGGGCAGCCTGCGCGGCATCCTCGTCTGCCACCACAATTTCTAAATGCAGGCGCGTCACGACTAGATGTGAAAAAAGCTTGCGAGCCACTCCCACCGCTACTTCGCCAACTTGACGGAGGAGTTCCAACAAACCTGAAACACCCTTCTGTTCCAGTATTTCCTGAAATTTTGATTTCTTGTGTTCCTGTGGCTCCTTTTTCTTCGATTCTGGTTGTTTCTGTTTAGCTTTTTTCGGCTTTTTTTTCTGTGGCGCCACTTGATAAGTAAAGCACAAATAGCGCACCTTGATCTCCAGCTTCTCCCGAAAGTCCGCCGTAACCGCCACCGGACAGATCATAAGAAAAAGCAGCCCCAATAAGATTCCAAGGCTAATCCACAAAGCCGTCATAGACGCGCCCCCTTAGCTTTCATCTTCCCCCTCACGCTCCTTCTCAGACTCCTCCTTCTTATGTGGCAAGGGTGGGAGTTCGTTGAGGGAAGAGATATTGAGGCACCGCAAAAAGTCAGACGTCGTCCCATAGAGCAAAGGCCGTCCTGGTAACTCCAACCTCCCGCGTTCCTCAATCAGCCCTTTTGCTGTTAAACTTCCCAACACGCCAGAGCAGTCCACACCCCGGATCTGCTCCACAAACGCCTTTGTCACCGGCTGATTATAGGCGACAATCGCCAATACCTCCATCGCGGCCTGTGAAAGCGGTGTATTTCTATGAAGATCCAGCGCTTGACGAATCTCCTCCGCATAGATGGGATTGCTACACATCTGGTAAGAATCCTCCAATTTCACAATGCGGACCCCGCCATCCTCCTTATTAAAATCATCCATCACACTTTGCAAGAGCTTGGCTGCGGTCGCCCGGTCCAAAGAAAGCACCTGGGCCACGCGGTCCGTCGAAACCGAATCCCCGCTGGCAAAGAGGATTGCCTCTATTGCTCCTCGGATCTTTTTGATTTCCAATGCCGTTCACCGCCATCCATCAAATTTACTGTAGCCGCTTCGCCTTCTCCTTCAATACGCACGCGTTTCCCCTTGACAAGTTCCAGTACCGCCAAAAAGGTTGCCACCAGATCGGACTTTTCCCGCTTTTCAACAAACAAGCTCTCGTACGCAATGGATTTCACTTTCCACAATCTTCGAAGTACGTAGACAATCTGTGAAGTAACGGACACAATCCGGTGGGTAACAATTCCAGAAAACGACTGTGGCGAAGGCGGCAACACCCGCTTTCCCCGCCCTGCCGCACTCAAGTAAGCTGCCAATATCTCCCGGGGATCATGATGCCGTTTATAGCTCTTATCCGGTTCCACTTCAGCTGGTTCTCGCACATAAATATTATAATTAAACCGCTCTGTCAATTGTGCCGCCACTTGCTTACACTCCTGATATTCAAGCAACTGACCGGTCAACTCTTGCCGGAGTGCCTCCATCTCCTCATGTTTTGGAAGAAGTGAAACCGTTTTCATGTATACCAAGCGGGCCGCCATCTCCAAAAACTCACTGGCAATGTCCATATCAGCTTCCTGCATGGCATTGATCTGCTCCATATATTGATCTAAAAGCTCTGAAATCTGAATATCGCAAATATCGAGCTTATTCTTGGTAATCAGATAGAGCAGGAGATCCAAGGGCCCCTCAAACGTCTCCAACTTATAGGATAGCTTTTCCATGGCTCCCCCGTATTATAACAACCCCAAAAGCTGATAGGGAAGTTCTGCCAACCACATAACTCCATTGTAACAGATATTTTGTAGGAATCCGATGGGCCCATCCAACAACCCCGTAAAAAGGACCAGCATCAGAATCATCATAATCATATTTTGATACCGGTAATAACTGTAAAGCGCCCGATCCGAGAGAAATGCACCCACAATCCGTGATCCATCGAGCGGGGGAATGGGCAACAGATTGAACACCGCCAACCCAACGTTGATGATAATATAATACTGAAAGAAAACCCATACAAAAGTCGGTGCACCAAAATTGGTCGCCAGCAAGACACCGATATAAATCAAAGCGCCAATCAAGGAAGCCAGCAAATTGGATATTGGACCTGCCAACGCTGTGATCGCCATTCCACGTTTGGGATTCTTAAAATTATTTGGATTCACTGGAACAGGCTTTGCCCAACCAAAACCAAAAAGCAACAGGAACAACGCGCCCATGGGGTCAACACTCGCAATCGGGTTAAACGTCAAACGCCCCTGATATTTTGCTGTATTGTCGCCAAGCTTATAAGCCACCCATCCATGGGCAAATTCGTGCAGAGGTAAAATACAGAAGATGACGAACAATACCGCCACAATCTGCATTAAGATGCTCATAAAGTCAACGGAACCTCCGCTGAACAACGAGCGAATGACACTAAACAGCATAAAAACACGCTCCCTTTTTCCATTGTAGCTCCGCCCAGCGGAAAACCAACATTCAAACCGTGATTTCCAGTTTCATCGCCAAACAACGATGCATCTAATAAAACCCTGTGATTCCCTCCGCAGGGTCCCTACCCTTCTCTGTGCGGAAAAGTATTGGTTTAAAAAGGACCTACCCGCAGGCATCACATTTTTGTCGTTTCATTATAATACGTTTGGCCGCAAAATACAAGATATGGGTGGTTGACACGCAATTTTGTGGAAATGTTTGCCGTTTTGCGAAATATTCTTGCGAAAAAGCTTGCAATTGCCAGAGGAATCTGCTAGAATACTACTGTTACAAATTTGATGAGCCCGTTAAAGGAGGTGCAGACTCATGGCAAAATGTGATGTTTGTGGCAAGGATATTGCTTTCGGTATCAAGGTTTCTCATTCTCACAGACGTGCGAACAGAACTTGGAAGCCCAACATTCGTCGTGTGAAGGCGATTGTAAATGGCAGCCCCAAGCGTATTTACGCCTGCACCCGTTGCTTGCGTTCCGGCAAGGTTACCCGTGCCGTCTAAACTGAACAAAGAAGCTTAAAGGAGTCCAGAGGTGGACTCCTTTTTTCGTTTTCTATCAGTTGCATAGAGAGGCCGTGGAAACATCGTTCGGATGTTTCCACGGCCTCTTTGATTCTTCATTTTGTTATGTAGAGATTGCAAAGCCGTCAATGCTTTTTCACACTGAGCTTCTTTTCTGTACCTGCACGCAAACGTGCAATGTTTTCATGATGCTTCCATACCAGCAGCCCTCCCAAGAAGAATGCTGCTACCATGCTCAAAGCACAGTACGTCGGGCTGCCAATCTGAAACATGCGGAGGTCTACAAGATAGTTGAATAGAAACGTACAGATCGGGAACGCAATTCCTGCACTGATAGAACCTGCTGAGACGATTCTTGTCAACAACACCACCAAAATAAACACAACAATTACAAACACAAAACTACGCCAATCGATCAGCAGAATAATCGCCCAGCTGGTTAAAACACCCTTTCCTCCCTTAAATCCAAAGAACACTGGAAAATCATGTCCCAACACGCAAAAAATTCCTGCCAAGTAGGCGCCATACTGTACAAACTCCCATGTGGACACTCCCGCTAATGGATATGCTGCGGCAAAATATTGAAAGAGCAACTTTCCAATAAAGACCGCCAACACACCTTTGACAAAGTCAAAGACAAAGGTACATGCCGCGGCCTTCGCCCCTACTGACCGAAGAACATTGGTTGTGCCAGCATTTCCGCTTCCCATCTTTCGAATATCCTGATGGCTGAACAGTTTGGTAAAAATGATGGAAGAGCTGACACTACCCAGCAAATAGGCAATCACCATTGTCAAAAGTGCCGGCAAAACAGCGCTCATGAAAAGATTCATGGATCGTCCCTCCTACAAAATCGTTAAACAGATGATTTATCGCCGCGCTCGCGGACAATGAAGCGCACCGGAGTGCCCTCCAAACCAAACGTTTCACGGATTCGGTTTTCCAAATATCTCTGATAGGAGAAATGGAACAACTCCGCCGAGTTCACAAAACATACAAATGTCGGCGGCTTTGTAGAAGCCTGAGTCATATAATAGATCTTTAATCGTTTGCCCTTATCTGTAGGAGGCTGTACGCGTGCCGTAGCTTGTGCTAACACGTCATTGAGCATCCCCGTCGCTATCCGCATAGCATTGGAATTGGCTACATGTTTAATTAGCTCGAATAGACGATCGATGCGCTGCCCCGTCTTTGCCGATAAAAACAGAAACGGCGCGTAAGACATAAAGGAGAAATCTTCCTCTAACTTTTTGCGGTAAGCCGTCATAGTGTTGCCGTCCTTCTCCACTGCATCCCACTTATTGACGGCAATGACGCATCCCTTTCCAGCCTCGTGAGCCAATCCTGCGACCTTTGAATCCTGATCGGTGAATCCTACCGTTGCATCAATCATAATCACACAGACGTCTGCGCGTTCAATCGCCATCTGTGCACGAATCACACTGTATTTTTCAATGGAATCATCCACCTTATTGCGGCGGCGTAGCCCTGCTGTATCGATCAGAATAAAATGCCCATAAGCATTTTCCACTTCAGTATCAATGGCGTCGCGCGTTGTCCCAGCGATGTCGGAAACAATACAGCGATTTTCCCCGGAAATCCGATTCACAAGAGAACTTTTTCCCACATTTGGCTTCCCGATGATCGCCACACGGATCAGTTCGCCTTCCTCTTCTCTTCCATCCTCTTCTGGAAGATACTCGATCACACGATCCAACAGATCTCCGGTCCCGTGCCCATGTACCGAAGAAACTTGCACGGGGTCCCCCAGACCAAGATTGTAAAACTCATAAAAATCGGCCGGAGGCTCTCCAACCGAATCACACTTGTTGACGCAAAGGACCACCGGACGGCCGCTTTTGAGGAGCATCGCTGCGATGTCGGCATCCGTCGCCACCAAGCCGGAACGAATGTCCGTCACCAAAACGATCACATCGGCCGCATCAATGGCCAACTGCGCCTGTGCGCGCATCTGAGACAGGATTACGTCATTCGCACTCGGCTCAATTCCTCCGGTATCCACCAGAGAAAATTTACGCCCTTCCCACTCGCAGTCTCCATAAATTCGGTCGCGTGTAACTCCCGGCGTATCATCCACAATCGACAAACGCTGACCAATCAACTTATTAAACAAGGTCGATTTACCGACATTGGGCCTGCCGACAATCGCCACAACTGGCTTAGCCATTTTCTTCCCTCCCTGTCACCGCATCCAACAGCGCATAACCGTCGTTTGGTACGGTGATGATTTGAATCTGTAACGCCTCCGACAGCTCTTCTAAAGAAACATCGTCTAAAAAAATGTCCCCTTCTCTGCGGAGCATCACATCGGGCAACAGCAGTGCGTCGCCCAGGTTCCGGCCTTGAAGCTGCTTGAGGAGGTCTCCGCCTGTCACAAGACCTGCTACGGTAATAGTATCCCCAAAAAAGTGATTTACAATGGGTACCACATCGCATGTTAAATTATGACATCTTTGCCGCAGTTCGTCAAGCAATGTATCCAAGAAAGGATGCGCTGCCACACCGGTAGCCAAAGTGACCTTTCGGGGATTTTCTAGCGGAACAAAATCCTCTAGCGCATCTAAAAATTCCTGCCGTAAACTCGCCATCAACCCCACGCCATTTTCCAACTGGTCGAAGTCCCCGTAGAAGGGTGCAGCTGGAATCGGCAATTGCGCTTTTAGATAAAACTCATCTGCGGCATAACAGATACGTTGGCCATATTCCTTTTCGCAGTGATCTCCCCAGCGCTCCAATTGCCGTACAACCGCCAGAGCTGTCTCCGGATCGTATCCGATTAAGGGATACAACCCTTGACGGTGTTTGGTGAGCCCTATTGGAACAACCGCCACACTTTGGACCGACGGCCATAAACCCGTCAAATCCCGCAACGTGCGTTCCAGTTCTTCCCCATCGTTGATGTCCCGGCACAGCACAATCTGACAGTTCAGCTTAATTCCCGCCTTTGCAAAACGGTACAGAATGTCTAAGGACTTTCCTGCAAAGCGGTTTCCCATCATTTTGACGCGCAACTCTGGGTTGGTTGTATGTACAGAGATATTGATCGGGCTGATATGCATCTTGATAATGCGGTCTACCTCACGTTCCTTCAAATTCGTCAACGTTACATAGTTTCCAAACAAGAACGACAGACGCGAATCATCATCCTTGAAGTAAAGGCTTTTTCGCATCCCTTTGGGCAACTGGTCGATAAAGCAGAAAATACATCGGTTGGTACAAGAATGCTGCTGGTCCATCAAATATGTTTCAAATTCCAACCCGATGGATTCATATTGTCCTTTTCGGATTTGAATGGTCCGTTCTTCCCCAATCTCATTCTGCAAAACAATCGACAAATGCCGGTCCGTCTCATAAAACCGATAATCCAAAATATCACATATCTCATTGCCATTGATAGAGACAAGGGTTTCCCCCGGCTGAATCCCAGCATGCCGGGCAGGGCTGTTTGCCTCCACCGCCAGAATTTTTACAGGCATGTTCTCCCCCCTGTTCAGAGCAAAAAAATAGAGAAGGATTTCTCCTTCTCTATCCTTCGGAAATCAAAAAATCAGGCTTCCTTCTTGATGACTTCTCTGCCGTTGTAAAAACCGCAGTTGTCGCACACTCTGTGAGGCGCCTTGTACTCCCCGCACTTCGGGCATTTCATCAGTGCAGGAGCGTCGAGCTTCCACACATTGGAACGTCTCTTATTCTGTCTTGCGCTGGATACTTTCCGCTTTGGTACCGCCATGGTCAGCACCTCCTTATAAAAGCTTAGCTATCTATCAGTTGTTTAAGGACCTCCATACGGGGGTCAATCTGATGTGTTTGACAATTGCATGCGCCTTCATTCAGATTCTTTCCACATTGCGGACATAAACCCTTGCAATCCTCTTTACAAAGGAACTTTGTCGGAAGCTCCAACAAAATATCCGCCCGGACTAGTTCGTCCAAGTCCAACTTATAATCACTCACCTGAATGTATTCGCCACTGTCCTCTTCATTTTCCAAGGACAACACCAGCACATGCGAAAAAGGATAGTTATATGGCCGTTCTACTTGGACTGCACACCGGTCGCAAGGAATTGAAAACTGAAATTTCGCCTTCACATCCAACTGCACAAGTCCCGCGCGGTTCTCAACCTTTCCCTCAACCTCAACCGGCGCAACAAATGGATAAGCGCCGTTTATATTGACGGATGATAGATCGATTGAGCCACAAAACGAACGACTGGCACCCTCCTGTAAAAACACGTCTTCGAGTTCAAGAAGCATTTTTCACACCTCGGCGCTACATTAGCTTATTATATAGGTTCCTCTACGCTTTGTCAATACAATTTATAGGTAAAAATTTGAAATATCCACAAAACACACGCAAAGATGCCGCCGGTACCGTAAAAGCACCGGCGGTATCGCATACATCAAACGGTTTAAATCTGCGTTGCGAGGTTTTCAATTCCCTCTGGAAGTTCACCCTTATCCGCAGAAACCAACAGGATGATGTTGACCTCGTCTTCCTTGGAAAGCTTGTTCATACGGCCAACAAACTCCTCCAGCGCTTTCATATCCTGGCCAATGATCTTCAATGTGGAATCCACAAAAATATCGGTCACGTCGTAATTACCAGCACAGATTCCGCTGATAAAGCCTGCCAACGCTTCCATCCCACAGATGTTGTAACTGTCGCTGTCCACCAGACGCGCCTGATGGGAGATGTCATAAGTCAGCTTCAAACCTTTTTCAATGACGACGACGTTTCCGTCAGAAGTCTTAACCGCTTCATTTGCGCGCTCAATCAATTTTTTTGTTTTGCCGGAACCTTTTTTACCTACGATTAGAGTAACCATTGAAACTCCCCCTGTATGATAGTATTTCCGCGTTCCGCGGATAAAATCGCCAGAATTATTTGTGGAGTCTTGCCTCCAGAGCTTCCTTCTGTGCCTCATAACCGGGTTTTCCAAGAAGAGCAAACATGTTCTTTTTATAGCTCTCTACGCCGGGCTGATCAAACGGATTGACTCCCAACAGATAACCGGAGATGGCACACGCTTTTTCGAAGAAATAGATAAGTGAACCCAAGGACTCTTCGGAGAAATCCGGTACATGTAGCACAACGTTCGGAACACCGCCGTCCGTATGTGCTAAGACCGTGCCCTCAAAGGCCTTTTCATTGACATAAGACATGCTCTTGCCTTCCAAGAAGTTTAGGCCGTCCACATTTTCAGGATCGTTGCCGATGTAAAGTTCTTGCTTTGCTTTGTCAAACAGAACAACCGTCTCAAAGAGGGAGCGGCGGCCCTGCTGAATGTATTGCCCCATGGAATGCAGGTCTGTAGAGAACACCACGGATGCCGGGAACAAGCCTTTATTATCCTTGCCTTCACTCTCCCCATAGAGCTGTTTCCACCACTCGCACATCATCGTATAGCAGGGTTCATAGCTGACGAGGATTTCGATCTCCTTCCCCTTGCGATAGAGCATATTGCGCAGAGCAGCATAAAGATAGCAGGGATTCGTGAACATATCGGGATTGTTGTACTCCTGCTGTGCCTTTGCAGCGCCAGCCATCAGTGCATCAATATCCGCGCCGCTGACGGCGATGGGCAGCAGGCCAACAGCTGTCAGAACTGAGTAACGTCCACCAACGTCGTCCGGGACTACAAAGGTTTCGTAACCTTCTTTGGTCGCAAGCTGCTTGAGCGTACCGCGCGCCTTATCGGTCGTGCAGTAAATGCGCTTTTTCGCCTCTTCTTTGCCGTACTTCTTCTCCAGGAACTCACGCAACACGCGGAATGCGATGGCGGGTTCTGTCGTTGTACCGGACTTGGAGATCATGTTGATGGAGACGTCCTTTCCTTCACAGATCGCCAGCAACTCGCTCAACGCGGTAGAGCTGATGCTATTTCCTGTGAAGTAAATGTCGGGCGTATCCTTCTTCATGTTGTTGTAATTGGGCGATTTTAAAAACTCAATGGCTGCGCGCGCGCCAAGATAGGAACCTCCGATGCCGATGACAATGAACACCTGCGAATCCGACTGAATTCTTTTGGCCGCCTCTTTGATGCGGGCAAATTCTTCTTTATCGTAATTGGTCGGGAGATCCACCCACCCGATAAAATCGTTGCCGAGGCCAGTGCCACTGTGAAGCATTTCGTGCGCAAGCTTTACCTGCGGCGCGAGCGCCTTATATTCATTTTCACCAACAAACCCGGACAGATGTTGTGTATCAACTCTGACAGACATATGAAATCCTCCTAAATATTGCAATCTTGGGTATGTTGTTATTTTACAATAGTTTGTCCATATTTGCAAGGGAAGGCACATATTTTATAATTAAATAATTTGTGAATCCTGCTTGCTTGTGCATTTTGTGTATTTTTGACGGGCGGCAAAGAGAGCCGTGCCCTTTTTCAAAGGGCACGGTCTTGCCGATGGTCACATGGACACAAGCTGCCGGAACAAAAGTTGAAAAACAGAGGAAAAGGTAATCTCCGGGATGGAAGTCTTAGCAAGAATGTTATATTCCTTGAGGATTTCGCCATCCAAAGTGCAGGTGACTTTCCCCAAAACTTGCCCTTCTTCAACCGGTGCCGTCAAGTTTTCTCCCACTGTCACCTGGTACTGAATCTCCGTATCCTTCCCTTTGGGAATTAATAGAACCCCATCCGTTGTAACTGTGGTCTCCACTTGATCGGACATGCCATTCAAAACCGGAATGGGAGCCACCGCTTCCGGCGGCACCTGAGGCGTAGCGACCGACCAGTTGGCGAACCCATAATCCAATAGGGTTGAAGCAGCGGAAAAGCGATCTTTGGTGTTTGCAGCGCCCAAAACCACGGCAATCAACTGGACCCCATCGCGCTCTGCGGTGGCACTAATACAGCTTCCTGCTTGCCCTGTTGTACCCGTTTTCAGCCCGGTAATCCCCTTATAGGATTTAATGAGTTTATTGGTATTGACCAACTGTGTCTGGCCATCGCGGACATAGTCGATCCAAATCATTGTATAATCAAAGATTTTCTTATGTTTCATCAATTCCCGTGACATAACCGCGACATCATAGGCAGAGGTTAAATGTCCTTCCTCGTCCAAACCGTTGCAGTTTTTAAACGTCGTATCCGCCATCCCCAGCTCCTGCGCTTTTTCGTTCATCTGCCGCAGAAAATCTTCCTCACTGCCGGCAACGTATTCTGCCAAAGCCACAGCGGCATCATTTGCGCTCGCCACTACAGTCGCTTTGAGCATGTCGTCTACAGACATGGTCTCCCCTTCTTTGAGCCAAATATCTGATCCTCCCATCGAAGCAGCATGAGCACTTGTCGTCACTGTATCGGTCAAAGAAATCTTCCCCGCATCCAGGGCTTCCATCACCAGCAACAATGTCATGACCTTTGTGATCGATGCACAAGGGCGTTTTTCGTGTGGGTTCTTCTCGTATAGCACTCTTCCTGTCTGCGCTTCCATCAGGACAGCAGCAGGCGCTTTGACCTCTTCTTCTGAAAGTGCAGATGCAGCGCGCATCGGAACGGACAATCCGATCAGCAGAACGGCCAGCAGCCCTGCTGCAATTCGTTTGCCTTTCATTTGTGTAATCTCCCTCCTCGTTCTGCTCCCGGAGCGGAGGCTGTACAGCTGCCCTCTTGGCATCCGGGAATCCAAACCCGTCCGAATAGACTTGTTCGGTCTTCCCTAATTCTTATGCCGTCCAATGCGGGATTATCGCAATATCTGCTCTGAAAATCAAAAAGTTCCTGTGCAGAAGGATGACATCCCCTTCATACACAGGAACTCAAATGCCAAATAACTCACTGGCGTACAGAAATCCCTCGCCCGGCAAGATACCCTTTCAATTCCGGAATCGTGATCTCTCCAAAGTGGAACAGCGAAGCCGCCAATACTGCATCCGCCTGCCCTTGGGTAAAGGCATCATAAAAATGCTCCATTTTCCCTGCACCTCCAGAGGCGATCACCGGCACATGAACACATTCCGAAACCGCTCGTGTCAATTCCAAATCATAGCCGTTCTTGACGCCATCACAGTCCATGCTGGTGAGTAAAATCTCTCCTGCCCCCAACCGAACTGCCTTCTGCGCCCATTCTATGGCATCCAATCCGGTATCCACCCGGCCGCCATTCAAATAGACCGTCCAGCCGCCTTCCGAACGGCGCTTCGCATCGATTGCACACACCACACACTGGCTCCCAAATTTATCGGCTGCCTCCTGAATCAAAGCAGGGTTTCGGATAGCTGCCGAATTGACGGACACTTTATCTGCGCCGGCACGCAACAAAGCGTTGAAATCGTCCACGGAACGGATTCCTCCTCCTACTGTAAAGGGAATAAAGATGCTATCCGCTACCTGTGACACTATGTCCAGAATAATGTTGCGCGCCTGCGCCGAAGCAGTGATGTCCAGAAAGACCAGCTCGTCCGCTCCCTGTGCATCATACATCTTTGCCGCTTCCACCGGGTCCCCAGCATCGCGCAGATTGACGAAATTGGTCCCCTTGACCACTCTCCCATTGTTGACATCTAGGCAGGGAATGATTCTCTTGGCATACATATCCATTCCTCCTCAAACTGTATCAATCTGTGCAACAAAGTTTTGCAACATCTTCAAGCCAGTCCGTCCACTTTTTTCGGGGTGAAATTGGGTGGCAAACAGCTTTCCCCGCTGAATCGAGGCGTCAATCCGCACACCGTATTCCGTTGTTGATGAGACAACGCTCGGATCGTCTGCATGCAAATAATAAGAGTGCACAAAATACACGTATGGGTCTTCCTCCAAACCAGAAAAAAGTCCACTTTGGTTGCGGAGTTCCAGAGAATTCCATCCCATATGCGGTACCTTTAAACCGCGATTTGCTGGTATACGGTGGATTTTCCCCTCGAGGACCCCTAAACCGTGTACACCGGGGCTTTCCTCACTCCCCTCAAAAAGAAGCTGTAAACCCAAGCAAATCCCTAAAAAAGGCTTTCCACTCTCAATAAAGTCCAAAACCGGCTGAACAAGGCCGGATTGCTTCAAACTATTCATGGAATCGCCAAAAGCACCCACCCCCGGCAAAATAGCTGCCTTGGATTCCCGAATGACCTCCGGGTCTGCTGTCACCTGTACTGCACAACCGATATGATGAAATGCTTTTATTACACTTTGAATGTTACCTGCTCCATAGTCAATGACCGAGATCACATATATTCCCCCGTTCTCAGCTATTTCTGCTACTTTTCCGCATTGCTATGCTAAAATACGATATACGTTATTCTATCATTTTTTGCTTAGAAAGGCAAATGGTTTCTAGGTTCTACAAAGAGAACCCCCTTATTGCTTCGACTTTATGTTTGAATATCCCCCTTATCAAAATACACATGAGTTCCTATAGCAAACCCCTTTTCCTCCCTAGGGATACAAAAAGAGGCTCCTTCCGGCGAAAACAACGCCAAAAAGGGGCCTCTTTTTGTATAAAAATACACGACTCTTACAATTAATCAATCATTTCCGGATGCTTTTCGCGGATGACAGACATTGCCTCCTCGTCTGCCACGATGGTGACATCCGGGTGCACCTGCAAAATAGATGCCGGAACCTCCGGAGTGATCGGCCCAAACAGGGACTTATAGAGAATTTCTGCCTTACCAGCACCATTGGCTACCAAGAGCACTTTTTTTGCCTTCATAATTGCGCCGATTCCCATGGTTACCGCATATCTCGGAACCTCATCCTTGCTGGCAAAAAAGCGGGAATTGGCATCGATGGTTTTTTGATTGAGGGTGACACGGTGGGTTTCTTTGATATAACTCTCGCTCGGCTCATTGAATCCAATGTGGCCCGTATTGCCAATGCCCAAAAGCTGTAAGTCGATTCCACCGAGAGATTCGATGAGCGCGTCATACCGGCAGCCTTCTTTTGCAACATCTTCCGCTAAACCGTCCGGCACATGGGTGTTCTCCAAGCGGATATTAATGTGCTTAAAGAAATTTTCCTTCATGTAGTAATGATAACTCTGCTCATGCTCCGGTGCAAGGCCGCAGTATTCATCCAAATTAACGCTACGCACTTTCGAAAAATCGACATCGCCCTTATTATACCAATCAATCAGTTGTGCATAAACCCCCAAGGGCGTAGAACCTGTTGCAAGCCCCAAAACGGAATCTGGCTTTAAAATAACTTGTGCAGAGATGAGATTTGCCGCCTTCCGGCTCATTCCTGTATAATCCGGCGCGCTGAAAATTTTCATACAAACCTTCCTTTCACGACCACCGGCTGCCGCTTCCTTCCTGCTGCTGGCCTCCGGCTCCCATAAAATATTCTAAAGTATATTATACTGTTTTTTTGGAGAATCGCAAGCGTGAGATCTGTATAATTTTGTCCATTTTGCAAACAACTATGTTCATCTAGTTAGGATAGGAGGACACAAAAAAGATAAATGAAGAAAAATGCGCTATTGTTTGCTACCGGTGGTTCCGTCTATCCGGCATTGGAAATTTTATGCCGCGGACACACCGACCTCTCCATGTCTGTAGCCGGTGGAATCTGCCTGTGCTTAATTGATCGAATCTGCAATCGTTCTATGAAAGGAAAATGTTTAGCTGTAAAATGTTGCATTGGGTCTGGAATTATCACTTCTGTGGAGTTTGTCGTCGGTCTCATTGTCAATGTTGCCTGGAAACAAAACGTTTGGGATTATTCAAATCTACCATTGAATATTATGGGACAGGTTTGTCTTCCCTTTTCCATTCTTTGGTTTCTTATCACAATTCCAGCACTCGGCGTATGCAATCTGTACGATAAAATTAAATTTGTTCCATCGAAAAAGCATATGGCTAAATAGATTTGTCCACCTAAAATAACCCTTCAGTAATAGATTGTACGCATTTAGAGAAATTACACTCTTTGGTAGAAAAGGTAAATTTGAAGAGCAAAAGAAACAGGAGGGTGTCCCAAAAGTCATGAAATGACGGAAGGATACCCCCTTTTTTTAGAAACGCAGATATTTTTCCAAACAGAAAGAGGATGCCCCTTTCCTATGAATCGAGAGATCCGTAGTTTTGGGACACCCTCCTGACGCTATTCATCCGCGACTTAAGAAATCCAAAAGACAAATCTCCGGGCAGCGGTATCCTCATCCCCGCCATAGCGAGTCCAAATACCAGTGGATTGTCCTGGTTCCCCGATAGGAACCACCAAGAAAAACTGCTCTGTTTTTGTCCTACGGACAGGAATCACGGTAACGATATTGGATGTCCCTGCATACAGTTCGATCTTTGAAGGGTCAGAAGCCGTACATTTGACACCATACCATTGCCCGCGCGCTTTGTGTACATCCATGGTCGTGTCAATTGCGATAGGATTCTCCAATTCCCAGCCATTCAGGCCCTTGCTCTTGATTATTTCTGGGAAATTTTTGAAGCTAATATCCGTGTCACAGCCATCCTTTCCCCCTGTTTGTACACCGGGCCATTCCCCTCCTGTGGAAGAGATTTCATCTTGCCAAAGTTCACAGGATACATCCGGCTTATCTACACCGGGACGGGCATACCAAAATACATATTCCGTCAGTTGTTCCGGGTAGATCATCCGGTTATACCAATCCTTGTTGACATAATAGGCAGCCAGATAACCTGCTTCTTGCAATCCCTCACAGATGGTGTGAATAATATCGGTGAGCGTTTGACGGGAAGGCATTCCATTTTTTTCTTTATAACCGTCTCCGTCCTCCATGTCAATTGCAATCGGGAACAACGGTTTCTTGCCTTTGAGCAGACGTAAAAGGTGTGCTAGCTCACTTTTGGCATCTGCCGTGTTTAATGCATAGCTATAGAGATAGGCTCCCCAGGGAATCCCCAATCGTTCACAGGCTTTTACATTTTCTTCAAAAGTCCGGTCATCTTGATCCGCCTGATCGTTTCCGTAACCACAGCGCAGCATAGCAAACTCTAACCCTGCCTCTTTGGCCGCATCCCAATTCACCGTATTATGGCTACTGACATCAATTCCTTTCATGCATCTTGTCCCCCTTCTCTATTTGATACAGTCCATACTACGCAGAAAGGGCTCTATTCGTGACTGCTTTGGTTTTCAAGGAAATATCATAAAAAAGATGGATAGACCTATACCTGAAATTCCGTCCAAAACTTGCCGCGTTATAACCATTCACTTCTCGGGAACGCTATTCTTGAGGTGATGAAGATGCCAAGTGAAAGCGCTTATATGATTGTAGAGCGAGTCAGTGGAAAACACGATTTAAAGGAAATTAAGCGCGGGTTGGATCAACTTCACGGTGTTACTTCCGTCAGTGTAAATCCTTCCCATAATCTGGTAGCCGTGGACTACGATAGTTCCGGTACGTCTTATGACGCAATCGAACATCAACTCAATAAGCTCGGCTATGAAGTCGCAGCAGATGCAAGTAATATTAACACAAGGTAATCTCCTCCCATATCTCCTAAAACAAACAAAGACGGACACTTCCACACGGGATTGTGTCCGTCTTTGTTTTAAACGTAAGCACTATTCCTGTTTAATTGCTGTCAAGGCGCTAATTTTAACGGCGCGATTGGCTGGATAAAAACCAGACACCAAGCCAATCATCGTGGCAAATACCAAAGCGCCAAGAGCCAGCCAAATCGGTATGATCGACACATTTGCCCCGGTCACACCCACACCGACGATTCCTCCCAACGAGATGCTGTTCCCTCCGGCAGCAAACGAATTGATCGCAAAAGAAATACCGTAACTGAATGCAAGCCCCAAAACGCCTCCAAAAAATCCAATGGTACCCGCTTCAATCAAGAACATGGTCCGAATGTTCCCAACTACGCATCCCAAAACCTTCATTACGCCGATTTCTCTTGTACGTTCATAGATGGACATAATCATCGTATTGGTGATACCAAGCGCCGCTACCAAAAGCGATATAGCGCCCAATCCGCCTAAAATCATTTGGATGGTACGCATTTGTTCTTCCAGAGGCTTGCGAATACTTTCCATGCTGTAGGTATCTGCAAAGCCAAGCGCTTGAATGGCTTCTTCCACCTCGGCAACATGATCCACACTGTCTGCCTTCACACTAACATTGTCATAACTCGTATTTGTATTGGAGCTGTCAATCTTATTTAGCTTATTGTATTGCTCTTGAAGTTTCTTCGCAAAACTGACATCCATAAAAACCGCATAGCCCGGCGGAGGATTCCGGCTCCAATCGTCCCCCATCACACCGATACATTCCAACTTAACTGGTTTTTGCTTTTTACTCGCTGTTGTCGTCCCCGTACCTTCATCTAAATTGCCCTGCATCTCATTAATCACCAGTTCCAGCTCATCCTCCATAGGGTCTACATATGGATCTGGAATGGTTCCTGTTGCATCGGGCTGAGCAAAAATCATATTATTGCTGGTTTTTTTCGTATTGTAGAAGTTATAAAGAGCCGACCACCCGAAGAGAATCATATTCTCCTTGAAATCCTCTCCGGGCAAAACTCCCTCTTGGACGGTATAGCCAAAATCAGCCAAGGATTTCATATTCACACCATAAATTTGTCCCTGATAAGCATACTTCCCGCTATTGATGGTCACTGCATTCCAATCCAATGTATATACCGGCGTAACAGCCGCCACATGGGGGATTGCTTCAATTTGAGCAATCATGTCGTCATCCAACGGGGTAGAATCCGGCGTCTGATTATAGTTGTTAATCTGGACGATGGTTAAATCTCCCATCCCCTCCATCATGGTGTTCATGCTCTCTTTGATTCCAATGCCAAAGGAAACCATCACAACAATCGCACATGTACCGATAATGACGCCCGCAATGGTCAATAACGTTCGCACCTTACGCTTGAACAGATTGCTCAAGCTCATGCCGATCATATCTTTCCATTTCAAAACCCGGACCCTCCTTTCTCAGCGGAGAGGCTGTTTGATTGCTGCATCATCATTTTACAGTGTCCTCCGGCGAAATGTCGTCATAGTCATCCTCAGCTTCCAACATTCGAAGCTTTCTAGCCTTCAGTTTTTTACGCACAAAGACCAAAATCACAATCAACAAGAGCACACCGCCACAGACAGTCAGTCCAATGGCCCATGCCGGTGGTCCAGCAGCCGCTGTCACATCGCCATCTACCGGCATATCTCCACCGATTACCTCGCCGCCCATATCCGTAGGCAGGGGAATGACATCGCAGGAAAATTCTTTTTTGATCTCTTTTGTTTCCCCGTTTGAATCCTCATATGTAAAGGTCGCTGTCCCCGCCATGGTTCCCACGTCCATTGGCGTAAGCGATGCATCGAACGAATCGCCCGTGCCGGATTCCACATTGCCAATATAGGTCGACATATCCTCTGAAGTAAAGTTACCCTCCAGATCTACCGCCAGGTTAAAGATTTTGCTCTTTCCCTTATTGACATAGCTAATGCTGAGCTGACCTTGATCGCCCATATAGATCGGACCAAAAAGATCCACCTGATTGATTTCAAAGCGGTCAGGCTGTGTCAAAGGAATGGAGATCGTTTCCGTTCCCTTCAAGTCCGCTTTGCGAATCCCATCTACAACCGCCTCATATGTGTAATCAATCGTCACACCATAGGACTTTGGCGCCGCATCCACTTTCGGATAGAGGGCAATTTTCTCCTGGAAACTACCTCCACCCTTAACATTCTGGATAAAAAAAGTATTGGATGACCGGGACGGTGTAAATGCTACAATTCCCTCATCCCCATCCGGAGCCGAAGAAACTGTCATCTTCAAATTTTCAATGGCTATATTCGGGCTGGTATTCCGGAAATTCATGGTCAGCATGAACTCCGTACCACCCGTAACCGACATCCCACCATAATCGTAGCTTTCGATGATAATCTGCGGAACACTCGAATTAGAGCTTTCCTCTTCATCCGCACTGACTTTGGTCCCCTGTACTGGAATAAACATGCGGGGAGCAACACTGGCATCCGCGGCCAAATCACTTGAAGTAAACTTGACCGATAACGGATAACTCTTTGTCTCCATCTTTGCAGAACAAACCAAGGGGTAGGTTAAAGTCGCTGTGGCCTGTGCAGGTAGAGAATCGATATAGAGCGTGTCCGTTGCACCGCGCATAGCGATTTCAGGGGCATTGGCATTGTCAAAAGCAGCCACAATATTGTTGCAGACAACATTACTGTTATTCTTTACGGTCACTTTTAAATTGAAAGCATCGCCTTCCTTAATTCCGCTGGCAGGGTCAGTGGAGTAGGAAGTCACTGTCAGAATGGGATTATCCTCTTCATCTTCATCGTCAGAGCTGGTGCCATCTCCCACAGGATCAAAGATCGTTTTTTGGACGGTAAAAGAATTGATTTTGCTATTATTCTTATCGTAGTAAGAGATCTTGAAACGTAAAGTTCCCACTTTATCATTGACACGTTTCATATATTTTTCTGGGATTGTCAGCTTATAACCAAAATCCACCCTTGTGGAGTCCTCATCCTCTGAAGAAGTCGGCAGCTCAATGTCGGTATCATTGGTCCAAAGGATCTCATTTTTGTCAGTCGTATAGCTTTTCTTTCCCAAGGAAATCGAACTGGTAACACTACTGACATCTATGTCAATTCTCTCCACGCTTGTAGCTGAAGAATAATCCGAATGGTCAAAAACAAAGGTCGCTTCAAACGGCGTATTCTTGGACACGGTTTGTTTGTCGCTGTATACCACGGGGTCAGGCTCATACTCCTTATCTGCCGCAAAAGCAGGCACGGCGGACGCCAACATGGCGGAAAGCAGCACCAGCATAGTAAACAGCGAGATTCCCTGTTTCACGATCCTGTTCATAAAGCTCCTCCTCATTCATTTACAGCCGCAGAAGCCGGCTCTTTTTGTTCATTTTCAAGGGTAACAATGGACTGATTCGGTTCATCACTGACAATACTGCCGTCATGCAGGTTGATAATACGATCTGCATATTTCGCAATATTGACATCATGCGTAACAATAATCAATGTCTCATGGTATCGTTTTGCCATACGAACCATGATTTCCATAACCCCCCGGCTTGTCTTACTGTCCAGATTTCCGGTGGGTTCGTCGGCAAAAACAATCTTCGGCCTTGCTACGAATGCCCTAGCAATGCCGACACGTTGCTGCTGGCCGCCACTCATCTGTGTCGGCCGGTGCATCATACGGCTGGCAAGACCTACCGCTTTGAGCATATGTATCGCTTCTTTGGTTCTTGTGCGCTTGTTGACGCCTTTAAACATCAACGGCATCGCCACGTTCTCAATCGCAGTCTGGGTAGGCATCAGATTGTACGACTGAAACACGAAGCCGATATTTCTTTGACGAAACAAGGCCCATTGCTTCTCAGAGAACTGCGTCACATTTTTCCCCGCTATCCATACGCTACCCTTTGTCGGTTTTTCCAACCCCGCCATAATGTTCAGCAAAGTAGATTTACCCGAACCGGAAGTTCCAAGGATGCAGCAGATTTCTCCTTGTTCAATCCGCAGATTAATCCGGCCAAGCGCAACAATTTTTTCCTCATCCACTCGATAAACCTTTCGAATATCTTTTACATTGATTAGACTCATGCGTCTCTCCCCATGTATAAAATCGCCGCCAAGCAGCCAATTCTGATCTTATTCCTGGTTTTGTCAAAGGAATCTCATCCAGTGTTTCATCCCTTGCCGGCTTTACATTGTAAAATCCTTTCCAGCTTACTCCGTGAGGTTATCTATAACATTCTCCTACTCGCATGGAGTTTAAAGCCAGTTCAAAGCCCCCTGCCCGATCATCCTCTGAATGTTTCAATGTTCTCCTTGGCATCGGAAGCTTGCAAGTTCCCGCGACGCTGGTTTCCGCTTATGCCATGAAGCTATCTATGGCATTCTCCTACTCGCATGGAGTTTAAAGCCGGTTCAAAGCCCCCTGCCCGATCATCCTCTGAATGTTTCAATGTTCTCCTTGGCATCGGAAGCTTGCAAGTTCCCGCGACGCTGGTTTCCACTTATGCCATGAAGCTATCTATGGCATTCTCCTACTCGCATGGAGTTTAAAGCCAGTTCAAAGCCTCCTGCCCGATCATCCTCTGAATGTTTCAATGTTCTCCTTGGCATCGGAAGCTTGCAAGTTCCCGCGGCACTGGATTCCACTTATGCCATGAAGCTATCTATGGCATTCTCCTACTCGCATGGAGTTTAAAACCAGTTCAAAGGCACCTGCCCGATCATCCTCTGAACGTTTCAATGTCCTCCCTGGCATCGGAAGTCTGCAAGTTCCTGCGGCGCTGGCTTCCGCTTACGCCGTGAGGTTATTATAACACACGTTTCCCAGAATTTCTCTATTTGTGAAAAGAATGTAATGATTTGTAGAATTTATGTGATACGGCCCGCCAACAGAGAACTCCTGCTGGCGGGCCGTATTTCTCCTGATACAGAAATCAACCGTTCAGGAGCTTCTTCACATTTGCCATCTCTTTTGCAGTCTGTGGATGATCAAGATATGCCCAAGAGTAAAGCATGAATCCGTCGCAATCCAGACTGCGGGCGGTTTGAATCTGCCGGGCGATGATATTATCTGCCTTTTCCCATCCGCTCGAATTCGTTCCCGCTTTGTAAAGGGCCAAGCCTATGTAAATCTTTACATGATCTGCCGTTACAAGGCTCTTCCACTTTTTCGCCAGAGTCTCAAATGGAGCGGTCGGATGATCGTAGGTCCAATAAATTTGCGGACAAATATAATCGATATAGCCTGGCTTACTGCACCATGTATACACATCTGCACCTGCATTGAGATCGTTTGCAATATTGCCCTGTGGAGAAATGCCAAACACAACATTTGGCTTTGTCTCCTTTACCATCTTGTATACAGCAGCCACCAAGCTATTGATGTTCTGCGTCCTCCATGCCCCAATGGACAAGGTTGAACCACTCTGTTGATAGGCCGCTTTGTCAAGAGTTACATCTGCCGAATTCACATTGAACGGATAGAAATAGTCATCAAATTGTACTCCATCGACATCATACTTTTGGACGACCTCTTTTATTCCATTTACAATATAATCACGCACCTGAGAATACCCAGGATTCATATAAATGGCCCCATCCTTTGTGAACGTCCAATTGGATTTGACCGGATCATTTTTCCACTGGTTGTATGGGCTATTTGAAGCGACAACCGGCGGATAATTTCCTGCTTTGATCCGCAGTGGATTAAACCATGCGTGGAACTTCATACCAGCCTGGTGCGTTGCAGAAACCATGTAAGCCAAAGGATCGTATCCCGGTCCCACCCCCTGGGTACCGCTCAAGAAATGCGTCCACGGATAATAGTTGGAAGGATAGTATGCGTCTCCATGAGAACGCACATGTACAACCAGTGTGTTCGCGCCGCTATTTTTGGCCTTAGCAATGATGTCATTAAACTTTCTCTGGAAAGCAGCATAACTCTTATCCGCTTCCTTGGTCATATCCAAGCTAAGATAGGGAACCCAAACCGCCCGCATCTCCTGTTCCTGTACAACGGGCGTAGTAGTCGCCGGCGCATTATAAGATGGACTACTGACAGTGCCCTCCACCAGCTCTGGTTTACTGGTCTCTACGGTCGATTCCGTTTGAGAGCTCTCTGTGACAGCCTTTTCGGATACAGATGAATTCATTGCAGAGGACACCTCTTCCAACTCGCTGGACAATTGAGGCGCGGAAGAATTCTCTACTGAAATTTCACTGGAAACAAAATCATTTGTCACCAATGAATCCTCCAGTTTCTGCGGGGCGCTCGAACATGCGACACTACTGCACAACATGGCTGCCGCGAGTACAGCTGCCGCAATCTTTCTCCATTTTTTCACGTGTGTACGCTCCTTTTCTTATTGATTTCTCTGTCTCAGGAAACATTTGTCTTGATTTCCTATGTAAAAGCTCTGAATCCGAACAAATTTTAGTCATAAACTTTAGAATTCTGTTCCATGAAGTCTATTATATGCGATGATGCGTGGGAATTCAAGAAAAAATTCACTCGGCAGCGACTGGAAATAACCGTAAAAATGCCTCCCCTATACATACACAATACAAGGGAGGCATCCAAAATCTTTCAGTTTTGTTACAAAAATGTTTATTCAGCAGCTAAGGCATCGCTGCGCTCTGCATGACCTGTATAAGTTGGCACCAACCGGTGTACAATCTCAATCATTTTTACATTGTCCACCCCGGCTACGCCACGCAATTGTTCCAGATCATTTAAGAAGGTATCCTCGTCAAATGGGATCGGCTTGCCAATGTAGATCAATTCATGCGAAGTCTTTTGACAACCGCCCTCGCTGTCCAGCAAAAGCTCCTCATAGAGCTTTTCTCCCGGACGCAAACCGGTATACGCAATCTTAATATCCACATCCGGCTCCAATCCTGACAAACGAATCAGGTTGCGGGCCAAATCCACGATCTTGACTGGCTCTCCCATATCGAGAATGAATATTTCTCCGCCGTGTGCCATTCCGCCGGCCTGAATGACCAGCCGCGCCGCTTCCGGGATGGTCATAAAATAGCGAATAATGTCAGGATGTGTAACGGTTACTGGCCCACCGGCTGCAATTTGCCGCTTAAACAGCGGAATAACGCTGCCGTTGCTTCCCAAAACATTGCCAAATCGCACGGCCATATAGTCTGTATTCTGGCTGTGGCGGCTGCAATATTGAATAATCAGTTCACAGATACGTTTGGTCGCTCCCATGATATTGGTAGGATTGACTGCCTTGTCCGTCGAGATCATGACCATCCGTTTCACTCCGTATTGATCGCAAGCCTGAGCAACATTGAGCGTACCAAAGACATTGTTTTTGACCGCCTCGCCTGGGCTCAGTTCCATCAACGGGACATGCTTGTGCGCAGCAGCATGGAAAACCACATCGGGCCGGCATACTTCAAATATATGCTCAACACGTGCCCGGTCACGTACAGAACCGATCAAAACCTCCAAATTCAAATTTGGAAATTTCATTAAGAGTTCGTTCTGAAGATCGTAGGCATTATTTTCATAAATATCAAATATAATCAGGCGCTTGGGATGGAAGTGTGCAATCTGACGGCACAATTCCGAACCAATCGATCCGCCGCCTCCTGTAACCAATACCGTTTTATTCTTCAAATAACCGCTGATTTCCTCCACATTGAGGTTGACCTCATCGCGCCCCAGCAAGTCTAAAATATCTACATCGCGCACTGCGGGATGCTCCATATCCCCCTCGATCATCTCATACAGCGCAGGAATCGTTTTTAATTTGCACCCGGTTTTCGCACAGATGCTCAAAATATCCTGACGGTCTTCCCGCTTGGCCGAGGCAATGGCCAGAACGATTTGATCGACGTTATAACGGCCAGCCATCCGCGGAATGCTTTCCCGGCCACCCACCACTTTTACGCCGTGGATGCGGGTCCCTCGCTTGCTTTTATCATCGTCGATTGCTACAACTGGAATTCCCTTGCTCTCTGGGGCGGATTTCATATCCTTTATGACCATAGACCCCATCTCACCGGCCCCAACCACCATAACCCGATGGAACTCTTCGCTATCCTGCTGGGACAGGCGGCGCTTCCGCCGGTGCCACAATCGAATGGCAAACCGAGAACCGCCGACAAACAGGAACATCAATGCCCACCCCATCAAATATACGGGAATCGGCAAACGATTTGTATGAAACACAGGATCTGCCATGGTGAACCCCATCGCAGCAATTAAAACGCTCGAGATGGATACTCCAAAAAAAATCTGAATCAATTCATCAAGGCTGGCAAATTGCCACATCGTTGTATAGAATCGACACAGAAAAAACACAATCAGACAGATACCGGTCGCCCACGGAATTTGAATTTGAAAATACTCAAATTCCCACCAGGGCACTTTCCCATCGAACCGGAGCATTAAAGCAATCCAATAGCTGAAATACACCCAAACAATGTCAAAAAACACCTGCGGCAGGGCCGACCATATATTCGCCCTCTTTTGTCTCATTACCATTCCCCCACAGTATCATGATCCACAGCGCTGAAGCGCCGCATCCTTATCGACCTGGCAACTACCAGGACGCGGTCTTTGGCATCCTTTTACAAAAGGGTCTGTTTTCGATTATAGCATAGATTTCCCATAAAAGGAACATCTTCTTCCAAATCGCTACAAAAATGGAGCCAATATCAGGCATTCTTGCGTTGAGCCCCTTGTATTTCCGAATGTACGACACGCAAGGGTGGTCCTTCCAAATAGAGAATCTGATCTGCCAAAGAACGTGCCTCCTCCAAATCGTGTGTCACCAGAATTTTGAGGGCCTCCTGTGTGTGCTTTTGAAGCAGAGTCTGCATCCGCAGGCGCGTCTTATGATCCAAAGCTCGGAACGGCTCGTCCAATAGAAAGATCTCCCCACCAAATGCCAACGCTCGGGCAAGCGCCACACGTTGACGCATCCCACCGCTCAATTCCGCTGGACGCTTTTCCATATCATCCTTCAATCCAACGGCTTCTAACCATCGTTCGGCTGTTTTTATATGTGGATGGTTTAATACAACTTCCACATTTTCACGTGCGCTAATCCAAGGTAATAAACGGTCTTCTTGGAACATGTATGCGATTTTGCGATCCTCTATCCCCAAAACAGCGCCAGAATCCAACATCTCCAAACCTGCAATACAATTTAGCAGAGTTGTTTTTCCGCAACCCGAAGGACCTAATAGGCAAATCGTACCCTTTTGAGGGAATTCTAAATCAAATTGATCCAATATTGCCCGCCCTTCATACGCCTTACAGGCATTTTGTATGGTAACATTCATGTAGGTTCCTCACGAAAGATTGTATTTTTTTCCAACGGCTTTCATCAGCTTCACCATCAACTTTTCCAGTACAACGCTAATGACGATGACAACTGCAGTCCATGCGAAGAGGTCGGCCGTTTCAATATAGATCTTTGCATTATAGATATTGCCGCCGATGGAGTGTTTCGTGTTGGCCAAGACCTCTGCGGCAACGCCCGCCTTCCAAGACAGCCCCATGCCGGTCGTACAGGCAGCCGTAAAATAAGGCATGACGGACGGCAGATAGATTCGACGGATGGTTTTCATTGTATGAAAACGGTAGACCGCTGCCATCTGCAAAAGATTCCGATCGGTTTTTGCAATTCCATTGGATACATTCCCCCATACAACGGGCAATACCATCAGAAAAGATGTAAAGACCGGCACGTAAGGGGATTCAATCCAAACCAAAGCAAGCAATATAAAAGAAGCCACTGGGGTTGCTTTTATAATACTGACAATCGGATGGAAAAGGTCGTACAGGAAGCGCGACATTGACGTCAAGGCTGCCAAAAGAGTTCCAATTCCTACGCCCAATAGAAATCCGGAAACAATTCGCAGCATGGAATACATCGCTGTGAGCCAAAACTCCCCTTCCCCTGCCAACTCCAAAAGCCGCTGTGATGCGCGAACAGGAGATACAATCAGTATCTCCTGTTTGACAACCAAATATAAAATCTGCCAGAGAATCAACCAAAATAAAGCTACCAACACTTTCCGCATGCATATTGCTATACGGCTCTGGGATGAGGCCGCCTTATTTGATATAGTAGAAATCTTCACCCGGCAACTCTCCTCCAACGGACTTTGGATTGGCTGTGAACAGAATATTCAGGAAGTCTGGCATTTTTTTCTGCATTTCCTCTCCATCCATGTAAACAATATTGCAGTTTGGAATGGCCTTTTCTGCAACTGCTGCTGGCATGATGTCATATTTTTCGGAAAGTTCTGCCGCCTCATCGACGTGATTATTTGTAAAATCAACCGATTCTTTATATTCATCCAGGAAGGCGTCAAAGGCCTCCTTATTCTGTTCCGCAAAGTCCTTACGCACTACCAGACATCCCATGGTCAACACGCTCTTGTCCCCTGCAACTTTATTCCATTCATCGGTGAGATTTAAAGCGACTTGGACATTCGGATCTTTTGCCGTCACCTGTGTGACAAAGGGCTCTGGCAACACTGCGATCTTTGCATCACCGGACAGGATGCTTGCTGCCAATTCACTGTGATCTGCCTTATATTCTACGGTTACATCTGTCCCGGGTGTCAAACCATTCTCAGTCAGAATATAGTTAAAAGCATATTCCGGAGTGGCACCCTGACCCGAAGAATAAACCGTCTTTCCTTTTAGATCCTCTATGCTGCTGATGTCTTCTCCATTTGTCACAATATAGAGTACGCCCAATGTATTGAGAGCAGCAAGCTGAACATTCCCAGACGTCTTATTGTAAAGAATGGCAGCTGTATTGGTGGGCAGTGCCGCAACATCCGCTTCTCCACTGGAAATCATAGAAACCGCCGCATCCGGGGAAGAGGCAATCGTCACGTCATAAGTATTTACTGTGGAACCTTCTTCGCTGTCCTGCATCAACTTAACCATACCAAGTCCGGTCGGTCCCTTTTGCGCGGCAATTTTGATTGTGATCGTTTCTTTCGGAGAACTGGAAGGATCTTCTGAGCCCTCCGATGAAGACGCTGGCACACTCTCCGGCGCTTGACTGCTGGCCTCCTCCGGCTGTGAGCCACATCCAGTCAAAACCGCCCCCAACATACACAATGAAAGCGCCATCGCTGTCAAACGTTTCATGAAATTCATGGCAAATTCCTCCTTTTGCTTCATAAAAACTCTTTTATTTTTTTGCAAAAGCTTTGCAAGAAAGATGATATTGGAAAAAGCACCGTATCCGCCCAAGCAGATACGGTGCCCTCTCGTCCGAAGCTCTAAAAATTATTCACTGCAACTTTCGCAGCCACAGCCGCAACTGTCCTCATCGCACTCATCGATGTCGAACTCCAGCGTCTCGCCACAATTCGGGCAGTCCATCTGACCATCCTCAATAATGTCCTCGGAGAGGCAGATCGTCTCATGACAATTCGGGCAAGTCACTTCATAATAGCACTCGTCCTCATCCTCATCGTCCTCTTCGTCTCCATAAAAGTCATCTTCCAGCGAGCCCAAGTCCTCGTCAACCGCATCGAGCTGATCGGCCATATCATTATAGCCGTCCTCCAGGTCGGACAGGGACATTGCCATATCGTCCAGTAATTCGATGATCGCGTTCAGAACCTTGACCTCTTTCTTGTTGTCGTCGAGCTCTAGGCCCTCTGCCAAACCACGGATGTACGCAACTTTCTCAGTGTTCGTCATGACTTGTGCCTCCTTTAATTTCATTCAAATCAATTCTTCCCACCGCTTTAAGCGGCCAAAAGCAAAAACGTAGGCAAGGAAGCATCGAAAACGACACTTCCTTCAAAAGAATCCCAATGTATTGTGCGTTATGCGCGCTCCATATATTCACCTGTACGGGTATCAATACGGATTGTCTCTCCCTCATTGATGAAAAGCGGGACTTTGATTTCCGCGCCTGTCTCCAAGGTAGCCGGCTTGGTAGCATTGGTTGCGGTGTCGCCCTTAAAGCCCGGATCTGTCTTGACCACTTCGAGTTCGACAAAGTTCGGCGGTTCTACACCAAACACATTCCCCTTATAGGAGAGAACCTTGCAATCCATGTTCTCTTTGACAAACTTAAAGTTGTCGCCCAAAACGCTCTTGTTGATCGGAATCTGCTCAAAGGTCTCAGAATCCATAAAATAATACAGGTCCCCATCATTGTACAGATACTGCATGTCCTTGCGCTCTACGAAAGCGGTTGGATATTTGTCGTTCGGGTTGAACGTCTTTTCTGTAACGGCGCCTGTAATGACGTTACGAATTTTGGTGCGGACGAAAGCAGCGCCTTTGCCGGGTTTCACGTGCTGAAACTCGATGATGGAAACAACGTTGCCATCCATTTCAAAAGTCACGCCATTTCTAAAATCTCCTGCAGATATCATGACCGTATCCTCCAATAACTAATTTACTATCCTTTAGTGTATAATATTTCCTGCCATTTTTCAAGACAAATTTTTCACAATACGCGAATCTCACATCAGATTCTTGAGGGCATCCAATGCCAAAAAATAGCTGTATTTGCCAAAACCGCAAATCTGACCTGCGCATACATCCGCAATAACAGATTTATGCCGAAATTCTTCCCGTGCATGGATATTGGACATATGTGTTTCCACAAACGGAATGCGCACACAGGAAATCGCGTCGTGCAACGCATAACTGTAGTGGGTCAACGCGCCAGCATTCAGCACCACTCCATCGTAGTTTCCCCGACTGGCATGAATTTTATCAATGATGTCACCTTCGTGGTTGGACTGAAAGATGTCGCACGTATATCCCAGCTTTTTTGCATGTTCCAAAATCTGTAGATTGATACTTTCTGCTGTCTCATCGCCATAGACGCCCTTTTCTCGGACGCCTACCATATTGAGGTTCGGACCTAGAATCACCAAAACTCGTTTCATACGTCTCCCCCCTTTTTCCCCTGTCGCTGGGCAAGCCGCCTGCGGACCGGCTTCTCCAATGCACGGCGAATACGGATAGAAAAGCCCTTTTCTGCTCCACGTGGGGTGAGTAAAACCGATTTCATTCGTGAGAGATTGGCCCCCACCACATCCGTAAACACCTGGTCACCGATCACAACCGTCTTTTCCCTTTTAGCCCCTAGTTTGCGAATTGCGCGAAGATACGCAATCGGAAATGGCTTGATCGAAAAGGATAAGAACGGCAGATCATACTTCGCTGCAAACGGGGCCACCCGTTTCGCAAAATTGTTTGATAGAATCATCACGCGAAATCCCTGGCGGCGCATCTCATGCGACCACTCAACCGTTCCCGGAAAAGGCTCCTGAGAACCGTGATAAGCCAACGTATTGTCCACATCCAGAAGGATGGTGTCCACCTCCAATGCGGTCAGCATAGCCGGTGTGACATCCAGCAAATTCTCTACTGCTATTGTGGGCAAAAGCAACGCCATCGGGCACCTCCCGTATTGGATCGAAAGCGTCTGGCGGACGCTTTCTTAAAACGTTAAAAAAGCGGGCTTTAAGCCCGCTTTTTGTGAAATTCATTCCTGTAAACGTTATCTGTACTTACGCTTACGGGCCGCTTCGGACTTCTTCTTCCGCCTGACAGAAGGCTTCTCATAAGCTTCTCTCTTGCGAACTTCAGCAATGACACCCGCTCTTGCACACTGCTTCTTGAATCTTCTGAGCGCGCTTTCCAGGGACTCATTGTCCTTAATTCTGATTTCAGCCATTTATTTTCCCTCCCATCCGCCGAAAGGCAGGGGTTAATAGTAACTCAATTACATAAAAGTTATTATACATACACTTTTCAGCTCTGTCAAGTCTTTCCGAACAAACTCTCAAAAAACTCCACTTCGAAAGAGAATATGTATCCTCCCTTTTATCCAACGTTTTATATTATTACATAAATTGGCAAAGAAAGCAATACAAAACCTCCAAAAAATCAGAATAATGATTGCAAAAAAGCAAAAGCTGTGCCATAATAAAAAACAAATGTACGTTTTTCCACGATCGTGGCAAAATGCTCATCTGCAAATTTCGTTCATAAGGAGGGGATTGCATGGAGTGGAAGGATCGCGCTAAGAACCGGAGAATCCATCAAGGACTTACTCTGGAAAAAGTCGCCCAAGCGGTAGGTGTCAGTGCCGCCACCGTTTCCCGTTGGGAACGCGGCGAAATTGCAAGCCTGAGTGCAGATAAAGTTGCCCGATTGGCAGAAGTCCTTCAAGTCACACCGGATTACCTGATCGGTTGGGAGGTCCCTCCCCAAGAAGGGAAACTCAGCAATGTGTACTTTAATTTCGCACGCGAAGCGCAAGAAAATGATATTGACCCGGATGACATCCGTTTGGCCATTGACATGATCAAGAAGCTAAAAAGGAGACACGCACAGAAATGAACCGGCACTGCACAAAAGCGGAGCTCTATCGGGCGATCTGTGCATTGCGCAAACGCCTAAACATTCCGGAGTCGGATCAACCATTGGACATGATCTCGCTATGTGAAGCACTCCCGAACCTTGCCCTGGGATTTCCTCCTTTCAAAACCCCCGGCCTTAAGGGAGTTTCCTGTCTCTCCACCGACGGCGGTCCGGACATTATCCTTCTCAATGGAAATCTATCCTGGCGTGAAAATAATTTTACCTGTGGCCATGAATTGATTCATGTCACGCTCCATCGCGATGGCCCGGCTAAGTCGTTCAACTGCTTTGAAAAAGCGCGCCCCAATCAGGACCGTTTTTTGGAGTGGCAGGCGAATGAAGGGGCCGCCGAACTTCTTCTCCCCGCACGTGTTCTCCTCCCCCTTGTTCGGGAACGGTATCCAGCACTACATACATGGAAAGACTATCTACGCTTTAAAGGGGAATTGGCAGAGAATTTTCGCATCACGGAAGCTGTGGTCACCTTCCGTTTTGAGAGTCTCAAATACGAGATCACGCAATATCTCTCTGGAATCCCGTACGAGGAAGTCCGTATTCTTTCTTCCGCCAAGCAGCGCGAGTCCGGGCTCCACATAAAATCGCTCAATGATCTGGAAGCCGAGTGTCTAGCGCAGGAATCCGACCGACTTCGCCGCATTCATAGGCGCATGCTGGACTTTCATTCCATCGATATAGCATACGATCGCCGTTAAAAGGCCATATTGCTTCTCTTCGTTTCGGATGCAAGACGATCCCCTCGTGGGATTATCTGCTAAAGGTATCCTGATTCCGAGGAATGCACATTTACAAATCCAACATAGATGTAATCATAGAAATTGGATCACCAAAAGGCAGGCTATATTCCGGTATCATGTCACTCAAACTCTGGCATATGATTCAAGGCGTTCAACTGCTTTTTAATTCCAGGGGTGGGCACAAAAATGTTGCAAATCGTTCTGGCCAGAGCGATTGGAGCTGCAATTGGCATGGTTCTAATCGCTGTAATTTATGTAATCCTACAGAACTTGGCTCAAAAAGGTATACGAGTTTTCCAGCATGAGGCTGTTCGATGGATCTGTTCGTTTATCTTAGGAATCCTACTTTTCATTTTGGGCGCAAGTATATTATGTATATAACTGTAGCGGCCGTAGATGGTTTCCTACGATTGCCATTCCTATGCGTCTAAAATCATTTTATTGGATCTATCTGCAACGTATCAAAGGGATTCGTAGTCATAACCATCGGCTAGTCCGGTGGTTTAAAAGGGTCCTATCAGCACCTATTACCGGCAAGCGTCTCAAAAGGCATGGAGCTACATTCTCCCGCTTGCATCACTTGCCCCATAGCCCGTAAACGGGCATCACCGTTCTCGCGGTAACTTTCTGTCAACAAAGATTGTCGTTAACGACTCACTTTGCCTGATGCTTGAAGCGAAAGCCTTTTTACAAGGCTTTTCCACCGGTTCTGCCGGGGATTTTCGAGGTACAAAAAGAGTCCAGCAGGAAATGTTCTGCTGGACTCTTTTTTTGGCTTTTTACCTTTAACTATTTTTATCCACTGTATGGAATTTCTTCAAATTACCGGTCTTGTTGCTGCGCTTGTCCAATTCGGCCTCCACTTCCTCCATGGAAATGCCGGATTGTACCATCAAAACAGTCAAGTGATAGAGCAGATCTGAGATCTCCATCACAGTTTCGCGATTCTCGCCGTTTTTCGCCGCGATGATAACCTCGCTGCACTCTTCTCCGCATTTCTTCAGGATTTTATCCAAACCCTGCTCAAAAAGATAACAGGTATAAGACCCCTCCGTATGACTATCCCTTCGGCTCAAAACAGTTTCATATAAGTTTTTGAAGGTGTCGTTCATAACCACTCATCCCTTCTACATATCTTCAGATTGGTGCTTCTCTCTGCCAAATCTTATGAAAAAAACAACTATGCGCGCCAGTGTGGCAAGCTGGCCCTGTCTGTTCTACCTGTACCAACAACGTATCATCGTCGCAATCCCCATGAATACAGATTACCTTCTGTAAATGGCCGGAAGTTGCCCCTTTATTCCAAAGCTCTTGTCTGGAACGGCTGTAAAACCAGGTATATCCTGTCTCAAGGGTTTTTTTCATGGATTCCCGGTTCATATAGGCGAGCATCAGCACTTCATTTGTACCGGCTTCCTGTACAATGGCAGGCAGAAGGTCTGCTTTCTGGAAGAAGCGCTCGATAAAGGCATCATCGATTCGATTCATCGCTTCCGTCATGCCTCCTTGACTCCTTTACAAAGGTCAACCGCCTGGCGTAGACTGAGGTCACGGGTATACAATGCACGGCCACAAATCGCACCGTGCAGCTTCAATGCCGTGAGTACCACAATATCCGTCAAACTACTGACCCCACCGCTGGCAATCACCTTACAGGAAACCGACCGGTTGAGCTTGTCCAGCATTGTAAAATTGGGGCCATCCATCATTCCATCACGAGAAATATCGGTGAAAATAATATACTTTACTCCGACATCTTCCATGTGCTTCGCCAAATCAATATAATTCACTGTGGAGGTCTGCGTCCAGCCTTCCGCTGCAACATTTCCGTCGATCGCGTCAATTCCGACGGCAATTTTATCCCCATATTTCGAAACAGCTTCCTTGACAAGTGCAGGATTGTTCAATGCAGCAGAACCTAAAATGACACGGGAGATTCCATGCTGCATATAATAATCAATTGTCTCCATGTTACGGATTCCGCCGCCCAACTCAACCTTCAAGTTGCACTGCTTCAATACTTCAAAGATCAGGTCCGTATTGACTGGAACAGCATCTTTTGCACCGTCCAAATCCACCATGTGGAGCCACGTCGCACCCATCGCTTCAAAGGCTTTGGCCGTATCCGCTGCACTCTCCGCAACGGTATAAGCGGAGTCGTACTTCCCCTGTACCAAGCGAACACATTTACCATCTTTGATGTCAATTGCAGGCAGAATAACCATACTTCTTGCCTACCTCCTATTCCGTATTTCCATAAGATTCCGTTACAAAAAGGAGTTACAGACCGAACGTCACAGGGAACCTTTGGTGGAAAGAACTCCTTCCTCGGTTTGGGTGGATGCAAGCCGGAGAGCATGTGCGACCGCCTTAAAGATAGCCTCCACTTCGTGGTGCGCATTGGCGCCATACTCCAAACGGACATGCAGGGTTATACCAGCATTGGTAGCAAACGCACGCATGAATTCTTCTGTCAGGCACAAATCATATTCCCCTGTACGCTCCTGCGAAAAGTTTGCCCGAAAAGCCAGAAACGGCCTTCCGCTGACATCGACCGCTGCAAAGGCCAACGCCTCATCCATCGGCACATAAAAGCTACCAAAACGTGCAATACCGGATCGATCTCCAAAGGCCTGTGCAAACGCCTTTCCCAAGACGATTCCAGTGTCCTCCACGGTGTGATGCCCATCCACGTACAGATCTCCTATGGTTTTGACCTGTAGTCCAAACCCGCCATGTACGGCAAAAGCACTCAACATATGATCGAAGAAACCGATTCCGGTCGAAATGTCCACAGCGCCGCCATCCAGTGAAAGCGATACTGCAACATCCGTTTCTTTTGTCTTTCGAGTTTCCTGTGCGGTTCTCATAGCTGTACCTCGCTTTTTGAATCCAATTTATTTTACACCATTTTTATGGATTTGTGGAGGATGAAACAAGAGATTCTAAATTTTTTAACAATTGCGCATTTTCTTCTTCGCTGCCCGCAGTAATTCTGAGCGTATCGCCCATAAAACGCACGGCAATTCCCTTCGATAGAAGTCCTTCGAAGATTTCTTTCGCCCGCGGCATCCTCACCAACACAAAATTGGTGCAGCTGTCATAGACGTACATCTGCTCAGGATACCTCGTTTCCAGATCTTTTAAGCCAGCTTGTAATGCCTTACGAGACAGGATGATCTCATCCAGTGCACGGTGGAGCAATTCCGGAGAGCGCATAACCAAAGCGCCCATTTTTTGCGTAATGGCATTCACATTGTAGGGCGACTTCACTGCACGTAATGTCCGCGTCAGCGTCGGATTTGCAACAGCAAATCCAAGGCGGATCGCCGCCATACCAAACGCCTTGGAACATGTCCGCAGGATGATCAAATTGTCATACTGTGCGACTTCCCCCAAAAGGGATTGATCCCAAAAGTCCATGTACGCTTCATCCAATACGACGAGCGCAGAAACGGAGGTGATCAGCTTTCGCACCTCTTCCCGGCGCAATCCCAGGGAAGTCGGATTGCAAGGATTGGAAAACAAAACGACTTTCGCGCCGCTTTCACGAACTTGGACGATCAAATCATCTACATCGATGGACAAATCCTCTTTTTTCTTATAAACAACGCTTTCCGCCTCTGCCAAGGAACCATAAAAGCGATACATGGAGAAATCCGGCTCCACGGTCAAGAGTTTGTCCCCCCGCATCAGGAATGATGTAGCAATGATAAACAACCATTCGTCTGAACCATTGCCCGCTGTCACAAGTGCTGGGTCCACGCCATAGTAAGCCCCAAAGCTCTCACAAAGTTCGGTGGCATATGGGTCGGGATACCGATTGAACGCTACATCTGCCATGGAGTACTGCGCTTTTTCCAAAAGTTCCATAGGCAACTCTAAAAAGGATTCATTGGCATCCAGACGGATGGAATAATTCCCTGCAATCGGATCATACGGTTGCAGATCCTTTAATTTGTTGTTGAGCATATACGGCATTGTCGTCCCTCCGTTCTTATTCACGCACATCAATCAGACGACACGCGATTACTGCGCACACGGATGGAATTGGCATGCGCGGTCAGGCCTTCTGTCTCAGCCAACTTGATAACATCCTCTTTGGCCTGCATCAAAGCATCCTCTGTATAATAGATAAAACTGGATTTCTTGACAAAGCTGTCCACGGAAAGCGGCGAGAAAAATCGCGCTGTCCCACTGGTGGGAAGTACATGGTTGGGTCCGGCAAAGTAGTCGCCCAGCGGTTCCGGCGACCAGTTTCCAAGGAATACCGATCCCGCGTTATCAATCTTCCCAATGAATTCCATCGGATTGGCGGCACAAACCTCCAAATGCTCTGGCGCCAGTTCATTTGCAAATGCAACTGCTTCCTCCATATCGCCACACAACATCACCGCCCCAAAGTTGTCAAGAGATTGCTGAATGATCTCCTTTCGGGATAGGCGCTCTATTTGACGGTAAATAGCCGCAATCGTCTCCTCCGCGATGCGCTCCGAAGTCGTGAGCAAAATTGAAGAAGCCAAGGGGTCGTGTTCTGCTTGGGACATCAGATCAGCTGCCAAGAACTCTGGATACGCTGTATCGTCCGCAAGAATCAAAATTTCGCTTGGACCGGCGATCATATCGATGTCCACGGTCCCATAGAGCTGGCGCTTAGCAGTAGCCACAAAAATATTCCCCGGGCCGACAATCTTATCCACCTTCGGAATGCTCTCTGTGCCAAATGCCAGAGCAGCAACTGCCTGTGCGCCGCCTACCAAGAATACACGGTCCACGCCGGCAACTAAGGCGGCAGCCATAATATCTGGGTTAGGCTTTCCGTCTTTCCCAGGCGGAGTTACCATCACCAGCTCCCGTACTCCGGCGATTTTGGCGGGAATCGCATTCATGAGTACAGAGGACGGATAAGCGGCCGTTCCACCGGGTACATACAACCCCACGCGAGCCAGACCGCGCACACGTTGGCCCATGATGACTCCATTGGACTCCGTTTGCAACCAGCTCTGTTGCTTTTGCCGTGCATGGAAATCCCGGATATTATCTGCCGCCCGCTCCAACGCCGCCACAAAGGCCGGATCGCATGCCCGGACCAATTCCCGCATATCCGCCTGCTCAATCACCAGTTTTTCTGGCGCGCTTCCGTCAAATCGTTCTGTATACATGCGCACAGCTGCATCCCCGTCACGGCGTACAGTTGCTATGATTTCTGCAACAGCATCGTCCACTTTTTTACCGGAGTTTGCGCTGCGTTCCTTCAATTGTTCGATAAAAGCGCGGCCAAACGCCCCGCCTTCCTTCACATACTGGATCAACGTTTCCGTCCTCCTTACTGATATTCCTTTACCTGTTCCATTTGCGCAACTAGTTCTTCAATTTCCGCCTTGCGCAATTTTAGGCTTGCAGTGTTCACAATCAGTCGAGCTGAAATATCGCAGATGGTGTCCACGACTTCCAAACCATTCTCTTTTAGCGTTGTGCCGGTTTCTACAATGTCGACAATTGCATCGGACAGCCCTAAAAGAGGCGCCAGTTCCACCGAGCCTTCAATCTTAATGAAACGAATATCCATCGCTTTGCTTTCAAAGTAATTGCGCGCAACGTTGGGGTACTTGGTAGCAATGGTGCGGCTGGTATAACCGCTGAAAAAATCGCTGCCTTTCGGTGCAGCCAATGCAAATTTGCAGCGTCCAAAACCTAGGTCCAGCACCTCATAAAAGCTGGTGCCATTTTCCATAATGGTGTCTTTTCCCACCACTCCCAGATCACATACGCCGTGCTCTACATAGGTAATGACGTCTGCCGCCTTTGCAAGAACCACTTCCAAGCTGTTTCCCACTGGCAAAATCAATTTTCGTCCCTTATTGTGTACTGCACCACAGTCGTAGCCAATGCGTTCCAACAGGGCTACGGTGTCTTTTTCAAGCCTGCCCTTGGTCAGGGCGATTCTTAATGGTTTCATACTGTCTCCTCTACGATATCGATGGTTTCCACCGTGTCACACACACAGTCAACCCGGCGAATCCCACGCATCTTCGCATAATCGAGCGCTTCTTTCCTCGTCTCAAACACGGAACTTTCACATTTACGCCCCTCCCCTGCCAAACGGGATGCATACTGCAACGCCTTGATCTCATATCCTTCGTCGCTGTGTACCAAAATCTCCACTGGAGGCGGCGCCTGAATCCGGCCCTGCTTGAGCAACAATTCCGCCAGCACATCCACGTTGATTCCAAATCCGACCGCAGGCATCGGTGCGTCAAACTGCGCCAAAAGGTTGTCATAGCGCCCCCCTAACAGAACGGCATCGCCTACATTTTCCACATAGGCGCTAAAAATAATATCTGTATAATAGTCATTGCGCTGTACCAGCCCCAAGTCTACAATCATGCGGTCGCCGAGGCCTAGGTCTACCAACGCGCGGTACAACTCATGTAGATAAGCCAGCGTCTTACTAGACGCGTCATCGCTACAGAGTGGTGCAGCCTGTGCAAAGACCTCTTCGCCGCCAAACAACCGCGGCAAACGGCGCATCGCATCAACTGAACAACTATTTTCCAATTTATCCAAAATTGTATTCAACGCCGCATAGTTCTTGGATTCAATTGTACTGCGGATATCTTCCCGCAAGTCATCATTGATAGGCAGCTGTGCAGCTAAGGCCCGGAAAAAACCCGCGTGTCCCAACTCTAAGCGGAAATTCGGCACGCAACGGCTCAACGCTTCTACCGCAGTGACAATCACTTCCAAATCCGCCCGGCGCCCCGGTGCGCCCAACAGCTCAATACCGGTCTGTGTTGCCTCGTTATTTCGGCCCGTCAGGCCCGGATTGCTGCGATAAATTTTTTGATTATAATACAGGCGCACTGGTTTCGGCAATTTCTGCAATCGAGTGGCGGTCAGACGTGCGATTGGAATCGTAGAATCCGGCCGCATCACCATCAAACGGCCATGCCGGTCGCTCATCTTATACATGGTCTCCTGGCTAATACCCGAGAAATCCGGATCAAATACGTCGTAAAACTCCAACCCCGGCGTAACCACTTCGTTGAAGCCACGGGACGAAAAGACCTGGGACAATGTCTGCTCTACGTAGCGCCGCGCTAGACATTCTTCAAAGAGCAAATCCTTTGTCCCTTCTGGCGTGATCTTATTGTATTTCTTCATAAAAACCTACCGTTTCTGATTCAAATTGGAGCAAAGCATTTCGCGCCTCGCTTTAGCGTGGTAATATAATATCATAGCAAATCAACTGTGTCAACCTTTTTGCAACATCTTTCCAGAAGGAAACCTCAGAGGCTATTCCTAAAAAACAGGCCTGCTTTATGCAGGCCTTCATCCAATCAAATCCTTCAGAGCATCCAGGCGGTGGATCGTATAATTTACCCGGACCCCCGCAGGAACCTCTCCACCCTTCGGGCAATACCAACAGGTATCGATTCCGGCATTGTTTCCACCCTGAATATCAGAGCTCAATGAATCGCCGACAATCAGCGTTTTCTTCGGGGAGAATCCGGGAATGCGTGCAAATACATAATCAAAGTATTCCTTCATCGGCTTCTGATACCCTGCATCCTCAGAGACAAAAATTCCTTTCATAAAGCGATCCAGTCCAGAGTCGCGCAGACGGCTGTATTGCGTGCGTGATACCCCATTGGTCACAATATACAGATCACAGAATTGTGCGCAATAGGCGCAAATCTCCTTCGCGCCAGGAATCAAGAACGCCCCACGCCCTAATTCTTCCTGGTATTCATCCTCAAATGCACGGCCGTCTCCTTCGATACCGGCCGCTTGGAACAGATCGACAAACCGGCTATAGATGACTTGTTCCCGGGAGATTTCTCCACGCTCAAATTGCTTCCAAAGTTTACGGTTGATACTATGGTACATCTTTTTGATCGAGTGATCCAGCGGATAGCCATGACGGCGAAAAGTCGCCTCCAATGCAACGCGCTCCGCCTCTTCAAAGTCCAGCAGTGTGCCATCCACATCCAGCAACAGCGTCGTGTAGTTACCCAACTCACACTCTCCTATCTTTTTTGTAATTACCTTTAGTCAACCGGCTCATCCAATTTGATTTTCGAAAGTATATCGCCCTGTTCCGCGGCTTTTCGATAATAACGCACGGCTTTTGCCCGGTCAACCTCGCACCCCAAGCCCCAATAGTACAGGTCGCCCAGCTTTCGATATGCTTCAAAGCAGTTTTGGCTGCAAGCATGCTCATACCAAAACTTTGCACGTTCATATCCCCAAGCGGTACGCTGGCTGGCATAAAGATTTGCTACATCGACTTGGGACAGCGCATGTCCATGCCGGGCTGCCCGTTCATACCATCGAATGGCTGTTTCTAGGTTCGATTCTACACCCAAGCCATATTGATAGAGATAGGCTGTATTGTATTGCGAATCCACTTGTCCAGCTTCTGCTGCCTTTTGAAACCATCGCAATGCTTCTTTAAAATCTCTCTTTACAAAGCCATATCCCAAATAATACATTTGACCTAATTCAAATTGCGCCTCAATTTGGTTAAACTCTGGCTCGGATGCTCTTCGGAACCACTCCGCGGCTTTCAAATAATCCGGGGGATGTTCCCCGTACCCCTCTTTATAAAGCTTTGCCAACCGATAACAAGCATAGGAATCATTCCGCTCTGCGGCTTTTTCCCACCATCCTACCGCATCATCAAATTGCAAAAGCAGCTCGCATACTTCCGCCAAAGGCCGGTAAGCACTCGAATATCCATTTTCGATTGCTCGCTCATACCAGCGCTCGGCTTCTTTTAAATCACGTTTACAGCCTAATCCCGTTCTGTACAACCACGCCAAACCTTCCATCGCTGGAACATATCCATTTTGGGCCGCTTTCTCTTCCCATTCAAAGGCTTTATCAAAATCCTGCCGCCCGGCAATCCCCTTGTAATACAAACTGGACAAGCGGTACTGTGCCGCCGGCTCGTTCCGACCGGCAGCCTCCCGTAAATAGTCGATTCCTTTTCTCTCATCCAATGGGACAAGAATCCCTTCGGAATACATGTAGCCCAAAAGGAACTGGGACTGCAAATCCCCCCGTTTTGCTTTCATTTCCAATGTCTCGATGTAACGCTTTAATCCCTGGGACGGCTCCACCTTTCCCTTTTTGTCCCTTGATATACCTACATCCATAGGACTATCGGACAAAAACTGGTTTAATCCCTTCTGAAACACACCGAAATTCCTAGACGCAATCCCGCATTTGGCCCAGCGGTCATATAAGATTTCGAGATCATCTTTGGATTGAAGATCCAGACATTCAATTCCATCTAAGGGCGTTCGTTCCAAATCTTTGTACGTGACTGGCGACACGGTCAAAGGGTAGATCTCTTGGTTCAGTGCCCAAGCTGCCCCCAATTCTGCTAAACAAAATGGACTTTCCAAATATGCTTGTGTGAGAAGGATGACAACTGCTTTGCAGCCTGTAATTGCCCTTTGTATGCTGGGGATAAACGGTTTTCCAGGGGGCAAAGTCCCTTTCATAGATGTGCAAAATATTTCCTGCCTATGAATGTCCATCGATGAAACGAAAAAGTCGATCACACGTTCCACCAATTCTTTATCCGCACTCGCATGGCTGAAAAAGATCTGGTTTTTCATCCACTATGCCACCCCTTATTGTTCCTATCCGTCCATGCATTCCATGGCGCGGGTATATTCTTCCGCCGCATGACGGTTACTTTCAATTTCCGCCTCCGAGAGAGGGCGGCACACCCTTGCAGGCACCCCCATCACCAGGGAACCATCCGGTATCTGCATCCCCTGGGTGACCAGCGCAGAAGCTCCTATGATACAATTTTTACCGATATGCGCTCCATTGAGTACCACCGCTCCCATTCCAACTAGGGAATTATCATCAATGGTACAACCGTGCAGAATGGCTCCATGGCCTACGGTTACGCCGTCTCCAATTCGAATTGGGTGGCCTTCGTCCACATGCAGTACGCAACAATCCTGAATATTTGAGTGCGCGCCGATCTGAATCGGCGCGTTATCCGCACGCGCCACCGCATTGTACCATACAGAGCTCTTCTCGCCGAGAGAAATATCTCCCACAAGAACAGCGCCGCGTGCGATCCGAGCCGTAGGTGCAATCCTTTGCTTTTGTCTCATCTGTTTCGCCTCATTTTTATATCAGAACAATGTCATCTGGGAACTCGCCGGCAGATCTTTTAAAGCGCCTGCCTGCGCTAACATCTCGATGACCGCTTTCGTCACCTTTGCTCGAGTCTGTAGGTCATCGATGGAAATGTATGGCCCTCCTGTCTCGCGCGCTTCTGCCAAAGCTGTTGCAGCTGCCTCTCCAACACCAGCCAACGAGGAAAACGGTAGGCGGATTTTTCCATCTTCCACCTGATACTTTTTCGCATCCGACTGGTAAAGGTCCACAGGAAGCACCTCAATACCACGCGCCAGCATCTCATTCGCAATCTGAAAGGTGGAATAGGCCGCTTCCTCTTTGGCGCTCGCCTCTTTTCCCTTCATGCTGATTTCATTCATACGGCGGCGCACCGCTTCACGCCCCTGAATCACAGTCGCGCCATCGAAGTCTTCCCCGCGTACACTAAAATAGGCGGCGTAATACTCCACCGGCCGGTGTACTTTATACCATCCAAGCCGCAAGGCCGAAATCATATAGGCTGCCGCATGCGCCTTTGGGAACATATACTTGATTTTTAAACAGGATTCAATATACCATTCCGGCACGTCATGATCCCGCATGGCCTGCTTGTGCTCGTCTGTCAAGAGCTTTGGAGCTTTCCCCTTACGCACAATCTCCATAATTTTAAACGCCATTTTGGGCTCCAGCCCCTTGTGCAGGAGATAGGTCATAATGCTGTCACGCGTACCGATGACTTCTGAAATGGTACAGGTTCCCTTCTTGATGAGATCCTGCGCATTGCCTAACCACACGTCCGTACCATGCGACAGGCCGGAAATCTGCAATAGATCGGAAAAAGTCTTTGGTTTTGCATCTACCAACATCTGCCGGACAAACGGCGTCCCCAATTCAGGAAGAGAAAACGTCCCAGTCTGGCAATCGATGTCCTCTGCTGTGACGCCCAGGGCTTTTGGCGATTCAAACAGCGACATGACTTCCGGGTCACTCATGGACACAGACATCACAGGAATTCCCGTGTATTCTTCCAAATAATGATAGATGGTCGGGACGTCGTGCCCAAGCTCATCCAACTTACAGATCGTGTCGTGGATGGAATGGAAGTCGAAATGTGTCGTTATGTTGTCAGAATTCTGATCGTTTGCCGGGTGCTGAACAGGGCAAAACTCAAAGATGTCGTGTCCCTTGGGGACAACGACCATGCCGCCAGGATGCTGTCCAGTCGTCCGCTTGATACCTGTACAGCCGATCGCCAAGCGTTGTTCCTCCGCGCGATGCAACACCGTATTATGTTCTTCCGCATACTTCTTTACAAATCCAATGGCTGTCTTATCCGCAACCGTTGCAATCGTACCGGCTTTAAAAACGTGATCCTTACCAAACAGGGTCTCCGTATACCGATGTGCGCCGGATTGGTATTCGCCAGAAAAATTCAAGTCGATATCCGGCGTCTTGTCGCCGTCAAAGCCAAGGAAGGTTTCAAAGGGAATGGTATGGCCGTCCCGGTTATAATCCGTTCCGCACTTAGGGCATTTTTTGGGTGGGAGGTCAAAGCCGGACCCGTAACTTCCGTCCGTGATAAACTCACTATTTTTACAGTTTGGACAAATATAATGCGGGCAAAGGGGGTTGACTTCCGAGATACCGGACATACTGGCGACGAAGGATGAACCAACCGAACCACGTGAACCGACAAGATATCCGTGGGCCTCGGAGTCGGCCACCAATTTTTGTGCAGTCATGTACAATACCGAGAAACCGTGTTTGTTGATCGACCCAAGCTCCCGGTCCAAACGATCCTGGACAATCTTCGGGAGCGGATCTCCATAGACTTCTTTCGCTCGCTTCCAGCAGATTTCATTCAGCTGTTCTTCTGCGCCATCAATGAAAGGCGGGAATACCCCTTCTGGAATGGGGCGCACCTGCTCCACCATATCGGCAATCTTCTGGGTATTGGTGACAACCACCTCATAGGCTTTTTCTTTACCAAGATAGGCGAATTCTTCCAACATTTCCGCTGTGGTGCGCATATAAAGTGGCGCCTGATGATCGGCGTCGTCGAACCCCTGTCCAGCCATCAATATTTTGCGGTAATCCCCGTCTTTGGGGTCTAAAAAGTGTACGTCGCAGGTGGCAACCACAGGCTTGTTGAGCTTTTCTCCCAACTTGACAATGGTACGGTTAAATTCACGCAATGTCTCTTCGTTCGGCACGTCGCCATTGCGTACCATAAACAAATTGTTTCCCAACGGCTGGATTTCTAAATAGTCATAAAATCCGGCAATGTCACACAGCGTATTCCAAGGCTGCCCATTGAAGATTGCACGGTACAGTTCACCAGCCTCGCAAGCGCTACCTATGAGCAACCCCTCGCGGTATTTGGTCAATACGCTCTTGGGAATACGCGGCTTTTTGAAGAAATAGTCGAGATGGGAAAAAGAAATCAATTTATATAGATTCTTCAAACCTGTCTGATTTTTTACCAAAATAATCTGATGATAAGGGCGCATCTTCTTTGGGTCGCCCCCGGCCAATGAGGTATTAATATCCTTAACTGTCTTTGCTCCGGTATCCTCTTTTAGGCGAGTCATCAGGACAATAAAGATCTTAGCCAGTACGGCTGCATCATCACAAGCGCGGTGATGGTTAAATGGGTCCAATTTCAAATGCTTTGCCACCGTATCCAGCTTGTGATTTTTTAAATCCTTGAGCATTGCCCGACACATGGGGAGCGTATCAATATAGGCATAAGGGAACCCCAGCCCACAGCGTTCCGAAGCAATCCGAATAAAGGAAGTATCAAATTCTGCATTGTGTGCAAGCAGAACCGCATCCTTCCCACAAAAAGCATAAAACTGTTCCAGCGCTTCCTTTTCCAAAGGAGCGTCCTTCACCATCTCATCCGTGATCCCTGTCAATTCTGTGATCTTGGGCGGAATAGGCATCTGTGGATTGACAAATGTGTCAAAACTGTCCACCACTTCACCGTTGCGAATGCGTACCGCACCTATTTCCGTGATTCGCTCCTTATTAGGGCTCAAACCGGTTGTCTCAATATCAAAGGAGATGAATTCGTCATCCAGCGTGTTTTCGGAATTGCCTGTGACCGCTGGAACCATGTCGTTGATGAAATACGACTCAACGCCGTAGATCACCTTAAATTTTCCGCCCTTTCCGGTAATTCGCTCCAAAGCATTCATCGCGTCTGGGAATGCCTGTGCAACGCCATGGTCTGTAATCGCAATGGCAGGCTGGCCCCATTCATAGGCGCGATTAATCAAGTCCTCCGCAGAACTCACGCCATCCATACTGGACATATTGGTGTGCAAATGCAGTTCCACACGCTTTTCAGGAGCATCATCTACAATTTTAAGTTGTTCTACAGTAGATAGCCCTTTGGGCCGCAAAACGATCTCATGGTCATATTTGTCATATTCCACATCGCCGCGCACAATGACTGACATCCCTTTTTTCAGCGTATCCAGCATTTTACATTGGGTAGTAAGCTCAATCATCTTCAAAGTGATCGAGCCCGTATAATCAGTAAGATTGATCGAGTAGATCTTTCGATTTTGATCGCGCGTCAATTTTGAATCCACCGAAAAGATCTCTCCCCAAATGGTAACGCTGCCAATATCCGGCGTAATCCGGCTGATTGGCATAGGCTTAGCCTTGACAGGATGCCCATACAAAGCCTTCGCTGTATCGATCAAAATGGTAGGCAACATCGTCTCTTGGGTTCGAACACTGATGCTTTTATTCTTTTTTGTGGGAGAAGAAGCCTTCTCCATGCTTTGCTCATATGCTTCCATCTCCTGCACCACCGCCTCGCGGCGTACCGTTTCCTCCTGCTTTTTCTGCTTTTCTATGTAGACTATGCTGTCGCTATCAAGTGTTAAGGTTCCGTCGAACTCCACCTGGACTGAAACGCCAAACTCCTCTCGAATGATCTCGGAAAGCATTCGGTCCGCATGCCGGGAAAGCAGCAAATTTCCGCCTCCGTGGCTAAGCGTTACGATAAACCGGTCCCCCTCTAAGCGTGCGGAGGACTGATTCAATGTTCCATTGATACTGGCATCACGCCGTTTTAATTCCTGAACCAGATTTGGATAATAGTCCACCGTAAAACTCTCTCTCGGGAACTGCGGGTCCAGCACTGCCCGATGAAGTTGCAAGGTTTTACAACGGGAGATCTCTTTTTCTGCTCGAAACAGCGTATTGCGGTCTACAAGTGCTGGAAACGCCACCTTCGCCGTCAACACGCGATTGCGCGTATCAATTTGCAAACCAGTCAGTTCACCGCGATGCATACTCTCCGGATATCCAGAGAGCTCTATGTAAGGGCCAAAGAATTCACCAAAAGTTTTCAAGTTCCAACATCCTCCGAAGATCGAAAATACATATACAAGTATTGAACCATGCACTTTTTGGGCAGCGCAACGGACACCCTTTCCCTGTTTCGGATATTTTCCATTTGATAAAGGGGATGTTTTTACAAACAAAGTCGCAACAAAAGGGACGCATATATCTCCATCGAACGACAGAAAAATCCCCCAACCATTTCACAAATTTCAAAGAGCTTCTACTTCTCGAACAAGCTCATCTACCAGCTTGTCCTCTGGGACCTTGCGAACAATTTCTCCCTTTTTAAAGAGCAGCCCTACGCCATCACCACCGGCAATCCCGATGTCCGCTTCACGGGCTTCCCCCGGTCCATTGACCACACAGCCCATCACCGCAACCTTAATCGGCTTTTTGCAATGTGCTAAACGTCGTTCCACCTCATCTGCAATAGCAATCAGATCAATTTTGGTTCGGCCGCAGGTGGGACAGGAAACGAACTGAATCCCTTCTTGGCGCAAATTCAACGCCTTCAGGATGTCCATACCGGCGGCAATTTCCTTTACCGGATTCGCTGTCAAAGATACGCGGATGGTATCTCCAATCCCGCGCTGCAGGAGGGAACCGATCCCGATCGAAGATTTTACCAATCCCATTCGTTCTGTGCCCGCCTCTGTCACTCCCAAATGAAGCGGATACCTGCATTTCTCTGCACAGAGCTCATACGCCCGAATCATCGTATCCACATCGGAGGACTTGATCGACAGAACAATGTCTGTAAAGTCAAAGCGCTCCAATAGAGAGGCATGATAAAGCGCGCTCTCCACCAGAGCGTCTGGAGTCGGGGCACCGTATTTTGCTAAAATCTCCTTTTCGACAGAACCGGAGTTTACACCAATGCGTATTGGGATTCCCCTTTCGCGGCAGGCTTGCGCTACCGCTCTAACATGATCGCTTCCCCCGATGTTTCCAGGATTGATACGTATTTTGTCAATTCCCGCGGCTGCGGACTCCAGGGCGAGCCGGTAATCAAAATGTATATCCGCTACCAATGGAATCCCAATCGCTTTTTTGATCGCCGGTATCAGGGAAACAGCCTGCCGATCTGGGATGGAAACGCGCAGAATTTCACATCCAGCGCGTTCCAGCTCCATCGCTTGCCGCACGTTTCCATCTATGTCCGAGGCGGGAATATTTAGCATGGACTGTATACTGACCGGCGCCCCACCTCCGATGGCTACCGCTCCTGCAAATACCTGCTTGGACTGCCGTCTCATGCGCCAATCCCCTTTCCTGTCACAAGCCGCAGGATGTCGCTAAAGGTAATAACCACCATTAGGCACATCAAAAGGACAAATCCCGCAGCGTTTACCCAACCTTCATACTTTGGATTGACCGGCTTACGGCGCACGGCTTCCACCAGGAGAAATACCAACCTGCCTCCATCCAACGCCGGGAAAGGAAGCAGATTCACTACGCCCAAATTGACCGTGATAATCATCATCATATATAAAATATTGTTGATGGCTGTTCCAAAGCTCTGCTGCAATCCTTGCGAAGCAACTTCTCCAATAGCGCTTGCCGCGCCGACTGGCCCCGCCATGTCGTTCAAGCCAAATTTACCGGTCACCAACCCAGCAAGGCTATACCACACCATGCGCACAGTGGAAACCGTATCCTGAAACGACTTTGTAATTAAAGTCCCCACATTCTTTGGAATAGGATTCACATAAAAGTCCAACATCAAGACTTTTGTTCCATCATTGTCCTTTGTATGGAACTTCACATCTGAAAAAGTCAACGTCTGACCGTCGCGCAGCACCTCAATTTCTACAGCATCCGGATTTGCTGTCGCAAGGGCAAAGCTCAAATCGCGGTCCGTCGTAACCTTGTAGCCATCCACCTTTGTGAACGTATCACCGACCTGCAACCCAGCAGCCTGGGTCGCTGCACCCTCTTGAAATTCTCCTATGGTCGTAGAGCTAAAAGCCGGCTGCTGTACAAGTAGAATCATCATCAAAGCCAAACCTAGGATGATATTCATCACCGCGCCCATAACAACTACAAGAATTCGCTTCCAAACCGGCTTATTATTAAAAGCACCCTCGTCGTCGCTGTCCTCATCTTCCCCTTCCATAGCACAAAAACCGCCGATGGGCAACAACCGAAGAGCATAGGTCGTTTCCCCTTTTTGAAAGCGGAACAATGTGGGTCCCATGCCAATTGCAAATTCATTGACCCGTATTCCACTTAACTTTGCTGTCATGAAATGGCCAAATTCATGGATAAAAATGATAAAGCCAAAGAGCAGAACTGCGATAATGACCAATAAAACCTGTACGATAACAATCACCTCAAACTCCCACCATATGGCGCACAAATTCACGTGCTGCCTGATCGGCGGACAATATATCTTCAACGGATGCGACCTGTGCATCCGGTTGATGCTCCATCGCCTGCATGACCAGTTCTCCAATCTGTAAAAAGGAGATCTTCCGGTTTAAAAAGAGCCGGACCGCCTCTTCATTTGCACCGTTTGCGGCTGTAGATGCCAAACCGCCGCGAAAAAGTGCCTGCTTGCAAGCCCGCAAACAGGTAAAAGTATCCTCATCTGGCTCAGAAAAGTGCAATACCCCACACTTCACCAGATCGAGTTGCTCCACCGGCGAAGGAAAACGTTGCGGCCACGTAAGAGCATACTGGATAGGAATTCGCATATCCGGTACCCCCAGTTGCGCCAACACTGAATGATCAACGTATTCAACCAGAGAATGGATGATGCTTTCCCGATGGACCACCACATCGATCTGCTCCGGCGAAACATCAAATAACCAGAACGCTTCTGTGATTTCCAAACCTTTATTCATCAATGTAGCCGAATCGACGGTTACCTTTGCCCCCATATTCCAGTTGGGATGTTTTAACGCCTGTTCCGGTGTAACAGCCTTCAACTCTTCACGGCTTTTCCCAAAGAATGGGCCACCGGATGCTGTTAAGATAATACGCCCCAACGCCTTTTTTTCCGGGCATCCCTGTAAACACTGAAAAATTGCCGAATGCTCGCTATCCACTGGCAGAATTCGGACACCAGCTTCACGCGCCGCCTGCATAACCAGGGCGCCGCCTGCGACGAGTGTCTCTTTATTGGCCAACGCCACATCCTTTTTGGCTGCAATTGCCGCCAATGTTGGACGCAACCCCACCATTCCCACCACAGAATTGCAGATAACGTCCGCGGCGGCGATGGACGCCGCCTCGCAAAGCCCTTCCATCCCCTGTACGATACGGACCGGGGTATCTGCGACTGCAAGCCGGAGCCTTTTAGCCGCATCTAAGTCAAAAACCGCAACAAGTTGCGGTTTCCATTCTCGTATCTGATTTTCAAGCATCTCCACGTTGCGATTCGCCGCAAGCGCACAGACACGCATCCCCAGACGACGCGCCACGTCGAGGGTCTGTGTGCCGATGGAACCCGTAGATCCCAATATAGATAGCATCTGTTTCATGAAAAATCCCCTTTCAGGGCGAAGGGCGGGCCGTCTGCAAATTCAGCTCCGGCCGGCCCCTCTATGAAGTATTATGAACCGTTCTCTCGTTTTATATCACGATCGGTAAAAACTGCACAAGAAAATAGATAAACGGCGCCACAAAAATCACACTGTCAAAGCGGTCCAAAATCCCGCCGTGTCCAGGAATGATTTCGCTAAAATCCTTAATGTGGCAACTGCGTTTAATCAATGAAAATGCCAAATCCCCTATAACAGAAAGCGCAGACCCCACAAGGCCAATAACCAAAAGCGACAGGTACGAAACACGAACCTCATAGGAATACAACAACGCCTGGAAGACGTAGCCGAACACCAGCATCGCAATGACATCTAATAAAACGCCACCTACCAAGCCCTCCACAGTCTTTTTCGGACTGATCTGTGGGCAAAGCTTCCGTTTACCAAAAAAGCTCCCCGCAAAAAAGGCGCCGACATCCGCAATCCAAGCAGAAAAAATTGCGATGATCACGTAGAACATTCCGTGATTTCCACCCAACGCCCGCAAACCGACCAATGTTCCCAAAGCGGTGGGAATCAACAGTGTCATACTGTAGACAACCCCAATTTCACGAAAAGTAAACAGCTGATGGTAAAAGATCAGCGCACTAAAAATCACAACGGTATAAATATAATAGGCCGCCTGCTGCCACGTGCCCTGAAGCAGTGGCAGTACGGCGGCAAAAGCGACACTGGGAATCATTAAGATGTAATTTTTGGACATGCCGAGTGCGGAAATAATCTCGACCACACCCATTACCGAAATGAGTGCAATTGCTATGTTGAGCGCCAAGGGAAAAATCTGATTAAAAATGACAATTGCCAGTAAAAAAGCAACCAATGCAGCTCCAGAAGCCACTCTCGATTTCAATTATATCCCTCCAAAGCGCCTGTTTCGTTTGACAAACTCTTCCAAGGCGTGATCCAAATCTTCTGTAGTAAAATCTGGCCACAGAATATCCATGATGACATATTCGCTGTATGCCGATTGCCAGAGCAAAAAGTTGGACGTCCGATTTTCTCCACTGGGCCGGATAATCAGATCGGGATCGGGCTGTCCAGCGGTGTAAAGATAACGCTCAATAGCAGCTTCATCGATCTCATCCGGCTGCATAGAGCCGTGTTTTACTTCTTGCGCCAACTGGCGCATGGCATGCGTCAACTCCGCACGGCCACCGTAATTCATAGCAATATTGAGCACCATGCCTGTTTTGTTTTTGCTGGATTCCTCCACCTGCTCAATCAAATCGCGCAAAACCGGAGCAAAGACAGAAACATCTCCAATAAAACGGGTACGGATGTTCTCCTCCGTAAAATCCCGAAGCGCTTCCTCCAGATATTGTCTAAAAAGGCGCATTAGGGCTTTTACTTCTTCCTGCGGCCTCTTCCAGTTCTCTGTGGAAAAAGCATATACGGTCAAATAGCGGATGCCAATCTGGCTGCAATACTTAGCAATGGTCCGGAAATTGGAGGCACCGGCCACATGGCCCGCTGAACGCGGCAAACCGCGTTTTTTTGCCCAGCGGCCGTTCCCATCCATGATAATCCCCACATGCTCTGGGAGATGCTGTCCTTTGTACATACTGGTCGTATCTTTCCTTCCGTTTATCCCAGCTCTCTATATAGATATGCAGCTGGATTAGATCTCCATGATTTCTTTTTGCTTCTTTTCAAAGATGGAGTCGATTTCCTTGCAGTATTTATCGGTAAGATCCTGCGTCTTTTTTTCGCCCTTTTTCAGATCGTCCTCACTGATCTCCGCTTTCTTTTCCATTGCTTTCAGCTTTTCAATGGCATCCCGGCGAATCGAGCGAACTGTGATCTTGGTATCCTCTGCCATTTTACTGACCTCTTTTACCAGCTCCTTACGGCGCTCTTCCGTCAGCTGCGGGAAGGTCATGCGGATTACCTTGCCATCGCTCTGCGGATTAATCCCAATATCCGAGGACTGGATCGCCTTTTCAATAGCGCGGCAAACCGAAGCATCCCATGGTTGGATCACCAGCACACGTGCTTCTGCCACCGATACAGCTGCCAGCTGATTGATCGCGGTCGGCGCGCCGTAATAATCCACTTTTACTTTATCCAACACAGCCGGGTTTGCCCTTCCTACGCGGACACCCGCATAGGTATGTTCCAAATTTGCTGCGCTTTTTTCCATGCGTTCTTCTGCGTTCTTCAATACTTCTTTCAATGTTCTTCCTCCTTTACAATTGTGCCAATTGGATCTCCGCAAATGGCTTTTGTGATATTTGCCGGTTGGTCAATGCTAAATACCAAGATCGGAATATTATTGTCCTTACACATGGTGGCAGCCGTGCTGTCCATCACTTGCAAGTTTTTATTCAATACATCCATGAAGGAAAGGGTATCATATTTCACAGCATTCGGATTCTTCTTCGGATCGCTGTCATAAACGCCATCCACCATCGTCGCCTTTAGAATGATGTCCGCATCGATCTCCGCCGCCCGCAGAGAAGCTGCTGTATCTGTAGAGAAGAACGGATTGCCCGTTCCACAACCGAACACTACGACACGCCCTTTTTCCAGATGGCGGACTGCACGGTTCCGAATATACGGCTCTGCGATTTGCTGCATGGAGATCGCGGTCTGTACCCGCACGGTCAATCCAAGCTGTTCCAATGCATCCGCTACGCCGAGCGCATTAATAGTCGTCGCCAGCATTCCCATATGATCTGCACGGGTGCGATCCATCTGTCCACTGCTGCGACCACGCCAGAAATTCCCGCCGCCAACAACAATGGCAATTTGAACGCCCATGTCGACGCACTCTTTGATCGGACGGCAAATGCGCAAAACCGTATCAAAATCAATGCCATGCGTCTCTTTCCCGGCCAGGGACTCTCCGCTCAACTTTAAAAGAACCCGCTTATATTTCGGCTGCAAATCTAACAACTCCTACTTTCGATTTTATAAATTGTATTACAACTTCTATTATTTTACAATATGCGTTCCGCATTGTAAAGCATTTCCTTTGCATTTCACGCATTATTCACAAGTCCACCACACTTCGCCCACACTGCTGAGGGATAAGAGCTATATACCTCAAAATATGCCCTTTTCTTCCAGTATTTCGTCAAACCTACCGACTGCCGGTGGAATAATAAGGCCCTATAAGGGGGCATATACCGAAAAGCGTCTCAAGATGCACGGAATCTTATTCCGCCTACATCACTTACCCACAAACCGTAAACGGGCAATCGCCGTTTTAACGGCAACCATTTATCATCGAAAGGTTGTCGTTAGCAGCTCGCTTCGCTCGGTGTTTGAAACAAAGGCTTTTTTACGGGACCCTTCAGCGGCTCTGTCGGAGACCTGAACCAATAAAAGCGGGGGCTGCAAATAGCAGCCCCCGCTATAGATGCAATTTTATTCCGCATCCGGTTCAAGCAGGCCATAATCCCCATTTTTACGGCGGTATACCACATTGATCTCTCCGCTGCTCTCATTGCGGAACATAAAGAACTGGTGGTCGAGCATGTTCATCTGCAAAATTGCCTCATCCACACTGAGCGGTTTGACAAAGAAATGCTTGGTACGCACCACACGATATTCTGGCTCTGCCTCCATCTCATCGGCGACCGGCTCTTCCACTGGAAAATCGCTGAGGTACTGATCGATGGCGCCAGAATGTACCTTCTTGGCCAGTTTGGTCTTATTCTTACGGATCTGCCTTCCCAAAGCGCTCATCACCTGGTCAAGCGCATCATTCATCTCCAAAGCGGTAGACTCCGCACGATAGATCATCCCGCGCTGCTTAATTGTTATTTCAACCGTCTGACGGTTTTTTTCGAGAGTTACCACCACGTTGGCATCAGCATCCTCATCAAAGATGCGATCGAAGCGAGACAGCTTTTTCTTCGCAAGCTCTTTAAAATTATCCCTTAAATTGACCTTTCTTCCGGTAATGGTAATCTTCATAATAACATCTCCTTCTTCAATTCGCGCCGCTGACGCCGCCCGCTTGGGCCGCCGCTGCAAGGACGCACCGAAGGTCTTCCTGTCATGGGCGTTCCGGGCGGAACAACACCGGAACAGCGCGTGCTTCAATTTTGATGCTTTGAATGGATTCGAGTACAGACACGATGTACCACCAAGGAAACACCCCAACCATTCCCTGCCACATCGTGATCTCTTCTCCTCTATAATATAACATATTATCTAAATAAAAGGAAGTATTTCATGACTAAATTGTTATTTTTTTATGACGGGTTACATGGCACCCAACATTGACTGCCACTGGTAGGCCAGCAATATGTGTCGGAAAGGATTCTATATGAACACAGAGCGCCGTGGTATCTCCTCCAAACCCCTGTGGGCCAATCCCCAATGCGTTTACCTCATCCAACATGCGCTTCTCCAACTCCGCATAAAAAGGGTCTGGATTAGGCTCCGAAACAGGCCGGCAGAGAGCCATCTTTGCTAGAATGGCACATTTTTCGAAATCACCGCCAATTCCAACGCCGAGAACCATCGGCGGACAGGGGTTACTTCCGGCAACCCGTGCAGTCTCTGCCACAAATCCAACGATGTCGTCCAGAGAAGCGGATGGCGTGAACATTTTCATACGGCTCATGTTCTCGCTCCCGAATCCCTTGGGGGCAACCATCAGGGACAATCGATCCCCTTCCACCAAGCGCGTATGCAAAATTGCAGGGGTATTGTCCCCTGTGTTGCCGCGCCGAATAGGGTCGGCCACCACGGAACAGCGCAACAGACCATCCACATACCCCTGCCGGACGCCTTCATTGACTGCATGTTCAAAATTCCCATGGATATGGACATCCTGGCCGACCTCCGCAAAGATTACGGCCATACCGGTGTCCTGGCAAACGGGAATTTGCAATTCCCGTGCAGCGTCCATGTTGTCGCAAAGATCGCAAAGAATGGCCTTTCCCAGTGGGGATGTTTCTTCTTCAGCGGCACAGTGTATACATGTCTCCAAATCTTCTGGAAGCACACGGTTTGCGTCCATACAAAGCTGCCGGACTGCTGCGGTAATCTGCTCGGCTTCTATTTCCCTCATTTTATTTCTCCTTCCGATTCCACCCGTTTTCCGCCCGCGACAACCATCTTGGGCTTTGCTGCAATCGTCAGCGGGTCCTGGTCAAAGAGCACCAGGTCCGCGTCTTTTCCGACTTCCAAAGAACCTACACGGTGATCCATTCCACAAATCTTCGCTGGATTGATCGTGATTGCACGCAGTGCTTCCTCATGGTCCATGCCTTCCCGTACGGCCAGACCCGCACAGACAGGCAAATACTGAATCGGGATCACCGGGTGGTCGGTAATAATTGCAGGCCGAAGCCCCGCCTTTGACAAAATCCCCGGTGTAGCCGGCGTCTGATTGCGCAGCTCCGGTTTGCTTCGATCACTGAGGAAGGGGCCCGAAAGTACTCGTGTCCCCTCCTCTACAAGTCCGTCCACGATCAAATGCGATTCTGTGCCATGGATCACTACATAGTCGAGCTGGAACTCCTTCGCAATACGCACCGCTGTGAAAATATCGTCGGCTCGATGAGCATGGAAATGTACCTGAATCTCTCTACGGAGGGCAGGTAATAGAGCTTCGCACTTTATATCAAATTCAGGCCTATCAAAATCCTCATCCTTTTCCGCACGTTCCAACTCTTCTTGGTAACGTTTCGCCTTATAAAGCTGTTCACGGATCAAAGCGGTAGTGGCCATCCGTGTCGAAGGCGTCTGGTTCTTTCCATGGTAAACGGTCTTGGGATTTTCCCCCAAAGCCATTTTAATCGCAAAAGGCGCCTTGACAATCATACGATCAATACAGTTCCCATAGGTCTTTATGGCAGCCATCTGTCCCCCGATCGCATTTGCGCTGCCGGGACCCGTCACCACAGTGGTAATACCCGCTCCCAACGCTTCACGAAAACAGCGGTCCACCGGGTTGATTGCATCGATTGCGCGAAGCTGAGGGGTAACTGGATCGGTTTCTTCATTTCCGTCATCCCCTTCAAAGGTGAGTCCATCTTCCCACATACCCAGATGGGTATGTGCATCGACAAAACCAGGATACAGTGCTGCCCCCTGGGCATCGATGACTTCTTCGTTTGGCTTTGCATCCGCTGGCATCGGCCCCAGTTCCGCAATGACGGTTCCCTCTGTGCGTAGGTATCCATTTTCTATATAAGTCCCCGCCATCGTGTACAAACGGGCATTGACAATCAGCATGGTTCACATTCCTCCTAATCATCTGAATAGACAACCCTATCATCTCTATAGCTTCTCCAGATTATCCACAATCATTTTTCTGTTACCCTACAAAAAAGCGGAGTGCATGCACTCCGCTCACTTTCTGCCTTTATTTCGATTGACCAGACCCGCCATGTCTGGAAAAGCCGCCGCGCTTTGCCTCCATGGTGCGCTTCAAGTCGGACATTTTTTCGTCACTCGCCTGCTTAAAACGGGACATCATATCCTCAAAGCTGGTCGGTTCGCTCTTCCGACTCTGCCACTCATAATTTCCAGGACGGCCAGGACGTTGCGCAGGAGCGCTCTTCGGCGGGGGCGGAACAGCCCTCTTCATGGAAAGGCTTACCTTTCCCTCCTCGCTGATACTGAGGATCTTCACCTTGACCATTTGATTCTCGGTGACATAATCGCGGATTTCCTTGACAAAAGTGGGCGCGATTTCCGAAATATGGACCATGCCGGTTTTTCCTCCCGGCAGCTCCACAAACGCACCAAACTTTGTAATCCCTGTGACTTTCCCTTCCAGAACTGCTCCTACCTCAAGCTGCATATGTAAGTGTTTTCCTCCTTAAAAAGAGCCTTTCGCGCTAAACCAACCGGGGTTCAGTCTCCGGCAATATTCACAAACACACGCTCACCCGGCTTGGCATAATCCAAATCTTCACGGGCAACCCGCTCGATGTATTCCTTGGTCTCTTCTTCATCGGCGTTGAGCGCATGTTTCATGTCCTCGTTTTTGATCTTCTGAATTTCTACCTGCTCCTGCAGATCGGCCAACTGCTGGCTCTTTTCACTGATCTGCACCTGCTGGTTGACCAACGCAAAGACAATATATGCGGCAAAGGCAAAAATAGCTAATTTAAGAAGTAAGCTTCCCCGCTGCTTTTTTCGTTTGATGACCTTCATGTTTTCGGTTCCGCCCTCCTTTTCTGCCTTTGGAACGTATTTTTTGCTTTCCATTGGATTTGTTAGGATCATTATACACTATCTTCCTGCGGGGTTTCAAGCGCTTTTTACGCTTTGCATGGGATTTTTTTACTTTTTGCGCAATCCGCTGAAAAATTTTTCGTACCCATCGAACAATCGCGTGAATCATACATTTTAATGGACGGAATAGACAAAAATCTAGAAGCTTCCGAAGCAGACGGAAAACGCGGCTACTGATGAGCCCAAATGTCATAAAATAGACGCAAAAACCGATTCCCTCCCCGGCGAGCAGGTAAAAACGCACCTCTCCGTAGGAAGCAGCGAGCGACAACAAAAAGGTCACAAGGCCTGCAACCGTCATAAATGCTAAGTCCATCCAAAACACATGGGACGGCGTACTCCGAATCATGGTACGCGCTATTTTCAAGACATCATAGATTGCCCCCAGGGCAAAACCGACACCGACCGCAAGGACAAACCCCTGCATCTGTACCGCAAGTGAGATTTCCACAAGGATTCACTCCCTATTTGAACAGCTTGGCAAAAATTCCGCCTCCCGTCGCCTGCGGTTCCGCATAGGATAGGGAGGAAATCTCGCCGTCCAACGTGAGTTCTCCTGTTTCGACGTTCAATTTATTGATGTGTAGATTTTTTCCTTTGACTACCAGTTCTCCTAGATCTGTATAAGCAACAATGGTTTGCTCATCAAAGCTATCCACATTGGATACCCCTGTTGCCGTGAACGCTTTTCGATTTTCCAAGATCACACTGTGGGGTACCTTGCCTACAATCTTCTTTTCCTCTGTCATGCCCGATCCCTCCCATTCCATTTCTCTGGTCTATTTCTATGCGGGGAAAAACGGGCATATGCGGAGCAAAGTGTCAAGCGCGCGGAGCCGCCGGTTCTTCTGAAAGAACGCGATACATCTCCCCAGCCTCTTCCTTGCGGGCATATTCGTTGACGGAGACCACCTCCGCCTTGATGTTGCGTGATCCCAATTGAAGTTCCAACACATCCCCCTGCTTTACATCGTAAGAGGCGCGGGCTACCTTGCCATTGACCAGTACACGTCCGGCATCACAAGCTTCATTTGCCACTGTACGGCGCTTGATAATGCGCGAAACCTTTAAATACTTATCCAATCTCATTTTTTGCAAACTCCTTTTGAAAGGCACCAAACGTACCAAATTTGAAAAGAAAAAGGGCGCAACGCTCCAGGACAACCGTCCTGAGCCTTGCAGCCCCTGATACCTGAATACAAAACGGAATTATTTGATCATAGCATCCTTAAATGCCTTGCCAGCCTTGAAAGCCGGAACCTTGGATGCCGGGATGGTGATCGGGGAATTTGTCCGCGGATCACGGCCTTGACGTTCGCTGCGCGCACGCACCTCAAATGTGCCAAAGCCGACAATCTGCACTTTCTCCTCGCAGGCAACCGCTTCGATAATCGTATCAAGAACCGCGTTTACGGCGCTGTCCGCATCTTTCTTAGACATACCGGTTTTTTCCGCAACAGCGGTAATCAATTCTGTCTTGTTCATGAGATGTACCTCCGTGTTTTTTATTATTCATCAGCCTTTTCCTCAACCATAGTATGATTGAAAAGCCGAGAATTATTTCAGTATTTCGCGTTTCAGTCTTGCGAATTCTTTGTTTCCTTGGCCTCGTTCCAAAGCTTGTCCAGTTCTTCAATGCCCGCGGATTTCATATCCAATCCGCGCGCGCCTGCCAACTCTTCCACCTTTTGGAAACGGCAAATGAACTTTTCACATGCTTCACCCAAGGATTGCTCCGCGCTTACATGCAAAAATCGAGCAACATTGACTACAGAAAAAAGCAGATCGCCCAACTCTTCTGCACAGGCTTCTACCCCTTCAGCGCGAATCGCTTCACGCAACTCAACTGTCTCTTCCTCCACTTTTGCTAAGGCGCCGGAGACATCCGGCCAATCGAACCCAACCTTTGCAGCTTTCTGCTGCACCTTTTGACTGCGCATCAAAGCGGGAAGCGCCTTACTGACACTCTGTAGCACCTCGGTCTGCGTCTTTTGGTCCTTGGTTTTTTTCTTGATGGCATCCCAATTGGTCAACACATCCTCTGTGCCGTCCACTGTAACGGAGCCAAACACATGCGGGTGGCGTTCCACCATCTTCTTGGCTTCCCCATCCACCACATCTGAAAAATCAAACCGTCCCTCTTCCTGCTCAATTTCCGAGTGGAAGAGCACCTGCAACAAAACGTCGCCGAGTTCCTCTTGAAGCAAAATCGGGTCCTCTGTGTCGATGGCTTCAATCGCCTCATAGGTCTCTTCAATGAAACAGTTTCGGATACTTTGGTGCGTCTGTTCACGGTCCCAAGGGCAACCGCCAGGGGCACGCAAAATCTTCATAATCTGCAGCAAGTCATCCATGCTATACTTATCTTTTTTCTTAAATTCCAAGTATCTTGCACCTCCGCTTCCAAAACCGGGCTTCCTGCCGGCCAAATTCCCGCGGCTGGGTAAAAACGGGCAGTTCCTATATTACCTTATCCAACCATGTTTTTCAAGTATTTTGGCAATTTTTTGTCCCTTGGGTAACATAAGAATATCGCTTTTTTTCAACGCCCGCATCCAAAGCATGCACACGCCATAAACGGCAACTGCCACAAAAAGTGCAAAGATCGTTGCAATGCTAACACTCACCACCATTGCGGCAAATTTCTGCACCAGATAAGCCGACAGAACGCAAACGCCCCCTGCTAGGAACGGCTTTACGAACAAGCCCACCCAGTTTAACTTGACCTTGGTTTCCCGGCACAACAAAACGAGTCCAAATACGGTGAGGAACAGATAACAAACCAGCGTTCCAATCCCTGCGCCCATGACGTTGATTTCCGGTATCCCAACCAAAAAATAGTTCAATACCACCTTGATGATAAGTCCCACCGAAAGAAGCTTAATTGGCAGATCAACACGTCCCACCGCCTGCAACATACTGTTGATGGGCGTATCTGTAGCAGCAAAAATTGCACCAAGCCCCAAAAGGATCAAAATTTTCCCGGTGATCTCGTTATAACCCAGCAGTTGCGTGATCGGGCCGGAAAGAACGGAAAGGCCCAAACCGGCCGGAATGGTAATCATTGCGACAACACGCAGGACGGTTTCGATGCTATTTTTGATTTTTTTGGGATCGCCTGTTGTCCAAGCCGTCGTGACATTTGGCAAAGCTGATACACCGAACGCCTGAGTAATCGCCGGCACCAACATAAACAATGTTGTCGCATTGCCATAACAGCCAAACAGGAATGTTGGAACGCGGTCCGTCTGGATGACAACCTCACTCAATAGGCCACTGTATTCCTGCAGCAGCACCTCCGGTTGTATGGACATAATATCCCGCAGGCGGCGCTGTACAAAGGTGGTATCCACCAAGCTGGAGAGATTGACCGCCAAAGCGCCCAATGCCACCGGAATCGCGGTACGCACCAAACGCTGAATGGTCTGCTTCATCGGATAGGGGCGTGGAGATGCGACCAACATCTCCCGTGTAATCCCATCCCCATTCCGCTTGTGATAAAGCCATAGAAATGCAAATCCAAAAACAGAACCAACTGTAACGCCAAAGATTGCACCCGCAGCAGCATACGGCAGGGTTGCAGCCTTGGCATATTCGGCCGATTCGACCGGGATTCCGTAAACTGTTCCCGAAGCGGCATATTCGTTTAAGCCATTTTGAATGATGAGATAAGCACCCGCCAACCCCATGATTAGTTTAAACAGCGCCTCCACCACTTCTGAGAAAGCGGTGGGATACATATTGCGCAAACCTTCATAATAACCGCGATAGATGGCCATCATGCTGCTGAACAGAATCGCAGGGGACAGTAAATAAATCGCAGGCAATGCATTCATATCTCCGCTATCCGTAGCATAGGAGACATATGGCCTTGCTCCAAAGAACATCAAGCAAAACGCTAAAAAGCCCAAAGTCAGAAAAATCGGGATTGACACCTTGTGAATCTGTCGAATGTCCCGAAACCGGCCCCGTGCATAATTTTCCGATACCAAACGGGCAATCGCAATGGGGAATCCCGCGGTTGCCAGACTAAAAATCGGATTATACAGGTTGTACGCCGTTGAAAAATACCCCATACCAACCGGCGTAATAATCAGGTTTAAGGGGATTTTGAACAGCGCACCGATCACCTTCACAATTGCGATGGCAATCAGCAGAATCAAAGCACCGTGCAGAAAGCTTTGTTTGGTGGAGCGTCCCATTCGTTTTTCCATAGATAAACCCTACCATCCCATCCATCTTTTTTGCGGCTACACAGCCGCTTTCCCAAAGCATCATCCAATATTATATATATACGGCATCCCTGTGAAGATTAGACCACCAACCCAACCGGACAAGCCCAGGAACACAAAAAGAGGGGCGAACCCCTCTTTTTCAAAAATTCCCATTCTTATACGTCGAGCTTGCTGCCGCACATATTGCAATAGCAGGCTTCTGCGGGATTTTCAGCTCCACATTTTTTACAGATAACTCTGGAGCGTAGGGCAGAAATCTGATCGTTGACTGCATCCAGCTGTTCGTACAGCTCATCAATCGCCGTTATACACTCATTAACCAAATCAGCAGAATCGTTCTCTGTCTTTTTAGAGTCATATATCACCCTGCCCAGGGCTTCAAAGCGCTTGGAGATCTCATTGTTCAGATCCGCCGCGTTTAACCGCAACTTTGAGATATCCACCATCTGGCCCGCCTTTTTGCCGACGGCATTGACTGCTTCTTTCGCATTCACGACGACATCTTCCAGAAGTCCCATTGTCACACGCTCCCTTTTTTGTTTTATTTGCTCAATTATAACACCATTTAAATCCGGAAATCAAGGGGATTGCACGGGATTCTCCATTCCATCCCAAACTATTTTCATCCTGGGTTATTCCCCGTAGATACCTCCCCCAATGAACTCCCGCAACAAGGAGGTCTCCGGAACCAGCGCCCGCGAGATCGGCGTAAACCGGCGCAAACATTCCGCCAGCTGATTGGCCAACTCGCCGTATGAAGCCGACGGCTCCACGCTCTCTAAAAGTGGAAGTGCTTGTGCACGCATGACACACGGTTCATAACAGTGCATTGAATTGATCGTAATATCCGCCTCTCCCCGGTAGGGTTTAATATACTTCCGTTCTCCATCCATTACTGTGCTCCACATGTCCAGCGTACGTCCCGGAGGATTATTTCGGAACAAATAGTCGCGCACCAAACGGCGTACCAAACGGACTCCGTTGGGTGACAACAAGATCTTTCCTTGTGCCTCCAATCCCTGCTTCACACTGATATAAATTTTTAAAACCCCGTCCTCCGGCAAATGCCTGCTAATGGCTGGATTCAGCGCATGGATTCCCTCTACAACCACAATTTCCCGTTCTCCCAAGCGAATGCGCTTCGTATATGGGTGAGGAATATGGTGTTCAAAATCAAAAACCGGCATTTCGCATGTGTTGGTTTCCATCAAATTCAACAGGCAGCGCTCCAATAAAGGAACATTTAATGCTTCGACTGATTCATAATCATGCCGGCCATTTTCCAAAAGCGGTGCATCGGATTCGCCCTTGTAAAAATTGTCCAGCGAGATCACCTGGGAATCAATACCACACTCCCGCAAAGCATCCAGCAAAATGTGCGCCGTGGTCGTTTTACCGCTGCTGGATGGACCCGCCAACATAATGACCTTGCAAAGCTCTGGAGAGGAGGCAATCTGCTCTGCTATGTCGCGTATATCGCGATGAAAAGCCGCTTCTGTCCGGGCAATAAAAGCAGGAGCACAGTGTTCTGCTTCATAATTAATGCGTTCGAGGTCGTTCTCATACAGAGGATAAACCCTGTTTTGCCCGCCGATATTCTTCATAAATGGTTCTCACCTGTTCTTTTCTTGTAAGCATTTCCCCGTGGCGGCTGATGTATTCATACGGGTACTTGAAATTAAAAATACGTTTCAGCTGGTCGGAATATGGGTCCCGGACCTTTGTCACGGCCCCCGCTCCACATGCCAAAATGGTATGTGTCTCATCCATAATATAAACATTGTAGATGCTCTCTTTTCCCGTCTTCGCCCACCCGGTATTCTCCAGATTTCCAACCATGCGGCTCTGCCGGTATAAATAGTATGGAGCATACCCATGGTGGAGAAGCTGTGCATCGCCCCAATCCAGCATATCTCCAGTCAGAGCGGCATCTCGGCTGAAGGGTTCACTGTCGTCCTGAAAAATACGTGCGGAACGCTTGAGCGAAAGAGTATGCACCGTGATACTCTCAGGATGGAGGTCCAACACCTGTCGAAGCGTCCTCTGGAAACTTTCCAAGGTGTCTTCCGGGAGGCCCACAATCAAATCCATATTGATGTCATCATACCCACATGTACGCGCCAACGAGAACGCCTCTAAAGTCTGTGCAGAAGTATGACGGCGGCCAATTGTCTCCAAAACATGATCGTTGAGGGTTTGTGGATTGATGCTAATTCTCGTAACCCCGCGTGGGCGCATCGCCTTTAGCTTATCCATCGTGATGGTATCGGGCCGTCCGGCTTCCACCGTGAATTCCCGGCAAGTGCTCATATCAAACGCACAGGTGATGGTATCGATCAAACGCGCCAACTGTTCAGCCGAAAGCGTTGTCGGCGTCCCTCCGCCGATATATACCGATTCCAGCCGCAATCCCAGTTCTTTTACGACCTCCGCCGTACGTACCACTTCAACGCATAGCAACTCCAGATACTGCGGAATGAGCTTTGCTGTACGTTCCACGGTCGAAGATACAAAGGAGCAATACGAACAACGTGTGGGACAAAACGGGATGGAAACGTATAAGCTGAAAGACTCCGGACGAGAAAGCGATAAAATTTTTTGCTCGTTTCCCATGGTGATCCGGCTCAATTCCGTCTTTTCCGCGCTGACCAGCCAATCCCCCTGAAAGCTGCACAGCGCTGCTTCCAGACCCATACGATCCACCAAATTGCGCAGGAGCTTAATGGGGCGCACCCCCGTTAGGATACCCCACTTTGGCGTATAAGCACATGCCTGTGTGAGAAGTCCAAAAAGCAGCACCCCCATGCGCCGCTCCAACTCCTTGATGTCCGCTGGAAAAGAAAGCGCGGTGCGCTGTTCGGCTGCCCGTTCTCTTCCGCCATAAAATAAACGGGCCTGCAACCGGACGCCGCCGGATTCCGTTTGCATTCCCGTGTAAGCGCCCAAAGCGCCATAATCCAACATATGCGTCCCTTCTGAATCCGTTCCGCAGGAGATCGTCTCGATTCGGTGATAGGGAAAAAAGATACGGCACAAGTTTTCCATCTCGTAATGAAAGGGATGCTCTGCAATAAAAAGCCGCATCACGGGGGCTGTTTGATATAGCGTCTTCTCCGCCATCGGTTCAGCCCTCTACAAACGGATTATTCTTCCGTTCAAAGCCCAGTGTCGTCTCCCATTCGTGTCCGGGATAGACGTGATAGTCCCCTTCCAGAGCGCACAAACGCTTTAAAGAAGCCAACAACTGTGGATAACTGCCTGTTGGAAAATCGGTTCGGCCCGCGCTCATTTTAAACAAGGTATCCCCGCTGAAAATAGCACCTTCCACCACATAGCAGCAACTTCCAATGGTATGCCCCGGTGTATGCAGCACATGGATGTACAGATTCCCCAACGGGATGACATCGCCGTCAGAAACTGTCACATCCGCTTTTAAGGGAGGCAACGGGCGTCCCGTCAAATCCACAGACAAATTTAGAGCGCTATCCGACAAGAAGAGCTCGTCTTCCGCGTCAATATACAGCTTCGCGCCAGTCTGTTTTTGAATTTCTGCCACGCCTGCAATATGGTCCCAATGGCCGTGCGTCAGCAAAATAGCTTGGACATCCGCCCCTTCCACCGCCTTCAGCAGGCTCTCATTGACAAATCCAGGATCGATCACAGCGGTCGCTCCAGTGGATTCATCGGTCAACATATAACAATTGGTGGGCATGGGCCCTCCGGTAAATCTGGTTACTTTCATTGAACTACTCCATTTCTATACTCATAACAATTACGCCCGCCGTACAGAGGCAATCCCAGAAATATTCATCAAACGGCTGATAATGGTCTGTAAATGATCTCTTCCATTGATCGTGATCGTAACGGAAATGACTGCGCTGCCGTCCTTCGTCTCCCGAGAGTTGAGCGAATGGATGAACAGATGCATATTGAAAAGCTGTTGTGTAACATCGGCCAGCAATCCAGGCCGGTCCGTTGCCACAATCTCCAAGGTGGATTTAAAGACCTCTTTGACCACGCCTTCCCAGTGCGCCTGAATCCAACGCTCCGGTTCCGGCGCCTCGCTGATGACCTTGGGTACGTTCGAACAACTCCTTTTGTGGATGGAGACGCCGAACCCGCGGGTGATAAACCCGATGATCTCGTCCCCTGGCAAGGGATTACAACAACGGGAAAACTTAATCAGGCACCCTTCCATTCCGTCCACGGTCACGCCGCCGACTGGTTTTTTGTTTACTTTTGGCTGCTGTTTGGGAACCTCTGGCTGTACTGGCGGTTTGTGGGATTTGATGTATTCCTCCTTCAGCTTTGGCATAACCTTCCAAAGCTGAATTCCGCCGTAACCGATGGCCGCATACACATCCTCTTCCGTCGTACAATTCTGGCGGCGGCCGATATTTTCCAAACAACCTTTGAGCTCTTCATCCGTCAATTCAATTCCATTTCTCCGGAACTCGCGCTCCAATTCAGTCCGGCCTTCCACAATGTTCTCTTCCCGGCGTTCTTTCTTGAACCACTGGCGGATTTTATTGCGCGCCTCGCTGGTCTTGACAATCTTTAACCAGTCTCTGCTGGGTCCGTGGCTTCCCTCTTTTGCGGTAAGAATCTCAATGATCTCACCATTTTTTACTTTATAATCGATCGGTACAATGCGTTTGTCCACTTTGGCACCCACCATACGGTTTCCAACTGCACTGTGAATGGCATAAGCAAAATCGATCACAGTGGAACCACTCGGCAAGCTGATTACGTCGCCCTTGGGGGTAAACACAAACACCTCTTCCGGCGCAAGATCCGATTTAATGGTCCGCACAAGATCGGTGGCATCCCCACTATCCTTTTGGTTTTCCAGCATCTGCCGAATCCACGCGAGGCGATCGTCCAGCTTGTCCCCTTTGGTGACACCGAGCTTATATTTCCAGTGTGCAGCGATGCCGTATTCTGCAGTATGGTGCATTTCCCAAGTTCGGATCTGCACCTCGAACGCCACGCCTTCTTTGCTGAGAACCGTCGTGTGGAGGGATTGATAACCATTGGGTTTCGGGGTGGAGATATAATCTTTAAAACGGTTTGGAATGGGCCGGAACATGTCATGAATAACGCCCAACACGTTATAACAGTCATTGATGGTATCGACGATCACGCGTACCGCATAAATGTCATAGATTTCATCCATGCTTTTCCCTTGAATGAACATCTTTCGATAAATACCATTGATGCTTTTGACACGGCCCTCTAAATATACATTGGGAATCTCCGGGGATACACGATCATAGATGCGCTGCTTGGTCACCTCAATGAATGCCTTTCGCTCGCCGCTGCGCATCGCCAGCCCGCTTTCAATCTCCTGATACGCAATGGGGTCCAGATAGCGCAGGGAAATGTCCTCCAACTCCTCTTTCACCATCCGGATACCAAGGCGGTGCGCGATGGGGGCATACACCTCCATGTTCTCCAATGCCTTGTCGCGCTGCTTCTGCGGAGCCATGAATTCGATGGTCCGCATATTGTGCAGGCGGTCCGCCAATTTGATGATAATCACGCGGATGTCGTCCGCCATTGCAATCAACATCTTCCGCAGGTTTTCCGCTTGCTGCTCTTCCCGAGAAGAGTAGGGAATTCGGCCAAGTTTGGTAACACCGTTGGTCAAATTTGCAATTTCATCCCCGAACATTTTCCGCACTTGCTCAAGGTCCACCGGCGTATCCTCCACCACATCATGGAGTAAACCTGCCGCCACAGACTCAGAATCCATGCCCAACTCCACCAGGATGCAGGCCACTGCCACCGGATGGGAAATGTATGGCGCGCCGGACAGACGCTTCTGGTCGCCGTGCATCTGATAAGCCAACTGATAAGCCTTATCAATCAGGGCAAAATCGTATTCTCGCTCGCTATCGTGGATCAGTTTTAAAAGATCATTGTAGGTTTTGAGTTTCTCCGCCATATGGTTCCCCCTCCTTCTGTAAAGCCCGCAGATCTGCCAAAATCTTTGAATCAAATAAATTGACCTTTTGCTGCACCGGTTCTAAGGTCAATTTGCACACCCCTGCGGACCGCTGCTGCAAGGTCAAACCGTGTTCCGACAGGACATCCAACATCGTCAGCAGCTTTCCCATATTTCCGCCGGGCAAAGCACATGTTCGATAGAGAAGTACCTCTTCTGGACCGTCAAACCCATTTTTTGCACGCAAGAACCGGTATACAGAGGCAAATTCTTCCCGGTTTGGGGTCAGGCTGTCCACTTCGCGTGCAGTCAGGTTTTCTTTTCTTCTACCCTTCTCATAAATTTGAAGCCCTTGCAGTACCTCTGCGCCGTCCAATCCAGCGGGTTTACAGTCTTTCACGATGATGGATAGTGTTTCTTTTCCATTGAAAGGCTTTGCGTCTAAGGTCACAGCCAAATCGAGAAAATCCCCCACCGCATAGGGAAACGCCTCTAAGGACACTCCGAACCGCATACAACGCAGTGCGTAGTTGTCCTTCACCACCGTCAGGCGAAGATGCCTGCCTCCGCCGACCGGCGTGATGTCCTGAAGGCGGACGCCAAAAAGCCCAAACAGAGGCGCCGGATTGGCCGTCCCGAATGGTTCCAGCAGGCGAATGCTGCGCGGCACCTCTATCGTAAGCTGTTCCGGATGCAGCACGCAGTCAATCGTAAGCGTCGGCACAGGCATATGCGGCGCATGAACCGCCGCATAACGATTGATTCTCTCTCGAAACTGCGCAATTGCAGCAGTCCGGATGCTTAACCCTGCCGCCATGGGATGGCCGCCGAATTTAACCAGTAGATCCGAACAGGAACAAACAGCCTCAAATAAAGAAAACCCTTCGATGCTCCTGCCCGACCCCTTGGCCTCCTCCCCGTCAATAGAAATCAAGATGCTTGGCTTTCCAAAACGCTCTGTGATACGGGCTGCAACAATTCCAATAACCCCGGGATGCCACCCTTCTCCTGCTAATACCAACACGCGATCGAGCAAAGGCCTGGGATCTCGCTCCAAATCTTCCAAGACCCTTTCAAAGATGTCGCTCTCAATTTGCCTTCGGTATTCATTACAATCGCAAACATCGGCAGCCAAATTAGCTGCCTCCTCCGGGTCCTCCGCGAGCAACAAGCGAACGGCTCGATCCGGGGAACCAATCCGGCCCGTTGCATTAATGCGCGGAACCACACCAAATGCCACATTTGTCGCTGTAAGCATTCGGTTATCCAGGCTAGCGTTTTCCAACAAAGAACGCAGGCCTAAACGATCGGATCGGGAGAGATGGGGCAACCCGGCGCGCACCAGCGTGCGATTTTCTCCCAATAACGGAACCACATCTCCAATGGTTCCAATCGCTACTAAGTCCGCATAGTTTTCTAACAGGCTGGTCAGATCATAATCCGGACCTTCCAGCGCCATAATCAACTTAAATGCTACGCCGACTCCGGCAAAATCTTTAAAAGTGCTTGGGCAATCCAAACGATGCGGATCAACTACTGCACAGGCAGCGGGAAGCACTTCTCTCGGCCTGTGGTGATCGGTTACGACCACATCCATTCCCAGCTGCGACGCATAGGCCACTTCTTCAACGGACGAAATCCCGTTGTCCACTGTAATGATCAACTGCGTCCCCTGTGCATGCAGTTGATCGATGGCCTGCAAATTCAGTCCATATCCTTCCCGCTCTCGATCTGGAATATAGTATGTCACATCCGCTCCATTGGATTCCAGATAAGAATAAAGCATTGCCGTAGAAGTAACACCGTCTGCGTCATAATCCCCGTAGACCGTAATTCTCTCAAAATGATTGATCGCATGCCAAATGCGTTCCACTGCGCGGTCCATATCTACCATTTGTAGAGGATCGGAGAGAGAAATTGCAGAGCCAAACATCGCATCAATCCGGCCGGCTTCGGTCAGTCCGCGTGTCTGCATCAACGCCCCCATGACAAAGGGTACCTGGTACTGCTGGGCAAGACGCTCCGCGATATTCCGGTCACATGGCAATACGTCCCACTTTTTCATGTTCCTGTCCACCTCGAAATCCCTAAACCTTTATTACAAAGCCGCAATCATATACTCTTGGAATAGGTATTTAACGCTTGTATGTCTGCAATGGTAAATTATATTTTCATAGAGTTTAATTGTACCATTTTGAGAATTCTTATTCAATACCTATGGCCCTCACACAAAACTCTTTTCATCATAAATCCGTTTTTCTCATCCATCTGGATAACAGCAAAAAAGGAGCAGCTTGCCAAACAACAAGCATGCTCCTTTTCTACCGTCTATTTCATGCTATTCCATTTTTGCACTTACACCAATATTGACCATATAGCTGCCATACACCCAGGAATTTGGGGCGCCTGTCACCGAGATGGTCACAGGAACTTCCGTCTGTCCGGTAAAGTTCTCTTTTCCTGTCATATCAATCTGTGCAACCAAATTGTTTTCTGTAAATGCTTCAATTTCACTCGGAGGACCGACAATGGTCACGCTTAGGCTCTGTGTATAAACTTCTGCCTGATACCCAGCGGGAAGATTTTTAAAGGTGATTGTATCCGGATTGAGCGCCATCGTGCGGGTGGTAAAGGTATCAAGATCCAGTTTCACCTTTGCTGTGTAAATATTACTGACGTTTTTAAAGCCGGTTGGTAAACTGACATCCACATCAAATTCATCGCTCGAAGGGCTGATCGTTGTGAAATCAATTGCAGGCAACGCCAGCTCCGAAATATTGGCGAATGCGTCCTCGGGCCCGGCTACTTCAATTTCTTTCGGCTCCACAGTCACACGGCTTTCAAAATCGTCCAATCCACTCGGCTTACCAGTAAACTCCACTTGCAACGGCAGCACCTTGCGGTACAATACATTGCACGTGACATCCACTGCGTCCATACTCAAGGTCAAGCTATCGCTTTTGATCTCATTTCCATCCGCATCCAGCATCACCAATTTGCCCGTAAAATGCTTTGTCTCCGTCAAAGGCGTCTTGTCCTGTTCATAGGGGATGGTCACCTTTGCAACCTGATCCACCTCTTGCTTCGGCCCCGACACGGTCACACTGTCGCTGGAAAGTGTCGGCGCATTCAGGTAATACTGCGGGTCTACCGGCGGTGTAATCTGACTGGTATCGATATTGAACACCTTTTCACTATAATAGTCCACAGTGACCAAAATACTGGACGGTTCAATGGACACCACCTCATAGTTGGAAAGGTTCCCCAGCTTTGTGGCGGATAACTCCAATTTGTAATTGCTGACCGGTCCGGTTAGGGAAGCAGCCTGCTTTGCTTCAATCTGTAAATCTGTATTTTTTACCTGATTGACCGTCAGACTGTTCCCTTTTATTGCGACCTTCGCTTTCGCATTGACCGGGCTAAAAACCTTTAGGCCCGACTGCTGCGCCGAATCCGATAAATTCACGACAATCGGTACGTCTGTCACAGTGCGGGGGATTTCTTCGGTATTGCGTGTTGCAAATACCACCCAAATCACCAACGCACAAAAAACAGAGAAAATCATTACAAACTTATTGTTGTAAAACAAACTTCCTAAACTGATCTTTTTATGACTCATGATTTTCTGCCCCTCCTGATGGAAGGAATTCTACTCGCACGTTTCTCACCATTTGCATTTTCTTCCGGCAATAACAAAGCTTCCAAAGCGCTTTGCAGAGTTTCGCGCGTATAATTCCGCGTTAAAACGCCATTGACCGCGATGGATATTTGGCCTGTTTCCTCCGAAACAACCACTACGATCGCGTCCGAATTCTCACTCATACCGATCGCTGCGCGGTGGCGCGTTCCCAAATCAATGCTGACTTTATCGCTCTTTGTCAACGGCAAAATACAGCCCGCAGCATAGATCATTCCATCCCGAATGACCATTGCGCCATCGTGAAGAGGCGCTTTATTCCAAAAAATATTCCCAATGATCGGTACCGAAGGCTCTGCATTGACGATGGTACCCGTATCAATAATATCCCCCAACTTCGTCTGCATTTCAAACACCATTAAGGCGCCCGTTTTAGATTTCTGAAACTTTCCGGCCGCCTCAACCACAGCATTGATGCACTTACGTTTTTGTTGTAAGACTTTTTCAGCCTCTTCGGAGGAAATCTGAAACCAATACTTACTTCCAATTTTACTACGGCCAATCTGTTCCAGCGCCCGACGGATCTCCGGCTGGAAGATTACCAACAGGGCAATAATGGTAAAATTGAAAAAATAGTCCAAAAGGGTTTTCATCATATTCAGATGGATGACAACCGATGCAACATATACACCCATCAAAATAATAATACCCTTTACAAGCTGTTCTGCGCGTGTTTCGCGGATCAGCTTGATTCCATTATAAATAATAAAGGAGACCAGCAATACATCCAGTGCGTCACTCAGCTTAAAGGTGTGAACCAACGCAACAAACGTATCCCACAGTCCTGTGATAAACTCCATATTTTCTTGCACCCACTATCTTCCGATTTTCACAAGCTCCATGTATATTTTGACTTCCATATGTCTTCATATAATAAAAATATCCAATATAATTTTAGCACATTTAATTGGATATGCAAATGCTTTTCATTTATTTTCTATGAAATTTCATAATCGTGTTGGAAAACACACGGATCTCATTCATATTGTTGAATGCGGAAGGGCAAACGCGAACAGCCCCTTGTTCCAACGTTCCAAAACTTTCATGGGCCCTTGGCGCGCAGTGCAGACCTGCCCGGACCGCAATTCCTGCTGTATTTAGCTTTTGTGCAACGGTTTCACTGCTGACATCCTTTACGTTAAAGGAGAGCACAGGAGCAAAATAGGGTTCCACCGGCTCCGGCGTATAAAGCTGAATCGCTTCCATTTGGGAGAGACTGCGATAGAGCGCTTGGACCAGCCCCAACTCATGCCGGTAGATTCGTTCGATTCCTTTACTCTTTACAAATCGGATTCCTGCACGAATCCCGGCGATTCCAGGCACATTGACTGTTCCACTTTCCAAGCGATCTGGCATCGTTTCCGGCTGATCTAATGATATGGACGCCGTACCGGTCCCTCCCTCGATCAGCGTTGCCAATGAGGCTCCATGGGGCGTAACAAGTATACCCGTCCCCATCGGTGCATAGAGTCCCTTGTGAGAGGCAATGCAGAGATAATCAAAACGACACTCTTCCATATTGATTGGCAATACCCCGGCGCTCTGTGCACAATCAATCGCAATCGGAATTCCATATTCATGACCCAATGCCGCTAACCGTTCGATGGGCAGGCGAATTCCCCATACATTGGAAACATGTGTACAGACAATCAGCTTTGTATTGGCACGCAACGCCTTTCGGAAGGCATCCACCGTGGCATCGTTGTCCCCCGGAACCACTTGCGCTTCCGTATAGGTAACGCCTTTCTCCTGTAAAGCCCGAAGCGGACGCATAACCGCATTATGCTCCAGGTTGGAAGTAACCACATGATCCCCGGGTTTTAACACGCCCTTTAACACAAGGTTGATGGCAAGTGTGCAATTGAGTGTAAACGCAACACATTCCGGCCCGGGCGCATGGAAAAACTCTGCAACTTCCGTCCGGCACCGATAGAGTTCTTCCGCGGTCTCCATGGACATCTTATGGCCCGCACGTCCGGGATTGGCGCCGTACCTTCGCATGGCCTCATCGACAGCACGGATCACCTGTGGTGGCTTTGGATACGTGGTAGCGGCATTGTCCAAATAAATCATCCCACGTCCTCCCTTTCCGCACGGCCCAGCACACGAATACCGGCCTGTGTCAAAATCTCCTGCGCTTCATCGGTACGGCTAGGGACATATATGCTATAACCGCACCCGGCGTTTTCGTTTCCGTGCGGCGTTCGTTCTACATAGGACTTGATGCCATGTTGAAAAAGCAGGTCTCGCCCCTTCATCGCATACGTGATGGAGCTAACCATAATCATAGGCTTGCCCACAAGTATCACCTCTCTGTTTTTATTACCAGAGTATGCCACAAACAAGCCCTTTGACTATTTCCTAGGAAAGAACAACCCTTTCCTCTGCTTATTTTTCCAATAAGCACACCGCATGAACGGCAATCCCCTGCTTCTCGCCAGTAAAACCGAGCCCTTCCTCTGTGGTTGCTTTGATACTCACCTGGTCCAAAGTGATCCCCATGGCGTCTGCCAATCGACTGCGCATGGACTGGATATAGGGTTTCAACTTAGGTTCCTGTGCCAAAATAGTAGCATCTATGTTGGCAATCTGGTAATCATGCTTTTGCAACAAGCGAACAACCTCTTGCAGAAGCAAGATACTATCTGCACCTTTATAAGTAGGATCTGTATCTGGAAACCATGTGCCGATATCTCCCAGGGCAGCTGCCCCCAACAATGCATCCATTACTGCATGTGTTAAAACGTCCGCATCTGAGTGGCCCAGTAGCCCCTTTTCATAAGGGATTTCGGTCCCACCCAAAACCAGCTTTCGGTCCGAGGCTAGACGATGTACGTCATATCCATGGCCAATTCGCATCCAACCGCCTCTTTTCTGTTTCAAAATAGCCTCCGCCGCAGGGAGATCCTCCGGCGTTGTAATTTTTATATTTGTATATCCCCCGGTAAACAGATGGACCTTATAACCTATATGTTCTACCAATTGGCAATCATCTGTATAATCCGCACACTCTTGGTCTGCCAAGGATAAGGCTCGCTCATAGAGGCCCCGCTCAAAAACCTGAGGGGTTTGAACTGCGCGCAAAGAGTCACGAACAGGCGTAGAGGAAATAAATCCATCGCCATCCTGTATTTTTATTGTATCCTTGACTGCGGTACAAAGGGTCGCTGCTCCATATTTATACGCATCTTGAACCGTAGCATCAATCTCTTTTGGTTGAATAAGCGGTCTCGCTCCGTCATGGATTGCCAGATAGGCAGTGTCTTTTGGTACAGCGGCCACCCCTGCCGCCACAGAGCGCTGACGCGTTGTCCCACCGGGAACGACTGCATACAACTTATGAACCGCATACTGATTCGCTAACTGTTGCATAACAGCCCGATCTTCTTCACGGCAGACTACCACAATGCTTGAAATATGTTCCGCTTGCTCAAAAGCAAGCATGGTATGTACAATAACCGGTTTTCCGCATAAAGCGAGAAACTGTTTTGACATTTGTGCACCCATACGGCTGGAATTTCCCGCCGCTACAAGGATGGCACAACAGGACTTCCAAGGCATTTCCCCGCCTCCTTTCTGCATAGGAACCATTATAGCTACAAAAGCTACCTGGTGCAACTACAATCCTGTTACCACTTTCCCGCTAATTGCAACCTTTTGTTCACGATTTCGTGCTCTTAACCAAAGCGGCTTTACAGCGCGGAACATTTTAAGTTATAATAACCTCACGGCGTTAGCGGAAATCAAAGATTTCCGACGCCTGAGAGAGCATTGAATCTCAACCCAATGACTACGAAACACTTCTACCTTACCTCTCTCCAATCGTTCATTCAGGAGCTTCTCGTCAAAAAGTTCCCCTATTGTTCCCTCAATTATATGGATACAAAACCACTCTATGTAAATTCAGATGAAAGGACTTAATTATATGGAAAATAAGCTATCTGCAAAACGTGTCGCAGATTCTGAAGTAGAACAAGTACAGGCTATAATGCCAAACCACTTAAACGGGTCCGGCCGTGTGTTTGGCGGACAACTTGCTGCCTGGATCGACATTGTAGGCGGAATTGTGGCACGCCGCCATGCAAATCGGAATGTTACTACCGCTGCAATTGATAATTTGCAATTTAAAGAAGCAGTCTATGAGAACAGTATCGTTGTCCTTCACGGGAAAATTACTTACGTTGGACGGACCTCTATGGAAGTTCGTGTTGACAGTTTTGTCGAGAGTCTTTCCGGAGAACGCAAGCTTGTGAATACCGCCTATCTGGTAGAAGTCGCCCTCGATGATGATGGCAACCCGACAACCGTTCCAGGGCTTATACTAGAAAACTTTCAGGAACAGGCCGAATGGGAGGCCGGTGAAAAACGTCGGGAGTTGCGCCATCAACGGCATCGAGAAGCATTTTAATGATACACCTCTTTAAAGGGGAAAGATATATGTTCACTTTTCGCCGTATTTCGATCGATCCTTTACTGAGAAAAATCACTCTGTTAGGACGAAACTCTGCGCAACTACCCTTTTTAAAGCTTTGACATTCAGCAAAACATATCCCCAAGACGGTGACTCTATTGTACGAAAACCCTCTCGGAATTCTTTCTAATTCCGAGAGGGTTTTTATTACGTTATTGGGGACTCAATCGCCAAGCTTTATTGCCATGTACGCTTTCACCAAGGCCATGCACTTTTCCCACCCTAGATCACTACTATTCAAACAGAGATCATAATTATCTGCATTGCGCCAGTCACGCCCTGTAAAATAAAGATAATAATCGCCACGACGCTTATCCATCTTGCGAATGTAACGTTTCGCTTCGTCCTCATCCATATTTCCGTGAACCATCATCGTCTTTTCTACACAATAGTCAAACGGAGCATGTACATACACACGTATGACATGTTTACAGTCTTTTAAGATAAAATCAGCACACCGGCCAATAATGACACAAGACTCTTTCTCTGCTAAATCCCGGATTACTTTGGCTTGATAATTGAACAAATTCTGATCAGATACAAAATCCTCGCTGTCCGGCGGAATGATTTCGCCAGTATATGCACTTTTGCGCGGTTTAAAGAGGCGAGGCGTTTTTAACTTTTCATCTGCCTGTGCGAAAAGATGTTCATTAATACCACTTTCATCGGATGCCAATCGAAGAAGTTCCATGTCATAGGCCTTAACCCCCAAATCCTCTGCCAACATTTTTCCGATCGACTTGCCGCCGCTTCCATATCCACGTGCAATTGTAATAACAAACTGTTTCATTCCATTGCCTCCCAAATATAACAGGGTTCCACTTTTAATAATTCTACCGTTCCTATCTTCATTATAGAATATTTAGGATTCAATAACAAGGATTAATCGGTTATTTTTGTGTGTTATTTACACATCCTTACTCGATCTTTTCCTTTTTTCTTCTTCTAAACTTTTCGCCCAGGCTGCAGCAAATGCGCTGACCCCTTCATTTTTTTGTTTATTTTGATTTTGCAAATACTGCTGAACATCCCGCTTGGAAGCCCCGGAACGTTTTCCCTGCCCCTCAAAAAATTTATCCGCCTTTGAACGAAAACCGCAGCGGCAGGCAAATGTCTTTCCCTCCCCTTCTCCGAAAAGTTCCATAAATTTGTGGCAATTGGGACAACGAACCCGGGTTTCTGTCACCACATTTCGCCGGTAACCACAAGCCCGATCCTGGCAGACCAACATCTTTCCCCGTTTACTATTGACCAAAAGCAGATGCTTTCCACACTCGGGACATATTTTCTGCGTCATATTCTCATGGACATAGGTGGCTTCGCTGTTGGCTACAGTCCTGACTAGGGAGGTTGTATATCCTCTGATCTCCTGAAGGAAATTTTTCTTATTTTCCTTTCCTTGGCTAATTTTTTCCAATCGTTGTTCCCAACGTGCCGTGAGTAACGGCTCCTTCAAATCGGAAGGCACCAAACCGATTAACTGAATCCCTTTAGAAGTTGGAATCAATGTGTTCCCCCTTTTTTCCACATAAAAAGAACTGAACAATTTCTCAATAATATCGGCTCGAGTTGCAGGCGTTCCCAAGCCTCCGCCAATATATTCCTTCATCTTCTTATCTTCGATAAATTTAGAAGGATTCTCCATGGCGGAAAGCAGTGTCGCTTCCGTATATCGCGCTGGTGGTGAAGTCTTTTGGGCCTTCAGCTGAGTTGTTCTACATAGAAAAGTATCTCCCTGATGCAAACTTGGGAGCACTTGCTCTGCGGCTTCCTCGTCATCCTCATCCAGCCCTTTCTCAACTTTTTTCCAGCCGAGTTCGATGATCTCACGCCCTGCTGCAGAAAATGTTTCACCCTCTGCAGTTAGATCAATACGGATTTTTTTGTAATCATAACTCGGATAAAAACAAGTGAGGAATCGCTTCACTACCAAAGTATAGATACGCCTTTCCTCTTGATTAAGGTTTAGTAAATTGACTTGCTCTTCCGTAGGAATAATTGCATGGTGATCGGTAACCTTTGCATCGTTGATACATGCACGGGAAATATTCTTTCGTGTACGGAAAATTTCTCCAACAATTGTACCGAATTCCCCGTGATTGACTGCACGTAAACGTTCCTGCAAGGTCGGTACAATGTCTGCTGTCAAATAACGGGAATCTGTACGCGGGTAAGTAAGTGCTTTATGATTTTCATACAATCGCTGCATGATATTCAACGTCTGTTTGGGAGAATATTGATACAACTTGTTTGCATCGCGCTGAAGTTCGGTTAGGTCGTATAACATAGGGGGCGGTGTAGAACCAAATGTCTTTTTTACCTCTGTAATCCGAAATTTTTTTCCTAGAATCTTATCGGCAATTGCCTGCGCACGGGCCTTTTCGGAAATAGCAGTCTGCTTTTTTTCGTCATGCCAAGTAACAAAAAATTCTCCCAAGTCTGCACGGACCGTGTAATAGTCTTTGGGAACAAAGCGTCGGATTTCCTCTTCCCTCTGAACAAGTAGTGCTAGCGTAGGAGTCTGTACACGTCCAGCAGAAAGCTGTGCGTTAAACTTACAGGTCAAAGCACGAGTAACATTCAAGCCAACCAGCCAATCCGCTTCCGCGCGGGACTGGGCAGACATATATAATGGGAGATACTCTTTTCCATCTTTTAGCTTTGCAAAACCTTCTCGAATGGCACGATCCGTCTGTGAAGAAATCCAAAGCCGTTTGATCGGCTTATGAAAGCCTGCCTTCTCCAGAATCCAACGTGCTACAAGCTCTCCCTCCCGGCCTGCATCTGTCGCAATGACCAATGATCCCACTTCAGGATTATGTAACAACTTTTTTACAATACTGTATTGTTTACTCGTCTCAGGAATCACCTTTAGTTCCATTTTCTCCGGCAACATCGGTAAGGTGTCCATACTCCAGGTCTTATACTGTTCCCCATATGCTTCCGGCTCCGCCAATTCGACAAGATGTCCCAAAGCCCATGTAACAATATATTGACTTCCAGATAAAAAACCGTTTCCTCCTTGACGGCATCCCAACACCCGTGCCAATTCTCTCCCTACTGATGGCTTTTCCGCCAACACCAATATTTTTGCCATCTACATAATCGCTCCCCTTCTATATCGTTTTTCATTATTTAATATTGTTCGTATATCATTCAATAGAAACCCTGTTGGAAATAATGTTTATCTAAACTTTTGGCATTTTAACTCAAAATACAAATTTTCTTCTATTGAGTTAGACTGCGTAAATATCACAATCATTGAATCGACTTTCTTTAAAGAACAAATCCGCGCGTCTTTTACGAAGTTTATTCTTGATAATATTTAATCGGAGGTATTTAAGATAAAAGGGCGTGGATCTCACGCCCTTTTATCAGTTATCTCTCCCGGTTCTCTACAAAACTGCCGGATAATATGCTCTTTATTCTCCCCTAACGTAATCTGACGAATCATCCGCCGAATCTCCAAAACGGATGATGGAGCAACCGATAACTCATCCACCCCCAACGCGAGATAAAAACAAAGCAACGCTGAATCTGCAGCTGATTCTCCACAAATTTCAATTCGTATTCCATGCTTTTTAGCGTTCTTAACCGCTATATCAATCATTCGTAGTACAGCTGGATGACGTGGATTATAAAGAGCCGTCACCGAAGGATTCATCCTATCCACAGCCAATGTATACTGTGTCAAATCGTTTGTCCCAATGCTCAAAAAATCCACGTGGGATGCAAGTTTATCACTCAGCAAGACTGCAGCTGGCGTTTCTACCATCGCTCCAATCTCAATCCGATCTGCCACCTCAATTCCCTGATCGGACAACTCTTTCTGTGCTTGTTGGAGCAATGTCTTCGCCCTTATGAGCTCCTGTTCAGAGGTAATAATGGGAAACATAATCGCAACACGGCCATATGCAGAAGCACGTAGTATTGCCCGAAGCTGTGTCATAAATAAACCAGGACGTCGCAAGCTAAACCGAATCGCCCGACATCCCATAGCTGGATTGATTCGGTCACTATAGCGCCACTGACCAATTTCTGGTTCTTCACTGATGTCAAGCGTTCGAATGACGACACGTTTCCCATGCATTTTTTCCAACACCATTTTATAAGCGCGGAATTGTCCTTCTTCAGAGCAATCCATGTTGCTGCCCAAATAGAGAAATTCTGTGCGCAACAGTCCAATTCCATCTGCATCATTATCCAACACCTGTTGAACATCCTCTGCATGTCCGATGTTCGCATGTACATCGATACGGTAACCGTCTTTCGTTACAGAAGGACACCCCCGCAGTTCCCGCAAAGCACGCAAATGTAAAAAATATTGATACTGCCGGTCGCTATATTCCCTCAACGCCATCACGTCCGGGCTCAATACAACATCTCCGGTAAATCCATCTACAATTACATTTTCTGCTTGAACCAGTCCTTTAAAGGATTCCTTTAGCCCTACAACAAATGGTATGCCTGCATTTCTCAGAAGTATAGCAGCATGTGAATAACAGGAACCATTTTGAGATAAAAAGGCCAGCACCTTCTTCCGATTGACCGTTACTACTTCGCTCGGCAAAAGCTCTTCAACTGCAATAATGCCCTTTCCAATACTCTCATATAATGGTTCTACATTTTCCAAATTCAAGTAACGAAGCAGATGTCTCGATATATCCAAAATATCCGTATCGCGTGCGCGCATATATTCATCTTCCATCTTAGAAAAAAGCTGATAGAAGTGTTGGGCAGTCATATATACAGCTGACTCGGCCGTCACATGATCCTGAAGGATGTGTTTCTGTATATCTTCGAAAAAATCGTGATCTTCAAGAAGTAAAATATGGCTTTTAAAGATTAAGGAGTCTTCTGCCCCAAATTTCTGAAACGCTTGACGATAAAGCTGGCGAATGTTTTGTTCTGCGGCAATGCGAGCGGCATCCAAACGTTGAATTTCTACCTGTGCATCCTCGGATGACAAAAGATGTTCCGTCTGCGCATAAGGCTGCCGAATACAGAGTTTCCCAATAGCAATTCCTTTCGATGCAGCTACTCCTCGAATGCTACGCATATTTTCACCTCCAATGCAACCTCAATTTCAAACTGTTACACGGAGAAAACTTGAACTTACTGTTTCTCTCATCTTAGCGCAAGAGGACGGAGTATGTCAACCATTCTAAATTCTTAGGGAATCACTACTTCCCTACAATAGGAACAAATCTTCCTTTTTCCTTTCTAATAAAAATATATTATTAATTTATATAATTTCTTGTCTTTTTGATTCGAAAGGAAACCCGTTCATAACGGATACATTATATCATTAAGCTGAAAATTCTTCTATAAGAGATGCAGAGAAGTCAAAAATTTTCTTCCTGATAATATAAATTTTTCTGATTATATTACATATCCTTCGCATAACATGGAACTTCCCTCCAGGTTATGTTTACTTCTGCATTCAGATTTCAATTTGTCTGGAGGGTAACATCTTATCGTCTTGAAAAAAGTCCACATCTAAAGGATTTCAATCCACACCCTCCGCATGGAGGGTGACAGCAAAAGCCGCTGGTATATCAACAGCATATGTGTGATTTCAATCCACACCCTCCGCATGGAGGGTGACGGTGGCAGTACGTTGTGCTGCCTCCACTTCTCCAAATTTCAATCCACACCCTCCGCATGGAGGGTGACGTGGTGTGGTACGGCCTTAACTGGAGCTTCGAGCTATTTCAATCCACACCCTCCGCATGGAGGGTGACCCCACGGAGTACCTGCTCGGAAGCGGCGTATTCGAATTTCAATCCACACCCTCCGCATGGAGGGTGACTTCAGGGCTGGGCGGCTATCTTTTTTTACTGCTTTGATTTCAATCCACACCCTCCGCATGGAGGGTGACGTCATACCTCCCCTAAATATAAATCTCCACTATAATTTCAATCCACACCCTCCGCATGGAGGGTGACCTGTAAAATCCCCATCAGAATTTGTTACTGTAGCTATTTCAATCCACACCCTCCGCATGGAGGGTGACCCAAACTCCCATAAACTCTTGGACAGGATCATCCGATTTCAATCCACACCCTCCGCATGGAGGGTGACCCGTCTGCATAGTGTTTAATAATCCATATTTTACGCATTTCAATCCACACCCTCCGCATGGAGGGTGACGCACCAAAAGTATACAAAATGTTCACTGACATTTAGTATTTCAATCCACACCCTCCGCATGGAGGGTGACCGAAACAGGGTTGACCGCTACAAGCACCAAAAGCATTTCAATCCACACCCTCCGCATGGAGGGTGACGTGAGGTGGACAACATGCCGAGAAAAACATATTCGATTTCAATCCACACCCTCCGCATGGAGGGTGACCAGAGGATGCCGCCCCAATGCGCAAGCCAACGAAATTTCAATCCACACCCTCCGCATGGAGGGTGACAGCAAATTCGCATAATAAATCATATAGTCTCAATTCAATTTTTATTAAATTGCAACTTATATGAAATTTTTAAATTTAACTACTCATTTAAAATCTATCCTGCCTTAAATCGCAATGTTTCAATATATGGTGCGAACCTCTCTAGTCTTTTTTGTTCCCTTTTTGTTCGCACTCAATTATATCATAAGAACTCCCTCCGCTTCATAGGTTGGTTTCGCACCTACATGTTCTACTTTTGTTTGATAATGATTTCCTAAATAGTAAAAACGTAGGCTATCCTTTTGGGGATCAATTATTTGTTCAAGTAAATACTTTACTTTGCAGCATTGCGCTGCATCTAAGATACATTCAAACACAGAATTCTGTACGCGCTGTCCATAATTGATACATTGCTTTGCAACTTTTCGCAGTCGCTTCTTTCCCGCTTCTGTCTCTGTGTTGACATCATAAGTGATCAAGACCAACATACCCATTTCCTCATTTCCATAAAAATGGTGGATATTCCTCCAGGTCTCCCCGCAGGCAACGCCCCAACAACATTGCCTGTACATAAGGAACCAAGCCCCATGGAACTTTTTCTTGTAAAAAGGGATGTCGAATGAATTCCTGCTTTCTGGCTTGCCACCCGGCCAAAATCGCTTTTCGTGTTTCGTCGTTCATCCGAACAGCTCCCGTTTCCTGTTGGTAAAAGCCTTTCTCGGTAACAATCCGATTGTTAATTAGAGACAATACAAAACGGTCTGCAAAGACGCTACGCAATTCTTCCATCAGGTCTAATGCCAAGGAGGTTCTGCCAGGGCGTTCCCGGTGTAAAAAACCTATATAAGGATCTAAACCAACGGCTTCTAATGCAGAACAACAATCGTTACATAGCAAGGTATATACAAAGGACAGTAATGCATTGACATTATCCATGGGCGGACGGCGATTTCTCCCGTGAAAATAAAAGGCTTTCTTGTTTTGTAAGATTAGCTGGTCAAATACACGGAAGTACTGTTCCGCCGACACTCCTTCCAATCCACGTAATTGTTCATCACTGATGCATTCACGAATTGTAGGCAACTGACCTCCCAGCTGTCTGGACACATTTTTCAATGCAGCAACGTCTACTTGCATGGCATGATCCCTTGTGGCACGTTCCAAGACCCATCGGCTATTAAACACCTTCCCAAAGATAAAGTTTCGTGCAAAACGAGTTCTGACCATCGGATCATCGGATGCCCGCACTTGTTGCAAACGCAAAAGAACATTCCCTTGTGATCTTCCACAGGCAGCCGCTAAAAAGCGTCCGTGAGGTGTCAAAAAAGCTAGACGGATACCATGTTCTGCACACGCCCCCATCAGTGCAGGACTCGCCCCTTTATAACCAAAATATAATATTTGCTCCAATGTATGTAATGGTATCCTTAGCAGAAGTTCCTCTTCTCGATAAACCATCACATTTTGCCCTTCAAGTGCCAAATAGGTATCTGGCGACGTTACATACAGGGTATTTAGTAGTTTTCTCACGATTCTTCCCCCAATAGATTGGATTCTATATAGCTCTTAACAGAGAGCCTTCCACATAGTTTGGGGAGACAGAGTTCTTTCAAAGAGCAGGCATTGCAGCTTTTGGACGGTCTCACTTTTGGTGTATAACGACGCTCTAAATAGCTATGCATTTCTTTTAGCATGATTTTCACCTGGTTTCGAAGTTCTTCTGTGAACACGACCTCTTCCCTGTGGCGACTTTCTCCATAAAATAAGAATCCTTTGGGAATGTCACAGGATAGCATTTCCTCCAAGCACATCCCTTGGCAACAAAGTTGCAAACGATCCGCATCAGATTTCTTAGGGCTTCCTCTCTTATATTCCACCGGAACAGGGAGCCACGTACCTTTATGATGGAACAAAAGGACTCCCTCCGGCGCTTGATGGAACTCCACTACATCACAAGTCCCGCTGACCCCCAAAGAAGATGAGTGAACTGCTAATCCACGAACCAGCAATTGTCCTCCCCGTTTCTCCGTGATTCGCTCGTCATGAGCGCGCTCGTGTAAAATCTCTCCTTCGACGGTCCGAAGATTCTCTGCCCACTGTTGTTCTATGTGGATCAATGCCCATTGCCGGCGGCAAAAACAAAAATGTTGGATGCCGGACAACTGTAAATAATCATCTTCTTCGTAAGTGCTCATATCATCCTCTGACAGCTGACATGCTCAGGAATTGCAGCTTCATCTATACATACATCATAGTCCGCATAGCTGCGCGCCGGAACATGTTCATCCCCCTCTTCCGTTTTCCTACGTTTTACAGTCACAGCATCAAACAATTTATAGGAAGGTGCATTTCCCAGTTCTGAGTCGTGTTTGAATACAATCAGTTCTCGGACCGCCATTTTCCCACGTGCGGCAGAATGATCGTGCTCAAACATATTGATTATTGCTTCCCAAAGTAAATTGAGGTCCGCCTCGGTAAAGCCAGTGACCTTGCGAGCAAGATTGGCAGAGACGTAACCTTCCGCCCGATAAAGACCATATGGAATGATGTGTTTACGCCCCATTTCGGTTCCTTTTTTCTCTGCATCCGTCTCTGTAGTAATTGCTACGCGGGTAATCGTGACCTCCTGAGGGACAACCTGCTCAATACTTCGTGCAAAACCAATCTGTACGGGACCACGAATTTGCCCACAGTTTAAAGCCGCTTTCATAAAAGTTGTCATTACTGCGCCAAAGGTTCGAATGTCATAAAAATTTTCGCACATAAAATCACGGACACGTTCATCCAAGCGATTGTCTTTTTTCTTTGCTTCTTTGACCGTTTTTTCATCTACGCCTAAATTGGCATATGCCTCTAAATCACTTCGATTGAGCGGGATTCCCTCCTTAATATAGATGCGATACCCTTTTTCATTTTCCCGCACTGTCTCTACATAATTCCGAATCTTCCTCTTTAAACATACATCCGTCACCAAACCATATCCCGTTTCGGGATCAATGCGAGGCATATTTCCTGCATCTGGGTCCCCATTGGGATTCCCGTTCTCTACATCAAACAAGATAACAAACTCATAGCGATTTTTAATGATATCCGACATGCTTCATTCCTCCTCATTTATACGATCTTTTTTCTCATATCTCTTCTGTGTCTGATGGTAATATCCCAGCATAAACGCACTTTGTTCATTCAGGTTAAAATGTGTGGGCAATGTCTCTTGAATTTTATCGATCAATTCAATCAACTGCTTTTCCAAAGTAACTCCCAATCCACGCTTGTCGCGCAAAAGCACTTTCATATGACTTTGTTCCAAACGAAACAATGTCGGAAATACGGAAGCAGGCGTTGCACATGCAGATGTTAAATACCGATCCTTAATCGTTGTGTTCAAATTCGGATTGGCAGCTTGTTGGATTCCCTCCAAAACAGAAAATAACCGTCCAAGTACATAGGGAAGGTAGTCCGACTGTTCATTTAGTCTCACCCAAGATTCCTCCTTATTCATTTGTTGATCTGGTTTGATGCGAAAATCTTTATACCCATTTTTGATTAGTGTTGCTTTGAGGATGGCAGCCTGTCCCCGTGTGATTCCACATTCTGCACGAATTCGCAAAAGCACATTTTGTAGCAATGCATTTGGATAGGATGTATCGTTTAAAATTGCTTGCATCAGAGCCCCTGCCAACAATGGAGAGGCCGCTTTATCCTTTGCGTTTTTATTGACCGTTTCATACAGCAGGCTATAAGGGGAAAGACGTTCCCTTTCATCGTAGGAGGGCTTTACAATCTCCAATCTCCGGTAATGATTTTCAATATGCTGTAAAAAATCGCCAAAACAATTGCGATAGAAAAAACGGACGGATAATCGCGCTGCATTGGGAGATAACCCCAAAATATAAAAAGGCATTTTGGGATCAAGCTCCACATCATTAAGAGAATAAACTTGTCCTTTAGAAAGCAAATGCATCGCGCGTTTTAAATCATTTTCCGTAAATGTACGTTTTTGTCCATCCGCAATATCCTGAAATGCGAAGTTCTGAAAAAAGTCCTGATAGGCTGGCTCCGCACACTGTGCCCAATAAACAACGGTCGTATCACCAATTTGTCGAACATGTTCGCGATCTGAAAGCAAAGCATTTAACGCCGTCGTATAGGCAAAAGCCGCCTGTTCTCCCACTGGCGCATTATAGCTTTGTGTCTTTCCATAAGACTCAAAAGCGGTGGCATTAAAAGAAACAAGTGATGCACCACTGGACTGTGCATTCTTCACGCCTTTGATAGACGGATGCAGGCGTGCAATAGGGACATATTCTCCGGTCACTAGGCAACGCCCTCTTGTTTCCGTCGCTTCTTCTCTCTGGTATTGATCCCAAGAGCGAGCGATTTCAGGTTCTTCGTGCACATACCGGCCTTGAAATCGGAATACAAGGTTTCCTCCCGAAAGAATCTCGTCCAAATCCCCTTGCAAAGCCGGATGATTTTTGGCCTCCTCTGGGTTCCAATTTGCAAAATAGGCGCAAATTGCACGGGCAGCCGGATGATCGACCGATTGCAACAGCGTTTGATGCAGCTGTGCACTCGCTCGAAAACAGTTTTGGGCCCGTTTGTCATTTCCTTTGGTGTCTACTCCCAAAAAGTAACTGGATGTATCATACAAAAAATTTGCTTTAATCCCCATCGTCCGTGTAACGGGCTTAGGCAATAGCATAATCTGCGGAACATCCACTTCTTTTTTACCACGGTAACCTTTTTCCTTTAAGCGCAGGATATCTAAAAGCGTCCCTTTCTCATCGATCAACAATGCAAACTGCACTTTTGCCGGATTCCAGCCTGCTTTAGCCATCTTTCCTTTTGCCGCCATCGCGGTATAGTAATCGTATAGCGCCTGTAAAATCATCGCACTACCTCACAGTTCGTCAGATCAAGAACGCCATAGCGCAATTCTGCGCGAAAGAACATGGGTTGGATGTTTTGTAAATCGCTATAATCCATGTCGTACAGCATATACCCCAGATCCCTTCTTTCTTCATTTTGATACCAACTTATACGGCTCCCTTCTTCATATGGACGAAAGGATACTGGAAACTCCCTACAGCCAAAATAAGGCTGATGATAGCACTGTCCACTGTTCAAGCGCCTTTTGATGATGTCTTGAAATTTTCCAGGATTGTCCCCATCACGGGCACGCTCGGTCATTGTGAAATGGGCCTCAATGACATAGTGTACATTTTTTAAAACCATTGCAGCCCGCTGCTGAATATCTTCTGCTGTATGAATATATAGTGGTTTTGAACCTCCCATCATCACCGTTCGGACATTTTGAGCGGAGATTTTCGATTTTACTTCATTGCGGCGAATATTGGCAAACCGAATTGGATTCATAACATGGATTCGATCGATATGCCACCGCAGGCCCGGATGCCAATAAATCGCCTCCAAAATGCCACGTGCAGCCGACGGAGTCATGACATCGTAAGAAACTCGTTCTACCTTCATCTCTGGTCTGGAAAAACAAGCATAATCTCCCCAGACCTCCATTTTGATTGCCATCATTTCTCTCCTTTCCTATGAATCACTGATTTTCTTTTCGAATGGTCACATCCCCTCTCATTCGGTCGTTTTTTGTCGATTAAACAAAAAATGCTTTCCCTAAATCTGCTTCTAAGGATAGTCCTGTTCCAAGATCGTATAGACGAAGGTTTGTCAAAATCGCCAGCCCGTCTGTAATCATTTCAATATCATGTGCCCGATAAAGCTCCTGGAAATGCGGTTCATAAACATGTACCATATAACGACCAGCCTTTCGCATCCATCCACGGGAACATAAACCAGACCGCAGCTGTTTTGCCAAGCGCTCCGCTCTTTGCCCTAGCGGAATAAAAATCGCTTTGGTATCCTCGTCAATCAGATGAAACTCTTCCGATACCTTAGCAAAGGGAAGCATACCGCCATCCCTTCCCTTTTCAAAAGCCTCTACAACCTTCTTTTTGTCCAGCCTGTCCCCTTTCAACATATGCAGGGCATCAAAATATGCTTGTATGGCCTCTGGAGATGCGGAATCTACAAAGTTTGGCTGGATCTCATTTTTATATATACTGACATTCGGCTGAATACGCGGCGGAACCCGCCCCTCCGGCTGATAAATATAAACGATGCTTTCTTCTAGAGGACGCTTCCCCTCCCGATTACAACGTCCAGCAGCTTGAATAATGGAATCCAAACCAGCCTCGGCACGGTAAACAGTGGGAAAGTCCACATCAACGCCTGCCTCAATCAAAGAGGTTGCCGCCACCCGGCAAGGAAGTCCTTGTTTTAGTCTTCTGCAAATCGCTCGAAGGGTCCATCGCCGCATCATAGGGGGCATCAGTGTAGAAAGATGAAATCGTCCCTCTTCTGGAAGGGATTGATAGAGTTCTGTTGCCTGTTTACGCGTATCCACAATCGCCAACACCTGTTTCTGCCTAGCCATGCGGTCCGCCAATTCAATTACAGATAATCTTCCAATATTCACAAACTCTGTTCGCCGAAAGAATGGATAGAGCTCTCGAAAATGCGGATAGATCTCCTGTATGGAGATGCCCTTAGGGAAAAGTTTTTCTAAGGAAGGCTGAGTTGCCGTACAAAGAACAGCTGTTACCCCATATTCTTGTACCAATTCCCCAATCGCCCGTACACAGGGCATCAAATAGTCCAGTGGAATCATCTGTGCTTCATCAAAAACAACCACGCTGTTTGCCAAATTATGAAGCTTACGGCATTGCGAAGATTTATTGGAGAACAACGATTCAAAAAATTGCACGTTTGTGGTCACAATGATCGGCGCGTCCCAGTTTTCGGTGGAAAGGCGAAACCGTTCGGCCGCGGGATCGATGTCTCCCCGTGGATCAAAATTGACATTTGCATGATGTTCCAGCACATTTTCGATTCCAACAATTTTTCGAAAGACTCTTGCCGTCTGTTCAATAATACTCGTATATGGAATCACATAGATAATACGGTTTAACCCGTATTGTACGGCATGCTGAAGTGCAAAGGCCAGAGAGGAAACTGTCTTTCCGCCCCCTGTTGGAACAGTCAGACTTTTTAAACCGCGTTCCCTCTTTCCCGCCTCCAAACAGCAACGCAATATCTCCGTGCGTTTTTGATTGATGGGGTTCCCTGTTTCCTGATGGCGTAACCATGGATCTATGTAGTGTTTTAACCGTTCAAAAAGAACGGGGATTCCATCATACCCTCCGCGCTGGACTGGATTCATAAATGCCTCTGTATCCAAAAAGTCAGCATCTACCAAAGCAGAAAATAGCATACGAGTAAAAAAAGCAATTCGAAACCCATTGAGTTCTTGCGGGTGGGATACGGCATGTAATGTAATCTCCCTTTGATACTCTTGATAGGGAGCTACCTGTTTTTTCAGACGGCCTTGCCAAGTTGGCATCCCCGATGGATCACCCGGCCCTCCTCCGTCGGGGAGGCCCGTATGGTGTCCTGCCGCACACAGTGACGCTGGAAACATTTGTAAACGGTAAAGTTCTTTCGCTCCCGCTGTCGAATGGTCTCCCCCCATTCCATCCTTTAAAAGATATTCCTGAAATGCAGCAGAATATTTTCCAATGTCATGCGCTAGGCCGAGAACATATGCATAGTCCCCTGCGCCAAATCCCTCTGCAAACGATTTCGCAAGAATAGCAACCTGTTTGAGATGCTCTTCCAAAAGTTGCAACTGTCCATCTTCTCTTTTATGCGCAATATACACACTTTCCCTCCTTTACTGTATGTTTAGAATTCTGATACAACAATAATATGTGTTTAGTTTACTACAGCAACATTCATTTAGATGTATTTTACAGAATATTTTCTTGTAATTTTTATTTTATATATCTTTTCTACAACCATATTAAAAACATACATCTACCCACCAAAAAACGCCTACAGATCGATTCTCTCAATCTGTAGGCATCTGTGGAACACTATAAACATACTTCAAACCATTCCAAAATTCTCTATATAACGGAACTGTAACGGAACAATTTTTTATCATACTCTAATGGAAAACAAGTACAAAAACAAAACTTCTCGCCGCTGCTTTGTCAGACTGGAAAATACTTTTGTTAACGTTCATTTTCAATCTCGATTACTTTGCCATATGCAACAAATTCCGTGGGCTGCTCTTGTATTTGAAAGTAACAATCTGTTGTTGACGGCTTACAATCCTTTTCTTCCATAAGATATCCAAGTAATATTTCCTGTTTCTGTTTTCTGCCTATATCCCGACATGCTGATATAGCAGCATTACAGAGAACCACTTTACAAAAAGCAGCAAAAGTGTATTCGATATGCTCCTCGCATTCTTCGGTATAAATAATGGAACTTCCTCTCTTCCCAGTAGGGGGCGGTTACAGCAAACGCCCATGTGGTCACAAAACCACATAGGCGTTTGGTACTATGATTTAATTCAATATATAAAATGATACATGTATTTATATTCATGCGCGGAATATCCCGCTTTGGGAGACCGGTTTATTTGAGCGCAAGGCATTCGGTGAGTTGGAGCAAATGAAAACGGGCATGATGATACCTCCACGATTCCATTATGTGTTTAAAAAGGGCAAATTGAATCTCCTTCGCCAACCCAATTTTTGAAAAAAAGAGGACGGCTGCTTTTATGGATTATTTGAAATTGATAAACTTATAACCGTATTTAATCTGCGTGTTATCGGCTCTACGTCTGGTTCTCTGATAATTGACACTTGTAATTTCTAACCTGGAGCAAAGTTTCCTGCTTGCATTTGGGGCAGAATAGCGGACAGTTTTTAAGTTCCGTATCCTCTCGGATTTTCAGCCTCGTTTGATTGCTATACACAGGGGTATAACAACTTCTATTTTTATCATCTCAACCCTCTCGCACATTGTTTGCTGTCTATTATCCTTGCTTACTATTCGTCTGTTTTTTGTTGTATAGCATAACTGTTGCAATAGAAACGAGTATCATCACCGTATTTGCAACAATAGTTCCTGCCCAAGTAGTTGTCATGGAAACAAAAATAGATGAAGCTGCATTGAACAGAGTATGAAATAGTACACACATAAACACATAGCTTTTTTGTGATATTCTGCAGATTGCCCCAAAGAAAAATCTTAAAGCCATACATTGAACGGAAAACATCCAAAAATTAATAAATCCTTCTCCGTGATTTGTCCCCGGTATGAAAAAAAGTGGAATATGCCATACAATCCAAATCATTCCGCAAAATACACAAGATAAAACGTAGCCAAATTTCCTATCAAGCCCTGGCTGTAAAATATACGCCCAACCGGCCTCCTCCAATCCTCCGATAAAAAGATTCCCCGGTAAGGAAAGAAAAAACGCGTAAAATGGAGTTAACATTTCTTTATGCCCCCCAATTACTGCGTGTATTGAATAATACAATACAATCCCTGCAATAACAAACAAATAAGGATATATATTGTTTTTAGCATAGAAAACGGTTTTTAACCATTCCTGGAAATTGACTATTTTATTGTTTTTCTTGAGCACTATATAAGAAGCAATGGCTGGCGATAAAATATAGATCGCAAACGGAATATTCATGCAAAATTGCGGTAGCGACTCAACCCAACTATAAACTCTATATCCAAATTGCCCAAGAACAATTAAAGCACCTGACACTAAATAGGCAAAACAAAACGTTATAACCGTAAAATGTACTATAATTTTTTTATCAATCACGGTTTCCTCCCCTTACATCATTTATATAGATTCTACACTGTATATATACTATACCAAAAGATAAAAAAACAGTATTATGGATTCCAGTATAATCGTCTATCATTTATTTTCAGCAATTTGTTTATCAAGAAACCGTTCAAATTTTTTTAACACCACAAATAAATCATTATAAGTACTGTCCGGCATCTCTCGTAATGCTACAAAAATTTCATCATTTAGTTGCTGATGCAATTTTCGGTGACCTTCATAGGCTTGTTCACCCAATGGAGTTAAATATAAGGATACTTGGGCGTCAGAAGTTTTGGAAACTGTTTTTTTCACCAACCCTTTTTTTACCAAACGATAAATCAATTGCGATACGGCACCTTTTGTTTTGTGTCTATTTTCTGCAAGTTCAGTAATACTAATGCCATTACAATTACCAATTGCTTCAATTGTATGAATTTCTACTTGTGTAATCATTATATTAGTTCCATAATTTCTTTGTATTGTTTCTGTTTGCATATATTTGTATATGATTTGCTCCATTAAGCACGATATTATTGTACAATCTCTCATTGATTATCTCCTTTTGTTTAGTATATTTATATACTAAACAGTATAGTTCCTATACATATATTTGTCAATTATTCAAAGGTTCTAAGTTAAATGGCTCAATCGAGATACTTGCAAGCACCCTATTTTTCTTAAAGTCTATAAAATTAAAATGGGCACTCACAGTAGTATGAACTATTTAGAATAAGAATTTCACAATTTTGAATGCTAATTAAGATAGATGGATTATATCTACCATTTTCTAAAGAGCCAATGGTTTAGCGAGAAACTTCAAGTATGTCTACTAAATCTTCCTGTATAATGTCATGTTCTTTTCACAACTCTTCCAATCGGTTTTTCATAGCTGACCTCCTCTCTTTAGAAAAGCTTACTTTCCATAAGACCAATAGATTTTCAAAAAGAATAAAGATAAAAAATGCAGACAAATATAACTAGAGAAACCTTAGGCAAGGATAAAATCCGTTTTGAACAGGCTGTACGAAATTGTTCATCGGCTGAGATGGGGGTATACTCTTCTTTCTCTTAACATATACTGCACATAGAAATATTTGGAGGAGGAGTCTTATGCCAGACCATGAACATATTAGAATTTCGGTAGAAGTAAATCTATTTTTTCAGAGGATCATGAAAGAACATCTCTTTTTCTTGCAGACAAATTTACAACCCGCTGCCCATAAGTACATAGAAAAAGCCAATACATTGAAAAAACGATTTGAACAGTTACTTAACGAAACGCTACCGTGCGCAAGGGGAGTTGTATCTGAAAGCGCCATCCAATCAAATGAGTTTGTTACCCCCTATACCTTAAAGGCGGAAGACGTAAATTCGCGACTTACCGGGGCAAGTATTGACACAGGGATAACAAAGCGGGAACAAACCCTGACATGTAGCTCGCCGCATTATGATAACCAATGTTTATCAGCGTCTGTTGATAATCTAAATCACAACTCGCTCCATCTGCTGCAGGAAACGATTTCGTTTCAGAAGTATTTGTTATCTCAGTCATCAAACTGCAATATATTCATATCTCTTTATCCACAAATGTTAGACCATGATACCAGAGAAGCCGAACATTACTTGGGAATATTAAAAGGGCTTTTAAGCGACCGGCCTCCAAAGGAAACCTTATGTGACGAGCTGAACTTTTGGAATACGATTATGGCAGAACATGCGGAATTTATTGACGGGATGTTAGATCCGACAGAAGCAGACCTCAAAAAAACTGCCGAGGCAACAGCAAAAAAATTTGAGAAGTTAGTGAATGAGTGCATATATACTGCCGAGGAGCAAATTTTACAAACCAGTTTGTATGCCACAGAAGAAATCCGATCGTTTAAGACGAAAGCAACCGAAGGACTGCTGGCATGTAGGATAAAATCCATCATTCCACCGTTGCTTGCAGACCATGTGCTAAGGGAAGCGAATCACTATTTAAGATTAATGAAAATGAATGAGTGTTGTGGCTTGCGCTAAATTGTTCTCATCGAGGAAAAGGGTATTGGCCGGCGGTAGATACATTTTAACGTTTCTTTGTTTTCAGATATTATAGAGCTGGAAGAGGTGTTCAAAATCGAGCTGTCCAGCGTCCATACAGACACCGCCAAGGCAAATGGCTCGCTGGCGAGCCATGTATCCAAGCCCCCGAAAAACAGAAAGAGCCCGGAAATCCCATAAGATCAAGCTTTTCAGTCATAAATACAAAAACAGCCTTCCAAATTGGAAGGCTGTTTTTGTATTAAAGCTTGTTCTTTAATCTGTGTTTGGACGTCAACAATGGATATCGCTGGCCTCGCTTTTATATTATATCATACTTTGATATGTTTAGACCAATTTCATTGAGAGCGACACGGATAAATTAGAACTGACTCGGATAATCACAATTATATCAATTTATACTATCCCTCTCTCTCATGATCCTAGAGGACAATAATCTCTTCTTCAGAAAACCAGTTATTTGACAACGCTGTGCTTTTGACTGAATCGGCATTTTCTGTATAGGCCACAACCGCTAAACTATTCTGAGCCCTTGTACAGGCAACGTAAAAGAGACGGGCTGTTCTCGTAATACTTGTATCTTTACCCTCTCGCTCGTTTTGGGAATCGGTATCCGTTTTTGCTTTAGCACCAAATAGTTTTTCATAACTAAACAGAAAACCGCGAGCTTGTGCATCATCCATAATGACCATAACTCTTGGGAATTCGAGCCCCTTAACACCCTGGTGAGTAGCAAAAGTCGTACCATCAGTAACATATAAAGAATATCTTTCCAATTCGCTAAACGAAGCTGACAGTGCTTTTCTTAGCGCAATTACCTTTTGACTTTCGCCTTCATATTGCTCTGCTAATATGTCCTCTGTCCGGCTACTAACTTCAAATAAACCCGTATCGCGAATCGATCTTAGGACGTCTAAACATGATGGGATCTTATTGCCAGACCAAAGTTCCATTAAGGATTCGACTGCATTTTCTGCCTTTTGCAGGATCTCAGCTTGGTCATCTGCTTTGGCCACAAGCGTCTTTTTATTTAATAATGGGGAGTGTTTTCTAACAATCTTCGCAACCTCAAAGTCATTCTTTTCCTGATACGCTTTTACCAACGGCAACACTATTTTAGCCAAAATCGATAGTTCTGTAATAGATCCATTACGCAATGCTGTATCAAATTTTTTCGAATCGTTTAGCGGCATATACAAATTGGAAAAGCCAAATCTGCTTGCGGCCATGTGGTGCTCAAGAATCAAGCTCTTATATGCCGTTTTATCCTTCCAGCCGTCATCCCCAGTATCTGTGGCCATGGTTTGAGCAACCTTCTCCTCAATGGAATCTTGTTCAGCAGTAGACGAAGCAATAAACAGTCTTACCATTCCAATGTCTGCGTCTGATCTTGCTTTCTGCTTCTGTCCATCAACCGTACTTCTGATTGCATTTGCTAGATCTACTATGCGCGTAGCGCTTCGGTGGTTCATGACTTTCGTCGGTTTAACCCAATCATCAGGGATGCAATTCGCAAGGTTTTCTTTCCCGTCAGTATAAATTCTTTGCATGGTATCGCCAAACATACCAACTATAAACTTTCCCGTATGTTTCTTGCAGACATCAAGTAGGGCATCAATTAGCTCTTTCTTTGTATCCTGACTTTCATCAATGAGCAGTATCGGATATTTTGTTACTAAAATATTCTGCATTGTTGGCTCTCTCATAATAAAATCCGTACTCATTTTGATAACTTCGTTATGGCTAAGCGAGTCATAACCAACATTATCGCCGTTAGGATTGTAAGAAAATTTCTTTACCTTTTCGATTTTCTCTAGGCGTTCTTTCTTTCGCTTAATATCTTCAGCTCTTTTTTCACCTGTCTTACCGCCACGCCCCTTAGCCTGTTTTTTCTCAAGCTTACTAATTTCTTCTTCAATAGACTGCCTAACCCACTCTTTGATATCTGTTTGGTAGGTTTTAACCAGTTCCCACAGGAAACTATGTATTGTGGATACAGAAAATATGGGTTTGTAATGCAGTCGTCTGGATATTTCATCGCATGCCGCATTGGTGTAGGTGATAACCGCAATTTGTTTGCCATTCATCATGAGGCTTTCACCGCGTTCTTTATCAAGAAAAGTAAGAATGCTGATTAAACTTCTAGTTTTGCCAGAGCCAGCACCAGCAAATACAAAGAAGCATTTCGGATTTTCTTTAGAAAAGCAAGCTTGGATCTCCTGATCAACATGATCATCGACATGGTCGTCTATGGATTCATTTTTCATTAATGTAGAATCTAACATTGCGTTACTCCTCGGGCGTTAAACAATCTTGCAGCCACGCTAATCCTTCGTCGATATAAACTGGAACTGAAAGCTCACTGGGATCAACAGCATAAATCAAATCTAATGCAAACTCAGCTTTCTGATCGGATCTCCCATTTCGGAGCACATCATATACTCCTTGATGAAATTCTTCAAAAGAACTTGCCGACTTAATTTTATCGCTCACGTTTTTTATCAGACTACCTGTATCATCGACAGATATATTTTCAAAGAGCTGCAAATTAGTATAGACGAGACAATCTTCAAATGTACTTGCGAGAGCCTCTACCTCGGCACCATTATAATCAATCTTCACTGGCGTCTGATATGCAATACGGATAGAATACTTGCATACACCTTGTTTTACAATTTCCTTCTGATCAGCTGGAATATCCAGCAGCTTGTCTAGATCTTTTTCCCCAATGATCCAGCCCGTAATAGTATAGTTACTGCTAATAAGACCTTTTTTGCGTTCTGGACAAACAGCTTTATGATGCCCCTCTTTTTCTGCAGTATCAAGGTCTGCAATAACAAGCGTAGGCAAGCATAGCTTTTCAATTAGCGGACTAAGGCGGTGTGAGTGCCGTCCATTTATGCTTAATATCGATATGTATTTTTGGTACAGTTCCGGATACTTATTTCGAATAAAATGCGGCAACAACATACTTTCCGCCGATCCCTCCACAAGAATGGCAGCATCAGCAAAGAATAAATCGCAGTGGGTTGTCTGCAAATAGCGAGTGACGAATTTATCGGTTTCATCGCCTTTGCCAAACACTTCAGAAAGATTGATTACTTTTGAAGTCGCAATATCTCCTTCCGCTCCCTCTGATAGCCGCTTAAAGTAGCGTAGATCAGCAAAATTAGTTTCTCGGGCAATATGACTGGAGTGGGTGCTAATCACTAATTGAGTATCAAAATGCCCGTTCTCCTTGATGGATTTATGATTTGTTAATACATCATACGCTTTGCGAATAAATACTTGTTGTACTTGCACATGAAGATGTGCCTCCGGTTCTTCAATTAAAACTAAATGCAGAGGCTCTATAGCAAAATTATCGCTCTCTTGCGTTAGTTTAGCTTTGCCTTCACGCATCCAGTCATCCCTAAAGCGCATAAGATCAAAGACCATAGAGATTAAATTTTGATACCCTAATCCATTATATTTTTCCGGCAGCTTTAGCGTATCGTCGTTCTTGCTCAGCGCATACTGGACAGTAGAGTCATGTTTGAGCGCTTCACCTGTGGTCATTTTCGTTACAATTGTAAGCTTAGGATTCGCTACTCCGGGATATCCAAGACCTTCTAGCTCTCGAATTGCGGGTGCGAATTTAATTGCGAGATTTTCATCAAAAACCTTTTTAGCATCTTCAGTAGCTTTTAATATTTCTAAGTCTTCGGGCGATGGAGACTTTTCTGGATCGAGATGTTTTTCGTAATAGCTACGCATTTGATCTGATAATTGCCTTTTAGCTCGATCATTGCTGTCTGGGCTATCCGGATCCGCAAAGCCTCGCTGAGCGTCGATCATATCTATCTTAACAATTCCTCTCAGTGGGTTGTCTGTAAAACACTCCATTTCGAAAGGTGTAGCTTGTAAGGCATCTGCATTGGATTTGGCAGGGTCAAGAACGAACGCTTTTATTGAGAAATATGTATTCAGATTGCGGTCAATAAACTCACATAAATCCTTGGGGTACAGGTTAATATCCGTCTTTCCTTTTGTTTTTTCCGTTTTGCGTGCCGCAAAATAGACTTCCCTGTAATCTGTAAACAACTTGGCGATGTTCTTTGGAAAGAATGCCAGACGTACACCCAATTTCCCACTGCGCCATTTGAGTGTTGGAATTATCCCGGCTACATAATGTATCTCACTGTTAGAAACATTTAGCCAAATATCCATCTGGGGGACAAGTGACCCCCATTCCAGCAAGTCTGTAGGTTCAGTACAGTTTTCTTGAACCCATTCCTCACCAATCTTGTTGATATCTACACGTTTAGAAATAGTAATGTCATTAAAGGCAAAATCGCGGCCGGCAAGGAATTTCCCCAGCGCGTCCATAGCGGATGTTTTACCGCTGTTATTTGCACCTACAAATAAAGTAGTCTTTTCGCTGAAATCGATATGGCATTGTAATAGTTTTCTAAAGTTCTGAATATCTATGGACTGTATTTTCATGCTGTACCTCCGTTCTAGCCGCAACGGGTGACTTATATAAATTATACCATACAACAGGGAAAATTCAATTTGTAACAAGATGACGCGTCTTGGGGATTTACGTCCATAGACTTATAAAGCAGAGCGGAAAAATTATGCATGCGTCTAGCAAATCTGCTGCAAATGGCGCGGAAACCAAAATGCACACTGACACGGATAATGTTCAGGACAGAAAAGCGCCGCAGGTTGCCCTACGGCGTTAGCTATAATGTACTAGTGGCCTTAGAGGATGATCTCTGCGATCTCGCCACTCGTTAAGGTAAAGGTCAGGTGGTTGCCCTTGTAAACCGTGACGGACTCCACAAGCTCGCCCCACCGTTTGTCAGTATAGACGGGGTTCGGATCGCCGCACTTTTGCAGCATTTTCCCAAACGCCTCCTTGACCTCAGTTTCCCGGAGCCTTGGGGAATCGCAAACCTTGTCGCCGTCGTATTTGTGGTTACAGTACCAAACGTCGTAGTGCTCGCCGGTACTGCGTAACCGCCAGACCTTGTGGCCGTAGAACTCACCGCAATCCCCGCAGATAAGCTTTCCGGCAAAAGGGTGCTTGGTACGCACCTTGGCACGGCGTTTGGTGTATTCCGCCAGCATCTCCTGCACCCGGTCAAACACCTCCGGCTCTATGATCGGGTCATGGGAATTATGCACACGGACAGACATCACCTCTCCGTTGTTCTTTCTCACCTCCTTGGTGAGATAATCTACGGTATAGGTCTTTTGGAGTAAAGCCTCACCCTTGTATTTCTCGTTGCTGAGAATACTCTTGACGGTACTGACGCTCCATTTGGCCCTACCAGTAGGCGTTGGAACTCTCATTTTTGTCAGGGTCGCGGCGATCTCGTTGATAGTCTTGCCGGACAGGAAAAGGTCGTAGATCTGTCGGATGATCACAGCCTCTTCCTCCACGATCTCCGGCCTGCCGTCCTTGCCCTTTTTGTAGCCAAGGAAGTGGGAGTAAGCCAGCGTGACCTTCCCGTCCCGCATACTCTTCTGCTTGCCCCAGCGGACATTTTCGCTGATGGAGCGGCTTTCCTCTTGGGCGAGCGAGCTCATGATGGTGAGCATCATCTCACACTTAGGATCAAAGGTATGCAGGTTCTCTTTCTCAAAGATCACCTCTACGCCAGCGGCCTTCAAGTTGCGAACCGTTTGCAGTGTGTCCACCGTATTCCGGGCAAAGCGGGAAATAGACTTAGTAAGGATCAAATCTATTTCTCCGTTCATGGCATTCTGGATCATCAGGTTAAAGCCATCACGTTTTTTGGTATTCGTGCCGGTGATACCTTCATCAGCAAACACAGACACAAACTCCCAATTAGGGTTGCTCTGAATGTAGTGAGTATAGAAGTCCACCTGTGCTTCATAGCTGGATTGCTGCTCGTCCTGCTCCGTGGAGACACGGGCATAGGCGGCAACCCGCAGCTTTTCAGCGGCTCCCGTTGTGGCTGAGCCTGTTTTCTGTCGTATCGGCTCAATAATTGTTACTCTGCGTTCTGTGCTCATTTGTCCTCCTTTCGGTGTCGTTCCAAAGCCCTTTGCCGGGCGACTTCGCGCATCTCTCTCGTCCAGCTTTCGCTGCGAGATCGGTGCCTCCACTCCACATCAACGGTTCTTCCGTCTTTCAGAATGTACTGTAGGTGATGATTGGCGGGAACGATAATTTGCTGAACTTGATCCAATAGAACGTCCCGGTTCAACTCGTCCACAGCCAATACCTCTTTGGTTTTTGTAATCAGGATATCTTCGGGGATTTTCTGTGAGGGACAGACGTCTTTGCCCATGATATAAAAACTTGGGCACGTCCAGACAGCTTTATCGTACTTTTTGACATTGGTGCGATGGTACCCGTATAACCGCCCACAGTAGCCGCAGAGGATCAGCCCGTGAAACAGATGGTATGGCGGAATAACTTCTGCGCCGTTTCTTTTCCGTGAGGTGGCTCTTGCCAGCAGTTCAGCCTGAACTGCATCAAAGGTCTCCTGATCGATAATGGCTTCGTGGCTGTTCTCGACATAGTATTTGCGAACCTCACCATGGTTAATCTTGCTGACTTTTGTGCGAAAATCCGGGACAAAGGTCTTTTGGAGCAGTAGGTTGCCGGTATACTTTTCGTTGGTAAGGATACGGCGGATGGATGTGCCACTCCAGGCATTACCGTTATCCGGCTGAACCTTTTGCAATATCAGCTTTTTAGCAATACGGTAAAGGCCCATTCCAGACAAGTAATCCATAAAGATTTGACGTACAATCTCCGCCTCTTCTGGTATGACAACCAGTTTCCCGTTATCCAGCCTGTAGCCGAGCATTTTTCCCACCCACGGTTCTCCGTTTTCGAACCTTTTTCGGATGCGCCACTTCTGGTTCTCACTGGCGGAGCGGGCTTCCTCTTCGGCATACATGGCAAGCAGGGTCAAGAGCAGCTCTCCATCTGGGCTGATGCTGTGCATATCCTCTTTCTCAAAGTAACAGTCTATGCCCAGCTTCTTGAGCTCGCGGATCGTTTCCAGCAGGATCACAGTATTCCGGGCAAAGCGGGTCACCGATTTGGTGATGACAAGGTCGATTTTGCCCTCCCGGCAGTCTTGCAGCATCCGCTGGAACTCCGGGCGGTTGATTGTTGTGCCGGAGATCCCGTTATCCGAGTAGATAGAAACCAGCTCCCACTCCGGGTGGGCCGCAACATAATCGCGGTAGTATTCTGTCTGCGCCTCCAGCGAGTGGAAGGCGGCGTCCTTATCCGATGAGACGCGGGCATAGGCTGCTACACGGATAATCTTCTGTTCCTTCGGCTTGGCCGGTATTTCTTCAATACGCATGGTTCTTACCTCCTGATAGTATTCATCACTCTGTTTCCCGGAAGAGTCAAGGCTTGATCTCGATAATCTCCCGGTGCTCTCGGCGCCATTTTGTCCGGCAGTAATCCGAGCAAAACAGTGCTCCCCGCCGCACTGTCCCCCGCAGCGGTTTATGGCAATACCGGCAGAGGGGTGCGTTCTGCTTCTCGTCCTTCGTCTTCCGGGAGCCAGCGGCCTCCAGCCCTTTGCGCCTACAGATAGACTTCACGGTATTGGGGGAAAGCCCCAGTTCCCGGCCAATAAAGCTGTAGGGGTAGTTTTCTCGCCGCAAGGCGGCGATCTGTTCTAATTGTTTTGCAGTCATGGTTTTCCTCCAATCCTTGGCAATATCGTTAGTATTCTTGTTGGCCTGTGCGTCTGTTGCCACCCGGCAATAGACCGCAGCTATGAGTTTTTTCTCACTTAGGTATTTACTCTGCATTTTTGTGTCTCCTTTAGAAAATCCCCGGCCCGAAACGAGCCGGGGATCCTGTAATGTGCGCCCACTCAGATTTTACGGATGCGGTCTTCGCCATAGGCAACGCCAAGGCCGGAACCGCAGTCCCAATCGGCAAACACTGTACCAATACTGTCCACCATCACAACTGTCCCCCGGTCACCGGGTTTTAGCGTGGTGTAGGGATCGTGCATGGAGATGAGCTCTACTCGCGTACCTGCGGGATATGTCCGGCGCAGCTGCTCTACGATCTCACGGCTGGGGAAATTGCTTCTCATGCATTTTCCTCCGTTTCTTCCGCGAGCGGGATCTCCGCAATGGGAAATGCGTCGTAGTTGCAGTTACCGCCGAACGCGGCAAAGATCTCAGCTTGCTTTTGCGGAGTGAGATCCTCCCAATAGATAGGGATACTGCTGGGAGCTTCGATTTCCACGGCGGTGGTCTCAATATCGTCAAAGTCCCTTCCGCCGTCCAGCTCGATCTTCCCCCGCATCAGGCGGTAGATGGCCTCATACTGCGCTTCTTCGGCAGAGTTCGCCGCAAGCTCCACAGTAGTGGATGTCCGCTTAATCAGCGTAACCTCAAACCACTTCATTGCTGGCCTCCTCAGAGTTTCCGGCAACGGTGTCCTCTGCACCAGCGGCACCGTCCGGCTCCTCGGGAGAGGAAGCAGGAGCAGGTTCCGATGCAGTAGGTACAGCCTCCTTCTTCGGCGGTGCGCCGTAGCGCCAGCCGCTGTTGCCGGTGAGATGGTTCAGCATCAGCTTTCTGGCCGGCGCATACTGAGCGCCCTTCATGCCGAGGCGCACCATAAAGATACGCATCGCAAAGCGGTCATTGTCGCCATCATAGGGCTTGTCCAGAACGCGGGTCTGCTCACGGGCCATCTGGCAGAGAGCCGTGATAAACTGCGTGTAAGCTGCGGCCTCGCCGTCCACCCCGGTGAGGGTAAACCACGGGAAAGCGATCTCTTCCTCCGTAACCTCAACCGGCAGAGCGTCGGCCAGCACAGCGCGCCTAAACAGCACTTCTTTGTTGGCGATGATCAGCTTCAGGCGCTCCAGCGCATCATCCGTGAGGGTGCTGCGCGGAATGCTGACAGCGAACTTGTGACCAGTATTGGAGTCGCTGGCGTCCTCGGATTCTTCCGGGGCAGCTGCTTCGTCGGGGTCAGCGGGAGCTTCCTTGGGTTCTTTCGCCGTGTCGGGCGTCTCCGCGCCGTCTGCGGCCTCCATGGCCTCCGCCTCGGGTTGGTCGGCGGGTGCGGCCTCCGCTGCCACGTCGGGCATTTCTGCCGGGGTTTGGGCGGGGGCATCCTTCTCGGGAGTCTCCGCCTCAACCTCGTCCGCCGGGGCAAAGCCGCGCTCGCTCAGTTTCTCAACCACTAAGGCAACTGCTTCCTTGGACAGCGTATCGGGGTAAGACAGAACACCGTTTTTATCGATGGTGTAGTCACCCACTTGGTAGTCAAAGCTCGGAGCTCCGGCATAGACGGCCTCAGAGAAGGTGATCTCAGAGAGTGCCTGCACCAGTGCCTTGCGCTCTTTCCCCGTCACGTTAAAACTGATAGTCATGTTCTTTAACCTCCATTTCTTGTCATGTGCTATTATTCGTACTCAAGCACGTCATCCTCGGTTATGAGGAAGCGGCGTTCGGATAGAAACGTGTTCTTCCAGACCTCCTGCACCGGCAAGGACTCACAGAAGCGAATTACTGCCTCAGTCAGCCCTTTATGAGCGCCTTGTGGGCGTTTATCCCAACCACGCTCATAAGCGGCGATTTCTCGGGAAGTCCGCTTGCTGATGATGTGCAACTTGATCACCCTACCACAGTCGATACCGAAGCCAGAGGCTTCGTCGCATACTTTCGCCCAAAAGGGGTAATCGTCTACCCGGCCATGCAGCCAGATGCCGTCTGTGGAGCGTACTGCAATTGTGTGGTCTGTCATTGCTGCTACCTCAGTGCTCGGAGCCGGTCATAATGAAGTTCCAGTATTCCTTCCGGTGTTCCTCCAGATAGATGACCAGCTCGTAGTAGCCTTTGCGATTAGCGATGTACTGTACCGTGCGGGTGTCCAGCATATTGGTCTCCCCGCTGTTGCGGATCGCCAAAATCTGCTCCCGGATTTTCTCGGTCATAACAAACTCCTCCTTGTCAGTGGGTTGGGGATCGGCAGGGATACGCTCGGCGGGCTGTTCTTTTTCCCAGCCGGGGATGATAGTAGCCGCCGCATCGTATTCGTCTGCGATCTGTTCCAGCCAGTGCTCCAGCTCGTCCAGAGAGCTACCTGTCCAGCGCGGTGCGCCAAAAGGCTTCTCTGGGGAGCCGTCGCCGTACTCGGTGAGCTCCAGCGATTCGTCAGTTGCGACGAACTTGCCCTTGTAGGCATAGAGGAACATAGCGCCCTCCATGTACCGGATCACCCGCCATGCTCTATCGCTAAAGCTGTCGGGAAACCGGAGCTCAATGGCAGTCACCGCCGCCGTGGGATCGTTACGGTCAATCGCGGGATTGCCCTGTCTAGCGAATGGGGTTACTGGGTGTTTCATGAGCGGCACCCCCTTCGCGTTTCCAAGCAGCGGCGCAGCCGTTTGCGGGTCAAACTGTGTTTTACCATTTTCTCGTCACCTCCTGTGTGATGGGAGGCCCTTTGTACAGGCTCTGCGATGTACGCAGAAAACTCCGTACATCGCGGCCTCATGGTTTGTGATTGTTCCTAATGTGCTTCCGGGCCTGACCGGACGGTGCGGCATCTGCCGCAGGGGTAGATTTTCCTCCTTTCTTGGTTAGAGTTGGTATTGTCGTGGTGCCCCTTACGGGGCATATTGGTTGGTGAGCCCGGCTGGCGGCAGTGATGACCACCACCCGCCAGCCGCAGATTGTTTGCTATTGGGTTCGTATTACGATTGTGTCAGCATAGCGCATCCCGGTTAAGCTCCTGTGTAAGCAGCGGCTCCAGTTCCTCCGGCGTGATCACCGCAAAGAGCGGGGCGAGCTTATCGAAGGTCTTGCGGATCGCCTCTTTTAGGGCATCCCGGCGGGCGTTGCTGGGGACGATCCACACCGTGAGGGGGAATACCCCAAACTCCTCCTGTTCTAACCCCGAGCGGTAATACTCATGGTAGCGGCGGCACTGGTCGATGATGGCGGAGATGGACTCGGTGGCGAGATCCACCTCTATAAACCACCGATCCTCATATTCACCGCAGAGGGTCTGGGCATAGAGGTCTGGCTTCAAAGACACCACTTTACCAATGTGGGTGTATGGCCGCCAGCAGGCGGGCTCCAGTTCCAGCGCCTCCAGCGTGAGGCCGTCGTGCCGCGCACAGATCTCCCGGATCTGCATGGAGCACTCCGCCACCGCAAGGGTGTGCCGGATGAACCGCTTGGAGGGGTCAACCACCCTAGATCGGCGCTCGGATTTGTCATGGTCGGCAAGCCTTAGTAGCCGTTCTCCCGCCTCGGTGAGATACCACACGATGGTGCTGGAACCACCCTTGACGCCGCCCCGGCTGTGCTCCACTACGGCGATGAGACCGAGCTCTCTAAGCTTCTTCAGGTTACGGTTTATGGCACGGGTGTTGGCGGTAGAGGGTTTCTCACCTAAGAAGATTAGCCGACAGACCTGCTGGCTGGTGAAGAACCGGCACTGGCGGATGGCGGCAAGGATCTGGAGGTCGCGCTCCTTCAGCGAGGGCAGAAGATCCTCTAGTTGTCTGCGGGAATATCTGCGCCGTGAGGCTTCCGCGCCGGGCGCATTCTGGTTATGTTCTATGGAAGTATCCATAGAGTCGCTTCCCATAAGCGTGATAAAGGGCGCTGCTCCCGGCCTTTGCTCGGAGGTGTTCGTTTGGCGGCGAGTCACCCGATTGGTCACCGGGTCTTCTGTCCGGTCATGGTTATCTACTGGGGTGTGCATTGGATTTTCTCCGCAGTTTATGGTCTGTTTGAGGTTGCGTTCTGACGGATTACCTAGCATCGCTTCCTCCTTCCGATGGGGGCGTCCGGTGCCTCTGGCGGTGCCGCAGATACGTTGCTGACAACGCTCAGATACTCCTGCTCCACCTCGGCGGCGGGCTTCCCAAACCGCTTCTGACTTACTGCCTTCAGTTCCGCTGGCATTCGGATGGCCTTCTCCGGCGGCAGGGTCTTGCCCCGGATCCAGCCGGTAGCTCGTCCGCCAGCTTGGAGAGAGGCATAGACTTGGTAGCGGGGCAGTCGCATAAAGTCCTCAGCGGTGAGCTCGGGAGCCATGGCTGCCATGGCCTTGGCATCGGTGGCGTTAAGGCCAAACACAATCTTGTTGAGAGCGTTGGCATCGATCCCGGCCCGGATGTTGGCTGGCAGCTGGTCGCGGTATTGGTGGGCCAGCGTGAGGGACAGCCCCAGCCCTCTGGCCTGTGCCAAAGCGTCGGAGAGGTCGGTGGGCAGGGACAGATAGTCCTGTAACTCGTCGATATAGACCGCTACCATGTGCCGTTTCTCCGGGGGCAGCTTGGCGCGGGAGAGCGCCAGCGTCCAAGTCAGGCCGACGATCAGGGAGCCAAGGAGACGGGCGCACTCGCCGCCGATGATGCCTTTGTTGAGCGGCACTAAGACGATCTTCCGCTGGTAGAACAGGTCGGTAAGGGAGAACTTCGGTTTGGCCTGTCCCAGTACATTGCGGAGTCCCGGACGCAGGGTGAACTGGCGGAGTTTGTTCAGCACCGGCTCAATCTGCTGCTGGCGGGAAAAATCATTAAGAGCGTCGAAGTTATCCCAGAAGGGCTTCAAGGCCACCTTGTCCCTGATGTTCTTTGTGATCCGCTGCCGGAACTGCTCATCGGTGAGGAAGGCCGGGAGCCACAGTAGTGACGCTCCGTCCACCTCTACCAAAGTCAACAGTGCGGCGGAGAGTACGTCTTGGATCCTGACGCCCCAGTTGTCTGCCCAGAGCTCCTTGAGGACACTGAGGACAGCATCGGCGATCAGGGGCGGGTTCTCGTAGCCGGGAAAGGCTAGCGGGTTGAAGCCTACCGGACAGGAGTCCGATGGGTCGATCACCACCACATCGTCCACCCGTTCCTCCGGGACACGGGCGAGGATGCTGTTGACAAGATCGGCCTTTGGGTCTATAACTAGGACACTGCGCCCGGCCCTGATGTCTGCAAGGATGAGTTTTTCCATCGCGGTACTCTTGCCGCTGCCACTGGGGCCCAGGAGGCAGGTGTGCAAACGGCTGTCCCCCGGGGAGATCACCAGCTCCTGCGGACTTATGGGATCAAGGCTCACGCCGAAGCTGCGGCTGCCTGCCCGTCCAACCGGGTGGTAATACCACTTGGGCGGCGGCAGCTCTCGCGGGTGCAGTTCCGGGGTTCCGGGGAGAGGTTCCTCTCCTGCGGGAAGAAGCAGAAAACTGCCAAGCTCCTTAACGGATAGGCGCAGCAAGATATGCTTTGGTAGGTGTACATTGTTGAGCCTATCGGCGGGTTCTGCTTCAGCCCGGATTTTGACTCCAGCGGCTTCTAAGGTCTGGAGCGCCGACAGGATGGAGTTTACATGGTACTCCGCATCCTTGCCGGACGCCCCGAGACGGATGACGACGTTAAACTGATGCTGTTCTGCCTTCTCCTTGGCGGACTTACGGTGCTCCGGCGTTGCGGGGCGGATGTTGCCAAGGACGGCATTGTACCACTTGGCCTCGGGGTTAGGGAACTCCTGCGGCACGCTGGCGGGCGGAAACGCTCGGCCCAAGATCACTTGGACGACGGTTTCTTCCTCGCCATGCGTTGCTGACATAGCCGCCAGCGCCGCCCGGATGGCCGACATGGTGACAGAGGTGTTAAGGGACAATACCGGGTGCGACACTTTTATGGTCTGCACGACGTCCACCTTCTTACGGCTGGAGGCCGGTATAGCGTGGGTGCGGATGTCTCCGTGAGCACGGATGGCATCCGTAATGCTTCCTATAGACTGGCTGTATGCGCCGATCTGGTAGCGGATCTGGCCATTCCTGCCCCGTGCCTCCCAGATGATGGGGGAACGGCGTTTGAGGGTGGAGGTGTGGGAGAGCATCTCCCACACCTCCTCGACTGTAAATGGGCGCTGCCAATCGACGGCTTGCCAGGCAAGCGTGTCATATGGTCTGCTCATACGAATCCTTTCTTTGTGGTTGTTAAACTGCTTATACTTAATGGTTGATTGTAGCTGCTTATGGACGGGTGTCCCGCCAGAACTTATAGAGGCGGTATCCGGCGACCCCGAGGCAGATAGCTGCTGCGACGATCACCAGTCCGACCCAGACGTCGGCGAGGAAGCCGATGCCCAGCTTGATGAGGAAACCGCTGAGGGCGATAATAACGGCGGCCTCCAGCAGTCTGATAAGCAAACTGCGTCTTGGCTCCATACCGCATCACGCTCCCTCCTTTGGCCTTACCTTGTCGCTGTAGCGCGGCACCGGGTAGCCGGGGATGACGAGGTCGCTGTCGATCTCGTTGCCCCATACGTCCCAGCCGGGCTGACGGCGTCGGGCAAACAGCTCCAGATACGGCCCATCCGAGAGCCGCTCAATGATGGCGAACTGCTCCTCCGGTTTGTGGGAGTGCTCCTGCACGGGAGCGAACAACCAGCTGCCCTGTCCGTGGAACTTGACAGGTGCGCGTCCACGGGTGGCGAACAAAATTGTCTCAGATGAATTGCGGATGAAATTTCCAAGCCCGAGCCTTGACTTGGTCCAGGTCAGCATACTGCGGTAGGTAAACCCCCACGCCTTGATCACGTCCAAGCCCTCCTGCAAGAGCCCATTAGGAATCCACAGGTACAGGTGGGCGTTCTCCTCGCTGAGGTCTTTAACCGGCATAGCCTTAATCTGGTCTAAGGTCATGAGCGGATAGTGACGTGCGGCTCCGCGCTTGCCCTTCTGGTTGATATCCCAAGGCGGGTCGGCGAGGATAGTCTTATATTTGTTATTTTGTAATTTATCCATATTCCATGGCGTCCTTTCTTGTAAAAATTAGTTGCTTTATACTCCGATTACACCACACATTGACAAACCGTCAAGGGGTTTTCTGAGGCCAAAAATGCCCTTAAATTGACCGATAGGACACTTCTTGTGGCCGTTTACAGATAGAGGCGATGGCCGTTTTGTCAAACGAACACGCCGAAAAAATCTTGTAAAAAAGTCCGTTTTGTGGCGTAAAATCGGCTATTTGCGGGATTTTTGCTGACCATAGTAGGTGCGAAGCATCTCGCGCTGGGCGTCCAGTGCCTGCTCCTCCAGCCGCAGCTGCTTGTCCAGCAGGCTGCAGGCGTCCCTCGGGCGGCTCCGGCTGCGGTACTCCATAAAGGACACGACTGCCGCAGCCAGAAGCACCACCGCCAGAATGACCGAGAGGATGAGAATTACGATTATCATCGGGATCACCAGCTTTCTAGGTGCCGGATGGCCTGATCGGCATAAGACCTGACGATCCGCCAGTATTCTTCCGATGCCTCTGGGGTAAGCTGGGCCAGCTTCTCTGCTGTGACCGACAGTGAGCCGAGATTCTCCAGCGCACAGCGGTGCAGGACGGCGGAACAGCGGTCACGGCCACAGGCGAGGTAGGCGTCCTCCATCAGCTGGACGGCCTGCCGCTGCGCCCGGAGGCTGTACCTCGGGGCGGTGGGAACCATCTCCACCACTTCGGCGGTGTAGGGTTCCCCGGGGTTGATGTAATTTCTGCTCATGGGAATGTGCTCCTTTCTGAGGGGGTAGAGTGTAGTTTGTTTGCCCCTCTACCGCCAAAAAGACACATTCCGCCTGCTTGACACCTGATCCTGACAATTTTCTATAAAATTATTTCCGGGCAACAAAAAAAGGCACCTCCGAAGAGGTGCCAAAAGTGTTTATAGAGGGATATTAGAGATAACGCTTTTTCTTATGGATCTTGATCCGCAGGATGATAAACGCGCTGCCGCTCAGGATTGCGATGCCCAAAAAGATCACGATTAGGATGTGGAAGGGAGTATTGTTTTGGACAATCACGCTGGCGGCGTCTTGCTGCAGTGTTTCCCCTACAGAAGCGCGGCCCCAGTTTACCAGCGTGTTGGAGCCCCAAGCGAGATCCTCGTCCACCACCTTGGCGGTAAACACCACGATCACGTTTGACTGGCCGCTGTAATAACCGAGCTTGACGCCGCCTTCTGAGGTGAGCTGGCCGTCATCAAGCGTTGCGCCGTTGGGATACGTGGCATTATAGATCATGGTGGTTCCCGGCACATACTCTAGGTTGGCAGGCAGCACATCGCGCAGCACTGGGTGCTGTTCGATATCTGGCGCACTGGTGTTGGTGTAGGTGATCTTGAACTCGACCTCGTCGCCAATCTTGGCTTCGACTGAGTCCTGCCAAGCTCCATCCTCGCTGTCTTTGAGGCGAACCTGCTGATCTACGGTAAACTGGCCGTCATAGACAACTTTGACCATGATCGTGATGTAGTTGGCATACTGATAGCAGCCCGGTACCCTGCCGTCGAGCTCGTCATAACCGATAAGCACACCGCCGGATTCTGATGCTGCAATATCGTCACTCAGCTGGATGCCGCCGTCTGCTCCGATTCCGTTATTCTCTAACAGGGCGGAGCCATAGACGTACTCCAGATGGAACGGCTGCTCCGCTACGAAATCCACATAGTCTACATACTCAGAAGGATAGGCATTGGAAGAAGTAAGATAACCGTTGACCCGGATGCTGGCAGCGGATTCCTGCGGGATATTGAAAGCAACCTTCGTGTCATCAGCAACAGCGTCATAACCGCCCGGATTATTGTTGTGGGCATAAAGCCGGATGTAATAAAACCCGCCATCTACCGCCTCAATCTCATTGCCGTTCCAGACATTCTGCGCCCCCTGATTTTCTCCTACAATGCGAGCGCCCACGAAGTTGACTTCCTCGGTGATGATGCCGGAGGGCAGGTCATCGCCTGTGGCCTCTTTGTACCAAGTGTAATCGGAATCTTGGAAGGAAATTGAGTTGAAGGTAATGGTGTCGCCGAGAGCGCCTTCATTGACCTCTTGGAGCGAGTAGGTGTCTCTGTCGCCGATGTTGTCACCCCAAGCATAGGCTGGCATGGGCATGAGCAGGGCAAAGGCGAGCATGACCGTCAATATAAAAGCAGATTGTTTTTTGGCCATCTCATTCGCCCCCTTCCATGGAACTGTCCGGCCCATTTGCTCCGTTTCCTATGCCGCCTGATCCTGCTGCGTCCGTTCCCCGCACCAAGACATTGATCGTATCCTCAACGGGGCCTTTTTGAGCAGTAATGGCGACCACTTCGTCAACGGTAGAAGCCAGCTCGGGATTGGCTATAACTTCATTCTTGTTCGTGTAAGCGGCCCAGACCTTATCGCTGTTATAGTCCAGATCTTCCGGGAGATAGACCTTGGGCTCAATTTCCAGCTCCAGAACCACGCTTTCTCCCGGAGCCAGTGTGGGAGGCTCGTCAAGCTCTGCAAAGCTGATGGACTCAATCTCCGGCAGGGTCATGGTGTCCGACAGGGAGCTGTATGCTGCCCGTTGGGATAGGCTCTGCCAAATAAGCACAAAAGCAAGGCAGGCTACAGCAATAATACTGACCACACCCAAGGCTCGCACTAAAAATGCATTCTGCTGAACCGCATTTTCTGTAACTGTGTTAGGGATGGAAGCAGGCTGCGGTTGCGGTGCCGGATCGGGCTGCGGCTGTGTACCTGACTGGGAGTGAGAGTCCGGATCGGGAGCAGGGGTGGCCGTATTTTGATCTGCGGCTGCTTTAGCGCTGACAGTTTCCGCCTGTTCTGTTTCTTGTTCTGTCTCTGACACCGTGTCGGTGCTTTCTGTCTGCTCTGGTTCTTGTTCTGACACCGTGCCGGTACTTTCTGCCTGTTCTGGTTCTTGGTTGGAAGCAGGATCCGGCTGCGATGCCAGAGTTCTATTTAGGTAGCTTGGGGTAGGAAGTGTGATGTTTTTAGGGATGCTTTCAAAACCTTCCACACCTAAATAATGCAGGACATCATTCCAAAGATTAATTGTCCCAGTTTGTCGTTTTGTATAAAGCGCGTTGCTAAACTTATCAAGCTTGTTCCGCTCATTCTTACTCAATGTCCCAATCGATTTTGCATATTGAGTCTCCTCTTTATACTTTGTCAAGCGAGGCGTGATTTTACTGCTCTTGTCGGTTTCTGTGGAGTCAATACTCTCATAACCAGCCAGCAAACCCGCCGCAGCTAATAACAGGTCGCGGTCTTCATCGGAAGGGCCATATTGTTGTAAAAGTGTAATGAAATACGCTTTCCGGAGAACCGTAATCTGATCGCCGTCAAGATGTACCTGTTTCCCATCCGGCAAATTCATCTTAATATAAGTCCGCCAATCACAGCCTTCCAGTAGCTGCATTAGTTCGTCAACGGCATCAATGTTAAGTCGGCAAGCGCCAATAGCGCCATTAAGTGAAGTTGCACTCAGCGTTTTGTTCTCACTCAGCGGGTTCACCCCCTTCAGAAACTGACATAATTATAACATGAACAGCCACGGATTTGAAGTTTCTACTCCTGAATATTCACATAGAAAAACGGCCACGCTTGGCGTGACCGTTTCCAATTGGGCTTAGAGATCAACGTATTCCGTAACGTCGGCAAAAGTTTTGCCTTTTACCTTGTAGATGACCATGTCGCGCTGGGTCGATCCGCGCTGTTCCCGAACTACTGTCACCATTCTGTCGTCTATGGACATGGTGTGAACGTGGTAGACCGGCTCAATTCCCTGTGCGGTTTTCTGGAGGCGGAAAGTGAGGTGCAGTTCGGGCATGAGTACTGGATCGTTGTCGATGACAAGCCATTGTTTGGTATACCATTCCGCACCATTTGTCAGATTGTAGAGTAGGAATATAGCCTCCGGGTAAACCTGGAATCCCACCAGTTTCCAGTCTGGGCGTTCACCGAGAAAGATTTCCTGATGATGCAGGGTAAAATCAGACTGTACGGGGTCATCAGCATCGAGGCGCTCCTCAACGGGACGGATATAGGGCAACAGCCTGCTCAGATCGGGATAGGGTTCTAACTGATTGTTACGAGGGGAATGGGTCATCCGGATGGGGGCATAATCCAACCAACCGAGTGAACCCACCAGTTCATCACAAGACATCAGCGCTGGACGCCAATTAGCCATGCGGTCGTCCAGTTCCTCTGTTGAAACGGAGCCCAGGGCGGCAAGACCTCCATAAACCGTAATGCCGAACTCTGGCAGTTCATGACAATAATGTTCTACACGCATATTGATACCTCCAAATCTTTGATTCGTGATTATCGCTCCATCGCGCTTCTTCTGCGAAGAAAGGCGAAATCGGCGATAATCTGAGGCATCAATGCTCTAAGCCGTTAATGTGCCAGCGGGTTAGTTATTGCTAACCTATCTATTTAATAATAGCATACAATTACATTTTTGTCAATGATATGGCCTTTACACACAGCTTTGTCAAGCCTTGAACGTACCAAAAAGGCTTTCCGGAGTTTTCCGTTATATTCCGCTCAAGTCCTTTTTCTTCCTTTTTGAACAGGCGCAATAGCTATGTGATATGCTGGAATCGAGCCAAGGAAGTGCTCAAAAAACATGAAGGAGGAACACCGCATGGACAATACCAGCATCATCGACATCCGCAGCGCCGAGCAGCATTTGCTCGCCAAGTACAACCAGAAGGACAGGGAGTTCGAGATCGTGCATAAGGGGGAGGTGACCATTATCCGCGTCCTGCCAAACGGAGAGATTGAGATCATCCATCCTGAGCAGGCCGCATAAGCGGCTGGCCCGATCCGCTGCAAAGGGGGTGATGAGAAATAAGACCTGTTAGTATCTGATCCACACCAAAACCACAGCAGCCGAAGGTGGTGATGCCGCCCATTAACCAAACCAACTAAACAACCGATCCGCGAGACCGCTCTGACGGCAGCACGGGAACATTGGATAAAGTCCAGTGTCCTGTGCCGCCGTCAGTTCTGTTTTACGGATCATTTGACGGCTCCTCGCGGATCCCGCGAAAGGAGCCGAATATGTACAGAAACCGGAAAAGGCCGGATGGCAGTTATATTGTCCATCTGGATGAAGAAGACCTCATTATTACGAAGGCCATGATAGATGAAACCAATCCACAGATTATGCGTGAGTATCTGCGGATGCTTTGGGCGCAGGAACACCGGGAGCGCCGGGAAGAACGCTGCCGGGATGCTCGTGGTGTGCGCTGCCAAGGGAAGTGCAGTGTCTGCGGTAAAAGCTGCTCCGGCAAGCCAGTGTCACTAGAAGCCCTCACGGACACCGGAGTCCCGCTTGCCAGTGGATATTCCCTAGAAAGAGATGTAGAGGAACGGCTGGAAATACAGGCCCTCTGCTCTGCATTCCAGACTTTGGACGAACTCAGCCGGGAGATCATCTGGCTGATTTTCTTCTGTGATTATACAGAGCGTCAGGCAGCTTCCATCGTAGGAATGTCACAAAACGGGGTGCATCAAAGGAAAAACCGAGCCCTCCAGATGCTGCGGGAACAAATGGAAGCAGAGAGGTGAGATCTCTCAATATTGGCCTCGGCTAAGAGCAACGCTTTTGGGCGTTGCTCTTAATTTTTTCCTGCCCCCGCCCCCCAGGTCGCGGCACACGCTCTCCGTGGAGGTCAGGAGAGCCATACAAGTTACTAGCTAGAGCGGATACACCGCACCGAGTACCCATTGTTCCTGTTGTAGTCGCCGCTGGTATCCAAGCTACTACCATTGTAGTACAGGTAGTACTGGTTGAAACTATTGTGCGCGGTAGCCGACCACCAGTAGCCGCTGGAGCCGGGACTGTAGAGCGAGCCATCGCGGTAGTAGCCACTATAGACAGGCGAGAAAGCGTCCACATAACTGGTTCCAGCAATGCCACTCTGCTGACTATCGGAGCCGCCGGTTGGTAGTTTCCAGCCTTTGGGACAGATGGATTGGGTGGCGTCCATCTTGGTCCGCTCGCAGACTGACCCAGCCGATGCTGCGCAGTAGTTGTAGTAGCCACCATACTCAGTAGCGTGTTGAGAGTCATCGCTGATAGCATAGCGAGCCTCAGTGTAGCTATCACCAGAAGTTAAGCTGTTGTTGGGGAAGGTCCAGTTGCTGTCAACGTCGGAATCTGACGGAGTGAGGGTACGACTACCCGAGAGTCGCAAATTCTGCGTCATCCAGCAAGCGCCGTTGATGTAGCGGACGGTATAATCACTGCCGTCGCGAATGTCGTAGACGGTATAGTTACCATTGCTTGCTAGAGATTGGCACTGTGCGTTTGTGAAGTCTTGGATGCTTGGCCCCCACTGCGCATAGAGCGTAATCGTAGCATCACCAGTCGCAGGAGTTACGGTGTAGTCGGCACCATCGGCGTAACTAGTACCGGAGCCGTCTGCTGCGGTGTTCCAGCCCGTGAACGCATACCCGGTGCGGGTGAAGCCATTGGCGCTCAGGGAGGCGGTGTTCCCTGCCGCGATTTGCTGGGAAGCGGTGCTGCCGCCAGTAGAGCCGTTACCGTTGAAGTTAATGGTGAGCGTGCCGGGATTGGAGCGGATACAGCGCACCGACAATCCGTAGTACTTGTCGATGTTGCTGGCACCCAAGCTACCACTGTAGTAGTTCAGACGGTGCTGGTTACTGCTACTGCTCGCGGTAGCCGACCACCAGATGCCATAGGAGCCGGTATCGTAGATCGAGCCATTGTAGTAGCGCCCACTATAGACAGGTGAGAAAGCGGAGGTATAGCTAGTAACGCTGCTCATCTCACCATTGGTCGGTAATCTCCAGCCCCTCGGGCAGATGTCATAAGTGGTATTGAAATTGCTGGAAGATTGGCAGTTAGTTCCGGCGGATGCAGCACAGAAGTTATAGTAACCTCCATAGGACGTATTACTACTAATTGTCACTTGCGGTTCAGTGTAAGAATAGCTACTGTTTGCCAGTGGGGTGCTTGGAAAAGACCAGCTACTAGCGACGTTGGAATCAGCCGAAGTCAGCGTTTGCCCGCCGGAGAGCCTTAGATTCTGCGTCATCCAGCAAGCGCCATTGATGTAACGGACAGTGTAGTCATTATCGTCCCGCCGGTCTGTGACGGTGAAGTCGGCATCGGAGGCGCGTGACTGGCAGTCGGCAAGGGTAAGGTCTTGGATGTAGATAATAGCTCTTGGTTCCGCTACCACTGCCACGGTGAGGGCGTTGGAATAGGCACCGGAGGCGATGGTGCTATCTACTTTTGCGCCGAAGGAAAGCGTGTAGGTATCGTTGGCAGAGTTGGTGGCGGAAGTGTCCTTGGTTTGGATGGGGGTGGATTTGTCGGTAGGGACGGCAGTATAGGTCGTAGCGTCAGTTGGTGCTTCTGTTCCTAGGTTGTAGCCCCAAGTGTTAGGCTTGAGGCTACTGAGGGTTAGGCCAACATCTCCTGCGGTAGCGTTAATAGTGGAGATGTTGGCAAGAGAAGAGATTTTGGGTCTGAGGCTGTTATCGCCATCAGAAGAGTAAAGGTAGAGGCTGTAGCCAGCGCTGTCAGACGTGGTGATAGTAAGGTTGGCAGTAGCGGTAGTGGTAGCGCCAGAGGGAGTGGGCAAAACGTCGGCAAAATCAATGGAAGTCGGTAGACTAATGCCAACAGAAGCGCCCGTGCCGGACACAACTCCCCCGGGACCTGGGTCAGGGTCATAATCATAGGCAGAGGTGTGTTGTGGCAACGATGGAAACAACATTAGGCCAATTGCAAAAGCCAGAGCACAGCAGCTGATTGTACCTGCCAACCCTGGCCACGACATCCGGCTGAGCTTACTTTGGCTGAACTTATTTCCGTGTATCCTTAACACCGCTACCTCCTATTTCTTAGTGCTGCGGTGCTATGATAAAAACGACACCGCATGGGTGTCTTGCCAAATTCACACTAAAGCAATGCTCCTGTGTTTATGCGGTGCCGTTTTACGAACATCGCATAAAAGCGTGAATTATATTAGCAAGACACTACTATCGTAGCACAATTTTTGCTTTTTGGGTAGAATTGACTTTATAAACATGAGCGAGTTTTCCACAGGCCACAGGGACAAGGTTGCAGTTCTCTCGCTAGAACAATTCCATCCTCAGATACGCCCGATCCAGATCGTCCTGCGCCACACCTAAGTATCGCCTCGTTACCTCATAATTGCTGTGGTTGTAGATATGCATGATAACTACCGGCGAGATTTCCTTACTCGTCCAAGCGTGGTAACCCCATGTTTTTCTCAGGCTGTGACAGGAGATTTTGCCCTCTACACCCACCGCCATTACTGCCGCATGGATGATCCGCCACGCTTGTACCCGGCTGATGGCCTTGCCCTCCTTGCGGTTGCTCACAAAAATAAAATCGCCACGCCTGTGCGGAAAATACAGGCGCAGCGCTTGGAGAACCTGTTTGTTTAGGGCGATGGTTTTGGTCTTCTTGGTTTTCTTCTCAATGATGGTGATGTGGGTGCGAAAGGTGCTATGTAACTCGTCATACACGTCCGACCATCTGAGCCGGAGCAGATCGCTGATGCGGAGCGCCGTGCTCGTTCCTATAACGATGAGCGTATAGTTCCGAAGCTGGCCGCGTTTCAGGAAGTAGTCGGCCAGAGCCTTTAGCTGTTTCTTGTCTCTAATTGGTTCTGTAGCTGCCATAATTATAAATTAAGCCCCCTTGTCAAAGATACGTTCCAGTATAGCGTATCCTTTGGCAAGGGGGCTATGTATCATTCTAAATCTACAGATACCATTCTACCATTAAATGCGATGAGATTCAACGGAAAATCGACCCCTTATGGCAAGTTTTTCATAATGATTTTGGTAATTGAACCAACAGAGATGGCTGCTACCGTTGTTTCTCCCGGTAAAAAGGTAACGCTTGATTTATTGTGTTACATCCGGCTGTAGAGGCGGGATTTTTGTTAGAAAGTTGCCTTTTCCGCTCCACCTATACCGGCAGTGATAACAGCTCTTCTAATCAGACAAAGCCAAGGGGGACAACCATATGAAGAATAGAATAATCGCACTGGCGCTGTGCGCCGGAATGCTGCTTTTGGGCGGCTGCGCCTCACATGATGAAGCTGGGGCTGGCAGTGGGGATGCCAACGAAGCAAATGGCGGACAGGCGGTTAATTCTCCATCCACCACCGAGCAGGCACAACCCGAAGATACAAGGACATCTTTTGAGAAACTGTTTGATGACGGCCCACTGCTCGTGCAAGACCCCGATGGATATGGCTGGGGGTATATCGACGCCACTGGTAATTATGCGATTGAACCTAAGTTCAACCTTGCCTATGAGTTCCAGGAGAATGGGTTAGCATTGGTTAATGACCTTGAGACTAAAATGTGGGGTTACATCAATACCTCCGGCGAGTACGTCATAGAGCCGCAATTCTCGGATGCCACTCAATTCGATGAGAACGGATACGCCTCTGTTGTTGTCGCCCAAACCAAATGCGGCGGAATTATCAACGAATCGGGCGAGTATGTGATCGAACCGGAGCATTACGGGGGGATTGGCAGCTTCTCTGAGGGCTTTGTGGTGGCCGGATCGTCTGGCTACCAATACTATCTCAACGAATCTGGAGAGGTGCAGTTTTCTCTCAACTTCCAAGAAGCCTATGATTTTGTTGATGGTTGGGCGGTAGTAAATCACCGAGGCTTCCTCGGCTATATCAGCACTGAAGGTGAGCACCGTATATTTAGCGATGTAAAAGATGTCTTTGGGTTCAATAACGGGCGGGCGTTTGTACAACTGGCAAACGGTAAATATAAGCTGATTGATGAGAACTTGGAGTATGTCACGGATACCGAGTTTGACGATGTACCAATGTCCAACTCCCTTGGTGGCGGCAAGGGTGCTGCCAGATGGTATGACGGCATTTGCTTTGTCGGTATGGAGACACAACTGGCAGACGGAAGTACGATGATTTGCTATTATGCCATCAACACAGATGGAGAAATCATATTCCCCACCGATAATAAGCATATTCGCAGCATTGATCAGTTCCGAGAAGGATATGCCACCGCCCTAGATGCAGATACCACCAAATGGGGCATCATTGACAGGAACGGAAATTGGACTGTATCGCCTCAATATGAAACAATAGCTATCCCCGTAAACGGTGTCTATCTCGTTGGTAATATGTCTACCTCAGACTATAAATATATTGATTCAGACGGAAATGTCGTGCTGGATTCTGTGAACCCTGATGTCGTATTTTCCGGAGGCTACCGAGACATTTTGCAGGTGAGACTCCGCGATAGCGATTACGACACGGTCAACCAACATTACAGCTTTGTCGATCATGATGGGAACTTCATTACAGACCTTATGTTTGAGGACGCGATGTCCTTCTCTCTTGATTCCAGCTATGCCAAGGTTAAGTATAACGGCCTCTGGGGGTTCATTGATGGCGAGGGGAATTGGCTGATTGAGCCGCAGTTCCAAAGTATCGGCAGATAAGGCCATCAGGCTGAAAAGCAGATAAATCCGGTATGATGTGATAAGAGGTGTGACCAATGACTATTTTTCTTGTTTTTGTTATCGCTGCGGTGCTGATTGGCGCGAGCTATTATTACAATAAGCAAAAAACCGCCAAAATGGCTGCGGAAGGCAAGATTATTGAGCGGAAGGGCGGCTTCCACGAGCAGATGCAAGAGTTTACGCTGGCTCCCGTTGATCCTGATCTGCTGACGCAGAAACTCAAAGCTTTGCCGTATTCCGATATGAACGTCGCCATGAACGGCGACAGCGCCAAGCAGATTTTCCGTTTCACCCATTCAACCTTTGAAGCCCAGCTCGCCCGTGTCGCCAACGATGCGGAGAAGAGTGTATATGTGTTCAAGTTTAACCGCTGGACAGCCAATAAGCTTGGCGCACCGCTTGGATACTACAAGATGAATATGCTCCAAACCGCAATTGAGAAAATGTTTTTAAGCCTCGATCCCAAGACGCAGGTACGCTCAAAGGCAATGCAGACCAAAACCGAGATATGGTAAATAACAGGAGGAACACACTATGGAAACTTTGATTATCATCGGACTCATCGCATTCTTTGCCGTTGTCGGGATTCTTCGCCGCGTGATCGTCAGAAAAGGCGGCGACGCCATTGACAACGCCATCAAGCGCCGCATGAACGAGAAAAAAGGCGACACGACAGAAAACCTGTCTGATCGGTACAAATAGGAGGCGGTGCTATGAGAAAAATAGCTCTATTTTTGGCTCTATGCCTGAGTTTATCTTTACTTGGCGGCTGTGCAAAAGGTGACAGCACTGCTGCTGCGCCTTCGTCAAGCACGCCGGAAGCAGCACCCTCGGACGGCTCTACAGAGAATGAGCCGCTTTTTGCTGGTGATTTGGAGGATTACGATTTTTCTTCCTCTGCGGAGTCAGGCGTTAATGCTTTTAATCTACAGCTGCTTCATGCCCAGAAGTTTTCTGAGGGGCTCGCTTGGGTGCAGTATGAGGATGAAACCGGCAGCCTCGTTACTTCTGTCATCAATACGGACGGCACAATTTGCTTCTCTCTGCCCGATGGTGTTGAACCTAGTTACATGGCGCCGTTTGTTGATGGATATTCTTTCTATCGGGTCGGCGATTCCTATACGTCTTCTTATGAAGTAGCAATAGACCAAGATGGTAATGAATACTATCGGACAAGCAACTCCGACGACGCTAAAAGTTGGGAGCATATCATTGGCCAGCATGACGGTCAGTATATTTGTCTTGTAGAGAAAAACGGATTAGAAGACATCGAGTTTATCTTTACACTCATGCAACCGGATGGCACACAAATTAGCAGCTGCTCGTGCGGTTCAACCTCTCCGCTATGGACGAACTCTGTTGAGGCATTTGGCGAGGTCGAATATTATGGAGAAGGTTGGTATAGTGCTGGCGAATACTATAATGTCGTGGGGACTCCCCACATCACATACTTTAACTTTGATAAGCAAAGAGTGCTTATCGGGCAGGAACGGGCGGTTGGCGTTTTAGCTGGAGAGTTTGTGAACGGAGAAATCCCCAGCCTGACCACTTTCTATAACGTTGATGGACAGTGTATCTTGAACACCGATCTTGAGGTAGTACGCGAATACGACTTTGGAGCGTTAATAAACTATGCTTCGGACACGCTATTGTATTTAGAAGACCTTGAGTCAGGCGTGTACAAACCGGGGGTATTTGAATATTACGATTATTGGGGAAACCATATTTGCAGTGTCACCGATTATCCAGAGCTAAGAAAATTGTGCGGAACCTTTTATGGCGACTATGCCGTGATCTGCATTAAGGGAGCGGACGATGACACTTATGTAACGGCTATAGATCGGCAGGGAAAAATCCAATTTGAACCCTACGACCTAGTGGTTAATGGAGATAGCTCCGAAGAATATGTGATTTCCCGAGTCTATGATGGCTACATCGTACTTATGGATCCCACCGGATCTTATGCCATGATGGATCTGAATGGCGACATTGTCCATTCGATCGCAGATGACTTCCCGAACTGTGAGATAGTCCATATAGGCTATTACAGCGAGGGCTACCTCATAGTTACATATACTTCAGGGGATACCGAGTACATGAGTTATTATCCTGTTAAGGAGGCCGCAGCCGCTGGGGATTCGGTTTATGATGTGGGCAGTTTATCCGTTTCCGCAGAGGCCAGCGGCAACCCTGACTATAATCCCGAAGAATATGGTTTTATGTTTATCAGCGATTTCTCCATCGAGGGCAAATGGAAGAGCGTCGGCGATTCCGGCTTTGGGCAAGCCCAGCCGGGAGCGATTGTGGCCTTTGACGGCACAAACTGCAACTTCTTCAGTCCCAAGGACACCTATGCGCTCTACCAAGACGGGGATACATACAAGCTGGATGTGACCAGCTACCTGTTCGCAGACACGCTGACCTTTACCGTCAATACCGTTTCCGAAGACTATATTGTAATCACAAGCGGGCAAACGGTGACAACTCTGGAGAGAGTAGAATAGTAAAGCAAGCAAGGACTGTAGCCTCCCCGCTACAGTCCTTGCTTGCTTTGGGGCCATCATAAATTGGTGCAGCATCAGAAAAAGTGGTGCAGAGAAAAACATCCGTGTCAGAAGTGGTGCGATAGGTTCATCGTCAAGATCGGCCTTTTTCTTCCGCTCACAAAAATGGTGCAGCGTTATCTCTAAGTGAAATCCAGAGCAATCAAAAACGAACATAAAAAAGCGGGACACCCCTGTTATTCACAGGGGTGTCCCATAACTTTGCGCCGCTATGCGATATCCATAGACGACGTCCTAATGTGGTGCGAGGGGGGGGACTTGAACCCCCATGAGCTAAGCGCTCACTAGAACCTGAATCTAGCGCGTCTGCCAATTCCGCCACTCTCGCATTTATTCCACTTTTGTTCCAGTCTCTCTCGACTGCTCGGTTAGTATAGCATATTGAAAAACAAATTGTCAAGCATTCTTTGCAAAAAATTGAAGGTTTTTTGACAGGTTTGCGATAATTCGAAAAAAGGGTTGCAAATTTGTAACTTTTCGTGTATGATAAGCGCAACCACATTACAAACTTGTAACCAATTTATGAACATGAAAGGAAATAGCTATGCGATTCCCCAAAATCGTCACTGGGAAAGGAGCCGCAGAGCAGCGTATTGCGCATTATCATGGGCTGATCAAACAGCATATACAGTCCTTTAGGGCTACAGGTTATGCGTTTCTTTATATTGTTGGCATCCAATCGATTCGCATTTTAAAGCGCTTGCGCCGCCGAATACATCGGTTCTTTTTACCGGCTACGAATTTGATAAAACAAATCTACGCTAAGACGCTAGGACGGCAGTTGGCAAGACTTTTGAAAGAACTGCATTCTATTCGCGAGGGGTTCACCATTGCGGGAAAGCGTCTCCGAGAGGCCAAGCGCCAAAGTATGGGACAGGCTTTGAAGGAATCCGTCAAAGTGACGGGGAAAAGCCTTGTACGGCACAAAAAATTCGTATGTGGAATTTTAAATATTGCCGCTCCTCTGGGCGCACTGGCCTTACTAATTTTTACGGTCCAGTATTGGAACGGATTAAACTACGGCTTAGTCTTAACCTATGATGGGCAGGAAATTGCTACCATTCAAGATGAGAATATATTCGAACAGGCTACTGAAATGGTCAATCAACGTATGATCCACGATGTAGAGGGAGAAGACACACAGGTGGAGATTACACCGACTTTTAAGCTTTCTGTTGTGGATGAAAACCGTTATTCAGCTGCCAGCGCTGTTTGTGATTTGATTATTAAACAGTCGGACGGTATCATTGAAGAGGCCAGTGGACTTTATGTGGACGGCGAGTTGATTGGCGCCGTAAAAAGCAGCGCCGATTTGCGATACATTCTACAAAATATTTTGAACGATGCAAAAGGGGACGACACTCAGGCAGAAGCCGCCTTTGCGCAGAATGTAGAAACCGTCAGTGGTCTATTCCCTACCAACAGCATTATGACCACAGAGCAGATGGAGAGCCTATTGACTGGTACCGAAAAGGATGCAGTCCTTTATACCGTCAAAGCTGGCGACACTGCAACTTCAATTGCACAAACCCACAATCTGTCTTTAACAGAGCTTGCCAGTATCAACCAGCTGAGCGATATCGACGTTCTCCATGAGGGAGATCTGATTAACATTGAAATGGCTGTTCCCAAGCTCAGCGTCAATATCATGAAGGAGCAATCCTATGATGTAGAAATTCCTTACAAAACCATTACGCAAAAGGATGACGGGCAATATACAGACTATTCTAAGGTTCTTACGGAAGGTGTCAATGGGTTACAGCACTGTGTGGATAAGGTCACCTATCTCAACGGTGTGGAAGTTGGGCGTGAAAATTTGAGTACAACTGTCCTGGAAGAACCCGTGGACAAGGTCGTTGTGACAGGAACGAAAAAACGTCCAAAGACCGCAGAGCCCGGTGTCAGCACCGGCAGTATGATGTGGCCGGTTCCTTCCCTGCACACCATCACAACCGGTTTCGAATATCGATGGGGCAGCTTCCACAGCGGTATTGATATTTCTGGAAGTGGCGCCTATGGAAAGACAATCGTTGCAGCAGATGGCGGGACGGTTACAGCGGCCGGATATTCGGGAAGCTATGGCCTGCGTGTTCAGATCAATCATGGAAATGGTTTGCAGACTTTATATGGGCACTGCAGCAAACTTCTTGTCTCACCCGGGCAGAAAGTGGCGAAAGGACAGGCAATTGCACTTGTGGGAAGCACTGGTAATTCCACTGGACCACACTGCCACTTTGAAGTCTACAAAAACGGCACTCGTGTGAATCCATTTAATTATGTAAAGTAATCACTTAAGCGACATTTCATCTAAAACAGGGATGAAATGCCGCTTTTTTCTTATTTTTTTATAAGCAGCCCGTATTTATCAAACAAAATTATGTAAATCTCAAAAAAACTTACATTTTTTGGTACAACGAAGATTCCCTCTTCCTCCAATTTTTATTTACATTCACAAACTTTGGCAGAATGAATCCCTTCCCTTGACTTTTAACGCGGGGTGTATTATGATCTTTAGGAGTGAAGGTGCAAGACTTGCCCTTTTTCTTTGTGATTTAAGGAGAATTTTTCTTTGAAAATTTGTAAATATTAACAGCCTGCCCTATCATTAAATCTGCTATTTCGGTAAAAGCTAGTGATGCTTTTCTTTTGTGTATAGCATTGGGCAAGGCAGCATATGGAATCTATTTTCATATGCCGTGGGATAGACGTATGTCGATTATAAGATTGGAGCGTGCCGCATTGGATAAATTTGTTATTACTGGTGGCAATCGGCTTACCGGAGAGGTAACGATCAGCGGTGCAAAGAATGCCGCGATTGCAATCATTCCTGCAGCAATTCTTTCAGACGGCGTATGCCGGATTGAAAATATACCCAATATTACGGATGTAAGTTCCATCACCCGTATTCTTTATGACATGGGCGCACAAGTTCGCACCATTGACAAAACAACGATTGAGATTGACCCCCGTAAAATTCACACTTGCGTAGCGTCCTATGAGCTCGCCAAGCATATTCGCGGATCGTATTATCTGCTCGGTGCTCTTTTGGGGCGCTTTTCTCACGCGGTCGTTACGATGCCTGGCGGTTGTGATTTTGGGGTTCGCCCGATCGACCAGCACCTGAAGGGATTTGCTGCTCTGGGCGCTTCCTACAAATTGGATGGCGGTATGGTGGATGTGCAAGCTGAACAGCTCAAGGGCAGCCATATCTATCTCGACGTGGTCTCCGTGGGCGCGACCGTCAATATTATTTTGGCGGCGGTGCGCGCGAAGGGCATGACTGTAATTGAAAATGCGGCAAAAGAGCCGCACATCGTGGATCTTGCCAATTTCTTAAATTCCATGGGCGCAGATATCCGCGGCGCTGGTACGGATGTCATCAAGATCTATGGCGTCGATCGTTTAAATGGAACCACGTATTCCATCATTCCCGATCAAATTGAGGCTGGAACCTATATGGTTGCTGCAGCAGCAACCAGCGGCGACGTTTTGATTAAAAATGTGATTCCCAAGCATTTGGAATCCATCACTGCGAAGTTGGAAGAAATGGGTGTTGAAGTCACCGAATACGACGATTCCATCCGTGTCCGCCGTGAAGGAGCTCTCAACAAGTGTAATATTAAGACGATGCCTCATCCAGGCTTTCCCACCGATATGCAGCCACAAATTGCAGTCTTGCTATCCATCGCAAACGGCACAAGTATCATCAACGAGAGTGTGTGGGACAATCGTTTCCGCTATGTGGAAGAGCTGAAACGGATGGGGGCGCAGATCTCTGTAGACGGTCGGCTGGCAGTAATCGAAGGTGTGGAGCATCTATCGGCAGCACCGGTGAAAGCAACCGATCTCCGTGCAGGGGCTGCTATGATGATCGCGGCACTCTGTGCGCAAGGGACTTCCCAAGTGGAAGACATTCAGCACATTGAACGTGGCTATGAAAATATTGAAGAGAAATTGTGCCATCTTGGTGCTGACATCAAGCGTGTTCATATGTCAGAACCTGTGATTGCACGGGCGATTTAAAAAGACCAGAGTGGCGGTCCGCTAAAGTGGACCGTCCATTTTGCTATAGAAAGGGCGGTTGGCTCTCCCCTTGGCAAGATTTTGTCCGCTTTTTAGCGGAAGCAGTGGCAATGCTTATTATATAGGGTCCTCCCATGCGGGCGTTTTAATCGATGTTGGGCGTTCTGCCAAACAAATGGTACATATGCTGGACACATGCGGGATTGACCAAAAGGCTATTCAGGCCATATTTATTACTCATGAACATTCCGATCATATCAAGGGATTGCGTGTGTTTGCATCCCGTTTTCATATTCCTGTTTATTCGTCAAGAGGGACGTTGACCGCTCTCTTGGAAATGGGTTGCTTAAAAGGAGATTTTCCCGTGGAAGAGATTACGCCCAACGGGATCGAATGTGCCGGTATGCTGATTCAGCCTTTCCGAACCCCGCACGACAGCGCAGAAAGCGTTGGATACCGTGTATTTACAGCAGATGGCCGCAGTGCTGCGGTCTCTACGGACTTGGGATATATGACCGATACCGTGCGCAGCGCCCTTTGCGGCTCTGATCTAATTGCGATTGAATCCAATCACGATGTGGGTATGCTGCGCAACGGCCCCTATCCCTATCCGCTTAAACGAAGAATCCTCTCCCAAACTGGCCATTTAAGCAACTTGGCTTGTGCTGATGAATTATATCATTTTGCAGAACAGGGGACCACACGATTTGTTCTAGCGCATCTCAGCGCAGAGAACAATACGCCAGAACTCGCGTATCAAACCTCCGTATGTTCACTCGCTCTCTGCGGGATGAAAGAAGGAGCCGACTATACACTCCACGTTGCTCCCCGTGAAAACAGCATGGGGAAAACCATTCTATTCTGAGGGATTTATGCTCAACATCCAACTAATTTGTATTGGAAAATTGAAAGAAGCCTATTGGCGGGAGGCCTGCGCAGAATATGCAAAACGGCTTTCTGCTTTTTGCCGGTTTTCGATTTTAGAACTGCCAGAGAGCCGTCTTCCTGAAACTCCTTCCCGCGCACAAATCGAAGCTGCTCTACAAATCGAAGCAGATAAGATTGTTTCTTCTGTTGGAAACTCGCCTTTTATTGCTCTCTGTATTGAGGGAAAAATGCTTTCCTCAGAACAGCTTGCGGAGAAAATTGGTTCCATGGCGGTCAATGGAGCCAGCCGGCTTTGTTTTGTAATCGGAAGTTCGTTCGGATTAAGCGAATCTATAAAAAATGCCGCTGTATTGCGCTTGTCCATGTCTCCGATGACTTTTCCGCATCAAATGGCCCGTGTGATGTTATGTGAACAGACCTATCGTGCATTTCAAATTTTAAACCACGGAAAGTATCACAAGTGAATGAGCAACAGTCTCGAAGAAAATACAGGTGCCTCTGTTGGTTCTCAATCGTGCATTGGGAACCAACAGAGGCTTTTTATTCATTGTGCTTTATGCCCATCCCAGCATGCGAGCTGTTCCAGCGACCAAAAAACAGACCAGCATTCCAACCACCGTTGGAACGGCAAATGAAACCGCTGTCCATTTGAAACTTTTGGTTTCTTTTGCAATCGTCATACAGGTCGTGGAACATGGCCAGTGCATTAGAGAAAACAACATCGTACATACCGCTGTCAGCCAAGTCCACCCATTATCCACCAAGAGTGTATGCAACTGCGTCAAGTCGCTCATATCCGTTAGGCTCCCCGTCGCCATATAAGTCATAATGATAATTGGGACTACGATCTCATTCGCCGGAAAACCTAAAATGAACGCAAGCAGAATGACTCCGTCCAGGCCGAGTAATTGGGCAAAGGGGTCCAAAAAGGCAGCACAGTGTGCAAGAAGGCTGGCATCTCCATATTGAACATTTGCTAATATCCAAATAATCAATCCAGCCGGAGCGGCTACTACCACGGCTCTTCCAAGAACAAAAAGCGTTCGATCAAATATAGAGCGGACAATCACCTTTCCGATCTGTGGCCGGCGATAAGGTGGAAGCTCCAATGTAAAGGAAGATGGAATTCCCTTTAAAATGGTCCCGGATAAAAGGCGCGACACGAAAAAAGTCATCACAATTCCCAGAACGATGACTCCCGTCAAAATCAATGTTGAAAGTATAGAACCTCCCATCCCGGCTGTCCCAATAAAGAACATTGTAATGATGGCAATCATAGTAGGGAATCTCCCATTACAGGGGACAAAGGAGTTGGTAATCATGGCGATCAACCGTTCCCGAGGAGAATCAATGATCCGGCAGCCCACTATTCCAGCAGCATTACAACCAAACCCCATACACATTGTCAATGCCTGCTTTCCACAGGCATGCGCTTTTTTGAAATATTTATCCAGATTAAACGCGACACGAGGTAGATAACCTAGATCTTCTAAAAGTGTAAACAAAGGGAAAAAAATTGCCATCGGAGGCAACATCACAGATACAACCCATGCCAAAACACGGTAAACGCCTTCCACCAGCATACTTCGTAGCCATACCGGGGCACCTATGGCAATAAACCAATCCATTAGGCGGTCCTGAATCCAAAATAGGCCGTCTGAGAGAAGCTGAGATGGATAATTGGCGCCTGTAATTGTCAACCAGAAGATCACACCTAAAAGAAGCAACATCACGGGAAATCCTGTCCATTTGCTGGTGAGGATTCGATCGATCTTCTGATCGCGCAATTCACGTTTTGTTTTTTCATGTACCACTACACCGTCGCAAATCTCTTCCGCCTTGCGAACAATACAGGATACAATTTGATCCCGTAAATCCTCTTGTGAAACTCCCCTGTTTCGCAGGCAGTTTTTCGCCTCCTGTAATTTTTCAGCCACATCTTCTTCTGCTATCAGGTCGAACCCCAGGGCATCGTTCAATGAACGGATCAGAGCGGTATCATAGTCTAGCAAACGCAGTGAGATCCAACGCGCGTTATAATCTTCTCCACAAGCTGCTGCAACGGCAGGTTGTAAGAGGGATATAGCATCTTCAATCGGACGAATATAAGATACCGGAATCGAGGGCTTAGGGGGACAATCCAACTGTTCACAAACGGCATGCATAAGGGCGTCTAATCCTTTTCGGCTTCGGGCTGCAGCCGGAATGACTGGAACCCCGAGCCTCATTGCGATGCGTTCAAAGTCCAACCGGATTCCCTTGCGTTCCGCTTCATCCATCAGGTTGACGCAGACGACCACATTGCTGGTGATCTCTAAAGCTTGCAGTACTAGATTCAGGTTGCGTTCTAAACAGGTGGCATCGCAGACGACCACAACTGCATCCGGCTTTCCAAAACAAAGGAAATCGCGGGCGACTTCTTCCTCGGCAGAATGCGCCATCAAAGAATAACAACCAGGAATATCCACCATAATGAAGGGGCGACCCTGATATGTACAGGTTCCCTGTGCATTGGTCACGGTCTTTCCCGGCCAGTTTCCGGTATGTTGATTCATTCCCGTCAATTCGTTAAAAACGGTACTCTTCCCCACATTTGGATTTCCCGCTAAAGCGATTACTCGGTCGTTTTCACTCTGTCTTTTTACCACTAATCCCATATCTACAGCCTTTATTCCTGTAGAACCACTGGTCAAGCCCAAACTCATCACCCCATTTTAAAAATTGGCAGTACAAAGGAGGCGGGAAGCACTTCCCCGCCTCCCGGCAAGAATTCAGTCCACAAAAGGTCACCCATTGCACGCTACTAAGATATTAGAAGAATCCTCCGACCGCAGGGCAATTAATGCACCGCGAATCCGGTAAGCAACCGGGTCCCCTGCGGGACTTTTTTGCACACATTCCACTTCTGTCCCTTCAATCAAACCAATATCCTGCAATCTTCTACGCATGCTCCCCCTGGACAACAGCGAGGATACACGCGCACGTTCTCCCTCTTTTAAATTCATCAGGGAATCTATCTTATACATAAGTGTGTTCACCTCAAAATAAGTATTAGGATGTGGAAACTTTCTTTCCTGCTGCTAATATATGCGTTATGAATGGATGTGTTCCAGAGGGGAGACGCGGATATGGAAATGCCATCAAAGTTTCATACTCAAAAAGGATATGAGCTTGCAGCACAAAGCAAGTTGACAGCCGCCATGGAGGACTATTTAGAAATGATTTGCCGGTTGAGCCGGGACCATGGATACACTCGTGTCCACCTCTTGGCAGAGCACCTCAATGTCAAGCCATCATCCGCATCCAAAATGGTGGACCATTTAAAGGACTCCGGCCTTGTTCAAGCGGAACGATATGGTTGTATCAGTCCCACTGCGGAAGGGGTTGCTCTCGGAGATTACCTCCTTTACCGGCACAATCTACTGAACCAATTTCTCTGTTATATTAACCATTCTGAAAATGAACTTGAGCAAGTTGAACGGATAGAACATTTTATTGATGAGCGAACCGTTCGCAATATTTCATCCTTCTTAAATGAGCGCTCCATACATCCCTAAAAAATGCCAGAAAAACTTCGCTTTCGAAGAAGAGCATGATATAATGAAATTAACTTTTTGACCGTTTTGATTTTCCAATGCTTCTTCCCAAAAGGCTCTATCATAAACTCTTCAGAATGATTCTATAAAGGTTGTCAGAACGTTTAAAGCCATTACAAAGGAGGAATAAAGATTGATTCATCACATTGTTTTTGACATGGGAAATGTTCTGGTGGATTATCGACCCATGGAATATACCCAGCGATTTTTCTCCGATCCAGCGGAAGCAACGCTTGTCTGTCGGGAACTCTTTGATGGTCCCGAATGGCCGTTATTGGATGAAGGAAAAATTGAACCGGAAGTAGCGCTCGCCCAAGTCTGTGGCCGGCTTCCAAAGAATTTGCAGGAACGTGCAAAAGAGCTATTCCACCATTGGTTCGATCAATTGACGATCATCCCTGAAACCAACGAGTTAGGACAGCGATTAAAACAAAAAGGGTACGGTCTTTATATATTGTCGAACGCAGCATACAGCTTTCACCAATACGCTCATAAGATTCCCCTGTTTCCACTATTAAACGGATATATCGTGTCCGCCGATGAAAAGTTGGTCAAACCTAACGTGGCAATCTACCAACTGCTATGTAAGCGGTATCAGTTAGAACCGGAAGAATGCTTCTTTATAGACGATCGCGCAGAAAATGTAGAGGCAGCCAGACAATGTGGAATGTATGCCTATCAATACCAATCCGATGTGCAAGCGCTTTATAGCGCTTTACAAAGGGCTGGTGTAAATATTTAATCGATTATTTCGTGCGTATATAAAGCGACAGTCAGAAAGTTTCTGTCTGTCGCATTTCTTTTTTGTTTGATTTAGCAAAATGGGGTTTCTCCTCTGTGGTGGAGAATCAGAGAGCTTCGATTGCAAGAAAACGAGAACGCTATACTTATCTGAATCACACGCTTCACTATAGGGAAAGGTCATATGAAACATGATTTTCCCTTTTTGATAAATCCACGGGCCTGATTTGTTTAGATTACTACCGGTAATGCAAACGGACGTTAGCATTGGTATAGGAAACATCCTTTTATAGGCTGTGGGGCAAGTCGATATATTTGTTATCTCTCGCGGAAGCTTGCTATTATGAGGTCCCTATAGGGATTGACCCTAAATATTTTATAAAGTACTTCATAATCCGTTGCGGAAGCCCGTTTTCGCTAAACATACAATTTGCCAAAAGATACATAAATTTCCTATTAAGATTGCAAAAAATGGTTTCCAGCCTGATTTTTTTAAAATGATGATCTACGGGCTGTTCATCCCGTGGAAACATGGTACAATAATAAAAGATATTTCCCCTGTCAAAGAAACGAAAAAATTTGGAAATCTCCGTCTTTTTTCATTCCAAAGTCATCTAAAATATATCCTCCAATTTAAGAGAAAGAGTTGTGGTTTATGGTCTTTTCCAATCTGTTCTTCTTGTTTGTGTTTCTCCCGCTCAACTTGTTGTGTTATTCCCTGGCAAAGACGATTCGAACAAGAAACATCATTATGCTGATGTTCTCTCTGTTTTTTTACGCTTGGGGAGAACCAGTATATGTATTTCTTCTGGTTGGAATGGCGCTTGCAGATTGGTTCTTCGCCCGTTTGATTCAAAAAGGGAGAGACGACGGCAAAATGTTCCTTTCCAAAGTCGGGTTAATTGGCGCGCTAATTGTCAGTTTAGGCCTTCTGGGAACCTTTAAATACACAGGATTTCTTGCTGAAACATTCCATCAGTTGACTGGATTTCCATCTGTCATTCCACAAATCGCTTTGCCGATTGGTATCTCGTTTTATACCTTCCAATTAATCTCTTATGTAGTCGATGTTTATCGTGGAGAGGTGGAAGCACAGAAAAAGTTTTGGCTTCTGCTCATGTATGTCAGTCTATTCCACCAATGCATTGCTGGACCAATTGTTCGCTATCAGGATGTCAGTCGCGAAATTCTCTGCCGTAAAGCCTCACGGGAGGAAATCAGCCGCGGCATTAGCCGGTTCTGTACCGGTCTTGCCAAGAAGGCGCTGCTTGCCAATAGTTGTGGAGCCTTAGCAGACACGCTTCTTCTCTCCGATGCAGTCGCTTCAAATGCTGCTTCCCTTTCTCAAAATCTGGCGACGTTGCAGGCACGTCCAGTCCTCTCTCTATGGTTGGGTGTCCTTGCCTTTATGTTTCAGATCTATCTGGATTTTTCCGCTTACTCCGATATGGCGATCGGTATGGGCTTAATGATCGGATTTCATTATAAAGAAAACTTCAATTATCCGTACCTTTCCCGTTCCGTATCTGAATTCTGGCGCCGTTGGCATATTTCTCTGGGTTCCTTCTTCCGCGATTATGTTTATATCCCGTTGGGAGGTAACCGGCGTGGATTGCCCCGAACCATTGCAAATCTATTTATCGTCTGGTTTTTAACCGGCCTGTGGCATGGCGCCAGCTGGAATTTTGTCCTGTGGGGCTTATATTTCTTTGTTTTTATTGCAGTTGAACGCCTCTTCTTGGGAAAACTTCTGGAACGGATTCCCGCCGTATTCTCCCATCTTTATCTTTTGATCATTGTCTTTTTTGGTTGGGCGATTTTCCGCTTCCGCCAGCCGGTCTTGTTGAATACCGTGCTAGGGGGAATGTTTGGCGCAAACGGAAACCCTCTTACCAGCTTTGAATTTAACACGATTTTTCTTAACCATATCTTCTTTCTTCTTGCTGCGGCAATTGCAACCACGCCTTTGCTCAAAAAGCTGGGAGAAAGATGTTCCAATAACCTTCGAACCACGTATGTTTATAATGCTGTGCAGCTATTTGTGCCTCCCCTGCTGCTACTGCTCTCTACAGCAGCGTTGGTGGGCAACAGTTATAACCCGTTCCTGTACTTCCAGTTTTAAAGTGAGGCATTTTGATGAAAAAAAACCACTCTTTTGATGCGCGTAAAATTTTACTCTTTACCATTTCTCTGGGACTGCTCTCGATAGTCTCCTGGATCGTACCGTTGCGGCCGACCTATTCTGAGTTTGAAAAACGGGAGCTGACCAAATTTCCCACATTCAGTATACAGGCCCTTTCAGACGGCAGTTACTTTGACAATATTGATCTCTGGTTCTCGGATACGTTTCCTTTCCGCGATGCACTGATTACTGGTAATAGCTACTTGAAAAAACTGTACGGAATACAGCCTGTGCAGGTAAGCGGAGACGTTGAAGAGGGCGACGCGATTCCTTCCGCGCCTATGCAGCCGCCTGTTTCTTCGCAGGCAACCTCTTCCGAAACGGATGACGGGCTTTCTTCCACCCCAGAGGAAACAGCTTCTTCCTCGCAGACCTCCTCGGAGTCGCCTGCGCCTGAAATAGATGTAACCGGCGAAGTGACACAAAGCCTTGGAGCCGTATTGATTGTTGGAGATAGTGGGTATGAATATTACAACTTCTCCAGAGAGGTAGCGGATCAATACATCGGTATGCTCAACCATACAGCACAAAAATTAGAAGGGTCCGCGCAGGTTTACGACATGGTGGTTCCAACCAGTATGGACATTATCCTACCGGAGAGCTTCCGTCAAAATTTGAATACCTCTTCTCAGAAAGATGCCATCGCCTATATCAGCGGCTCTCTTTCCCCCTCGATCCAATCGGTTCCCATCTATGACACATTGAAAGCCCATGCAGACGAATACATCTATTTCCGAACCGATCATCACTGGACCGCATTGGGCGCATATTACGCCTATCGGTCGTTTGCCGAGTTGAAAGGGATTTCCCCAGTGGAACTTTCCCAGTGCGAAAAGAAAGAATTCAGTGGATTTTTAGGGGCCTTTTATTCGGATACCAATAAGAACCCGGCCCTAACACAGAATCCAGATACTGTTGTAGCCTATGTCCCGCCTGGAACAATTAAAATGCAGTATACCGACAGAGAAGGCAATACCTTCGACTGGCCACTGATTTCCGATGTCTCTAACTGGGCAGCATCCTCCAAATACAGTACTTTTATTGGTGGAGACAATCCCTATACGGTCATTCAAAATGCCGATCTGACGGATGGTTCTTCCTGTCTGGTTATCAAGGAATCCTTTGGCAATGCGTTTATCCCATATCTTGCAGCAAACTATCAGACCGTTCACGTGATTGACTATCGCTATTGGAATGGAAACATTCCTGAATTTGTCAAGTCCAACAACATTCAGGATGTCCTGTTCTTGAACAATGTCTCTGCTACACGGAACGCTTCATTGGTCGGAAAAATGGAATCTCTCACAAAATAATGATTTTATGTATACCATCCGGTATCCTCGTTAAAAATATAAACACCTTTAGATTTGTAAACAATCTTCTAATTCTATCATCTTATTATTGACATTATAATAAACATGATATATAGTATTAAAAACTAGATGTTGTTTAGAGGTGTTTTTAATGACCGATAAAATCTGTGTGTTCGGTGATTCCGTCGCTAAAGGGGTTGTACTGGACAACGTAAAAAATCGATATAGCTTATTAAAAAATAATTTTGCTGACCAATTAGCTGAAATACTTTCCATTTCCGTGACAAACTACGCCAAATTCGGTTGCACGGTAACCAAAGGGTTGGCAATATTAGAAAAACATTTGGACCAAATTCGCAACTACGACTATATTGTTCTGGAATTTGGCGGAAACGACTGTGATTTTGATTGGGCCAAAGTGGCTGAAGCGCCAGCTGCGCCCCAATTGTGTAAAACCCCGCTGAATACCTTTGTGGATACGTATCAAAGGATGGTTCAGCTCATCCGCCAAAATGGCGGTACGCCTCTGATGCTCTCCCTTCCTCCCATCGACGCAGAACGGTACTTCCAGTGGATTTCTCAAGGATTGGATGCCGATGCGATTCTCCGCTTTTTAGGTGATGAGGAACACATCTATCGCTGGCATGAGATGTATAATATGGCGGTATACCGCGTAGCAAGTGCTGAAAAGGTCCCAGTGATCGACATCACATCGGATTTTCTGGAAATGTGTCATTACCAGTCCTGTTTTTGTGACGACGGCATTCATCCCAATGAAAAGGGGCATACTACAATTGCAAAACAGATCGTCCGCTTTGTACAAGGATTTCCAGAAAAAATGCTGCATTTCCCTGCTGCTAAATCCCTGGCCTGTGGTTAACCGCAAGCATCATGTGGTGATTCTCATACACAGCCATTTTAAAAAACGATCGGGGCAGACACTCCAGAGAAAGAGGCGCCTTCTTTGGAGAGGTTTGTTTTAACTCCAGGGTTTTGAAAATCGCATTCAAAAAAGCCCGTTTTGTCCGATTCTCTCAGACAAAACGGGCTTTCCTTTTCATGGATTATTTCGTGATTTTACCAATATCATGGCGATAGTGCGCACCGTCGAAGTGGATTTTATCCACAGCGGCGTACGCCTTTTTTAAGGCTTCCTCAAGAGTAGCGCCCTTTGCAGTAACTCCAAGAACACGACCGCCGTTGGTGTAGAATTTGCCATTCTCCAACTTCGTTCCCGCGTGATAGACTACCGCATCAGCGACTTGGCCATTTTCGTCCAATCCAGTGATTTCCAGCCCCTTGGGATAGGACGCCGGATAACCTCCCGACGCCATAACTACACAGGCTGCCGCTCCATCGTGCCACTCGATGGGTTGTTCCTCCAAACGTTCTTCAATGACCGCCTGCATCACATCCACCAAATCGGTCTTCATCCGTGGGAGTACCACTTGGGCCTCCGGGTCACCAAAACGTGAATTATACTCAATTACCTTTGGACCATCCGGTGTCAGCATCAAGCCAAAATAAAGGCACCCTTTAAAAGGACGGCCCTCTTCTTGCATCGCACGAATGGTTGGAACAAAAATTGTCTCCATACACGTCTGCGCCATGGCCTCCGTATAATGTGGATTCGGGCTGATGGTCCCCATACCACCTGTATTTAAGCCCTGGTCATTGTCTAAGGCGCGTTTGTGATCTTTGCTGGATACCATCGGCTTGACGCTTTTGCCGTCTGTAAACGCCAATACGGACACTTCTGGGCCTGTCAGGAACTCTTCGATCACCACCTGGTTTCCAGAAGCACCAAATGCCTTGTCCTCCATAATCTTCTTGACAGCATCCTTAGCCTCCGTTAAATCGGCCGCAATCAGTACCCCTTTGCCGAGGGCAAGACCATCCGCTTTTACAACAATCGGAAACTGGTTATTCTTTTCAATATAGGCGACCGCCTCTTTGGGATCGCTGAACACCTCATATTTGGCTGTGGGAATCCGATATTTCTTCATCAGATTTTTCGAGAAAACCTTGCTGCTTTCAATCTGTGCCGCCGCTGCATTCGGGCCAAACGCCGGAATTCCGGCTTCCTCAAATCGATCTACCATTCCTGCTGCAAGTGGATCATCCGGCGCAACAAAGACCAGATCGATCTGTTTTTCTTTTGCAAAAGTAACTGCTCCGTCCAAGTCCATCGCAGAAATTGCAACACATTCTGCGTCCTTGGCAATTCCTCCATTGCCGGGAGCACAATAGATTTTATCCACTTTTGGACTTTCCTTTAGTTTGCGGATGATCGCGTGCTCACGCCCGCCTCCGCCAATGACCAATACTTTCATCGTCATCCTCCCGCTTGCATCAATGGTGGAACAAACGCAGTCCGGTGAAGGCCATCGCAATGCCATACTTATTACAGGTTTCAATCACATGATCGTCACGGATCGAACCGCCCGGCTCTGCAATATACTGTACGCCCGTCTTATGAGCACGCTCAATGTTATCTCCAAACGGGAAAAACGCATCGGAACCCAGAGAAACGCCAGTCAATGTATCCAGCCAAGCACGTTTTTCTTCACAGGTCAATGGCTCGGGCTTCTCCTCAAAAAGATTCTCCCAAACTCCATCTGCCAATACATCCATATACTCATCCGAAATATAGACATCGATGGTATTGTCGCGGTCAGGACGCCGGATTCCTTCTTTAAATTTCAATCCGAGCACCTTCGGATGCTGGCGCAGGAACCAGATGTCCGCCTTGTTGCCAGCTAAGCGCGTACAATGGATACGGGACTGCTGACCGGCACCCACACCGATCACTTGACCTCCCTTTGCATAGCAAACCGAGTTGGACTGTGTATACTTAAGCGCAATCAGGGAAATCAACAGGTCCCGCTTTGCATCCTCTGGGATTTCTTTGTTGTCCGTTACCACATTGGCGAGCATCGATTCGTCGATCTTCACTTCATTGCGTCCCTGCTCAAAAGTTACGCCATATACATCCTTGCACTCCACTGGGGCAGGCTTGTAGTCCGGATCGATTTTGACGACATTATAGCTACCTTTACGCTTTGCCTTGAGGATTTCCAGCGCCTCTTCGGTGTAACCGGGCGCAATAATGCCGTCGGACACTTCACGGGCCAACAATGTTGCCGTCTCTTTGTCACAAACATCGGAAAGTGCCGCCCAATCGCCATAAGAGGACATGCGGTCCGCTCCTCGGGCGCGTGCATAAGCGCTAGCGACCGGAGAGAGCTCCAAATCGTCCACAAAATAGATCTTTTTTTCCACATCGCTCAGCGGCAGCCCCACCGCCGCGCCAGCAGGACTGACATGCTTAAAAGAAGCTGCGGCGGGAAGCCCCGTCGCCTCTTTTAACTCTTTAACCAATTGCCAACTGTTGAACGCATCCAAAAAGTTGATATAACCGGGCTTCCCGTTCAGAACTTCAATTGGCAACACGCCGCCATCCTTCATAAAAATGCGGGAAGGCTTTTGATTTGGATTACATCCATATTTCAACAAGAGTTCGCTTGCCATTTTATACTCCCCCTATTCCTGATTTTTGTTTACGATTCGGGTTTCTGTCTCCCCTGACTCTAAGTCAATATACCGGGTAAACAGGGATACCTTATTGTCCTCATTGAGCGCGTTCCACACCAACGCCGTAAAGGCGTCGATGTCCCCATCCAACTTCACCTGAGTCGGTTCTCCTTCAAACGACGGAAGCGGATTGCCATCTCCCTCATAAGTATGGATGAAATGGCCCTCGCCAGCACGCGGGGCATCGTAATCAAAGAAATAACGCCGGGTCGAGGATTCATCTCCATCCGCGCTCTTTAATATGGAGAGCTTGTAGCAGTTGTTTTCCAACTCCACCACACCGGAAATACGCGGGGTAAAATTGGGGCCGTCCGGTTCAAATGTGCGCGTGCGAAGCGCGTCCTCGAAGCTCTTGCCCTTCTGCAAAAAATCATAAATCGTATCCGTCTGGTCGCCGTTGGTCACAACGGTCGTTTTGTCCAAAACGCGAACGGGGGAATAAATGATGAGGGATGGGTCTACCATCTTACTCTCGTCAAAAGCCTTGGTTTTGATCCCTGCGCCATCTGTGACGAATACACGGTTTCGGCTGTTCTCGCTACGACCCATGATGAAATAAGCAATCACCGCGTTCTTCCCATCTGCACTGCGGCCCAGAACAATGCCGCGCCCCGGATAAGAATTGGAGGACAATTCCTCCGCCAGATTCTTCGTTACCATATCGATTCCGCCCTTTCCCTTACTCCATAATGCTGGCCTTACCATTCTCTACTGCAATCTTTCCTGCACAGAACAGTTCCACCGCTCGCGGCAAAAGTTTCCACTCCGCCTGTTCCATAATCCGGCGCTGCAAGGTTTCCGGTGTGTCATCCGGAAATACATCCACTGCTTTCTGTAGAATAATCGGCCCTCCATCACAAACTTCATTTACAAAGTGGACCGTCGCGCCGCTTACTTTGACCCCTTTTTCTAAGGCCGCCTCATGGACATGCAATCCATAATAACCCGGCCCACAAAAAGACGGGATCAAAGCTGGATGTACATTGATGATCTTATTCTCATATTGCCGGATGACTTCTTCGCTGATAATGGTCATAAAGCCAGCCAGCACCACCAGCTCAATCTGGAATTCTTTCAACAATGCAAGCAAAGCCGCATCGTAATCCGCCTGCTGTGCAAACTCCTTGCGCAGCAAAACACGTGTCGGGATTCCAGCCTTCTGGGCGCGCTCCAAAGCAAAAGCATCCGCCCTGCTGGAAATCACCAATGAAATGGTACCGTTTTGAATTTGCCCCGCGGTCTGTGCATCGATTAACGCCTGTAGATTGGTGCCGCCTCCAGAAACCAGAACGGCAATATTTAACATAGGATGACGCCCTCCTCGCCAGGAACGACTTCACCCATGACGAACGCATTGGTATCCGCCTCTTTAAGGGCTGACAGCGCTATATCCACCTGCTCCTTTGCCACAGCTATACACATTCCCACACCCATATTAAAGGTATTGTACATTTCGCGGGTGGGGATGTCGCCCTTCTTCTGCATCAGGTCGAAGATCGGAAGCTTCGGAATGGAAGCAATTTCCACCTTGGCAGTCAATCCGCTCTTCAACATGCGTGGAATATTTTCAAAGAATCCACCGCCTGTGATATGAGAAATCGCCTTTACTTCACAGCGGTCCAACAGGGCAAGCACAGGCTTTACATAAAGCTTTGTCGGAGTCAGCAGCGTCTCCCCAAGGGTCGCGCCCAATTCTGGAACATAGAGTTTTATATTTTCCTCGTCAATCGCAAAGAGCTTACGAACCAATGAAAATCCATTGGAATGGACACCGGACGAAGGAAGGCCAATTAAAACGTCGCCCGCCTTCAAATTTGAGCCATCAATGATCTTTTCACGGTCTACCATTCCCACGCAGAAACCTGCCAGATCGTACTCGTCCACTGGATAAAAGCCCGGCATCTCCGCTGTCTCGCCGCCAATCAGCGCGCAGCCGGATTGGACACAGCCTTCTGCTACGCCAGCGACAATCTCAGCCACTTTTTCTGGCACGTTTTTTCCCACGGCTACATAATCCAAGAAAAACAACGGTTTCGCGCCGCAGCAAACAACGTCATTGGCGCACATGGCAACACAGTCAATTCCTACGGTGTCGTGTTTGTCCATCAGGAAAGCGATTTTTAACTTTGTTCCCACACCGTCCGTGCCACTCACAAGCACTGGTTCTTTCATCCCTCCGAGATCTGGCTGGAAGAGACCGCCAAAACCGCCAATTCCAGAAACTACCCCTGGGATTTCAGTGCGCGCCACATGGCTTTTCATCAATTCGACTGCCTTATAGCCAGCAGTCACATCCACGCCCGCCTCTTTATAACGATCACTATAGCTGTTATTGTTCATACGTTTCTCCTCTCCGGCAGAGCCGGTCACACAAAATTATAATTCCGCTACCTTTTCCTGAATCGCAGCATCCTTCTTTGCAACGCCATCCGCCATCTGCTGCTTCATCTCTAGGAGTTTTGCTGCCAACGTTTCATCCGAAAGTGCCAGCATCTGTGCTGCCAAAATCGCTGCATTGTCGGCGCCGTCGATGGCAACGGTTGCCACCGGAATCCCACTCGGCATCTGTACGGTTGCCAATAGAGCGTCTAAACCATCCAAGGTGGAAGACTTAATCGGAATACCAATCACTGGAAGGGTGGTATGAGCTGCCAATACACCGCCCAGATGTGCCGCTTTGCCGGCTGCCGCAATGATGACACCGAAGCCATTCTTCACAGCATTCTGTGCAAAGTCCGCCGCCGCATGGGGCGTTCTGTGTGCGGACATCACGTGCACCTCCACCGGAATTGCAAGCGCTTTCAGCCGTTTAATCGCCGCAGACACCGTTGGAAAGTCGCTGTCACTGCCCATAATCACTGCCACTTTTTTGACTGCCATACTTTTACACGCTCCTGTTTCTTAGTAGTCAGAAAATTTTCGTTTCGAAGCGGACATAAAAACAAGGCTGCGACGGCAAAACGACGCAGCCTAAATTTTTATATAGAAAGGGATAAGGATACACCCATCCCGTCAACCATTCCCATGAATGCCCCTTTACGAACGAAAATCCTCTTCATTGCCATTCCTCCGCTGCTTTCTGCCTCCGGCTTTTCCGGACGCCACGGCCGGCACGGCAAATTTCTACCTCTATTTTAGGATATTTTTCGTACAAAAGCAAGCGATTTCCAGGGAATTCGTGTTTTCGTCCAGTTCGGACGACGTTTCCTTCTTTTTATCCTGTATTTTGTATATTCTAACACAGGAGCGGATTATTTTGCGAGCTTCGAGTCATCCGATACGAATTCTTTGAAAGACGTTGCTAATCCTGCAAGAGATTGCAAATTGGACGGGATAATAATCTTGGTTGCTTTGCCGTCCGCAGCCTTTTCGAATGCCTCCAAACTCTTGATCGCAATGACCCCTTCTCCGGGATTGGCCTCATTCAGCATTTTAATACTGTCCGCAAGAGCCCTCTGCACAGAAAGGATAGCCTCTGCCTCGCCTTGCGCCTCCCGGATTTTAGCCTCTTTCAGTGCATCTGCATGCAGAATTGCAGATTCCTTTTCGCCTTCTGCAATCAAAATTGCACTGCGTTTTTGTCCCTCTGCATCCAAAATGCGGGCGCGGCGTTCACGCTCTGCCTTCATTTGCTTCTCCATGGAATCTTGAATTTCTGCCGGAGGCAAGATATTCTTCAGCTCCACACGGTTGACCTTGATCCCCCATGCATCGGTCGCCTCATCCAGAATCTGACGGATTTTTGTGTTAATCACATCGCGAGAGGTCAACGTATGATCGAGTTCCAAATCGCCAATGATGTTACGCAGTGTAGTCGCGCTCAAATTCTCAATTGCAGAAATTGGGCTTTCTACGCCGTAGGCATAGAGCTTCGGATCTGTGATCTGGAAATAGACCACTGTATCGATCTGCATGGTAACGTTATCCTTTGTGATAACCGGCTGGGGTGGAAAATCGATCACCTGTTCCTTTAAGGAGACCTTCTTTGCAATTTTATCCAAAAATGGAATTTTGACATGAAGCCCGGTTTCCCACGTTACATGATAAGCGCCCAACCGTTCCATAACGTATGCGTGGGCCTGTGGAACAATTTTGATGTTGGCGATAACAATTACGACCAACAACAAGACAAGGATAATAATGACATATGGCATAAACAATTCTCCTTTATTCTTCTCAACTCAGTTGTTATTCGGCCTCAGGACGCCGGTGTTCCGGCTCTACAATCAGTTTAACCCCTTCAATCGCTTTGATTACGACGTTTTCTCCTTCGAGAAGTATGGAGCCGTCCAAAGAGCGCGCTGTCCAGACACTGCCGAGCACAGTCACCTGACCTACACCTTCTGTGTTGTCAATTTGCGCGGTTACGATACCAGTTTTCCCTATGTATCGACCCGCATTGGTGTCCACCTTTTGAAAGTGCATCACCTTTTTGACCATGGGGCGGCTTATCACGAGCGCCAAAGCTGTCACGCCGGCAAAAATAGCTGTTTGAATCCAAAATGGCGCTCCACACAGATCGGCGATCAACGCCCCAATGCCGCCGGCTACCATCCAAATAGAAACCAATTGAACGGTACAAGCTTCTACAACGACAGCGATGACGATGACCACCAGCCAGAAAATAGAACTCATTCCCATTGTCGCACCTCCTTTCTGGTGATGTGCCTATCTTATCATACCCCGTCGAATTCCTCAAACCGCGGAAAAAGACAGAGAAGGCGGATTTCGGCGTCTTTAGAAAAGCTACTCATTTCTCCTAAGCAGGACGTTCTGAGGGGAATCCAGGCTTCCGCAATCGCGAAAAAAGGCGCTTTTCATAGATTGCTTACAAATTTGTAATTATTATTCGGTAAAAACTGGAAAAAACGCAAAAAAGAACTTGGATTCCGATTTTTGGAATCCAAGTCCTTTGAAACATCCACGGTATTTACAATTAATACATTCCACCCATGCCCGGATCTGCCGGTGCTGCCGGCGGAACCGGCTCTTTCTTGTCTGCCACCAGGCTCTCGGTGGTGAGGACGGTCTGTGCAACAGAAGCTGCGTTCTGCAAGGCAGAACGGGTAACCTTGGTCGGATCGACAATACCAAAGGAAATCATGTCGCCATATTCGCCGCTCAGAGCATTGTAGCCATAGCCAACCTTTGCTTCCTTCTTGAGGTTCTCCACAATCACGGAACCCTCTACGCCCGCATTTGCTGCAATTTGGCGGACCGGCTCTTCCAATGCCTTCAAAACAATCTGCACGCCGGTCTTTGCATCACCCTCTGCGCTCTCCAACAGTTTCGTCACCGCCGGGATGGTGTCAATCAATGCAACACCGCCGCCCGCTACGATGCCCTCTTCGACAGCTGCTTTTGTTGCTGCCAGAGCATCTTCGATGCGGAGTTTCTTTTCCTTCATTTCGATCTCGGTTGCAGCGCCAACGCGAATGACTGCTACGCCACCGGCCAGCTTTGCCAGGCGCTCCTGCAACTTCTCACGGTCGAAGTCGGACGTGGTGGTCTCAATCTGGCTGCGGATCTGATGCACTCTCGCCTTGATGTCGTCCGGATTGCCCGCGCCATCGACAATGATCGTGTTCTCCTTGTCAACCTTTACCTGGCGTGCACGGCCCAGCTGGCTCATGGTGGTATCCTTCAATTCCAAACCCAGCTCGGAAGAAATCACCTGGCCGCCGGTCAATACGGCAATATCCTGCAACATCTCCTTGCGGCGATCACCAAAGCCCGGGGCCTTGACAGCAACACAATTGAAGGTGCCGCGCAGCTTATTCAGGATCAGCGTAGTGAGCGCCTCGCCCTCAACGTCCTCTGCGACGATCAGCAACTTCTTACCACCCTGTACAATCTGTTCGAGCAGCGGCAGAACTTCCTGAATATTGGAGATCTTTTTATCGGTAATCAGGATGTAAGCATCATCCAGAACCGCTTCCATCTTGTCGGTATCCGTTGCCATATAGGGGCTGATGTAACCACGATCGAACATCATGCCTTCTACAACATCGCAGTCGGTGACCGCTGTCTTGCTCTCTTCAACGGTGATTACACCGTCGGAGGTAACCTTCTCCATTGCATCTGCAATCAGCTTACCGACTTCTTCATTCGAAGCGGAAACCGTTGCAACACGGGCAATATCGTCAGAGCAGGTGACCTTATTCGAATGCTCACGCAGAGCGCCTACAGCAGCGTCCACTGCATCCTGTACGCCTTTGCGCAGAACCATCGGGTTCGCACCAGCCGCGACATTTTTCATTCCCTCACGGATCAACGCCTGTGCCAGCAAGGTTGCCGTCGTTGTGCCGTCACCAGCAACGTCGTTTGTCTTAGTCGCAACTTCCTTCACCAGCTGTGCGCCCATGTTCTCGAACGGGTCGTCGAGTTCGATTTCTTTTGCGATGGTCACGCCATCGTTTGTGATGAGCGGAGCACCAAACTTCTTATCCAACACAACGTTGCGGCCCTTCGGTCCCAATGTAATCTTAACCGTATCTGCGAGCTGGTTGATACCGCTCAGCAGAGCTTTTCTTGCTTCTTCGCCATAGATGATCTGCTTTGCCATAATCCATTCCTCCAAATATGATGATATGAATGTTCGAATATAACTTATTCAACCACTGCAAGGATGTCGCTCTGGCGAACGATGGTGTATTCCTCGCCGTCCATCTTGACCGCTGTGCCAGCGTACTGACTGGTAATTACGCGATCTCCCACCTTGACATTCATGACAACTTCCTTGCCATCTACCATACCGCCGGGGCCCACTGCGATGACATCCGCGACCTGCGGCTTTTCCTTTGCAGAACCTGCCAGGATAATCCCGCTCTTTGTGGTCTCTTCTGCTTCTTCCATCTTAATCAGAACTCTGTCTGCCAACGGTTTGATTGTCATTTAAATTTCCTCCTTCAGAAATATATCATACAAAATCAATGCGTACCCTTTCAAACTGCTCGGTATTCTGATCGCGCCGCTTGAAACGATATGATCTTAGCACTCCTTATCTTTGAGTGCTAAGACTATTTTAGCCACTTGCTGCTGAAAAATCAAGGGGTTTTTCCCGAAAAAATGCAATTTCATAAATTATTTACAATTCGTCCAGAAATATGCAAAAAAGGGCCGGATTTCCAGGAGAGCTTGATGAACTGCACATGCAATTCCGGCCATTATGTCTTGGCACTGGCGAATAAGTTGCTTTGTACCAATCCGCGCTCCCTTTTGGTCCGGTCCTTTTTGTCTCTTTACACGGTATACCCCGTCTTTTCACCATAGCGAACGAATTCCCTATTTGCTAAATCCCATTTTATAGTACTGATAAAACTGGCATTTAATCATACCGTTGTATAATTTTCTGCGCCGGTCTGCCTTTCTACCATAACATTCTTCAAAGGTCTCATCGGGGCTTATGATATTGTAACTCCACTTTTTCTTTGGGGTAAATACCTTCCCCATTATCCGATAGAATTCTTCTGCCGCCCGGATGTCCAACAAGCGTTCCCCGTAGGGTGGATTACAGATCACATCGCCGCGTTCTCCCAAAGGCTGGAAAGAGGCCACATCCCGCTTTTCCGCATGAACGCAAGAAATCACACCTGCCTTTCGTGCATTCTCTAAGGTTAGATGAACCGCAGCCCCATCAATATCATACCCATATGCGCTAAAATCCGCATCCCGGCGCACCAAGTCCTGCGCGCGTGCACGCTCCTGTTTCCAAACCGCAGATGGAATATTCCTCCAACGCTCCGCTGTGAATGTACGTTGCAAACCCGGAGCAATATTTTTTGCATAGAGCGCGGCTTCTATCAGAATTGTCCCTGAACCGCAGAATGGATCGATGACGATACCGTCACGACGCACGCGGGCAAGGTACGCCATCGCCGCCGCCAACGTTTCCTTGATCGGCGCTTCCGTGGCGTTCGCCCGGTATCCGCGTTTGTGAAGTCCCGCTCCCGAAGTATCCAGCATCACACTGACATGGTCCTTCATAATCAAAAACTGAATCTGATGTAATGCGCCGGTCTCTTCAAACCAATTTAAATGGTACTTTCCCTTTAGTCTCTCCACCACCGCCTTTTTGACAATGGATTGACAATCCGGAACGCTGGCCAACTTTGAATTGAGCGAGCGGCCCTTGACTGGAAACGCATCATCCTTTTCGAGCCATTGTTCCCATGGCAATGCTTTGACCCCTTGAAAGAGTTCTTCAAAGCTGCGCGCTTCAAAATTTCCCAGCTCGACCAAAACACGTTCCCCATATCGCGAGCCAAGATTTGTGCGTACAAGTGTCGCTGCATCACCGGTAAAAAAGACACGGCCATTTTGCGGCTCCACATTTTGTACCTCCATTGCACGCAATTCGTCCCCTACCAAGCCCTCAACGCCGAGTAGACATGGGATCACCATTTTCCACTGTTCTGCCATAGATACGCTCCTATTTCCCGGGAAGTACCCGTTTTTTTGACTACTTACATTTTTACTCTACAAGAATAGACCTCGCCTGTTTGGCAATGATCACACCTTTTTCCGCCACAAAAACCATTCCACATATCAGCCGAGTTTGATTATAACACAGGCCCCTGATAAAAGCAAAATGGAATCAACACGACTGACGGCCGAACAATCCCCAAAGGAATCGCTCGGCCGTCCTGTTCGGTTATTTTTTTAGGATCTCCATAAATTCGTCGCCCGTAATCGTTTCCTTTTCCAATAGATAATGTGCCAATGCATGGAGCTTCTCTGTGTGTTCTTTCAAAATAGCAATCGCTTTTTCATGGGCAGAGCGAATCAACTCTAAGACCTCCTGGTCGATCTTTGCGGCAGTTTCTGGCGAACAGGTCAAAGAGGCGTCCCCCCCTAAATATTGATTGCTTACGGTTTCAAGTGCCATCATATCAAAAGTCTTGCTCATACCAAGCCGGGTCACCATGGAACGAGCAAGCTTTGTGGCCTGCTCAATATCATTGGACGCCCCGGAGGTATAGGAACCAAAGATCAACTCCTCCGCCGCGCGGCCTCCCGTCAACGTAGCAATCTTATTAAACGCCTCTTCACGGGACATCAGAACCCTTTCTCCCTCTTCCACCTGCATGGTGTAGCCCAGGGCTCCCGAAGTTCGAGGGATGATTGTGATCTTATGCACAGGGGCTGAATCGCTTTGCATGGCGGCGACCAACGCATGTCCAATTTCATGGTAAGCGACAATCTCTTTTTCTCTCGGGGAAATCACTGCACCTTTACGTTGATAACCGGCAATCACAACCTCTACACTCTCTTCCAGATCCGCTTGTGTCACACTGAAATGGCCGCAACGTACTGCACGCAGGGCCGCCTCATTGATGATATTGGCTAACTCTGCACCAGAAGCTCCCGCTGTTGCACGGGCAATTGCATTGTAGTCGATGTCCGGCGCTACCTTGATCTTTTTGGAATGGACTTTTAGAATTGCTTCTCGTCCAGCCAAATCGGGCAGTTCCACTGGAATCCGGCGGTCAAAACGCCCCGGACGCAGGAGTGCACTATCCAGAGAGTCGGGCCGGTTGGTGGCTGCCAAGATCACAACGCCTTTCTTTCCATCGAAACCGTCCATCTCTGTCAACAACTGATTTAAGGTTTGTTCTCGTTCATCATTTCCACCTATGCCACCGCTCTCGCGTTTCTTTCCAATGGTATCGATTTCATCGATGAACACAATACAGGGCGCTTTTTCCTGGGCCTGTTTAAATAAGTCTCTCACTTTTGCTGCACCCATTCCGACAAACATCTCCACAAACTCTGAGCCGGAAATCGAAAAAAACGGCACATTTGCCTCTCCTGCCACCGCCTGTGCCAAAAGGGTTTTACCGGTTCCGGGAGGGCCCACTAGCAAAGCGCCCTTTGGCAAAGCTGCGCCAATATCGGCATACTTAGAGGGATTGTGTAGAAAATCTACGATTTCGGAAAGCGCTTCCTTTGCTTCATCCTGTCCAGCCACATCGGCAAAGGTTTTGCCGGTCTTGGCCTCTACATATATTTTTGCATTGCTCTTTCCGAAAGTCATGGCATTCGGACCGCCCAGTTTCTTCTGCATGTATCGCGTAAGAAGCTGTCCCAAAATAACAAACATGAGGATCGGGAATACCCAGGAAAGGATAAAGGTCAGCAGTGGAGATTCCTCCTTTGGAATCTCTTTGCCATATTGCACGCCAGCTTCCTGCAACCGTTTGCTTAAGGTGTCTCCATCCTCCATCTTTCCTGTGACAAAAACAGCTTCTTTGCCTTTTTCATCCTGGCCGATAAAGGCAATCTTGTCTTCCTGGTCCTCCACTTGCGTGATTTTTCCATCATCCAACTGGGACAGAAATGCATCATAAGTGACCTCTGTGACACGTGTCCCAAAGAGGCTCGGAAAAACCAATGCATTCAAGAGGAGAAGCACCACCACTACAATCACATAATAGTATACAAGTGGCTTCTTAGGTGATTTTTGTTCCTTCATTCTACATTTCCTTTCTGATGACTCGCCAACATCTCATGCAGCAATGCGTTGATTTCCTGCAAATCAGAAGCGATCACTTCCATTCGCTCTTTTCCAAGCCTCTGTAGGCAGGAAGCATATCGTTCTTCTGCTAGCCGGTCAATTTCCAGAGCCGCGTCCTGTCCTTTTTCAGATAGGGCAACCTTTACCACGCGTTCGTCCTTTATATCACGAAATCGGATGAGGAATCCTTCCTGTTCCAAACGCTTACACATAGAGGACATATTCCCGCTGGTCACTCCCAGCGCACGTCCAAGGCTGCCGATTGTTTGCGACTCCGGCTCGGCCCAGAGTTCCAGCAAAATACGAAGTTGCATATGTGTTAACCCATAATGGGCGCTGATCGGGCGAAACAATTCGTCCATACCATCGGAAATCTGTCGCGTCAGATCCCATACCATATTTTTAAACGCAATGATCTCCATGCTGCACCTCCGTTGGCAATAATTTGTTCAAATAGTTTTCATTTATATATAATATATTCTATATAGTATATTCACTATAGACTTTTGCAGCACAAAATATGTTACCAGTTTTTGAACTTTTCTTGACGCTTTTGAAAAAGCGGGAAATGGAGATCGACATGAAATTTCATAATGACTGGGAGCGAATCTGCGAATTCTGCAAATTACTTTATGAAGTATCGCAAATCCCCATTCTTATTCTCGACGAGTGCGGTTCCTCGCGCTTCTTCTGTCCTTCTTTACCGGAATTTCAAGGAATTGGCCTTTCCCAATCCATCGCAGAAAATTTGATTGCCCATGCCAAGCAGTGCCCCGTCCTACAAACGTATCATTCCATTTTATCGTATGCTTGTATTTCTTTTTTCCGGGACAACCGCCCTTATTATCTCATTTTAGGGCCAGCGCTTTTGGGAGAAATCTCCCAGAGTAAGATCAGCAGTGTTGCCCCACTGTATACCTGTCAGGACACACACCGGCTCTACAATGCGGCAAAGCAACTGCCCATTCACAATACCGTACAGTTTATTCGGTACACGCAGATGTTGCATCTAACGATACTCGGAGAGGGAATCGGCCTCTCCGATTTTTTCATTGCTCAACAAGAACAACTTCCGCAAGAAGCCATCGACCGCGCGCTGGAATCCAGCTATTTTTCCCAGAAAGAGCTGACGAATATGCCGGTCTCTTTTGAACATGAGCAGATGTTTACAGAATGTGTTAAGACTGGGAATACCGCCGAATTGAAGCGATTGTTGGACTCTTACATTTCGGGGACCGCCGGAACACTTTCCTCCAATCCACTGCGGCAAAGCAAGGATACCTGCATCGCCATTGCCGCTGTTATCGCTCGCGCTGCAATCGCCGGCGGGATGAGTGCAGAATCCGCCTGTCGCCTCAGCGATGTCTATGTACAGCAAGTGGAATCTTGTACGGAGGTCAAAGACGTTTATATGTTGTGTGCACGCTTAGTATTTGATCTGACCGAACGAGTGGCCAATCTACAAAAGCAGAATACTTATTCCGAACCGGTTACACAGTGCATTCAACATATCACAGATCACCTACATGAAGATCTCTCCCTATCGATTCTTGCCGAACAGGTTCAGCTGAGTCCTCGATACCTATCCCACCTCTTTAAACAGGAAACAGGTTCTACGATAACCTCCTATATCCAACAGGCACGCGTACGTGAAGCACAAAATCTGCTTCTGTTGTCCGATCAGAGCTTTTTGGAGATCAGCAATTTTTTGCACTTTGTATCCCAAAGCTATTTCATCCAGATCTTTAAGCGCTATACAGGTATGACTCCGCAGCAGTATCGCAAGCGCGGCCAGCGGTTGTCCAAAGCAAACCGCCTCGGTTAACCTTCCCAATTTGTATGTTTGTTTCAAACTTTCTTTTCAATTTCAGATGGAATATTTTATATATTATGTATTTTTATTATATACAAGTCTGATTTTTATCCAGTATCATTGGCATTGCCCAACGGAATACAGGTTAACGTTCTTTTCCTATGAAGGCAGAACCATCCTAAAACATTCCTAGTACTTTTTCATTGGAGGCGATCGGAATTGGAAAAGAAAAAGCACACTTCCCATAATCTAATCGACTTCATCATCAACAAGCGCAACTGGATTGAACGTATTTTTGCGATTGCCGTGATCCTCAGTGCCATCGCTTTCTGCTTTGTCAAGGTTAATTATGACCTAAGCAAATATCTCCCCGACGATGCGCCGTCAAAGGCCGGCCTTAATGTCATGGAAGAGGAATTCGGTTATCCTGGTACCGCTCGCGTGATGGTTGGAGAGGTTTCACTCTATGAAGCAAAACTGTATAAAGACCGTATTGCTGACATCGACGGCGTTAACATGGTTTCTTGGGCCGATACGGCAACCGATGTCTATCAGTCCAACCTATTCGTCAATTATGACAATATCGAAGACTACTACAAAGACGGTTATGCTGTCATGGACATCATTTTTGACGAGGGGGATTCCGACCCCAAAACGCATGATGCCATCCAAGAGATTGAGGACATCACTGGCGACAAAGGATACTTGATGGGGTCGGCTGTACAAAACAAATCCCTGGATGAGACTTTGACACGGGAAATTGCGATTGCTATGGTAATGGGCGTCATCATGATCGCAGTCATTCTCTGTTTGACCACAACATCCTGGTTTGAGCCGTTCCTCTTCCTGTTCATTATGGGGGTTGCCATCATCATCAATATGGGAACCAATATCTTTTTAGGCGAAATCTCCTTTCTTACATTCAGTACAGCCGCTATTTTACAGTTGGCCATTGCTATGGATTACTCGGTCTTTCTGCTGCACTCCTTCACAAGAGAGCGGCATGCGGGGATTGAACCGGTGCAAGCAGTTGCAAATGCGGTGAGAAGTTCTGTAACGTCCATTCTGTCCAGCGGAGCAACCACAATTGTAGGATTCCTTGTCCTGATGCTAATGCGGTTTAAAATCGGGTTCGATATGGGGCTGGTACTTGCAAAAGGGATTGTCATCAGCCTGTTGACTGTTTTATTGCTGATGCCAGCCCTGTTGCTCCGCTGGGGCGACAAAATCGAACGAACCGCACATCGTTCTTTTATGCCCTCTTTTGAAGGGCTTGGCAAAGTCGTCTTTAAGGTTCGCTATGGAGTCTTGATTCTAGTCGCTCTACTTGTTGTTCCAGCATTCACAGCCCAAAATATGAACCAATTCCGCTATGGAAATGGTGCGTTGGGTTCCAGCCCTGGGACAAAAGTTTATGAAGACGAACAAGCAATCAACACACGCTTTGGGCGCAGCAATCTTGTACTCGCATTGATTCCCAACACCAATAATGTGACGGAACGTGCCCTCACCCAAGAATTACAGGATTTAAAATATGTCAAATCCGTCACATCGTTGGCCGGCACCTTGCCCGAAGGAGTTCCTGAGGATTTTCTCCCTGAGTCCCTCACCAGTCAGCTCCATACGGATCACTACAGCCGTATGCTGATCTACCTAAAGACGAAGGACGAAAGTACATATGCTTACCAGTGTACCGATGAAGTTCGATCCATTGTTGAATCCTATTATCCAGAAGATTCCTACCTGGTTGGTATGACGCCTTCCACGCAGGATATCCAATCCATCATCACGAATGACTACAATTTTGTCAACGTTCTTTCCTTGTTAGGCGTCGCCATTGTGATTCTTTTTACGTTCCATTCTGCGATTATTCCAATTGTCGTGATGATTCCCATTGAAGTGGCCATTTTTTTCAATATGGCTATGCCGTATTTGACCGGCGATACCATGATTTATATGGGTTATATTATCGTAAGTTGCTTGCAGCTGGGTGCAACGGTGGACTACTCCATTCTGATGACCAACAACTACTTGGATGCGCGTACGAATCTCCCCAAAAAAGAGGCGGCGATTCATGCAATTGCACAAAGTGCATTGTCCATCCTCACCTCGGGCTCTATTCTGACGATTGTAGGATATGGTTTGTACTATATTTCAACTGTATCCGCTATTGCCGATATGGGACATCTCGTTGGACGAGGCGCCCTTTTGAGCCTAACGTTAGTGCTATTCCTTCTCCCGGTTTTGTTGGTATTAAGCGATCAACTTGTATTTAATCAAATGTATCGCCGCGCACAATACGAAAAACTACGAGCAGCAAAAATGCGCAAAGTACAGCTTACGTTGGAATCGAAACGCCGGATGCGCCGACGTGCCATTCGGAAAGCGATGCGTTTTCGTAAACGAAAAGCTTGGCTAGAAAAACGCAAACAAAAGAAATCGCAAAAATCGCTTGAACACGCGAACGAAGCTTGGAAGGAGGATTCCCATCATGAAGAAAAGTAACCGTTTTCTCGCCTATATTTTGAGTTTGACCATGCTACTTCCCATTGCAACGGTTCCTGCACATGCGGCCAATATACCGGTCACAACGGACGAAGCTGTCTATGTCAACATGGACTACTATGGTGCTATCACTGGAACGAGTGTTGTCAAAGGATGTAGTCTCAATGGCAATCGGGAATTCACCGACTATGGTTCTTATACAAAGGTTACGAACATGTCGGGGTATGATCAACCGGAATTGACAGATGACGGCGTTGTTTGGAAGTTGTCTCCAGACACAAAGGAACACTTCTTCTATGAATGTACGCCGAAACAGAACAGCATCGTCCTTCCGTGGACGTTCAAAGTCTCGTATAAGCTCAATGGCGTCCCCACGGAAGCACCCAAGCTGGCTGGCGCATCCGGACTCGTTGAAATTAACGTTGAGTGTATCCCTAACGGCAGTGCGGAAGCTTACTATCAAAATAACATGCTCCTGCAAGCTGCTACGATGGTCAACGTCGAAGATGTTCTCAGTATAGAGGCGCCGGGTTCGCAAACCCAATCCATTGGTACGTATAAGGCTATCCTGTTCGCAGCGCTTCCCGGTGAGCATACCACTTTTACCATTCGTATTGGTACAGATTGTTTTGAAACCCCCGGCATAGTCATGTTGATGATTCCCGGAACCCTAGAGCAAATGAAGGAGATTAAGACATTAAAGGAAGCCAAAGACACCATCGGCGATTCGGCCGATTCCATCTATACCAGCCTGGATCGCATATTGGAAGTCCTGGATGATATGTCTGGCAGCTTAAAAATGACACAGGAGGGTTTGCAATCGCTTCAACAGGCCCGTGCATCCATCCAGTCCGCCAAAGGGGATCTATATGAGGAAGCGGACGCCTCTTTAAACAATTTGGACGCACTCTCTCAAAAAATCGTAGCGTTAGTCCCCCATTTACAAAACGGGGAACAGCTGGTCAACGATGTCAATGCAGACATCAATTCCATGGTAAAAACCACGGACTTCCTTCGCACCGACCTAGACAGTCTATACCAATCACTCTCCCAGTTACAAAACCGCATGGAAGACTTACAGGAGGCATTGAACAACGCTACCATCAGCCGTAAGCACCTTTCTAACCTCCAGGATGCCATTGAAGATGTAACGGGTTCGGTTCTCCCATTTGAAGATGATCTGAATGACTTACAGGATGCCATCGATCAACAGGAGGACCCCCTTGGAAAGCTTCAAGCCAGCCTTCAAGGCGCTTACGATCAACTGAATCAGGTAATCGAAGATCTCACGCAACAAGGAGTTTCCGATACGCTTTTGGCTCCGCTGAAAAAGTATCGCGACCAATTGGGACAAAATATCGCAAAGCTAGATCAAACCCGTAAGAAGCTGAGCGATCTTTTTGAAAATATCCGTAACACAATTGGTTCTTTAGATGGACTCGGCCGTTCTATAGACGATCTTTTGGAGGACTTAAAAGGGCTATCTGACTTGGATTCTGCTGCCGATGTCATCGGTGAACTCAACCGTTCTGGCACTTCATTAAAAGCAGCCATTGATACTTGCTCCTCTTTTCTTTCTACGGTTGCGACTTTAAATGAGACGCTGAATCAATACAAGGAAGGAACGCGCTCTCTTCTATCGGACTGTTCCGAACTGACGGCACAGCTCAGTTCAACACTGACCAGCACCTCTGCGTTCCTACAGGATCTGAAAACCTTGATGAAAGAAAGTGGAGAACATTTGAATTCCGGAACGCAACAGACTCTGGATGGATTAATCGGCGCACTTTCCCAAGCATTGAATGCCTCGGACAGCACCACCGACCTTCGTAATGCAAATGGTTCAATCAAGGAAGCTGTGGATGATCAGTTAGATCAGTACGAAAATGACAGCAAATTCCTAAATTTGGATGCAGAAGAAGAAATGATCTCCTTCACCTCCCGTAAAAATCCCACGCCCTCGAGCATCCAAGTGATTTTGCGGACGGAAGAGATCTCCGTCGATGATACAGAAGAATCCATCGAAGACCTCGATCCAGATGAGCAGCCCACCAACTTTTGGGACCGCGTGGTAAACATTTTTAAGCAATTGTGGCAATCCATATGCTCCTTGTTCCAATAAATTTATTAGAACAAGTGTATAACGCCGGATACCATGGGCATCCTATGGCATCCGGCGTTTGTTCGGTTAAATGATAGATAAAACAAAACGGTCTTTTCTTTACTTCGCTCGCGGCGCGTATTATAATGGGCTTGAGGAGTGAACGATATGAATTTCAAACAGCTCGTAGAAGATTCTAAATTGACCAAGCGAGTCATTTTGGTCGTTACCTATACCGTTTTATTGATCTTCGCGCTGTTCCATTTGGACAAGCTTTTTGGCTTTATCCTCTCGATCTTTTCGCTTGCATCCCCATTTTTTATTGGTATTGCAATTGCCTTTGTGGTCAATGTTATTCTAAAGTTCTACGAAGAAAAGGTCTTTCTATTTTTAAACAAAAAAGATCTGAAACTGTGGAACAAATGCCGCCGCGCAGTATGTGTCGTGCTCTCTTTTTTAACATTAATCGTCATTCTCGGGGCAATTATCCTATTTGTGGTTCCGGAGCTCGTATCATCTCTGGAAGTCCTCGTGAAAAATGCTCCGACATATATCAATCGCCTTTCCAACGAGATTATTCGCCTGCTGCAAAAGTACAATGTTACACAGGAACAGATTAATTCCATCTCCATCGATTGGGCCTCCCTTTTATCCAAGGCAACGGAGGTCACCTCGAACTTTATGGGGTCGATCTTCAATATTACGGCCAGTGTAGCGAATGGCATTTTCACTATGGCAATGAGTTTCATATTCTGTATGTATATGCTGTTTGGCAAGGAAAAGCTTACGACACACTTAAAACGACTTTTATATGCTTTCCTTCCCAACCGCGCCGCCAGGCGTACCATCGAAATATCCAGTATGGCCAATCGTATTTTTTCCAATTTTGTGCGAGGACAGCTTACAGAGGCCTGCATTTGGTTTTTCCTGGTGTATATTGGTTTGAGCATTCTACGTCTCCCCTATGCCATATTGATTAGTTCAATCGTTGCTCTGTGCAGCTTAATCCCCATCATTGGTCCTTATATTTCCATGTTTACTGCTGGTTTTATTCTCCTGTTGGTGAATCCCTGGTACACTGTTACCTATATTGTCTTTTTCCTGATTCTTCAACAGATCGAGGGCAATTTGATTTATCCCCGCGTGGTAGGTACTTCGATTGGCCTGCCGCCCATCTGGGTTCTGCTTTCAATTATTCTATGTGGCAATTTGTTTGGGATCGTCGGTATCCTTTTAGGAATTCCGACCTTTTCCGTCCTGTACACGCTTCTGCGCGAATCGGTCCGCAGACGTCTGTATAAAAAGGGTTTTACAAAGGAACAGATGCAATTTCGTGGTTCTCTGGAAAAGCGCTCTGACCATACCCCAAAAACAACTTCTCTTGAAACAGATGAGGAATGTCCTCAGGATCGATAATGTTTGCTGTTTTGTTTGAAATCCTACTGACTCTATTGCGTTTTGAAGGATTTCCGTATTTGTGTGAACAAAAACCCCGCAAGAATCCCAGTGGATTCTGCGGGGTTTCTCTTTTACAAGCTAGATGAATTTTGCGAATCCATAAGTACAGACAGCTGGTTATCTCTCCAACACTTATAACACATGCCGATATAGCTCTCATTTCCGCCAATAAAAATTTGTTCCCCTTCCTTGACAATTTTTCCATTGTGGATACGGGCATTCACTTCAGCCTTTCTGCCACAGCGGCACACTGATTTGATCTCAGAAAGAGAATCCGCTAGTTCAAATAAGCGTTTACTTGCTGGAAACATTTTTGTCTGGAAATCGGTCTTTAATCCAAAGCACAACACAGGAATAGCATCCACGGCAAGATCCTTCAGCTGTTCAACCTGCTCTGGCGTGAGAAACTGTGCCTCATCCACAATCATCACTTGATAATCACGATGCGCTCTATACCACTCCAACAGGTTGACCGTCCGATCAATCACATAACACTTTTGTTCCAGTCCTATGCGTGATTTAACAATATCTACCCCATCGCGGTCGTCTAAGCTGGGCTTCAATAACGCGACACGGTACCCTTGTTCTTCATAATTGAATTTTACCATTAGGGCATTGGCGGACTTCGAACTATTCATCGCTCCATACTTGAAATATAACTTTGGCAATCGTCATCCTCTCCCCATTCCATCTCTTGTTTATTATAACGCGTTTAAGGGCAAAAGCAAGCAGTCATCCGCTCCTTTATTGGAACAGTTATTGCCGAATCGATTCGAGAGTCGCATTATAGAGGCTATATTTGCAATAACCTACATTCCTTTGATACTTTTTGTTTTATAATTGACTGATTTTAATAAAGTGATATAATGTATTTTATACACAATATTTATCAAAAAAATCCTCTATTTTCTATCTTATTCATCACATCAAGGAGGAAACCAGCATGTATTCTCTCATGATCGTAGACGCTGACCGCAATTTCAGTAAAACACTTCAACAGCTCCTCCCTTGGAAAGATCTTGGTTTTGAAATCATCAGCAGTATTACCGATGGGCAAGAAGCGCGCGAAGCGGCAGCAATCTTAAAACCGGATGTACTCATCACAGACATACACCTCCCTTCTTTGGATGGCCTCTCTCTGGCAAAAGCGCTTCGAGAAGGAAATCCACTGACAAAGCTTATCATTTTAACCGCCGAACACGACTTTCGTTATGCACAAGAGGCCATTACTTACCATGTAGAACGCTATTTATTAAAACCTGTCCAAGCAGGAGAACTGGAAGAAACCATGCGCAAGGTCCGAGAATCGCTGGATGCACGCCCTTTAAGCCGTCGGGAGATTCTCAACTCCCTCTTTAACGGACAGCGCGATGAAGCGCTTTACTCCATCATTCGTTCGGGCGATAAAGCAGCAGCCTCTGCCTTTATTGATGAGATCTTTTTAAATATGTCTGCGCCGGGCGTCTCTTTATCAGAATGTCAAATGCAGGTGATTCAGCTGTACTTTATCATTGCGCGCACGGCTAAAAAATTAATTCCAGAGTTTGATCTAAATGTTGAACGCAATTTGACTCTAATTATGCAGATCTTCAGTGAAGAATCGCCCGAAGAAATTCAGGCGTGGCTCCGGCGGCTCTGCCACAATGTGATGGATTATGTCGCCTATCAGCTCTGTGATAACGATGCCTCTCTCTCCTCCCGCGGATATAACTATCTGAAGAAGCATTATGCAGATCCGGATCTATCCTTAAAAACAGTCAGCGAGCACTTACATATCAGTTCCAATTACTTTAGCAGTATTTTTAAAAAAGCTATGGGGGATTCTTTCACCAATGTGCTGAATCAAATTCGAATGGAGCATGCGAAAGAACTTCTCTTATCCAGCAATAAAAAGATCTTGGAAATCGCACATGCGGTCGGCTATACCGATCCCCATTATTTCAGCTTCTGCTTTAAGAAGCACTTTGGTGAATCTCCCAATGAAGTTCGCCATGTAAAACGCAGATAAGTTCAAAAAGGAGGACCGCCCCAAAGAAATCTTTGGGGCGGTCCTCCTTTTTCTCAAATTCATTCTCCAATGATTTTAATCAAAGCATGTTTATCGCGCTTTCCATCAAACTCAAAATAGAAAATTTGCTCCCACGTTCCAAAATCCAAGCGGCCATTTGTAACAGCTACCACCACCTCGCGTCCCATAACGGTTCTCTTTAAATGGGCATCCGCATTGTCCTCAAAACCGTTGTGTTGATATTGGTCATACGGCTTCTCTGGAGCAAGCTTTTCCAACCAAACCTCATAATCGTGGTGGAGCCCCGCTTCATCGTCATTGATAAAAACGCTTGCTGTAATGTTCATTGCGTTCACAAGAATCAAACCCTCTTGAATTCCACTCTCGCGTAGTGCTTCCTCCACTTGTGGCGTGATATTTACCAGCCCTCTGCGCCTCGGGACATGGAACCACAGCTCTTTCCGATAAGATTTCATTGTTCATGCCTCTTTTCACGTTTTTTCCATCTTATCATACTCATCGTGGAAAAGGCAATCCCCCTGTCATCTCTGGCTCCACCGCTTCAACAGAGGAAAATACGCCATCATCGCTCTTTTGGCTTCCGCACGATCTTGATACCTCCCTGCATCCTTTTCTATATCCAAGCAAAAATCAATCATTTGCTCCATTGTACAATCTGCAACGAAAGCGCCGTTTGCATAACAGTAGCAACAATACTCTTTGCTTTTGCTTCCATCCGCATTTGTCCCTCGGTGGCTATCCTCTGTCATTGGCATCCCACAGCTTTGACAAAAATCGGCCAACGCTACATAAATAGCAATATCCGCTTCGTGGCAATCGCTTCCCTCCACAAAAGCGTATTCCTCAAAATCACACGTAAATTTACGCGGGAGTCCTTCCTTCCAAATCTCTTGCCAAAAGCGTTCTACATCTTTTTCTGCACACCCATGAAAAGAAAACTTTGCATACTGCCCGGCAGGAATGGTCACATATCGAGTTCCCTCCTGCATTGAGTCGCCGTCTTGGACTTGTTTGCCCACCCAAGCTTCATAAGATCCACTTACACCATTTTCGTAATGGGTATATAGGCCATAGACCGTTTGATTCTTCTTTTCGGCAAGAGAAGTATCAATCTCCTGATAATAACGCTCCCAAAGATTTCCGATTTTTTGCTTCATTTCCGGATCGGCGTTACTGGTCCGTGTCGCAATTCCAGCGATGATCTTTTCCTGTAGGGCCACAACCTCATATTTCATGACAATATCCTTCTTTCTCGGGGAATCCCCCGTTTTTGTTGGAATCAGTATATCCAACAAAATAGGACAGGAGTATGTCATATTAAAAAGCGGTCAGCAATTATTTTTGATACAATTCTGCAACCTTGTGAGCGATATTCGCCATCTGCTCTCGCAGTCTCGTTGGAGAGAGAACCTCGACATGAGCACCAAAAGATAACAGATACCCACAAAGCCAGGGGTCTTCCGGATGCTGTAGATTTACCAAGAAAAAGCCATCTTTATCCCGACAAATTTGTTCCGGCAGAAATTCATCGTATACACGAAACGCCATCGCTGGAGAAAACCTTAGCGTCAAAGAAATCTGCGCTCCTGGTTCATAAGAAGGAACAGCAATCTCCGGGAGTACCGTTCGTTCCCTTACAAAGCGACGGTCGGTTAAGCGAACTTGACGCATTCGAGAAATCTTAAATGTCCGGAAATTATTTTTGCTCAGACAAAATGCCTGCAAGTACCAGCTGCTATTTCGAAAATGCAGTTTTAAGGGCTCAACACAACGCTGTGTTGTCTCGCCCAAGCTATTTGAATAACAAAACTCCAATTCTCGGTGCTCCAGGATTCCCGTCTTGATCTGGCTAAAAATTTCCCGTTCTGCCGGTCCCCCATTCCATGTTGAAAAATCTACATCGATCCAGTCCGTCCCATGTTTTTGAAACAAGCCATTTAGGCGCGTTAAAACCTGTGTGTCTTGCATATTGGCAGCCCGCAGGCTTTGTAAGGCAAATAAAATCTCATCCTGCTCTTCAGAGGATAAAAGGGAACGCTCTAATACAAAATGGGGTAGCAAGCGAATTCCACCGCCCCTACCCTTACTGGCATAGATCGGAATCCCCGCGCCAGACAATAAATCAATATCACGATAAATCGTTCTTGGAGAAACTTCAAATCGTTCTGCCAATTGGGCCGCCGTCATGCTTTTATGTTCCATCAACAGATATAAAATCGTAAAGAGTCGATTTGTCTGCATGCGCTGCTCCTTTCAAGCAGAATTTAGAAGCAAAAGAACAAGACTGTCCTCTTTTCTGCTTAAATCATTTATACGAAGAGTCCTGTTTCTGGCCTGAAGCCAAGACGGTTTCAGCCATTCTCTGCACACTCGGTAACATCTCTTCCGCCCACGAGTACTCAAACAAATACTCTCCTGCAAAAGATGCTGCGGTTTGAAGATCTCCATCTACCAATCGAAAATAATCGCAGTCAAATCGCTCACAATTGATACCAATTTTTCCTCGAACGGATATAAGCGCTTCTCCCAGTCCGACTTTCTCCAATGCCTGTCGCAGGTACATACACGCTTTCCGATATTTTGCTTTGACCTTACTGTCGTACTGTTCTTCTTCCCACAGGGTCCCTATAATTGAATCCATATCCACCAGCGCCCCATCCTGGCTCACCAAAAAAGCAAAAAGTTCCTTTGCCTTACTGCTTCGAAAGTCCACCGGCTTGTCATCAACAAACAAACCAAAACGTCCAAACGTGCGAATAAAGGCCTTTTTCTTTTCAACAGGTCTCACGATTCGGCTCACTTTGTCAATCGCCTTTCTCACCGCTTTGGGCTCAAAGGGTTTCAAGATGTAACCATAAGCATCCTCATTGAAAGCATCTAATGCATACTGCTTATAACCCGTCACAAAAACGACGGCAATCCGATCGTTGATCGCATGCAGCCGATGAGCCAGATCCAGACCTCGAATCCCCGGCATCTCGATATCCAAAAATGCCAAATCGATTGGATGACTTTCTGCATACGCTAAAGCCTCCGCTGCATGCAAAAAACGTCCAACAATCTGTACATCCTCAAATTGCTCGCAGGTATCTGCCAGTTCTTCCACTGCCAACGGTTCATCATCAACAATCATCGTCCTCATCAAAGAGCCGCGCCTCCTGTTCTGGTATTTGAATGACCTGCCTTGTCCCTTGATTCACCACACTTTGAATGTCCAGCTCCGCATTCAATAAGGTTTTCAAACGATAACGAAGGTTCTTAATCCCAATTCCACCAAAAGAAGGCGATTGTAGGTGTTCCATCTCAAATCCCACCCCATCGTCCAGAATTTCAATCCAGATAAAGCCATCCTTTTGATAGGTAATCAGCGAAACGGTTCCCCCCTCTACTTTTTTACAGATTCCATGCCGCACTGCATTTTCTACCAAGGGTTGGACTGTCAACGGCGGCACCATAAAATTGCTGCATCGAATATCCCAATGAACGTGCAAACGTTCACCAAAGCGCATTTGTTCAATATTTAGATAAGCGCGTATATTCTGTAATTCCTCTTCAAATAAAATCGGTTCGGTACTTTCAATGGAATCCATGTTGCCACGCAAATAGGTCGAAAAATCATAAACCGCCTTTTCTGCCTTTTCCGGTTCTTTTCGACAGAGCACCTTGATTGCCAGAAGCGCATTATAGAGAAAGTGGGGCTGTATTTGATGCAAAGCAAGGTTGATCTGAGCCTTTTGCAACTCAACACGCATCTCGGCTACCTTTAATGCCTCATTTTGGATGGCGTTCAAACGTTTTCCATCCATATATTTGATCGCGATTGTTAAGCAGACTAACCCGATGGGAAATGCAAAGCTGTCGTCGATCAAAAAGAGCCCTGACAAAGCCATATCTCCCAGGAAACTTCCCACATACACACAGAGGCAACCAATATAATACGGGAAAAAATAAGGATTGGCGGAGCGGTCCTCCTGAAGAATTGGCACCACCATTACAGCGAAAAAGATCGGCGCTAATAGTAAATCGAATATCACCCACCACCAGGTAATGTGGAAAATTAATCCAACACTGATCGTAATGAAATAATCTGTAAGAACCAACATAGATACGCAGAACACACGCCGCCTCCTTTTTCGGGCTGTTGACGCCCTGGGGGCGGCACAAATCAAAATCACCCAGGCTGCTGCGCCAAAGATGTGAAAAGGAAACAGCATATAATCAAACGGCACAGGAGACCACGAACACAGCGCGGAAAAGATAGGTCCCCTGGAAAAACTCTTTATTAGAAATAATAGCATCAGAAGAAGGATGGATATAGAGTAGCCGCTTCGCGGCTTTAGAATGAGATCCATTGCATAGAAAATAATAAAAACAATCGCAATTCCCATTAGCAGAGAGCTAAAGATCATGTCCCGCTCTGCGTTTCGTTCATACGTAGAACGATCAATCAAAATAGGGGTCAAACACAATCCAGGATACACCCGGCTTGATACCTCGATCACCAATTCACATTCAGAAGAGCGCAAAGGAAGAGTGGTTTCTTCCTTTAAACTTGGAAAAACTTCAATATTCCGCAGATTTTTCAAAACAGTTCCGCTTCCAGAAAACGGTTCCCCATTTAAAAACACTCGGTAAGCCGATGGAAGATTTGGGACAACCACTAACACATCTGCTTCGGGGGGACAGTTTATCATCCGCAACCGATAGCTGGCATATCCTTTTGAAGGCAAATAATGTCCATCTTGTTTTTGTTGTGTCCAATAGGATGGAACGGACATCAAACCATCGGGTTCCTCTCCCTCTAAATGATCGGTCACCAAAAGCTTCTGCCAAAAAAACTCCCATTCGCCATCTAAAAAAATAGGTTCTCCCGTGTTAAAATCGACTCCGCGCAAGTCCACGGTGCTATTTTCGATGTGGGGCACATCTTGTCCACGCGATAGTTCCAAGACATGGAAAACAAACATCGCGCCGATGGTCAGAAAACACAGACAAGCTGTCCAGATAAACCTTCGATTTTCTCTTCGTAAAACTTTCATGTGCGTGCCTCTTTTCAACGGGACCTCCCTATTTTTAGTCTAACGTAGTTTGTAAAGTTCAAAATTCTACTGAATAATCATTTCCAATAATTTCTTAAGAATTTATTTTTTTATATCTCGTAGGTGCCTTGTTATTAAAAATAGTTTATGATATGCTAAAAAATATACAAATTTGTGTTATTTATTTCAGGTGATATATGTGAAAAAAACGAATTATTTTGCCGTACTTCTCTGTTTACTCTTGGGTTTAACCTCTTGTTCCTCTCCACAACCCCTTTCTGTGGACAATACACATCCCAAAGTTTTGCGATATGCGCTATTACAAGAGCCAAGTACTTTAGACCCACAAAAGGTGGACGCCACTTCTGAAGCAACCATTGCGTACCACATTTATGAGGGATTGATGCGCACTTACGGAGATCAGCTTCTTTATGGAATTGCAAAATCTTATGAAATCTCCACAGATGGATTGGTATATACCTTCCACCTGCGGGACGCATTTTACTGCGATGGAACACCCGTACGCGCACAGGATTTTGTCTATGCAATTCAACGTATGTTGGCAGATGAGAACTCAACCCGCCCCTTTATGGCATATCCTATCAAAAACGCGGCAGAGGTTCATAAAAAGGAACTCTCAGAGGAATATTTAGGAGTTCGCGCAATTGATGATGCAACATTACAATTTATTTTAGAAAATCCCACCCCTTATTTCCTACAACTTTTGGCATTGCCAACGTTCAGTCCGATTCCTTCTGAAAAAGAGAGCTCTGAAATAGGCAAATACTCTCTTTCCAATGGACCATTCCGCCTAAAGGAGTGGAAGCAAAATGATTCTATCCTTTTGGAAAAGAATCCTTATTATTGGGATGCCGATAAGATTCAATTGGATCAAGTCGAGATTGTTATTTCCACTGACTTTAACAAGCTTTATCAGATGTTTCTCGATCAAAAACTGGACGTTATGCCTGTCGCTACCACCGACGTATCCCCAGATATGACCCCTTATATTCATTACTACTTTAATGGTGCGAATGATTTTATTCGCTTAAATATGGACGGAAGCTGCCCCTTAAACAACAAAAATCTACGTTTAGCTCTCAACTATGCACTTAATCGAAACGACTACGTTGATTCTCTTGGTTCTGACGATGTAACTGCCAGCGCACGCTATGTTCTCCCTATTCTCCCTGGCGCTCACAAAACCTTTGGAGAAGAATACCCCTTGGAAGCATTTCCATTGAATGGAGATACACAAAAGGCACGAAATTATCTAAAAACGGCTCTACAAGAACTGGATCTTGAAAGAGCAGAGGATATTCAATTGGAATTATTGGTTACAGACGATTATTGGTCCGTAACAGAAGCACAAATTATTGAAAAGCAGTTGGAAGAAACGCTCGGGATTCAAATTGATATCTTGTCTGTTCCCTACAACACACATATGAATTTGGATACCATTCATAAATTTGAAATGTCACTCTCCGGTTGGATTCCTGAATACGCGGACCCGGCAACCTATCTGGAACTTTGGACATCGGATTCCTCCTATAACTGTGCCAGTTATTCAAGTGAAGAATACGACGAATGTTTTCAAACGGCTAATCGCCAAATGGACCCGCAGAGCCGGATGAGTCTACTTGCACAAGCTGAAACGATCTTGTTAGAAGACGCCGCCTTGATACCTCTTCAAATACGCCAAAGCGCCTTACTAAAAAATCCTAAATTAATCAACTTTGAAACTTATTATATCAATGCGGAATATGAGTATATTTATGCAGATTTTACTTCGTAACCGGTCGTGAAAGAAAGAAGCGCCTTCTGCCTCAGGGCAATCCTGCGGCAGGAGGCGCTTTTTACTTGCTATTCAACTTTTGCCGGAAACCTCCCCCGCGAGAAGTTTCCACATAGCTACCATTTACTATGTAACTATGGTATTCACTCAAAAATCGTTCAAGCTACCATTACCGTGCAATGCAGTTTTGCATTCTGGCCCGGAAGTGTGGTGTAAACGCCTGTGCTCTGGCCCGGTGTGCCAACTGCATAAACTCTGTAGTAGCAGTCATTGCCGATCTGGGACACAAACTGCGTCTTCAGAACGCTTCCGTTGCCCACTGTGAAGCTCGGCGCCAGTCCGTTTCCATTGACCACGGTCATCTTGAAGGTGTACATGCTTCCTCTGTTCAGCGTGATGGCATTTGCCGCATCACTGCGCACACTTGCCGCTGCACTCTGGCTTGC
>NZ_LT835157.1:1283888-1285121 GCF_900169665.1 Anaeromassilibacillus sp. Marseille-P3371 | reverse complement strand
GCTTCCGTTGCCCACTGTGAAGCTCGGTACCAGTCCGTTTCCATTGACCACGGTCATCTTGAAGGTGTACATGCTTCCTCTGTTCAGCGTGATGGCATTTGCCGCATCACTGCGCACACTTGCCGCTGCACTCTGGCTTGCGGAAACCACACCCGCTGCTCCATATGTGTTGCTTACATTTCTCGATGTGGAGCCGCTCTTCTTCGCTGTCGTCGTCTTTGTCTCCAGGTTCTGGATGCTTGCTTCCAGTGCTTCTACGGCACTCTTGACCTCTTCTTCGGTCGCTGCTTCATTGTTCAACACAACCTTTGCGTTGCTCAATGCCTTCTGCATCGCTGCCACGCTCTTTGCTGTGTACTTGCTGGTGTTCACTGCCTCTGCTTTTCCAATCAGGTCTTTCAAAGCGTCCTTGTTCGGAATCATACGCAGTGCTGTAATCGCATTGAGCAGTTCTTCGGCCTTCTCGTCCACTGCCTCCTGGGTTGCATTGTCATTTTCCAGCAGAGTTTCTGCATCGCCCAGGATGGTTTTAAAGGTAGCCCATGTTTCATCCTGGATGTACTTCGAAGCATTCTCTACAATTTTCTTGCCTTCTGCTACCAAAGCTTCCAGATCCGTCCTATCTGCACGGAAGACCAGGTTGTCANCCTGTGCTCTGGCCCGGTGTGCCAACTGCATAAACTCTGTAGTAGTAGTCATTGCCGATCTGGGACACAAACTGCGTCTTCAGAACGCTTCCGTTGCCCACTGTGAAGCTCGGCGCCAGTCCGTTTCCATTGACCACGGTCATCTTGAAGGTGTACATGCTTCCTCTGTTCAGCGTGATGGCATTTGCCGCATCACTGCGCACACTTGCTGCTACACTCTGGCTTGCGGAAACCACACCCGCTGCTCCATATGTGTTGCTCACGTTTCTCGATGTGGAGCCGCTCTTCTTCGCTGTCGCCGTCTTTGTCTCCAGGTTCTGGATGCTTGCTTCCAATGCTTCTACGGCACTCTTGACCTCTTCCTCGGTCGCTGCCTCATTGTTCAACACAACCTTTGCGTTGCTCAATGCCTTCTGCATCGCTGCCACGCTCTTTGCTGTGTACTTGCTGGTGTTCACTGCCTCTGCTTTTCCAATCAGGTCTTTCAAAGCGTCCTTGTTCGGAATCATACGCAGTGCTGTAATCGCATTGAGCAGTTCTTCGGCCTTCTCATCCACTGCCTCCTGGGTTGCATTGTCATTTTCCA
>NZ_LT835157.1:1271725-1281228 GCF_900169665.1 Anaeromassilibacillus sp. Marseille-P3371 | reverse complement strand
GCTTCCGTTGCCCACTGTGAAGCTCGGTACCAGTCCGTTTCCATTGACCACGGTCATCTTGAAGGTGTACATGCTTCCTCTGTTCAGCGTGATGGCATTTGCCGCATCACTGCGCACACTTGCCGCTGCACTCTGGCTTGCGGAAACCACACCCGCTGCTCCATATGTGTTGCTTACATTTCTCGATGTGGAGCCGCTCTTCTTCGCTGTCGTCGTCTTTGTCTCCAGGTTCTGGATGCTTGCTTCCAGTGCTTCTACGGCACTCTTGACCTCTTCTTCGGTCGCTGCTTCATTGTTCAACACAACCTTTGCGTTGCTCAATGCCTTCTGCATCGCTGCCACGCTCTTTGCTGTGTACTTGCTGGTGTTCACTGCCTCTGCTTTTCCAATCAGGTCTTTCAAAGCGTCCTTGTTCGGAATCATACGCAGTGCTGTAATCGCATTGAGCAGTTCTTCGGCCTTCTCATCCACTGCCTCCTGGGTTGCATTGTCATTTTCCAACAGAGTTTCTGCATCGCCTAGGATGGTTTTAAAGGTAGCCCATGTTTCATCCTGGATGTACTTCGAAGCATTCTCTACAATTTTCTTGCCTTCTGCTACCAAAGCTTCCAGATCCGTCCTATCTGCACGGAAGACCAGGTTGTCAAGCGCTTCATACAGCGCTTCTGCCGCTGCCTGAATGTCTGCTTCCAGTACTTCCTCGTCGTCCATCAGGTCCTCTGCCGCCTTGTATGCGTCGTCCAGTGCCTGTACGCTCTCCGGCGTGAAGTTCTCTCGATTGATCTGCTTTGCAATCTCCATCGGGATTTCCAGCTGGCTCTTGTCGCCCGCTGTAAAGCTCAGATACTGCAATGCCTCGATCAGCTCAAACATCGCGTTGTTGATATCGTCCTGGCTTGCGGTCTTCTTTTCTTCGATCGCTTTCGCTGCCTGCAACGCATTCTCGTACTTCTTCTGTACCGACGGGACCGTCGCCGCTACCTGCGCTTTCACGTTCTCGCTCTCTGCGATTGTGATCACTTCGCGCAGATTTTCTTTATCCACGATCGTGAAGCCCAGTTCAATCGTGGTGTCTGCATTCGGCATTTCCAGGCTGTATACATACTCATTGACATCAAACGCCTCTACAGGCTCGCCATTGACTGTCACGCCTGCGATCTCTCTGCCTTCGACTCTCGGCTCAAAGGTCAGGTCGAGATTCGTGTTTGCCATCACGACGTCTTTATATGCGCCGATCAGGTTTGCAATCGTCTGCTCTTCCCCATCGATCGACAGCTTCACCGTTGTCGGGTAGCTTACTGTCAACATGTGCTCGGTCGGAACTTCATTTTTAATGATCTTTACGACTGCGCCACCAGTTGCCTTGATATCGATGGACATTGTCTGGCCCTTTGTAAGCGTTTTGGTTTCTGTGATGATTGCTTTATTGCTATCATCATTTGTCGGATCATCGCTGTCACGGAAAATATATGCGGTATAAGTTGCACCATCCTCCAAGAAGTCCAGATCGAACTCTGCAATACGAGCTTCATTGCCCATGATGCTTACATACCAATCGTCCCCTGTACGGCGTGCCATATTGACATAATGTCCCGGATCGCCGTCCAACAGAATGCTATCATCCCAAGAGGTGGGCAGATTCTTAAAGAGATTCTCGTATGCCACATGTCCACGGTATACATCCGGCTTATCCGCCATCGTCTGAATGCCACATTCAAACATAATGGTCTGTGCAACCAGATGTGCCTGGGTAACCGACTTCATTCCAAAGGTATTGCCATAGGAAGCCATCGGAGTAAAGTCCGCAGCGCCTACTGCGAAGCGAGTAAACGGCAGCATACAATCAAAGTATGCATCATTTACACAACTCTCACCGCCCGAAATCGCCTCACGACAAATTGCGTTCGGATAGGTTCTTCTTTCACCGGTGGTCTTACCGGCGCCATGGATGTTGATGAGCATATGATTTTCTGCGGCTTCCTTGGTCAGGATGTCCAGGAGCTGGATGATCTCCTGGCTCTGAGAGTCAAAGAAGTCTGGCTTAATGCCTTTAATGCCCATCTCTGCCCATTCTTTGATGCGTTCGCGCTCTTCCGGTGTATCCAGATCGCGTTTGTTTGCCCAGACAATCAGGCCAATGCCCTTACTTTCTGCGTAATCCAGAACTTCCTGCATCCAGTCATAGTAACCGTCATACAGGTCATTGCCGCGGTTGTATACACGCGGCTGCCAGCCTTCGTCCAAAAGCTGATACTTCCAGCCCATCTCTGCTGCAAAGTCAATATACTGCTTGTACAGCTTCGGTGCGGTCTCTTCCCATGTTGTGCCTTCCGGCAGATTGTCATGGCGGAGATCGCCATTCAGCCAAGTCCAGTCGACCGGACTCGGTACGATCCAACTGGTATCTTCGATTACGCTGTCCGGACTCAACGTTTCTGCAAGGGTATTTTCTGCAATATCTGCCGGATCACCAATAACCATGAAACGCCACGGAGAGGTGAACGGCGCGGTCGTTACGACATCGCTGAACTGCTCCGGTGAGAACACGACGTCCAACATACCGGTGTCATGGCCAACAATCTGTCCGCCACTATACTGTGGAGTAAGCGCTGCTTCAGACAGCAGTGCCCAATCGCCATTTGGCGTCTCATAGAGCAGCGGCATGCAATAACCGCCCTCCAGTTCTTCGATTTCCTTCTGATAATACCGCTCCTCGTTAGCCTTATCGAAGTCCATCGTCTGTGCAACGGAACCGTCCGGCATCAAGAAGCCTGTTGCTTCAGAAGAAATCGTCAACTCTTCGCCATCCTGGCCTTCGATTTCATACTGGAACGCCATACCATCATCATAGGCACGGCTGATGATGCGATAGGTCACGCCATCCTTTTCAAAATTCAAAGTCAGTTCGGTGCCTATTGCATCCACATGACTCTTCTTCGCACCGATCAAGTCATAAGAATCCTTGACGGTTTCTGTCTTAGAATCGACGAAGGTCAAACCAGTACGGAAATCGCCCAAGTTGGTGACCAAGCCCGTCGGGGAAGTTCCAATAACGGTATTTCCATTTCTCGAAGTTGTAAATACAACCGATCCATCATCGCGCAAGGTGAACAGAGTCTCAATGTTTCCATCCGGAGACACCACGGTCCAAGAGTTCTCATTTCCATTGCCAACAATGATATCCAAAGTCGAGGACTGCTTCACGCCGTCCAGTTCTACGGTGCATGTAATGGTTGCTGTACCGTCCGAAACGGCTACGATCTTTCCATCCTCTACCTTTGCAACGGATTCGTCGCTGCTGCTGTAGGTGATAATGGCATTTGTCAGATCCGCCTCGATATTCTGCATACCGCCCCAGCCAACTTGACCGATGTAACCAGTCAGATTGATGGCAGAGCTTGCGCCCTTCTGAAGATGAGTTTCCTCTGCTTTGATGGTAACACGAGCCAAGTCTTTCTGAGCTTCCTTATCGCAATAGAGGCGAGCATCTGCCCATGTTGTGCTACTGCTGCCCTTTGCATACAAGGTCAAAATCTTGGTTCCTTCCGGAATCGCCACTTCCAAAGCACCATTGTCTGGCGAGATCTGATTTCCATCATAGGAAAGAGTCTTAGAGAGGATTTGTTCTCCATCTGCCAGCACAATAAATTCACAGCTCCCTGCGCCAGCCGGGAAGCAACCGATGGCTTTAAAGGTTTCTGCGTGCAGGCCCGTGATATCGAAGGTTACCTGAGACGGTGCAAAGGTACCAATACCCTTTTCGTAGATAACCGTTTGACCATTTTCGTTCCAGGAAATCTCCGTCTGATTGACGGTCTGGTCCTTACGTACGAGGAACCAGCTGTCCACTGCATTGAGCCACTCCAGATCACTCAGATAAATAGCATCCGGATCAGCCTTATGAACATTCTCATTGACTTCCTGTTTCTCGACTACCCAAACACTGGATGGGGCTGTATCTTTTGCCAAGATTACCAATACTCCATCGCTTGTTTCATCATTCTGCAAAGCGATATACAGAGGAGAACCCTCTGAGGCCTTGTTCATCAAACGATACTGGCCATTCTGTTCTGCTGGAACGATCTTCCACCACTGCGCATCATTTTCTTCATCGATGTTGCCAAGAGTCAACGCCACACCTTCTGCGGCGTTGGAGTCCGTCGGCATCATAACGGTGGAACTGGCCGATTCCAACTGAATCATAAAGTATTCATTGTTACTGTCCGGAATGAGTCGCCAATATTGGGCCTCGCCATCGAAATCCCACCACAGATCGATAATTGCACCTGCACTGGAGTTGTTGCTGTTGGATTCGATGCAGCTGTCGTTCAAGACCGTCCGGAACTTATAGATGGCTTCTGTATCCCATTCTGGTTCCTCAGGCTCTTCGCCCGGATGGAAATTGTCAGGTACGTCTGCCCATGCATCCGAAACGGCTTCTGTTTCCGGATAAATCTTTGCAAGGAAATTGTACATATCAACATCATATGCCTTGAGTTCTTCACGGGTATTCACCGGACCGCGAACGCCATCCCAAGAACCGTCGGCAGACTCAGACATGACATTGAACCAGATTGCCGTACATGTTGCAAAATACTCTTCCCGATTCGAAATCGCATAGCTGTTCGGCCAGAGATTCTTTTGTTTGGCGGATGCATAAACTGCATCAAATTCCTCTTTCAACTCCGGAATGGAATCGACGCCAAGCAAATGCACGGAATGACCAAATTCATGTACCAATACGGATTCGTTTTCATAACCAGTATAATGGTCCGGCGAATCTTTTTGCAGGAGGCGGAGAACGTTTGCATCATAGATGCTGGCAACCGGGTTACCAACCATCCCGCCGTATCCCTCTACATAGTACATATCGGGATCATAGGTTGCGCGATGCTCAGGAATGCTGTAAGCACTTTCGCCCTTACCATACACAGCCAATTCCGCACCATTTTCAATCATTTTTTCCACAACATCGGAACGTGCAGAAAGCATCACATCCACAATATCCGCCGCAGCTTGCAGTGTGGATTTTTCCACAGCGTCGCTGGACTTCACCGTGATCCCACAATCTGCCTTAACAGACTGTGTATAGAACGGAGCAGCGACAACAGCATAGACAGTCTCTGTATCAGCAGCTTCTCCCATTTCATTGGTTACAGAACCAACCACCTGAACGGTGATCTGTGCATCCTGTGCAGGAACTTCTTTCAGTTCCAAAGTGGTCATTTGATCGAAGTAGAGAGCTCCATTTCCTGCATTATATCCATAATCGTTGAGCGCTGCTTCTTGGCCATTGACCATGACTTTGAAGCTAGACTTTTCATCAGCACCGGTTACATCTTGATTCCAGTCCAGTTCAATTAGACGGTCTGTAATCCGCTTTGCCTCTGAAACAGCCGGAATCTCTTCTTCAACTTGGTCTCTTGGGACATAATGGATCGCTGCACCGCCGGTCTCCGCCAGCGGGATTGTCAAGGTATCTTCTTTTGTAACAACCTTGATTTCTTCAACAATACTGCTGTCAACCGTCGCTTGGTCGACTACCAGATTGCTTCCATCCTGGTCATGACGGCCAAATTGATCGTATGCAGCAGGGCCTTCCGCCAGAACTTCCGGAGAATCCTTGTAAATATAGGCAACATATTCACCTTCACCCAAGAAGTCGAGTGAGAAGGTTGCGTCCAGCTTACCATCACAGATGATTCCCTGATACCAGTCGTCACCATTGCGGCGGGCCATATTTACATAGTCGCCCGGATAACCATCGATCAGGATTCCTTCATCCCATTCAGATGGCATATTCTTAAAGTAATGCTCATATCCAGGATGTGCACGATAGACATCGGGCTTGTCCGCCAAGCACTGCAAACCACATTCATAGATCACCGGCAGCGCAGTCATATGTGCTACGGTAAAACGGCCAGGATTATGATTGGTCAAATTGTCATTTGCACCATACGATACCATAGGAGTGTAGTCCATCGGACCTACTGCGCCGCGAACAAACGGCAACGAGCAGTTATGATGGGCATCCATGACGGCACCCCAAGTCTCGATATTATCAACCGCATAAGCCTCTGCACCACGAACAGCTTCACGGGCAATCGCATGCGGCCAAGTGCGGCGTTCACCAGTCGGTTTGCCGGCACCATGCACGTTGATCAGCATATGATTTTCAGCCGTTTCCGCCATCATTTTTTCGATGAGCTGAATCGTCTCCTGATCCTGGGAATCAAAGAAGTCTGGTTTAATGCCTTTGATGCCCATATCCGCCCACTCTTTAAAGAGCTTTTGCCGATAATCATCATCGGTCAAATTAGCCTTTCTTGCCCAAACAATCAAGCCGACGCCTTTTTCTGCAGCATACTCAATCAAGTCGGGCATCCAATCATAATAACCTTCGTATTCATGTTCGCCAGCTGCTGTATTGCCGCGAGGCTGCCAGCCTTCATCCAAAAGCTGGTATTTCCAACCCATTTCAACGGCAAAATCAATATACTTTTTATAGTATTCCAAACCAGCAGTTTCAAAGGAAACGCCATCTGGCAGCTGGTCGTGACGGAGATCACCATTCAACCAGGTCCAGTCCACTGTTCCCGCCTCAATCCAGCTGGTGTCCTCTACCTTGCTTGCAGGCGCCAAGGACTCTGCCAAAGTATTGTTGGTAATAGTCTGCAAGTCGCCAATAACGATATAGCGCCATGGGCTGGCGAACGGTAAAGTCGTTTCAACATCGTCTGTTTGCTCTGGGGTAAAGACAATGTTCAACAAGCCAGTGCCATCACCAGTCATCTGTGCGCCACAGTATGTACCGTTGAGATCTGCTTCATTTACCAAAGCAAAGACATCGTCTTCAGTCTCATAGAGCAATGGCATAGAATACTGATAATTAAGTTCTTTGATGGAGGCATGCTCAATTTCCACATCTTCATTGGATTGGCTGTAGTTCATTGCCCAAGTATACGCACCATCTGGCAAACGGACACCTGTATGCTCTGAAGAGATCGACAGATCTGTGTTCTCATCTCCATCGATACTGTAACGGAACGCAACGCCATCATCAAATACTTTCAAAATGATAGCATACGGTACGCCCGCTTTTTCAAACTGGAATGTCATCTGCTTATAAGGAGCATTGACATATTTTACCTTTGCTCCAATCAGTTCATACTCTTCTGTTCCGTTGCTCTCCTCTACATCTACAAACTCCAGACCGCTGCGGAAATCTCCCTCACTTGTAACGATTCCCATCGGAGATGCAGATACTACAACAGAATTATCACTTAACGCGGCATAAGATACGGCTCCATAAGCCTCATCATAAGCAATCAAAGCTGAAACATCTGTCTTTGGCGCTGTCAACTGATAAATAGCCCCATCCACCGGCTCGGTGCCTACGATGATCGGTGTATAACCTTCTACCTTTGTCCCGTCACTCAATGTGGCAGAAGCAACGATGGAAGCAACACCATTCGCTTTGGCCGTTACAGTGTATATACCTTCCGATGAAATTACCTCTGCGACCTCTGGATTGCTACTCTTTACTTCTGTAACTGCAATTTGTTCTTCGTACTCATCAAAAGCAGTTGCACTTACCGAAGTACTTTCATCAACATCCAAAAGCGTCTTTCCCGCAGATACATTGACAACCGGATCTACTGGTTCCGGAGGGGCAACTTCAACCTTACTGACTTTCCAGTAGCTCGAAGCTGTTGTTCCATCGGAGAGAATAACAAGAGTTCCATCGTTCACTCCATCATTCTCCAGAGCGATATATGCTTCTGCACTTCCTTCAGAAGCTTTGTTTAACAGCATATACTCGCCATCTTGATCCGTAGGAACGATTTTCCACCACTGTGAATCGTCCGCATCATCAATGTTTCCAAGGGTTAATGCTGTACCTGCTACGGCATTTGATTCTTTGGGCATCAAAACCGTCGCATTGGTATTTTTGGGCTGAATCCGATAGTATTCTGCCTCATCATCCGGAATCAACCTCCAGCACAATGCATCGCCCTCATAGTTCCACCATAGGTCGACTTTTGCGCCGGGATTTGTGTCTCCAGAGTAAACTTCAATTCCTGCGTCTTTCAACACAGTAAGAAGCTTATACTCTGCGGAAGGATCCCACTCTCCCGCGGCTTCGCTCTTTGCCAATGCAGGCGTCCAAATGGTAAATACCATTGTGAATGCCAACACAAGCGACAGAAGCGATCGCCATGCTCTCTTCTTCATGTTTTTTCTTCTCCTCCTTTGTTTTCAGGCAAAGCCTGTTTGATTACAATAGTATTGTAGCAGAAGAAGTGTTCCAAAAGTGTTCCATAATTTCTCTATTTTTAGGTACATTTAAATAAAACTACTCATTTGACGCCTTATATATAAAATTTCTTCACTTTATAATTTTGTTCTTGACTCTCACGTTGCGTAATCCTTTATAGTAAAAAATGTAAGAGGAGATGATTTCCGTGAAACAAACCATAAAAGAAGTATCGAAAGCTTGTAATGTCAGTGTTCGCACCTTACATTACTATGACCAAATCAGCCTCCTTTCCCCCTCTGAAAGAACGGATGCCGGCTACCGACTTTATGGGGAAGCTGAACTGATTCGATTACAACAGATTCTCTTTTTTCGTGAACTCGATTTTTCGCTTAAGGAGATTAAAATTCTATTGGATTTGCCAGGATTTAACCTCTTGGAAGCTCTTCGGAAGCATCGATCCCTTCTATTATTAAAAAAGGAACGAATCACACGACTTATCTCCCTTACAAATCAAATCTTAGAAGGAGAGGCACAGATGGACTTTAAAATCTTTGACAATCAAGAAATCAGTACTATGAAAGATCAATACCGAAAAGAAGTAGAACAACGATGGAAAGATACGTCAACTTATAAAAAATATCATGAGAGAACGCGAACCTATACCAAAGAGGTATGGAAAGAGATTGAAAGAAAAATGCAAAACTTCTTTCAAGAACTAAATTGTCTTAAACCACGAACTCCGGACGACCCAGTCGTACAAGAATGGCTTGAAAAATATCGATCTTTTATAGACGAGTATTTTTATCCATGCTCCAAAGATACGCTTATTCAATTAAGTGAACTCTATATCTCTGATGAACGTTTTCAGCAGTTCATCGATCGAGAAGGAGATGGATTATCCAAATACCTCCACCAAATTATAACGTTTGCTTGTACTCAATAAATGGAGCGATGAGTAATATATAATTATACAAGTCAGGCCCCCCGGCAAAGCCTGGAGCTTGAGAAAGCGCTAGAAGTGCATGATACGGGTCCCACCCCTAAAGGGGCCACGAATGGGTCGGCTAACTGCATTGCTGACTCATAGCGGACCCCTGAAGGGGCGTTACTTTATATATTTTTTCTCTCCCCGCCTTAGCCGGGGGTTCTCCTTTCGCTAATGTAGATCAAAATAAATAAAAGGCCTCCAGTTCTCTGAAGGCCTTTTACTTATTGTCCAAATTACCCATCAAGACAATATCGA
>NZ_LT835157.1:1206725-1269225 GCF_900169665.1 Anaeromassilibacillus sp. Marseille-P3371 | reverse complement strand
TCACCGCTACACCGGGAATTCCGCCTGCCTCTACCTCACTCAAGACCCACAGTTTCAATAGCAGTTCCAGGGTTAAGCCCTGGGATTTCACTACTGACTTGCAGATCCGCCTACGCACCCTTTACACCCAGTAAATCCGGACAACGCTTGCTCCCTACGTATTACCGCGGCTGCTGGCACGTAGTTAGCCGGAGCTTCCTCCTCAGGTACCGTCATTATCTTCCCTGAGGACAGAAGTTTACAATCCGAAGACCTTCTTCCTTCACGCGGCGTTGCTGCATCAGGGTTTCCCCCATTGTGCAATATCCCCCACTGCTGCCTCCCGTAGGAGTCTGGGCCGTGTCTCAGTCCCAATGTGGCCGTTCAACCTCTCAGTCCGGCTACCGATCGTCGCCTTGGTGGGCCTTTATCTCACCAACTAGCTAATCGGACGCGAGTCCATCTTTCAGCGGATTGCTCCTTTGGTCGCTGTACCATGCGATACTACGATCTCATGCGGTATTAGCATTCTTTTCAGAATGTTATTCCCCTCTGAAAGGCAGGTTACTCACGCGTTACTCACCCGTCCGCCACTAAGTTAAAAGAGCAAGCTCTCTTAACTCCGTTCGACTTGCATGTGTTAGGCACGCCGCCAGCGTTCGTCCTGAGCCAGGATCAAACTCTCTAAAAATTGTATTTAATCGCTCCGTAGAGCGTTTAAATCTTTCTAGAGTTTTGAAAAGCTCTATCCGATACACTAACGTGTATTCCAGTTTCTCGAGTCTGGATTCTCGTTTCGTCCGAAAGTTCCGTTCCCATCCTCTCGGATGTTCCCGTCCCTCTCAAAGTCATTACGGGTCCTTTTTCATTTCGTAACGTTGTTTAATTTTCAAGGTCCTTCGCCTCATCGATCAAGCTCAGAGGTGATGTTTAACATCATATCACACTCGCTTTGTGGTGTCAAGTGTTTTTTCTGTCTCTCTCGACGGCTTCACTATAATATCACACTCATTCTACAATGTCAACGCTTTTTTTACATTTATTTTATGTCTGTCCCTTTCTACCAATTATATTGCAGTTTCTCTGTCAATTTGGTATACTTAAGACTAGTATACACTGTTATGCATTGATTATACTACAAAATCTAAAAAGAATCGAGCGAATCGTATGCCTATTAAAATACAAGCTGAACTTCCTGCTATAAAGGTGTTAGAGGGGGAAAACATCTTCGTAATGACACATGAACGAGCCAGAATGCAGGATATTCGCCCATTAAAGATTGTCATACTTAATCTGATGCCGATTAAACCCGTAACGGAAACACAACTGCTGCGTGTTTTGAGTAACACACCATTGCAGGTGGACGTTGAATTGATGCAAATGGCATCGCATGTTTCCAAGAATACCTCTGCATCGCATCTCAATACTTTTTATAAGACATTCAAGGATTTGAAGAACGAAAAATTCGATGGCATGATTATTACTGGTGCACCAGTTGAAAATATGCCTTTTGAAGAAGTAGACTACTGGCCTGAGCTCTGTGAGATAATGGAATGGAGTCAAAAGAGCGTCTATTCTACCTTACATATTTGTTGGGGAGCGCAAGCGGGACTCTATTATCATTATGGAATTCCAAAATATCAGCTCCCCCAAAAGCTAAGCGGCGTTTATTTACACCGTGTTTTAGATCCCCACCATCCATTGGTACGGGGATTTGATGACAGTTTTTATGTACCACATTCACGAAATACCGATATTCGACGGGAAGACATTGAACAACACCATGAGCTTATAATCTTATCGACTTCTAGTACGGCGGGTGTTCATCTAGTCGCCAAAAAAGATGGCCGTCAGTTCTTTGTCACCGGCCACGGCGAATATGATCGGGACACTTTAGCTAATGAATATTTCCGTGATGAGCGTAAGGGATTAAAACCTCGCGTCCCAGAAAATTATTTTCCAAACGACGATCCAACTTTACAGCCACGTTTTACTTGGCGTAGTCATGCACATCTTCTATTTGCCAATTGGCTGAATTACTATGTCTATCAGTCCACTCCCTATGATCTTTCTTCTCTACCAAAGATCAGTCATAATGAAACTACTCCATTTTAATATGTCAACCTTTGATCTTAATGGATCGATTCAATCTCAAAACCGGAACCTTTATTAAAGAAAGGTTCCGGTTTTCTTCATGATTGTATCATAAAACAGAAAGTCTACCTTTGTCCGATTATAGAGCCCATACTCCCAATATGGTGGGCCGATCGGAATCTTTCAGCACGTCCACATATTTATACTATCCAGTAGCTACAGCTATTCACTGATTCGCACTCATTCATCTTCAATTAAAATCTGTATCTGATAATTCCACTGTAAGATTCCGGAAATAACAATTAACTGTATTGTAAATGTTGGTTCCAGGTGATATTGTTCTTTGGCAATTTGAATGAGTTTCGAAAGAACCTGTCCACGTGTCTGCTCTGTACAGTCCGCGCATAGATAGGTACCCGACGGCACTATTTTTAATCCATCCATATCTGTATAGCGAATGCATACCGCAAAGAGACGAGACAGGTTCTTCTCCGTGTAAATTCCTGCTAAATCCTCAAATGCAAAAAGATCTCTTTGAGATGGCTCAATTCGATCATAAAAATGGCTTAGATAATTCCACAAATTGTCAAGTGTCGGTGCTTCTAATGAGTTCGATAACAAAATCACACGCTTGGGAAAATATCTCGTGTAAAATTCGGTTCGATTTTGTTGCCCATACAGTTTCTTTTCATAATCCGATCTGGCCAATTGGATTTTGGACTTGCTATATTGCAACTCTGCAATTTTTTCATCAGCTGTTTTCTCCGCTTTTTTCAAAAAGTCTACAACCATTTGAAGATCATCGTATTCCAAAATACATTTAATCTCATGTAAAGAGAGGTCCATCTGCTGTAATGCTCGGATGGTATGCAAGCGGACAATATCTTCTTTTGTATAATATCGATATTTTGACGCTTCATCTCTTCTGCTTGCCTTAACAAGACCGATTCGATCATAGTGACGCAATGTCTCACTCGTCATATTGACCATTTTTGCCGCTTCGCTGATTGAAAAAAAATTCTCCACTTTTTAACTTCCTTCTTGACCTTTGTGTTACACAAAGGTTTATACTGTACTCGCACGAAGAGAAACGCATATCAAATCTACTTTCTTAATCGTAAACATGAAGCGGAGGAATATCATCATGATTGAACTTTCTGGTGTAACAAAACAATACGGACAGACGGCGGTACTAAAAGACGTCTCTCTGACCATTGACGAACCAGGGATTTATTGCCTACTTGGTCGAAACGGCGCTGGCAAGACCACCTTACTCAAGTCAATTGCAGGTTACCAAAATATCTCTTATGGTGAGATTCGCGTGAACAATCAACTGATTACGACCGCAACACTGGATACAGGCGTAAGTTATATCGAAAATTTTGCAAAGCATTTCCACCTCCCCGTGAAAAAATTGCTTCATATTGCGGGAGAGGTAAACCCCAATTACGACTTTGCATTTGCTACAGAGATGATGGAGCGCTTCGAGCTAGATGGCAAGAAAAAGTTTCACCATCTGTCCCTTGGTATGAAAACCATGGTTTCCACAATCATCTGCCTGGCAAGTAATAAAAATGTCATTCTTTTAGATGAACCCGTGCTGGGATTTGACGCAATCATGCGGGTAGAGTTCTATAATATGCTGTCCGAAAGCTTCCAAAAACATCCCCGCATCATCCTTGTGTCCACCCACATTATCGAAGAAATTACAAAAACGATTCAAAAATTAATCATCCTTGATAAAGGGCGTATCCGCTTTTTTGACACCCTACAAGCCGTCGAAAAACAAGCATACAGCATTAGCGGATTGAAAAGCGATGTCGAAGCCGCCACTAAAAACTTAAACGTGATCGGTCAAGATTCGGTTGGCGGGCTTGTAACCAGCTATATCTTTGACACACCCCCAAAACAAATAGCGTCCTTAGAGATTCATCCTTTAACTTTACAAGATTTCTTCATTCAGATGGTCGGTCATAGAGGAGGTATTCAGAAATGAACGCAACATTTGCAGTTGTAAAACGGGAACTTGCAAGCAATAAAATGAGCTTCATCCTTACAGCCCTTGTCGTGCTTTGCGCGACAACTTCAGGCGACTCTGCAATCGCCTTAAGCAATGGAAACTATACTTGGTTGTTGGCCGCTATGTCCCCTTTCTTTTTCGTCTTTTATGTCTACCCCAAACTCATGTATTTGGGGACAAGTAAAAAAGATTTCTATGTTGGAAGTCTGGTTTGTTATGGATTCCTTGCCCTTCTCGTCTCTCTAGCCAATACTACAATCCACCTTATATTCGACCCACTAAACCATACACAAACCGTGATGAATCTGATGGATCTATGTGGCTGGATGGAAAATGGCGCTTTTATAGCTTTCCTCCAGCAGGGAATATTTCTCTTTCTCACCATGACTTTTCTTCATGTACTTCTATCGATGCAATCCCACTGGTATGGCTGGTTGACGGACGGCATATTGGTAGCAATGATCTGTATTTTTACGCCAATTACACCTCTTCGCCAGCTCTTGGCTGGATTCTTTCAAATAATCATGCTGAATAGCAATGCTTTTCTACACATAGGAGTTTGTGCTCTGCTCAGTACAGGCCTATCGATCATCGGCCTGGTCGTTTTAAAAAGAAAAACACTTTAATACAAGAGGTTCCCATGAAAAAATTGTTTTCTTTTGCATGCATGTTGTTACTTGGATCAGCAATCTTAACTGGATGCTCTTCTACGGATGAAGATTTTTCTGCGGAAAGCTATGTGATAAACCATACACAGGTGCAAGAAATCGAACTGGAAGTCCAAGACCGAAAGATCGAAGTAATCCCTTCCGAGGATGACCAAATACGAATAGATTACTATGAGAGCCCTAAGGAAGCCTATAACATCTCTATTGCAGACTCTGGCACCTTGACCATGACATCTGTATCCAACAAAAATTGGACGGATTATATTGGAGGTAGCGCTCCCATAGACAAACGCACCATTACTTTGTATGTTCCCGATTCGCTTGTCTCCTCCTTAACCCTGGGTACTACCAATGAAAATATCTCCGTTGCCCCTTTAACTGTGACAAAGGATGTCACTCTTACTACAAACGGCGGGGATATCTTATTGGATGAATTGAGCGTCGGCCACACCACGGCTATACAGACAAAAAACGGGAATATCAACGGTACCATAATCGGAAGCTACGACGACTATACCATATCCTGCGAAATCAAAAAAGGCGAAAGCAATCTACCCTCTCAGAAAGATGGAGGGGATAAAGTTCTAAACGTCTCGAATAATAACGGGGATATTCATATCGAGTTTGTGAAGGAATAACCTCTTCTCGCTCTCGTTGATACTCTTATCAAAAAATGCAGTGGAATGATCATTAGCCCCTGATTGGCCCTTCGTCTCTTATCCTATCAGACATATCTTTTCGGTAATGTATCGTGTATTCTAAAACCCAAGGGATTAAAAAAGAAACGGTTACAAAAGGCTCTTTATTGATATTGTAAAACGGTACGCTCGATTACTGTGGTATGGACTGTAATCAGGCGTACCGTTTTGTTTTCCCCACAGCTTTGGTTAAAGGGAGATTGGGACGGAATCATATACTCTATTCAAACAAAATTCCATTCAAAAAGTAAATAAACCCCTGCTCAATGCCAATATCACCCCAACATTTCCGTCGCTTTTTTCAGCTCTGTGCGGATGGAAATATGCTGTGGACACACCTCTTCACATTTTCCACAATGGATACATGCATTCGCCTTGTTCTTCCCATGGCCCCCCACCAGCCATGCCTCCTGATGAGCTGCTGCTGCCTGATCTCGATAAAGGGTTAGATAATTCATTGCTGTAAAGGTTCCAGAAATTCCTATATTATTGGGGCAGACTTTTGCACAATAGTTGCAGGATGTACAGGGAATTAACGAAATATGGCTAAGCGCTTCCTGAGCTGCTCTGAGCGTTTTCTGTTCTGCCGCTGTAAGACCTGTAAAATTCTTCATATAAGATAGGTTGTCCTGCATTTGTTCTACATTGCTCATACCGGAAAGAACCGTAATCACTCCCTCCAGATCGGCTGCAAACCGGATTGCCCAAGAAGCAAAGGACTGATCTGGCTCTGCGCCCTTGAGAATTCTCTGAACAGGTACGGGCGGATTCGCCAACATACCTCCCTTAACCGGCTCCATGATAATCACTGGCTTATCATGTTTTCTTGCCACTTCATAGCATCGACGGGATTGCACAGCTGGATATTCCCAGTCTGCATAGTTAATTTGCAGTTGAACAAACTCCATTTCCGGATGCTTTGTCAGCAATTCATCCAACTCTTCCGGTGTGGAGTGGAAAGAAAAACCGGCATGTTTGATGAGACCTTCCTTCTTCTTTTCTTGTACAAAGCTCCACATGTCAAAATCATCAAAAAAGTGCGTCCGCCCCTCTCCCAGGTTATGAAGCAGATAAAAATCAAAATATCCTGCCCCTGTCTGCTTAAGAGAAACATCAAACTGAGCGATTGCCTCTTCCCGCGTTTTGCAGTTGATCCAAGCGGCATTTTTAGTTGCGAGCTGGAAGGATTCCCGCGGATAACGCTCGACTAGCGCCTGACGAATCGCATCTTCACTGCCCGCATAGGCCCAAGCCGTATCGAAGTATGTAAAACCTGCCTCCAGAAATAGGTCAACCATTGTTTTTGTTTGCTCTATGTCGATACGTCCAGCTTTCTGAGGTAAACGCATCAAACCAAATCCCAATTTTTTGATTTCTTCCCCAAGATAAGACATAGGAATTCCTCCTTAGATGATTCCAATCCATTCGTCCATACAAATACAGTGAATCCCTCTTTGTCTATACAACTTCCATATTCTTTCTATGTTGATTTGATTTCATCCTGTCTTGCTACATTTTTAAGCCTTTGACCCAAGCCGAAATTTCTTCCGTATTTGCTCTACTGCTGAATCGTTTTCCCGGCAACCAGCGGGCCATTGGACAAGTTTGTTTCAGGATATGGTCCGTCTCTCCCATTCCGCTGCCACCTGAAGTGGCAAATGGGACCACAGTTTTCTCTGAAAAATCATAGCTTTCCAGAAAAGTATGTATGATGCGCGGCGCTTCATACCACCAGATAGGGAATCCAATAAAAATGACATCGTACGAGGTCATATCCTCCACGCGATTTTTAATGACCGGCCGAGCGGTTTTATCGTTCATTTCCACACTGCTGCGGCTTGCTTGATTATTCCAATTCAGATCGGCAGATGAATAGGGTACTCCTGGCTGAATTTCATATAGATCCCCTTTTACAGTATCGGCTAAGGTCTTTGCCAAACGGGCTGTCTCACCACTAGCTGAAAAAAACGCGACTAATACATTGCTCATTTTGATTCCCCCATTCCATGTTTATTTGTCATAGTTGTTTAAAGACTTCTTCTGCATGCAGTATAGCGTATTTAAAATATATTTTCAACATTTTTTAGAATTCAAAATAGGCGATATTTCATTGTTGGCTGAAGCCGCAAGAACCGCCCGCACCCATACGAATTCCTTTTGAATTGACAAGCGTATATGATAGAGGTTATTCTTATTCTATTATTATACATATGGAATCTTACTAAATAGAGAGACTTTAGGAGGTATCAAATGACTGTTCTATTGAAAGATGGAAGAACTGCTGAATTGCGCCAAGCAATTCCCTCCGATGCAAAGGATATCATCGAATATCTCAATTGCATTGGCGGAGAAAGTGAGTTTCTGACCTTTGGTAAAGATGGATTTCCAATATCCATCGTTGAAGAGGAAAAATATATTGAACACTTTCAGGCCCCTAACCAGAGTTTATGGATTGTTCGAGTCGATGGAGAATTAGCTGCTATGGGCGACCTTACCGCGCAAAATGCTCATGTACGGTAAGGAAGCAAGCAACCGAAAACAAGAGATAGACCGCCAGCACTACACTATTCCGAACCAAAGACCAAAAGATAAGCATTGTGGGAAAATCTAAACTTTTGGATTTTCCTACAATGCCGACTACGGCGGAATCCCTCCCACTCCTTATATCTTTCTTTCCGTATACATTGAATTTGTATTTAGTAAATGCTATAATGTCCCTATTCAAATTATAAATGTGTTGAATTAGTTACATGTACATATTTTTTGTGCCGGAGGAAGTGAAATGAAACAAAAAATTTATCTCATTACAGGCTTAATGGCTTCTGGAAAATCTACAGTTTCCGATTTACTGGCAAAATCAATAGAAAAATGCGTCCATCTTCGTGGTGATGTGTTCCGAAAAATGATTATTTCAGGCAGAGAAAATATGTCAGCTACCCCATCAGCGGAAGCAGTCCGCCAGCTGTACCTTCGATACAAATTGACTGCTGATGCGGCAAGGTCATACTTTGACAACGGCTTTTCTGTAGTGATCCAAGATAACTACTACGGTGATGAATTAAACCGAATGATAAATTATCTGCATAAATACCCTGTTGAGGTTGTCGTTCTTTGTCCAGATGTGGAAACAATAAAAGAAAGGGAACGATACAGGGAGAAAACAGGCTATTCCGGCTTTACGGTTGAAACCTTATACGATACATTTATGCAGACAACACCACGGATCGGCTTTTGGCTGGACAATTCCAATCAAACACCACAGCAGACAGCAGAAACCATTCTGAACACCAGGAAGCCGGTATGATTGTTACATATAAGGGGAAGAAAAATTTCTTTTAAGTACTTTCTTTCCTAAAACTGATGTGATATAATAGCTTCATTCCAGAAAAGGAGTAAAAAATATGCGGCAAGGTATTCTTAAATAAAACTATAATCAAATAGTGGGAACAAAGAATTATGATAGCTCCTTTTGTGGGGGCTTGGTTTTTTGTACCCAATTTAAGAATACTTTTGCCTTATCAATTTTGACATATTCAAAAAACAGCAATCACAAATAGGTGTATGCTGTATATGTGTATGTCCGCAAATTAGAATCCCCAGTGGTAAAAGTATTTTACTGCTGGGGATTTTTATGCCCTTTGGGGCTGTAAAGGGAGGACAATCACATGAAAATAATCAATATCGGCATTCTGGCCCATGTAGACGCAGGAAAAACTACATTGACAGAAAGTCTGCTATACACCAGTGGAGCGATTGCGGAACAGGGAAACGTGGATAAAGGGACCACAAGAACAGACACTATGATTTTGGAACGGCAACGGGGAATTACCATTCAGACAGCGGTTACTTCTTTTTATTGGAATGATTATAAAATCAATATCGTGGACACTCCCGGTCATATGGATTTTTTAACCGAAGCATACCGCTCTTTATCTGTCCTTGACGGAGCTGTTTTAGTCATTTCAGCAAAAGACGGCGTACAGGCACAAACCCGTATATTATTCCATGCGCTTCAGAAAATGGACATTCCGACAATTATCTTTATAAATAAGATAGACCAAAATGGGATCGACCTGCAGTGTGTTTACCAAAGCATTAAAGATAAACTTACCAGTGATATGATTGTCATGCAGGAGGTTTCCCTGTCGCCAAAGATAACCATGACCGATATTTCTGATTTAGACAAATGGGATATGATTATTTCCGGAAGCGATGAACTATTAGAACGATATGTTGCAGAGGATTCTTTGGATATACAGGAATTACAATATGAAAAGTGCAAAAGAACCAGATGCTGCTCTTTGTTTCCTGTTTATCATGGGAGTGCAAAAGACAATTTAGGAACAGAAAAACTGATTGAAGCGATTATAGAAACTTTCATTACAGAAACGGACGATATTCAGTCTGAATTATGTGGATATGTTTTTAAGGTTGAGTATACAGAGCGGAAAAAACGGCTTTCTTATTTACGCCTGTATCATGGGACGCTCCATTTACGGGATACCCTGCTGCTGTCAAAAAAGGAAAAAATAAAGATTACAGAAATGTGTATTCCGTCAAATGGTGAAATCGTCCCGGCTGACCATGCCTGTCCGGGAGAAATTGTTATTTTAGCTGATGATACTTTGAAACTGAACGATATCCTGGGAAATGAAAAACTCCTGCCTCACAAAACACGGATTGATAATCCCATGCCATTACTTCGGACAACGGTAGAGCCGCAAAAGCCGGAGCAAAGGGAAGCCCTGTTAAATGCCCTCGCAGAGATTGCTGATACAGACCCTCTTTTGCATTTTGACATTGATACTGTTACCCATGAGATTATGTTATCTTTTTTGGGAAAAGTACAGTTAGAAGTTATTTGTTCGCTATTAGAAGAAAAATATCATGTGGGCGTGGCTATGAAAGAGCCTTCGGTTATTTATCTGGAAAGACCGCAAAAAAAAGCGAGCTGCACGATTCATATTGAAGTGCCGCCGAATCCGTTTTGGGCATCTATTGGTTTGACTGTAACACCGCTTCCTGTTGGAAGCGGAACACAATATAAAAGCGAGGTATCTCTCGGCTATTTAAACCAAAGTTTTCAAAATGCCGTCATGGAGGGTGTGCGTTATGGAATGGAGCAGGGCTTATATGGCTGGGGAGTGACAGACTGCCAAATTTGTTTTGATTATGGAGTTTATTACAGCCCGGTCAGCACCCCCGCTGATTTTCGTTTTCTTGCGCCTGTCGTGTTGGAGCAGGCATTGAAAAAAGCAGGGACACAACTGTTGGAACCATACCTTTCCTTTACCCTTTTTGCACCGCAGGAATATCTTTCACGGGCTTATAATGATGCACCAAAGTATTGCGCAATCATTGAATCAACCAGACTTGAAAAAGATGAAGTTATTTTTAAGGGTGAAATCCCTGCCCGTTGTATCGGTGAATATAGGAATGATCTGAATTTTTATACAAATGGAAGAAGTGTCTGCATTACAGAATTAAAAGGGTATCAGGAAACTTCCGGCGAGCCTGTATTTCAGCCACGCCGCCCGAACAGCCGTTTAGACAAGATCCGGCATATGTTTCAGAAGATAATGTAACGTCTTGCGCAATGCAAGCGTTCATTGCTGGCTATTGCGAAATATCATTGATAAAATCAGCATCAGAGAGGAGGAACCATTTTGAACCAGAAACAGACGGATATTACAACAGGAAAGCAAATACGTCATCTGCGAACACAATCGGGAATGACACAGGAAGAACTGGCTGGGGAATTGAATGTTACCCGGCAGGCGCTATCGAATTGGGAGAGAGATGTTAATGAACCCGATTTAAATACGTTGAAAAAAATTTGTTTTCTTTTTGGAGTCCACATGGACGATTTTGCGAAGGAGGTAATAACAAAAATGGAAACATGTGAAAAAAAAGAGAAACGACAATTTAATAAGTATGATATGGCAATTGGACTTTTTTATGGTGTCGGGATATTTCTTGGCATTGGTATTTTCTTTGTTGGCGGTTTTATGACAATGTCGGGTGCAGGGTGGGGAGCATCACTATTTGGCGGTGGCTGTTTTTCTCTTGTATTTGGCTTGATATGCCATGCAGTTATTACATTGAGAAGAAATGACAAATGATGACATATCCTGCTTTCTAGACTTTTCGGTCATATCGCGTAAAAAAGCCGCTGCTTTTGGCTTTCCAATAGCGGCGGCAAAGGGAAATATCCTTTGAATACCTTACAGAAGAAAAGTTTTGCAGCATTATAAAAATAAAAGCCTATACCATTTTGGAAAGAAAAGATACATAATAGTCAAGACGGCAACAATCAGAAGTTATGGAGGGTAACAATGGAATATAGTAAGGAAGATTTAATGGAAGCAAAAAGGCAAATTTTGGGAGTGGGAGAGAACATGGGAACAGAGGAAAGTAAAAAAATCTGGGAGAAAAACGCACAATTTTGGGATAATGCAATGGGTGACAAATCTAATGAATTTCACAGAGAGGTAGTGCGTCCCAAAGTAACGGAACTTCTATCTCCTAATCCTGCGGATTACATTTTGGATATTGCGTGTGGCAATGGAAATTATTCTTCGTATCTTGCACAAAGAGGCGCTTCGATTGTCGCTTTTGATTACAGCAAAAAAATGATAGAATTGGCTAAAAGACGGCAATCACAATATGCAAAACAAATTGAATTTTGTGTAGCGGATGCGACCAATAGAGAAAGTATATTAGAATTAAAAAGAAATCGAGCCTTTACGAAAGCAGTTTCTAATATGGCAATTATGGATATTACGGATATTGAACCACTTCTTATGGCTGTTTATGAACTGTTGGAGGAAAGCGGAATTTTTGTCTTTGCAACGCAACACCCTTGTTTTATCACGTTGACTGAAAAATATATGACACCGCACAGTTACTATGGTATAGCGATTGAAGGGCAACCGGAGGAGCAGATTTATTATCATCGTTCCATACAAGATATTTTTAACCTTTGTTTTAGAGCTGGATTTGTCATTGATGGATTTTATGAAGAATGTTTCAAAAACAACAAAGAAATTCCTATGGTAATGATAGTAAGGCTTAAAAAGGTAAAACGTGATAGCTTAAAATAAATTCAAGTTTGCCGGATAAATAGCAAACCTGGCCGAGCCAGTCAACGGTCAAGATGAACGGGCTTCGCCCGCCGTTGACAGCCCCGCCCGGTTTTGCAGTTAGGCAGTCAAGGAGCGACAGCCTAAAGTGCTGCCGCCCCTTACTATCATAAAAAGCAACTACTAACCAGCCACAGCCCTTTTGGGAGGAAAGGGGGATTTTCCATGACCTGTACAGAAGAATATCGGGAACATATCGAGTACACTTTCCATGCCTTTTGCAAAGTCGTTATCCGAAATGCAACGATCAACGCAGCGAGGACACGGAGCAGGAAGCACAAAAGAGAAATATCCCTTGAATACCTCACAGACGAAAAGCACTACCCTTTAGGCACGACAGATGAATATTTCCAAGCCCCGGAGCCGGACGAGGAATACATACTTACCCTTTGCGGCGATACGGTCATTTTCAGCAGCGGCTTACTTGCGGAAGCCCTGTCACGGCTGGACGAACGGGAGCGGGAAATGATTTACCTGTCCTTTTTCAAGCGTATTCCACAGCACGAAATTGGCAGACAGTACGGGCGCAGCCGCAGCACAGCGGGCTACCATATCCGAAAAGTCCTACGGCAGCTCCAAGCGGAAATGGAGGGAATGGCATATGAGAAATAATAGGCTTCTCCCCTATGAAACAATCGTCCAAGCCACCAGCGGGGAGCCGGAAGCGGTGGGAACTGTATTGCAGTATTACCGCCGCCGCATACAATGTGCCGCCCGTGTGAATGGACGGGTAGACCAAGATACAGAGGACTACATCACCCAGACGCTTCTCACAGCTATTTTCAAGTTCCGCTTTGGGAGATAGCCCTACCGCCTACAACTGAATAACCGCCGCTTCGCCGGCAACCAGAAAGCAGTAAATCTATTCAACAGATTTGCTGCTTTTTTTCGTTCCTGTTTGGCATTTTTGAAAATCCCCAGTATGAAAAAACAAAAGGGAAAATTGCCGCCGCAGTTGGCAAAATCCCTTACTTATCCGTGGAGGGTATCAAAGAAAAAAATACTGCCATTGTCCGCCTTTTTCGGCTTGCGTGGTGTTGTAGGGAATAAGGGGAAATTCTAAAAATCTCCGTCCATTTTGCTTTGCGTGGTGTTGTAGGTAGTGAAAGGAAAATTTTCAAGATATGCCGGAATAGCGGGTAGCAAAGCCCTTTTGAAACGTCTTGTTAGCGGAAAGTACGGAAGCCGGGGAACGCCGGAGTTTTTCAGAGCAAGATTCTACCGCAGTACCAAAATTCGCTTATCGCTCATTTTGCCCCTGCGGGAATCTTGTTGGGGAGTGCCTTCCCCAAACCCTGCTTATGCGGCTTACGCCGCTGGAAAATCCCTCAAAATAATTTTTCGGATTTTTCAAAAACAGTTCCGCTTTACACCCTGTTTTTCTCCTATTAGTGAGAGGACACCACGCACAGCCGAAGGAGGTTTTACCATGCGAAAACGATATAACACGCCGCACCGCAGCCGGGTAGTCAAGACACGCATGACCGAGGAAGAATACGCCGAGTTTGCGGAAAGGCTTTCTGCTTACAACATGAGCCAAGCCGAGTTTATCCGGCAAGCCATAACCGGGGCAGCCATACGCCCCATCATAACCGTTTCCCCCGTCAATGACGAGTTGCTTGCCGCTGTCGGGAAGCTGACCGCCGAATACGGCAGGATCGGCGGCAACTTAAACCAGATAGCCCGGACGCTGAACGAGTGGCACAGCCCCTACCCGCAGCTTGCCGGGGAGGTACGGGCGGCGGTTTCCGACCTTGCTGCCCTAAAGTTTGAAGTCTTGCAGAAAGTGGGTGACGCTGTTGGCAACATTCAAACATATCAGCTCTAAAAATGCGGACTATGGCGCAGCGGAAGCCTATCTCACATTTGAGCATGACGAGTTTACCATGAAGCCCACCCTTGATGAAAACGGGCGGCTGATACCGAGGGAGGATTACCGCATTTCTTCCCTCAACTGTGGGGGCGAGGATTTCGCTGTTGCCTGTATGCGGGCTAATCTCCGCTATGAGAAAAACCAAAAACGGGAAGATGTGAAAAGCCACCACTATATCATCAGCTTTGACCCACGGGACGGGACAGACAACGGCTTGACCGTAGACCGGGCGCAGGAGCTGGGCGAGCAGTTCTGTAAAGAGCATTTCCCCGGACACCAAGCCTTAGTCTGCACCCACCCGGACGGGCATAACCACAGCGGCAATATCCATGTGCATATCGTCATCAACTCCCTGCGGATTTATGAAGTCCCGCTTCTGCCCTACATGGACAGACCAGCCGACACACGGGAGGGCTGCAAGCACCGCTGCACCAACGCCGCTATGGAATATTTCAAGAGTGAAGTCATGGAGATGTGCCACCGGGAGGGGCTTTACCAAATCGACCTCCTAAGCGGCAGCAAGGAACGGATAACCGAACGGGAATACTGGGCGGCAAAGAAAGGACAGCTTGCCCTTGATAAAGAGAACGCTGTCAGAGAAGCCGCAGGACAGCCGACCAAGCCCACCAAGTTTGAAACGGACAAGGCGAAGCTGCGCCGGACGATACGGCAGGCACTTTCCCAAGCTGGCAGCTTTGACGAATTTTCTTCCCTTTTGCTGCGGGAGGGTGTGACCGTCAAGGAGAGCCGGGGGCGGCTTTCCTACCTCACGCCGGACAGGACAAAGCCTATCACAGCCCGGAAGCTGGGGGACGATTTTGACAAGGCTGCTGTCCTTGTCCTGCTTACGCAGAACGCCCACAGAGCCGCCGAACAGAGCAAAGCCATACTCGAATACCCTGCCGCGGTTAAAAAGCTGTCACAAGGGGAAAAAACCACAAAAACCACCCCGGCAGACAACACCTTGCAGCGCATGGTTGACCGGGAAGCCAAGCGAGCCGAGGGCAAGGGCGTGGGCTATGACCGCTGGGCGGCAAAGCACAACCTAAAGCAAATGGCAGCTACCGTTACCGCCTATCAGCAGTACGGCTTTTCTTCCCCGGAGGAACTGGACGAAGCCTGTTCTGCCGCCTATACCGCCATGCGGGAAAGCCTTACAGAGCTGAAGCAGATGGAAAAGACGCTGAACGGGAAAAAGGAGCTGCAACGGCAGGTGCTTGCCTATTCCAAGACCCGCCCTGTCCGGGACGGGCTGAAACAGCAGAAAAACGCCAAAGCAAAAGCAGCCTACCGTCAGAAGTACGAAAGCGACTTTATCATAGCAGACGCAGCCGCCCGCTATTTCAGGGAAAACGGCATTTCCAAGCTGCCGAGCTATAAAGCCCTGCAAGCAGAGATTGAAACCCTTATCCAAGAGAAAAACAGCGGCTACAACGATTACCGGGCAAAACGGGAGGAATACCGCCGCTTACAGACTGTCAAGGGCAATATCGACCAGATTTTACACCGGGAGCGCAAGCCTGTGAAAAGGCAGGAACAGGAACGATAAAAACCGCCCCAAAATGTACCCGAACCTATACAGAACAAGGGGGCTGCCCCGTACCCTATCCGCAAATACCAAAGGATTTTTTAACGGGCTTATAGGGCAGAAAAAACCCGAAAATGATACCGAGATGATACAGAATTACCGCCGATACCGCCACACCAGCGGAAACGGCAGAAAGGAGCGCACCCATGCCAAGAATGAGCAAGAAACGGCGGCTGGAATGGTCTTTTTTCCTGCGGCAAGTGAAAGTCGGGAATTCCACCTGCGATCGTATCACATACAATGACCTCTGCCGGGGCTGTACCCATAGCTGCAAGCAGAGCTTCCGGGCGGTTATCATACTCTGCCCCCACTACTACTCCAAACGCCGGAAAAAGGAGGACAGGGACAATGGCAGATAACCGCAAGTATTACTACCTCAAGCTGAAAGAGAACTTTTTTGACAGCGACTCCATTGTGCTGCTGGAAGATATGAAAGACGGGATTTTATACTCCAATATCCTCTTGAAGCTGTACTTAAAATCGCTGAAAAACGGCGGGAAATTGCAGCTTGACGAGCATATCCCCTACACAGCGCAGATGATAGCGACACTGACCCGCCACCAGATAGGGACGGTTGAGAGGGCTTTAGAGATTTTCCGGCAGTTGGGGCTTGTGGAGCAGCTTGACAGCGGGGCTTTCTATATGACCGACATTGAGCTGATGATAGGACAGTCCTCTACCGAAGCCGAGCGGAAACGGGCTGCAAGACTGGAAAACAAGGCACTTTTACCGCCCCGGACAAAAGGCGGACATTTGTCCGACATTCGTCCACCAGAGATAGAGATAGAGTTAGAGAAAGAGATAGAGATAGAAAAAGAGAGAGAGGGAGAAACGGGACACCCCGCCCCCGCCGCTTATGGCAGATACAACAATGTGATACTGACCGATACAGAGCTTTCCGGGCTAAAAACAGAGTTGCCCGACAAGTGGGAGTATTATATTGACCGGCTTTCCTGCCATATCGCTTCCACCGGGAAACAGTACCACAGCCATGCAGCCACCATTTACAAGTGGGCGCAGGAGGACGCTGCCAAAGGCAAGGCTGCCCCGAAACAGGGCATACCCGATTATTCATGCAAGGAGGGCGAGAGCTTATGAAAAACGGAATTGAAGCTATGATTACGGACATTACAGCCACTACCGCCGAAGCGGAGGACTACACAGGCGAGGACGGGCTTTTATACTGCGGTAAGTGCCATACGCCCAAAGAAGCCTATTTTGCAGAGGGAAAGACTTGTTTCGGGCGTGACCGCCACCCGGCAGAGTGCGACTGCCAGCGGGCAGCCCGTGAAAAGCAGCAAGCCGCCGAAAGCCGACAGAAGCACCTTGAAAAAGTGGAGGACTTGAAACGCCGGGGCTTTACCGACCCTGCTATGCGGAACTGGACATTTGAGCATGACAACGGCAGAAACCCGCAGACCGAAACCGCCCGCTTTTATGTGGAGAGCTGGGAAACCATGCAGGCTGAAAATATCGGCTACCTGTTTTGGGGCGGCGTGGGGACGGGAAAAAGCTACCTTGCCGCCTGTATCGCCAACGCCCTTATGGAAAAAGAGGTTGCCGTCTGCATGACAAACTTTGCAACGATACTGGGTGACCTTGCCGCCAGCTTTGAGGGCAGGAACGAATATATTTCCCGCCTTTGCAGCTACCCTCTGCTGATACTTGATGATTTCGGTATGGAGCGAGGAACAGAATACGGGCTGGAACAGGTTTACAGCGTGATTGACAGCCGTTACCGAAGCGGCAAGCCGCTGATCGCCACGACCAACCTCACGCTGGAGGAATTGCAGCACCCGCAGGACACGCCCCACGCCCGTATCTATGACAGGCTGACTTCCATGTGCGCCCCCGTCCGCTTCACGGGCAGCAACTTCCGAAAGGAAACCGCACAGGAAAAGCTGGAACGCTTAAAGCAACTGATGAAGCAGCGAAAGGAGAGCCTATGACAGAAACGAAACAGACAAGCACCACCAAAACAGACCGCCGCCCGGACTGTGTGACGGAAATCCGCATGGGCAACTCCGTCCTTACCGTTTCCGGCTTCTTCAAGCAGGGCGCAACCGACACCGCAGCCGACAAGATGATGAAAGTGCTGGAAGCGGAAGCTGCTACACAAAAAACGGCGATTTGACCGACCATAAAGAAGCAGATTTGACGCTTTTGCCGCTATACAGACAGCCGCCCCATGTGGTACAATCAAGGTACGGAATAGTGGGGCTGGCTGTCGGAAACGGAGGATTTTATGTTAAGACAGACCAACCAACAACCAATTACCGCCCTTTACCCAAGACTATCCCATGAGGACGAGCTGCAAGGCGAAAGCAATTCCATTTCCAATCAGAAGCGTATCCTTGAAACCTATGCAAAGCAGAACGGCTTTTCCAATCTGCGCTGGTACACGGACGACGGTTATTCTGGTGCGAACTTTCAAAGACCCGGTTTTCAAGCCATGCTTGCGGACATTGAAGCCGGAAAAGTCGGGACAGTTATCGTAAAGGATATGTCGAGGTTAGGGCGAAACTACCTGCAAGTGGGAATGTACACGGAAATGATTTTCCCACAGAAAGGTGTCCGCTTCATCGCTATCAATGACGGAGTGGACAGCGCACAGGGCGACAATGACTTTGCCCCGCTGCGGAATATCTTTAACGAATGGCTGGTGAGAGATACGAGCAAGAAAATCAAAGCAGTAAAACGCTCAAAAGGCATGAATGGCAAGCCCATCACAAGCAAGCCTGTGTATGGCTACCTCATGGACGAGGATGAAAATTTCATTATTGACGAGGAAGCTGCACCCGTAGTCAAGCAGATATACAACCTCTGTCTTGCCGGGAATGGTCCGACCAAGATAGCCCGTATGCTCACAGAGCAGCAAATCCCCACGCCGGGAACGCTTGAATACCGCAGGACGGGCAGCACCCGCCGCTACCACCCCGGCTATGAGTGCAAGTGGGCGACCAATACCGTAGTGCATATCCTTGAAAACCGGGAATACACAGGCTGTCTGGTAAATTTCAAGACAGAAAAACTTTCTTACAAAGTCAAGCACAGTGTAGAAAATCCCCCGGAAAAGCAAGTGATTTTCGAGAACCACCACGAGCCTATCATAGACACCCAAACATGGGAACGGGTGCAGGAGCTTCGCAAACAGCGCAAACGCCCAAACCGCTATGATGAAGTGGGTTTGTTCTCCGGCATACTGTTCTGTGCGGACTGCGGCAGCGTGATGTATCAGCAGCGATACCAGACGGACAAGCGCAAGCAGGACTGTTATATCTGCGGCAACTACAAGAAACGCACCCATGACTGTACGGCGCACTTTATCCGCACCGACCTCTTGACCGCTGGTGTACTCTCCAATCTGCGGAAAGTGACCAGCTATGCGGCAAAGCATGAAGCCCGGTTTATGAAACTCTTGATTGAGCAGAACGAGGACGGGGGCAAACGCAGGAACGCCGCCAAGAAAAAGGAACTGGAAGCCTCCGAGAAACGCATAGCCGAGTTATCCGCTATCTTCAAGCGGCTGTATGAGGACAGCGTGACCGGGCGCATATCAGACGAGCGTTTCACAGAGCTGTCGGCAGACTATGAAGCAGAGCAACGGGAGCTGAAAGAAAGAGCCGCTGCTATTCAAGCGGAGCTTTCCAAAGCACAGGAAGCCACCGTGAACGCAGAAAAGTTTATGAATGTTGTCCGGCGGCATACCAGCTTTGAAGAACTTACCCCTACTCTGCTGCGGGAGTTTGTAGAGAAAATCGTTGTGCATGAGTGCAGCTATGACGAGAACAAGACCCGCAGACAGGACATTGAGATTTATTATTCTTTTGTTGGCAAGGTGGACTTGCCCGAATAACCGCCCGACCTATCCGACACAATGCGCAAGTGCCGGATAGGAACGGCAAAATTTTTTACACTTCTATTACTTCTTTATCGCACATCAGTAAATGCACCGCGCATATCACACACAAGCGAACTCTCAATCTCTGTGCGAAAAAAGGATTGGGGTTCAGGCATCGCTCAGATCTTAATGGAACAACTCATACAGTTTGCGCGGGATTCTAAACAGATCCAAGTCATCGGCTTAACGGTCCATGCAGAGAACGAACGCGCCATTCGTCTGTATCGGCGGTACGGATTTCAAGAAGTAGGTTGCTATCCCCGCTTTTTTCACTACGATGATGGTCATTTTGCTGATGCAAAATGGATGAACCTTTATTTATGAAAACCATCTTCAGAAAATCTTAATATGTTCTTTTTGGTTTCTTAAGAAGTTGAAACGTGAATTGTAAAACAAAGATCGCTGCTGTTCGGTAGAATAAAACCTGAACGGCAACGATCTTTTATTTTGTCACAAAAACAACGAGCCTCTATAGCGTATGGCCTTACAAAAAGGTAGTTCCCGTTTTCATGTCTTTCAGGAAGGAGAAAATGAAAATGAATCGAAATCAAACGATAGAAGAGAATCCCTCTAACCAGTTTCCGGATTCCTTTGGGCAGTTTCATTCACATACACCCTCACAGAACCTTTCCGGCAGTCGAGCCACCATTGCCCTTCTATTCGGTGGATGTTCTACCGAATATCATGTCTCTCTACAATCCGCTTACTCTGTATTCTTGCAAATCGACACTTCACGTTATTCCGTGTTTCTGATCGGCCTCCATCCCCAAACCGGCCAATGGTATTGGTATCAGGGCAATCCGGAGCGCATTCTACACGGCGAATGGTGTGTCGAGGAATTTTGTGTACCGGTATTTCCAACCACAGATCGTTCCATCCACGGAGTTCAATATGTGAAAGACCATTCTGTACGCTCAATCTCATTTGACGCTGCCCTTCCCATTCTTCATGGAAAAAACGGAGAAGATGGAACGGTCCAGGGCCTTTTGGAACTGGCCGGAATTCCAATCATCGGATGTGACCTTCTGAGCTCCGCGCTCTGTATGAATAAGGAGCTGGCCCACCGTTTGATTGCAGCAGAAGGGATTGCGACTCCTAAGTCCATCTTAATCCAGCCTGCCTTTGATAAAGAACAGTTGATGCATGATATACAAACGCTCGGTTATCCCATCTTTGTAAAACCAGTGCGATCCGGTTCCTCTTTCGGAATCACAAAAGTATTGACTGAACAGGAGCTACTTCCCGCCATCGAGCGCGCTTTTGTTCACGACTCCCATGTTCTTTTGGAGGAAACGATTCCCGGCTTCGAAGTGGGATGCGCCATCCTGGGGACAAATCCACTGACCATTGGGGCTGTCGATGAAATCGAACTATCGCAGGGATTCTTCGATTATACTGAAAAATACACCCTAGAAACCGCAAAAATCCATGTTCCTGCCCGTATTTCAGACAAAAAAGCAAAAGAAATTCAAGAGACAGCCAAACAAATCTATACGATTTTGGGTTGCAAAGGATTTGCACGAGTTGACCTGTTCCTGACTCCGGAGGGGAAAATCGTGTTTAATGAGGTCAATACCATCCCCGGATTCACTCCACACAGCCGGTATCCCAACATGTTAAAAGCTGCCGGGTGGACATTTTCCGAAGTAGTCCACCAGTTGTTGAAAATAGGGGAATGCATATGAGATCCATTCTTATACAATATGAGGATAGCTTCCGTGGAGATTTGCTCCTAGTCACCCCCAATCATCCACTGCCATACGCTGCTGATATACAAGCATTGGTTCCGGCAATCCCCGGTCAGTCCAAAATTCTTTTACAAGCTAAGGCTGCTGAATCCCTGCAACAAGTGTTTCGCCATTTGCACTGTGACACGCAATTTGCCGCTGTCAGTGGGTATCGTACACAGGACGAACAGCAACACATCTGGGAGGATGCAATTGCAGAGAAAGGGCTCCCTTTTGCAAGACAATTTGTTGCTATTCCCGGCCACAGCGAGCATCAAACAGGTCTAGCCATCGATCTAGCCGAACAAAAATCGAAAATTGACTTTATTTGTCCAGATTTCCCGCGAACCGGTATATTCCAGCAGTTTCGAGAAATAGCCCCACGCTATGGGTGGATTGAACGATACTTGCGAGGAAAAGAGAGCGTTACAGGTATTGCCGAAGAGCCTTGGCATTTTCGATATGTTGGAGTGCCACACGCTGAGATTCTCTCGAAAAAAGGGATGGTCTTGGAGGAATACATCCGTTTTTTGAAAAAAACGACCAGCCCCCAGCATCCCTTTCATGTATGTATTCATGGGATCACTTACTCTCTATTTTACCTGCCGTTGGAACGTGAAGAAGCCAAGCAGATCGAGCTCTCGGAGGAAATAAACGATTCGGTCTCTGGTACAAACGAGGGCGGCATCGTCTTAACGCTCTGGGGGCCAGCTTATGCAGAATAAAAATTATGCTGGGATCGACTATTTTCGCATCCTTGCCGCATGGATGGTCGTTGCCATCCATATCGCCCCCTTTGCTGTTTGGAACCCTACTCTGGATGTTCTCCTCACCTACAGCCTTTTCCGAATAGCCGTTCCTTTCTTTTTGATGACCACTGGCTTTTTTGTCCTAGGCCCTTATATACAAAGTGGCTTGCGCAAAACAAACCGTTTTTCTTCTTATCTTAAGCACAATCTATGGCTCTATCTTACCGCCACCATTCTTTATTTGCCAATTAGCTGGTATGCCGGAAATCTCCCTCACAATGTTAAAGAATTCCTAAAGGCCCTATGCTTCGACGGAACCTTTTATCATCTTTGGTACTTTCCTGCGGCCATAATTGGATGTTGGATCGTCGTCCTTCTGGTACGAATCTCCATGCGTGCGGCCTGCATCTATAGTGTGGCTGCCTATATAGTCGGATTAGCGGGCGATAGCTACTACGGTTTGATTTCATCCGTCCCTTTTCTTAAGGAATTCTATGATGTGCTTTTTTCCTTTAGCAGCTATACCCGGAATGGGTTCTTTTTTACACCCATCTTCCTGTTTCTCGGTTTGGCGATCGCTACTCCGCAAAACCGCTGTTCCAAATTTGCATACAAGTGGGGACTGGCTATTTTTGTCCCTATCTTGTTATTGGAAGGGTATTGGACCGATTTCCTGCATCTGCAGCGCCACAACAGCATGTACCTCTCTTTGCCGCTGGTCATGTACTTCCTGTTTCAAATGCTATTGCAAGTGCGGGGACAAGCTCCATATTATCTCCGGAAAACGTCCACCCTTTTGTATTTGGTTCATCCTGCCGTGATCGTCCTCGTCCGTGGACTTGCCAAATTTACAGGCCTTACTCAAATATTTGTCGATAATTCTATGATCCTTTACGGAAGCGTCTGCTTCCTCTCAACGGCGTGCAGTGCTGGAATTCTATTTTATCTGGGAAGGAGAAACGTAAAATGTGCCAAACGGGAAGGGCCTGGATCGAGTTAAGCCGGGCAAATTTATCTCACAATGTCCGTGAACTGCAGGGAATCCTTCCTGGCCATACGAAAATCATGGCTGTCGTAAAAGCAAATGCCTATGGGCACGGGGCAGTTTTAATTGGAAAAGCCCTACAAGATTTGGGCATTTCCGATTTTTGTGTTGCCACTGTTCAGGAGGGTATTGCACTTCGCCAATCTGGAATAACCGGACAAATCCTCGTCCTTGGATATACCCATCCTTCCCTATTTGCAGAACTTTCTCACTACAATCTGGTTCAAACCGTCATAGATCACACGTATGCGCAGATCCTGAGTGCATATGGAAAAACACTTTCTGTCCATGTCGGCATCGATACCGGAATGCGGCGGTTGGGAGAACGCAGCGATGCGTTGGATGATATTCTTTCGATTTGGAAGCTTCCACATCTCAAGATTACCGGCCTGTTTTCCCATTTCTGTGTATCCGACGGGAGTACACCGGAGGACCGGCTCTTTACTTTAACACAGCTCGAACGCTTTCAAACGGTGGCAAAAGCACTGCGCCAAAAAGGGTTCCCGCCCTTCAAAACACATATCCAAGGCAGCTACGGAGTACTGAACTACCCCACGCTGTCCTTTGACTACGCGCGGATTGGCATCGCACTCTATGGGGCTTTAAGCCACCCTAACGACCGCATCCAGGTACATCCTCGCTTAAAACCAGTTTTAACCCTTAAAGCAAGGGTTTCATGCGTAAAAATACTCTATGCGGGTGAGACACTCGGTTATGGGCGAACGTTTTCCTGTTCCACCGACCGCAAAATCGCTATCATATCCATCGGCTATGCAGACGGAGTTCCGCGCAATAGCCTGCAGCAACGGTATGTGCTGATTCATGGGAAAAAAGCTCCCATCATTGGGCGTATCTGTATGGATCAACTCTCGGTGGATGTATCCGCGATCCCGTCCGTTTCTCCCGGCGATGAAGCCGTGCTGATCGGCCATTCCGGTGGGCAACAGATTACCGTTTGTGAAGTTGCCGGCCAGGTCGGGACTATCTCCAACGAAATCCTGAGTCGATTGGGAAATCGTTTGGACCGCTTCGAAAGGGAATAAACCAAAAAATGGTGGCACGCTTTGGCATGCCACCATTTTTCTTGATATTTCACTACTTCTACGCTGTAAGACCCCAATAAAATCCTGTCTTTTTCGAATTCTTCTTATTTAAACCAGCTTTCGTCGAAGCTCCTGTAGAATCACTTTCTCCCTTCTGGATACTTGCACCTGTGTCATACCAAGGGCCTGCGCAGTCTCGGTCTGGGTACGATGCTTGTAGTAGCGAAAATAGATAATATTCTGGTCCCTTTGCGGCAGCTCTTTTACCACTTGTTTTAGGGAAAGAAGCTCTGCAATCTTCTCATCCTCCCCATCAATGCTGACATCGATTTGTCCGCCACCCTCTTCCTCAGATGCAGTCAAAGAAAGTGGCATCTGCGCTGCTCCAAGCGCCTGTGCAGCTTCCGCCGGTTCCACTCCCAGAAGTTTGGCAAGTTCTCCAACGGTTGGAGATCTCCCTTCCTTTTCCGCAAAATCGGCGGCCTTTCGGGAAGCGCGAATCGACAGCTCCTTGAGGGAACGTCCCACTTTAACTGCTCCTCCGTCACGAAACAGGCGGCGCATCTCTCCCAAAATCACCGGAACAGCATAGGTGGAAAATTTGAGTCCGCGGCTTTCATCAAAGTGATCGACCGCCTTTACCAATCCTAAACATCCCGCTTGAAAGAGGTCGTCGTATTCAATCCCGCGCCCCTTGAATCGCTTGGCGCAGGCATGTACTAAGCCGATATTCTCCTGTACCTGTTGATCCCTATCCATTCTTCATCACACGCCGCGCAAGGTTTTTTTGCATCGTGACGGTGGTGCCATGCCCTGGTTTTGAAGTCACACGAAGCTTGTCCATAAAACTTTCCATGACTGCAAAACCCAATCCTGCGCGTTCTTCCCCCGCCGTTGTGAAGAGGGGTTGCATGGCCTGCTCCACGTCCTCAATGCCACATCCCTTGTCGCGAATTTTAATCTGTAAAGTTCCTCGGTCGTCATATTTGGCATTTATGTAAATCATACCGATCGTATCCCGGTAGGCATGTACAATACAATTTGTCACTGCCTCTGAGACGGCCGTCTTAATATCGCTCAATTCATCAATGGTCGGGTCCAACTGTGCAGCAAAAGCTGCCACCACAGCCCGCCCAAATGCTTCATTATTGGAGCTGCTGGGGAATGAAATGCGCATCTCATTCTTCGCCTTCAACTTCCTTCACCTCCTTTACAATGGTACAGAGATCCCGCAGGCCTGATAGGGATACGATTTTTTCCAGTTTTGGCGGTAAATTGGCAATTGTCACGCCGCCACCCCAAGTCTGAATAAGTTTATAGCGCCCCATAATCAACCCGATTCCAGAGCTGTCCATAAACTGCACGCCGGAAAAATCCAGTTTTAATTGTTTTGGCTGTGTTCGCATCGCCGTTTCATCGATCTCCTCCCGCAATTCTCTCGCAACATGGTGGTCGATCTCTCCGCTGAGCAAAGCCGTAAGACATCCATCCTTTAAAATCAGCCTGACACCCATTCGACTGCCTCCTATGTAATCGATATTCAAAACAATAGCCATCATAAAGGCTGTCCATTTTTTTCCGTTATATGTAAGCTTTAGGAAATTTTTTTAACTAGCCCAAACAAAAAGCCTCTGCCATCTCATAAAAAGAACCCTTTATCTATAAAGATAAAGGGTTCTCACTAAAATTTTACTCGAATTCTGCGGACAAGCCGACTTTTTCCCGCATGTGCCTCAATAAAAGCGGCCGTATCTCTCCCGCAAGGAACAAAGAACCGCAAATAACCAACGCGCCGCCTGGCTGTACAAAAGAGAACGCCCTCTTCAAGCCCTCTTCTCTGTTTTTTGCCGGGATTGCTCTGGTACCCCGTACACGCCATATTTCTGCCAGTTCTTCGGCCGGCATAGCCCGCGGATTGTCCGGCGTAATGGTCACAATCTGCCTGAACAGGCCATCCAAATTTTGGACCGCTGTCGGGACGTCCTTATCCGCTAACATTCCAATCAATCCCACCAAGGGACGTCCCTTCAGATATAAATGCAGCGCTTTTGCAAGGGCACGCGTTCCATCTGGATTGTGTGCACCATCTAAAAGCACAAGCGGATGGTCGCCCAACCGTTCCAAGCGGGCAGGAAAACGCACAGAAGCGAATCCTTCCATAACCGCCTGTTCTGAGATAGAATATCCCTGTTCTTGCAATACCGACAAGGCGGTCAATGCCGTAGCCGCATTTTTGATCTGATGCTCTCCCAAAAGCGGCAAATGTAAGGCCAGTCCCCCATAGAGGAAATCGGTTCCTTGTAGATTGCTGGATATAACCGATACCACAGAAGAGGATACCTCCAAAAGCCGGTTATGCTGCCTGGCCGCCGTGCGTCGGAACACCTCCAGCACACCGGGCATTTGATCTCCATAGGCAACGGTCACCCCATACGGTTTGATGATCCCCGCCTTTTCTGCGGCAATCTGTTCCACAGTGTTTCCCAGTATACGTGTGTGATCCAAGGATATAGAGGTAAGTACCGACACAAGTGGGGTTCCAATGACATTTGTAGCATCCATCCGGCCGCCCAATCCAACTTCCAAAACGACAAAATCACACTGCTGGCGGGCAAACCACAAAAAACCCAATGCGGTTGTAAAGTCAAACTCCGTAAGCGCTTCCCCGCTTTCCTCCAAACGGTGGGCAACCGGAAGGGTTTCCTCCACCAACGATATGAGGGCTTCCCGCGGAATCAGCTGAGCATCCACCTGAATTCGTTCACAAAAGTCGCTGATGAAAGGCGAAGTAAACAGTCCTGTGCGATACCCTGCCTGCTTTAGTACCGAAGCCAGGATTGCACAAGTGGAGCCCTTCCCATTTGTACCAGCTACGTGAATGTATTTCAGCCCCTCTTGTGGATTTCCCAAATCATTCAAAAATGTTCGGACCCGTTCCACTCCAGGGGAGCCGCCAAAGCGTGGAAAGGAATGAATCGCTGCTAGAGCTTGTTCATATGTCATAAAATCACCTGCCTTCTGGAAATACAAAAATTCAGAAAATATTCACCGGATTTTCCTTCGATTTATCCGGTTCAATATGGTATACTTATACTGGAAAAGTTATTATTATCAGACTTACAGGGGGATTTTCGCCTTTTTTCTGCAAATATTTTCATTTTTATATACAGAAAGGAGGCTGTTCATGGCCTATTACATGATTGCTGGCGCCGCCATTCTATTGCTGTGCATCGGCTTTAGCAAGCTACTGTATCGCTTTGGAGTACCGTCCCTTTTAATTTTCATCGTCCTCGGCATGCTCGCAGGTTCGGATGGAATCGGCGGAATTTATTTCGACGATTACGCCCTTGCACAGACACTCTCCTCTGTTGCACTGACCTTCATCATGTTTTTCGGCGGGTTCAGTACCAATTGGAAGGCTGCCAAGCCGGTGGCCGCCCCCGCTATACTACTTTCCTCCGTTGGTACTACTCTGACCGCTCTGTTAACCGGCCTCTTTTGCCGGTTTGTCTTGCAATTTCCCCTATTGGAAAGCCTACTGCTTGGCTCCATTGTTGCCTCAACGGATGCCGCTTCCGTCTTTTCCATTCTGCGTTCGCGCAAACTTAACTTAAAAGGTGGAATGGCCTCCCTATTGGAAATTGAAAGCGGCAGCAACGATCCGTTTGCCTTTATGCTGACCATTATTTTATTGACCATGATGTCTGGGAAAGGGGACAATCATTTCGCTCTTCTTTTATTCCAACAGCTCGGCTTTGGCCTCCTTATCGGCGGCCTGTTGGGGGTAGGCGCAGTCTATTTCCTCCGTCATGTCCGCTTTGAAGTGGAGGCCTTTTATTCCCTCTTCGTCACAGCCGTTGCTATCCTCTGCTATGCGCTCTGCGACGTCATCGGAGGCAACAGTTTCTTATGTGTCTACATAGCTGGTATCCTGCTCGGCAATAGCAAGATTCCTTATAAACGCAGCTTAGTCCACTTCTTCGACGGTATCTCCTGGCTGATGCAAATATTGCTTTTCTTTGCCCTTGGATTGCTCTCTTTTCCTTCGCGTCTTCCAGCGGTGGCCTGGCAAAGCATCTTCATCTCTCTATTCATGATCTTTGTGGCACGCCCTGCTGCAGTGTTTGCCATTTTGAGTTGGTTTAAGATTCCCGTACGTCAACAAATATTGGTTTCCTGGGTTGGTATTCGAGGCGCTGCCTCGATTGTTTTCGCCATCTATGCAGTGACGGATCGCGCAATGTTACAGACAGATGTCTTTCATATCGTATTTTTTTTGGTACTCTTCTCTGTTCTCGTTCAGGGAACCCTCATGCCAACAGTCGCCAAAAAACTGGATTTAGTTGAAAAGGAGACCTCCATCCTAAGGACATTCAATGATTATCAAGAAAAAAATGATATGGAACTCTCTGAAATGCGGCTGACCCAAGAACATCCGTGGTGCGGATGTGCCTTATCGGACATCGATCTTCCCGAAAGTGTGCTGGTCGTCCTGATTCAACGGAATAAAAAGTCCCTTGTACCACGCGGCTCGACTTCCTTGAAGGCCGGTGACATTCTTGTTTTAAGCGGAGCCGATCAAGAAACCCTGCGCGCAATATTGCCCGCCGAATCGTCTACTATCAAATAAAAGAAAGACTGTAGAGAAAGGCATACTTCCGGTTCTGGAAGTATGCCTTTTATTTGCTACCAGCTCTTAATGAGATAATGCCTCCATACTGGACTCAATTAAAGCGATATGCTCTTTCAGCTTTGCAGCATTTTGGCGGACACCTTCTACAACATTTTCCGGCGCCTTGGACAGGAACTTCTCATTGCTCAGCTTCTGTTGCGTCGTCGCATACTGCTTTTGCGCAGACTCCAACTCCTTGGCCAAACGTGCAAGTTCGGCCTTTTTGTCCACCAATTCATCCATTGGGATATACGTCTTAGCGCCGCTGGTGACAATATTTACAGCGCCTTCAATTTCAAATGCGTCCCCCACTTCCACACCATTGGCAAAGGCCAATCGCTCAATAATCGGGGCACCCTCCTGGAACACCTGAGCAGCCGCAGTGGCAATATATAGGTGCGTCTTACGCGACGGCGGAACATTCATCTCCGAACGGCGGTTGCGCACGGCACGAATAACATCCATGATATTCTGCATATCGGAGGCTGCCTGTGGATCGCAATGTGCCTGCTCAAAGCTTGGCCATTTTGAAACCATAATGGACTCGCCCTCGTGAGGCAGGGACTGCCAGATTTCCTCGGTAATATATGGCATAAACGGATGTAACAATTGAAGCGTACCTGTCATCACCCAAACCAATACCTGACGGGCTGCCTGCGCAGTCGTTTCATCGCTGGACTGCAAACGGATCTTTGCGATCTCAATGTACCAGTCGCACAGCTCATCCCAAAGGAAGTCATACAGTTTTTGAACCGCAATACCGATTTCAAAGTGTTCCAGATTGTCTGTAACCTCTTTAACCACCTGGTTAAACTGATGAACAATCCACTTATCTTCCAGAGCCAATTTCTCGGGCAACTGATTGGGAACATCGTGGCCATCGATATTCATCAGAATGAAACGGGAAGCATTCCAGATCTTATTGGCAAAATTGCGGCTAGCTTCCACCTTCTCCTGTGAAAAACGCAGATCGTTTCCGGGGCTATTGCCGGTCACCAATGTAAAGCGCAGTGCATCCGCACCATATTGTGCAATGACCTCCAAAGGATCAATTCCATTGCCAAGGGATTTACTCATCTTGCGGCCCTGTGCATCACGGATCAAGCCATGGATAAAGACCGTCTTAAAGGGCGGTTCCCCCATATGCTCCATGCCGGAGAAAATCATACGGGCTACCCAGAAAAAGATAATGTCATAACCGGTGACCAAGGTGTCAGTGGGATAGAAATACTTGAGATCCTCAGTCTGGTCCGGCCAACCGAGCGTCGAGAATGGCCACAGAGCAGAAGAGAACCAGGTATCCAATGTATCTTCATCCTGATGCAGCTTTGTAGAACCACACTTGGGGCAGGCATGCGGTGTATCCATTGCGACAACCGTCTCCCCGCAGTCCTCACAGTACCAGGCCGGGATTCGATGTCCCCACCACAACTGGCGGGAAATACACCAATCCTTAATATTGTCCATCCAATTGAAGTAGATTTTTTCCATGCGTTCCGGAATAAAGCGCACATGGCCGTCCCGGACACAATCGATTGCCGGTTTTGCCAACGGTTCCATTTTCACAAACCACTGCTTGGAAACACGCGGCTCTACCACGGTATGGCAGCGATAGCAGGTGCCAACATTGTGCTTAATGGGTTCCACGCGAACAAGGAAGCCCTGTTCGTCGAGCTCCTTGACGATCTGCTTGCGCGCCTCTAGGCCGGACATACCTGCAAATTTTCCGCCGTTTTCGTTGATGCTGCCATCTTCGTTCATCACATTGATGATCTCTAAATGGTGGCGCAGACCGACCTCAAAGTCGTTCGGATCATGAGCCGGCGTAATCTTGACGACACCCGTTCCAAAATCCTGCTCAACATACGTGTCCGCCACAACCGGAATTTCCCGGCCGACAAGTGGAAGCACCAACATTTTTCCAACGATATTCTTATAGCGCTCATCCTCCGGATGAACTGCTACAGCGGTATCCCCCAGCATCGTCTCCGGGCGGGTAGTGGCCAGCTCCAGATAACCGCTTCCATCCTTAAACGGATAGCGGATATGCCAGAAATTACCGTCGTGCTCGCTGAACTCCACTTCTGCGTCGGAAATCGAGGTCTTACAATGCGGACACCAGTTGATAATCCGTTCCCCGCGATAAATCAGTCCCTTATTGTACAGCCGCACAAACACTTCTCGCACGGCTTTATTGCAACCTTCATCCATCGTAAAGCGCTCACGGTCCCAGTCGCAGGAAGAACCGAGTTTTTTGAGCTGCTCAACAATACGGCCGCCGTACTTCTCTTTCCAAGCCCACGCGCGCTCCAAAAATTGTTCGCGTCCCAGGTCCTCCTTCGAAAGCCCTTCTTGACGCATCGCCTCAACAATCTTCGCCTCCGTTGCAATGGAAGCGTGATCCGTGCCAGGAAGCCACAGAGCCGAATACCCCTGCATCCTTCTCCAACGAATCAGAATATCCTGAAGGGTTTCATCCATCGCATGCCCCATATGGAGTTGGCCTGTAATATTGGGCGGCGGAATCACGATGGTGTATGGTTTTTTCTCCGGATCGACCGTTGCATGGAAGTAACCGCCATTCAGCCAGAAGTCATAAATTCGATCTTCCACTTCCTGCGGATCGTAGGTTTTTGCCAATTCCCTGCTCATGCATTTTCCCCCTAATCAACACAATCGCCGCAAGCGCTGGAGCAAAGAGCGCAGCGGCGTTTTTTTACGAAATTCTGCAAAGAAATGTATTTTATAGTATGCCATTCACGCCCCTTTTTGTCAATGGGCGCAGGCAGGATCAAACCGGCAACGCTACAGCAGAACCTGACTGTGCGCTACTATCAATCACAGCGGCCATACAAATGCATAATGGCGCATACTTCTCTTGCGCAATGTCAAGCGCAAAGCACTCGCCATTTGATTCCCAGCAACGTCCATGCGACATCACCAACGCATCCGATACATCTACGATGTCAAAGGAACGCAACACCAAGTCTCCCCGCAATCTCCATGAAATTCCTCGAATCCGGAACGGCATTTTGATAGACGCCAAGTTTTGCAAGATGCGCGCACGTTCCTTATCGGCAATTACTATGGTATAGCGGGAAATCCCCGCCAATCCCATGTGCGTGATACGCGCCACTTCTCTATGATTTGTATCGCACAAAAAAATTTTTCCACCCAGGGTTTGCGCGTCCCCCGTCAAACGGTAACACATGCGGCCGCAGGCATCGTAGACCGTAAAAAGGCCCGCATTTGCCTCCGTATCCTGCTTGAGATACAAATTCAAATTGCAGCCTCCTCTCGAGTCGCGCCTTTCCATTTTCTTAGGATAGTATTGTACCATTTTTACGCTTTTATCGCAACCGAAAATGTCCTCATCCTCAGAAAAACGTAAAAAAGCCGGGGATGTCGGTCCCCGGCTCCTTATGTTCCTTATGCTGTCACATTGGTCAAATTAGGCAACAGCCCCTTTGCGGGCAAGTGCGCAATGTGATCGGTTGAAAACGCAATATTGGTCGAATGATCGGCAATACGCTCCAGATTCATCAGCATATCGTTGTATATCGCACCAGATTGCGGCGTACATGTACCGTTTGTGAGACGCTGAATGTGGTTTTCCTTGAGACGGTCGGTCTCGTCGTCAATGGTCTGCTCAATCCGATTGACTTGATCCGCCAGATCTTTATTCCGGCCGCCGTCTTCAAAGAGGCGCACCGAATCATCCAGAATGGTGACGACCAATTCCTGCATATGTTGCAGTTCTTTGACCGCCGTTTCGCTCAAAGAGGCCTTTTTATCAATAATAATCTGCGCCATTTCCCCGATATTTGTACTGTGGTCCCCGATTCTCTCAAAGTCGCTTACCACATGGAACAGCGCCCCAATCACCTCATGGTCCGGGTCCTGTAGCTCCAAACCGTTGATCTGTACCAAGTATTCTGTGATCTTCTGATTTAAGAAGTTTAAGACCTTTTCGTTTTCTGCTACCTCTTCCAGCTTTTGGGGGTCCTTATGGAAGAGGGCCTCCATACTATTTAAGAAATTCTCGCGCGCTAACGCCCCCATGCGTTCCACTTCCTTGAGGACCTGCACCACCGCGATCGGAGGTGTATTGAGAATTCTCTGGTCAAGATACTTCAAGCGAAGCGCTTCGCGCTGGCGATCCTCTCCTGGAATAATTCTGCACGCAAGCTTCACCAGATAACCGCTCAGCGGCAGCAAAATAGCCGTCGTCACGATATTAAAGAAAATATGAACAATCGAAATCTGCATCATCACATTGTCCGGAGAGATGCTTTTTACAAGATCCGTAAACGGTGTTACCAATGTGATAATCGTAAACATAGTTGCGCCGAGCACATTGAACAACAAGTGTACCGTCGCCGTACGTTTTGCCGTCTTGGTCGTCCCTGCACATGCCATCATTGCCGTCACACAGGTTCCGATGTTCTGGCCATAGATGACGAAAATCGCAGAGTCCAAACCAATCGCTCCCGATGCCGCCAGCGCTTGCAAAACACCAACAGAAGCAGAAGAGCTCTGAATCAACGCTGTGAACACAAGGCCAATCAGCAAGCCCAGGAAGGGGTTCTTCATTTGGATGAACAAATTACGGAAAAATTCCGATTCGCTCAACGGCTCCATCGCCGTGCTCATCACGGTCATCCCATAGAACAAAATGCCAAATCCGCAGATGATTTGCCCAACATGCTTATGGTTGTTCTTTTTACAGAACATCATCATCACGACGCCCAAGAAAATCGCAATTGGCGCCAAGCTATTGAGCTTGATTGCGATCATAAATCCTGTCACCGTCGTTCCGATATTCGCGCCCATAATTACACCGACCGCCTGTGCCAAGCTCATCAAGCCGGCGTTGACAAAACCAACCACCATGACAGTGGTCGCGGAGGAGCTTTGAATCACCGCTGTGACTGCTAGGCCAATCAATGCCCCCATATACTTGTTGGTGGTCAACCGTTCGATCATGGTTTTGAGCCTGGACCCGGCCGCCAATTCCAATCCATCGCCCATAAGTTTCATACCATACAGAAAGAGTCCGAGTCCGCAAAGCAACATCATGAAATTCTCAATTGTCATCTGAGCAACCTGCCAATCATTAAAATTTAGTTACTAATTTTTGTTGGCTATTCGTTAAAGCCAGATTAACTTTATGTAAAAATGATAATACATTCTCAAGCTATATTTATGTCGAATTAGAAAAAATAACCTCTAAATTGGAAAAAAATTCATCGTATCTAATTAACTCATAAAAAATGAGTATTTTTATGAACACGGCGTCTGTACATTTTTCGACAATATGGTAAAATAGGAAGGTAAATTCTTGGTGATGATTTTGTATTCCTAAAATTACAACACGATGAGATCGATCTAATAATTGAGGAGTCTTTTATGAAACAGCACCGTCCAATCAAACCAGCCAACTGGATTCCAGCCATTCTTCTTTTTCTTTCCATTTTTCTACTGCTTTTGGCACAAAACCTGCCCGCATTTGCAGAGTGGTATGCTACCGGTCCTTACCGTGTGCTTTCCCATTGGGGAAACCTTCTTACCTCTCTGGCTTACTTTTCCGTGGGAGAAATGCTGGTTCTTACCGCGTTTCTATCCATAATCGGTTGTGTGGTTTTCTTTGTATGGGTCTTCCTCAAGAAACGTGAAATGTGGTGTAAGCTTCTCCTCCGGTTTTCCCGTGGCCTGCTGAGTATCATCAGCCTTTTGCTTTTTCTGTTCACTCTCTTTTGCGGTATCAACTATAGTCGGTATACCTTTTCACAAACTTCTGGACTCCACCTAACCCCTTCTTCTGAGGAGGAATTGCAGCAACTCTGTCAATCCCTCGCTGAAGAAGTAACCCTCCTGCGCGAACAGGTAAATACCGACTCAGATGGCGTCATGTCTTTGGACGCTACCTTCTCAGATATAACTGGGTACGCTCGTTCCGCCATGCAGAAAGCCGCTTCCGACTACCCGCTGCTCGATGGGACCTATCTGGGGCCTAAACCGGTTCTTTTTTCCCGCGCTCTTTCCCATTGCAATATCACTGGCATCTTTTTTCCATTTACGTTGGAAGCAAATGTAAATACCGACATCCCGGACTACTCTCTTCCCTCCACTATGTGCCATGAACTGGCACATCTGAGTGGTTTTATGCGGGAAGACGAGGCGAACTTTATTGCGTATCTCGCCTGTGAGCGCAGCGAGCGAATAGAATTTCAATATTCCGGAAAAATGTTGGCGTATATCTATACGTCAAATGCTCTGTATGCTGAAAATCCCCAAGCAGCGCAGAAGATCTCCGCTTCTTTGGGAGAAGGCGTGGCGCTTGACCTGAGCGCCAACACTGCCTATTGGGATCAATTTGAAACCCCTATGGCCGAAGTCGCACAACAGGTAAACAATGCCTACTTAAAAGCCAACCGGCAATACGACGGCGTCAAAAGCTATGGCCGGGTAGTAGATCTTCTTCTTGCTGAATGGCGGGAGGAACAAACAGCAACTAATGATTCTTGAGTAATGACAAAAAACAACCGGGGTTCTCCATGGCCATCCTGCCATCGAGCACACCCGGTTGCTTTATTTTACAATCATTTTTTCCTGCTACAATTCCTCCACAAACGATCATTGTAAAAACGTGGATCTATGGGAGGCGAAATCGAACTGGCGGAGAATCCGCCTTCAATGTTTCAAACCGATATCCAGCTTGTTGAAGTGCTTCAATAATCGCCGGCATTTGCTCTAGCGTCATCTCTTTGGTTCCAGTATTGTGAAACAAAATCACTGGTTGATCGAAATTTTTGCTGTCGTTGACCGCATGCTGATAAATCTGCTGTGCAGTGATTCCCACCGTAGCATCCCCTGAATCCACATTCCAATCGAAGTAAGCATACCCTCTTCGGTTCATCTCCGTGATGATTGCTTTCGCCGTATCCCGATTATAGGCGTTTACACTTCCCCCCGCAAAGCGATAGATCGGTGTATCCACACCGGTTTCCTCCAAGATCAATTGATGAATCCTTGCAAAATCCGATAGAAAAGCATCCACGGAGGCATAGATCTTCTGGTAATCGTGCGAATAGCTATGTACGCCAATCGCATGACCTCGCTGGACAATCTCGCGCATAGCCTTCCGGTCTTCTTCTCCTGTTTTTCCAACCAAAAAGAACGTCGCTTTGACGCCGTAGCGATCCAGTACATCCAACAGAGGAAGCGTCAAATTGGATGGGCCGTCGTCAAAAGTCAAGTAAGCCACCTTTTCTTTTGGCTTGACATCCTGTGGAGAAACGCTTGCCGTATATAGCAATGGATAGGGGTCATTTGGCAGAGCATTTTCTTCCGGAGCTGTCTCAACGATCCACTCTGGCCGAGCCGAAAGTGCTCCTTTTATTTCAATTTGGCCGGCAATCGCAGGCAAAGAAGGGACTTCTTCTGTTCGAAGCGCCTGTGAAAGTGGAAAACAAGTGCTGGAAAAAAGGGTAAAAAGCAGCAAAGTTGCCAGAATGGGGATCGCTCTTTCTCCTGAACGTTTTTTGAAGTGTTTTGCTCGCCGCATCTGAAGTCCTCCTTTCATCGATTGATATCGATCTTTTCTCTCCTTCATTATAGCAATCTTACGAATAAAACGGCAGTTAAAGTTTCGTAATCCACGGTTACAACTGTTTTTCATTCGGAAAACAGAAGTCCTTGCGAAACCCAAAATGGTAGAATATAATAAAGACAATATGCAAAGGAGGAGTTTCTCATGATCTTAAACCATACAGTAGAGGCATTGATGGAGCGCCGCTCGATCCGATCGTATCGAAGTGAACAGATCAGCGAAGAAGAACTAACCGATGTTCTAAAAGCAGGAAAATATGCGCCATCTGCAATGGGACGGCAAGCCCGCCATTTTACTGTCATTCAAAATAAAGGACTCTTATCGGACATTTGTGCAGCTATGCAAGGCACCATAGAGGACCCTTTTTATGGCGCGCCCACTGTCATCGTGCTTTCCGCACCGGCAGATGCACGCTTCGCTCCGGAGGATACCAGCTGCGCCATTATGAATCTCATGCTAGCCGCACATTCTTACGGCTTGGGAACCTGCTTTATCGGTTGTGTACGCGACATCCTTCGGGAACCTGCTTTCCAGTCCCGGTTAAAACTGCCGGAAGGATACATTCCTTATAGCTGCATCACTTTGGGTTATCCCAAGGAACACGCAGAACCCCCTGTACCGCGCCGTACGGACGACGTCTCCTATGTGCGTTGAATCCATATTTGATGAAAAAGCGGCATCTGCTTTCTCTACATTTTTGCAGAGGAGTAGATGCCGCTTTTTTGCTTTTAATAAGACTTATGTGAATCTTCCAAAACTTTTTCAGCACATCGAATCCCATCCACCGCAGCGGATATGATACCGCCTGCGTATCCAGCTCCTTCTCCACAGGGATACAACCCCGCCGCCGCAGGGGATTCGTACGACCCTCCCCGCAGGATGCGAACCGGGGACGAGCTTCGGCTCTCCACCGCGGTCAGCAGTGCATCGGGATACGAAAACCCATGCAAGTAACGTTCCATCTGCACAATTCCCTGGCGCATCGCATCCGATAGCTCTGCCGGAAAACACTCTGCTATGGAACATGGAGTCACCCCCGGCCGGTAAGTTGGTTGTACATCTCCAAGCCGTTTGGACGCCCGTCCCTTTAAAAAGTCCTCCACGCGTTGCACCGGGGCTGCGTAACCGCCACCACCCAACCGGTAAGCCTTTTCTTCCAACTCGCGTTGAAACACCATCCCGGCCAACGGGCTATCTGAGCCAAAGTCCTCCGGACCAATTCCGACCAACAAAGCTGCGTTGGCATTTTTACCATCACGCGCAAAATTACTCATTCCGTTGGTCACCACTCGTCCCTCTTCACTGGCTGCTGCCACAACCTGTCCACCGGGGCACATGCAAAATGTATATACCCCCCGGCCATTGGGAAGATGAACCGCTAATTTGTAATCCGCCGCTCCCAAGGCAGGATGCTGAGAAAACCGGCCATATTGTGCCCGATTGATGACCTCTTGTGGATGTTCGATTCGGGCTCCCACCGAAAATGGCTTTGGCGTCATCGGAATTCCATGTTGCTCCAACATAACAAATGTATCGCGAGCGCTGTGTCCGATCGCAAGTATGACATGGCTGGCCTCCAAGATATAAGAGTTCCCTCCAGCTGGATGGACACGAATCCCTTTTATGCGCCCATCCTTACAAACCAGCGCATCCATGGTAGAAGCAAACCGCACTTCTCCCCCCAACGCACAGATGGTCTCCCGAATCTTTTTAACTGTGTGTGGAAGCCGATCTGTCCCAACATGTGGCTTAGCCATATAGAGAATCTCTTCTGGCGCACCTGCTTGAACTAGCTCTTCCAAGACTTTCCGGGCGCGGGGATCCTTTGTACCTGTGTTCAACTTTCCGTCTGAAAAAGTCCCTGCGCCGCCTTCACCAAACTGGACGTTGCTTTGCTGATCCAATATCCCTTCGCGCCAAAACCGCTCTACCGCTTCACTGCGCTTTTCCACGGATTGCCCACGCTCTAAAACAATCGGGCGCTGTCCGGCTTGCGCTAGAAGCAAAGCTGCAAAGAGACCGGCTGGCCCAAGCCCCACGACAACCGGCCGTATTGGAAGCGGCCGGCTGGCTGGTATTGTGTAATGATAAGGAACCGCTTCTGCGACTTTGCGGTCTCCCCGAATCCGTGCACGATTGCACACACATTCTACGGTGTATGTAAAATGGACATCATCCTTTTTGCGTGCATCCACGGATTTCTTTCGCAAAGTCAAATGATGGACTTCCCCCGGCGAAACCCCCAACCGTTTCGCTGCAAGATTCGTCAAATCCTCGATGGTTCCATCGAGCGGCAGCGATAGATCTGAAATTCGGTATAGCATTGCTTTATCCCTCCGATATGCCGTTCTGCAGGGAATGTGCACTGGCGCGCCCTGCGGCCATTCCGGTGCTCCAAGCCCAATGAAGGTTGTATCCACCGCAGTCTCCGTCCACATTGAGCAATTCCCCTGCTAGGTAGAGCCCCCTACACGTTTTTGATTCCATCGTCCGGCAGTCCACTTCTCCCAATGGCACTCCGCCGGCCGTGACCTGCGCACTGTCCCACGACAGCAAACCCAAAACAGGAAATCGAAAACATTTTATCATCCGGCTCACCGCTGTAAGCTGTCCCTTTGAAAAGTGAGCGGCCGCTTTGGGCGTCTGCGGAAGGGCCGTGCGCAAAACCTCCCGCCCCACTGTACGGTTTAACAATCCTCCCAGCAGCTCGCCCCCTGGAAGATCTGGCAACCGTTCGATCGTCCGGTATAGCATAGAAAGAATTTGTGGTTCCGTATATTCCGGCATCAAATCCAGTCCCAACTCCACCGGTCCCATCTTCCGCTCCAAACATTCTCCTGCTTTGCGGGATAGTTCAAACATACAGATGCCGGACAGTCCGTGTTCTGTGAACTGAACCTCCCCCTTTGCCGTCTGCACCGGCCGGTGATTGACCAAAAGTGTCACCTCGGCCGAACTTCGCATCCCTTTTAAGGGTTTCGCCCTGCGCGGTTCGGTTCGAATCTGTACCAATGCCGGCCGCAAAGCGGTCACAGTATGCCCCAATGCTCGTAACATCCGATATCCGCTGTCATTTGCACCAAGCTGTGGATACGCAAGGCCGCCGGTCGCAAAAATCACCCGGGCTGCTTGCAGCCATTTCCCATCGCATTGTAGGCAGAAACCGCCTTTTTCCCTACGAACTTCCGTAACAGGCGTCCCACACTGCACAACCACTCCACGCTGTTCCAGGTGGAGACGAAGAACTTCCAGAACGGAAGCTGCCTGCAATGAGTACGGATAGATGCGTCCCTCATCCAGTTCCCGGCAGAGCAATCCCAAATGTGCGAACTGCCCGATCACTTTCTCCGTGGGAAACCGTTTCAACAGTCCAGCAGCGCGGCTAACATCGCCGTGATAATGGGTAGGTGCTACAAACCGATTGCTCAAATTGCAGCGCCCGTTCCCTGTGGCGAGTAACTTTTTCCCAACACGCGCATTCCCCTCCAGGACGGACACACGGAGGCCGCCGTTCCCTGCTTCAGCAGCAGAAACGGCGGCCATCAAACCGGCGGCGCCTCCACCCAACACCACAATGTCATATCTCTCCATAAAATCCCCCTGCCTTACGGAAGAATTGCGCCCAAAAGGCCATAAGAAAGCACAACCATAATCACATCTGCGGTCAACGTCCCCAAAGTGATGGAAAGCATGGCGTGCTTAAAGCGCATATTGAGCAAAGCAGCGACTAAAGCTCCTGTCCAAGCGCCTGTTCCAGGCAATGGAATCGCAACAAATAGGAACAAACCAAAGGTTTTATACTTCTCGATGGATTTGCTTTTTTGCTCTGCTTTGGCTTCAATCCGGTGTACCAGCTTGACAAAGCGCGTATTTTTCAGCCATTCCAAGATCTGGCGGATAAACAACAAGATAAATGGGATCGGCAGGATTGTTCCAACAAAACAAATGGTCATCGCCCTTAGCCAATCTACCCCCAATAAACTCGCCGCTAAAATGCCGCCGCGCAGCTCTAGAATCGGCATCATGGACACCAGGAAAATAATCAGCTCCCGGGATGCAGAACTGCTAAATGTCTGTACGATTGCCTCAACAATGGAATCCATTTTGTTCCTCCAATTCTCACCAAACGCTTGTCCGCTGTGTCTACCCAATTCCTTTCACAGACGAAGCAAATTTATCTTAGTATAAACCACTTTTAGCGATTCTGGCAACCTTTTTGATTGGTTTTAACAGAAATATCACAAATTAAAACCTGTTTTACAGAATAGAAAAGGGTGGGATGGCCACTTTGCCATCCCACCCTGTGTGATTTCTATGTAGCGTTTTGCAAATTAGTCTGCGAAATATCTCTTCAGCAGGCCATTGAAGCCAGCGCCATGACGGGCCTCGTCTTTAGCCATCTCATGAACCGTGTCATGGATTGCATCGTATCCCAGCTCCTTTGCGCGCTTTGCAATCTGCAGCTTCCCTTCGCATGCACCTGCCTCAGCCTCTGCACGCATCTGTACATTTTTCTTTGTGCTATTCGTAACTACTTCACCCAACAGCTCGGCAAACTTTGCAGCATGCTCGGCCTCTTCAAATGCATATCTCTTAAATGCCTCTGCGACCTCCGGATAACCCTCGCGCTCTGCCTGACGGCTCATCGCAAGATACATGCCAACCTCTGTGCACTCGCCGTTGAAGTTCATGACCAAGCCATCGTAGACTTCCTTGTCGATGCCCTGTGCAACGCCGACTTCATGCTCGCAAGCAAAAGAAGCGCCTTCCTTTTTCTCGATAAACTTCTCTCTCGGAGCCTTGCACTGGGGGCAAAACTCTGGGGCCTGCTCGCCTTCATACACGTAGCCACATACAGAACACACAAATTTTTTCATGATTGGTTCCTCCATACAGATAAAAATTATTAGGAAAGACTTTCTTGTCTTTTCATGCAATCGGAACATGTGCCACGAAACACAACTTCGCAGCTTTCTACCAACAGTCCATTCTCCTTAGCCACTTGTTTGCTCACCCGGGGACCGACAAACTCCCCTGGAATATCGGTTACAGCACCACATTTTGTGCAAATAAAATGTGTATGTGGACGGACATCTCCATCAAAGCGCTCCTGTCCATTGACAACGCCAACGCTGTTGATAATCCCGTCACTCTTGAATTGAGCAATATTGCGATAAACCGTCCCTAAACTTAAATCCGGATATTGCGGTTTCAGTTGCTGATATACCCATTCCGCTGTAGGATGAATGGTTGCATTGCGGATGGTCATCAGAATCGCTTCTCGTTTACGGCTGAAGTTTTGTCGCTTTTCCATGGAAACATCGGCACCTTCCTTCATTTCAGAATGTGTCAGATCATAATTGATAACAATTCCTATTACTGGATGTAATCATAGCATAAGGAAACTGATTTGTAAAGAGGTCCTTCCAAATTTTTTACAACTTTTCCCTCTTATTGCTTTTTTCTTTGAAATTTTACAGAGATTGTTGCAGATAAATAACCAACAAAAAAGCAGACAGAGAGTTTCTTCTGCCTGCTCGTTCTAGGATTTATTTGTTTTCTCTCCTTGGCATGGAAAAGACATCCAGGAACTGTTTTGCCAAAACACCATATTCGTGATGCTCCAAGATGTAAGCTTTTCCACGGGCCCCCATCTTCTGTAACTCTTCCTTTGGAAGCTCTGCAAGCCGAACCGCTGCATCTGCGATGGCAGCACTATTTTCAGGTTCGATCGAAATACCGCAGGATGCATCCGCCACCATATCATTCCCCGCATCAATTGCGAAGATCACAGGCTTTCCGGCCATCATATAGTCCATCAGCTTATTGGGACTAACGCCAAACCGGAACAACGGTTGCCGTTGCAACCCCACATACAGGGCGTCAAATTGCGCCAAAAGCTCTGGAACCGCGTCGCGTTTAACCGCCGGCAAAAGCTCAACATTCTCTTCCAAATGAAGATCTTGAACTTTCTGTACCAAGCGGTCCCGTTCCGGCCCCTGTCCCACCAAAATCAGTTTGATCTTTTTTCCCTGTAACGCCTTTCCCGCTTCGATGAAGCTGTCCAACCCGTTGGCAATTCCATGCGCGCCTGTATAGCCAATCAGGAACCAGCCATCACGGCGATACTGTCCCAACTTATCCGCATAAACCGGTGGATTCCCCGGGGACTTCTCCCAATCCTCCTTTACAATCCCATTGGGAATGTAAACGAATTTTCCATCGGCCAAACCATGCTCTTTCATATGCCCCTCTGCACAGGGCAACAAGGACACCACATAGTCACTATGTTTATAGCAGTAGTTCTCTGCCATTTGCATCAAAACAATATAAGGATGCCGCGGGCTCATTCCTCCAAGCTCAATCGGGCTAAGTGGCCAAAGATCATGCACCTCATAAATTAGAAGGGCGCCGGATTCCCTGGCAATCTTTCTGGCAGGATAGATGTCCAGCGGATAGGTAGAGGAAGCAATCACAGCATCCGGCTTTCCCTGAGCTGTGATCTGTGCGCGGTATTTTTTTAAACCACGCAAGAAGGAGAGCATATTTTTAATGCGCCCCAGGCCGTTTCCCTGATAAGAGGGCCCTTCAAGCCACAGGTATCGAACCCCATTGTACAGCTCTTCCATCGTTTTTTTTCCCTGCATATCGGGATTTTTGGTCCGCAGATGGGAGTACGAACTTGCTACAATCGTGACATGATGTCCGGCCTCCACCCAGCGTTTTGCCATGAAATATGGCCGGTATTCCATCCCATGCTTATCCGAACCAGCGTAATGGTTGATATAGACGATATTCAAAGGACACTCACTCCGTCTCTTTTTTCAATGCCTCTGCGATCTTCTGACTGGCTTTGCCATCGCCAAACGGCAGCTTTCCACGAACAGCCGGATCGGGAACCGTGTGCAGTGCTTTCTCTAAGATATCCTCAGTCGTTAGGTCCGCAAGCACATTCCAATTGCCGTCCAACGTCTCGACCCATTCCGTTTCCTTGCGCAGAGTGACGCATGGTACTTCCATAAACCAAGCTTCCTTTTGCAGGCCGCCGGAGTCGGTCAATACCTGACAAGCATTGGAAGTCAACAAGAGCATCTCCAAATATCCAACCGGATCAATCAACTGGATGTTATGGAAGCCTTCTTGTGCAATCGCCTGTTCGGCCAACTTGCGTGTACGCGGATGAATTGGAATCACCACGCGCTGCGGCAACTGCTCAAATGCGCGAAAAATACGTACAATCGCATCCACACCGCCATCCGTCGTCTCCGCCCGGTGCAGGGTGGCTAAGCGATACTGCTTTGGAGAAATTTCCAATGTATTCAGCAGAGCCATTTTATCCGGATTGTTGCGGGCTACTTCCAGAAAATGCAGTACCGAATCCAACATCACGTCGCCGGTAATCTGCACCCCCTTCGTGAGCCCTTCCTTTTTTAAATTATCCACGGCTGTCTGCGTCGGACAGAACAACCACTGCGAAATATGGTCGGTCAGAACACGGTTCTGTTCTTCCGGCATACGCATATTGTACGAGCGCAGCCCCGCCTCTACATGAGCTACTCGGATATGTTGTTTTGAAGCCGCAAGCGCCCCTGCCAGCGTTGAATTGGTATCCCCATAGACCAGTAGAATATCGGGCTTTTCTTCCAACAACACATCTTCAATTTTCATCAGCATTTCGCCGGTCTGGTGGCCATGTGTGCCAGAGCCAACTCCCAAGTTATAGGCCGGCTTAGGGATTCCAAGCTCTTCAAAAAAGACATCGGACATATTGGGGTCGTAATGCTGACCGGTATGCACGATCTTTTCTTCACAAATCCCCTTCAATGCCTCTGAAACGACAGATGCCTTGATGAATTGCGGGCGGGCACCCACTACGGTTAAAATTTTCATCCCTTACCCCCTGTTCCAACGCACATCGGCATCTTGCATATCCAGTGTGGAAAACTGAAGGTCATCGAATTGGACAGGCTTTCCGGTCTTCTGGGACTTATAGGCCGCCAAAATGATTTTCATCGCTTTTATGGCCTCTGTGCCGCTCACCAGTGGGTCCACGCCATTGTGAATGGCCTGAATATAGTTCGCATAAAGGGGGGTGTGTCCACTTCCATAGACGTCCTTTGGATCATTGCCCGCAAGCTGCGCCACTTCTTCGTCCTGTGGAGCTGGGGTCTCAAAGTTCCAGGTCTGCACACGGTTCACTGCCAGACCACCGATAACTGCAGTGCCAGTCCCTCCAAAGATGGAGAGCGTCTCTTCCAGATTCTTTGGGTACACACAGGCAGTTCCTTCTACAATGCCAATAGCTCCATTTTTAAAACGAATCAAAATTGCTCCAAAGTCCTCTGCCTGAATATCGCGCAGGAAATTCCCTGTCATAGCCATAACCGTATCCGGTTCCCCGCCAAGGCTCCATTGAAGTAGGTCAATGTTGTGAATACACTGGTTCATCAGCGTTCCGCCGTCCTGCGCCCAAGTGCCACGCCAAGGCGCCTGCTCATAGTACGGCATCGTACGGTTCCAGAGAATACGCGCTGTGCCGTTGACCAGCTTTCCAAAACGGCCATCCTCCAGTGCTCGATGCAGCTGCTGAATGGGCGCATTGAAACGGTTTTGGTGGCATACCCCCAACGTAACGCCGTTTGCCTTTGCCTCTGCAATCATCTCATCTGCATCCGCGGTGGAGAGCGCCATCGGTTTTTCTACCAAAACATGTTTGCCGTGCCGTATGCAGTAAAGGGCAATTTCTGCATGATAACCGCTCTCTGTAGCAATTGCGCAACAGTCGATCTCCATCTCTTCCAACATGGTTTTATAATCCCCATAAACGGCTGGCCGAACACCCATCAGCTCTTCATACTGGGCAGCCTTCTGTTGCGCACGTTCCGTCACCGGGTCGCAAACTGCAACCAATTCGCAGATTTCCGAATTCTCCGCAGAAGCGACAATGTGATTTTTCGAAATACGGCCGCATCCAATCAAGGCAAAACGAAGTTTCTTCATTTTTCATATTCTCTCCTATTTGCAATTTTTTAAGCAGGTTCAGGGACAGGATGCCGTCCTGCACAGGCTCCTGCGTCAGTTGAAAATTCCCCCGTCGCAGAACGGGGGAATTTTGCTGGTTTAAAACCTTACAGCAGCTCGATGTTGGAACGATCTTTGACGTTCTTCATCGCATTGCGCGTATCAAAAATCTCTTTGCTGCACTTCTGAATCCGGTCATAATCAAAGCACTCATGTGCTGTACAAATGATGACAATATCCGCCTCTTTCAGCATATCATCTGTCAACTCCTTGGCACCAGTATGCACCATACCCTTGTGCTTATACTCCGGGATATACGGATCATAGAACGTCGTGACTGCTCCCTGTTCATTCAAGCGGTCAATGACATTTAACGCCGGACTTTCACGGTAATCATCGATGTCCGACTTGTACGCCACACCGAGAACGAGCACTTTTGCGCCGTTCATAGCGATCTTATTTTTATTGAGCACCTTCATCGCACGGTCAACCACATACTCCGGCATGCCCGTATTGATTTCTCCCGACGTCTCAATCAGGCGGGTGTGATAGTCATATTCGCGCGCCTTCCACGCCAGATAAAACGGGTCCAACGGGATGCAGTGCCCGCCGAGCCCCGGACCTGGATAAAATGCCTGGAATCCATACGGTTTTGTCTTTGCCGCATCGATCACTTCCCACACATTGATCCCCATACGATCACAGATAATCGCCATCTCATTGGCCAAACCGATGTTGATGTTGCGATAGGTATTTTCCAAAAGCTTCTCCATCTCTGCCACAGCCGGAGAAGAAACCTCATAGACGCCGCCTTCAAGGACGTTGCGGTACAAAGTAGCCGCCACTTCAGTGGAGTCCTTACCCACACCGCCGATCACCTTCGGCGTATTTTTGGTTTTATACTGCTTATTGCCCGGGTCCACACGTTCCGGAGAGAATGCGAGATAAAAATCCTCTGTACATTTCAGCCCGCTGGCCTCCAAGATGGGCATCAACAGCTCTTCTGTTGTTCCCGGGTAGGTGGTGGACTCCAAAACCACAACCATGCCAGCATGTAGGTACTTAGCCACGGATTCTGTAGAACCCTTTACATAGCTGATGTCCGGCTGCTGATACTTGTCCAGCGGGGTCGGCACACAAATGGCCACTGCATCTACATCTTTAATAAAGGAGAAATCCGATGTGGCCGAAAGCTTTCCAGACTCCACAACCTCTTTGAAAACATCGTCCACAATGTCCCCAATGTAGTTATGGCCTGCATTGACTGAATTCACCTTCTTGTCCTGTACATCAAAGCCAATGGTCTTATAGCCGGATTTTGCAAACTCGGTTGCAAGGGGCAACCCCACATATCCCAAGCCCACAATGCCGACCACTGCGGTTTTATTTGCGATTTTATCCAGCAGCTGCTTTTTTACATCAGACATCTTTCATACCTACCTTATTCTAATTTTATTGTTTCTCAAAGGCTTTTGATTGTATCACAGATAAAGTCGACCTGTTCCTGCGTCAGATAACCGTGCATTGGCAAACTAAATACGCGCTCGCACAGTGCTTCACAAACCGGCAAGTCTCCCTTTTGATAGCCCAATGGTTCATATACTTTTTGAAGATGGAGCGGAATCGGATAATAAATCATCGTTGGAATTCCCTGCTCCTTCAGCTCTTTCATGATGGCGTCCCGATGTGCGCCGTCCCTTGCCTGAACTGTATAATATCCAAAGCTAGAAAAATAGCCGTCCAATACCGCCTGAGGCTCTACAATCCCTTCCAACTGCTCGGAATAGCGCGCGGCCATCCGATTCCGGACGGTTATCTCCTCATCCAAAGCCCGGAGTTTCGGCAGCAGAATTGCCGCCTGCATCGTATCCAAGCGTGCATTTAGGCCAAGACGTATATTTTCATACTTATCAGAGCCTTTTCCGTGCACACGGATGGAAAGCAGCTTTTGATACATCTCCTCATCGTCCGTAAATATCGCGCCGCCGTCGCCGTAACACCCCAGAACTTTCGCCGGGAAAAAGCTGGTAGCTGAAACATCGCCAAAGCAACATGCGCGTTTGCCCTGGATAGCGCCGCCAAATCCCTGTGCGGCATCCTCCATCAATAAAAGATGGTACTCCCGGCAGATTTCTTCGATTCTTGGGAATTCCGCGGGCTCACCAAACAGGTCCACCGGAATCACAGCTTTCGGGGTGAGCGTTCCCTCCCGCAGCACGCGCTCTACCTGCTCTTTTAAGGAATCCGGGTCCAGGTTGAACGTATGGGGATTGATGTCGCAGAATACCGGAGTCGCACCGGTCAAACTAACCACTTCTGCCGTGGCAAAAAACGTAAAGCCCGGCACGAATACGGCGTCACCCTCATGAATGTCCCACGCCATCAGGGGCATCAATAACGCATCAGTTCCGCTGGACACCGTCACACAGTATTTCCGTCCCGTATAAGCACAGAGCGCTTGTTCCAGTTCTCCCACCTGGGGTCCAGAGATAAAATGACACCCTTTAATCACGGAGGCAATTCCCGCGTCGATTTCTTCTTTTAAATGTGCATATTGCGCTTCCAAATCATTAAAAGCAATTTTTTGCATTTATTTGACTTCCTCCTCAAGGCCCTCTGCACCCTCGCGATAATTTCTACCGCATTTGGGGCAGTGGAGCGATTGATCCAACGTTTCTCCGCATTCACAAGCCCATCCATGTTGCCTTGCCGGGACACCCATCATAATGGCATGGTCGGGCACATCCTTTGTGACCACACTTCCAGCAGCAATAAATGCATGCCGGCCAATCCGATGGCCACATACAATGGTTGCGTTTGCGCCGATACTAGCGCCTTCACACACAGGCGTCCGCACATAGAACTGATGCCCGGATTGCGGATATTTGCAACGAGGCCGCTGCACATTGGTAAAGACCATGGACGGCCCGCAAAATACGTAGTCGCCCAGTTCGACGCCATCGTATACGGAGACATTGTTTTGAATCTTACAGAAGTTTCCAATTCTTACCCCGGGTGCAACAAAGACATTCTGCCCCATCGTGCAATTCTTCCCAATGGAGGCGTCCTGACTGATATGGCAAAAATGCCAGATCTTTGTTCCCTCGCCGATCTGCACATTTGTGTCTACACATGCACTCGGATGAACAAAAAATGTGTCGTTTGCGGTATTCTCCACGAACAAGCCCCATTCCTTATCAGCGGAAAGAACACGCCGTTTTTTCCTATTTTACCCGATTCTTCCCGCCATTTATTCCCTAACATTATAGCTCGAAGGCCCTTTTTAGTCAATCTTTCGCCATGGAATTAGTGTTGACAATAGGTATCAATCGTATTATGATTTACACGTAATTATTAGTAAAACCGCATATTGGGCGTAAAATACTCTTGTGTGGCTGTGCGGCCGCAGCAAATTTGCAAGGAACTCCCATCCAGGTTGCACGTTATATGGTATGCCCATATTTTGTGAGAAAAAGAGGCAATTGATTCATGAGTGATTTTCAGAAAAGGGACGATTTTATCCCTTATAATGTACCGGACATTACCGATGCGGAAATCAACGAAGTTGTAGAAACCCTGAAATCCGGTTGGGTTGCAAAAGGCCCTCGAACCAACCGTTTTGAACAGGAATTTGCCGGTTATCTCGGTGCAAAGCACGCCATTGCTATGAACTCCTGTACAGCGGCACTGCATATTTCGCTGCTTGCAAAAGGGATTGGTCCAGGCGACGAAGTGATTACAACTCCAATGACATTCGCTTCCACCGCGAGCACCATTATCCACACGGGCGCTACCCCTGTATTTGCGGATATTGATTATCGGACTGGTTGCATCGATCCAGACGAGATTGAAAAAAAAGTTACTTCCCGGACGAAGGCCATTGTTCCTGTACATTACAGTGGGCAGGTATGCGATTTGGACCGTATCTATGCCATTGCCGATAAACACGGCTTGTATGTAAGCGAAGATGCAGCGCATGCGCTTTGGAGCCGCTATAAGGGACGCTTGATCGGCAATCGGTTGCAGGGAGCCGCTTCCTACAGTTTTTACGCAACAAAAAATCTGTGTACAGGCGACGGTGGAATGCTTGTCACCGATAGCGATGAAATTGATGCAAAAGCGCGCGTCCTTGCCGGCCAGGGGATGAGCCATAATGCATGGAATCGCTATGCAAAAGGCGGTTCTTGGCGATATGATATTGCAGAGCCGGGTTTTAAATATAATATGTTCGACATTCAAGCCGCTCTGGGGCTGGTGCAGCTTTCCCGATTGGAGGAAATGCAGGCCGCGCGTCTGAAAATCGCCGCTAAATATCAGGAAGCGTTTGGAAAGATTGACGCTTTAGACCCGCCTTTCGTCCCGGACTACGCCACACATTGTTGGCATCTGTATGTGCTTCGCATTGTTCCCAAGCTTTTGGCCATTGATCGCGACCAATTCATCGTAGAACTCAATGAACGAAATGTCGGCACCAGTGTCCACTTCATTCCGGTTCACAATATGTCCGCCTATAAGAAGCGTTTTGGCTTTGCTGACAGTGATTTTCCAATGGCACAAAAGCACTTCGAACGATTGATTTCTCTTCCGCTTTATCCCACCATGACGGACGAGCAGGTACAATACGTGATTGACGCTGTGACGGACATTGTGGAAAAATATCACAAGTGATAAAGGCGTTATTAAATCTTTGATTTAGCATACGCTTTGACGCTTAAAGATCACAAAATAATCAAGCTATGAAAAGCGCACCTTGAGATATTGGCTGTAAAAGGCCAATCGAAGGTGCGCTTTTGTCAAACGATCTTTTAATCGAGCTATACGGTTTTCAACCCGATCCTACTTTTTCCCATCCTTCTACATCGGGAAATCGACGCTTTTCCGATTTGTTTTTGGATTGTTCTATCATTTTTAAAAAGAGTCTATGAAAAGTAAGGTTGCTGGTCAATTCCGGATGAAACGAAACGCCGATCTGATTTTTGTATCGCACACCGACGGTCTTTCCGTCAACGGTTGCCAAAACTTCTACATCCGCTCCAATCGATTCAATAGATGGCGCTCGGATGAAAACCATAGGAAATGCTTCATGGCCATCTATCTGCCCAATCTTTAAAAAACTTCCCAACTGCCGCCCATAAGCATTCCGCCGTACTGTGACCGGCAACGTACCAAAATACGTATGCGAATCATTAGAAAGTGTTTCCGCCAACAAGATCAATCCAGCACAGGTTCCCAATACAGGCAACCCCTGTACTATTTGTTTGTGCAGTGGTTCAAAGAGCCCCAGTTCCTGCAACAACTTTCCCATAACGGTACTCTCTCCACCTGGAAGAACGAGTCCATCCAAAGGCTGGCTTACATCTTCTTTTCGTCGGATCTCAAAAGTCTCTACATCCAATTTTCGCAACATCTGTTCATGTTCTATAAATGCCCCTTGTACGGCTAAAACACCGATTCGCATGGGTCATTTTCCCCTCTCTGCCATTAGAATCTCAATCTCCTGTTCGTTGATACCAACCATGGCTTCTCCCAGATCTTCGGAAAGCTCGGCCAAAAGGGAAGCATCCATATAATTTGTAACCGATTTAACAATGGCAGCGGCCCTTTTTTCTGGATTTCCAGACTTAAAGATTCCAGAGCCTACAAATACTCCTTCTGCGCCAAGTTGCATCATGAGCGCCGCATCAGCCGGGGTTGCCACACCTCCCGCTGCAAAATTGACAACCGGAAGTTTTCGATTCTCATGGATATATTGTACCAATTCGTATGGAACACGCAGTTCTTTTGCCGCCTCATAGAGCTCATCCGTACGCATAGCTGTCAATCTGGCAATTTCTGCATTCATTTTGCGCATATGGCGCACAGCCTGGACAATATCTCCTGTCCCTGGCTCCCCTTTTGTGCGAATCATCGAGGCTCCCTCGCTGATTCGACGAAGGGCTTCTCCCAAATCCCTTGCCCCACAGACAAACGGAACCTGAAACTTTGTTTTGTCTATGTGATAAACATCGTCTGCCGGAGAGAGAACCTCACTTTCGTCAATATAATCGATCTCAATGGCTTGCAAAATCTGCGCCTCTGCAAAATGTCCGATCCGGCACTTTGCCATCACTGGTATCGACACAGCCTGCTGAATTCCTTTAATCACTTTTGGATCGCTCATACGAGAGACACCACCAGCTGCACGAATATCCGCTGGTATACGCTCCAAAGCCATAACAGCACAAGCACCTGCCGCCTCTGCGATCTTTGCCTGCTCCGGTGTTGTAACATCCATAATTACTCCGCCTTTGAGCATCTGGGCAAGCTGTTTGTTCAATTCGTAACGGTTATTTTGCATTTCAATGGCCTCCTATCCAGTTGATATTACAGGCCTCAACAAATTGATCCCTTCCAAGCCTGTATAAATGGGTATGTGTTTGCAACCACATTTCCCAATTGATCCGGCGCCAAAACACTCCATCCGATGGAACAAGGGCTTCCCCATGTTGTCTTTATTATAATCGCATCTGTATCTTTCACAATATCCAATTTTCGCAAATTTAACCAGGTCAGTTTTAAATCAAAAAGAGGGATGCCGCTTCTCGTGCAGCATCCCTTTCATAAAAAACGGATAAAATCAGCCGACAATTGCTTCGCCGTCAACAGTCCCTGTCAGACCTGCGGCATTTGCTTCGTCCGTGTCGATATGCACAGCCAAACCAGCCGTCTTGCTTACGCGAGCAATCACATCTCCAAAAATCAATGCACGGCCATTATAATCCAACTTGATTTGAATGGCTTGTCCATCTGTCACACCAAATGCCTTTGCATCATCTGGCGTAAAATGCGCGTGGCGTTTTGCAACGATCACACCTTTATCAACGGTGATCTCCCCTTTGGGACCGATGATTTTACACCCCGGCGTTCCCTCTAAATCGGCAGACATCCGCAGCGGCGCATCAATTCCCAAGGTACGGGTTTCCGTCTTTGAGACTTCAATCTGTGTCTCTGGACGGACCGGTCCCAAAATGGACATTTTCAGAGATCCCTTTGGACCAACTACTTCTACTTTTTCCACACAAGCAAACTGGCCAGGCTGGGACAATGCTTTCTTGGGAGTGAGGGCATAATCTTTTCCGAATAGAATATCCAAATGTTCCTGCGTCAAATGCACATGACGCGCGGACGTTTCCACCATAATTTTCATATCATCCATCTCCTAAATTCTATAAAATATGCGAATTGCTTAAAAGGGTAATTGGTTCTGGATTTATTGTACCGCAGGACGCAAGAAAATTCAACGGAATTCCCTTCTTTTCCTGGGGAATATTTCGTGTTATAATAACCTCACGCCGTAACCGGAAGCCGGCTTCGCTAAAGCTCGCCTCCTTCCGACGGCTGAGAGAGCATTGAAACATCCGGCTTTGTGATTTCGCAAATTTTCTCTTGGCACCTTTCCATTCTTCAAACTTGGATGTTTTAGATAACCTCACGCCGTAACCGGAAGCCGGCTTCGCCAAAGCTCGCCTCCTTCCGACGGCTGAGAGAACATTGAAACATCCGGCTTTGTGATTTCGCAAATTTTCTATTAGTGCCTTTCCATTCTTCGAGCTTGGATGTTTTAGATAACCTCGCGCCGTAACCGGAAGTCGATTTCGCAAAAGCTCGCCCTCTTCCGACGGCTGAGAGAGCATTGAAACATCCGGCTTTGTGATTTCGCAAATTTTCTATTAGTGCCTTTCCATTCTTCAAACTCGGATGTTTTAGATAACCTCACGCTGTAACCGGAAGCCGGCTTCGCTAAAGCTCGCCTCCCTCTGATCACTAAAGAGTAAAGTAGAATCACCTTATCTGCCAATATGGTTAGCGATCACAACGGTCATGTTTAAAAAAATTTCGCAAAAATGATATAAAGGAGAAAATCCATATGTATCAAACTTGGGAAGAGCTGGAAACCGCCTGTATGGGATGTCAAAAGTGCGGCCTGTGTTCCGGGCGAACCAACCTGGTATTTGGTGTTGGTAACAAAGAAGCCAAGGTTCTATTTATTGGAGAAGGCCCTGGAGAACAGGAAGACTTGAAAGGAGAACCATTTGTAGGACGCAGCGGCCAGCTTTTGGACAAAATGTTGGATGCCATTGATTTAGACCGTCAAAAGAACATCTATATTGCAAATATTGTCAAATGCCGTCCGCCCCAAAACCGTGATCCTCTACCAGAGGAACAGGAGACTTGTATCCATTGGCTGCGCAATCAAGTATATCTCATTCGACCAAAGATAATTGTTTGTCTCGGCCGTATTGCAGCGATGAAACTTATCCGCCCGGATTTTAAAATCACAAAGGAGCACGGCATATTTACAGAAAAAAATGGCGTTTGGATGATGGCCACACTTCATCCCGCCGCTTTATTGCGCAATCCGAGCAGTAAGCCCGGCGCTTTTGAGGACTTCTTAAAACTGAGGGAGAAGATGGACGAGCTTGGAATTTCGGTGGAATAGGCAACTTGGTTCGACTTGCTGAAGAATGGATTGTCAAGATAAAAGGCGATCGCAACCGACTAAGCAAAATCTGCTAACAAGGCTAGACGCCCTGTATCCGGTTAAACATACCGTGATACAGGGCGTCTTTTGTTGTATTATGCTTTTCCTCACCAAATACAAAATCATCAAAATCCTACTCGTTATTTCTTCTCTGAATGGTCGCGTAAGTTCTGGCACGATTGACTGTGGGAACATCCGGAGCAATTCCCACCACAGGAATTCCGATGGTTCCAAGCATAGCGAACTGCTAAAACAACCAACACAAAAATAATCGCTAGAATGGCAAAATCGATTCCGTTCATAAAATCATGTCCTCTCTGTCACACAAACAACATCCCCAGATGATAAATGGCAAACGAGACAATCCAAGCAACACCTGTCTGTAAAAAAACCACACCGACTGCCGCTTTTCCACTGTTCATTTCCCTACGCACTGCGCTAATGGCTGCAACGCAAGGTGTGTAAAGTAATGTAAACACCAGAAAAGAGAATGCGGTCAACGGAGAGAATACAGACGCAAGAGCAGAGGGCATATTCGCCGTATTGGCACCCGTAAGAACTGCAAAGGTACTCACAACTGCCTCTTTTGCACTGAATCCAGTCAACAATGCAGTCGAAGCACGCCAGTCTCCAAAGCCAAGCGGTGCAAAGACCGGGGCAATCCACCGGCCGATTCCGGCCAACATGCTTGCTTCTCCACTGGAAACAGGATTCAAGCGGGTATCGAAGCTCTGTAAGAACCATATAACAATTGTGGCAACAAAAATCACAGTGAAGGCACGGGTCAAAAAGTCCTTTGCCTTATCCCACAACAACATACAGACACTCTTGGGACTGGGTAGCCGATAGTTGGGAAGTTCCATTACAAATGGCACTGGATTCCCATGAAACAGGGTTCCCTTCAACAATAAGCCCATTAAAATGCCAACCGCCATGCCAAGAACGTAAAGACCAATCATCACCAAAGCGCGGTTTTCCGGAAAGAAGGCCATGGTAAACATTCCGTAAATGGGAAGCTTTGCTGAGCAACTCATATACGGTGTCAGCAAGATGGTCATCTTCCGATCTCTCTCGCTGGACAGAGTCCGCGTAGCCATAATGGCAGGAACAGAGCAGCCAAATCCAATCAACATCGGAACAAAGCTCCGGCCCGAAAGCCCTATTTTACGCAAAAGCTTGTCCATGACGAATGCGACGCGCGCCATATAGCCACTGTCTTCCAAAATCGAAAGAAAGAAAAATAGTACAACGATTGTTGGAATAAAGGATAGAACACTCCCCACTCCCGCAAAGATTCCATCGATTACCAAGGAGTGTACCACAGAATTCATTCCATAAGCCGTAAGCGCATCACTTACAACAGCAGTGAGAAGATCAATTCCCTCCGAGAGAAGGTCACTCAAAAAACTGCCGATTACCCCAAAAGTGAGCCAAAAAATCGTCATCATAATCAGCAGAAAAATCGGGATCGCTAAATATTTATTCGTCAAAAGATTATCGATTTTCACACTGCGCGCGTGTTCCTTACTCTCTCCGCATTTTACCACGCTGTCTGCACAGAGATGGTCGATAAACGTATAACGCATATCCGCCAATGCAGCCTCTCGATCCGTATCGAGTTCATGTTCCATCTCGGAGACCGTATGCTCCACCATATCTTTTTCATTTTCCGAAAGGTTTAAGGCGTTTCGCATGGGTTCATCGCCTTCGACCAGTTTGGTAGCAGCAAAACGAGGTGGAGTCTGAATGCGTTCTGCGTGATCCTCCACAAGATGAGCAATGGAATGAATCGCTCTATGCACAGCTCCAGAACAAAAATCCTGCCGGCGGGGATACTGCCGGTTGCGCGCCGTCCGAACAGCTGTATCGATCAGTTCATCGATTCCTTCATTTTTACTGGCAGAAATCGGGACAACTGGCACTCCCAATTCTTCTTGAAGCTTATCAATTTTTATGGTCCCACCATTGGCACGCACCTCGTCCATCATATTTAGTGCGATCACCATAGGGATATGTAGCTCTATCAGCTGCATACTCAAATAAAGATTTCGCTCAATGTTCGTGGCGTCCACTATGTTGATGATCCCATCCGGCTTATTTTTTAAAAGGAAGTCACGCGTGACGATCTCTTCATTTGTGTAGGGGGAAAGCGAATAAATCCCAGGGAGATCCACCACAGTATTCTCTTTATAGCCACGGATGACCCCCTCTTTGCTTTCCACAGTCACGCCCGGAAAATTTCCCACATGTTGGTTGGAACCAGTTAACTGGTTGAACAAGGTCGTTTTTCCGCAATTTTGGTTCCCAGCCAATGCAAACATCATGGTTTATTCCTCCTCCACTTCGATGTTTTTCGCATCTTCTATGCGGAGGGTCAGTTCATAGCCGCGCAAATGCAACTCAATTGGGTCCCCCATTGGCGCAACCTTGCGGACCATCACTTCTGTATGGGGTGTCAGCCCCATATCCAGCAAGCGGCGGCGCAGCGCCCCTTGCCCATTCACCGCTAAAATTCGGGATTTTTGGCCGATCTTCAATTCGTTTAATGTCATATTCCCTCAATCCCCCATTTGATAATGTTTTTAAAAGTTAGCCTATGCTACCTTATGTATTATAAGCCCACTATCAAAACTTTGTCAAGGTTAACTATTTCAATCAAACGACAGCCAGAAAGATTTCTTTTGATATATTTGGGACCAATCCCTTTCCCCCTCATTCATAATCGATGGAACCCATTATGCGCACAATCTACAAAAGAGGGTACCCCAAAACTACGAATTTTTCGATTCATAGGAAAGGGGCGTCCTCTTTCTGTCTGCAAAAATATTTGAGTTTCTAAAAAAACGAGGGTATCCTTCCGTCATTTCATGACTTTTGGGATACCCTCTTTGATCGAAAGATAAAATTACAGTTCAATCCCGTCCAATACCGTACGGAGCGCATCGGCTGAAGCCATCAGTTTTCTTTGTTCCAGTCCACTGAGAGGAATATCCAAGACGGTTTCCGCTCCACAACGCCCCACAACGGTCGGAACACCCATGCAGACATCGCCCAAACCGTAATGCCCACAAATCAAACTGGAAATGGGCAAAATGGAGTGTTCGTCCCGAATAATACTTTCACAGATGCGGCGCACTGCCATTGCAATGCCGTAGTAGGTGGCGCCTTTTTTTTCGATGATTTCATAAGCACTGTCACGGACGTCGGTATAAATGCGTTCCATCGCTTCCATATGGTTGTAGTGCCCCCGCAGTTCACAGAAATGATTCAAATCCACACCGGAGACATTTGCGCTGCTCCAAACTGCGAGCTCACTATCGCCGTGCTCACCGATGATAAACGCATGGATACTACGGCTATCGACCTGCAAATGTTCTCCTAACAGGTATTTTAAGCGCGCTGTATCCAGCACCGTGCCGGACCCGATCACGCGGTTTGCCGGGAATCCCGAGAGTTTTAAAGTCACATAAGTGAGAATATCCACAGGGTTGGAAACGACCAGCAGTATGCCATTGGTATTGCGTTTTACAATCTCCGGGATAATACTCTTAAAGATTTTTACATTTTTGTTGACCAGATCGATGCGCGTCTCGTCGGGTTTTTGTGCAGCCCCAGCTGTTATGATAATCAAATAACAGTCGGCCAAATCATCATACGTTCCTGCATAGACCTTCATGGGACGAGCAAATGGAAGGCCGTGGCTGAGGTCCATCGCTTCTCCTTCCGCTTTTTCCTGGTTTGCATCGATCAGTACCAGCTCTGAAAACAAGCCGCTCTGAATGAGGCTGAACGCAGAAGTCGCGCCCACCGCACCACAACCGATCATTGCTGCTTTTTGAATGTTCATCATCAAAGATCACTCCTTTACTTTTATTTCTGATCTATATCGTATCTGGAAAAGCAAACACACCATTGCGGAACACCGGGATTTCCCGTCCATCGGGTAAAATTCCATCGACCTGCATGTCTGAACTGCCAAACATGAAATCGCAGTGTTCTTTTGACTGATTCGCTCCGGCTGCTTCCAGCTGGCCGCAGTCCATCGTAGCGCCTCCTGCAATATTTTCCGGATAGGAAGCTCCCAGCGCCAAATGACATGAAGCATTTTCATCAAACAGCGTGGTGAGGAACAACAAACCTGAACGCGAAATGGGTGAATCGTCTGGAACTAACGCCACCTCGCCGAGATACGCGCTTCCTGCATCGAATTCCACGAGATTCTTCAACACATCTTCGCCGCTTTCCGCACCGTATTCACAGACTTTGCCATCTTGAAATACGAACCAGAAATTGTGAATCATTTTCCCTTGATAATTGAGCGGCTTTGTTGCATAAACACGCCCGTTGACACGGTACTTATCCGGCGCCGTAAAAACTTCTTCGGTGGGCATATTCGGCACAAAAACAGCATCATTGTCTGCACGAGAGCTTACGCCCTCCCATACATGCCCCTTTGCCAGCCCAACCAAGAGATCGGTCCCCAGGCAGTTTTGAAAATGCAGGGATTCGAAATGGTATGCATTTAACCGCCGGCTGTTCTCCGCCAAATTTGCAATATGCTCCCGCCATTCTGCGACCGCATCGCGGTGGCTGCCGATCCGCACGCCCGCCAAAACAGCATCCCACAGTGCATCCAGTGCCGCTTGTTCTTCCAATTCTGGAAAGACCTTCTTGGCCCAAGCGAAAGAGGGTACGGCGACAATGCTCCACTGACCATGATTCGCCATTGTATAAAACTCAAACTTCTCAAAAGCCAGTTCTTCTGCGACACGCACGGCCTGAAGCTTTTCTCCCGGGACATCCGCCAGCAGACCGGGTGTGCTGGATTTCAAATACAAAAAGCAGCATTGACGGTCAATGTCATTTTGTTTTTGTTCTATTCGCCAAGGGGCAATGGACGTCATAGAGTCCTGCGCTTCATATTGATAGCGCAATTTGTCGGTTCGTTCATCGACCCAGTTGACACGCACTTCTCCGGCCTCAGCGCGGTATGCTTCCTCCACACAAAGGCGGGCAAAAAAGGCGCAGTCCACAGGGGACGTCAGTACCATCAGTTGCCCCGGTTGTACATTCACACCGATCCGCACAGCCAATTCAGCATATTTACGCAATATATCCTGTGAAATCATTCTGCATCCCCTTTTCTGTATCCATTGTCGGTTCTCTGATTCCGAAAAACCGTTGCCATTCGCTCATAATCGATCATTTATCGCGCAAACTTTTGTAGATAACACGCTGTATGAACCTATCATATCCGATTCCCTGGCAAAATACAACTAAAAGTATGTGCAAATTGGCATGGACTTCCTTTCAATACGCTTGCGTAAAATCGTTCAATTTCAATCACAGCAACCATTTATATGCACAGAATGTCCCTGTAATCTTTATTAAAATTGCAGTTTTGCACAATCTCTGTGCTCATATTTCGTCAATTTAATGATTGATTTTGCTTGACTTTGGTTGAATTTGATTGTATTATCATAACAAAGGAAGTGATCGGAATGTTGACAGAGGAACGATATGCTGCCATCCTCAAACGACTGAATGAAAAAAAAGCCGTATCCGTCTTAGAATTGACAGAACTGCTCAACAGTTCGGAATCTACCATACGGCGCGATTTGTCCGCTCTACACCGGATGGGAAAGCTAAACAAAGTACACGGAGGCGCCACGTCGGTCGATGGTGTCTATCAAATGACAGAAGATAAAACGTCTGTGCGTCACAGCCTTCATGTAGATGAGAAAAACCGAATCGCACAATGTGCCGCCTCCCTGGTACATAAAAATGATTTTGTGTTCCTGGACGCGGGCACTACAACCGAACGCATGATAGAGTATCTTACGGAAAAAAATGCTATTTATGTAACCAACGGAATTGTACATGCGCGGAAGCTTGCGGAAAAAGGATTGGAGGCCTATATTCTCTCTGGAAAGGTCAAGGCCGTAACCGAAGCACTTGTCGGTACAGAAGCGGTACACAGCCTACAGCGGTACCGTTTTTCGATTGGTTTTTTCGGTACAAACGGAATGGGTATCCGCGATGGATTCAGCACTCCAGACATTGAAGAAGCACGGGTAAAAACAGAAGCTATACGCCGCTGTAACAAACGTTATGTTCTGGCGGACCCCTCCAAATACAACCAACTCTTTTCCGTGATCTTTGCCGACTTGTCCCAAGCAGCCATCATTACCACCAGCTTGCCGGATAAACAGATCCGTTCCCACACCACTGTGATTGAAACGGATCTTGGAAAGGAGACCGCTTTATGATCTATACGGTAACATTCAATCCCTCCCTCGATTACATTGTAAAACTGCCCACACTCGCGCTCGGCAGCGTCAACCGCACGGAGGCGGAGGAACTCTATCCAGGCGGAAAAGGAATCAATGTTTCCATTGTCCTGCGCAATCTGGGTGTTGAAAGCACGGCACTCGGTTTTACCGCCGGTTTCACTGGGAACGAAATCTGCCGGTTACTCGATCGATGTGGCTGCCGCACGGATTTCATCCAAGTGCCGGAAGGGTTTTCACGGATCAACGTGAAGATCCAGGCTGAACAGGAAAGTGAAATCAATGGACAGGGGCCAAATCTCACCACAGAAAACTTGCAAAACCTGTTCCAAAAGTTGGACCAACTTTTAGACGGAGATCTTTTGGTATTAGCAGGAAGTATCCCCAATACCTTACCATCCAATATTTATGAAAGGATTCTGCAACAGCTGGAAGGTCGTAATATCCGCGTGGTAGTAGATGCTACCGGGGAGTTGCTGCGCAATGTGTTGAAGTACCACCCTTTCCTCATCAAACCAAACAACCACGAGTTGGGCGATCTCTTTGGACAATCGCTTCGAACGGATCAAGAGATCATCTTCTATGCGCAAAAACTTCAACAGATGGGGGCGCGCAATGTTCTGATTTCAATGGCTGGAGATGGGGCAATCCTAGTGGATGAAGGCGGAACGATCCACAAGAGTCTTCCCCCAAAAGGGAAGGTCGTCAACTCTGTTGGGGCTGGCGATTCCATGGTCGCGGGATTCCTCGCTGGTTATCTTTCTTCGCATAACTATGAAACTGCTTTTAAAACTGGGTTGGCCGCAGGCAGCGCCTCCGCGTTTCAAGAGTGGCTGGCCAGCGGCGACGATATTCGGAAGCTCTTGAAAACCCTATAAACCGCTTGAGATTTTTGATAGGAGGACTTTTTATGCGTATTACGGAACTTCTAAACAAAGACGCTATGGACCTGCATGCGGCACCAAAAAGCAAAGCGGAGGCAATCAATCTTCTAGTGGACCTGATGGTGCGGTCTGGCAATATTCTCGACAAAGAAGTGTATAAAGCATGTGTTTTAAAACGGGAGACCATCGGCTCTACCGGCATCGGGGAAGGCGTTGCGATCCCACACGCAAAGACAAAGGCGGTTCAACGGGCCGGCCTGGCGGTGATCGTGGCACATGACGGCGTGGATTTTGAATCTCTGGATGGGGAACCCGCAAAGCTCTTCTTCCTGATTGCAGCGCCGGACACGGAGGACAATATACACCTGGATGTCCTGGGCCGCCTGAGTGTCCTGTTGATGGATGATGATTTCCGGCAGAGCCTGATCGATGCCAAAGATAAGGATGAATTTCTCCGCCTAGTCGATGAAGCTGAAAACAAAAAGGTCGCGGAAACTCAGAAAAAGGAGGCCGAAGCAAAGCATGTTGCTCCTGGTACTTACCGTGTCCTTGCTGTAACCGCCTGCCCAACAGGAATTGCACATACCTACATGGCAGCGGAAAGCCTTGAAGAAAAGGCTAAGGAAATGGGCGTAACGATAAAAGTTGAGACCAATGGGTCCGGTGGAAAGAAAAACGTCTTGACACCGGCGGAGATCTCTGCCGCGGACGGCATCATCGTCGCCGCGGATACAAAAGTGGATATGCCCCGTTTTAACGGAAAGCCTGTTATCCAGACGCAGGTATCCGATGGCATCTCTCGCCCACAAGAACTGATTCAGACCATTCTCGACGGCAAAGCACCAGTATTCCATGCACAAGGCGGATCGACAAAAACCGAAGCCTCCGCCGAAAAGGAGGGGATCGGCCATCAGATCTACAAGCATCTGATGAACGGCGTCTCCAACATGCTTCCTTTCGTCATTGGCGGTGG
>NZ_LT835157.1:1114291-1204621 GCF_900169665.1 Anaeromassilibacillus sp. Marseille-P3371 | reverse complement strand
CTGCCCAACAGGAATTGCACATACCTACATGGCAGCGGAAAGCCTTGAAGAAAAGGCTAAGGAAATGGGCGTAACGATAAAAGTTGAGACCAATGGGTCCGGTGGAAAGAAAAACGTCTTGACACCGGCGGAGATCTCTGCCGCGGACGGCATCATCGTCGCCGCGGATACAAAAGTGGATATGCCCCGTTTTAACGGAAAGCCTGTTATCCAGACGCAGGTATCCGATGGCATCTCTCGCCCACAAGAACTGATTCAGACCATTCTCGACGGCAAAGCACCAGTATTCCATGCACAAGGCGGATCGACAAAAACCGAAGCCTCCGCCGAAAAGGAGGGGATCGGCCATCAGATCTACAAGCATCTGATGAACGGCGTCTCCAACATGCTTCCTTTCGTCATTGGCGGTGGTATTCTAATCGCACTCGCCTTTCTGCTCGATACCATCCTTGCACCGGGCGGCGACCCCGCCAACTTCGGTATGAATTCCCCCGCCGCGGCCCTCTTTAAGACCATTGGCAATGCGGCATTCGGTTTCATGCTTCCCATTCTTGCCGGATTCATCGCTATGAGTATTGCGGACCGTCCGGGCCTCGCTGTAGGGTTTGTCGGCGGCGCGCTGGCAAATGCTGGCGGTTCCGGGTTTCTTGGTGCGTTGATCGCCGGTTTTGTCGCCGGTTACCTGATGCTTGGCTTGGAAAAACTTTGCGCAAAACTTCCCAAGTCACTGGAAGGCACCAAACCAGTGTTGATCTATCCCGTTGTCGGTATTTTGGCTATTGGCGTTATCATCCAATTTATTATCAATCCGCCGGTTTCTGCACTGAACCTATGGATTAGTAACACGTTGTCCAGCATGAATGCAACCAGCGGCGTGATTCTCGGCGCAATTGTCGGCGGTATGATGAGTATCGATATGGGCGGTCCTTTCAATAAGGCAGCCTATGTATTCGGTACCGCTTCGCTCATCAACGCTGCCGGCGATCCGGTTTCCTCCGGTGTGATGGCGGCCGTTATGATTGGCGGCATGGTGCCCCCTCTTGCCGTGGCCCTGTGCACCACATTCTTCAAAAACCGTTTCACTGCAAAAGAACGCCAAACAACGGTTACGAACTACATTATGGGTTTCTCCTTTATCACAGAGGGCGTTATTCCCTTCGCCGCAGCCGACCCGCTGCGTGTCATCCCCTCCTGTGTGGTTGGATCTGCAGTGGCCGGTGCTCTGTCCATGCTGTTTGGCTGTACGCTTCCAGCGCCCCATGGAGGTATCTTTGTATTCGCAGTGGTCCAAAATTGGCCGATGTACCTGGTTTCTCTCTTGATCGGCTCGGTTATCTCCATGGTTCTTTTGGCACTCCTCAAAAAGCCGATCAAAGAGGATCAATAATCGCTTCCTGCGTCCCCTTTGAAAAGTATGGCACAGATCCTTCCCAGAATCTTTACCAGACTCTGGGAAGGTAAATGCGATTGTTTTTAAGCGTTTTAAAGCAATCAGGCGGCGGATACCACCCGCCTAAAAAGGTTTTTGGACGGAAACGATTCTTTTTTCCTTTCCACGCTGAAAACCGCCGCCAATCCCTTGACCCGGCTCTACTTTCCTCCTATAATAAGAATAATAACAGGTCCTCTGGGGAAGTTTGGAATCCATTGGACCAATTGAAAGACAAGGAGATATTCGATATGAAGGAATTTCAGTATGTCATTACCGACGCAGAGGGAATCCACGCCAGACCGGCCGGTCTGCTTGTCAAGAAGGCGAAGGAATTTGCCAGTGCTGTCACCATCAAAAAGGATGATAAAAGCGGTGATGCAAAGAAGATTTTCTCCGTGATGGGCCTTGCTGCTAAAAAGGGCGAGACCGTTACAGTATGTGTGGAAGGTGCAGATGAAGATACGGCGGCTCCTGCACTAGAGGCATTCTTTAAAGAGAATCTGTAAACTATAATGCAACCGGGCAGCTCTTGGAAATTTCCAAGAGCTGCTTTTTTGTGTCATTCGTTCACTCATTTATGGATAAAAATCGCTCTGTTATTTCCTTTCATATACCGTAACACGCCGTTTTTTCAACAAGCATTCAAACATCTATCCCCCACGATTCCGTCCGGTCTTGAAGGGAACTCCAAAAAGTATCCAATTTACCGTATTCTTCTTTGCCGTATTCTTCAAAAACTATGAATAGGCTGAAAACTTATCCTTGGAAAGCTTGCAGTTTCTCCTAAAAAACGATAGAATACTATATTAATGGATTGTGGGCTCGTAAGACCCCCAACAAGGAGGACATCAAATGGATTATACCGGTTTGAAATGCCCTGTGTGCGGCAAACCGTTTGGCACTGACGACGATATTGTTGTTTGTCCGGAGTGCGGTGCGCCCTATCACCGTGCCTGCTATCAGCAAGCTGGACATTGTATCTTTGAAGATAAACATGGAACTCCGGACGCTTGGAAACCGCCCGAACAGAATGCGGAAACAGATGAGGGGAAAGCTTGTCCACGCTGTGGGAAAAAGAATGCCCGCGAGGCGCTCTTTTGCGATCAATGTGGCCAACCGTTGAGCGGTGCGGAATCCAATGGGCCAATGCCAAAGGGAGGATATTCCCCTTATGGCCCCCCTCATAACAGCACTCCGCCCTATCAGAACCCCGGCGTGCCCAACCCGCCCCCCTATCAAAATCCCGGTGCGCCCAATGCTCCATACACAGGTCCCTATCCGTTTGCCTTTGATCCAATGGGCGGTGTTGGACAGGACGAACAACTGGACGAAGGAGTTACAGCAGGGGATGTGGCAAAATTTGTGCAGACCAACCCTCAGTACTATCTTCCGACATTCTTTAATCGGAAGCGTTACCATCGGAACCGTTTTAATTTTTCTGCGTTTCTTTTCACCGGTGGGTGGATGCTTTACCGCAAGCAGTATAAGTGGGGCGCTATTTTCACCGGTATTATGCTGCTGATCTACGTACTTTCAACCTTTGTTTCCTATCATTTCGCCACTCCCATCATTATGGACTTGATGCAACAGGTCGGTGTCGACATCAATGCTGCTTATCCAACCATGGAACAGTCCGTACAGTTTATGTCTCTGTTGATGCAGCAAGCGCCTTGGCAGATCTTCCTCGTATGGACTCCCAGCCTGCTCTCTCTCATCCGTTTTATCATCATGTTATTTGTTGGTCTGAATGGAAACCGTATGTACATGAATCACTGTATTCACAAAATACGTACCCTTCGGGAAGAAAATCCCGATCCGTCGGACTACGCAGTTCGCCTTCAGTTAAATGGAGGCGTCAATACATCCCTCGCCATCTGTTTGCTGGTTTGCTACATGATGGTTGTCTATCTTCCCCAGCTCTTTCTCTATTAGACGTAGGGAAAATACATCTCATTGGAAAGCATAGTATGGATATTTGCACATAGGCTAAAGACAGATCAAAGCAGGCGCAACGCGCGTTCCATCATGACTTTAAGGAGGAATTCCAGTGAAGGTAACAAAAGCCGTCATACCCGCAGCCGGTCTGGGCACACGCGTGCTTCCGGCCACAAAATCCATGCCGAAGGAAATGCTCCCCATTGTGGACAAGCCCGCTATTCAATATATTGTGGAAGAAGCTGTACACTCCGGAATCACGGACATTCTCATCATCACCAACCGCGGCAAGGGGCTGATCGAAGACCACTTCGACCGTGTCCCGGAATTGGAAGCACGTCTGACGAGCGGCGGGCCGGAAAAAGAAAAGATTCTAAAAGAAATTGTCGATATTTCGCATATGGCAAACATCTATTTTGTCCGTCAAAAAGAGACGCGCGGCTTGGGCCATGCTGTAAACTGTGCGCGTTCCTTTGTCGGAAAGGAACCGTTTGCCGTCCTTTATGGCGACGATGTAATCATCGGTGAGGACCCGGCCTGCGGCCAATTAATCCGCGCCTACGAGGAATTTGGCCTTGGTGTGTTAGGCGTAAAAGAGGTCACACCGGAAGCGATCACCAAATACAGCTCTCTAAAGGTGGACCCCATCCACGACAATTACTATAAGTGTACGGACATGGTGGAGAAGCCCACGCCGGACAAGATTTTATCCTTGTTCTCGATCTTGGGGCGTTGCGTCCTTACACCCGATATTTTTGATATTTTGGACAACACGCAACCCGGCGCTGGCGGTGAAATCCAGTTGACTGACGCAATGGGCACTATGGCCCGCAGCAAAGGGATGGTTGCTGTGGATTTTACCGGTACTCGCTATGACATGGGCAACAAGCTGGGAATTATGCAGGCCTCTGTCGAGGTGGCACTGCGCCATCCAGAAATCGGGGATGCTTTCCGCGCATATCTGAAAGAAATCAGCAAAAGTCTGTAAAATTTTAGTTGACTCGTTGTTCTTTGACTGATATAATAGGTTTGTTAGCCATATAAGTGGCTTTCTATCCTTGCCCCGGATTTTTATGCGGGGCCTAATGTCCAAAAGGAGGTGCAACACAATGCCAGAAGTAACAAATTCCTATGAGACCGTTTTCATTCTTTCCACTAAGCTGGGAGAGGACGGCATCGCATCCTTGGTTCAGAAATTCAAGGATCTGATCGCTGCTAACGGTACGATCGAAGCAGTTGACGAGTGGGGCAAGCGCAGACTTGCTTATTTGATCAACAAAGAGGCGGAAGGTTATTACGTTCTGATCGACTTTACGAGCGTTCCTGCCTTCACCGCAGAGCTGGACCGTATCTACAAGATCACCGACGGTGTTCTTCGTTCCTTGATCATCAAGAAAGAACCTGAAAAGGCAAAGAAAGAGTGATTGAAATGCTCAACGTTGCTGTTTTGATGGGCCGCCTTGTGGCCGATCCCGAATTGCGTCATACGGCCAACGACATTTCTGTGACGAGTTTTACACTCGCCGTAGACCGTTCGTATGTAAAATCCGGCGCTGACCGGCAGACCGATTTCATCGATATTGTGGCTTGGCGTAATACAGCGGATTTTGTATGCAAATACTTCCGCAAGGGACAGTTGGTTGCTGTACAAGGGTCAATTCAGACCCGTACGTATACGGATAGTCAAGGCAACAAGCGCAAAGCTTTTGAAATCGTTGCGGACAACGTCCATTTCGCTGAACCCAAACGCGACTCCTCCGGTGGAGGCAGTTATGCTGGCGGGAATTACGGCGGAGGCAACTACGAGAACAATTATCACTCCAGAACAGAGCCGATCCCAGAACAACCCGCCCCCGCTTATACGAGTGGAAATACGGGTGATTTTGAGGAGATTCCCTCTGATGATGATCTGCCGTTCTAATCCTAAATGATCGAAAAGATTGAAAAAGGAGGTTTCCGTTATGGCATATGGTGATAGACCCGAGCGCGAAAATCGCCGTCCGGGTGGGCGCAAAGGCCGCAAGAAGGTTTGCAGCTTCTGCGTAGACAAGATCGAAACCATCGATTATAAGGATGTCGCAAAATTGCGCCGTTTTATCTCTGAGAGAGCAAAGATTCTGCCCCGCAGAGTAACCGGCACTTGCGCGCGCCATCAGCGTCAGTTGACTGTGGCAATCAAGCGCGCCCGTCATCTTGCGCTGCTTCCGTTTAGCAGCGACTGATAAAATTAGAATATCGCAGGCCCATAGGGCTTTGCATAAAAAGGATGCGGGTGCGTTGCGCTCGCATCCTTTTTATGTCATCCCGCATGAAGCCGTATTCCTTGGTAATCAGCGGGGAATCCCTTTTGGAACAGGAGTCTTAGTATGTTAATAGACGCACATATCCATATGTTTTCAGAAAAAATTGCGCAAAAGGCGCTGACCAATCTTTCCAATATCTGCAAAAGTCCCTACTTTACGAACGGTACTCTCCCCGATACAAAAGAAAAATTACAAGATTGGGGGGTCGATGCTGCTATAGCAATGAATATTGCCACTAAGCCAAGTCAACAGACGATCGTCAACAACTGGGCTGCATCCATTGACGACCCTGTGATCTATAGTTTCGGATCCGTACATCCAGATGCTCCGGATGCACTGGATGAGCTACAGCGGATCAAGGATCTCGGTTTGTACGGTGTAAAGCTGCATCCCGACTATCAGGATTTTTTTATTGATGATCCCAAAATGTTTCCCATTTACGATGTCATCTCTTCTCTTGGATTGCCGGTAACCTTCCATACCGGTTGGGACCCTCTCTCTCCCAATCAAGTCCACGCGACACCACAGGCAGTTGCCAAGGTGGTCAAGCAGTTTCCACATATGACAATGATCGCCGCACATATGGGAGGGATGGCCCGTTATCAGGAAGCAGAGGAATTTGTGGCGGGCTTGCCGCTATTCATCGACACCGCGATGTCCGCCCGCCTATGTTCTCCGGAACAATTCGAACGCCTTGTGTCCAAACATGGTTCTGAACAGGTTTTGTTCGCCAGCGATTGTCCCTGGAGCCGTTCCTGTGATGAATTTGCATTCATTGAGCGAACACATCTCTCTGATCGTGAAAAAGAAAATATTTATTTTAAAAATGCACAACGCCTGTTGGGATTGAATCCCTGAACTTTCATTGTCTTCTACGGTCATCGGCAAGCTGGAACTTTTCAAATGGAAAACAGCCGAGCAGCTAGTCCGTATTTAGAGGCCTTGGCTTTGTTTTCACCAGGCATCTGTTCCTTTCTCTGTTTCTCCTCTGCCGATTTTGTTTGAACCCATTTTGTCCGATCATCAAAGGTACATGTCATGGATTCTTATAAAGCTGTGAGATTGTGAACGGACGATTCTGCTTTCATGCTGGAAAATCCTCCCTTAAATTTTCTCGCATTTACAGTCGTTTGCCCGCAACCAATTGGGCGTTCCATGCAGCAACAAAACCCTTTTGTTCTGAAAAGAGCGCTGTTGCTTCCTCACTCTGCTTGCAAGCGAAAGCCCTTTTGTTCTCCCCGGCCAAGAGCTAAGGGTTCTCATTTTGGTTGGTACATACCCAAATGAGAACCCTTAGTCTGTGCTAAACTATTTAATTTGCTATGTACCCCATCTTTCTGGTTGTAATAAGGTTTAACAGCCCTATTGTAACGCTTGGTGAGATTTTTTAAACAACTGTTTGTCTCACACCCGCATAGCGAGTGGTTCTCTGTTTTCCTCTGCTCAAACTGTATAAGGACTTAACATAGAAACAGACAAGCTGAAATGAAATTCGTTTCAGCTTGTCTGTTTCTATTTTCCATTTTTATTCTACGAGTGAAATCGAAGCATCTTGCTGGGAAGATACTTCCGATGATTCAGTAGACAGTAATTCCGGGTTTTCTGGCCCTTCGCTGATTACGATCACAACCTGGGCCCCATAAGGGAGTTCCTCCCCCTCTTCCTTGCCCTGATAGCCAATTGCATAACCTGCCGGTATCGTATCGCTGTACGCTTCCGCCTTCGTTGGGACAAATCCCGCAGCTGTGACCGTTGTCGAGGCGTCTGCAAGCGTTTTTCCGATAATTGAGGGAAGCGCTCGAATCTCCGGCCCTTTGCTTACCACTACAACGATGGAGCCTCCCCGATCCATCTCCTCGCCGGGGGCAGGCGATTGTGAGATCACTTCCCCCTCTGGAACTGCATCGCTGAACTCCTCCGATGAACGGAGAATTTGATAATCTGCACCAGAAGAGGTGACCTCTACCAAAGACTCATAGCTTTGACCAACCAGATTCGGCGCCTCCATCTTTTCATTCTGCAAGGCGGAATCGCCGGGACTCATCCGCAACATTGCCGCTTCTTCGCTGTTGTTTGAAGCAACGGGATCACTGGACTCCGTCTCCATATCAACTTCGGCAGAAACCTGGCTTTGTGAAAAAGGTCCTCCATAGGAAAGCCAGAGCACTCCAACTGCTGTGAAAAGAACCAACGCCAACACACAGGGAACCAACACCCACGCAGCAGTATGCTCCTTCTTCTTAGGAGGCTCCGTAGGTTCCATTCCTTCCAAAAGTTCAGGCCCTTCGATCGTGGCTGTAATAGTCGGAGCAGCGGAAAGTTCCGCACGCAAACGTTCAAAAGTAGATGTACGTTTATCCGGCATCACCTGTAATGCGTTTGCCAACGCAGTCACCACATGCGGAGGAATTGTCCGCAAAATATTGGTGGGGATCAACAGCCGTGGGTCTGTGCGCCGTTTAAGCGCATCCTGTGGCAGCTCTCCAGTCAAAGCAAAGAAAAGCGAAGCTGCAAACCCGTAGACATCCGTCGACTCATCCGGCACGTATCCCATCACATACTGCTCTATAGCTGCACACCCCGGCGTCAGGTCAGCGGGCAAATCGGCGTCTGCCCTTCGAACTGCTGCAATGGAAAAGCTCCCTAAAACCATTCTCCCATCCTTGAGAATGCGCAATGTATCCGGAGAAATTCCTAAATGGCTGACCTTGGCCGCATGCATGGTACTTAGTGCGGAAAGAACCGGCATAAAGAGCTGCCGCGCAGCATTCCAATTGAGATTTCCTCCACTGCGCTCCACATAATAGCGAAGAGGGATGCTTTCATGCCACTCCGATACCGTATAGGCTGTGTGGTTCTCTTCAAAAATGTCATAGATCTGTATAATCGTAGACAACTCCCGCAAATGGGCAATCTCACGAGCGCAACTTAAAAAATCCGCCAAGTATTCATTGAAGGCCACTTCGTTCCCTGATTGGACTCGAATTTCGGCTTCTCCTTCCACACGTTCGCACAAACTCTGTGGAAAAAACTCTCGCAGTTCTACAGGAATACGCAATACCATATCATATCCAATATAGGTCATGCCTTCACCATTGTTGGTTTTCACGCACCCAACAATATATCGATCCTGCAATACAGCCCGCAGAGGCAAAGCATGCGGCGCCTGTGGCTCACCGGNCCCCCCGCCTATGTTCTCCGGAACAATTCGAACGCCTTGTGTCCAAACATGGTTCTGAACAGGTTTTGTTCGCCAGCGATTGTCCCTGGAGCCGTTCCTGTGATGAATTTGCATTCATTGAGCGAACACATCTCTCTGATCGTGAAAAAGAAAATATTTATTTTAAAAATGCACAACGCCTGTTGGGATTGAATCCCTGAACTTTCATTGTCTTCTACGGTCATCGGCAAGCTGGAACTTTTCAAATGGAAAACAGCCGAGCAGCTAGTCCGTATTTAGAGGCCTTGGCTTTGTTTTCACCAGGCATCTGTTCCTTTCTCTGTTTCTCCTCTGCCGATTTTGTTTGAACCCATTTTGTCCGATCATCAAAGGTACATGTCATGGATTCTTATAAAGCTGTGAGATTGTGAACGGACGATTCTGCTTTCATGCTGGAAAATCCTCCCTTAAATTTTCTCGCATTTACAGTCGTTTGCCCGCAACCAATTGGGCGTTCCATGCAGCAACAAAACCCTTTTGTTCTGAAAAGAGCGCTGTTGCTTCCTCACTCTGCTTGCAAGCGAAAGCCCTTTTGTTCTCCCCGGCCAAGAGCTAAGGGTTCTCATTTTGGTTGGTACATACCCAAATGAGAACCCTTAGTCTGTGCTAAACTATTTAATTTGCTATGTACCCCATCTTTCTGGTTGTAATAAGGTTTAACAGCCCTATTGTAACGCTTGGTGAGATTTTTTAAACAACTGTTTGTCTCACACCCGCATAGCGAGTGGTTCTCTGTTTTCCTCTGCTCAAACTGTATAAGGACTTAACATAGAAACAGACAAGCTGAAATGAAATTCGTTTCAGCTTGTCTGTTTCTATTTTCCATTTTTATTCTACGAGTGAAATCGAAGCATCTTGCTGGGAAGATACTTCCGATGATTCAGTAGACAGTAATTCCGGGTTTTCTGGCCCTTCGCTGATTACGATCACAACCTGGGCCCCATAAGGGAGTTCCTCCCCCTCTTCCTTGCCCTGATAGCCAATTGCATAACCTGCCGGTATCGTATCGCTGTACGCTTCCGCCTTCGTTGGGACAAATCCCGCAGCTGTGACCGTTGTCGAGGCGTCTGCAAGCGTTTTTCCGATAATTGAGGGAAGCGCTCGAATCTCCGGCCCTTTGCTTACCACTACAACGATGGAGCCTCCCCGATCCATCTCCTCGCCGGGGGCAGGCGATTGTGAGATCACTTCCCCCTCTGGAACTGCATCGCTGAACTCCTCCGATGAACGGAGAATTTGATAATCTGCACCAGAAGAGGTGACCTCTACCAAAGACTCATAGCTTTGACCAACCAGATTCGGCGCCTCCATCTTTTCATTCTGCAAGGCGGAATCGCCGGGACTCATCCGCAACATTGCCGCTTCTTCGCTGTTGTTTGAAGCAACGGGATCACTGGACTCCGTCTCCATATCAACTTCGGCAGAAACCTGGCTTTGTGAAAAAGGTCCTCCATAGGAAAGCCAGAGCACTCCAACTGCTGTGAAAAGAACCAACGCCAACACACAGGGAACCAACACCCACGCAGCAGTATGCTCCTTCTTCTTAGGAGGCTCCGTAGGTTCCATTCCTTCCAAAAGTTCAGGCCCTTCGATCGTGGCTGTAATAGTCGGAGCAGCGGAAAGTTCCGCACGCAAACGTTCAAAAGTAGATGTACGTTTATCCGGCATCACCTGTAATGCGTTTGCCAACGCAGTCACCACATGCGGAGGAATTGTCCGCAAAATATTGGTGGGGATCAACAGCCGTGGGTCTGTGCGCCGTTTAAGCGCATCCTGTGGCAGCTCTCCAGTCAAAGCAAAGAAAAGCGAAGCTGCAAACCCGTAGACATCCGTCGACTCATCCGGCACGTATCCCATCACATACTGCTCTATAGCTGCACACCCCGGCGTCAGGTCAGCGGGCAAATCGGCGTCTGCCCTTCGAACTGCTGCAATGGAAAAGCTCCCTAAAACCATTCTCCCATCCTTGAGAATGCGCAATGTATCCGGAGAAATTCCTAAATGGCTGACCTTGGCCGCATGCATGGTACTTAGTGCGGAAAGAACCGGCATAAAGAGCTGCCGCGCAGCATTCCAATTGAGATTTCCTCCACTGCGCTCCACATAATAGCGAAGAGGGATGCTTTCATGCCACTCCGATACCGTATAGGCTGTGTGGTTCTCTTCAAAAATGTCATAGATCTGTATAATCGTAGACAACTCCCGCAAATGGGCAATCTCACGAGCGCAACTTAAAAAATCCGCCAAGTATTCATTGAAGGCCACTTCGTTCCCTGATTGGACTCGAATTTCGGCTTCTCCTTCCACACGTTCGCACAAACTCTGTGGAAAAAACTCTCGCAGTTCTACAGGAATACGCAATACCATATCATATCCAATATAGGTCATGCCTTCACCATTGTTGGTTTTCACGCACCCAACAATATATCGATCCTGCAATACAGCCCGCAGAGGCAAAGCATGCGGCGCCTGTGGCTCACCGGCCTGGCAGCCGCAATTGGGACATTCACTTTTTCCGGCTGTATCAGACATACAGTTCATGCACAGGTTCTCGTAACCAGCCATGTCGTTTCCTCCACTTTTCACGAAACCGTATGGGCGGGCAGCCAAACATTGCCGTCCGGTCTTTCATCCCCTTCAACTGTTTGTTGAGAAAGATTTACGGAAAGGTTTTAACCCATCCCAACGGTTCCTAAACTTTATACCATCTATTGTTGCTGAAAGAAACCGTTTTTATTCCTCGTCGTCTTCGTCTGCGTTCTCCCAGTTGTGCCACACATTCTGCACATCGTCGTTGTCCTCTAAAGCATCCAGCAGACGGCGCATCTTCGTGATCGCATCTTCATCCGTTAACGTCGTATAGGTGCTGGGCACCATCTCCACCTCAGCCGAAACGAATTCATAGCCCTTCTGCGTCAAATCGTCCAGTACGCCACTGAAGTCATCCGGCTCGGTATAAATCTCAAATACATCCTCGTCTGCCTGGAAATCCGCAGCGCCCGCCTCGAGGCAATCCTCCATTACCTTGTCCTCTTCCAGTCCCTCGCGCTCAATTACCAGCACGCCCTTCTGGGAAAACATAAAGGAAACGCAACCGCTCGTGCCCAGGTTTCCGCCAAATTTGTCAAAATAATGGCGCACATCTCCCGCTGTACGATTGCGATTATCTGTCAGAGTCTCCACAATGACAGCAATACCGCTCGGACCATACCCCTCGTATGTAATGTTCTCGTATTTGGAGTCGTCCCCTTCTCCCGCTGCCTTTTTGATGATACGCTCAATATTTTCATTCGGTACGTTGGCCGCCTTTGCCTTTGCAATGCAATCCTTCAATTTGGAATTGGAAGCCGGGTCTGGGCCACCGCCCTCTTTCACTGCCACAGCCAGCTCGCGGCCGATCTTTGTAAAGATCTTTGCCTTTGCACCGTCTGTCTTCTCCTTTTTCCGTTTGATGTTGTTCCACTTCGAATGGCCTGACATAGCAAATCCTCCTGCTTCTTCAAAATGGCTGGCAAGAAAACCGCCTTCCTTAAGAAGGCTTCCAGCCCATTATGTTTTACACGTTTACAATACTTTTTATCATATCATATTTTTCCCTATCTGACAAGATATTCACAACTGATGAAGGAATTCTATCCATAGGATTTGAGAACAAAACCCATCCTTTATATCAGCGTCCTACCATCACAATACTTGCATTCTAACATATCGCCTGCGGCAAAAAAGAGTCTGGGCAGATAGGGCTCTGTTTTGGTAATACACTTTGAATTGGAACATTCCACAGGATGGGAGGATTGGGTCGGCGGCTTTTTACGCTTATACTGGGGATTCATCAACATGCTGAAAATCAGTGCCATGCGTGCATACATACCATAGACTGTCTGCTTGAAATATGCCGCACGCGGATCGTCGTCCACATCCGGCGTGATTTCATCCACACGCGGCAACGGATGCAGCACCTTTAAATCCTTTTTACCCATATTCAGCTTTTCCCGGTCCAACACATAGACGCCTTTTTGCGCTTCATACTGCTCCCGGCTGGCAAAACGTTCCTGTTGAATGCGCGTCATATAAAGTACGTCCAACATCGGCATGGCCTCGCTCAGGCTTGGAACCTCCACATATTTACAGCCCGCGGCATTCATAAAGTCCTTCACATAATTGGGCAGGGCCAATTCCGGGGTTGAGATCAGTACAAAGGAGTTGTTGTGATACCTCGTCATGGTTTTAATCAGCGAATGCACGGTACGACCATACTTGAGATCGCCACAGAGACCGATACAAAGGTTGTCCAGCCTTCCCTTTTCATTATATAAGGTAACCAGATCGGTCAATGTTTGCGTCGGATGCAGGTGCCCTCCATCCCCCGCATTGATTACTGGAACACGCGAATACATCGCTCCAGCCTCTGCTGCCCCCTCCAACGGATGGCGGATCACCAAAATATCCGCATAACCACTCACCACGGTCACGGTATCCTTCAAGCTCTCCCCCTTGCTGACAGAGGAACTCTGAGGATTGTCAAAACCGATGACCTCGCCCCCTAGGCGGAGCATCGCTGTCTGAAAAGACATCTTGGTCCGGGTGGAGGGTTCATAGAACAAGGTCGCCATGATCTTTCCACGGCACGATTCGCAGTATTCCTTTGGATAATTTCGGATCTGATTGGCCAGCGCGATCATTTCCCCGATTTCTGCTAAGCTGGATTGATCCAGATCAATCATATTGCTGATCTGTACAATACCACCTAGTTTGCTGAGTTTGACTTCACCGCGCAATTTGCTGATATCCAAGCATACCACCCCATTCTTATTTTTACCATTCTATCACCCTTTCCCGTATTTTACAAGCGTCTTCCCGTCAAAGCGCACAGCATGGCCAGATATTGACAGGCCGAATTTCACAGAACGTCTCTTGACAATTCCCCTGCTTTTTCGTAAAATGTGTTATCAGATATTTAATATAGTTAACATTTTCACGAGTGGTAGCCGCATGGAGACTGTGGCTACAAAGCGGCTAAAAAGCCAGAAGAGGGTGTCATATTGAAAGTCGGTTTAGACGTCGGTTCCACCACTATAAAGTGTGTCGTTCTCGACGACCAGAACAATATCGTTTATAAGTCCTATGAACGCCATCTTTCACAGATTACGGAGAAGATGAGCGAATTGCTCACCAAAATACGCGATGAGGTCATCCATGGCGAAGAAGCACAAATCACCGTCTCCGGTTCTGCTGGAATGGGAGTTGCGGAAACCTGCAATCTCCCCTTTATGCAAGAGGTGTATGCTACACGCATCGCCATCGGAAAGCTGATTCCGAATGCAGATGTCATCATTGAATTGGGTGGCGAGGATGCCAAGATCCTCTTTTTATCCGGCGGAATGGAGGTCCGCATGAACGGTTCCTGTGCCGGCGGTACCGGAGCATTCATCGACCAGATGGCCACCTTGCTGAATATCTCCCTAGATGAAATGAACGAGCTTGCCGCTCAATATGAAAAAATTTACACCATTGCCTCCCGATGCGGCGTATTTGCCAAGTCGGATATTCAGCCACTTCTGAATCAAGGGGCGCGTAAGAGCGATATTTCTGCCAGTATTTTTGCCGCCGTGGCCAACCAGACGATCGCTGGCCTCGCTCAAGGACGGCAAATCAAGGGCAATGTAGTCTATTTGGGTGGACCTCTTACCTTTTTATCCGGGCTACGCGATGCATTTGACGCCGCGTTGAAGGTAAAAGGGCTTTGTCCGGAGAATTCTTTGTACTATGTAGCGCTCGGCGCCGCCTTCAGCAGCGCAACCTCTATTGATCTGGAAACGGCTTTGGCGAATATTGCCAACTATGGAACCAAGGCGGCGTTTTTATCCATTGACCCTCTGTTCAACGGCCAAGAGGAGTATGAAGCATTCCGGAAACGCCATGAAGCGTGCCAAGCACAACGGGGGGACATTTCCACGTATACGGGGGAAGCCTATCTCGGTGTAGACGCCGGTTCAACGACGGTAAAGACAGTCTTGCTGGGAAAAGACGGCGAAATTCTGGATTCTATGTATCAGAGCAATTCTGGTAATCCAGTTCCAATTATCCGGGAATATCTATTGAAACTATACCACGATCATCCCCATATAAAAATTCGCTCTTCTGCGGTCACTGGTTACGGAGAAGAACTTTTAAAAAATGCCTTTGGTATCGATTGGGGAATCGTGGAAACCGTCGCACACTTTACAGCCGCCAAGCATTTTCTTCCCGATGTCGATTTTGTCATTGATATCGGTGGACAGGACATGAAGTGCTTTAAAATCCGGAAAGGCGCTATTGACAACATCTTCTTAAACGAAGCCTGTTCCTCCGGCTGCGGTTCCTTCCTGCAAACTTTTGCCAATACTTTGGGTTATAGTATCCAGGATTTTGCAAAGCTCGGTCTATTCGCAAAGCATCCGGTAGACCTGGGTTCCCGCTGCACAGTCTTTATGAATTCGTCGGTCAAGCAGGCACAAAAGGACGGTGCAACGACAGAGGATATATCCGCAGGCCTTTCCGTCAGTGTGGTCAAAAATGCAATTTATAAGGTTATCCGCGCTTCTTCTGCGGAAGAATTGGGAACGAACATCGTTGTTCAGGGAGGGACATTCCTGAACGACGCGGTTCTGCGTGTCTTCGAAAAGGAACTCGGCGTCAATGTGGTTCGCCCGGACATCTCCGGACTGATGGGTGCGTATGGCGCAGCGCTTTATTCTATGAAGAAAGCGGGAAAAGCTAGCTCGCTGCTCTCGTTAGAAGAACTGGAAAACTTTACACACGAGGTCCGCGTAACTTCCTGCGGACTGTGCAACAATCATTGCCGTCTGACCATCAATGTCTTTGGTGGAAACCGCCGTTTCATCGGCGGCAACCGCTGTGAAAAGCCTGTAACAAAACGGGCCAACACAAGCGAACAAAATATGTATGCCTTTAAGTTGGAAACCCTTCGTTCCTACCATCCACAGGAGGGACCTCGCGGAAAGATCGGTCTTCCTATGGGATTAAACTTATATGAACTGCTGCCATTCTGGCACACCTTCTTTACAAAGCTTGGATTTGAGGTTGTCACCTCCCCCCTTTCCTCTCGTGAATTATATATCCGGGGACAGAGTACCATTCCGAGCGATACCGTCTGTTTCCCTGCTAAACTGATGCATGGACATGTCGATGCATTGATTGAGCGTGGCATTCAGACGATTTTCTATCCGTGTATGTCCTACAATTTTGATGAGAAGTTGGGAGACAACCACTACAATTGTCCGGTTGTGGCCTATTATCCTGAGGTGATCGCCGCCAATATGGCAAACCTGCGCGGATTAAACTTTATCCATGATTATGTTGGGATTCACCGAAAGCGTGATTTTCCCAAGAAAATGCATGCCATTTTAGCCCAATATTTTGAGGGGATTTCCTTATCCGAGGTAAAGCAAGCAGCCAAGGCCGCTTATGCGGAGTATGATGCATATATGCAGAAAATCCGCAATAAGGGCGATGAGATGATTGCACAGGCACGTGCTGAGGGCAAGCCAATCATTATTCTAAGCGGCCGCCCGTACCACTTGGACCCGGAAATCAATCATGGCATTGACAAGCTCATCACCAGTTTGGGCGCCGCCGTCATTTCGGAGGATGTCATCAGCGCCAAAGAAACAAAATTTCCAGTTGGTGTTCTAAACCAGTGGACGTATCATGCGCGTTTGTATGCGGCTGCCGAATACATCGGCAACCAAAAGGATATGAATCTTGTACAGCTTGTCTCCTTTGGCTGTGGTGTGGACGCCATCACGACGGATGAAGTACGCAGTATTTTGGAATCCCACGGAAAGATTTATACGCAGATTAAGATTGACGAAATCACGAACCTTGGCGCAGTGAAAATTCGACTGCGCAGCCTGTTCGCCGCTCTGGAGGGCTAGGACCCATCCGAAAGGAGAATACAATGGCAGAATTAAAATTCGATAAAAATGGCCGTCTCCTATTTACGAAGGAGATGAAAAAGGAATACACCATTCTGTGCCCGATGATGTTGCCCATTCATTTTGAATTGTTTGTGGACGTATTTCGGAGCTATGGCTATAAAGCAGAACTACTGACCACCAGCGGTCCCAACATCGTACAAGAAGGGCTCAAGTATGTGCATAATGATACCTGCTATCCCGCTCTATTGGTCATTGGGCAGTTCATTGATGCGCTTAAAAGTGGAAAATACGATCTGGACCGCACAGCACTTATCATCACTCAGACTGGCGGCGGCTGCCGCGCCAGCAATTACATCCATCTGTTGCGCAAAGCCTTGCACAAGGCTGGGTTCGATCAGGTTCCGGTTATCTCCCTGAACCTATCCGGTTTGGAACATAATCCAGGCTTTTCCATTACGCTTCCGATGATCCGAAAGATGGTCGCTGCTGTCATCTATGGCGACGCGCTGATGCTTCTGGACAACCAAGTAAAGCCCTATGAAGTTGAACCTGGCGCCAGCAAACGTATGGTGCAAAAGTGGACGGCAGAACTTTGTAAACAGTTCCGGCAAAGCGAAGGTATGGGATTGAAAAAAGAAGAGGCGAACCTTCTGCGCATTGTAAAAGATTTTGCCTCCATTCCGATCAAAAAAACTCCAAAGATCAAAGTTGGGATTGTCGGAGAGATCTACGTCAAATATGCTGCATTTGCCAACAACCATCTGGAGGATTTTCTAGCAGAACAGGGGTGTGAGGTCAATGTCCCTGGCTTGATGTCCTTCGTTCAGTTTAAAGTGGACAATCGTTTGGAGGACATCAAACTCTATGGCGGTAGTAAAGCAAAGTACGCTGTGGTCAACCTTCTGATGGAATACGCTACTAAGATGCAGGACGCACTAATTCGCGCCGTCAAGACAGAGCCAAAGTTTTACGCTCCTGCCTCTTATGAGCATATCAAAAGCCTTGTTAAGGGTATAATTGGCTATGGAGATAAAATGGGCGAGGGCTGGCTGCTCACGGCAGAAATGTTGGAGCTTTCAGAAGCTGGATATGAAAACATCGTTTGTGCACAGCCGTTTGGGTGTCTGCCCAACCATATCTGTGGGAAAGGGATGATCCATCGTCTTCGCGAAGTGGCTCCAAATTCCAACATTGTTCCGATTGATTATGATCCCAGTGCCACCCGTGTCAACCAAGAAAACCGCATTAAGTTGATGCTTGCGGTGGCCCGCGAAAAATTAGCAGCCCAACAGGGGCAAAAGATGGTTAAATAGTATCCTTTTATTCAAGCAAAAAGATAAAAAGCAGCAAACGAGTTTCGTTTGCTGCTTTTTGCTGTTAATCCCTTACTACTTTCAAAATCCTGATACTCTAATGGACGCTCTTTTCAGCTTCCATACACACCAATGCCTATTTTAAGAGTTCTTCACCGAGCCGAGCAAGAAGGGACAAGACCAAAATTCCCATGACTATCTCCCTGGTTTTACTTACTACCAAGTTCATTTAATAAAGCCACAGTAATATCTTTTGCAATCATTGAGGCTTTGGCACAGTTTTCTTCAAAATTGTCAATTCCACTATATGCAGCTGTGTCCGTAACACATCTGATTGAAATAAACGGTATGCTGTTCACGTAACACACATGAGCAATACTTGCAGTTTCCATGTCCACCGTTAAAGGGGTAAATTCACTATTGATTTTTTGCCTTCCCTCATCGGTTATAAAGGATTCCCCTGTAACCATCCGTCCCCAGAACACATGTCCTTCTTGTCGTAATTTTTTGACGGCAACTTTAGTTAGTTCTATCAGTTCACGATCTGCTTCAAAAAAAATCGACTTCATCCCAGGATGAAATTCCGTCAAAATGTCGGCGGCAACATCATGGTAGCAAACTTCCGTAGAAATCACTGTATCAAATATTTCAAGTTTAGGATCCATTCCGCCCGCTGTCCCAGAATTAATAATCATATTTACACCGAATAGGTCTATTAAAATTTGTGACGCTATGGCGGCATTTACCTTACATACCCCCGAAAACAAAGCAACAACTTTGATTCCTTCTACCTGTCCTTCATAGAACCTCAGCATGGCCCTTTCAGTCACTTTACAAACGTTTAATATTGGCAAGAATGGCTCAAGCTCTACATCTCCAGCACATACGATTCCAACTTTCACGACTACTACCCTCACAAATTGAAATGTGTTAGGTTTATTATACAATTCAATTTGACGTATTTCAACAGATACAAATCAGTAAAATCGACGAAATCTTTTCGGAGACAATGAAGGTAAAAGGATTTTGAAAGTACCCAACAATCTTTGTCCCCTTTACATATTCACATCACTCTGTAGTCCGGTAATCTCTTGTCCGCCACGCCGTAGTTGAATTTCTACATGCACTTCATAACCTGCTTCAGCCATTTCTTCATTCCAATTTGTCCCATGTTGTTTCCAATAGCTTGGATACGTTTGATACACACGACGGCCAAAATTGAAGATATCGCTGTGATTTTCCTGTATGCATGCAGCAATGACCTCTTCGCAGTTCTGCTTGAGCTGCTCTTCCAGGAGTTCTCCTACCTCTTCATACATTTTATTATCCAACGACCTGCCACTCGGCATATCTGCTGCGCCAATGGTCGCGCCACCTTTTACCTCAATCAGAAAATGCAGAGTTTCTCCTGCAACTTGGGGCGTAATTTGGGTCTTTGCTTCTTCCAGCTCCAATGTAACCCGCCCAATCTCCGGTGACTCGACCACTGCAGTCCCATTGCGCAATCTTCCATTTAACAACAACAGGCCTCTGGTTTCCCGCTCATCTAAATCTGCAACCAGCTGATCTCCGGAAAACACTGCTGTACCACTGGAAACCACCGCCTCGCCTTCTTGCCGGACAATGGGAAGATAGGGAGAAGACCCTTCGCCACGCAGCTGATTGATGACATCCAAAGTCTCTGTCTGAACAGTCTCCCCATTGTACCTCCCGCCCTTGGCAAGTTCCGCAATATCACGAGCCTGCATGTACTTGCCATCCTCTTGTTTGGTACTGAGGATTTCTTCTGCAAGATGGTCTGCCATTAAAATATTGACCGTAGGATGGGACTCCGGATAACGGATAAAAAAGTCCATCACATGGCTGAGCCCTTCTTCTGCACAGCTGCGTCCCAACACTAGGATCAAACTGTGACTATACAGCGGTTTTTTCCCATTAAACAGCGTAACCGCATTGAGTGCATCCATTGCGGAATCTCCCTCGCCCTTTATAATGGTTACCACATTCTCTTCCTGATTGCTCACCTGTGTTACTTGGACGGTTGCCCGGTACGTCCCAGATTCATAGTCAATACCGATTCCCTGTATCAGTGAACGTTGACTTAATTGTACTTGATAACTACATCCCTGTAGGAAGAGGAACGATGTCAGCATGAGAACCACCACCGCTGTCCGTATAATGGACTTTTTCACGCTTCTCCCTCCCCTTCCTGCGTTTTTGCAGGAATTCTTTTCTTTTTCCGTACCAAATCAATCAGTAATAGAACCAATGGTATCCCAACCGCTGCTGTAACCGTGATTGTAAACAGAAGAGGAACCCCATAAAAGATTTTTTGTAACGGCAACGATCGTGTCACAGTTATTGAAAGAATTGCTACCAGTGAAGCAGCTATAGGCAAAGCAATCCGGCTAACTTTCTTATTGGCTACTTTTCGCAAGCATGCCATAAACAGATAGGCATCTGTAGACATCTGGATAAAAAGCCCTGCAACCCAGATGGTGATGAATACCACATCCAGACGCTCTAATACACCTGCATCCGCCAGAGAGGCGGCTGTATAGACCGGGAACAACTGGTTCTTCAGGTAACTTCCCCCTACGCCAATCATTCCCAACAGTAGGAAAATCATCAAACCATAGATGCTAACATTCCAAATGCAAAACTTTAGTTTTTTCTTTCCATTTACCCGCGGAAGCAACAGGGCCATCGTGGTAAATCCTGTGCTGCGTGCCAGAAAAAGTGTTGTTCCAACGATCGTCTGCTTAGGGCCATTATATAGAAAGGGATCATAGTTAATCATCTGAATTTTGGGCAGTAAGGCCACGCCGATCCATACCATCCCGATAACGATAATTGCCAATGCAAAACCCGCGGTGCGCGCTACGGCTTCAATCCCTTGATATGCCGCATAGCACACTACTGCGATAAACGTCAAGGCGATCAACCAAACCGGCATCAGCGGTTCCATGATATTGTTTAAAAAAATCTGGAAAAAGGAGAGATAATAGCTGTCGATCGCCATGAAGTATAGCCCGTAAAATACGGCCAGCAGAATTAATCCCGGCTTTCCTACCAGCCGTTCTCCGCTGTCCAAAATATTTTCCTGTGGATTCCGGCGATGCAAAAAATAAAGCGGAAGAATCAGGACAAAATTCAGTCCTAACGCCAACAGGGCGGAAAGAATATTATCCATCATATTCTCTCCACCACCTAACAAAGTGTTATGCGTAAGCATAATTACACTTCGATTGACAAATAAGATGGCAAAGAGCTGTCCTGCACTGATACAATATCGTTTCTGCATCATAGTTGCTTCCCTTTTTGATCTGAATTTTTGATTTCGGAACCGGGCATGTTTTGTACCATTTCAACATCCCTGGCAAGAACACGCCAGCTCGCGCGGATAAGGACGTCGCGCATACTGCGAAGATGGAAAGGTGAGATCGGAGCGCTGTATGGAATCCGATAGACCATCTCCGCACAAATGTTGACCAACAATACCATCAGACACAACGCCAATCCCCAGAAGCCCAGAGTACCGCCTACTATAATGAATATGAAACGCATAATCGTAACCGGTCCGTAGAGGTTGGGCGTTACGTAGGATGCTGTAGCCGTCAATGCAATCACCATCAAGGTAGGAGCCCCTACTAGGCCGGAGGTCACCGCCGTTTCCCCGATGACCAGTGCGCCAACAATACTTACTGCATTGCTGAGCGGTTGCGGTACACGTAAACCAGCTTCACGCATAATCTCATAGAGAAAATGGATTACAATCGCTTCCAACATCACAGGGAAAGGGGTTGTTGCTTCGGACTGCGCGATCTTGAGCATCAACGCTTCTGGAAGCAATTCTGGGTGGAACGTTGTTGCGGAAACATAAAATCCCGGTAAAAATACCGCCAAAAAGAACGAAAAAAACTTTAACCAACGAGTAAATGTGGCGTAAAAAGGACGGAATGCATAGTCATCAAAGCTCTGAAAATTTTCGATGAACAGATGTGGAACGATTAGAACATTGGGAGTTCCATCGATAATAATCGCCACTCGGCCCTCATTGATCTTTCCGCATACTGTGTCCGGCCGCTCCGACAGTCCGACTCCGCTGAAAATAAAATGGCTGTTTCGCCGTACCAGCTGTGGAGAAATATACCCCGCAGCCAACACCGTATCGATCTGTAGATCGTTTAATCGCTTTCGTACCTTGCTAAGAACTCCTGGAGACACTGAATCCCGCAGATAGCACAGACAGATATTGGTTTTGCTTTCTTTTCCCACCGTAAATATCTCAAATTTGAGTTTTGGGGTGTGCATTCTCCTGCGGATCATGGACATATTGATCAAAAACGGTTCTACAAATCCCTCCCGTGATCCACGTTGCGTCACTTCGTTCTGTGGTTCGGATATCCCTCGGAAGGAAAAACCCTGTACACTAAAAGCCATCATACGGATACATCCGTCGATTGCAAGCAGAGCGAAACCATTCATCAATTTCTGCATCGCAGCGTCGTATGTGTCCACCTCTGCCTGATCCACTGTCGCCAATGTATTGTCACGAATGTACTCAAATTTTTTGACCGGGTCTTGGTCCAGTATGGTTGCATGCATGATTGGATTCATGATTCCTTGTACAATCACCTGCTTATTGACCATCCCTTCCAAGGTAAGAAGAGCCGCATCTGTTCCGGTGATTTGAAATTGGCGCACAATAAAGTCAGCGCTTCCATCAAACTGCTGATTAAAATAGGATAAGTTTTCTTTTAGAGAAGCTGTCATCATCGCAATCACCTCATCACGGTTAACTTTGCCAAACTTGCTTCTATTTATGCATGAGAATCCTTTGGCCAAATGCTTCGCATAAATCGTTTGAATCAGTCCATACTGAATATGGAAACAAAACTTCGAGAGAATGGTGGCATTGCAATGATTATTTCTCTTATTCGTACCCTGCTGCTATACATAGTGATTATTATAGCAGTGAGGCTTATGGGCAAACGCCAGATCAGTGAACTACAGACCAGCGAGCTGGTGGTAACCCTCCTGATCTCCGACATTGCGGCAATTCCTATGCAGGATACCGGTCAACCATTGGTGAGTGGTTTTATCCCCATTGCAGTGTTGGTGATGTGTGAAATTGCCGTCTCTGTTCTCATGCTTAAGATTCCAAAATTCCGTCGCTTGGTCTGTGGAAGGCCGATTGTTGTTATTAGCGATGGACGGTTGATTCAATCAGAGATGAAACGCCTGCGTATGTCTACGGAAGATTTAGGCGAGCAGCTTCGTCAAAAAAGTGTTTTCAGCTTGGAGGATGTTGCTTATGCCATCATCGAAACGAACGGCAAGCTTAGTGTAATCAAAAAGCCGGACAAGGAGACGCCAACCGCCGGCATGATGGGAGTCGCCCTCCCAAATACGGGGATTGAAACCGTAGTGATCAGCGATGGAGTTATCTCTGAATTTGCGACCAAACTCTGTAATAAAAGTTCCGAATGGATTCTTGGTATTCTTCACGCCAAGAATATCAAGCTGGAAGATGTGTTCATCATGACAGCCAACACAAAAGGAGATTACAATATCATTCCGAAAGAAAAGGAGGCGGTATCATGAGACGGCTCTGGGCCGCAGCAATTATATTAGTGATTCTGCTTGCCCTCTGTACCTGGGGATTGAGCACAACCATGAGCCTATCGGATGAATTGAATCACACGTTACAGGAAGCTTATACCGCCGCAGAGGAAGGCAATCTTGTCCGCGCGCAAGAGTTGAGTAATGAAGCACAAACCCATTGGAAGAAATTCCATCGGATTCTGTCCACATATATTCAGCACACACGTTTAGAAGAAATCGATCTATCCCTTGCATCTTTATCCCCACTGTTACAACATGGAGCCGTGGATGCGTTCAGTTCCGAGTGTGCTCGTACTGCCGCACAAATTGCCAGCTTGAGAGAGGCCGAAATGCCTATTTTAGAGAATATTTTGTAGTTCTTCCTCCTTTCTTTTTCATCCTATCCTAAAAAGGACTGTCCTGCTGTATATTTATCAGCAAGACAGTCTTTTTTCTAATATTTATAAATATCACCGATAATGCATTCTATTTTTATATATTTATGCATTGATTTCACTTACAAACAGCATCAAAACTGGAATTGAGAAAACCATGAAAAACACTACAAAAATTTACGACCTAGGACGAATTGGTGCAGAGGTGTTCCCACGGTTCCCCTTTTTCCTTTATCACAGCGCGGATTTTCTTGCTTGTATCTTTTGCATATCATTTGTTCAAGATAGGTTCTGACGGGTGGGCTTCAACATACTTCGCGCAAGATGGCTCCTCAAAATATCGAATCGCAGAAAGCCCTTTTCCCAACAACAATTTTCTTTATGATGTTGAAAAATCGCTCTATTCGTTTGGGGAATTGCTAAAAACACAAGAAGTGCAAGTGGGATTGCCTATATTGTGTATTTCCCTATATTTATTTCGGGGGCAACACTTCCTTACCTCCCTACTGAGAAGAAAAGGTGAAAATGAACTATTCCGCAGAATATAAGGAGCGATCGAGAATATGTTTCCCGCCTTTTGTAAAGTCGTTCTCTGCAAAGCAGCATTTAGCGCATATCGGGATTTTGGACGGAAGCAGAAGCAGGAAGTATCTTTTGATTATCTAATGTCTGAAACACCTTTTAAACCTTTTACAACAGACAACTACTTTAATCGTGCGATAAACTGACCGCCTTTGTCGTGCAAGGACAAGAAGTTATGACGGTAAGCAGAAGATTAGCAAACACATTATGCAGATTTCCGGTGCAAAGACACATTGTCCTACTTTTTTCTTGGCTATACGGACGAAAAAGTTGGGAACATGCATGGGCACAACAGAAGCACAGCAAATTACTAGAAGTTGGTGGTATCAAAATGGCTAAGAAAGGAATAGGAGAAAACCGAGCATGAGGAATAAGAAGCTGATACCCTTTGAGGTAATCGAAAAAGCCCTTGACGGAGAAGTGGAAGAGGTAGACGCAGTATTGCAGCGCTATGCCGAACGTATCAAATATCTGTCAACCTATCAAGGGCATCATATCAACGATGATATACAGGACAGATTAAAGGCTAAACCGATTGAAGCCTTATTGAAGTTTCGCTTCAACCGATAGGAGGTAGCAAAAACAGAAAAAGCTATCAAGGGTAAACTCATGCCCTTGACAGCTTTTGTGTCTTTGCTTTTGGGATGTCAAGAGAACGAAATCAGTAAACTGCTTTCGCCCTCAATTTATTATGGGATTGTTACGCAGTAGAGATTGATTTTCCTTTGATTTATGGGGGATTCAGAACGTTAAAATAACAGAGTAAGTTTTTTGTCTACCCTTAAAAATCGGCTTCTATTGCGTAACAGGAAAGAAAAGGCAGGCAACAAGCAATTACTTCTTACCCGTCTTTCTTTGCACTCTGTATGGCTGCTACCCTTTTATCCGTTTGTTGATACTTGAGTAGCTACCGAAAAGCGCCATCCTTTTTGATTTTTCATGGTGCTCTACGCGCTTTTAACATGCGATCCAGTTCTTCCTTGAATGTTGCAATATCTTTAAATTCCCGGTACACAGAAGCAAAGCGTACATAAGCTACTTCATCAATATTTTTTAGCTTTTCCATCGCATATTTTCCAATCAAGCTGGATGGAACCTCTCGATCCAATGAATTTTGTAAACTCCCCTCGATCTCATCCACCAGCCGTTCCAAAGTATCGATGGAAACCGGTCGTTTCTCACAAGCACGTAGAAGACCATTCAACAATTTATTGCGGTCAAAACTTTCACGGGATTTATCCTTTTTAATCACAATGATGGGAACCGTTTCAATCACCTCATAGGTCGTAAAACGTTTGCCACATTTTAAACATTCCCTACGCCGCCGAATGCGTTCTCCTTCGTCCGTAGGGCGAGAATCGATCACTTTACTTTCATCATAACCACAATACGGACATTTCACAGCTATAACCCCTCCACAACAAATTTTGTATGGTTTTATCAAATTGTAGCATATTTGTAAGAAAAAATGCAAGCCGTTTTATACGAATATGGTGTATTTTTCCTTCATGTCAGCTGTTGGACAATTTCTCTCGCTTCCTGTAACTCTGTAAGGTTTGAAAAATTTTTCCGATAAACCTCGATAATCAGATCGCCTTGGTAATGAAACTCCAGCAATAGATTGCGAAACCGCTGGAAATCAACCGTCCCCCGTCCGGGAAGCAAACAGTCATAGCCGGGTGCGTTGTCGTTGATGTGCACATGGATGATCCGTTCTCCCATGGCTTCACACATCGTGAAAGGGTCTTGCCCTGCCCGCACAGCCTGTTTCAAATCGATGACAAAGGCACATTCCTCTCCAAGATAGTCGCGCATCCGGCGGATAAATCCTGGCGACTCACTGCGGAATTTATTGACATTCTCCTGCGCTACTGTGATACCATAGCTCTGCCCCAGTTCGAAAAGGGCTGCATATCGCTCAAAATAGGTCGATTCCGAAATGTTGGCGCTGGCATAGTCCCGCTGGCCATGTAGCACAACGATGGATGCCCCCAAGTAGTTTGCTGCTTCAAAATAATGCTTATAAAACTCCAAACTATCCTGAAAACGCCGTTCATATTCGGAAAATAACAAAAAGCCTTCATAACCAGATGTAAACGGATGTACCGACTTGATCTCTGCCCCATAAACATCTGCCATTGTTCGCAATTCACGCAGGTAATTTGGCGTAAACTCTGAAAAGGTATTTAAAAACACTTCAAACAACCGGAAATCCATTGAAAGCAATGTCTGAAAGGAACGTTCCAATTCCAACGGATATAAACAGGCCGTGGAAATTCCCATTCGCATGATTGATACACCTCATCTTCCTACTGCTAACTATGAGCCATACTTTACAAGAAACTACTGTATCCTTCGAAAATATAAAGTAATTTTTCATCTAATTTTGATTCCTTAAAGGATTGGTCAACTAAAAATACCCGTTCATATTTTGTCAGCCTATGCTTACACTGCGATGTTTATTATACCATTCGTCCTTCAAAAAAGCCAGGTTAATCGTATAGAAGTCCGCACATACTAATGAAAAAAAGAAAGGCGGCATAAAACGATGGTACAAAATCAAAATGTTCAACTTTTAAAAGAGTTATATCAGGCTTCTCATATGGGGATCGAGGCGGCCAATCTGGTCACTCCCAAAGTAAAGGACGAAGGCCTTCGCGAAGAGATTGAACGGCAGCGTCAGACTTACAAAGGCCTTGCGGTCAAAACAGAACGCATGCTGGCAGAGGCCGGAGAAACCCCGGACCCCGAATCCGCCATGAAAAAAGCGATGCTCTGGGGTTCCGTTCAAATGAATACGCTTATGGATTCCTCTCCAACTCATATTGCTGAAATGATGATCAATGGGACAACTATGGGAATTGTAGATATGACCAAAAAACTCAATCAGCTCGATGAAGCCGATGCCGGCGCAAAAAAACTTGCAGAAGAATTTATTCGTGGACAGCAGAAATCGATTGAAGTATTAAAGCAGCATCTATCTTGATTTCACGCTTTGAATTCTTTATAATGGTAGGGAACGCCCATTGGCGTTCCCTATTTTTATGGCCAGGCCACCTGGCCTGCAAAAGGAGAATTTCCATGGCTTTGCTGAGTGCAAGCAATTTGAATAAATCCTATGGAACCGATTTAGTATTTCAAAACGCCTCCTTTGAAATCCAGGAAAATGACCGTGTCGGTTTGGTGGGCGTCAATGGTTCAGGAAAGACAACGCTGTTTAAGATTCTAACTGGGGAGATTGACGCGGATCGTGGCGAAATCTATCAGGCAAACGCCACCGTGTTGGGCTATATGGAGCAGCATGTCTGTCGCGATTTGGAACGCAGTGCATACAGTGAGGTTCTCACGGTTTTTTCCAGCCTTCTGGCAATGGAAAAGGAACTGGAAGAAATCAATCATGCATTGCAAGCACATCCTTCCGACGAACTGATTGACCGGCAAGCGCTCCTCAACGACCAATTTGTCCGCCAGGGAGGGCTCACCTGCCGGGCACGGGCACGTTCTACTCTTTTGGGCCTTGGTTTTGACGATGAGCAAATGGGAATGCCGATCGGTGTGCTGAGTGGCGGCCAAAAAGCAAAATTGCAGTTGGCTAAAATGTTGCTCTGTGGCGCCAACCTCCTACTTCTGGATGAGCCAACCAACCATCTGGACATTCCATCCGTGGAATGGCTGGAAGATTTTCTTCGCGCCTATTCAGGCGCATTTATCGTTATCTCACATGATCGATATTTTCTGGACCGCATTACAAACCGTACCTTCGAGATGGAAAATCACAAACTAACCCTCTATAAGGGGAACTATACCAATTATCTCCGCCAAAAGGAAGAGGACAACCTCGCGGTCCAGCGCAAATATGAGAATACAACGCGCGAGATTCACCGTTTGGAAGGGATTGTCGCACAACAGCGGCAGTGGAACCGGGAAAAGAATATCAAGACAGCAGAAAGCAAACTGAAGATGATCGAACGACTGGAAAGTACATTGGAGCGTCCAGATGAAGAAGTCGAATCCATCCACTTTGATTTTGGAATCCGGCAGCGTGGCGGCAATGATGTGCTTTCGGTGGAAAATTTGTCCCTTTCTTTTGGAGAGAAAAAGCTCTTCCAAGACGTCAATATGCATATTCGCCGCGGAGAACGGGTTTTTTTAATCGGCCCCAATGGTTGCGGAAAAACCTCCCTTTTCAAGACCCTTTTGGGGATAAATCACCCCACAAAGGGAGAAGTTCGCTTTGGCGCAGGAATCGAGACGGGATATTACGACCAGATTCAGGAAGGTCTTCATCCCGAAAAGAACGTATTGGATGAAATATGGGATAGCTATCCTCAGATGACGCAGACAGAAATCCGAAACGCTTTGGCAGTCTTTCTCTTTAGAGGAGAAGATGTATTCAAAAGTGTTGCCTCGCTCTCTGGCGGCGAACGTGCGCGTGTGTTATTGCTTCGTTTGATGCTCTCGCGCGATAACTTTTTGCTTCTTGACGAACCGACCAACCATTTGGACATCGGTTCCTGTGAAGCGCTTGAAACCGCTTTGCAAAGTTACGAGGGCACATTGTTGATTGTATCGCACGACCGCTATCTCATCAATAAAATAGCAGATCGCGTCTATTTCTTAGACGAAACAGGTGTGAAGGAATACATCGGAAACTATGACAGTTATCTGGAAAAAGCCAAGGCTACTGCCGTTCAGGAAACCCAAAAAGCCGCTCCGAAAGTAAACGCGTATAAACTTCGCAAAGAGCGGGAGGCTGCTATTCGCAAAGATCGTGCGGCTTTGCGCCGCCTGGAAACACAGATTGAGGAAACCGAACAGGCCATTGCAAACACAGAGGCAGAACTTGAGAATCCAGAAGTAGCAAGCGATTATCAGGCTACCATTGAGCTTGCGCAAAAATTGGAAGAATTGCGCGTGAAAAATGATGAGCTATTTCTCGAATGGAGTACCTTGAGTGAGAAATTGGGGGAATAGAGCTCCCTTATAAGAAAAAGCTCAGCCGGTTGGCTGAGCTTTTCAATATCCTTTAAGAATGCGCCTGGAACTGTGCCGCCTGTGTCAAGAAGTCCTGTGCCTCCGGCGCATCGCTTTCCACGACAATGTTGATCGGTTTGGAAAGATCCAGACTAAACACTCCCATAATGGACTTTGCATCAATCTTATATTTTTCCGTTGTCATCTGGATAGGAAACGGGTATTTGTTGGTTAGGGAAACAAAATTCTTGACTTCTTCGATGCTGGTCAGCATCACTTGTATCTGCTTCATCGCAAAAACCTCCATTCTTTTATTCTCTATTTTTCCATCATATCGCACACATACCGATCGGTCAATACAAAATTTGTAAATTTTTAGGAGCGATAAAATGAAAGTAAGCGTCATCACCCTGGGATGTAAAGTAAATCAATATGAATCGCAGGCTATGTTGGAACAGCTGGCCAGCGCTGGCTTTACTGCATGCGACAGTACAGTAGAAAGCGATGTTGTGCTCATCAACTCTTGTACAGTCACTTCGACGAGCGATCACAAGGTTCGCCAAACGCTACACCGCACTCGGCGCGGAAATCCCAACGCAGTGATCGTACTGACTGGCTGTATGCCGCAGGCTTTTCCAGAGCTAGCTGCGCAGCTGACCGATGCGGACGTTGTTCTTGGGAATTCCAACCGCCATGCACTGGTTCCAGATATTCTACAATATCTCTCTTCGCGTCAGCGCATTGTGGATATTGTTCCGCATGAAAACACCGCAACCTTTGAAAAAATGCAGGTCGAGCATTTCTTTGAACGTACCCGTGCATTTATTAAAATCGAAGATGGATGCAATCGTTTTTGCTCCTATTGTATTATTCCTTATGCTCGTGGCCGAGTACGTTCCAAACCCTTGGAAGAACTGCGTGAAGAGGTTGCCCAAATCGCTGCCAACGGATACCGGGAGATTGTTTTAACCGGCATCAATCTTTCCGCTTACGGACAGGAATTGGGATTGCATCTCTGCGATGCTGTAGAAACTGCATGCGAGCCGGATGGAATTGCACGGGTACGCCTTGGTTCCCTTGAACCGGAGCAACTCAGTGCGGACGTAATCGCCCGCCTGGCCAAACAGAAAAAACTTTGCCCACAGTTTCATCTCTCCCTACAAAGCGGCTGTGATGCCACCCTTCGACGCATGAATCGCCACTACACCACAGCGGAATATCGAACGATCGTGCAAAATTTGCGGGCAGCTTTTCCCGATTGTTCCATTACAACGGACATTATGGTTGGTTTTCCCGGGGAAACGGAGGAAGAATTTTCCCAGTCCCTGGCCTTTGCAAGGGAAATCGGTTTTGCAAAGGCGCATGTATTCGCCTACTCGCGGCGTCCCGGCACAAGGGCCAACGATGCGCCCCATCAAATCACGCAACGAGTTAAGGAAGAACGCAGCCGGCAAATGATTGCTGTCACCCAGCAAACGAAAGAAGCCTTTTTCGAGAAGCAGTTGGGATGCATCGCACCCGTGCTTTTCGAACAGGAGACCGCTGTAAATGTCTACGATGGTTACACCGCCAACTATACTCCAGTCAGGGTTTCCAGCGCAAAAGATCTTCGAGGCCAAATTCTCCCCGTCCGGTTGACCGAAGCCGATCGGGACTGTTGTTATGGAAAGCTTACTGAGGGGATTTAACCGGCGAATTGTTTCATGACATTTTCAACCTCTTCTTTGGTCTGATCGTGATTCAAATATTCCCAGCTATAGAACATAAATCCATCGCACTCCACTTGGCGCCCTAGAGAAACCTGCTGTGCCAGGATATTGTCCGCTTTTTTCCATGTCCCTTCGTCCGCATCTGAACCAGCTTTATACACTGCCAATCCAAAATACAATTTTACATTGGAAGCGGTTGTCATCTCGCGCCATTGCTCTGCGGCTACATCGTACGGAAGTACGGGATTCTCAAAATTGACATAAAGTTGCGGGCAGATATAATCCACATACCCGCGCACCGAACACCAGGCTTCTACGTCCGCGCCCATTTTCAGATCATTTGAAACATTGGCCTGCGGTGAGATTCCAAACTGTACGTCCGGATTTACTCCCTTGATTTCACTATATGTAAGGGATACCATTGCATTCACATTTGCCCGACGCCATTCCAACAGAGACAGGGGTTTTCCACCAGTGGAGACGGATTCCACATAAGCATTATACGCTGTTTCATCAAATGCTGGGTCCTCTGAGGGATAGAAGTAGTCATCAAACTGAATGCCATCGACATCGTAATGTTCTACAATCTCCTTTGCACCATCTGCCACCAGTTTTCGGACTTCTGGATAAGCAGGGTTGTAATATTTACCCGATGCCGTTTGAACTGTCCAGCCTGCTTTACTGGAATCCCCTTGCCAAACATTGTAGTTGTTGTTCTCAGCTAACGTCGAAGGAGTATCTCCGCCGGACTGAATACGCATCGGGTTGAGCCACGCGTGGAATTCCATCCCGGCCTTGTGTGTAGCTTCCACCATGTATTCCAATGGATCATAACCGGGGTCCCTCCCCTGGGTGCCGCCTACAATATGTGACCATGGATAATATTGCGATGGATACAAGGCGTCTCCAAATGGACGCACATGGACAACCAGTGCATTCATTCCACACTGTTTTGCTTCTTCTACAATGGCGTCAAATTTTTTTTGAAAGGCTTGGGCGCTTTTGTCCACCTCTTTGCTCATATCCAAGCTCATATAAGGAACCCATACTGCACGCATTTCATCTTTTGAGGCGGGCTCTACTGGGATTTCTGATGAAGAGGAAGTCTCTTGAAGGTCTGAAACATGACTTGACTGCCCCATAGGGGATTGTGCTGGAACATCCTCCTTTTTGCCAAAAAAGTTGACCGCCATGCAAAGAGCTACAACCCCTGCCAAAAGTCCAATGCACACCAGTAGGCTATGGCGGTGAAAGAGCTTGATTACCATCGATTGTTCATCCTTTCTCTTTTAAAGGTTCGGATGCACAACTTGCCGGATTGTGTAGTCCTCATCATTAAAGGCAGGAATAAAAATCAGAGGCGCATCCGAAAGGGGTCTACCGCTTCCGATTTTCATTGTACTCCAAAGCGTTTGACAGAAACGCGCAAATCATGTAGGATACAGCTATAGCATTTTGCGCGGTGAAAAAGAGGTGTGGCGGATGTTTTTTATTTTTGGTGTTGTCAGCGGTTTGCGCGATCTCGGTATTCGGTGTTGTACACTTCCCTGCTGTGGAACTGTACGGGCTATTCTCACCTGTAGTTTCCATCAGTTCACACTTTTTTTCATCCCGCTGTTTCGATTTCGAAGGCGATATTTTTTGACCTGTCCCTATTGTGGCTCCATCTATGAGCTTTCGAAGGAGGAAGGGCGGCGCCTAGAGCGGGAACCACATGCCCAGGCAGATCCTACTACACTTCGTTTTGTGCGGCAAAATGGGCGGCATTGTTGTCCGTACTGTGGATGCAATGTGGAGTGGAACAGCCGGTACTGCCCCCAGTGTGGCACTTTTTTAGGAGGAAAGCCATGAGATATGGTTTTATATGCTATTTGGTTTTCATCAATTTGATTGCTATCATTTTGACAATCCGCGACAAACACGCTGCCCAACAACATCATTGGCGTGTCCCAGAAGCGACGCTTTTGTGGGTATCCATCCTCGGCGGTTCCCTGGGAATGTATATAACCATGCGTTTGATCCATCATAAGACGCAACACCGCAAATTCATGTGGGGAATTCCGGCGATCTTTGTGGGGCAATTGGTAATATTTTTTCTAGTCATTCGATATGTCCCTTTTTATTGAAGTGAACGTCTTTGTAGCAGAAATCATGAACAATCCTCTTTATAATTGATAATTGCCAAAATAGAGCCATTGGACGCCGATGTTCTTTCGACGTCCAATGGCTCATTTTATCTTATCGATTCGCTTGATTAACAGTACAATCGCGGTGCCCAATAAAACCACCGCTTTCATTGAGATCACCAATGGGAATATTATGCACCATAAAAAGTATGAAGGATTTCCGGCGCTATACTTTGTGCCTTATATGTTGACAACCAATTCTGATACTCCGGGTTTTCCCATACAGTCCCGTCATCAAAGGTGATTTGCTTCATACACGCCAGCACATAAGCTACTTCATGGGATCCGTCCGACTGGTTCCATCCATCCCATAAAGACCAGCCACCATTCAAATCTTCTTTTTCACCCGGTAGTAATGGTTTTTCCGCTTCTGTAATGATCCATTCATATGATTCGTCACTTTGAGATGTAAATCCAGTAACCTTGTTTCCATCTGTCAATGCAATTTGTTGCCAAATAAGTTCTAATGGATTTCCGTCTTTGTCATATGCAAGACAGGCCATTTCGTAATCGGTTATTGTCTTATCTGAATTGTTGGTAATGATCCAGTGGAGATAAGGCCATCTACCGTCCGGATCGTCGTCCTCATAATACCGCATTTCCATTTCCTCAATGATTGCTGGGTTTTTCGCTACTTCTAAAGGAGTTGTCTGAGTCTGTGTTCCGGTAATGTTGTTGGCACTAGGGGTAACGACATCAGTCGGTATTTGTTGCACAGAATTAGGCGCCGATGATGTATATGAGCCTACACAAACGGCACCAAAAAGCAAACAGACTGCCAATAACACAGAAACCATAACCAATTTGTGCGACTGTTTTTTATATGTCATGATCGCTTTTAATCTTTCTTTGATTCGTTTTGCATCATCGCTCAACAGAAGGGAGACTGTTGTATGGGACGGCATTTTGTCAATCTTGATTGCGTTAAGCAACATATCTCCGTAATCAAACCTACTTTTTTTGTCTAGACACTTAATAACCGCTTCGTCGCAAGATAACTCGCAGTTGCGGTTAATCTCACGACTGACCCAATATACAACAGGGTTAAACCAATGGATACAAAGTGCAATCTGTACAAGCCATTTATACACAATATCCAACCGTTTATAATGGGTTAGCTCATGTTGCATAACAAGTCTTATATCCGTGTCTTTTAGGCTTGTGCCTGGCAGAATAACCATCGGCTGAACGATTCCGACAATCATAGGAGCGGGCACCCGTTCATTTTTTGCGAGGCTTGGTGCGTGTTTGATACCCATTATTTTGCAAGTTTCGCGATACATATTGAGCAAGTGAATATCATCAATTAAACCCGAACTATTTTTGATAAAACGTGTCTGGCGATAATAACGGACCAACTTCCGGATCAACAGTAAAATGGCAGGAACGAGCCACGCAATCCACCACCATCCTAACAGTGTTTCTTTTCTATCTTCCTGAGCAGTTACCATGGAAACAGACTCATTATTTGTTTGCTCTTCTGGTGTTTCGTCCGGCAACCGTAAAAAATGAACCGTATCTGAAGCAGACGTAGGGACATCGGTTGTTGTTATATGGCTTTCAAACTGATTAAAAATCATTCCCATTAGGCTAAATTCTGGCCCAAATGGAAGCAAAAGCCGAATAATTACAATCAAAAAAATATAATACTGCCATGTTTTACTCAAACGATCTTTAATAATTGGCCTTAGCAAAAGTAAGAGTAATGCTATTAAAGAGCCGGATATGGAAAGGGAAAGGATTATTAAAAATATCTCATTCATCTATCTCCCTGCCTTTCTGCCAAAACCTATATAAGTCCTCCAAATCTTCCGGGGTAACTTCCTTATAACTAACGAGGGCAGATAACAAGCCCTTTGCGTCGCCATCAAAGACTTTTTCGAGCAGTGCCATAGTCTTAGATTTTACATAATCGGCTTCTGAAACAAGTGTAGAATAGTAATATACCTCACGCTTTTCCTGCTTCAAAACTTTTTTCTGAACCAGACGTTTTAGTAATGTCTGGATACTCTGATTTCCTATATCAAACTTCACGCTCAACGCAGAGCGGATTTCAGCGTATGTGGTAGGTCCCCCCTTGTTCCAAACCACTTTCATAATTTCCGCCTCCGTATCTGAGATTTTATCAACCCTTGTCTCCAAAATTTTCACCTCCAATAAGACAGATGTATTATTAATTATATAATACATCTGTCTTATATATTTGTCAACGTCTTTCTCGTACGGTTTTTTGTCCTTTCGCTAACCAGTAAACTGGACAAGCGTTATATGCTCACGGTTTTGAAAACCTGCGCTAGCCCATTCCTTCCGGGCAAAAATATTCAGAAGCGCACGAAATGAGCCGACGCGAGTCTGTATCTCGCTTGTACGCAAAAACGCCGCCTATCGTCTCCAATAGCGGCGTTTTTAACGTAAGTTGACACCTGGTTTTCAGCTATTTTATTCTTTTGTCAAGTTCCTTTATACGGTTCCACAATACAAAACGACTCTGTATGGAATGCTCCACACAGAGTCGCAATTATTCTAAATCGTCCAATTAGCCCTTCGCTACAATGTTGACCAGCTTGCCCGGCACATAGATTTCCTTGACGATATTTTTCCCGGCAATCTCAGCCGCCACCTTCTCGTCTGCCTTGACCGCTGCAAACACATCGTATTTTGCCAAATCCGCGGCAATACGCAAACGCGCACGCACCTTGCCATTGATCTGCACTGCAATCTCGACCGTATCCTCCGTACATTTCGCTTCGTCATAGGCTGGCCATTCCTGCTCGCAAACCATACCGCCAAAATTCATGGCATTCCAGACTTCTTCGGTTACATGCGGTGCGAAAGGATTCAATAACAACGTAAAGATACGCAGCTCCTCGCGGGTGATGGAACCCTCTGCCGCAATGTCGTTGAGCAAACTCATCAACGCCGCAATTGCGGTGTTAAACTTCAGGTTTTCAATGTCCTCGCTGACTTTCTTGATCGTACGATGGAAAGGCGTTTCCATCTTCACCCGAATTCCCTCTCCATCACAGACAACGCCCTGCAAGTTCCAATAGCGCTCGATAAAGCGGCGGCATCCTTTGATACTGGACGTACTCCACGGAGCTGCTTTTTCAAAGTCACCGATAAACATCTCATAGAGACGCATCGTATCCGCGCCATATTCATTTACAATATCGTCCGGATTGACTACATTGCCACGGCTCTTACTCATTTTCTCTCCGTTTTCCCCGAGAATCATCCCGTGGCTGGTGCGCTTGGCATACGGTTCCGGCGTCGGGACTACCTTGATGTCGTAGAGGAACTTGTGCCAGAAACGGCTGTACAGCAGGTGCAAAGTCGTATGTTCCATTCCGCCGTTGTACCAGTCAACCGGGGACCAGTACCGGAGTGCCTCCGGGCTGGCCAATGCCTGGTCGTTATGCGGGTCCATATACCGTAAGAAATACCAGGAAGACCCCGCCCACTGCGGCATTGTGTCCGTCTCGCGTTTGGCCGGGCCGCCGCAATGCGGGCAGGTTGTGTTCACCCAGTCCGTCATATGGGCCAGCGGGGATTCGCCGTTGTCCGTCGGCTCATAGGATTTTACGTCCGGCAGGCGCAGAGGAAGCTCGCTCTCCGGCAGTGGTACATAGCCGCACTTCTCGCAATATACAATCGGGATGGGCTCGCCCCAATAGCGCTGGCGGGAGAATACCCAGTCGCGCAGCTTGAAGTTGACCTTTGCATGGCCAATACCCTTTTCCTCCAAAAAAGCAATGATCTTTTTCTTGGCCTCTTCGACGGTCAGGCCATCCAGAATGCCAGAATTGACCATGATACCGGTGGCGCAGTCTGTGAAGGCTTCCTTTTCCACGTCGCCGCCCTTGACCACCTCGATGATCGGCAGGCCAAATTTCTTGGCAAAATCCCAGTCGCGGGTATCGTGTCCCGGTACGGCCATAATCGCGCCCGTGCCGTAAGAGACAAGTACATAATCGGAGATAAAGATCGGGATCTCCTTTTCATTGACCGGATTGATCGCCATGACGCCATCCAGACGTACGCCCGTCTTCTCCTTGGCGACCTCGGTTCGCTCAAAGTCAGACTTTTTAGCAGCCTCCGCCTGATAAGCGCGGACCTCTTCCATATTTTGAATCCGGTCCGCCCATTTCTCAATCAGCGGATGTTCCGGAGAAATCACCATATAAGTTGCCCCGTAAAGCGTATCCGGGCGTGTCGTGTAGATGGTCAGTCTATCACCAGCCGTGGTGGAAAAGTCCACCTCTGCGCCTGTAGAGCGCCCAATCCAATTGCGCTGCTGTGCCTTGACGCGCTCCGGATAGTCGACGAGTTCCAGGTCGTCGATCAAACGCTGTGCATACTCTGTGATTTTCAACATCCACTGGGATTTTACCTTGTGCACCACTTCGCTGCCACAGCGCTCGCAGACGCCCTCAACCACCTCTTCGTTGGCCAATACACATTTGCAGGAGGTACACCAGTTGACGGACATTTCCTTTTTATAGGCCAATCCATGCTTGAAAAGCTGGAGAAAAATCCACTGTGTCCACTTGTAATAATCCGGGTCCGTCGTATTGATCTCGCGGGACCAGTCAAACGAAATTCCGAGCGACTGAAGCTGCTGCTTAAACCGCGCAATGTTCTTTTCCGTTACAATAGCCGGATGAACGTGATTCTTAATCGCATAATTCTCCGTCGGCAGGCCAAACGCATCCCAGCCGATCGGATACAGAACATTGTAGCCCTGCAAGCGACGCTTGCGCGACACAATATCCAACGCGGTATAAGAACGCGGATGTCCCACATGAAGTCCTTGCCCGGACGGATATGGGAATTCGATCAACGCATAATACTTGGGTTTATGTGTATCCGTATTGGAAGCGTGGAAAACTCCCGCCTCTTCCCATTTGTCCTGCCACTTCTTCTCAATTGGCTTATGGTCGTATTTGTTCATGATCTGTTTCGCTCCCAAAATTTATTCTTCATTTGCCTTCAGGATCTCCTGAATATCTACGATTTCGCCGTCCTGCCACAAACGATCCAAATCGTAGAACGCACGGGATTCCTCTGTAAAGACATGGACGATCACATTGCCGTAATCCAACAGAATCCAGGAATTGGAACGATAGCCCTCTGTGTGCTCGGTCGAAACCCCATATTGCTCTTTCAACTGAAATTCCACTTCATCTGCCAGCGCCTTTACGTGGGTGCTACTTGTACCAGTGGCAATCACGAAGTAGTCTGCCAAAACCGAAATATCCCGAATTCCAATCAGCTTGAGATCCATTCCCTTTTTCTTGTCCAGTATCTGAACGGCCGCCTTGGCCAATTCCAATGATGTCATATCCTTCTCCCCTTTAATCGGCGTTAAATAGCCCGGGCTTCCAGCACTGCCTCGTTGTAAGCAGCGATGGTATCCGGATGAATTGCTAAACGGCGTTCCGTCAAGTCCTGGATGGTATAAGTCATGCCGGACAGCATGGCCTCCAGCAAACTCTTTCGGGCCGCTTTGCGAATGTCCTCCACGCCGGGATAGTCCCGGTCAGAAGAGGTAAAATCAGCCACAAACAGTACCTTTTCTAACAACGTCATATGGGCGCGGCCAGTGGTATGATACCGAATGGCGTTTAAAATCTCCGGGTCGTCGATGTGCAGCTCATTCTCCACATAGGCTGCTCCCAGCATGGCATGCCAAAGCTTCTGGCCGCTGCGCTCGACCTCGGTCAGTATGATGTCGTACCGTGTCATACGCTTGAGCTGTTCTTCTGGGTCCATATCTTTCATGATGTCGTGCAGAATTCCCGCTGTATAGGCTTTCTCCTCATCCGCCCCATATTTTTTTGCCAAGTGTACCGCTTCTTCTGCAACTGCCAAAGAATGGCGATAACGCTTTTCACTTAAAAACGGTTTGATGACCGCTTTATAATCCTTATGGCTCATTTTACCGCTTCCTTTTCGATTCAGTTTCGCTGGTACAGGCCGTTTTCCTGGATATAATGTGCTACCCTCGGTGGGACCAGCGCATCAATCGATCGCCCCTGACGCACCGCATCGCGGACCATCGTCGAGGAAACCGGCAAATAATCGATATTCTGCAAAATCACCCTCGCTCCATGCGCAGCAAGCCGCTTTGCATATGCATGAAGCTTATCCACTCCATCCGTACTGCGCGGCGCCGCACAGATAGTCGCCAATGAATAGATCAACTCCGGCTGATACCATTGCTCCAATGTGAGAAACATATCCTCCCCTGTGATAAAATAGAGCTCTGTCCCAGGGTTATTCTGTTTTAACTCCGCGAGCGTATCCGCTGTATAGCTCGGCCCACCACGACGGATTTCTAAGTCGCTCACCTCATAGGATGTCCCTAAACAGGCCAAACGGCACATTTCCAGTCGATCCTCAGCCGGCGCTAAATCGGATATCTGCTTATGCGGAGGCACAAAGGTCGGAATAAACAGCAGCCGCTGCACATGCAATTGCTTTTCAAATTGCTGTGCAATATGCAGGTGGCCGTTGTGAATAGGGTTAAAGGTACCGCCAAATATCGCAATCCGGTTCATGCTGCTCTATTCCTCACTATTTTATTACTTTTTTGCCGGTTTGGGAAGAGTGATTTTCGGTTCCTTTTCATTTTTACGGTACAAAACAAACTTTGAGCCAATCACCTGTACCACGTCGGCGTGTACCTCTGCGGCAATCTCTTCTGCTGCTTCGCGCGAAGACACAGGAGCCGTTTCAAGTACTTTCCCTTTGATGAGTTCTCTTGCTGTCAGGGCATCATCCGCCTGCTTAGTCAGTTCCGGGCTCATCCCTGACTTACCTACCATTACAATCGTATCGATGTCCACTGCCAACGAGCGGAGATAAGCGCGCTGTTTACTGGTCAACATATCGGGTTCTCCTTTTTCCTTTTATACAATCTTTTCGTAACAACGGGAAATCTGCGGGCCATTGTTCCCCTGATGTAAATCTGTTTTTCCCGCTACCCTATATCCGTTCTGTTCATATAACTGTACGCCGGGGATATTCCGCTCATATACGTCCAACCGGATGCTGTGTTTTCCATGCTCACGCGCATACTGTTCCGCAAATCGCAGCAGCTGCCCGGAGACTCCCTTGCGCAAATGAGCCGGATGTACGGCCAAGGTGTGCACCACCAATACTTCATTGGGCGCAATCCCTTCTTGCCAACAAATGTCCTGATACCCATCGGGCTGTACACCATTGAGAATACAGGTTCCTAAAACGGCTTCCCCATCGGTGCAGATATAAAGCTCACCATTTTTTAGGCCTTCTTCCGCCGTCCACCGCGCAGGATATTCTCCACGTTTCCAGCCGGGATAGTTGTATGTCGATTCCAAATAATTGCAAATCGCATCGTATAGTTCTGCCACATGTTCCAGGTCTTCCTGTGTGGCCTTGAGGATAGAATATTCAAATGCCATGGTGCGTCTCCAATCGTACAGCTAGTTCCCGCAGCGCCTTTCCACGGTGACTGACCGCATCCTTTTCCGCTGGTGTCAACTCCGCATATGTTTTCTCTCCCACAAGGAAAATCGGATCATAGCCAAAACCGTCCGTACCGCGCGGCGCAAAAGCCACGCTCCCCTCGCAGGTTCCCTCTACATCGATCCGTTTTCCATCCGGATAAACCACACAGATAGCACTGACAAATCGCGCTGTTCGCTGTCCGGCAGGAATCCCTTCCAACTCCCCCAGCAACTTCTCCATTCGCTGTGCATCCGTAGCATCCGGTCCGGCATAGCGTGCGGAGTACACTCCCGGCGCTCCATGCAGGGCGTCTACCTCTAGCCCGGAATCATCCGCCACGGCTGGAAGGCCGGTCTGGTCACAGGCTGCCTTTGCCTTCAAAAATGCATTTTCTGCAAAAGTCTCGCCGGTTTCCTCCACATCCTGCAAATCGGCTGTTGTTACCTCAATATGCAGGGGTTCCAAAATTCGCTGCAACTCCAACAATTTGTTGGGATTGTGCGTCGCCATTACATATTTCACAAGCCGCCCCTCCTTATCGTGTAAACAAAGCTTCTGAAAACGCTCTTGCATCAAATGGCTGCAAATCATCCACCTGTTCGCCCACACCGATAAACTTCACCGGCAACTTGAGCTCCTCACGAATGGCCAATACAACACCGCCGCGCGCGGTACCGTCCAGCTTGGTGAGCACAATCCCGGTGAGGTTGGCGACGTTTTGGAATTCTCGCGCCTGGTTGACGGCATTCTGGCCGGTTGTTGCATCCAAAACCAATAAAACTTCCTTGTCCGCATCAGGCAACTCACGGTCGATAATGCGGTTGATTTTTGCCAATTCATCCATCAAATTTTTCTTATTGTGCAGACGCCCTGCTGTATCACAAATCACCACATCCGTACCACGGGCCTTGGCCGCTGCAATTGCATCATACACCACGGACGCCGGGTCCGAACCCTCCGGATGCTTCACAATGTCGCTGCCACTGCGATCTGCCCAGACCTCCAATTGCTCAATTGCCGCTGCACGGAAGGTGTCCGCAGCTGCCAAGAGAACGTGTTTTCGTTCTTGGCGCAGGCGAGAAGCAATCTTTCCAATTGTGGTGGTTTTTCCCACGCCGTTTACGCCAATTACCAAAATCACCGAAGGTTTTGTGTGGACATGCAGCTCCTCATCTCCGGCAATCATCTCTGCCACCGTCGTCCGCAGCATCTCAAAAATTTGCGTTGGATCGGTAATCCTCTGTTCCTTGACGCGCTTCTTGACCTCATCACAGATACGTTCCGCTGTTGGAACGCCCGTGTCGGCCATGACAAGCAACTCTTCCAGCTGTTCAAAGAGAGATTCATCGATTTCTGTATAAGAGCCAAGCATCGTATCCAAAGATGCGCTAAAGCTTTCCCTGGTCTTTTTTAAGCCTTCTTTAATTTTTGAAAACAAACCCATGATGATTACACCTGCCTATCTGAAAAATTCAAAGGACGTCAACTGCTTACTTTGCAGCATCCATCCCCAGTTTTTGTTCAATTTCACTCGCACGCAACTCCAAGAGCTTCGACACACCCTCATCCTGCATGGTAACGCCATACAAAACATCCGCTTCTTCCATACTTCCGCGGCGGTGTGTGATGACAATAAACTGCGTATTGTCCGTCATACGCCGTAGATAGGCCGCAAAACGGTCGACATTGACATCGTCCAATGCAGCCTCAATCTCATCCAGCATACAAAACGGAGGAGGACTCACCTTCATAATCGCAAAATAGAGCGCAATCGCCACCAACGCTTTTTCCCCGCCGGATAAGAGTTCCAAATGGGTGACAATTTTTCCGGGAGGCTGAACCGAAATCTCTATGCCGGACCGGAGAATATCCTCCGGATCGGTCAGGGAGAGGCCCGCCGTTCCACCTCCGAATAATTCCTTGAAGGTCTGCAAAAAGTTCGTGTTGATCTGTTGAAACCGTTCTATAAAGAGATCCCGCATCTGACGGGTAAGATCCCCGATTAAACGCTTCAACTCGTCACGGCTTTGCTCAACATCCTCTACTTGCGAATTCAGGAATGCATATCGTTCGCTAACCTCTTTGTACTCTTCCACAGCCGCTACATTGACGGTTCCCAGAGACTTGATCTTCCCCTTTAATTCATTCAAACGCTTTTGCGCTTGCCCCTCATCATCAATGGGTCCAGCGATTTCTTCTGCCTCCCGCCGGGTCAATTCGTATTCTTCCCACAAGCGGCTAATAATTTCATCGTATTCCTTTTGCAGGCTTGCCTTTCGTTCCTCTAAACGGGCCAATTCATGGCCAACATTCTCCCGCGCGCCAGACTGTTCACGCTCTTTGGCGCGCAACTCCGCGGACGTTTTTTCAAAGGCCATTCTTTGCGCATTGAGCTCTTCGATTCGAGCGATGGAGGCCTTTGCCTGTTCCCGGAGAGAGGCCGCCTCTTGTTTCAAGTCCTCGATACGCTCTTGCAAGCTGGCAATAGAAGCATAAACCCGCTGCATTTCTTGGCGCAATGCCTCCACGTGACCCACACGGTCTTCCTTTCTGCGCTCGATGTCTGCAATTGCAGCACGCAGGGATTCAATGTCCTTTTGCGCAGAAAGGCTTTCAATGCGCAACTCCTGCACGTCAACGGACAGAGCATCACAGATTTGGTTTTGTTCACTGCGGCTGGAACTGACCTCGTTCATCTTTCCCTGTAACACGGAAATCTCGATCGTCATTTCTTCCAACTTTTGCTCTGCCTGCTTTTGCACAGCGCGCTGTTCCTCCAGACGTTCTGAAGCAACCGCTTTTTCCTGCGCTAAGGATGCAAGGTCTGCCGCAATCGTTTGCCGGTCCGCCTTTGCACGGTCATGCTCTGCTTCTATGCGAATGCGCTCTTCCTGTGCCGTTGCCAACTCCCCACGCGCACCGGCAAGAGCCGCCTCCGCTGCGCTGGCCTCCTCATTGGCAGAGCGCAAAGCAGCAGCGGCCTCCTCCGCTTTTTCACGGAGCTGATCTGCTTGCGCACGAATCCGTTCAATGTCCGAAGCGCGGCTCAACAGACCGGAATTTCGGGCCAAAGAACCGCCTGTCAAGGAACCGCCTGTATTGACTACCTGGCCATCCAAGGTAACGATGCGGAAACGGTAACGATAGCGCCGGGCAACCGCAGTGGCAGCATCCAAATCTTCAGCCACTACAATCCTCCCCAGGAGGGAATGCAAAATCCCATTGTATTGCTCGTCACAGGTACAAAGCTTTCCTGCAATTCCAACTACGCCTGGACAATCCTCCACCCCCGGTTCGTTGAGCACATTCCCATGGATATTGGATAGCGGCAGAAAGGTCGCACGTCCGCCGTCTCTCTGTTTCAAAAAGCCGATGGCGCGCTTTGCATCCTGCTCGCTGCCCACCACGACATTTTGCATGGCCGGGCCCAAAGCGGTTTCAATTGCCACCGCATATTCACGTGGCACTTTAATTAGGCGGGAAACCGGCCCATGAATTCCCGGAAGCGTCCCATGCTTTGCCTCTTTCATCACAAGTTTGACGCTCTGGGAAAAACCTTCCAAATTGCGCTCCAAATCCTCCAACAGGCGTGCACGGCGCGCACATTCATTGGCATCTAAATTGAGCTTTTCACTCTGCTGTTTGGCCGTTTCAGCGCGTTGCCGGCGGGAATTGAGCCGCAGTTCATAACCTTTTACCGCATTGGAGAGCGCTTGTATGCGCTCCTGGCTATCCGCCAGCATCTTTGTAAAATCCGCATCACTTTGCTCTAACGCCTCTGCACGTTCGTGCTTTTCCGCAAGCGTTTGGTCGACGGTTTGCATCCGCAGCTGAATCTCCGCAATGGTCGACGCAGCTGTCATGGAAGCCAACTTTTGTTGTGTCGATTCTGCGGACAATGCACGAATCTGTCGGGAATAGTCGTCGATTTTTGCCGCCGTCTCTCCCATTCCTTTGCGGATCTCTTCCAACCGCTTCGTACAGGCAGCGCTCTCCGCCTCTTTTGCCTCAATAAACGCAGTCTTTTCCGCAATTTCCGCATTTTTTCGCGCGATCTCCTCCTCCATGTCCTTGCCAGACTGGTCGGACTGCGCAATCTCTCGTTCTATGCGGGCAATATTCTCGCGGTTATGTAAAATGTCGTTTGCAAGGACGGAAGCCTCCCCATCTTTGGCAACAGCTGCTTCTTCCAAGTGTGCAGCCTCTTGACGGGCCTCGTCCACGCGCGCAGTACAGGCATTTGCCTGCGTAAAATTTTCCTCGATTTGCTGCTCAATCGCTGCCAGCTGTGTCTCCAATTCGTCATAGTGGCTTTTGGCAATCACAATCCGGTCGTCGTGTTCCCGAAGGACATGTCCGGAACGTTCCAGTGTATTGAGCCACAGGCCAATTTCGAGTGTACGTTTTTCAGAGGCAAATTCCAAATAACGCTGCGCCTTTTCAGCTTGCTCCTTCAAAGGCCCAACACGGTCTTCCAGTTCGGCGAGAATGTCCCGCAGGCGCAACAGATTTTCCTCCGCCTGATTCAGACGGCGTTCGGATTCTTCTTTTCGATAGCGAAAGCGGGAAATACCCGCTGCTTCTTCAAAGATTTCACGCCGATCTTCACTGCGTGCGCCGACGATGCTATCGATCTTCCCTTGCCCAATTATCGAATATCCATCACGGCCCAAACCGGTATCCATGAACAGTTCATTGATATCGCGCAGACGAACAGCCACTTTATTGATGAGATATTCGCTATCGCCGGAGCGGTAATACCGGCGCGTCACCGCTACTGTATCGCTGTCAAAGTCCAAACGCCGGTCGGCGTTGTCAATGGTGAGCGTCACTTCGGCAAACCCCTGGGGCTTTCTCGCTGGCGTCCCGTTGAAGATCACGTCTTCCATCCGGGTACAACGCAGAGTACGGGTGGATTGCTCTCCCAGCACCCATCTTACCGCATCGCTGATATTGCTTTTGCCGCTTCCATTCGGCCCCACCACCGCCGTGATACCGCGGTCGAACCGAAGGGTCGTTTTATCCGGAAACGTCTTAAATCCTTGTATTTCCAACGATTTTAAAAGCAAACTGTCACATCCTTCTTCGAAGAGGCAATAACCAATTGATTTTCCAACACGGTGGGGTCCTCCACCACATAAGCGGTATACCCTCTTTTAAACAACTCCATTACATTTGCGCGTTTTTGGCCGACAACTTTTGATCGCCATTTTGGATTTACTTTGATTTTAATAGTTGCATTGTAAATACGATTTTCTTCCAACGCTCTTAAAAGGCCATTGAAGATGCGCCTGCTTTCACAGAGTTCCCGAAAGGCTGGATGCCACGGACCAGCTACACGATCTCTCTCAAGTTCGGGCGTACTGTGCAATCCCAAACGAATCACACGAATTCCCTGGCGCTCAAACCCCTCCAACAGTTCCGCACAAAGGTCCACTGCATCTTCTAACGGCATGGGCAAATAGTCACCCGCGCGATATTTCCTTTCCAAGTCCGTACCGCGCATCACAATTGTCGGATAGATTCGCATCGTATCGGGCTCTAAGGCCGCAAGCCTGTGTGCTGTCTGTTTTGCTCCTGCAGGCGTGTCGCCATAAAGACCGGTCATCATCTGTAGCCCCAGAGAAAATCCTTCCGAACGGATACATGCGGCGGCTTCCTCCACTTGTACGGCTGTATGCCCCCTTCCGTTACAGGCAAGCACACAATCGTCCATACTTTGTGCACCGAGTTCGATCGAGGTCACGCCGTATGTCCTCAACAGGGCGAGAATTTGACGGTCAATCGCATCCGGACGGGTTGAAATCCGAATCCCCATAAAGGGCCCCTCCCGCACAAACGGTACGGCTGCTTCTAAAAGGGCAACCATGTATCCCCGGTCGATTGCCGTAAAACTTCCCCCAAAGAAGGCAATTTCCGCCTGCTCTTCGCCGTTCAGGCATTCCCTGGCTTTTTGGACCACTCTACGCACATCATCCGGTGTTGGTTGTTCCCGCTGGCCAGTGATGCTCCGCTGGTTACAAAAGCTGCACTGGTGCGGGCAGCCGTTGTGCGGTACAAAAATCGCCACATTGGCATGTCTCAATAGCCCATCAGCTCCAATGCCTCGCGGGCAGCCTGCTGCTCCGCTTCTTTTTTACTACGTCCGCCGCCTTTGCCAATCACATTGCTGTTGAGGTGTACCTCTACAGTGAAATGCTTGTCGTGGTCGGGACCGCTTTCCCCTGTGAGCACATATTCCAGATGCTCTTCCGGATTCTGTTGGATGATCTCCTGCAATGCGGTTTTATAATCCTTAAAAGCTTTGGGCTTCTGGGTTTTGAGCATGGGCAACACAAAGCGCAGGATAAAGCTGCGAGCTTCCTCCATCCCCGCATCCAGATAAATCGCTGCAATTACGGCTTCGAAAGCATCCGCTAAAATGGAGGAACGGGTGCGTCCGCCAGAATTCTGTTCTCCATGGCTCAACCGCAGGTAATTTCCAAGATCAATCTGTTTTGCAAATCCACAGCATGCCTTTTCACATACCAAAGCAGCGCGGTTTTTGGTGAGATCGCCCTCTGGAAATTCCGTGTAGTTTTTAAACAAATAATCCGCCACAACAAACCCTAAAACAGAATCTCCTAAAAATTCCAAGCGCTCATTGCTTTCTTCTTTCCCTTTTGCTTCATTCGCATAGGAGGAGTGGGTCAACGCTGTGACTAGATACTTCTTATTGTGAAAATGATGCCCTAACTTTTCTTCAAATGCTCTATAGTCCATCTCTCGGCCTCCTGCCAATTAGTCCGCCTGATTCTCCTTCGTCTGGCTCTCCTTATAGGCTGCCACGGCAGCGGCGATTTCATCCACAACATTTCCAGCGATATAGGACTTTGTCAAACGAAGTGCATTTTTCACGGTCTTTGCCTTAGCACTTCCGTGGGTCTTGAACACCGGCTTTGCTGCTCCCATGATCGGCGCCCCGCCGTATTCGTTATAGTCCATCGTCTTTTTGAGATCTTTAATATCCCCTAAAAGCACGGAGGCCGCCAGCTTATTTTTCCAATTCTTGAAGAAAATTCCCTTGAACAACTGCATCATGACCGTGGTCACACCCTCATACATCTTGAGCAGCATGTTGCCGGTAAAACCATCCGTCACAACCACATCGGCGGCATCGCGCGGTACCTCGCGCGCTTCAATATTTCCAACAAAGTTCAACCCGGAACTCTTCAACAACGCATAGGCCTCATGCTGCAAATCGCCGCCCTTATGTTCCTCCGTACCGATATTAGCCAAGCCCACACGCGGATTGGAGACGTTCATTACCTTGTTCATGTAAATTGAACCCATCACACCGAATTGACGCAACATCTCCGGCTTACAATCGACATTGGCCCCGCTGTCAATCAACATGAAAAATCCCTTTTCCTTCGGCAAAACTGGCGCAAAAGCCACTCGCTTGATGTTCTTAATACGCTTGACAATCATGGTTGTACCGACCACAAGGGCTCCTGAGTTGCCGCCCGAGAGAAAACCGTCGCCCTTGCCCTCTGCAAGAAGCTTCAATCCCAAAGCCATGGAACTATTGGATTTTTCCTTCAGAATGTCGCCCGCATGATCCTCCATGGTAATCACATCTGGGGTATCTGCAATCTCCATGCGGTTCAGCGAAATGTTGTTCTCGTTCGCCACACGGCGGATCTCCGCTTCGCTACCAGTGAGCAGGATGTCGATATCCAGCTCGTTTACAGCTTCCGCACAACCCTTCAAAATTTCCAAGGGCGCATTGTCGCCGCCGAAAGCATCCACTATAATCTTCATTGCGATTACCTCCTGCCGCAGTCGCGGCTATTACTTTGTTTTACTAATTTTCTATATATGTTTTAGAAACGCATCTAAGCTTTGTAACGAACGCTCTGAGAATGCGGCATAACGGGAACGCTTGTCCCGAATATGTGGAACGATCGGGGGAATCACGCCAAAGTTAGCCCCCATGGGTTGAAAGTCGCTGTCCCCTCCATCTTGTACATAACGGCTCAACGCACCGATCATCGTTTCAGGTGGAAGCGTGATCGTATGCTTTCCCTGTAGCCTACGCACCGCATTTCGTCCAGCCATTATTCCGCTTGCAGCGGACTCCATATAGCCTTCCACACCGGTGATCTGTCCCGCAAAGAATAGATTCGGGTGGGACCGCAGGCTAAAATCGCTGTTCAATACCATTGGGGAATTGAGAAACGTGTTGCGGTGCATCACGCCATAGCGCACAAATTCAGCCTGTTCCAAGCCAGGAATCAGGCCAAACACCCGTTTTTGTTCGCCAAATTTGAGGTTCGTTTGAAAACCGACCAAATTGTAAAGAGTCCCCTCTCGATCCTCGCGCCGCAGTTGCACCACCGCCCAAGGCCTGTGTCCTGTGGCCGGATCGCGAAGTCCGACCGGCTTGAGCGGGCCAAAACGAATGGTATCCGGTCCGCGCTGTGCCATCACTTCAATGGGCATACATCCTTCGTAAACCTTTGGGTCTGCCACATCAAAGTCATGGATTGGCGCCCGCTCCGCATGAACCAACGCCTCGTAGAAACGCTCGTATTCCTCTTTATTCATCGGACAATTTAAATAGGCATCGTCCTCCCCCTTACCATAGCGTGAGGCGGCAAAAATCCGATCCAGGCCCAAGCTTTCGGCAGTGACGATAGGGGCTGCCGCATCAAAAAAACTCAGACATCCTCCACAGAGGGCGGCGATTTGCCCCGCCAACGCGTCGGACGTCAACGGCCCTGTGGCGACCACATGAATGCCATCGGTTGGTAGCTCGGTGACCTCTTCATTACAAATTTGTATCAGCGGATTCCCCCGTATCGCTTTGGTCACTGCCGCAGAAAACGCATGCCGGTCAACGGCAAGCGCTCCGCCTGCCGGCACACGGCAGAGATCTGCGCATTGCATCAAAAGGGAATCCAGACGCCGCATCTCCTCTTTGAGAAGGCCAGCTGCACTGTCCACACGTTCTGCCTTCAACGAATTCGAGCAGATCAATTCCGCGAAGCCAGGACTGTGGTGCGCTGGGGAGTACTTTTGCGGCTTCATCTCCCAGAGTTCCACTTCCACTCCTGCACGGGCTACCTGCCACGCAGCTTCACAACCAGCCAGCCCAGCGCCGATCACTCGTATTTTCATCGATGTCTCCTTTAAGCCTCGTCTTTATTTTCCTCATCCGGATGTTCCACCCGCTCATAGCCACAGTCGGGAGTAATACAGTAATACTTGGGATGCTTGCCTTTTTTCTTTAACAGCGTTTTTCCACAACGGGGGCATTTTTCCATACTCGGTTCATCCCAAGAGATAAAATCACAATTGGGATATTCTGCACATCCATAGAAGATACGGCCCTTTTTGGATTTCTTCACAATCACCTTACCGCCACATTTTGGGCATTCCGCTCCTGTCTCCTGCACCAACTTCTTGACATTTTTGCATTCCGGGTATCCTGGACAGGCGATAAATTTTCCGTAACGCCCCATCTTGACCACCATTTTACGGCCGCACTTCTCGCAAATAATATCGGTTTCATCCTCTTTCAACTGGATCTTGACACCCTGCATCTCTTCCTTGGCTTTTTTTAACGTCTTTTCAAAGTCCCCATAAAAATCATGCAGGGTCTCAACCCAATTGATTTTTCCGCTTTGAACTTCATCCAGTTCTTCTTCCACCTGGGCGGTAAATTTGACATTCACGATTTTCGGAAAACGCTCTTTCATCAGCTTGGTAATGACCTCGCCCAATTCGGTGGGTTTGAGCGCCTTTCCATCCCGAATCACATATTCCCGCCCTGTGATCGTCGAGATCGTCGTCGCATAGGTGGATGGGCGGCCAATGCCATTTTCCTCCAGTGCCTTAATCAGCGACGCCTCTGTATACCGGGCCGGCGGTTGGGTAAAATGCTGGTTTCCAGCGATTTCCTTACAACGCAAAGGCATATCCTTTTCCAGAGGCGGCAAAGCGCCGCTGTCCTCAGAGTCTTCGTCCTTTTTCTCTTCATAAAGGACTGTAAAGCCATCAAATGTGACGGTATATCCAGACGCCTTGAAGATATAGTTTTTCGCAGAAATCTCTGCCTGGGTCGTACTCTGCAAACAGTTGGCCATCTGGCACGCAATGAAACGCTCCCAGATCAGTTTATAGAGCTTATATTGATCGGAACTCAAACTTTCCTTTACCTGATCCGGAGAAAGACTCGGCATTGTCGGACGAATGGCTTCATGCCCATCCTGCGCATTCTTTTTTGTTTTAAAATGGCGCGGCGTATCCGGCAGATACTTCTTCCCCCATCGCTCCAAAATATAGTCGGCAGCATCCTTGAGCGCATCCTCCGACAAACGCAGAGAGTCGGTTCTCATATAGGTAATCAAACCGACCGCTCCCATTCCTTCGATTTCTACACCTTCGTAGAGTTCCTGCGCAGCCTTCATGGTGCGGCGGGCCTGAAAACCCAGGCGGCGGGAAGCCTCTTGCTGCAACGTAGAGGTGATAAACGGCGGCGCCGGAGATTTGCGGCGCGTTCCCTTTTTGAGTTTGGAAATTTTATAGTCCGCTCCTTCCAGTTCTGCGAGAATACGGTCCGCCTGCTCTTTATTTTCAATCTCGATCTTTCCATTTTCATCGCCGTAGAATGTCGCAGGGAAAGCCTTACGGGAACCTTTGGGAATCATCTTCGCATCAATGGTCCAATACTCTTTTGGAACAAATTTACGGATCTCCTCCTCGCGGTCCACTACCAGCCGGACCGCCACGGACTGTACGCGCCCCCCAGAGAGGCCCCGTCGAATCTTTTGGGAAAGAAATGGGCTGAGTTTATAGCCTACAAGCCGGTCCAAAATGCGCCGCGCCTGTTGTGCATTGACCAAATCCATATCGATGCTGCGGGGATGCTCCATCCCATTGGTGACACCCGTCTTTGTAATCTCATTGAATGTCACACGGTTTTCGTCCTCTGTCTTTAAATCGAGCAGATAGGCCAAATGCCAAGAAATTGCCTCCCCCTCACGGTCCGGGTCAGTCGCCAGAAACACGTAGTCGCTTTTCTCCGCTTTTTCCTTTAATTCGTCTACCAGCTTTTCCTTGCCCTTAATCACTTCATACTTCGGTTTAAAATCTTTTTTAATATCAACGCTCAACCGGTTTTCCGGTAAATCGCGCACATGTCCCATAGACGCTATCACATCATACCCGGGACCTAAATATTTCTTAATCGTCTTCGCTTTTGCCGGCGATTCCACAATCACCAATTTCGACATCTATCCATACACCTCTTTCATGTCGTATAGCGCTCAGGCCATACCATTGCGGGCGCTCCATTTCCCCGCACAACAACCTTCCTATATATCTATGTCACATAAAACAATGTTGATCTCTAAAAAATGCAAAGTCTTTTAGACTTTGTGAAAACCTGCCCTTTCCATAAACACCCATTGGGCAGGCTTTCATAAAGCCTAAGATTCTTTTAAGGAATATCGCCTTCCGGAATACCCTTGAATGATCCCCGCAAGCTCTAATTCTGTGACAGCTGGCAGCGCACAAACTGTGGGGATGTCAGCTTCCTGGCATAACTCCAAAAAAGGACGCGGCTCACAGGTGAGCACACGAAACAACGCCGCTGCATAAGGGGAAAGCCCGGCGGGTTCTTCTCTGTCTTCCGTATTCCCTTGCACCGTCTTCTGTTCTTTTTGAGCGGTCTCTATCAGCATAACACTTTCCGTCGATTCCTCCAAGTGGATTTTTCCTGGAAATCGGAAAAGATATTCCTGCAAAATATCATTCGCACAGCTGACTGCCCGCATTCCTTCGCGCAAAAGGTTGTTCGGCCCCTGAGAAGCACGGCTCCCCACCAAGCCGGGCACGGCAAAAACATCGCGGTTTTGATGGATGGCTTCGTTTGCGGTAATCAGTGAGCCGCTTTTTTCTGTGGCTTCCACTACCACTGTCCCTAAAGTAAGCCCAGAAATTAAGCGGTTGCGCACCGGAAAATGGTTGCGTAGAGCGGGCGTATGAGGAGGATATTCCGAAAGCAGCGCACCATTTTGCGCAATCGAATCGCGGAGATCGGCATTGGCCAATAAATACGGATGGGAAATGCCGCATCCGAGGACACAAACGGTTTTCCCTCCTGCGAGAAGCGCGCCTTTATGTGCTGCTGTATCAATGCCCAACGCGCCGCCACTGACAACAATTGCGCCGCCTTTGGCCAGTCCATATCCCAAACTATGGGCAACACGCTTTCCTACCAGCGTCGCCTTACGTGTTCCCACAATGGAAACGGACGGAAATTCCAAAAAATCTGGAAGCCTTCCCTGTACATATAAAACAGCTGGCGGGTTGTGGATTTGCCGGAGCAAAAAGGGATAGTCCCGGTCTTCTGGCGTCAAAATATGCTGCCCCAACTTCTGGCAAAGGTCGATCTGCGCCAACGCATCTTGTAACGTGTAGGTCCGCAACGCAGCCAATTCACGCTGGGTAAAAATTCCCATTAAGCTCCATTCCCGTAACCCCGCACGATAAAATGCCTCCAAATTCTCAAAGGATTCCAGGATGTGGCGCGTCTTACTGCTGCCCGCTTGTAAGGCATGCTGCAACCAAACCCAATAGGCACGCTGGTCGATAGCCATCCTGTCCTTTCTCCTTTCAAATTCGCATCATTTCCCACATCAGAATCGCCGCAGAAGCCGCTGCATTGAGCGACTCCGCACGCCCTCGCATGGGAATCGTCACAGCTTGGTCCCAGGCCGCCACAGTATCTGCATCCAGTCCGTTCCCCTCATTGCCCACAGCGATGATAACAGGCTTTTCAAAGGAAAGCTCGGTTACTGGCTTTGCTGTGCGATCCGGCACCGCAGTATATAATGCGAATCCGCGGTTCCGAAGAACCGGCGCCGCACCTGCCAAACTTTCCACGAAGCGAAAGGGCAGACGAAACACCGCTCCCATACTGGCACGCAATACCTTTGGGCTGTATACGTCGCAACAAGTCCCTGCCAATAACACACCGGCTAAACCCAAGGCCTCCGCCGTACGCAATACCGCCCCCATATTGCCCGGGTCCTGCAGATTCTCCACAGCCAACAGATGGCCTTTTGCTGGAAGATCTTCCAGCCCTACGGTCCCCGGCCGTTTTTGGCACACGCAAAAAATTCCCTGCGTCGTCTTTGTCTCTGCTAACAGCTCTGCCACATGCGGGGCAATGAAACAGCGGTGTGCCGCAAGGGGCATGATCCGCTCAAGATAAGGCTTATAACGCTGTGCCGCCTGCTCTGTGTAAAACAGTGTTTGAATCACTATGCCGCTGTCCGCCGCATCGGCGCACAGACGAGCGCCCTCTAGTATAAAAAGGCCCTCGCTCCGGCGAAATTCCGCGGAGGAGGCAAGCTTTGCGGCATAGCGCACCCATTCATTTTTTCGGCTTGTAATCACATCCAGCATAAATTCACCTATAACGAAAAGTTGCGCCCGGTTTCTGTTCCGGGCGCAATTCCAGCTTTTTTATCTTGCTGCTTTTGCCTTCTCGACCAGCGCCTTGAATGCGGCCTCGTCGCTCACAGCGATTTCAGCGAGCATCTTGCGGTTGAGGGCGATGTTTGCCTTCTTCAGCCCGTTCATGAACACCGAATAGCTGATATCGTTCATGCGGCAGGCGGCGGAGATGCGGGTGATCCACAGGCGGCGAAAATCTCTCTTTCTCTGCTTGCGGCCGATGTATGCATAGTTGCCGGATTTCATAACGGCCTGTTTGGCCATTTTAAAGTGCTTGCTCTTTGCACCAAAGTAGCCCTTTGCGAGCTTCAAAGTCTTTTTTCTTCTTTTGCGTGTCATCAACGCGCCTTTTACACGTGCCATTTTATATACCTCCAGTAATGGTTATAATTTTGTGAAAAACGAAGCGTTGCCTGTGCTTATTTATAAGGCACCAGGCGCTTCACCTGGCGTACATTCGTCTTATCCGCCACAGTGGTCTGACGCAGGCCTCTCTTACGCTTGGTGGTCTTCTTGTTCAAAATGTGAGATTTATTGGCGTGGGCGCGGATGACCTTTCCGTTCTTAGAAAGCTTGAAGCGCTTTTTCGCGCCGCTGTGTGTTTTAATCTTGGGCATGGTATGCTCCTCCTTAAAAATGATTATTTAGCGGGTTTGGATGCAAGGAACATCAGCATGTTGCGTCCTTCCAGCTTCGACGGTTTCTCCACATTGGCAATCTCGCTGAGCGCCTCTGCAAACCGCCGCATAATCTCGTGGCCCTGCTCGGGATGCCCCATCTCACGGCCGCGGAAGCGGATGGAAACCTTGACCTTATTGCCTTCCTTCAAGAATCGGGTGGCATGGCCAACCTTCGTCTCAAAGTCGTGGGTGTCGATATTGAGGGACAGGCGGATTTCCTTGATCTCGACGACACGCTGGTTCTTTCTGGCTTCCTTCTCACGTTTCGTCTGTTCAAACCGGTACTTTCCGTAATCGATAATCTTGCATACCGGGGGCGTTGCCTGCGGTGCAATTTTTACAAGGTCCAAATTTTGTCCGAACGCCATCTCCAGCGCCTTTGCAGTGGGCATCACCCCAAGCTGGTTGCCATCCGAACCGATGACACGCACTTCTCTGTCACGAATTTCTTCGTTAATCTGTAGTTCCTTGTTGCTAATGGTTAAGCACCTCCAAATCACGTTATCTGCAATTCAACAAAAAACGCGGGCAGAATTCCTCCGCTCGCGCATCAATACCACAGTTACAAACCGCTTCTGTGTACGTATTGACCCATGACGGACGGAACCACACAGGTGTGGGCAATGCCCCGCTTTGTTTTTACCTATTAACTTTATCATTCCATCCTTCATTTGTCAAGGATTATTTCATCCATTTGGGTAGAAGATAAAAATTGTGTAATATTCTTTATTAAAACTATTTTATCGGTTCCCTGTACTACTATGAGCGCGAAAGGGATGAGCGCCATGTGGAAAAAGATGCTGGCACCGATTCTGATTACTGTCCTTTTAGTCGCCTGGTTTGCAGTCTGGTTGATTGGTTGTGCCCTACTGCCTATCCCTTGGTTTTGGAAGGGAATCGGAATCCTCGTGTCCGCTGCATGGATCGGCGTATCGGTATATGTGTTGGTTCAACGAATCAAAGAAATAAGGAGCGGTGAAGAAAATGATCTTAGTAAATACTGATTATATCACGGGCAAAGAACTGGAGATGCTTAGTCTTGTAAAAGGAAGTACCATCCAGTCAAAGAACATCGGACGCGACATCACGCAGAGTTTTAAAACCATCATCGGCGGCGAACTAAAAGCCTATACGGATATGATGAATGAAGCCCGCGCACTGGCCACGAAACGTATGGTGGAAGAAGCAGAGCAATTGGGAGCGGACGCGGTCATCAATATCCGCTATGCTTCAGCAGCTGTCATGCAGGGCGCTGCTGAGGTCATCGCATACGGTACAGCCGTAAAGTTTAAATAATAGGTCTTACGCACTCGTGCGCCAACGGGGAGATAGCTACACGCTGTCTCCCCGTTTTTCATTTTTCCGATATTCCCTGCATCCATACGGTCAAACCACTTTTGTAGAAATGTAGAAAATGCTGGTCACGTACGAAAAAACATCCTGTTAAACAAAGGTATATCCCGCCAATTCCAACGCTTTCCTGGCTTGGCAGAGGTGGCCGGTACGCACCAAGAGATAATCCGTATCAAATGTCGATACGGCAAACACCGGGATTTGTCTTTCCGCCAACACCCCGGTTATCTTTGAAAGGATGCCAACCAGTGTAAAATTCAAGGGGCCTTCCACGCGGAAACACCGCCATCCCCTCTCCTGTTGGAGGCACTCCATTGGGACCGACTCTACTGGACAGACTAGCGACAGTTCTTCATCTGTCTTTCCCACAAACACAAATTGGGCCTCCCACGGAACTTGTTCCGCACGAGCAAGTTTACAGACGGCAAACTCCTCATTCAAAAGCTTTAATTGCATATTCAGGCAACTCCTTTCCACGAATCTCCCGGTTTAAGAAGAACGAGTACAGCAGGCATTCCTTGACCGGAATGCCGGTGCAAGCCACAAGTGCCCGGCGGTACAGGGCGAGCTGGGCCGCATATCGCTTCCAAAGGGCTTCTTCATCCTTGGCATGGTCGGTCTTAAAGTCTACGACCACCCATTTGCCGTCCTCCTCAAAAGCACAGTCCACTGCCCCCTGCATTACAACCGCTTCATTTGCGAGCGCTTGGGGCAACCCGGGCTGTACCTCGCCCGCAGTAATTTCCACTGTAAATCGGTATTCCCGCAGAATCTGGTCTGCTTGGAACATTCTCTGTGCCAAAGAGGAAGCAAAAAATGCTTGTACACGTCTGATCTCTACAGCCTCCCCCTCTTCCCGAGAAAGGAATCCCTGCTTTACCAAACGGTCCTTCTCTTGTGCAGGATCAACACGCGCCACCGCAAAGTCGCAGAACTGCATAAAATGATGCAAGGCTGTCCCGCGCTCTGCGGGAGTCAACCCCTGCTCGCTTAAAAAGGCTGGCCGTGCCGTAGCAGCATATTGAAAGGAAAACGGTTCTGCCGCCAAATCGCTGGCAGCCACCTTGGTTGGCACACCGCGCAATCCATCGTATGGATAAACATAGTTTAGTTTCTGTTCCAAATCTTTCTGAAGGGTTATATCCGGAAGCGCTTGCCCTTCCTTCTCAATGGGCAAAGATTCTTCCTGTACTTCCGGATAAACCACACCGATTTTCCATGGAGTATCGCAGGGCAATGTAATCCCCGGCAAAGCGGCAGCCATCTCGCGCAATGCTCCTCCGTCCGGATGGCGCATCGCACATAGGAGCAGCCAGTCGGAAATGCAGGAAGCACTGCGCACCACATAGGGCTGTAGCCTCGGTTCTTCCGTCAAACGGGAGGCCAACTTTCCCAGTGTCTTTTCTGCATCCTTGACCGTAGTCAACAGAAGAAGCTTTTCTTTTGCGCGTGTCATTGCCACATACAATACGCGCAACTCCTCGCTCATCTCTCCGCGGTCGATCTCCAAAGCAGCTGCTTCCCGCGGAAGCGTGGTCATCCGTGCACCGGTTTCCGAGTCCCTCAGTTTTACCCCCAACCCCAATTCCGGATGCAGCAATACATCGCCGCGCTCCTTATTGAAACGGCGAGAACATCCAGCCAAAATACACACGGGAAATTCCAGACCTTTGCTTCGATGAATGCTCATAATCTGTACGACTTCGGCTCCACTCACAGAGGACGCCGAGGCGAGGTCTGCATCTTGCTGCTCCAAGCGATCCAGCATACGCACAAAACCGGACAGACCATTGAAGCCAGAACGCTCATATTTTTTTGCGTATTCCATCAGTAGGCGTACATTCGCCAATCGAAGCGTCCCATTGGGCATCGCCTGTACCAGATCGGGATATCCGCTCTTTTCGTAAACAAGATGAATCAAACGGTCCGAAGGCAGTGTTGCGGCCAACGTGCGATATTCTTCAATATCCCGCAGAACTTGCTCCGCACGCCCATTCCCGTCCTGAGACGCCCGTACCAGGGCAACGTAGAGCGGTTCTTTTCGCTCCTTCGCACGAATATCCGCCAGATCATCCGGAGTGAATCCATAGATAGGGCTCATCAGTACCGCCAAAAGTGGAATATCCTGAATGGGATTGTCGATGACGCGCAACAACGACACCGCTACGGCCACCTCTGGAGCAGCAAAGAATCCCCCGCCGGTATCCGCCCAAGCGGGAATCCCCAATCGCTGCAATTCCTTGGCGTATTCTTTGGCATAGCGGTTTGCACTGCGCAGCAGGATACAAAAATCGTGATACCCTGCCGGACGTTGAACGCCGTCCTCTGTGACCTGCAAGCCTTCCGCCAACATCCGATGAATCCGTTGTGCAATATAACGGCTCTCTGCGCGCACCATCTCCTCTTCGTCCCCTTTGGAGAGGTCGAGGACCGTCAATTCTGTATCCGCCCCAGAGGAAGGTGGATACGCTGCACCGGGAACTAACTCTTCCCCTTCTCCATAATCAAGGTCGCCTGTTTGGGCGCTCATCAGTTGGCGAAAAACAAAATTGACTGCGCCTGTGACCCCTGCCCGGCTCCGGAAATTCCGATCCAGAGCAATGCTTGCCGGATAGGCGTCCAATGTTCGGTCATAGGGCGGGTAAGCAGCCCGGCGGCGCAGAAAAATCTGCGGCATGGCTTGCCGGAAACTGTAAATGCTCTGCTTAACATCGCCTACAAAAAAGAGATTGGATTCCTCCCGGGAAACTGCGCGAAAAATCATATCCTGTGCTTCGTTGGTATCTTGGTACTCGTCCACCATGATCTCATCGAAGCGGGCAGCCAACTCCTCGGCATCCGAAGTACGGACCATACCTTCCGGCGTATCGCGGACCAAAAGCTTCAGCGCCCAATGCTCCAAATCCCCAAAGTCGGCTGCACGGCGCTCCTGCTTCATCCGGTCAAGCGTTTCCCCAAAACGAAGAGTCACTTCAAACAGTTTGGCTACCAATGGAGCCAATTGTGCGATGTCCTCTGCACATTCCTCTTCACTCTCATGGAATAACCCCGTCAGTTTTTCTATGGTCGCTTTGACTTCTTTGCGGGATGCGGTCAACTTATTTTTGAGCGGGTCATCTCCATAGCCACGCAAAGGTTTCAGCTTCTCATAAGAAAAATTCCGGCATGCAAAAGCAAGTCCGTTCCAATCCTTCTCTTGTACGTACGTCTGCAATGCAAGCAATCCGGCCAAATCCGAAGCATATGCATCGTGATAGGCTTTCTGGATGGCCGCCTCCTGTTCCATCAAAGACAACGCATTTTGCGTCAACGCGACCGCATATGTTATGGCATCCTGCGCATAATGCAGAGCGGTTTCCCCCCAAACCGTCTGAGAGGCAGGGAGTTCCTCCCGGTAAAGCGCGGCTTTCTCACGCAACCAGCGCTCTGGAAACGGATGCGAACGAACAAATTCATAGAGTGTTTCCACAGTCGATACGAGCTGTACATCATCGCGTCCAGCAGAAAAAGCATCCACTAACTGAAAGAATAGCGCGTCTCCCAACGCATAATATTCGTCCAACACCTGAGTGATCGCATCGTGCCGCAGCAACGTCATTTCCGCATCGTCTAAGATGCGGAAATCCGGCGATACATCGAGCTTATAAAAGTTTTCTCGCACCAGTTCGCTGCAAAAACTGTGTATGGTGCTGATCTGTGCCCGCGCCAATAAAATCTGTTGGCGCTGTAGGCGAACATTATATGGGTCCTCTTCCAACAGACGGGAAATTTGTGCAGCTATACGGTCGCGCATTTCGGCCGCTGCCGCCTTTGTAAAGGTAACCACCAAAAGGCGGTCTGCATCCGTGGGATGCTGCTCATCCGTCAACCGCTCCATCACGCGCTGCACCAAAACAGCGGTTTTCCCCGAACCAGCAGCAGCAGAAACCAATAGGGTTCCGCCGCGCGCCTCAATGGCGTCCCGCTGGCTGGGGGTCCAATTTCGGCCCATCCGGTTCTTCCTCCCTCTCCGTCAATTCTGCGATCACAGCATCGCGATCCCATTTGTTCATCTGTCTTGCTGTATCCTCCTGTTCCCTGCAACAAACCGCAAAATAGGGACACCAGTTGCAGGCGTCCGTATCCCCCTTGAGGGGCACAGCTGCCAAATGGCCGCGGTGAAGTTCTTCCGCCATAGAAGCTGCTAAGTCCCGCACCCGGCGCAGAATGGCATTCATTTCCCGCGGGGATACCACGCTATCCCGCCTCGCAGGCACGCCATTTTTCAGGACTACCGGGATATAGGTCCCAGCAGCATCGGGCTCCATCGCGGTCAAGATGTCTGGGTCATCGATCAGCAAGCCGTTCATGCGTAGCTTTTTGGCTTCTTCCCTCTGGATTTTTTCTTTAGAAACATCGCGCGCGGCAGAAAGGTTCGGCCGGGAAGCTGGGACATAAAGGATTCCCGCAGGTGCAAGTTTGCCACCATAACGTGCTTCTGCATTTTCACTGAGAGTAGCCAGATAAATCAGCATCTGCATGTTGACGCCATAGATCACATCGGACAGTTTGAACTCTTTCTTTCCAGTTTTATAGTCCACCACACGCAGATACTGTACGCCGTCCCGATCAAACAGATCCACCCGGTCCACTTTTCCATTGATAGATACCATTCCTCCATCCGACAGAGGAATCGCCAGCGGAGGGATTCCATCGCCGCCGATCGGCAATTCAAAATCGACCGGCTCAAACCGGCTTTGACAAAGTTCCTCTGCAATGTGGGCAACGATCACCAATGCGGCCTCGGATAACCGCGCAAAAAGATAGGTAAACCGCGGCGTTTTATTCTGCATCCCCCCCAAGCGGGTCTCCAGATACTGTTCCAAAAGGCTGCCAATCTCTTCTTTGAGTTCTTGCTGTTTCATTGCGTGGAGCTTTTGAGCACCTGTATCGCGGAAGAGATGTTCCAGTAGATAGTGCATCAAGCTTCCATATTCCAAGGCGTCCATCTCGGCGGTACGGCGTTCCTTTGCCCGCAACCCATACCGGCAAAAATATTGAAACCGGCAGAGATAGAACGTTTCAATTTGAGTTGCTGAAACATTCATATTTACGCCAAATAACTTTTGCGCCTTCCGCTCATCTGCAAAGGTAACCACCCGTTTCTTTGCAGCGCGGTCCAAGGCTGCTATACGCGCCTCGTATTCCCGGCGTTCGGTGAAGAGCTTCCGCATCGTAGCGGAGAGCGGCGTATTATCGTTCCAGTTTTGAGCCGCTAAAGCAAACGCAGGCTGTTCTGCATTGGCCATCCACGTCTGAGGAATACTGTAAGGAGTATATACCGGCAAATCCTGCAAAATTGCCAGTGATTCTGTGACAATCGGAGATGCGTGCTTCGGTTCCCCCTCTATTCCAGCAGCCGGGAAGCTGATATAAAGGCGTTCAGAAGCTGCACTCATAGCCGCATAGGCCAAAAACCGCTCCTGCACAGCAATCCCCTCTAAGGTATCGTTCAGCGGCAACCCCAAGGCAATCAATTCCCGACGTTCTCCGTTGCTAAATACACAGTTCGCACTGGGAGAAAGGGGAAAATCCCCCTGGGTCGCCCCTAAAAGAAAAACCACCTTGGGTTCTTCTGTTCGGATGCGGTCCGCTGCGCCAACGGTCACCTCATCCAACCCCTCTGGAATGCTCGCAATGTCATTCGCTAGGATCACCAAACGCAGTAACTCCGCATACCGCGTGTACTGTAGGCAACATTCCTTGAGCACCAGAGCGCTTTGGTCGAGAATCGCCATCAGTATGTCCCACAGGCGAAGCTGTCGTTCCGCGAGTTCTGTCCTACCATTTGCAGCAAGCCGACCCGCCAATGCTTTCAGATGTTCGGCAGCCTGTAGATCGGACAAAAGCCGGTACACCGCCAAAGCCATTCCTTCTCCGTCCGCCTCTACCACACGCTTTGAAAAACGGAGCAGCGGTTCTACGATCGTTCTCCGGTTCTGATTCAAAGATTCCAACTGCTGCTGGTCATGATCGGTCCATTCTTCCGCAAACCCCTGTGGATGATCCGTCCATTCTTCTTTCCACTTTCGTCCGGAGAGATTCCAAAGATATGTATAGTTTTCCAGTTCAGAAATTTGCTCTGTAGATAGTCCCACCAGGCCGGTTTTCAAAAACGTAAATACATCCCCAGAGGCAAAACCTGACCGTACCACCTGAAAGGCAGAAAGAACCAACCGCATCAGTGGTTCAGCGTCTATCGCCTGTGGCTTGTCCATAAAATATGGGATATTCCGATGTTCCAAAGCCACATCCAGGATTCCCCTATACTGCTCTGGCGTACGAACGATGACTGCAAAGTCTCGATAACGGTATCCGCGCTCCATCACCAAATTGCGAATCGTAGCTGCTACATATTCCGCTTCATCATACAAGTCTTTCGCTTCATAGAGAACCGCTCCTGAGGCGGGGCACGAAGCACGGCGAGTCGTCCGGAATACATTCGCTTCCAGAGCAGAAAGCCCTTTTGACCGGAATCGCTTTCCTGGCTCCAGAAGCTCCGGGGCAGCCACTTTAACCCCTCGCTCTTTGGCCATCCGGATCAACGTGTTTCCCGTATGGCGCACAAGCGAGAACAATCCCATCCCCCGTTCCGGATCATCCAGCTGATCGACACACAGGGAGACGTACACTTCGTCCGCCTGTTCCAGCATGGAAGCAAGGATTTGATATTCTTGAACCGTAAAGCTCTGAAAAGAATCGAGCGCCACCACACAATTTTTGAAAAAGGCATGCTCTTCCAGCAGGGCCTTTAATCGGGTAAGATCATCCAGGGGGTCCACATAACTTTGCGCTACCAGGGCATCATATGCCGCGAAGATCAAGGCGAGCTCTTTCGCCTTCTGCCGCAGTGTACTGGACAATGGACTTGCCGGTATCTCCGCCGCATCGGACAGATCTTTCGGATGAATCCCACACATCTTTAATTCTGCTGCTTCTTCCAGAAGCAAGCGAACCAGTTCTGTATCCTCTGCACTTTTCCGGTAAAAATCCAACTGGTCCTTCACTTGTTCCAGCGCCAGGCTCATAAAGATACTGCGTCCACCGTCATCCAGACGCCGGCCCGCCACACCTCCATATGTGCGAAACGCCCGATCCGCCAGTCGAGAAAAACTGAGCACCCAAACACGTTGTGCATCTTTTGGTCCCAAAAGGCGCAACATTGCCCGTTCATTCTGGAAGGACCCCTGTTCTGGTACAAGCAAAATCGGCTGTCGGGTTACAGGTGTTTCCTTTAACAAATTACGCAGATATGTGGTCTTTCCACTTCCTGCACGTCCAAGAAGTAAATGTAGCAATATGAACCCCTCCGATCGTTCGTTCCTATTCATTATACGTTCTTTCTACGCAAGAATAATTCCGCATATAAAAAAAGGAACCCTACACGGGTTCCCTTCCTGTGTACATTTTTTAAAAGCCGGCCAGCCATGCTTTTATTTGTTCATAGTACTCTAAGGTTTTGAATTTGATGATATACCGGTTTTGTCCCTCTACAATCTGAAGCTGTTGGGCGTCCAAGACATCTTCCAACTCCTGCGATTCCTCTGCGGCTGGAAGGCACATAGGAGGAAAGATCACACACCACCAATTATGCCCTTCTGCGTTCCCGATACAAACCCGTAGAGCCTCATACATTCCCGCTGGCAATGTAACCTGTTCATATTCTCTTGTTGGGAAATAGGTGCGTTCCAATTCCACTGTAACCGGATAGTCATATCCACGCGCTGCAATTTCATCCGCAGCAGCTCGCTGTAACTCCGGCAGCTTTTCTCGAATGCACTGTTCCGCATCCTCCTTGTTCTGAACATCATCGAGCATCCCAGCGCTTTCCTGTAAAATGCGGTCACGCACTTGGAGCTTTAACGTCTGGTCCTCTTTCGAATCCGAGTTTGCCAGAACATGCAGCCGTAGAACATGCTCTGGGATATCTTCACACTGTGCAGCAAATCCTGTAAAGGAAAACAACACCGTAAAAATCATGGCAAGACAAATCGCCTTTTCAAGTCTTTTCATGGAACATCCCTCTTTATGTTTGATGTCGGGAGTATTGTCCCATTTTTTTCAAATTATACGTCGATTTGTAAAAAAAGTCGCCATCCTACCTGTAAAATGTAACAGTTAAAAAAGATAACCGATGCTATACTTTTTCATTTTTCGGTGTAACCCCCCACCTATCAACATAAAAAATGTGCAAATTCACAAGAAATTATTTGACAAATTATAAATTATCAGATATAATGCTAATATCTAAAAATGGGAGGGAGACTATGTCCAGATACGTTGCAGAGTACAATGTGAACAAATCGGATGACCTCATCAAATTCATTGCAGAGGATTTTTTGACCAAAGAAGGCTTCCAGCAGACGGTTTACAAAGGGGAAAATGTTTGGAAAAAGGGCATCGGGGCCGTCACCGCTCCCCAATTTATTAAATTGGAATATGGACAGGGAAAAGTCCATTTAGAGGCTTGGATTAAATCCTTTGGCGAGCACGGTTTGACCGGTTTTTATGGCGCTCTGCCCAAGAGCGAATTGAACAGCCGAGTTCAAAATTTAGTGCGGCTGCTGACACAGGAGATTCCAGATGCGGCCTCTGTACAATCTCCTCCAACAATGGATGGCATGGCACAGCCAATTCCGGCTCCTGTCCCTGTAGCCGTACATAATCCCACCAGCAAGGCAACTGTATCCATTATTACAGGCATTCTCAGTATCATCGCTTCTCTGTATATTCCATTAGCTGGTGTCATCCTCGGTATCATTGGAATTTCAACCGGCAAAGTTGGTAAACAGAGCACTGCAAAAGGCCTGGCAACCGCCGGTTTTATCACAGGCATCATTGGCCTTGTTCTTGGAATTGTCATTTGGGTCCTAAATTTTGTGCTTTCTTTTATGTTGTTAACATCTTGAACAAATAAAATATCCCTCATGCCAATGGTGCACTGCCCCAGCTTGTGCTATCCGCACAAACTGGGGCAGTGCACCATTTTCCCACATCAGGGGGCTTTATCTATTGTCCGTTTTTACTGGACCTGTTCACACACCGGGATGGGGGATACTTTTGTATCTACACGGTTCTGTGGACGAAGCCCTAAAAAGGTTTATGTGCTCCATTTTATTCCATAAATTCTACAGGCATGCCCATTGGCTGGCACACAAACGTTTCTGGATAGAACGGCCGCAGCTGTTCTCCACAGTTTACAGCGGCATCCGCTTGATCGAACAAGCCATATACGGCTGACCCACTGCCGGTCATACAAGCCCCTTTTGCATCCCATGCAAGCATCTGTTCCTTAATCGTTTTCACCTCTGGTAGCTGTAGAACTTCTTCAAATACATTCCCTAAAGTTGCTCCAATCTTTTTCAAGTCGCCTCGCTGCAGAGCCTCTAAAACGTGTTGGGCATGTGCGGAAGGGCCTCCTCCCTGTTCATCCACTGCCCGGTATGCCAGCCGCGTGTCCACACCCGTGGGAGGCTTGCAGACCACCAACCAACACTTTGGCAGCAACGGCGCAGGTTTCAGGATCTCTCCGATTCCCTGGACGCGCGCAGAACCCCCACATAAACAGAAGGGAACATCCGCCCCTACGGTCAAACCAAGCTCGCAGAGCGTCTCCAAAGGCAACTTCGCATGATACAATCGATTCAATGCGTGGAGAGTCGCCGCTGCATCCGCACTTCCTCCTGCCAGGCCTGCCTGAGAAGGGATTTGCTTTTCAATCACGATGGATACGTCGGGCAGTGTCTGAATCGCTTGGAAAAAGGCATTCGCTGCGCGGTAAACGGTATTGCCCTCACCGCACGGCACATCCTCCCTTGCACAAGTGATCGAAAGTCCCCCTGTACCCCGTTTGATAATGAGCGTATCGTGGAGCGAAATGGTGTGCATCACCATATCCAGTACATGATAACCATCCGAACGCCTGCCCACAATGTCCAAAGCCAGATTGATTTTTGCATATGCCTTGATTCGCATAGATCATCCCCCATAGCAAAACCGGGATCACCGCCTACGGCAATCCCAGAAAAATCTTTTCATTTATAAACGAAACAGCCGAAAACGCTTGATGTCGATCACATGCTTTGGACACATTTCGTGGCAGCAATAGCAGCGGATACAGTTTCGGTAATCGATGGTTGCATGCCCGTCTACCATTCGTATGGTGTGCTGTGGACAGCTCTCCGCACACTTTCCACACCCTACACAATTGTTCTGCTGGATGCGTGGCACAGGCGTGGCAATTTTTTCCGCCAAAGGACGAAGAAATTTTGGCAGCCAATCCAAAAAGTTGACACTACACGACTCCGGTTGTTCAAAATCCGGAACGGACAAAGACGGCAATGACGTCCCCAAAAGGATAAGTTCTTCGACGCTCTCCGGACATACGTTGCGCGCCATTCCCGCCCGCAAATAAGGGACCTGGACGGGCGATTGATGGATTAACGCCGCGCAGACCAAATCCAAAGCAAACGGGTCCCGCGAAGCGGCCAACGCTCCCACAAAGCGCGGCTTTCCGCCAGTCGGGCCATTGCCCTCCATCCCTACAATCCCATCAACCACATTGAGCGATGGTTTTAAGGCACAGCACAAATCGACCAGCATTTCTGCAAAGGCCTCCCGCTCTGGAAAACGGCAATGTAGCTCTGGTTTCATCAAACCCGGCACACATCCAAATAGATTCTTTACCGCAGCGCTCAAGCCCATCATTCCGTGGGTTTTCAGTTTTGCAATGTTGACCAGAACGTCTGCCTCTAAAATAGGCCGTATAATGTCAAACTGTTTGGAACGGCGTCCCTGTGGAACTTCCAGCGCTGCATATGAACAATCGTTATTCAGGGCAAATCCATACATCTTGGCCATTTCTGTGTATCCGCCCGCCTCATAAATCGAACGCAACAGAGGCGGAGAATAGGGGCCACCGGGGCTTTCTGCAACCACAACCTGTCCGGCGCCCCGTTCAAAGAGCTCTACCGCTACCGCAGCGACTACCACCGGATGGGTAATCATCCCCTCCTCCGGTTTGGAACGAAGCACCAAATTGGGTTTTAAAACCACACGACATCCTGGAAACAGGAATTCTTGCACATGGAGCGCATCCAACTGTTCCCGTAACACATGGCGTACCGTCTCAAAATCATATTCCGCACAGGCAGAAAGGTACACCTGCTTTTTCATCGCCGACGAATCCCCCATGTTCAAGGTTCAAATCGCTTGATGAAATGTTCAATGCGTGAAAGCGCCTCGGTGATATGTTTGATGGAATAGGAATACGAGACACGCACGAAACCTTCGCCACAGTCGCCAAATGCAGTCCCTGGAACCACGGCTACATGCTCCTCATAAAGCAGTTTTTCACAAAACTCCTCTGAACACAGACCGGTCTTTTTAATACAAGGGAACACATAAAATGCGCCTTCCGGTTCAAAACAGGTCAACCCCATCGAATTAAAGCCATCCACTACCAGACGGCGGCGCATGTCGTACTGTTCGCGCATATAAACGATGTCCTCATCCCCATTTTTTAAGGCTTCAATTGCGGCATACTGCGCTGTCGTCGGCGCGCTCATAATGCCATACTGATGGAGTTTTGTCATCGCCTTGATGATGTCCGCTGGACCAACCGCATATCCCAAACGCCATCCCGTCATGGCAAATGCTTTAGAGAATCCGTTCACCACAATGGTCCTTTCCCGCATGCCATCTATTGCGCTGAACGTGACATGGTTGGTATCCCCGTAAGTAAGGGCGCTGTAAATCTCGTCCGACAACACCATCAAATTGTTTTCCCGAACCACCTCCGCAATTGCCTGGAGATGTTCCCTGCGCATCACCGCACCGGTCGGATTGTTCGGATAGGGTAAAATGAGCAGCTTTGTCTTGGGCGTGATCTTGGCGCGCAGAGCCTCCGGAGTCACACGGAAACAGTCTTCCGCCTTGGTCTCCAAAACAACTGGAACCCCTCCTGCCATCTCTGTCAATGGCACATAACAAACAAAAGAGGGTTCCGGAATGAGCACCTCATCCCCCGGGCAAATAAGAGAACGCAGACAGAGATCAATGGCCTCTGATCCGCCCACAGTGACAAGAATCTCATCTTTATCATTATAATCCACATGGTAATGGCGCTTGAGCCAACGCGCAATTTCCCGGCGCAGTTCCATAAAGCCACGGTTTGGAGAATACCACGTTTTGCCGTCCTCTAAGGAATGAATTCCTTCTTCTCGAACATGCCACGGAGTTGTAAAGTCCGGCTCTCCAATGGAGAGGGAGATCACATTTTCCATCTCATTGGCGATGTCAAAGAAACGGCGGATACCGGATGGCTTGATCGCCTGCACCTTCTTGTTCAGCACGGTGCTATAGTCAATCACAGAGCACACTCCTTCTCTCATCGTTTTCATCCTCCGTATTGAGGACTACGCCGCCATCCTTGTAACGGGTCAAAATAAAATGGGTGGCCGTCGAAAGTACCGAATCCAGCAAGGACAAGCGGCGGGCAACAAACATTGCAATTTGTTGCATCGTATCCCCATGCACCATCACAGCCAAATCGAATCCGCCAGACATTAAATAAACGCTGTCCACCTCTTCAAACTGCATGATTTTTTGTGCGATCTCGTCAAATCCACGGTCGCGCTTCGGAGTAACGCGCAGTTCGATCAAGGCAAACGCCTTGTTTGCATCGGCTCGTTCCCAATTAATCAACGTCTGATAACCACGGATAATTCCCGCCTTTTCATAGGCGTCCATCTGGTTGCAGATTTCCGATTCAGGGCGGTCCAGCATGGTGGCCAGCTGGCGGGTAGTCAGACGGGCATTTTGATTCAACAATTCCAATAAACGATCCATGACATTCACTCCTCCAGTTAAAAATTGGAAGGTTCCAAAAGGACTGGAACCCTTGGCATCATCTGAAAAATCGGATAATAAGATATAGTATACATCAAACGAAGGCCAATGGAAATATCCAATCCATAAAATTAGAAGGCTCTTCCGCTGTTTTCGGAAAAGCCTTCTCGTAAATCATGGGTGAATTGGATACGGCGCTCAGATCACTCAATGGGAAGCAGCTTTGGCTCGTGGTGGGAATACAGGGAAAAATGTGTAAAACCTGCTTTTTTAATCAATTCCATCCCTTGTTCCACGCCACCGCAGACGTCCGGCCAACGGTGTGCATCCGAACCAAGCGTTATGAGCTTTCCTCCCAATTCATGATACCGCTCTACAATCGGCAAATTCGGCATAGTATCCCCCAATTTTTGGCGTAAGCCGCTGGTATTGACCTCCAAAGCCTTTCCCTTTTTAATCAATGCTTTTAAAACTTCATCGATGCGTCCGGAAAATTGTGCGTTGTCGATGGCAAGGCCATGCTCCCCAACGATGTACCGCCAAGGATAAGTTAGATGTGCCAGAGAATCAAACTTTCCCCATTCGATGGTTTCCAAAATTTCGTCGAAATAAAGATGCAATACCTTTGTAATATCCACCTGACTGTAATCTAGCTCATAAAAATCGGGCATTCCCCGCACATTGTGTACGGAGGCAAGCACAAAATCAAAATCGCAGGCATCCAGGATTTCTTCCGCTGCCGCCAAGTTTTGCATGGGCTGCCCAATTTCCACCCCAGCCCGCACATGCAGGCGGCCATGAAATACAGCGGAAGCCTTACGCGCTTCGAAATACGACTGCCGAACCGAACGGTCATAACCGTCCTCTTCATAAACATTACACTCGCAGTGGTCCGTGATGGTCAATGCGTAAAGCCCCAACCGGCACGCACATTCGCATAACATCATCGTTGGGTCAGAAGCATCGCGGGAACAATCACTATGGGTGTGGCAATCCGAAAGATATCTATATTTCATTGTCCAACTCACTTTCTAAAAAAATCGGTCCATTATGTATGATCGCAAAGCAGAATCATCCGCCTTTTATTTGTATTCAGTCTAACATAGAATCGACTTTATTTATAGATGAATCCTTCCCATTTTGGCGTTGGAAAACGCTTCCGTTTTTAAACATATTTCCCAAGAGATGCATAAGCGGACCGCGCCGCCGCTGGATTTTACGCAGTTTAACCATATATTCTGTTGGATGTTTCGATTTGTTTTGCGCCCTCTTCTCTCTTTTTCAGGAATAACATCTGGCGCTTTTCCAAGGGAAAGGCCGCTCCCTTTTCTTGACATAAGATTCATTTCCGTTCATAATGAGGACAAGTATTTTGTGCATTCCGGACTGCATTTGTGCAGATTCGGAGAGCCTTTTTGGCCGTTTCGGCTGTATTCCAAAAAAGATAATTGGGAGGTTATTATTTATGCGTGCAGTCATCACCGTAATTGGAAAGGACATGGTGGGCATTCTGGCCCGCGTTTCCTCCATCTGTGCAGAGCATAACGTCAATGTTGTAGAAGTAACCCAGTCCGTCCTACAGGATCTGTTTGCCATGATTATGATGGTGGACATCTCTAAATGTTCCATCCCGTTCCAAGAGTTGGTGGATGCGCTCACCGCCATCGGAGAAGGCATGGGGCTGACCATCCATGTTATGCATGAGGACATCTTCAATTCCATGCATCGCATCTGATCAACCCTTTTAAGGTATTTGCTGCCTTTCTACATGCATGCCTTAAATCTTCATCAAATTTTTCTATTCATTTCTACAAGCTCTCGAGTAAAAGATAAGGAGTGAGTCCCAAATATGCTCAATTCCCACGATATTCTGGAAACGATCAATATGATCGACAATGAAAATCTGGATGTACGTACCATCACCATGGGGATTTCCCTGTTGGATTGCGCTGATAGCAATGTAGCGGCCGCGTGCGATAAAATTTATGATAAAATCTGCCGCTATGCCGGAAATCTCGTAAAGACCGGCGAGGACATCAGCAAAGAATATGGCATTCCGATCATTCACAAACGTATTTCTGTCACCCCCATCGCCATGTTGGCTGCTGCCTGCCCTGGAAGCAGCCCTGTGCACTTTGCTAAGGCTCTCGACCGGGCGGCAAAAACAACCGGTGTGAATTTCATTGGAGGTTATTCGGCACTGGTGCATAAGGGGTTTGGCCCGGGTGATTACGCTTTGATGGCCAGTATCCCCGAAGCACTCGCGGAAACGGAATTTGTTTGCTCATCGGTCAACATTGGCACAACGAAAGCGGGCATCAATATGGATGCCGTCCAAAAAATGGGCGGTATTGTCCGCGAGGTGGCAGAACGTACAGCGGATCGCGACTGTATTGGCGCTGCAAAGCTGGTTGTTTTCTGCAACGCTCCAGAGGATAACCCCTTTATGGCAGGCGCCTTTCACGGTCCCGGTGAACCGGATTGCGTCATCAACGTCGGTGTTTCCGGACCGGGCGTTGTACGGGCCGCTCTAGCCAAGGCTGGCGACTGCGACCTCTCCGGGGTGGCTGACATTGTAAAGAAAACTGCATTTAAAATTACCCGTATGGGCCAACTGGTCGCACAGGAGGCCTCCCGCCGCCTGTTTGTCCCCTTCGGCATCGTTGACTTATCCTTGGCTCCAACGCCGGCGGTCGGCGATTCCGTGGCGCATATCTTAGAAGAGATGGGTTTGGAAAGCTGTGGTGCGCATGGTACGACCGCCGCGCTTGCCCTTCTAAATGATGCCGTCAAAAAAGGCGGTATAATGGCATCCTCCCACGTCGGCGGCCTTTCCGGTGCTTTCATTCCTGTGACGGAGGACGCCGGTATGATTGATGCCGCACGCTGTGGCGCGCTCTCTCTCGTCAAACTAGAGGCTATGACAGCAGTCTGCTCTGTGGGCCTCGATATGATTGCTGTTCCCGGCGATACCCCGGCCGAGGTGATCTCCGCCATTATTGCGGACGAGGCAGCCATCGGAATGGTCAATTCCAAGACAACCGCTGTACGTCTAATCCCTGCAATTGGGAAGAAGGCAGGCGAAGAGCTCAATTTTGGCGGACTTTTGGGGGGCGGCCCTGTTATGGAGGTCAACCGGTATTCCCCGGCAAAGTTTATCCACCGCGGTGGGCGTATTCCTGCACCCATGCAAAGCTTAAAGAATTAAATCGATATTGGCAGATTGGATAAATTTCTTCGGAATCTTTCCCGAATTTTCCCCTTCTAATTTAGTGGATTTAACGGAATTTGTATTGAAAAGCCCAAAAGAAACGACTATAATAGGAACCTAATTTTGCAAGAGCTTTTAAAATAACTTGCAAACATGAAGAATCAATGTGGTTCTGTGCGCTTTGGCAACTCTATCTGGATTTTGCCAAACGCTGCAGAACTGCTTGTGCGTATGCGGCCGATTGATACGGCCGAACAAATCTTACCGTTCGGAAGGAGGTTGCGGCCATGCAAGATATGATTAAGGAAATTGTGGATATGGACCGTAAAGCCAGAGAAATCACGGATGCTGCCCAGCTGGAAAAGGTCAATTCTGAAAAAGAAGTGGCTGAACGCCGTGAACGCATCCGAGAGGAATACCTCGCGCGTGCGCGCAAGCGCATCGCATTGAACGAGCCGCAGGAACGTGCAGCCGCTGAGGAGGAATGGAAAGGTAAAGCTGCGAGAAACCAGGCACTTTCACAACGCCTGGACGCCTTATATGAAGAGAAAGGCGACGAATGGGTACGAACCATCGTAGCCAGAGTGATTGGGGAGTGATCGTATGCTTTCCTCGTTAGCTTCCAATGCGATCCTTTCTAAGGCGCGCGCCATGTATGGAAAGCGTCTGACAAAGGAAAACTATCGGGAACTGCTAAATTGTAAATCTGTGGGCGAGGTCGCCGGGTATCTAAAGAGTCGCACTGCCTACAACAAGGTGTTGGCAGGCATCAATGAAAATGAGGTTCATCGCGGCCAATTGGAAGGAAAGCTACGCCAGAAACTCTTTGAAGACTATGCGTCACTGTGCCGGTATGAGCTTTCTGTCGGGGAACATTTTGCCGACTATCTGTTGGAACACAGCGAGATCGAACAGATTTTGCATAGTCTGATGTATCTGGGCGCCGGCAATCCAGAGGAATACCTCTTTTCCCTCCCCGCTTTTTTGAACCGTCATACGCGCATCGACCTCTATGCGCTGGCACACGTCAAAACGTACGATGATTTGCTCAACGCGCTCAGCCATACTCCTTATCGGAAATTGATTGAACCGTTTCGGCCGATTCCAGGCATTCCAATGAACTACACTGGGATCGAAAATGCCCTATATACCTATTTGTATAAGAGTGCCTTTGCTATCATCGACCAATATACCCGCGGTGAGGCGGCCCGCCAACTGCGCGAAATGTTTCAGGTCTACATCGATCTGATCAATGTGTCGCGTATTGTCCGCCTCAAGGCGTTTTACCAAGAGGGGCCTGACTTCATCCGCAGTACCCTGCTTCCCTTTGGCACCATTCATCCACACCTTCTGGATGAGATGCTCGATGCGGAACCAGAAGATGTTTTGAACATTCTGGCAAAAGCACCGATTGGAAAACGTTGCCAGAAAATTGCACACACGTATATCGATCAAGTTCCTGACCGAATGAAATATTTAACCTGCCGTCATGACATCCGCTTTTCTACACATCCTTCCGTGGTGATGCTCTCTTATATCTTCTTAGCGCAGATCGAAATTCAGGACATCATCAACATCGTGGAAGGAATCCGTTATCAATTGGCGCCTGAAGAAATTCAAAAACTACTCACTGTTGCCGATTTTTCATGAAAGGAGGCGTGATGGTTGGCTGTACAGAAGATTAAGGTAGCGAGCATTATCGGCCGGATGATCGATCTAGACCGTGTGACTGCTGTCTGTGGAAAGTCCGGCTCGTTCCATCCGGACAATTCCCTCTCCTTTTATTCGGATACATCCGGTTTCTCTCCGTTAAATGAGGAGAACCCGTATTCTGCTCCACTCCAGAAACTTACCGATGCGGTGAATGGTTCCCATAAAAAATTGGTGCTTCTGGATGAATCACAGATGGAAAATGTCCAATACTCCCGCGAAGAGTTGGACGCATATGTTCGCCGCCTTGCCACTTCCCTGAACGATTTACAAACAGAACGCACTCAAGCGCAGCAGGAAGTGGAGCGATTTACCCGCGAAATTGAACAAGTCAGCCACTTCGTCGGGATGGATTTGAATCTCGATGAAATTCACGACTGCAAATACATCAAGGTCCGTTTTGGCTCTCTTCCAAAAGAGGGCTACGAAAAATTGCAATCCTACAACCAGAATCCCTATGTCATCTTTTTCCCTTGTACCAGCGATGAGCAGCATTATTGGGGCGTTTATTTTGCGCCAATTGATGTTGTAAGCGAGGTAGACCGTATTTTTTCCAGCCTCTATTTTGAACGTACCAGCTTTACCGAGCTAAAGGGTACGCCGGAAAGTGGTGTGGAAGAACTGCGCGGCCTGCGCGATAAAGAAATCGCCCGCATCCAGCGCGTGGACCGGCAGATTGACGCACTCTGGAAACAGGAGGAAGAAGAGTGTCAGAAGGTCTTTTCCTTTTTGACAGAAAAATCTGTTTATTTTGGAATCCGCCGTTATGCGGCGCGGTACAATGACAATTTTATTTTGACCGGCTGGGTTCCGGCCGACCGCGAGCCAGACCTTCGACGAGCGCTCGGCCAACTGGAATCGGTCGAATACACCTTTGAAAATGCGGAAGAGGAGATGAGCCACTCTCCTCCCGTTGCACTAAAGAATAAAAAGATTTTCAAGCCTTTTGAGTTCTTTGTCGATATGTACGGCCTTCCCTCTTACGATGAGGTGGACCCCACACCGTTTGTTGCAATCACCTATGTGTTGCTGTTTGGCATCATGTTTGGAGATCTCGGACAGGGAATCTGCGTCTCCATCGTTGGATGGTTGATGTGGAAATTCAAAAAGATGAAACTCGGCAAGGCATTGATCCCCTGTGGAATTTCATCGGCTATTTTCGGAACGGTTTTTGGCTCTGTTTTTGGCTTTGAACATGTGTTGGACCCATTCTACCGGAACGTGTTCGGTCTGGACGAAAAACCCATCGAAGTGATGGAGCCAAACACTACAAACCTGATTATCTATTCAGCCGTAGGTATCGGCATGCTCCTGGTCGTTGTGGCCATTCTCATCAACATCTACTCTTGCCTGCGCAGAAGGCACTGGGAAAATGCCCTATTTGGTCCAAATGGGTTAGCAGGGCTTGTATTCTATGTGTCTTTGGTCGTGGGATTTGGAGGGCAGCTGATTTTTGGCTGGCAGATTGTCAACACCGCCTATGTGCTCGGTTTGATCGTACTGCCAATTGTGGTGATTTTCTTCCGGGAAGTGCTCGGGGGACTATTGGAGCGCCGCTCCGACTGGAAACCGGAGAGTTGGGGAAATTTCCTCATGCAGAATTTTTTTGAGGTTTTCGAATACCTGCTCAGCTATGCAACCAACACTATGTCCTTTCTGCGTGTAGGCGCATTTGTATTGGTTCATGCTGGTATGATGCTCGTGGTATTTACCTTGGCAGAAATGACCAGCGGCATTGGTTATATCCTGATTGCCGTCGTCGGCAATGTGTTTGTGATGGGTTTGGAAGGCCTGTTGGTGGGGATTCAGGTTCTGCGTCTGGAGTTTTATGAGATGTTCAGCCGCTTCTTTGACGGAGACGGCCGACCATTTCATCCCGTTGTGGTTCGCAGGGATGCATAATGCGCACAAGTCTAGCCGGCAAAACGTGTACGCACATGTCCCCTGTTATCCTCTACACCGGCCACTTTGGCGCGGCGAAACATAGATTCCAAAGCTGTGAAAAAATCATTTTTGGAGGTATTTGTCATGAGTATCGTGTTATGTATTCCAATCGTCTTTCTGGTTGTATCCGTGGCGCTCTCCATCCGTGCAGTAAAGCGTGGAAAGAAGACCAGCCAGGCTGTTGCAACCCAGTTAATCGCTTTCCTAGCTGTATGTGTCGTTACCTTTGCAGCGCCAATGATCGCATCTGCTGCTTCTGAGGACAGTACACCGGATACCACAGCCACTACATCGCAAACAGCTACGGCCCCGGTGGACAATTCCAAGGGGATGGGATTGCTTGCAGCCGCCTTGGTCACCGGTCTGGCTGGTATTGGCGGCGGTATCGCAGTCGCAGCGGCGGCCCCAGCGGCCATCGGAGCAACCAGCGAGGACCCGAAGGCTTTCGGTAAATCCCTGATTTTCGTGGCGTTGGGTGAAGGCATTGCTCTGTATGGCCTATTGATCTCCATTCTAATTCTGAATAAAGTATAACACAGGCGTGCCCACGGCCTACAGGAAGAAGGATTCATATGCGCTTTTATCTGATCAGCGACAACGTAGATACACAGGTCGGGATGCGTCTGGCAGGTATCGAAGGAATCGTGGTGCATGAGCCTGAGGAGGTCAAAAAAGCATTGACCGAAGCGATGGCAATGGAGGATGTCGCCGTCATTCTAATTACCGAACGCCTACTCCAACTTTGCCCGGAAATGATCTACGATCTGAAGCTCAAAGCCAAGCGCCCGTTAATTGTGGAGATCCCCGACCGGCATGGCAATGGGCGCACCAAAGATTCCATTACCCGCTATGTCCGCGAGGCCATCGGGATTAAAATTTAGGCCGCTTCCCGGCAGAATGGGGGTTTGACATGGCTATCAATCACAACGATGAAAAAATCGGAAAATTCTATCAGGCGATCCTCCATTACGGCGAAGAGCAAAGAAAGAAGATCGAAGAAGAGGTCGCCGCATTTAAGCAAAAAGAATTGGACGAGGCAGAGGTTGAAGTTCTTACAGAGGCATATCACCTGATACAAAAGGAAATGGCCCAGATGCGCAGCGGCATTTCCCGCGAGATGGCACAGCGGGAGATGGACGGCCGGCGGGCCTTGCTGGAAAAACGCCGTGGGATTATGGAGCAGATTTTTTCACGAGCGGCGGAAGAACTGCGCTCCTATACACAAAAACCGGCGTATGCTGCCTTAATGCAAAAGTATGCCCGCAATCTAGCTGCCGTGTTCCAGCAGCCTGGTACAGTCATCCGCCTTCGCGAAGAGGATGCCTCCTATCAGCAGCAAATCGCGGAAGCATTTGGTCACCCCTGTACCTTTGAAACCGATCCCACCATCCGGATCGGTGGTCTCCGCGCTTACAACAGCGAGATGGGCGTCATGGCAGATGAAACCTTGGACGCCATGCTGGAGGAACAGCGCGGTTGGTTTGAAGAAAACTCTGGACTGACGGTGGCTGGATAGCCGTGCGGCCACAGGATGGGAAAGGAATGATCCAAACATGAAAAATGAAACGGTCATATACGGTATCAACGGCCCAGTCGTCACGGTCAAGGCTGCGCAGTCTTTCTCCATGATGGAGATGGTGTATGTCGGGAAGGAACGGCTGGTCGGTGAAGTCATCGGTATCACCAGTGCGTTTACCACGATTCAGGTATATGAAGAGACTACAGGCCTTCGCCCAGGAGAACCCGTAGTAGGAACGGGCAGCCCAATGAATGTCACACTTGGTCCGGGCATCTTGGACAACATCTTTGACGGTATTGAGCGCCCCTTGAAAGCAATTGAAGAGGAGAGCGGTGCATTCATTTCCCGCGGCAGTTCCGTATCCTCGCTGGATTCCCAGCGTCAGTGGGAAATTACTGTCACTGTCAAACCGGGAGACCGGCTCAACAGCGGGGATATTTATGCTGAGTGCCCGGAAACACCGATCATTCGCCATAAATGTATGGTACCGCCACAATTAAACGGCGTTGTTCAAACGGTTGTCCCAAATGGACTGTATCGCATCAATGACACGATTGTGACTCTACAAGATGAGAATGGAGTACTGCATGCGCTCTCCCTCTGCCAGAAATGGCCGATCCGTATTCCGCGCCCAGTCTCTCAGCGTCTGCGGACCGATGTCCCATTGATTACCGGACAGCGGGTGATCGATACGCTCTTCCCCCTCGCCAAAGGCGGCACAGCTGCCATTCCTGGTGGATTTGGCACGGGCAAAACCATGACGCAGCATCAGCTTGCGAAATGGTGTGATGCAGACATCATCATCTATGTCGGATGCGGCGAGCGCGGCAACGAGATGAGCCAGGTTCTGGATGAGTTTTCGGAATTGATCGACCCGAAATCCGGCCGTCCCATGACGGACCGCACGGTCCTGATTGCTAATACAAGCAACATGCCGGTGGCGGCGCGCGAGGCGTCCATCTACACCGGTATCACTTTGGCCGAATATTACCGCGATATGGGCTACCACGTCGCCATCATGGCCGATTCCACCTCCCGTTGGGCGGAAGCTCTCCGCGAAATCAGCGGCCGATTGGAAGAAATGCCGGCCGAGGAAGGCTTCCCTGCCTATTTACCCAGCCGTTTGTCAGAATTCTATGAGCGTGCAGGCATGACCAAAAATCTCAACGGGACGGATGGTTCTGTCACGATTATTGGCGCCGTATCCCCGCAGGGGTCCGACTTTTCAGAGCCAGTTACACAGAACACCAAACGTTTTACCCGCTGTTTTTGGGCGCTGGATAAGGCGTTGGCCTATGCCCGCCACTATCCGGCAATCAACTGGACCCAGAGCTATAGCGAATATTTTGGCGATTTGGACCAGTGGTATACCGATCATGTCGGCGAGGAATTTGTCAAGTACCGTCAACGCATCTCCCATATCCTCCAGGAGGAAAATCAACTGATGGAGATCGTCAAGCTAATTGGTTCCGATGTTTTGCCGGACGATCAAAAACTGATTATTGAGACCGCGCGTGTCATTCGTGTCGGATTCCTTCAGCAAAATGCATTCCATGCAGACGATACCTTCGTACCACTGGAGAAACAAAAGCAAATGATGCGTGTCATTTTGCACCTATATAAAAAAGCCAAGCAACTGGTCGCGGCCAGTGTCCCGATTTCTGGAATTGTAGAAACCGGTTTGTTTGACAAGCTAGTCAAAATGAAATACGACATACCAAACAATCAGCTGGAACAGTTCGACGAATATGTTAAAGAGATCGATGAAACGCTGTCCAGCATTGTCAACGCATAGGGAAGCAGGTGATAATATGATTCTGGATTATATCGGTGTCAAGGAGATCAATGGCTCCTTGATCGTTCTGGACGATGTAGAAAATGCTTCCTTTGAAGAGGTAGTCGACATCCGCATGGACGATGGCACGATGCGCCAGGGGCGTATTGTGCAAATGGAGGGCAAGCGCGTCGTGATTCAAGTGTTCGAAGGCACACGTGGTATCTCCCTCCAAAACACACGCACACGGCTGTTGGGCCATCCGATGGAAATGCCGCTCTCTCCGGAGATTCTAGGGCGCGTCTTTGACGGCGCTGGCCGTCCGATTGACGGATTGGGCGATATTTTCCCGCTCAAGCGCGCGAACATCAACGGTACGCCGATCAACCCGGTCTCTCGAATTTATCCAAAGAACTACATCAATACCGGTATTTCCACCATTGACGTTCTGATGACCTTGATTCGGGGACAGAAGCTGCCGATCTTCTCCGGTTCCGGCATGAAGCATAACGAGTTAGCTGTCCAAATCGCACGTCAAGCCAAAATCAAGGATGCGAACGAGAACAATTTCGCCATCGTCTTCGCCGCCATGGGCGCCAAAAACGATGTAGCGGAATACTTCCGCCGTTCTTTTGACGAATCCGGTGTTCTACAAAAGGTGGTCATGTTCTTAAATCTTTCGAACGACCCGATCATCGAGCGTATATTGACCCCCCGTTGCGCTCTGACGGTTGCAGAATATCTTGCTTTTGAACTCGGCATGCATGTATTGGTCATCATGACGGATATGACGTCCTATGCGGAAGCGTTGCGCGAATTCAGCTCCAGCAAAGGAGAAATTCCCGGAAGAAAGGGTTATCCGGGCTATCTATATTCGGACTTGGCCTCCCTGTATGAACGCGCAGGCATGGTTCGCGGCAAAGAGGGGTCTGTCACACAGATTCCGATTCTTACCATGCCAAACGATGACGTCACCCACCCGGTCCCCGACTTGACCGGTTATATCACCGAAGGACAGATTGTTCTGGACCGCAGTCTGGACAACAGCGGCATCTATCCGCCGGTGTCCGTTCTCCCTTCGCTTTCCCGCCTGATGAAGGACGGCATTGGCGCCGGTTATACGCGCAAAGATCACTCTGCGCTGTCCAATCAGCTCTTTGCCGCCTATGCAAAGGTGATGGATGCACGATCACTGGCTTCCGTCATCGGCGAAGAAGAGCTTTCCCCTACAGACAAAAAATATCTAGAATTTGGCAAGCGATTCGAGAATCAATATGTCAACCAGGGATTCAATGAAAACCGCAGCATCGATGAGAGCCTTGACCTTGGTTGGAGGCTGCTGGCCACATTGCCGCGCGAAGAACTGGACCGCGTGGATGATGCTCTGCTCGATCAATATTATGAAAAGGCCAAAAAGCAGCTTGAATCAGAGGCGGAGCGAAAAGTCCAACCCGCCGAACAAGCACCGTAACGTTGTGCCGGTAAGGAAAAGAGGGAACCCATTATGGCTAATCAAGTCGTACCTACCAAAGGAAACCTCCTGGCTACCAAGAAGTCCCTGGAACTCTCCCGTACTGGATTTGAACTGTTGGATCGGAAACGCAATATCCTGATTCGCGAAATGATGGCGTTGATTGATCGTGCCAATTCCATCCAAGGAAAGATCGATCAAACCTATGAGGATGCCTATGCGGCTTTGCAGAGAGCTAATATTACATTGGGAATCTGCGGTGAACTTTCTCAGACTGTCCCGCTGGATGACGGTCTGAACGTAGCCTATCGCAGCGTTATGGGTGTAGAAATTCCCATGGTTTCCTTGACACCGCGCGATATCCCCATCCCCTTTGGCTTAAATACAACCAACATCCTGTTGGACGACGCCTATAATAAATTCAACGAAGTCAAGCGTTTAACCGCTGAATTGGCAGAGGTCGAAAACAGTGTGTACCGGTTGGCAGATGCCATCAAAAAGACGCAAAAGCGTGCCAATGCCTTGAAAAATATTATGATTCCTCGTTTTGAACAAACCGTCAAATTTATCACAGACGCATTGGAGGAAAAGGAACGCGAAGAATTTTCTCGTCTGAAAGTGATCAAAAGCCAAAAGGCCGAAAGGTCTGAGATTGCTTAGAAGTTGAGAGAAAAGCATAAGCACGCTGTCCCACTTTAGTCAAAGATCTCTTATCGGATCGATCTTGCATGGGGGATTCGAAAAATAAAAACACAAAAACGTGGGATGGATTATTTGCAATCCACCCCACGTTTTTGAATTTGATTTATAAAAATGTACGTTTTAAATACTTTAGATGTCCTCCAAGTCGACAATAGTCTTGTCCTCTGTAGACGCATAGTTCAACTTCTCGACGATCACCTTGGTATCACGCGCGATGACCAGCTCTTCGTTGGTGGGGATGACATAGACTGCCACCTGGGAATCAAATGTGGAAATTTTCCCTTCCTTGCCGCCAACCATCTCTTCGTTGCGTTCTGCATCGATCTTCAATCCGAGATAACGCAGGCCGCGGCAAATTGCATAACGGTGGTGCGGCTGATTTTCACCCAAACCAGCGGTAAAGACGACTGCATCCAGACCGTTCATCGCCGCCGCATAGGCGCCAATCTGCTTGATAATCTGATAGGCCAGCATGTCATGTGCCAGGATTGCGCGCGGATTGCCTTCAATTGCAGCCTTCGTAACGTCGCGGTCGTCACTGGAAACACCGGAAACACCGAGCAGGCCCGATTTCTTATTGAGGACCTCATCCATTTGGCTGGGTGTCAAATTCTCTTTTTCCATCAGGAAGGTGACAATGGATGGGTCCAAAGAGCCGCAGCGGGTTCCCATCATAAAGCCATCTAGCGGCGTCAATCCCATACTGGTATCAATGACACGGCCATCCTGGATTGCTGCAATCGAAGAACCGTTCCCAATATGGCAGGTCACCATCTTGATGTCCTCCAACGGCTGGTGCATCAAATGCGCACAATGGCGGCTGACATACCGGTGGGATGTTCCATGGAAGCCATAACGGCGGATTCCATATTTTTTATAATACTCGTAGGGGATCGCATACATATAGGCCTTGGGCGGCATTGTGGAATGGAACGAAGTATCAAATACCACAACCTCCGGAAGCTCTTCGCCAAATACCTTTTGGCAGGCAAGAATCCCTTCCAGCTCTGGGCCATTGTGCAGCGGGGCCAATGGGATCAAGCTGCGAATTCCCTCGATGACCTCATTGTTGACCAGAACAGACTTCCGGAAAATTGATCCGCCCTGTGCTACACGGTGGCCAATTGCACTGACCTCGTCCAGATTCTTAATCACGCCCACCTTTGCATCGGTCAATGCTTGTGTGACATACATGAATGCATCCGTGTGGTCCTTCATCGGGACCTGAACCCGTTTTCCACGGCCATCGGACGTTTTATGAATAAAGATGCTGCCGTCCATACCGATTCTTTCGCAATTGCCTTTGGCCAGCATCCGCTCGCTGTCCATGTCGATCAGCTGATACTTCAACGAGGAACTACCAGCATTGATAACCAAAACTTTCATTGGAAACCTCTCCTCCTGTTTTGCAGTGCACTGTCCCTCAGGATATATCGGGGATTTCGTCCGATACAGCCACACTGCTCTTTTCATCCGATATTGTCGTTTGGATAAAACAGAGAAAAATCTCTTTGGAACCAAATTTATTTTAAAAACATCAGACAATATGGTATTATTATAATAGTACAAGAATCGAACAAATTCAAGGAGTTTTCCAAGGAAATGCAGATTGCCGGAATTATTTGTGAATACAACCCGTTCCATTTGGGACATCTTGCCCTAGTAAAGGAAACCCGCAGGCAGGGCGCCACGCATATTGTCGCCGTTATGAGTGGGAACTACGTGCAACGCGGTGAGCCCGCCCTCCTCGATAAACATATGCGTGCAAAGCAAGCGCTTCTTTGCGGTGTGGATCTCGTTGTGGAGCTTCCCCTTCCCTGGGCGATGGCCCCCGCAGAAAAATTTGCACAGGGCGGCGTTTTTTTATTGGATTGCCTTGGGGCAGATGTCATCAGCTTCGGAAGTGAATGTGGGGATGCCGCTCGCTTGCTCTCTTTAGCGGACATCTTGCTCTCCCCTACATTTCCACCACTCCTGCATGATGAACTCGCCGCCGGTTGTACATTTGCCCGTGCACGGGAACGCGCCGTGGAGCGATTGGCTGGTCCAGATACCGCCCAGATTCTACAAAGCCCGAACAACACGCTGGGAGTAGAATATTGCAAGGCCATCCGCACCCTATCCTCGTCCCTGCGCGTCTTTACCATGAAGCGGATCGGCGCTGCACATGACTCTTTTGATAAGAATGTACAAGCAGCCAGTGCCAGCCTGATCCGTTCCCTTACCGCACAAAATGGGGCCTTTGCTGCCCACATGCCAACAGCGGCAGCGATGATTTTGCAAACTGAATTGGAAGCCGGACACGCTCCTGCATCCTTAACGCGGATGGAACGCGCCATTCTGGCAAAACTAAGAACCATGGAGCCATCTGCATTCGCTTCTTTACCGGATGTCAGCGAAGGATTGGAAAACCGTTTGTACGCCGCTGTTCGAACAGCAGATTCACTTGAGACGCTCTATCAATCCGTCAAAACCAAGCGCTACCCTTTGGCAAGAATCCGCCGGCTGGTTCTCTCGGCTTTCCTGGGGATCAATCGTCCCCATGCCGCAGGCCTTCCCCCGTATGTACGCATATTGGGAATGAATACGCGGGGAGCAGAAATTTTGCATGTATCAAAAATGACCACAAAACGCCCTATCATCGCCAATTCATCGGATATTTTATCTCTTGACAATGATGCGCGAAATGTGATTGAATTAGAGAGCCAATCAACGGACGTATATTCCCTTTTTCTTCCAATCCCCCAGCCCTGTGGGCGAGATTGGACGGCAGGAATATGCAAGATACGGGACAATATGCAGCTTCCTTTCCAGCATGATTCCGTCTCTTTTGCGGGGCCTCCGCAAGAATAAATTTTCATTTAAAGGACGTGTCATTCTTTTGGAGCTCAAGGAAATTGATTTTGAAAATTATGGAAAGTGTGTACAGCTCTCCAACGGCGTCATTGATGTTGTTGTGACCATCGATTGTGGTCCACGTATTGTACGCTTTGGGTTTGTTGGAGGCGAAAATGTTCTGTACAACGACTTGGAGCGCAAGTATAAAATGCAGAACGCATTCATGGACGACTATTATTCCGAAGGGGCGGCGTGTTATTTCTATGGTGGACACCGATTATGGCTCGCCCCTGAGAAGATGCCGGAATCCTATTTTCCAGATAACGATCCGGTCATTTATGCATTGCTTCCGGACGGCGTGACCTTTTCCTCGGCAAAACAGAAACAAAATGAAGTTCAAACCCGTTTGGAAATCGTTATGGGGGAAAACTCCTCTGATGTGATGCTGGTACACAGTGTCAAGAATTTTTCTAAGGATCGACAGATGCTCTCCCTTTGGCCCATCACGATGGTTCGTGGGGGCGGTTTGGAAATTATTCCACAAAACCGCGTTAATGAGGAGGATGAACTCCCACCGAACCGTGTTTTAACGTTTTGGCCCTACACCGATCCGCGGGATAAACGTCTTTACATTGGAAACCGGTATATTACGATTCAGCACGATTCGTCGAACGAAAAGCCTCTTAAACTTGGTACCAATAATGCGCTCGGATGGGCCGCCTATGTAGATCGCACGTATACCCTCATCAAACGCTTTGTGCAGTCCGACGCTGCTTATCCGGATTACGGTAGTTCTTATGAGACGTATTGCAATGGGGATTATCTTTCCATGGAAACCATGAGTCCACTTTACCAGATTGAAGCGGGCGGGGCGTTGCGCCATGTGGAGAACCTTTCTTTGTTCCATACTTATAGTGATGTCTCCCCTACCGATGAAGATGGGATTACCCATTATATAGAAAATCTAAAATAATACGATTCTGTTGCAAAATAAAACAAGCGCCGGCAAGCAAATCATCCGCCCGGATAAGGATGTATTGTAGTTCTAGAGCGGCCCCAGGATGTTACGGCATCCTGGGGCCGTTTTGTTATGCCTGGCCGATGAAATTAAAGTAAATATCGACCTGCTGGGTATAGTGCTTTTTCTTGTACCGTCCGGAACGCTCGTGTATCTCAATTCTCTGGATAAACTCCCGCACCAGTTCCAGCGTTAGTTCCGCAATATCTGTGTACTTGTCCACCAGCTTGCGGAAGCGGTCGGCGTTCTGAAGCGTGTCCTGCCAGTTTGCAATCTCGTCTTTGAGCGTTTCTGTCTTTGCCTCCAGCTCCGCCTTTTCCAGTTTATAGCCTTTTACCAGTGTTTGAAACTGCCCGTCGGAGAGATGTCCCAAAACCAGCTCCTCGAAGGAACGGCGGAACAGCGTTTCCAGGTCTTTCAGCCGCCGTCCTCCCTTGTCCAGTTCCCGCTGCTTGGCCGCAAGCTCCTTTTTCACTCTGCTCTGGTGGCTGCTGGTAAGCCGCTGGAACAGCTCGTCCCAATGTTCCCTCGCCTCGGCAGACACCCGCCGAATCTCACTCAGCACGATCTGCCGCAAGGCCGCTGTTTTGATGGTGTGGGGCGTGCAGTCCTCCTTATAGCAGTGGTACTTGCCGCAGACGAAGGTGTACTGGCTCTCGTCCCAGCTCCCGCACCGGCAAAGGTAGTACCGTGAGCCGCAGTCCGTGCAGTAAACCAGCCCGGAGAGCATATCCTGCTGTCTCATCTTGATGGGCCCCCGTTTGCCCTGCCGTACCCGCTGGACGATCTCCCAAGTGTCCAGGTCGATCAATGGCTCATGGGTGCCCCCAAAGCGGAGTATCTTGTCCGGCGGGTTCAAAAGGCTCTTTTTGTTCTTGAAGGATGGAGTATAGGTCCGGCAGTTGATGGTATTGCCGATATATTCCTCATGCTCCAGAATGCCGGCCACCGTGCTGTCGGACCGGGTGTAGGGCTTGTCCAGATTCAGAGCAGAGTGGCGGCCCCCTTTGGTGCGGTATGCGTAGGCGGTAGGGGTAAGGATCTTCTCCCGCGTAAGGATTCTGGCGAAACAGTAGGTTCTCTGCGGCTCAATCATGCCCCTTTCTCCCGAAAACGCTGTAAGACGTTTTTTCGGGCAATCTTCAAAAATCACACCTGTAAAATCCGTTGAAAACACTGCTTTCAAGCGGCTATTCCTGCCTTACCCCGGAAAGCTCCTCTTTTTGGGTAAGCCCCTGTGGGGCCGGTACTGACGGCCTGCCCCGCGCCATAAGGGGAGCCTTCTTTCCGTCCGGCAAATGAAAAAGCCATACACGATCCGAAACTATCTGTTCGGGCCGTGTATGGCTTCCTGTTTTTGATCTTCCGCCGAACTGCTTTGAGATGTAGGCAGAACCGTGCCGTTCGAGGTATTGTTCTTCTCCCTGTCTTACAAAGAGAGTAGCGCAGGTGAAGGGATTTGTCAAGAGCACTTGCTGAAATTTCCTTTATGCGTGATGACATGAAGGCTTATGATAAAGCGCAGGATCGATTGGTTAGATCCAACTATAGGCGATGAAATATGTCCAGAAAATATTTTTTCTGCTCAACCATTTTGCGCCTTATAGCCCTCGCCCCAGATCCACATGGCGTCCAGGATTGGTTTCAGGCTTTTTCCCAAGTCGGTCAGGCTGTACTCCACCCGTGGCGGGACCTCTGCGTATACATGGCGATTGACAAGGCCCTTTTCTTCCATATCCCGAAGCTGGGCGGTCAGAACCTTCTGCGATACGCTGCCAATGGATTTCTTTAACTCTCCAAACCGCTTTGTTCCAGGCATGAGGTCACGCAGAATTAGGACTTTCCACTTGTCTCCGATCAGCATAAGCGTTGTTTCTACCGGGCAGGCGGGCAACTCTTTTGTTTGCTGCATGGTATCACTTCCTTTCAATAGTTTCTTTTTAGTAACTACAGCACAATAAAGTGCTTACTTTACAATAGATACTTACAGATTTATTATAATATTGCAAGACAAAAATTGCAATCCCCAAAACCTACATTCAAAATCAGGAGGTATTCATCATGAACGAAGTCGTAAAGTTTTTGCAGGAAAATCCCGTACAGTATCTGGCTACTGTAGGCCGTGACGGCAAGGCCAAGTGCCGCCCCTTCATGTTTGCCGGTGAACTGGACGGCAAGCTGTGGTTCTGCACCAACAACCAGAAGGAAGTCTACAAAGATATGCAGGCCAACCCCAATATCGAAGTTTCCGTTTCCAGCCCGGCCTATGCGTGGATTCGTCTGAACGGCAAGGCTGTGTTTGAGAACAACATGGCTGCCAAGGCTATGTGCATCCAGAACCCCATCGTCAAGGGGCAGTACGGCGAGGCTACCAATCCTATCTTTGAGGTGTTCTACCTGAAGGATGTTCATGCAGTAATCGCCGACTTCTCCGGCAACCCGCCCAAGGAATACGACCTGTAAACAGAACTCAAATATCTTCGGGGCAAGGTGAAATTCCTGACCGGCAGTAACAGTCTGCGAACTGCAAGGGCAGCCGAAACGGTGCAATTCCGTTACCGACAGTAAAAGTCTGGACGAGAGAGGATATGACAAGAACAGCCCCGCAAGTGTCAGACTTCGCGGGGCTTGTTCTTAATCTAAATCATATCTCAATAGGAGAATTATGGAGAAAACAATTACTGTCCGAAGGAAATCATCCATCCAGAACGTGCGTATGCTCACAATGACCGCCGTACTTTCTGCCATCGCCTTTGTGCTCGCTTTTTTTGAATTTCCTGTTCCGCTGTCTCCAACCTTTGCGCGTATGGATTTGTCGGATTTGCCCGCACTGATCGGAGCTTTTGCATACGGTCCTGTATCGGGCATATTGATTGAATTTGTCAAAAACGCCTTGCAGCTGCTCACTTCCTCTACTGGTGGAATCGGTGAACTTGCGAATTTTATCATGGGAAGCAGTTTTGTGGTAACTGCCGGGCTTATCTATAAATTTCACAAAACAAAGAAAACGGCGATGCTTGCCTGCTTGATTGCCAGCATCATTATGGGAGTTGGAGCGGCCATTGTCAACTACTTTATTCTGCTTCCCGTATTTGAAGTATTTATGCCGCTCGACCAACTGATTGCTTCTTTTGGCGAGTTTATCCCATTCATCAAGACCAAATTGGATGTTGTACTGTTCAATGCATTCCCATTTAATTTGCTGAAAGGAATTGGGATCAGCATTGTCACCATGCCGCTTTACAAACGGCTTACCCCTACCTTAAAGGGCAGGCAGAAATAGGAGGTTCCTTATGCAGACAAAAGATTATTTGCAATACATCGTGGAGAAAATCCACTCCACCGTTTTTGCCACGACGGACAGCGAGGGACGACCAGTCACCTGCGCCATTGACATCATGGACTACGATGAAAACGGCCTTTACTTCCTGACTGCAAAGGGGAAGAATTTTTATAACCGTTTGAAATCCAATGAAAATATCGCATTTACCGCCATGAAGGGCGAAGATACCCTTTCCTGTGTGGCCGTGTCGGTGCAGGGTAAGGCAAAGGAAACCGGGCCGGACAGCCTGCCCGCCCTGTTCCGAAAAAATCCGTACATGGAAAAAATCTATCCCGATGTGCGCTCTCGCAGCGCCCTTACGGTTTTCAGAATTTACGAAGGGACGGGAGAATGGTTTGACCTTTCCAAACAGCCGATTGAACGCGCCAGTTTTTCCTTCGGTGGTGCGCAGACAGAGAAAACCGGCTACTTTGTGACAGACAAGTGTATTGGCTGTAAGCTGTGCTATTCCAAGTGCCCGCAGAAGTGCATTGATATTTCGGCAAAGCCCGCCATCATCCGGCAGGAACACTGTTTGCATTGCGGGAACTGCTATGAGATCTGCCCCGCAAGGGCGATTGAGCGGAGGTAAGACGGATGACACAGGACGAAAGATTGGATTATCTGCTCCGCTATCTGCTGGCGGAACGCAAAGAATATACAGAGATTCATGTGCCGGATACTCTCTCGGAAAAGCGGCGGCTTCTGCGCAGCCTGATGAATGCGCGCCCGCCTATCCCGGCAAGTGAGGATTTTCTGAATGTACAAGACGCTTACCTGCGGGAGCGTCTTGCCGAAAAGGGTGTTACAAAGCTGGCCGGTCTGGCGCCGGTACAACCTGGACTTTATCTCTGGCAGGGTGATATTACTACCCTTGCCGCTGATGCTATTGTGAATGCGGCAAATAGCCGGCTGCTGGGCTGCTTCGTCCCCTGTCACGGCTGCATCGACAACGCCATTCACACCTATGCGGGGGTACAGCTTCGTCTGGAATGTGCCCGTGTCATGGCGGGGCAGAAGAAAGAAGAACCCGCCGGCAGGGCAAAAATCACGAAAGCGTATAGCCTGCCATGCCGCTATGTACTGCACACCGTTGGCCCAATCATCTATGGAGTCGTAACAAAAAATGACCGGGAACTATTGGCAAGCTGCTACCGCACCTGTTTGGATCTGGCGGCGGAAAAAGGCCTACATAGCGTAGCCTTCTGCTGTATCTCCACTGGCGAGTTTCATTTCCCGGCTGACCTGGCCGCACAGCTCGCCATAAGGACAGTCAGGGAATGGCAGCAGAAAAATCCTGATAA
>NZ_LT835157.1:1098161-1113859 GCF_900169665.1 Anaeromassilibacillus sp. Marseille-P3371 | reverse complement strand
CCGCCGTACTTTCTGCCATCGCCTTTGTGCTCGCTTTTTTTGAATTTCCTGTTCCGCTGTCTCCAACCTTTGCGCGTATGGATTTGTCGGATTTGCCCGCACTGATCGGAGCTTTTGCATACGGTCCTGTATCGGGCATATTGATTGAATTTGTCAAAAACGCCTTGCAGCTGCTCACTTCCTCTACTGGTGGAATCGGTGAACTTGCGAATTTTATCATGGGAAGCAGTTTTGTGGTAACTGCCGGGCTTATCTATAAATTTCACAAAACAAAGAAAACGGCGATGCTTGCCTGCTTGATTGCCAGCATCATTATGGGAGTTGGAGCGGCCATTGTCAACTACTTTATTCTGCTTCCCGTATTTGAAGTATTTATGCCGCTCGACCAACTGATTGCTTCTTTTGGCGAGTTTATCCCATTCATCAAGACCAAATTGGATGTTGTACTGTTCAATGCATTCCCATTTAATTTGCTGAAAGGAATTGGGATCAGCATTGTCACCATGCCGCTTTACAAACGGCTTACCCCTACCTTAAAGGGCAGGCAGAAATAGGAGGTTCCTTATGCAGACAAAAGATTATTTGCAATACATCGTGGAGAAAATCCACTCCACCGTTTTTGCCACGACGGACAGCGAGGGACGACCAGTCACCTGCGCCATTGACATCATGGACTACGATGAAAACGGCCTTTACTTCCTGACTGCAAAGGGGAAGAATTTTTATAACCGTTTGAAATCCAATGAAAATATCGCATTTACCGCCATGAAGGGCGAAGATACCCTTTCCTGTGTGGCCGTGTCGGTGCAGGGTAAGGCAAAGGAAACCGGGCCGGACAGCCTGCCCGCCCTGTTCCGAAAAAATCCGTACATGGAAAAAATCTATCCCGATGTGCGCTCTCGCAGCGCCCTTACGGTTTTCAGAATTTACGAAGGGACGGGAGAATGGTTTGACCTTTCCAAACAGCCGATTGAACGCGCCAGTTTTTCCTTCGGTGGTGCGCAGACAGAGAAAACCGGCTACTTTGTGACAGACAAGTGTATTGGCTGTAAGCTGTGCTATTCCAAGTGCCCGCAGAAGTGCATTGATATTTCGGCAAAGCCCGCCATCATCCGGCAGGAACACTGTTTGCATTGCGGGAACTGCTATGAGATCTGCCCCGCAAGGGCGATTGAGCGGAGGTAAGACGGATGACACAGGACGAAAGATTGGATTATCTGCTCCGCTATCTGCTGGCGGAACGCAAAGAATATACAGAGATTCATGTGCCGGATACTCTCTCGGAAAAGCGGCGGCTTCTGCGCAGCCTGATGAATGCGCGCCCGCCTATCCCGGCAAGTGAGGATTTTCTGAATGTACAAGACGCTTACCTGCGGGAGCGTCTTGCCGAAAAGGGTGTTACAAAGCTGGCCGGTCTGGCGCCGGTACAACCTGGACTTTATCTCTGGCAGGGTGATATTACTACCCTTGCCGCTGATGCTATTGTGAATGCGGCAAATAGCCGGCTGCTGGGCTGCTTCGTCCCCTGTCACGGCTGCATCGACAACGCCATTCACACCTATGCGGGGGTACAGCTTCGTCTGGAATGTGCCCGTGTCATGGCGGGGCAGAAGAAAGAAGAACCCGCCGGCAGGGCAAAAATCACGAAAGCGTATAGCCTGCCATGCCGCTATGTACTGCACACCGTTGGCCCAATCATCTATGGAGTCGTAACAAAAAATGACCGGGAACTATTGGCAAGCTGCTACCGCACCTGTTTGGATCTGGCGGCGGAAAAAGGCCTACATAGCGTAGCCTTCTGCTGTATCTCCACTGGCGAGTTTCATTTCCCGGCTGACCTGGCCGCACAGCTCGCCATAAGGACAGTCAGGGAATGGCAGCAGAAAAATCCTGATAAAATCGAGGTGATTTTCAATGTTTTCAAGGATAACGACTATGAAATCTACAACCGACTGCTGCGATAATATTACGCGGCTCAAAGAGGAACTGGACACGGCGGACGCAGTGGTGATCGGAGCCGGTTCCGGGCTTTCCGCTTCCGCCGGGTTCACCTATACCGGCGAACGCTTCCGCCAGTATTTCGGGGATTTTATTGAGAAATACGGCTTCCATGATATGTATTCCGGCGGCTTCTATCCCTTTGACGGTCTGGAAGAACACTGGGCATATTGGAGTCGGTATATCTACATCAACCGGTATCTGGATGCCCCAAAGCCGGTTTACCATGACCTCTTGAAGCTAGTGCAGGGCAAAGAGTATTTTGTTCTGACCACCAATGTAGATCACTGTTTTCAGAAGGCCGGGTTTGATAAACACCGTCTGTTCTACACCCAGGGCGACTATGGCCTTTGGCAGTGTTCCAAGCCCTGCCACCAAAAGACCTATGACAACGAAGCTGTTGTTAGAAGAATGATGGCTGAACAAAAGGATATGAAAATTCCCAGTGAATTGGTGCCGCACTGTCCCCGTTGTGGTACACCTATGTCCATGAACCTGCGGGCGGACGATACCTTTGTGGAGGACGAGGGCTGGCACGCCGCCGCCCAGCGTTATACGGATTTTCTGCGCCGTCACGAGGAGCAACATATTCTCTTTCTGGAACTGGGCGTAGGCGGCAATACACCGGCCATTATCAAATATCCATTTTGGAGGATGACCTATCAAAATCCCAAGGCGGTTTACGCTTGCGTCAACCTGTCAGAAGCATACTGCCCGAAAGAAATCCAGAAGCGGGCGATTTGCATTGACGGGGATATTGGAAAACTTTTGTGTGAACTGTGCCTTAAACCCAATGCAGCCGCTAAAAGCCAGGTATTTCACACCTAAAAAAGATTTTTGGGCGAATATCATTGGAGATTGTGTGGGCGACATGCTTGCAGATGATTGGTGAGGTGCGTGTATGGAAGAAATCATTGTGGTACGGGCAGTTGATTCGGACGGCACTATTTTTCAGACGATTATGGCCGCATTGCACGATAAATCAGTCCAAACTGTAGAAGTATCCTCTTCCATACCATCCTTTGGCGATGTCGAACTTTATCCGGCATTTCGGCGTGTGCTAAAAGCCGGAAAAGAAATTCATTTGAACTATGGAGAATATTCCATGCTATATTGCCTTGTGAAACATTCAGGCAGAGTATTTACAAAAGATCAACTCTATGCCTCGGCTTGGGATTCAAAACGGTATTTCGGTTCCAATACAGTAGAAAACACAATCTGCCGTCTGCGAAAAAAGCTGGAGCCTGATCCACGGCATCCAATATACATTAAGAAGATAATTCAGGTTGAATACAAATTTGTGCCGCCGGAGAAAGTATAAAAATTGTCCATGAGCTGCATTGGGAGAACAAGAAAATCCGGGAGAGGAATAAAATCCTCTCCCGGATTTTTTTGTCATCTTGCGGTTAATACAACCGTCTGCAATACAATCTTTTCAACCATGCTCTTTAAGCTGTTCCAGTGGCGCGTGCGCTCCAGAATATCGCTTGTCACCGGCATGGGATCGTCAAGCAGAATCCATGGGATCAGACGCTCTACTTGTTCTGCGGCATCTCTTCGAACCCGGTGCATCATTTCCATGAGTGATTCATTCATTTTTTTAGTGCCATATAGCGATCCGGGTAATTGTCGCGCAGATAAGCGAGCGCCATCCTCCCATATCGCCCCAGCGGACGGTCATCTTCCGCACAGCTGGAATTTTAAATGTTTGGCAATAACATCCCATCCTGCTCATGGTAGGATAAGTTAAGATTCGGCTTTTGCATTTTTGTGTGCCTCCATTGATTTGGATTTTGTCACAAGTCCATGAAACCAATCTGACTCACACTCTATCAAAAGTCTTTCTTAACATCCTTATCCGTACGGGCCGAATGTTTGCCGGCGCTTGTTTTATCATTAATTCACGTGTACCGTATACAGAAAAACCATACGATAGCTTTTTAAAGTGTTCCAAAAATGCGGTCCCCTGCGTCTCCCAACCCGGGAACAATGTAACCAATCTCATTTAGATGGTCATCTACAGCAGCACAATAGATCTGAATGTCCGGATGCGCCTCGGTCAAAGCTTTTACCCCTTCTGGCGCCGCAATAATGCACATAAATTTGATACTCTTCGGATGGCTACGCTTAATGATGCTGATGGCGTCAATCGCAGAACCACCGGTCGCAAGCATGGGGTCCAAAACGATTACATCGCGCTCCGTAATGTCCTGCGGCAACTTGCTGTAGTACTCCACTGGCTGAAGAGTCTTGTGATCGCGATAGAGACCGATGTGCCCGACCTTTGCTGCTGGAACCATCTCCAATACGCCTTCTACCATGCCAAGACCCGCGCGCAAAATCGGTACAAAGGCCAATTTGCGGCCTGCAATTACCTTTGTAGTCGCCTCTCCCATCGGTGTCTCGATATGCACCTCCTGAAGAGGAAGATCGCGTGTCGCCTCATAGCACATTAACATCGCAATTTCGCCCACTAACTCACGAAACTCCTTCGAGCCCGTATTTTTATCACGCAGGTATGTGAGCTTGTGTTGAATCAACGGATGGTCCATGACAAAAACCTGATTTTCCATTTGTTTTCCCCCATTTTATATTCAGTGATGAATAACGTCCCAATCGAATCACAGCGCAGGCGGCACTGTATTTTCCCTATGTTTCTTTATAGCTCTCCGCGTTCCATTGCAGCAATCTGATCCACCCGTCTCTGGTGGCGCCCACCTTCAAACTCTGTTGATAAAAAGACTTTGACCAATTCGACCGCTTTCTGTTCGTCGATCACACGTCCTCCCATGCAGAGAACATTCGCGTTGTTATGGCGACGGGTCATCTCCACACAATAAGAATCAGAACATACCGCTGCACGGATTCCATCCACCTTATTTGCAGCAATACTCATCCCAATTCCTGTGCCACAACATAAAATTCCATATTCTCCTTCGCCCTTCACCACTCCATGCGCCACTTTTGAAGCGATGGGCACATAATCAATCGATTCCGTGTCAAACGTTCCAAAGTCTTTACATGCAATAGCATTCTGTTCCAAATATTTTTTGATTGCGTCCTTCAAACCGACGCCGCCGTGATCGGCTCCTAACAAAATCATGCAATTCCTTCTTTCTATATTCCATCAGGCCACTTTAACAGAAAACTGCGGCACTGGCACGCCCCCATCCGGGGTTGCATAGACATAAGTCTGGGTCCCCGTCGCATTTGCTGCGGCCGTTACTGCATAAATAGCATAATTACCGGATGTTTTTGCCAATTGAACGCCCACAGCTCCGTTTCCTGTACGAACATGGGGCAAGATCAAGGAACCTCCCCCATTATAAGTCAACTTAAAGTAATAGGTCTGTCCCGGGTGTAAAGTCAGCTGTCCACTTGTATCGCTCTGATAAAGCTCGCCTTTGACTGTCAATGGGAATTTTTTAGACGTTCCACTTTCGGTGATGATCTCAATATCCGTGCTTCCCTCCTGGAGACCTTCCAGCTGGAAATAATACGAACCATCCGTATCTGCCCGCAATAATTCGACCTCTGCAATCTTACTGTCCGCAGCACGCGCAACCACTACTTGGTTTGGAGACGCCTGTGCCTTAAAAACATACGTGGAACCCTTTCGACATGTATAAGCAGTGGTATCCACCGTTAAGGTTGTATTCGAACGATACTTCGTCTCCATTTGTGAAATGAACTGCTTCCAATCCATATTGTCCAAAATGGTGCTATAGGCGGGCGATGGAAGGTGCTTCCAGTTTTTATGCTGATTTTTGCTGTTTCCCGCCTTCATGTCGCTGGTCAATAACATGTCGGCTGAATATTGCCCCGGCCGATCCGGTGCGCTGTCATCCCATGTAACGTCCACATGATACCAAGCACCGTCCAGCTGGACTGCATTCCAGGCGTGGTTCATCGTATCGCTTTCTACAATTGCGCACGGAATTCCCAGCTGTTGCATCAGCAACTCAAATGCCAATGAGTATCCTTGGCAAACGGCTTTACGTTTTACCAATGCACCATATGCAGTATAGGAATCCCTTGGAATCGTGTCCTGTTGATAATTTTCGTAATCGTAAGCGCAGGTCAGCGCCAAATAATTATGAATCTGTACAACCTTTTCTGTTGCCGTCATAGTGGGATCAATACACGAAAGCGCCGCCTGCATGGACTGTGTTAATTCCTCCCGCATACTTTGTACGGTCGCTTTATCGTACGTATTTCGTGGAATCATATCCACAACGATTCCATTCTTGTTGGCGTGGTACGTACAGCCTTCCACATAAAATAACCACGGGTCCTCACGCAAAATGGCATCATACAAGTTGGAAAACTGCTGTTCTGTGATCTGGTACTGGACCAATTGGATGCTCTCACTCATGTTGGTTAAACCTTTATGAATAGCCTCCTTGGCCTGCTCCAAGTTGCTTTCCGGCTCCTGTTGGACAGTCGAAACCGCGGCAGCATTCGACCCAACCTCTGCTGCAAAAGCAGAAGGCCCCCAACTGGACGTCAGCAGAAGCACAGCTAAAAGTGTGCTGACAAGTCGTTTCCTCTTCATCTTGATTCCCTTTCCGGCTACATTTGAGCAGCCTGCCGTTTTTTCAGTTCTCGTTCCGCCTGCGGCATACGCAGGTAGACCGGGGCTAAAGCCGCAGCAGTCAGGGTCTCTCCTCTTTTATATAACCCCTCTGCAACCTCCGCAACCCCCCAAGCGGTTTGGTACAAAAGGGACTCTGGCGGTAATTGAGCGCCAAGAACTCGTAATCGTTCATTATTATAGCACAATTTTGCGCCATCACCAACTAAAAACAATGATTTTTGTCTCTCCAACTGTTCCAGTTCTGCTACAAGATCCACGATGGCAAGTGCACGGTCCTCCGTTATCCGCGTGATGGTTCCCTCTTGTGCCCGGAATAAAGCATTATATACCTGCCCACAGCGGGCATCCATCACCGCACAGATCCAGCCATCCATATGCGCTAAATTGTGCGCCATGGCTTCCAACGTGGAAACACCCACACAGGGCTTTCTCTGGGCCATTGCAAGCCCCTTAACACTTGCTACGCCAATTCGTACGCCAGTAAACGACCCTGGTCCAGCTGAAACAGCAAACAAATCGATGCTATCCAACGGTATACGGGCACAATCTAACACCCCACCAATCATTGGCATCAAAGTCTGACTATGGGTCAAACGCGTATTGGTAAAAAATTCCCCCAACCGTTTGCCGTCCTCCCAAATAGCGGCAGATGCAGCACCGGCTGAAGAGTCTATTGCAAGGATTCTCAAAGAATCATCCCCTCCATGTTCAATCCATCGATCTGGAAAATCCGCTCGTCCTCTGTCGCGCCGCGTGAAATTTCTATACGCACAGCGTTCTCGGGTAAAGCATTTTCAATATTCTCACTCCACTCAATCACCAACACGCCGCCACAATTTAGATAATCAAAGAAGCCCGTGGAATAGAGATCATCCCAACCATCCACACGGAACATGTCAAAGTGAAAGATGGGCATAAGCCCATGATATTCATGAACCAACGCGAAGGTAGGGCTGGAAACACCGTCCTCCACACCGAGTCCTCGCGCCAGCCCCCGTGTAAAGGCAGTCTTTCCCATTCCCATGCCGCCAAACAGCGCCAGTACTTCTCCTCCAGAAAGTTGCTGAGCGATTTTTTCTCCCAACACTTCTGTTTCCCTCGGAGAATGGGTTACGTAGGTCAAATTTCTCACCTCAGAACAAGCCAGATATTTTTCCGCAAGCGTCCACATCAATTCGTTCTGCCGCCGGTTCTTTCGGCAAACCAGGCATAGTCATGATGTCTCCCGCGTAGGCCACTACAAATCCTGCGCCATTGGAAAGCCGCAGGTCTCGAATTGTAATCTGAAACCCTGTGGGGCGTCCCAACAAGGCTGCATTATCCGAAAGAGAATACTGTGTCTTGGCAATGCATACCGGCATCGAATCGCCGCCGAGAGCTGCAATTTCTTTGAGCGCCTTCTCTGCCTGCGCGGTATAGGTCACGCCATCCGCACCGTAGATTTCCTTCGCAATGACCGCGATCTTTTCGCGCACAGGCAAATCGCTTGCATAGACCGGCTGAAATGCAGAGGGCTGTTCTGCAGCCATACACACCTTGCGGGCTAAATCCATGCCGCCCTCTCCGCCTTTGGCAAATACCTCGCTGAGTGCGAATTCCGCACCGTTTTCTTTACAATACTGTTCAATATACGAAAGCTCGGCATCCGTATCCGTTCCAAAGCGATTGATTGCCACCACCACAGGGATGCCATACTTACGCATATTCTGGATATGTGCTCCCAGGTTGACAATTCCTCTTTTCAAAGCTTCCATATTTTCGTTTCCTGTCTCTGCCTTTGGAACTCCGCCATTGTATTTCAGTGCGCGAGCGGTTGCGACAATCACTACTGCGTTGGGCTTCAATCCTGCTAAACGGCATTTTATGTCAAAGAATTTCTCTGCACCCAAGTCGGAACCAAATCCTGCTTCTGTGATGCAGTAATCCGCCAATTTCAGCGCCAAACGGGTAGCGCGTACAGAATTGCAGCCATGCGCGATATTCGCAAATGGACCGCCGTGCATAATAACTGGCGTTCCTTCCAACGTCTGAACCAGATTCGGTTGGATCGCCTCGCGCAACAGCGCTGCCATCGCCCCCTCTGCTTTCAAATCTTTTGCATAGACAGGTTCCCCGTCCAGATTATACGCAATTAAAATTTTCCCCAAGCGTTCCTTGAGGTCACGGCTATCCGATGCCAAGCACAGAATTGCCATTACCTCGCTGGCCACCGTGATGATGAATCCATCCTCACGCGGAATTCCATTGAGCTTTCCTCCAAGCCCTACCACTACATTTCGCAGTGCGCGGTCGTTCATATCCAGACAACGCTTGATGAGTATACGGCGCTGGTCAATGCGCAGAACATTTCCCTGCTGCAAATGATTGTCGAGCATAGCACAAAGCAAATTATTGGCCGAAGTCAAAGCGTGCATGTCACCTGTAAAATGGAGGTTGATGTCCTCCATCGGTACCACTTGTGCATAGCCGCCACCTGCTGCTCCACCCTTTATTCCAAATACTGGCCCAAGGGACGGTTCTCGCAGGGCGATGATTGCTTTTTTGCCGATTTTCGCCATGGCCTCTCCAAGACCTGCTGTTGTAGTGGTTTTGCCTTCCCCTGCTGGGGTTGGATTGATTGCTGTCACCAGGATCAATTTGCCATCCTTCTGATCCTTCAGGCGATTATACAGAGAATCGTTCAATTTTGCCTTATATCTTCCATAAGGCTCCAGCTCCTCTTCGCCAATACCAAGAGAAGCGGCGATCTCTGCGATGGGTCTCATCTCTGTCTGCTGGGCAATCTCGATATCCGTCAGCATTCCCATTCTCCTTTTCAAAACGGCGCGGTATCTCTTCCGGCCAACCGCGCTCCAAATCATAGAATTATCAAAATTATACCACAAGAGGGCAAAGTAGAAAAGGGATAAACCAATCCGTTTTGTAGATCGTCGTCCATTTCGAAATCGTAGGGAATGTGTTATAATAACCTCACGCCGTAACCGGAAGCCGGCTTCGCCAGAGCTCGCCTCCTTCCGACGGCTGAGAGAACATTGAAACATCCGGCTTTGTGATTTTGCAAATTTTCTATTAGTGCCTTTCCATTCTTCAAGCTTGGATGTTTTAGATAACCTCACGCCGTGACCAGAGCCGGTTCCGCTAAAGCTCGCCTCCTTCCGACGGCTGAGAGAACATTGAAACATCCGGCTTTGTGATTTTGCAAATTTTCTATTAGTGCCTTTCCATTCTTCAAGCTTGGATGTTTTAGATAATCTCACGCCGTGACCAGAGCCGGTTCCGCTAAAGCTCGCCTCCTTCCGACGGCTGAGAGAGCATTGAAACATCCGGCTTTGTGATTTCGTAAATTTTCTATTAGTGCCTTTCCATTCTTCAAGCTTGGATGTTTTAGATAATCTCACGCCGTGACCAGAGCCGGTTCCGCTAAAGCTCGCCTCCTTCCGACGGCTGAGTGAGCATTGAAACATCCGGCTTTGTGATTTCGCAAATTTTCTATTAGTACCTTTCCTTTCTTCAAACTCGGATGTTTTAGATAGCCTCACTCCGTAACCGGAAGCCGGCTTCGCCAGAGCTCGCCCTCTTCCGACGGCTGAGAGAGCATTGAAACATCCGGCTTTGTGATTTCGCAAATTTTCTATTAGTACCTTTCCTTTCTTCAAGCTTGGATGTTTTAGATAACCTCACGCGTAACCGGAAGCCGGTTTCGCCAGAGCTTACCTCCTTGAACAATTTGGCCTAAAGCGGCTAAACAGGAAACGTGGTTCTTTATTTCATAAAAAGAGCTACATCGTCCTTTGTCAAACAATCAATAAACCGGAAAAGGGGTTTTAATATGTGGATTCTGGAACAATATCGAAAAGCTGGATGTTTCTTTCGTGAAAAACTATGCAAACTGTTTCTCGTCCTCTGTATTTCATTTGTTGGGTTGAGTGTTCTGTCCGGCATTGCTTTAGCTACTTATCCAGATATTTTACACGAATTCATCCAGCAGATTGTTACTGGATTTGAGGAAAAAGGTCTCTTTGAGGAAGGTGGCATCTCATTTTTTCACCTGTTTTTTAACAATGTCACTGCGTCTGCCACTTCAACGATTCTGGGTGGCATTCCCTTTTTCTTTCTGACAGTGTTGCCAGTCCTTGCAAATGCACTGGTACTCGGAGCGATGGGTGCCCTTTATCAAACGTATGGGATCGGCCTCGAAGTATTCTTCGTTGGGATTCTACCACATGGAATTTTAGAACTTCCCGCTCTACTGGTGTCGTTTGCTCTTGGTCTGTATTTGTGTTGGGTGCTCACGGCCAAAATTTGTGGACAGCGGGAACGCTCTTTTTTCCAAGCGCTTAATCAGTCAGCACGTTTTTATGTGCTGATCGTTCTTCCTCTTCTTTTCGTGGCCGCTGTCATTGAAACCTATGTGACCCCTGCGTTGATGCAGATATGCTTCGGGGCTTAGCAAGTATCCCAATATCTCGATCATCTTTTAAGATTTCCTTAAGAAATCAATTTGGTTTTTTGTAAGGAGTTTCTCCTATCATAAAAATACGGACAAAACTTTGGGTAAAAAGGATTTGAGACTATGAACGAAGGTAGTATTCTGGTGGTGGACGACGATCATGAGATCGTTCGATCGATTGCAATTCATTTGGAAAGAGAAGGATATTCCGTTTTGTGTGCCTACAATGGCCTGGAAGCATTGGATACCGTGATGAGCCAACAAGTCGGTCTGATCATCATCGATGTGATGATGCCAAAAATGGATGGCTTATCCGCCATTATGAAAATTCGCGAGAAGCGTAATCTTCCAATCATTGTGCTCTCGGCCAAAAGTGAAGACACCGACAAAATCCTAGGCCTCTCCATGGGAGCAGATGATTACGTAACAAAACCTTTCAATCCTATGGAATTGGTGGCGCGCGTGCGTTCCCAGCTGCGCCGGTATACCAGCTTAGGTGACATTCATGCACAGCAAGGAAATCATATGATTGTAAATGGCCGTTTAAGCTATAATACCGAGGAGCATAGCTTGGCCGCAGATGGAGAACCAGTCAAATTAACTGCAACGGAGACAAAGATCATCGATCTTTTGATGCGGAACATCGGCCGTATTTTTCCAGCAGAAGAAATCTATCGTCGGGTTTGGAATGAACCTGCATTCTCCGCTGAGAATACGGTGATGGTTCATATTCGCCGCATTCGTGAAAAAATCGAACTCAACCCAAAGGAGCCCGAATATCTAAAGGTGGTATGGGGAATTGGATACAAAATTGAAAAAAAGTAAAGCAATTGTCAGCCTTGTCAGCTTTTTCCTCAGCATAGGCATTTTAATCGCCACCGCCATTTTTGGCATATCATTTCTGGTTAATTACGATTATGCCATGCAGTACATCGACGACTTGTATCAAGAAGATTATCAGGAAACCAATGCATTCCGTTCCGAGCTCTCTCGGACCCTCAATTATATTTTGCGTTCGATGAACGCCTATTCAAGTACTTCTACAGGGGCCGTTTGGGAAGGAGACGACCTTGCTAGCCCCTACGAAGACTACATCTATTACCTTTCTGAGGATAACAATTCATTTGGATTGGATAACGATACAGCAAGAAACCTTCTATATCAGGCGGGAACTTCTTCGGATACGGACATGTACACCAACGATACGGAGCACAGAAACCTTTATCGAGGCACTCTCCCCGATGGATACAATTTTCGCCTGATCTTTGATGGGAAAACCGTTTCTATCGAAAAAGATGGGAAAACAATCGACGTCTATGGGGACGGTTTTTACCGCAGTAACGCAGGGATGTGGAATGTACCGGGTTATGAAAACATGGCATCTAATTCTGCGTATGAAGACCTGCGTGTCTGTTTAGTGGCACGGAAAGTCCCTGTCGAACCGGTAAATGGATATAGTGCACTCTATGATATTACGCAGCGAGGTGCAGAAACGCTTTTGTTCCTCCGGGTCTGGGGTTGTATTGTCATCCTCTCCGTCATTCTATTGGTGTTTGCGTTCCTTTGGAGAAAGGAACGGCGGGAGTTGAGCCGCCGGATCGCCGCAAGAACGGCTAAAATGTATTTTGAATGGAAATTCGTCTTTGTGATTCTGGTCATTATACTAACCACAGGATTTACCAGCAGCAGCATCCCTTCGAATGTGATCTTTTTCCTTTTATCGTTACCTGGATACTACGTGATTGCAGTCGATTTGCGCTATAATCGTGGGAGTTGGCGGCATAATGTCATCAATACCATGTTGCACCGCCATGCCAAGCATCGTAGCGAACTTGAACAGAAACTCCCTTTAGAGCGTCGTCTACTGGAACGTTGGGACGACTTTATGAAATGTGAAGCGGTTACCTTTGGCATTGGACTCTTTCTCAGTATCATTACGGTCGGTCTACTGGCTCCGATCACCATCGCATTAATGGTATATTTCGCCTATCGCTATGGCAAGCAACACCGGCAGCTTGCTCAGGATTTAGGACGTCTGACCACACAAATCACGGCCGTACAGCAGGGCGGAAATACAGCGCCTCTTTTATTGCCGCAGGATTCCGATCTGCGGGAAGCTGCACATTCCCTAAATGACATTGAACAAGGCATTAGCACAGCTGTGGAAGAGCGAGTCAAAAGCGAGCGAATGAAGGTGGAACTCATTACCAATGTGTCCCACGACATCAAGACGCCGCTCACCTCTATCATCAGTTATGTGGACCTTCTCGAGCAGGAGGATGGCCTTCCTGACCATGTGAAGGATTACATCAAGATTTTGGATGAGAAATCCCTACGATTGAAAAATATGATTCAGGATATTTTTGATGTCAGTAAAGCGGCCAGTGGAAATATGGACCTCCAGATGGAACCTCTCGATCTCGGAAAACTGGTTCGCCAAACACTCGCCGATATGGACGAAGCAATTGTCTCTTCTCAACTTCTCTTCCGTGTGGATATTCCAGAACAACCGGTTACCATTACAGCGGATGGCAGACGGCTTTATCGGGTATTTCAAAACTTGGTTACCAATGCTTTGCGCTATTCGCTTGAAGGGACGCGCGTCTTTGTCACATTGACAGAAGAAACGGGTGCTGCTTGTGTCACGTTGAAGAATATCTCTCGATATGAGCTCGATCCAACGGTAGATATTACCGAACGTTTTGTTCGTGGAGATTCTGCACGTTCAACGGTTGGAAGTGGACTTGGCCTTTCCATTGCCAAAAGTTTTACAGAAGCTTGTGGTGGCGAATTCTCTGTTCAGATCGATGCGGATCTCTTCACTGCCCGTGTCCAGTTCCCCCTTTCATAATTGCTCAAATATATTGGCCGGAGCCTAAGTATTGGGCTCCGTGCCAATTTTTGTTTTTCAATCTTTCTGTTTTTCTGTAACGATTTGTTTATTGTGGATTCAAAATTGCTATGCTATAATAGACGCACAGCATCTTGAAGTTGGCAATTGTTTCGTAGGATTCGCGGCCGTGCCGCGATTTCTTTATATCTAGGATTTTTGATGCTCACCTCTGTTTCGGGAAGTGGGCTGTAAAATATAAGGGGTACACACATGGAACGATTGGGAAAATCCTTTTTAGATTATTTTAAGAGGGCGGACAAGTTCCTTTGGCTGGTCATGATTGCAATCTCCGCCTATAGTCTGTTGCTTTTAAAGACCGTACCTTCTCCAGCCGGAAGGCGCTCTTACTTTGCTACTCAATTGATGGCCATTGCAATCGGATACCTTGGCGCCTGGCTCATCACTTTAATCGATTACCGGGATATGTCCAATCTTTGGTATCTCATTGCAGGATTTTGCATCTTCTTGTTGATATATACCCACTTTTTTGGCATTGCCGTGCAAAATTCCGGTGGTATCAATGCACGCGCTTGGATCAGCATCCCCGGGTTAGGGACTTTCCAGCCATCCGAGCTGGTTAAGATCGGCTTTATTCTCACGTTTTCAAAACATCTCTCTGTCTTAAAAGAACGTGGATTATTGGAACGTCCTCTCCAGGTCGTCCTTTTGGGTGTTCATGCTCTAATCCCCGTTGCTGTAATGTTTCAGCTACAGGGAGACGCCGGATCTGCTGCAATTTTCTTCTGCATGTTCCTCGCTATGAGTTTTGGTGCCGGCGTACAGCTTCGTTACTTTGTCGGGCTGTTCGCTGCAATTGGAGCAGCTTTTCCCTTGGTGTGGAAATATCTTTTGGACGATTATCAAAAAGACCGTTTCACGATCTTTTTACATCCAGAGAGCGACCCTACAGGCAAAGGATTGCAGCAATTACAAGGGAAAATCTCTATAGGAAGCGGCCAGCTGTGGGGGCGTGGACTTTTTTCTCCGGACTCTCGCGTCCAAAAGGGCAGCGTGCCGGTTCAACAAAGCGACTACATCTTTTCTGTCGCAGGCGAACAGCTCGGTTTTATCGGCTGCATGCTGATTATTTTGCTTCTTTTCCTTCTATTGGTGCGCACTATTTATATTGCACGTCATGCAACAGAACCGCTCGGAAGTTGCATTTGTTTTGGCTTTTTCGGGATGATTGCTTCCCAAATGGCTTTTAATCTTGGCATGTGTCTCAATCTGTTTCCTGTGATGGGTGTCACCCTTCCCTTTTTCAGTGCCGGTGGTTCTTCTGCCGCTTGTCTCTATTTTGGTTTTGGACTCGTACAGTGTGTTGCCATGCACAAGATCAATATGGATATTGTCAAAATACACATGTGATCCTTTCCATCAGCTTTGTTCCATAACTTATATAAAAACAGAACCCTGGCCAGCTTTTGAACAGGTCCCGTAAAAACGGAGAATAGACAAAAAGCCCCCTGATGTAGGAAAATGAAAGTACTACATCAGGGGGTATTATCATATCAAAAAAGAAATGGACAAACATCAAAATTCTCGGGGCAGAGATCAACGCAATGCGCGAAGCAAGGAAATCCAGACAAGAAATAGCGGACTATTTCGGCCTTGATAAAGTTCAAATTAAGAACGGGGTTCATCGATACAACAAAGAGGTAAAACGTACGTCATTCGGAATTGCGCCACGCCCAAAGGGGCGTCCGCGCAAAGACGGGCAACCACCTCGGCAGAACGAAAAGAGCGAACTGGAACGGCTT
>NZ_LT835157.1:1092493-1095526 GCF_900169665.1 Anaeromassilibacillus sp. Marseille-P3371 | reverse complement strand
TACTACATCAGGGGGTATTATCATGTCAAAAAAGAAATGGACAAACATCAAAATTCTCGGGGCAGAGATCAACGCAATGCGCGAAGCAAGGAAATCCAGACAAGAAATAGCGGACTATTTCGGCCTTGATAAAGTTCAAATTAAGAACGGGGTTCATCGATACAACAAAGAGGTAAAACGTACGTCATTCGGAATTGCGCCACGCCCAAAGGGGCGTCCGCGCAAAGACGGGCAACCACCTCGGCAGAACGAAAAGAGCGAACTGGAACGGCTTTACATGGAAACAAGCGGTTGCGGGATTTTCTGCAATTCACAGAAAGGAAGTAAGGCCAAAAGTAAAATATCATGTTATCTATAGGAACCGAGAGCGTTATCCTATCTCTGTCATGTGCCGGTTTTTTGAGGTATCCCGGAGTGGATATGATGACTTTGTCCACCGTTTGGAATGCAAGGAGAAGGTGCAGATTTGGCGGAAGCTATCCGCGTTCAGCAAGAGCACTGCTTCAAGATATATGGATATCGACGGATGTGGCTGTGGCCGGAGAAACAAGGCACGCACCGCAATCCCAAGACAATTCTGCGAATCATGAAGAAATACGGCCTTTGGGCAGAAATTCGCCGCCGGAGAAAATGGGTTCAGGTGAGGCAACAACTGCACAAATATGAAAATCTTTTGAAGCGTCCATTTCAGGCGGACAGGCCCAACAACAAATGGGTGACCGATATCTCCTACATCCACACCAAAGAGGGAGTGTTGTACCTATCCACGATTCGTGATTTGTATGATAACAGCATTGTTGCCTATAAGACCGGTACACAGCAGACGGTGAATCTCGTTCTGGATACCATCCGCCTGGCTATGATGAAGGAGAAAAAGAGAGTCGCTGCAACGTTGTAGCTCCACAGCGACCAAGGGTTTCAATACACTTCCCGAGAGTATTTTCACCTGACTCAATCCTATGGTATAACGCCGTTCATGTCAAGACATGGAAACTGTTATGACAATGCTATGGCAGAAAATTTCTTCTCCATTCTAAAAATAGAGTACATCTCCCGCCTCAAGCCAACGACATTTGCTGAGGCCAGAGAAGACATTGACAGCTACATTTATTTCTACAACCACCGATCGTATCCAGTTAAAAACTGGAGTGGCGCCGCTCACGCTGCGCCACTCCGCTTAAAACTTAATTTTTCCTACCAAGGGACTTTTTTGTGCTGTCCGTATAATTTGGGGCAATACAATTCTGTGCCTCTACATCAGGGAGGCTTGGTTTATTATTTGCTTTTCCTGGTTTCATTCACTTTACGGTGACTACTTCTTTGGAAAGATCGGATCTATCGAAAGCTACACATAATATGCACTTATCTGGACAACCGATCCCTTATTTTCACTGGAATAACTGCGCCTCTTCTGCATAGAGCAAAGGTTGCCATTTCCACTCGGTCGGCGGTCACCGTACAATGTATCTGTGCATTCTGGCCCGGCAAGGTCGTATAGACGCCCGTACTCTGACCCAGTGGACGCACAGTGTCTTTCGCTCCTACGGCGTTTTCTACGAATGCGCGCTTCCGTCATCTGCTACCTAACTGAATGACTTATGCTATTCGCAAGTTATCCAGTACTCAGCCGACAGCCACCGTACAATGCATCTACGCATTCTGCACTGGCAAGGTTGTATAGACCTCCCATGATCTGACCCGGCGGACGCACAGTGTCTTTCGCTCCTACGGCGTTTTCTATGAAAGCGCGCTTCCGTCATCTGCTACCTAACTGAATGGGTTTATACCATTTGTAAGTTATCCAGTGCTCAACCAACGGCCACCGTACAATGCAGCTGTGCATTCTGACTAGGTAATGCGGTATAGACTTCCGTGCTCTGACCCGGCGGACGCACAGCGTCTTCCGCGCCTACGGCGTTTTCTATGAAAGCGCGTTTCCGTCGACTGCTACCTAACCGAATGGGTTTATACCATTCGCAAGTTATCCAGTACTCAACCAACGGTCACTATACAATGCAGCTGCGCATTCCGCACCGGCAAGGTCGTATAGACCTCCCGTACCCTCGCCCGGTGGACGCATAGCGTCTTCTGCGCCTACGGCGTTTTCTATGAAAGCGCGTTTCCGTCGACTGCTACCTAACCGAATGGGTTTATACCATTCGCAAGTTATCCAGTACTCAACCAACGGTCACTGTACAATGCAGCTGTGCATTCTGGCCCGGCAAAGTGGTATATACGCCTGTACTGGTTCCTGGGGTACCGATTGCCCAAACCCTGAAGTAATAGTCGTTCCCAACCTTTGCCACAAATTGCGTTTTGAGTACATCACCATTGCCAACGGTAAAGCTTGGAACAGCCGTCATACTGCCGTTTACAGTCATCTTAAAGCAATAGGCACTGCCTCGTTTTAAAGTAAACGGAAGTGTTGTGTCGGAAACAACAAACACCTGTGTCTGGCAATTCTCTGTCGGTAGCACTGGAACCGTTGTTGCGGGAGCCGTTCCTACTCCATAGGAATTCCCCGCTGAAGAACTGCTGCTGGAACCTCCGGAATGGGAACCATTCTGCTTTTTCGTTTCCAATTGCTCGACTCTATCCTCTACCTCGTCATACGCTTTGACAATTTGGTCGCGAGTCGCTTGCGGGTCCTTCACTACCTCCCGTGCGCTTTGCAATGCGCCATTTAACGCTCGCACCGATGCAGCCGTATAATTGCTCAAATCCATGTTCTCTACCTGTGCAATGAGATCTTCCAAAGCGTCCTTATCTGGAATTCTGCGTAGATTCTCTATCGCCTTGGTAAGCGCAGCAGCTGCTGCGTCGGCCTTCTCCTGCGTGACAGCCCCTGCGCCTTTCTCCAGAATGGTTTCTGCCTTTGTAAGCGCTTCTTGGAATTCTTTTTGCCCCTCTGAGCGATAATCCTCAAGACAGAGCGACTTAGCATAGTCGACCACAGCCTGTAAAGAACTCAAGTCGGCTTTAAAGATCAGTCGATTGAGAGCTTCTTCCAAAGTGTAGTATGCACTTTCGACG
>NZ_LT835157.1:922127-1091814 GCF_900169665.1 Anaeromassilibacillus sp. Marseille-P3371 | reverse complement strand
GGCTTGGTTTATTATTTGCTTTTCCTGGTTTCATTCACTTTACGGTGACTACTTCTTTGGAAAGATCGGATCTATCGAAAGCTACACATAATATGCACTTATCTGGACAACCGATCCCTTATTTTCACTGGAATAACTGCGCCTCTTCTGCATAGAGCAAAGGTTGCCATTTCCACTCGGTCGGCGGTCACCGTACAATGTATCTGTGCATTCTGGCCCGGCAAGGTCGTATAGACGCCCGTACTCTGACCCAGTGGACGCACAGTGTCTTTCGCTCCTACGGCGTTTTCTACGAATGCGCGCTTCCGTCATCTGCTACCTAACTGAATGACTTATGCTATTCGCAAGTTATCCAGTACTCAGCCGACAGCCACCGTACAATGCATCTACGCATTCTGCACTGGCAAGGTTGTATAGACCTCCCATGATCTGACCCGGCGGACGCACAGTGTCTTTCGCTCCTACGGCGTTTTCTATGAAAGCGCGCTTCCGTCATCTGCTACCTAACTGAATGGGTTTATACCATTTGTAAGTTATCCAGTGCTCAACCAACGGCCACCGTACAATGCAGCTGTGCATTCTGACTAGGTAATGCGGTATAGACTTCCGTGCTCTGACCCGGCGGACGCACAGCGTCTTCCGCGCCTACGGCGTTTTCTATGAAAGCGCGTTTCCGTCGACTGCTACCTAACCGAATGGGTTTATACCATTCGCAAGTTATCCAGTACTCAACCAACGGTCACTATACAATGCAGCTGCGCATTCCGCACCGGCAAGGTCGTATAGACCTCCCGTACCCTCGCCCGGTGGACGCATAGCGTCTTCTGCGCCTACGGCGTTTTCTATGAAAGCGCGTTTCCGTCGACTGCTACCTAACCGAATGGGTTTATACCATTCGCAAGTTATCCAGTACTCAACCAACGGTCACTGTACAATGCAGCTGTGCATTCTGGCCCGGCAAAGTGGTATATACGCCTGTACTGGTTCCTGGGGTACCGATTGCCCAAACCCTGAAGTAATAGTCGTTCCCAACCTTTGCCACAAATTGCGTTTTGAGTACATCACCATTGCCAACGGTAAAGCTTGGAACAGCCGTCATACTGCCGTTTACAGTCATCTTAAAGCAATAGGCACTGCCTCGTTTTAAAGTAAACGGAAGTGTTGTGTCGGAAACAACAAACACCTGTGTCTGGCAATTCTCTGTCGGTAGCACTGGAACCGTTGTTGCGGGAGCCGTTCCTACTCCATAGGAATTCCCCGCTGAAGAACTGCTGCTGGAACCTCCGGAATGGGAACCATTCTGCTTTTTCGTTTCCAATTGCTCGACTCTATCCTCTACCTCGTCATACGCTTTGACAATTTGGTCGCGAGTCGCTTGCGGGTCCTTCACTACCTCCCGTGCGCTTTGCAATGCGCCATTTAACGCTCGCACCGATGCAGCCGTATAATTGCTCAAATCCATGTTCTCTACCTGTGCAATGAGATCTTCCAAAGCGTCCTTATCTGGAATTCTGCGTAGATTCTCTATCGCCTTGGTAAGCGCAGCAGCTGCTGCGTCGGCCTTCTCCTGCGTGACAGCCCCTGCGCCTTTCTCCAGAATGGTTTCTGCCTTTGTAAGCGCTTCTTGGAATTCTTTTTGCCCCTCTGAGCGATAATCCTCAAGACAGAGCGACTTAGCATAGTCGACCACAGCCTGTAAAGAACTCAAGTCGGCTTTAAAGATCAGTCGATTGAGAGCTTCTTCCAAAGTGTAGTATGCACTTTCGACGTCTCCCTTCAAAGCATCTCCACCTAAATCATAGACATCCTGGGCGGTCTGATAAGCTTTTTCAAACCCTTCATAGCTGCTCTCTGTAAAGAGTTCCGGATCGATCTTTGATGCAATCTCCAGCAGTTTTCCAAGGGAAGTCAAATCTCCCTTTTCAAAGTCAAGGTAATGAATTGCCTCGATCAACAGCTTCCAAGCCTCATTGACTTCTGCCTGTGTAGCTGTATCTTTATCAAACACCTCTTGGGCATTTTCTCTCGCTTCCAAGAAGTTCTGCTTTACTGTATCCGCCAGATCTTCCAATTCTTCTTCTGTTACAGTGTTTGCTACATCCAAGGCGGCCTCTAAAATTGCCTTGTTGACCACCACAAAATGGAAGTAAAGCTTCGTATCCTGATTCTGCATGGTTACCGAATAGGTAAACCCATCCGCCTCAAATGGAATCGTCTCTCCGTTGCAGGTAACCGCGTTGAAGGACTGTCCCACGGGCGTAAAATGCAGTTTTAAATCCTCGCCCGCCATAACTTCTGCACTGAAAATACCGTCACGCTCCAAAATGACTTCGTTCACATTGCCCTCTACTTCCAGCTCTGCATTGGCATTCCACTGTACAAAGAACAAATGCGGAGACAACTCTTGTTCTTCTACGACGACCGTTGCTTCTGCCTGTAAGTTTTCCGGATTTTCCACTCCATCAGGTAGCGTTAAAATGCCGGAAATCGTATAGGTACCGACCTCTGGCAAATAGCCGTCCTTCTCCCAAACGACCCCTGCCTTTTCTGTCGATCCATCGCTCAATACCACCGTTACCGTTTCCGGCAGATCGAGATCTTCGAACAGAGTGCCCGATACAACGGTCTGTTTCTCCGGATTTTTCACAGAAACCACTGTGAGTTTGGGTTGTACCGCTGTAATGGTAAATTTGTCCAAATTTGCTGTGGACTCTTCATCATTGAAGAACTTCAACCGGTCTATCCCCTGTTTCAGCTCGACGCGAATGGTCTTTTCCACGAAATTGGGATAGGTATTTTCACAGGAGATCCGCCCCTGAACCGTTTGGTCAAGATTCTCATAATAAAGTATATTCTGTGCTCCTGCCATGCAGGATACGGCGATGTCATAGGTTCCATCCTGTGGCACTTCCACCCAGAGATTCAGCCAAGCGTTTCCATGGTCTCCGCAATTGCCCAGCCAACCGACTGCCTTGCCGCCGCTTGCATAGGCATTGTCCTCAATAAGTCCACCTTCGCCGCCCAGTTCCAGGAGTTCAGCCTCCACTTCAACCGGTGTGGTACTGCTGTTCAAAACAACTGGCCGATTCTCCCCATAATGATCCATTTCCTGGAAGGAAACAGAAATCGTATGATTCCCAGTTACCTCTTCAAAGGTATAAGTGGATTTTTTGTCCGCTGGCTCCCCATCCACCAAAATTTCTGCGATTTCATAGCCACGGTCTGGCGTGATCGTAAAGGTCTGTGAAGAGCCTTCTTTCACTGCGATTTCTCCTGAAGGCTCAATTGAACCATTCTCTCCTGCCTCTGCTGTAATGATGTACGTATTTGCTACCAAATCTTTGGCGGTAAAAGTAAAGAAGTCAAGATTGGGGCCTGCATTGGAATCCGCTGTAATTACCAATTCCCCTACACCGGGTTCTGTGACGATTAAATCAAAGGTGACGTTCTTATACGGCGCACTGCTGTCCCCAAAGACATGCACCGAACCGCTCTGAATCCCATCTCCACTCCAATTGATCACATTGGCAGTTTCTTCGCTGAGACGGCCGCTCTGATAACGACAGTCGACACGATATGTGCCAGCATTGGGTGCTACATAGGGCAACTTGATGACATTGCCTGGTTCCATCCAGCCTACCTTCTGTCCATGACTCGCATTGGCATCCTCTTCGATTCGGACATATTTGTCCCCAGAAATTGGTACCAGAGTAAAAAACTCTGCCTCCGCCAATTTATCCCCTTCATTTTCTTTTGGAAGGATAAAGGGGTCCGCCTCTGTAAAGGCAGTTCGGTCTTCCAGCCCTTTTTGAGCCTGTTCCAAATTCTCCAGAGCAGTATTCACTTGTTCTGCTGTCGCATCCGAATTATCATAAACCGCCTGTGCTTCCTCTCTGGCCTGCACAAAGGACATCCATGTTGCAGAGGTATACCAGCCCTCGTTCTCCGCATTTGCCTTCTCCAGTGCAGCCTTCAAAGCATTTTTATCCACCAAGTCATTGTCCTTTATAATGACATCTGCGCGCGTATTAAAACCTAAAATAGCGCCTCCAGCCGGGTTAACAATCTCCGCAAAGAAACGGAGGTCACCGGTGACCTCATTGTTTTCAATGGCTTCTACGGTCACCTCTGCCGTGTCCTGTCCATCCGCAAATGTCACTGTTTCATTCACGTCGTTATAGTGTCTTCCGTGAACGGCGGTATCCGGCGCAGTCTGAAAATCGACAGAAACTTCTCCGGATGTGCCACCAACACGCTTGATGATAATATTCTGCGTGCCACCTTCAAGAACCGTATAACTGGCCGGATCAATCTCAAACATCCCTGCGCCGTTGTTGTCCAATATAAAGGCAGCATCCAGTCCCGTTGCCTTTGTCTTGCAAACCATACGCACCGTATGTTCTCCATACGGCAAATCATCAGTCACATAGAGAATCTGTTTGAGCTGGCGATTTGGCTGATATGCGTCAGGGGTTGCAACCAAATTTCCGTCCACATATACGTCCATCGTACCATGGTTGGGATCTTTTGTTCCAACAATCCATGCCTTTGTGCCAGTAAAGGTGAAACTCGCCTCAGCACCAGGGTTCGCCCACATGCCGGTATCGTTAACACCATCAATGGTTTCCAGGTTCCAACCATCGCTTCGATCGAATTCACGATCGTCAATCATAGATAAGCCTTCCGGCATAATGGATTCTTGTTCAAATGCACCTTCGGCTTTAAAAGCGCCGATATTTTCAATCAACGGCACAGCCTGGGAACCGGTAATATTGACGCGAATCTGGTCTGCACGAACGGGTGCACCGCGTACCAAACGTTTTGCACCAATGGTGTGCCCAGAACCAAATTCTTTCCAACCGGAAGAAGTATGAACGTCTACGGTAAAGTCGGAAATTCGCTGTCCCAGTTCAATGTACTCTTCAATGGAAACAATATCAAACAACTTGGTTCCACCTAAATCAATCGTGATACTTCCCGTCGTCTGGCCATCGTCCATGGTCCAATAGCTGTCTGAATCGTCATCCAAAACATTGGCCGCAGCATAAGTTGGACTATTGCCACGCACAGCGGTCGCCTCTGCTGTTACCCCCTCCTGTTTTGTCAGATCAGTCCGGAAGGTATCCCGAATCGTCTCTCCCAATTCCGATACACGGTCGACAAAGTCCTCTGGTAAAACACCGGTTGTATCCGGCGGAACATTCAGCAGCAACGGCTGACCACGTCCCACAGATTTGAAATAGATGTCTGTCAGCTCTTCCATGCTTTTCGGCTGTTTTCCCGCCTTCCAAAACCATCCGGACGTTAAGGAAACGTCGCACTCGCCGATGCTCCAAATATCTCCATTTGGATCGCCACTATTTAGATAATTTGCTTCGTCCCCTCCATATGTATCGTAGTAATCCCTCTGGCGTTGTTGATCTAGCTTTGACCAGCAGGGATCCCCCGCCTTACCGGATTCATTTCCAATCCAACGGATGGTCGAGCCATATGGGCTGAAAACCACTGCGCCGGGTTGAAGTTCCTCAATCAAATCAAACCACTCTTGGAATTTATAATGCTGGGCAGCAGCGCCGCTCCCCTTTGCACCGTCCATCCAGACCTCAACAAATTTACCATCGTTGCCGTACTTTGGATTGCCCAGTACTTCCCGAAGCTGATTCATATAGTATTCATTGTAATCGCCATTTGAATCGGTCTCTTCATCCGTACCCGTACCATAACCATAGCTGGGATTATTGGCGTCCCAAGGAGAAAGATAGAATCCCATATCCATGTCATACTTTGTGCAGGATTTGGAGAGCTCTTCCAAAACGTCTCCAGACTGTCCCCGGGCTGCCTGTGTAGCTTGAAAGTCGGTACTGCTGGCAACGTCCTGGGTGGTGTACTCGCTATCCCACAGGCAGAACCCATCGTGGTGCCGCCCAATCATGATGATGCGCTTAAAGCCAGCATCCTTCAATGTCTTTACCCACTGGTCCGTATCCAAACCTGTTGGGTGGAACACATTCGGGTCTTCTTTTCCAGTTCCCCATTCTACGCCATAAAAGGTGTTAACACCAAAATGGATGAACGCTGATAATTCTTCTTCATGGTACTGCAACTGTGTCTCTGTCGGAAGAGGTCCCCAAGCTTCAGGAGGAGATACATCATCTTCTGCCGCCGCACCATGGATCGTCAATGGTTGCAAAGCCATCATAGCCGCTACCAGAAGCGACAACCACTTTTTTGTCTTTTTCATTCTTTCTAAATCCTTCCTTTCTTGTTAAGTTTCCGATTGCGCATATATCGCAATAGTTGCTTATTTAAATTATATCGTTTCTCACAATATTCATCAAATGATAAACTATTTTTTTATGTATCTTATTGTGTATATTTGTTGTACTTCTACGGACTTTTTCAAATAATTTATCCAATCGAATATACTTTATTATTTCATTGATGAGAAAGAAACGGTTATTGGGCATATATTATTCCCATGCTCCAAAATTATTCATAAAGTCATCCAGAAGATCACGAAAATTCTCATAGGAGACGAAGTTGCGATTTAGACGGGCTACAAAATGCTCCACTATCTGGCGATCTGTAGATAGATCCGCGATCTCTTCTGTACGATATATACGCCCTTCCTTATAAAATACTGCTTTTACTCCATAAACCGGCACTCCACTGTACATTTCCTCCCTGCAAGAAGAGGATGTCACCTCAAAAACACTGTGCCGTACCAAACGAAGGATTTCTAAAAATAGGGAGCTAACATAGCTTTCATCCAATTCTGTATTCACAATATCGTTTAGCACCTGTAATAGGAGCCTCGCTGCTGAACGATTGGGCTCCGGAAGGGCGGACAAAGGGATATTGGGCACACAATCGTTTATCTTTTCTGAATTGGGATCAATAAACAACGCAGGTAAATCGATTTTCAATGCATCCGCATAGCGCAACAGTGTGGTTAAGTTTGGATTTGACTGTGCACGCTCTATTTTCCCAACAGAGGATGGTTGGATGCCGGTCAACTCCGCCAAATCTTCCTGGGTGAGGCAGTGCCGCTTTCTGTGACGGCGAATATTTTCTCCTATGATGGTTCGGTAGTCTTCCATATAATCTCCTCTTTCCTGAACTTACCGTAATCATACTATAAAAAAATTTATTTCACAAAGTCATAAAACACCTATTTATGTCGAATGATACAGGTTTTTGTTTTTGTACATAAAAGGAAGTACCACCTAAGATAGGCAAAGGATGGCCGAACCAGTATTTTTTGATAAAATGAGACTTTTCCCAATTCGATTCCTCTAATAGAATCGATTTTTCATTCTCAAATGTCCTAAAAATATGTGAATTATTTTTACATAATCTACAATATGAATTTTTATTCGTAGAATGATCGTGCATATTCGAATATCCTTCTTTTCAAGGAGGAATATTTATGTCATTCAAAATGCACTTTGGGCACGACATCTATCACAATCGCACAGACAAACGCAAGCTGACACAGCAGCAGGTTGCAGATGCCGTATTCATCTCTCTACGAGAATATCAAAAGATCGAAAAGGGAGAGATCTCACCTGGTTCCGAAATTTTTCTTCGCCTGGTCTTTTTCTTCAATATTGATATTCAGGCCTATAGAAAAGACCTATCGGAATATCCGCCTAGTATCTTATAGCAAAACGTCCGTAGAATCTCTTTGATAGAGACTCTACGGACGTTTCATTTGAATCCTATATTATCATATGATTTTTCAAGTAATTCCTTACAAACCCTAATGGCTAAAAGCGGCTGGAACAGATTCTTAGGGGCTCTTTAAGGCTCTGGACAAACCATTGGAAACGGAGTCTATAGGATTTACGGACACAGCCCCCATTCTCCCCTTGCCTACCGCCTGTTCTATTGCAATTAACAGTAAAACGTTCTCGGATATATTTCGACAAAACTCAAAAAACGACCATTCCATAGCGTTGATCTATTTTGTAAAATTGTTGATCAATTTGTTGATCGAAGATAAAAAAAGAAACCCCAAAACCCACCATTCATGCGGGTTTCAGGGTTTCAAATTTGGTGCGCGAGACGAGACTTGAACTCGTACGTCATAGACACACGCCCCTCAAACGTGCCTGTCTGCCAGTTCCAGCACTCGCGCATTCAGCGAGAGTTATTATAGCATTGTTTCCTATAAAATGTCAAGACAAAATATCAAATTTTTTGCATTCTTTTTTGTTTTTCATTGTACTTTTCATTCGTTCTATAACTTTTGTACTTGTCTGCTGAATTCTTCATAATCCATCAAGCTATTCAACACTTTTAGAAGTGCATTTGGCGCCAAATGTTCTGGCAATTTCAGCTTCCTGAGCAAAACTTTTCGCTTTTGGGCACTGTTCTCTCCGCCAGAAAGACCCGCTTCAAAAAGATCCGCTTTGGTGATCTTCCTGCCTTTCTTTGACTCCGCTGTCTGGTCACAAGTTGCCCCTGCACGCCGGAGAGCCTCCAATATCGTTTGGGCGGGTACCCCTTCAACGCCAAGCTTTCCCTCTCTTGAGGGCTTCTCTTTGCGCTTTTCTTTCCCAAAAATATCCGGTACATAAGCGTGCTTGATCTGTTCTGCTGGGATTGCTCCCGCCAGATAGTTGCGAATTACAAACCCTGCCCCGTCGCTGTCGGTCAACACCAAAATCCCACGTGTCTCTGCCAGACGCCGTATCATCGCCATCTGTTCCGGATCTTTGAATATTTGAAATCCATTTGTTTCGATGATTAATCCATCAATCAGAGAGGACAGCTTGATTTTATCATATTTTCCTTCTACAATCACAGCTTCCTGAATCTTTAAGCGCACGTACTTTCCCTCACTCTGCAAATTTTTCCTTTTCTGCAATCAATAGCAACTGGGCAATCAACTTTTCCATCACTGTCCGGCGGTCTCCCCTTGCACTCTTTAAGGAGAGATCGGCTGCCAAAAGGACTTCCAAACTCTCGCGCAACATTTCCATTGAAAAGCGGCCTCCATCGCGTTCTGCATTGCGCAAACGAAATTCTTTCCCTTTATAATCAAAATATTTTGCCGGTTCTAAACTGTTCTTACCGCTCTGAACTGCAGCACGTACTCGGTATAAATCCAAATATGAGGTAGACAAAACTGCTAAAATAGAAACGGGCTCTTCATTCTGATAAAAGAGCAAATCCAAAATGGAATAGGCCTTGTCATATTGCCGGGCTAAGATGGCACGGGACAACAAAAAAACGGTCGTCTCAAAGTTCTTCGTGACCAAGAGATCAATCTCCCGCCGGGTGATTTCTTTCCCTTCTCCCACATAGGCACAGAGCTTCTCCAATTCTTGAAAGAGTACCTGCAAATCGTTTCCTGCATATTCAATGATCTTCCCTGCGTCGGCACGGGATAGTTCACAGTGACGCTTTGCAGCCGCCGCACAAAGCATCTTTTCAGCGTCCGCCTGGGTCTTGCGCTTAAAAAGGACCGTCGTCCCTAATTTCTGAACCGCAGCCAAAAACTTCTTCCACTTGGCGGACTTTTTATAATCAATTTCAACCGATGGAAGATACAACACCAATACGGTACTCTCCGGAACATTTTCCAACAACTCATAGAGCTTGGCTGTCTCAGAAGCGTTACGTGCTTCTACGTCCAAATCGGATACCGCCACACACTTTCGCTCTGCAAGAAGCGGCAACGCTTCTACAGCGTCCGCTATCTCGTCAATGGAGGTACTTCCACCATCCATTTTTTGAAGGTTGAAATCCTGAAATGATGATCCACAAGCCTTATCGATCAGTCGATTTGCATAAAGCTTGAGCAAATATTTTTCTTCTCCGTGCAACAGATATAGATTTCCAAATGTCCCACGTTCTATTTGCTTTTTTAATTCTGTCTCTGTAATTTCCGGCATTATGCATCCCTCCTGATTCGGCATGTTTGTTCATCCGTTAACTCTACCACGACTGTTCCTCTGCCAGCCGTAACCGCAACATTTCGTCTCCCACGGGCTGCTTCTTGAACCTCTCCCTCGTCCATGGATAAAATCGTATACTCGCCGGCAACCCCCTCTACAGCTTGGGTTAGGACTACAAAGTCCGGAGAACGCCAAGTCTTGGGGAGTACTTCCACCTGCATATCTGCGGAACAAAATAACATCGTAGCACCATTGGCCTCCAAAAGCGCTGCTCCCGGAACCAGTTCAACCGTGAATGCTTCTCCGAGAGTCAGCCGCGCCCAATTTTGATAAGAATATACCTCTCCGATGCAATCCACCCTTGTCTGCAAAAAGTCGTCCATATAACCGGATGGTACGATTAATTTTTCCGTTGAAAAGGTTTCTAAAACATCGGAAGCGTTGTGTGCTTCCTCTCCAAAATGAGAGAATAACAACATCGCGTCCAACGACCGTATCCCTTGCCCCTGAAGTTCCTCTTTTATGGCCTGAGCCGAATATCCTTCACACCCGATCACAACTGCATTCCCATTCCGCGTAATGGCCACTGAAAGGCCGGACCCTACATCGGTTATTGCAATCCGCGTGAGATTCCTCCGGGAAATCTGATAGGAAAATACTCCGGCCAAGAGAAGAATACAAGATAACCATCCTACAATCCGTAAAGAATTTTTAGAATGTCCCATGAATAGCCAAAATGCCAACAGAAAAAGTACTGCCGCCACCCACAACAATACAAACCCCATAGAAAGCGGTATATTGGCATACGGAATCTGCGCAAGCAACGAAACCACTGTACACAGATATTTAGCCAACCACCCCGCTGGAAGCGCCAAAGGCAAGGCTGCCAGGGTACCGGGCAACAAAAGCTGTAAAATCGCCGCGCCTAAACCAAACTGTAGTAGCAAAGTCGTTGGCCACAGCGCTAAAAGATTTGCAAACAGTCCAACAACGGAAACCGTCCGGAAGGTCAACATCATTGCTGGAAAAGTAAACAACGTCGCGCTGATGCTGGTTGCCAATACTACATGGATGGCGTGAAAGAGACGCCGTCCATACTTCCAACTGGAAACACATGCGTCCAAGCGCCGGCAGATCGGCCCTGAGCAGAGGATCAGGCCTAATGTTGCGGAAAAGGAAAGCAATAATCCGACATCTGCCCCGGCAAAAGGACTGACCAGACACAAAATCCAAACGGCCAATCCCAGCGAATTCAAGGAATCCGATCTGCGGGATAGGAATCCACCTGCCAAATACAGTAGGCACATGATCCCACTGCGCGAAGCAGAAGGGGCAAAATCCACCACTGCCATAAAGAGCAATACCCCCAACGATGCAAGAACAGCTCTTCCTCTTCGCGGTACATGCAGGGCAAGAAAAATAGCCGTCAACAGGTTCGCCACCGTGGTCATATGTAAGCCGGAAACTGCCATCACATGAGAAAGACCGACCGTTCGAAAGTCTGCGGTAAGTTCCGGTGAAATACCGGATTTGTCTCCCAAAAGAACTCCTTTCAACAAACCGGCTTCCTCTTCCGGCAATAAAAAATCCACCGCTTCACCCAGAGAAATACGCAGGTCCTGTATGTGGTGCCAACAGGATTTTGATGCCGGAGGAATAACCTGATATGGTTCGTATCCGTAAAGATAGGCGCACACGGAAATTCCCTGAGAGGCATAATAGTTTCTACTCGAAAAACCGTCCCCACCGCGCGGCAGATAGAAATGGGCCTTCCCTTTCAGGCAAGTTCCCGCTTCTCCAACTAGATTTTCCGGTACCAAAAGCCGAACTCGAAAATCTACAGGTTCCTCATCCAGACTTTCTAATCGGATGGTACAATACCGATTGTCGTAAGAGCGGTAAGGCGCCTCTTCTAGCGTTCCTACAAAGCTTGCCTCCCGATCATTCAGTTCTTCTCCTGGAAGGGTGACCGCTGGAGCCAACGCTGCAAAACCACCAAATGCCAGCGAAGCTGCACAAAGCGCCACCGGGAAAATCCCCATCCGCAAGCGTGGAATCATGAGTGACACGCCCATTAAAAATAACAGCACACAGGCGACAGGCAGAGCCCAAGGTAGCCCCAGAAAAACAGCGGCCACCTGCGCCAGCAGATACGTGAATCCAACCAGCGCAAATGGCCGCCGCATGTCCATTCCTCCTCTGAGAGGTCTCTACCCGCCTACAGGAGAAACGGGTGCTTTTCTTGCCTTACAATTATTTCGCAAACAGTGGCAAAGCTTCCAAAAAGATGATGTCCTTGCGGTCAGCTGCGTCGCCTTCTGCCAACACACACGCACGGCCGACAATGTTACCACCGAACTGCTTTACTAGGTCTTCCATCGCTGCGAGAGATTCTCCCGTACTAATCACATCGTCGACGATCAGCACACGCTTGCCGTTCAAGCCCTTATAGTCATCCTCCGCCAAATACAGCTTTTGGACATGATCGGTTGTGATGGATTTTACTTCCACATGGATGGGGTTGCGCATATATGCTTTTACGCTTTTGCGTGCAACGATATAGCGACGGCATCCCTGACGCGCCATCTCATAACAAAGCGGAATTCCCTTGGTTTCCGCTGTAACCACTACATCATGCTCCGGGCATTTGGCCAAAAGCGCTTCAGCCGTCTTTTCCGTAATCTCCACATCTCCGAGCATCACAAAGCCTGCAATGTCCAAGTGTTCATCGATTGGACAAATCGGAAGGTCCCGTTCACAGCCTGCAATCGTCATATGGTAATACTTATTTTCACTCAAAATAATCAGCCTTTCTTCTACACGCTACAGCGTGTGATCCGTTCCAACTTTCAAAAGTATCATCAGCCCGGAGGCCATGCCATCGAACGGCCTCCCAACAGATGAAAATGCATATGCATCACCGTCTGTCCGCCGTCTGCACCGACATTTGTCACCACGCGCCATCCCTTATCAAGATTTAAATCCTTGGCGAGTTTTGCTGCGACCGCAAAGATGTGTGCTACAATTGTGCCATTTTCTTCTGTGATCTCCGCTGCCGATGCGATATGCTCCTTCGGAATCAACAAAATATGTATCGGGGCCTGGGGATCCAGGTCGTAGAAAGCCAACACGCGGTCGTCTTCAAAGGCCTTTTTGCTGGGGATTTCACCCGCCGCAATTTTACAAAAAACGCAGTCCAACCGTATTTCCTCCTTTCGTCGCTCCTACCCTGCCAACAGGGCCATGATGAAGTGCCATTCATACACTCTTTTTCACGATTACTTTCTGACAAAGATTATACCATACAGAAGGGAATTCCCGCAAGAATTACTGCATCATTGCATCTACGATGCCTTCTGCTGCGGCCAGGGCCTCATCCAACTTTGTGAGATCTTTGGCGCCTGCCATAGCAAATTCTGCTTTACCGCCGCCGTTTCCTCCGGCAACTTTGGCGACCTCACGCACAATTTTTCCAGCATTGAGGCCCTTTTGCTGGGCATCCTTTCCCACTGCGACAGCAATATTTGCCTTTCCATCCTGCGTGGCTGCCAAAACAGCCACCACATTCGGTGCGCTGTCGCGAATCTTATCGCACATAGTGCGCAGTGCATTGGCCGGAGTTGCCGAAAACAGCGCCGTGATCACACGAACCCCATTGATCTCCTTTGCACCCTCAAATAGACCGTTAATACGCATATCAGCCATTTTTGCATTCAGCGATTCAATCGTGCGATCTTTCTCTTTCAGTTCAGCGGCCATCTGTTCCGCCCGCTGTGCCAGGCCGGAAGTAGATGTCACTTTTAAAGCGGAGGCAACTGCACCGAGTTGGGCCAACGTCTCGTCTAAATAACGCAGGGCGTTCAGGCCCGTAACCGCTTCAATACGGCGCACCCCTGCAGCGACAGAACTTTCAGAAAGGATCTTGAACAAACCAATCCGCCCCGTATTATCCACATGCGTACCGCCGCAGAATTCCTTTGAGAAATCCCCCACAGAGACAACGCGAACAATGGAACCGTATTTCTCGCCAAACAAAGCCATTGCCCCCAGCTTCTTGGCCTCCTCAATCGGCATTTCGCGGCATTCGACCGGCGTGCCACTGAGGATTACTCCATTGACGATGGTCTCAACACGGTGAAGCTCTTCCGGCGTCAATGCGGAGAAATGTGTAAAATCAAAGCGCACATACTTCTCATCAACCAACTGGCCTGCCTGTTCTACATGATCGCCCAGCACCATACGAAGTGCCGCCTGCAACAGATGTGCCGCCGTATGATTACGCATAATCGCGCGGTGGTTCTCCGGATCGCCTTCTGTCTGAACCCGATCCCCGACAGAAATTGTGCCCGCATTGATGATTCCATGATGAATGAAGTTCTTTGCATGATTCTTCGTCGTATTGTCGATTGCAATCAGTGCATCGGCTGAAGAAATAGGACCTACATCGCCCACCTGGCCGCCGCTCTCTGCGTAGAAAGTGGTTTTGTCCAGCACCAAGGCAATCTCATCGCCTGCGGTCGCATGATCGACACGTTCGCCATCCTTGAGAATCGCCAATACCGTTGCTTCGGTCTGGGATTTCTCATATCCCAAAAACTCTGTTGCAGGTATATCGGCCAAGACATCGTTCTCCCCTGCCCAGGCATCTGCACCCGCATTTTTCCGGGCGTTGCGCGCGCGCTCGCGCTGTTCCTGCATGAGCTGGTGGAAGCGCTCCTCATCCACGGTCATCCCCCGCTCTGCGACGATCTCCTTCGTGAGATCGAGCGGGAACCCATAAGTGTCGTTCAGCCGGAAAGCATCTTCACCGGACAGGCAAGCATTAAAGTCCTTATCAATCAAACTGTTCAGCATCTGCATTCCCTGATCGATGGTTTTGGCAAAGCTCTCCTCTTCCACATGGATCAACTTTGTAATCATCGCGCGCTTTTCATCGAGCTCTGGATATGCATTTTTATTTTCATCGATTACCGTATTGGCGACATCTGCCAGGAATGTATGATTGATTCCCAACAGGCGGCCATGGCGTGCCGCACGGCGAAGCAAACGGCGCAGTACATAACCACGCCCTTCATTGGACGGCATCACCCCGTCGCCGATCATAAAGGTCGTGCTGCGAATATGGTCCGTGATTACGCGCAGAGAAACATCCTTCTTTTCGTCCTCGCCGTATGGAACTCCTGCAATACGGCAAATATGCTGCATGATATTCTGCACCGTATCCACCAGGAAGAGGTTATCCACTCCCTGCATAATGCAGGCCAAGCGCTCCAACCCCATGCCCGTATCAATATTCGGATGTTCCATCGGCGGGTAGTTTCCCTTTCCATCGCTGTCAAACTGGGAAAAAACCACATTCCAGAATTCGACATAGCGGTCGCATTCGCATCCAACGCCGCATCCTGGCTTTCCACAGCCATACTTTTCGCCGCGGTCAAAATAGATCTCCGAACAAGGTCCGCAGGGGCCGGAACCATGCTCCCAGAAATTATCCTCTTTCCCCATTCGTACAATGCGCTCCGGTGCGACGCCAACCTCTTTTGTCCAGATGTCAAACGCTTCATCGTCGTCCTGATAAATTGTAACCCAGAGCTTGTCCACTGGCAATTCCAGCACCTTGGTGCAGAACTCCCACGCCCAAGCCGTCGCCTCGTGTTTAAAATAGTCGCCAAATGAGAAATTGCCCAACATCTCAAAAAAGGTGCCGTGGCGCGCTGTAATTCCAACCCGCTCGATGTCCGGGGTGCGAATGCACTTCTGGCATGTCGTAACACGCTTACTTGGCGGCGTCACCTCGCCGGTGAAATACTTTTTCATCGGGGCCATACCGGAATTGATTAAAAGCAGGCTGTTGTCATCCTTCGGAATCAGCGAAAAGCTTGGAAGGCGCGTATGGCCTTTGCTCTCAAAAAAGGATAAAAATTTTTCGCGCAATTCATTAAGTCCTGTCCACTGCATGTTCGAAACTCCCATCTTCAACAAAAAAATAGAGCTTTCCCGTCCACATGGGACGGGAAAACCCGTGGTACCACCCAAATTGCGCCTTACGGCGCCGCTCAACTCCCTTAACGCGGGATACGCCGCAACTCATCGCTGCGGGGCTTAGGGTTGGCTCGCCATTTGCCGCCCTCGGCAGGTTTCTTTCAGCCCGATTTTTCCGGAAAACCCTCTCTTTTGCCGCACAGACAAAGGCATCGACCCTTCATCGCCTTTGTATTCAGTTACAGAATGATTATAAACTTCCACTGCCGGAATGTCAAGAACACCGCATACGAAAAGGCTCGTTCATTCCAAACTCACTTTACTCGACGGGCAGTGCATCGGCGATTTCCTGAAAAACCGGACCACAAGTTGCGCCGCCGCCGGTTCCGTCCTCGCCCATTACCGTAATGACATAGCGCGGTTCCTCCTCTGGGTAATATCCTGCTACCCAGGAGATAACCTTTTCCACGCCGTCTACATATTTTCCGGTCTGTGCCGTCGCGGTCTTTGCCCCAGCGCCGCCGGAAGCGGGTTTGAACCGCTTGCTGGTGCCTTCTTCGATCGACTGTACCATAAATGTTCGCAGCAGAGAGGCCGTGTGTTCCGTCATCACGCGGCGTGTTGCGGGCGTCTGTGCTTGATCGAGATACTGCAAATTTTCATTGACAAAGCCTTCATAGATCGTTGGAGCCGTATATTCTCCTCCGCTGGCAATCGCATTGACCATGCCTGCAATCTGTACGGGCGTTGCAGTCAAGGCCCCTTGTCCAAAAGAAAAGTTTGCCAACGCCTTTGGAATTTTCAAGCTTTCCAAGGTGGGAAGGTCTCCGGCCGCGGATGAAAACCCCGGTGCAATTTCCACGCTGCTTCCAAAGCCCAAATTTTGTGCCATCAATAGGAATTGTGCCTGGGGTACCTGTTGCATCACATGCACAAAATACGTATTGCAAGATTGGGCAATGGCCCGGCTCATATCCTCCTCGCCATGGCTCTCCCCATTATAACAATGGAAAATGTCGTCGGAAACCTGTATACCGCCTGTACAAGTATAGCGGGTTTCCGGTGGAATTCCATATTCCAACGCGGATGCAGCGGAAACCAACTTAAACACGGAACCCACGCTGTACGCGGAAAGAGCGCGGTTTAGAAGGGGAGCATCCTCATCCTCCAATACCGATGCTACATCATTGGGATTGAAATCCGGCAGACTTACAATTGCACGAATTTTACACGACGGCACCTCGGTCACCACCACCGCCCCCTTTTTCAGGTGTTTTTTGGCAGCCTGCTCGGCGACCTTCTGAATCTCCTGATCCAGTGTGAGGACCACTCCCCGGCGGCTTAAAAATGAAGTATCATTGATCTTTTTTTCCTCTCCTGCCAGTACCCGGTTTGTCGCATCCACCTGATAGGTGACGCTGATTTCCCCTTGTCCCTGCGATAACGGTTGGTCAAAGAGTTTTTCAATTCCTGAGACTCCCTTTCCTGCACCATCCAGATAACCAAGAATATGGACGGCAGATTGCTCATCCGCATACCGCTTCTCCACGGGAAATACATCCGCCCCCTCCGCGGTAAAGGACTCTTTTACCCGGAGGGCAAATGGTTTTCCCGCTGTTAACGACGGATACACGTCGGCCATCTCCTTCTGGCTAAGTATATTGCTTAGGGCTGCTGCATCCTCAATGGTTGGTACAATCGCTGCTGCATATTCCTTCTGCTGTCCTGTAAAGCTGCGCAACTTACAGTCATAGATGGTCCCACGTGTGTGGGCGACTTCTAAACGGTAACTTCTCTGCTGATCCGCAGTCTGTGCAAGAGTTGTTCCATTCGCCACCGTGAAGACGCTCAACACGGCCACCAGCATTCCCAACATCAGAAGCAGAAAGAAGGCAATTGTACGTCTGCCAATGCGTTCCATATTGGTCTCCTTTCACACAAAATAAAAACGTCCTCCTGTCAGTATGACCTGACAAGAGGACGTTTAAACCGCTATGCCTTTTCAAATCGGTATGTCCCGGAAAGGATTTTGGAATGGTCTCGAATCAATGGCACAATCGTCCTACTGGAGAGATACAACAGCAGGAATGCATAGACAAATGCAGCAAACTGTGAAGGGATCTCCAGCTTCAACCCTGTAAGGGACACCAAAGCGGCTAAAACTTCCTTCATGATGTTCTCCGTCCCACACAAAATTAACGTATTGCGGCCAATCTCCGTAAAGGCTTTCACATGAGCGAGCAATTTTGAGCCGATAAAATTTAGAAACAGAAAGGCGAGAGCCAGCCCCGCTGAATAAAATACACGAATTGCTTTTGGCAGCTGAAAGGGCAGGGCATCGATTGGAAACGAAGGTCCTTTGAAATAGACGACACATGCTACAAATGTACATACTAGGGCTGCCCCCCAAAAAAGCACCTTTGCCCAGAGTTTTAGCCCATGAAAATGAAACTCCTTTAAATAGGGGAAAAGGACCGCCCCCAAAGCATAGTAGAGAATATAGCACATCGCGCTGTCGATTCCAAAAAACATGCGCGGCTCTCCTACCGGACGATAGGGAATTCCTATTTCCGTTGCGATGTAAAAGCCGAGGCTCACCAATACCACCAGCCAATCTTTCCGCAGGAACTTCTTCAGAGCATAATGGCCAATGGAAATGACGAACAGGCAAGGAAGAAACCAAAGGGCGGCTGCAACCGTTTTTGTTCGTACGCCCATAAACATCGCCAAAATCAAATCAACAAACTCGGTAAAAGAGCATCCCCAGGTGAGCACATCCACCACCAGATTAATCGCGCTGAAAGCAAAATACGGCAACACAATGGTACAAAGTTTCTTCTTTAAAAAAGGCCAAAACGATTGCTGCTCTGCACGCGGCGCAAAAAAGCCCGACGCCAAAAAGAATAAAGCCACACAATATTGAAAGGTGAACGGATAGAGAGTCCCCGCTGCCGTTCCCATATGTCCTACGTAGATGGACGAAATGCCGAGAAATTTCAGCGCATCCACCCAATCATATCGGGCCTTTTGTGGTGAAGTGGTCTGTACAGCTTCCAAATGGACTTCCCCCTTTTTTAGGAATCCTTCGGGCGGCGATGACGCAAAATCGCCCCCCGCTTCAACGGACGATCCGTCTTTAAAAGTACCGTCATCGTCGCATGCGGCGCCGCCTCGATGGGCTGACCATCCTGGTCGAACAATTCTTCTAGCGGCAGATCAAACGGCTTCTCTCCAATTTCCAATACATCCGCCACCTCTCCGCGGAAAAAGCGGTTTCTCTGCGATAAAATAGCGATTCCGTCATGATAATCCTCACAGACGGCGATCTCTTCGTAGTTGCGGACATATCCCCCCTGGACTGTTTCCTGCCCCGGCTCTCCGCCTAGATAAAAGCCCGTACTGTATGGCCGGTGGCTAATCTTTTCCAATTCTTCGACAATCCATGGGGAAACCGAGCAATCGGGATGTTGAGCCAACTCATCCAAAGCCCAACGATAAGCGTTTGTGGTCACCGCTACATAATATGCCGACTTCGCCCGTCCCTCAATTTTCAAACTGGTGACTCCTGCCCGGAGAAGCTCCGGAAGGTGGCGTACCATACACATATCCTTGGAATTCAGGATATAGGAACCCTCTCCATCCTGATAGATTGGCATGTATTGACCGGGACGTTTCTCTTCCACCAACGCATATTTCCAACGGCACGGTTGTGCACAAGCTCCCCGGTTGGCATCCCGCCCTGCCATATAATTGGATAACAGACACCGCCCCGAAAAAGACATACACATCGCCCCGTGTACAAAGGCTTCAATTTCTAAATCCTTGGGCGTCTTTGCCCGGATCTCTGCGATTTCTTCTAGCGTTGTTTCGCGCGCCAATACCACACGCTTGGCACCCAACTGATAAAAAGCATTTGCCGCAGCATAATTCGCAATCCCCGCCTGGGTAGAAACATGTAATTCTACCTTGGGCGCATAGCGTTTTGCAAGGTCCATCGCGCCGAGGTCGGTTACAATCAACGCATCTACCCCTACATTTTGTACAAATGCAAGATAGTCGGGCAACAGATCGATCTCCTGATTGCGCGGTACGGTATTACAGGTCAGATATACCCGTACACCCCGTGCATGTGCCAAAGCGACAGCCTCCTGCAATTGTTCGCGGGTAAAATTGGATGGAGCCGTGCGCATACCAAACATCTGTCCCGCCAGATACACGGCATCCGCCCCAAAGTCCAGCGCTGCTTGCAGACGTTCCATATCGCCGGCCGGCGCCAAAAGCTCCGGCCGGTTCTCTTTCATGTCATTCATCGCAACCCCGCCTTCTGTAGATTCTGCTGATGCTGTTCCAAGGTCTTTGCGTAATAGGCATTGCGGTCTGCGTCGTGACAGAAATAATAGTAATCCGTGTCTTTCGGATGCAAAGCCGCATCAATTGCCTTCGCGCCAGGGTTGCAGATCGGGCCGGTAGGCAGGCCTTCGATTTCATACGTGTTGTACTTGCTGGAATACGTTTCCCGAATGTCCTCTGGAATCGCACTCTTCGTACGGTACGGATAGTACATGGTGGGATCGGATTGGAGGCGCAAAAGCCCATTTGATCCATCGCTGTTCAAGCGGTTGTGGAATACGGAGGAGATCATATACATGTCCTCTTCATCCGCTGCCTCCGCCTGAATCATAGAGGCCAATGTCATCACTTGATCGATCGTCATCCCACTGGCTGCGATTTCTTCCCGAATTTCTTCTGTGAGCTTCCGGTCACAGTTGTTGACCAATTTGGAAATAGCATCCTCCGGGGCCTCGTCCTTGAAAAAGTCATACGTATCCGGGAATAGATACCCTTCCATATGATAGTACCGGTCACCGGTCAGCTGTTTCAGGAAATCATACTTTTCATCCAAAGCTGTAGAATTGATATAGTTCAGCGCATCCTCCTGAGAGCAAACGCCGTTTTCTTCCAAAAGCTGCGCAACCTCAAGAGCGTTCACTCCCTCTGGGAACGTGATCTTCACAATATCCACACGGTTGGCATTCGACTGCAAATTGTTGATAATCGCTTCATAATCCATGCTGGTATTCAGCTTATAAGTACCGTTGTTATAGTGGCCGTCCGACTTTGTTAGCTTGGAATAGAGCTTGAAAAAGTCCGCCCGCTGAATGACTCCCTGCTCTTGGAGCACCTCCGCAATCTGATCCGTTGTTGCCCCCTTAGGGATCTCGACGGTCACATTGACCTTATCACGGCCGATGGCCAACATATCATTGATACCGGCCACTGCGTACTGTGCCAGTGCAATGCCGATAAACAGAACCATCATCAGCCAGACCAAGCGGAAAAACAGTTTATTTCTTCCACGCTTTTGCTTATTGCGCTGTTTATGTGCTTGTGTCGCCCGTTTTGCTGCATTGCGCTCTGCTGTACGAACGTCCGGTGCCCGGCGCTTTTTTTGGGGATCACTATAGCTATTTAAAACCGACGGTTCTCTGCCCCGGGATTCTTGTCCTTCCGAAAAAGAGTCCTCGGGAATCTGCACCCGAAAGTTCTCTACCTTTTTCCGGCGCAGTTCTTCGTTGCGCTTATCGTCGTTCATGGCGTATCCTCCTGCCTCGCAATTCTGCGGACATATTTCTCTGTAATCAAAATATCCACAGGCCTGTCGTAATACCCATGGGGCAGATTCCACTGGATGCACCCCAGGTAACACACGCCAACTGTGATACCGCGGAACTGTGCAAGATAGCGGTCGTAATAGCCCTTCCCATATCCCAAGCGATACCCTTGCGCATCAAAACTGAGTCCTGGCACAATACAAAGCGCACGTCCATACGAATCTCCCACATGTTCGCACTTGTCCACAATGGGCTCCAATACGCCAAATGTGCCCTTCTCCAGATCGCTCAAGGAGGTAATGTAATAGAATTCCATATCAAAGGTATCTGGTACACAACGCGGCACAGCCACTTTCTTGTGATTTGCAAGCGCGGCATTGATGATCGCCAAAGTGTCGACCTCGATGGGCTTACTCACATAGATGAAAATCGTATCTGCCCGCGTGTACTCCTCTAATGTCAAAAGCCGGCATTGAATCGAAGCATCCAGACGAATTTTTTGCTCCACATTCATTTTTTCCCGGTAACGCCGGTAGCGTGCGCGCAAGTTCTTTTTCAGTTCCTTGATGTTCTTGATATACATGCGACCGTCCTTTATAAGCAGGTCAATTTTGACACTGAATGGATTTTTTGATCGCAACGGATGCCTGCGATCCACAGAGCTCCGCCACAATGCGCAGAGCAAAGTCCACCGCAACGCCTGCACCCTTTCCGGTAATTATACGCCCACTGACACAGACGGGCTGCGAAGAAAGGCTCGCCCCCTCCAATTCCTTTTCAAAACCGGGAAAACAGGTCGCTGTACAACCTTTCAGCGCCCCCATATGTCCCAGAATGGAGGGAGCCGCACAGATGGCCGCCACATACAGACTGTTGTCCAAGCAATACTGTACGGACGCTTTGACAATCGGAGACTTTTCTAAGTTCAGTGTTCCCGGCATACCGCCCGGAAGCACAACCAACTCCATATCATCGGTGGTGACTTCCTTTTCTTCGATGTCCGCAGTCACCGGAATTCCATGAGAACCCGTGACAGTCTTACCGCCTACTCCTACGGTCTTTACATTCAGCTCCGCACGGCGAAGGATATCCACGGTTGCCAGCGCTTCAATCTCTTCAAACCCATTTGCCAGAAAAACATAGATCATTTTATAACGCCCCTTTCATCAGCGATTGATTTTAATCTTTCCCAAGGCCAAGATATGGCTTTTTTTCTCCAACTTGCAATTGATCCATAGAAGCGCCGTCTAACGGCCGGAGCATTCCACAAAACACAGGTTCCGGCGCAGAAAGGGAGGAAAGCCCGGCCATCTCCAACAGTCCGCTTCCCTTGGGAAGACGAATTCGATAATTAGAAGCCGGCATCTCCTGTAGCATTGCCCCGAACAATTTAGGCAAGTGCTCTGTCGTGCACATCAGCTCCGTCACCTCACAAAGCCCTTCTCCAGCATACCGACAGATCGCATATGCTGGCCCATGTGTACAAACCAATCTGCCACCATAGGCACGATTATCCTCTGATGCAAACCAAAACGCGCGGTCGTCCCAAAGGACTGCTCCCTCCCAATTCTGTAACAGGGTGTTGCGTATACGGTTTAATACCTCAGCCGGCAAATACTTCCGCCCCTCCACCTCGGCGGCTTGTTCACGCAGCTGTTCAGCGCGAAGTAAATACTCATCCCGCTCAAAAAACGTCTGATAACCGGACTTCGCATAATACGTATAAAGACTGGGATTCGCCGGCAGAATTGCTGAAAACTGCTCTTCCCTCTGGGCGCCCACCAAGGCGGCATAAGCCAACAGCGCACTCATATATCCGTGGGAACGGTGTTCCGGCGCAGTCGCACAGGCAAAGACATAATGAATACGCACGGCCTTTCCGCCACAAACCATGCTCGCTGGCAACAGGTGTAACATAGCTGCCGGTTGGCCGCCGACGCGATAAACCAAGCAATTTTCTGGACAAAATGCATTGTTAAAAAAGAAGTTGGCATATCGCCTTTCTTCTTCAAAACACACCTGCCACAGCTTTGCCAATACCGGGCGGTCCTCCCAATTTGCAAAACCGATCACCGCCGCACCGCCTTCCACTTAGTTCTTTTGTTCCAATTCCGTGATTTCTTCTGTTTCTGAACGCAAGGTCGCAGAATATTTCTCAAGAAGGATAGCCGGATTATAGGAGAGCTTTGCCTTGCGTAAGCCCTCAATTCCCAAATCCTCTTCCCGATTGATATAACGATAGTTCTCCAGATTTTTTGCCGCATATTCGTGATTGATGGCTGCATACAGCCCTTCGTATCCATTCAGCGCCTTTTCAAAATGGAGAAGATAAACCTCCGGATTGATTTCCTCCCCCACGGTGAAGGCCACTGGTTTCCCATCGACGCGCAACAGCCCGCCGGAAAGCGCCAGCTCCTCAAAAGAACGAAAAGCCATATTGATCGCACAATTTTCGTTGTCCGTACCATCCTCTTTGCCACAGCCGCCATTTTGTACGCACCACTCGTGGGCAATCGCTTTACAGTCGGCGTAATTTTGCGGTGTAATATCCTCATAGGACCAATTATAAGAACGTTGGAACCGTGCCAAATGGTTTCGCTTTCCATGATACTTCCGTCCGGAAAGGTGGATCAACGCCTGCGAATCATAAATATAATCCGAGGCGTCCCTATCCAGCTGAAAGCGGAACATCCCTGGCATCGTTTGTTCCAGCTGTTCTGTCTCCTGTTTGGTCAATCCCCATAGGCGAAATTTACAACCGTAATCTTTCGCATCTGCGAGCACAAGTTCCACTTTGCTGCGCAAGTCCCCCGGGCCCAATGGAATCTGATAAGTCCGGTTATCCGGTAGACCAGAACAACGCAAGATTAGTCCATCGTGCTGGCAAACCCGCGTGCCATATGCGCAAGACCAAAGATACAGCGTACCAAAGGCGAACTCGCTCCCCATCCCACCGGATGCGGATAGCGCCGGTTGCATCCATTCGCGATCTGAAACTTCTGGAATTTTCCAATTAAACATATAAATGAATCTCTCCTGCCAATTCTTTTATCAATTCCCTGTGAATCTGTTCCATAGGTTTAGCATTGTCGCCCTCTGCGCAATTTATAACCAGCCAACCGAGCATTTTTGCCGCGTATGCCGCGGCCTCCCTGCACGCAAGCAGATAAGCGGTATTTCTCTCATGAATGTCCTTCTTTCGCTCGTCACCATGGTAACGGGCACTTAGAAGCTTTTGACTCACAGGTGGGGGCATATCCAAATAAATCGTGCAATCCGGTCTGGGAAGACCCATTTTACTGTATTCATAATCCTGCACCCATTCGATAAAGGTATTCCATTCGCTCCGGGGAAGTTTGGACATCTGAAACACAATATTGGAAGTGGCATACCGGTCTGCAACAATAACCGTCCCCTTTTGGTAGTCCTCTTTCCAGAACTGTACATAACTTGCAAAACGATCTACAGCGTAAAACGACGAAGCTGCATAGGCGGACACATCATCCGGATTCTCACCGAATTTGCCATCCAGATACATCTTAGCCAGCACGGACGAGGGCTGTGCATAATCTGGAAACGATATTTTCCGTACATGCGCCCCCTGCCTGTTCAATTCCCGGCACAACAGTTCGGCCTGCGTCGCCTTTCCACTGCCGTCCAGCCCCTCCAGGGTAATTAATTTCCCACTCATACTGGTTTCTCCACACGGAAAAAAGCACGCACCTCTGCCGCTTTTCCACAGGACATTTTCCCCTCCGGACATGCGCCGCGCAGGCAACCTGGACCTGCATTTGCAAAGAGATGCGGCGCAACCTCACGCACTAAGAACAACATTTGGGTTGCAATATCCCGAATCTCCCACTGGGCGCGATTGCAACAACGAAGCGCAAAGAAATTTTGTAACGAACGTGCATTAAACGTACAGACCATTTTGGTTTCGCAAGCATTGGGCAATACAAAACGCGCATCTTCAATCGCGCGCTTCTCCGCAGTACGAACTGCTTCTTTTTCGCTCTTTCCCTCTTCCAACAAAGTCTTTTGATGTTTTTCTTTTAAAAGAGCGGTTAAACGTTCATAATGCCGGCGGTCTTCCTCCATGGCTGCCAAAAATTCCGCTTTTGCCTCCGGAATTGCCTCGATCTCCGGTGGCACGACATAAGCAAAATCACTTTCCGCTACATAGCGTTGGCTTTGTACGCTGAACGACGCAATGCGGTGGCGCGTGATCTGCGCCAACAGCGAGCGTGAAACACCTTCAATTCCAAAAGTGAACGAAGCGTGCTCAATCGGACTTTCGTGGCCAATATCTGCCAGCATCTGTACAAAAGAAGCTGTCTTTTCTTCCGTTAACCCCTCGCCGATTTCGTCAATCGCAGAAGGCGAATAGCAAAGCTTGGCTGCCATGGCAACCGTTTTCTCCGGCTGGGGAGTATACGTCAGAAGGGTAACTCTCGCCATAAGTACTCCATTCCCCGCCGGTTTCCAGGTGCGGGAAGTAGCCGGCGGCATCTACATCCCGTTCTCATACGGTGGATTTTTTCCTCCCGTTTTTCGGCAATAATCGATTGTATTATAACAAATTCTTCCTTTTGATTCAAGTAGACAGGCCGCCCCCCTGTTCTATGCAAGGGGGGCGCCTCGCTTTCCTCCCATGGACTTCTTGAAAATATTGCTGCTGTATAGTAAGATAAAGATGGTAAAAACTTGCTCTGCGGGAAAGAAATGGGTGTTTATGAATTGCCCAAAAGAGAAAAGGATATGCACACCAGTTACCTATGGGCCAATCTCCCATTGATCTTACAAAATGCCGAAAAAGAGATTCTTACTGTTTCAAGAATTCCAGCACGATGGCTTCTGATAAGGCATCCTTACTTTATGTAAATAGGATGGATCGGCCGTAAGGCGATTATGAGATCCCTGACCGATTCTTTGTATCCCAATAAAAAAATCTCTCGGGGGAAATCCTCTTTTTATAAATTCCAATAGTTTCAAAAAATTTCTTGACGCAAGATTCTTGCGATACGTTCATAAGTCCTTACACATATTCGCTTTCAATTGTTCGAAAGGTTATAGAGAAAATGACGTTTTTCTTTGGAGGGATCACAATGAAATTTACGATGCCACGCCAGGAAACCGTTCAGAAGATTTTTAAAGAATACGCGCTTATCACAGCCAGTACCCTACTGATGGCAGTGGGAATCTATTTTTTTAAGTTTCCAAATAACTTTACCTTTGGAGGCGTGACCGGCTTGGCTGTTGTCGTCAGTCAGGTGATGCCCATCTCTCCCAGTACTGTCAACTTTATTGTTAACCTTTTGTTGCTGATTTTAGGATTTCTTTTTTTGGGAAAGGGCTTTGGTGTACGCACGGTTTATTCCAGTATGTTGCTGTCAGTAGCGCTCTCCGGAATGGAATATTTCTGGCCCTTGGACAAGCCTCTGACCGACGATCCCATGCTGGAATTGGTCTTTGCGATTGTCCTCCCCGGCCTTGGTTCTGCCATCCTGTTCAACATTGGCGCGTCGAGCGGCGGCACCGATGTTGTTGCGATGATCTTAAAGAAATATACGAGTGTCAATATTGGCAATGCGCTCCTATTGAGCGATCTGTTGATCACGCTATCCGCGTTCTTTATCTTTGATATAAAGACTTTTCTGTTCTCAATGCTGGGGCTATTTACCAAATCGCTGGTGATCGACAACGTCATCGAAAGCATCAACCTTTGTAAATACTTCAATGTTGTATGTAGTACCCCGGAGCCAATCTGCGATTTTATCGTGCATAAATTGGGTCGCAGTGCCACTGTTTGCGAAGCAGAAGGCGCCTTTTCCCACGATAAAAAGTACATTGTATTTACCGTACTCAAGCGCTATCAGGCTGTACAGCTCCGGCAATACATCCGGCAGGTAGAGCCAGGTGCATTCATCCTGATTTCCAATACGAGCGAAATCATCGGTAAAGGTTTCCATAGCGTATAGTAATGATCTAAACAATCTCTGTAAAACCATTCAAAATAATTTGCAAGAACCCCCGCTACAAATCCCAATGGGACGTAGCGGGGGTTCTGTTATTAACGCCGTATACTTTTAACTGTGTAAAATGAGTCCTATTTATGCTTGTGCATATCCCAAAGTACCCATATTCCCATAAGGAGTGCCGCAATAAAACCTAACATCCCCACCAATGGGATTCCCAAAAGCTTTGGCTGCATTCCGGTGGTACAAAGCAAACAGGACCCCAGCAACATAGCAGCGCATAGGATACATTTTACCAGCCGGTTGACCATGCGGTCCAAAGAGGCCAACGGCTGTTCGGAACCAATCACTTCTAAGTTGACTTTTGCTTGACCTTTTAAAGCCATTCGAAGCAGGTCAGACATCTGTGCAGGAATACGGATTCCCTTTTGGCTGGATTCATACAAGTTTCTGAAACGGCCTTTTTGTTCTTCTATCCAATCAAAATCTTTGCGGATTTCTGCCGACATCCGATTTGCCAAAATTTCCAAAAGATTGATCTTTGGGCTGACAACCGCAAGGACCCCCTCTAAAGTGAGCACACCTCGGCTCAGCATAGAGATCCCTTTCGGCACGGATATGCGATGTTCCCGTGCAAGGCCGACCAATTCCTCGATGATCTGTCCAAGATCCATACTCCCCAAATCCAGCTTGGCATACTTTGCCAGAAAATCGTCGATGTCGCCATACAATCGCGCATGGTCAATACGCCCGGAATGCACGCCCATTGTCAGCACAATCTGTTTTAGATGTTCCACATCCCCACTGACAATGGCCTTTACCCCATCCCGAAGCAAGGAACGATCGCGTATTGTGAGGCGGCCCATCATGCCTAAATCGATCCAGACGATTTTTCCCCCGCGGATACGGATGTTTCCGGGATGCGGGTCTGCATGAAAAAAGCCGTCATCGATCACTTGCTTTACATAGTTGTCCGCCAGCTTTAAACCTACCTCTTCAAGGTCATACGCTTCCCGATGCAGTGTATCCACGTCGTCGATTTGGACCCCATCCACATATTCCATCACCAACACGCGGGTAGTCGTGTGCCGGTGATCAATTTCCGGACAATCCACAAATGCAGTATCCCGATTGCAGGCCCGAAATTCCTCTGCATTCTGCGCCTCCAACAGAAAATCCATCTCCTGTTGTGCAACCGTCCACATTTCGTCCAACACCATGTTCAGATCTACTACGTCGCCCACTTCTGTGAGATTCAGTAAACGTGCCGCACGATGCAGCAATGCCACATCTTGGGCCATCGTCTCGCGGATACCCGGACGTTGTACTTTTACAACTACCGGCCGGCCATCCCGTAATACCGCCATATGTGCCTGCGCAATCGACGCTGATCCAATTGGCTGCTCTTCAAAGGACAAAAAGATTTCCTCCATAGGCACCTTATATTCAGCCTCAACCACGCGGCGCACTTCTGCAAACGCCAATGGTTGAACGTCTGTGCGCAACTTTGCTAATTCCTCGCAATATTCGGCAGGAAGCATGTCATGCCGCATAGACATGATTTGTCCGAACTTGACAAAGGTAGGCCCCAAGTCCTCTACCGTCGCACGCAGTTTTTCCGGGGTAATTCCCTGGGTTAGCTTATGCCTTCCCAAAATGCGCAAGATTTCCCCCAGGCGCTTACCGTTCCCCGGGGAATTATTCAACGGCTTTGTCGTTTCCATCCTGTTCCTTCGCATCGAGCTCCTGCAACTTCTTGAGCAGTTGTGCTCTTTCCTCTCGACTCATCCGTTCCACCTCTACACAGGGCGCGCTGCACCCTTGTGCAGCCAACGGTTCACCCTGTTTGACCGGTTGCTTTTTCTCCTGTATCCTATGTTTCAACTCTTCGTTGAGGACTTTGCCCTGTTCTACGGTGAGTTCCCCTCTCTTCACCAGCTCTTTCAAAAGCTCCTCCGACTTTTCCGCAGTCACTGCAACGGCCCCTACTCCAGCCAACAAAAGGTTTTTCAGATCGTTTCCTAACTCCGCCAACATGGCAATTCCTCCTTTACATTTGGACACAGTTTTTATAGAAAGCATGCCCAGATTGATCTATTTTTCTCCATCATAACATACTTTGCACAAAAAGAAAACCGGAAAGCAACTATCCCCATAAGGGGAAGGGCTTTCCGGTTTTATCATTCGATTTCGTAGTCAACACAGGCGCGGCCACAAGTAGATGCACGCACCGTTTCCGCCACTGCAAGATGCGCCGGATTCGATTGATATGCGTCCTGATCCGCCCTTGTCTGAAATGCGCAATACAGCGCAATATCATATTCCCCACCGTTGTAGTTGGCGCCGAATTCAATTTCAGTCAACCCCGGTACAACCCCCAGGAGTGCTTTGAAACGTTCTTGCAGCGAAACGACCAAAGCTTCTGAACCATCTTGTTTGATTTCATCCTTGAGCTTCCACATGACAATATGCTTGACCATCGGTAGATCCTCCTTATAAATCAAAAATGTTTAACCCTGTTTCCGGGTCCAGCCTACGCCCCACATATCCATCGATTTTTCGGATAAACAGTTCACAGGTAGCACTCACCACAGCTTCCGTGAGGTGGCCGCCAATCACCTTGCCATCGAGCCTCCCAAAGGTGGCGTGCAAATGCAGGTAAGGCTCCCCGTTCTTTTCGGTAATATTCCCCAGAAGGGATGTCAATTCCATCACCCCATCAAAGGTCTTTGCAATATATTCTTGTTCTTCCACTCGATAGACACCCACTGATACATGGTTAACTGCTCCAATCGCCGAAACAATTCCCAAAGAGATCGATTCCTTCCGGCAGAGCTCCTGTAAACATGTGAGTACCTCTTCGCCTTTTTGCAGGCGTACAACATATGTATCTCCAAAAATACTGTATTTCATTGGATCGCTTTTCCTTTCCAGTCCAAAAACTGTATCTGTATAGAATTTGCTTTTCCTCATTTTAGCAAGACATCGGCTGGAATGCAAGTCAATCCGCCCCTATATCATTCTGCAGAACGCCGCAGATGGATACGGAATCTTTTCCAAATTTTGCACGAATGGCATCCAAAGTGGTCTCCAACTTCTCCTGCTTCTTCCGCTCTTTCTGCCTGGAATGTTCAAACAGACTCATCTGCTCTCCTGGCGCCTCTTTTGCTGGTACTAGGTTTGTACCGGTGAGCGTCAACATGCGGATTGGCGCGTTGGGATTCCACGATTCCGTTAGAAGTTCCATCGCAGTATCCGCTAGTTCCTTTGCCAGAAAAGTTGGTACGTGTAAAGGCTTTTGACGGGAAATGGTTTTGAAACTTGGATTGCGAATATTAAGTTGCACTGTATAACATTTTACGCCACTACGGCGCATACGCGCGGCAACTGTATCGGCTAAAACAGTGACACCCAGTCGGATGTCATCCCAGCCGATCAAATTACGTTTAAATGTTAGACCATTGCCCACCGATTTTACCTCTTTCGGTTCGTAAACGCTCTTTACCGGACTCGTATCCAGACCATTGGCATGATCGTATAATTCTCCACCCACCTTCCCTAAGCTCGCTACTAAAGTCTTGCGGCTTGCATGGGCCAAGTCCCCGATTGTACGAATACGCATTTTTTGCAGAGTCTCCCGCGCACTCTTTCCTACATAGAGCAGGGCATCCACCGAGAGAGGAAACACCAGTTCCGAATAGTTCTCCCGTGAAATCACCGTGGTTGCATCAGGCTTTCTGTAGTCGCTTCCCAGTTTGGCAAAAATTTTATTAAAGGACACCCCAACTGAAATGGTCAGGCCAGTCTCTCGTTTGACCTCTTCACGCAACCGGTCCGCAATCTCTTTTCCAGTACCAAATAGCTTTTGACTGCCGGTCACATCGAGCCAACTCTCGTCAATTCCAAAAGGCTCCACTAAATCAGTATAACGCTGATAAATGGCATTTACCTGTTTTGAATACTTGGCATATTGATCCCTATGCGGTGGAGCAAGCACCAGCTCTGGACACTTCCGCCGCGCTTGCCAGATGGTTTCCGCTGTCTGAACGCCAAAGCGTTTGGCTTTCTCATTTTTGGCAAGTACAATCCCGCGGCGGTTTTCGGGATCTCCGCATACTGCCATCGGGACATCCCGATATGCTGGATGCAACAAACACTCAACAGAAGCGTAAAAAGCGTTGCAATCGCAATGTAGAATAACACGGTCTGTACGCTCCATGCGTTCCATCTCCAATCAAATGTTCTATTCTAATTATAAAGCGCACCCCTTTAAAAATCCAGTATTCATTTTGTAATACCAATATTTTCTAAAAAAGCCGCCCGGCATTTCCATGCCGAAGCGGCTTTACTCTTTGGTTAACCGTGTATTTCCAGTAGCTTTTGTTTGAGTTCATCCTCCAAACGGCTCAACTCCATCTCCGCTTCACGGCGTTTTTGGCGGCCTTCCGTCTGAATCTGCATGACCTCGTCCAATGTAGAAATTAAACTTTGGTTGGTTTCGCGCAGCGTTGCCATATCCACAATCCCACGTTCCGTCTCTTTTGCCGTTTCGACCGTCGCCATTTTGAGTGTCGCGGCATTCCGGCGAAGCAGCTCGTTTGTCATATCGGTTACCTCGCGCTGTGCTTGCGCCGCCTGTTGAGAATGTGCAATTCCCAGCGCCAACGCCATTTGACTTTTCCAAAGCGGAATCGTGTTGACCAACGTGGACTGAATCTTCTCCGACATCTGGGTATCATTGCTCTGCACCAACCGAATCTCTGGCGCCATTTGGATGGATATCATTCGGGTGAGTTCCAAGTCGTGCAACTTCTTATCAAAGCGGTTACAAAGAGAAGCAAGATCATTGGCTGCCTGGGCGTCTTCCGGCAGGCCGGTTTGTTTTGCTTTCTCCACCAGGAGAGGCAGTTCTTCCTGCTGAACCTGCGTAAGTTTCTTTTTGCCTGCCAAAATATACATGGACAATTCCTTGAAATAAACCTTGTTCATTTCATACATCTTGTCCATCATCGCAACATCCTTGAGCAATTGCACCTGATGTCGTTCCAACACCGCACAAATCTTTTCGACATTGGCCTCCACTTTATCATACTTAGCCTTCAAGGCTGTCATTTTATTTGCGCTCCGTTTGAAAAAACCAAAGAATCCCTTCTCCTCTTCCTCTACATCGAAGCTTTTTAATTCTGTAACAACACTGGAAAGCATCTCTCCTACTGCGCCAAGGTCTTTTGTACGAATGTTGCTCAACGCATCCTCTGAAAAGTCTGCCATCTTTTTCTGTGCGCCTGCACCATACTGCAAGATCATATTGGAATTGCTCAATTGAATTTTGGCCGCAAAATCGTCCACCATCCGGCGTTCTTCCGGCGTTAAGCTACGCTCATCGAATATTGGCGTTTCTGTAGATGTCTGCACAGGCTGTACCTTCTCGATGGAAGCAGGCTGTTCATCTGCAAACGGCTCGAGGGTCAACATGGGCTGCTCCTGAAAAGTCTCGTCCATAACAAGTACCTCCAATCGAATTTACGGTTTCTTCTGATGAAACGTATCCCCGGTCAGCCCCTCCTGTGCAAGCATCGTCTCCAATACAGAGATGTCTGTAGAAATATCCAGTGCATCATCTTGGAACAGGCTGTCCAAAAGATTTTCAAAGGCAATATTGATCGTATCCAATGTATCGCGAATTTCCGTCTTTACCCGGGTAATGTTCTCTCCTTGGATGGACTGTTCTCCAAATTCCCGATAAGCTTTCACCAATTTTAAGGTAATAGGCAAATAATACTGCATAAATTTGCGAATGCCTGGAAGTTTTTTGGGATGTGCCTCTACATGGTTAAAGATTTTCGTGGATACTGCATCTAAGCGGGATAGCTTTTGCGAAAACACGTCTTCGAATATCGCGTGATTCTCTTCGCGAATCTGCCAAAGATAATCACGCCCTTCCGCAATCACTTTTTCCAACTCTGTAGGTCCGTCGGGACTGGACACTTTTCTTCTTTGCTCCTCTTCTTGCCGGCGACGGGCGCTCTCCTGCGCCTGTAAATACTGGCGATACGTCTCATCCGTCGCGATGAAACAGGTTTCTTGCTCATCAATATGCCCTTGCGGGAACAAACCATCCCGAATCATCTTACGCAAATCGTGTACAACAAAGGACTTTGACTCGTCTACAGCCGACGCCAGGAGTTTTAAAGAACAAAATGTGCCGCCGTTTAACTGGGCCTGATATCTTTGAAAACGCCTCTTTCGACGCACCTGGCGCACTCCACAGATTGCCAGTGCCGAAAAGCCTACGCACAACGGAACAATAACAAAACTAGAAATTGCAAAAGCAGTCCAAGGCATGCCAAATAATACGGAAATCAGTGCCAAAAGAATAAACGCCAGCCCCGTAGAAATTGCGCCAACCAGTCCGATAATCTCCATAATGATCCCTGCTACTGAGCCGGAAGGGGCCTTACGGATTCGTATCTGGTCCTTCATGACACGGACTGGCCGGACCGGATATGCATACCGTTTTTGGGGAACCGATTTGGTTGGCGGTACCGGTCCTTTTTGAACGTTTACATTTTCCCTCACCGTATGAACAACGGTTTCTTTCAGATTCAAAGCATCCTGAACCGTTTGATGAATCTGTTCCTCTAAATGATCAAAAAAATCTTTATCAATCATGCGGTGTTCCTCCACACCAGGGGATGTCCCCAAAATAAAACCGGTTTCATTATATCGCATTCCCTAAAAAATAACAACATTTCTCCTGTGGGAATCATGCCGCATATAACCATTTTGGAAAAGGTTCCTAGATAAATCGTCCCCTTCTTTACGAATCAAACGAAACGGCAGGGAAACAGCAAAGAGCTGAAATCCTAGACGGGAAGCCAGTAATGTGAACAGGCTCTCTACGCAACACTTAAAGCGATATACACGATTGTTTTCTAAAAGGATACCGCTAAATTGTGAACAGGTCCAGTAAAAACGGACAGTGACAAAAGCCCCCTGGTGTAGGAAAATAGACTACATCAGGGGGACTTGTCATGAAGAAACGGAATTACACCCATGTTCAGGCGCTGTTACCTGGGATCAGGGCTATGCTGGCAGAGGGAAAGACCCAGCGGGAAGTGGCGGAGTATTATGGCTTTCAAGATAAGCAGGTGGTAAAAAGGCTACTTGAACGGGAACGGAGAAAAGAACGCAAGCTGGAAGCCGGTATCTTTCCACGTCTCAAAGGACGGTCGAGGAAAGATGCCGCGCCAAGAGACATGTAGCTGAACAGGCCTATGAGATTCAACGGCTGCGCATGGAGAATCAGTTGCTGTGGGATTTTCTGCATTGCGCAGGAAGGAAGTGAGGGCAAGAGTAAAATATCACGTCATATATCGTCACAGAACAGAGTATCCTGTGGCAGTCATGTGCAAATTCTTCGGAGTATCCAGAATCGGCTACTATGCCTTCGTCCATCGCCTTGGTAAGTGGGAGAAGGATGCAGCTCTTGCGAAACTCATCGCACATCAGCGGGAACGCAGCTTTCGTACCTACGGTTATCGGCGGATGTGGTTATGGCTGAAACGTCAGAATATTTTTTGTAATCCCAAAACAGTGCTGCGGATCATGAAGAAGTATGACCTGTTGTCTGAAATCCGCCGACGCAGGAAATGGCAGCAGGTACACAAGTACAAGAATCTTCTAAACAGGGACTTTTATGCAGACAAGCCTAACAGCAAATGGGTAACAGACATCTCTTACATCCATACCAAACAGGGCGTGCTATACCTGTCCATGATCCGGGATCTCTATGACAACAGTATCGTGGCTTACAAGACTGGAACAGAACAAACCGTGAATCTGGTTCTGGACACCATTCGTCTGGCCATGAATCAGCAGAAAAAGAAGGTCGCTGCGGAGTGGCAGCTCCACAGCGACCAGGGTGCTCAGTACGCCTCACAAGCATATTTTGAGCTAACTCAAACATACGGCATTACGCCATCTATGTCAAGACGCGGAAACCCATATGACAACGCAATGGCGGAAAATTTCTTCTCTATCCTCAAAACAGAATGAATTTACCGCCGCAAACCGGCCAGCTTTTCAGATGCCAACGAGATGATTGGCCGCTATATCCACTTTTACAACCACGAGCGCATCCAGTTAAAGACTGGAGAGGCGCCACTTGCACGATGCCTCTCCACTTAAAACTCAATTTTCCTACCAGGGCTCTTTTTCTACTGTCCGCACAATCTGGGGCTGTTCAGGTCAATTAAACCATCCTTTCTTTTCTCTCCATCAGAACCCACATGCGAGTAGAACCCTTCGTTTATTTTTCGTCCCCTTTTCATTAATTGAATTACTTATATATCTTATTTTATATTATATATTGGTGATTTTATAAAATCAATACACGCTTTATACAAGAAGTTTTTAGATATTTTATTATATCTCACAGTCCTAAAACAGACTACTTCAAGGTTGAAAAAATAAAAGCCACTGTGCGACAAAGCTTTTATCGCACAGTGGCTTTCCTTTAATGACCCTATCCAATTACATATTTTTTACAACAAGTTGATTCCCATCGTAGTCCACAAGAAGCGTTTCACGCGGTTTGACATCCGCTTGAAGGATCTTTTTTGCAATCAGCGTCTCTACTTTGCTCTGAATAAAGCGTTTTAACGGACGTGCACCATAAATTGGATCATAACCGCTGTCCACAATAAAGGTCTTTGCTGCAGGTGTCAACTCCACACGCAACTGCTTATCTGTCAGACGGCGTTGCAAATCGGCAATTTGCAGATCTACAATATGACCGATTTCATCGCGCGTCAAAGGCTTGTAGAAGACAATCTCATCCAAACGGTTCAAAAACTCCGGGCGGAACTGCTGTTTCAACAGCGCATTCACTTGTTCTTTCGCCTGATCGCTGATCTTGCCATCCGCATTGATGCCTTCCAATATGGCATTTGACCCCAGATTCGAAGTCAGAATAATAATCGTATTCTTAAAATCCACTGTACGTCCCTGGGAATCGGTAATACGGCCATCATCCAAAACTTGTAATAGGATGTTAAATACATCTGGATGAGCTTTTTCTACCTCATCAAAAAGGACAACTGAATACGGCTTCCGGCGAACTGCCTCCGTCAGCTGGCCGCCTTCCTCGTATCCAACGTATCCCGGAGGCGCTCCGATCAAACGAGACACCGAAAATTTCTCCATATATTCCGTCATATCGATGCGGATCATATTGTGCTCGTCGTCAAACAATGCTTCTGCCAAAGCTTTCGCCAATTCGGTTTTCCCGACACCAGTCGGCCCCAAGAAAAGGAACGAACCGATCGGCCGGTTCGGGTCTTGAATACCTGCACGGGAACGCAGAATGGCCTCTGTCACCTTCTGTACCGCTTCATCCTGGCCAACCACACGACGATGCAAAATATCGTCAAGATGGAGTAACTTCTCACGTTCGCTCTCCATCAATTTTGAGACTGGAATCCCTGTCCAGCGGCCCACAATTTTAGCAATTTCCTCCTCTGTAACCTTGTCACGCAACAGGTTGGTGTCGGAAGATTGGCTCTGTTCTGCGATCTGCTCCTCCTCTGCCAACTGCTTTTGCAGCTCTGGCAGCTTTCCATATTTATATTCAGCAGCCTTGTTCAAGTCATACATACGTTCTGCCTTTTCAATCTCCGCATTAACCTGCTCAATTTCCTCACGCAACTTCTGCACTTTCCCAATAGCCTGCTTTTCGTTTTCCCACTTTGCCTTCATTTCCTTAAATTGGGCACGCAGATCTGCCAGTTCCTTTTGAATTTCCTTTAGATGTTCCTGCGTGAGTGGATCGGTGTCCTTTTTCAGAGCCGCTTCTTCGATTTCATGCTGCATGATCTTTCGGGAAATATCATCCAGTTCCGTCGGCATGGAGTCGATTTCCGTACGGACCATTGCACAGGCTTCATCCACCAAATCAATCGCCTTATCCGGAAGGAACCGGTCGGAAATATAGCGGTTTGAAAGCGTCGCAGCAGCAATCAATGCCTGATCTTGAATCTTAACCCCATGGAATACCTCATAACGTTCCTTCAAACCACGAAGAATGGAAATAGTATCTTCCACACTCGGCTCATCGACCATGACTGGCTGGAACCGACGCTCCAAGGCTGGATCTTTTTCAATATATTGATGGTATTCATTAAGAGTCGTCGCACCAATACAGTGCAACTCCCCACGTGCAAGCATTGGCTTCAGTAAATTACCTGCGTCCATGGAGCCCTCGGTCTTGCCGGCACCCACAATGGTATGCAACTCGTCAATGAAAAGAATGATCTTTCCTTCGCTTTTCTTGACCTCATTCAAAACTGCTTTTAGGCGTTCTTCAAATTCGCCGCGGAATTTTGCTCCAGCGATCAGAGCACCCATGTCCAAAGAAAAGATCTTGCGGTCCTTTAAATTATTGGGCACATCCCCACGCACAATTCGCAGGGCTAAGCCTTCAGCAATAGCAGTCTTGCCCACACCCGGTTCGCCAATCAAGACGGGATTATTTTTGGTTTTACGGGATAGGATACGGACTACATTCCGGATCTCATCGTCGCGTCCGATTACCGGGTCGAGCTTATGATTCTTTGCCAGCTCGACCAAGTCCTGCCCATACTTGGAAAGCGCGTCATAGGTTTCTTCGGGTGTGTCACTGGTCACGCGGGTATTTCCACGGACACTCGAGAGTGCCGCCAAAAACGCATTTTTCTCGACTCCAAAGCGTTGAAACACATCCTTGACCGCATTGTTTGGCCGATTCAGTATCGCAAGTAAAATATGCTCGACAGAAACATATTCATCTTTCATACGATCTGCTTCTTTTTCCGCAGCGGTCAAAACAGCATCCACATCGGTGGAAACATAAATTTTCCCTGCTTCACGGCCAGGACCAGTTACACCTGGTATACGGGAGATCTTTTCTTTCACAGCCTGTTGGACAGCATCACAGTCCACATTCATCTTTTTTAGCAGTTGTGGAATCAAACCATCCCTCTGTTGCAGTAAAGCTGCTACAAGGTGTTCTTCCTCAATTTGCATATTGTTGTTTTCTATGGCGAGGTTTTGGGCTTCCTGGATGGCCTCCAAGGACTTTTGGGTAAATTTCTGTGCGTTCATGTTCAACCCCTCCTATCTGTTACACATTCAGTGTTCATGCGGGTTTCTATTAATTTTTTAGCACTCTTATCACGAGTGTGCTAAAATTATATTCTATATATATGAATAAATCATGAACAAACAAAGGACTTTATGTAAACCAGCAGAACGCACATAGAATAGGGAAAGAATTCCCTATTCTTTTGCAGATATTCGAAAGTGCAATAGAAATTTTTGAAGAAAGCAAAGGAGACGATCCATTCCTTGAAATGGACCGTCTCCTTTCGTATGGTCAGATATTCATACCCTAATGTTTGTATCGTTTCGAGTAAATTTCCTCCTGTTTAAATTTCACACAGCTTTCGATCAAACAATTGTCACTGTACAGTGCTTTTGAGCGTTTTGACCAGGCAGCGTAGTATAGACGCCTGTACTTTGGCCAGGTATACCGATCGCATACACACGGAAATAGAAATCGTTGCCAATCTTTGCCACAAATTGGGTCTTAAGCACATCACCGTTTCCAACCGTAAAGTTCGGAGTTCTATTGTTCCCATTTACAACGTTCATCTTGAAGCAGTAGGAAGCACCTCTCTTCAAAGTAAAATCTACGGTTGTATCCGAAACCACCTCAGCCTGTCCTAGCGCTGTCTGCAAGGCCCCAACAACCACGGTTCCTGACGAGCCATAGGTGTTTCCGGTAGAAGATGAACTGGAACTATTCTTTCCAGAGCTATTTGAGTGACCAGAATTCTTGCGTTCCAGATTGTCCATAGCCTGTTTAAGCTCCTCTTCAACCGCTTTCACAATCGGTTGATCGTCTTCACTCAACTGGTCGTTTTCCATGACCGCTTCTGCCTCTTGTATAGCTTTCTGCAGAGCATTTGCTGTTGACCGTGTATACTGGGTAAGATCTATCTTTTTAGCACTTTTTAGGAGCGCATCCAAATTGGATTTATTAGCCTTTAAACGCAATTCCAAGATGGCATTCATTAATCGATCGGTTGCTATATCGACGGTATCTTGTCCGGCGAACTCATCCTCATAGACCTTCTGCGCCTCCTGGAGTGCTTCTTGGAATTCCTCTTTTCCCGCGTCCACATAGTTATCTAGGTTATAGGTACCCGCTGCTGTGATTACCTGCAACAATAGAGTCTTATCCCCGCTCCGCATGCCTAACGCATGAATCCACTTAACAAGATTAGTCCAGCTCTTGAGCACATCCTCTTCGCTGGCTTTTGGATCTGCCTGCACTACTTTTGCTTCTTGAAGCGCCTTTTCAAAACCTGCTTTTACATCCTCGATGACATCATTATAGTCTTCCGCCTGTTGTTGCTCTTCTGCGTAGTCGATCACCTTGTTGAGCAGAGTCTTATCGACTTCTTCCTCTTCCGGTTCCTCGGGTTCTTCAGGTTCTATATCTGCATAGTATTGGGATCGTAAGACAATATTTAGGGTTTCTTTAACATTCTGTTTAACAATATCTAAGGGAAGGATTCCATCCAGGATGTCTTGATAAAATGCATCAAAATTACTGATGCTGGCCATCCATAGATTATTGCCAGCCGCAAAAGAACGATTGATGTCCGCAGTATGTCCCCAGTCCGTCATAAATACACCGTCAAATCCCCATTCGTTGCGTACAATCTTTTGCAACATATCATAGTTTTCCGGTGAATACGCGCCGTTGATCTTGTTGTAAGAAGTCATAATTCCCCATGGTTTTGCATCCTTTGTGGCAATTTCATATCCCTTGAGATAGATTTCACGCAATGCACGCTCTGAAACAAACTCATTGACCTGCTGGCGGTTCGTTTCCTGGTTGTTACATGCAAAATGCTTCAAAGTTGCGCCAATTCCATTGGATTGGACACCACGTACCACAGCCGCGCCAGAATAGCCGGAAATTACCGGATCTTCTGAAAAGTATTCACTGTTTCTGCCTCCCATGGGATTGCGGTGAATATTCATACTTGGTGCAAGGAAAAAGTCAATTCCGCCATCTTTGCATTCACGGCCAATAGACTCTCCATATTGTTCTACAAGCTCCTGATTCCAGCTGGAGGCAATCACAGTCGAACTTGGATATACCTGGAACCCACAGCTTCCCACACCGTCTCCCCAAGAGGATTCATTATAATACCCGATGGTTTCCTGACGGTCCGCCATGGTCATTCCATAAATATCGCGCTCCGTTATCCCTGCCGTACGCCCTGTGACCTGGCGGTCTGTCAATGTATTGACCTCCATCACAGGCTCGCCATTTAGGGTGGGTTTTCCAAAATTTTCAACATCCGGACAGCCGGAACACATGGCAGCCAATTCAACCAGAGTCAAGTCGTCTACAAATGTATCCAAGGATATCTTTCCAGAAGCCACTTCATTTAAAGAGTAGCCTTTCGTATTCTCCTCCATGGACTCTGCATCGACGGGCACGGCTGTCTCCTCCGTGCAAAGTGCATCCGCATTGGTCGAATCCGCATCTTCATCAAATCTTCTTTCTACATTTCCGAATTCCGCCTCAAAAGTTTCCTCAGCGCCGGTCCCTTCCAATACATCGATCGGTTCCTGCGGAACCATATAATGTCCGACATTTTCCGTGGCCTGTGTGGCATTACAAATAAAGGTCTTTTCCCCTGTTATGTCGCGGACGGAATGACCGAACTTGATTCGATACACACCTGCATATAAATAGTATGCAGAAGCAGTCTCATTGTACAGGGCCAAGTCGCTATAATCAAAGGAAATGCTGACCTCCTGAGACTCTCCCGGCTCTAACAGATCGGTTTTTCCATAGCCAAGTAATTGGATGGCAGGTACATCCACACCATCCATACTGTCGTTGTCTGTTGGATAGGAAAAGTACAGCTCAACAACGTCCTTTCCGGCAACATCTCCCGTATTTTCTACTTGAACTGTGGCCGTCATTGTTCCGCTGCCGTCGCTAGAGAGCTTGTAATCACTCCAGGTAAAATCCGTATAAGACAGGCCATAGCCGAATTCATATGTAACCGGTACATCAAACGTCTCAAAATAGCGGTACCCCACATAAATATCGTCTGTATAGTAGACAATAGGATTCCCTTCCTCGTCCGTACCATCGGAGTCCGCCCAATGGGAAGAGGACGGATAATCCTCCCAACTTTTGGCATAAGTATCCACCAATTTACCAGATGGGTTGACAGCACCCGTCAAGATATCTGCGAGCGCATTGCCGCCTTCATTGCCCGGCAGCCCTGCCCAGATAGAAGCGTCAATGTGCTTATCTTTTACCCACTGCATATCCACAGTATATCCCGTGTTAAACACAACAATTGTTTTGTCAAACGTCTGATTCACAGAATCGACCATCGCCAGCTCATCGTCTGTCAAATAGTAACCGCCCTGGGTAGCTTTTCCTTCAGAGCCTTCTCCATTTTTTCGATAGAATACAATCAACGCCACATCGGAATGTTCAACTGCTTGTTGTAGGATTTCTTCTGGAATAGCTTCATCTTTTGTCACATCGTTATACCAGTTGCGAAGATCTTCATTTATTTCCAAATCTTCTGACGCTTCCAAGCCTTCCATGATATCGATGAAATTTTCGTCCAAACCATCATAAAAGCTACCTGTGCTCCATTTGTTCTGTCCAACGCCAAATACAGAGACTACACTCCCTTTGCTCAAGGGTAGTACTGGTACCCCACTTCCTTCTCCTGTTTCTGCATCCTTTTGCTCATTTTCCAGCAGGACCATCCCTTCGTCAGTCAATTGTTTGGTAGTCTGTTTTGTAAAAATTTTTGTAGATTCTTGCAAAACGGTGTCTTTGTCAAAGGCAAATGCGGTTGCTGTGGAAGAGAACATCAGCATTGCAGCCAGTAAAAAGGAACCTACTCTACGCAATGATTTCTGTCTTTTCTCTTTATTGGATTTCATCGTATTTTGTACCTCTTTTCCATACTGTTTTTCATCCAAAATTACAAAAATGTGTGCACATACATTTGTTTTGGATTTCCGTGTTTTGCTGTCCTGAGCATACATCTCCACAGCAAACCAGGACAAGGAGCATTTTTTCTTTTTCTATTCTATTTTTTAGTATTTTATCCATGTAATTAAAAAATGTATTTATTTAAAATAGGTATAATACTACTATTTAATAACGATTTACTTTAAAAAACGCCTATACAGATTCAAAAATAGATAAAAAGTGATCGATGAAGGAAGGGCATTATTTCTATTATATTTTCCAAAATAGGTAAATTTGTGTTATACTTATACAATAAAACCGTAAATAGGGAGAGGGAACATCATGAGTCAAAAACCATTATCTTATCGAGGAATTAGCTTTTATAAGTTGATGGGTGCCTTTTTTGTCGTAGTATTTTTATTCGCCGTATTGACAGTGGGATTGACTCTACATTTTATGAACCAAAACAATCAGGCAACAGAAACTTCCTATGCAGAAATGGCCAACAAAGTATTGCAGTCCGCCCCTTCCATGGTTGCAGGTTACTATCAGATTGCAGATCTCATTGCAGATATTCCAGAAATTGGACAACTCTCCTGTGCCGATACGTTTCCCATAGAGGCTCAGGAAGCAAAACAATTTTGGAATCACTTCGATTCTGTCTATCACTCTACTATGTCAGGAGCCGGAAATGTAGCCTGCTTATATTTCCAGAAAAGCAACCATACGATGGGGCTCGGAAGCTACAGCAATGATCCATATCTCAGCGGTGAGATGACCGGTGATTTTGGCCTGACCGAGGAGCAATGGCAATATCTTATTACTGCTGGAACACAAACGCGTGCCTTTTGTTTAAAAACCGATCAAATGTCCTTTGGACGACTGATGCTCTCCAAAGAAATCTATCCAAACGTTGTTCTGTTGGCTGGAATTACAGACTTCAATCTGCAAAATACACTCCAAAATTTCTACCTTCCGCCTAATTCACAGGCCATCCTTCTCACCAGCGATGATCGTTTTATTTCTTCTACAAAAGAGCAAAATCCTCTCGATGGATATCTGTCGTTTACACAGATTTCTAGTATGGCAGACTCCAAGACCATCGATGTGAGTGAATCTCCTTATTTTCTGTTTCACACCCCGTTCGCCGAGGGTAGCGTCGAGCAAATTGTTCTCATCCCCAATACGATTCAAGACGGCCAATTGCAGATGATTCTCAATGTTGTTCTGTTTGCTCTTTTTAGTTGGCTCGTTGCAGGTGGAATCTTTTCGTACTTATTTGCTTCTCGCTTTTACCGGCCCATTGGGAAATTGGTACATGATCTTCCTGTACAGGACATCGACAAAAACGACCCGCATGAGTTCCAAGTGGTTTCTACCGCAGTCCAAAAATTGTATCAACAGACACAAAATTACGAGCAGCAGTTGAACCAGCAAAATCATCTGCTCGCAGATAGTCTGCTCCTTCGGTTGCTACAGGGAGAACTTTCTTTCTCCGACGAAGTAGAGAGTGCGTTCTCTCATGTAGGTTTTACACTGACATCGCCTTTTGTCATATTGATGGCTCAACCGGAACTTTCCGAGGTGTTGGACTCTTCTAAGAGTTTCCCTTCTTTGGATACATTGCAAGAAATCTTATCCAATTTTTTGGCAGAATCCGATTATTCCTGTTATTTAACAGAATATCGGGGACTTCTGATCGGTCCAGTATGCCCCCCTTGGGAAGTGAGTCTTCTATAGAATTGGTTTTACGCAAGCTCCAGAAACACATTCACTCTTCTCTGGATGTACCTCTCTCAATGGTACTAAGCGAGATACATATATCCCATGCAGAGTTCTTCGACGCCTATCGGGAGGCCTCTGAAACTTGGGAATACAACCTCTTGATTGGTGAGGCAGGAACTGTCCGACAATTTCAATCTTCTCATCGTTTGTCTGAGTATGATTCCTCCAGTGTCTTTTTGAACAACATGCGTAAGTTGGAAAACTGCCTTCAAGCTGAAAACGACCAGGAAGCGATTTCCTGTATACGGCATATTTTCCAGACTTTATCTGCTGGTACTCCTGATGCTGCTCCCTCCATCCAAAGGCGATTACATTACCTGTTCGATACGGTTCGCCTATACCTTTGTGAACGAGATGAATCATCATCTCTCTCGAAACGAAAGGACATTACCCCTAAAAAAGGGCAGAACTTAGACGATCTCTGCGAAGAGCTTTGTGATGCATTGCATGCAATACAAAAAGCTGAAGAAGATGATCCTCTAAAAAAACGCAAAATTCACCAAATCACGCAGTATATACAGGAGAATTATCAGGACCCAAATCTTTCGGCAGGAGCAATTGCTGAACAATTTCACATCAGCCTTCCCTGGCTTTCCAACCTTTTCAAGCGGGAACTGCACATCAATTTTTTAGATTACCTCCACCGCTATCGTATTAAAAAGGCAAAAGATTTGATCCTTCAAACCAAATATAATATTGGCGACATCGCAGAAATGGTAGGGTACACCAATGCGGTGACAATGACGCGGGCTTTCAAGCGCTATGAAGGAATCACACCAAGTTGGTATCGTCAGAACCCGCCAGTAGGGCAAAAAAGAATTTAAAAAGAATCCGAGATGAATTATATCCATACCGAGGTTGTCCATCCCCAGCATGGAGAAGAACCTATAAAACCTCAAAATTTATTTCTATAGAAAAGTTCTCTCAAAAAATAAACACTTCTAGAAATAAAATGGAGAGAGATGATTCATTCCTCTACCACTACAACCAGTGTGCTTTTTAAGTTTAGACCAAGAGACAATGAATAGAATCCTCTTACAATAAAACTGTGCAGCCATCTTTCAGATGGCTGCACAGTTTTATTGTACACAGTGTTTCGTCTATAAGTGTCTTTTTTCTTCGATTCCTCTATTATAAGTATAAACATTATTTTAAAGTTGTGTCTCTTTTTCTCCATCTATCCGATTTCTCTTCTTCTTGAAACCTGGTAAAAGTCTCCTCGCAAAACAAACCGCGGTTCGCTCCCCTTCTGTTTCTTTTGAAATATTCCAGTAGCAAAAAGAATCGCCTGCCATAAACTGTTAGGGAGAAACAAGGTTGTGCGTGCGTCTGAAACGCCGCGCGCCGGGTTCTTTTCCCGACTTTTCAGATGTAAGGAGGATTTTACTATGGATGAGAACAATTGCAATTCCACGCCGCAGGAGCCAAGCGGGAATTTCAAAGAAGCGGTATGTATCGACGCCATGCGCATCTATGACAGTTGTAGTGAATAACACTATTCATTCTATAAATATCAATTTATTTACAGATGATTTCATCAATCTATACACCACATATTACAATCCGGCGAAACGTTGGGTCCTCACCCAACTAAAGGACCCCTACGATGCGGACGACGTTGTGATGGAAGCCTTCAACTGGATCATTGAAAATAGTATCGACATCTTTTCATCCGCGAAGAAATCCGATCAAGAATACTTATCAAACGTTGTATATAGTTCTGTTCGCCGCATATCTCGAAAATATATTCGGCGTCTTCAGATGAAGAAAAAAAGGATAGATTCTACTTTTGACCTTGACAACATTTTAGCTTACAGCATATTTACTCAAGAAACCTACATTGAAGTTGACACCATAGAACAAAAACTAAAAAGACTCCCTAACAAATATCGAAGGGTGATAAATTACTATGTTTATGGTTACTCTACGAAACAAATTGCACAGCTATTACAAACCACTCCAGAAAATATACGTAAAATAAAATATCGTGCACGCCAAAAACTAAGACTGTACGAATCTAATAATTTACATATTTCGCCTAAATCTTCTAATATCTTTTGACAAGTTGAGGAAGATTTATGGATTTTAAAAATTTATTTGAATATTCTTCTTTTAAAGGAGGAATATTCATGTCATTTAAAACACACTTTGCAAGCGACATTTATCACATTCGTACAGACAAGCTAAAACTGACACAACAGCAAGTTGCAGATGCCGTATCCATCTCTCTGCGTGAATACCAAAAGATCGAAAAAGGAGAAATTGCCCCCGGTTCTGAAATCTTTCTGCGTCTTGTCTTTTTCTTAGGGGTAGACATTGAACGTTATAGGCAGGACTTATTAAGTCAGACTTCAGATACGTTATAATTGCGCCTGCTGCCCGGCTACAATGTTGTAAGCGGTGCGGGATAATTTTTAATCAACATGCCAATAGTTCGTTCTGTGATGTCGTCTATCGTAGCCGTAAACGCCCTTCCGGTTTCCGCTGTTGTAACAATGGGGACTGCCGCACCTGCCTGCAGGGTCCCTGTCACAAACCCGTCTTTGGTAATTACCCCTTTCCCTTCTACAATGTCTGCGGCAATTACGTCTGCCTGCGTCTGCGCGGTCTGTCATCCCTCTATGGTAGTATCTACCTCCTCGCTGGTGTATGCTAATAAATACGATTCCGTCGCCAATAGACTACACATGTTCCTTCCACATGACGGAAACGTTTTTCGTTACGCTCGCATTGTCTGCAAGAATAGAATTTTCATTCTTAAGGCGCTCCGTCGCCGACGAAATTGCCTATTCCATCGTTAAAGATGCTTGCTAGCCAAAAGTTGCTGTATCTTGCATGGATACGAAGCCATCTTTTATGTAATTCTCAATAAACGACTGTGTCTGTGAAAAGCTGTAGCCTTGCCTATCCATAGTCCTTTGTAGTCCCAACATAGCACTGGACAGGTCAGATGTAACTTTTACAGATTCCCTACCAAAATTAACAACGGTCCCCACGCTGAACGCTACGGCAACTGTATTACTGATACTGGATATGGCAACCTATCATTCGCCTTTAAGCTCAGATAACCCCTTTTTAAAACCGCTGTTGTCTAATTCTGTGTCAATAATTACTTTTCTGTCTGTCAACCCGTCACCTCTGAACTAAAAATGTGCATAAGAAAACCGCCCCCTGATGGAGTGCGGTTCATTATCTCGTTATTCGTAATGTGTCCACATGCTGTAGATTGCTACTACTTGTTCTTCTTCATACACTTTATACACCAGTCGGTGTTGTGCATTGATTCGGCGAGAATAAAATCCATTTAAATCGCCCACCAGTTTTTCATATGGAGGGGGATTCTGCCATGGATTCTTTTTCATCACACCGACCAGGGACTGTGCTTTCTTGGATAGTCCACTCTGTTTCAGTTTTTGTAAATCTTTTTGCGCGCGTTTTGACAACTTTACTACATACATATTTACCACTCCAGATCATCGGCATTCACCATTTCATCAAGCGGCTGTTCTGCCTCTGATAAAATTGCCTTTGTCAAGCCAGGAACCGATGTAATCTGTAATGTAGCCATTAAGCTATTATATTCCTCTTCGCTCATAATGACGGCGTTCCCTTTTCTGGTATTTACATTGATTACATCATTATAAGTGATCGCTTGGTCGATATATTCAAACAGGTTCTTTCGCAAATTGGTAATGTTTGTATTGGTCATAACAAACTCCTCCTTTTTGCCAGTATATGTACATTATAGCGTACATATACTAAAAAAACAAGAGATTTCTATTTGTTCTTGTCTCTCCTATCCCATACATTTATTTCAACCTATTTGCCCGTAGAAAGAAAGATGCAAACTATGCGTCTGACATCCTTGGAAAATTGCAATTTCAACCCACCTACCCGTAAAGAGCAAGACGCATGTGAGTTTTGGGCGGAAAACGCCGCAGGGATTTCAATCCACTTGCCTGTAAAGAGCAAGACAGCAAATAGTAACAATTCTATGGTGCTACACTTATGCAATACTACTGATTATCTGCCTTTCCCCTCCTTCCACATATGGATATTCAGCGCGATATTACCAATCGCGACATCGATTTCTCCGCGTATTCCGTCAGTTAAATATGTTTGCTTGGACTTCGCACATTTCAATCCTTTTTGTGGCTATACTAATGCCATGATCTATGTGCAGAGTTTTGACTCCACACCATACAGCCACAATGCGATTTCTACACCACTATGGTTATACATACATGAACGTTTCATCATCATAATACTGTCTATATTTTTGTTCAAATTCCGCTTTCAGGTTTAACCCTATCCCATTAAAATCCTAAATAGGCAGGGGGATATAACCATCTTCTCTGACGCTTGTCTGGTGGGAGTAGTCGCAGAAAATCATCTTTCGGTAAGATTGGCTGATCGTTGTAATACATGACTTGAACGGGTATAGAATCCTTCAAGATTTCTTCCATTTCATAGAACCAGTTAATATATGCCTCTGTGAATAAAATTCCTTTTTTATCTGTGAACTTGTGGGCGATCAGCTCACAGGTTTTTTAGTGACTTGGTTATATGACAACATACGTCCGGTAGAATCTTTATAGGTGCTCTCTTGAAAAAAGTCACTGAATCCAAAATTGGATTCAGTGAAAATCGCCCTATAGGAATCCATGTCACGCAATAAATGCCCATGAGTTTTCCCTATCATCTGTGCCGCCTCTCCACTATCGAGCACTAGCGTTGATTCTGACAGATTCCGGATAGTATAGCAAGAGATTACACTATCTGATATAATGGATTCATCAGATGGGTAACCTCTGGTTAATAGTAATAACGTTTATGCTTGGTCGTACGGCGTTATTGCTATTTTTTGTGCTTTTGCATACATCAAATCAATGCCTTGCTTAATTACCTCCGCTTTTGTCAATCCGAAAACCTTGCAAGAGTATCCATTTTACTTTGGTTATTATCAGAAATTCGGATTTCCATACGTGATCGTTTAAGATCAACTGTTAGTCTTCCTGTTCTCGGGGATATTTTCAACTCCCTCTATTTTGTCCGTACTTAAATGATGTATTATGTATGTTTAAAAGTCAAGAGGATTAGGAAAATTTTCTTTTTCTCTTGCAGAATTTTCCGAAAAGCATTATAATATGAACAAATAGTGAACTATCGGGGAGGGAGATTTATGAAGTGTCCAAAATGTGGGGCGGAAACAGAAAACGGAAAATTTTGTTTGAACTGTGGAGCTGCTATCACAACATCGCAAACTGCTAATATTGCAACACCAATTAATAACAACATATCATCCAATCAAATTCAGCAGCAATTAGATATACAACGTGAACAATTGCGTATACAACAAGCTCAACTAAATTTGCAAGTGCAAAACGAGGCAAAAAAAATAATCTGTCCACGATGCCGCAGTAATAATGTAACTGTACAAGCTGTCGCTGAACAAAAAAGCGTGGTTGTTTAATGTCCATCGTATGGATTGTTTTAGCTTGCTGTACATTAGGATTAATTATTTTAATACCTCTTTTGACTCGCAAGGGTAGCAAGACCAAAACATATGCTATTTGTCAATCTTGTGGACATCGATGGAAAGTATAAATAGTCTCCGCGCCCTTCCTATAGGGGCGCGGTTTTTATTCTTCCAATAACTTCTTCAATCGTTCCTGCTCGGCCAATTTCTCCACTATGTATTGCTATTTCAAGTCCACTTGTTGCTTGTGATCCCGGTAAAATTTCTGTTCCCATTTTTCAAGTTTTCCCTGACGAAGCTTATCGTGAATGAAAACCGCCGTAGAAAGTTGTCCTTCTTCTATAGCGTCGGACCACGCGATAAATGTCCACCAGTGACAAAAGGGCAGGGCGCGTACTTCACGCCCCGCCACCTTATTTACATCCGCCACAATCATGTTGTGATCCTGTTCCCAATCAAGAAGTTTTGGCCGCGGGCGGGTGTCCGTCTCTTCTTCACCACAATTGATAAAGCGCATCATCCAAAAAATAGCCTTTTGATAATCCTTTCGCGGCATATCCGCAAACTCTTCATAGAAAAGCGCCATTGCGACGTATAGGCACGTTTGTTCACTCTCTTCCTGATTGCTCAGACAGGTAATACTATCAAGAATATCCCGGTAATCCGCATTGATTTGATACGTCTTACCGCCAATCTCCACAAATTCCGGTAAATCCCACCCGGCCATTTCTTTGCGCGGCGCTGCTCTCGGTTGATCTTTACAGCAGTTGCCACTTTTGCGTTAGCATCGGACTGATGTTGACGAATGCTATCCTCAATGATAGGTTGTAATACGGCAAGTAGATTGGTTACAAAAGGAAGTACCTTTCAGAAAAGAACGTGAACTCATCCTTGTACTCACTCTCAATAGTTTAACTATATCACACTTTAAGTATCAATTACGATCAACTCTTTCAATGCCTTTCCGTGAAGGGAACAAGTCCATTGATAGGTGTAGTTTCATGTGCACGGTTATTTGTTTCCACGTTTCTCCGAGTATGCGCCTGTCTAATACTTCTTTCAGAGTTCCGTCCTGAACCGTTTGAATCGCTTCTTCCACCCGCTGTTTGGTTTTCAATATCTCGTTAATTTTAGTGTTTATTTGCCCTTCTAAGGCGATAATTTTTACAAAAGCTTAATTCTATTTGATTCTCTCTTTCTCGGCCTCCTGTGGGCTCTTGAGATAAAACAAGCGTTACTTTGGTTGCCAACGCCCGCCATCGTGACAACTCCTCGCACAAACGGTCAATCTCTCTATCCGCTTCTTTGTAGTGCTCTAAATATGCTTTTTTCTCCTGGCTTGTCAAAAGGCCTCTCTCCTCGCTCATCGCTTCACATCCTCCCACATATAATCTAGGAATAACACCATCCCATTGGATTTCACACGACACGGGTGTAAATCTCCACCAGTCACATATTTTCGTCCATAAATTGCTTTCATAATCGCGCCAGACGTCCCACGGCAGGAAGAAAAAGTGCTCTTTTATTCCAACGCATACCGCGGTAGCCGCACCCATTCCAGCGTGATCTTTAAGCGTAGCCATCTGCTCTTGTGTCAGGACGTTCCAGTTCATCCGGTCTGTGGCCGTATATTTGGCCCCAAACTTGATAGTCCGGTGCCGCAGCGGCGGTGAACCTCCTAGTGAACATTCCCTCACCATTCTTCTGCACCACACGAAACGGCTCCGGAAATTTATCAATCTTTGCGCGCCGCTGTGCCTTGTAATGTCTACATGCCATCTTGATTTCCTCTTCAAACACATGCCCCGTGCATTATTCACTGTGTTTTGCCATACGCGGCGGACCTGCTGTGGATCGTGCTGCAATCTTCTTGTCTCTTCCTTTCTGGACAGCCGGTTGAATTTGAAGCATCCGATAAAATTGATAGGGGAAACGCCGTTCTCTACGGAATCCGGGTCTATGTAATAGCCTTTTATGGGTTTTGGTTCTTCTCGCCATTCCTTGGTGTTCACTTCTTCAACCTTTGTTCCTCCAATCGGTCCCCAATGATCCGACGACCAGCGTAATCCAGTGCAGAAATAAACAGTGACCATGCCGCAACGGGATTATCTTCATCGCAGGCCTTGAGCGCTTTCTCAACTGCGCTATTTATGATTTCCTGCAATTCCTACCGTTTCACTTTCCTTTCCCCCTCTCCTATTTCAAGAGAGTATTCGGCGTTGTATGTAACGCCGCTGCAATGATGGAAAGCTCCTGATCCGTTACCCTACGGCTCTGCCCCTCTAACTTCGAAAGGTCGGTTGCAGAGATTTCATTCCACGAAGCTGTAGCATTGCCATAAATTCCATCTGTTTCCAACCGGCTGCTTTTCGAAGGTCTGCTACACGGGTTCCTACGATATTCCGGTCACCCAACGGGTAAATGCACGGTCTCACACCTTTACCTCCTTGACATTTTCCTCTCTCTGCGGTACACTAAGCGCGTGAAGAATTATCCCTTTGCCGCTGTCAGAAGTGCCCCTTCTGGCGGCGGCTTTCTTTTTTATCAGTATCATTCCGGTTTTCTTCCTTTTAAAATTTCTGGCGGTCGATCGCTCCATCTGTGATGTGCCTTTGCTGCTATCGTCCGTACGATCATCATCCAATACGGCCAGCGTCGCCAACATCAGAATCAGCGTCATCTATGGGTGTGCCATCATCCATTCCAGCATTCGGCTTTCCTCCTTCCATTGAAATCACAAAAGACGCGGTTCCCAAGACGTTTTGAAACTCTTTGGCCACTTCTTCTGCACTTGGGTACACCTTACCGAGCTGATCCGCATACCGGCATATGATACAGATCAAAATAGGCGCTGAAGCCTCTTTCACGGGGTTGATTGCCCCAGCGATATTTTCAGATACCGCCACCAATAAGCGATCCCGTTTTCGAAAAAAAAACTCATCCTCCTGCTCTACGGCTTGCGAAAATTCGTCCATCAATGTGTCTCATGTTAATCTTCTTCGATTTGTATTCTCCTTGCGTGTGGCATAAGTGGGCCACTCAACCTTTATCTCTACTTCCGCCCCTAATCGTTCACTTTCCAGTTTCGACAACGCCCGCTCGAAGTTCTCTCGCGTTCGCGCCACCAGCTCCGGCGTTGCGTCTATGTAGTAGACTCGCACAATGGGTGTTCCTGTATCTCCGCGGGCATATGCCATATGAATCACCTCCTAGAATGGGTATGGGATTCGTGGATTGTCCTATGCCCGGTTTTCGCCGCCGTTGGCCGGTTTTTATTATGCTGAAGCGTTTGTCGATATGTATAATTTTTCCCTTTTCTTTATATGCGTATTTTTGTGTAACGTCATTTGGATTTATGTGTAATAATGTAAATAAAGAAAGAAAGGGAGAACGAAGATGGAACGTTGGAAGGTAATCAACACTTTAAAAGCCGGGAGCTTTAGCTAGTAATGTATAGTGGAAACCATGATATATATTTCAACCCAGCTACCAAAATCACTATTCCAGTTAAACGTCATATAGAAATTGACAATACAGCAGCAAAAAAGTTATTAAGACAGGTGGGGCTTCGATAAGCCCCTTGCTTGTCAAAAATGTTTAAGGAGGCTTTATCGTACGTTGTTTATATACAGCAGTTTTTAGTCCTCATGGGGACGGTGGATATATTACCTCCGTCCCAGATATTCCTGGATGTATCACAGGTGGAGTTACTCTAGACGAAGCGGTGAGCATGGTATGCAACGTGATGGCAGGCTGCCTGTGTGTCCTGGAAGATCAGCACGTAGAAATCCCCTCTGCATGCGCTCCATAGAATATTCCCATAGAATCAGATGTGAATGTACGTGCTTGGATTGATGTAGATACAATCAAATACCGAGCAGAAACGGATAATCGCATTGTACGAAAAAACATGTCTATTCCGTTCTGGCTAAATGCACAGGCAGAGCGCGAAGGGATCAACTTTTCCCAAACCTTGCAGGCTGCTCTGAAAAACGCTTTGGGAATTACGCAGGAGCATTAAAGTGAGTTCTTACGTAATGAATTTAATCTATCCAGCTTATTTCTGTCCCTACAAGCAGAACAAAGGTGGTTATACAGTGGAAGTCTCAGACCTTCCCGTATGCGTGAGCGAAGGGGATTCTCTGGCAGATCTATTCTAATGGCTACGGATGCAGTTTCCGGATGGGTTCTCGGTGGACTGGAAGATGGCAAAGACGTACCCAAAGTAAGCCCAATAGAGAGCCTCCGTTCTAAACCCGGTGATTTCGTCAACATTCTCGTTTTGGACATGGATGCCTACACGGAAAATATGATAAAAAGCGGTTCGAAAAAATCTTACAAATCTCGCATGGCTCAATATTTTTGCAGAAAAGAACCATATCAATTTTTCGCAGGTGCTTCAGAATTCTCTAACCACCATTTATCAGTAACAACAAAAAGCCTAAACGTCTGCTTTAGTTCCTTTAATTGAAAACAAAACCTCCGATACTATGAAAGAATGGTTGTCATTTTTTGCCCAGTTCGTTCTGTAAAAACGAAATCCATATCCGCTCAAATTCCATAGCACCATTAGCCTTAAAAACCTCTGTGGCGATTCCCTCAATTGAGAGTGTCGGATCAGAGGTCTCTTTTTTCTTAAAATAAATCCTTCTAATTTCACCGTCAAAAACCCATCCAAAAGAGCAGCCACACGAGTTCCGTCTGAAATGATCATTCACTTCAGAAACTCCATCGTTATCATCTCCTTCCTACTTTGGCTTCCTCCTCCGCCTTGGGGCGGCCTTTTTATGCTGTTTTTGTCTCTCCTATCACCGTACAAACTAATAAATGATTTGGAATAATGCCAAGTACTTCGCGGGCTCTAAACATTTCATTCGCATCGAGTTTTCTTCTTTTACTCGTTATGTCATATAATTGTTGTAGAGTTAAGTTCGTCTCTTGAGCCACCACATTCTTTTTGATTTTAATTTTGTTTATTTTTGAATGAATATTATCTCAAATATAAAATATTTTTATTGTTTTTTGCTTATTTTTCGATCTTTCTATATATTAATATCGATATATTCAGTATGTATTTACTGATTTCCTCCGTTTTTGCATTGACTTTTTGATAACGGCAGCATACTCTAAAAGCCAAAAGATGATAACGTGACAAGAGAAGAGAGCGCAAGTATTACCAAATCCATGCGCATAAATTCGGGGCTTACCCAAAAGCAAATTGCAGAAAAACTTGGCAAAAAGCAGCAAACTATCGCATCTTGGGAATCCGGGCAATCGCAGCCTGATGCAAACACTCTATTTGCTTTTTGCTCTCTGTGCGGCACTACTGTCGATATTGCCTTCAGTTTTACACAACAAAAAACTCCCCCACCCCGGCAGAACCGGAAGTAGGGGATTCGGATTATGATGCATTAGATGGATACGGCCTGTCCCAACGTGATTATGATTTAGTCTACACGTTTTTGGTGGATCTGGGCGTATTGAGCAAAGGACAGGATATTACCCGTGACCAAATCGGGATCTTGTCCGGGGTCTTGCGGATTCTCCGTTCCACGTTCTCTCCGTCTGATGTAGGGAGCAAGAAAGACAAGGCGGTCTGATATTGCCGGTTGTTTGCTGTAAGCCTCCCGGATCGCTTGTTTCACATTTTCGGGACAATGATACAATTTTTTCATAAAACTATCTCCATTCCCTGGGCCTGTCTGCCCTTTATCTATATAGGGCCAGTGTAAATGGAAAATCGTTCCATGATGACAACATTTTTCACTTTAAGATTTATTTGTTCTATTTCGACAAAATTTTATATGAGAATATATGCAATTCATGGATATAAAATCTTTTAAATAGAAGATCAATATTTCTTTTTATAATTGTACCGATATGAAATATCAATAAATAAAATAGAAGAGTAAGGAGGTGAATCCTTTGCGCTATGGAGAGTATCTTCGAAAATCCCGGATGGACGATCCCCACGAACCGCTGGAAGAAACGTTACGGAGACATCGGGAAATTTTAAAGAAGTTTGCCGTTGAGCACAACATTCCAATTGCAGAGAAAGACATCTATGAGGAAGTGGTTTCCGGCGACAGCCTTTATGCACGCCCGCAAATGTTGCGGCTTCTGGAAGACGTCGCCGCTGGAAAATTCGACGGAATTCTGTGTATGGATATTCAGCGCCTGGGCCGCGGTTCCATGAGCGACCAGGGCATTATATTGGAGGCGTTCAAATCATCCGGTACAAAGATCATCACGCCGGTCAAAACATACGATCTCAATGACGAGAGCGACGAGACATACACGGAATTCGAGGCGTTCATGGGCCGTCAGGAACTCAAAATGATTAAACGCCGCTTGCGGCGCGGTCTAAAGAAGACCATCGAGGATGGCGGCTACGTAGCGAACGCTCCATATGGCTATGACAAAACCAAAATCGGAAAACGTCCCACGCTCAAGATCAACGAGGAAGAAGCAAAGTTTGTCCGATTGATGTTTGACCTGTATGCAAACAAAAGCATGGGGTGCCAGCAGATCGCGGATGTGATGAATGGCATGGGAGCAAAACCACACCGTGCTGCACAGTTCGGCCGGACTGCCATTCGCCAAATACTTACTTCCCCTGTCTATCTTGGCAAAATCGTATGGGACCGAGTGACCTATATTCATCCAGGCATGCAAGGTAGTACAAAACACGGCAAAATCTATAACCCGAAGGAATCCTGGACAGTGGTTGATGGCCTCCATCCAGCGATTATCGACGAGGATACGTTTTGTCGTGTTCAAGAGATTTTTGCCAATCGCTACCATTCCCCCAGTTTTAAGGGATATGTGGAAAACCCTCTCGCTGGTCTAGTGATCTGTAGTAATTGTGGTGCAGCCATGCAGCGCCAGATGTGTAAGGGCGGACCCATTTTGCTCTGTCAAAAACGTGGATGTATCGTTTCAAGCCGTTTGGCTTTGGTCGAGCAAGAAGTATTGCGCAGGCTCCGTGAAGAAATCGGAAACCTTTCTGCGATGCAGGCAGTTCCCGTTGATGAAGATGATCACGCAGAAGAAGTCTTGAAATCCATTGAGCGAGAGATCCGCACAGCAAAGCAACAGGACAGCCGGCTACATGATCTTTTGGAACAGGGAGTCTACGACGCCGATACCTTTTTGGCAAGGCATCAAATCTTATTGGAGCGCATTGAGAAGCTGAAAGACTCTAAGCTTCCATTTCTGCAACCGAAAAAGCAACTCAATATTCCGGCCATGCAGATGCGAATTCAAGATGTCCTGGATCACTACCCAAACGCTTCCGGGGCTGCTAAAAATGAAATGTTGAAGTCTGTGATCGAGCACATAGACTATCGCAAACGAAAGGGAGCTAAACCCGCAGAATTTGAACTCGACATTTACTTTTTACCCCTTTATGTCGCTACATAAAGCCGCTCCGGGCGGACAAATAAGAATATCTCTATATCTATAGAAAGGTTGGTCTTATGATAAAGACTGTCTGGAAGATCTTCGTGTTTACTTCACACCCGACAAGCACGACTTGATCGAACAAGCAACCAATGTACGTATTCGCAATGTGGAGGTCATCACCGTCTATTTGGATCTGGAGCCTGTTCCTTTTAACAAGGGGTTCTATTCAATTGACATGACCTTCTTCTTCAATGTCTGCCTGGATGTATATTCCCTGCCAACTGGCGGCCCAGTTATTGTCAGTGGTATCTCTGTATTCAATAAAAAGGTCATCCTGTTTGGCAGCGAAGGAAATGTCAAAATGTTCAGTTCGGATCTGAACTGCGATGATGTGGATACGCAGCTCACCAGCGGTCGGGTTCTGCCCAAGGCCACTGTGCAAGTTGCAGAACCGATCGGCCTTTCTGCGCGTATTTGTGATCGTCCGATGGGATGTTGCGATACCTGTTGCCGGATTCCGGACAGCATCTGCCAGCGTTTTGGCGGCCAGTTTGAGACCAACACCTGCCGCAATGTCTATGTCACAATCGGTGTCTTCACCATTGTGCAAATCGTACGTAATGTTCAGATGTTAATCCCTGCCTATGACTTCTGCATTCCAGAGAAAGAATGCGTTACAACCAGTGATAATCCGTGCGATATGTTCCGCCGCATTGAATTTCCTACGGACGAATTCTTCCCGCCAAAGGTGGGCGAATCCGGATGCGGTTGTGATTGTCGCAACCGTAAATCTAGTTGTACGGATTAAACCTTTCCTTTTACTTCGATCATCGCGGCATAAAACACGAGCCTGTGGAGTCCTATTTTCCACAGGCTCGTGTTTTACCCTTTCAGTTCGAGATTCAATAAATAAAAGTATTTTGTCCTAACAACTCCCCCTTCGAAAAAACAGTAGCTCCAAAAATCCCAGACTCTATTTGGGATAGAGTCCGGGATTTTCTCCTTTACGATTTAATTCATTATAAATTTTTAATTGTTTTCCGATACATTCTTGCAAACATGAAGATACTGGCCAACAGAGAGGCGACTTCTGCAATCGGAAAAGCATACCAGATGGGTGGCAAACCGATCTGGGACAATAAAAACGCCGCAGGCAGTAAAACGACCAACTGTCTGAGTACAGAGACGATCAAGCTGCTTACACCATGCCCAACCGCCTGGAACAATGTGGAAAACAAGATCCCCAGTGCCGCTGGAAGGAAACTCAAACTAATAATTCGTAGAGCAGGGACACCAATCCCTAACATGTTTTCAGAAGCATTGAAGATCAAAAGCAACTGGTCAGGAACTGCCCAGAACAAAATCATACCACAAGCCATAATGACCAGAGCAATAACGCTGCCAATCTTCAGAGCAGACACCAATCGTTCTCTGTTACGTGCGCCATAGTTATAGCCCATAATCGGCATTAGCCCCTGTGTCAAACCAAAAACCGGCATAAAGACAAAAGATTGTAGTTTAAAATAGATACCAAAAAAGGCTACTGCTGTCTCGGTAAACACAATCAAAATTGCATTCATACCCATAACCATTACCGAGCCGATCGACTGCATGATGATGGCGGGGAATCCGACCGCATAGATATTCCGGATGGTGTTCCAACGAAGTTTGAAACCGCGGAAGGAAATTTTCACATCATGATCCTTGCAAAAGAGCACAATGGCCGCCACAATCATGGACAAAATTTGCCCCGCTACCGTAGCAACCGCTGCGCCTGCAACGCCCATCTTTGGCATTCCAAGCATGCCAAAGATAAAAATTGGATCTAAAATGATATTGGTAACTGCGCCAATCAATTGGAAGATCATGGGATAAACCATGTTGCCTGTTGCCTGCAAAGTTTTCTCAATATTGACTTCTACACAGACGCCCATAGAAAAGATACACACAATTCCCATATACTGCGTGCCCATTTCCACTACTTCCGGCGTGCTGGTGAATGCGCTGATAAACGCATGAGAGAAAAACAGGCCGAAGAGTGCAAATAAAATCCAGTTTACTACTCCCAACAATAGGCCGTGAGTTGCCGCATGATCGGCCTCTTCCCGATGTCCTTCCCCTAAGCGGCGTGAAATCAGGGAATTGATTCCCACACCAGTGCCAACCGCAACCGCGATCAACAAGTTCTGAATGGGAAATACAAGTGATACCGCTGTCAAAGCGTTTTCACTCAACTTTGCAACGAAATAACTGTCCACTACATTATACAGTGCCTGAACCAGCATGGAGAACATTGCTGGCAAAGACATGGACAGAATCAGCGGGAACATAGGGGCTGTTCCCATTTTGTTTTGTTCAAATTGTTTTGTTGCTTCTTGCATGCATTCACCCTTTTTCATATCAATTCAAGTTGCCGTCTTCCCTAGCTTAACTTTGTTAAACGAGCAAAATTCGCCATCAATTTTTTGGTGCCAACCTGTTCAAATGCAATCTCCAATAGATTGTCATTTCCCATAGGCGTTACGGATAAAATGCATCCTTCCCCAAATGTACGATGGGACACACGGTCGCCAGCCCGCAAAGGTTCCGATGGAGCATGTCCTTGCTCCAGACTGGAAGGCCCAAAGTGCCGGGCTGCATTGGTTGAAACCACACGCGCTTCATAGGCCGACGTAGGCAACACCATACCAGGTTTCGGCTTTTTCCATTCCCTTGTTCTCGAACGTTCAATCAATTCTTCGGGAATTTCAGCGATAAACCGGGAGGGTTTATTCCGGGAGGTACTGCCAAAAATCATACGGCTTTCCGCATTGAGGATATAAAGCTCTTCCCGGGCACGCGTGATTGCCACATAAGCCAAACGGCGTTCTTCCTCGATCTCGTTCGGATTATAAATCGCCTGTAAACCCGGAAATATTCCCTCTTCAAAGCCCGGAAGAAACACCACAGGAAATTCCAAGCCTTTTGCAGAATGCATCGTCATCATGACAACGGAGTCGGCTGTTTCATCAAAATTATCGATGTCCGTCATCAAAGACACTTCTTCCAGGAACCCGGAGAGGCTGGCTTCTTCTCCATTGTCCTCCTCATATTTAATAATATTGGAGGATAACTCGTTGATATTATCGATTCGATCCTGCGCATCGTCATTTTCTGCCGCCTTCAAAGCCTCGATGTAGTTTGTTTTGCTCAGAATCAGATGGTACAGATCATTTAAGCTGACATCTGGATCATTGGAGGCATCGATCAAGGACTGCATCAACTCTGCAAACTGTAAAAGCTTCGGCGCCGTGCGTTTAAGCGGCTCGTAGGTATCCGCATGACAAATTACATCAAACAGCGACTCTCCCAGGGTGTTTGCAATCTCCGACGCTTGTGCAATCGTCTTATCGCCAATGGAGCGCTTTGGCTGATTGATGATGCGGCGCAGCCGCATCTCATCCGCAGGATTGTTGATTACGCTCAAGTAAGCAATCATATCGCGGATTTCTTTGCGCTCATAGAAACGCAGTCCGCCAATGATGCGATACGGAATCCCAGACTTTACAAACATCTTCTCCAAAATGTTCGACTGGGAGTTCATCCGATATAAAATCGCATAATCGGAATACTTTCTTCCGTCAGCTACGCCTTCCAAAATCTTTTTGGCAACATAATCGGCCTCATCTTGTTCGCTATATCCTGTATGTACAGCGATTTTGGAACCCTCTGGATTCTCCGTCCATAGAGTTTTTCCCTTTCTCTCAGTGTTGTTTGAAATCACCGCGTTCGCCGCATCCAAAATATTCTGCGTAGACCGATAGTTCTGTTCCAAGCGAATCACAGCCGCTCGAGGGAACGTCTTTTCGAAACTCATGATATTCTCAATGGTTGCGCCGCGGAATTTATAAATGCTCTGATCGTCATCGCCCACAACACAAAGATTCTGATACTTCTGCGCCAACAACTTGACGAATACATATTGCGCATGATTCGTGTCCTGATATTCGTCAACCATAATATAACGGAACTTCTCCTGATACTCATGCAATACATCCGGGCATTCTTCAAACAACCGAACTGTATTACAAATCAAATCATCAAAGTCCATAGCATCCGCTTCTTTAAGGCGGTCTTGATAGAGCTTATACGCTTGTGCGATCAAAATCAACCGATTATCCCGTCCGGCCTGCTGTTCATACTCCTTCGGAGAGATCAGATTATCCTTTGCGTGGGAAATCGCTGACAAAATGGACTTGTAGGACAAAACTTTATCATCAATATTGAGTGCCTTCTGACAATCCTTAATCAACCGGCGAGAATCGTCTGTATCGTAAATGGTGAAATGACTTGTATACCCAAGACGTTCCCCGTTGCGGCGCAACATACGTGCACATGTTGAATGGAAGGTAGACGCCCAAATATCTCCCCCCATTGGTCCCAGCATAGCCTCTAAACGATTCTTCAGTTCCCCTGCCGCCTTATTGGTAAAAGTAATCGCCAAAATCTGCCAAGGGCGGCAAGCATTTGCCGACAACCTATCTCGAATAGAATCCGGAAGGGGGACGGTTCCTTGGGATGCCGCCTGTAGAACATCCAACTCGTCCTGTGTAAAGTCATAGGGCACCACTGTACTGTGATAGGCACTGCCCCAACGAATTAAATTGGCAATCCGGTTTACAAGAACCGTTGTCTTTCCACTACCTGCTCCAGCCAAAATCAGGAGGGGCCCATCCATATGAAAGACTGCCTGCTTTTGTTGGTCATTCATACGGGAAAACTCCCGCTCCATCATAACTTTTCTCAATCCTATGATCGTATTCGCCGTCTGTTCGTTCATTTTTCTGCTCCTAACCACAAATCAGCGGAACGGAAATACGCTCCTCAATTAAATACCCGCACGCTGTTAGAGTGTGCGGGTATGTTCGTTCAACAAATATTCAGTTTTCTGACCCAATCAGCCCAGAATACTGATCAACACGCCAGCCGCAACCGCAGATCCGATAACACCGGCTACGTTCGGGCCCATAGCATGCATCAACAGGAAGTTGCCCGGATTTTCCTCCTGGCCAACCTTCTGGCTCACACGCGCTGCCATCGGGACAGCAGAAACACCTGCGGAACCGATCAACGGGTTAACCTTACCCTTTGTAAAGAAGTACATCAACTTACCAAACAGAACACCGCCGGCCGTGCCAAAGCAGAACGCCAACAGGCCGAGAATAACAATACCGATGGTCTGGGGGCTCAAGAAAACTTCGCCCTTTGCTGTTGCGCCAACGGTGACGCCAAGGAAAATCGTGATGATGTTCATCAACTCGTTCTGTGCCGTATTGGAAATACGATTTACAACACCACTCTCACGCATCAAGTTGCCCAACATCAACATGCCAACCAGCGGGGCCGCATCCGGCAACAACAGAGAGATCAAAATGGTTACAATAATTGGGAACAAAATCTTCTCCAGCTTGGAAACCGGACGGAGCTGCTCCATCACAACCGAGCGCTCCTTCTTGGTAGTCAAAGCCTTCATAATCGGAGGCTGAATAATCGGCACCAAGGCCATGTACGAATAAGCTGCAACAGCGATTGGTCCTAATAGCTGTGGCGCCAACTTTGATGTAACAAAGATTGCGGTCGGGCCGTCAGCACCACCGATAATTGCAATCGAACCAGCTTCCTGTGCCGTAAAAGAAAGATTCGGAATGCCGAGATTTCCGATAAAAATTGCACCAATAAAGGTAACGAAAATGCCCAACTGAGCAGCTGCGCCAAGTAAAAAGCTCTTTGGATTGGCGATCAGCGGACCAAAGTCGGTCATTGCACCAATCCCCAAGAAGATCAACGGCGGATAAATCCCCAACTTAACGCCTAAATATAAGTAATAGAATAGGCCTCCATTCGCCGCATCCGTCGGTTCAGCCATAATGGGGGGATACAGGTTTACCATCATCATACCGAAAGCGATCGGCAAAAGAAGAAGCGGTTCAAACTCTCTCTTGATTGCCAAATACAACAGTACACATGCAATGCCAATCATAATGTAGTTGCGCCAATCATTGGTCGCAAAGCCGGAGCTTTTGAAAATATCCACGATGGAATTCAAAAATTCATTGATAATCTCCACTGAAAATGTCAGCCCTTTCTTTATTCAATTTGTAGCAGACAAGCCAGCCTGTCCACTGCGGAGTGATGGATGCGTTCGTACAAAGTATGTTTTTAGAAGGGGCGTGTATTTTCCAGCCTTCCTGCTTCACCCCAAAGGGAACGCGGATTGGCGGCAGCACGCTTGACGGAACGGATTCTCGACGCAGAAACGCCATACGTCATATAGACGGCCGCTGCAATCGCTGCAACGACTTCCCCAGAAATCCCCTCTTCCACCTCAATGGGAGCAGGGGCTGGTGCTGGAGCCGGCGTTGGAGCAGCTTCCACTTTGGGCTTATTGCTTTCCCTCCGCTTTTTGGTTGTGTTGTAAATCACTGAACCATAGATTTTAATGACAATCGTCAGAAAAATCAGCATTGCGAATACAACAACCAAGCCGGTCAACAGTACCGTCAATGAGAGTAAAACTTCATTTTGTGGATCCATTTGAATTTCCCCATTCTTCCTAAGATATTATGTGATATGGCCGATCTAAGAACAAACCGTCCAAAAGAGTTCCTGTAAAACTTCGCAAATCCAAGTACAGCTGCTGCAATAAGCAAAATACGGGGGATTTCAAAAAAATACCCGTATGAAGACTTATCAAACAACAAAACCTAAATTCTACGTTATTTCCACAAGGCACTCTAAAATCAAATTAACAACGATTCATATTATAACCGATAACAAGACCAATTTCAATGAATTTTTGGTATAAAATAGGTTTTCTTTTTCGATATTTGCCGTGGAGTCATTGCACAAAAGTCCGCGACGAATTATAATAGAAACAACCAATACCCACGTTTCATGGGAGGGATCGGTATGACGAATGAAGAATTCCGGCGTTCCTTTAAAGTCCCGTATCATAACAACTTGGGCATGGCTGTATACAGTTGTGGTGTACAGCGCTGTGCAGCAGGCCACAGCTGGGGGCCTGCGATTCGTGACCACTATTTAATTCATTATATCGTTTCTGGACGCGGCGTTTTTTCTGTAAAAGGAAATGAGTACAATCTTTCCGTAGGCGATGGATTCTTAGTGGTTCCCTCCTGTGTGGCTTCTTACGCAGCAGATACGCAGGACCCATGGGAATACTGCTGGGTGGGTTTTAACGGGAGCGACGCCAAACTTTTAGTGGAACAAACTGGGTTGAGCGAGGAAACTCCCATTTTTCACTGCGAACACGACGGGAAGCTCGAAAGCTTGTTGACCGACATTTGCAATGTATCCGGTTCCACGCCCTCCGCTGAGGCTCGCATGTTGGGAGGACTGTATCTTTTCATGGCGGAGCTGATCGACCATTTGGGAGATTCTTCTACACAGCGGACGACCGGCTACGAATACGTCCAAAAGGCAATTAAGTTTATTGACTACAACTATTCGCGGGATATTGATATTGAGGATGTAGCGGACAGCGCGGGGATCAGCCGCAGTCATTTGTACCGCATCTTCATGCAGCACGTCTCCATGCCGCCAAATGAATATCTTATGCGTTACCGAATGAATAAGGCGGCGGCGCTTCTCAAGGCGGGTAACCTCTCGGTTGGCGAGGTGGCTTATTCCACTGGATTTTCGGACCAGCTGTATTTTTCCCGCGTTTTTAAACGGCACATGGGCGTCCCACCAAGCCGTTATCTAAATCAGAAAAAGAAAGAGGCCCCTTCTAAAAGTGGGGACCCGTCCCCCACAGAGGGATTTCCACGGGAATGATTGTTTTTTTAATGTATAGTTTTTCTCTTTGGAAAGGAGTTTTTTATGAGCGAAGCTGTCGAAAAAATCGGCGAATGGGCGAACCGGACACAGGAATATCGCCCGGTTGCCTGGGATCGTCTGCCGGAGATCTATTTATATATGGATCAGGTCCTCACATATATGAACAAGCAGTTAGAACCACTAACACGTACGGAGGATGCTGCCCCGCTGACTTCCAGTATGATAAACAACTATGTCAAGGATGGGGTCCTTCCCCGGCCGGAACAAAAGAAATATTCGCGGGAACATCTGGCGATGCTGACTATGATCTGTATGCTCAAACCTGTATTGACCATTCCAGATATCGACATGTTGCTCAAGGGGCTTTTGGAGGACAACAGCAGCGCTAATATGTACGAACGATTTTGCGGCGCGCAAAGCACGGCTTTACAGGATGTATGTAAGCGTGTTGCTGCCGCATTGCCGGAGGGAGAAGCAGCGCTTTCCCGATTGGCAATCGAACTTTCTATTGAAGCAGAGGCTCGCCGAACGGCAGCCGAACGGATTTTAAGCGAATTGGAAGCGGCGCAACGAGAAAAAGAGCATTGATGCCCGTTTTCATCGTTCGTATAACTTTGACTATAAAAAGCCTTACAATCAATGGATATAAAAGAACGACAGCGGATGTTCTCCTGGTAGGACATCCGGCTGTCGTTCTTTTTATCAGGAAAACGCTTCTATACGCGGAACAGAGTATCCCCATTCCTAAGTCCCTCCTACAAAACCATTTCCTCTGTTCTGATTCCGGGTATTTTCTAAGAAATTCCGTTTGAGAAAGCATTTTCTGCATTAAAGGCAACCCGTTTTTCTCTTCCTATTCGTCCCGCAGAAGCAATTCCACTGGGCAGTGGTCGCTCCCCATCACTTCTGCATGGATCTCACTAGCCTGAAGCCGCTCTTGCAATCGATTCGAGATCAAGAAATAGTCGATACGCCACCCTGCGTTCTTTTCCCGGGCGTGAAACATATAACTCCACCATGTGTAGGCCCCTGTAGCATCTGGATGTAGGAAACGAAACGTGTCTGTAAAACCACTGTTTAAAAGCTCCGTCATCTTTCCACGCTCTTGGTCCGAAAAACCTGCATTTCCACGATTGGTCTTCGGATTTTTTAAGTCAATCTCCTCATGCGCCACATTCATATCCCCACAAATGACTACCGGCTTTTTTTCGTCCAACCCCTTGACATAAGCCCGGAAAGCATCTTCCCACGCCATTCGGTAATCGATTCGCGCTAACTCGCGCTGCGCATTCGGCGTATACACCGTCACCAGATAAAAATCCGGAAATTCCAACGTGATCGCTCGCCCTTCTCCTTCGTGCTCCTCGGCGCCAATTCCATACCGCACAGAAACCGGCTCCATCCGCGTAAATACCGCTGTTCCGGAATAACCTTTTTTTAGGGCGGAATTCCAGAACTGCTGGTATCCGGGCAAAATCAATTCCGCTTGCTCTGGTTGCATCTTTGTTTCTTGGATACAGAATACATCCGCATCCACTGTTTGGAAATAATCCATAAACCCCTTATTCAAACAAGCTCGAAGGCCGTTGACGTTCCAAGAAATCAACTTCAAATTGCATCTTCCCTTTCTAAGACAAATAAAAAATTCTCTTTCTACTGGGCCATGCTGTACTATAAATATCAACCGCTGTTCTTTTGATCGATCAATGGACCGTAACCGTACAGGACGCCTCTTTGCCGGCGACCGTTGCGGTAATGGTTGCCTGCCCCTTTTTCTTTCCAGACACAGTGGCCGAACTGTAGTCCTTACCAAGAACCTTATGATCACTCACACTCGCGACCGAAGGGGCGCTGCTGCTCCATCTTACAGAATGCCCGGCAATCCCTAGCACGTCCGCAACAAGCTCCAGATCCTCTCCAGCCGCAATCTGCGCCTGGGTAGGCTCGATCGTAATGTCCACTTCTCCCAGTTCCGCCGTAAAGGTGACCTCGTCCTGATTTCCGCTATTGTCCGTAACTTTCAATGTAATATCATAGGAAGGTTTCGAAAAGTACTTGCGGTCAAAGGACTGCATCCCTTCCGTCGAATTTCTCATGGGGCATTCGGCGGACATACCATCGATTTCCAATGTGGCGTCTTGAAATGCGACATTGGTTGTAAAAGAAACTGAAAAAGCGCTCTGTAAGACAGAAGCATCTTGATAGGCCTTTTCCACACGGTATGCCAAAATCTCAATCGGATCTTCCTGCACAACAACCGAAAAAGACGTCTCTTTTTGGCCGTAATATACTCGGATTGCTTGGGTCCCAGCTGTTTCAAGTTTCATAGGCGTACATGTAAAGCCACTTTTGACAATACTTGTCGCCCCATTGCTATAAGTAGCCAACAAGGCGAAGCCCGATAAATCCAGCCGGTCACCGACTGAATAAATCGTCTTCTCCGGCAAGGACTGTATATCAATTCTCACCAGATAAGGCGGTTCATCCGGCTGCGACGAAGGGGTTGAGGAAGAGATGCTACTGCTGCTGGATTCCGGTATTTTGCTGGAACTCGAGGAAACCTCCGGCCAAACAACATCTGATTTCGACGCCGTTGAAGTCGTAGGAGGTTCAACCTGTGGAACGGATGGTTCTTCCTCCTGAACATAGGAGGAATTTGCCTGATGTATCGGAGGCGTCCAAGGTTTCGAAGAAACAGGCGCGAAAGAGGATTCCGTGGAAGAAACCGGTACATTCGGCCTTGATACTGGCGCCGAATGTACCTGGCTGCCTGAAGAAACGGAGTGATTCTCCGCAGGAAGCAGCCCTTGCGAGTTCCGTTCTCGAACAATCACATCGCAATGAGAAGATAGATTTAAAACGCCGACCTTGACGGTTACCACAGCAGAACCCGTTTCCCTTGCAGTGAGGATTCCTTCATCATTCACCGCTACAATACGGTCATCGCTGCTCTCCCACTCCAATATGGGCGGAATCGCATTCTCAGGAAAAATATCCACAGATAAAGGGAACATATCTCCCACATATAATTCCACGCGGCGTTGCTGTAATTCTATGCGGTTGGCGTCCACCCCCTCCGGGTATTGATCTGCGTCGTATACGGTACAGTTTACCTGTGCCGGTTCGCTCCAGAAGCACAGGAATTTGCTCTGTGCGACAACCGCCGTATTTTTCGTCAGGGTAATGGGGCCTTCATAACGATTCCCTTCCTGTTGTGGAAGATGTTCTCCATTTAACGTATAGTAGATTTCTACATATGGATCTGCTTCAATTTGTATTTCGTAAGGGCTAGGATGGGAAAACTCGCAGTCCGAGGGAAAAAAGTATGGCTGTGGGATAGGAATATTATAAGAAAAAAGAAAGCCGACGATCGCAATGAAACCACTTAACAAACTGCCCGTAAGTTCCATATGCATCTGCTTGCGATAAAGCTTTGCTTCCTCCTCCGATTCCGATCCCGTTCGATTGCACGTATATGTTTGGATTCTTTCTTTCAGCCGTATGAGCCTAATTGCGAAAACAATACTGACCAGCGTACATAGAATCCACAAGATCGAACAAAGCAACTTCCCAACAATTTGCATAAACCCTTCCCTGTCCTTTAAAAGCCCGCTAAAGTGTGAATCATAACCATACAGTTATGAAACATGCAAGAAATCCGTTTCGACCCTTAGCATATCGTTCCCCTTTTTCTATCCCCTTTGGCGAAAGGAACGCCAACGGCTTTTTTTACTTGTGTAACACAACGGAAACCGTTTTTCAGACGACGTTTGCGCCGAACGTATTGCCCTTGGCTATATCCGCCCCAGCCACTAAATAGCCGCGATACATCTGCCCGATCCATTCTGGCCGCTGTAGATTCCAAAGTTCTGGCAGTTCGCCGGCCCTCTGATTTCCTCCCAATAGCCGCCACAAAGGGAATATTTAAGCCCTTTTTCACGCCTTCCATATGAAATAATTATACCACAACAGCATAAAAAGAGAAATCCCTTTTCAATTGGCTGATGGAAACCTCCAAAATCCGTTTCTTCGCCTTGATGATTCTGAAGAAGCACGGTATAATGAAATAAAACGCAATCGTACAAATGGTCAATGGAAGGAGATAGGTGTATATGAAAAATCCGATCATTACAATCAAAACGAATGAAGGTGCCATCCAGGCAGAACTCTACCCAGAAATAGCTCCAAATACCGTAAATAATTTTCTTTCCCTCGCTGGCAGGGGATTTTACAATGGTACCATTTTTCACCGCGTCATCCCTGGGTTTATGATCCAAGGCGGTGATCCGCAAGGAACCGGCATGGGTGGTCCTGGATATAGCATCAAAGGCGAATTTTCTGGAAATGGATTCCCGAATCCTTTGAAGCATACACGTGGAGTCCTCTCGATGGCGCGGGCCATGAATCCCAATTCTGCCGGCTCGCAATTTTTCATTATGGTGGAGGATGCTCCGCATTTGGATGGGCAATACGCAGCGTTCGGCAAGGTGATCTCCGGTATGGAGGAAGCAGACCGCATCGTCAGCGTCAGCCGGGACTACAGCGACCGCCCTTACGAGGAACAGACCATCCAGTCGATCACAGTTGAAACCTTTGGGGAGGTCTACCCAGAGCCAGAAAAGCTCTAAAAGCAAAATTTTCACTTTCTGAATCGTTGCAAATGGATTGTAGACAAAAACATATCCTGAATCCATGTAGGATTTAGGATATGTTTCCCTTTTAAGCCGTATTTTTCTGTGTCTACCTCATCTACACCATTTTCGTTGTGTACCAAGGAGGTTCTATGCCTGTATTTAAAAAATTTGTCAAATATTATAAACCCTATCGATTTGTCTTTTGGATGGACATGTTCTGCGCACTGATCGTCAGCGTTGTCGACCTGGCGTTTCCTCAGATTTTGAATTGGGCTACAAGAGATCTTTTTACCCATGGCGCGCAGGCCATCTATCGGATTCTTCCCTGGATGGCAGGCGGCCTGCTGGCGATGTACATTCTTCGCTTTTTAGGGCGGTATTATATCACCTACCAAGGGCATGTGATGGGCGCCCGGATGGAAAGCGATATGCGGCAGGATCTATTCGACCACTTTCAGCGCCTGTCGTTCTCATACTACGACCGCAACAATACGGGCGAAATGATGAGCAAGCTGGTATCCGACTTATTCGATATTTCGGAACTGGCTCACCACGGTCCAGAGAATATCTTTATTTCCTTATTAAAGATTGTTGGGTCCTTTGCGCTGCTACTCTGGATCAATGTGCCTATGACCTTGATTTTGGCTGCGGTTACACTCATCATGCTGCTATTTTGCATCGACCAAAATAAAAAAATGCGTGCAGTGTTTATGGATAACCGCCGGAAAATCGCCGGTGTCAACGCACGTGTACAGGATAGTTTGGCTGGTATTCGCGTGGTGAAGTCCTTTGCCAATGAGGATTTGGAGCGGCAAAAATTTGAAAAGAGCAATCTTCAATTCTTGGATTCCAAAGAGCGGAATTACCGCCGAATGGGTAGTTACCACGCAGGAAATAACCTATTCCAGGGGATTTTGTTTACTACAGTGCTTGTTTCCGGCGGCTTTTTTGTTGCGCGAGGCGATATATTGGTGACAGATTTAGCCGTTTACGCTCTGTACATCAATATTTTTATCAATCCGATCGACGTGCTCATCGAATTCACAGAGATGTTCCAAAAGGGATATTCTGGATTCAAGCGTTTCTTAGAGGTTGTGGAAACACAACCAGAAATCATTGACGCACCGGACGCACAAGAGCTTGCACATGTACATGGGGAAATCGATTATCAGAATGTCTCTTTCCGCTACGATGATTCCGGCAATGTGCTGAATCACGTTGACATTCATATCCGTGCAGGGGAAACCGTTGCTTTAGTCGGGCCATCCGGTGGAGGAAAAACCACGCTTTGTTCCCTTTTGCCCCGTTTCTACGACGTGACAGGGGGATCTGTATCAATCGACGGCAAAGATGTGCGCAGCCTGACTTTGAAGAGTTTGCGAAGTGCCATCGGGATTGTCCAGCAGGACGTCTATATGTTTGGAGGAACCATTCGGGATAATATCGCTTACGGAAAACCAAATGCAAGCATGGAAGAAATTATACAAGCCGCTAAAAATGCCAACATCCATGAGTTTATCACCAGCCTTCCGGATGGTTACGATACCGATGTCGGAGAGCGCGGAACGCGTCTTTCCGGTGGACAAAAACAACGCCTTTCCATCGCGCGGGTATTTTTAAAGAATCCAAAAATATTGATTCTGGATGAAGCGACTTCTGCCCTCGACAATGAAAGCGAGCAACACATCCAAAAAAGCTTGGAAAAGCTTGCAAAAGACCGCACCACCATTGTCATCGCCCATCGCCTTTCTACAATCCGCAACGCCGACGAAATTTTAGTTTTAGACGACGATGGGATTCAAGAGCGCGGCAACCATAAAACCCTTCTCGCTAAAGGCGGCCTTTACGCAAAATACTATAATATGCAGTTTGAAGGTTTGGAAGATAAATAACATCTAGTATCCTTAAAAAGGGAGGGTGTCCCAAAAATCCTGAAATGATGGAAGGATACCCTCCCTTTTTTAGAAACGCAGATATTTTTCCAAACAGAAAGAGGGTGCCCCTTTCCTATGAATCCAAAGACTCGTAGTTTGGGGGCACCCTCTTTTCTTATTGGTATTCCCTGCGGTTAGGATGTAAGACTCGGAGATGGGCCTACAAACAGTTTTGATCTCTATCGATATTCTATCAGAAAAGCGCCCTACATGGCAGCTATATAACTGCCATGTAGGGCGCTTTATCAGGTTTATCCAATGTTTGCACGACTGCATGATCGAAACATCACCAGCAAACAAACGCTTCGACCGGATCGGAATAGATCGTAGAACGCAAGCCTTTATACGAGCAATTCCTCAAATCGTGATGATTCCAAACGCATTCAGTACCGAACTGACCAAAATCGCCACGATAAAAATGGGGGCTACATATTTAATCATCACATTGAATAGCTTTTCTCTCTTGAACTTGGAAGAAATTTTCACCTCGTCCACAACCACCTTGGTTTTGATTACATATCCAACAAAGATGCAAGTCAGGAACGCCACAATCGGCATCAGAACACTGTTGCTGATAAAGTCGAAGAAATCCAAGATGGACATACCCAACGGCTTGATGAAATCCCAAGCGCCAAATCCAAGGGAAGACGGAATTCCAATGAGCACCATGCCGATAAACACAATCAGGCAGGTCATGCGGCGATTCCAGTGGAACTTATCCTGCAAAATCGAGACGACCGTTTCCATCAGGGAGATGGAAGAGGTCAGAGCTGCAAACAGCACCAACAAGAAGAACGCTGAACCGATCACGCCCCCCATCGGCATACTGTTGAATACCTTGGGAAGTGTAATGAACATCAAGCTAGGGCCAGCGCTCAACTGTGCCTGATCCCCACCCGAGAATACGAAAACAGCCGGGACAATCATCAAGCCTGCCATAAAGGCAATTCCTGTATCGAAAAGCTCAATTTGGCCTACCGATTTTTCCAGATCTGCGTCCTTTTTCATGTAAGAACCATAGGTAATCATAATGCCCATGGCCAGCGACATAGAATAGAACAACTGCCCCAATGCTGCAAGCACTGTCGTTGAAGAGAATTTGCTGAAATCCGGAAGGAGATAATACTTGACACCCTCCATCGCTCCGGGCATACAAATGGTGTACACACAAACGACGATGGACAGGACCACCAAGATCGGCATCAGAATTTTGCTGACCTTCTCGACACCTTTTTCAACGCCGAGTAGCACAACAACCGCCGTAGCAGCCACATAAATGAGGAACCAAACAATCGGCTGTGCGGTCTGCGCTGTAAAACTCGAAAAATAGGTATCCCCCGCGGCGGCAGTCCCCTGGCCGCTTAAAAATGCTGCAAAGTATTTGATTACCCATCCGCCGATCACGCAATAATACGGCAGAATAATCATCGGCACCAAAGAGGTTAAATTCCCAATAAATGAGTATTTTTTGTTTAAAGCCCGATATGCTCCAACCGCACTCAATCCTGTCTTTCGCCCCAATGCAATTTCAGCGATCATCAACGAAAATCCAAAGGTAACCGCCAAAATCACATAAATCAAGAGGAAAATTCCTCCGCCATATTTTGCTGCCAAATATGGAAACCGCCAGATATTTCCCAAGCCAACAGCGGACCCCGCTGCCGCCAATACAAAGCCAATCCTCCCGGAAAAGCTGCTCCTATTCTTTTCCACAAAATACCCTCCTATTTCAATTTACTTCCTTGTCTAGCGATCGGAAGTGCGTAGGATTTTATTATGCCATACTCTGTACAAATTTTCAACAAGAAAGGTAAAATAATATACTATTTTGTCCTTTATTTTGTTCAGATTTATTTTTCGTTTTCATTTCGAAAATCAATAAGCATTTTATATAGAGAAATAGCCGTTTTTCACTCCATTCCGGGCATAGTAGGAACCCCTCTCTTCCTTTTGCCTGTCCCTCTGTCGCGTTTGTCCCTCGCACAACAAAGTTTTGATGAAATAAACGAACAGACTCCCAAACCTTTCATCTGGTCCCTTTTGCAATCTGATCGAAAAAACTTGCCACATTCTTAGATAGAGCATGTAAAAAAGCCTACATGAAAACCCATGGATTTTCATGTAGGCTTTTTTATGTCCTTTTACTTTTTCAGATATGCAATAAAATGCGCCCCCGGTCCGGTATGGGTTCCGATCACGCTGCCCACCGGGCTGGTGCAAAGACGGACATGAGGAAGTTTTTCCTGAATAAATTTTTGAAAGGGAGCCAATGTCTCCTGATCGCCCGCATATCCCAAATAGACAGGATAACTTGTATCTACACCGCCGTTCTTGTCGATCAGGCCGATCATATCCTCCAAAGCGCGCTGCATGCCGCGCGGTTTGCCCTGTACTGCGACCACGCCGTCTTCCAACCCGATCAATGGTTTAATTCCCATCAGTGTCCCTGCAAACGCCGCCGTTTTGGTCAAACGGCCACCTTTTTTTAAATATTCCAGCGTATCTGCCGCAATATGCAGGCAAACCCGCTCCTTTGCAGCCTCAAGCGCCTCTACAATCTCCTTTGCGGATTTTCCTTCTTCCTTCATAGAAACCGCTATATCAATCAACAGATGCAAGCCTATGGTCGCATTCAAGCTATCCACAATAAACACGTTATCCGCGTCGCACTGTTCTTTGGCCACAGCAGCACTTTGTACAGTACCGCTCAACTTGCTGGAGATTGGCACAACAATGACTTCATCCCCCGCTTCCTTAGCCTCTTTAAAATACTTCAAAAAGGCCTCCGGAGCCGGCTGGCTTGTATGGGGAAGTTCGTTGCATACAGTCAGTTTCTGATAGAATTCATCCGGCGTGAGGGTGACACCGTCCAAATATTCCCCATCCTCAAATACAACCTTGAGTGGGACAATGGTGATCCCCATCTTTTCGCCCTGTACCTGCGAAATATCCGATGTGGAGTCCGTAATAATTCGAATAGCCATAATAAATACCCACCTTTTTAATAATCCTCCTAAAAGATTCATCCATCTTTTAGAGAAACGATTTATCCACATAAAAGCCGAAAGATCGAAATGATAATAGACCTTTCCGCTTGGGATTCCCAAAATACAATCCTTTGTGATTCTACATCAGTTCATCGGACATAATCTGCAAAACATGCTCAAACTGTTTGACTTCTTCTGGAGAAAAACGTTTACGAATCTTCTCCATAACCTCTTGGATATAGCAGTCGTTCACGCGATAATAATCCAAGAATTTTTGTGTGACCTCTAAATGGTATTCCCGTTTATCTGATGCCGAATTGACCTTATTGATATACCCTTTTTTCACCAAAGAATTGATTTTATACGTAGCGTTTGGTTGCGAGATGTTGACAAAATCGGCAAATTCTCGAATCGTAGGCCCCTGCATCGCATAGATCACCTCGACTGAAAAAGCCTCTGTCGCGCTCAACCGGTTATTGCATTCACTCACCGTGCGGAAAATATTTTTATAAAAATTCAGTTTAAATTTCATATAGATCTCATTAAAGGTTTTTTCCAACATGGCGATCCTCCTCATGGACATCCATCGTAAAAGTGCAACGATGTTTCCTGCAAACCTACAAGATACCATCCTGATCGCATATAATTAAAAAATTTTAAGTAATATTTTACCATAGATCATTGGTTTGTCAATAGAAGTATCATAAGCTTGGCGACAAGCTACAAAAACCCATGGTTCTTTTCCTGGATTTTACGCCTTTTTGATTTCATCCTTTCTACTCAAGACGCGAATGATAACCGTTTCATTCGGGGAAGTCTTCTGCTCGCTGCACATCGAATACAGGATTTTTATGGAAGAATTTCCTTGTCCTTATAGAAAAAATCAAATAAAGTCAAACCTATTGGCTAAGCCGGAAGCATAAAAAGAGGGTGCCCCAAAAGTCATGAAATGACGGAAGGAGCCCCCGTTTTTTTTAGGAATTCAGATGTTTTTCCAAACAGAAAGAGGATACCCCTTTCCTATGAATCGAAAAATTCGTAGTTTTGGGACACCCTCTATTACCGGCAAGCGTCTCAAGACGTGCGGGACTTTATTCCGCTCATATTACTTGCCCTACAGCCCGCAAACGGGCGGTCACCGTTCCAGCGGCAATCTTCTATCATCGAAAGATTGTTGTTAGCAGCTCGCATGGTTCGATGCTCAAATTGAAAGCTTTTTTACGGGAAGCCTCCATCGGCTTTATCGGGTGCCCTAAACAATAAGGGCGCCCTGAACCCGATGAAAGAATCGAGATTCAGAGCACCCTTTTCATTTGCTTTTAACCAGGTCTATTTACAACAGCACAATTTTAGTTTTCTTTTTTACAACCATTGGCAAAAAATTGGCTGAAGAAACGGCCCTTATTTTACGGTTACCACACAGTGCAGTTGCGGATTCTGTCCTGGCAGAGTGGTGTACACACCCGTACTGCTGCCCGGAGCGCCGATCGCCCACACACGGAAGTAATAATCGTTGCCGACTTTTGCGACATACTGCGTCTTCAGCACTTCGCCATTGCCGACTGTGAAGCTCGGCATGGCTGTCATGCTGCCGACAACGGTCATCTTGAAGCAATACGCGCTACCTCTCTTCACAGCAAATGGCAATGTCGTGTCGGAGACAACATAGATCTGTGTCTGGACGTTCTGTGCAGCTGTGATGATTGGATTGGTCGTCACAACGGATGTACCCATCCCAGAAGTGTTTCCGGAATTGCTGGAATGGCTTCCACCAGACGAACTACCGCTGGAATTGCCACCCGAATGATTTCGGACAAGCTTGGTATACAGAGCCCTTGCTTCATTGACCGTGCTCTGAATTTCCGGCTCATCGTCAACACTCAACATCGGATCGTTAAACATCAACTCTGCCCGCTTCATCACTGCGGCAAAGGGTGCGTAACTCTCCGGCGTATAGTCGGACGGATCAACGCCTTTCATCTCTTTCAGGAGTTCTTCCAATGCCGTCTTATCCGCTTTCAAACGGAGGGCTGCCATCTTATTCGAAAGATCCAAAGCTGCATCGTCAACCGTCTTTTGACCACTCTCTTCTGTCAGGGACTGCGCTGTTGCCAAAGAAATCTTAAACGCCTCATTGGCCTCTTCGTTCGGGATATAATAACCCGCATTCAGGTCATCCAGCACATCCAACGCCTTTTCAATTACGACATTCAGAAGCGTCAGATCTGCCTTGTGTTCGAGTGCCAGCATCGCCTCAAGGAGCGCCTGCGCTGCATCATCGATTTCATTCTTAAGGGCGTCTTCGTCCGCATAGACTTCTTTTGCCTTCTCAAGCTTCTCTTCAAAGTCTGCTTGACCAGCTTCTATAAACTGATTGCGGTCGATTGCGTCCGCTGTATCGATCAGATATTTCAGATAATCCTTATCTCCGGACTTGAAGTCCAAGAAGTGCAAGACCAGCATGAGGTCCATCTGAGCTGCATCGATCTGCGTCTGTGTTGCTTGCTTATTGGCATAGATATCCTTTGCATGCTGGAAGCGCGTCTCAAAGGCCTCTTGAACCACAGGGAGCAAACCTTCTGTATTGCCTTCGTCGACTTCCTTTTGCGCCGCGTCAATGGTCTGTTTCAACAGTCCTTTATATACTACATCGAATACAAATTCCAATGTCGTATCCATGCCGCCCATCGTATCAACATACAGATATTCGGATGTGTTCCGTATGGACTGCTCCTCATTGTTGCAAAGAATCTGGCGGAACTCTCTTCCGTCATTGCGCGGTTTGAACGTCAGGGCGATTTCTTCACCCTTCTTCAAATGAACGCTATACCGGTTGACTCTATCCGCAAAATTCTGCTGAACGCCGTCTACCCACAGAGAAACGTCCTTACCGGAATACGTAACCGTCAGCAGGTGCTCTTGATCGGGATTATTGTCCTCCAAAACCACTGTAACGGTCACCGCAGAGGCGGGCATTGTAAAGGTATACTGTGCACCAGCTACTACCTCTGTTGTTTCAATCGGATTGCCATTTGCATCAGCAACTGCGATCGAATGGAACTGCTTGCCCTCCGCGATATCTGCAATATTCACTGTAACGGTTTGACCCTCTTGTGCGTTTTGCAGATCAGAGGTAACGGTTGCTCCATCCACCGGTGCAATTTCCACCGGATAGGTATCGCCAGTGGATTCGCTATGGAATTGAATGGTATAGGTCTTTGTATTCGCAACACTGCCATCTTCCGGTGCAATAATTACCTTTGCGGTGCCGTTTGCATCTATGGCTGGAACAACGGTAACCGATGCATTATTGGTCGCCTCCGCTGTAACCGTAGGAACGGTAGCAGAAGAGAGTTCCACTGTATAATCCATCTTGGAAGCATCGAAATCTGCAAGCAATTCGCCGCCGACCTTAATGGCATTTACAGCAAAATCTGTCTTTGCAATTGCATTTTTACCAAAATACTGTAACTCGGTCACGCCCAAGCAAGCATTTCCTGTCGGGGTCATATAGACGCGCAACATGCAAGTTTCCACCGGATCAAAGGTAATTTCCATCATCTCACCGGTCTTGACCGCAGGCTTTCCGCCCACATAGGAAACTTCCTTCCAATTGTTGTCGTCGTTAAGCGGGCTGTCGACCATGTCGCGAACATGGCCGCGCGGGTTGTTCGGACCCAGAGCGGTTGTCGGCGCTTCCGGCAATTCGAAATCCATGGGACCTGTGTAGTATTCGATGCGGTAATCCGAGGGTTTCTGTGTGCCGCCCGATGCGCCTTCGTCGTAGAAGCCAACCTTTACGGTGTCTACAAAACGGTTCACAACCGCGCCGCTGTTGCCGATGATGACAGCAATCCAGTTTTCAGTGCCGCCCGCATTGCGCTTCCAATCGCACCAGATATTTTTGCCTTGTGCGTCCGAAGTTGCAAAGGAGATCTTCCCATCGTTCAACTTCTCCACTCGGTCTGTGGATTCGGGAACGTCATTCGTATAGGAGGCAATTGCAAATGGAAGTTCATACCCATTCTGAAGCTCCGCATAGTTTTTGCTGGTAGCCACATCTTGGCTCGTGACACGTACATTTGCAACCACCGGCAGCTCTGTCCCATCCAGGTTGACTGTACCGTTAACCGGAACAATCGTCCCCTCGTCTACCTGAAAATCTTCTACGGACATCGGTTCCCAGGTAACCGGAACCTCTGTATTCGTAGTTCCATCGCTGTTATAAACGGTAACCGTTTCTGGCAAGGTAGGCGTATTGCTGTACGGAGTAACTGCGGAGATCTGCTGTACGGCAATCGCGTCTTTGACAAGAACCGTCGCTGTTGGCTTGAGTTCCTGGCCTTCCACCGTACCTTCCACCGTAAACTCTCCGTATGTCGCATACTTAGCAGGGTCGATCGAATCCCACTGTACAGACAGTTCGCGTGCAAAGCTGTTCGCTACATAAGCGGTCACCTTTTCCGGAAGCACCGGTGCGGTGTTCAGCTTGGTTGTAACCGAAACCTTATCATAGAACTGTACGACAATCGGTTCGGTTGCTGCTGCAATCGTCAAAGACAATGGTTCCGAAGCAACGGTTTTCCCGCGATAAGTCACTTCTGCCACGGCCTCAACGGTACCGGCTGTATGCGCCTCAATTTGTCCATTGTTATTGAATTTGACCCAGCCCTTCTGTTCTGCATCTGTTGCAGTAACCTTATAGGCTACTGTGTAACTGCCGCTGGTCAGTTCCGTGCCGTCCTCCATTGTAGCGGTCAGGGTAAACGGAACCAGCTCATTTTCCACCAGTTCGGTCTTTTCTGCGGAAAGCACTACATGGTCCAACGTTGCGTCGCTGCGTTGGAACTGGATGGTATAGCGGTTCGTTGTACCATCTTCTGCAGATACAATAATAGACGCGGAACCATCGCTCGTCAAAGGCGGAACGACAAATGCTGAAGCATTTGTAGCTGGAATGGCTGTGATTTCTGGAATCTCATCGTTGTAACCAAGGACATATGTATAGGAATATGTAGAAGGATCAAAACCTTCTATCTCCTCACCATTCAACCGCAAAGAGGTCAGAGTGGCATTGCTGCTTGGCTGCGGCGCAGTCGTAATATCCGCATAAACCTTAAATTCCGAAATACCCACCGGTCTGAAGGTCGTGGCATTGCGCACCTGTCCCTTCATCTTAAGGCGAATATACTTGGCCTCGACTGCGTCAAAGGTGATGGGATATTCGGTATTCACATCGCCTTGAGCCACATTGAAGCCCGTTGTTTTGCTCTGATTTTCTACAGCAGTCCATTCGCTTCCATCGTTGCTGTATTCAACCAGTAGCTCTCTTGGTTCTTTCGTATCGCCGTCTGTAAAGAAGTGTACACCAATCTTGCTCGTGGTATATGCTTCCTCAAATTCGATGCTTACCCAAGAATCTTCTTGAGCGACACCGCCATTTTCCCAGTTGTTCCAAGAGGGATTAAAGGCGATTACGCCGTCGTTGATACTGTCGGACTTGTTATGACCGGTTCCTACATTATACGAAGCATTGGCCTTTGGATAGGTTTCCCCGGCTTCGCGAACTGCTACATTGGAGCCGAGAAGCGTGCGCTCGCCCACACGGATATAAGCCGTCGCTTTCATCTCCTCTGGAACGCCTTCTACGGTTCCGAGTTTTGTGAACGTGCCTTCCTGGGCAACCTCTTCCTCGGTAATTTTTTCCCATGTAACTGCTGCGTTCTGTTCCGTGCCGTCGTTGTATACGACTTTGACAGTCTCCGGAAGCGTCGGAATGATGCCGGTCTGTGCAACCATCCGGGTATCACGGATACCAAGAATGCTCTTTACAACGACTGTAATTTCAATCTCCGTACCGTCCACAACGCCGCGTACCGTAAAGGTCCCAGGTTGTGCCAACTGATCTTCGGAGATTTCATCCCATTCCACTGGGACTTCTTCTTTACTGCCGTCGCTGTAGATGGCCATAACGGTTTCCGGAAGATTCGGCTGTTCATTGACATTCGTCACAACTGTTCCAGGATTGTCATATCCTAGGATCTCATGACCTTCGCCTGCATTTTCCGTTGTATAGCAGGTGATGGAATCACTGGAAAGCCCGTCTCCAGTAGCCGTCAAGGTAAAGGAGCCGTTTTCTTTAGTGGACTGAACGATTACCAGTGCTTTTCCACTAAAGGCTTTGCGCTTCCAAACGCCGTCATAGTCCTTGTAGCGTTCCCAGCTCGGCGCATTGCCGTTGTCTACGCCAACAATCTTGCCGTCGCCGGTGATGTCAAAATACATCTGGTTGTCCGCTGTCGGCACAAAGTTGCCATCCGCATCCAAAACATCCACAGTGATATAGGAGAGATCCCGTCCGTCGGACTCAATGACCTGCCGGTCCGCAGAAAGCGAAATCGCTGCCGGATCTCCCGCTGTCGTCACGACATCTTCAGCAACCACTTCATCATTTTCGTCATAAGCAACTGCCTTCAATGTGCCGGGCTCATACGGAATACGCCACTCCAGATAGAGCTTGTTCTCATCATCCGGATTGACTTGGTAAACAACGTCTTCGCCCTTTTCATCCTGGTATGGAGTGATCGTGTTAAAAGTCTGTTTTCCGAGGGATTCCCCATCTTTAAACAGTTCGACCGAGCGTGCGTTGGAATAAATGCGAACTGGAATCTTTCCGTTTACGGTCACCTGAGAGCGAAGTTCCGCATCCTCCCAATTCCAGTGCGGCAGGATGTGGACCATCGGATTGTCCTCTACAGACGTCCACTGGCTCTCATATAGATAATACGCATCTTTTGCAAAGCCCGCTGTGTCAACAATGCCGAAATATGAATTCTTTGGCGGCGCTGTCGCATTTTGGTTCCACGGAGTCGGCTCGCCGATATAGTCGAAGCCGGTCCAGACAAACTCGCCAAGAAGCCATTTTCGATCCCGATCAATCACCAAACTTTGTGTCGCGGTGCTGCCCCAGCCCACATGATCGTTGTCATAAGAGGACTGCTGATAGTCCGGATGGCTGCCCGCATCCCCTGTTCCTTCGCTGTCTGGGTGCGCATAGATTCCACGGCTCTTGGTCGCAGAAGAATTCTCCGCACCGTATATAATCCAGTCGGGGTGTGTTTCACGAAGTGCGTCATACCGGGTCCAATTGTTATCAACATAGTTCATACCGACTACATCCATTTTTTCTGCAACTTTTACATAGTTGGAGGTGGTGTCGGATGTATTTCCTGTGCGGAATTTATCTTCGCCCATCGTGCAGGGGCGGGTGTCATCAATCTCCTTGGTCCAATCGTACAGCTTTTGAGCAGTAGCCGGTCCTCTGGAATCATTCGCTGCATAAATCTCATTTCCTAGGGACCACATAATAATGGACGGGAAATTCTTTCCACGGTTCACCATGGTCTTGAGGTCAAACTCTGCCCATGTCTGGCCAGGCTTGGCTGTTGGATCGGTCGCTTCCACTTCAAAAAAGCGTTTGCCATAATCATAATTTTTTTTGCCCTGATACCATGAGTCAAATGCCTCGTCAATCACCATCAATCCTAGTTCGTCACATACCTGCAACAGCTCGTCCGACGCTGGGTTGTGTGTGACACGGATGGCATTGACGCCCATCCCTTTGAGGATTTCCATCTGGCGCTGAACCGCGCGGTAATTCGACACCGCACCTAATGCGCCCTGGTCATGGTGCATGCACATACCCTGAAGCTTCATCCACTCACCGTTGAGATAGAATCCATCATTGACCGTGAACTCTGTCCAACGGAAACCGAAACGGCTCTCATAGCGGTCTGTTACAACGCCATCCACCAGAATTTCGGTGACCAGATTATATAGGTTCGGGTCTTCCGGCGACCACAAAGCCGGATTCGCAGCAGAAAGGACCTGCTCCACCGTCTCTGTCTCGCCAGCCGCAACCGTCACGGGTTCCGACTCCACTGGATCGATCAGAACACTGTCGTCGTCATACCCCACCATAGAGGTACGAACGGTAACGGCCGTCTCCTCCTCGGAATCGTTCTGTACCTGTGTCGCCACATTGACGGTAACGTCTTCATCGGAAGTATATTCCTCTTCCAGATCCGGCGTCGTAATCTTTGTACCATAACGTGCTACGTGTACCGGCTCTGTAACCGTCAAATAAACGTCGCGATAAATACCGCTGCCGGAATACCAACGACTGGTTGTACCTGCCATGCTGTCAATTTTATTTTCTGCCTGTACCGCAATCACATTCTCGGTCTCTCCATCACAGACCACCAGGTCCGTGATGTCATAGGAGAACGGCGTGTAACCGTAGGGATGGCGGGAAACCAATTCCCCGTTTACGTAGGTATAGCTATCCATATAGACACCGCCAAAGTCGACGGTGATCCGCTTTCCTTCCATCTCTGGGGGAAGGGTAAATGTCTTTCGATACCAACCGATGCCACCGGCCAAATGGCCGATCTCCGATGTTGTAGCGCCATTGGTAAAATCTAATTCAATGCTCCAGTCGTGCGGTAAGGTCACGTTACGCCAGCTGGAATCATCAAAGTTTTTCTCCTCGGCCCCGGATGGGTCCCCCAAATAGAACTTCCAATCATCCACAAACAAAATCTGCCGGTCAAGTTCTGCGGTATCCTCTAAACGATTGACCGCCTCGGTAGTGCTGTCCTTCACCTGCTCCTCTGTAAAAGCCAGCGCACCGGTAAAACTGCCGGTGGCAATTGCTCCTGCCAGAAGCAGTGCCAGAAACCTTTTTCTCTGTTTCACTTGTGTACAAACCTCCTTTTCCAAACATTTCTCTTCTTCATGTTTACTCTTTCCAAATTTCTTTTTGAAACATCTCCTCCTTCTCACATCTCAAACAGGGTACTTCCATCCCAACCTCCCAATAGCATCTCAACGGATAAAAATTTGCGGTTGTGCATAATGATTGGCAATGTTTCCCCTAAGATATTGTATATACTAGCATCTTTTCCTTTGAACTACAAGACTTGATACACAATCCTGTAAAAAATTTCGCTATTTGTGCAACAAAAATATTATATTTCTTTTTCCTTTTTTCAAAAAATAAACCCACCGCAAAAATGCAATACTTGATTGCAGGTAAGCGGTGGATTTTAGACCGAAAATCAAAGAATCGATCGCGTAAATAGGTTCGAAAAAATATAGTAAAAAACGGGTAGGCTGTATCATATTTGTTTGCTTTGGAAATAGAGATGGTTGTTTTGACAGACTTTTGATTGTGGTCTACAAGCCCACGCCTTTTCATTATAGAAATTGGCCTTTTTGAGATTCCCTAAGCGATCATAGCATACGCAAAGCTGCAAATAGGGAATATAGTCATAACAATCCGGTTGAACAAAGGCGCCAGAACGATCGTCCCTTTCTCGACTTGCCGCTGTTTCATACCAAAAAATCGCCTGTGTGTATTGATCTCGGTCGAAGAAATGCTTTCCTATATCACAGCAGACTTCCGCTCTAGGTACATCCAGCTCTAAACTTTGCAACAGTGCGCGCAATGCGCCTGCTTCATTGCCCAACGCATATCGACAATAGGCCATTTGCCGGCACGCATCGATTTCGTTTTCCAACCACCCTGCTCCACTGTCTAAAAAAGCCTGGAAGATTTTCTGTGCTTCTCCATATCTTCCATGGGTGTATAGTTCTCTCCCATAATAGAATTGTTCTCGCGGCGAAAGCACCTTTCCTTCTGCCAATTGCTTTTCATAAATTCGCAAATTACGGTCTGGGTCACCAGGGCCAACCTTTCGATGTGTAACCGCCGCAGTCCCATAGAGAATCGGTTGAATGGGAGTAATGACCTCATGCACGGCCCCTTCCCAGCGCATTCCCTGTCCATTTCGGATGAGGCGTTCGCGGTAATAAGAAAAGGTCGGCTTTCCCTCCGCATCAAAGGCGATCTGGTAGGGAAGCATGACCACACGAACACTGGGGTCCAAAGTTTCTTTTAAATGCATCAGCGCCTTTGCATCCTCATCAAGAAGGACGTCATCTGCGTCAAGCCACATGCAGTATTCCATCGTGGCTTTTGAAAACGAAAAATTTCTGGCAGCAGAAAAATCGTCCACCCACGGGAAGTCATAAATATGGCGTGTATATCGTTTGGCAATTTCCTTTGTACGATCCTCTGATCCGGTGTCCACAAGGATGATTTCATCCACAGCCTTGCTAACGGAATCAAGGCATCGTGCCAAAACAGCCTCCTCATTTCGTACAATCATACATAAGCTGATGGTTACCATCGCATTTGCCCCCCATCCTTTCGTCTGTTGGCATCCTATGCGGCAATCCTATTTAATGTGCCTATAAAGAAACGAGGGTGTCCCAAAAGTCATGAAATGACGGAAGGGTACCCTCGTTTTTTAGAAACTTAAATATTTTTCCAAACAAAAAGAGGATGTCCTTTTCCTATGAATCGAAAGATCCATTGTTTTGGGACACCCTCTTTTTTAAATCGTTTGTTCTAAGGATTTGACATATCATCAGAAAGTGTTACAAAGATCGGCTGATGGCCGGTATGCGGTAGAAAAATCTGAAAAATATCTTCCGTACGAATTTTAAGGCTGGATGTATTGAGACAGGGATGACAGCCGAACCACGGCTCTTGTTGAATCTCACGGTCAACTAAGAGCTGAACCCGATGTTGCAGATCATTCATAAGCGCCAAGATGCTGACTGAACCCGGCGTTACCCCTAACAGCTCTTCCATCTCTAGAGGTCCTGCAAAAGACAAGCGCGCACTTCCGATCTGAGAAGACAGTTCCTTTGTATGAAATGCTTTGCGTCCTGGCATCACCAAAAGATAAAAACAAGTCTTTTGGCGGTTACAGAGAAACAGATTCTTGCAAATTTCCACGCCCAGGAGGGCTTCCACCTCCTCACAGTCGGCAATCGTCGCTGCCGTACTGTGATCCAATCGCTCATATGTGATTCCCAACCGATCCAAGAGATCATACACAGCGACTTCCCGAGCAGAACGTTCGGAATCGGTTGGCCGTCCCTGATAAATTTGCCGATCAATGAACTCCATCGAAGTCCTCCCTTTCACAGACCAATGGGCGCGCCTGGCCCCCTCTATCCTAAGCGTCTAGCTGTTCTTCCAACTGTTTTTCGGTTTCTAAGAAACACTGCATCAGCATGGGATTGAATGCTCCACATTCGCCCTGCTGAATCATTCGAACAGCCTCTTGGTGTGAATAGGGAGGTTTATAAATACGTTCACTCACAAGCGCATCATACACATCTGCCAGCGACACCACTTGTGCAGCTAAAGGAATTGCATTGCCGGTCAGACCGTCGGGATATCCCTGTCCATCCCAACGCTCATGATGAGAACGGCAAATCTCATAACAATAAGTAATCAAGGGATCATCCTGTACATAAGCAAGGCTATTTAATAAATCACAACCATAGACCGTATGTTTCTGCATAATAGCGAATTCTTCTGTCAGTTTTCCCGGCTTTAATAGTACGGAATCGGGAATTGCGATCTTTCCAATGTCATGCATCGCAGATGCACAGACAATGGTCTCGATCTGTTCCTCGTCCAATCCCAGTTCTCTATGGGACTGTGCCAAATGGCGAAGCAGCAATTCTGTGATTCCACGAATCCGCCGGATATGCTGCCCAGACTCTCCGTTTCGGAATTCCACCGCCGTGCTGAGCGCGTCGATGATAAAGGTATATGTACGGCGCAGCTTGCGCGCCTGCTGTTTCAGAACCTGGGTCTGGCGGTTCACTAAGTTTTCTAGATGTAAGCGGTGCGCGTATAACTCCATGATGTTCTGGACACGCCGGCGCACAATTTCCTCCTGGTAGGGTCTACAGATAATGTCAACCATCCCCCTATCATATCCACGCAAAACCGTCGTGTCCAGGGGCTGGGAGGTAATCATAACCACCGGAATTCGATCCGTCCAATGCAATTCCGACAGGGTACACAGCACATCAAAGCCGTCAAATGTCCTTTCATCCATATCGAGCAGTATGGCTGCTACACAATCGTGCCGGGTTTCCAGAAATTGCAATACCTGCTCCTCATTGTCCGCTTCCTGGCTAGAATAAGTGTCTTGGAACAATTTGCGCAGGCTGTCCCGTTCCGGTCCCGCATTGCCCACGAAGAGAATTGCTTTTGACTCCACGCTTTCGCCGCCTCTCTTATACGCTCAAACCGCCAAAATATGGCCTTTCTTTTCATTATACTGTAAGTAAAAAGGCTTTACAAGTATCGTACAAGACAAAAAACGTCACTTTGTGGAACAGAATACACGGTTCATCCCCTAAAACCACTCTACATTCAGCCAAATTGGTTTACATATAGCAGAAAACGGTATCTCTCCTTTTATTCTGCACAGTTCGAGCCATAATGCCGCTTAATCTTTCGAGAGGTTGTCTTTTCAAATTCGGTATTGCGCAACTTAATACGGCGCACTTGCTTAAACATCGGCAGTGACCGATTCATTTCGTCCATGTGGTCAGACAGTTCCTTCTGTATATCCTGAATGCGCTTTTTCGCCACATAGTCTTCATTGGGGTAGATTTCCGCGGTAATCTGCCCCTCTTCTTCATACACCAATACCTCTGCAACCAAGGGGTCCTCGCTGATTCGATTCTCCAGTTCCTCGGGGGAAACATTCTCGCCATTGCTCAAGATAATCAAATTTTTCTTTCGGCCTGTAATATAAAGGAATTGCTCGTCATCCACATAGCCAAGGTCCCCCGTACGCAGCCAGCCGTCCACCAGTGTTTCTCTGGTCGCTTCTTCGTTCTTATAGTAGCCCAACATCACGGAACTACTCTTTACCCAAATCTCGCCATCTACGACCTTTGCTTCACACCCAGGCAACAGTTTCCCAACAGAATCCTCTTTGATACATGTCTCTGAATTGCGGCTGATGCAAGGTGCACATTCTGTCATTCCATAACCCTGTACCAAATTGATATTTAATTCTCGGAACTTTTCAATCATCTCCGGATTTAAATAGGCGCCACCGCAGTAAATCGTGCGTAGATTCCCCCCAAAAGCGGCCTTTGCGATCACCTTTTTGGGGATGACCAAGGATTTCTTTGCTGCTTCACAAACCTGATTATACATCACTTGCGCAATCATAGGGACTACCAACATGGTATTGGGCTTAAAAACTTGCAAGTTCTTCGCAATACGCATCAAAGAGTCATTGATACAGATGGTTGAACCCAGCTGAAGCCCTTTGAGAATGTCACAGGTAAAGCAATAAGCATGGTGAATCGGAAGGACTGTCATCAATACTGCTGTACCAGGTTCAATCCCCATCTCCAAGTGCACAACATTGTCAATCAAATTGCGATGATTCAGCATCACACCTTTGCTCTTTCCTGTTGTACCGGAAGTATACATAATTACACTGAGTTTTTCGCGATCTATAGGTTCATCAAATGCTCCGCAATTTTCCTCTAAGCAGCGGCGCAAAGACCACACATCCTCTCCATGCGCCTCCCGCTGCATCTCAAAATAAGACGTAACCTGTGGACAATCGCGCCGCACCTGCGCTGCAATGTCTGCATAACTGCTGTCATATACCAATACCTCGACGTCCGCTCGATGGAGCTCGTCGCAAATGTCGGCTGCCGGAAGTTCCTTATCGATTGGTACAACAACGCCCCCGGAGTTTACTGTGCCAAAATATCCTACAATCCATTCATAACTCGTCGGTCCCAAGAGCGCCACATGTTTTCCCCTCAGCGCATACTTCTCCAGTGTCCGGCTAAAGGCCTCACTATCCGCTTTAAGCGCGATGTATGATTTATCAATGATCTCCTTTTTCTGCTTTGTGCGAATGGCAATCTTTTCTCCATACGTTTCCGCGGAAAAGTCAATTAAGTCTTTCAGGTTTCGCAGTTGGTTCATATTCATAGGAAATACCTCCTGTCTGTTCCGGCAAGTGCCGTAAGAATACCATTGTCTGCGCTTGCTCTGTCCCCCTTTGGCAAGCGGACAAAATAAATCCACTTCTTAAAACCGTTTGCGCAAACGAAAATCCAGCAACATTACATGTGGGAACCGGTCCCAGTTGAAAATGGATTTCTCGAAACGGATAACCAATCCCCACACCCAATGCTTTTCCATAGCTTTCCTTTAACGTCCAAAAGCGAAAAAATAAATCCTCTCGATTTTCGCTTTTTAAAAGCTGTTCTTGTTCAGACGGTGCCAAAATACGCCGCGGCATCCGTGGGGGATAGGGACGGATTTTCTCAACATCCACGCCAACCTCTGTGTGACTCACTGCACAGGCTACCAACCCTGCGCAATGGCTAATGTTGAACAAGATTCCCGGATAATTGCGCAAGAAGGGCTTTCCCTGCGGTGTTCGGGCCAACAATAGGTTTCCGGTCAACCGATACTTCTCATGCAACACCCAAGAAAGCAGCGTATAAGCGGCTGAATGCTCCCCCATGCCATGGGGAATCGAGCAGGCATAGATCATTCTTCTGTCAAAGTAGCGATGTAATGCAATGCCTCTTGTACCGTTTTGATTTTAGCCGCTTCACGCTCGTCCACTTCAATGTCAAACACATCTTCCACTTCCCCGACCAGACACATAAACTCATAAGAATTGAACCCCAGATCCTCTACAAATCGGGAATCTTCATGAATGTCCTCGTCTGCAACCTGGACATAATTTCGGATAATCTCTTTCATCTGTTCAAACATGTTTAAACTCCTCCTTTTACGCGCTCTCAATTTCCATGATGAGGCCATGGAAATTTCTGGCTATATCTGGATTATAGCCTTGCAGAAAAAAGTTTTCAATAGCCGAGGTATCAAGCTTTTTCGGTTTGTTTTCAGGAGGTTTGTGAAAGAGGTACAGTTTCGACAAAAATAGAGTTTATTTAGCTTTCCCTGTAAAGAAAAAGCTTTTTAACGGTTCACCAATTATCAATTTATTTTTGCGTCTATTCATTGTATAATGGATAATAGCAAACTGGAAGGATTTACAAATGTGCAGTAGATGCTGCCAAAACTACCAACCAATAGGAGGTATACAAATGGACTTATTCGAACTCCTGAAAGCCGCCATCCTTGGAATCATCGAGGGAATTACGGAGTGGCTGCCCATCAGTAGCACCGGCCATATGATTCTGGCCGACGAGTTTATTAAGCTCAACACTTCACAGGCTTTTAAGGACATGTTTTTGGTTGTGATTCAGCTCGGCGCCATTCTCGCCGTTGTGGTGCTGTATTTTCATAAGCTGAATCCCTTTTCGCCCAAAAAATCGCAGCAGGAAAAGCGCGATACTTTTACGCTTTGGGGAAAAGTCATTGTCTCCTGTCTGCCAGCGGCTGTGATCGGTCTGCTCTTTGACGATTTAATCGAAAGCACTTTTTTTAATTATGTCACAGTAGCCGTTATGTTGATTCTTTACGGCGTATTGTTCATCCTTGTAGAAAATTGGAATAAGCGCCGTAAGCCTAAAGTAGAAACGCTCTCTGACCTTTCCTACCGTACTGCATTCTGCATTGGCTTGTTTCAAGTGTTGGCATTAATTCCAGGGACCTCCCGTTCGGGTGCAACGATTCTTGGCGGTATATTACTTGGTGCATCCCGTACAGTATCGGCGGAATTCACGTTCTTCTTAGCTATCCCAGTGATGTTTGGGGCAAGCCTCTTGAAAATGTTGAAGTTTGGATTTACATATTCCGGTATGGAGATCGCTATTCTCTTAACCGGTATGATTGTCGCATTTGTGGTTTCAATTCTTGCCATTAAGTTCCTGATGGGATACATCAAAAAGCACGATTTTAAAGCCTTTGGATACTATCGTATCATTTTGGGGGCACTTGTCTTGCTGTATTTCTTAGTCTTTGCCAACGTTTGATTTACAATTTGAAATATATAAATATAATAATACAAATTGTTTATTTTATAAGTGTTCTTTGTCGTTGTTCAAACAAAATTCCTTCTTCGTACCGATATACCTAGTTCAATTAAATGCTATTAAAACGGCTTTAACAGAAATCAAAAAAGACCTCCGCTCTTCGTAATTGAACGATTTGCGGAGGTCTTTTGTTTTGTTGGTATTCTGTGAAACGTCACATAGATGATCTTCGATCTTTCGTTAAAAGTTATTTCCGTTCCATCCCCAGTAGGCAACTTCCTCGTATTTTACATAAATCCGATTGGGGGCGATTTGCAACTCCTTACTCAGTATGTCTGTTATGGCCGCAGTCATTTTATTATAAACGCCTCCGTTGGCCTTTCCATAAATCTTTACTTCTACAAAAGCCGCCGGCTGGTCACAATTCCCTTGAAAATAGATTTTACAACCATCTTCAAAGGTAAGCATCAGCCAATTTTCGCTTTTCCCTGGAATCAGGGAAATTGCCTTTCCCAACTCCGTTTTAATGGTTTTTTCCTGTTGCTCCGTCATTTTTACGCTGACCTTCGTCTGAATACATGGCATGGTAGTAATTCCTCCTTTAATTTCATCCATACGCCATTATACTAAGCGTTATTTTTCAAAAGTATATCACAAATAGTCCTCTCTATTCAAGCGAAGCTTCGTGAATAAGGCTCAATTTCTGAGATCGTGTCAAACGTTTAATCTGCGCCTCCCGGCGCAAAGCTGCGGAACGATCCGGAACCTCCTCACAATAAACCAAACACACTGGTCTGCGAGAACGCGTATACTTGGCCCCCCGTCCACAGTTGTGGGCCGCCAAGCGATTGTCCAGTTGGTCCGTCCAACCCGTGTAGAGGGTTCCGTCGGAACATTCGAGGATATATACAACCGTACATTTCCCCCTAGTCTCCATGTAGTACATCCCTTTCACTCAATTCGTTTCGAAACTCTGGCAAGGAATCGATTGGTTTATCCAACTTAATTCCTTTGAGTAGACTTCTTTATACATGCGTACCCCTTGTTGAATTTCCGATCGCATGAGAGAAATTCGTTCTACTTGCATCTTTTGCTGGAGCACAGCTCTGGAAAGCTCATTCAAATAAGAATCTTCCCGCAAAAGGACCTTTCGCCCCAAGGTAATATGTGGTTGAAAGGCACGCATCTCCAATGAATAACCACTTTCGAGTAAAGACCTTTCTAAAGTTCTCTGTAGGCTTTGTAGTTGCTCGGAGTACTCCACACCGACCCAGATGGTCTTCCCCTTTTGATCTGAACAGAAACTCCCTATTCCCTTCAGCATCAACGAAAACACCGGGAATTCGAGACGATTCATTATTTGAACCACTGTGTCAATGGACTCAGTCTCCCCCAGGAAGGAGAGTGTCAAATGGAAGTTCTCTTTTCGTATAAAAGTTCCCGAAATCGCTGCGTTCTGAAGGCATTTTTCAAGACGCCAAAGTTCCTCTATCATGAGTTCATTAAAACGGATACCTATAAACAGCCGCATCTTTCCCTCCTGAAAAATGGCTTTTTCTCTTAACTTTCGCTGGCCAAAAACTGGTTAAAAAGAAGATTCTAACCACGCCCACTTTAAAAATTTGATAAATAACGAAACGAAAGTTATTCCCTCGTCTCAACGATATTTAAAACATATTCTAAAAGCCGATCGATTAAAATAGATTTAGAACGATCTTCCTGGTAAGGCAGGGCTTCAAAGAAGGCTCTCTTTCAAACTTCCATTTCTATCTCTATATTCCTTTTTTATATCCTTTACCTCTTAGAAACCGTATTCGATCCCCGCGATAAAGGAAGTACAGCCAATGTGTACGAATAACGCAACGGTTCAGATAGGGTAAGCGAATTCAACAAGATCATTGCTTGGCTCTGCATGGTTCCAAAATAAAAAGCACCCGGTCGAGTGAGTGGCCCCTACTATGGCTATTCCCATAAAAATTCAGATACAAGGCTATCCATCATGATAAAGCTATGGAAAAAGCGCACTTAGTAACATAAACAGCCAAAAGATGGTGTCAAGGACAACCTTTCGCTACATTTTTTAAAGGTACGTATAAACTAATTATTTATAAATTTTATATCTGATTTTTGATTGTCCGCATAAACACTACACGTTCAAACATTTTGGAGTATAGAAAAACATTCATTTTACCACGAATTTACTACGATTGAACGAGCCTTAATATGACAATAAAATCACACTAAAAGGGACACCATTGACATCTAAATGGTGTCTTTTGTTAAAAAGCGGTCAATCATATAAGACCAACCTCTTAAAATGTGGATGTGAAATGGTCAAACTGGAAGCTACAAGAATTTCAAAAAAATGTTTTCCTTTGAAAAAGTATCTGATTTATAGCGAATCGCTTTTATCAAAATATTTTACATAGTAGTATTTGTTCAGTTTGGAATTATAATTATTTCTTCTTACGAATTCCAATTCAAATCCTAGTTTTTTATAAAATTCTGGTGCCTGAAATTCATAGGTACAAAGATTGATATTATGCAAATTTTGATTTTTATAGGTATCTTCCACCATCTGTATTAACTGTGTCCCAATGTGTTTTCCTCGTTGATGTTCGAACACGATCAATTCATCAATGTATATTTCTGAAAAACAACGAAACCCTGTTATGGCGCCGATTACTTTCCCGTTCTCTTTTGCGACAAAGCAAAACGGAGTATGATTAAATGAAACGCCGTCCTTTGCCTCATACTTCTCAAATTCTTTTTGAATGTCTTTTTTTAAACTATCGTTTATTTCGACTTGTTCAATCAGAACCATACAAAACGTTCTCCTTGTCAATTTTTCTGTTTCAATTATCGCATTTATTCTTCTTTTCGTTTCAACAAACTGGAATTTACCGTCTTTTTCCATTTTTATCAAAATTTTTTCTCAGAGCAATTTCTGTTGGAAAAATAGAACCAATCAAAGGAACCAGCTGTATTCCCATTATAATTCCTCCGACTGTTCCTACTGTTTCCACATTTTTTCCAATTACTAAGAGCATAAATATTACTGTTATCGGCAATGCGCTTAACCCGCAAATATACCATATCTTACCACAATATTTATGGGCAAATTCCCATGTTTCCTTATTTTTCATAGACATGGAAGTCCTATATCCAAATACTCCGTTAATTGTCTTTGGCACGTTCTTCATAAAATGTCTCCCAAAACCAATCATTGTAAATGGGAGAAGTAAATCCATAATCAACATATAAATCCAAAATCCCATAAGCATTTCTCCCGCAACTAAATTCTAATTTTCTTAGTTCTATAAACTGGAGTTGTTACTCATCTTGATTTGCATAATACCTTCTTATGTTCACAATAAAAGCCCAAATAAACAAAACGGCGCAAAGCATATTCATAACGAACCAACAATCAGAATCGTTATATGTTTTTAATGAAAAACAACTGAACTTTCCAATGGTCTCTAAGGGTTTCCTCCTATAAATACAGAAGTAACTGAAGAATCACACTACAAAAATATACGAAACCAATTCTTACCCTTCAAATCGATGGATCAATCGGGTATACGCTCTTTTTGGTTTCCGTATGATTCAACCACATAAACCGTTTCCTAAGTTTTAAACAACTCTTTTGTCCATATTCCATCTTTTTCTTACCCTATTGTGCTTGATTCCCATCGATAGGGTTCTCTATATATCTCACTTTACGATTGGATTATAGCATCTTATCACTCTAGAAAAAAGAGTAAAATAACCAATTCGTTGAATAAGTTGCTCTTATTATTCCGAAAAATTTAAGAGTTTAACGTTCTTGCAGCTTCATTACAGATACATCCGTCCTCTATCCCCATTCAAGTATAAAAAAACATAGTCCTACTATGCGATAAACTATTTATGTCTTTCATGACTTGACCTCCTGTGTTTTTGTTGTGTGGCCGCCAAACCACTTCTATTTTATCTCAGGGAGTCCCTCTTTCCTCTATAAGTTTTTTATCCGCCCCCTGTTCAACTGGGGGTTTTTATCATGCCTATTCCGCGCCAACAAAAAAATAGCGCCTGACTGAAAACAGGCGCTATTTTTTGACCTCTTTTATCAAACAATTTCTTATCGCTTTTGTTTAGTAAACCTTGACTTCAGCAGTTATTCCAAATTATTCCGCCGCTACAGAAGAATCGGTCGACTGTTGAGAATCCTCTACAGGTTCTTCAGAAGAACCACTGGGCCTGTCTGATTCACCCGAAACAGAGCCGGAATTGTTGCTTGGTTCTTTCGAAGATTCCTCCACATCCTCTTCTGGCACATTCGCTTCCGGAATATCTCCTACATACAAGCTTACCGGCCCCAGATTTCGCACAACAATATGCTCCTCTGGAAGTCCAAGGATCGTCATCGCATACAAAGAATCTTCCTCCAATTTGTCCGGAAGATCGATGACAAGTTTAATCTTGTTCTGTTCTGAAGCACTTAAAGCATCATATCCTTCAATCGAGAGATTCACAGGCCTCTTTATTGTAATTTGTCCATTCAACAGATCCTCTGCGGAAAGCTGAATGGAGTCTTCTTTCCCATTGGATTTTACCATTTTCTTAAAAGCAGAAGCGCCGTCCGGTACCGCTGCCTCGTTAAAATCCGGCAGGTCCCCATCATAGACCGAAACGGCCATCTCTTGATGGTCCCAAAAAGACCCCTCTTCCCCTTCCTCTGAAGCGAGTGTTGTCCCTGTTACCACTGTGAGCAAGAGGCCCATACTTAATATGGTAGCCACTGGTAATTTCAAAAAGTTCTTCTTCATAACAACCACTCCTCCAATTGACTCACAAATTTGATCTATGTACAACTTGTCGGTTTGTTTTCCGTTTCATTATCCGATTGGAGCAAATCCTCTGCAAACTGCTCATCGGTTGTATTCTGTTTATCAGCAGCTAAAAGCATTTCTTCGCCTGCATCTTCATTTGAAGATTGTACCGCATTCGGTCCCGAAGCAGATTCCCCTGTTTCTATTCCCGTAGATTTCTCGGGCCCCGCCTGCTGCTTTTCCTCAGGCTGTTCGCTCTTTTCCGGAAGTTCCGGTTCTTCTTCTGAACCGTCCTCTACTTTTCCCTCCTTGAGTGCCTTTTTCTCATCCACATAGGCCCAAAAATTCTTCAACAAACTGATGGTCTCCACCAACAAAATAATCATGCAGGGCAAAAGTAGAATCAAGAAAAAACCATTTTTCGTCTTCATAAAATTGAGGAGATACCCCAAGTAAGGAATATGGAAAATAACACGTCCAATCACATTATCGGGGACAGCCGCCGCATCATCGCGGTCCTCATTCGCGTCGCCTTTTGTGATAAACATTCGGCCATTATTATTATCGACCACCTGAAGAATCCGGTGGCTGACAACCTTTCCGTTGAGTGTGGTATCATTGGAAACAAATGTAATAATGTCCCCTTCTTCAAGCGTCATCGGGTCCACTTTCTCCACAATGATTACGCCGCCAACATTCAAAGTTGGTTCCATACTTCCGCTCAACACCGTAAACAACTGATAATTTTGTAGAAACGGCAACCCGTTTCCTTTCGAGCCGATCGCGAGATAAAGCAAAACCACGACCAACCCCACCAGTAAAACCAAGAAAAAAGCATTCAAGATTTTACAGATGATCGACCATATTTTTTTAACTTGTTCCATCACACGCAGCCTCTCTACTATGACATTCTACAAAATCCGCTGAGTATGATCGACAACCGATTTCTTATTCCTGAACAGTTTCCTCCTCAAGAATTCGAATATCCGCCGTGACATACAGCTGCGCGTCCTCTGTACCCAATTCGCTGTAGTCCGCATCAGGGGCAGCCTTTAACTGCAGCGTATAAGCATTGATCTCAGAACCATTTTCCACCGCTGGAACCTCTGCAATAAAAGAAGTGCCATCCTCAGAAAGCTTCAAGGGTTCGCCTTCACTCAAAATAGAAACCTCCCAGCCTTCCAAAGCATCTGTAATTTCTTCACCGTTCGCGTCCTTCACTAGAACACGGAAAGATACGGCAGAAGGAATATTGGAGTAATTCTCCATTTGAAATGGAATATAAGCTGTCTGGCCATCCTGTAAAGCCGCCAGATTTAAAACACCCAGGTCGGACTCCGCGTTGTTCGCAAGGTCCATCTTCGCATTGAGCAGCACACTTTTTGCTGTGAGACTGACCTTGTCCAGGTCTTCCCGCCATGCAAACGTGGCTGTACAGACGGTCGCCAGAATCACCAATACCAGTGTGAGACTCAGCCACGATTCTTTTAGCAGTTTGAACAACTTGCCCTTCCCCCTTGTGAATAAGATAGACCGGTGTGCCGGAACAAATGCTCCGGCACGCCGGTTGATTTGATCTCTCAATCACCGCAAAACCCATTCATATTTCGCTGTTATGTTTCTTAAACAAATAAGAAATTATTTTGCAAAAGTTGCACCTTCATCTGTCTGCTTTGCATTGACAGTGAAGTTAACTTCATACGCTTTGCCCTGATACTCATTGCCAGCACCCTCGTCCAGATAGGCGCCCAGAGCATATGTATTATCCTCTGCTGTTGCGCCAGCCGGGAGAACCAGCTTTTGATTGCCGTTCATCAGAACGTAGCCATCTTCATCCTTTAAGGTATCAAGGCTGATGTTTTCAGCAACAACTTTCCATGTACCCTCAACCTTTTGGAAGAGCACGACATGGAAATGAGGATTAACCTTGGTGTTGTCATAGTTGCTCGGGGCATAAATGTCGTCACCATCAGCAGCATTTTCTACATATGCCTTATCTTTCGTATAATCTTTCCCCAATTCATTCTGGGACTGACGGGTGGTATTCTCTCCTTTTCTGATTCCGCCATTGCCGTTGCTGACAATTTCAGGAACATCCAATGTCGGAGTAGCATCTTCGAAAGAGAGCTTCAGGTTGACAGGCAGAGTGCCCTCATTGCTGATGGCGAACTGCTGTACATAAACCGGAGTCGGATCATAACCTTCTCCCTCATACGGATTCTCGCCATTCAGAACTGCCGTAGCCTCGTCAACGAAGGTATCCTTTTCCATCGGACGCATGTTCTGGAAGTTCAACTCGGTTGCAACTTCGCCATCCGCATTCTTGATGCTGATGTCCAGCACGCCAGCGGTGAAGTTCGCATTGACCTTCTCTGTGTCGGTGAACCAAGCCATGGTAGCGCCTGCGATGAGGGTAAGAACAACCAGGATTGCTACACCGGACATTGCCAGTTTTCTCTTTGCGCTCATTTTTGTTTCCTCCTATTGAATATATTTGGGTTTATGGACATCTTTATGAAAAGACGTCCGCGCGGCTAAATTCAGGAAACGGTCTGCAAAGCAAAACTCCCTCTACAGTCCCGCTTCCAAACGGCTACATTCCCAATCATGCAAACGGCGTTTTTGTTCCTCTGCCGTTTTCCGCAGACGTTCTTCCTCAAAAACCATCTACGGATTCGCCGTTAAATGGAAATTACTTCCTCTTATGTTCCTCTTCGTTTTTATCTTTCTTTCCTCTACACAATAGGCACAGCACACCGGACCCCACTGCAAGAGAAGCAGAAACAGCCAGTAAAGCTAGCGTATGATCCCCTGTTTTAGGCTTCCCACCAGTCGATCTCGGCGTTCCCCCAGAAGGTTCGCTGGTCGCAGTAACAGCACTCGTATCTCCGGCGCTTTCCACTCCTGTGGTACTGCTCGTCGTAGAAGGTGTCTCCCCCGGAATCATCGGCGTACTCACCGTCCCCTCGCCTGTAGAACTCGACGGAATGGACGAACTGCTATCTCCGCCGCCATGGGGCTTATCATGGTCGCCGCCGCCACCGCCACCACTGCTTGTAGACGGCTTTGAAGATGACGAACTGCCACTGGAACTGTCGTCGTCCACTTTAAACTTTAGAGAAAAATTGAAATCAATACAGTGCGGCATCCAGTTAAACGCATTGGGCGCCTGATAAGCAAACGCTAAATGGTCCAAAGCCAGTGCATCATTTTCATTCAAAACGGTTCCGCCAAAGACTTCTTCCGCATTTCTAGTTGCAGCGGAAGCAGGATCTTTTTCCATAAAATCGGCAATACTCATCCCATTGGCGGAATCTTTCACTCCATCTATGGGGGAAGTCTCTGCGTCAAAGGTAAAACGCATGCAATTGCTATAGAGATAATGGTATCCCATCGCTAAAAGCTCGGGGTCCGTCTCCAACATCTGATAGTGATTGTTTGGCTTGATAATACCATACAATTTGAACACATCGAAGATTGGGTCGGTTGTATCCGGTGAAAAATGCTCGGATGCATCCTCTGAAAAGCGCTTGAACTCCATCTCCCCGCCTAAGACTTCCAATTTTTGCTGATTGCTCAAATCCTCCAGGGAATCCACGTTGTAATATAACTTAAGATAATCCGCATATGTACGATCTGGGTCCGCAGAAACAGACCTCTCCTGATCATTTGCATCGCGGAATGTAAGCGCCTCTTTCACACGGTCGTTTACCTGTACAGCCTCAACCAACGTGACGTCATAGGAATCCTCTTTTCCAAACAAACGCGCCATCGGTTTGTTGCTTGTCCGGACTGCGGCCACCGCAAAGCGAATATATTGCCCATCAAACCCTTTTACGTCGAACGAATTTGGGTTTGTCTGATAGGCAGTGCCGTACTGCAACAAATATTCATGGTCTTCCGTTCCGTAATCTACAGACTCAAAACCAGTATACTGATCGATATCCACTGGAATCGGTCCGCCAACCTGATAATTATTGACGGTGGTAAAATCGTATCCACCGGATTCCCAGACAAGTTTTTTTCCGCTCTCATTAATCAGCTTTACTTTTACACCTGTATTGCTGCCGGGATGATAATTATCCTCAATCAACACATACGGGGAAGCAATTGGGTCAAAACGGACGGTCGCTACACCATCCTGAATATCTCCTGGCTTGATGGTATAGACATAATAGCCATCCTCCTGTTCGAGAACGCCTTCCTCATCTACATGCCATGCGCCGCTTCCCAGGAATTGCTCTGCCGCTGCCTGTGTCAGATACGCAGAAATTGCACTGAACACAATAGTAAGCGAAAGGAATACGAAAAATGCCCGCTTTTTCATGTATGCCCCTCCTGGTTTCCTGATTCTTTTTTGGGGACCCATCCATTTAGAAGCCTTTGTCCACACTTGGATAGATCTGCTAGATTTATGCTTCAACGCCAAAATCTAACTTTTATTTTGAATGATTATACCACTTTTTCTTTCAAATCTCGTTCTATATAAGAAAAAACTATCGCAAAGTTTTTTTCTGATTTCAGATTATAAAGGTCACATAATTTTGCACTATGTAAGCCATATCTTACCATTAGTATAATCGACATTGTCCTATTTTTCAAGGTATAGATGAAAAAAGTGATTGTTTTTTAGGAATTATATGGAGCATGATTGGTTCCATATAAACACTGGAATTCGAAAAAAGGACCTTCAGGTAAATACACTCCTGAAAATCCTTTCATCTTTCCTGCCAATAATCTCCAACGACGGGTTATCGTCCAAATTCCGCCAACTGCAATCCTTCATTGTGCTCTAAAGCCCAATTGATGCTCCAACTATTGGCAAAAATCAACAGATAATTCCCTTTTAAATCCTGTATCCGCTTGGTATCCGAGGTCAGATTTAACGTTTTGGGGTCCAGCCCTTCGTTTTCAATCCAGCGAATATGCTCATAGGGAAGCATATCCATATGAATATCCACATTGTATTCATTCTTCAAACGATACTCTAGGACCTCAAACTGAAGGACGCCCACAACTCCAACGATGACTTCCTCCATGCCGCCGCCCAGCTCCTGGAAAATCTGGATTGCGCCCTCCTGTGCGATCTGCGACGTTCCCTTGATGAACTGTTTACGCTTCATAGTATCCACCTGGCGAACCAAAGCGAAATGTTCGGGGGCAAACGTGGGAATGCCTTCAAAGCGGAATTTCTTCCCCGGCATACTGATGGTATCCCCAATGGAAAAAATTCCTGGGTCAAACACGCCGATGATGTCCCCTGCATAGGCTTCATCGACAATCTCACGCTCCTGCGCCATCAATTGCTGCGGCTGAGAAAGCTTCATCCGCTTATCCCCCTGGACATGGAGCACCTCCATGCCCTTTTCAAAGCGTCCGGAACAAATACGCATGAAGGCCACACGGTCGCGATGGGCCTTGTTCATATTGGCCTGAATCTTAAAGACAAAGGCGGAAAAGTCGTCGCCAAATGGATCGATTTCTCCACTGTCGGATTTGCGCGGCAGAGGCGGGGTCGTCATATGCAAGAAATCCTCCAAAAAAGGCTCCACTCCAAAGTTGGTGAGCGCTGAACCAAAGAACACCGGCGATAAACGCCCATGCCGTACGGCTTCGAGGTCAAACTCATAGCCTGCTCCATCCAACAGTTCTACATCATCCACCAAAGTCTGCCGATGCTCCTCGCCAATCAGTTCCGCTAAATTCGGGTCGCTGAGATCTGCTTCTATTGCCGCTACCTGGCGCTGTCCATTGGCCATCTCATCGTTTGCACGGAAGGCAATGATCTCCTTTTTATTTCGATCATAAACACCCTTGAATTCCTTCCCACAGCCAATTGGCCAATTCATCGGATAGGTTTTGATTCCCAGCTCGTACTCAATTTCATCCAAGAGGTCATATGGATTGCGCGCCTCGCGGTCCATCTTATTGATAAAGGTGAAGATGGGAATGTCCCGCAACAAACAAACCTTAAACAATTTACGGGTCTGCGGCTCAACGCCCTTAGCTGCGTCGATCACCATCACCGCAGAATCCGCCGCCATCAGTGTGCGGTATGTGTCCTCAGAGAAATCCTGGTGTCCGGGCGTATCCAAAATATTGATACAATATCCCTCATAATGAAACTGCATAACAGAGGAGGTGACAGAAATTCCCCTCTGTTTTTCTATTTCCATCCAGTCAGAAACCGCATGGCGCGCCGCTTTCTTTCCCTTTACCGCACCCGCCATCGCAATTGCCCCGCCATACAACAAAAACTTCTCCGTCAATGTTGTTTTACCGGCGTCCGGGTGCGAAATGATGGCAAATGTCCTTCTTTTCTCGATTTCATTCACATACTTAGACAAGTTTGTTCCCCCACTGCTCAATTTTCATCGGACACGAGCGCTGCGCACTGCTTGAGTTCCAGCGGCAGGCCGTCCGGGTCCATAAAAAAGGTATAAAAATCCCCTGTGTATTCGTCTACGCGGATGGGTTCCACCTCAACCCCACGCTCTTGCAGCTCTGCAACCGCACGGTGAATATTGGCCACCTGGAATGCCAAATGCCGCAACCCACAGGCCTCCGGATGCGTCAAACGCTCCGGGCTGTTTGGGAATGAGAATATCTCAAGCTCACAATCCCCCAGCTTTAGGTCCAGTTTATAGGAATCCCGGTCTTCACGGTAATTTTCCCGGACAATTTCCAATCCTAAAGTGTCCACGTAAAACGCCTTTGACCTTGCATAATCCGAAACAATAATCGCCACATGATGCACTGCATGAAGCAACGAGCCTTCTTCCATCAAACGGCGGACAACCTCCTCATCCGCCGGACAAAAGGGTTCCTGCAACAAATCTGCTGGACGAATCCACTTCATGGCGTGATGCACGTGATTTTCCGGTTCTCCCTCGATGATCTCTGCATTATAAAAAACAAAGGAAAACGGCTCTGTCCCATAGGTATAGGTTTTCTCTGCGTAAACGTCCAGCAGACGGACGGCAATCCCAAGCTCTTCTTTACACTCCCGGATCGCACACTGCTCCATGGTTTCCCCTGCTTCCCGTTTCCCGCCAGGGAATTCCCAAAGAAGGGAACAATTCCCTCCTTCCTTTCGCTGGCAAATCAGGATCTTACCATCCCTGCGCAAAATAGCGGCTGCTACCTCCGTCATGCATGCGCCTCCTTCCAGGCCTCCCATTCGGCTGGACGGAATCCCACCAAAACGAAATCATCCCCCACCAAAATAGGGCGCTTCACCAACATCCCGTTTGTCGCCAGCAGGTCAAACTGCTCTTCCGGCGGCATATCTGGCAACTGATCCTTCAACTGCATCGACTTATACAACAAACCACTGGTGTTGAAAAAGCGCTTTAATGGCAAACCACTGCGCGTTTGCCATTCCTTCAGTTCCTCGGCTGTAGGATTTTGCTCAACAATATGGCGGTCTATATAAGGCACACCATTTTCTTCCAACCACTTCTTCGCCTTCTGGCAGGTGGTGCACTTCGGATATTCTACAAATAAATATGCCATGTTGTTCACTCCCATGTTTTCCAAATCTCAGGGCAATAGCCCACCGTTGCTTGTCTTCCATTGCGGACGATCGGTGTCCGAAAAAGCGCTGGGGTCTCCAATAATTTTTCTACTTTTGCATCCTCGCTGGCAAGATACCGAACGAGGAGCGCCCCTTCCGCCCCTTGATCCACCAACTGTTCCAAACCGCCCACTGCTGCTCGGATACTGGACAGTTCCCCCTTACTCATCCCAAAGCGCGGCAGATCCACCAGTTGATACTTGATCTTTCGTTCTTTAAAATACCGTTCCGCTTTTTTCGTATCAAAACACTTCTTCTTTCCAAAAATCTGTATGTTCACATGATCCCCCCGCTTTAATCCGCGATTTAGATACAATTACCAAACGGGTATAGTTTACCCCGATCTGGAGAATAAAGTCAATACAGCGGCCGCAGGAAAAGCCAACTTGTTGCAAAAAATTCCCATATATGCTGCACAGGCCCTTAAAAAGGCTCTTTTACAGCGTTTTCCCGGGTTCCAACTTCCCTATTCAACCGATGCCCATACGGTTTTGACAGTTCGCACTTGGATTTCACCGAACCCTCGTGTATTTTTTGCGCAACAATAGCCAAAATAAGCAATGCCGGGGAAATGAAAAAAGCCGCCGATGGCAGCCACGGAATCCGGCGGAAAGGAGCCTCGCTATGATGAACGATTCGAAAAACAAGCAGGTGGAACCAATGAATTTAGAGGATGACTTTTTCGATCTGGATACAGTCGCCTGTGCTACCGAATGTACCGGCCTGATCCCGACACCGCCGGCCTCGGACGAGGAGGCTGAATCCTATACAGAAATCTACGCCATTCCTCAGCCGGAAAACCGGCATCCCGATGGATTGCAACAGAAAGAAGGCAATAGCCGCACGCACTGATGCATAAGCCAAGGTCCTCCAAAACAGGTTCTTATTTTCTCATCCGAAACGGGCACGCCGGTATACAGAAGCAGTTGCTTCCATGCATACCGGCGTACCCGCTTTTTATTTGCGTACCCATATCTTTTGCAGACTCATCAACAGCTCCTTGGCATTGAGCAATATCATCAAAACAGTCATCCCAATCTCTATAAAAATCCAATTGGGAAATTCAAAGATCATCACCAGGCTCTGAATCAGCAGAAGGACGGTATTCACCGCCAGGCGCAGGCCGCTGTAGTGCATGCGGACAAAACGCCGGGTATCCACCGCACGAAAGAGAAACACCACAAAATAACTGATAAAAGTCGCAAACGCTGCGCCATTGACACCAAACCGTGGGATAAAGAGGAAATTCAAAACGATATTGGTCAACGCCCCCACTGTCGTCGTCGCCAGAGAAAGCATGCTCTTTTTTTCCACCATATAGATGCTTCCGAGGAAGTTGACAATACAGGTGAATACGGTCGCCATGACCAAAAACGGGATATACTGCCACGAAGCGTAGAAAGCTTCCGAGACCAAGAGCTTTGTAATCACCTTGCTGAACAGGATAATTCCCGAACCAGTGATAAATAGCAGGGAACAATAAGAACGAAAAACCCTTGTAAAAAAACGCCCGCGCCCCTCTTGCTCTGTCACAGCAGACATCTGCCAAGCATCCATAAAAATCCCGGAAACAAGCACCACGATTGAGGGGACCTTATAGGCCACTGCATACAGTCCATTGGCGTTATTTCCCAGCAGATAGGAGACAATATAGCGGTCGGAGACATTTGTAATCCACCAGAGCACATTGTTTGGAATCAACGGCACGGCATATTTCAACATGGCCTTCGAAACGGAACGGCGCAAGCCGTGAATCCGTACAAAATGCCAGAGTTCCGCATTAAATCCTAAAAACAGCACCGACAGTGTATCCGAGCACACAATGGCCAATACATAGCCAAAGACTCCCCAATTCAAAACCACTAAAAATAAGACGTTAAACAAAATCGTCGTTATGGTACTGACGATGCCGTCCACTGCATAGAGCCGCACCTGGCCCCGTGCGCGCACAAATTGGGAGCAAAGGGACCGCAAGCTGGACATCAACACAAACGCATAGATTAAAGCCGTGTATCCCGATAGGAAGTCCAAGAGATCCAGTAGAGGATACAACAGGAGCATGATACAGAAACCGGTCAGGATTGTAACCAAACCTGTGGTGAATACGTCGCTCTTTCGGACGTGCCGCTCCAAGCCAAACCGGATCACCGCGTTGACAATCCCCAGGGATGCCAACGGAAGCAATAGATTTCCCGTCTGGACAATCAGATCTGTAATGCCATATTCCGCGTCCGAGAGGACGCGCGTATAAAGCGGCATCAATAGAAAAACCAGCACCTTCGAGCTGAAGGTGCCGATTGCAAAGATCACGGTATTGGAGATCAATTTTTTATATTTATCCAATGTGCGTCCTCCAAAATTCCGGATTCCGTATCCTTGACTGTATATGCTGTTTTTTTGAATCAGAGCTTCTCCAACTCTGTCACAAAACGAGTATGGTTGGCCTTATCATAAAACGAATTTCGCCACAGCTGGCGCGCATTGCTGCGCAAAGCGGTCTTTTTAGCCGCAGTCGCATCCGCATAAGCCGCAATCGCCGCCGCAATTTCTGCCGCAGTCGGATTGGCCCCCAGAAGGAAACCAGTTCCCTCATGGATCATCTCTGGAATTCCTCCGACATCCGTTCCAACAGCAGGCACGCCAAACGAAAAGGCCTCCATAATGGATACCGGGGTCCCTCCTTCTGTCTCCGATGCCGTAAGAAATAGGTCGATATGTGTGGATTTGTAATAATCCACAATCGTTTCATTGGGCACCGATCCCAAAAATGCATAGGAAACTTCTGGATTCCCCCCCAGCTTTTCTTCTGCGAGCTGATGAATATACTCTTCCTGAGGGCCTCCGCCCGCATGTACCCACCGGAGTTTCCGTCCGTGAAGCAGGGAAAGCGCTTCCACCAGCAGGTCCAGGCGCTTGATTGGAATCACATTGGAACAGGAGAACAGGCTGATGGTATCCCCTTTTGCCGGTGGGTTCAAGCCGTTGTCCGGAACACCAAGATAGGCCATCTTGTAATGATCATTCTTTTGGGTCGCAAAATGCTTTAGATAATATGCTCGCGCTTGGCGGGAAACAAAAAACACCGCGTCCAGATGCCGGTCCATGAAATATTTATACGGCTGAACGCCCGCCGGAGAACGCTCATTATAGAGATCATAGCCGTGTGTACGGGTGATGATGCGCATCCTCGGGTGGCGCTGCTTCTCCAAAGCCAAAGCCAAAGCACCGTAATTATACCAGTAGGAATAATAAATGGTATGTTCGATCTGGTCGAAAAAGCCCTCGCTCCGCAGATATTTTTGAAACAGGTGGGCGGAAAGGCGAAAATTGCGCACCTCAGCTTCTCTAGCACGCAATGAGCCCTTCGCATGCTCTTTTCCAAACACACTGCGATAATAATTTCGATCCAACAGGCAACCAAATAGATTGCGGAGCTTTTCCCCTGTTGTGGCATTCCTATGGTAATGGTACAGCTTTACCCCCGCAGGAAGCGAATACTCTGGTTCCTGCACAGGGCTTTTACAGATAATTGTCACCTCAAAATGCTGGCATGTCACCGCAAGTTCCGGCTGTATAAAGGGCAATTCCCCCCTAGTATACGGGTAATGGTCGGTGATTAAAATGAGTCGTTTCATAGCGACGCTCCTGTTTATACAGATTCGGGCAAACCTTCAGGCTCACGAATCTTTTTCTCAAAGAGCGGAGCCTGCACCAGCCAGTATACCAAGGCAATGCTGTAAGCAAACGGCGGGTAAGAGGAAGCCAACAACGACGTTACCAAGTAGCCGGGCATCAGCAAAACCGGGAAGATCGCATATGGGTCCCCTTTCCTGCGGCGCAAATAGTACAGCAGTGCCCGGAACCCGGACGCCACATTGATTGCAAAATAGAACAGAGCCGTAAAAATTCCGCTGTCATATAAAATTTGGATTATGCAGTTGTGTGCGGTGGCTGCAACGCCGTAATCGTGTACATAGATCTTACCGCGCTCATGGCCGAGAGGTTCTACACGATCCGCAAATGCTTTCCAGATCAACGTACGGTGTGTAGTCACCTGGTCTGCGGTCTTTCCCTCCGTGTCCAAACGGTCCATCGCCGCATTGATCGCGTCATCCAGCTTTGTCCCCTGCAGACGGGGATCCAGATACGCATACTCCTCTGGCAACAAGTCATTGACCGCCGCATAGTAATACACCGCATACGTACCGCCCTTGACCAACCAAAACGTACCAGGAACACAGATTACCACTGCCAAAAGCATGGGTAGGATCTGTTTTATCGCGCGCAGAGCAATGGCTTTGATCCCTTCGCCCCAGTGTGCCACGATATAATTCAAAACAAACCAAAGCGCAAAAGAAATGGCCGCTGCCAAAAGCGCAGTCCGCGAACGGCTGAATACAATCAATGCAACAGAAGTCCCAAGCCCCAACAGGGATGGGAGCAACCCCTTATGAGCGCGGCAAGCGAAAGCGGCATACCGGAACAGAGAACCAGGATGGCGCCACTCCGGGCGCACCGGAGAAGCTGTGCGGGGCTTTTGCTCCCACTTACGCCAAGCAAGCGTATAGTTCATCATAAAGAGCGGAATGGTACAGGTGAGGTACTGTCCCAATGAGTTCGCATTCGTGAATAAAGCGCGATACTGGCCGCCCGTGATCGGGCTGAATAAGACACTCAACACAAAAAAGACCAGATTGAAGCTCACCAACCCTTTGGTCACCAGACAGAACAAGGTGCCGTAGTCCCCACGGTTGTTCCAGATAAAATAAACGCACGGAAACACCAATGTAAAAATAATGGAAATTGCTGCCCAGTCGAGAGACGTATAGATTGCGGATACAATAAAAAAGATACACATGCCCGCCCAAAGCAACGTCATCATGGCATTGCACCGTTTCCGCTGCAAGGGCCCTTGAATCGAGCAAATCGCTACAACGGCCATCAGTACGCAACCAAGCAAGTCAAAGAAAACATATTTAATGACCGAAGGCAGCGGAAGATGCTGCAAAATCAAGCTTGTGATATTGGTATGCTCCAAGTAGATGATGACCATGATCCCGAAAAACGACGCACTGATCAAAAAATTCTTCAGGCGTTCGCTCATAACCCGCGCCAAGCCAACAAAAGGCTTGAGCACGACCAAGAAAATGGTCTGCATCAAATCGGCAAGCAGATCCGCGATCCGTTCCAGCAGATTGCCAGATTTCTCTGTATATCCGTTCATTCCGTATCCTCCAAACCGAAATTGTCAATTCCCCGTATTTTCCACAACATTCAACCGATTCATTCCAATTGTTAAGGAAATATAAAGAATATTATATACTATCCGTTTCTTTTCTGTCAACGCGACAGGGGCGCATCCCCCGGAAACTCCAAAAAAGGCTTTTCTCACTTTCCCCATTGGGCGATACCCCCTTTTGATCATTCTTTTTTCGCGTTTTCGCCAAACAGGGAGCCTTACGCCTCTTCAAAGGCCGCAGGCGTTACGTACACCGTATTGTATTTGACGTAAATCACCATTCCCGGTTTCGCGCCGGAAGGTTTATTCACATTGCGCACTTGGGTATAATCGACGGGAACCTGGGAAGATTCACGCGCCCGGCTGTGCGCCGCAGCCAGCATTGCCGCTTCACGGATAGCCGTCTCCGTCGGTTCCCGCCCGTCTGTCACCAGAATGGTATGGGAGCCGGGGATATTTTTCGTGTGAAACCAAATATCATTGTTGTTCGCCTGCTTAAGCGTCAGGCGGTCGTTCTGCCGGTTATTCCGTCCCACCAGGATGCGGAAACCATCGCTGGAGGTAAATTCCAACGGAGCGGCGGCGGCGACAGGCTTCTGTTTTCCCCTCTGTGCGCGGATATATCCCTGTTCCACAAGTTCCTGCCGGATCTCCGAGAGATCCCGCTCGACCTTTGCACGGCTCAATTCCTCAAATACCGTATCCAAATATTCCAGTTCCTGTTGGGCCTGGTGGATTTGCTCGGTGAGTTTTTCTTCCGCTGTCCGCGCCTTTCGATAATCCTTATAATACTTCTGTGCATTCTGCGAAGGCGTCTTTGCAGGATCTAATTTGATTTTGACCAGCGGCGCATCCGCCTCATAAAAATTTTGCAGGGATACCGAAGTACTCCCCTTTTCAATTTGATAGAGGTTGGCGCTGATTAAATCACCACAAATACGCAATTGGTCGCGCTCTGCACATTTTTCCAATTCGGCACGCTGAATATTGATCTTTCGGCTCAGACGGTCTGACGCGTTGGAAAGTACCCGAAGCAGATCCTGCGAACGGGCACGCATCCGCTCGATGCGGTCTCGCCCCTCATAAAAAGCGTCCAAAAGGTCCGAAAAGGTCTCTTGCCGCGTGACTATAGCCGCTGTTCCATATTGTGTGATGTTCATAAAGGAGAAATCCATCGGCTTTTTCGCCACACTGACCGCCATGTGGGGCGCTCCCTCTATCCCGCGTACTGTCTGAATCAACCGGTCTAGGAAGAAACGCAGACGTCCCCAGTGTTCCTCTGTCATCTCCTGCATATACAGGTCTGTTCCACGGCCGGTCAAATGCTGTATTTCCCGGCAGACAACCGGTGAGACCCCCTGTACATTGGCGAGCAGTGCTTTAGCGAGCTCTGTGTCTGCAGGCAATGCGCGCAAGCGTGCCAATAGCGCTTCCGAATCCGTTTCAAGCATACAGAGCTTCTTTTGCGGTGGTGGCAGCTGATAACTTAAACCAGGCAGAACCAGGCGTTCAGAGGACATCTCAGCGTCCACACGCTTGAGCGCATCCACGATTTTCCCATTTTCATCCACTAGAATCAGGTTGCTGTAGCGGCCCATAATTTCCACCGCCAGAGTCAAACGCACCTCATCGCCAAGCTCATTGATCGCATCAAAATCCAAAAGCAATAGGCGTTCCAATCCTGGTTGCCGCACCGCGGCAAGCTTGGCGCCGGACAACCTCTTTCGCAACAACATGCACAACATGGGCGGGACTTTTGGGTTTTCCGGTACGAACCGGGTAAAATGAATGCGCGCGCTGTTCGCACGTGCAGACAATAAGAGTTTATAATGATCGGTCCGTGTGCGCAGCGTAAAGACCATCTCTTCCCGATTGGGCTGTGCGATTTTCTCAACGCGGGCTCCCAAAGCCAATCCTTCTATTTCTTTTTTGATATGTCTCAAAAATGCTCCATCCAGAGCCATTGGTATCCGTCCTTTCCACCGAGGCATCTTCATGCCCCAGCCAGAGGTTTAGAGGAATTTTGCAGGGCTGTGTGCTTGTACGGATTTGGCCATCTTTACCTCCGGAAAACGGGCCTGGAATCGTTCCATCAGCGGAACGATCACCACATCTTCCGTATAGAAATGGCCTGCATCTACCAACGTAATCCCCATATCCTCCGCATCGAGAAGTTGGTTGTGTTTGGTATCGGCAGTCACCATCGCCTGTGCTCCCTGTTGTGCGGCGTCCATGGTAAGATCTGCGCCGGCGCCTCCACACAGGCCCACCGTTGTAATGGTCTTTCCACCATCCGCATATTTCAAGCCATCACATCCCAATACCTCTTTGACAAATGCGGCAAACTCCTTTGGGGTATACGGATGATCGGTTTCGCCGATCAGCCCCTCCGGCAAACCGCTGTGTTCATATTCTTTAAGCATACGCACCTGTTTCAGCTGCAACCGTTCAGCCAGGCATGTATTTACTCCGCCCTGCGCCATATCCAGATTGGTGTGGGCACAGATCGCGGCGACCCCATATTGCGCCAACAGATAGGGCGCGGAACCCGGCAAAAGGCTCTTCAATGGATGAAAAATGACCGGATGATGGCTGACGACCAACTGTGCGCCCATCTCTGCCGCCTCACGTACCACCTGCGGCGTAATATCCAGTGCAAACAGGGCCGAATGGACCTCTGTGCCGCGGTCTCCCACGAGCAGGCCCGGATTGTCAAACCCCATCGCGGTATGAAATGGGGCAAATGCGTCAATCAAATCATAAAACTCTCCAACCGTTGCCATAACCAATCCCTCTTTTCAATTGTCTCTTTCGCAAAGCTGCTGTAGACACTCATAAATTGCCTGAAGGGCCGTTGCCTCCTCACTATGTCCAGAGATCCGCATCCCCTGTGCTTTTTTAAAAAGCCGGACAGCACATTTGGATATGTAGGCGCGGCTTTCCGCGGTAGAGCCATCCAGTTTGCCAATATAGGGATACAGTTCTCCCCCACCCGCCTGCGCAGGAGCATACATCACCTGCATAACCGAGTAGATATGCCCATCCTCTTCGGTGGCCTCTTCGCGTAGAATCGAAAAGCCTTCCCTTGCCAAAAAACGGCGTAGCTCTTCCGCAGAGGTCATCGGCTGCAAAATGAGCCGCTTATGTTCCTGCTTAAGCCAAGGGGCTGCCCCGATCAGGCGGATAATCAGCTCCCCTCCCATCCCTGCCATCACGATGTCATCTGCTTCGTTTGGAAAGACCGCATCCAGCCCATCCGAAAGACGGGCAGAAACCTGTTCTTCCACATGATAGCGGCGAATATTCCGTTCTGCGGACCGCAAAGGCGAAAGCTTGACATCCGCAGCAATTGCATTGGAAATCCGGCCCTTCCGCACCAGCCAGATGGGCAGGTAAGCATGGTCGGTTCCAATATCCACCAGCTTTGTTCCCTCTCGAACCATAGATGCACACAGAGAAAGCCGGTTCCCCAGGGTAAACAACGGATGTGGCATACAACAGCCTCCTTTTCTCCAAATATGGAACCGCCGCCCGCCAAACATGTTGACGGGCGGCGTGTAAACCGATCCGAACTTATTTGCCCTGCATATGGGCGTTGAGCTTTTTCACCATTTCTTCCGGGTCCACGCCGTGCACCATACAGGCCTGTTCCAGTGTCTCCCCACGGGAAGCCGGGCAACCCAAGCAATGCATCCCCATTTCCATAAAGAAGGGAGCGGTCGTCTTGTCCATATCCAGAATATCGCCAATAATGGTATCCTTTGTAACAGCAGCCATGTTGTTTCCTCCTATACTCTGTGTTGCGCTTCTATGAAAAGCAAAATTTGTGTTTTTATTATAATACCCCACCGAAAGGATTGCAATACGAAGATTTGACACATTCCCACAGAAACAAAACGCCCCGGATTCCTCCGAGGCGTCTCAGCTACAAATTGAAAAAATTTATATCTTATTCTTCCCTCATCTTTGCAAAGCACTCGCTGCAATATACAGGACGGTCTTCACGGGGCTTAAAGGGAACTCTTGCTTCCTTGCCACAGCTCGCGCAGATGGCGGTGAACATTTCGCGCTCAGGCTTTGCAGCATTCTTGCGCGCATCGCGGCAGGCCTTGCATCTCTGGGGCTCGTTTACGAAACCCTTGGAAGCATAGAATTCCTGTTCGCCGGCGGTGAAAACAAATTCAGCGCCACATTCTTTGCAGATGAGAGTCTTGTCTTCGTACATTTGATATACCTCGCTTCAGATTATAGATATTTGCCCTTGCCGGATTTGCACCGCGCCTTTGCCATAAAACAACGCTCCTCTTGAGCTGGGCATATGAATGGGACTAAAACGGTTCCTTGAGCTTGCGGCGCACACGTTGCAGGGCGTTATCTGCAGCCTTCGAGGTAATACAAAGGGAATCGGCGATCTCCTTGTAACTATAACCGCCCAAATAAAGCATAAGCACCTGGCGTTCCATTTTAGACAAACCACGGCTGATGAATCGTTTGAGGAGAAGCAGATCCTCCTCTTCCACCAGCATTTTTTCGGGGTTGGCCTCTTCCCCGGCAAACACGCCACAGGAAGCACCTTCCTCACTGAGCGGAACAAAATTGTTTAACGGAAAGTTTTTCCGGCCGGCCGCCCACCGGTATGCCATAATAATGCGATTCGTAATGCAGACACCCGCATACGTACGGAAGCTTGCACCGCCGTCCTCCCGATAATTGCGCACCGCATCCAACAGCCCCAAAAGTCCTTCCTGGCATAGGTCATCCGCTTCCAGCATAGTGCCGTGAAACGGTGCAGCCTTTGCCCGGATGAGCGTCATGTAACGGGACGTCAATTCCAAAAATGCATCCGGATCTCCCTCTCTCACAAGTGTGGCCAACTGTTGATCCGAATAAGATTCCATACGGTTGTTTTGGATTTCTGTGGCCAAACATAACACCTCATGAGACTCACATTCCTTATGACTTTCTATATCATACTGCATTCTCTCTATAAAGTCAACAAATATTTGTCCTTCTAAAAAAATATATTTGTTTTATTTCGTCAATGTGAAAGGCAAGAGTCTTTTCACAAAAGCCTTGAATGGTTTTTCACAAAGACTTTTCCGGTTTCCCCTATTTCTTTGGTTGCTTTACAGATGCAGGCGCTTTATGTTAAGATGTCCTTTATCGACATGATACAACATACTTTGACAGAGAAAGAGGTGTACCCATGATTCGGTTTGGAAAACAGGAAGAAAAAGTTCACAATTATACCCCCGAAGAAGGACGGAAGGATTCCTTCGCGCATGGATTAAACTTTTACAAGCTATTTTTTGTTTTTATCATTGGCTGCATCATCGGTTATTGCGTGGAAATGCTCTGGTGTTATTTGCGTCTCGGTTACTTTGAAAGCCGGCAGGGATTGATCTACGGCCCGTTCAGCCCAGTTTATGGAATGGGGGCCGTCATCTTTACGGTTGTACTCTATCGGTTCCGTCATTCCAGCAGCCTGGTGATTTTCCTGGCAAGCGGCGTGATTGGCGGTATTTTTGAATATCTGTGTTCTCTATTCCAGGAACTGATCTTCGGGACGGTATCCTGGGAATATAGCAACTCTCCTTTGAACGTCCATGGCCGTACAAATGTATTTTACTCGGCATGTTGGGGAATCCTGGGATTGATTTTCTTAAAGCATATGCTTCCGTTCTTTACCAATCTGATCGAAAGCATCCCCAACCGGCCGGGAAAAATGATCGCATGGATCCTGTTAATTTTTATGGTATTCGATATTCTGATATCCGGTGCGGCGATTCGCCGTCAAACCAACCGGCATCTAGGAATTCCTGCGAATAATCCCGTAGCCGTTTTTTTGGATGAGCATTATACAGACGAATATCTGAAAAAGGTCTATCCAAATATGCAGCTTGCTTAACCGTCAATGCCCTGCCAGTCCTGGCAGGGCGTTTGTATACCCCATGGTTCCCTAGAAAGAATATCCCATAGACTGATAAAAGGAGGAATTCGTGCATGGAAGAAAAGAAAACCATTTTGGAGTCTACGCTGGAACGTTATCGAGGAACTGCTGGCGCGGGCGACCAGCAGGCCCTAATCGCTCTTCTGCGGGAGGTCCAACAGCTTTACGGGTGTGTGCCAACCGTCATTCAGCAGCGCATTGCCCAAGCGACAGAAACGTCTCCTTCTCTGGTCGCTGCGTTGGTCAAACGGATACCTGGTCTTACAGAAGCGGAATACCGCCATCAAATCACGGTATGTACGGGGCCACGCTGTTCGTCAAAAGGGGGCATAGCTGTCTTACGCGCCATACAAGACGCCCTTGGAATCTTACCGGGCGAAACCACAACGGATGGCCGGTTCCATCTGGAAACGCGCAATTGCCTGAAAAAATGTGGTAACGCTCCGAATGTAATGATTGATTCCACCATCCACCCATCTGTTCGCCCGGAACAGGTCTCTGCCATAATCGACCAATATTCTTAAACACTCTGAGGTGAAGTTTTATCTCCTTTTTCGCAGGATTCCCCACCATAGCGTATAATTTCAGGAGACTTTGATCGAGTGGGGGATACAACCGTGGTAGAACATGTATACAGCATGGGATTATATGGATTGGACGCATTTGTCGTAGAGGTAGAGGTGGATCTTTCACGGGGGCTTCCCGCGTTCGAGGTAGTCGGCCTGCCCGATGCTGCGGTACGCGAATCGCGGGACCGCGTCCGTGCAGCATTGAAAAATATGGGTTTCCAGTTTCCCGTCAGCCGGATCACCGTCAATCTCGCCCCAGCGAACAAGCGCAAAGAGGGCTCCCTCTATGATCTGCCGATCCTTATTGCCCTGTTGCGTGCTTCCAGTCAACTGGATGTATCGGTGGAAGACAGCATATTCCTTGGGGAGCTTTCCCTTTCCGGGGCTGTCCGCCCCATCCGTGGGACGCTGCCAATGGCAATTGCCGCAAAAGAGGCAGGGTTTCGGCGTTTATTTGCCCCTGCACAAAATGCTGCCGAGGGTGCTGTCGTTCAGGGGCTTGAGGTTTACCCGGTGCGCAACCTCGAATCTCTTCTTGCCCATCTAACAGGGCGTGTCCCGCTATCTCCCATCCTTCCAGGAGACACTCCAAGCCAAAACGACGGGCTTTTCCCTGACTTTGCCGAAGTTCGCGGACAGGAAGAGGCGAAACGTGCGCTGGAAATTGCAGCGGCTGGGATGCACAATGTTCTCCTGATCGGTCCACCCGGCTCTGGCAAAAGTATGTTGGCCAAGCGGCTTCCCTCCATTCTGCCCGATATGACCTTCGAAGAGTCCATTGAAACAACAAAAATTCATTCCATTGCAGGGACACTCCCCACCTGTACAGCACTCATACGGGCGCGGCCGTTTCGTTCGCCACATCACACCGTATCAGCAGCTGGGCTTTCCGGAGGAGGGATTCTTCCCAAGCCGGGAGAGCTATCCCTTGCCCACAATGGGGTTTTGTTTCTGGATGAACTCCCGGAATTCTCCCGCAGTGCTATGGAGGTTCTCCGGCAACCCATCGAGGATGGCCGGGTGACGATCTCTCGCGCCAGCGGAGCGGTTTCGTACCCGTGTAGCGTGATGCTGGTGGCCGCCATGAACCCCTGTCCCTGTGGATATTTTGGGCATCCTACCAGGCGGTGTGTCTGTAGCGCCGGCGCAGTTTCCCGCTATCTCTCCCGTGTCAGCGGCCCCCTGCTGGACCGTTTGGATCTTCATATCGAAGTACCTGCCGTGGAATTTGATAAGCTTGATTCTTCCCTCCCGTCAGAACCCTCTTCCTCGATCAAGCAGCGGGTCGATGCTGCACGCGCAATACAAAACGACCGCTATCGCGGGACAGCAATCTCCTGTAATGCCCGCATCACCCCAGAATGTTTACATACGATCTGCGTATTGAGCGACGACGCCAGAAATCTGTTCAAACATGCTTTTGAAACCATCGGCCTATCTGCACGTGCATACGATCGTATTTTAAAGGTCGCCAGAACCATCGCAGACTTGGATGGAAGCGAGCAGATTCAGGCTGTTCATGCGGCGGAAGCCGTACAATATCGCGCATTGGACCGAAAGTACTGGACACGGGAATTGTAAAAGCTAAAAGGGCCCTATAACAGAAACACAAAAGGCCGGAGCCCACGAAACGGCTTTCCGGCCTTTTGCGCTGTGAAATTCGAAAATGATTCTGCTCTTTAACCTCTGTCAATGGTTCTCCTTCGCGAAAATCTCACACATCATGCGCGCCCCCAATCGAAACCCGTAGGCAAAACCCGCGTAACAGTCCATGGCATTTTCCTCCATATAGAGTTTCCCCAGGTGCTCCAGCCGCCTGCCGTCTGTTTCATCCAAAAGTTCATATAAGTAGTTCTGTTCTTCATTGATTTCACGCACAAGGGAATGATATTTCGGATCTGTGGAAACGATCTTTTCCTCTGGATAGAGTTCCCCTTCATATAAGTGTTTTAAAATGCTGTCCATAGTGTTGTTCCTTTCCCAAGTTCTTCTACATGCAATCCTCAAACTTACTTGAAACGGCCTTATACAGGAAAAGAAGTTCCGTACGTTCTAATTCGCTGGTATCCGCCTAAAAAACGGTCAGCCTTTCTCGTTTTGCCTCTACTACTTTTCCAAAGTTTCACCAGCATACCCTTATCTGCCCTTTAGGCCACATACGAACGATCCTCCTTATACAGAGCCTATGATTCCAAGCTGGCTTTACGTTGCTTCATCACCTCTCTTTTTCGCATCTTCTACGCTACAATGACATACTATAGAAGTCAATATAAAAATCGTGAAACTTACTCACATTATCATCCAAAATATTCGTTTAACCCTTACTTCTATCTCACTAGGAGGTGAATGCAAAAAGCGCTTCGTACAAAAAGAGCGATGGTACATTGAAATCAGCAAGTATATAAAGGACGCCCTGCATCCGGCACATTGCCAGCTCGCAGAGCGTCCTTTTATCGTTTTCAATAAATCTCTTTTGGGAGGAAAATCCCTCGGAAACGGGCTTTGTTCCAGATCTCCCTGCAAAAACGGATCGAACAGGTATTTTAAAACACCCTGTCATTCTCTCGCGCCAGTCTTTCACCTGATCTTCAGCGAATACGATCGTCCTCTGTGATTGGGCGAAGAACGCGGCATGGATTGCCTACAGCAAGCACGTGTGCTGGAATATCTTTGGTCACAACACTCTTGGCTCCAATCACACTTCCTTCTCCAATGGTGACCCCCGGCAAAATAGTGACATCTGCTCCAACCCATACATGATCTCCAATTGTAATCGGTTTGGCCTGCTCCAATCCCATATTTCGCTCTTCCGCCACGACGGGATGATTGGCTGTATACATTCCACAATTTGGCCCAATAAAACAGTGTGTCCCGATCACAATGGGGGCGCCATCCATCAGATAAGCATTGTGGTTGATAAATGTGGCTTCTCCTATCCAACAATTATAGCCGTAATCCGTGTAAAATGGAGACAGGATAACAACACCCGCTCCCTTATGGGGAAGAATTTTTTTGAGAAGGGCCTCTTTCTGATCGACTTCTTTCGGACGTGTATGGTTAAAAGCAAAACATAGTTTCTCTGCTTCCAAACGCTTTTCCACCAGTTCGGTATCATAATTGGCATCATACCAGAGTCCCTTTTCCATTTTTTCACGCTCGGTCAAATTGTCTCCCCCTTATAGATGGACTATCTCATATACTTGATTCAGAGAACATCCAATGTCAAAATCGGTTCTTGCTATCTCATGATTTCGTGTCCAAATAGGCCAACGCAGAAGGATACGTATATCCATAGGTGTTGACACGGGATGCGCTGTAATCGTTGTAATTATAGACATTTGCCTCTCCTAAACGGCGGTACAACAGGCCTGCATAGCTCTTTCCACCTGCTTGGTTCCAACGCAACATGTCGGTTCCAAATGCATAGGCGTTCGTATAATTGAGGTCGTGCACTAAATCGGAACTATTCAGGGTCACATATCCGGAATTAATCCACCCTGCAGAACCGTTCGGCAAAGCCGCCAAATACCAGCCATCCTTTTGATTCGTAAAGTCGGCTGAGGTAACCGAAATGGTCGTACCCTTTGCAACCTCGCATACTTGCGAACCGGAAAGACTCGGTGCCGAACGCACGACTGTAGCTTTGCTGACGGTAGCGGACATTCCTGCGCCAAAGCTCTGTGGCGGTACCACTGCGTTTAGGATAATCCGTCGCAAATCAATCTCGGAGGACGTGCTGTTCCAATATCCTGCGCCCACATTGTAGCCAAAGCTCACAAGGCTGTCAAATTGGCACTGGCTCATCCGCAAGTTGTTCTGTGTGATAAACTTGTTGACCTCGGTCGTATACGACGCATCATTGATGGTATTGACCAGCAAAGACCACGCTTCGGTCTTAGAAAGATCGTTATAGAAAGTATCCCCCTCTTTGAGCGTCAGTCCATAGCCGAGGGTCGGCACCTGATTGGAGGTCAACTTGTCCGCATAAACCGAAGCGCTGTAGCCTTCCCAATTGGCGATCAACTCGATCATCTTGTCACTGGCACGCCGCTGTTCAGTGGTTGTCACCGTATAGTCTTGTGAAGATACCACATAAGCGCTGGTTGCAAACCCCTCTGTACTGTAAACACCGCCCTGGGACGAATTTGCCACCACACGATAAGTTCCCTGTTCGGTCAAATTCATTGTTGCTTTCCAGACCTTTGTGCTTGTCTGACCAGTAGTCTCCGTTGTACTGGATGTAGCCGTAATCATCTGTGCCGTACCGTTTGGCATCTGGATAGTAAAGCGAACTCCATCCCGGCTGGTATCCGTAATGGCCGTAAAGGTGACCGCAGAACCTACTCCTGCAATATTCGGTGAGGTATACGCAGTCCGGACTGGCTCAGCTGTCGTAACTGTGACCGTACAGGTCTTAGACTGTGAACCCGAAGTGGCTGTAATCGTAGCTGTGCCGGGGGATACTCCGTAGATGTATCCATTGGTGACGGTTGCTACTGCGGAATTGCTACTGCTCCATGTGATCGAAGCAGTACTCGGGCTTGCTGTCGCTTTGATATAAAGTGTTTTTCCGGCGGAAACCGTACCAGACGTGCGCGAAATGGCCAGCGAATTGGCCGGAACTCCCGTCTGGCCGTTGTATAGGAACTGTATGTACTCATTACTGACGTAACCTGTTAGATTGTTGGTTGTCTGCACCTTGGTCCACTCTGTATTGGAGGTATCGAGCACCGTGAGCGTGGCTCCCTTGAGCAGCATCGCAACCTGATCATATTGCGTTCCCGGCCCACTGCGCAAACGCAATGCATCCGCAGTGACCGTTGCCCCAGTGATTGTTTGATCGCCATTGGAATTTCCTGTTTCCGAACCGGTGCCTGTGGTAGAAGCCTGAATCGTTAGATATTGCTTCATACAGTATCCTTCTGTCCCATCCGACGTCTTGATCTTTGCCCAAGTCGCATGAGAGTTGTCGGTTACCGTGACAGTTTCCTGCGGAAAGAGTACACGGATCACATCATAGCTCGGCCCTGCTCCAGAGCGCAGTGCCACGCTCTCTTTTGCTGTGGCCGTCATATTCGAACCAGAAGAAGTAGCGGAATCAGCCGTTCCTGCCGGTGGGGAGGATGGGGAAGTTGTAGAGCTGGCTTGGATATCCAAAAATTCCTTGGAACAGCATCCTACTGTTCCATCCGATGTCCGGATTTTCGCCCAAGTGGAATGGGAATTGTCAATCACCGTGACGGTCGCGCCTTTTGGCATCGTTTTGATAATCGCATAGCTGGGACCAGCGCCTTCACGTAGATTCAAATTTTCCTTAACCGTGGCAGTCAACCCGGCGGTAGTCCCCGCATTGGAGTTGGATGCCCCCGCACTATCGCTGGCGGATGTTTCGGAAACCGATAAATAGGTCCGGTTACAGTAACCCTCCTGGCCCGAAGAAGTGCGAACCTTGACCCATTCCGCATTGGAATTGTCCAATACCTCTACTGAGACGCCTTGCGCCAACGTCAATATACGATCGTAATTGGTTCCAGGGCCGCTGCGCAGATTTAGATAGTCTTTGGTTACCGCAGTCCTACCCGTAGAAGCCGTTTCCCCGCCTGTATTAGAAGAATTTGCGGCATTTCCTGTACTGCTCAAAAATTCTTTTAGGCAGTATCCTTCCAGCCCGCTAGCCGTGCGCACTTTCGCCCATGTTGCATGAGAGCCGTCTAGGATAGTCACCGAGGCGCCCTCCGCAAGAGTCGTCACAATTCCATAACTGGTGCCGGCACCCTTGCGTACATTGAGGTTTGCTGTCGTAACCGCTGCTTCTCCTGTCCCCAATGCCCCATAGGTGGAGGTGCTCAGAGTTCCTTCTGTTGTCAGGTATGCTTTACTGCAATACCCTTCTTGGCCAGAAGAAAGCCGTACTTTCGCCCATTCCCCCTGCGAATCCTCAAGAACGGTAACTTCCGTTCCCTTGGGCATGGTCAAAAGAACCGAATAGGACTTGCCAGCACCTGTACGCAGATTCAGATAATCCGTCGTCTGCGCAGTGGTAACAGCCCTTGCAACGTTTGGCAGGGCTGTCACTGTCAACGAAACGGCACACAACATAGCTGCTACGGCAGAACCCATCCGCCGAAATTGCTTTCTCAAATTTGTTCACTCCTATTCCCCATCCGGATACCTACCACAAACCAACAAAGCAGATTCCCTTTCACTACAAATCCCTATCGCTTTACGAAAGAATTTTTATTCCGAATACAAAAATATCTGTCATGACCAAAAAAACCTATTTTCCCAAAATATGTTTTGATTATACCGTAAACGCCCAAAATGTTCAAGGAAAAAAGCGTCGACTGTTTACATAATCTGAGTAAAATTCCGCCCAAAATTTTCTTCAAAACTGAAATGAACTTAAAAACATTCCTGATTTCAATCGCAACATGGATAAAATAAAAAAGCCCATGCACAAAGTTGCATGAGTTCTCTGTTTGTCTGTCCCGCCGACCGGGCTGGTATTCCAGCCACCCGGTCAGCTTCAACAGTAGTATATTATGTATTTCAATTTCTATTTACAATTCTATACTTTATTCTTGTCTCTCATCTCCTTTCTTAGATTTGCCTTTAGTATACTGGCGTAATGTGACCGTTTTTTGAAGACACTTTGAAAAGTTCGGAAATTTCACTGAAAAATCCGGTCTATCCACCCGCCATTCCATTGTATGCAGCAAAAATTTTCGCATGCCTATTTTCTGCATTCCAATCGCTCGCCTTGTCATTCTTTGCCCCACGCTGTAAAATAAAAGAAAAACACCTTGTCCAAATGGGACATGGCGTCTGAAAAAGGAGCGAGTCATTACTATGAATAAAAAGATCGGGTTTATTGGCTGTGGCAACATGGGACAAGCGATGATCGGAGGAATCGTACGGTCCGGATTAGTCTCGCCAGAACAGGTATATGCAGCAGACCCCAGTGAACAGAATTTAACCCATGTGCAGGAGGAATACGGGATTTGCATCACACAGGACAATCTGATTCCTGCAAAAAAATGTGATATTATCGTACTCTCGGTTAAACCCTATTTATACGCAGATGTAATCGAGGAAATTCGGGATACCGTCAAAGAGGACGTTATAATTGTCATGATCGCCGCTGGACAGACGATCGCTGTCAACGAAGCGCGTTTCGGCCGCAATATCAAAATTGTACGCGCCATGCCCAACACGCCCGCTTTAGTTGGAGAGGGGATGGCGGCGCTATGCGCCAACAGTTTTGTAACGGAAGAGGAAAAAAAAGACATTCAAGAAATTTTTGAGAGCTTTGGTAAGGCGGAATTTGTTGGAGAAAGCATGATGGATGTTGTGGCCGGCGTCAGCGGTTCTTCCCCAGCATACGTCTATATGTTCATTGAAGCATTGGCCGATGGCGCTGTACTACAGGGGATGCCGCGTCAGCAGGCATATACATTTGCTGCACAGGCAGTCTTAGGTTCTGCGCGTATGGTGTTGGAAACCGGTATGCATCCAGGAGCTCTGAAGGATATGGTCTGTTCCCCCGGAGGCACTACAATCGAAGCGGTTGCCAGCTTAGAGCAAAACGGTATGCGCGCTGCTGTCATCCAAGCAGTCCATGTCTGTACAGAAAAGTCGAAGGAGATGAGCAAATAAGACGCATAAGCGCGATCCACCCGGGGACACTACTCCCATATGTTTTGTACAGCGCAGATGCGCATGTACCTATATTGAACAAAAGGAAGTGTTTCCATGGCAAAAGATATCAAAAAGGAAATTATCGCCGAACTGGATCGTCGCATGGATCTTCTGCGGGAACATCAGTATGACCAAATTGAGATCACTGGAAATGAGTATTCGGAGTTAAACCAGGCGCTTTCAAAGGTCATTGGTGCCCCTCTTCTGGAGGAGCTGGGCGACATCAAAGACTTTGTACAGAGCCTTTAAATGTGGAGAAGGAGCAGAGGGAACCGGACGTTCTTGTTCTGGTTTCCTCTTTTCCTTTTGAATAGGACGGGCATTGGAACAAAAATTCCTTTGAAAATATTTTATGGAATAAAATCTCTCGTGTACAATCGTTTCCAACGGTAAAACTGGGCCCTACATTCCTTCTTTCAGCGATTATGTCTCCTGAAACTATAAACGTTTCCCCCCCCTCAAAACGCAATCTCCCCATCATCTAGGAACATATTATCTGAGAATAGTCCGCCCCATTCGTTCCTCCCTCTACAGTGTTTTCCAAATCATGAGGGCGTCCAGAGCACAGGAGAGAGGATTTCTATTCCGTATATTTTTCGAAGGAGCGAGATATCGAATGATAAGGTACATAATATAAGGTGCATCAAAATATATGGCATAAAAGTATGTGATTATGTCCCCGTTCTTTCTGTTCGAATTGGCCCGGCGTTATTATAAAAACGTTTTACAAAAAAGCTTGACTTCCCTAGAAAAATTTACTATACTAAATTTATAAAGTGTATAAAATGGATGAAGATACCAGGAGAGATCGCATACTGTATGCGACGCCGAAGGGGCTGTGCCGGAAACTCTCAGGCAAAAAGGACTGGTATCCGACAAAACTCCGAAAAGCCGTGTTCCATTGATATAATCGATCGGAAAACGGCACCGAAGAGGCAATCCCTTTCATGGGAGAATCTTTCAGGTCATTATGAGGGGCGTGCAGAGGATTGCGCGCCCTTTTTTATTACTTACGAAATGTTACATCGCGGGGAGATCTTTTTTGCTTGGTTGCATTTTTCTTCCAAAATGGGGCCTTTCCGTTTATTTTCGGAGAGTTCCCACAACGGATCGCCGTTTTACACCTTCTCATGGTATTTATTCTTAAAAGAGTGTATATAGATCTCTCAATTTCACACAAAGCAATCCCGGCAGTCGTTGGGGAGAATCCCCCGGACTGCCGGGATTGCTTTTATTTGGATTACCCCAAAGCTTTTTCAGTCTCGTAAGGCTACATATGCCGCGCTAACTTTTGTGCGGCGAAATAAGAGTATCAAAAAACAGGGATGGCTGTAGAAAAATACAGCCATCCCTGTTTTCTGTACCACTTCTCTAGAAAAAACTACGCTTGCAAATAATAGGTTCAAAAATTGGAAGGAACCGAGAGAACCTGTCGCGCTGCTTAGGCGCCAGTGCCCAAAGAGCTGAACTTTCAGGTAAACGATCGATCTTGTCCTGAACACCATACGGACTGCTAAAAATAGAGAAAAGCACTGTAGAGCTGCAACTCCACAGCGGCCGAAACTTGAAGTATACTTTTCAAGCATACTTCAAGCCGATTGAAGAATACAGCGTTACGCCATCTCGGTCAAAACGAGGTAACCCCCTATGACAATGCTCGCGCTAAAAATTTTTCTCTATCCTTAAAACGGAGTGCATTTACCGCTCGAAGATTCCTACCTTTAAAGACGCCAGCTGGTTCTTTGATGGCTACATATTCTTTTACAACCATCAGCGTACCCATACTAAAACAGAACGGATACCGCTGGAACTGCGGTGGCGTCCGTTCGTAACTCGATTTTATTTCCTACAATCATACTTCTTTTTATGCTGTCCTTACAAACTGAATCGGTTCACAAAAAGATCCCCTCTATTTGTCTTATTAGGCTGGTACTTTCTCAGTCCTTCTATTTAAGAATCTGAACCGTTTCCAACTCACCGAGTTCTTCTTCTCAATTAATCATTAAAACAAACAAAAATTATCGCTAATTTTGATATATTCCACAACATGAACGATTATTCGTAGCTGAGTACAAATCATTCGAATATCCTTTTTTCGAGGAGGAATATTATGTCAATTTTAACACACTTTGAAAACGCTCTCCATGATACTTGTAACGATCATTCTGAACAAACACAACACTATGCTACTAACATCGTACCAACTTTCTCGCATACATTTTCAAAAATCAGAAAAGGAGAACGATCCTTAAGTACGGAGATATTCCTTCGGCCTGCCTTCTTTTTTGATTGGAACATAAAAGTTGGCAGGGAGGGTATCAGCAATCGTGGTTCAATACATTCCCTTTAAAGAAACGCTCTTTTCTCCCTACATAGGGTGTTATCAGTCCTTTGGAATTATCGCTTTACAAATTATCGACCTTGAATGGGAGCAAGTCAACTTTATTTCTGACGTCTCCCCCTGTCTATCTTTTGTAACGGCACTTGCACAGCGCTGCACAAGGTGTCAGTTAGACCCGATTCATTTATTCGACGTCGTCTTAGATGCTATCTGAGAGAAGAACCTTTTTACAAAAGCCCACTGTTTCGGTGGGCTTTTGCGGTACATCCATTCAGTCAAATGTATCGCGCTTCCCTATCAGAATGGCTGGGAGACTCCCATGTTCCATTGGCGAGTGGTTATCCGGCAAACTATAAGATTAGATGTAGGCATCTGCCATTACACGGCGCTCTAAATAACGGCGGAATAAACCGTATCCTTCCTGAGCGATTTTTTGGGGATAGGACATAAGGACCAGACTATGCCCGGTATTCCCTCTGTGATAAGGGGGATGGACATGAAGATAGGGGGTTTCTACAAAACCACTCCGCTCGTAAAATTCTTTTCTACGGCAGGAAATGGCATCCACTGGCGGATCTATTTCTAAGATCATTGTTTTTCCTTGCCGTCCCAAAAGCTCCAAAGCTTTACGTCCATACTGTTTATTGCGCATTTCGGGTAAAATGCAGAAATGCTCTATATAAATAAAGTCCTCTGTCTTCCAGAACAAAAGCAACCCGACGAAGAGTCCCTCATCGTAAATCAGATCAAAATGATACTCGTCATCTTGTATGATGTTTATCTGTGAATGGATCTCCCTCTGTTCGTGAAATGGAAAACTGATGCGGTATACCTGTAATGCTTCTTCGAACATTTTGTGTCCAATATCGGTTACACGTTCCAATCTCATTTCGCCACTCCTTTTCTCCTAACCTTTTTCTGGGATGATTATGACTATACCACGTACAAAAGATGGTTACAAGATATGTGAGAGCGACGAAGGACTTTAAAATGGCCGATTTTTCTGGAAAACGTAAATCATCAAACCAAAACCACTCGTAAACGAGTGGTTTGCTCAGACCCCAGAGGGGTCAGCACTTGCTGACCTCTGGAAAGGGCACAGAGGGTTTACCATCGCATCACTACTACAGGCAGCCGCTTACAGCGGCTGTTTTCTTTTGTCTTACTTTCTCTTGCTGCCCGTGAACAGATCCATGTACTCCTTAAGGGAAATCTGGCCGCTTGCAAGATCTTCCACCAACTGGTTTTGGATATACTCCTGAATTATTTTTGCATTCTTTCCTACCGTATCCACGACATATCCCCTGTACCAGAAGTTCCTACTCCCATATTTATACTTCCGATTTGCGTGCCTATCGAAGATCATCAGCGCTCTTTTGCTCTCGAGCGGCCCCACGAACTGCGCTATACCCATGTACGGCGGAATACTCACTAGAAGATGAATGTGATCCGGGCATGCCCCGCCCTCGATAATCTCGACTTTCATCTCCTTACACAGTTTTTTGATGATCTCGATAATGTCTCTGCGCACTGCCTTATCGATCTCTTTCCTGCGATATTTCGGCACAAACACCAAATGATACTCACTCCGATCGCTAGAGCGCGCCGTGTGTTTTCTTTCATTTTTCACTTGTGTAAAACCTCCTTGCTCTTTTGCGATGCGGTTGTCAAACCAGCTCGATTGCAGCATGAAGGTTTTATTTGCCAAGGCTTTTTAATTTGCCCCTGGTAGAACCAGGGGTTTTCTTAAACCTAAAGACAAAAAAGGTGGACAGCTCCCATTTGGAAGCTGTCCACCTTTTTTCTCCACTACAGCGGCCTTTTAAAAGCTACTGCTTATTTAAGCAATCGTTACAGTACAATGCTTCTGCGCATTCTGGCCCGGCAGCGTCGTATATACACCTGTACTCTGCCCTGGTGTACCAATGGCATAAACCCTATAATAGTAGTCATTGCCAACCTTTGCGACAAACTGTGTCTTGAGTACACTGCCGTTGCCCACTGTAAAGTTTGGAACCACACTGCTGTTTACAACCTTCATCTTAAAGCAATATGCCTGACCATGCTTTAATACGAAATTGACTGTCGTGTCACTGATTACATATGCTTCCTGCGTAGAAATCGCTTGGGCTGCAGAAACGACGCCAGAAGTCCCATATGTGTTGTCCGCTATCGTTGTGCGGTTACTATTCCCTTTGTTGGTATTCGGCTTTGGACCCGGTGCAGGATTCTCCACCTTCTCAAGTCCATTGACTGCATCCTTTAGTCCATAGAATGCGGTTGCCAATACTTGGCCATCTGCATCCATATCGTCTGCCGCAGCCTTCGCAATATTCAAAGCTGCCTTAAAGGCTGCCACACTGCGATCCGTATAACCATCCAAATCGATCTGCTCCACCTCTTGGATATATGCATTCAACTCGTCTCTGCTGGGAATTTTTCGCAGAGCGGCCATTGCCTTCACCAAAGCTTCGGTTGCTGTATCGACTTCTTCCTGACTTGCATCTCGGCCGATGTCCAATGCCGCTCTCCATGCATCCTGGAAATCTTTCTGGCCATCCGGCAGATACTTTCCTTCTTGGATTTCGTCTGCTACGGTCTGCGCCTTTTCAAGCGCTGCATCCAACGCGGAGCGATCTGCCGTGGGCTCCAAATGTTCAAATGCGTTCAAAAGATCATCATATGCACTTGTGATATCCCCTGCAAGCGCCTCATCATCTGCCAGGACTTCTTCTGCCCGATCAAGCGCCTCTTGAAATGCATCCCATCCCGTACTGGTGTAGTGGTCCTCTTCCAGGTTTTTCAGGATCTCATACAGGTTTTCCAACCCGCTCTTATCACCAGGCTTAAACTCCAGATAGTGTAACGCGTCCAGAAGCTTGGACCACGCGCGGTCAATATCGTTCTGGGAAGCAGCTGGATCATTCAACACGTCTTCTGCGGTCCTGTACGCCTCCATGAAGGCATCCTTCACACTGCTGATCAGTCCGTCAACGGTTCCATCCTCCACATAAATCGTGGCATAATCGTAAATCTGACGTAAAATGGATTTGTCTATCAACTCAAATACGAAGTCCATTTGCACAGCATGGTCTTCCATTTCTACTAAGTGCGTGTAGGTATTGCCTTCGATGAGCTTTGGTTCTTTTCCATCAACGGTTACGGAACGGAATGCACGGCCATCGATCCGCGGTTCGAAGGTCAACTCTACCGCTGTTCCGCTTTCAAGGTCTTCCGCTACATATTTGCCGACCAGATCCGCCAGATTCTGTGGCTCTCCATTTACTTTCAAGGTGACATCCTTGGAGTTGTAGGTGACCGTCAATGACTGCTCGCCGCCCTTAACCGTTTCACCTGTGACCGTAACGTCAAATTCTGGCATCAAGAAAGTATAGGTTCCGGCAACTTGGCCAGCCGCCATCTCTACGCCAGCATCGGTCAAATCAGCACTCTTGAGTACCTTTAAGCTGTCTTCCTGGATGGTATAGCCCGGTTTCGGCTCCACTGTGACGGTCATACCTTCATCGGTCCTAGCGGGCTTTACAAGGATATTTGGATTCTGGGAAGAAACAAAATACGCGCCTGCACTTGCGCCACCCTCGGACTGGAATTGAATGGTATATACTTCCTGCTTGGCTATATTGCCATTTTCAGGAGTGATCATTACGCGTGCTGTTCCGTTAACATCGGTGGCGTGGACCACGGTAACCGATGCATTTTCACCAGCTGTGGCGAGAATTTCCGGCAAGCCTTCTCCGCTCTCCAAATGAACAACCGCTGTTTTCTCATCGTCAAACGTGACCGGCGTTCCACCACACTGGATGGAAACATCCGTCACTCGATCGCTCATAATATCCGGCATATAATAGAATTCCAATTCGTACAGACTTACCTGCTTGCCCGCAGCCGGAGTAAACACAACGCGGATTGCCGAGGTTTTCACCGGTTCAAACTGCACGGACACGGTTGGATTTTCTTCGGTCGGAACGGGATACTCTTCATCCAATAGGACTACATCCGTCCAATTGTCGTCAATATTGATTGGGTTGGTGTTGTTCCAGTTCTGTGTGTTTCCGACATGCTCAATATCACCAGTTCCAAAGAATCTGGACGCATCAAACATACCGCCGTTTCCGGAATAGTACTGAACTTTGTATCCTTCTGGCAAAGCGCTGCCATCTGGGATAGCAAAATCAAGGACCGCCTTGCTGATCGTTTGAAGTTTACCTGTTTTATCTCCTTCGCCAAAGCCAACAGTGATTGCATAGAAATCCTTCCGCATGCTGCTGGTGCTGCTGGTCCAGATCTCACCATGGTCTTCTCCGCGTTTTCCATCGACCACGCGGGTGACATACATCCCCTTTGTGCTGGCATGCGCACGGACAACCGGCCATTGATCCGTCATCTGCGTCTGATTAAAGGCATCCGGATTCAAAGCCAAATTCTTTTGGATTTCGGTTGTGTTATCCACCGAACCTTCCTCTACTAAGCGAACGTTCGCCAGGGTCTCTGTGGTTCCCACCATGCCGGCGACTGGAACAATATCCCCCACTTCGCCATCAAAGCTTACATGGTCCAGAGTCCATTCTACATCTCTCCGGGCAACATCCCCGTTGCTATAATATACCAGAATTTTCTCTGGAAGATTCGGCACCTTGCCAATCGTTGTGACAGAGCTGACACTTTCCACACCCACAACACCGCTGACCGTCACGGTTGCAACAATACGGTGGTTGTCGTCCGCTGCAATTGTACCATATACCTTAAATGTACCAAGTCCATCCAAAAGCTCATTGCTGATGCTATCCCAATGAACCTCCATCAGGGTCTGGCCAATATTTGTATATGCCAGAACCGTGCCTGGCAATTGCGGATACTCGCCTACGCCTGTCGTAACTTCTACCTCTTCGTAATCTTCAATTACTACATCCACCGGACGGATTGTAAAGGTCTTTTCAACAATACCGGAATAATTCCCTTTGCCAGTAACCCGCACGGTTGCCGTACCCGGTTCCGTATTGTTCCGATAGGAAACCGTGTAATCGACGTCCTTGGTCAACGTGATACTTTCTGTACCGTTATCATAGACTACAACTGGTTCAGGGGTAATCGGGTTACTTGTATAGTCGAAACTTTCTGCATCCAGTGCAATAGACGTATTTCCAGCATAGAGGCTTGTCGTTGCACAACGCACACGTACTTCTGCAGCGGACATATATTTTTGCGGCTTTCCTTCGTTTGTCGCGGTTTTTACACCATACAGCCGGATATACTTTGCCTCTACTGGTGCAAACTGAGCCAGTTTCCACTCCACTGAAGTGCTCCAATCACCTGTTGCTACTTCCGTCCATTCGTCCCCATCCATACTCACTTGTATGCTGTAGGAAGTGACAATACCATTTTGATCTTTATTTCTCGGTAGGTAACGCATACCATTGATTTTTACTGCGGTTGGCAGTTCAATTTGGAGATAACGGTTCTCCGGATCATTTGTCAAGTCGGCCGGACCAACACCGCCGCCCCAGTTCGTATGCCAAATGGTATTGCTGTCGCCGTCATTTGCATTTGCTGCGGAACCGCCTTTTTCTACGCTCGGCGCCGTCAGAATCATATCCTGATACGGATAATCACTGGTCGCATCGTCGGGATCGTCGGAGGCAGAACCATCTTCCCCGAGCACAACATCAAAAACGTTGCGCTCTGCATGATCTTCAGATTCCAATAGAATACGGATGATATTCTCATCATTCTTCGGCAAAACCGTCACACTGGCGTTGTCTTTCCCCTGCGCCGTAACATCGTCCGCATTCAAATCCGTGTCAATGACTTCAAACAAACCGTTTTCCAATGCGGAAGAGCTGGCAATATATCCTCCCACTTGCAGGAAATCAAGCGCCGCCTCAGAACCGACCGGAAAATCCGGTACACTGTTCATCAATTCGACTTCCAAAAGGGTAACCTGCTCATCGAATTCCAGTTTGAACGCCGTACCAGGAGTCATATCAAAGTCGTATGTGCGGATGGTCACTCCATCCTCACGGGCATTGCTGACCTCCAGGCCATTTTCGATAGGCTGCCAAGTCGCGCCTTCGTCACCGGACCGATAGAGACGCATGGTGTCCGATGTAGGAGCTGTATCCTTCAAATACAGTTTTGCTTGTTTAAAGTTAACCGCTGTTGCATACTCAAAATAGATGCTACCGGTTCCTGTCCAGCCGGCACTGTCGGCCGTTTTCTTTCCGTCGCTTACCGGATCAAGCGCACCATTGGACGGTTCCCCATTGACAAAGCTCTTCGGGGCAACGGGGGTCATGTTCTCCGTCAAGATATCTTCCCCTGCTGCAATGCGCACATTTGCGGTCACAGTGAGTGGTTTTCCAAAGACATTTGCTGTACCAGTTATCTTCTTGAGGCCTTCCGTACTGAAATCAATTCCATCGATCTCCCAATCCACTGGGAATTCCGCATTTAAGATGGTACCATCTGCTAAAATGGCAGGGCGTGTGGCCGGAAGGTTTGGATCAGAACCCTTAGAAACTGCCGCAGAATAATTGAGCAAAGCCGCTGCTTCGCTAATCATGGTCACATTGACCGTAACCGAAATACCATCCAACTTGCCCACGACAGAGAAAGAACCATCTGTCTCGATGTTTTCCTCTGGAATTGTATCCCAGACAATGGACTTTTCTTCTGTTTTGCCATCTGCATAGTTGACTGTCGCCGTCTCAGGAAGTTTCGGCATATTGCCAACCTTTACATAGAGATTGCGTGACATCACATAGCTAGAAATTGCGCCTGCCTCTGGCTCTTCCTCTGCAACCGGTTCGGTTGTCACGGTCACACTGCTGGATTGCAAACCTCTGCTGCTGGCCGTCACGGTAAAAGAGCCGCCTTCTTCGGTGGACTGCACAATCGCCAAAAGTTTCCCGCGGCCAGCTTTCCGAGTAGGATCGGAATAATTGGTCCAGTCGTCGTGTACACCGTTGTCCAAAGACATCAGCTTACCATCGCCTTCTACAGTGACCGTAATTTCCGGTTCTGCCGAATTGACCAAATGACCATCCGCATCGGTTACATCAATAGTGACAAAGCTCAAGTCCTTTCCATCTGCCTTGATCGAGGGACTATCCACATAGGCGCTTAATTGCGTTGCTCCCTTTGTAGTGGAAACCTGATTGCGGCCTTCAAACTCTGTAATCTGCTCGGTTTTTTCGGGAGAATCATATCCCTTTACTTCCAATGTTCCCTCTTCATAGGGGACCCAGAAGGTTGCATACTGCGAACTCGCATCGTTCCCCTTAGAAAATGCGCCCGTTCCCGCATCATAAGTGATATAAACATCGTTTTCTTCCATCTTACGAACCGTTGCCGTTGCCGTGCCAACCACCTCTCCGTTGAGTTCTAACTCAATGTACGGAGCGTTGCTGTATACAACCACTTCCACGCGGCCCTGGTTATCCTTAATAACATCCTCTTCGTCCCAAGTGGGCAGCAGATGCAGCGTATTTTCGTTGTCATTCCACTGGCTGCGATAGAGGTAATATGTATCCTTGGGGAAACCTGCCGTATCCACAATACCAAAATAAGAGTTCTTGGACTGGCCATTCGCACCAGGTCCGGTCCAGTTCCACGGGGTGGGTTCACCGAGATAATCGATACCCGTCCATACAAACTCGCCAAAAAGGTAAGGGGCCCATGTCATCTTCCACATGGCGTTGCTAGCGGTAGCGCCCCAGCTGACTGCACTCTTGTCATAAGAGGTCAGGCGTTTGTCATCGTTGAGATCCTGCCGGGTCGTCTTGCGGTCGTACACGCCGCGGCTGTTTACCGCAGAGGCTGTCTCTGCTGAAAAGACATTATACCCCTTACTGTGGCCATTCGAGAAGTTATTGCTATAATTGTAACCTGACAATCCACGATTGCCATAGTCATCCTGATGGTTATACAGTACTCTGGCTACACCGTCGCTGGCACTGCTTGTGTTCTGGTTGCATCCATAAGCAAACACACGGCTGTTGTCGATTTCCGCACCCCAGTCTACCAGGTCCTGCGCGCGCTGTGTATAGTCGGAGGTCGAACCCGTAATCAGCTGGAAGATTTCATTGCCAATGCTCCAACTGAACACACTCGGAGCATTGCGATCCCGACGAATCATGGCCTTGAGGTCAAACTCAGCCCATGTCATGTCTGGTTCGCCGTAAACAATCTGATTGTCTTCCCCAACCTGTACATCAAACCATTCACCCATATCATGGTTATTGCCGTCCTTATAGGCCTTCCAACCATCATACGCTTCTTCCATTACCAGCATGCCCTTTTTATTGCAGATGTCGATCATCTCGTCGGACACAGGGTTATGTGAAGTTCGGTAGGCATTGACGCCCATGTCTTTCATCAGTTCAATCTGGCGTTCCATGGAAGCATACCAAGCCTCTGAGCCCAAAGAGCCCTGGTCGTGGTGGAGACATACGCCGTGCATACGCATTTTTTCACCATTCAACCAGAAGCCGTCACTCGTAAACTTAAACCAACGGAAACCAAAATCGGATGTAATACTGTCCACCACTTCTCCTGCTACCAATACATCCGTACGAACACGATATAAATTCGGATCGTCTGTGGACCAGAGCGCAGGAGCATCCACTATAACGTCTGATTCGATCGTCTTGCTCTCACCTGCGGCAATATCTGTCCCCTCTGTCGGTTCGCTCGTCACAACCGCGATTTCTTCGACCGCTGAATTGTCTTCGTTATAGCGGTAAACCGTATTCTGAATGGAAACCTTTGCTGCTTCTGTGCGATCATTCTCCACTGTGGTCTCCACATGGACGGTTCCCACACCAGAAGCATACTCATCGGCAATCTTCGGCGTTGTCACATAATTGCCATGGTAAGCAATATGTACGGGATCAGTTACCGTCATATATACGTTGCGGTAAATACCACTTCCGGAATACCAGCGGCTGGAAGGCAATTGATGGTCCACCTTGACTGCAACCACATTTTCTTCGCCGCCAAAGTTCAATATATCATTGGGAAGGACAAACGAAAATGGAGTATAACCATAGTGGTGTTCACCAAGCTTCTGCCCGTTCACCCAGATAGTCGCATTCATATAAATGCCGTCAAAATCCAGGCTGATCGTCTTTCCCTGCATATCCTTCGACAGAATAAAGCTTTTACGATACCATCCGGTACCGCCCAACACATATCCGCTCTCCTGTTCCGCAGGAGCCGCATGTGTAAACCCCTGGTCAATGCTATAGTCATGCGGTAATGTAACATCACTCCAAGAGGAATCGTTAAATATGACATTTTCCGCACCACTGGCATCCCCCAGATAAAAACGCCAATGGTCGTTAAAATCAATCGACCGTTCATTCCCACTATAAGAATTCACATAAATGGTTTCCTGCGCGGACTCTACTTGTGTATCGTCCGAAGTCGCTATGGCCGATGCCACCGGTATACTGGTTGCTACCATACATACCGCCAGCGTCGAAGCCAAGATCCTTTGCAGCTTAGAGCGCCAAAATACGCCTTTTCTTTCCTTCATCATGTTTCTCCTTTACCAAAATGTTTCCTCGAACCGGACAAATGTCTTCAAAATATTTGTTCCTCTGTTCATTCTTCTTCATCGCGTAATCTTCTTTCTATCCTTTCCCCCCGTTCTTTTTATATATAAATAGACTAAACAGCGATCAATTGGTTCATATTTTCCGCTATTGTTACGATGCATCAAAGAACCTTTCAATTTTTATATTTTCTCGTTGTTTATCTATCTTTCTTTTATACATTGTAATGAAAATGCGTCCAGAATATATAATACTATTTTTTGAACTTCTTGTACTTTTTTTGTGTTTATTTTTTACTGTACTGGTATATTTTTTAGGTCTAGTAATTTTTTTGTTTTTCTTCTCCACAACTTTTTAGTTATTTTAGCTATATTCCTCTCTCGAACATGTAAAATCATGATACCGTTTTCCTTCCAAGAATAAACAAGACAGCGAATTTTTTACAATAGCACGAAAGATAAACAAAAACAACGTGTCATATGATTTCACAAAAGTTTAACTATGTGGTCCATTTGAAGCTAGTGAGCGGACTCAAACCATTGGCCGACCGGATTATTAAAGAATATAAAAAACTCCTAATATATCTGTATCTATAACTTTCCAACCCTCCATCCATCCCTTTTGGCACTTCTTCCACCTATTACTCTTAATCCCTTTGTGGGCGGCTTGCACTTCTTGATCTCTCTACCCCTTCTGATGTGTATCGGTCAGATATTGTTGATAACTGCAATACTTCCCGGTAAACCGATACACGGATTCATATGGCATAGCTCCACATTACATAGTAATAAACCTTGTATCCGCCGAAAGAATTACAATGGGACAGGGATACAGAGTCATAGGGGTGATCTTGCTACAAAATTTTGGCATTCTATGGTCTACTCTCGTTCTTGGCGCTTTCTGTACTTATATCCTAGCCGGCTTCTGCCTATACCCTTATGCTAGTTCAACGAACATATACAGAAAATCAACCTGAGTAAATCGAACTATCCGTCGAATATCTCTAAAAGTGTGGAATCGGCAACTCCATTTTCTGATTCCTTTAACGCTCTTTCGCACTCAGTCTATTGTTTTTATTCAAAATTTATTGCAAAAAACACCCCATAATAGCAGAACAAACGGCTATTATGGGGTGTTTTACCCTTTATTTAATGATTCACTTCTTCTGAAAAACTAAAACCATATTAACCTTCTGTATTCTAAGGGAACCCTATATGATGGTAAAGAACGATTTTCCATCTTACACCTATGAGCGGCCAAGAATCTACATCGTCGCGTTACAAAACCATCTCTTTGCCGGGGAATTTCGGGCAAAACAGTTCCAACGTAGAATAACAATTCAGTAAAAACAAAAAGAGCCGAAATCAAATGATCTCGACTCTTTTGGAGCTGGTGAGCGGACTTGAACCGCTGACCTGCTGATTACGAATCAGCTGCTCTACCGACTGAGCCACACCAGCATAAAACTCCTATAACACTCCCTCTGGATGACCAATCTTCCAAAGGAATAAACCATTAATCAGCTACCGATATAAAGAACCATACAGCATCGCTGACTTTGATAGTATACAAAATTTTCAATGAAACGTCAAGAGTTTTACAAAAAATATTTGTCCATCCCATCAAGTTTCTTTAAAATCCGCGAATACTACCTCTATTATCTCTATATTCAGTGAAGATTATTGACATATTTATCCGAAAATCAAACAGTTATATTATAATATAGCATATAGATTCAGAATTTATAAGAAAGATGGGAATAGGCCTTGACGAACAAAAAGCTTTGCGAGAAGCTGCGCACTTTGCGGGAAAACAATGGTTTTAAACAGATGGAAATCGCGAAAATTCTAAATTGTTCTCGTTCCACCTATACTTACTATGAAACCGGCAAAACGACGCCTTCTATTTCTGTTTTAAAGCTGCTGGCAAAAATCTATAACGTCTCTTTGATGGAACTGTTGATGGATGAATCAGAGGCAGGACAGCTGCGTGATTCCAGCAGAGGGGATAGTTTTGATCATATCAAATATATTTACGATCTATCGGCCGACGAACGGATGTTAGTCGGAGTTTTCCGTTCTGCTTCACCAGAAGAACAGGAACAGATTCTTCAGAGCGCAAACGACATCTGTGGTCTGAAAAAATAAAACCCGCTCTTTCGTCTTGCAAGGTGCCGTGCCATATGTTAAACTAAAAGAGGAATTGTAAAAGTCAAAGCAAAATCATCCAGGCGGGATGAGTCGCTTTGACTTTTTTGTAACGCCTTTTGTGTGATAATTCCTCTCGCAACATTTGTGCGTACAGAACGGCTGTGTGTACCTTGCTAGGATAAAAGAGGAGGGTTTCTCATGGACTATGATGCTTTTACCGGAGGCGTGGAGCCGGGGGGACTCCGCACCAAAAATCAGATTCGTATATTGATCTGTTATCTGCTCTCCAGTGTAGATGCCCCTCTTTCCCGGCAAGACATCATTGGAATTATGCAGGACAATGGGCTGGCCAATTATTTTGAAGTGACGGACGCTTTGGCAGAACTCCTCGATAAGGGGAATATCACGGCTGATGCCGAGCACCCCGATCTGCTCTCTGCTACACGGCAGGCTCGTATGATTGCCAAACAGCTCGATGCAGCCGTTCCCCTCTCGGTACGTGAACGCGCAGTGTCTGCGGCTGTGAATCTGCTGGCAGCTGCCAAACGAGAACGTGAAAACAAAGTAGAGATCAATCGGACTGAACGTGGATATAATGTAACCTGTCATGTTTCTGGCGGCGACATGGAGCTGATGAGCTTTTCCCTCTATGTTCCAGACCTCTTTCAGGCGCGTATGGTGAAGCGCAATTTTCATCGTGCTCCACAGAATGTGTACCGGATGATGCTGGCGCTTGTCACAAATAATCGCGATATGGTTTCCGACCTTTTGAAGGAAATGAAAGGTTAAAGCTGATTCCCACTCAACTGCTCAAGGATACGCCGTGCAGCGGCGATCTCCTGTGCATCTGTTTCAAAAATCGTATATTCACTCATCATGGGCAGTCCCATGTGCACATCGGTTTTCCGATAGGCCATGGCACTGTCTTTCTCTTTTTTAGCCGAAAGGTGAAAACTTTTGGCTCCTGTCCGTGAAGCCAGTTCCGCAAGATTTTTGGCTTGAACCCCGCTTCCAACAAGAATATCCACTTTTCCCTCAGCAGCCTGTACCAGATCGTGCAGAAGATCTGCGCCGTCGAGAGCGCTGTCCTTTTGCCCAGAAGTTAGGATGGTGTCCACACCAATTTCTTTGGCCTCTCTCAGAGCGCGAAATGGCTCGACGCAAACATCAAAGGCACGATGCAATGTAAAATGACAAGTTCCACAAAGTTCGCGCACCTGTCTCATCCGTTCGAAATCCAAATGGCCATCCGGACGCAAAAAGCCTGTGACAATTCCATCTGCACCTGCCTGTACGAAGGCTTGAATATCCTCTTTCATTCCTTCAAACTCATCCGCAGAATAACAAAAATCTCCGAAACGCGGTCGAATCAGTACATGTACTCGCAAACCTGTACGCTTCTTGACCTGACGAAAAAAAGACAACCCTGGTGTCAGTCCTCCAATGACCAGGCCTGTACAGAGTTCTAAGCGGTCTGCTCCGCCCTGTTTAGCCGCTTCAGCAGACGCAAGACTATCTACACACGCCTCCAAAAGAAACTCCTTCATATGCAACCTCCCATGTATTTCTTTTTTCGATTGTATCATATCTATCCTTCAAAATCCAGTCAATCTCTTTTTATTTGACCTCCTTTAAAACCTCTTTGGAGCAAAGGCGCAATCTATACAAGGATTAAATTGAGCAGGAGCAAAAGTGTTACCCCAGGAATCCCCGCTACTCCTGATACTCCAATTGCAAGTGGACTCAACGGAATGGATACCCCTGTGAAAACACCCGTTAAATTGACCACCACCAGCGCACAAAGACCTATTGCAATTCCGCCAACTGCACGCTGTACCGGATGTGCCGCCCGTACAATTGCTTGCAAAAGGACCAAGAGCACAAAGATTCCCAATCCGATCAAAAGCATGTTCCAACTGTTCATTTTCCCATTCCCCTTTCCATATGCGGTTCTTCACCATCTGTTTTCTTCCGCGGAGATGCCTGTAGACAATCCCATCGTATAGACCACTGTATAAGCGGCTCTCCCCTTATACAAATTCATCGGATGTCTCTGGAAAACACCTGTAAAACAAGGGAAGGGACAAGCCCAAGCGATGGACTTATCCCTCTGCCCTCTTTGGTTGGAACGGCGCACAGCTGATTCCTTTGCGCCGTGCAGTCGCCAATAGATAGCGATACCGTGCCTGCAATGCCTCACGTTGATAAATGCATGCTTCGATCAGGTCTTCATTGCATTCCAACTCAAACCAAAGGTCGTTACAGGCCATAAGGCGCGCCACCTCCCGAATTTCTTCCAGGAGCTGCCGCTTCTCCTGATCCTGTTTTTTATCGGTCTCCCGGCTGTCTACACGTTGTATCAGTTTTAACACCGATTCCATATGCACACCACTTTCCATCCGCATCTATTCTGTGAGGGTCAAACTACGACAGATACCCTTACATGAATTCTCCGCGTGTATTTTTATTTTTATGTCAATATGGTGGGCATTTATTCCACGCTTTATACCAGATTCTAGAAAAACCACAAACAAAAAGCCCAAGTATCCTTCTAAAAAAGGAACCTTGGGCAAATACGCCTAATTGGCGCTAACCGCAGTATTTTCTACAGGAATGAAGTCTATCCGGCCGGTTGCTACATCTGCTGCAACTGCTTTTACTCTTAAAGTTTGGCCGATGGTCAGCTTCCGGCCTGTGGTTTCATCATATTGTGTAATCATCCCATCAAACGTAAAGTTTGCTCCTTCAAAGGAAGTAATCGGGACAAATCCCTCTACCGTGTTGGGCAATTCGACAAAAACTCCGCGCATGGTCACCCCGCTGATTACGCCGGTTTCTTCCTCTCCAAGATGTTGCCGCATATATTCCGCCATATAGCAGTCTTCTGCGCTTCTTTCTGCCGCCATCGCCCGGATTTCGCATTTAGATGAATTCGATGCAGCCTCACGCGAAAACTCTGTATAGTGCGCTGCAATTTCCTTGTCCTTTGCCAGGTATGCCGATAGGATCCGATGAATCGCAGTATCCGGATAGCGTCGAATCGGTGACGTGAAGTGGCAATAGTCCTCGAGGGCCAGCCCAAAATGACCAATCGGTTGTGTATCATATCGTGCCTTCGCCATAGTTCGGAGCAGCTGGTGGGAAATTACCTTTTGGGCTGGCTTTCCTTCCGCCTGTTCCATGATAGCAGCAAAATCGGCCGTTTTGACGCTTGTGCGATGCCGTAAACTTACAGGATTGAATCCCAAGGCGTTTACCAATTCTGCCAAAGAATCCACCCGGTCTGGATCCGGTTGTTCGTGAATTCGATACACAAAGGGAAGCTTTGCACTCTTTGCCAGCTTGGCAGCAGCTTGGTTGGCAGTAATCATTAACTGCTCAATCATCTGCTCTGCCTCCCCACTCACACGGGGTTGTACATCGATACAGACGCCATTCTCATCCAATACAAAGCGCGACTCCACACTGTCTAAATCTACCGTTCCATTCCGCTTTGCGCGCGCTTTAAGAACCTCCGCAAGTTCCCTTGCCGCGTGCAAAGAGCGGATAACCGGCGAATATTTTTTGCGCAATGCCTTATCGGCTGTTCCATCAAAAAGCTGGTTGACTTCGGAGTAGACGCCGCGCACCTTGGACTGAATCACGCTTTTGCGGAACCGATAGGAAAGAATTGTCCCCTGTTTGTCCAATTCAATGATGGCTGAAAATGTGAGCTTATCTTCCCCTGCGTTGAGGGAACACACCCCATTGCTCAATGCTTCGGGCAACATTGGAATGACGCGATCCGCAAAGTAGACCGACGTTCCTCTCTCCTGTGCCTCACGGTCCATTGCACTGCCAGCTTTTACATAGTGGGATACATCCGCAATATGCACGCCTAAGCGGTAACCCAATCGGGTGCGGCTGACAGAAATAGCATCGTCCAAATCTTTTGCGTCTGCACCGTCAATCGTACAAATGCTTGTTCCGCGCAAGTCCAAGCGCCCTTTGAGATCCTTATCCGTAATCTTGGCTTTTCGAATCTTTTCTGCCTCTGCCAGAACTTCCTTCGGAAACTCGGTTCGAATTCCGTTTTGATCAATAATTGCATCTGCGCAGATCTTTGCGCGGTCTGAACTGCCATAAGTTTTCATCACACGAGCGGTCAGCCGGTCCGTCCCGGGAATCCGACGAATTTCTGCTTGCGCCTTGACCAGTGGACGTAGATGCTGCAAGCTCTTTTTTTCCAAGGGAAGATGATAACGGATCGCTTCATCCGGCGCAAATTCCAGCCCACTTTCTCCCTCTACCAGTGTGCCCGTGAGTAAGCGGCTCGCCTTTTCCGTAATTTGTTCCACGTCAGCCGAAAGCCCGCGTTCGCTGCGCTCCAGGTGATTTAATACAACCGTATCTCCAAGAAACGCCGATTTTAAGTGGTCTGCATGGATGAATAGATCTTCCCCACCATCCTCCGGGCGGGCAAAAGCAAACCCCTTGCTCAGAGAGACAATGACAGCCTTCTTAACACCGTCGATTTTTTCAACGGGACCGCGCAATTTTTCTCGCAAGGCACTCCCCAACGGCTGCTTTCCTCTTTTCGAATTAGAACGCTTTTTTCGAGCCGACGGATCAGCTGGGCGAATTCGATGTTTTTTATTGATTTTTACAAGCCCTTGCTGTTGCAGCTGATCCAACGCTTGATAAAACAGCTTTGCATCCTTGACCCGTAATTTTTTCATTAAACTACGCGAAGTAAACGCCTGGGGCATCTTCTGCACAAATTTTAAAATCTGATCCTTCATTTCTTCCAACATTCTTAATACTCCTGTTCCGCCTTCTGCGGCACTTCTCAACGAAAATTCTTCCCGATTCCTACACAAATTATTGCTTTTCTTTCCGATTCTTTGCAGAAAAAAGCCCCGCTTAGAAAGCGGGGCTTTTTACGTTTTGATTTACGGGGCAAAAAATACAAGCGCATTCAGGCCAATGACCAGGAGAAAGAAACCTACTGCAATCACCTTTGTCCACCGGGCAAGAAATGCGTCCACTGTACGAGCCTGATTCTTCGCAAGAAATGTATCCGCACCGCCTGTAATTGCTCCGAGTCCCGCCTGATGGCCTTCCTGCAACAAAACAACGATGATGATAGCAACGGAGAACAAGGCCAAAACGACCCCCAAAACAATTTGCCAAACGCCCATAGCGCACCTCCGAAAATTGAATTGGGACGATTCACCCAATCCGCTTTTAGCTTAGAATATAATAGCACAAAAAGGGCCTCATTGCAAGCATCTTTTCATCAAGGTATCCTTTTAAACCAAACAAATCTATATTTCTCACATATTCTTTACAAATTTTGTTTTAAGTAATTTCAAATCTGTAATTTTTATTGACAAACTCAAATTTAATTATATATTCTAAAAATAGGCCATATAGGAAGGTGGTCCCATTGCGGCTATCCATATTACATTTTATTATTATAATCATTTATATTTCTAATTTAAAGCAGAAGCTCTATCGCACTTAAATTTTTTCTCTTCTCTTATTACACATATTACTTGTAACTACGATTTCCCTACCAGTTTCTGCTACGCCAAGTCAGACAACAGGTCCAATTTCCTTAGATGATGATCCCTTACCTCCCAGTACGGCAGAAATTCAAGTGGCAACAGCAAGAGGACAACGGTTACTTCGCACAAGAGCTCGTGGAGAAATCTCTATAAAACGCTGGCAGCAAAGCGGCCAATCGTATAGCAACGACCTCACGCAAACGCAGAATGTTCCCATAGGAACTTATGGCTGCACATGGACAAGCTTCACAATGATAGCAAACTATTTAAGAGGACTCGATTATAACCCTGGTCAGGTACATAAAATTGTCGCCAATTACGCCTGTCCTTTCGATTATGAACAAGCGGGAAGCCGTTGCAGCTTAACATTAGATTTACATGATCGCTCCCGAACGTATACGACTGCACAATTAGCGCCAATTGTTGCAGACTCTATCAGTAATAAAAAAAGGCCCGTAATGATTGGTATGGCCAAAGGGAATGACACTCATTTCGTTGTAGCTTATGCATACAGCGGGGAACTGATTTATATCAAAGATCCCGCTTTTTATAACGATCCCACCCTCCAAGACTACATGAACCAGGGATCTATCATCCATAGGGTGTATAGTTACCAATATTAACTCTCCATGGTCGATCTTGAAAGGAGGCCTTTTATGAGAAAACGCTACTGTCTATTTTCCGCAGTTTTATTCGTATTGATTCTTTGTGCTTGCACCAACCATGAAAACCTCCCAACATCGGTTACGGATAACTCTGCTCTTAACTCTTCCAGCCAAAGTACGGAGCTTTCGCAATCCTCGGAATCTTTGCCCACTGACTTTTCAGCAGAATATGCCAGAATTGTCAAAGGTTATTCCCTCATGGACATTGGACTAGAGGTGGACACATCAAAAACGTTTCAAGATCCCAACCGCAATGCCGACGGCCTCTGGGGCGCAGAGCACACAGCCATCTCTGAATATTGGAACAACGGCGAATTTTATGGAAATGCAACCCGCATCCATGTGGACACCTCTGAACGGGTCGTCGACTTTGAGCCCCAGGTGATGTACCTTCTACAATGCTTTCAAAAAGACGAACTGGTCGATGGAGCCTACGTTTTTTTGAAGGAACAGGCGGTTCCCACCGAAGAAATCCGAGAAACCTGCCTTCTGGAAAAAGACGGCTATCTCATCTGTGATGTCACAAGATTCCTTTATCCGGACAAAAGCTTCGAAGAGCGAATTCAAGAGCGAGAAAAAACGTTTCCCGATTATGATTTCCGTTGGGCGTTGTCGGTCTATGATTACGTCTCAGAAAACCTGTCCAATTTGATCGTCCCGGCTTGATGAAACCGATCTCCATACTTACCCTCTGCATGGAGGGTGACATCATTTAGAGTATCCAGTAACATCTCCTGATAATATTTCAATCCACACCCTCCGCATGGAGGGTAACACATCTATACAACCGGGGACATTGCACTTTTAGATTTCAATCCACACCCTCTGCATGGAGGATGACTGACACGCTGGAAATGTTCGCCCGCAATGGAGCTTTTCAATCCATACCCTCTGCATGGAGGGTGACAAGTTCCGCTTGGGTTTTGACAATTTGCGATTCATCCTTTCAATCCACACCCTCCGCATGGAGGGTTACCTAACGCCTCCCGTTTCTCCGCTTCGATCACTCCGTCATTTCAATCCACACCCGATTGGAACCAAAGACAGAAGATGTATAAGTCTATATGGATTTGGACAATCTAACAAAGGACTTCCGGAATGCATGCGTTTGCCGTTTCGGAAACCGCATTGGGCGCTGGCGGCTATTGGCCGTTGGCGCCCTTTTGCCGTGTATAGAACTGTTTTAAGCAAAGCATAACAGAAATCTGAAACGCTTCTGTTTATACCACACCATTCCATGTATTTTCCGGGTATACCGCACGTTTACTTTTTCTAAATACAAATATCCCATTCCTATGGCATTTGACAAAGAATTATCCGAATGTCATCTGTTCTCCTTCGGATTCTTCCGGAGTGGGCAATGCCCCCAACGCTGGGATGTTTTTCCGATAGCGATCTGGCTTTTTGAGCATTCCCTCTACATAGGGGACGGCTCTCAACAGCCGTCCACCTTTGCGAAGGGTCATTGCTGCGACGCCCTGGGTATTGCGCGTTGTCTTTGGTTGAACAGCGCCCGTGTGCATCAAAAGCATTCGTCCTTGTGCGCTGGCAAGCAGAAACTCACAATCCTCCTGTATATAGGCAATGGATGCCGCTGGGGACTTATCGCTATAAGCTCCAAGCAATTTACGGCGGTTGGTCTTTGTTGCATAGGAATCCATACTGACCTTTGCAACCTTTCCATTTTCAAAGAAGAACAGCATATAACCGCTGTAATCCTTCGTCACCGCCATATACAGCGCATTTTCACCTTCATCCATTCCGAGTTTCGCAGGGATGTATTCTCCCAGAACACTCGCTTTGGTATCTCCAAAGTCGGAAGCCTTCGCCTTATACACCTGTGCTTTGTCTGTAAAGAACAGCAAGTCCACATTGTTTGTGCTCTCTAACTGTTGAACAATCATATCGCCCTCTTTCAACTTTTGTTCGCCGCTCATGCGAAGCGACTGGGGCGTAATCTTTTTAAAATAACCATCGCGAGTGAAGAAGAGATGCACCGGATAGTCTGGAATCTCCTCTTCTTCCTGGTATTCCTCCAACTCATCGGAATAAATGAGCATGGTTCGGCGTGGCTGTCCATATTGCTTGGCGACAGCCTGTAACTCTTTGATAATGATTCCTTGAACCTTTGCCTTGCTGTCCAGGATTCCTTGAAGTTGAGCGATGTCTTTTTCGAGCTGGTCAACCTCTTCCGTTCGTTTGAGGATGTATTCCCTGTTGAGATGGCGCAGCTTGATTTCTGCCACATACTCTGCTTGCACTTCGTCAATTCCAAAGCCGATCATCAGATTCGGCACGACCTCGGTTTCCTCTTCTGTATTTCGTACGATGGACACCGCCTTGTCAATATCCAAGAGAATCGCTTGTAGTCCCTTGAGCAAATGAAGTTTGTCACGTTTCTTGCTCAAATCAAAATGTGTGCGGCGGCGTACACACTCGATGCGAAACGCAGTCCACTCCTGCAGAAGCTCTCCCACCCCCAACACACGCGGAACCCCCGCAATCAATACATTAAAATTGCAGGAGAAACTGTCTTCCAGGGGTGTAAGCTTATAAAGACGCTGCATCAGACGGTCCGGATCGACGCCGCGTTTTAAGTCTACGGTGATCTTCAACCCATCAAGCCCGGTCTCATCGCGGATATCTGAAATCTCCTTGAGTTTGCTATGCTTAACCAGATCCACAACCTTTTCTACAATGGCCTCTACCGTGGTTGTGGGAGGAATTTGCGTAATATCGATGCAGTTGGCCGATTTATCATAGCTATATCGCGCGCGCACTCGGAAACTACCGCGCCCAGTTCGGTAAATCTCTTGTACTGCCTTGGCATCGTAGACCAACTGTCCCCCTCCGGGAAAATCCGGCGCCAACAAAGTGGAAGAAATGTCATGGTCCGGATCGCGCATCTGCGCGATGGTCGTCTGGCAAACCTCCGCTAAATTGAACGGGCAGATGGAGCTCGCCATACCAACCGCAATGCCGGTATTTGCATTGACCAGAACGGACGGAAAGCTTGCAGGCAGTAGAGTGGGCTCTTTCAGCGTATTGTCGTAGTTGTCGACAAAGTCCACCGTATCCTTATCAATATCGCTGAAGAGTTCTTTGCAAAGGTCATCCAGGCGTGCTTCCGTATAACGCGAAGCCGCCCAGGCCATATCCCTGGAATAGAACTTTCCAAAGTTTCCCTTGGAATCAATATATGGATGGAGCAGTGCCTCATAACCGCGGCTCAATCGCACCATCGTATCATAAATTGCCGCATCGCCGTGCGGGTTTAACTTCATCGTCTGTCCCACAATGTTTGCTGATTTGGTGCGGGTCGGGCCCAGTAACCCCATTTTGTACATGGTATACAGGAGCTTTCGATGCGCAGGCTTAAAGCCGTCGATCTCTGGAATTGCACGTGAGAGGATGACACTCATCGCGTAGGGCATATAATTTTCTTCCAGCGTCCTTGTAATGCGCTGCTCTACCACCTCGCCCGCTCCTTCGATCACGCCGTTGGCCTTTGGACGGGCCTGGGGTGGGTCCTTACGTTTTTTTGGCATCTGTTCTCCCCCTCCTTAGCTTACATCCGCTGTGTCGATGTAGCGGTATCCATTCTCCGCAATGAAATCCTTTCTCCCAGAGAGATTATCCCCCAAAAGGAGGTCAAACATCTCCGCTGTTCGCGCCGCATCCTCCGGCATAACCTTAATCAAACGGCGCGTTTCCGGATTCATTGTGGTCAGGTTCATCATATCCGGTTCATTTTCACCCAAGCCTTTGGAGCGCTGGATGGTATACTTTTTCCCCTCCAATTGTTTGAGGAAATCGTCCTTCTCCTTCTCGGTATAGGCAAAATACGTCTCACTTTTGGTTGTGATTTCAAATAGGGGCGATTCTGCGATAAATACCTTTCCTACATTGATGAGGGTCGGCGTCAGACGGTACAGCATCGTTAACAAAAGCGTGCGAATCTGAAACCCATCCACATCCGCATCTGTACAAAGAATCACCTTATTCCAGCGCAGGAGGGAAAGGTCGAAGGTCGAAAGCTCTTTGTTTGCCTTTGCTTTTACTTCCACACCACACCCCAAAACTTTTAACAGGTCTGTGATAATCTCACTCTTAAAGATCTTATCATAATCCGCCTTTAGACAATTCAAAATTTTGCCTCGAATCGGCATGATCGCCTGAAAATTGGGGTCGCGCGCCTGTTTACATGCCCCTAACGCGGAATCTCCCTCCACGATAAAAATCTCACGTTCACTTGCATCGCGGCTGCGGCAATCCACAAATTTTGCCACACGGCTGGTGACATCCATGGTGCTGGTGAGTTTTTTCTTGATATTCAGGCGGGTTTTTTCTGCATCTTCACGACTGCGCTTGTTAATCAACACCTGTGCAGCAATCTTGTCCGCTTCCATGGGGTTTTCAATAAAATAGATCTCCAGCTGATGGCGGAGCATCTCCGTCATCGCCTCCTGAATGCCCTTGTTGGTGATCGCCTTTTTCGTCTGATTCTCATAGGAAGTCTGGTTTGAAAAGGAGGAAATAACCAACACCAAACAGTCCTCTACATCTGCAAAGGTAATCTTGCTTTCATTTTTATTGTATTTCCCTGTTTGCTTCAGGTAAGCGTCGATCTGATAGACAAATGCATTTCGAACCGCCTTATCCGGTGCCCCGCCATGTTCCAACCAACTGGAATTGTGGTAATATTCAATCTGTCTATTGCGATTGGAAAAGGCAACCGCCACATTGATTTTTGTGCGGTATTCCGCCTTGTCGGCGCGATCACGGACTTTGCGCTCTGTCTGCCAGAACTGTACGGAAGTCAGTGCATCCTCTCCAACAATTTCTTTTACATGGTCGACAATTCCATTTTGATACAGGAATTCCGTCGTTTCAAACTTACCGTTCACCTGATTGCGAAAAACAAACTTGATGCCGTCATTCACAATCGCTTGACGTTTAATGATGTCTAAATAGTAGTCCACAGGGATATGGATGTCTGTAAAAACCTGTATGTCCGGCTTCCAGTGGATTTTGGTCCCTGTGACCTTTCCATTATAAGGCTCCTTTTTCAATCCGCCGATGTTCTCTCCACGTTCAAAATGCAGAGTGTATCGGAAGCCATCCCGGCAGACTTCCACGTCCATGTATTCCGAAGCATATTGCGTGGCACACAGCCCTAGACCATTTAACCCCAACGAATATTCGTAACTCTCTGCGGAAGCATTGTTATATTTGCCGCCCGCATACAGCTCGCAAAAAGCCAACTCCCAATTGTAACGCTGTTCCTTGGGATTGTAGTCTACCGGGCATCCGCGCCCGCGATCAATCACCTCAACTGAGTCGTCGGCAAAACGGGTGATTGTGATCTCCTTGCCATATCCTTCGCGTGCTTCATCAATGGAGTTCGATAAAATTTCAAAGATCGAATGCTCACATCCCTCGATTCCATCCGAGCCAAAGATTACTGCCGGACGGCGGCGGACACGGTCCGCGCCTTTCAGGGAAGAGATGCTCTCATTGCCGTAAACCGGTTTTTTTGCCATTTCTCTGCTCTCTCCTCAAACTTTCATAAAGCCAAATCATATACAATACGTAATTATATGCCAAAACAATACATTTTGCAAATAAATTTGCTTGGTTCGGTTTGGCAAAAAAAGGACGCTGCACAATGCAAATTCTGCATTGGCAGCGACCCCTTGACACATACAATCTATAGGCCAAAACGATAGACGAAAATCAGTGTTTATCTGTATCGAAATCGCTGGCGAACGAAGCAGGTTCCTGCGGCTGTTCCTCAGGATACTGATAAGTACCCTCCATCACAGCCCGGAACTCCTCACCACTCATCTTTTCATTATGGAAAAGGAATTCGGCCACCTCGTGCAGTTGATCCATATGCTCGGTCAGGATTCGTTCCGTCTTGTGGTAAGCATCCTCCACCAACATTTTGATCTCATTGTCAATCGCGGAGGCGGTCTCTTCGGAATAGTTTCGGATATGTCCCATATCGCGGCCGAGGAACGGTTCGCTGTCATCCGTACCGTATTGGATTGGCCCCAGCTTTTCGCTCATACCATATTTTGTCACCATGGACCGGGCGACTTTTGTGGCGCGCTCAATATCGTTGGACGCGCCTGTAGAGATGTCGTCCAGCGTCAAGGCTTCTGCGACGCGGCCTCCCAGGAGCACCACCAGGTCCTCCTTCATCTCTTTGCGAGACTGATAAGAGCGATCCTCCGTAGGCAGATGCATGGTATACCCTCCCGCCATGCCACGCGGGATAATGGAAATTTGATGCACCGGGTCCTGCGTGGGGCAATAATAGGTCGCCACAGCATGGCCAGCCTCATGGTTCGCTGTCAGCCTCTTTTCGTGGTCTGTCATCACATGGCTCTTCTTCTCTGTTCCCACTACAACCTTAATGGTAGCTTCCTCGATCTCTGCCATAGTGATCGCCTTCAGATTCCGCCGCGCTGCCAACAGAGCTGCTTCATTCAACAGGTTTTCCAAGTCCGCGCCGGTAAAACCCGCCGTAGACTTGGCAATCGTTTTGAGTTCAACGTCTGGCGCAAGCGGCTTTCCGCGTGCATGAACCTTGAGGATTTCCTCACGGCCCTTAATGTCGGGATAGCTGACCACCACCTGGCGGTCAAAACGGCCGGGGCGCATCAAAGCGGGGTCCAAAACATCCGGGCGGTTTGTCGCTGCAATCATAATTACGCCTTCGTTCGCGCCAAAACCGTCCATTTCCACCAGCAATTGGTTCAATGTCTGCTCGCGCTCATCGTGGCCGCCGCCCAATCCTGCGCCGCGCTGACGGCCTACCGCATCAATCTCATCGATAAAAATGATACAGGGAGAGTTCTTCTTCGCCTGTTCAAACAGATCGCGTACACGGGATGCACCGACGCCGACAAACATCTCCACGAAATCGGAACCCGATATGGAGAAAAACGGCACCCCCGCTTCCCCTGCAACCGCGCGGGCCAGCAAGGTTTTACCAGTACCAGGAGGGCCCACCAGCAGGACACCTTTCGGAATTCTTGCGCCGAGTTCGTTGTACTTTTTCGGGTTCTTTAGGAATTCCACGATCTCCCGCAGTTCTTCCTTTTCCTCATCCGCACCTGCCACATCGGCAAAGGTCGTCTTCCTCTTTTCGTCGGCCATCTGTTTGATTTTGGCCTTGCCAAAATTCATCTGCTTGCCGGCATCCCCCATGGTCGAGTTCAGGCGCTTCATCATGAACCACCAAAGGAAAACTCCCAACCCCAATACCACCAACATCGGCAGCATACTCACAAGCCAGGAAGTCTCCGGCGCCCGCTGTATGTCGCGTTTCATCCGCGCATTGCCCGGATGGTCAGCATTGTATTCATCTACATAGGGCTGAATCTCCTGCAACAGGTATGCTGAATTTGGCGCTGTATAATTGATGATGGACTTTTTCTCATCGTCGAGCTGAAGGCGCATTTCGCCTGTACCCATATTGATCGAGAATGCGGTCACCTGCTGATCTTCAAAGTAGCTGACAATGTCCGAATAGACATAGCTCTTTTCCGTCGGACGGCTACTAAACAGCATACCAATCACCAAAAACAGCGCAATCGGAATGCCAAGATAGATCAGCAGGCGTTTCATTTTGTCTCTATTGTCCAAGTTATCCACTCCTTCACAGAGGGACGGTCAGCCGCCGTACACCTCCGGCTTTAAAATGCCCACAAAGGGAAGATTCCTATATCTCTCATCATAATCCAGTCCGTAGCCAACAATAAAGGCATCCGGAACGGTTGTGCCAACATAGTCTGCGGTTATGTCTACGGTGCGCCGCTCCGGCTTATCGAACAGCGTGCACAGCCGGATGCTCCGGGGGCCGCGAGATTGCAGGAGCTCCAGTATGTAACTCAGCGTCATACCGCTGTCGAGGATGTCCTCTACCACCAGCAGGTCATATCCAGCCAACGGAATATCCAAATCCTTGACGATCTTAACCACCCCAGAGGTTTTTACGCCGGAACCGTAACTCGACACCGACATAAAATCCACGCGGCATGGGATGGTAATCGCACGCATCAGATCTGCCATAAAGACAACGGACCCTTTTAAGACGCTCACCATCAACAAATTTTTGTCCTTGTAATCTTCACTGATTTGTTTTCCGATACGCTGGACAATGTTCGCCAGGTATTCTTCGCTAAAAAGCACCTCTTTGATGTCATTGACCATGATCTACCCGTTCCTTTCTGATATCATTTACCCGAAGTATCTGCGATTCCGAATCCTCTTTGGCGTTCGTGACCGTAATCAGGAGCACCTGTTCCGCATGATTCGGAACCCGGGCATGTTCAGAGGGGCCGAAGCCCTCCATCCATACGATTTCCTTCCCATCGTCCAATAAAAGTACGCGGTCCCGCAGTAGCGGCTCAATCTTCGCCTCGTTGAACAACTTCTTCAACGATTTTGTGACACCGCGGCCCGCCGGGCGGAAATGATCTCCCGCCCGCCGATTTCGAAAGAACAGTGTAGTTGTAATTGTATCATAGTTGATACAATTATGAAATAACAAATTTTTAAATTTATTCTGGTTCTCTATGTCTTTCTTGTGGATTTTTCTTAAAGTCACGCAACGACCGTCCGGTAAAGGAATCGTTCCTTCTTGTGCAGGCAAAGTCCAAGGGGAAACCGGCCTCTGCGCCACAAAGAGAGTATTGCCCTGCACGACGAGTTGTATTCCACCCGGTGTGCTCAAACCGCCATGCCCTGTACGGACTACAACCGCTGCATGTTCCAAGTGCTGACTTTCCGGTTGCACACCTCCTACGCACTGAATCACATGTTCCAGAGCGCGGACAAGAACCGGCATGGGCAGTCCAGCCAAAATATCTCGCCTGTAACCGTAGTCCGTCTTCGCCCGCCGAAGAGCCTGTTCAGCCTCCTCTTGCAGATATTGCTCATCCCGTGAAATGCGCTCGACCATCCCAGCAATCCCCTGTACAAACGCAGGATTGATGGATTCAAGTACAGGCACTACATCCAAACGAATTCGATTGCGAGCGAATATCCGCTCCTCGTTCGTCTGATCGGTCACATAGGGAAGGCGGTAAAACCGGCAATAGGCTTCCACCTGTTCCCGTGTGATGCGCAAAAAGGGCCGGACGATCTTGCCCCGCACGGGGGGAATCCCACTCAAGCCACGCAGGCCTGCGCCACGGGTCAAATGCAACAACACCGTCTCCACCTGATCCGAGAGGGTGTGCGCAGTAGCGATACGGTCTGTTTCAAGGTTTGCCAATTCCCGAAAAAAAGCATAGCGGACTTCGCGTCCGCATTCTTCCAGTCCCATTCCACGCTCCTGCGCCAAACGCTTTACATCGGCGTGTAAGACGCGCAGGGGAATTCGATTCTCCTGGCACCAGAGCCGCACCGCCTCTTCATCTCGATTGGCATCTTTCCCGCGCAAGCCGTGATTCACATGGGCAGCCAATACCGTTTGATCGGTATGATATATGAGAAAATGGGTAAGCGCCATCGAGTCGGCTCCTCCAGACAGACCAACAATCACCCTGCCCTTTTGTGGAAACATACCGAACGCAGCGATTACCCCTTTGATTTGTTCAAAAATTTGCTGCATGTCCTCATTCACGGCGCAGCACCTCCTGCGCGGTAAAGCGCATAAACTCACCCTGCCAATGCAGTGGAACCGTCTTTGTCTCGCCATGGCGGTTCTTCGCAATAATACACTCGCCGCTGTTGCGGTCCTCCGATTCGCCCGGCGCATCCGCGCCAGCATAGTAATCCTCTCGATACAGGAACAGGACAATGTCCGCATCCTGTTCAATGGAACCGGAATCGCGCAGGTCTGAAAGCATTGGACGGTGCGTTGTGCGCTGTTCGCTCGCACGGGAAAGCTGAGACAGCGTCAGCACAGGGACATTTAGCTCCTTCGCCATGATTTTCAAATTTCGTGTGATCTCCGAGATCTCCTGTACTCGATTACCATCTCCACTTCGCTTTGTGGAACCGGACATCAACTGCAAATAGTCGATCACCACAAGATCTACATCTTTCAGGCGGCGCAATTTTGCCTTCATCTCTGGAACCGTGATCCCCGAGCTGTCGTCAAAAAACATCTGTGTCTTAGAGAGAATGTCTCCGCCTTCGATCAAACGAACCCACTCCTCCTCGGTCAGCTTGCCTGTGCGCAGTTTTGTGCCGCCCACAAGCGCTTCCGTGGAGAGCAGACGCGATACCAACTGTTCCTTGGTCATTTCCAGAGAAAAGAAGGCGACACGCTTGTCCGCCTTAACCGCAGCATGGCGTGCAATATTCAGCGCAAAGCTTGTTTTACCCATACCAGGGCGAGCCGCCAGCAGGATTAAGTCCGATCGGTTGAGGCCGGTGATGGTATCATCCAGCTCTTTGATTCCAGTGGGCACCCCTTTGTATTGGTCGCTGTCCGGTGAATTCAACAAATCCAAACGGTCGAGTGTCTGGATGATGATCTCGTCGATCCGTTGCAGACCCTGCATGTTTTTCCCCCGACGGATATCAAAGATCCTCTGCTCCGCAGAATCTAAAAGCGTCGTAGCATCCGCGGTGCCGTCTGCCGCCTCTTCTATGATCTCCCGCGCCGTGACAATCAGCGTGCGAATGTCATATTTATCGCGGACAATCCGAGCATATGACTCTACATTGCTGATGGATGGAACAATCTGTGCAAGTTGTAACAGGTATGTCTTTCCACTCGCCTCGTCAAATTCTCGGCTCTCCTTGAGCTTTTCCAACACTGTGACAAAGTCCACCGGTTTCCCCAAGGTAAACATGTCCAGCATCGCACCGTAAATCAGACCATTGTTGGTTTGATAAAAATAATCGGGCCGCGGTAAAATCTCCGCCACACGATCCAGACAGGAGGAATCCAACAGGATGGCGCCCAGCACGGACTGTTCCGCTTCTGGGCTAAACGGCAAATTCAAGGCGCTATAACCCGTTGAAAAACTGTCCATCCTGCAAAGACCTCCTCTTCAAACACCTTTATAATTGAGAAAAACAGCGCTTATTCCGCCTCGGAAACCACCGCATAAATCTTTGTGCTAATTCCTGTGTAAAGCTTGATGACGCACTCATATGTGCCAAAAGCTTTGATGTCTCCGTCGATTTCGATCTTTCTCTTGTCAATATCGATATGATAGACTTTCTTAATCTCTTCTGCTATTTCCTTTGCCGTCACAGAGCCAAACAGGCGTCCACCCTGGCCGCCCTTAGCATACAATTTGACGCTTTTTCCCTCCAACTTTTCCGCCGCGGCATTGGCGTTGGCAATGTCCACTTCGATTTTGTGCGCTTTGGCAGCTTCTGCATTTTTCAATTCATTCATGGCCTGTGCATTGGCCTCCTTGGCCAACTTGCGTGGAAACAAAAAATTGCGAGCGTAGCCATCCGACACACTGACAAGCTCGCCCTTCTTTCCCGTTCCTTTGATATCTTGAAGCAATACGACTTTCATAGTTATTTCCTCCATAGCAAAAACTTTATTCCGGCGAAAACCGGAGAAGAACCGGAATCACAGATAAGGACAGGGAACTCCTGCCTTTATCCATGATTCCGATTATACTGCCTATTTCTGACCAACTGGAAGCTGCGCCTTTTCCTTGATCGCAGCCAACAGCTTGCTCTTGGCCTGTTCAGCGGTCAAATTGGGAAGCTGGGTCGCCGCCATGGTCAAATGGCCTCCACCCCCCAAAACCTCCATCACCACCTGGACATTGATGTCCCCCAGCGAACGTGCGGAAATATTCATCACATTCCCTGTCGGGAAGATCACAAAGGATGCCTTTACCCCACGGATCGAAAGCAGTTCATCTGCCGCTTGTGAAGAAACCACTCGAATATCCGAAAATTCTTTTTCTGCACAGGCGATCGCACAATTCTGTACAATCTCCGCTTCGGAGACAATTTTGTACTTTGCTTTGTAACTGTCAATGGAGTCGGCAAACATCCGCTTAACCTCCACCGTGTCCGCGCCACGGCGGCGCAAATAGGCGGCTGCCTCAAAGGTCCGCACACCTGTCTTGAGCACAAAACTCTTGGTGTCCAGCATGATTCCAGCCAAAAGTGCTTCCGCTTCCTGTTGCGTAAGCGTGCTGTCCCCAATATATTGGACCAACTCCGCCACCATTTCTGAAGCAGAACTCGCATAGGGCTCATGGTAAAAGACAATCGCATTGTCAATTCGCTTGACCATCAAGCGATGATGGTCAATGACAACTACACGGCTGACATGATTCAACAGTTCGCGGCTCTCCACAAAATCTGGCGAATGCGTGTCCACTACGATTAACAGCGTCCGGGAAGATAACTGTTCCATGGCGTCCATGGGCGAAAGAAATACCACGCGGTCGCCCGACTGGGCATCGATCCGCTCTACAATCTGCCCTGCAAGCGTCTGCTGACGATCTACAACAACAAATGCAGGTTTATGCAAAGCCTTGGTGATCGCGCTCCACAGGCCGACCGCCGCCCCCATCGCATCTAAATCGGAAAAACGGTGCCCCATGATGAGCACATTGTCCGCCTCTTTGATATGATCTGACAAGGTTGCGGCGATCACACGTGTACGCACCTTGTCACGCTTCTCTACGCCCTTGCTCAATCCGCCAAAGAATTCATATGTATCATTTTTTTGCTTGACTGCCACTTGGTCTCCGCCCCGCCCCAAGGCCATCTCCAAAGCTTTACGTGCCCACTGTTCCGCTTCTTGCAGGGATTCTGCACCGCGCGCCACGCCGATCGATACGGTCGCGCTGCGGCGTTCTCCCGCTTTAATCTCCCGGATCTTGTCCAAAACTTCAAAGCGCTTTTCTATCGCCTGGCGAATATGGGCTTCATCGGTCAAAATCAGGAACCGCCCACCGGAAAGCCGCCGCAAAAATCCCCCCATACTCTGTGCCCAATTGGTCAGTATCTGTTCTACCTCCGAGGCAATCCGGGCATCCTCGCTGCCACTGGAATCGCGTGCAAGCTCTTCCCGATTGTCAAAATGAGCCAACGCCACCACAGGCTGCTTTTCCACGTATTCACGATTGATTGCTTTATAGTACGTATCATCCACGAAACAGAGAATGTGTCCACTTTCCGTTTTAGAGGCAAACGCAGTAAACCGCCGTTCGCCGATGGTTACATCCGTACCTTTGGATGCTACCACCTGCTGAATTGTATGGGGATAGAGAAACTTCATCACGTTCTCTCCCCGGCAATCGCGTACCCCGCCGGCGCTTTCTAGGAAAGCCGCGTTGGCCCATACAATGTCTCCTGCTTCGCCAACAATCGCAGTAGGCATTGTAAAGCGTTCCAGGGCGTCATAGTTCTTTCCAAAGAGCGCCTTTTTGGCCGCCTTTACAGAGGTATAGACGTATCCCTGAAAGCGGATATTCACAATGGCAATCGCAACAATGGCCAAAACAGCCATCACCGCCTCCGCGATGAAAAGGAGCCGGTGGTCCATGGCCCAGCTTATCAGCGCCATAATCAGCATCGCCGCTGCCAATATAAAGCAGACCGGCGACGCCACCCAAACTTTTTTCTTCACGGTCGTTCTCCTTCAACACTCCAGTGCTGTTTGCACATTTCAGCCTCTTAGACCTCCATAATAATCGGGAGAATCATTGGGCTGCGACGGGTACGCTCATAAAGGAAGCGCGATAGTTCGTCCTTAATGCGCGTTTTGAGCGTCCCCCAATCGTGGATATGATGTTCGGAACAACTCTCAAGAGCTGCCAAGACGCGCTTCTTCGCCTCATCGATCAAGGGTTCTGCTTCACGCACATAGACGAAACCGCGCGAAACCACATCCGGTCCCGCCACAACCTGGCCATTGTCGTCGATTGTACAGACTACGACGATCAAACCGTCCTCTGCCAAATGCTTGCGGTCCCGCAAAACAATACTGCCTACATCTCCTACGCCCAAACCATCCACCAAAATGCGGCCCGCAGGAACCGAGGTAAGCTTCTTCATATAATCCTGATTTAATTCCAGAACGTCTCCGATGTCTCCAATGTAGACATGGGAGGGGTCCATCCCCATGGAAATAGCGATATCCGCATTCTTGCGCAGATGCTTTTGTTCGCCATGGAATGGAATGAAAAATTTGGGCTTAGTGATACCCTGAATGATCTTGAGCTCTTCCTGACAGGCGTGGCCGGATACATGAACCTCATACATAGACTCATAGATCACTTCACAACCGCGCTTCAGGAGTTCATCGACCACTGCCCCTACGGTCTTTTCATTGCCAGGGATGGGGCGCGCCGAAATGATGATAAAATCCTCCGGCCCTACTTCCACTTTTCGATGATCGGCAAAAGCCATGCGCGTCAAAGCGCTCATTGGTTCCCCCTGGCTGCCCGTCGTGATTAGGACAACTTTTTCACGCGGATAACGGTTGAGCAGGTCAATGTCAATCAACACACCGTCCGGTACTTGTAAATAGCCCATTTCCACCGCAATGCCCATGACATTCAACATACTGCGGCCCGATAGCGCAACCTTTCGGCCATAACGTACAGCACAATTGATGATTTGCTGTACACGACTGATATTGGAAGCGAACGTTGCAATGATAATACGCTTTTTTTCCGCTTTTTTGAACAAACTTTCAAAGGTATTGTCCACCATCTGCTCGGTTTTGGTATAACCGGGGCGTTCTGCATTGGTAGAGTCAGCCAGCAGGGCCAAAACGCCTTGATTACCCAATTCCGCAAAACGGCCTAAGTCGATCATTTCTCCCCAAGCCGGAGTGCAATCGATCTTAAAGTCGCCTGTATAGACGACGGTACCCGCCGGCGAATGAATGGCAAATCCCACCGAATCTGGGATGGAGTGATTCACATGGATAAACTCCACATCCAGGCACCCCAGCTTGACCGTTTGTCCCGGCTTGACGACATTCATTTTTACCTTTCCAGAGAGTCCGTGCTCTTTGAGCTTTCCATCCACCAACCCAAGGGTCAACATGGTGCCATAAATCGGCAAATTGACCCGCTTGAGCAAATACGGCAGCGCGCCGATGTGATCCTCATGCCCATGAGTAAGCACAATTCCACGAATCTTATCTGCGTTGCGTTCTACAAATGTAAAGTCTGGCAACACCAGATCTACTCCGAGCATATCGTCATCGGGGAAAGACATCCCGCAGTCGACGATCATCATGTCCCCTTCACATTCATACAGGGTGAAGTTTTTTCCGATCTCATTCAGACCGCCCAGAAAGTAAATTCGAATCGATGGTTTCTTGCCTCCGCCGTTTTGTCCGCGTTTTTTGCCTCGCGAAGGAGCAGGTTTTGTTTCTTTGTGTCCTTGCATCAGTGCCTTTTCCGAGTCTGCCTTTTTTGCCGCACGACGTACGGTACGGCGTTTCTGCGGCTCAGATTTCTCGGATAACACTTCCGCCTGCATGGGCTGTTCCGACCTTACCGGCAGCGTCACTTTCCCGTACAGGGCAGGGTGGATGCCCGGCATTGTGCCCATCGCATTTTTCTCAGACGGATTAGATGTTCCCTCATAATTCAGATTTCGTTCTGTCAAAATACAACCTCCATTGTCTTCTGGAGATGCCAAGTAAAACGCCCGCCTGCAAACGGTGCCTGACGGCGTTGGCCCTCCAATAATAAAAATTAATGATATATATTTTTAATCCGCGCTGTGTTGTCCCGCGCTGTGCCTTCCCACACGCCCCGAAACTGCGCGTATTAAAGAATATTCCAATTTATACAGCAAAGAGGCCCGTTGCCCGGCGCCTCTAAATCGCTCTGCATCATTTGTATGCCGACCGCAGGCTGGATGTCCATAATAACAGTAAGCCAAACCTGACCGGTTTTGATTGTCATTATTGTACCTTGATTCCGTATGGCTGTCAAGGTATGAACACGTTCTGAACATCCGTCGTTGTTTCTATTATTGCCCTATTACAATTTTTTTAAAACGCCACAGGGGATACAAATACAAAAATATCACGAGTAGGGAAAAATGTGTTATAATAACCTCACGCCGTAACCGGAAGCCGGCTTCGCCAGAGCTCGCCCTCTTCCGACGGCTGAGAGAACATTGAAACATCCGGCTTTGTGGTTTCGCAAATTTTCTAGTAGTACCTTTCCACTCTTCAAGCTTGGATGTTTTAGATAACCTCACGCCGTAACCGGAAGCCGGCTTCGCCAGAGCTCGCCTCCTTCCGACGGCTGAGAGAGCATTGAAACATCCGGCTTTGTGGTTTCGCAAATTTTTTATTAGTGCCTTTCCATTCTTCAAGCTTGGATGTTTTAGATAACCTCACGCCGTGACTGGAAGTCGATTTTGCAAAAGCTCGCCTCCTTCCGGCGGCTGAGAGTATAAAACCAACCGCATCTGCGGGGACAAAGGACGAAAAACATGAAACATGTAGAAATATTCACCGATGGCGCCTGTCAAGGCAATCCTGGTCCAGGGGGCTGGGGAGCTATTCTACGCTTTAACGGTATCGAAAAAGAAATCAGCGGTGGTGATCCCGCTACTACCAACAACCGAATGGAGCTTACTGCGGTAATTCGTGCCCTGCAATGTTTGAAGGAACCTTGTTCGGTAACCCTTTGCAGCGATTCACAATATGTATGCAATGCCATAGAAAAAGGTTGGGCGAAAAAGTGGAAACAAAACGGTTGGCGAAAGGCAGATAAAAGTCCTGCACTCAACTCCGACCTTTGGGACCTTCTTCTTCAATTGCTGGATGTTCATCAAGTGGATATTGTATGGGTACGCGGGCACAACGGGCATCCTGAAAACGAACGATGCGACCGTTTGGCGGTCGCCGGAGCCGATCGTGCCAAAGCTACGGGAAAAACCATTTAATTTCACAGGCAGCCTATCCGATGAGTTCATATTCCGCTGAAAAGAATCCCTGCTATGAAGCCGGTTTCAGATAGATTGGATACGCCCTTTTCTCGATAAAATCATTGTTTATACTCCTCATATGCAAAACATGCCATTGTTTTTGTTTCCGTTTTCAAAAGACAAAGATTGATAACAAATATGTATATTCTATATATCAATAAAATGTGCAGCCGTGGAAAACTTCCGAATGGTTTCCACGGCTGCACATTTTGCCCTTTCAAAAAATCAGCCTACAGAAACTTTTTGCTAAAAGCCCTTGCAATGTAGACTGAAATGGTGTATATTCAATTCATAGTAAATTAGTAAGGATTAAAATTTCCTTCATAGGGAAAGCTTAGCATAGGGGTGTGGAAATCCCCCTTCTAAAGGAAGAAAGTAAAGGTGAAAATTATGGCACGCTTTGTTTATGCAGACAATGCTGCAACTACTCCGGTTTCTCCCACAGTATTTGAGGCAATGAAACCATTTTATACCGATTTATACGGAAATCCATCCAGCCTATACGCCATCGGGCGGGACGCAAAAAAATATCTGGAATTGGCTCGTGCAGATGTGGCAAGCTGCCTTGGGGTAGAACCTCATGAAATATTTTTTACGTCTGGCGGCAGTGAATCTGACAACTGGGCGATTAAAGGCGTTGCCCATCAACTGGCCAAAAAGGGCAAGAAACACATCATCACCTCAAAATTTGAACATCACGCTGTATTGCATACATGTGCGGCTCTGGAACAAGAGGGGTTCTCTGTCACCTACCTAGATGTTCATTCCGACGGTCTTGTCCGCCCAGAGGAACTTGAAGCGGCAATTCGGGAAGATACCGCTTTAGTCACTATTATGTATGCAAACAATGAGATCGGTACCATTCAGCCGATCCCAGAGCTTGGAGCAATCTGCAAAAAACATGGTGTACTGTTTCACACCGATGCGGTCCAAGCAGCCGGAAACGTACCGATTCAAATGAAGGAGCAAAACATCGACTTACTATCCCTTTCTGCGCACAAATTACATGGTCCCAAAGGCGTAGGGGTATTAGCGATTCGAAAGGGCATCTCCCTTCCAAATCTGATCGATGGAGGCGCACAGGAACGCGGCCGCAGGGCCGGCACCGAAAATGTGGCTGGTATTGTGGGCCTTAGCGTAGCTTTAAAAGAGGCCTGTGCCACAATGGATGAGCGTAATAAACGCCTGCGTTCTATGCGGGATCGCCTGATTGACGGCGCTCTACAAATCGAACGTTCCCACCTCAACGGTGACCGTGCGAAACGTTTGCCTGGCAATGTGAATCTGTGTTTTGAAGGAATTGAAGGGGAATCTCTTCTGCTTTTACTTGATCTGAATGGTATATGCGGTTCCTCCGGCTCTGCTTGCACCTCTGGTTCTCTGGACCCTAGCCATGTACTGCTTGCGATCGGCTTGCCGCACGAAATCGCGCATGGTTCACTACGCCTCTCCTTGAGTGACCAAAACACCGAGGAGGATGTCGACTATATTCTCGAAGTCTTACCCGGCATTGTGGAGCGGCTGCGCTCTATGAGTCCCTTATGGGAGAAAATTCTTGCTGGTCAAACGTCGTATGAATGATAACAAAGAAAGAGGTTGTTCTTTATGGCATACAGTGAAAAAGTCATGGATCATTTTACAAATCCCCGCAATGTGGGAGAAATAAAAGAACCTAGTGGCGTCGGAGAGGTGGGAAATCCCCGTTGTGGCGACATTATGCGTATGTATATTAAAGTAAAAGACGATGTCATCACAGATGTGACATTTAAAACGTTCGGATGTGGCGCCGCAATTGCTACTAGTTCGATGGCGACAGAACTCATCAAAGGTAAAACCATCAATGATGCGCTCAAACTTACAAACAAGGCTGTGATGGAAGCCCTGGACGGCTTGCCGTCCGTCAAAGTTCATTGCTCTGTCCTGGCCGAGCAGGCAATCAAGGCAGCAATTGCGGACTACTACAAACGGCAAGGCATGGATCCCACTTCAATCGTAGGGAAACTCACCGAATGCGAAGAATGTGCTTGTGGTCTGCATGAGTAAATGGATACATGATTGTATGTACAATTGATATTTCTAAAACGAGCTGAAAAAATCGGGCCATCTGTTTTGATGAAAAGCAGACAGCCCGGTTTTTTATCATCTGGATTTTTCGCAGATTTATGCCCCCTGCGCCACTTCCAAACCGGAAATTCGCTGCTCAATATAGGCAGGTACCTCATCATAGGGGATGCCCAACGCCACGGACAATTCTTCGTTGAGCAATTCTTCTGCACGTTTGCGATATTGCTGATCGGTCTTTCCAGGTTTCTTTCCATTCTGAACCAACTTTTGACTCTTTTGATAAACCGTTTTAATTAAACGAACCAAGTCTTCGCACTCATGTGTTTGCAGCGAGGTACGATAATGCTCAGCCAAGACGCGTGGGTCACGGCATTCAAAGGAATCCTCTGAAATCTGTGGAATCCGATCAATCAATTGGTCGGCCTCTTCTTTTGTCATCGCTGGACGCATGAACACATGCGTATCCACCGGAGTATAGATGGTGCTGGCACTTCGTACAGGTACTAATTTGTAATAGAGTTTCCCTTTATCAACCCCTGGCAGGCTCTCCGGCGTGCCAATCTCTTCTACACGGCAAATTCCTGTGTTCCCATAAACAATTAAATCATTTTTCTGAAACATTTTTCGCCCTCCAAACGTACATCTCACCAACGTATCTTCTGCAACGTCAACAAATGGGCGATTTTGCATCCATTCTCATCGGGATTCCAGACCCTTACACACGTTCTGGCCTCCTTTTCATAACATGCATTCACCATTTGCTCGAACATCGTTGTATGCAACGATCTTACCGATCCTCGGCATCGCAAGTTTGCATACTGTATCTTTATTTTAGCACATTATTGGATAAAAATGTAAGAGAAAATTGAATTGTTTAAAACCTGCGTCTTCGCGGACAGCTTCGCACCGGATATCGAAAGTGGTTTATCGCGTCAATCCATGAATACAAATTTGCTGCATACCCCACTGTTTGAAGCAAAGCCTGGGTCTGACATGCGCGGCTTTGAAGCTTTTGTATGGTCAAAATAGAGCGGCGTACGGTCTCCAATTGATAGAGCATTTGTTGGGTGTTCAAACCGATTTCCTCCTTTCCCCCCTATTTTATTCTCATAATTCCGGGCTGTGTCTCTTTACGAGATATTGCCTATGAAGTAAAATATGGTATACTTGAGACGTAGAATGGGGGGATTTGTAATGAAACGTCGACATCGTAATCGGAAAATGTGTCAGGAATTAAAGCTCATCAACCAGAATCTTAACGCAATCATTCAAAATCAGAATGAACTCTATTGCAAGTTGGATCAGCTATATGCCATTGCGAAATACTTTGGTGACTTGGAGCGCACGAATCGGGACAAGCCCTCCGGTTCCTAATCCAAAAAGGGGAAGGCCTTGCGTCTTCTACTGAGATGCAAAAGCTCTTCCCCTTTTAAGAAATTTATTCCTGAATCTGTCTGCACTCCATATAAAAGCGCTTGTCCCACGCATGCCCCATGGAGAATGTTTTCCGTGGCAAAGCGCCGTCCAGAACAACGGTTTTAAAAAGCTCGCTTTTCGGCATGGCTTCCAGTAAGAATCCAACATTTCCCGTCTGCGCGGAGAGTTCTTCCACAACTTCCGCTCCGTGAATGTAATCGACTCTACCACCGTTCTCTTCTATATAAGCATCCAAAAACTGCTGGAGGGTACCGACCGGAAGATTGGACGACGTCTGGGAAAAATACAGCTCTGTTTTTTGTTTTCCCTTGCAAACGACCACACGCTGGCCATCCGATGCCCCGCACTGTGCCTTTAGCGAATGCAGCAGTTTTTCTTCATCTACACCAAAAACGACGCGGTGAATCGGTTCAAACTCCAAAGAATCGTCGTGCAGATTCACAACTTCAACCAGTGCGTAACGCGCCGGATGTATCCGTGCTTCCTCCGGAGAAAGGGTCTTTTTCAAATTTTCATAACAGGTCTTTGCTGTTGCCAAGGAGTGATTGCCGTCGCCTACTGCAAAAAGCAGAGGAGCTTTTCCTGTGAGTTGGTTCCGCGCATTAAATGCCTCTGGATCACCCAGCTCATCCAAAGCAGCTAATATACGCCGTGCTTCGGAATCATCGCAGAGGATTCCTTCAAGCGAGCCGCTATCCTGCATCAGGTCAAATTGATATACCGATTCCAGTTCAGCCACACGGTCCTCGACCGGCTCAATCACGGTTTTCATGGGGTCGTCAATCAGCAACATAATATGCGGGCATTCCAGTGCCGCATGCTCGCGTACTTTCACACGCGGTGGAATTCGTTCCAAAACCGTTCCCTCTGTCGCCCGAATCAGAGACTGTGATCCCTTAGTAAAGTCGTATCTTTCCAAGTCTACTACGCCCATCAGACCTCGGCGTACTTTTCCGTCTCGAAGGGTCCTGCGCACATAGATAAAGTTGTCCACCGTGCGGAAGAGTCCTTCTGTAAGATACCGGTCCATCGCTGCGTTCACCGCCTCAATCCGCTGCTGGACACCCGGTTCCTCCAGGTAGAGTTCCGGTACGATCATCCGCAGCGTGGAGGGAGCTTCCCCTACAATCTCTTCCACTTCCTGCCAGTAAGCAGGTTGTGATGTATATTGATCGCATGCAACAACGCTCCACTTTTTGAGGTCCACTCCATCGGGCAGAAGGACATTTGCCGGATAGAAGCCCAAACTTTTCATAGATCCATTCTCCTCATTTTGGATTTCCCGCGCAGCGGGTACTTGTTCCAGCAAGAAGGGCGCGCCCTTCTCAGGCATAACAAACTTATTGTATCGCGTTCTGTCGAAAAAGGCAAGGTTTCGTCTAGTGCGTTCGGTGGCACATTGATTGCAAGTCACCAAAAGACGCTCTATAATAAGGATGCGAATTTTGACGAAAATAGGTGAGAAGCATGTATATTGCCGATTTACATATCCATTCCAAGTACTCCCGAGCGACCAGTCGGGAATGTATCCCCGAGTATTTGGAGCTCTGGGCCCGCCGCAAGGGAATTCATCTGATCGGTACGGGAGATTTTACCCATCCAGCCTGGCGGGAGGAATTAAACGAAAAATTGATTCCCGCAGAGGAAGGTCTTTACATTCTGCGGGAAGATTTCCGGCTGCACGATGCCTGTACCGACGGATTGTTGCGTCCACGTTTTGTCGTAACGGGTGAAATCAGTTCCATCTACAAAAAAGGGGGTAAAGTCCGTAAGGTTCACAATGTTATCCTATTGCCTAGCCTGGAAGCAGCAGAGCTTCTTTCGCAAAAGCTGGAGGCAATTGGTAATATTCACTCGGACGGACGACCCATTTTGGGGCTGGATTGCCGCGATCTTCTTGAAATCACATTGGAAGCTTGTCCCGATGCTGTGTTCATTCCCGCACACATTTGGACGCCTCATTTTTCCCTGTTTGGCGCCTTTTCTGGATTCAACACTATTGAAGAATGCTTTGAGGACTTAACCCCTCATATTCACGCTTTGGAGACAGGCCTCTCTTCGGACCCGCCGATGAACTGGCGCTTATCCGCATTGGACGGCTATCATCTGGTCTCCAATTCGGATGCACACTCTCCTTCCAAATTGGGGCGGGAGGCCAATCTGTTGGAGGGGCCGCTGTCCTATCCGGCCCTTTCCCATGCCCTGCAAACAGGGGAAGGGCTTGCCGGAACCATTGAATTTTTCCCAGAGGAGGGAAAGTACCATTTTGACGGCCACCGAAACTGCAATCTCTGTCTGAGTCCAGCCGAGGCCGAGCGATATGGTGGGATCTGTCCCGTCTGCGGGCGTAAGTTAACCATTGGCGTGCAACATCGTGTGGAACAGCTTGCAGATCGAGACGACGGCGCCCGCGCGCCAAACGCAAACCCATTTGAAAGTCTAGCGCCTCTGCCGGAAGTCATTGCTGGGTCGACCGGGTTGTCAGCTACCGGAAGTAAAGTAACTACACAATACGAATCCATGTTGCGACAGCTTGGGCCGGAGTTTTCCATTCTGCGCGAAATTGCTCCGGAAGATATTGAACGCATTGCCGGCCCCTGTGTTGCCGAAGGAATACGCCGGCTGCGGGCCGGAAAGGTCCAACGTTCCCCCGGATACGATGGCGCTTATGGTAGAATTCAGCTCTTGCGTCCGGACGAAATCGATGCGCTGAACGGGCAAATCTGCTTCTTTATCCGCCCTGCTTCCGAAGCCAAAAAAGCGTCGGTAAAACAGCAAGAACATTCGCCAGCGACATGTAAATCCGTTCCTGTAGAAACCGTACAGGAAAAAGTTTCCGGACCTCTCGACAGCCTCAATGAGGAACAGCTGGCCGCTGTGACCGCACCGGAACGAGCCATATCGGTTGTCGCTGGTCCTGGTACGGGCAAAACTAAGACATTGGTCTCACGAATTGCTTATCTGATCCAGGAACGCGGCGTAAAACCTGCCGAAATCACGGCTGTGACCTTTACCAACAAGGCTGCTGGGGAGATGCGCGAACGCTTGGAAAAACAGCTCGGTGGAAAACGAGCTGTCCGCGCTATGACCATCGGCACCTTTCATGCAATCAGTCTCCAACTTTTGACCGAACAGAATCCAACCATCGCTCTTCTGGATGCATATGATGCACGGGAAATCGCCGAGGAGATCATGAAAACACATGATTGCAAATTATCCCCCACTGCTTTTTTGCAGGAAGTTTCTCGCAAAAAGAATGGAATTGCAGCGGAGGACAGTACGCTTTCTTCAGAGGCGTTCGACGCTTACCAGGAATATCTGTGTACAACGCAGGTTCTGGACTTCGACGACTTGTTGATTCAAGCTTTAGAAATGGCGGAAACAGAAGTGGACAAACATGCAAAATGGCAGAAGCGTTTCCATTATCTGCTGGTCGATGAATTCCAGGACATCAACGCGCTACAGTTTCGGCTGATTCAGGCTTGGAATCGAAATGGAAAGAATCTTTTCGTGATTGGTGATCCCGACCAATCCATTTATGGGTTCCGTGGTTCCGATGCCCACTGTTTCGAACGCTTGCGGGCTGATTTTCCCAATCTGCGTGAGGTTGTTCTCTTGAAAAACTATCGTTCTACGCCGGAAATCTTAAACTGTGCTCTTTCCGTCATTGCCGAAAATCCGGGGAAAACGCGCTGTTTAGAAGCGCAACGTCCGAAAGGGCCGCGTGTGAGTTGTGTCACCACAGAAAGTGATTTGTCCGAGGGAATCTATATTGCTAAAGAGATCAACCGCATGGTGGGTGGAATCGACATGTTGGACAGCGATGCTGGCTTCTCCCGTTCCGAAGACGCTCCTCCGCGCAGCTTTTCCGATATTGCCGTGTTGTATCGTACTCACCGTCAGGCTGACATCATTGAAAAATGTCTACGCCGTGAAGGAATTCCCTGTATAATTTCTGGCCGCGACGACTTTTTAGCGGATGACGCCGTACGCGGTGCTGTAGGATTCTTTCACTTTTTAATGGACTCCCATAATGTTCCCGCTCTTCGCGCCTGTCTAAAGCTTGTTTGGAACTGTCCGGCAGACTTGATCGACCATCTCACACAACTTTGGACCCGTTCCCATGGGCAAGCCTCCCTTCAAGAAACATTGCAAATGGCGGCCTCTGAATATGCGGATGTTGCTGTTTTACAACCTTTCTTTTTACAAGCACAGGAGTTCTTGCCGCGTGTGGGAAAAGACAAGCCGCGGAAGATGTTGGATACATGGGCCAAACAACACGACCTCACTTCCTCCGAACCCTTCCAGCGATTCTTGAATACTGCCGTATTTCATAAGGATATGGCATCCTTCTTGCAAAACCTGCTCCTTGGCCAGGAGAGCGATTTGATGCGCAGTGCCACAGGCAAATTATATGAAGCTGGCGCGGTAACATTAATGACCTTACACGGCTCTAAGGGCCTTGAATATCCTGTAGTATTTCTAAGCGGTGTCCGTCGAGGGAAAATACCATTGGAATCCCCAAAACATCCTGTGGACTTCGAAGAAGAACGCCGGCTTTTCTATGTCGGGATGACTCGTGCGCAGGACGAATTAATTCTTCTGACTTCCAAAGAACCTTCCTGCTTTCTGGAAAGCATTCCCAAGGAACAACTCCACACTGTATCTGCTGGTGGCAGGAAACGCCCTTCTGAGGTGAAGCAACTCAGCCTATTTGATTGATCTTTCAGGAAGAAGTCTATCCCATAGCTCTGCGCGTTCAGTTTATTCCAGTCGATGTAATTGGGTTCTTATAAAATTAAACTGAGGTGATCGTCTCAATATTCGATCAATGGTATACTTCGATACTGCATATTTAAAAGGAAAGCCCCCTGATGTAGTTCTGTGTCTCTACATCAGGGGGCTTGGTTTATTATTTGCTTTTCCTGGTTTCATTCACTTTACGGTGACTACTTCTTTGGAAAGATCGGATCTATCGAAAGCTACACATAATATGCACTTATCTGGACAACCGATCCCTTATTTTCACTGGAATAACTGCGCCTCTTCTGCATAGAGCAAAGGTTGCCATTTCCACTCGGTCGGCGGTCACCGTACAATGTATCTGTGCATTCTGGCCCGGCAAGGTCGTATAGACGCCCGTACTCTGACCCAGTGGACGCACAGTGTCTTTCGCTCCTACGGCGTTTTCTACGAATGCGCGCTTCCGTCATCTGCTACCTAACTGAATGACTTATGCTATTCGCAAGTTATCCAGTACTCAGCCGACAGCCACCGTACAATGCATCTACGCATTCTGCACTGGCAAGGTTGTATAGACCTCCCATGATCTGACCCGGCGGACGCACAGTGTCTTTCGCTCCTACGGCGTTTTCTATGAAAGCGCGCTTCCGTCATCTGCTACCTAACTGAATGGGTTTATACCATTTGTAAGTTATCCAGTGCTCAACCAACGGCCACCGTACAATGCAGCTGTGCATTCTGACTAGGTAATGCGGTATAGACTTCCGTGCTCTGACCCGGCGGACGCACAGCGTCTTCCGCGCCTACGGCGTTTTCTATGAAAGCGCGTTTCCGTCGACTGCTACCTAACCGAATGGGTTTATACCATTCGCAAGTTATCCAGTACTCAACCAACGGTCACTATACAATGCAGCTGCGCATTCCGCACCGGCAAGGTCGTATAGACCTCCCGTACCCTCGCCCGGTGGACGCATAGCGTCTTCTGCGCCTACGGCGTTTTCTATGAAAGCGCGTTTCCGTCGACTGCTACCTAACCGAATGGGTTTATACCATTCGCAAGTTATCCAGTACTCAACCAACGGTCACTGTACAATGCAGCTGTGCATTCTGGCCCGGCAAAGTGGTATATACGCCTGTACTGGTTCCTGGGGTACCGATTGCCCAAACCCTGAAGTAATAGTCGTTCCCAACCTTTGCCACAAATTGCGTTTTGAGTACATCACCATTGCCAACGGTAAAGCTTGGAACAGCCGTCATACTGCCGTTTACAGTCATCTTAAAGCAATAGGCACTGCCTCGTTTTAAAGTAAACGGAAGTGTTGTGTCGGAAACAACAAACACCTGTGTCTGGCAATTCTCTGTCGGTAGCACTGGAACCGTTGTTGCGGGAGCCGTTCCTACTCCATAGGAATTCCCCGCTGAAGAACTGCTGCTGGAACCTCCGGAATGGGAACCATTCTGCTTTTTCGTTTCCAATTGCTCGACTCTATCCTCTACCTCGTCATACGCTTTGACAATTTGGTCGCGAGTCGCTTGCGGGTCCTTCACTACCTCCCGTGCGCTTTGCAATGCGCCATTTAACGCTCGCACCGATGCAGCCGTATAATTGCTCAAATCCATGTTCTCTACCTGTGCAATGAGATCTTCCAAAGCGTCCTTATCTGGAATTCTGCGTAGATTCTCTATCGCCTTGGTAAGCGCAGCAGCTGCTGCGTCGGCCTTCTCCTGCGTGACAGCCCCTGCGCCTTTCTCCAGAATGGTTTCTGCCTTTGTAAGCGCTTCTTGGAATTCTTTTTGCCCCTCTGAGCGATAATCCTCAAGACAGAGCGACTTAGCATAGTCGACCACAGCCTGTAAAGAACTCAAGTCGGCTTTAAAGATCAGTCGATTGAGAGCTTCTTCCAAAGTGTAGTATGCACTTTCGACG
>NZ_LT835157.1:918120-921066 GCF_900169665.1 Anaeromassilibacillus sp. Marseille-P3371 | reverse complement strand
GGCTTGGTTTATTATTTGCTTTTCCTGGTTTCATTCACTTTACGGTGACTACTTCTTTGGAAAGATCGGATCTATCGAAAGCTACACATAATATGCACTTATCTGGACAACCGATCCCTTATTTTCACTGGAATAACTGCGCCTCTTCTGCATAGAGCAAAGGTTGCCATTTCCACTCGGTCGGCGGTCACCGTATAATGCATCTGCGCATTCTGACCAGGCAAGGCCGTATAGACCTCCCGTGCTCTGACCCAGGGGACGCACAGCGTCTTCCGCGCCTACGGCGTTTTCTACGAAAGCGCGCTTCCATCAACCGCTACCTAACCGAATAGTTTATACCATTTGCAAGTTATCCAGTACTCAGCCGACAGCCACCGTACAATGCATCTGCGCATTCTGCACTGGCAAGGTCGTATAGACCTCCCGTGCTCTGACCCAGGGGACGCACAGTGTCTTCCGCGCCTACGGCGTTTTCTATGAAAGCGCGCTTCCGTCATCTGCTACCTAACTGAATGGGTTTATACCATTCGCAAGTTATCCAGTGCTCAACCAACAGCCACCGTTCAATGCTCTGTGCATTCTAGCCCGGCAAGGTCGTATAGACCTCCCGTGCTCTGGCCCGGTGGACGCACAGCGTCTTCCGCGTCTACGGCGTTTTCTACGAAAGCGCGCTTCCATCATCTGCTGCCTAACCGAGTGGCTTATGCCATTCGCAAGTTATCCGGCATTCAGCCAACCGTCACCGTACAATGCATCTGTGCATTCTGGCCCGGCAAGGTCGTATAGACTCCCGTGCTCTGGCCCGGTGTGCCAACTGCATAAACTCTATAGTAGTAGTCATTGCCGATCTGCGTCACAAACTGTGTCTTCAGAACGCTTCCGTTGCCCACTGTGAAGCTCGGTACCAGCCCGTTTCCATTCACCACGGTCATCTTGAAGCAGTATGCTGCGCCCCTCTTCAATGTGAAGTTTACCGTCGTATCGCTGTATACGCTCGCCTGGGCTACAACTCCCTGCGCCGCTGCGACGGTCGGATTCACCACTGCTCTGCCCGCGGANCCCGTACTCTGGCCCGGTGTGCCAACTGCATAAACTCTATAGTAGTAGTCATTGCCGATCTGCGTCACAAACTGTGTCTTCAGAACGCTTCCGTTGCCCACTGTGAAGCTCGGTACCAGCCCGTTTCCATTCACCACGGTCATCTTGAAGCAGTATGCTGCGCCCCTCTTCAATGTGAAGTTTACCGTCGTATCGCTGTATACGCTCGCCTGGGCTACAACTCCCTGCGCCGCTGCGACGGTCGGATTCACCACTGCTCTGCCCGCGGAACCATAGATGTTCCCGCTACTCTTCGAACCGGAAGAGCTGGTATGTTTCTTGTTTCCGCTATTCTGGTCGTTATCCGGCTTTGTGGGTTCTTCTCCCTTTGTCGCCTGGATACGCGCTTCCAACGCATTGTATGCGCTTTCAATCTCTTCGGAAGTCGCATCTTCTTTTTCCAGAACTACCTTTGCTGTCTGAAGCGCTGCCTGCAACGCTGCATAATCTGCCGCTGTATAGTCGTTCGCATTTACCTGTTCGCCCTTTGCGATCAGAGCTTCCAACGCTTCCTTATCCGGCGTCTTGCGCAGATTTGCCATCGCTATGGTCAATTCGGTCGCAATGCTGTTCACTTCTTCCTGCGTCGCGTTCGGATCGTTCAGAATCCCCTCGGCCGCATTCAGCGCGTCAGTAAAGGCCTTTTTGACTTCTTCGCTGCTCTCATAGCTGTCCAGGTCTGTAAGAATCTCATTGCCCTTTGCGATCAGCGTTTTCAGTGTGCTGGTGTCTGCCCGCATCGTCAAGCCCTGGATTGCATCACGCAAAGCCTGCTTCGCCGGCTCTACCTCCACCTCGAGAGCATCTTCGTCGTTTACCAACTCTTCTGCGTCCGCTTTTGCCTTTTCATAGACGCTCCAGCTGTTCGGCGTGAAGTCTTCCTCATTCAGTTCCGGCAGGCTATCCAACAACGCCTTCAGGCCCTCTCGGTCTCCTGCGGTAAAGGACAGGTAGAACATGGCATCCGTCATGTTCAGCCATGCTTCATTGATCTCGTCCTGCAATGCGGTTCTGTCCGCCTCTACCTTGATTGCCGCCTCATAGGCCTCGTCAAAGAGCTTCTTCGCGCTTGGCACCATCGTCGCGTACTCGTCGCCTTTCATAGCCTTTTCTGCACTCTGGATCGCGTCTCGCAACAAAAGCTTGTTGACGATCGTGCTCTTGAACTGCACCGTAGTCTCCGTATTCGGCATATTTAGCACATAGTCAATCGCTCTTGTGGATTCCAGCGCCTCGATATCGATTGCTGTCTCTTCACCGTTCACAATCACAGAGGCTGCTGCAAATTCTCTGCCGTCCACTCTCGGAGCAAAGGTCAGTTGTACTTCATCGCCTGCCATAACATTTGCCGTATAGCTGCCTAGCTTATCCGCATAGGGCGGTTTCTCTCCGTCGACCCACAAAGTCACATTGTCGTCGAACTCAACCAACAGCTTATGCTCAGATGGCTCTTCTGCGGTCAAGCCGTCAATGGCATTTTGCAGAGTCTCTGCTGCATTTCTCAGCTCGTCGTCCGTCGCCGCCTCGTTGTCAAGCGTTGCTCCTGCCGCCTCATAAGCGGACTCGAACGCATTCCAAGCCTCTTCCAGATACTCGCCCTGGCCTGCGTCGTGAATTTTGGTCGCTTCCAGATACAGTTCTTCCAGCTTTTCGCGCGGGGTCTTTTCCGGCTCTGGAACGACGGTTGCATAGGTCTTTGCTGTGAGATTCTCATTGCCATTGATGTTCGTCGCCATCACGCGCAACTGAGTTCCCTCTGCGACATCTTTTTCAACATGGACTGTTGCTTTACCCGGGTTCTCTTGGTTCGGGGTAATGGTGACACCATTTACCGGCTTGCCGAATACA
>NZ_LT835157.1:912929-914816 GCF_900169665.1 Anaeromassilibacillus sp. Marseille-P3371 | reverse complement strand
CCCGTACTCTGGCCCGGTGTGCCAACTGCATAAACTCTATAGTAGTAGTCATTGCCGATCTGCGTCACAAACTGTGTCTTCAGAACGCTTCCGTTGCCCACTGTGAAGCTCGGTACCAGCCCGTTTCCATTCACCACGGTCATCTTGAAGCAGTATGCTGCGCCTCTCTTCAATGTGAAGTTTACCGTCGTATCGCTGTATACGCTCGCCTGGGCTACAACTCCCTGCGCCGCTGCGACGGTCGGATTCACCACTGCTCTGCCCGCGGAACCATAGATGTTCCCGCTGCTCTTCGAGCCGGAAGAGCTGGTATGTTTCTTGTTTCCGCTATTCTGGTCGTTATCCGGCTTTGTGGGTTCTTCTCCCTTTGTCGCCTGGATACGCGCTTCCAACGCATTGTATGCGCTTTCAATCTCTTCGGAAGTCGCATCTTCTTTTTCCAGAACTACCTTTGCTGTCTGAAGCGCTGCCTGCAACGCTGCATAATCTGCCGCTGTATAGTCGTTCGCATTTACCTGTTCGCCCTTTGCGATCAGAGCTTCCAACGCTTCCTTATCCGGCGTCTTGCGCAGATTTGCCATCGCTATGGTCAATTCGGTCGCAATGCTGTTCACTTCTTCCTGCGTCGCGTTCGGATCGTTCAGAATCCCCTCGGCCGCATTCAGCGCGTCAGTAAAGGCCTTTTTGACTTCTTCGCTGCTCTCATAGCTGTCCAGGTCTGTAAGAATCTCATTGCCCTTTGCGATCAGCGTTTTCAGTGTGCTGGTGTCTGCCCGCATCGTCAAGCCCTGGATTGCATCACGCAAAGCCTGCTTCGCCGGCTCTACCTCCACCTCGAGAGCATCTTCGTCGTTTACCAACCCTTCTGCGTCCGCTTTTGCCTTTTCATAGACACTCCAGCTGTTCGGCGTGAAGTCTTCCTCATTCAGTTCCGGCAGGCTATCCAACAACGCCTTCAGGCCCTCTCGGTCTCCTGCGGTAAAGGACAGGTAGAACATGGCATCCGTCATGTTCAACCATGCTTCATTGATCTCGTCCTGCAATGCGGTTCTGTCCGCCTCTACCTTGATTGCCGCCTCATAGGCCTCGTCAAAGAGCTTCTTCGCGCTTGGCACCATCGTCGCGTACTCGTCGCCTTTCATAGCCTTTTCTGCACTCTGGATCGCGTCTCGCAACAAAAGCTTGTTGACAATCGTGCTCTTGAACTGCACCGTAGTCTCCGTATTCGGCATATTTAGCACATAGTCAATCGCTCTTGTGGATTCCAGCGCCTCGATATCGATTGCTGTCTCTTCACCGTTCACAATCACAGAGGCTGCTGCAAATTCTCTGCCGTCCACTCTCGGAGCAAAGGTCAGTTGTACTTCATCGCCTGCCATAACATTTGCCGTATAGCTGCCTAGCTTATCCGCATAGGGCGGTTTCTCTCCGTCGACCCACAAAGTCACATTGTCGTCGAACTCAACCAACAGCTTATGCTCAGATGGCTCTTCTGCGGTCAAGCCGTCAATGGCATTTTGCAGAGTCTCTGCTGCATTTCTCAGCTCGTCGTCCGTCGCCGCCTCGTTGTCAAGCGTTGCTCCTGCCGCCTCATAAGCGGACTCGAACGCATTCCAAGCCTCTTCCAGATACTCGCCCTGGCCTGCGTCGTGAATTTTGGTCGCTTCCAGATACAGTTCTTCCAGCTTTTCGCGCGGGGTCTTTTCCGGCTCTGGAACGACGGTTGCATAGGTCTTTGCTGTGAGATTCTCATTGCCATTGATGTTCGTCGCCATCACGCGCAACTGAGTTCCCTCTGCGACATCTTTTTCAACATGGACTGTTGCTTTACCCGGGTTCTCTTGGTTCGGGGTAATGGTGACACCATTTACCGGCTTGCCGAATACA
>NZ_LT835157.1:715363-910564 GCF_900169665.1 Anaeromassilibacillus sp. Marseille-P3371 | reverse complement strand
CATAGTCAATCGCTCTTGTGGATTCCAGCGCCTCGATATCGATTGCTGTCTCTTCACCGTTCACAATCACAGAGGCTGCTGCAAATTCTCTGCCGTCCACTCTCGGAGCAAAGGTCAGTTGTACTTCATCGCCTGCCATAACATTTGCCGTATAGCTGCCTAGCTTATCCGCATAGGGCGGTTTCTCTCCGTCGACCCACAAAGTCACATTGTCGTCGAACTCAACCAACAGCTTATGCTCAGATGGCTCTTCTGCGGTCAAGCCGTCAATGGCATTTTGCAGAGTCTCTGCTGCATTTCTCAGCTCGTCGTCCGTCGCCGCCTCGTTGTCAAGCGTTGCTCCTGCCGCCTCATAAGCGGACTCGAACGCATTCCAAGCCTCTTCCAGATACTCGCCCTGGCCTGCGTCGTGAATTTTGGTCGCTTCCAGATACAGTTCTTCCAGCTTTTCGCGCGGGGTCTTTTCCGGCTCTGGAACGACGGTTGCATAGGTCTTTGCTGTGAGATTCTCATTGCCATTGATGTTCGTCGCCATCACGCGCAACTGAGTTCCCTCTGCGACATCTTTTTCAACATGGACTGTTGCTTTACCCGGGTTCTCTTGGTTCGGGGTAATGGTGACACCATTTACCGGCTTGCCGAATACATCCACCACCGACCAATCTGCAGACATCACTTCATAGGTATCGTCCCACACCAAACCTTCGATAGCGGCCTTCAGCATGTTGTAAGCACTGTCGATGATTTCTTCCGTTACACCTGGCGTAGCAACAACAACGTTTGCCACATTGATTGCCGCCTTCAAGATTGCAACACTGCTCTCGGTGTAGATGCTGGTATCAATGGCGTTTGCCTGATCCAGCAGTGCTTGCAGATCTTCCAGCGTTGCTGCTGCACGTGCAGAACCCGCCTTTGCAATTGCCGTCGGAGCGGCCTTTACAATCGTATACTCTTGGCTGGTTCCTACAACAATTTCTGCACGTTTTGGAGACAGGGCCACTTCTGCGCCCGCTTCCGGCACATCCCGATACTCGATGTCCGCGAAGTTCATCCACAGGACGACCGATTCATCTTCTGGTGCAACTGCGGGTTCGGCTGCTTCCTTACGGTCATATTTTTCCTGGCCGGTCAGTTCTTCCTCCGTCAAAGCTCTGGAATAAACACGTGTAATCGCGTACTCATTCTTTCCGACAAAGCCTCCTACAGGATCATAACCAATCCAGAAATTTGTATCTGTTGCATTCATGCCATTGCGGCTTCCATCTACATTCTCCAGGATCATCTCACCATCCAGATAGATCTGCAAGGTCGTTCCTGTATACACACCAGCAATGTGATGCCATTCATTGACATTTAGCACCTTGTCAGTGAGCGTATCCTCTACGGTATACCAATTGTTTCCAGACTTCAGATATAACTCATAATAGGTTGCATCCCCTTGCAAGGTTGCTCGCAAGCCAAAGCAATCGTCTCCCTTTCCAACGATCACATTGTATGCATCGCCCATATTGGATTCGAGCGGCTTAAACCACGATTCTACGGTAAAGGGATGCTTTCCTTGGAATACTTCGCTAAAGATGTCGCCACCATTGGAACCTTTGGTATTGGGAATCGGCATATTCCCGCCTAAAACCAGCCCAAACGTCTCGTCGGGAATCAATTCCGCACTGTCGGGAATTTCCGTATCGATATGATGGGAACTTTGATCTTTGATAACGGTGACAGTCCCTTCCAAAGCATAGACATCCGCCAAAGCTTTCTCTAAGTCGCCGTAGTTGGGAACCAGCTCTTTCTGCGCCTCGGTCAATGCATCGTACTGCGCCTTAACCGCTTCGATTACTTCCAGCTGGCTGTACGAATAAACATAAATGTCTGCGATAGCGTCTTCTACCACCTTGGCAGCCTGTCGGTCGATTTCTTCCTGATCGGGTAAGCGCCACGGCTTGCTGAGTTCCATCAGATCTGCGCCATTCTCAAAAGGAACGATGGAGTACTGATAAGAGTAAGCGCGATCATTTGGGATTGTATACTGTTCCAGGTTGTCCGGTCCGCAGCTCGCGTTGCCGATACCGCGAGAAATCAGATCGACATGGAAATAGGTTCTGCCGTCTGGGTCTGGAAGCTCAAAGGGATGCTTCGCTTCGTCCAGCTCGTCCATAGTAAAGCGCAGAGCACTTGCCTCCAAATTTTCATCAGCAGCTACCATGATGCCGGTATTGCGGTCGCTTCCTGTCAAAGCCATCCATTTCACACCACTGAAATTGCCGGAAGTCTGCGGGTCCACAAACGGATAGAAACTTTCGTCAACTGTATAGTTGTACAATCCAGTCATCGCATAGCTGCCACGATCGGTATACGACTCAGATGGACCGTCCCCGTACCAGGTGATGTCCTCATAGCCAACAGGAAGCGTCATTGTGGAACCGACCTTCATAATGGAACCAAGCCCTGTTCCCCTGGCATCCAAAGTCAGGCTGACCGTCACTACACCAGAGCCGTCGATGGTATAGATAACCGTTTCTTTTGCGCCCTTTCCACTGTTCAAAATCAAATTTGCAGTGATGACCATACGGCCGTCGCGTCTCTGAGAGATCTGAATCCCGTTTTCCTCTACAGAAATATCTTTATTGGCTTTTTGCCAATCGCCATCGACATTGCCGACATCGTTGCTATTTCTTGCGCGCCAGAAGTCAGGGATGGGTCCCTGTTCAATAAGAAGATCATTCTTATAGTAATAATTCTGCATGGCGCCTGTCGTTTTATCGATCTCAAAGTGGAAATCTGTTCCCGTTACGGTGATTACCTGTGGATCGCTTTCCTGATCGATCACCACTTCCTGGTCGGAAATCACAGGAGATACTGCCGGTGCATCTGCCGGAATGGCAAACTGCTCATGTGCAATCTCATGCCCTGCTTCCGCCCAGAGGGTATCTTCCTTCAGGCGAATCCAGATATTCAGATAATATTCCGCACCAGCCTTTTTCTCTGCGGGTAATGTATAAGGAACGGTAAACGTTTTTGTCTCACGCGGACCAAGCTCTTCATGCAAGAAGCCTTGGTCGATCTCCTTACCATCCTCCATCAGCTGCCAGGATACCTCATACTGGTCCAAATTGGTAAAGCTGGTTTCATTGTAGAAGGTCACTTGACGGTCTTTGATCTGTGTTTCATCCGCTGTCATCCAGAAATTCTGGTACTGGTATTTCACTTCATACAGCTCTGGCTGTGGATCGCGGTCCGCAGATACCAGGCCATTTGCACAAAAATCATAGTCCGTCGGATAGTCGCCCCAGTCGCCGCCAAAAGCATAGAACTTTCCGTCCATCTCTCCGTTGTTATAAAGGCGATTATGGGCAAAATCTTCTACATAGTAATTGTAGTTGCCAGTTTTGGCCGATTCAAATGGTTGCGAATAGTCCACCCAAACGAGTACGTCCTCGCTGTTTGGCTGGATGGGGGCGTCCGTACTGCGCTGCGCCACGATTTCTTCCTGTGTCAATGCCCTGGCATAGATGCGGGCGAGAGACATCTGCCCTCTGAGCGTATGGTCGGGGTTCTTAGAATCATAGCCAATGCCGAGGGCATCGATCCCGTCCCAATTGGGCACCTGATAGCTTCCTTCTTTGCTGCCGACTTCTTCGCCGTCAACATAGAGCTTCATGACCTTACCATCATAGGTAGCTGCAATCTGATGCCATTTCTCTGCCCAGTCTTCCGGAAGGTCCCAGAAGATTGCAGGCCAAGAATAATTGCCGTCATCTTCTGCGCATAGGGAGAATTCCAGCTGCGTACCATCGTCGGATGTTTTTAGCGCCACCTGGTAGTCGCCCTTCGCAATGAAGATATTATCGGCCACATCCGCCTGTGGTTTTACAACGGTCTCCAGCGTAAAGTTGATGTTTTCCCCGGAGAGATACTGGTCATAGATGGTGTTTTTGTCCTTCGGAAGAACAAGGAACCCTCCAAAAGATTTGTCCACCACCGCTTCGGCCGGGTCTGCATCCTCCTGCTTGTCTCCACCCTGGACCTGCATGGTGACGCCATAATTGCTCAGCTCGGTGATATTATACTGCCGTGCACAATCCTCAATATCCGTTGCACGCACTGTATCCACCCAGTCCCAAATATAACCGCCCAACATGTGGGGCTTGCTGCGGATGATGTCCCAATATTCTTTCAGGTTTCCAACACCGTTGCCCATCGCATGGTCATACTCGCAGATGATGTAAGGCATCTTGGTTTCTGCATCGGCCGCCTGCTGTACACGCTCCAAAGTCGGATACATCCGGCTATCCATATCGGTGCCGCCCTGATAGCGCATACCTTCACTATGTACCGGTCGGGTCTGGTCGCGGTCGTGATAATAAGCAACCAACTTCGGGAAAATATAATCGCCGTCTTCCATCGCCTTGAGGCTGTCGGAATCCTCCAGCTGTGGATACCCTGTCTCGTTGGCGATGGACCACATAATGACAGAGGTCTGATTCTTCAATGTATGGAAAGAGGTCGGTGTCCGGTCTTCCAATGCTACCTTGGTGAAATACTTCGCCATCGTATCGATCTCATTAATCAACGAGTGCGCTTCAATGTTGGCTTCTGCCATCATGTACAGGCCGTATTTGTCGCAGAGATAATAGAAGTATTCATCGTCTCCATAGTGAGAAGTACGAACCGAATTGATGTTATACTGTTTCATCAAGCGGACGTCCTCTTCTGCCACATCGCGTGGAACATACTTTCCATAGAATGGATCCGACTCGCAACGGTTGACACCTTTGATGAGGAGCGGCTGCCCGTTGATCGTCATCGGCTCATATTCCTCTGTGATATTGTGATAAGAATCATCGAGTTCCGTATGTGTAAAGCCAATCTCTCGGAAGCCCAGCTGCTGAGAAATGCTCTCTACATACGTCATTGTATTCTTATCATACAGATTCAGAACCAACGTATAGAGATAGGGGTCTTCTGCGGACCACAGATGTGGATTTTTTACAGCCCATGCCTGTTTATTGCTGGACTGTTCGCCAGATGCAATTTTACCCACATCAAAGCTTTGGGTCTCAAACTGCTCCTCGGGAACCAGCTGTTGCTCTGCATCGTAAAGCTTTACCTCTACGGCATAGTTGTCCACCGGAACGGAACTAAAATTCTTGACATTGACATCCATCTTCAGGGTCGCATCCTGATACTGATCGTCCAGATCGGTTTCCAGCTGGTAGTCGTTGATATGAACCAGCGGGGTTGCGAACAGGTAGACATCGCGGAAAATACCGCCATCGCGGATCATATCCTGTTTTTCCATCCAGGTTGCGTCTGCGAACTTGTGAACCTCAACTGCCAGGATATTCGGTTCTCCTGCTGGGTTTAAGTAGTCGGTAATGTCAAACTCGTGTGGCCGGAAGCTATCCTCGCTATAGCCGACCTCTTTTCCATTGACCCACACATAATAGGCCGTCTCAACTCCCTGGAAATTGATAAAAATACGGTTGTCATTTCCATAGAGGGAATCGTCCACTGTGAATGTCTTTCGATAAAATCCCACTGGACTGTAATTTACCGGAATACCAGGAACCTGGACATCCGAATCGTACTTAAGCTGCCAAGGCATTACCGTATCGCCATAAAGCGGAGTGTCCCAGTCAGCCCCTTCATAGGTTGTCCAGCTTCTAGGAACATCGACTGTGCGCCATCCGTCTTCTGGGTCCTGTACATAATCACTGTTATAAAACTTCCCATCGAGGAATTTCTTCCCCTCTGCGTCGTTTCGTACGACCGTCAGTTCCCAATCATCCGAAGAAAGCACCTGGACATAGTCCGAGCGCTCTTTTTCAAAGTTTACCGCACCGAGAACTGCTTTTTCCTCTGAATCATAGGCTACGGTAGCCGTTGTGTGAGGATCTTCGCGGTTTACTTCAAAGATGTCGCTAGCACGGACTTCCTCTCCATTGAGGTCCGTATAGTTTTTTCCCGTATACTCGTAATGGGTAAATTTGGGTTCTTCCGGCGCGAGTTCCGGGCCTTTCGCTTGCAGGGGATTTCCACCTGCATCATAAAGTTGTGGCGCACTGCTGCTCCACGTTGGAGTCTGCGTCTCTCCCACGGCAAAAGCAGCTCCACTGAACATGCTGGTTAACATGGAAGCCGCCAAGCACATGGCTAGAAATCGTCTTGAAGATTTCCAGACTGCAAACATGGTTACAATTCCTCCTTCACATATTTTACCTTTAAAGGCAAAATCATTATAACACGGTAATTCTTGTCTGTCTATATTTTATAAAAATAGAATATATAATCAATTATTTCTGTATATTATTACACGTTGTCGCGTTAAATAATTAAATTAAAGAACACTCTTTTTACTAGTTTTCACAAGTAGAAAAGACTATAATTTTCCGTATTAATAAATTAATACATTCCCTAATCCCTTAACATACACCTATCTACATTCTGTGTTTCCATTCCAATCTATTTTCAAATTGTTTATAAATATTCACTTGAAATTTCGCCTCATATCTTTAAAGATTTGATAAATCATAGTAATGACAGGGTTACCCTGCAATTGGGTGGGGCTATCATTTGATATATCCCCATTACAAATAAACAAACGGATATTGGTAATAGGGATAACTGTGATCAAACGGCAGCTGTAAAATGGCGGATGATCCCTCTCGCTAATTGACTAATGAATATTTTTAATAGGGACAGTCTCCGCAAAAGGTAGGGTGTCCCTCTCGCTAATATACTAAGTTAAAATCATCGGTTAAGCCGGTGGCTTAAGGGGTCCTTATAAATGTCTATTGCCGGCAAGTGTCCCCAGACGCACAAAGCTTTATGCCGCTTACATCCCTTGCTCCATAACCTGTAAACGGGCAATCACTGTTCTAACGGCAACCTTCTATCATTGAAAGACCGTTGTTAGCGGTTCGCTTTGTTCGATGCGTAAAGGAAAAGCTTTTTGGAGGGTGCCTCCATCGACTCTGCCGGGGACCCTAACAAACCAAAAGGGTATGCATATGCATACCCTTTTTCGACAGAAAACGAATTATTTCTTCGCGACAGAAATCCAAAACTCACAGGTATAATCTGGAGCAGTAATATTGGCGCTCGGATAAACCTCTAAGCATATGCCTCCCGATGGCTGATATTCACTGGTGGGAAAGAATTCTGTATAAATTCTTTTCCACAAGCTTTGAAAGGCCTCTGGCATACGCCCTACGCAGGGGAAAATCGCCCAGGTATTGGTAGGAATCTCTTCGAAAGAGAGCGTATCTTTCAGTTCTCCGCCCCCATAAGCGACGCCGATCGCATAGTCGAAATCTCCCTGTTCTGGATTGTCAAAGCAGATACCCACAAGTGCATCCCCAATGGCATTTCCGGGACGGATATAACGGCTTAGTATCTCTATAGTTCCGTCTTTCCAAAATTTGTTCCATAAGGCATGAATCTCCCGCTTTCCAACATCACCGCCCTGAAAGCGTTCCTTGTGTGCAACCAACTGAATTGGCCCCTTCTTTTCGATGCGATAATCCATTACATTTCCACCTTCCATCACCAATTTTACCGAAAGACGGGAGAAAGACTTTAGGCTCGCTGCATTTGACTTTGCCTGGGATGGTGTAATGCCGTGAAACCGGACAAAGGCTCTCGCAAAGCTTTCTGGACTGTCATAACCATATTTCAGCGCAACATCGATGACTTTGGCATCGGAAGAGACTAGTTCACTTCCTGCAAGGGTGAGTCTCCTGTTGCGGATATATTCCCCCAGCGTATACCCACAGACAATACCAAAAACTCGCTGAAAATGGAAGCTAGAAGAACAAGCACACTTTGCAATTTCAGCATAATCCAAGGTCTCTGTCAGATGATCCTCCATGTAGTCAATTGCATTTTGCAATGCAGCGGTCCAATTCAACGATTTCTCCCCCTTCCGTGTGATACCATTATAGTAAAGGCGGACACTATTCTCCTGATGTTTTGTGCGCTTCACTGCTTGTTGAATCAGCGGAACATATTCTTTAAAATGGTCAATCGTTTTCCAGGAACTTGAAACAACTTCGTTCAGCAATCCTTCTGAATCGTTCCCATCCCATTCCTCTGAGAAATATTCCGAAAGTAGTTTCCATGATAAAGGATGGAATCTTTCTATGCTATTGCATGTTTAAAAGGAATCGGTTCCGCCAAAAACAAACTGGAACAACACAATATTCTTTCTTGTTATCATATTATTCCAACCGGAGATAGCTGGTAAAACCGTTGGAAAGCATTGTATATAAGGTCATTTCTATTGGAAATATGCACACATGCCAACTTAAAAAAAGAATCCCCCGCAGTTTTGGGACTGCGGGGGATTTCGACCGATCCATTCGATTGAAAATGCTGTTACATACTCTGCAACATTGCCAGGACAATGCTCGCAGAATTGTCGGCGGCTGTATCACCAAAGTTCTCATAGGTGTCATGTGCAGCACCGTCTGCCTTGTCCGACATCGCGCGAATAACACAGCAAGGAACTTCATATTGAGCAGCAATGCGCGCAACTGCCGCCCCCTCCATCTCGCAGGCAATAGCGTCAAACTCTTCCTGTAGATAAGTGACATACTCTGCGCTGGCAACAAACTGATCGCCTGTAGCAATGCGGCCCTGGAATACATGATCCTCACCCAGAACGGAAACGGCTGCTTCATACGCTTTCTTGCTGAGTTCTTCATCTACAGGAATGGTGCCATCTTCATTGACGCCTGCCGCTGCGTCCCAAACAAATCCATCGTTTGTCTGATTGCCATAATCGTGAAATACCAAGTCCGTTGCAATGACCTCGTCCAAAACCTGAACTTCATCGCCTACTCCGCCGGCAATACCTGTGAAGATGATGGATTTCACATCAAATTCATTAATCAAAACCGTTGTACCCGCGGCTGCCATAGATTTTCCGATACCGCCCTGTACAAGGACAACATCTTGACCTTCCAATGTCCCGATGTTGTAATCCACGCCACCGATGGTTTTGGTTTCGCTGATTTCAGCTTTTTCAAGCAACATCGCCAATTCATTAGACATTGCAGTAATGATACCGATCGGCTTGCTTTCCGAAGCATCGGAAACGGTGCTGGATGCTTCAGAACTGGTTTCAGCCGTAGAAACAGACTCGGAAGAAACGGTGCTGGAATGGTTGTCCGCATTGCTGCACGCAGCGAGAGACAGCAGCAGAGCGACTGTTAAAACAGCGGACAGGAGCGCACGGGACATCTTTTTCATAAGTATGAATTCCTCCTCAGATCTTTTGCACACATGAAAACATGCGATTTGTATCTTTATTGTAGAGGAAGGATGTGTAGTCCGTCAACCGATCGAGGCGATTTTTGGCAGATTCTACCGAAACAACACTAAGCCAGACAAAACTTGGGTTGTTTTGGTTAAAAGTAGGCTGGTAGAAAAGACATCAAACAAATGAATCTTTTGCAAAAGCACCCTTTTATTCTTTTGACTTTTCCCACAAATCTTAAACAATCTCTATTTTTGCGTTTCTCGTTTCTGATCTTCTTTAGTATAGGATTTTCAGGGACAAAAGGAAATTCTACCATTCTCTTGCATACGAATCCAATGAAAAGCTTATCAAGCCTGTCAGCCTATCCGAGGCTCCCCACCGGTCTATTTTTATTTACAGGCGACAAATTATGCGATCAGAAGAGAAGCTCTATTTTGGGCTTAAAGTACAGTGGGGTGATCCCCTTAAAAAAGGGAACTCCACGGCTTTGGTGTAAACTCCCCCACTCCTTTTGTATCATATCAGGGATCGTTCAACCGTAGCAAATCTGCGGTAAAATGGTTGTTTTGGGATTGATGAATCGTGTTTAAATCCTATATTTGTACGAATAATCGGATGATCTATGGCAAGTTTTATTCAATAAACCATCACGATAGAGGCAGAAAAATCAAGCAGGAATAAAGCTCTGCACGATTCTATAGCAAAGAATCTCTATGCCATATTACGGAAATTCGTTGTAATTTCGGTGTCTTATCGTCTTATCTTTTGTACGAACGCGAATGATCGGAATGAATCCTCTGTCCTATGGCGAAAATGCGGAAGTAGCCACCACGATTTGCAACAAAAAGAAAACTACGGTATGTGCAAGACATACCGTAGCTTTGGAGCGGCTGATGGGAGTCGAACCCACCTCCGAAGCTTGGGAAGCTTCTATTCTACCGATGAACTACAGCCGCATATACTATAAAACTTTTTTTGAAAGCTTTACTATTCTACCATATATTGTATCGAGTTGCAAGCCTCTTTTTACAGAAAGATTGCAGAGAACCAAACTTTTCAGTATGGTGTTGTCAGAGCTTTACATAATTTCCATAGGCCTAAACCCTCCATATTTTGCGGGAATTATGGTATTCCACATTTTCCACTGAGTTTTCCACAAGATAGAGCGGCATTTTCCTCTGTTTCCGCCCACTTTTCCACTAGAGCTGGAAAAGTTGCTGTGCAATTCCGTGGAAAAATTTCAAAAAAATCGCTTTACATAATCTTTGAGACAAAATGCGAACATTTCCTAAAACTAAGGAAAAAGGCCGGGAGTCCACCCGTTGGAAAAGAAGTGATCTTTCCCAACCGTGTACCTCCTGGCCTTTCTTACCAACAAGCAGTGGATGCCCACCAATTAATCATGCGCTTTTTCTGCGACTTCCTTCTGCGCTTTTTCGATAAAAGCTTCCACTGGCATCGTTCCCAGATCGCCCTCTTTACGGCTGCGCACAGCAACATTTCCTTGCTCTGCTTCTTTGTCTCCCACTACGATCATATATGGAATCTTCTGGAGCTGTGCCTCACGAATCTTGTATCCGATCTTTTCGCTTCGAAGATCATTTTCTACGCGTAGACCCGCACTGGTGAGCGCCTTTTCCAGTTGAGCGGCATAGTCATGGTGACGTTCTGCAATCGGCAGGATCTTCACCTGAACCGGCGCCAGCCACATCGGGAACGCGCCTGCAAAATGTTCTGTCAGAATGCCAATGAAACGCTCAATACTGCCAAATACGACGCGATGAATCATAATCGGGCGATGTTTTGCACCATCTGCACCGGTATATTCCAATTCGAAGCGCTCAGGCAACTGGAAGTCCAGCTGAATGGTACCGCACTGCCAAGTGCGGCCAAGACAATCTGTCAGATGGAAGTCGAGCTTCGGGCCATAGAAGGCGCCATCGCCCTCGTTGACTTCATAGTCATAACCCAGCTCTGTAATCGCCGCACGCAATGCATCGGTTGCCGTGTTCCAATCTTCCAATGCACCCATGTGGTCCTCCGGCATGGTCGACAGTTCAATATGATATTTGAAACCAAAGGTGCTGTACACTTTATCAATCAGGCGTACCACACCCTTAATCTCCTCTTTGATCTGCTCCGGCGTCATAAAAATATGTGCGTCATCCTGTGTGAAGCAACGCACGCGCATCAAGCCGTGCAGCGCTCCGGAAAGCTCATGGCGGTGAACCAGCCCCAGCTCGCCAATACGCAGGGGCAGGTCACGATAGGAGTGTAGTTTTGTCTTATATACTAGGATTCCACCCGGGCAATTCATGGGTTTGATCGCAAAGTCCTCATCGTCAATGACCGTGGTGTACATATTCTGTTGATAGTGATCCCAGTGTCCACTGCGCTCCCAAAGCTTCCGGCTCAGGATAATGGGTGTGGAGATCTCCTGATACCCCGCCTCCCGATGAATTTCACGCCAATAATCGATCAATAGATTCTTCAGCACCATTCCTTTGGGCAGGAAGAACGGGAATCCGGGTCCCTCCTCCATAATGGTGAAGAGTTCTAGGTCTTTGCCAATCTTTCGATGGTCGCGCTTTTTGGCCTCTTCCAGCATCGTGACATATTCCTCCAGCTGGGATGCCTTTGGGAAAGAAATGCCGTAAACACGCTGCAACATCTTATTGTTGGCATCAGCCCGCCAATAGGCGCCTGTACAATTGAGCAGTTTCACCGCTTTGACGCCCCCAGTGGACATCAGATGTGGTCCGGCACAAAGATCGGTAAAATCGCCCTGCTTATAAAAGCTGATCTTCTCCCCTTTTCCGGAGTGTTCTTCAATCAGTTCGACTTTGTATATCTGCTTATTTTGGGCCATCATATCCTTGGCCTCTTCTGGACTGAGTTCAAACTTCTCCAATGGCAAATCTTGCTTGATGATTTTCTTCATCTCAGCTTCAATTTTTTCCAGATCCTCCGGCGTAAGCGTGCGCGGCAGATCCATATCGTAATAGAAGCCATTATCGATAGCCGGGCCAATGGCAAACACCGCATCTGGGAACAAATGCTGGACCGCCTGCGCCATAATGTGCGAGGTGGTATGCCAATAGGCGTGCTTCCCTTCGGGAGAGTCAAACGTCATGATCTCCACAGTACAGTCCTTGGTCACTGGTGTACGCAGGTCTACTGCCTCACCGTCGATTTTGCCAGCGCAGGCTGCCTTATACAGACCTGCTCCAATGGATTTTGCGATTTCAGCGATTGTCGTGCCAGCTTCGTATTCCCGCACATCGCCTTTCAGCGTTACTTTTACCATGGTTTCTTCGTCTCCTTTTTGATTTTCAACAAAACAAAAAGCCTGCCCCTTCGTTCCAAAGGGGCAGGCTGAATAACCCGCGGTTCCACCCTGATTCGACAGCATTGCTGTCCTTTCAGCGGCCTATAACGCGGCCAAACGGCACGCTTTCTGCAATGCTTTCAGCGTGCGCTCCGAGGTGGTGGCCCTTGCAAAATCCCCTTCGCCGTATGGGCTTACAGCTACTGCCCATACTCTCTGTTGGCCGGAATTTGCGGCGTCCTCATCAACGCGTTGGTATTATTATGTTCTGGTTTTTATCTTATCATTCCCCTCAACGATTGTCAAGCAGAGAATCTCTTGTGATTGTTCAAAAGCAATCCCTAAAATTCTATTCATAATTTATACATATTGACATCAAAATTCTTGACATTCGGGTATATATCGTAATACAATTATAAACGTGATCTTATTTTCACAGCGGATGTTTTTCATCCGCAGATTCCAATGACTTTAACTTCAAATGTGGGATGGTCCGGACATCCGGGAATCCCCATGGGGAGACGCTGAAGGAACTCGCTCAATATCAACGCCGGCGGATGTTCGGCCGGATTTGTGTTAAAAATACTTTTTGCTTTGTGCATGTTTGGGAAACCCATCCATAAGGGATCTGGAACCCGCTGGCGCAGTTTTTCAGGTTGTTTGCTGCTCGGCGGTTCTTTTTCTCCGTTTCTCTTATTTTATGTTTCGAACATGTCCTAAGCGCATCGGGAAGTGTGTCATCAGCACGGCAGGCCATCCGGTATATGGCTGCCCTGTTTCGCTCCCATAGATAACCGTATTTTTGCGCTTTTCCATCCCTAAAATGGAAGGAACCCGAAAAATCCGACATGCCAATTGCAGGCAAGAACCTCGGTTTTGTTTTTAAGGAAGAGCAGGCCGGTTGGATTTTTTGCGCCTTTGTGCCACGTCGGAAAGAACCAAGGGACCCTTTCCCAGTGGATTGCCACTGGACAGGTTGATCTGTGCAGTTCTGGTTCAGTGCCCCCTTGAATCAAATGGAAAACAAGGAGGTGCCAACAGAATTGAATCAAATTTCGATCCCCGTATGTATTGTCATAGCACTGGTGTGCGCTGTGATCAGTGCTGCAATCGCCTTCTTTGCAGGCGTTGCGCACCGCAAAAAAACGGCAGAATTTGCCATTCACTCTGCCGAAGATGAGGCAAAACGCATTGTAAGCGAAGCCATCAAAACCGCAGAAGCAAAGAAAAAGGAAGCTGTTCTGGAAGGCAAGGATGAAATCCATCGCCAACGTGCAGAAGCTGAAAAGGAACTGAACGAACGCCGCAAAGAGGTTCAGCGTCAAGAGCGCCGCATCCAGCAAAAGGAAGAAACACTCGACAAAAAAATGGAAAGCCTGGAGGCAAAAGACGAAATCCTCAACAACAAAAACAAGCAGGCGGATGAACGGTTGGCCGAAGCGGAGGCCGTGAAAAAGAGCCAGTTTGAAATGTTGGAGCGTATTTCCGGTTTTACAGTCGAACAAGCGAAAGACTATTTGATGAAAAATCTGGAAGACGAGCTCACGCACGAAAAAGCGGTCAAGCTCATGGAATTTGAGCAGCAGACAAGGGAAGACGCCGAGGCGTCCGCCCGCGAGATCATCTCCATGGCGATTCAGCGTTGTGCTGCTGACCATGTGGCAGAGGCCACGATTTCGGTGGTGCCGCTGCCAAACGATGAAATGAAAGGCCGCATCATCGGCCGCGAGGGCCGCAATATTCGAACCATTGAAACCATGACCGGCGTGGATCTGATTATCGATGATACCCCGGAGGCTATCACCCTTTCAAGCTTTGAACCGGTGCGCCGCGAAGTCGCCCGTATTGCATTGGAAAAACTCATTGCAGACGGCCGTATCCATCCGGCGCGCATTGAAGAAATGATTGAAAAGGCTCGCCGCGAGGTGGATACAACCATCAAGCAGGAGGGCGAACGTGCGGTCATCGAGGCTGGTGTCAACGGTATTCACCCCGAGTTGGTCAAATTGCTGGGCCGTCTGCGTTATCGCACCAGTTACGGCCAGAATGTTTTGAATCATTCCTTGGAAGTCGCGTATCTCTCCGGTGTCATTGCGTCGGAGCTTGGTCTCGACCCAACCATCGCTCGCCGCGCTGGTTTGTTGCATGACATCGGCAAGGCGCTGGACCATGAGATCGAAGGGTCCCATGTGGACATCGGCGTCGATGTGGCGCGTAAATACAAGGAGAGCGAAACCGTTATTCATGCGATCCAGGCTCACCACGGCGATGTGGAGGCTAAGACCGTAATCGCCTGCATTGTGCAGGCTGCAGATGCAATCTCGGCAGCAAGGCCGGGGGCACGGCGTGAAAACCTGGAAAATTACATCAAACGTTTGGAAAAGTTGGAAGAGGTTGCTTCCTCCTTTGACGGCGTAGAGCGTTGCTATGCGATTCAAGCAGGCCGCGAAATCCGCGTGATGGTAAAACCGGAGGTGATCTCCGATGATAAGATGATCCTGTTGGCACGTGACATCTGTAAAAAGATCGAGAGCGACCTCGAATATCCGGGCCAGATTAAGGTCAACATTATTCGTGAGAGCCGCGCGATCGAATACGCAAAATAAGAGATTTGGAGCGGGCAATTCTGCCCGCTCTTTTCATTCAAAAAAGGAGGGAACTGGACATGCCACGCTATAAAATGACCGTACACGGGCGTGTACAAGGCGTAGGATTTCGCTGGACCTGCCTACAAATTGCACGAAAGAACGGTCTATCCGGCTGGGTTCGCAACCGCGCGGACGGTGCTGTAGAACTGGAAGTACAGGGTACCAATGAAGCGGTGGCAATCTTTTCTTCCGCAATCCGGCGTGGAAACGGTTACAGTTTGATCGACCACATTGAAATGCGTGAGATGACAGAGGCGGCCGCGGATACTTCTTTTCGCGTGCTCTATTGATAAAAAGACGCCTAAGTATGTTTCCGATTTTAATCATGCTAAAGAGCTCTAGGAGGCTATCGATTATGAATATTCTCGCCATCGGCGACGTTGTTGGCAGCATTGGCTGCAAATTTTTGCGCGCACATCTGCCCCAACTGAAAAAAATAAAAGGTGTAGATCTCGTCATTGCAAACGGGGAAAATTCCGCAGATGGAAATGGGATTACGCCCGTGTCTGCCCGCTTCTTGTTTGACAGCGGTGTGGATGTGATTACTGCTGGCAATCATACCTTTCGCCGAAAAGAATCCTATGACCTTTTCGATTCCTGCGAAACCCTTTTGCGCCCTGCAAACTTTCCATCGTTGGCGCCGGGGCGCGGATATTGCGTGGTCGATATGGGGCGTATCCAGGTCGGGGTTTTGAACCTGATGGGGGTCGTCTATATGGAAAGTATGGATTCCCCTTTTGATGCAGCGGATCGCATTCTGGCAGAAGGCGTTCCAAAAATTACTTTGGTCGATTTCCACGCCGAGGCCACCGGAGAAAAGAAGTCCTTGGCATATTATTTGGACGGTCGTGTATCTGCGGTTTTTGGTACCCATACGCATGTACAGACTGCGGACGAATGTATTTTGGAGCACGGTACCGGTTATATCTCTGACCTTGGCATGACCGGCCCCAAGCGCTCTGTTCTCGGTGTAAAGCCCGAACTTGTCATTCAGAAGATGCGGTCTAAGATGCCCGTCCGGTTCGACCTTGCTGACGGCGCCTGCGAAATGGGGTGCGTTCTTTTTACAATAGACGAAAAAACAGGGAAAACAATCGCTGTTGAACGGTTAAAAATTGAATAGACCCGGAAAAATTGTAAAAAGAATTGCTAGTTATTCTTCTCTTCTGCTTGAAACTTTGTACAAAATGTTTTATCATATGGTTGGGAGACCCGCAATGGTTTTGTACATTTCCAATACAGGGATGTTGGAGGGATGGCTTTATGGAACCTTTAAAAGTGTCATCAAAGTCCGCACCAAACGCAGTGGCCGGCGCGATTGCCGGGGTCATCCGTGAGTCTGGCAGCGCAGAACTGCAAGCCGTGGGTGCTGGCGCTGCAAATCAAGCGATCAAAGCAGTCGCTATTGCCCGCGGCTATCTCGCCCCTGCCGGGATCGATCTTGTCTGTATCCCGGCTTTTGCCAGCGTAGTCATCGACGGCGAAGAACGTACAGCGATCCGCTTAATTGTGGAGCAACGATGATGAACAAAAGGGTTCCCGCACGGTACCCATGCCAAAGAACTTTTGGCATGTCAAACCGCGCGGGAACCCTTTTTGCGAATCCTTCCGATTCTTTCGCCTATCTTCGCTTTTTTATGGCAATAATATTGATTGAATACCACATGGGAATATGGTATAATATTTCAATAAAATCTCTAAAGAAAACCGAGAGAAACACAGTCGTAGCTATAGAAAATACTACCGAGGGAGTGTTCGCAATGATCAGTGGATTGGAATTGCGGGACGCCATGATTTCTGGCGCCAATAATATCGCAAAGCATAAAACTTCTGTGGACGAATTAAATATTTTTCCTGTGCCAGACGGCGATACTGGAACAAATATGAGTATGACAATGGGTGCTGCCGCGCGGGAGCTTGAAAACGCGGAAGGCAGCGCGGGTGAAATTGCGCACAAAGCGGCTTCCGCTCTTTTGCGTGGTGCGCGAGGGAACTCCGGCGTAATCCTCTCCCTTTTGTTCCGTGGATTCTCCAAGGGTGTAGAAGGGATGGAGGAAATCGGCGGTACCGAATTGGCCAATGCCCTAGGAATGGGCGTTGAGGCAGCATACAAGGCTGTTATGAAGCCAACAGAGGGGACTATCCTGACCGTCTCCCGTGTGGCATGTGAGAAGGGAAAAGCAGCCGCGGAGATCGATAATGACCCCGTTTATGTTTGGAGTGCCATTTGCAAAGGCGCCGCAGAGGCACTGGAAGAAACTCCTGAATTGTTGCCTGTCCTCAAAAAGGCTGGCGTAGTCGATGCCGGCGGCAAAGGCTTGTGCCATATTTTTGACGGTATGATGTCTGTGTTTAAGGATCATACCATCATTGCAAATGAGCCCTCTGCTGATATGTCCAATTTGAGTGCAGACGAATTCTTCCGTAATGCGGCGGCGGAATTTGACCAAGAAATTCATTTCACCTACTGTACGGAATTTATCGTGGGTCGTGACCCCGCATGTAAAAAAGATCCACAGGATCTTCGCCAGTATTTGGAAGGAATCGGAGATTGCGTTGTGGTCGTGGATGACGATGAAATCATCAAGGTTCACGTGCACACAGAAGAGCCTGGCAATGCTTTGCAGGCAGCGTTGGTATTCGGTCAGTTGCTCACTGTAAAGATTGAAAATATGAAAGAGCAGCACCGCAAAGCTGCAGAGGCCAATGAAGCGGCTAAAGCAAAAGCAGCCGCGGAGAAGAAGCCTTTAGAGCCGGTAGAGCCCACAGAGGAGATCGGATTTGTCTCCGTCGCAGTGGGGGATGGTTTAAAAACTCTGTTCACGGATTTGGGATGCACCCACGTAGTGAGCGGCGGCCAAACGATGAACCCCAGTACCAATGATATTCTGGAGGCAATTCTGGCTACTCCGGCTAAGACGGTCATGGTTCTTCCAAACAACAAGAACATCATCATGGCGGCGGAACAGACCGTGCCGTTGGTAAAGGACCGCAAGGTGATCGTGTTACCAACACGCACCATTCCCCAGGGACTCTCTGCGATGCTAGCCTATGATCCAGATGTTTCCACCGAACAGAATGCTGTTTCCATGATGGAAGCCGCCGGCAACGTGGCAACGGGTACCGTGACCTTTGCTGCACGTGATTCGGAATTTGGTGGGCACAAAATCCGCGAAGGGGACATTCTTGGGTTACGCAATGGCAAAATGGAATTGATTGAAAAGGATATTGTCCACACATGCAGCAAACTGACACGCTCTATGGTGAACCGCAGCACCTCTTTTATCACCATCATTTATGGCTCTGACATCACTGAAGCACAGGCCAATGACGCATACAACCGTATCAAATCTAAGATCAGCGGCGACATCGAAGTAACGCTCGTGAATGGCGGTCAACCCGTCTACTATTTTATCATCTCTGTCGAATAATCAAACGGAGTTGGAAGGTACGACCGACGCGAATTTTTCTGTAAAACAGATCTTCTTCGCTGGATAGAAAGAATCGGCTTCCGGCTTCTCAGAACGCGGTCCTATCCTGTTGATGGATAAAGGAAGGTTTATATCTTGTTTCCTTGGTCAGCCGATCTTCTAGGTGCGGCCTGTACAAATCTTTTTACAGAATAGATGCATGCTGTCATCCGGTTAGAAAAAAGCCTTTCCAGTTTTCAGAAAAATTTGTTCAGCAATATGGACGGAACCTTTTTGATTCTGTCCAGTGTTTACGCAGCAAGTGAATGAAACCGTTTTTCAAAAGCCGGAGTAATCCGGCTTTTGTCGATTCTATCAACCGATAGGAAGGAGGAACCTATGTCCTTATTTCGCATGCCCATTCAGGATTTAAAAGGCGTAGGGCCAAAGCGGGCCAGACTCTTCGAAAAGATTGGGGCGCCCAGCGTTGGGGCACTGCTACGTCTCTATCCGCGCGCATACGAGGATATGACCTCTCCCTATCCCATTCGAGAAGCCCCTCTCAATGAACCGTGCGCCATCCAAGCGACCCTATACCGCGCTCCCACAGAAACGCGCGTACGTGGCGGGATGTTGTTATGTAAATGCCGTGTGACAGACGGTGTGAGTGATTTGGAGATCACTTTTTTTAACAATCCCTATGTAAAAGACCGGTTAGTCGAAGGAGAAACCTATCTATTTTATGGAAAGTTATCTGCGAACTTTCTGAAACGTGAAATGCTCTCGCCGGAATTCTATCCAATCGAAAGTTGCCCGCCCATTATTCCCATCTACCGACAGACCCAGGGGCTCAGTTCCCGCATGATTTCCAATGCGGTCAAACACGCATTTTTACTGCTTCCACATGACCTGCGTGACCCGATTCCTGCGCCTCTGCGCACGCAGCAACATCTTTGCCCGCTTCGCAATGCTTTAGAGCAAATTCATTTCCCTTCTAACATGGAAGAATTGCGAGAAGCTCGCCATCGAATGATCTTTGAAGAGCTGTTGGTCCTTCAATTGGGGCTTCTACGCATGAAAAGCCGCGAGCGAGAACGGACTTCTTTGTGTTTGACAAAAGACTATACAGAGGAATTCTATCGTCTGTTGCCCTTTACGCCCACCAATGCCCAAAAGCGCGCTGTACAAGAAGCGATGGCAGATATGACGGGAGGACGTCCAATGAACCGTCTTGTACAGGGAGACGTGGGGTCCGGAAAAACAGCGGTGGCCGCTGCATTGTGTTACAATGTCGTGGAAAATGGGATGCAGGCCGCATTGATGGCCCCTACAGAGATTCTTGCCCATCAGCATTACGAAACGCTCTCCTCCATTTTAGCCCCTGCAGGTATTCCCATCGCACGCTTGACTGGATCATTGACCGCAAGCAAAAAGAAAAAACTTGCAGAACAACTACAGGCGGGCGAGATTCGTCTGGTCATCGGTACACATGCCCTGCTTTCAGAAGGCGTGACTTTTCAAAATTTGGGATTGGTTGTCACAGATGAACAGCACCGTTTCGGTGTGGCACAGCGCGCTGCGCTAGCGTCCAAAGGAAATAATCCACATCTTCTGGTGATGAGTGCGACACCGATCCCCCGTACGCTTGCATTGATGATTTATGGTGATCTCGATCTCTCTGTGCTGGACGAACTACCTCCCGGCCGTCAGAAGATTGAAACGTATGCGATTGACAGCTCAAAGCGTACACGTGCATTTCACTATATGCAAAAGCATATCGATCAAGGATTGCAATGCTATATCATCTGTCCCACCATTGAAGAAGGCGACAACGATATGGCTGCCGTTCTACAGTATGCGGATAAACTCCGCACGGAATGGATGCCCGGAACTCGGATCGGAATTCTGCACGGCCGCATGAAGGCGCGGGAAAAGGAGAGCGTCATGGAGGACTTCGCCTCGGGGCAATTGGATATTCTGGTCTCCACTACGGTTGTAGAGGTCGGAGTGGATGTTCCCAATGCTGTCGTAATGTTGATTGAAAATGCAGAACGGTATGGTCTTTCTCAATTGCATCAATTGCGTGGACGCGTTGGACGTGGAACCCATCGCTCAACCTGTATTCTGCTCTCTGATGCACAGAATGATGAGGCCCTGACACGCCTACAGGTGATGTGCCGCACATCAAATGGCTTCGAGATTGCCGATGAGGACCTTCGTTTGCGTGGTCCGGGTGATTTTTTCGGTTCTCGTCAACATGGCCTGCCTGATTTGAAAATTGCCGATATGGCGCAGGATCTGGAAACACTCAAACAGGCTCAGGAGGTTGCACGTACCATCTTAGCCCAAGATTTCGCCTTGGAGCAGCCGGAGCATCGAGGCTTGCGTGCAGAAGTCAATCAACTCTTCCAAACATTGGTTGGTGGTTGACCATTGCCCACTGCAAAGAACGCCATGGGCAACGAACCCTCTCATTCCATCTAAACCGCCTAATGGATACAAGGATAAAACGCCCCAAATTCGGTCAGACATGATTTGAAGTGACCTCAAAAAGTTAGGCAATACTTTTAAGAGAAATTTGTTCAAGCAACCGAAAGGGCTTGTTGCCTGTGAATCGCAGGCAGCAAGCCCTTTCGCTTTGCCTTTATGCGCCGGTTGTTGTAGTAATCAAGATTGGCAATCCGTTCCTGCTCGAAGTGCTTCACGGATTTGAACTCTTGCAGATAAAGCAGCGCGCTTTTGAGCAAACCAAAAAATATTCCATGAATTCGTTGTCCGAGCAGTTGCCTTTGCGGCTCATACTTTGCCGGATTCCTTTTCTTTTGAGCATACGCCGGTATTGCTTGTGCTGGTATTGCCAACCCTGGTCCGAGTGAAGGAGCCGCTCTGTCCCATCTGGTATTGTTTCGATAGTCTTTTCCAACAGGGTAATCACCATGCTCAGGGCAGTTCAAATTCAAGGCGTCTTTGTTTTTGAAAGTGCTTTTGCTTTTTTACTGAATCGTGTTTCATGTGAGAACAATTAGCCTGCACGGACATGAATGCCACTTTATCCATTTTCGAATATAAAAATATTCTATCACACACTCCGAAAAACTACCGTGCTTCCACCCTCTCGATCTTTACCCACAACGATTTGGGACGCGATGCGGCTTTTCAATTCACTCACATGGGAAATAATCCCAACGGTCCTTCCCATTTGTTGTAACTGGCCCAACGCTTTCATCGCCGTATCCAGTGTCTCCTGATCCAAGGAGCCAAATCCCTCATCGATAAAGAGGGAATCCAGATGAACCCCTCCGGAATAACTCTGCACCACATCCGAAAGACCGAACGCCAGGGACAGAGACGCGAGAAAAAGCTCTCCACCGGAAAGGGTTTCTACCGCACGTGCTCCACCCATATAGGCATCAAATACTTCCAGATCCAATCCTCCCAGGGCATTCCCGCTGGTGATAGCCGTTACGCGGCTGAGACTATAGCGTCCAGAACTCAATGTAGCAAAAAATTGATTTGCCGAAGAAAGGATATCGTCCAGCATGACCCCCAGTACAAACTGATGTAGGGGAACCTTTCGCAAATTTTTACCCGATAGGAGGGCTGACAAGCGGCTTGTACGCCCGTACTTTTCTTCCAGCTTTTTCCCTTTCTCTTCCAGTTTCTGTAACCGCTCGAGAGAATCTTTGGCTGCAAGGGCCGTTTGCTCAAGTTTTCCCACGGCCTGCGCGGCTTGCTCAGCCGCCTCTTGTGCTTGAGACTGTTTGGTTCTTTCCGCATCGACATCCGGCCGATCCTTGCCTTCCAATTCCTGGTTCAATCGTTTTACCTGTTGCCGTACACTCTCCACAGCAGCATCATAGGCTTGCAACGCACGCTCCAAGGCCTCCAACTGTTCCGGAGATAACATCATCGCTGCATAATCATCGTCTCTCCCCAATCCAGAGTCCGCCAAGGCTTGTTGAAGCTGTTTGGCTGCAACCGCCTCTGCCTCCTTTGCCTCTCGATATGCCCGCTCCGCGCTCTCCAATACCGCTTCTGCAGCCGCTGCCGCCCGTTTCGAAATATTTGCATGTTCCTCAATCTGGCGGGCTAAATCGGCATTTTTCTTTGCTAGGTTCCGCACTTCGGTTACGCGGCGTTCAATTGCAGACAGTTCTCTCCACTCTCCCAACTTGTCCGACAACTCCTGCTCCAAGGATGCCTGTGTTTGCTGTTCACTTCGCAAAAAAGCGATTTTCTCATTGCATCTGGAGAGATCTCCTTGCGCCTGTTCGCGCTGTGCACGGCGTTCCTGAAGCCGTTTTTGTGCGCTTTCCAATAGACTTGCCGCTTTCTGCGCCTGTTGTAAAGCATTTTGCGCCTCCTGTAGTCGCGTACTCCGCTGCGCCGGCCTGGGATGTTGTACCGATCCACATACAGGACAGGGAATCCCCTGTTGCAACTGTGTTGCCAGGGAAGCTGCGGCATCCTCCTTGATCAACCCCTGTACATCTTCCAACAATTTCGGGAGAAGAGCGCTCTGCTGCAATGCATTTTCAATGTAAGCATTGCCGTCAGCAACTTGCCGGTCTGCCGTTTTAAGGCGCTCCTGGGCTTCTTTCCGCTGCTTCTCCAATAAGACAAAACGTTGTGCAAGCTCCTTTTGCTTTTCCCGGAGCTCCTGTCTCTTGCAGGCGTTCTCGCGGAATCCCTGCAGCCGTTCTTCCTCTTTTGCGAGTTCCGACAATCCCACGCGATAGCGTTCTGCGAGGGGCAGCTGCTTTTGCGCAGCGTTTTGCTCCGCTTCTGCCTTTGCCAGCTGTTGCTTTGCATCTGTATATGCCTGCCGTTTTGTCAAGAGATCCTTTTGTGCAGACCTATATGCTGTAAAGTACGGATATACGCCTGCGGCCCGGCGTGCCAACGCCAGTTTTTGGCGCTTTTTCTCCTGATCTTCCCGCTGTTGTTCCAATGCATACGCCTGTATTCTTTGTCTCTCTAATGCAGTAAACTGTTCTGCCAAGGCCTCAGCTGCACGCAATGCACCATTTTGCTTTTGCAGCGCCACGGAAGCAGCCAGCTGCGCTGCTTTCGCCTTGGCCAATTCTTCCCGGAGGACAGCTTCTCGCTCTTCCAAAAGGGGAAGGGTTTCCACCCCCTCCCGCTCCAAGATGGAACGTTTCGCTGCTTCCAGCTCTCCTGCTTCCTTCCCCAATCGGGCGGCCATTTCTTTCAGGTTGTGAACGGCCTGCTCCCAACGACCTGTCGCAAACAGGGTTTGAAACATCTGCGCTTTCTCACGGGAACTGGACAGAAGCAGCTTCAGGAAGTCCCCCTGTGGGAGAACGATTACCTGCGAAAACTGTTCACAAGTCAGTCCTAAGATTTCTTCTGCCTTTTCCCGCACACGGGATTCTGCACCTGCTAAAAGCAGGGACCATTCCCCATTCTCCATACGGTAACAGGCATGCGTCTCTTTTGTCTTGAGAACCCCTGTCCCGCGCGCCTTATATTGGGATTGCGCCCGAGTAAATCGATAGGTTTCGCCCGACAACTGAAAGACAAAATCGACCATGGTTTCCGCGCCCTGTGGCGCGGCGGCACAACGCATACTGTCCCAACTACGCCGCCCGCCGGTTGCCTTACAATAGAGTGCAAAGCACATGGCATCCAGTATCGTCGTCTTTCCGCCGCCAGTGGCGCCGGTAATCAAGAAAATGGGGTTGTCTCCCAACAGACGGAAATCCAGCTCTGTCCGTTTCAGGTACGAGCCAAACGCCTGCATGGTCAAAGTGACCGGCTTCATACGTCCGCCCCCTCTCCACGCATCGCCTGTAAAAATAAATTTCGATCCGCCGCGTCCACTTCGGCTCCACATATTTGTTGTAAAAATGCTTCAAAGATCGCTGTATCGTCTGTCTTTCGATGTAAAAGCTGATCTCGCAGGGCGGCGTTTTCTCCAGTTCCCACACGAGAAAGCCATTGCGAGTTAATGCCCAATAGATTGGGAAAATAGGGGCGCAGTCGGTCCATCGGCATGTACACCGGAGATTCGTCCAGCAATTCCACATAGAGATAGTCCTCACTCGGCGTATGCTTTCCCAGTTCCAAAAGTTCTTCCATGGTCCCGGAGATGGTTCGCAAATCACGCATCGGCTGCACAGGGATGCATTCCGTCTGTACCTGTCCATCCTCCAAAGTGACCAATGTAACGGATTTTCGATGCATGGATTCGTCAAAAGAATACTTGAGCGGGGACCCTGCATAACGTCCATTCGTTCCCGCCTTCTGAGGACGGTGTAAATGCCCCAATGCTACATAGGAAAAACCGTCAAAACATGCCGGATGGACCTCCGAGCTTCCGCCGACAAAGGTGGGGCTTTCCGAGGCAGAGGTCTCCCCTCCCATCACAAAACAGTGCGCAACCAATAGGTTGACCGCCCCGGGGACAAGCTGTTCGCGCACACGATCCAATACCGCCCGGTAAGCTTCCTGAAAACCCCGTACCTCTCTGCCCAAAAGCTGGCACACTTGTTGGGGCTCAAAATACGGCAATAGATAACAATGCACGTTCTCCGGAAGCAAAAGCGGTTGAAAGACATCTTCCAGCTTGGTTGCAATGGTCACCCCGCTTTGACGCAGCAAAGGCGTTCCCAGCGCCATTCGATCGGCCCCATCATGGTTGCCGCTGATTGCCGCCAGCGGAATGCCAAGGCGGTGGGTCTCCTCCACAAAATGGTCAAACAACCGGATTGCCTCTACGGGCGCAATCTGCCGGTCAAAAACGTCCCCTGCCAGAAGAATCAAATCGGGGTGTTCCTGCTCCATGAGGGGCAGAAACACCCGGTTGATAAAGTACGACTGATCTTCTAAGAGAGAACGCCCATACAGCATCTTCCCCAAATGCCAGTCGGAGGTATGTAAAATTTTCATAGCGGTACAACCTCGTTAAAGACAGCGTATGTTTTTGCAGTGATCTTTCGGTCGATGTGGAGCGAACCAAAAAACCACCGATCATAGGTCACCCGCTTGACCAACTCATCAAAGAAGGCATCCAACTGATTCGTACTGTCCTTGGGATTGACTTTATGTGCTGGCATGCCCGGCGCCGGCTCATGCGTTAGAATGTAATCCACCTGAAATTCATTGGCGCGCAGCTGATCGACGGCCGTGCGCATTTCACTCAGATTGGGCATCTCACGTTCCCACCACTTACCGGCGTCTATATACATCTGCTTTTCCGTGCTCTCTCCTCCGCCAAAGGTAAAGATTTTTTTCCCTTCAAGCGTATACACCTGGCCACGCATCAGATGATAAAGATTCCCGCTGATTTGCTGAACCTTCCCGCCGTTCCAATCTGAAATCGGATATGAGTCTAATAAGTCGAAATTCTCATGGGTGCCATCCACAAACAGGATCTGATATTTTTTACTTCCAAGCTTTTTGAGATTTTTTTCTTCCTTTGGCCCCCCGTCCCAGAGAAAGCCAAAATCTCCACAGACGATCAACGTATCGCCCTTTTTCAGCTTGCGCAAGCGGGAGTCCTCAAAGCGCGCCATCTCCCCGTGCATATTTCCTGTGATATAAAGCAAAGAGTGTCCCTCCTTAGTCAACTGCCGAATGGCTAATTGTAAAGATTTTTGTATCAGCCTTTATCTTTTGCCCAATAGCTGGTATACTTTTTATTAGGCTATTTGAAACGCAATACCAAGATGAATTTGTCCTGAACAACCATACTATATATTTTATAATCATATCACATTGGAGGCAAAAGTTCCATGAAAAAAAAGCTCTTTCCTATTCTGTGTTTCTTTTTGGTGCTGTGCTGTATGCTTCCCGCAGCCCAAGCAGGCGCTGCAACTTTTAACATCGATTTTGAAACCTATTCCGCCGCAATTGAGTTGGTAAACCTGGACACGGATACGATTGTCTATGAAAAGAACGCAACGGCCAGGCGGGAACCAGCTTCTACCACAAAAATTATGACCTTCATTGTTGTCAGCGAGCAGATTCAGGACCTGGATAACACGCAGGTCACGGTGACAAAAGAGGTAGTCGATCAGTTGTTAGGAACGGGCAGCTCTCTCTCTGGCATCAAAGAAAACGATGTCCTTACGGTTATGCAGCTGCTGAACTGCATGATGGTGCCTTCCGGCAACGATGCCGCCTTAGTATTAGCCGATTATATCGGCAATGGTGATTCCAACGCCTTTGTGGAACTGATGAATGAAAAGGCGCAGGAACTCGGTTGTCAGGACACCCACTTCACAAATCCACACGGCCTGCACGATGATGAACATTACACAACCGCACATGATCTCTACCTCATCACCAAATACGCGATGTCCCTGCCACATTTTACCGATATTTGTGACCAAACACGTTATACGTATACCCCTGTAGGCGGCCCTGAGGCCGGCCAGCAGCGTACATTGGTCACGACAAACCGTTTGATTGACCCGAACCTGGACCCGGACCTTTATTACCGCTACGCGCGCGGAATCAAAACCGGTTCCCATGACCAAGCGGGTTACTGCCTGGTTTCTACAGCCACCAGAGGCGGCTACAGCTATCTGTGCATTGCACTCGGTTCGCCGAGTGTGGATGAAAACGGCAATAAAATCACCACACGGGGTGAAATGATTGATTCGAAGAATCTCTACGAATGGGCATTCAACAACCTGAGCATGAAAGATGTCTTAAACAGTGAGGATGCGGTGGGAGAGATCACCCTCAAGTATGCCTGGAATAAAGATAAGATCTTGCTGGTCCCTGCAAAAAATTATTCTACAATCATGCCGGACAGCGTAGACGTCTCCAGCATCATCTTGACCAAACATGTGCCGGAAGAAATTGAGGCGCCAGTGAAAAAGGGCCAAAAGATTGGCACCGCCACGCTGAGTTACGCGGGACAGAATCTCGCCACGGTGGACCTGGTGGCCGCGGAATCCGTAGAACGCAGCGAACTTTTACACTCAGCTGACACTGTAAAATCGATCTTTACTTCTACCTGGTTCCTTGTCATCGCAGGGATCATTCTTTTCCTGTTGTTGGTCTATTTCATCCTCGCTTTGATCTACAACCGCAAAAAGAAAAATCTTCGTAAGGTTAAAAAATATCGCCGGATGTAACTGTTTTCCATTGTTTTCCGTCTTTCCCTATAATAACCAATATTTGTGATAGAATCCTAAATAGTTTGGGATATATTTGACATTCTGTGTCAGAAATGATATATTTAATGAGAAACATTTCTTGACTGATAGGGAGCATGCTTTATGAAATTCAGTCGTTCCCGTTGGTTGCGGATACTTGTAGGAATTGGTGCTCCCCTGCTTGCTTTGGGAGGATTGTTCTATCTCTATCGATATGGAAGTCCTTTTGTCTGTGTTTTTTATCAATGGACGGGGTTTTACTGTCCAGGATGTGGAGCCGGGCGCGCATTATTTTCAATGGTACATGGAGATTTTTTGGCCGCGCTTCACTACAATGCCTTTTTTCTGTTGGCTTTTCCTTTTGTCGCTTATTATCTTATTAAGCAATATATTCGCTTTGTATTCCGAAAGGACCCACTTCCTTTTTTCCAGATAGGCCTATCGGCTTATAATGGTATTATGCTTTTGGTCCTTCTCTTTTGGGTTTTACGGAATATTCCGGTATTTCCCTTTTCTCTTTTGGCACCCTAAAAGATAGATTTTTCTGAGACTGAGCGGAATAAGGGCCGTATGTTGAGCTATCCAAAGGAAAATCCCATCCAATTCACATTTCCCTCACGGAAGTAGCATAAGTATTGGATAAGCTGTTTTTCATAAAAGGCCAAGGGACTAACGAAGTATTGGATTTTTATTTCGTGGATTAAACTCTTTTGCCAGTAGAAAAGGGGATTCCATCCCTTTTGGGAAAGAATGTGGTTTTGTTATCTCTCCAAATTTAAGAATTTTGAAGAAGAGCCTGTTCTAAATTGGATGAATCTTTGTACACAAGTTTTGATTCAGGTATTATTTTAAACAACATTATATTTATTGCAGGAGGAAAAGAACATGAGTACGTGTCCAAAATGCGGCGGCAATGTGCCAGATGGTGCAAAGTTTTGCCCAGAATGCTCTTATAACTTGACCGAGCAGAATGACGGCGCCAATAATGCTACCCAGGCGGAGTTCCATGCACAACCGGCTTACAACCCACAGCAACCAAATAACAGCGTCCCCCCACAGGGGTATGATAGTTATCAGGCACCCCCGCAGCAGCCTGGTTATACGCCTTACCAGCCATCTCCCAATGGTGGTGGAATACAAACGAATCCAACTGTGCTGTTGGTTTGGTCGATCATCAACTTGATTTGCTGCTGCCTTCCGCTCGGAATTGTGGGCCTTGTTTTTACACTTACTGCCAAAAATGAGTTCACACCCGAAGGGCAGGAAAAGAAGCTCAAAAATGCGTTCATTTGTAACCTGATTGGTACAATCGTCGGTTTGATTGTAGAAGTAATCTATTTCTTTGCCATCTTCCTGACAGCATTTTAATTTTTTACATCATGTAGGTCAAGCAGATAGATGATTGAAACCCAAACATACCTTTCAAAGCCGCTCTTTTGCGAAGCAGCAAAAGAGCGGCTTTTTCTATAAAGAACTATGGGGAGGGGAATCCCGGAGCATTTACTATGACAAGAATCGTATGTATATGTTGGGCAATTTCGCCCATAGAGGTGTAAGAAGGCCTATCGTCTTTATTTTGCTAAAACCTTTTTATTCTATTGTATACTTTTGACGGTACTTGATACAATAGGCCCTCAGCAGCAAAACAGGTGATTTTCAGATGCGACAAGGCCCCAATGGTACAAGCCCACGCCTAAAAGTGTTGGCACGCAATCTGCCGTTTACGAAAGACTGTTGGTTGCCTCCCGTTCACTTGATACTCGAAGAAAAAGCTTTTTGTGGGGCATTACCATCGACAGAACTAGGATTTTTTGAAACCAATAAAAAAACCGCCTGTGGAAAGTTCCACAAGCGGTTTTGCGTTCTTTTGTTAAATTACTTAACTTCGACTTCTGCGCCAGCCTCGGTGAGCTTCTTGCTGATTGCGTCAGCGTCATCCTTGGAAACGCCTTCCTTAACAGCCTTCGGAGCGTTGTCAACAACTTCCTTAGCTTCCTTCAGGCCCAAGCCAGTGATCTCACGGACAACCTTAATGACAGCGATCTTGTTGCCGCCAGCGCTCTTCAGCACGACGTCAAACTCGGTCTTCTCTTCAGCAGCCGGAGCAGCGCCAGCAACCGGAGCAGCAGCAACAGCAACCGGAGCAGCAGCGGAAACGCCGAACTCCTCTTCGAGAGCCTTAACGAGCTCGGAGAGCTCCAAAACGGTGAGTGCCTTAACATCTTCAATCAGCTTAACAACTTTATCAGACATGATAATACCTCCACTATTTTTTATTCATAATCATTTGTTTACGCCCACATGGCGCTGGACCAATAAAAACAATTATGCATTCGCAGCCTGTTTCTCCGCGATTGCATTCAACGCAACAACCAAGCCCTTCATCGTACCATTCAACACGGTGACGAAGCCCGTGATCGGTGCATTCAAGCCGGACAAAGCCTGCGCAACCAAAACTTCCTTGGACGGGAGCTTTGCCAGGTTCTTAACACCCGCTGCATCGATGACCTTTCCGTCAACGAAGCCGGCCTTGATTTCAAACGTCTTACTCTTATCCGCAAAGTCGCACAGAGCTTTCGCACTGCCGGTGTAGTCGTCCTTGCTGATGGCAATTGCAGTCGTTCCCTCCAGAACGGAGTCCAGACCTTCAATTCCAGCATCCTTCAAGGCCAACTTCAGCAGCGTATTCTTGACAACCTTATATTCGCCAGTCTCACGCAGCTGCTTACGAAGCTTCGTGTCTTCTGCGACAGTGATACCCTTGTAGTCGACGATTACGCCAATACAAGCGCTCTTCAGGCTCTCAGAAAGTTCTGCAACAACTTGCTTCTTTTGTTCCAATACCTTCTCGCTTGGCAAATGGATTCACCTCCGTAACCAAAATAACATTCCCATGGGGACGGAGCAAAGAAAAAGCCCTTCCCAAACCAGGAAGGGCGTCAAACACATTCTCACGCTGTTTAACACAGCAAAACATGTTCTGCGGCTCTATCCTCGGCAGGCTGGGAAACCCCATTACGCAATGCGCCTGCTGTCTTTGAATAAAGAACAGCAACGAATCTGCTCTCCATATTACAGGAAGCAGTATTTATCTTAACACAGGGACAAGCCCTTGTCAAGAAGCAGTGCCAACTTTGTTCGGGTTCATTTTGACACCCGGGCCCATCGTGGTAGCGACCACGCAGGAACGGATATACTGACCCTTAGCAGCAGCCGGCTTCGCCTTAATGATTGCGCCAATGAGCGCATCGAAGTTCTCTTCCAGCTTCTGTGCGCCGAAGGAAACCTTACCAATGACGCAGTGAATGATGTTGGTCTTGTCAAGACGGTATTCAATCTTACCAGCCTTTGCATCTGCGATTGCTTTACCGATCTCACGCGTAACGGTACCAGCCTTCGGGTTTGGCATCAAACCGCGGGGGCCGAGGATCTTACCGAGGCGGCCAACCAGACCCATCATATCCGGAGTCGTGATCAGCACGTCAAAGTCCATCCAGTTCTCGCTCTGGATCTTTTGAACCATCTCTTCTGCGCCAACAAACTCTGCACCAGCCGCTTCTGCGTCTTTTGCAGCGTCGCCCTTGCAGATTGCCAAAACGCGAACTTTTTTACCAGTGCCGTTCGGCAAAACGATAGCGCCACGAACCTGCTGGTCCGCATGACGGCTGTCAACGCCCAGCTTGACGTGCACTTCTACTGTCTCGTCGAACTTTGCGGTGGCAGTCTTTACACAGAGCTCCAACGCTTCGTTCGTATCATAGAACTTGGAACGGTCGACCTGCTTTGCGCTGTCGACATATTTTTTACCGTGTTTCATTGGTTTTCCTCCCTATTGAGTGGTAAATCGGATTTGTTCCTCCCACCCGGGTGATCAATCTACGACTTCGATGCCCATGCTGCGTGCAGTGCCAGCGATCATGCTCATAGCAGATTCGACAGTAGCAGCGTTGAGGTCGGGCATTTTCTGTTCGGCAATCTTCTTGACCTGCTCACGGGTAATCTTTGCAACCTTTTTCTTGTTCGGCTCGCCCGATGCGGTTTCAATTCCGCAGGCCTTCTTGATCAGAACGGCCGCAGGCGGCGTCTTTGTGATAAAGGTAAACGAACGGTCCGCATAGACCGTGATAACAACAGGAATAATCAGTCCTGCGTCTCCCTTTGTGCGCTCATTGAATTCCTTTGTGAACGCCATAATGTTGACGCCGTGCTGACCGAGAGCCGGTCCAACAGGCGGCGCCGGCGTTGCTTTGCCAGCCGGTATCTGGAGCTTAATCAAGCCCGTAACCTTTTGAGCCATTTTCTGCACCTCCAAAATTTGTGGTAAATGGCGGAACAAGCATTTTAGCCGTTCCTCCCACAGGGGAAGCGGTTCTTTATGCTCCCCAGGGGACTTCGTCCCTCATAATAAGCGGTTGCCCGCATATTACCTCACTTGCCGACACGTTGGGCAAACCCCAACGGCCCGGACCCCTTCGGGTCCTTATTCCATTGTTTCCGCCTGGTCGAGCTCCAGCTCCACCGGCGTTTCCCGTCCGAACATACTGACTGTAACACGGACGCGGTTCTTTTCTAGGTCGACTTCCTCCACGGTGCCGACAAAGCCCTCCAAAGGACCATCGACGATCTGGACGGAATCGCCTACGCCATAGTTGACTTCCACCTCGCGTTTTTCCACGCCGAGCTTGGCCACCTCTTCATTGGTGAGCGGGATCGGCTTGGAGGACGGACCGACAAACCCTGTGCATCCGCGGATATTCCGCACGACATACCAGGACTCGTCCGTCAAAACCATTTTGACCAGCACATATCCAGGGAAAATCTTGCGCTCCACATCGCGTTTCTTGTTATCCTTAATTTCGGTAACCGTCTCGGTGGGAACGCGGATCTCCTGAATCAGATCCTGCAACTGACGGTTTTCAACGGTTTTTTCCAGGTTGGAGGCCACTTTGTTTTCATACCCGGAATAGGTATGAACAACGTACCATTTTCCTTCTTCGGGCATAGCCATTCCTCCGCTTCCTACTTGGCGATATTCATAATCAGCCCCAGCAGGTTCATAAATACGGTGTCCAGCCCAAAGATGAACAGACCGATGACAAGGATGGTCACCAGGACAACGCCTGTGTTTTTAAACACAGACTTTGGGGTTGGCCACACAATCTTTTTGACCTCATTCTTAACGTCGCGAAGGAACTTGCCTGTGTTCTTGAAAAAGCGGACAAATGCGTTTTCCTTCTTGTCCGACTTTTCCGTCTTTGCCGGCTTGTCAGCCTTAACGGCCTTTTCGGTGTCCTTGACGGACTTCTCGGTATTTTCTGGCATTTTCTGTCCCTCCGTCCGGATTACTTCGTTTCCTTATGAAGCGTGTGCTTCCTGCAGAAACGGCAGTACTTGTTCATCTCAAGTCTGTCCGGATCATTCTTCTTGTTTTTCATAGTGTTGTAGTTGCGCTGTTTGCACTCTGTGCAGGCTAATACGATTTTCACTCTCATGACGGCACCTCCCGTTATACGGAACAATTTTCAAGGATCTGCGCGGTTGCACAGTTCCCCGGACCCACGTTCGTTGCAGGCCCACAGCCTCCCTCAAAAAAGGGCACAAAAAAAGAACCCCAATTTATGAGGTAAGATAACTATACCATACCCTCGCCCAACGGTCAAGGGAATTTTTCGAAAAACTTGCGAAAAAGCCGCAATTTCCCTAGACTTTCCCGACTACAAGGGATAAACAGCCGTTGTAGCGCCTCGATGAACGGACACTGCAACGGCGCCTCCCTCTCAGCCGCCAGCTGATAAGAGTTCCCTGCTTCAACGCAAGTCGTTTAACGTCTCCGCTGAATATTTCTTTTCTTTCTTTTTCTTTTCCGGTTTTACGGTCTTTCCCCGATATTTTTTTCCCGCACGGTATGCTTCCTGCAACTCTTTGCGGAACTGGGGCACCATCTTTTGTTCCACAATCTCCGGGTCGTGAATCCCGTTCAGCAGAACGATGGTGATAATCGAACGCACATCCATGTCCCCTGCGACATACATATCTCCCAAAACATCGCAAAGGCGTTTCATCTGCTCCGGCCGCGCAGAGTTTAAAAAGGTCTCTATCTTGGGCAACACGTGTTCCCGCGCAAAGGTCACCCCGCGCACCATCCCATACCAGGAACGCTCTTCCGTGATCTCCTCGCGCAATTCCGGGAAAATTCCCACAAGGCGGTTAAAAAAGAAAAGCGGGTCCGCATTGTTTTCGCCGCCCTTTGACTTGCGCTTTGCCGTCTGGACCGCTGCCACACGGCGAGGCCCTTCGATGGTTTCCACAAAATCGTTGGCAATACTCTCCGCCTCCGCGAGCGGCCGCTCTTCCGGCTCAAACAGCCAGCGGGAAAGGACCTTCCACTTTTCGTCCGGACCATCCTCGGTCATTGCGCAGGCCCGCAGTTCAAACTGCTTTTTCTGCTCGTCAAAAAAGACGCTGTATGCCACACTCTCGCCGACAAACAACGCGGTGGTTTCATTCTCACCGTTTTTGTCCCGCTGGAATCCCTGCGGCGCGAGCGAAGCGCCCGTTTTCTCTACAATCAGGTCAAATGCCTTCTGATCCAACAATTATCACTCCTGCTCTATGAAAGCCGTCCGCACCCACGGACCCTACGGCTGTTCTGATCCTTTTTCTGTTGATTATACTACATATTTATTTTTTTGTCACCATACTAATTTATCGGCGACACATTGCCCCTTCCACGGTTTATCGGCGAAATATCCAGCAATTCTTTGTAGCAGCGTCTTGCGTTGGCAAATGTAGAGATTGCGCAGAATTGGGCCGTGTGTTATCATATATATTCAAGGGTCCGCGTGTAGCCAATGAGTCTTAACACGCAAAATCCCGAATAATCCAGGAGGTTATATCTTATGGAGAAACGCAGGATTGCCGTGATTTTCGGCGGATGTTCTTCGGAGCATGAGATCTCCCGACTTTCTGCAAAATGCGTTGTTGAAAATATTTCAAAAGAAAAATATGACGTAATTCTTGTAGGCATTGATAAAGCTGGCCGATGGTTTCTGACGGACAGTTCTACAGAGGACATTGCAAGCGGCGCTTGGGAACAAAATCCAAACAACCGTGTTGCATTCCTCTCCCCTGACCGCTCTATAAGGGGACTTGTGGTCATGAATGGCTGCGGCGCCTGTGAAACGGTAAAGCTCGATCTGGTTTTTCCCGTGCTACATGGAAAAAACGGCGAGGATGGCACCATTCAGGGCCTATTCCAAATGGCCGGCATTCCTTTTGTCGGCTGTGGGACCTCAGCTTCTGCCGTGTGCATGGATAAAGCAATCGCTCATACCCTTTTGACCGGCGCGCGTATCAAACAGGCCAATTATCTTTGGTTCTTTGCCTGCAACTATTCCGGCGAAGGCATCGAAAAGATCAAACGAAAGGTCGAGGCGCGTCTCGGCTATCCGGTCTTTGTCAAGCCCGCCAATGCCGGTTCTTCTGTAGGAGTCAGTAAAGTAGAGCGGGAAGAAGATCTGGATGCAGCGGTCTCCAAGGCCGCCCGCGAGGACAGCAAAGTGGTCATTGAGGAATGCATTGTCGGCCAGGAGGTCGAATGCGCCGTAATGGGAAACGATGTCCCCAAATCCTCCATTGTGGGGGAAATCGCTCCTTCTGCCGACTTCTACGATTACGACGACAAATATAAAAACGGAACATCACAGCTCTATATCCCTGCACATCTCGCGCCGGAGGTTTCCGAAGAGCTCCGTCACACTGCGGAACGTGCATACCGTCTCTTGGGCTGCACAGGTCTAGCGCGTGTCGATTTCTTTGTGCGGGGTGGGACCGAAGTTCTGCTCAACGAGCTCAATACATTGCCCGGATTCACCTCGATCAGCATGTATCCCAAACTTTGGGAAGCATGTGGCGTGCCGATTCCAGACCTGTTGGACCAATTGATTCAGCTCGCCTTTGAAAAGGAAGGCCGGATGTAAGAACGGGAAGGGATAGGGAACAAAAAATATGGATAACCGACCAATCGGCGTTTTCGATTCCGGGCTCGGTGGCCTGACGGCGGTCAAAGAGCTTTTGGAGATTATGCCACAGGAACACATCGTCTATTTTGGCGATACGGGGCGTGTGCCTTACGGTTCCCGAAGCCAAGAGACGATTCTAAAATATGCCGCCCAAGACATCCACTTTCTGACGGAAAACCGTGTCAAAATGATTGTTGTTGCGTGCGGCACCGTCAGTTCTCTGGCCAGAAACCTCAAAAAGCCCCAGGGTGTCCCTTTTATCGATGTCCTACATCCGACAGCGCTCGCTGCATCTGCCGCAACGCGCAACAAGCGCGTGGGGGTCATTGGGACCTCTGCCACGATCCGCAGCGGTTCTTATCGCAGAGCCCTCGCAGAGATCGATTCGGAAATCCAAGTCTACGACCGCGAGTGCCCCCTATTTGTTCCTTTGGTAGAGAACGGCTTTGTTGCAGATGACGATGAGGTCACCCGCCTTGTCGCGGAGCGTTATCTTGGGGAGTTGCGAGATGCCGGTGTAGACACACTCATTATGGGATGCACCCATTATCCGATTATCAGCCGGATTATCGGCGCAACTATGGGAAAGGAAGTTACGTTGATCGACAGCGGGCGGGAGACTGCCTTTTGTTGCAGCAAGGTGCTGGAAGAGCGCGGCCTTTTGTGTGACCGTCCCGCCAAGGGGGACTGTTCCTTCTATGTGAGCGATCGGGTAGACGATTTCTCCCGCATTGCTGGCATCTTTCTTGGCAGGGACATCGGCCAGGAGGTCCACCAAATCGACATCAACCGCTATTGACCCAAGGTAGGGGGAATGTAAAAATGCAGGAAAATTATTTAATTTCCATTTTGGGACGCCAGCAGGTGGACGGTGAAACCGGCGAGGTTCAGGTCACCACGCTCGGTTCCTATGTAAAAAAAGGAAAAAATCGTTATATTACCTATAAAGAATATGACAGTGAAGAGAACGGAAAGCCGGTGACCTCTGTGCTGAAGGTCGAAGGAAATGACAAAGTGACTCTGATGCGCGGTGCGGGAAGTACCCGACTGGTTTTGGAGAACGGCAAACGTCACCTCTGTCAGTACGACACCGGCTACGGCAACATGATGATCGGGATCTTCACCAGCCAGTTACACTCCAGTTTGACCGACGAGGGTGGCAAGCTGGAGGTTCGCTATACGCTGGACATCAATTCCAACCTGTCCAGCTCGAATGAAATTTTGATTACCATCAAGGAGGCAGAAAACAAAGATGTCAAAACTCGTGCAGCAGGCGACCACTGAACTGAGGAATATTATCCGTACCGCCATGGAAAAAGCCTGTGCCAACGGCGAACTGCCGCAGGCGGACATTCCTGAATTTTCCATCGAGGTACCCGCAGACCGGGCACACGGCGATTGGGCCACCAACGCTGCAATGGTAAGCGCGCGCGCCTTCCACGCAGCCCCCCGCAAAATCGCGGAGGCGATCACAAACAATCTGGCCTTGAACGGCACCTATTTTGACCGTTTTGAAATCGCCGGCCCCGGTTTTATCAATTTCTTTCTGAGCAAGCAGTTCTATGTGGATGTACTGAAAGACATTGAGACACTGGGAGACGCGTATGGCCGCAGTGAATACGGCCAGGGGAAAAAGATCATGGTGGAGTTTGTTTCCGCCAATCCGACGGGTCCTATGCACATGGGAAATGCACGCGGCGGCGCTCTGGGCGACTGTTTGGCAGCGGTATTGGACGCGGCGGGATATTCCGTGTGGCGCGAATTTTACGTCAACGACGCGGGCAACCAGATTGAAAAGTTTGGCAATTCTTTGGAAGCGCGTTATTTGCAGATTTATAAGGGCGAGGATGCGGTGGAATTTCCAGAGGACGGCTACCATGGCGACGACATTAAAGAGCGCGCCGCACAGTTCTCGAAGGAATTCGGCGACCGCTATGTAAATGTGGAATCTTCTGTGCGCCAAAAGGCCTTGGTGGACTTTGCGCTGCCGCGCAACATTGCCAAAATGCAGGCAGACCTCGCCAAATATGGCATTCAATACGATGAATGGTTCTTGGAAAGTAAATTGCACAACGATGGCGAGTTGAACGAGACCATCCAGATTCTAAAGGACAAGGGCCTGACCTATGACAAGGAAGGCGCCCTCTGGTATCGCGCTACCACCTTCGGCGCGGAAAAGGATGAAGTCCTGGTCCGCCAGAATGGCAACCCCACTTATTTTGCGGCGGACATCGCCTATCATCGCAACAAATTTGCTAAGCGTGGTTTTGACCGCTGTATCGACGTTTGGGGGGCCGATCATCACGGCCATGTAGCCCGTATGAAGGCCGCTATGGATGCAGTCGGACTCGACGGCAGCAAACTAGACATCGTTTTGATTCAGCTGGTCCGCCTGGTCCGCAATGGCGAAGTGGTCCGTATGAGCAAGCGTACCGGCAAGGCGATCCAGCTGGCCGACCTTCTAGATGAGGTTCCCGTAGACGCTGCACGTTTCTTGTTCAACATGCGTGAAGCCACCTCTCAGATGGACTTTGACCTTGACCTTGCAGTTCAGCAGGACGCTCAGAACCCGGTCTATTACGTACAGTACGCACATGCGCGCATTTGCAGTATCCTGAAGGCTCTTAAAGCGGAAGGAATTGAACCGAGAGCCTGTTCCGACGAAGAACTTTCTCTCTTAAATACACAGGAGGAGATCGACCTCATCCGTCACCTTTCTGCCTACACGGACGAAATCGTCGCAGCGGCAAAGGATTACGATCCCGCCCGTATCACGCGCTATGTGATCACACTGGCCAACCTGTTCCATAAATTTTACAATACTTGCCGTGTGAAGGATGAAGAGGACCGTCTGCGCGCCGCACGCATCTGTTTGTGCAAAGCAACAGCAACCGTTATCCGCAATGTGTTGTCCCTGCTAAAAATTTCAGCGCCCGAATCCATGTGATTCCGCCTTGAAACGAAACCTTACAGGAGAACAAAATCATGGAAGATTTCCCATATCCGTTACCCATGTTATTGGACGGAGCCACCGGTACAGCGCTTCTGTCTGCTGGTATGCCGGCAGATGTCTGCCGGCCTGGTGGGCTCGGTATGGAGCAGTGGGTTTTACAGCACCCACAAATGCTGCAAACTTTATTGAATGCATACATCGATGCAGGTTCCCAGGCAGTGTTTGCTCCAACCTTTGGGGCGAATGCGGCTCTGCTCTCCGCCTATGGTCTGGAAGGGCGCGTGGTAGAATTGAACACCGAGCTGGTGCGCCTGGCACAGAGCATTGCAAAACCACGCGGGGTACTGGTGGGCGGTAATGTCAGTCCCAGCGGCCTGTTCGTCCCCCCTTTTGGAGAGGCCGACTTTGACGACATATACGACTTGTACCGCCAGCAGATCCGAGCACTCGATCAAGCGGGCGTCGATTTTCTTGCAATTGAATCGCAGACCTCTTTGGCCGATATGCGCGCAGCGGTTCTTGCTGCGCGTACAACCGATCTGCCTGTATTCGTCACCATCGCAGTGGACGAAAGTGGTCATACGGTTACCGGCAGTTCTTTGCTTCCGGTGGTCATCACGCTACAGGCCATGGGAGTGGATGCCATCGGCCTGAACTGCTTGCTCGACCCTATGCTTTCTTTGATCGAGGAAGTTCGCCTCCACACAGCGGTTCCCATCATCGCAAAGCCAAATGCTCGAAACACCGATGGTACGCTCCTCTCCCCCGCGGCCTTTGCCGAGAAAATGCGCCTGCTGATGCAGGCCGGCGCCCGCATCGTAGGCGGATACGACGATTCTACTCCTGCGCATATTTCTGCGCTGAAAAAGGTGGCGCAGGAATTCGGCCCTCCCGAAATTGCAAAAGAGCCTGACAATTATGCGGCCACGATCGAAACGGAGGCCTTTTTCTTAGGAGACGACCTTGTATTCAGCGAACCCTTGGCCTGCACCGGGCATCTGGACGACGACCTAATCGACTTGGACGACGACCGTTGCAATACAGCCCTGGTAGAAATTGAAAGCATCGATGACGCCTATGTACTCGCAGAAAACAGCAGCATGACCCGTCTTCCGATTGCCGTACATTGCGACAGTGCACCGATTTTGGAAGCGGCCCTACGGTACTTCCAAGGGCGTTTGATCGTTGACAGTGAATGCCAGATTGAGGACGAGATATTGGAACCTCTCTCATCCAAATATGGTGCGATTCTTTACTGAGCGTCTTTCAGAGGACACGATTGAGATTCAGGCACTCTAAAAATGAACTCACTATTTTTGTATGATACGCATAGGAACCAGTAAGAGGATGCCCCAAACTACGAATTGTTCGATTCATAGGAGGGGCATCCTCTTTTCTTTTTGGTAAAATATTTGAGTTTTTAAAAAACAAGGGTATCCTTCCGTCCTTTCAGGACTTTTGGGATACCCCTTTGTTGGCATCGATACAAACAAAGATTCGTTTAATAGCGATAGGGATGCCCTGCTTTTTGCGGAGGCTGTCCCTATTAAAAATATTCATTCTTTGATTTTTCTTTCGATCATTTCCCGTCCACAGAGGGACTCCTTTGTCTGTGTGGGCAAATCCTACGACTCTTTCTCCTGACCCTCTACACCAGAAGGCCTAAATGAGAAGGTCTCCCCCGGCACAAGATTCGATTTTTCTTCAGAAAATTCCTCTTCCGGTATCCCAGATTCCTCCATAGCAGCGACGGATTTTGCTTCTGTTCCATCATCTCCCCGTAGGATTCTTTTCTGCTGCTCAGGCGCCGAATCCCAACTGCAAAAAGCAAGATAAATACCGGCACACGCCAAAAAGATGGCAACCGCTGAACAGGCTACAGACCAGACTTCTATCCCAATGGGACCTAAAATCATGGCTACCACACATAAGATCATCCCAATTTCAAAAAAGATAAAGGCAAGCTTATGGTCGGACATCTGGAGACCCCCTCTCATTTCAAATCTAAGGCGCTGCACAAAGCAGCCATCTGTTCCATGGTGAGCTGTTCCGCGCGGGCAGTTTGTAAGATTCCTGCCTGAACGCAGGCTTGTGCTACCCGCTCTTTGGGAAGCGAAAGGCCCGCAGAAACTGCATTCAGAATGGTCTTACGCCGCTGTCCAAACGCCGCCTTCACCAGTGCAAAAAAGTGCGTTTCATTTGACACCGTAACCGGTGGATGCTCACGCACGTCCATCCGAATCACGGTGGAATCCACGTTGGGCGGCGGCAAAAAGCTCCCACGGGATACTTGGAAAAGAACACGCGGCACCGCATAATACTGTACCGCTATGCTCACCGCGCCACATGCCCGTGTCCCTGGTAAAGCGCATAGGCGCTGTGCTGCTTCCTTCTGTACCATCACGGTCAAGGCCCGGATCGGCAAGCGCTCCTCTAGCAGCCGCATAATCACCGGCGATGTGATATAATATGGCAGATTGGCACATACAACCACCTCCATGCCGGCGAATTCCCTCTGCAAAAGCGGCTGCAGGTCAACCTTCAGAATGTCGTCATTTACTACTTTGGTGTTTGGATACCCTTCGAGCGTCTCCCCCAAAACGGGCAAGAGACGTTTATCCAGTTCTATGGAAACTACCTTCTCCGCACGTTTCGCCAGTTCCACTGTCAGCACGCCGATCCCAGGGCCAACTTCCAATACTCCGACGCCCGGACCCACGCCGCATTCTTCTGCCATCCGAGGGCATACGGAAGGATTGACGAGAAAGTTCTGTCCTAAAGATTTGGAAAATGTAAATCCGTGCCTTGCTAACAGTGCTTTTACTGCCGATGGGTCGGACAGCCGTTGGATTTCCTGCAAAATGATTCCCTCCGAACGCCCCAAAAGGGCAAATTTCTTCATAGTTTCCCACAATAAAAACGGGCTGCAACAGGAAAACCGCACACCGGCGGCATTCCGCAGCCAAAGTTTTTCTGAAGCACACGCCAAAATTCTACCCTGTAGCAAACCGAACACATCCGGCATGATCCTCTTGCTCGATTGTGGTTTTTGCCTATTATATCACAGAAATTCTTGGAATGCCATTGATTCTCGCGCGAAAATCCCCTATCATAGAGATGGATAAAAACGCACAAGGAAAGAGGGAAAGTATGATCCGGACTGACAAAGAAAATTACTATCTGGATATTGCGGAGACCGTCGCAGAGCGCGGAACTTGTCTGCGCCGCAATTTTGGCGCAATTATTGTACATAACGACGAGATCGTCTCCACCGGCTACAACGGCGCACCGCGTGGGCGCAAGAACTGTATCGACATGGGCGTTTGTATTCGGGAGAAGCTGGGTATTCCCCGTGGAGAGCGCTATGAGATCTGCCGTTCTGTTCATGCAGAGGCAAACGCAATCATCAGCGCTGCCCGCCGGGATATGATTGGTTCCACTCTATATCTCGTGGGAAAGGACGCCAAAACCGGGGAATATGTAGAAAATGCCTCCAGTTGCTCCATGTGCAAGCGGCAGATCATCAACGCTGGTATTGCCCGCGTAGTGATCCGTTTAAATAAAAATGCGTTCATCTCGGTTGCTGTATCCGATTGGATCGAACAGGACGAGTCACTCAGCGGGACCTTTGGCTACTAAAATATTTATAAGAATAAGAAAAGTGGACGAGCCGCGCGCATCGTCCACTTTTCCTTTTATACCAAAAAAATCCTTGTAATCTGATCCACCAAGAACGCTGCCGCCGTCGCCCCCACCGCTACCGTAAGCAGCCCCTTGTCTTTGTAAGCCAGCACCAGGGCAACTCCCAACCCCGCGGCTGCGCTCAAAATGCTTTGTATGGTCACTGTTTCCGCAGTGGAAAACAGAATTGCTGGAAAAGTCATGGCTGCCAGCACCGCATAGGGTACGTAAGCCAAAAAGGATCGGATAAACCGGTTTTGAATCTTTTTTTTAAAGATTGCCAATGGCAATACGCGAATGACATATGTCACACCGGCCATAATCGCCACGGAGATCAATATTCGTTGCAAATCCAATGTCATCCTACGCCACCCGCTTTCTCCGGCGGTTCCTCTTCATCCATCGGGTAGCGCACTGCCGCATAAGCGGACACAACCACTGCGCAGATGATGATAACCCAGCCCGTCGAAATCTGGTTGAGGAAGGGGAGCCATTGGAAACAACAGCTTAAAGCCGTCGAAAGAAGCACCACCATTGCGATGGGCTTTGCCTTACAAGCAGGCGGTATGATAATCGCAATAAACATGCCGTAGATGGCAATACCGAGGGCATTGCGCAGAGAATCCGGCAAGAGTCCTGTCGCGGTAGCGCCAAGCAGGGTCCCTAAGGCCCATCCCACATAGGGCGTAGCAATCAACCCGGACAGGTATTTTGCGTTGATCTCCTCCCTCTGTTGCATAGCAACCGCAAAAATTTCATCCGTAATACCAAAAGCCAACACCCAACGCTCCAGATTGGTCATCTTGGACTCCACCTTCTGCGAAAGAGACAGCGACATCAGCATATACCGGATATTGATAATAAACGTCGTAACCGCGATTTCAACGTACATTCCACCCGCCAAAATCAGCTGCGTCCCTGCGACCTGTCCCGCAGAGGTCAAGTTCGTCATGGAGATCAGAAGCGCCACCCACGCCGGCAGTCCCCCTTGCGTCGCCATGATTCCAAAGGCAAAGGATACGCTGAGGTAACCCAAACAGATCGGCATGCCGTCCTTGAGACCTTTCCGAAAGGTCAAAGCTTTCTGTTCCACTCTCTCAATCGCCCCAACTCTTTAACGTACCCTCTCACAGAAGGCTGCAAACCAGATCGCCCATTTCTTCACAGGTAACCGTACGAAGCCCCTCTGTCGCAATATCCGGCGTACGTGCCTGTTTTAAGGCGGCAGAAACGGCATCCTCAATGGCCTGAGCTGCCTGCGGCTGCTCCAAAGAATACTTGAGCATCATTCCCGCGGACAAAATAGTTGCCAGAGGATTGGCTTTTCCCGTCCCTGCAATGTCCGGCGCCGATCCATGGATCGGTTCATACAATCCGGCCTTTCCGGAACCCAGGCTTGCAGAAGCCAGCATGCCAATGCTGCCGCTAATCATGGACGCCTCATCGGAGAGAATGTCGCCGAAAATATTCGATGTGACAATCACATCGAATTGCTGCGGATTGCGCACCAACTGCATCGCACAATTGTCTACATACATATTGCTGAGTTCTACATCTGGAAATTCTTCCGCGCCGATGCGCGCAACGGTTGCACGCCACAGACGGGAGGACTCCAATACATTGGCCTTGTCTACGCTGCACAGCTTCTTATTGCGCTTGCGGGCCATTTCGAAGGCGACACGTGCAATCCGCTCAATCTCAGGCGCCGTATACATCTCGGTATCGTATGCAGCAGGAACCCCGTTGACCTCTTTGCGGCCGCGCTCTCCAAAATAGATGCCGCCGGTCAGTTCACGGACCACCATCACGTCGAGCTTTCCCCCGATGATTTCCGTCTTGAGCGGTGAAGCGTCGCGCAACTCATCAAAAATGACGGCTGGACGCAGATTTGCAAATAATTCAAGGGCGCCGCGAATTCCCAGCAAGCCCTTTTCCGGCCGCTGGTCGCCCGGCAACGTATCCCATTTGGGACCGCCTACTGCACCGAGTAACGTTGAATCCGCCGCCTTGCACTTGTCGATTGTTTCCTGTGGAAGCGGAGTGCCTGTGGCATCAATAGCACTTCCGCCCAGCAAGGCCTCTTCGTAATCGATACCAAAGCCGAATTTCTCCCCGGCTTTGGTGAGAACTTTGACTGCCTGGTCCACAATTTCAGGGCCAATGCCGTCACCCTTTAACAATACAATTTTGTATGTATTCATTGGATGTACCTCCTCATTATATAGCATAGAAATGTCGTATAAATTCCATATGGGATGCACAAAATCTTTTTCTCTGTTCTCTGCCAAATTCTAGACACCGCAATCTATTGCTGAAAAAACAAGGATGCTCACTATTAAGACGATCTTTTCCAAGAATGAAAGCGTACCCTTATTTCTATAAGAGATGTGTCAAAAGCCCCCTGCATTCTTTAAGAACGGGCCAATTGGGGGTGAAAACAGAGATCTTTTCACAGAAGGCTGCAAGCACCCCGCCCTCCATCTCGCCACAAAAGCAGTTCAAACCATGATGGTTCAATCCGCCTTGGAAGCGGTCTCTTCTTCACTACATGCGCGGTTAATGGCGCAGATAATGCCTTTGATGGAAGCCAAGCTGATGTTTCCGTCCATGCCAACGCCAAACACTGTCTTTCCATTCGGCGCCGTCAGTTGGATATACGAAATGGCCTTAGAGTCCGCACCTTCTGAGACTGCATGCTCGCGGTAGGTGACGAATTTGTAGTCGTGAATTCCCACTGTACGCAACGCCTTAAAGAAGGCATCGATCGGGCCGTTGCCAGCTGCGCTGATTTGATGGTCCTCATGGCGGAAACGCAGATTGCCTTCAAAATGCACAACGGTTTCACCGTCCACATCGTTTTCCTCATAGAGCTTATATTTTTTGAGGTTGTATGGATATTTGACATCGAGATAATGTGCACGGAAAATATCGAAAATCTCGTTTGGCAATAACTCTCGCCCTGCCTCGTCGCAAGCCGCCTTGACCATCGCCCCGAACTCCGGATGCATTGCCTTTGGAAGCTCATAGCCAAAGCTCTGCTGCATGATAAAGGCCGCTCCACCCTTGCCAGACTGGCTGTTGATGCGGATGATCGGCTCATATTTACGCCCGACATCCGCTGGGTCAATCGGAAGATACGGGACTTCCCAGTACTGGGTGTCGTGTTCACGCATGTAATCGACACCCTTTTTGATGGCATCTTGGTGCGAACCGGAGAACGCGGTAAACACCAAATTGCCCGCATAGGGATGGCGGTCATGTACCTTCATGCGGGTACATTTTTCATAAATTTCACGAATTTCGCGGATATTGGAGAAATCCAGTTCTGGGTCCACCCCTTGGGAGTACAGGTTCATTGCAACATTCATGATGTCTGCATTCCCGGTGCGCTCTCCATTTCCAAACAGGGTGCCTTCCACACGTTCCGCCCCTGCCAACAGCCCCAACTCTGTAGCAGCCGTTGCGGTGCCGCGGTCATTGTGCGGATGTAGACTGACGATAACGCTGTCGCGGTTTTTGATATGACGGCAAAAATATTCGATCTGGTCTGCGTGGTGGTTCGGGGTGCTCATCTCCACCGTATTCGGCAGGTTTAGAATCAGTTTATTGTCCGGTGTAGGTTTTAAAACATCCATCACCGCCTCACAGATCGCAACGGCATTGTCCATCTCTGTTCCCGAGAAACTCTCCGGCGAATACTCATAGCGGATGTTCATCCCTGTCCTGGCGACCTCTTCATCGGTGAGTTCTTTGATAAGCTTTGCACCGTTGACCGCAATGTCGATGACGCCCTGCATATCGGTCTTAAATACCACTTTTCTCTGCAAGGTCGAAGTCGAATTATAGAAATGTACGATCACATTTTTAGCGCCCTGAATCGCCTCAAAGGTCTTTTTAATCAAATGAGGGCGCGCTTGTACCAACACTTGGATGGTCACGTCGTCCGGAATCAAGTTTCGGTCGATGAGGGTCCGGCAGATCTCATATTCCGTCTCCGAAGAGGACGGGAATCCGATCTCAATCTCTTTAAAACCGATGTCCACAAGCGTCTGGAAAAAACGCAATTTTTCCTCGAGATTCATGGGGTCAATCAGCGCCTGGTTTCCGTCGCGCAGGTCAACGCTGCACCAGACAGGCGCTTTTGTAATCACTTTTTCCGGCCAAGTGCGGTCCGGCAGTGGGACTGGCTGGAAAGGAATATACTTGTGAAAACTTTCGTACATAGCAAGATCCTCCTATAGAAATAAAAAATCCCCGAACCTTCCTCAGAAAGTTCGGGGCGAATTTATAAATCCGCGGTACCACCCAAATTCAGCGCTTACGCGCCCTTCAGCCTCCAACAAGGCCTTTGCTTATAACGCAGCCATACGTCCGGTTCTACGCAAACCAATCAAACCGGCAGCTCAGGGATGAGCTATACACCAACGCCTTCCCACCAACTCACACCAACCGCTGGCTCTCTGAAGAAAAAACGCAAGTCTTATTCCCGTCATCGCCTTTTCTTTATGATATTTATATTAACGGTTCTTTGCAAAAATGTCAACCCTCCGTCGGGGCATTTTTTCCGTCCAATTCTGGGGTATTCTTTCGAAATGCACGATTTGCAGCTTCTCGCGCAAGATCGACGATGAATTTTTCGTCGCCACCCTCTGCGTTGCGTCCCGCTGGAATAGTGTCGTACACCTCGGCCACCATGGAACGCATCCACAATCCCGGCGTGATCCGCATGGAGTAACCACAGCCATTTTCAGTCATCCAGTCGTAAAAGCTGGCGCGCGGCAAACCATACGCCGAAAGAATCGACATCAGCGTGCCGCCGTGCGCCACCACCACTGCTGACGTTGTACCGGAACGCATCAGTTCCTCTACCAACTTTTCAAAGGCAGCACAGGTACGTTGGACCAACACGCCGGTGCTCTCCCCATGGGGCGGCGCTACGGAGCGGCTGCTTTCCATCCATTGCAAGAAACGCGGGTCCTCTTCTGCCAGCTGCTTGGCAGTCTTTCCCTCCCAGTCGCCAAAATCACATTCACGGAACCCATCGATCAAGACAGGTTCTGCCTCCGGGTAAAGAATTCGCAAAGTCTCCACACACCGGCTCATAGGGCTGCAATAAAAAACCTGTGCGGAAGGATATGCATATGTTTCCTTGAGCGCTTGCAGGGCTTTACGGCCTTCGTCGGCAAGAGGGGAATCGGTCCTCCCGATGTACTGCCCCAGTAAATTCCCCTCGGCAATCCCGTGCCGGATCAGATGTATGGTATAGGATTTCATAAGATAACGGTGAAACAGATATTTCACCAGCCACCACCTTTCGTAAATATCCTTCACTGAGCACTTGTTCTTGTGGCAAATCCTGAAAAAAGCACTGTATCTAGTGGTTTACAAAATGTTGTATTTAGTATATACTTTACTATACGTTATTCTGCAAAATATACGCTTTTTCGACGTATCCCGTCCATTTCTTCCTGTGCCATTTGGTCGAAATGTGTGAAATGGATGCGGTCCAGCGCGTTGGAGCAAGGCGACTTGGAGCTTTGCTTTCTGCGCGGCCTTCTGAAACGATCTTGACGGTGCGTTCGCTTTGGAACGCATTCCGAAATACTATCCAGCATAGGGGTGGAGGACAGCAACATGAACAGTCATTTTCCAAGGATTATCACGCTGCTGCGCAAGGAGCGCGGTTTAAGCCAAAAAAGCGCCGCAGAACAATTGGGTGTCTCTCAGGCACTGCTATCCCACTATGAAAAAGGCATTCGGGAATGCGGCCTTGAATTTGTTGTAAAGGTTGCAGATTTTTACAATGTCTCCACCGATTATCTTCTTGGCCGTTCTCCACACCGCAGTGGTGCGATGATCACCGTAGAAGATCTTCCGGAGCCGGATGCCGCCGGCAAGGAAAACGTGTTTAAAGGCAGCCTGCTCCCCACATTGAATAAAAAGCTGATTGCCAATTCCTTAAATGTGATCTACGGCATTCTCCAAAAATGTAATAACAAGCATCTGACAACGGAAATTTCGTCTTTTCTAAGTGTTGCGGTCTACAAAGCCTTCCGTCTGTTGTATTCGGCAAATGGCAAAAATCCGCAGGGTTTGTTCTCGGTTCCGCAGCGGTTGAGCAACGGCCGCTCCAATGCGGCACAGGAGGTTGCCATTTCCAATGCCGAGGCGCTTGCCTGTGGGGAAGATATAGAAGACATGGAAGGACTCAAAAAGGATCAGGCCCCGCCTCTCTCTCCGGAACAACTTTCAGAGGAATATCCTCTTTTCGCGTCCTCCCTGTTCAACCTGATTCAAAATGCGGAGGGACGCATGGGCGGTGGAAAGAAGCCCATGGAAAAGCCCCATCCTACCGCCCGAAAATAATCGCTGAAAACAGTTCCATTATAACAGGAACCTTATAAAAATGCAAACAATCGTTTGATTGCCGTTCCACAAAGAGTGGAACGGCTTTTTTATGTATTTTACCTCTCCCCTTTTCTATCACGCAGATACATGCAAAGCGCCTCTGCCACTTTGCCGCCCATCCAAAAAGTCATTTCACCAGCGCCCTTCTACAAAACGGTTGAAACGCTTGCTAGAATGCATTGATCCACATGGTTGCCAAAGCGGCCTGCATGAGAGAATAATGGGCCTGACGTCCACCTCTTTGGACTTTCTCTTTTTGTTTAGCGAACGTGATTCATCCGGCGGCAAGCCAACAGACGGCGCGACTCCTTCCGGCCCCTCGGAGTAAGCTCTGCATAGCCCTTTCGCAACACTGGCAAATTGAATAGACATCCCTCTATTGCGCGCGATGCCTCCAGCGCCGTGTGGCAAAGCAATTCATAGATTTTACTTTTGTAGTAGATTTGATGATCCCCGGCTACCCAGACAGGCGAATCAAAATCAATCGAAATGAGCCCTTGTTCCTCCAAATTGCGAAGGACATCTCCGCGTGCTTTCACAAGGTCCATTTCATCCTCTGGAGCAATCATATATATATTGTCCAACGCCGTCATCACCAACTCTTTTTCCGCATCGTTATGTAGCTCAAAACGCGCCACGGGGAAACGTCCTTCCCGCATTGTCAGGAGAATTTTTTCGTACATTCCATTCGGATTCATTTATCCTACCACCCTTTCCCATTGATATTGTGTACAATATTTCATCGCTAAAATCCGAAGCACTGCCTCATTCAGACGTTCCTCGGTGACAGTCCCATTTTGGACCGCTTTCAGCAGGGCATTATAGTCTTCCTGTACGTTGGAGGAAAGCAGCAGATCGTTGCCCGCATTGAGCGCCGCTGCGCAGGGGTTTTCTCCACCTGTGTAGTCAGGAATCGCCTCCATTGCCAGGTCATCGGTCAATATCAGCCCCGTAAATCCAAGATCCTCCCGAAGAATTCGATGCACTTCCGGTGAGAGGGAAGCCGGCCGGTCCGGGTCCATACAGGCCACAATATTATGCGATACCAAGATCATGGGCACGCCCTCTGCAATTCCTGCCTCAAACGGTAAAAAATCGGAATCTGTAAACGTCTCAAGGGGACGATGATCCTGCGCCATGCCGGTGTGGGTATCCACATTATTCCCATAGCCGGGAAAGTGCTTTAACGCACAGGCCATTCGCTGCTGGTTGTAAGTTTTCACAGAGGTCTTTACATACTCCGCTGTGCCCGGCGCATCCTGTCCAAAGGTCCTCGCATACATGAAATCCCCCGGATCGATGGAGACGTCTGCTACAGGTGCCAAATTCACATTCACCCCTAAGGACTGAAGCAGTTGGGTCTTTTGAACCGTATCCTCTACAATCACCTGCATTCCCCCTTGTTCAAATACCTGTTGCGGCGATTCAAACCTATTTGGTGCTAGGTTGGGATTCCGGCTGACTCGTACAACGGTTCCCCCTTCCTCATCCACCGCCAAAAACAGGGGAATTTTGCTGGCGTTCTGATACGACTCCAGCTCCATACGAACCTGATCCGCCGTCTTTCCGTCGAAATCCTTTGCGAAGAGCATAAATCCGCCTGGCTGATATGTCTGTACTGTGGAAAGCGCCCCCTCCGAAGGACAGCGGAACAGGAATACCTGCGCCACTTTCTCCTCAAGGGTCATTTTCTCCAATTCTACCTGTGCCTGCGGATACCCCTGCGAAAAAAGTCCCTGGGCCATTTCCGGAGCGCTGGGAAGCATTGCTTGTCCCGAAGAAGAATCTGAAAACGCCTCAAAAGGTGTCTCTGAAGAGGGATTTCCTTCTGGACGGCTTTCCACGACCGCACTTTCCTCACTCGATACATCCGTCTCCGATTTTGCCGGGGCGGTGGAGGCCGAAGACGGTCCGGTTTCCCCCGCTGGAACAGCTGTGCACGCAACCCCTAACAGCAACAAAACCGTCGCCAGAAAAACTGCAATATTTTTTATTCTCATCCTTCGTTCCCCCTCAAGCTCCCAAAAACAGAACAACCTGCCAAATCCTGGCAGGTTGTTCCTTATGCCAGAGTGCATTTTCAAACACACTCTATCACAAATCCTATTCTTTGACAAGTTCACGATACAAACGAATGTATTCATTCGCCGACTTGCCCCAACTATTGTCACAACGCATGGCGCGTTCAACCAAGATCTTCCAGCCATCACGGTTGTAATAACCGTCGATCGAACGATGCAGCGCATGCAGCATATCGCCGCTGTTATATGTACGGAACGTAAAGCCATTTCCATAGCCGTCGCCGCTATCCTGGATGGAATCCTTCAGACCGCCGGTCTCACGCACCACCGGGATTGTGCCATAGCGCAGAGAAATCATCTGTGCCAAGCCACAGGGTTCGCTCTTACTGGGCATCAGGAAAATATCTGCGCCCGCATAGATCTTGCGGGACAGCTCCGGGACAAAACCGAAGCACGCACATAGGCGGCCCGGATACTTATTTTGCATATCACGGAAGAAATTCTCATATTCAAAATCACCAGAGCCAAGAATCACAAACTGTGCGTTTGTCTCCCACATCAACTGGTCCAGCGCTTCCTTGACAAGATCAAGGCCCTTATGGGCCACCATGCGGGTAACCATGCCAATCAGCGGAACATCCGGGTCCTGTGACAAGCACAGGCGCTCCTGCAACGCGCGTTTATTCTCCGCTTTGTTGGCAAAATCGTCCGCTGTATAATTGGCATAGATGTCCTTATCCGTCGCCGGATCATAACTGACTGTATCAATCCCGTTCAGGATACCACTGAGCTTCCAAGAACGTTCCCGCAAGATACCGTCCAACTCATGGGAATACCACGGATCGAGAATCTCCTGGGCATAGGTCGGGCTGACCGTCGTTACGCGGTGGGCCGTTTCAATTGCCCCCTTCATCAGATTGACGCAATCATCATACTCCAACAGATGGTTTTCTGACTTCGGAATGCCCAGTACATCTTCTACCAGCTCCTTGCCATACTTCCCCTGATACTGGATATTATGGATCGTGATAATGGTCTTGATTCCACGGTACCACTCGTTGTTGGCATAGAAGATGCTATAATAGATCGGCACTAGAGCGGTTTGCCAATCGTTGCAGTGAATGATATCCGGTTTAAAATCGATGTAAGGCAGCATTTCCAATGCGGCACGGGACAGGAACGCAAAACGTTCTGCGTCGTCATAATGGCCATACAATCCCTTGCGCTTGAAATAATACTGGTTGTCAATTAAGTAATAGATCACACCGCCGGAACGCGCTTCGAATACGCCACAGTACTGACGGCGCCAAGCAACCGGCACCGACAAACTGGTGACAAAACGCATACCATCCCGTAACTCCTGCGGAACCTCTTCGTAGAGCGGCATCACTACCCGGCACCCGATCAGCCGTTCGCGGAGCGCTTGTGGCAGAGAACCCGCCACATCCGCTAGGCCGCCTGTCGCGGCAAACGGCCGCGCCTCGCTGGTACAATATAATACTTTCATGGTTTTCGATCTCCTCCTTCGCTTTTCATGTTGCATCTAAGCAGTCCTATCAAACCACGCTACCCTTGCTGATAAAGACCGGATAAGACTGGAACCCCATGAGGGAACGATCATTTTTAATTACAACATCTTTATCGATCACGACATAGTTGAGCTTGCAATTCGGCCCAATCTCACTGTCCTGCATAATAACGCAGTTTTCCAGCTTGCTGCCCTTGTCGACTTTCACGCCGCGGAACAGCACGCAATTCTCGACCGATCCTTCGATGACGCACCCATCCGCCACAAGGGAATTGCTGACATTCGCCCCTAAGCCGTAGCGTGCAGGCATGTTGTCGCGCACCTTGGTGAAAATCGGACGATTTGAATCAAATAGCTGGCTGCGTACCTTTGGCAGCATCAGGGCCATATTGGCCTCGAAGTAGGAGTTCATTGAGCAAATATTTTGCGCGAATCCCGTAAACTCATAGGTATAAATGCGATATTTCTCAATATTTCTTTGCAGGAAATCTCTCTTAAAATTATAGAGATTGCGGCTCACACACTCGGTGACCATCTGGATCAGCAGATCACGGCGCATCAAGAGCATACTCATGCCGAAGTTGCACTCACCACTCTGCCGTGGATTGATTACCATGTCCCGCACACGGCCATCTGGGTCAATGGTATAAACCGATGGATTGCTGATCATCTTTGGCAACTTTCCATAGCGGTAAACCACGGTGATGTCCGCTTGATTTTTCATATGAGTAACCATCACGTCGCGATAGTCAATGTTACAGATCACATCGCAATCGCTCAGAACTACATATTCTTCCTGGGAATTCGTGAGGAACCGCATGATGGATTCCAGCGATTCAATCCGGCTGTTGTTGACCAGGGATTCGTGGCCAAACGGCGGAAGCATAAACAGGCCGGAGCTCTTGCGAGACAGGTCCCACGCTTTCCCTGAGCCGAGATGATCCATCAATGATTGGTAGTTGCCCTTTGTAACCACACCGACCTTATTGATTCCGGAATTCACCAAATTGGATAGCGGGAAATCGATCAGACGATAACGGCCGCCAAAGGGCACCGAACCCATGGTGCGTTTTTCCGTCAATTCCCGAATTTTTTCTTCGTGGACATTTGCAAACAAAATTCCCAGTATGTTATTTCCGCGCATCATTTTGACCCCTCCTCTGCAAGTGTTTCCGCATCAATCATCGCCTTGGGGGGTACGGTTGTGCCCGGAGCAAGGACGCAGCCGCTTCCAACGACCGCAACACCCCATTCGTCCTTATTCTCAATGTCCTCCGGCCGTGCGCCTACAACGCTGCCTTTGCCAATCACCGCATTTTCCGCAACAATCGCATATTGGACAATGGCGTTTTCCTCAATACGCGCACCTGGCATAATGATTGAATCCTTTACCTGTGCGCCTGGCGCAATGTAAACGCCTGCAAACAAAACTGCAAAGTCGATCTCACCATACACATTACATCCCTCTGCTACCAAGGAATTTTGTACCTTGGCGTCCTTTGCTACGTAATGCGGCGGCATGACTGGGTTGCGTGAATAGATCTTCCAACTTTCTTCGCTCAAGTCCAGATCCACATTCGGATTGAGCAGGTCCATATTGGATTCCCACAAACTCTCGATGGTTCCGACATCCTTCCAATATCCCTGGAACGGATAGGCAAACATGCGCTCCCCAGCGTTCAACATGGCCGGAAGAACATCTTTTCCAAAGTCATTTGAAGACTTTGGATTGGCCTCATCCTCCTCTAGGTACTTGCGCAATTTACTCCACGTAAATACATAGATTCCCATCGAGGCCTTATTGCTCTTTGGTACCTTTGGCTTCTCATCAAATTGATAAATCGATCCATCTTCATTGGTATTCAAGATACCGAAACGAGATGCCTCCTCCATTGGGACTTCAATCACTGCAATGGTACATGCAGCGTCATTTTCTTTGTGAAACGCCACCATTTTGGAATAGTCCATCTTATAGATATGGTCTCCGGACAAAACGACCACATAATCGGGATTATACCGTTCGATAAAATTGATATTCTGATAGATTGCGTTTGCCGTGCCTTTATACCAATCGGACTTGCGGCTGCGCTGATACGGGGGCAGGACACGTACGCCAGCATTCATACTGTCCAGGTCCCAAGGCTGACCGCTGCCAATGTACTCATTCAGCAGAAGAGGCTGATACTGTGTAAGTACACCTACACTTTCAATACCGGAATTGACACAGTTTGAAAGTGGAAAATCGATGATTCGGTATTTACCGCCGTATGGCACCGCCGGTTTTGCCAGGTTCTTTGTGAGCACGCCCAACCGGCTGCCCTGGCCGCCTGCAAGGAGCATAGCGACTACTTCTTGTTTTGGCATCATAATGATTCCTCCTTGGCTTCATATTTCAGTGTAAAGGGATTTCGGTTTATGAACGTCCACCAAAAAGGTGGATTACGCTTTTGGTTCGGCCTTCTTCTTGCGAGGGCGTGTTGTTTTCGCGCCTGTCTCGGAAGAGGTCTTGGCGGTAGCCGCCTTTTTAGCCCTTCCTGCCGATGCCGCCTTTGGTTTTGTTTTAGCCGGGGCCTTCTTTGTACGGCGGACCTTCTTCTGCTTGCAGCGAAGGAAAACAACGGACAGAGGCGCCAGATTCAGACTGATACTCTGTTCCATCCCATGCATCGGCTCGTCATCCAACGTTTTGATCTCCGTCCCGTTCGAGAGGCCGCTGCCGCCATAAATCACCGCATCCGATGAGAAGATTTCCTCATAAACGCCCAAATAAGGCACCCCTATGCAGTAATTTTCCCGCAGAACCGGCAGGAAGTTGCACACCACGATCAGTTCCTCACCCTGCTTGTCAAAACGCCGGAAGGCGATGACGCTTTGGGTGTAATCGTCGTTGGAGATCCAGGAGAAACCCTCCCAAGAAAAATCAACCTCCCACAAAGGCGCATGCTCCAAATAGAAATGGTTTAAATCTTTGGAGAAACGCTCCATTTGTGCATGCCGTTCATCGCTGAGCAAACACCAGTCGAGCTCCTTTTCATAATTCCATTCGATCTCTTGGGCAAACTCTGTCCCCATAAAATTCAATTTTTTCCCAGGATGCGCCATCATGTATGAAAGGAAGGTGCGAACGCTCGCAAATTTCTGGTCACGGTCGCCGGGCATTTTATTAAACAGAGAACACTTTCCATGCACCACTTCATCGTGGGAAATGGGAAGTACGAAGTTCTCGGAAAATGCATAAAAGAACGAAAATGTAATATTGTCATGGTTAAATTTACGATAAATTGGGTCGAGGGAGATATAATGGAGCATGTCGTTCATCCAACCCATATTCCATTTATAGTTGAATCCCAACCCGCCGCAGAACGTGGGCTTGCTCACCATAGGCCAGGAGGTGGATTCCTCCGCGATCATCATAACCTCGGGGAACAGCTCAAAGATGGATTCGTTCAACTTTTGTAGAAAAGCGACCGCTTCCAGGTTTTCTTTGCCGCCGTTCTTATTGGGTACCCATTCTCCCTCTTTTCGGCTGTAGTCGAGGTAAAGCATGGAAGCCACGGCATCCACACGAATACCATCAATGTGGTATTTTTCCAGCCAAAACACCGCGCTGGAAATCAGGAAACTGACCACCTCATTGCGGCCATAGTCGAACACCAACGTGCCCCAGTCCTTATGCTCGCCCTTGCGCCAATCGGCGTACTCGTAGCAGGGCGTCCCATCAAAACGCGCTAATCCCGCCTCATCCTTTGGAAAATGCGCGGGGACCCAGTCCATAATGACGCCAATTCCCGCCTGGTGGAACTTTTCCACAAAGTTCATGAAATCCTTTGGCTCTCCATAGCGGGATGTCGGTGCAAAATACCCCATCACCTGATAACCCCAAGACCCGTCAAATGGATACTCTGTGATGGGCATGAGTTCCACATGGGTGTAGCCCATATCCTTTATATAAGGAATTAGCTCATCTGCAAGTTTATCATAGGAAAACACATTGCCATCCGCATACCGGCGCCAAGAGCCCAAATGCACCTCATAGATGTTGACCGGTTGGTTGTAATGCGGCTTTTCTTTTTTGTATTGATACCACGCCTGGTCGTTCCACTGATACCCCTCAATGTCATAATAACGGGAAGCGTGTCCAATTCCAGCCTCAAAGTGAAAGGCATATGGGTCGCTTTTCATGACTTTTTTTCCATCTTTACCTGTGATGCTGAATTTATAAATTTCATACATAGGGAGGACAAACGACAGATAACATTCCCAAACGCCGTCGCTGATTTTCTTCATTGGGTTTTTCTGATCGTCCCAATCGTTGAACGGACCGACGAGCGACACCGCCTGTGCATTGGGCGCCCACACCCGACAAGCCATTCCCTCTTTTCCGTTTACGGTAACCTTATGCAGCCCCATGTATTCGTAGGCCTTTACATTTGTTCCCTCATGGAATAAATATAGCGGAAAATTACTTTCTTCCGTTTTTTTCACATCTGGCATTTGAACCGCTCCCCCCTGGTAACATTTTCTTTAGGATTATCATATCACAAACTGACAAAATAGCAAGTGTTTTTAGTCGTTTGATTAGATATTCTACGGATATATATAAAATTTTTTGGTCACTTTGTTATAAAACGCCCAAGTTTTTCTCTGTAACGCTCTAATTTCCAAAAATCAGTATACCATACGGTGCTTGTCAGATTTTGCTTCTTCTCCCCACTCATGCTTGCATTACAATGCTCTAACAAATATAAAACAGAAAACTTTGAAAAAGAAGAGCGGTGAGATAAGAAACTTTTTAGGGACAGCCTGCGGCCGCCCTCTTCATTTTCTTAAAACAACGCTCTAATTCGCACCTTTTTATAATTTATCCGATCAGCAACGTTTCGATAGGAGAATCCCAAACACAAACTTTTATCCTGTACGATTTCCAAGGCGTAACAAAATGTATCCCTTTTCACCGCATGAACCGCCAAAATTGTTCTGCCAACCGTTTACTTTCGCACCATTGCTCTTGATAGAACTATATATCAGCCTTAAATAAAATACAAAATCCCCGCTCCTTTGTAAAACAAAGGAGCGGGGATTTAACGCTTGTTTTCGGTTTTAACCGCAGACCAAATTATTCGTGGTCAACCTTGTACATATGCTTGATGAGGTCGAGCACCTTGTTGCTGTAACCCCACTCGTTATCATACCAGGATACCAGCTTGACGAAATGGTCGTTCAGCATGATGCCAGCCTTCTCGTCAAAGATGGAAGTATGCGGATCGCCCAGGAAGTCGGAAGAAACAACCGCTTCATCGGTATAGCCGAGGATACCCTTCAGCTCACCCTCGGAAGCTTCCTTGATTGCCTTGCAGATCTCTTCGTAAGTGGTCTTGGTAGCCAGGCTTACAGTGAGGTCAACAACGGAAACATCCAGGGTCGGAACACGCATGGACATACCGGTCAACTTGCCCTTAACGGACGGAATAACCAGTGCGCAAGCCTTTGCAGCACCCGTAGAAGACGGAATGATGTTGCCAGCAGCAGCACGGCCACCGCGCCAGTCCTTCATGGACGGGCCGTCAACGGTCTTCTGGGTAGCGGTGGTGGAGTGAACCGTCGTCATGAGGCCCTCTACAATGCCGAACTTGTCGTTGATAACCTTGGTCAGAGGAGCCAAGCAGTTCGTTGTGCAGGAAGCGTTGGAAACAACCTTCATGTCCTTGGTGTAGGTGTCGAGGTTCACGCCGCAGACAAAAGTCGGGGTTTCCTTATCCTTTGCAGGAGCGGAGATAACAACCTTCTTAGCGCCAGCCTGAATATGAGCGGAAGCCTTCTCGGTGGTGCAGAACACGCCGGTGGACTCCACGACGTACTCAGCCTCAACAGTGCCCCACGGAATCTGAGACGGATCCTTCTCAGCAAAAACGCTGATCTCCTTGCCATTGACAACGAGCTTGCCGTTCTCAGCCTTTACGGTGCCATCGAAATGACCATGCATGGTGTCGTATTTCACCATGTAAACCATATAGTCGAGGTCGATGAACGGATCGTTGATGCCAACGATCTCAAAGGTCTCCGGCTGCGCAACAGCGGCACGGAAAACCAAGCGGCCAATGCGGCCAAAGCCATTAATGCCAACTTTAATAGACATAGAACTTGTACCTCCTGAATTTTATAGTGGTCTATCCTGCTATTATTTTATAGCATTCGAAACGATAATACAAGAGTTTGTCATAAATTTAACTTACATTTTTTAAATATTTTTCTGGAAAACACTTCAATTCTGTCCCTTTACCGTGCGAACCATCCCTTGAACGTTATTTGGCAATTGGCGAGCCGCAAATAAAAAGGATAAAATATAACACGCCATGCTTAAATTGACCAAATGCAACCCCGCAGGGAATAGTCCCGGAACCGTTCTCCCCATTGCCGCCATCAATAAAGTTGGAACAGAGGTCAACAACGCCATCAGTGCGGCGGGCAGTCCGGTGGCAACCATCATACGTCCGCTCTTCACGCTGTCAACGCCGGCAAACAATTTTGCCTGCGCAAACAGAAACAACAGAAGAAGGACAACCGAGAACATATCGTAAACATTTTCAGAAACATTGACCACCGCGGTATACGAAATGAATAGTAGAACCAGACAGATGCAACCCCAAACAGCGGGTAAAAGCGCAATCAATGGATGCATCCCCATGGGATTGCTCCCTGTTGCAAAGCCATAGGCGGCAAGAAAAATCGCCAAAGCTGCCAAAATACCCACGATTGCCATCGCCAGACCGATCACCCCAGCCGGGGTCGTGCTCTCGCCGTTTGCCGGAACCTGTGATAAGAGCGCGCTATACGTAAAAATATTGCCAATGGATTCAAACAGAAGCAGAGCGCCTGTCAATCCTGCTAAAACGGCTGTGGGAATACTCCGCAAAGGCGCATAGCCAACAGGCATCCGCTTACTCCCCATACAAATTACCATAATAGCGGCAAGTGCAACCAAAAGTACAATCACAAGCAGAGTTGTTGACATCGCGCCACCATTCAAAAAGCCAGTGTCCTCCTCCATCAATACCAATAGCTGATAAAGGCGCACTGGAAGCGCCACAACCAAAGCGACAAGGAAAACAATCCAGGCATGTTTCATAGACATATGAGATTCCCCTTTTTACATAGAATCAACCGACGCTGTATTCTATTTTACACAATAAAAACACCCTTAATTTTCCAATTTATAAAATAGAATAAAATGTTGCAAAAGGCAAAAAAGCCGCCAAACAGAGGATTCTACTGTTTGGCAGCTAAAATAGGCCTCAATCGCGCTGGTCGATTGGGATATATGTTTTTTCGTGTGTCAAAGAGCGATATGCGGGACGCATGATCCGCCCACAGGTCTCCATCTCTTCGATCCGATGGGCACACCAACCTGCAATACGGGAGACTGCAAACATCGGCGTATATAAGTCGCTCGGGATTCCCAACATTTCGTATACCAATCCTGAATAGAAATCCACATTCGCCGAGATGACTTTTTGATCGTTCTTTACCTTTGCGAATACATCCGGGGAGAGCTTTTCAACACGCTCAAACAGCTCGAACTTGCGAAGCAGTCCATGCTCTTCCGCCATCTTCCGCGCATTTTCCTTGAGAATAACTGCACGTGGATCGGAAAGTGTATACACCGCATGGCCCATTCCATAGATCAAACCAGAGCGGTCCCCTGCCTCTTTTCGGACAATCTTTTCCAGGTAACTCTCCACCTCGTCGTCGCTCTCCCAGTTTTCCACATGCTCCATCAAATCATCCATCATCGTCATAACGCGGTGGTTTGCTCCGCCGTGTCGCGGTCCCTTCAAAGAGCCAATCGCCGCGGAAATAGCGGAATAAATATCCGTCCCCGTCGAGGAAAGCACACGTGTGGTAAAGGTGGAGTTGTTGCCGCCGCCGTGTTCTGCATGTAGAATCATGCACAAATCCAGAAGCTTGGCTTCTTCGTCCGTGAACACACGATCCGGGCGGATTGCATTGAGAATCGCCTCTGCCGTGGAATGGTTCGGGTCAAGCGGATGGAAAAACATGCTCTGCCGGTCAAAATGGCGGCGCTTTACCTGATAGGCATATGTCATAATGGTGGGAAGGCGGGCGATCAGCTGAATCGCCTGCCGCATATTGTTTTCTAAAGAGGGATCATCCGGATTCTCATCGTAGGAATACAGCGCCAAGACCGAACGTCCCAACTTATTCATAATATTGCGGGAGGGCGCCTTGATAATCATGTCCTCTGCAAAATATTCCGGCAACTCCCGGCAGCTGTTAATCAGTTTGCTGAATCCTTCAAGTTGCGAGCGGGTCGGTTGTTTGCCAAACAGCAAAAGCCACACGACCTCTTCGAATCCAAAGCGATTCTCCTTGCGGCACCCCTCCACAATGTCCTCTACGTTCATTCCACGGTAGGTCAGGATTCCCTTATCCGGAATCCGCTCCGCGTCGTCGATCAAATAACCATGCACATTACAAATCAACGTCAAACCAGCCATAACACCGGTTCCATCCGGATTTCGCAATCCACGTTTTACCTGATATAAATCAAACTTTTCCGGTGGAATTTGATTGTTCGCTCGAAATTCCTGACAGAGCGCTCGAAATTCCATTTTCTTTTCATCCTGCTGTATCTCTTTCATTATGCGATTCACTCCGTTCTCTTATTTCATCGGGCAAAATCGACTTATTTCGCCCGTTCCCCTTTACGCAACGATTTTATTTTATAAGATTGCTATGCCAAAGTCAATCATTGGAATAGAGACATTGTAGAAAACTCTGCATGAAAAATTAGCAATTATTTCATTTTATAGGCGAAATAGCAAAGATTTTCCCGAAATGCACCATCCTCATGCATAATTGAAACGCTTGCCATGTAAAAATGGGATAGCCGTATAAATGCGGACAAGGGGCTTTGTTTGCGGAGGTGTAAAGATGAAAGGTACTACGATTTTATGCTTGCTGTTATTTCTCGCCATGCTATGCATTCCCTTCCTGGCCGTTGGAGCGAATCTGCCCGACTCACTGTTGGATTCTCCAAGGGTAACCGATTCCGGCCCATCAGCAGATTTTGAGAAGGCCTCATTCCGCATTCGGGATGAATCCACCAATCAGATTTTAACGGTCGGGGACAGGGACTTTCTCTATGGTGCAATTGTCACGGAGATGTCCCCAAATGCAGAACCGGAGGCATTAAAGGCGCAGGCAGTGGCCGCCTATACCTACTACAGCCGGCAGCGGGCACAGGCACATGAAAAAGGCGCAGACAGCGATTTTTCCGCAGATCCACAGAATTGGAAAGTTTATGTCAGCAAAGAACAGATGCAGGAACGATGGGGCGACTCCTATCAGGCCTATTACGAGAAACTCACGGAGGTCATCAACAGCATAGCGGGTCAAACGCTACAAAGCAATGGAGAACTGATCGACGCGACCTATTTTGCTATTTCTTCCGGCAAGACAGAGAGCTCAGAGGACGTCTGGGGAGGAAAATTGGACTACCTCGTCCCGGTGGCCAGCCCTGGAGATCTGTTTGCCAGCGGTTATCAGACCACGGCATCGTTTAGCGCCGAAGAATTCCAGAATGCCGTCCGGGAAAAGGCGCCCAACGCAGACTTTTCCAGCGACCCTTCCTCCTGGGTTGGTACATACGACCGGACGAATTCCGGTACGGTAAAATATGTAACCATCGGTGGGCAGGAGGTGGACGGCGACGACATACGAAGCGCCTTTGGACTGCGTTCTTCCGACTTCACCATTGCCTATGCGGATGGGATCTTCACCTTTACAGTCCTGGGATATGGCCACGGCGTAGGGATGAGCCAAACGGGCGCCCAATTCATGGCACAGCAAGGTTCGGACTATCAGGAAATTTTAGCCTGGTATTACCCCAATACCACACTGGCGCCCTTGTAAATAAAAAGAGCCAGCAAAAAGGGCAAGGGTCTGGTTATTGAAAAACTCCATAAAAGAAACATCGGACGCCCTGCATCCGGCTAAACATGCCGCAATTCAGGGCGTCCTTCTGTGTAAAACGGACCGGGTGGCCTTCCACCCCATCGCAAAAGCAATCTTCAATATGCTCTAAGAGCCGCTGCCTATACGCCGCGCTCAAACGATTGAGACGGCCAACATCACGCCGGTCACGGCGAGACCAAACAACGACGCCCATATACCCGCCGTATAATACCAAATGAATGGTTTTCCTTCTATCCGACAGCGGCTTTTTGCCCCCAGCCAGGACAGAACAACGGTAATACCCCAGGCGCCAATCCCCAGAACACATAAAAACAATCCATATTCTGGAAATTGCCGTCCCAAAGAGGATAATAGCATCACAAATACAAAACAAGCACTCTCCAGGACGTCCAAAAATACCGGCTCTCTCCAGCCGAGAAAAGTCCGCCCTTCTTCCCGCGCTTCCTCCCGGCAGGAATAAAAGGAGAGCCAAGCGCGAAAGCAACAAACTACTAACCCGGTAAAAATACAGGCAACCTCATAGACTGGCGCGCAAAAAAACACGATCAGTAACAACAAGATTATCACGTACAAGGCTGATTGAATGACACCCGCATGACGGCGTAGAAATGCGCCCATATGCTCCACCCCTCTCGCTTGTAAGATCCTTTAAAATTACTATAGTTCAAGCGAGAGGAATTGGCAAGTCGTCGTCACGTGAAATTTTTTGACATTTTGCGGGAGTTCAATTCCGGTTCATTCTATCGCGGATTCCTTTAAAAAGTTGGATGCATACGGTCGGCAGTATGGCGAGCAATACAATCATTCCCACATTGGTCAATGTCAGTGGAGCCACTTGGAACAATGTCTCCAGGAATGGCAATAGAAGCACAGCGGCCAATAAGACAACCCCCGCGGCGAACGCCAAAAGAGAATATGGGTTGCTGCCCAATCCCAACCGGAAAATCGATTTTTGTCCCCGGCAATTGAAACCGTGGAACAAACGGGCAAGGGTCAAGGTCGCAAAGGCCATCGTGGTCGCCAGAGCCGCATTCCGCGTGGAACCGTAGCCAAGGTAAAAGGCCGTCATCGTTGCAATACCGATCAAAAGACCCTGTCCAAATATTTTTCCCAGAAGCGAGCGGTTTAAAATAGGTTCCTTTGGGTCACGGGGGCTGCGGTCCAGAAGATCCTTGCGGGCGGGTTCCATCCCAATGGCAATGGCTGGTAAACTATCGGTCAGTAGATTGATGAACAGCAGGTGTACTGGTGCAAACGGCATCGGCAATCCCACAATGGATGCAAATAGAACGGACAAAATAGCTGCCATATTCCCAGAAAGCAAAAATTGTATCGCATTTTTGATGTTTTCATACACATTGCGTCCATTCAACACCGCTTTGACAATGGTTGCAAAATTGTCGTCCTCCAAAATCATGGAAGCCGCGTCTTTGCTGACTTCGGTTCCTGTAATCCCCATCGCAACGCCAATGTCCGCCTTCTTTAAAGCTGGCGCATCATTTACGCCATCCCCCGTCATGGATACAATCCGCCCCTTGCGCTGCCAGGCGTCTACAATGCGGATTTTATTTTCAGGTGAAACGCGCGCATAGACCGCAATCTTCGGAAGTTTTTGGTCTAACTCCTCCTCTTTCATTGCGTCCAGCTCCACGCCTTCCAGCGCCATGTCGCCATCAGAAAAAATTCCGATCTTACGGGCAATGGCTGTTGCGGTGACTTTATGGTCGCCGGTGATCATGACGGTTCGAATTCCGGCCCGCTTTGCGTCTGCAACCGCCTGTACCGACTCCACACGGGGTGGATCGATCATCGAGATGAGCCCCACAAACGTCATATCTGTTTCATCGTCCAGGGAGATCGGACGTACCGCCTCCAATGGACGATAGCCAAAAGCCAGCACACGCAGGCCCTGCTCGGAGAGTTCCTGATTCACACGAAGAATCTCCTGTTTGCCGCCCTGATCCAACGGCAGGACCCCATTGCTTGTAAAAATCTTTGTAGCACGGCTCAACAATACGTCGATGGCTCCTTTGGTCAACAAGGTCGGTGTCCCGTCGATGTCATGAAGCGTACTCATCAATTTCCGGTCTGAATCAAAAGCGATCTCTCCCAGGCGCGGATGTTGTTCTCGATAGGAGACTTCTTCTATACCAAAGAGTTCCCCCAACTGAACCAGCGCCACCTCCGTTGGATCTCCGATGTCCGCACCATCTACAGAGGTTGCATCGCTCGCTAAAAGGGCAATCTTTAACAGGAAACGCTGTGGATCGTTTGGCAATTGTAGGTCTTTCCCATCCAGAAGTTGTCCATCGGCATAGATTTTTTGAACACACATTTTGTTTTGGGTCAGCGTACCAGTCTTATCCGAACAAATTACAGACACCGAGCCGAGGCTTTCCACTGCTTTCAGGTCCTTAATAATCGCATTTTCCTTAGCCATCTTTTGGGTTCCCATCGCCAAGACAATGGTTACGATCGAACTGAGTGCCTCTGGAATAGCTGCTACTGCCAGTGCCACCGCAAACATCAACGAATCAAGGATGGGCATCTCCCGATAGAGGGACAGGCCAAACACCACCACACAAATCGCCAGGATAATAACCGCCAGCTTTTTGCTGAAATCGTCCAGGCTTTGCTGCAAGGGTGTTTTCCGCTGTTGCGTCTGATTCATCAGAGAGGCAATTTTCCCGATCTCTGTGTGCATACCCGTTCCCGTTACCACCACGGTTGCACGTCCATAGGTCACCAATGAGCCGGAAAAGACCATATTCTTTTGGTCTCCCAAAGCTACCTTTTCCCCTGGAATGATGTCTGCTGATTTTTCCACTCCTTCGGACTCACCGGTCAGGGAACTTTCATTCACTTTCAAAGAAAAATTCTCCAACACACGCCCATCTGCAACCACCAGGTCCCCTGCTTCTAAAAATACAATGTCTCCCGGTACAATCTCCTTAGAGGGAACCTCCACCTTCGCGCCGTCGCGCAAAACTTTTGCCGCTGGCGAAGACATTGCTTTGAGACTTTCTAAGGATTTTTCTGCCTTAAAATACTGTACTGTGCCAAGAATCGCATTCAAAATCAAGACTGCAAAAATTACGATCGTGCTCTCTCCCTGCCCGGAAAGCATGGAGATCACCGCTGCCAAAATCAAAATGACCACCAGCAGATCTTTAAATTGTTCCAGAAAAACTTGAACAATTCCTTTCTTTTTTCCCTCCACCAAAGCATTGGGACCGAATCTTTCCAACCGATCGGCAGCCTGTGCGTGCGACAGTCCTCCTAGCGAACTCTCTTGTTGTTTTAGGACCTCATCCACAGAGCGGTTAAAAAACGTGTTTGCCATGATATTTTTCTCCTTCCATACAGTTCTTCCTGTTGCCGGCCGTATATAACAAAAAAAGACTTCCGGCCAGCCGCCCGCACAGATGTACAGGACAGCCATCCAAAAGTCTTGTTAACCGAAAAACGGCACACACCGCCAGATTTTTTTCAAATCGGGTATGTTGACGGCATGTCTATGAAACTACTCCCTCTTGATGGATGAACAACAGATTTGGGTTTTCTTGTAGGTTTAGTATACCGTCAATCCGTATTGCTGTCAACCGCCCTGCAAAAAGTTTACAATTTCTTCCGATTTTACGCAGCTGCTCGCGCATAAACATGACCTGCCGCTGGGATAATTTCTCTCTCCGCCAGCAATTCCGAAACGGTAACAAATTGATAACCCTGTTTAGCCAATGCCGGCAGAATGATTTCGCACGCATCCGCTGTGGTAGCATACAGGTCATGCATCAGAATGATATCCCCGTCTTGCACATGGTCCAAAACCTCTTTTACAATGGCATCTCGGCTGCGATTTTTCCAATCCTGGGTATCAATGGACCAGAGGACAAATGGTTTTTGGATGGATGCTTTGACCGTATCGTTGACAGAGCCGTAGGGAGGCCGCAACAGAACGGGAGAGGTCGGAATCAAGTGCGCTATGCGTTCATCTGTTTCCTGCACCTGATAAGCGATTTCCTCCGGGCGAAGCTTTGATAGGGATGGATGGTTGTAGGAATGATTTCCGATCTCGTGCCCCTCCGTATATTCCCTTTGCAATACGTCAGCATAGCTATCCACCCGATTTCCCAATACAAAAAAGGTTGCTCGGGCCTGATACTGTTTTAATAAGTCGAGAATGCGAGGCGTTACGATTGGATGCGGCCCATCATCAAACGTCAGCGCAATCATCGGGCGGTCTTTGTCGATGGCCATTGGAGCCGGCGCCGTAAGCTCCACTGCTGGGGCGGCATCAACCGAGAGCAGAGGCCCATCTGTACGGATTCGCAAAACACCAGTCAACCGATCATAAGGAATTTCCGCTACCGGCACTCCGGTTCGATCGGAAAACAGCGTGCCTTCCTCAAAGTAGATTTGAACGGCATCGGTCGTCAAAGCAAAATTGCTAAAATTAGCGGCGTCCGGTGTTGTCCCCGCTAAAAATGAATCTTTGTCCGTCCCGTCGGAGTAGGAGGTGGATGCTTCAAAATATGAGCGTACTTCTTCGGAGAGGCGTTCCAAATAATTGCCCTGAAAAATATCTTCCATTTCCAATAAATCGCCTTCTACCAGGTCGAAAACCAACGCGGTTGAGCGAGCCCGTGGTCCGTCCCATGTAGCAAAACGCTGTTGAACTGTGAGTACCACAGAAGCAGTCCGATCTCCGACCAGATAGGACTGATAATCTACCAGCAAATCGGACTGTACATCGTTTGATGCAGCTTGTCTCTCCTGTCCCAGTTGCTCACGATGTTCTTTTTGTATTTCTTCCACTATGGACAAAAGTTGTAAGTCGATCGTTTGAATACCAAACACCGGATAGTGGATGCTCACTGCGTGGTCCGGGTCGTTGTTCAATATGGATTCGGTCTCGCCGATCTGTTGCTTTTCCGATGGGGTTGGAAAATATACATTTTGGGCCAGCGCCTGCCGTTCCTGGGCAGAGAGTTCTTTTTGATCCCCCATATGCATGAGAAAAAAGATAGCGGCAGCAGCCAGCACGGTCAAGATTGCGCCGATAAATACAGCGGCCCTTGCACTTCGGAATTCTTCGATTCTTCGCATCGTATCACCCTCCCATCTGGATAGTATCCCAAAAATTGGGCGCTCCATGCGGGTAAATGAATGCCCTAAGAAAAAAACTACTTTTATCTTCTGATAATGGCGTATTGTCTTGGTAAAGAGGCCGCAGTAGGAAGGTAAAGGAAAGAGGTATCGCATACAATCCCCTATTTTCTACGACCAGAAAGTATTCTTCGCCAGACTCTTTTTTGCATTCATTTCGTTATGATTTGACAAATCCTATAATTCTCAAAGATTCGTTACAGCAAAGCGATACGCTTGTACAGCAACAGCAGGTAGCTTGTTTCCAACGTTCCGCTTTTCCTGTTCTAAAAAAACGGACCATTAAAAACAGGAACGCTATCAAATAAAAAATAACCCTGTGGATCGTACCACAGGGTTATTTTTATCAAGGAAATTCTCAGCCACCCAAATATGCCTTACGCACCTTTTCGTCGCGGCTGAGTGTATCTGCATCCCCGGACATGGAGATGTTGCCGGTTTCCAGTACATAGGCTCGGTTCGCAATTGCCAGCGCTTTTTTTGCATTTTGTTCCACCAACAATACCGTTACACCCGAGCGGTTGACATCCTGAATGATTTCAAAAATCTCATTTACCAGAAGGGGGGATAGTCCCATCGAAGGTTCGTCCAGCAGCAACATCTTCGGCTTTGCCATCAAAGCGCGGCCGATTGCCAACATCTGCTGCTCTCCTCCGGATAACGTACCCGCAAGCTGCTTACGGCGCTCCTTTAAACGCGGCAGGCGCTGGAATACCGATTCATAGTCCGCATCAATCCCACTTTTGTCGTTGCGAATATATGCCCCCATCTCCAGATTCTCTTGAACCGTCATCTTCGCAAAAATCCGGCGGCCCTCCGGTACCTGTGCCAGTCCAAGGCGAATAATTTTATGTGGGTCTGTGGTGCGCAGGTTATGATCGCAGAAGGTGATCTCTCCCGACTTCGCTTTTACCAAGCCGCAGATGGCGTGTAGCGTTGTTGTCTTTCCGGCGCCATTTGCACCGATCAATGTGACAATCTCCCCCTCGTTCACTTCAAACGAAATGCCCTTGATCGCGTGAATCGAACCATAGTAAACCTGCAAATCCTTCACAGAAAGCATAGCCATGTTTATTCCCCTCCCAGATAGGCCGTAATGACGCGCGGGTTATTCCGGATTTCCTCTGCATTTCCCTCTGCAATCACCTTGCCATAATCCAGCACATAGATGCGCTCGCAGATGCCCATCACGAAGTTCATGTCATGTTCGATCAACAATATTGCGATCTCAAAGCGGTCGCGAATCAGGCGGATGGTCTCCATGAGCTCCTTGGTCTCTGTTGGATTCATCCCCGCAGCGGGTTCGTCGAGTAGCAAAATCTTCGGGTTGGTTGCCAACGCACGGGCAATCTCCAATTTTCGCTGCTGTCCATAGGGCAGATTTTTTGCCAAATCCTCTGCTTTTTCGTCCAAGTGGAATACCTGCAACAGCTCATGTGCCCTCTGATCGATCTGCTGCTCTTCCCGGCGGTATCCCGGCGTGCGGAAGATTCCCGATAAGACAGAGTATTTCATCTGGAAATTCATCGCAATCTTGACATTATCGATGACCGAAATGTCCTTAAACAACCGAATGTTTTGGAATGTACGAGAAATACCGCCTTGGGTGATCTGGTACGTTTTCTTACCAACAATATTTTGATTTTCCAGCGTAATGGTTCCCTCTGTGGGCACATAAACATCTGTCAACAGATTGAACACCGTTGTTTTTCCCGCGCCATTGGGACCGATCAGGCCGATAATCTCCTTTTCCCCAATGGTAAACTGAACATCCTGAAGCGCACGAAGGCCACCAAAGGCGATTCCCAGATTCTTTACTTCCAATACGGCCATCGCTTACGCCTCCTTCTTTGATTCCGCCTTTTTCCCGCGGAACTTATTCAAAATTTTGGTTAAAGAAAATTCGTGCTGTCCCAGCAGGCCAGATGGCTTGAACAACATGACGCAGATCAAAATAATGGAATAGATCAACATTCGATACTCAGAGAACCCACGCAGGAGTTCCGGCAGCAAAGTCAGAACAATTGCAGCCACCACGGAACCGGTGATTGACCCCATGCCGCCCAAAACAACCATAATCAGAATTTCCACCGAATAGTTAAAGTCAAACTTACTGGGGTCCAAAACGCCGATATGATGCGCATAAAGTCCACCGGCAATTCCAGCAAAAAACGCCGCCAAAACAAAGGCGAGCAACTTATAGTAGGTGGTGTGAATCCCCGCGGCTTCCGCTGCAATCTCATCCTCGCGGATAGCGATCACAGCGCGTCCATGGCGCGAATGAATAAATGCGAAAATAACCGCCACGGTCAAAATTGCAACGATGAACACATAAGTAAAGGTCGTCAAAAGAGGAATCCCGGACAAGCCCGCCGCGCCGCCTGTAAATGGCGTGGCTAGGATCAATACACGAATGATCTCACCAAAACCCAGAGTCAAAATAGCCAGGTAGTCCCCCTTTAAGCGCAACGCAGGCACACCAATGATGACCCCAAACGCCGCTGCCACAATGCCGCCGATCAACAGCGCCAATGGAAAGCTTGCCATCGTCGGCAGTCCAGAATACATGGTGAACAGAGCGGCTGCATACGCCCCCACACTCATAAAGCCTGCATGTCCCAAAACCAGCTGGCCCAAAAAACCGGTCGCAAGGTTCAAGCTGACGGCCAAAATGACATTGATACACACCATCGTCAAAATACCAGAGTAATACGGATTGATGATGTTGGCTTGAATCAACACAGACAGTATCACGTAAAGCGCCAGCACCAAGATCAAGATGATGACATTGGAAAGCCATTTTTTCTGTTTCATGATGCCGCCTCCTTACACTTTTTCTCGGACATTTTTTCCGAGAAGGCCCGCCGGCTTAATCAGCAGGACCAAAATCAAAATACCGAATACGACGGCATCTGTAATCTGTGAGCCGCCCGCAGCCGTTGTCAAGCTCTCTGCAACACCGAGGATATAGCCGCCAAGCATCGCGCCCGGAATGCTGCCAATTCCCCCCAGAACAGCGGCAACAAACGCCTTCAAGCCTAACATGCCGCCCATATACGGTGTAATCTGATGAAATGTATTGCAGTAAAGCACAGCACCTACTGCTGCCAACGCAGACCCCACCCCAAACGTAATTGCAATGGTGGAATTCGTGTTAATTCCCATCAATTTTGCCGCGCCTGCATCTTCGCTGGTCGCGCGCATCGCCTTGCCCATCTTGGTCTTATTCACCAAAAGTTGCAGGGCAATCATCATCACTACAGAAGTACCGATATTCAGTAGGGTATTCGAGCTGATTTGTAAGGTTCCCAGTTCCAACATCGTGTTTGGGAACATTGCTGGCATAGACTTCGCACTGGAAGAAAACAGCAATTGCGAAAGATTCTGCAAGAAGATGCTGACGCCAATCGCCGTAATCAACAGAGAAATTCGCGGGGCCCCCATCTTCAACAACCGGCTATATGCCAATTTTTCAATCAGCACGCCAGCCAGCCCGCAGAATAAAATGGAAATTAAAACCGCGGCCCAAAGCGGTACCCCTGCCATCACCAGGCCGACATATGTAACATATGCGCCCACCATGATGATGTCGCCGTGTGCAAAGTTGATAAGCTGGACAATGCCATATACCATACTGTATCCTAGTGCGACTAGGGCATAAATGCTGCCGATACCCAAACCATTGAGCACCTGTGCCAAAATATCCATGGCTGCCCCTCCCTCAATTTATTTCTGGTTTATTTGGAATAACCGGAAAGAGGGTGACCGCAATCGCCCTCTTTCCCATTTCATGACATTCTGTTTTACAAATTGTATAAACTCGTCGAATAATTATTTCTCGTAGAATTCGATAAACTGGTATTCGCCATTTTCGATCTGCGTAATCGCCGCACTCTTGACCGGATTGCGGTTTTCGTCAAAGGTCATATGGCCGGTCAGACCGGTAAAATCGATTCCTGCCAATGCTTCTGTAACTGCTGCAGAATCCGTAGAGCCTGCCTCAGTGATCGCCTGAGCGAGCATCTTCATCGCATCATATCCCAAGACCGAAAACTGGCTTGCATCCATCCCATAAGTTTCTTTGTACTTCTCCAAGAAGGCCTGCATATTCGGGTCGTCGCTCTGAGCCGAATACTGGCTACAGAAATATGCGCCATTCACCGCATCCATATTGCTGGCGTCCACCTGGCCAGTTACACCATCCCAGCCGTCAGCACCCAAGAACTGAGCTTCAATCCCCAACTCCTTGGCCTGAACCGCAATCAATGCCACATCCTGATAATAGACCGGCAGGAAAATAACATCCGGATTCTTGCTTTTGATATTGGTCAACTGTGCCTTAAAGTCGACTGTTCCCTTGCCATAGCCTTCAACCTGAACCACTTCGATGCCGAGATCCTTCGAAGCTGCTTCAAACGCCTCATACAGGCCCTTAGAATAGTCGTCAGAAATGTTATAAATGATTGCCGCAGTCTTCTTTTCAAGCTTCTTGGAAGCATAAGAAGCCATCAATTCCCCCTGGAACGGGTCAATAAAACAAGCGCGGAAAATGTTATCGCCAGTCTCGGTGATATTTTCTGCTGTACCGGTAGCTGTAATCATCGGAATCTTATCCTTTGCAGCCTGTTGTGCAACCGCCAAAGTCGGCTTAGAAGTAACGTCGCCGATCACCGCCACAACCTTGTCGCTCTGTACCAACTTATTGTAGGCATTGACCGCCTCTGTTGCATCGCCCTTTTCATCGTATACAATGTAGTCGATCTGTTTACCAAGCACACCGCCGTCTGCATTGATCTCCTCAACTGCCAACTTAATTCCATTGTCAACTGCCACACCATAGACAGAAACATCGCCTGTCAGAGGTGCCAAACCACCGATCTTAATCGTATCTCCTGTTGCACCGTTGCCGGTGTTTCCATCGTTCTGCGCCGCATTATCTCCGCCGCAACCGACCATTGCAGTCATCAACATGGCTGCCGCCAAAACCATTGCCAAAAAACGCTTTTTCATCATTCTGAACCCCCATTTCAAATTTGGATCAAACCCCTCGCATCAAAACCCGCGAATATGAAAACAGCCGGGTGGCCTTACCGAAAAGGATTTCAGCGTACGCGATTGCGTACCGCGCAGGACTTGACTGCGGGTGATCAACCCTATTCGGCATGAAAGAGGTCACGCGGCGCTGTGTTCGATCCGTTCACATACAGTTCATTATTGTGATTATACTACGCAGGTCTGCCTTTTGCAATATCAAAATGGATAGGATTCGTGCTTTTGTACGAGAATTGGCCATTTACCCAATTCGTTCAGCTCTCTTATAAAATATTGCGGGTAAAATTGCAACATTTCTGTATTTTCTTGCAAGAAAGCCTTTTAGATTTTTCTTCCAATGTTGGCACGCGCAGAATCCATCAAAGGATAAATCAAAACCACCCGTTGAATGGATAGCTTGAACAGGATCTATAAAGTCTATCACTTGTGGTAGCCCTCTGAGGAGGGCATTAAACCATTATTCAATCCCATTTTTGCACTGCAAGCTCCTTACCCGGGGCTATATCTTTTATTACTCTAAAACGCGCTGCTTTTCTTTAGGTTTCAGCTAACGCTGGAACCTATTTTTTTACTCAAATATTCTTTCATGGAGGTGTCCCAAAAGGCATGAAACGACTAAAAACTCTCTCTCGTTTTTTTAGAACCTCATGTTTTTTCCAGACAGAAAAAGGCCTCCCCTTTCTGTCACCTTTCGGAAGGGTGAGTCGCGACTTCATCCTTCCAGAAATCTGCAAACGATGTCTCTTTTTATCCTCTATTCAATTTGCGAAACTTATTCCATCTTATCCCTATGAATCGAAAAATTCGTGGTTTTGGGACGCCGCCTTTTATCATGCCTATTCGGCGCCAAGTAAAAGAGCGCCCCGCTACGCGAGACGCTCTTTTGTTGGTCTTTTCAGGCGGAAAATAGCCTTATTCCGCAGTCTTGGTGCAATACATAAAGAACTTGTAGCCCAACGGGGAATCCCAATAGCCTTCCAGGTTCGGCTTCTTCATGTAAGTGTCTGCATAGTAGTAGAGCGGTGCACCGGGCATCTCTTCTGCCCAGAGATCCTCTGCCTGATGCAGGATTTCGAAGCGCTTCTCAGAATCGGACTCAGCCTTTGCCTGATCGATCAAAGCATCGAACTCAGCGTTCTTCCAATGGCAGTCGTTGTTGCCATTGTCGCTCTTGAAGATCTCAAGGAAGGTCAACGGATCGTCGTAGTCTGCAATCCAACCATCGCGAGCGACCTCAAAGGTGCCTGCCGGACGGGTTGCAAGGAATACGTTCCACTCCTGCTGTGCAATCTTGCACTCGATGCCAAGCTCTTCTTTCCACATGTTCTGAAGGGCCTCTGCAACACCCAAGTGCAGGGTTGCTGTGTTGGTGGTATACTCAAAGGTCGGGAAGCCTTCGCCATTCGGATAACCTGCCTCTGCCAGCAACTGCTTTGCTTCCTCAACATTCTTCTCATAGTCTTCAGGCTTCACGGAGAAATAATCGCCGCCAACCTCACGGAAAGTGGAATCTCCTTCGGTAACCTTTGCAGCAACGATCGCGCCTGCCGGAACTTCGCCCTGCTTCGAAACGGTCTCGACAATGTAGTTACGGTCGATCGCCAAGGTCAAAGCCTTTCTGACTCTCGGATCGTTGAAGGGTTCTTTCTCGGTCTGGAATGCGAGATAATAAGTACCAATTTCATTGATGGTACCAAAGTCCTCGCGCTCCTTCAGAGCATCGAGCTCGTCGATCGGCAGCTGGAACACATAGTCAAGCTCGCCATTGTCGTAAGCGGCCATCTTTGCATTGTCGTCCTCCAGCAGAACGAACTTCAGGGTGCTATCGGTGACTTTATCCGCATCATAGTAATACGGGTTCTTTACATATGTGATGCTTTCTTTGTGACTCCAATTGGTCAACATCATCGGGCCATTGCCGATGAACGTGGAGGCATCCTGGGTCCAACCATCGTTTCCATCGACCACATCCTTGCGAACCGGATAGTAAACCGGGAACGCCAGGAGCTTGTCAAAATACGGGCAAGGAGCAGCCAGTTTGACCGTCATGTGTGTGTCGTCAACCTTTGTGACGCCCAATGTGGACGGATCGGCATTGCCCTGATAAACATCGGCACCGCCTTCGATCACGTCAAACAGGTTTGCATAGTCGGAAGCAGTTTCCGGAGAAGCTGCGCGCTGCCAGGAATAAATAAAGTCATCAACCGTGACAGGTTCGCCGTCGGACCACTTGATGTCGTCGCGCAGAGTGATGTCCCAAGTCAGGCCGTCATCGCTGACTTCGACCTTCTCCGCCTGTCCGGGGATGGTATTGCCGTTTTCATCAAACTTATAGATGCCTTCGAATGCATGGATTGCATAGCAAGCGCCGTCCACCGACTTGTTGAGCGCCGGGTCCAAGGTCTCCGGTTCTGGACCGATACAGACCGAAATTTCAGGAGCGCTTGTACTGCCTTCGGGCTGGTTTGCATCCGGAGTAGACCCCGTGTCCCCCCCGCTGCCGCAGCCAACGAAGGTTGTAGCCAGCATGGCTACTGCCAGGATGGTTGCAAGTATCTTCTTCATTAATAAATCCCTCCAGTTTTAAAATTGGATAAATCTATTTTAATCCGCTAAAATGCGAATTAAAAGACCAAGAACTACTGGAATTCTTAAAAAAACCGATCGGTATTTTATCAAACCTCACCAATTCTATGACACGCTGCATAATGTCCGCCGCCGTAATCTTTAAATTCAGGAACTTCTGCTGCACAACGCTCTGTCGCATAAGGACAGCGGGTGCGGAAACGGCAGCCGGACGGCGGATTGACCGGACTGGGAACATCGCCCTCCAAAACAATGCGCTTTTTGGCACGGCTGGCCTTTGGGTCCGGAATCGGAATTGCAGAAAGCAGCGAGCGCGTATAGGGATGAATCGGATTCTTATAAAGCTCTGCACTCTCCGCAAGCTCGACCAGCTTTCCAAGATACATCACGCCAATGCGATTGCTGATATGCTTGACAATTGCAAGGTCATGGGCGATAAACAGATAAGTTAATCCCAATTCCTGCTGCAAATCCTCAAACATATTGACAACCTGCGCCTGAATAGAAACGTCCAGTGCAGAAATCGGCTCGTCGCAGACAATAAACTCCGGGTTGACAGCCAGTGCGCGCGCAATGCCGATTCGCTGCCTCTGTCCACCGGAAAATTCATGTGGATAGCGGTTGGCATGCTCAGAGTTGAGGCCAACCCGCTCTAGCAACGCCAAAATCATATCATGGCGTTCCTGTTTGCTATTGGCGAGCTTGTGAATATCGATCGGTTCGCCGACAATATCGCCAACCGTCATACGCGCATCCAAGGAAGCATACGGGTCCTGAAAAACAATCTGCATCTTCTTGCGGTATGGGGCAAAATCCACGTGAGTGATGTCCTCACCTTTATAAATGATTTTTCCATCCGTTGGCTCATACAAGCGTAAAATGGTGCGACCCGTCGTCGTTTTCCCACAGCCGGATTCTCCTACCAAGCCAAAGGTTTCCCCTTTATTGATGTGGAAATTGACATCGTCCACCGCCTGCACGTAGGTTTTGTGGAACAACTTGCCCTTAACGGGAAAATACTGCTGGAGGTGCTGTACCTCCAATAGCTTTTCACTCATTGCTCTTTCCCCCTTCGGCTTTTGCTTTTTCCATCTGCTCCTTCTGAATCAACCAGCAGGCACTGATATGGCCCTCCGAAATCTCTGTATAAGGGGGCATCTCTCGCAGACAGATCTTCATGCACTTATCACAGCGCGATGCAAAGGGACATCCCGCCGGAGGATTGAGCAAGTCAACCGGTGTGCCTTCAATTGGCACCAAACGCTCATGTTCGTCCTCATTGATCTTTGGAATGGACTTGAGCAGGCCAAGCGTGTAACAATGCTTCGGATGATAAAAAATATCGTCCGTTGATCCGATCTCAACAATTTTACCGGCATACATGACCGCAATGCGGTCACAGACATCTGAAACGACGCCCAAATCATGGGTAATGATAATGACGGACATATTGATTTTCTTCTTAAGTTCAACCATTAGGTCCAAAATCTGCGCCTGAATGGTCACATCCAAAGCAGTTGTCGGCTCGTCCGCAATCAATAACTTTGGCTCGCAGGCAAGCGCCATTGCGATCATCACCCTCTGACGCATGCCGCCGGAAAACTCATGCGGATACTGCTTCATACGCTTTTCCGGTTCGTTCATACCGACTAAGCCCAGCAATTCCACCGCGCGGTCCCAGCATTCCTTTTTGGTTTTTGTTGTATGAAGACGAAGCATCTCCATCAGTTGGTTTCCAATGGTATACACAGGGTTCAACGAGGTCATCGGGTCCTGGAAAATGATGCTGATTTCGCTTCCGCGCATCTTACGGAATTCCTTTTCCGTCATTTTTTCCACATGGTCGTGACCATTGAATGCAATGGTTCCCCCCACGATCTTGCCCGGTTCCGCGATAATTCCCATCAAGGAATAGGCAGAAACGCTTTTTCCGCTTCCGGATTCTCCAACGATTCCAAGCACCTCGCCGTGCTTCATGCTATAGGTTACGCTTGTAACGGCTTTTACCTCGCCAGCGGGGGTGAAAAAGGAAACATGGAGATCTTCTATATTGAGTAAGGTATCTGTATTCATCTTAAAATCTCCTATTTCTTCAGCTTCGGGTCGAATGCGTCGCGCAGGCCATCACCAAACAGGTTAAATGCCAAAATAATAATACTGATGGCAGCGGCCGGAATAAACAATCGGTATGGATACGAATTGATACTGTTGATCGCATCCGATGCAAGGGAACCAAGACTTGCCATAGGAGCCGCAACGCCGAGTCCCAGGAAGCTCAAGAAGGCTTCTGTAAAAATCGCAGAAGGAATTTGCAGTGTAGCCGTTACAATCAAGGTACCAATGCAGTTCGGGAGCAGATGTTTACGGATGATTCTGCCATTCGAAGCCCCCAGCGCTTTTGCCGCCGTGACGAACTCCTGCTCCTTTAAAGTCATCACCTGGCCACGAACGATACGGGCCATACTTACCCAGTACAGCAAACTAAACGTGATAAAAATACTAATTAAACCGACGCCCACACGGTTAAGTCCATCAAAAACGGGACTGCTGTCGAACAATGTCTGTAGTGGGGCTTTTAAAGTAACCTGCAATAGAATGATAATCAAAATATCTGGGACCGAGTAGATGATGTCAACGATACGCATCATAATCAAGTCCACTTTTCCACCGAAATAGCCTGCAACCGAGCCATAGATGGAGCCGATCAGCAAGACCAGAGCGCTTGCCACCAAGCCGACCAAAAGCGAAACTCTGGCGCCTGTCAATACACGAATCCCCAAGTCGCGGCCAAGCTTGTCTGTGCCAAAGATGTGGGGGAATACGCTTTCGCCAGAGGCGATCAACGCCTGTTCCTCTTCGGAATACTCCATGGGCCACAGGTTTTCGCTGCCACGGATTTGCTGATCGTATTCATATGGATAAAAGTTTGGCACAATAAACGCACAGATAACGACCAATAGAATGACCACGGCCGCCACCATTGCCACTTTATTTTTGCTAAAACGCTTCAGCGCATCCCTCCAAAAGGTTGTGCTCTCGCGCATAACATCCAATTGTCTCTTTTCTTCGTCGCTCGCCGGGAGAAAATCGTCCGGGTCAAGCTGGAGACTTAACGGGTTCTTTTTCAGCTTAATATCCTCCATTGGAACGTCTCTCCCTTCTTATTTCAGTTTGATTCGTGGGTCCACTATCTTATAGAGGATATCCACAACCACATTCATCAAAACAAGCAATGTCGCCAAGAAAATGGTGGTGCTCATCACCATGGGATAGTCACGCCCGGTGATACAGTTGATAAACTCACGGCCGAGACCAGGAATGTTGTAAATCTTTTCTACAACAAAGCTTCCGGAAACCGTAAACGCCAACAATGGGCCGGCATAAGTGATAATCGGAATAATTGCATTACGCAGTGCGTGTTTAAAAAGCATTTTGAACTTGCTTACGCCTTTCGCACGGGCTGTACGAATATAATCCTGATTCAAGGCATCCAACATACTGGAGCGCATCAGACGCGTAATATAAGCCATTGGATAGAAGGCAAGAGTAAATACTGGGAGAATATAGTGGATGGGGGTTGATAACCCCATGGTAGGCAGCCATTTTAGTTCTACACCAAAAACTTTCATAAGCGTGGTCGCCACAACAAAGCTTGGCACCGCAATCCCCAGCGTGGAAACGACCATAATCAGCTGATCACCCCACTTTCCTCTGCACATCGCAGCAACAGAACCGAGGCTCACGCCGACTACTAGTGCCACCAAAATGGAAATGCCACCCAGACGGGCAGAGACTGGGAAGGTTGAGAAGATAATGTCGTTTGCCGTTCTTCCCTTTTGTTTCAGAGATACGCCGAGATCGCCCTGCAAAAGCCCGCTCATATAATTGATATACTGTTCGGGCTTCGAGACATTCAGGCCATATTTCTCTTCCAAAGCGGCCTGGGTCGCGGGGGTTACCGCTTTTTCACTCAAAAATGGTCCACCGGGGATCAGGTTCATCAGTGTAAATGTGATGACAGAGATTAAAAAGATAGTCAAAATTGCGTAACCGAGACGCTTACATACGTACTTTGCCAATGCCTGCCACTCCTTAGTCTAAAAGTTTTGCTGCCTTCGTTTTGCATTTCGTCCGATGTGCAAAATGTAAAAAACACATTTTGCGGAAATCGTCCAATTTCCGTCTGCTCTCCCAAACAAAACCGACGATTCAGTACTCTACACCAAAACAACCGGTCGCGCTCCACATTTTCTACAGAAAATCTGTCGAAAAATGGAATAAAATATTAATATTTTATTATTGTAGCACACAAATTTCCATAATTCAATAGGATTTGTTGCTATATAACGATGAATAGGACACCTCCACCCATGGACGTGCCCTATCAATGTTATTTATTATAACAAATTTATATACATAATGCAAGTTCCAATCTTTTTTTTTCATTTTTCCTCTTTTTATCCAACGTCCTTAACAGAAAATACGGGAATAATCACAGAAAGAATGCCAATCTGTATGCATATTTCTCTCTATTTTATCCCATAGTTGATTCTACTCTTGCAAGTTCTTCGTCATAAAAATGCATAATAGCAATTATTCCCATCTATATCGTTTGTTCTAACTCCTATAAATAACCATGTCTTTTCAGTTTTTTTAGAAAAACACCTCTTTCCAATTTGCATATTTCTACATAATATATACGATATGTATTAAAAATAACAAGAAAATATTATATTTGTCTGGTCTTTCTTTCCATATTGTTATTTTAGGAAAAGACATATGAAATTCTATATAAAATCTATTATATTGATGCATTATCATGGAAAAGAGTGAGTAAATTGCAAATTATAAACCAACTGTATATAAAAACAAAAAAATACCTTAAGGATTAATTATAAATACGCTTCATGCTCAATAAACTCACGAATCCGTTGTTTTGCCCGGAAGATTCGAATCTGAACATTCTTTTCTGAGATCCCTAAAAGTTCGCTAATCGCATGATTTGGCAACTCATAATAATACTTCAAAACAATAACATCCTGATAATTGGACCGCAATTTCGGTAAATGGGGAAAGGTCTTCTTTTCCAATTCGCGCAAGATCACATCTTGATTTTCTCCCAGCGGATTGAAATTATAGTCCCCAGTCTTTTGCAAAGATTTTGCAGCATTACGCGCTACAATTAAAATCAATGCTTTTAAATTTTCTATAGGTTGTAATCGCAGCCAATCTGCTGCATGCCAGATTCGCTGTTCCGCGCAGAGCACGGCCTCCTCTGTACGAATTTGATCTTCTAAAATTCTTTTTGCCTCTTTGTGTAGGTCGGATTGATAAAAATCCAATATCGCTACAATTTCAGAAGAACTTGATCGATCTTTTTCCTGCTTTGCCGCCATGACTTTATGCATCACCCTAAATCTAGTGTCCTAATTCGCTTTTACAAAACATCAAACCTAGCCAGGAATTTCTATACGCAATATCATAAGCCATATAATCTTGATTTTTATATCGCTTAAACATATTATTGCCCAAATTGTTCTGTTCAAAATTCCTCAAATATTATAGCACAAAATGATAATAAATAAGCCCCCAAAAACAATTAGTTTTCGGGGGCTAGTGAAATTTTTTCACTTTTTCTTGTACGTTATAACGGTTGTCTCTCCTGCCGTCACGTCTCCTGTAATGCAATCCATATTTTTTAGATCATCAGTTGTTGTAATAATACAGGGAGAAATGGTCTTAAACCCTTTTGCTGCGATGGCCTCAATATCCATATCCATCAATTTATCACCGGCATTTACGTGATCTCCCACCTTTACATGGCAGGTAAAACCTTCCCCATTGAGTTTCACGGTGTCGATCCCCAGGTGTACCAGCACCTCCGTACCATCGTCCGCTTCAATTCCAACCGCGTGGAAAGTATGTGCTACCTGGGCAATTGTGCCGGAAATCGGCGCCAACACCGTATTGCTGGTCGGGATAATCGCAATGCCGTCGCCCAAAACCTTGTCAGAAAACACTGGATCGGGCACCTCTGTAATCGGCACGGCTTTTCCCGTCTGTTGTGCTACAATTTTGCTTTCCTTTTTACCAAACAATCCCATGGAATATATACCTCCAATTCTAACGTGGATATTCAGATAGCGCTTTTATAAAGCAAATGGATCTCTTTCGATCATTTCTATAAGTGGCTCTGAAGAAAACGACCGATACCACACACTTCCAAGTATGGCTCTATTTCTTTAGTGTCCCTGAAAAATCGTCTTAAATCCATCTGAAAACAGCAGTCTCCCTGACGACCAGGAGGGAGACTGCTGCCTTTTACATAGTCATTGAAACGAAAAAGCCTGATTACAGATATTTCTTCATCGCTTCAACAAGAGCTTCTGCCTTTGTGCCGACGATGACCTGTGTGACCTGATCGCCAGCCTTCATGACACCGGATGCGCCCAAAGCCTTGATTGCCTTTTCATCAAGGTCTTTATTGCTCTTCAGTACCAGACGAATGCGGGTGATGCAGGACTCGATTTCCTTAATGTTCTCTTTGCCGCCCAGGACATCAACATATTTCTTAGCAAGGCCATCATAGCCCTGGTCCTTTACCAGCTTCGAGAAGCCTTCGGATTCTTCGTCATCATCATCCTCACGGCCCGGGGTCTTGAGGTTGAATTTCACAATGACAAAACGGAAAACGATGTAGTAAATTACGCCAACTACAATGCCAATTGGGATCAACAGCCACGGATTCTGTGCGAGCGGAACCCAAGAGCTGAAGAACAGATCCACAAAACCTGCACTGAAGTTAAAGCCTGCACGGATCGGAAGTGCTGCGATAACCGCCATGGAGATACCAGTCAACACTGCATGAATCACATAAAGAGCAGGAGCAAGGAACATGAAGGAGAACTCCAGAGGCTCCGTTACGCCACTGATAAATGCGCACAGTGCAGCAGAGAACAGGATACCACCAGCAATCTTCTTCTTGCCGGGCTTTGAAGTATGATACATTGCCAAGGCTGCGCCAGGCAGACCGAACATCATTACCGGGAAGAAACCGGACATGTACATACCGGTGACACCAGGAGTACCTGTGCCGCCCCAGAAGTTTGCAATATCGTTGATACCAGCAACATCAAACCAGAACACAGAGTTCAGAGCGTGGTGCAGGCCGACCGGAATCAACAATCTGTTGAAGAAGCCGTAGATACCAGCGCCGATTGCGCCCAAGCTGATGATAGCCTCGCCGAAAGAAACCAGAGCATTGTAAACCACCGGCCAGACAAAGAAGAAGATCAAGCCGACTACAACGCTGACAAGCGCAGTAACAATTGCAACCGAACGTTTGCCACTAAAGAAGGACAACGCCTCCGGCAACTTCGTATTCTTAAAACGATTGTAGCAAAGTGCGCCAACAACGCCGCAGATGATACCGATAAACTGGTTGTTTGCCTTGGAGAAAGCTGCGTCAGCTTCCGCTCCGGTCAGAACTGCTACGATGCTGGGGTTCAAAATCTGCTGGACCATCAACCAAGATACCAGGCCAGCAAGTGCAGATGTACCTTCATGGTCGTCGCTCAAACCGATTGCAACACCGATTGCAAACAGAATGGGCATGTTGTCGATAATTGCTCCACCAGCTTTAACCAAGAAGAAAGCAATGACATTCGGGTCTCCCAGCCCGGACATAACATTGGAATCGATCATGTAACCGATTCCCATCAAGATACCTGCTACAGGCAAGCAGGCAACTGGAAGCATCAAAGCTTTTCCAAGCTTTTGAAGCTTTGCAAGGACCTTTTGCATAATTTTACCTCCTCGAAAAAATTAATTCATACAAACCGGGTCCCTTTCCCGGTTTCTACCTTAATCAAGCTGCTGCACTGTTCGGCGCAGCTCCAAGACCATGCCTGGGGTCACAGAAAGCTCATTGATCCCAATATCCATATAGAATTTCGTCAGTTCGGTATCTCCCGCAGACTCACCACAAATACCAATCCAAATACCAGCCTTTTGCGCATTTTCTGCTGCAATTTGAATCATGCGAAGAACAGCCGGATGGCGTGGATCATACATGGAAGAAATCTGTGGATTCATACGATCCACTGCAAGGGTATACTGCGTCAAATCATTTGTACCGACGCTGAAGAAGTTCACCTCTTTCGCCAATAAATCGCTCAAAATAACAGAAGCCGGTGTCTCAATCATAATGCCAATTTCAAAATCTGGCGCAAAGGCAATCCCTTCTGCCTTTAAGTCGGCTTTTACCTTTTCCAGTAAATCCTTGATCTCCTGAACCTGCTCGACAGAAGTAATCATAGGGAACATAATTGCAAGCTTTCCAAAAGCAGAAGCCCGAACCAAAGCCCGTAGCTGTGTAATGAAGAGTTCCTTACGATCCAGACTGATTCGTATTGCACGGTAACCCATCGCAGGGTTTTCCTCTTTGGGGATGTTTAAATAAGGGACCTGTTTATCCGCACCCAAATCTAAAGTCCGAATAATCACACGCTTGCCGCCCATGCCTTCTAACACACTTTTATAGGCCTCAAACTGCTGTTCCTCAGTCGGAAAATCATCACTTTCCATATATAGAAATTCACTACGAAACAGGCCGATACCATCCGCATCATTCTCGATGACCATCTCTACATCACTTGGGTGGCCGATGTTTGCATTAATTTCTATCTCTACTCCACTCTTCGTTACAGCTTTTGTACCTTTTAATAGTTGTAAGTCTTTCTGATGTTGTAGGAAAGCATTTCGTTTTTCCTTATACTCTTTCAGGGTATTTTCATCCGGTTCTACAATCACATCGCCAGAAGTTCCATCTACAATGGTTGTCACTCCGTCCTTCAGATGGGTAAATGCATCACACAACCCCACCACCGCAGGAATTCCCATCGTGCGGGCAAGAATTGCAGAATGTGAACTTTTGGAACCCTGCTCTGTAACAAATGCAAGTACCTTAGTTTTGTCCATCTGAACAGTTTCGCTAGGCATCAAATCTGAAGCAGCTACAATCGCTTCCTCTTTTAAACTGTCCAAGCCGCTCTCCAGCGCCGGGTTAAGACAACCGAGCAGCCGCTTGGAAATATCAATGACATCTGCACTCCGTGCACGCATATATTCGTCATCCATTTGGGCAAACATTGTAGAGAACTGTTGCGCAGCTTGCCATACAGCATACTCCGCATTCACTTTTTCATCTTTAATACAATCTTGAATCGCATCAAAGAAATCATCGTCTTGCAACATCATAATGTGGATCTGAAAGATCATTGAGTTCTCTTCGCCCACACGTTTTAGAGCGTCGAGATAAATCTGGTTTAGCGCTGCTTCTGCTTCCTCCTTCGCGGATTCAACACGCTTTAGCTCTGCATCCACGTCAGTGATCGGCTGTTTTACGATTTTATCATCTAACTTCACACAGAGCTTCAGATTACCGATCGCAATGCCATTGGAGGCCGCGATTCCCTTTATAATCTGCATTTCATCACCACTTTCTTCGGCCATCTCTTTTGTTATAGTAACAAACTGTAACTGTGAACATTCTGTTAATGTAGTATTTATATTATAGCTTTTTCAACAAATTGTCAATATATTTAAAAAAAATCCATACAAGATTGTAAATCTTGTCCACTTCTGTGCAAAACCGGTGACTAATTATTCTATATCAAAGAATAAATACCAAAAAAAGTATTGGACAAATAAATAAGATTGACTGAAATCTACCGTTCGACAATAAATTCATCTTCTATGAATGATTACATCCTACTTATTGTTGTTAGAATTCACAAAACTATGCGGCTACATCAACAAAACGTATATCATAACGTAACACTCTATAAAGCCTTCTCGGAATAATTTCGTCAAAGCCATCTTGATAGATAATACCTCTATCTGAAACGATTACATAAAAAAGCAGCGGCCCGGGTAAATACCCGAACCGCTGCCGCGCAAATACAACTATCGAAAGATTCAAATAGCTATACTTATAAACTTAAATCGTCAATCTCGAAAGATCTTATTTCACGGTAACCGTGCAGACCTTCACGCCATTGACATACACGCCAGTGCTCTGGCCTGCAGAACCGATAGCATAGACTGCGAAATAGTAGTCATTGCCAACGATCTTGCCAGCCTGGGTCTTCAGAACAGCGCCGTTGCCAACCGTGAATGCCGGAGCGGACGGAGCAGTGATCTTGAAGACATAGCGGCTGCCAGCAGTCAGATCAAAGTCAACAGTCGTATCAGAGGTCACAACCGGAGCAGTAACCTTGATGATGAAGAGCTTCACAGCGTTCTGGCCAGGAACCGTAGCATAAACGCCAGCGGTGGTGCCAACTTCGCCAGTAGCCTTGATGGTATAGGTAGCCTGGCCGTTCGCGAACGGAGTCTTCAGAGCGTGAACAGCAACGTTGCCAGTACCAATGGTAACAGGAGCCTCAACCTGAGAGTTCACAACGAAGTCCTTCGTGGAGCCCTGCGGAACCTCAACAATACCGGACAGGTCGCTGGAAACAACAACTTCCGGAATTGCAGTTACGGTGCAAACTGCGGAATCATAATCCTCGAGTGCATCGCCGTCGGAATCAACAACTGTTGCATACAGATCAAAGCTGTTGGAAGTTGCATAAACGTCGTCATACTCCTTAACCTTAATGGTCAGAGTTGCGCCGTCTGCAGTAATCTCGAACACGTCCTTGTCAGCGTCGCTGTAATCCCAAACAACGGAAGCGCCCGCCGGCAGAGAAGTGCTTGCCGGATAGTTAGAAACAGTTACAGTGTCAGAGAAGCCCTTAGCAATGGTAACTTCGCTCTTGTCCAGAGCAACACCTGCGAAGGAAACGCTCTTTACGAGGAAGGAATCAGACTTCGTATCAACAGACTTTCTTTCGAGTGTAAATCCAACACCATCGAAAGCATCGACAGAGCCAACATCCTTAGCTGCTCTATAAGCTACATCACCAACATTAACATTGGAACCAGCAAGTCTGAGCTTTACATCACCGGAAATGCTATCAGTTACATACAGCTTATCAGCGGCAACAACCAATTTACCATCGCCAGAAATGCTTGCAACCTCGACAGTATCTCTGAATTCAATGGAACCGCCATCGGCAATATCCAAGGAATCAATGACAACCGGGCCTTCAACTACAACATTTGTATCTTCGTCGACTGTAACATCCTGAGCGTTCAAAAGGCTCGGCAGCTTACCTTCGAAGCCTTCAAAGGTAACATTACCCTTATAAGCACAATCCAACTTTGCAATACTGACATTGTCACCCTTCAGAGTAATTTCGCCATCATCCTTCAGCAAAACATTTGCCAACTGAACCTGACCATCTTCACTGCTGGAATCAACAGTAATGTTCTGAGCCTCAATTGTGCCAGAAACAACTGTATTGATGTCATCATCTTCCGCATCAATAGTTACACTCTTATCAGTCGTAACATCTCCGCTTACTGTGCCGCCAGTAAGATCAATGTCGCCATCAGCTTCAATAGAAGTTACACGGCCATCGCTTACCGAAACATCCTGTTTAACATCTACGACACCAACAGTACCGCCAGAAATAGCAACCTTTCCACTTGCGTCGGTAATGTCACCAACCTTGGCCTTATCTTCGATGTTTACTTCGTTAGCATTTTTGATTTCGCCAACACTTGCACTGCCAGTAACGGAAACATTTGCATACTTGCCTCCGTTTTCCAGCACTCTAATGTCATAGCCAGACACATTACTGTCAGCATTCATTCCATCAGGAATAGGAGTAATATCTGTGCTGCTACCATCTTTATCGATAGTCGTATTCGCAGTAACATCAATTCTCTTCAGAACGGTTGCAGTAGTTGTATCCTCTGTTTCATTGAATTTCCATTCACCATCAGAGTTCTTACTACCGCCGCTCTTAATGGTAAACTTCAAGGTGCCAGGGCCCTTGCCCTTGTTTGTCATAGTAGTAACGGACTCGCCATCTTCAGCCTTCTCCAACTCAAATCTATTGTTGGTGCTGCCCTCAATGCGAACCGGATCACCTGTCGGCTCACCTTTCTCATCATAGCCATCAACAGTCGTTACCAGCTCATAGGTAGCTCTCAAACCGTCCGTCTTGCTATCCTTTGCCTGAGCTTCCGAAGTTGCCCTATACACACCTACCTCTTTGGTATTGAGATCATTGTAAGAAACTTCCAAATTTGGAATTTCATTACCGGTCTCACCTTCTGGTTCGCCAACAATGCCAACAAACAGAGTACCATTCTTCACTACATTAACAGTAATTTCGATCTGGCCCTTCAATGTGACATCTTTATCGTCGCGGGTAATCTCGCCTTCTGCATAAACCATAATGGTTTCAGTACCAGTCTTATCGGTCTTAACTCTAGCCTTACCATCTTTAACAGAAATCAGGCTATCGCCCTTTGCATGACGGAAAGAAAGATCGTCTTCATCGGTTACTGTAATAGACTCTTCTTTATCCGCAGTCGTCAACTCTACGCCGCCGATAAAATTAATAAGATCAAACTTATAATTGTTTGCGTCATCGGTATCTTTTACCAAAGTGATCTCATCATTATCAGAGTTCACCAGCGACACGCTGCCAGCCTTCTCAGTCTTGGATGCTGCGAAAGCAAAAGTTCCCGAAAAGCTAGACGTAATCAATGCCATTGCGAGCACTGTTGCGAGAGCTTTTCCTGTAATTTTTCTCATCCTTTTTGTCCTCCTTAAAAATCGTGGTTTGCGTATTTGCGCATGCCTTAAGAGAAATGAACATAATGAACGTCACGGACATTAACAGGATTAGCCCTTGACTAAGACGGTATGGGGGAGGCCCCTCCTAGATGGCGCTAGAAAGACAACCCGCATATGCGTCCCTCATATGTTACTTGGATTATAAGATATTTATTTCGCAATGTCAAGTGCGGAAATCACAATATTTTTCGGATTTTTATGCGAAAAAGCCGCATGAATCCTAGGTTTTTGTTGTTTTGGCAGCGTTTGCTCTAAAATATTGGCAGCCTTGGCAGGGTTTTGCCAACGCCGCTTTCTTTGCCTTTTCCCGATTTATAAGCCTGGCTGAACCGGGAGATCATCGCACAGACATGCGCGTTCTCCCCCGTGCGAAACAATATAAATTCCGCACGGCGCGGTACCTTTCCGCTCACGGCATCGTGGACACTTGATGGTCAGTCCTGCGCCCATGGGCAAATCGTAGCAGCAAGCTACCCGATTGCAGGAACAACCGCTGGAGGCATACCAGGAACAGGCCGCACAGTTTGTACAATGTTTCACCGCAGGTAAATCCACATATTCCGATGCAATTTTCCCACCCTTCTGATACTCCCCGTTGCTGATGAGAATATGGGAAGCGGCTATCTCTGAAAGCCAATGGCTCCAATGACTTGCTGTTCCATGATGCGGCGCCTTTACAATATAATAGTCATGATAGAGACGGTCCGCAATGGCGTCAAAACTCTCAGGGGCCGCATCACCCGTCATAAGGATGTCGTCAAGACTGGCTTCACTGGTACGGCGGTTGTGAAAGATGACGCTGGCCGTGTTCAGTTCATCGGAATAAGCGGTGGTGGTGGCCGGGTCTGTCAAAATCTGCACAATGTCCGGGGCGGTTGGCAAAAGCTGCAGTTCCGGAACCAGGAGGTCAACTTGTTCCAAGAGGGCATCCAGCCGTGCGATCTTTTCTGCCTGTAAGGGGACGGATTGACAACATAGATGATAAGCTTTCCCATAACGTGCCTTCAACTCCAAAAAATGCTGGGCTACCTCCGGCAAAAACGGCGAAGCAAGACACACATTCAATTGTTCGACCGCTGATGCGAAGAGGTCAGAAAAAGGATACCCCTCCCGGTCCGGCCAAAGCACATCGTAGGTTACATCATCAAATAAAAAACTGGAGCCGGCTGCAATTGGGTAGATTCGATCCGCTCCCGCGCTCTTCGCAACCCGGCTAAAAATGCGGAGCGCACTCAAATTGACTTGCGCATAATCGCTTTGCCGTGGCAAAAACGCATAGACAAACAACGCAAAATCCAGCAGCAAATGCCTCCCATGTGTATCTGCCGGGGAAACCGGCAACAGAATGCGGTCGAAATAACCGCCGCGTTTCGCTAACATCTGATAGAGCCCACAGAGATGGTCCCGATGATAATGAGTCAGCAAAAACGCACGCCCTGAGCAAGCAGAATAACGTTCCATTAAAGTTGGGTCTACATAATCGCTGAAATCCAAATTCCCCTCGCGTATCTTCTGATTGATGCTGCCGCAATCCACCATAAGAATGTCGTGGTGGGCTCCCCCGAGGACAATACACTCCCCGTATTCTACATTATGTAGTTCGAGCCACTGCATAACGGCTCACCCCCATGTTCCATCATATATCATCCAAGCCCTGGACCTTCCCATTCTCAAAAATACCGGTAATCACCGTCCCATTTTCCAAAGTCAATGTCCCCCGGCCATGGCGGAGGTCCTCTTTCCATTCTCCTGTATAGAGGACGGCTCCATTTCGATATTCCGTTCCATGTCCATCGCGCTTGCCATCCTTCCAGCCGCCCGTGTACAACAGATTTCCTTCTGCATCAAACGCCGTTCCACTGCCGGTCGGAACATTGTCACGCCATTTTCCAACAAAAATAGAACCATCCCGGGAATTGAACGAGATTCCCGATCCATGGCGCAGGTTGTCCTTCCAATGCCCCACATAACAAAGCTTCCCAGACTTATAATAATAGGTTCCAAATCCGTCGCGTTTGTCCTCGTGGTAACCTCCTTCATATGCCGTATGCCCGTTCGACATTTCCGTGCGTCCGTCTCCTTCGCGCATACCGTTTAGCAATTCGCCAAAATAAGCATAACTTTCTTCTGAGCTAATGATGATTCGTTTGACCGGTATTGCAGCGGGCTTTTTCTCCCCGCTGGATGTATTCTCCATTCCTTTTAAAGATTTTGGCTTCAGCTCCGGTGCATGGACCACGATTCCGTGCCGGTTTTTTGCTGCCACCGCATATCGTTCCGCGTGCGGAGGGCGCATCACCTCTTCAAAAGCATCCTCTGCGGAAGTCTGATCCGGTATAGGCGCCTCTTGCTCCTTTTGCTCTTGCGCTTTCAGTTCCGCCTGCACCAGCTTTAAGAGCTGGGAAAGTCCTGAATTCAATACAGGGAGAGGAAACGTCTCGTCTTGGGCATCGTGCTCCCCATGTGTTCCAAAAGCAGAGGGACAAGCAGTTCCCCATCGTTTTGGATGTGTGGCATCCTGCCCAGCGCAAAATAGCTCATGATCCGCAGCATAATCGTCCTGTAACGCCGCAGATGGAGTCTCCACCATCGATGCCTCCGCTTGTTGTTCCTCCGCAGGACTTTCCCCGGAGAAATCCTGCAAGCCCTCCATCTCCTCCGGCTCGGAGTCGTTGGCAATATAGGAAAAACCCGCAAAGAACGGCTCCTCTTCCTCGATAGACTCGGAGGTTTCCGGACGAAGAACAAGATCCTCTGGGACCACCCCGGCCGGGCCTTCCATCAATGAAGTACGTAGAGCCGCCTCTTCCTCCGTACAATAACAAAAGTCCCCTTGAGAGGTTTCCGCCCATATACGCGGTTCCCCTAACCGAGTATTCGCCAAACTTTGTTCTGCACTCCCCCGTCGCAAAAGACAGGGAACCAGCAGAACCCGGTTGTATTTGCCGCTGTCCGGATTCCACTCCGTCAGAAGTATCCCCCCACTGACCGGCGACAAAATAGCAACTGGAAGTTGGTCTCTGCGGCCATTCATATAATAGGCCGTCCCTTGCCAGCACAAGTCCAACGAAAACCGTGCCTTGCTGGTAGGTTCTCCGCGCTCATCAAAATGGACCAGCTCATATCCACGCTCACCTCGGAAGGCCTGCTGAATAAGCTTCCCATCGCACTTGACAGTCCACGTAAAATGATGCCTGCTCAATTTACCCCGATATACTGCTTTCCTACCGGAATCCAAATGTTCTTCCCGTACAGATACGGCCTTGCCCTGCGTAAAATATTCCTGTCGTGCCAAACTCAGCAGAGACGGCTTGGCAGATGGTCCATTGTAGTCCCTGTGGTAAACGGCATAATAAAGGATGTCTGTTTCGCTTTGCATAGTTTGTCCTTCCTTGACGGGAAAGTGTCTACTTTCCATTTATATAAAGGTGAAGTTAAGGTTATTATACAGGTTTCGCAGCGGTTCCGCAAGGCGTTCTGCGGGATCATGGAAGGCGTCTTTTTTCTCCCATAAAAGCGGATCTGACGATTACAATGGTATTCCTTTTGTTTTCTTGGTCCCGGAGTATCTCACGATCTTTTTCTTTCTGATGTTTTTTTGGGCGTTCCAAACAGCGGCGTTTTACATATTCTGTTAAAGAATTCTATTTGATTGGGAGGTTTATGATGATTCAAGTTCCCAAAGATAAAATGCACTGTATTGCCCCGCTGTTCTCCGCCTCGGATCATACGCTGATTCGTTCCTGTTTGGAAGGATGTATGGGAGATGCCTGGGCAGACCGCCTGGAAGCACCAACCGCAGCCAAAATTTGTACCACCGACTTTTGTTTTCTGTCCGGAAACCCTGATTCACCCGTAGCAGAAGAATTAGCCGCTGTTCTACCCGACGGTTATTCTCACCCATGGTGCTACATCATTCCTCTTCAAACAATTTGGGAGCCCGTAATAGAACATGTACATACTGGAAAACAATTCCCCGTGCAAAGATATTCCCTTTGCAAAGAAGCCACGGCCTTTCATCTGGATACTTTGCAACGCCAAGCTGTGCCGCCTCAGGGAAACTATCGAATCTCCCCCTTTGATCTCTCCACCTATTTAACGAGCCAAAAGGAGGAGTGGTCCTCCCATCTTTGCGCCTGGTTTCCCACGTATTCCGCTTTCCAGGAACACGGAATAGGAATCGCCGCCTACGATGGAAACCAACTTGTGTGTGGCGCTACTTCCCATTCCTATTATAAAGGTGGAATTGAGGTAGAGATTGATACAAAACCGTCATACCGGCGCAAAGGATTGGCAACTGCATGTGCTGCTACATTGATTTTAGAGTGCATACAGCGAGGGCTCTATCCCAGTTGGGATGCAGCCAATCGGGAATCCCTCTCCCTGGCTCAAAAGTTGGGCTACCATTTTCATCGGGAGTACAAAGCCTATCGGGTATCCACTTCTGTTTAAAAGCAGTCCCAACAATCTAAACAAGGAAGAAGAGGGTGTCCCAAAAGTCACAAAATGACTTAAGGATACCCTCTTCTTTTAGAAATTCAAACATTTTTAAATAGAAAGAGGATGTCCCCTTCCTTTGAATCGAACCATTCGCAGTTTGGGGACACCCTCTTTCCACTTTGTGTTCATGCGCTGTAAGAAATTCCATTCCAAACTTTACAAAGTAAATCAAAGGTACTTTTATGCCTGGAATACCATTCTTACGCCTTGAACATGTGTTCTACATTTTGCATTGCATTGCCGACTGCGTGCATAGCGCGGTGTGCGTCCCGGCGCAGGTGGCGGTTGTTCTTCATCATCTGGCTACCTACCGCTGCTACGGCAACACTGGCCACAATGCCTGCGCCGATTCCTTTGACAAAGCCCATCGTTTCCTTATACATCATATACGACCTCCAAATTGCATTCCATTTTTCCAATAATTCGATCAGGGAGTTTCCCCGCATTATTTTCCCCTCCTTGCGGTTGAATATCGGTTCCGTTTGCTTCCGGATTTTCTACATAATTTTGAGATTTTCGGCGATTGATGGTATAATGGCCATGCATAAAAACAAAACTGAAATCGGGCATATCCCGGGGGAGAATTACACATGGCAACACTGAACATTGTACTGGTCGAACCAGAAATACCGCAGAATACCGGCAACATTGCACGCACTTGTGCTGCAACCGGCGCTCGGCTGCACCTGGTCGGGCCCATGGGGTTCAAAATTGACGACCGAAAGCTCAAGCGTGCGGGTCTGGACTACTGGCATCTTTTGGACATCACCTATTACGATAGTCTTTCCGATTTTTTCAGCCAAAACAGCGGCAATTTTTTCTATTTTTCCACAAAGGCACAGCACATCCATTCCAATATTTCATACCCAGACGGCTGTTATCTGGTCTTTGGCAAGGAAACCGCCGGTCTGCCGGAAGAGCTTCTTTTGCAGCACCCGGAATCCTGCGTACGTATCCCTATGCTGAACAACCCGGACGCGCGCAGTCTAAACCTTTCGAATTCTGTAGCGATAGGCGTCTATGAAGTATTGCGGCAGTGGAATTATCCAAATCTCCTGTGCGCGGGGCAGCTGCACCGCCTCTCGTGGGATTGACAAAAGGCGCCGGAAAACGGCTGTACACCCCGCAAAAATCAGGCCTTCTCTCTTGAAAATAATTCCCATTTATTGTATACTGAAAAACAAGCGTAGGAGACTCTGAAAATTCAAATAAAGGAGCGCAAACGTTATGAATTACCTCAATAAAAAAACTGTCGAAGACATCGACGTAGCGGGCAAGAGAGTCCTCGTCCGCTGCGACTTTAACGTCCCCTTTGATGCAGAGGGCAATATCACCGATCCCAAGCGCATCAACGAGGCTATGAAGACCATCAAATATCTGGTTGACCATAAGGCAAAGGTGATCCTCTGCTCCCATCTGGGCCGCCCGAAGGGTGAGTTCAACATGAAGTATTCCCTGGCCCCGGTTGCGGAATATCTTTCCAAGGCACTCGGCCAGGAAGTCAAAATGGCAAAGGATGTTGTTGGCGAGAGCGCAAAGAGCATCGCTGCTTCCCTGAAGGACGGCGAAGTCGAGATGATCGAAAACGTCCGCTTCCACAAAGAAGAAGAAAAGAACGATCCGGCTTTTGCAAAGGATCTTGCTTCCTTGGCGGAAATTTATGTCAATGACGCATTCGGCACAGCGCACCGTGCGCATGCTTCGACCGCTGGCGTTGCCGACTACCTGCCGGCTGTCTGCGGCTATCTGATTCAGAAGGAAATCACCATCATGGGCGGCGCGCTCACCGAGCCGAAGCGCCCGTTTGTCGCTATTCTGGGCGGCGCGAAGGTTTCCGATAAGATCGGCGTAATCACCAACCTGCTGGACAAGGTGGACACCCTCATCATCGGTGGCGGCATGGCCTACACCTTCATGAATGCTCTGGGTTATTCCATCGGCACTTCCATCTGTGAGAGCGACAAGGTCGAACTCGCGAAGGATACGATGGCGAAGGCCAAGGAAAAGGGCGTCAAGTTCCTGATTCCGGTGGACAATATTGTCGGCTTGGAATATAAACCCGACACCGAGCACAAGCTTGTCGATTCCGATCGCATTCCGGACGGCTGGATGGGCCTGGACATTGGCCCCAAGACACGCGAGCTGTTCACAGAGGCTGTCAAGGGAGCTGGCACGGTGGTATGGAATGGCCCGATGGGTGTTTCCGAATGGGAAGCTTTTGCTGAGGGCACAATCGCTGTTGCAAGAGCCGTTGCAGAGAGTGGCGCGATTTCCATCATTGGTGGCGGCGATTCTGCTGCTGCAGTCGAGAAGCTCGGCTTCGCGGATAAGATGACCCATATCTCCACAGGCGGCGGCGCTTCCCTCGAGTTCCTGGAGGGCAAGGTTCTCCCAGGCATTGCCTGCTTGAACGATAAGGACTAATTTGAGCATCCGCGCCTTCGGCGGGGATTCCCGCCTGCCCGGGACGCTATGTTCCGGCTGTGCGGCCCCCTCCGGAGGTTTCTTTTTTGACTATCATATAAAAGGAGATAGACATCCATGAACAAAGCACTGAGAAAAGCCGTCATCGCCGGCAACTGGAAGATGAACAAGACCCCTGCTGAGGCAAAAGAGCTGATCGAAGCTATCAAGCCTCTGGTCGCTGATGCGGGTTGCGATGTGGTCGTTTGCGTTCCGTATGTGGACCTCGCCGCCGCTTTGGAGGCAACCGCTGGCACCAACATCGGTGTAGGCGCAGAAAACTGCCACTGGGAAGCTTCCGGCGCTTATACGGGAGAAATTTCTGCAAATATGTTGACCGCAATGGGTGTGAAATATGTCATCATCGGTCACAGCGAGCGCCGTACTTATTTTGGCGAGACGGATGTCACCGTTAATAAGCGCGTACGCGCCGCTTTGGACAATGGTTTGACCGTGATTCTCTGTGTCGGCGAGTACTTGGAACAGCGCGAGCAGGGCATCACTGCAGAGTTGGTTGCAATGCAGACCAAAATCGCTCTGCAAGGTGTGAGCAAGGACGAGCTCTCCCGCGTGATTATTGCATATGAACCGGTCTGGGCAATCGGAACCGGCAAAACTGCAACCGCAGAACAGGCCAACGAGGTCTGCGCGATCATCCGTGAAACCGTGAAGGGCCTCTACGACGAGGCAGCTGCAAACGGCATGACCATTCAGTACGGTGGGTCCATGAACGCCAAGAATGCAGCCGAGCTTTTGGCACAGCCCGATGTGGATGGCGGCCTGATCGGCGGCGCTTCCCTGAAACCCGCAGATTTCGCGGAGATTGTCAAGGCTGCTACCTTGGGCTAATTCCCTTGCAGTTTTGAAAAGAGTAGGAGATCGAATAACTCATGAGTAAAAAACCTCTGATTTTAATGATTTTGGACGGCTTTGGTATTGCTGGCGATTACGGCAACGCAATCAAAGCAGCCAATAAGCCTAATCTGGACCGTATCTTTGGCAGCAATCCGATTACACAGATCGGAGCATCCGGAATGGACGTTGGCCTGCCGGATGGACAGATGGGGAACTCCGAAGTCGGACACACCAACATTGGCGCCGGCCGTATTGTTTATCAGGAGCTGACCCGCATCACCAAGTCCATTCAAGATGGCAATTTCTTTGAAAATTCCGCTTTTATTTCTGCGGTGGACAATGCCATTGCGAAAAAGACCGCTCTGCATTTGATTGGGTTGTTGTCCGACGGCGGTGTGCACAGCCACAATTCCCATTTGTATGCATTGGTGGAACTCGCTAAGCGCCGTGGCCTGAAAAAGGTCTATATCCATGCTCTGCTTGACGGCCGCGATGTGCCGCCTTCCTCTGGTAAGGATTATGTGGCCGATTGTGCCGCAAAGCTCAAAGAGATCGGTGTCGGTGAGATTGCCACTGTGATGGGCCGTTACTACGCAATGGACCGCGACAACCGTTGGGAACGTGTTGAAAAAGCCTATGCCGCGATGGTATATGGAGAGGGCATCCAGTGCCCCGATCCGGTTCAGGCGGTGGAGGATTCCTATAAGGAAAATGTCACCGATGAGTTTGTAGTACCAACTGTTTGTGCACAGGGCGCAGAAATTGGTGCAGAAGATTCCATTATCTTCTTCAATTTCCGTCCGGATCGCGCGAGAGAGATTACTCGTACGTTTGTCGATCCGGAGTTTACAGGCTTTGAACGCAAAAAGGGCTTCTTCCCGGTTAAGTATGTCTGCATGACGCAGTACGATGCAACCATGCCAAACGTTCTTGTGGCCTTTAAGCCGCAGAGTTTGACGAATACTTTCGGCGAATACATCTCCGACAAGGGTTTGACACAGCTGCGTATTGCAGAGACAGAGAAATATGCCCATGTGACCTTTTTCTTCAATGGGGGCGTTGAAAAGCAATACCCGAATGAAGATCGCGTATTGGTCAACTCTCCGAAGGTGGCCACATATGATTTACAGCCAGAAATGAGCGCTTATGAGGTCACTGATAAACTGATTGAGCGCATCGAATCCGGCAAATATGATGTGATTATTTTGAATTATGCAAACTGCGATATGGTCGGCCATACCGGCGTTTTTGACGCCGCTAAGGCCGCTGTCGAGGCAGTCGATACCTGTGTGGGCCGCGTCCTTGACGCGATTGCAAAAATGAACGGTGTGGCGCTGATTACAGCGGACCATGGCAATGCGGACAAGATGTACGAGGAAGATGGCTCCCCGTTCACTGCGCATACTACCAACCCTGTTCCGTTCTGCGTAGTCGGCTATCCCTGCAAGAAGCTGCGCCAAGGCGGGCGCCTTGCCGACATTGCTCCCACTATGCTGCAGATTCTGGGTTTACCCCAGCCTGCGGAGATGGACGGCCGTTCTCTTATCGAGGAATAAACACGGCTGTTCCCGTTTATAGCGTTAGAGGGAACGGGAGGAAACAGGCTCCCGTTCCAAACTTGCGGAGAAGCAAGCATGCCGGGTGTTTTCTGGCATTGAATCTCCGCAATATATTCAATAATCCGTCCTCCAAATGAAAAAAGGCGTTTCCCAGCAGGGAAACGCCTTTTTTCTATATATGTATGGATCTCGGACGAATTATTTCATCTCGGTCTTCCATAGGCCGTGCAGATTGCAATATGCGTAGACAGCAATCAGCTCATCGTCCTGCAAGGCAAACGACACCGACGGCTTCTCGCCCGGCTTAATGACCTTGCGCTGTCCACCATGCGCTGTCTCCAGATATACCCAAGCGATGTAATGCTCTTCTGTAGACGGATGCTCTACGCTTCCTACATGGACATTTACAATATTTCCATCCACTTCAACAACCGGCAGGTGCTTCTCTGTTGCGCCCTCTGTGGTATTGGGAACCAATTCGCTCATCTTCTCCCCACAGCAAACCAGCGGCACACCAGCATTGTTAATCAATCCTACGATATTCCCACAATGCTTACAAATATAAAATTTTACTCTCTGGCTCATCTGTTTAACCTCCATTCAAGTTTTGGATTTCTTCCATTGTAATAAAAATTTCTCGCAGGATGCATGTTTCCTACACATTTATTATACCCTATGAAACGGGGGTTGTATAGGCGGGTTTCCATATTTTTCATGGGATTTTTTTAAATTCTTTAAAGTCGAATGATTGGCGTTTCATGCGATTGCGGAGGTTCTTTTCTATTCCGGCAAGATTCCCTCCCGTACATCCCAGTCCATAACAGGAAACTTACGATTCTATGACATTTCTGTATCCACATTGCATTGCCCCTGAAAAGATGCTAGAATAAATGAAAAAACCGGAAGGAGTGACGGAATGAGACGGTTTGCGGCAATTATTTTATGTGTGGTCCTGCTGCTCTCTCTGGCAGCATGCGAGGACAGCGAACCCAGCAATGCGAACAAGTCCTTCCAATATCACTTGGCTTCGGAACCAAAGACGCTCGACCCTCAAATCGCGGAAGATGAATCCGGCATTATATTGATTCAGGCACTCTTCGAAGGGTTGACTCGCCTGGATGCAGATGGCAATGCAGTTCCCGGTGTAGCAGAAAAATGGTCATCCAACACAGATTTTACTCAATTTACGTTTTATCTACGGGAGGATGCTGTTTGGAACGATGACGACAACACCCCTGTAACCGCGGATGATTTTGTTTATGCGTTTCAGCGTGCACTTGATCCTGCAACCAATTCATCCACATGTAGCCCTATGTTCTGTATCCAAAATGCACGCGCCATCCGGTCCGGCGAACTGCCGGTGGAGCAGCTGGGCGTTTCCGCGGTAGATGCCCGTACCCTCTCTGTGCAATTGGAATACTCGTGCGAGGATTTTCCCGTTCGAGCAGCATCGGCTGTATTTATGCCGTGCCATGAGGAATTCTTCCTTACAACCGGTGGACGCTATGGTTTGGAGCGTTCCACGATGTTGTGCAACGGACCATTTGCAATCGACGGCGCTTATGGCTGGGAGCACGGTTCCTATATCAACCTGCGCCGTTCTTCCAGTTACTCTGGCGACAGCAAACCTTTGCCCTCCGATATTAAATTTAGTATCGGAAACAAGAAGGTGGATGTTTCTGACCCTGTGGCCGCCCTTACGGATGGCACTGTAGATGCAATCGCCATGCCTTCAGAACTTGTGGAAGAGGCTGAAGATGCGGGCTGCACAGTGGTCGGCTTCGAAGATACAACCTGGGGATTGTGCTTCAATACACAAAATGAAGTTATGTGTAATCTCAATATCCGTAAGGCCTTTACACAAGCCTTTACCCGTGAAAAGGTACTCACACATCTCCCTAAAGGAACAACCGTTGCGGATTATATCATTCCGCCGGAAACCAAGCTATTCGGCCGGGATTATCGCCAACAGGTGGGAAATGAAACGTTCTATCCCCAACAAGATTCAACAGTAGCCCAGCTTTTGCTGGCCGGCCTACAGGAGTTAGGCTTAGAAGCACTGCCGAGTGTGACCATCCTCTGTTCGGATGACCCGGAAGTCAAGCTGATGGCCAATGAGATGCTGACGGAATGGAATGTTTTATTCGACAATTATTTCAACATGGAACCTCTCAGCGATAAAGAGCTGGCTTCCCGCATCGCAGCAGGAAGTTATCAGATTGCAATCTGTTCCATTACTCCGGAATCCTCCGGCCCTCTGGCTGTCCTCGATCTCTTCCGCAGCGACAATCCAAACAACCCGGCTGGCCTGCACTCTACAGGTTACGATGAAAATCTATCCAAGGCGGAAAATCAAAGTGGAGCGGAAGCGGCCGCCACCTGTGCAGCGATGGAGCGCTATCTCAACGAACAGTGCATCTTTTATCCTCTTTTCTATGAGAACCACTATTTTGCTTCTGCTCCTGGGGTGACCGGCATTGTTTATCACCCCTATGGCGGCGGTGTTGACTTCATCCATGCAGGAAAGGAAAGTTAAAGTGTGTTCGAGATCAGTAGAGTCCACTATTTGTAGACGGTAGTGATTTTAGATCTCTACTAAATTAAGCGAAAGTATCATGGTTGTTAGCTGAATTTTCCTATACAGGCAAGTAAGGCAGACTATCAAGACCATTATGACATGTATTTGCCTATATCTGATAGGCAAATACGGCTAACTAATATGATAATGGAGATACCCTTCCTATAAGTTGTTGATAGTTGTTCGTTTATATGGCCATCACAAATAAGCAAAAAACCGTTATAGCAAAGATAACCGGAATCAAATCACAACCACAGAACGATCGATGAGTCCTATCGCCTATGGAGTCGTAAATCGCTGTAAGGGGTCCGTCATGATCAGATGGCTATTGTAACGTCCTATTGCTCATATCGTACAAAAGCATCCTTTCTTGCGGCTTCTTTTGAATGGTTTTCTCTATAGATATATTTTAGGTAGCTGGCCTGTATAAAACCTACCTTTTAAGAACTGGGCATCCGATTCCAAAAGAAATGCATTGCAATTTTTGATTCGGCTTTATACGCTCATTTTGTGTTCAACGGCATTGGCACAATTGTTTCACATATCAATTGTGCCCCTTTGTCTGAAGGACCTCCTGCGGTTTTCATTTCGGTTCCAATGCTTTCCTTGTATTGTGTCTTTCTAAAAGCGGCCTTTCCGGATCGATAAACCCACAAGAAGTTGCTCTGCATAAGCTCTTTTTGCTTTTTCCTTGAGTAAACGTTCAAAATAAAACATAAGTACATGGGAAGGAGGATTCCATCCATGATAACCTCCTGTATAGCATTTTATCCTTGCCTAGACCTATCCGCAACCGAAGCATTTTATACGCAAGTGATCGGTCTGCGCACCGTGTTTGCCTCCGATACAGTGCGAATCTTTTACGCCAATGGCGGATCCTTCGGTTTTGTCGCCTATGGGGACGGTGAAATTCCCCACCGCCATCTCTGTTTATCGCTCAATTGTACAAATCGGGCCGATGTAGACGCCGAGTACCGCCGTATCTTAGCACTCGGTGTTCAGCCACAGAGTATCCCTGCCCAGCACCCCAGCCAGCCGGTCTATTCCTTCTTTTTGGAGGACCCAAATGGTTATACTGTGGAATTTCAAAAGATCGAAGGGATTTCCCTTCCTTGACACTCCCCTAGTCTAAAGCCGGGGATTCTCGGCTCAACGACCGTTTCCTTCAAATAGAACAGATGAACCAAAAAATGTGTGGCTTATGCCCCCGAAGCTAAAGCAAGGGGTATTACGCCACTATGTGATAAATGCGGATCATTTTTATACGCAAACGGAATGGCCCAACATTCCATTGTACATAGGGGCTTCTCGATATTAGGAAAAATACCCTCAAAAATTTCTATTCAAACAGCTGGGAGGCTACATGAAGACAATTGTTGTTTACGCATCAAAGTATGGTTCTACAGAGACCTATGCGCGCTGGATTGCAGAGGCGTTACATGCAGATCTTTATGCAGTCAAAGCGCTTTCTTCCAAAACACTGTCTCGCTATGACTGTATTCTCTACGGAGGTGGACTTTATGCAGGCGGTGTAAAGGGACTTTCCACTTTTTTAAAGAAGTATGCCTCTATTCTTCCGAAAACCTTCATCCTTTTTACCTGTGGGATTGCCGATCCTAACGACCCTGCCAATGTTCAGCACATCCGCAATTCATTAAAAAAGATTTTTCCGCCCGATTTAGAGGCAAAAACCGCCTTTTTTCATTTGCGCGGCAGACTGAATTATCGAAAATTGAGCGTTATACATCGCGCGATGATGGCTATGCTTCAACATATGCTTGCAAAAAAGGACCCGGCCACCCTGCGCGTAGAGGATCAACAGCTTTTGGACACCTACGGAAACGATGTAAATTTCATCGACCGCAGCACCATTCAACCGATCCTTTCTTTTGTTCAGGATGGTATAAATGCTAAATGATTTCTGTGATATAGAATTTTCTCATTGTCTACGAAACGGTCATAGAAGCTTTTGTAGTAGAGAAATGCCAACCTGTACGAAGCGAAAAAACGGAATCGCTGTATGAGAATCTTTGGCATGGCAAGTTCCATTGTATGATACAAACAAGGAGTAAGCGGTTCTCAAGGACGATGAATTTCGATCAATCAACATGGAGCGCCCTATATACTGAAAATGGCGACCATGTGGTTCTTCTATGAACAAGTGGTTTCTGGTAAAAGGCTTGAAGCGCTCAATTTCCTTTCGATTCTACCGCTTATATTTCCGAACACAGCAAGGATTGACAAGTCCCTTTCAATAGAATACAATAAAAGTGAAAAATCCCAAAGGAAGAATGAAGATGCACATTTATTTGACAGATCAACCACGTAGGCGAATCAACTCTGTACAATCAAAGCCGATGAAACATTGTACAGAGTCCAGCATATAACACGCTTTTAGATTTCATCGGAAAATAAGGTAACCCCGACAGGATTTCGCAGAAAAACAAGGGTTGCTTTATTTTCTTGTACTCTTTAGCGAATCTTGGGCTTTCAGGCTATGGACAATGTTTTGTCCATAGCCTTTTGTCATTTATCGCCAAATGTGGCTGAAAGGCAGAAGGTCGATACCTTGCGTATCGCTTTCTGCCTTTTTTATTATCACTGGAAAGGATTTTGATAAACCATGGGTTTACTAGAAATAAAAGGATTAACACACTCTTTTGGAGAGAATCTCTTATATCAGGATTCCAGCCTATCCCTAAATAAAGGCGAGCATATCGGAATTGTCGGTCAAAACGGCAGCGGCAAAAGCACCTTAATAAAGATTCTGACAGAACAGATCATTCCCGACAAGGGGCAAGTGATCTGGCAGCCTCACGTATCTGTAGGTTATCTTGACCAATACGCAGACATCGACCGCCATTTGACCATACGAACATTTTTAAAGTCGGCATTTTCAAACCTTTATGCGGTCGAACGTAAAATGATGCAGATATACGAATCGTTCGAGAATGGTCATTCCGACATGCAACTCTTGAACCAAGCTGCAGAGTATCAGGAACAGCTTGAAAACAGTGTGTTTTATCAGATTGATACACAGATCGAACAGGTTGCAAGTGGTTTAGGGCTTCTGACAATTGGTCTCGACCGGCCAATCGATAAAATCAGTGGAGGGCAACGGGCAAAGGTTATTCTGGCAAAACTTTTGCTTGAAAAACCAGACGTCCTACTGCTTGACGAACCTACCAACTTTTTGGACAAAGAGCATGTGGAGTGGCTTTCTACTTTGTTATCCAATTTAGAAACTGCCTTTTTCGTTGTATCGCACGACTATAATTTTCTGGACAAAGTTGCAAATAGAATCTGCGATATCGACCATAAGCGTTTCGTCAAATACTATGGGACCTATTCCGAGTTTTTCCGAAAGAAAGCGCTTATAAGAGAGGATTACATCCGTCAGTATTCTGCTCAGCAAAAGGAGATTCAAAAGACCGAGGAATTTATCCGCAAAAATATCGCTGGCAGAAAAGCAAAAATGGCAAGAGGCCGGCAAAAACAGCTCGATCGATTGGAGCGGTTGGAGGATTGCCGCCTGAAAGAAATCAAACCATTCTTTCGTTTCTCTGAACTCCCTTTGACAAATACAGAACATCTACTGGTAAAACAATTATCCGTCGGTTATCATTTTCCTGTTTTATCCAAGGTCGATTTTCGCATCGGCGGGGGGCAAAAAGTCGTTCTGACTGGATTTAATGGTATCGGAAAATCCACCTTGCTGAAAACTCTAACCGGCCAAATTCCCGCAATGGGAGGAACCTATAAATTTTCTGAACAAGTCACAACCGGCTACTTTGAGCAGGATCTTATATGGCGCGATGGGGATGAGACTCCACTACAAATCGTTTCAGAGGCTTACCCTCAAATGGCAACAAAAGAGGTCCGCAAACATTTGGCCTGCTGTGGTATCTCCAGTAAACATGCAATGCAGGCGATCCGTACACTCAGCGGCGGTGAACAGGCAAAAGTAAAAATATGTTTACTCACCCTAACGCCGTGCAATTTTTTAATACTGGACGAACCTACGAATCATTTGGATATACAGGCAAAAGAATCGCTAAAAAAGGCGCTTTGTGAATTTTCAGGGACAGTGTTGCTGGTATCACATGAGGAAGCCTTTTACAAAGATTGGGTGCAAAAGATCATCTCTATCGGGACATAACTTCTCATAGAATTTTAAAATGCTTCTATAAGCAACACGCAAAATACTATTACATAGTAAAATTGTAATCTCATTCTCCGGCACAAGCCGTACTTTTCAAAAGCATTGCGAGTGTTTCTCCTAAAAAATCGATCTTCCATACGAAAAAGAACGTTACAGCCTCTTGGAATTCTCCCAAATGAAGATTTCACAAACCCTGTAAGGACCTCATGCCAATATACCTTTTTCAAAAATGGCACGAAATCTTCTTCAACTTGCCCCACAACCTGCAAAGGGGCATTTCATGCGCCAACAGAAGCACTCTGGGGTGAGTAGATCGTTGTCCATTTCCCTCTTCGTTCTCGATCGAAAGCCCACTTATCCCCCTCCTACCGCCGAGAGATTCCCTTTTTGCGACAGCTTATCATAGAAAATGGAGGGAGTGGTATCTGGGCCGCTCCCTCCATTCTATCATGGTTTCAATCGTAAAAATTGTTTGATGTTTTGCATACCAATAAAAATTTTATCACTCTTTTAGTCGATTACAGTATGGAGCAAGTGGCATGCCATCTATAAAGATAATTATTCTTCATGAGAACTTATATGCGGTTTCTGTGCTAGGAAGAAGAGCCTTGGAAAACGAAACAAAATCTCCCCGTTTTTTTGTTTGGGATAGCATTCTTCCAGCCGGGCCAAAATTTCCAATTCCAACTGTTCAGCCTCACGGGCGGGCAAAACTTGTAGGTATGGCCGCAACCCGGTTCCACGATACCATTCCAAAATGGAACGGTGTGAGGGCATACGGTGATAATATACAGTCTCCCACAGGGTATATTGGTCTGTCCAACCGGCCAGTATAGCCGCATACTCCTCCGGTTGCAGCTGGAAAAAGACGCGCGTCTCCGGGAAAAAGGATTTCCATCGTGGGCTGGATATACATTCCTGTATAATCTGATGAATCGGCTCTCGATTGTTCATCGGAACCTGTACTGCCAATATTCCACCAGGATTTAACCTGTCCATAAACCGCCCCAACAAGGCTGGATGATCGGGAATCCACTGAATGCAGGCATTGGAAAAAATCACATCGAATGAGGGCCCCAAGCCTTCCAAATCCTGGGATGCATCCCACTGCATAAATTGCAATGCAGGGTGCTGCTCTTTTGCCACCTCAATCATCTCCAAAGAACGGTCAATCCCTAAAACACGTGCGCCGGGAAGCCGTTCCGCGAGCACTTTTGTACTATTTCCTGGACCGCATCCCACATCCAAAACCCGATCCACGGCTTTTTGTGGGATTCGGTTGGCTAAATCGATGGCAGGCTGGGTGCGTTCTTTTTCAAACTGTAAATACTGCTCTGGATTCCAATACATCATGATCCTCCCTTAAAAACAAACATGTCCACTTGGCCGAAGATTTCTCTGATAATATTCCCATTTTGTTCCCAAATCTTCTACCTTCTTATGAAACAGAAACGGACGGGAAAGGCCTTCCCGTCCGCTCCAATTTGTATAAAATCGTTCTACATTACATTCCGTAGATTTCTTCCGCGCTCAGGATGGTGATTTGATGCTCCTTGAGCACTGCAACTGCGCGTTCACTGTCATCTACACGGAGAATGACAAACGCTTTACCGTGCTCACGGCTGATAAAGGCATACATATATTCCACGCCAATTTTATTGTCCGCCAATACGCGCAGCGCCTTGGCAAACTCGCCTGGCTGGTCGTCGATTCCCATCGCAATGACACTGGTGAGGGAAGCCGTCAGACCTGCTGCCTTTAGAGCCTCCACTGCCTCTTTCGGCTTATCAACGATCAAGCGCAAAATGCCGAAATCGCTGGTATCCGCAATGGAAACGGCGCGAATATCCACCTTTGCTGCGGCAAGCGCCTCTGTGATCTCCGCAAGGCGGCCGGACTTATTTTCCACAAAAATTGAAATCTGCTGGATCTGCATACCGATTCCTCCTTTATAATTTGGTCCGATTGTCGATCACACGCTTGGCTTTTCCTTCTGTACGCGGGATCGATTTGGGTTCGAGCAAGCGGACCTTCGCTGCGATGTTCAGGGTAGATTGCAGGGCGTTGGCAATCTTGTGTTCGACGCCTTCCAAACTGCGAACCGTATCTCCAAACATGTCGGGAGTCATCTCGACCTGTACCTCCATGGTATCCAGGTTGTTGATCCGGTCCACAACAATCTGATAGCTGGGCGCCATTCCCAGCTCCAAGAGTACGCTCTCCACCTGGGATGGGAATACATTGATTCCACGGATAATCAGCATGTCGTCCGTACGGCCGCGCGGCTTGCCCATCCGAACCAGCGTACGTCCGCAGGCGCACACCTCGTGGTTCAACGTACAGATGTCCCTTGTCCGATAACGGATCAGCGGCAGTGCTTCCTTGCCGATGCAGGTGAACACAAGCTCGCCGTACTCTCCATCGGGCAATTGCGCCCCCGTCTCCGGATCGATGATCTCTGGATAGAACATGTCTTCATTCACATGCATCCCCGCCTGCATTTGGCATTCACAGGACACGCCGGGACCGGCAATCTCAGAAAGGCCATAAATGTCATATGCGCGGATCGCAAGCAAGCGCTCGATCTCGCGGCGCATCTCTTCCGTCCAGGGTTCTGCCCCAAAAATACCCGCACGAAGCTTAAGCGTTTTGGGGTCAATCCCCATATCGCGTACGGTCTCGCCGATATACATGGCATATGAGGGCGTACAGCACAAAATATCCGAACCATAGTCCTGCATAATTTGAACCTGGCGCTTTGTATTGCCCGTCGAAACAGGAATGGCGGTCGCTCCCAATTTTTCCGCTCCATAATGCAGGCCCATGCCGCCGGTAAACAGACCGTATCCATAGGAGACATGAACATAGTCTGAACGCGTTCCTCCCACCGCAACAATGCTGCGGGCTGCACTACGCGCCCACACATCGATGTCGTGTTTCGTATAACCTACGACAGTCTGTTTGCCCGTTGTTCCGGACGACGCATGAATACGAACCAACTGCTCCTTTGGCACGGCAAACATACCAAAGGGATAATGATCGCGCAGATCGTCCTTGTAGGTAAACGGAAGCTTTTTGACATCCTCAATCGATTGGATGTCCCCCGGCAGCAGCCCGATTTCATCGAAGCGCTTCTTGTACAACGGCACATGGTTATAGGCATGCTCAACCATTTTCACCAATTTTTTGGACTGGATGTAATGCATGACTTCCCGCGAAGCACACTCGATCTCCGGCTCGAAGTAATTCCCCTGCATTTGTCTATCCCCTTTCCATTGCAACTCATTTCATTGCTCTTCCTTTTTGTGTAAATCCATATCAATATCTACACATTTATCCTGAGCCAATCAGTTCCCCAATGTGTTTATTCTGTCCCGAGGACAACACCATTTCTTGCGTTTATATGTCCGCGTTATACCCCAACTCGAACGCCTTGAGGTTCATATCGATGAATTTAGGCGGGACGGTCTCCTGAATTGTGTCAATCCAGACCTCCTTGGGCAGATCCAGCTTTTTCGCCATGGCCCCGATCAAAACCACATTGACCGCCTTGGCCGATCCCGCCTGCTCCGCCATTCCCAGCGCGTCCAGGGCAACCATCTTGACGCCTTGCTCCTGCACCTTGCCCAAAATATCCTTGGGATATTCGGCCACACCTGTGACGACGGGCATTGGGTCCATCTGCTGGGTATTCACAATCACAGTACCATCGGGCTTCAGCCACGGCAAATAACGCGCTGCCTCCAGGGCTTCGAAAGCAAGCAGGACATCCGCTTCGCCCTGTGCGATAATCGGTGAATACACCTTGTCGCCATAGCGCACGTAAGTCACTACAGACCCACCGCGCTGGCTCATTCCGTGTACCTCCGAAACTTTTACGTCAACTCCTTGACTCAACATGGCGCTGCCCAAAACACGGCTCGCCAAGAGCGTTCCCTGTCCGCCGACACCGACAATCATGACACTTTTTACGTTGCTCATGCCTGTACCTCCTGTTCTGTGATCGCACTCTTCGGGCACAGAGTGGTACATACGCCGCACCCCACACATTGCGTGCGGTCAATTGCAGCTTTGCCGCCGTGCACACTGATAGCCGGACAGCCAATGCCCAAGCACGCCTTACACCCGATACACTTTTCGGTATCCACAACCAGCGACGGCTTGTGCTTTACGTATTTCAGCAACGCACATGGACGGCGGCTGATAATGACAGAGGGCTCCTCTGCTGCAAGCTCCTCTTTGAGAACCGCCTGCACCTCTTTGAGATCGTACGGGTCGCAGACGCGCACCCGGTTGATGCCGACAGCCTTACAGAGCGCTTCCAGATCCACCGCTGTAGTGGGGTCCCCTTTAATATTATATCCCGTAGTTGGATTCTGCTGATGGCCCGTCATGCCGGTGATCGAGTTGTCAAGGATGATGACCACCGAATTGCTCTTGTTGTAAGCAATATCGATCAATCCTGTAATTCCAGAGTGAATAAAGGTGGAATCGCCGATCACCGCCACGCTCTTCTGCTCGGCCTCTTTTCCGCGCGCCTTGTTGTAACCGTGCAGAGCGGAAACAGAAGCACCCATGCACACACAGGTATCAATCGCGCTCAGCGGAGCAGACGCTCCAAGGGTATAGCAGCCAATGTCGCCACTGACATAGACCTTTGCCTTTTTCAAGGCATAGAACAAGCCCCTGTGCGGACATCCACAGCACATAACCGGAGGACGTCCCGGCGTCTCCACATCGACCTTCTTGCTCTCCGGAACCTTGCCCAACATGCATTTGCGGATGACGTTCTGAGAGAACTCATCACAGCGCGGGAACACATCTTTCCCGTGCACTTCGATTCCATTTTTTTTACAGAATGACTCGATGACATCGTCGAGCTCTTCGATCACATAGAGCTTCTTGACTTTTGCAGCCAGCTCTCGGATCTTCTTCAGAGGCAGTGGGTGCACCATGCCCAACTTCAAATAGGACACCGTGTCTCCCAGCGCTTCTTTCGCATACTGGTACACTGCGCCAGAGGCGATCACACCAATCTCCGCATGATTGTCCTCCAACACATTGATGTCCGCCTCATCCGCCCATGCGGCTAGCTCCTGCATGCGCTCCTCTACTTTATAATGTTTCGGTTTTGCAAAAGCAGGCAGCATGACATTTTTGGCAGGGTTCTTCTCGTAGGGCTTGAGTTCATGCTCTTCGCGTTCATGTAACTCCACCGGGCTGCGGCTGTGTGCGACGCGCGTCGTCAACCGCAGAATCACCGGCGTATCAAACTGCTCCGAAAGTTCATAAGCCAGCTTTGTAAAATCCCGGCATTCCGCAGAATCGGCGGGTTCCAACATCGGCAACTTGGCTGCAATCGCATAATTGCGGGAATCCTGCTCATTCTGGGAGGAATGCAGGCCGGGATCGTCCGCTACACCGAACACCATGCCGCCGTTCACACCGATATAGCTCATGGTAAAGAGCGGATCTGCGGCGACATTCAGGCCGACGTGCTTCTGCGCACAAAAGGATCTCGCCCCGGCAAAACTTGCGCCCGCTGCCACCTCTGCCGCAACCTTTTCATTTGACGCCCACTCGCAGTAAATTTCATCGTATGTAGCCGCTGTCTCGGTAATCTCCGTACTGGGGGTGCCAGGATAGCTGGACACCACCCGCACACCGGCTTCATACAGGCCGCGCGCGACCGCTTCATTTCCCAACAATAACTTTTTCATTGTACCTCTCCTATATATCAGACCTATCCGCCACGTCGGCGGACGAATTCCCAGTGATAGGGGTTATTCCTCCGGTTCATTGCGCAGGTCGAGAATGCGCTTTGCCTTGCCCTGGAAACGCTCCAAACTCTTGGGTTCCGCTAAGGTAACCTTGGTTTCCAGTCCAAGGACACTCTTTAAGCGGTCGTGAATCTTATGCTGCACTGCTTCCAATTCGCCGTAGCTCTGTAACAATTCGCCGTTGTTGAGTTCGACTTTGACTTCCAGAGTGTCCAAGAAATTCTTTTTGCGCACGATTAATTGATAATGCGGGCCTACATGCTCCATTCCCACCAAAACACTTTCGATCTGGGAAGGGAACACATTGACGCCCTTGATAATCAACATATCGTCTGTGCGCCCCATCACCTTATCCATACGCGCATGTGTGCGCCCACATGCGCACGGCTCGTAATTGATACGGGTGATGTCCTTGGTACGGTAACGCAGGACTGGCATTCCCTCGCGCGAAAGGGTGGTCACCACCAATTCGCCCACCTCGCCCGGCGCTTTATGTTCCAAGGTATCCTGATCGATAATCTCCGGCAGGAAGTGATCCTCTGCGAAATGCAATCCACAGCGCAGTTCGCACTCGCCAGATACGCCCGGACCTCCCAACTCTGTCATCCCGTAGTTGTCAGTCACAAACATATGTAAATTCTTTTCAATTTGCGTACGCATCTCTTCTGTGCAGCCTTCAGAGCCCAACAAGCCAATGCGAAGCTTGTAAGCGCTGGACGGATATGGGGACTCCTTCACCATTTCGCCCAGATAGAGCGCATAAGAAGGAGTTGCTACCAACCCTGTAACACCAAAATCACGGAACATCATCAGCTGTTTCTGTGTATTTCCAGAAGAGGCCGGAATGACCGTTGCACCCAACTTTTCCAAGCCATAGTGCAGGCCAAGCGCCCCGGTAAACAGCCCATACCCAAACGAAATCTGGATAATATCCTCATTCGTCACACCGGATGCCGCACCGATACGGGCAATCAACTCTGCCCAAGTGTCAATATCCTTCTGGGTATACACGCCGACTGTAGGCTTTCCTGTGGTCCCTGACGACGCATGAATACGCACGACATCTTTCATCGGGCACGCCATCATGCCAAAGGGGTAATTATCGCGGATATCGTCCTTTGTTGTAAAGGGGATATACTGAATATCCGAAAGGGTTTTTATCTTATCGCCGGTCACCCCGGCTGCCTGTAAGCGCTCATGATAGAACGGAATATTGTTGTAGCAGTAATCCACCATTTTCTTCAGCTTTTGCAGCTGTAGCGCCTCAATGTCTGCACGGCGCATAGTTTCCACGTCTTTTTGATAGAACATGGATCGGGTACACCTCCACACCACAGCCGCTCCAGAAAACGGTCAGGAAAATACAATCCTACTTGTTTCAGGCGATGCTGTAAAATTTACCGCACCAAAGTCCAGCTCTGGTGCGGTTGTCTTTTTGTTATTTTAACTCTTTTTGTGTCGAATTGCAACCTGCTTTTTGTGGAAGCCATACGGATTCGAGCAATCTGTGCAGTTTCTTTAACGCTTTTTGGTGATATAGTACAAAAGCACATCCATATGCCGGTAAAGAATCCAATTTTTTATTTTTCTTTCGGCGCCAAGGGTAGACAAACCGTAAACGTCGTCCCCTTTCCGGGCTCACTCTCCACACCGATTTCTCCACCATACAGCGCTACCAGATGCTTGACAATCGAAAGTCCCAGCCCCGTTCCTCCAATCTCACGAGAACGGCTGGTATCCACACGATAAAATCGTTCAAATAAACGTGGGAAATGCTCCTTCGCAATCCCAATCCCCGTATCCTTGACTCGCACCACGGCGGTCTGCCGCTGCCGCTGTGCCGTGATAAACACGCTTCCATCCTTTACATTGTATTTGACAGCATTGTCAATCAGGTTGCCAAAGAGCTGTTGTAGACGCGTTGGCGTACAGGCGACAAAGAGCTCCGAATCGGCGTCAATATGCATGCGAATGTGGTTCTCCTGCCCCAACGATTTTGCCCTCTCTACACAATGTTCCAATGCCTCCTTGACATTGCACGGGCGCATAGATGGATCTTCTTTGGCGTTTTCAATCTGTGAGAGAACCAAAAGATCGTCGATCAGGTGGGTCAGACGTTCGGTTTCAATGTCCAATACATCGTAAAAATACCGGCGCGTTTCCTCATCGCGGTCTGCGCTTTTGAGAAGCTCGATACTCCCGCGAATGGAGGTCAACGGTGTTTTTAATTCATGGGTCACATTGGAGACAAACTCACTGCGCAGCTGTTCCAGCCGGCGGATGCGCGTCACATCGGAAACCACTGCCAGCGCCGCTCCGGTGGGTTGGGCCTCCATTGGGGCAGCATAGACCGTATAGCGTTTCTCCTCAGGCAAATTGGTCAGCTCGTCGTTGACCGGCTCTCCAGCCTGCATCGCATCTCTCAACAGTGCGGAAATCTTGGTTAGCACCAGACTTCCCTCCAAATGATCGCCAGCCTGCATGGAGGGGCAGTGCAGCAAGCTGCGCGCACTCTGGTTGAGAAAAAGCACATTGCCCCCCTCATCCACAGCTAGGACCCCGTCATTCATTCCCTGTAAAACGCCCTCCAACTGTTCCTGTTTGGTGCGGAGCAGGCTCACCGCGTGTTCTGTGCTGTCTGCCATCTGGTTGAACGCCTGTGCCAGTTCAGCAAATTCGTCGCTGAATGTTCCCTCAACCCGGCTGGAGTATTCCCCTGCGGCCAAACGACGCGCAGCAAGGCTCATCCGCCGGACCGGCTCTCCAATCCACGATACAAACAAGCCGGATGCCACACAGACCATGACAATCCCAAACAGCATGCCGAGTGCTGCATCCAGCCACATCTGCTGGATGGTATCCTGTAACGCTCCCATCGGCAATGCGGCCCGCAGGTAATACTGTCCCACACGGCGCGCTTCATAATAATAGGGGATTCCCATGCTGGCGCTGCTGCGCGTATCGTAGCCGACCCCCTTCTCTCGTGCTTCCACAATTTCCGGACGGTTGGCATGATTTTCGGTGATCTCCTTGTCCTCGCTATCGCCCAACACATGGCCCTCTTCGTCCAGTATGGTGATCCGAATGGGCTGGCCAGCCGCCTTCAGCGCCTCTCCCAGCTCATAGGACACCTTTCCCGGATTTTCCAAAGCCTCCGACTGTGTGGACAGCACCGCCAAGGCCGTGTCCAACTGCTTGGTAAACTCCTTTTCATATTGTCCCTGCACCAGAAGTGTTGCCGTCAAAAAGGCGGCACAAAACCCCACTATAATGATAGCGATGTTGCACAACATCATCCGCTTCCTCATTCGGCTGCCCCTCTCTTGTATTTTTCCAGGAACGTGTAAAAAAAGCGGCATACCCGCAAGGGCATGCCCTGTACAACTTACTCTGTAAACCGGTATCCCACACCGCGGACGGTCTGAATCAATGCCGGATGATCGGGATCGTCCTCCACCTTCTGACGCAAGTATCGCACGTGTACATCCACTGTCCTTGTATCGCCAAAATACTCGACGCCCCAAACTTTATCAAGCAGACTGTCGCGTGTGAGCACTTTTCCACGGTTTTTCATCAACATCACAAGCAGATCAAATTCTTTGGCCGTCAGTTCTATTTTGGCATCATTTTTCGTAACCATGTGGCGTGCAATGTCGACCTGTAGGGAACCCGCCTCCAACCGCTGCTCCGGCTCCTGCGCCCGCTCGGTACGGCGCAACACAGCACGTACACGCGCACAGAGCTCCTTGATTCCAAAAGGCTTCACAATGTAGTCATCCGCTCCCAGTTCCAACCCTAGAACCTTGTCAATCTCTTCGCCGCGTGCCGTCAACATCAGGATGGGAATGTCCCGTGTATCCGCGCTGGCACGCAGCGTCCGGCACACTGCCAGACCGTCCGGCGGCGGCATCATCCAATCCAGGATCACGGCATCCGGCTTGCGCGCCTTAATACCAGCAAGAAGTGTCTCGCCATCTGCGAATTCAGCCGACTCAAATCCGCTGTCCTTCAGGCCAAACGCCACCAGACGGCGAATATTGGGTTCGTCGTCTGCAATATATACCAAAGGCATAAATGCCCCTCTCTTTCTCGCACTCTTTCCTCACGGTAATTCTATGTACAGACGGACAGGAGCGCCCGCCGCCCGTCAATCTTTAAAAGACTTTCGTGTTAAGATCCGGATGTTCACCGGTCTCCATATAGATGACCCACTCCGCAATATTGGTCGCATGATCCGCCATACGCTCCACATATTTTGTGATAAAGATCAGATCGACATCACACATGACATTCTGCGGGTTTTCCGTAATGATTCCACAGACTTCCAAGACAATCTTGGAAAACATCGCATCCACGTTGTCATCCGCCTGGCAGACCTTCCGTGCCGCCTCAACGTCGCGGCTCAGGAACACATCCAAAGCGCCGCGGAACATTTCATGTGCCGCTTCCAACATTTGTACCACGTGGGCTAAGGCCAAACTGCTCCGGTCGAGTTCTGCGATGGTCAGAATGTCACAGATGTCCGCGCACTGGTCAGCCTCCCGTTCCATATCGGTCAAAATCTTCAAACAGGCCGCAATGGTGCGCAGGTCGCTGGCGATGGGCTGCTGTAAAGCGATCAGGTTCATGCATATTTGCTCGATTCTATGTTCCTCACTGTCGATCTCATTGTCACTGGTCGCAACCTTTTTCGCCTTTTCAATGTCCAAGGTACGCAGGGCGTCAATGGTCATTTGAATACGGCCATCCACGTCATTTCCCAAATCGGTCATGCGGTGAATCAAATCATTGATCTCGCGGTCAAACAGTTTTCTTGGCATAATCCATGTCTCCTATTTTTTATTATACATCAAATCCGGTTCCAGGGGAAGATACATCGTCATCCGAAGCGGCCGGTGATGTAGCGTTCTGTCCGCTCGTCCTGCGGTTTGTTGAACATGGAGAGCGTATCGGAATACTCCACCAATTCGCCCAAGAGGAAGAACGCCGTACGATCCGCAATACGGGCTGCTTGCTGCATATTATGTGTGACAATCACCACAGTATACCGGTTGCGCAGGTCGTCCATCAGATCTTCGATCTTCGAGGTAGAGATCGGGTCCAACGCGCTGGTCGGTTCATCCATCAAAATGACATCCGGCTCAACCGCCAATGCGCGGGCAATACACAGACGCTGTTGTTGGCCTCCGGAAAGGCCTAATGCAGATTTTTTCAAGCGGTCCTTTACTTCGTCCCAAAGCGCTGCACTTTTCAACGAGTTTTCGACAATCTCATCGAGCTTTTGGCGATTCTTGATCCCATGGACGCGCGGCCCATAGGCGATGTTGTCATATACCGACATTGGGAAAGGGTTCGGCTTTTGAAACACCATCCCCGCACGGCGGCGCAGGAGGGTTACATCCGTCCGCGGATCGTAGATATCCTCGCCATCCAGTGTGACAAGTCCTGAAATCTTACAGTTGTCCACCAGATCGTTCATCCGGTTCAACGTTTTCAGGCAAGTGGATTTGCCACAGCCCGAAGGGCCGATAAATGCTGTCACTTTATTGGCGGGAATCTCCATATTGATCCCCTTGAGCGCATGAAAGTCTCCATAATACAGATTCAAATCCTGTAATACAATTTTTTGATTTCCCATTTCCATATCCGTTCTCAACCCTTCTTTACTGCTTTCGTCACCACTTTTGTCAAACAATTCAATAGGAATACCAGAATTAACAGGACCGCCGCTGTACCGAAGGCAATATTCATGGCATCCGGTGTAGAGGCTTCGCGCGCTGTCTGGTACAAATGCAGGGTCAATGTGCGCCCGCTGGTCATGATCTGCCGGAAAAAGTCCTTCGGCATGCTATAACCAATTCCTGAAGTGAACAGAAGGGCGGCGCTCTCCCCTACAATACGGCCCACCGCCAGGATGATGGCAGTCAACACGCCCGGCATAGCACATGGGAGCACGATGCCCAGGATCACACGCAACTTTCCAGCGCCAAGTGCAAGCGCGCCCTCTTTGTAGCTGGTTGGAACCGCCATAAGCGATTCCTCCGTTGTGCGCACGATGGTCGGTAGAATACAGATCGTCATAGTCAGGCAGCCCGCAAGGATGGAAACCTGCAAGCGGAACAGGATGCAGAACACTGTGTAACCAAATAGGCCGAAAATGATCGACGGGATACCAGAAAGGACCTCCGTTGTAAACCGGATGGAACGAACCAACCTCCCCTGCTTGGCATATTGGGTCAGGTAAATGGCAGAAGAAAGCCCGATTGGCACCGCAATCAATAGAGTGATCACCACAATGTACAAGGTATTGATAATCATGGGCAGGATGCCTTTTTGATCTGGATTCATTTCCGAATACGGTGTGGAAATAAATTGCCAGGTGACATAGGGCAGGCCGTTGACCAGGATATAGCCGATGATTCCAACCAGGACCACAACGGTCACCCCAGCAGCCAGATTGATAAGAACCTTCAACGCCGTGTCCTTGGGGCGGCTGTGTTTGCAATAGAGGGAATTAGTTTCCATCGAGCTGTACCCCCTTCTTGGAAATATATGTGAAACTGATATTGACAATCATAATAAACACAAAGAGCACCAATCCGATGGCAAACAGCGCCTGACGGTGCAATCCAGAGGAGTAACTCATCTCCATGGCAATGCCAGTGGTCAGGAAACGCACAGAGCCGAGTAGGTTCGGCATATTGGGCACATTGCCGGCCACCATAATTACCGCCATGGTTTCGCCAATGGCACGTCCTACCCCCAGGATTACCCCCGAAAGGATTCCAGATTTCGCCGCCGGAACCGTCACTTTAAAAATGGTGGTCGTCTGCGTAGCCCCCAATGCCAGGGAGGCTTCCCGATAGGAGACTGGCACGGCATGCAGCGCCGTTTCAGAGACATTTACAATCGTCGGAAGAACCATGATCGCCAGGATTAAAATGGCGGCCAAAAGGCTATCACCCGTGGTATGTCCCTGAAAGGGCGGGAACTTGCGGATGGCAGGCACAATCACCAGCATGCCAAAAAAACCGTAGATGACGGATGGGATACCCGCCAACAATTCAACCGCCGGACGTACAATTTTGGCCAGAATCGGATTGGCGGTCTCCGAGAGAAAGATGGCGGTCAACAGGCCGATTGGCACACCGATAACAATCGCGCCCAAAGTTCCCGCAATAGAAGAAAGGATCATCGGCAGGATGCCAAAAACCTCCGCGCTTGCCTCCCACTTTGTGCCGAACAGAAAATCCCCCACACCGATCTCGATCAAGGCGGGAGCGCCGGAGACAAGGATATAGATTGTAATAACAGCTACAGAGCCGACGGATACACAGGAAAAGACCTGAAAAACCGACTTGGCCAGACGCTCGGTTCCCTGGGTCCAAAGCGCCAGGATCGCACCGGCGATTCCAAAAGCCAATGTACAAAGGAACGGCCAGAGATAATGCACCTCTATCTCGCTGATATTGAGCGAAGTGACCGCCGTCTGAATGCTGGAAGTTGTAATCAGCGAGACCAACGGCGTTACTCCTGAGAGGATGTAGGCCGCCCCCGCCCACACCGGTTTTTTCAAAAGCAACAGCACGATCCCTGCCAAAGCCAACACAACGCCTGCCGCGACAGCGATGCGGGTGAGCAAAGGAATGGTCACAAGTCCGCTCATCTGCGGTCCACGAACCATCATTCCGCGTACCGTAACAAGCTGTAATCCGGTCAAAGAATATACCGTATTTTTAAAAACAAACTGGATGTAAGGAAAAAAGAACGATATAAGGATTACGGCGCCTAATACAATCGCCACAATCCGTTTGATTCGATTGGCAAATGCGCGCTTTTGCTCTGCGCGTTCATCGGTCAATGATGTCTGCATCAGCAGGCCCTCCATTCTATATCAAGCCGTACATGGCCTCTCTCCTCGGGCGCAACAAAATGCTTCGGCACCCAGTTCCGAGTGCCGGAGCATTTTGTACGGAGCATTACGCCCCGGGGCTCATTTATTGTGCCGGTACAAGCCCCACATCGGAGATAATCTGCTGTCCTTCATCGGAGTACAGGAAGTCAAACCAAGCTTTTACCAATTCGCTGTCGGAACCCTTCTTGTAGATCTGAATGAACGGGCGTTGCGCCTTATAAGAGCCGTTGATAATGTTTTCCTCTGTCGCCTCTACGCCGTCCACTTTACAAGCGGTGACCGAATCGTTGACAGAATCTAGGGAAACATAGCCGATTGCAGACGGGTCCGAACCAACCTTCGAAACCACTTCACCGGTGGAAGTGACTTCTGCAGCATATTTGCAGGTTCCTTCGCAACCAAAAATCGCTTCAAAACCGTCTCTGGTTCCAGAAGCTGCCTCACGGCCAATGACGGTGATCGTCTGGTCGTTTCCACCGACGTCCTTCCAGTTGGTAATTTCTCCGGTGAAGATCTTAGCGATTTGTTCGCTGGTCAGTTCTGTAACAGGGTTTTCCTTATTGACCGCAATCGCAATGCCGTCGATTGCGATTTGATTGATCTCGAACTGATCCGGGTCCTCTTCATCCTTCATATTTCTGGACAGGTCGCCGATCAACGCGGTACCGGCGGTGACAGCCTTCGGAGCGTCGCCAGAGCCATTGCCGCTCTTCGTCACGGTTACATCCGGATACTTTTCCATAAAAGCTTCGCCCAATGCCTGGCAAACCTTTGCCATGGAGGTGGAACCATTCAAGGTGAGGTCGCCGCTCAATTCTTTGTTGGCCGTTTCAGAAGAATCCCCTGCATTTTCCGCCGAGACGTCGTTTCCTTGGGAAGACGGAGTCTCAGATTGGCCTTCTACCGTAGAGCTGCACCCTACGAACGCCATGCTTGTGCACATCATAGCCAAAACCATTAGGATCGAAAGCACTTTTTTCATGTTTCATTGCTCCTTACGTTTTCTTCATGTTTTCTTTAAGTACGAGCTTATTTTATCGGTGCAATGTTAAAAACAGGTTAAGCTTAGTTTAGATAAAAATAAAATAAATATGCGCTTTCCGCCTTTGGTTCACGGCCCGGATTCCCGCCAAATGAAGTAGAAGATTGCCGGCCGAATAGGAACACGCAATTTTTATCCATATGGGCACAAAAAGCCCCTTGCGACACAGAATCCTCTGTATCGCAAGGGGCAAATACAAACCCTTTTTATGAAACAAGCCATTCAACGGCAGATGTTCCGCTGCACTGCTTTCCCGACATCTCTCAGCTTTGTGGATGATACTCCGCGCAAGTACACTTCTTAAACTTTTTACCGCTGCCGCAGGGACACGGATCATTCGGGCCGATCTTCTTACCCTTATGCACCGTGCGGTTGGTATCCGTGCCGTCAGCGCTGGTAGAGGTCGGCTTTGCCACCTGCTCGCGCTTCGGCTCTTCCTGGGTGCGCAACTGGACGGTGAGCATCATGCGCGCCGTATTTTCACGAATGGTCGCAATCATCTCATCGAACATGTCGAAGCCTTCCAAACGGTATTCAACAACCGGATCGCGCTGGCCGTATGCACGCAAACGGATTCCCTTCTGAAGCTCTTCCATCGCATCGATGTGATCCATCCATTCGCGGTCCACATTTTTCAAAAGGACCACGCGCTCCAATTCGCGCATCACCTTGTCGCCATAGGCCTGCTCGCGCGCTTCGTATTGCGCCATCGCTTTTTTGCAGATCTCTTCCTTGACGTATTCCGGATCGAGCTTTTCCATTTCGCTCTCATCGTACTGCAAGTCGTCCGGGCCAATCAGCCAGCCCATATAATGTTCCCGCAGGCCGTTCAAATCCCAGTCGTCGCGCAGGTTGGAAGCCGGCAGATATTTGTCCACCTGTGCCCCAATCGCCTGTTCGATCATCTTGACAATCTGTTCACGCAGATCTTCCCCGTTGAGCACCTGATCGCGCTGACCATAGATGATCTCGCGCTGGCGGCTCATCACGTCGTCATACTGCAAAACATTCTTACGAATGCCAAAGTTGCGGCCTTCAATCTTCTTCTGTGCTCCTTCGATGGTCTTTGTCAACATCCCCGCTTCAATCGGCGTATCCTCGTCCACCTTTAGCGTATTCATCATCTGTGTGATGCGTTCGCCACCGAACAGGCGCATCAAATCGTCCTCCAGGGAGATATAGAACCGGCTCATACCGGGGTCGCCCTGACGGCCGGCACGGCCGCGCAGCTGGTTATCAATACGGCGGGACTCGTGCCGCTCCGTACCGATGATATATAGTCCGCCAGCTTCGCGCACTGCCTCTGCTTCTCCTTTGGTTGCCTCTTTATACTTATTATTAAGCTCCTGGAAGGTCTTGCGCGCCTCCAGGATCTCCTCATCCTCGGTGTCCGAATGTGCGTCCGCCTCGTTGATGAGTTCTTCGCTGTACTGCATCCGGCGCATCTCCGCCTTCGCCATATATTCTGCGTTACCGCCCAGCATGATGTCCGTACCACGGCCTGCCATGTTGGTTGCAATCGTAACGGCGCCCTTCTTACCGGCCTGCGCAACGATCTCCGCTTCCTTATCATGGTACTTTGCGTTCAAAACCTCGTGCTTGACCCCGCGGCGCTTGAGCAGCTGGCTGAGCCGTTCGGACTTCTCAATGGAGATTGTGCCGACCAGCACCGGCTGGCCCTTTTCATGGTGCTCCACGATGTCGTCGATGACTGCATTAAATTTGCCCTTTTCTGTCTTATATACGACGTCCGGCAAATCCTGGCGGATCATCGGGCGGTTGGTTGGAATTTCAATGACATCCAGCTTATAGATCTCACGGAATTCATCCTCTTCCGTCATCGCCGTACCGGTCATACCGGAAAGCTTTGTGTAAAGGCGGAAGAAATTCTGGAAGGTAATGGTCGCAAGGGTCTTGCTTTCGCGCGCCACCTTGACGCCTTCCTTCGCCTCGATGGCCTGGTGCAGGCCCTCGTTGTACCGGCGGCCATACATCAAACGGCCGGTGAACTCATCGACAATGATGACTTCGCCGTCTTTGACCACGTAATCGATGTCGCGCGTCATAACGCCGCGCGCCTTAATCGCTTGATTGATATGATGCTGAAGCGTAATGTTGTCCGCATCCGTCAGGTTTTCTACATTGAAGTAGGCTTCCGCCTTCTTCACACCGGACGGTGTAAGCGTAGCCGTCTTGGCCTTTTCATTGACAATATAATCCGCGTCTTTATAGAGTTCGTCATTGTCCTCTTTCGAATCCAAGTCCGCAACCTTCACCATCTGAAGGGTCTGGGCGAATGCATCCGCAATATTGTACAGTTCTGTGGACTTGTCCCCCTGGCCGGAAATAATCAACGGTGTACGCGCTTCGTCGATCAAGATGGAGTCAACCTCATCGACGATGGCGAAATTATGGCCGCGCTGCACCTTATTCTCCTTATAGATAACCATGTTGTCGCGCAGGTAATCGAACCCGAACTCATTGTTCGTACCATAGGTAATATCCGCATTGTAAGCTCTCTGACGAGCTGCATTGTCCATATCGTGGGCGATCAGTCCGACCGACAGGCCCAAAAAGCGATATACCTTGCCCATCCATTCGGAGTCACGGCGTGCCAAATAATCGTTGACCGTGACCACATGGACGCCCTTGCCCGACAGGGCATTTAAATAAGCCGGAAGCGTTGCCACAAGGGTTTTACCTTCACCGGTCTTCATTTCTGCGATGCGGCCCTGATGCAGAACAATACCGCCGATAATTTGCACCGGGAAGTGGCGCATTTCCAAAACGCGGGCGGACGCCTCGCGGCAGACGGCAAATGCATCGGGCAGAATGCCGTCCAATGTCTCGCCATTGGCCAAGCGTTCCTTCAAGGCAGGGGTCTGCGCTTGCAATTCCTCGTCGCTCAGCTGCTTGTATTTTTCTTCAAGTGCGAGCACCTTGTCGCAAAGGGGCTGAATGCGCTTTAACTCGCGCTTGCTGTAGTTGCCAAAAAAGGCTTTGAGAATATTACCCATGAACGTTCACCTCAAAATGGTTCCTAAAAACCAATTATTCATCTCAATGTTGAGCATACGGGTGTTATTATACCATATGTACAGGGAAAAAGAAAGAACAAATCGTGAATTGTGACCAAAGAATCGGAACGCCTCCCGGGAAGCTATAAATAAGGATTTCAGTACGTTATTAATAAAACTTACTTATTTTCATATTGACGAATTTATAAACTGTAATTTTAAATCTTAACTTAAATAGTTTATATAAAAACTTTCTACGAAATTTTATATCTAATTTTTGATTATCCGTATAAACACTATACTTTCAAATATTTTGAAGTATAGAAAAGCACTCATTTTACCACGAATTTACCATAATTAAACGAGCCTTGATATGACTATAAATAACACTAAAAAGACCTCACACCTAAACGGTGTCTTTTTTAAAAGCAGTCAATCATAAGACCAACTGCTTTGTAAATATAGATATTAAATTGTTAAGCTGAGATTTTACTTAGATTTATCTTTCACTGGTTTGCTATTTTCATCATTTTCTCCTTCAAGCCATGCCATTATGCCAAAGTTACAAAATGGATAAATTATTACTTCTTTATAAACTTCTTGCTCACAACGAGGGCAGATGACATATTCTTCACCTTTTACATTTTTTAATTACCGAAATGCCCTTTTTTATTTGCAAATTACATGTCTTATAGCTTACCATGTTTTTCGTATCTTGCGACTCTTGATATTTTGTTATCCTCATCTACAAATACTACTTTAGGTGGATTTTTCTTTACCTCTTCTGGAGTCATCTGTGCATAGCACATTATGATTATCTTATCACCTGTCTGAACACATCTTGCAGCAGCTCCATTGAGACATATCATTCCGCTGCCTCTTTCTCCTGCAATTGTGTATGTCTCAAATCTGTTCCCATTATTTATATCTACGATACTTACCTTTTCATACTCCAAAATTCCGGCACTGTCAAGTAAGTCTTCGTCTACAGTGATGCTTCCTACATAATCAAGTTCTGCTTGAACTACTGTAGCTCTGTGTATCTTCCCCTTTAACATTTCAAATGTCATATTTAACCCCCGTTTAACCTTCGTAAATAAAGTTGTCAATCAATCTGGTTTTGCCGATATAAACTGCCATGGCAACTAGTACTGGTGCTGTCATCTCCTTGACCGGTTTAACTGAAACAGCGTCTACAGCCTGAACATAATCTATTTTCGCCATAGGCTCAGTTTCAATAAGCTTAATCATTTCTGATACAATTTTATCTGTATCTTTTTCTCCTGCTTTTGCCATATCTTCTCCGAGCTTAACTGCTTTGCTTAAAATTAGTGCCGCCTTTCTCTCATCTTTGCTTAGATATGTATTTCTTGAACTCTTTGCAAGACCATCCTCTTCTCTAACTATAGGGCAGCCCACAATTTCGATATCAAAGTTCAAATCTCTAACCATTCTTTTTATAATCGCAAGCTGCTGTGCATCCTTTTGACCAAAGTAAGCTCTGTCGGGATTTACAATATTAAAAAGTTTAGATACTACTGTGCCTACACCCCTGAAATGTATTGGTCGTGATTTTCCACAAAGTTCCTCTGAAAGACTTTCTATGTTTACATATGTTGAAAAATCGTCAAAATACATATTTTCCGGCTCAGGATTAAATATTAAATTAGCACCTGCCTCCTCACATAGCATAGTATCCCTTTCCAAATCCCTCGGATAGCTTTCCAAATCTTCCCCTACTCCAAATTGAGTCGGATTTACAAAATCACTGACAACAACTCTATCGTTTTCTGAAACAGCCCTTGTAATTAAACTCTTATGTCCTTCGTGCAAAAATCCCATAGTAGGAACAAGACCTACTGTAAGACCTTCTTTCTTCCATTCTTTGACTATAACTCTCACTTCATCTACGGTTTTTACTATTTTCATCGTTCTATCTCCTAATATAACTTGTTAATTACATCTTCTGAAATTTTAAATGTGTGTTCAGGTGCTGGAAAGCTTCCCTGTTTAGTTTCTTCTATATATGCAGCAAAGGCTTCTTTCATTACATCTCCTACCTTTGCGAATTGTTTTACGAATTTAGGTGTAAAGTCAGAGACCATTCCAAGCATGTCCTGATAAACGAGAATCTGTCCATCGCAGCCAGATCCTGCACCTATTCCTATTGTAGGAATATTAATGCTTTCAGAAATAATTTCCGCTAATTTTGCAGGTACGCATTCCAAAACAATCGCAAATGCTCCTGCTTCTTCAACAGCTTTTGCCTCTTCAATGAGTTTCTTTGCTCCCTCTTCACTTTTTCCCTGAACTTTAAAGCCTCCAAAAACGTTCACTGACTGAGGTGTAAGTCCAATATGTGCCATAACAGGAATTGAAGCAGCTGTAATAGCTTTAATCTGTGGACAAACAGAGGCTCCACCTTCTAGCTTTACTGCTTGACATCTTCCTTCTTTCATAAGTCTTCCTGCGTTATACATGGCCTCTTCAACTGAAACTTGATATGACATAAACGGCATATCTCCAACTACTAAGGCATCTTTGGCACCTCTTGTAACTGCTCTTGTATGGTGAATCATATCTTCCATTGTTACCGGCAAAGTATTTTCGTATCCGAGCATAACCATGCCAAGAGAATCTCCAACGAGAATACCGTTAATACCTGACTGATCCATCAATTTAGCTGTCGAATAGTCATAGGCTGTCAGCATTGTAATCTTATCGCCCTTAACCTTCTGTTCTTTAAAAGTGGATACTGTGTTTTTCATTTTTAATTACCTCCGTCATCTTCAAATAGTCACTGTCTAAATGTTTTTCCTGTGCAATACTGAGAAGCTTTTCTGAAAGCAAAAGATATATCATCTCATATCCCACCTTTTCCTCAGACTCGTTTATCCATGCTGCCTTAATAGCTTCAATGTGTTTTGTGATAGTCGACAAATCATTTCGCTCAACAGGACCTGTGAGGGCAGCCGCAACCCCTTTTTCTGCCAATGTGTCGGCATTTCCAGTAAACAAAGGCACTAAGGCTTTCTTTGCATCTTTTTTATCAAAGCCGCATTTTACAAGCATTTCAGCCCCCACTTGAAAAAGTCCGTTTACGAGATTGCTTACAACTACTGCACCGCAGTGGTAAAGAGATTTATTTTCCGCTCCCATTGCGATTACCTTATTTCCTGCTCGCTCAAAGATACTCTTAATCTCATCTAGATTCTCTGCCGAACCCTCCACAGTAAAATAAGCCTTATTCAAGTGTTTCCATGATTCGCACTTATCACTTATTGCATATAGGGGATGTACCGAATAGATATTTGCACCGAGGTTTTCACCATCAAAAAAAACGGTTGATGAAATCGAACCGCTGCAATGACAAATATTTTTATTTTTAATATCCAGATTCTTCATATAATCCCATACTTTGCTTATCTGTCCATCAGGCACAGTAATAAACAGGGTATCACTGTCACTTAAGATATTCTCTATACTCTTATATAGTTTTGTGTTAGTAAAATCTGCTGCTGATTTAGCTGATTCCGGTGATTTGCTGAAGTAACCCGTAATCTCTACGCCGTTTTCCTTCAGGTATTTTCCAAGGGAAAATCCTACTTTCCCCGCTCCGATAAATCCTGCTCTCATATCGATCACTCCTTTCTGGGAAGTGACAATCATGAAAATCTGCATGGATGAGGTCTCGTTCAAACTGATATAATCCTCATGGTTTAAAAATAAAAAATATGTGGTATAGTTTCTGTTCGAATACTATCTACCCATTACTATAGCACCTATTTAAGTGATTGTACAGAGAAAAAAATAAGGCACCACTCTAACTAATTTATCATTAAAGTGATGCTAATATAAATCGTGTTATTTAGCTTTTCTGTATTTAATCATTTTCACAATCTGAATTATCAAAGTCGGGATAAAAATATAAAGCATGACAAAACACTTCTTCATTTTTCGCTTGATTACCCACCACAGAAAAGAAAGAACCCTGTAAAGAGCCTTACCACCATTGGTGGTGCTTTGCACTCTTGATTGGGCTTTTTGTTTGCTGTATCTTTCATGCAAGAGGAAAATTAAAGTCCTCTATTCCATTTCTCTTTTAGATAATCTTCATAGTCCGTTTCATTAAAATCTAATTGTGGCGAAGTGTTGGGAATGTTGTTTCTGTTGTCTATATCTGCAAGCTGACGGAATATCCAATCATCATAAGGGTCGTGATATTTATACTCTTTGGGCTGTTCTCTGTATCGGTCTAACCCTCGCATTTCCTTATGTACTTTCATCATGCGTTCCAATTTCTGACGCTGTATCAACTGCTTGATTTCCATAAGTTCTTCCAACTCTACTACCTCACTAGAAAGATAATTGCTAATGTATCTAATCAATGTAGTTTCCATGTAAAATCTACATTCTTTTTCGTCATTGAAAAATTCATTTTCAGACAAATAATCTAAGGAAACATTAAAATCCTGTTCTCGTTTGATAACGTCCATGATATATGGCTCGGTGTGGTCAATATATTTCCATTCCCCCGACAATAATTCATTCGGTGTTACTCCCAGCACGTCCATTATCTTTTCCAATGTATCAAAGGTAGGATAATTCACACCTCGTTCAATCTTGGAAAGGCTCTGCATATTGATACCGATTTTGTCCGCAAGTTCCTGTTGTTTCATTCCTCTGTATTTTCTTATGGTTTGTATGTTCTCTCCTAAGAAACTGATTTTCTTTTCATAATGCTCCATAACTTAGTATAACCGCTCCTTTCGTTGCTTTTTTTGACGTTTATAAGCATATCATACTTAATCTATATCCAAAAGTCAACAAAAACTTCTTGACAAGTAATTCTAATGGCGTTATTATCGTGTTAGATAGAGCGATTAAGCACGCTAGGGTCAATCACACGCTTGAGTAAGCATATAGAATAGATATTTTCACTTTGATAGCATGAATAGGCATGGACTATCAGACTGAAAATCGGATTTCTGACTGGGCTGTTCCGTTTAGCCACGAGCCTTACAAGGCTCGTGAGCGTTAAGAACGGGGCAGACACAGGAAGAAAGGGAACGCCTTTAGGCGTTCGTAAAGGGCGTATATGTAACACCGCCCTGCGCATACATGTCATAGTACCTAGAAACTGTGATAAATAAAGGAAAAAACACGATTTTTACCTCGCAAAAAAACGGGAAGTACGAAAGGAGTAATGCACTATAACTACACACAAAAATTTATCCGTTAAGATTGATTACATCAGCATTGTATTTGATACTGCAACCGCAGAAGATGTTATCATGCACATTTTAGGTTTACCGACTGACATTTTCAATGTCTATCCGGCAAGCGTTAAATTCAAGACCTATCAGGCACGCTGGCAGATTGGAGATATTTATGTATCGGGGGACGCAAGAAAGACAGAGGACAATCCACAAGGGCTAGGCTGTTATCTTGTTATGACTGGCAGAGGTTGTGATGATATTTTCCGTATTCTCGACAGTAGGAATTATACCTTTGGGGATATGTTCCGACGCTGTGAGCGAAGATACGGACTGGATAACTTCCATTTCACAAGACTTGATATTGCCATTGATGATAGGAACGAAAAGCCATTCTTTACCATAGAGCAGATAAAGAAGAAATGTGAAAAAGAGGAATTTATCTCGAATAGTGAGGGCTACCACTTTGACGAAAGCAAGTTTGATGATTTCGACACTGCAAAGACCGTTTATATCGGTGCTGGAAAATCGGGATTGTCCTACCGCTTTTATGATAAGGATAAGGAAGTCTGTTCAAAACATAATAAGACACTTGATGAAGTTGGCAGTTGGAAACGGACAGAAATGCAACTGCGTGATGATAAGGCTCATGTTTTTGCCATGACATTCAAAGACAGACCGCTGGAACTTGGGGAACTGGCTTTCGGACTGCTGGCAAACAACCTACGCTTTGTCGTACCAAACAGAAACGAAAGTAATAAAAGCAGATGGAAAATGTGTCGATTTTGGGAACGCTTTTTGGGGGCTGTGGAAGTCTTGGAACTGCAAGTACCAAAACAGCATAATTCCCTTGAGGAAACACAGCAATGGCTCACAGAGGGTGGCGTGATTTCCGCTGTCAAAAGTTTTTATTTCTTAGAAGAACATGACGCATTAGGTGGACTGGAAAAAGTAGGAACTATGCTTGATAGGGCAAGATACAGCAATTCCCTTTCCAGTAAATTAACCGCCCATTTACAGAGGATAAACCGCACCGACCTTATCCCCTATATCCAGTATGACACGAAACATGGGAAAGGGGGTATCTGATGAACAACAACGATATTCCCGTATGGGAAAAATACACCCTTACCATTGAAGAAGCGTCAAAGTATTTCCGTATCGGAGAAAACAAGTTAAGACGCTTGGCAGAGGAAAACAAGGACGCTGGCTGGCTCATTATGAATGGCAACCGCATACAGATTAAACGCCGACAGTTTGAAAAGGTCATTGACAAATTGGACGCAATCTAATGCAAATGAGCCTTGTATGTGTTATGATAAACACAAGTCATATCAAGGCTCTTTCCAATAAGGAAAGGAGCAGACACCATGAAAGAAAAAAGACGGGATAGCAAAGGACGTATCTTGCATACTGGAGAGAGCCAACGAACAGACGGAAAATACTTATATAAATATGTGGACGCATTTGGAAACACAAAATATGTGTATGCTTGGAGATTGACACCCACAGACCCGACACCAAAGGGAAAACGGGAAAAACCCTCACTTCGTGAACTGGAACAGCAGATAAGACGGGATATTGAGGACGGTATCGACAGCACAGGCAAGAAAATGACGCTTTGCCAACTCTACGCCAAACAGAACGCACAGAGGGCAAACGTGAAGAAAAGCACACAGAAACAACGGGAACAGCTCATGCGGTTATTGAAAGAGGACAAGTTAGGTGCTAGGAGCATTGATACGATAAAACCCTCTGACGCTAAGGAATGGGCGTTACGCATGAAAGACAAAGGCTTTTCCTATAACACCATTAACAACCATAAACGCTCGTTAAAAGCGTCATTCTATATCGCCATACAAGACGATTGTGTAAGGAAAAACCCTTTTGATTTCAAGTTGAGTGAAGTCCTAGAAAATGATACCAAAGAGAAAGTCGCATTGACAGAGGAACAGGAACTAGCCCTACTCTCATTCATCAAGACGGACAATGTGTATCACAAGTATTATGATGATGTGCTGATACTGTTAAAGACAGGACTTCGTATCTCGGAACTGTGCGGACTGACAATCATGGACGTTGATTTTATCCATGAGGTTGTAGTTATCGACCACCAGTTACTAAAGAGCAAGGAACAAGGTTATTATATTGAAACGCCTAAGACAAAAAGCGGAACAAGGCAAGTGCCATTAAGCAAGGAAACGATACAAGCATTTCAACGGGTTATGAAGAAACGCCCAAAGGCAGAACCATTTGTGATAGATGGACGGGGCAACTTCCTATTTGTCAATCAGAAAGGCAAGCCCAAAGTTGCGATTGATTACAATATGCTTTTTGTCCGTATGGTAAAGAAATACAACAAGCACCATAAGGATAACCCTTTGCCACATATCACACCGCATACGCTACGCCATACATTCTGCACAAGATTGGCAAGCAAGAACATGAACCCGAAAGATTTACAGTATATCATGGGACATTCAAATATCAGTATCACAATGAACTGGTATGCTCATGCGTCCATAGATACTGCAAAATCAGAGGTTCAGCGTTTAATCGCATAGAAGTATTTACCACGATTTTAACCACGCTTGATAGCGAAAATATAAGAAGATAGACCTAGATATGTGAGGTTTACCACAAAAGCAAAATGCCCGTAGAGCCGATAAAATAAGGCTTTGCGGACATTTAAGAAGATATAAAAAGATAGTTAAAAAGATATATATAATTTAATAAAAATAATGTATCAATTTTATTTTAATTATTGACATTTATGAATATTTTTATTATTCTTTTAATAAGTAATTCTAAATAGACTTTTATTGTCCGATATATCTTGTAAGAGCCAAAAGCGTTTTTAATCAATCAATATAATTTAAATTAAAGTTGATGTTTTCCAATGTACAAGTCTAGAATAGCGTAGTTCGTGAAAATCTAATACGTATAATGTTATCTATAAAAAATATCTAATGCCATTTTCCTAGCTACTTATAGAGTTCGAAAAGGCGACTTTATTGCCTATGATGCGGGCAATGACGGTGATTGGGGACATTGTGCCTTTGTAACGGCTATTGGCAGTAAAACTAGCAGCGGATATACAGACTTTAAAGTTGCCCAACACTCATCCGATTACAACGAAGGGTCAGTAGTTCAGATAACGGATGGGAATATTTAGGGTATATCCCTTATGCAATTATAGGATAGTCTAATCCCTATGAAAAAACATCGGAAGTCTTCTATTTTTATTACATGTGTCTTTATAATGGCCGTCGCCGTGCTCGCCTGGTTTTTTCATCAAAACCGGATGGAGAATCTCTATGGCAATGTGATAGGTCCGGTTTCTGAAGAGCAAGTTCCCGATTTTCTCATGGGAAAACCTGCCTACGCAATGGGAATCAATTCCAAAGGTATGCCGGTCTTTGAATACCCGGACGATGCCTTTGCGGAAGCCGCCATGGATTTTCAGACGGGTATCGCTGCCATTCAGGGACAATTCGATTTGGAACCCTTCACCCCTTCAAATTGGGAACCATACAAAAACTATGGCGCGCAGATTCCCACAGAGGATGAAACTTTGCGGGAGGAATGTATGCGAGTGTCCATTTTTTTGGACTTCTATGAAAACAGCTTTCCAAATCCCTAAGGCTGCCCCGTTTCTCACAACCACCGCCTAGCATCTATAAGCTCAAAAGAGGACGTCCCAAAACTACGAATTGTTGGATTCATAGGAAAAGGGCGTCCTCTTTCTGTCTGGAAAATATTTGAGTTTCTAAAAAAAGAGGGTATCCTTCCGTCTTTTCATGACTTTTGGGATACCCTCTTTTTATACACAATTACACAACGCTTTCTAAAGCAGCCTCTATAAAGTAGAGATTATACGCTTTCTCCATATGGAAACTCTGAAAACGCATTTCCTTCTTTAACGCCCATGACTGTCCCATCATAATACGCATAAACTGCATCCCCCATTTGTGTGGTATGCGACAACGTCAAATCGCCTTCCAAAACCGTTCCGGTTGCGGTGTCCATGTGGGTACAATGATAGACCGGTTCTACCTTTTCCGGGGAGGCATAGATATATCGGTAGTCGTGCAGCTCCTTCGTGATGATTTCTGAAGATGTTTCAATCTCCGCAAGATCTTTCAAGTCCCGGCTGAAAACAGATACCTCTAAGGCGTTGCTGTCCTGTTTTGCGAAGCAAATCTCCTGCAAAGCCTGCTGTCCCTCTTCATCCGTCAACAACGCATAAAGGGAAAATCCGTCCATTGTCCATACATGCGAGCCTTCCGGCCTGACGCCTTTTTCCTCGAGAAGTTCTACTGGAAACTCCAAATCAATTTTCCATTCTTCTCCTTTTGCCAGCTCCTTTTCAACCGGAGTTTCCAACCACTTTGTCGCATTACAAGGGGTCGTCCCATCCGGTGAGAGATGCTCAGATATACTCTGCCGAAGCACGCGATTTTTCTCAAAACCCACTTCTATATTGTTTAAATAATCCTCTTTCGGCAAAGTGACATACTCTACAAATTTGACATCTGGGTTCCCAGAAAGTAAGGAAATCCGTTTGACTCCATCCGTCAAAGGCTGCACCGAAAACGAATACGCCACCTCTCCGGAAGCTTCTCCTGTTTTGCCTAAAAGAACTGGCTCCGATGTTGGCGTAATTTTTATTCGGTCGCTGGGCACTTCACATGACGGTTGCTGAATCTCTTTATCGCTGATTTCTTCTTCCCTACCATGTTTTTCTTGTGGTATACTGGATGTGAGAGAAAGTGAAACCGCACCTCCCAAAAGAAGCAAAACGGAAAAACGACGCCAAACGTTTTTCTTTTCATGAAGTTCCCTACCTTTCTTTTAGAAAATAACGCTATAATTTTATATAAACAGCGCTAAATTTTATTAATCTTCTTTAATATTAATTATAAATTAGAATTTAAGCAATGTCAACTCTAGGTAAGCAACTTTCACAAAATTATAGTTAAACTATAAAAATCCCACGGACTTTTTAATCGTCCGTGGGATTTTATTCTCCAGATTGCGAGGAATCTTCTTTCAAATTTAGCAAAGCAATTCGAACCGCTTCAATGACAAATGCAGAAAACGTACATTCTTTTCCTTGAATAGCGTCCTCAATTTCCTCAATCATATCGTTTGGAAAACGTATCGACTTTAACGTTGTTTGAGGAACATGTGGAATCTTAAACTTCTCCACCCTATTTCACCACGCAATACAAATGTAACACAACAATTATGAAGAAAATTTTGAAAAAAGTATGTACTACATTTGTATTACAGAGTTTGTCATTTATGATTTGTGAAGTTTTCTTCTTCTTTCAAATCTAATAAAGCTACACGCACTGCCTCCACTACAAAAGCAGAAAAATTGCTATCTTTTCCGCGAATCGCTTCCTCAACTTCTTCAATCATTTCATTTGGAAATCGTATGGATTTTGTTGTCGTTGGTGGGGTTGCTGGAATATGAGGAATTTTGAATTTATTTCTCATACAATTACCTCACAATACAATTGTAATACAAATATTATGTATCGTTAGTAATGGAAAGTATGCATTGCGAAAAGTATTACAATCGTATTGCAACAAAAATTATTGTGTTATAATAAGCATGACATGAATCCTTTATCATTTGGAGGCGCTTCACGATGTCCCTCATCTATCTTTCGCAAAACCTCCGTTTCCTGCGCAAGGCCCCCTTCATTTCTCCCAATGGCAGGTTGCACTCTGGTTAAACGTGGAGCGCTCTTCCTATACCTACTATGAACTCGGCCATACCATGCCGCCCCTTCTCGTATTGTTAAAACTCGCGTGGTTCTTCGAAGTCTCCCTGGACGGCCTCGTCCTAACGGACCTTACAAAAACACCGCCCGAATACCTTCCCGCCTGTATACAACCCCCGGAACCCACCGCCGAATCGGAACAAGATGAGAAAGGTACACCAAAACCACGCCGGGGCCGGAAACGTAAAAAGCACACAGCTTCCTGATCCATTTGTTTATTCCTCCTTAGCCGCCTTCGGGCGGCTTTTCTTTTGCCCTCTTTTTCCCACATGGAAACGTCTCTTTCCATTCGATTTCCCCCCTTGCATAATGCACGGTGAGGGGATAGAATGGGGAAGGGAAAATGGATAGAACCAATTACACTGTATTTTATATGAAAAGAGGGATTCCCCATGAAAACAGTTCCAGAACGCATTGCGGCCCTTCGCGCCGCGATGAAGGAGGCCGGAGTCGATGGCTTTTTGATTCCATCCTCAGACCCCCATATGAGTGAATACCTGCCCGACTGCTACCAGGCGCGAAGCTGGTTTTCCGGTTTCAACGGCTCCGTAGGTACATTGGCCGTCACCGCTACCGACGCTGCCCTCTGGGTGGACGGCCGCTATTTTATCCAGGCGGAACGTCAACTTGCCGGCAGCGGTATTGAACTGATGCGCATTGCACAAAAGGGTACCCCAGAGATTCCCACCTGGTTGACCGACATGTTGCCGGAAAACGGCGTAATGGGCGTAGATGGGATGGTGACCGCCACTTCCACAGTGGAAAAGCTGCAAAAGGCATTTGCAAAGAAGCAAATATCCATTCGAAACATTGATTTTGTTGCGCAACTGTGGGAAGGCCGCCCGGCGATGCCTGCCACGCCTGCCTGGTTATTGGACGTCAAGTATGCTGGAAAAACTGTGCATGAAAAATTGGTGCTTCTGCGGGAACAGCTTGCAAAAAAAGAAGCAAATGCTATTCTGCTTTCCCGCTTGGACAGCGTTGCCTGGCTGCTGAACTTGCGTGCGGATGACATCGCTTGTACGCCGGTTGCGATGGCTTATTGCCTAGTTCTCCCTGAGCGCGCTACATTGTTCATCGACCGGAGCCGCTTGCCACAGGAGGCGCAGGAAGCCCTGAGCAAAGAAGGCGTTGAGACCGCTGAATATGGAGATGTGGAAAAAGCCATCGCTTCCATCGGCCAGAAGGTAACCGCGCTTTATGAGCCCGACGGCTTAAACTACACCCTGTATAGCGCTTGGAAGGCCAATCCATGCGTTACCTTGCTCTCTGGGGAAGAGCCGGTTCAATTGTTAAAAGGCGTCAAGAATGATGTGGAGATCGAAAACATCAAAAATGCCCATGTAAAAGACGGCGTTGCGATGGTTCGCTTCCAGATGGCGTTGGAAGATAAGATGGCAAATGGCGATCCACTGACCGAATGTGATGTGGCGGACATGCTCTCCACCTTGCGCCGGGAACAGCCGCTCTCCCTCGGAGACAGCTTCGACACCATCCCGGCCTATGGCGCAAACGCTGCCATGATGCACTACCATGCGGTTCCGGAAACCTGCGCCAAATTGGAGCCTCACGGATTCCTTCTGGTGGATTCTGGCGGACAATATCTGGATGGCACCACCGACATCACGCGCACCTATGCGCTGGGTGAGCCGACCGAAGAGGAAAAGACCTATTATACCTGGGTACTCAAATGCCATATTGACATCGCCAAGGTCATTTTTCTGGAGGGGTGCACGGGCGGCAACCTGGACATTATTGCGCGCAGCCCTCTTTGGCAACATGGAATCGACTATCGCTGTGGCACCGGCCACGGGGTGGGCTTTGTCGGCGGCGTCCATGAAGGGCCCCAGAATCTGCGCACGACCAACCAGGTCGTCTTTCAGCCAGGAATGACCATCACGGATGAACCTGGCGTATACGAAGAAGGCAAAATTGGTATTCGCATTGAAAATGAGTTGGTCTGCAAGGTATGGGATACCACCGAATACGGCCGGTTCCTCTGCTTTGAACCGATTACATATTGCCCCATTGACACCCGTGCGGTGAAAGTAGATTTATTGGACGACGCCGAACTCACCTGGTTGAACAATTTCCATCAGGTTGTCTATCAATCCCTGGAAAGCCATTTGAACGACCATGAACGGGAATGGCTAAAGGCTGCCTGCGCGCCACTCTCCCGGTAATCGTATGAATATCCTGATCGCTATTCTCCTATGCTTTGCGTTCCTGGGGGCGCTGGACAAGATAATCGGTGGCAAACTGGGAATTGCCGGAGAATTCGACCGCGGCCTTGCGGCAATGGGGCCGCTCTGCCTTTCCATGTCCGGAGTGTACTGTGTGGCCGTCGCTGCATTGAGTTCCCATCCCGAGCGAATTGCCGCCTGGGGGGAGGTCCTCCCCTTCGATCCGTCCGTCTTAGCCGGGGCGCTACTGGCGCCGGATCTTGGGGGATACCCCATCGCCAGTCAGCTCGCGTCTTCTTCCGATTTGGCTGCCTATTCCGGCCTGTTGTTGTCTTCCCTTCTCGGTTGCCTAATCAGTTTTGTACTTCCCACCTCGTTGGGAAGCTTGCAAAGTTTTGAGCTGGAAGGGTTTATGCAGGGGATTCTGTGGGGGATTGTCGCCATGCCTGCAGCGCTGGCAGCCGGAGGCTTCTTCCTCGGATTACCCCCTGCTTCGTTGTTCGCCAACCTTTGGCCAGTTCTTTTTCTGTGCTTACTGTTGTGTTTGGCTCTCCGGTTCGCTCCGCGCGTTTGTATCCGGATTTTATCAGGGTTGGGGTTGTTTGTACGGGCAGCGGGGATTCTCCTATTCTGTGTCGTAACCGCCGGCGTATTTCTTCCTGAATGGTCCATTGTACCAGAAAAGCTCTTTTTTGAGGCAACGACCATTGTTTTTAAATGTACCGCCGTAGTATGTGGTTCCACCGTCGCTTGTGGTTTGTTGCTGGCGCACTGCGGCCGAGCAGTTGATGCCCTTGCTGGCCGTTTCGGTATGAACCGCTATGCAGTCGCTGGTTTTTTGGTCAGTTTTGCAACCAGCCTTTCGATGCTCCCACTATACAGCCGGATGGACCCTCGCGGGAAAGTTGCGAATGCGGCCTTCGCCGCTACGGGGGCTTTTGTTTTTGGAGGACAGCTGGCCTTTGTATCCAGCGTCTCTGTGGGAAAAGTTGTAGCTGCTTATGTGATCTGTAAGCTTGTAGGAGGGGTTCTGGCAATCCTGTTGGCGATGCGTTTCACGAAAGAATGTACGCCAGATAGCGCTGCTTAGTCCCTCACAAGGATAAAAAAAGTCCCGCCGGGAGTAACCCCGGCGGGACTTTTCTAATCCTATTGTGTGTCATGTCTCAATCGCCTATCTGATAACCGGCATCGCTCACCACGTTGGAGATTCCGGATAAATCGATCTTGGACTCGTCATAAGCAACATGAGCAGACTTTGTTGCAAAACGCACAGTCGCCTTTTCTACCCCGTCGGTCCCCAAAAGCGCCTTCTCCAAATTGGCTGCACAATGCTCACACTGCATTCCCAAAATGGACAGTGTGACTTCCTTTGTTCCTTTTCCAGACATTACAATCCTTCCTTTCAATCCCCAATCTCACAGGAACGCCATCAATAAGGCGGAACCTGCAATCAATAACGCACACCCCAGGGCCAAAACCCGGATCAACAGCTTGCGCATATCGGCACGATGTCCCTTTTTTCCCATTGTCCGCATGGCGTTTTCCTCCTGCTCTATTAAAAATAAATGTCTTGGCTCTCTATTATACCCATTGACTCATCTGAATTTGTTACGATATTCTGAATTCTAAACGAAAATTCGCGCAAAAAAGGCAGATTTCCGTCGCAGGAAAGAACTTCCTCTCGTCCATAAATGATTGACATGCCCCCCTGTATGCAATAGAATAAAGCGAGGATGTCAGAAAGGGCTCTTTTCCCTTGTATTGTAAATAGGGACAAGCAGATTCAATTGGATGAGGAGTGACAAAATGGATAAACGAAGAACCAATACACGGTCCGGTTCACGCGATATTTATTCCAGCAGCAAAGGGCCCCGAACGTATAAAGGAGAAATCGACCGGTACAATTATGTCGACCGCGACATTTACAGCAGCAGCAATAAACGTGCGGCGGTACAAAGCGCACGTAGCCGTAAGGCCGGCCGCCGGCGGAAAAAGAAGCGCGGTGGACATCGGATTCTGGCGACAATCTTTTGCGTTATGCTCGTACTGGTGTTGGGAGTCGCTGCATACGCTGGTGTAATGATGAATCGTTTAAACCGGCCGGGGGTCGATACCTCCCAATATGTTGAGCAGCCCGCAGCTGCTCCTGCTTGGGATGTGATCTCCAAGGATGGGGTAACCAATATCCTGCTGATCGGCGCGGACAACGGGGACGATGGAAACAGCCACCGGTCTGACACGACCATGTTGGTTTCCATCGACAATGAGACAAAGAAACTTCGATTGGTTTCGTTTTTGCGGGACCTTTACCTCGAAATCCCCACAGTGGGAAAAACCAAGTTAAATGCTGCCTATGCGCACGGAGGGCCTGCATTGACCATGCAGACCATCGAAAACAATTTCCGCGTCAACATCGATAAATATGTTTCGGTCAACTTTGACAATTTTGAAGCCATTATCGACAAAATGGGTGGAATCGACATCGATATGTCCGCAGAAGTGGCGGAAGAAGAGAACCGAAACATGGGCAGCAATCTGCATGAAGGCGTCAATCATTTAGATGGTCGTTTGGCGCTATATTATGCGCGGATTCGGGCAACCGACAGCGATTTCGGCCGTACCGGCCGCCAGAGACAGGTGGTCGAAGCGATGATTTCCCGTATGAAGGAACTCAATCCTGTAGAGTTCAGCAAATTGATGTACGATTATCTCCCCTTTGTAGAAACCAATCTCAGCGACGGTGATTTGTTGGCTTTGGCGGCGATGGCCCCTGCTATCATGAACTATGAGATGGAAACCATGGCTGTCCCGAATATAGACACCTATGAGGATCAGACAATCCAGGGCAGCGGGATGGTGCTGGTTCCCGATCTGCCGGAAAATTGCCGGCTTTTGCGTGAATTTTTGTATGGCCAAGAGAGTCTGGATCTTTAGAACAATAAAAATTCTTTTAAAGCGTGATGCGCATTGTGGGGACCTCTTTTTCCTCACAATGCGTTTTTATTATTGATATTTGTTGTTAAAAAACGCACACATTCTTTCTGTTTTTCTTTATGCGACTGAAAACCCGATTGAAAATGGTATAATAGGATTGTTATATGTGTAAATCGTTTACCAATTGGAAAACGATTTTGCGCAATTTTTCAACAGTTACCGGGCATAGCACGGGAAATGTGTAGACTGAACAGTAGGAGCGAATGACATGGAAAGAAAAACGTTTTATATCACCACGCCAATCTACTATCCCTCCGGCAAGGCGCATATCGGCCACAGCTATTGCACCGTGGCGAGCGATGCGATTGCACGCTATAAACGTCTACAAGGATATGACGTGATGTTTCTGACGGGCACGGATGAGCACGGCCAGAAGATCGAACTCAAAGCGGCGGAAGCGGGGGTAACCCCGAAGGAATATGTCGACAAAATTGTTGCAGGGTTCCAGAGCCTTTGGAAGCTTTTGAACATCAGCAACGACCGCTTTATCCGTACGACAGATACGTATCATATGCGCGCTGTACAAAAAATATTCCGCGCTTTGTATGAGAAAGGCGCCATCTATAAAGGCAAATATGAAGGATGGTATTGTACGCCCTGCGAGTCCTTCTGGACGGAAACGCAGCTCAAGGACGGCAAATGCCCGGACTGCGGGCGCGAGGTCAAATGGGCGGAAGAGGAGGCCTATTTCTTCCGTCTTTCCGAGTATGGCGACCGTCTGCTCAAACTGTATGAAGAACGTCCAGAGTTTATCCAGCCGGAGAGCCGTAAAAATGAGATGATTAATTTCATTAAGCAGGGTCTGGATGACCTCTGTGTGACGCGCACCAGCTTCTCTTGGGGAATCCCAGTGGATTTCGACCCCGATCATGTGGTCTATGTATGGCTGGATGCGTTGACCAACTATATCACAGCACTTGGCTATGGTTCTGGAAACGATCTGATGTACCGCAAATTTTGGCCGGCTGACGTCCATTTTGTGGGGAAGGAAATCGTGCGTTTCCACACCATTATTTGGCCTGCCATGTTGATGGCGCTGGACCTCCCTCTTCCAAAACAGGTTTACGGACACGGCTGGTTGCTTTTCGGCGATGGCACCAAAATGAGCAAGTCCAAGGGAAATGTCGTAGACCCGCTCATTCTTTGTGACCGGTACGGTGTGGATGCGATTCGTTACTTCCTTCTGCGGGAAATTCCCTTTGGCGCGGACGGAGTTTTTACAAATGAGGCGCTCATCAACCGCATCAATTCCGATCTGGCCAACGATCTTGGAAATCTTCTGTCCCGCACCACTGCAATGGTGGAAAAATATTTCGGCGGTGCGATCCCGCCGGAGCGCTGCGCTTCTGCGCCGGACGGCGAACTGATTACCATGGCCTCCATGTTGCGCGGCAAATGCGACGCCGCGATCGATGGGTATCAATTCTCCAACGCTTTGGCGGAGATCTGGAAGCTGGTCGCCCGCGCCAACAAGTATATCGACGAAACCATGCCGTGGGCATTGGGCAAGGATGCCACAAAGCGTGCGCGTCTTGCAAGCGTTCTGTATAACCTCTGTGAAACGTTGCGCATCATCTCCATTTTGATCGCGCCCTTTATGCCGGAGACTGCCCCGAAGATTCAACAGCAGATCGGCGCTATTCCAGAGGTCCTCACTTATGAGTCTTCTTCCAAGTGGGGCCTGTTGTCTCCGACCGCGGTCGTCACCAAGGGGGAGACTCTGTTCCCGCGCATCGATGTGGACAAGGAGATCGAAGAGTTGAACAAGCTTCTTCCGAATCCCTGCGAACCGGAAAAGAAGCATATCGAAGGTCTCGCGCAGATCGGGATCGATGTATTCGATAAGGTGGAATTGCGTGTAGCAAAGGTAAAAGCCTGTGAGCCGATCAAGCGCGCAAAGAAACTCTTAAAACTTACACTGGACGACGGCGAAGGGGAGCGTGTGGTTGCTTCTGGTATTGCTGCATGGTATAAGCCGGAAGACCTGATCGGCCGCAGTGTTATTTTGGTGGCAAACCTCAAGCCGGCCACTCTTTGTGGAGTAGAAAGCCAAGGCATGATTCTTGCCGCAGACGATGGGGAGGACAGTGTACGGGTAATCTTTGTGGATGGTATTCCAGCCGGTTCCCGGATTCACTGATTTAGAACGATGGACCGTTTGATTTTTGATTCGCACGCGCATTATGATGATGAGGCATTTGATCCAGACCGCGGGGAGATTCTTCGGAATCTCCCCGCGCAGGGTATCTGCCGGATTGTCAACGTAGGCGCAGATTTACAGGGATGCCGTGATGCTGTCGCGTTAGCCGCACAGTATCCCCATATTTATGCAGCTGCGGGTATTCATCCCGAATGCATCAACGATACCTCTCCGGAGGCACTTAACGAAGTGGAAGCGCTGTTGGATGCCCCAAAAGTAGTTGCCGTAGGAGAGATCGGTTTGGATTACCACTTTGCAGATAACGCACCACGGGAGATTCAGCGCGAATGGTTCGCCCGGCAGCTCGACCTTGCAAACCGGAGAGGCCTCCCAGTGATTGTACACGACCGTGATGCGCATGGGGACACCATGGAGCTCCTGCAAAAGTACCGCCCGAAAGGGGTCGTGCACTGCTTTTCTGGCAGTGTAGAAATGGCGCGGGAGGTTGTCCGGCTCGGCATGTATATCGGCCTTGGAGGGGCGGTTACCTTTAAAAACGCACGTGTACCTGTGGAGGTGGCAGCGGATGTTCCGTTGGAGCATCTTTTGCTGGAGACCGACGCCCCTTACATGGCGCCCGTTCCTTTTCGCGGAAAGCGTTGTGATTCTTCTATGATTGCAAAAACTGCAGAACGCATTGCGGAAATCCGTGGAATCCCCGTGGAAGTACTTCTAAAGGCAACCCAGCGCAACGCCGCAAAGCTATTTGGAATCCCGTTGGAGGAGGCATCCACATGAGCGATCTGGACCGTAATGTCGCATATGTGCTTGGACACACCCTATATTTGAATATCACAAATCGTTGCCCATGCGCCTGTGATTTCTGCATCCGAACGCACAGCAAAAGCGTCGGTTCCGGGGATAATCTTTGGCTGGACCGGGAGCCTACGCAGACGGAAATCATGGTTGCGTTATCCCACTATGACTTGAGCCAATATCGAGAGTTGGTCTTTTGCGGGTATGGCGAACCCACTTGCCGCCTGGACGATCTGTTATGGGTTTGCAAAAAGGTTCGTGCCCTGCGGGATATACCCATCCGGGTCAACACCAATGGATTGTCCGATCTCATCAACGGCCGGAATACGGCAAGCTCTTTCCAGGGGCTGGTGGATACGATCTCTGTCAGCCTAAACGCGTCCACGCCGGAGGGGTATGTGGCGCTTTGCCATCCTAAATATGGCCTGGAGGCACTTCCTGCGATCTTAAAATTCACAAAGGAAGTGGTCCAGTACGTTCCGGAGGTCGATATGACGGTAGTGGATAACGGAACACCAAAAGAAGAGCTCTCTGCCTGTGAGGCGCTCTGTAGACAGACCGGCGCTCATTTCCGGGTGCGGCGATATATCACAACTTATGAAGAAGAGGCCAAAAAACCAGACCCACAAATCTCATAGAAGATACCATCGGTCGGGTTCATAGGTTGACCCTTTCTCATTGGAAACATGAAAATGCTGTAGGAGTATGACTCTCCTACAGCATTTTTTGTTGGGCCTTTATCCGGCCTTCTCCTCTTCCTTCTCCTCCTTTGGGAGTGGCTGAGGCATGGTCATGCGCAGTACCAAAACGGTTACATCATCGTCATGCCCATCGGATCGCCTTGCCACCGCTTCTGCCACCAGTTCCTCCGCCAAATCCTGTGGCGAAAGGCCCTGCCACTGTTCCACCGCTTCACAGAGCCAATCATCCCCAGCAGCGAGCGCGCCATCGCTCATCAGAACCACCAGGTCCCCGTCCCCGAGTACGGCATCCATCTTAGCAAAGCGGGCATCGTTTAGAATTCCTATGGGAAGCGAGGGCGCGTCGATCCGTTTGGCTTGTCCCCCCTGTCGTAAAATCGTAATCGGCGCCCCTGCTTTGCGCAATTCTACACAACCGCTGAACAGATCCAACACTGCCACATCAATGGTCGCGAGGGATTCGTCCCCGCTCTTCACCACCAATGCGGAGTTGACAATTTTTAAGGCGGTATCGAACCCGATTCCGGCCTTTACGAGCTGCGAGAAGATGCCGCTCGCCATCGCGCCATCCACTGCAGCCCGTCCGCCCGAACCCATGCCGTCGCTAATCAACGCCACCTGACGTCCGCTTCCGTCATTAAAACATGCATAACTATCTCCGCACAACTGGCCTCCCCCGCATACATGTTGATAGCATCCGGTCTGTACGCGGAATACAGGCCGCTCGCTCATCTGCATTCTGCATTTCCCCTGGGCGGTACTGATACATGGAGTCTCAAACAACCGGCCACATGCGCGGGAAATTTCCTTTACCACTGCACCGCGATTCATGCGCATCCGCTCCACCTGCATGGCCTCGATCTCAATAGACATCCGGTTGAACTGATCTACCCGGCAACTTACCTCGATGGGCGTAACGCCAGCGGAGCGCAGAACCTCGGATACTCCTTGCGCTGCAGCAAAATCAAACCGTTCAAAAAGTTCCATTTCGCTAGCCATATCCTCCAACATCCGGCTGGTCGTTGTAAATTGATTTGCAACCATGTTCCGTACTTGTGCCACGCGGCCCTCTGCCGCTTGGCGCACTGTAAATTGTTCGTAGTTCCGGTTGACACATTCCACCATATCATTCAGGCGGCTACAGTGCGTCGCAAAATGTGGGCTAAAATCAGACCGGTCGATTCGTCCCCGTGTCCGTAGGCGCGAGGTCAAATCATTAAACGCATTCATACTGTCGCCATAGTTGCGTTCCCAACAATAGACCTTCAGACCACAACCCATACATATTTCGTCGATTGCTTTTTTGTATACGCCATTGATGTCCGGTGCGCAGGCCGCGCCCAGCTTCCGGCTGACTTCTTCCACGGATTCGGATACGCCCCCCAGGGCCTTTGCTGCATAATCTAACTTCATAATCACAGAACGGCGTAAACCATCCGAGCGGGAATGATCGTCCCCACTGGAAAATAAACCAACCAATTTGCCGCCGATTTCTTTGGGAAGTGCAATATAAAGAATGGACGCCGCCATCACTTCATACAGGCCGCTGACCACTGCGGCTTGGTTTCCCACCTGTAAGGATGCTACGCCGTTTGCCACTACAAACGCTGCGGCTGAGGCCAAACGTCCGACTGGAGAAAAGACTCCTGCCATCAGACCGCCGAGAGCGTAAGCGCCTGATACATAATTCAGCCCTGTCGTCGCCAGGCTGAACAGGGTTCCTACTGCTATTCCAGAGATTCCACCACCAGCCACACCTCCATAACGTGCTGCAAAGAGGATTCCCAATACCGCTACAATGTGGCCGATGGATATGCTTCCGACGGTCAGATCGGCAAAAGCCAGCAGGAGAATTCCCAAGGACAGGAGCACGCAGGCGATCTCCTGTCCGCTTAATCCGGAAACGCCGCGCCGGNATCTCATCAACGGCCGGAATACGGCAAGCTCTTTCCAGGGGCTGGTGGATACGATCTCTGTCAGCCTAAACGCGTCCACGCCGGAGGGGTATGTGGCGCTTTGCCATCCTAAATATGGCCTGGAGGCACTTCCTGCGATCTTAAAATTCACAAAGGAAGTGGTCCAGTACGTTCCGGAGGTCGATATGACGGTAGTGGATAACGGAACACCAAAAGAAGAGCTCTCTGCCTGTGAGGCGCTCTGTAGACAGACCGGCGCTCATTTCCGGGTGCGGCGATATATCACAACTTATGAAGAAGAGGCCAAAAAACCAGACCCACAAATCTCATAGAAGATACCATCGGTCGGGTTCATAGGTTGACCCTTTCTCATTGGAAACATGAAAATGCTGTAGGAGTATGACTCTCCTACAGCATTTTTTGTTGGGCCTTTATCCGGCCTTCTCCTCTTCCTTCTCCTCCTTTGGGAGTGGCTGAGGCATGGTCATGCGCAGTACCAAAACGGTTACATCATCGTCATGCCCATCGGATCGCCTTGCCACCGCTTCTGCCACCAGTTCCTCCGCCAAATCCTGTGGCGAAAGGCCCTGCCACTGTTCCACCGCTTCACAGAGCCAATCATCCCCAGCAGCGAGCGCGCCATCGCTCATCAGAACCACCAGGTCCCCGTCCCCGAGTACGGCATCCATCTTAGCAAAGCGGGCATCGTTTAGAATTCCTATGGGAAGCGAGGGCGCGTCGATCCGTTTGGCTTGTCCCCCCTGTCGTAAAATCGTAATCGGCGCCCCTGCTTTGCGCAATTCTACACAACCGCTGAACAGATCCAACACTGCCACATCAATGGTCGCGAGGGATTCGTCCCCGCTCTTCACCACCAATGCGGAGTTGACAATTTTTAAGGCGGTATCGAACCCGATTCCGGCCTTTACGAGCTGCGAGAAGATGCCGCTCGCCATCGCGCCATCCACTGCAGCCCGTCCGCCCGAACCCATGCCGTCGCTAATCAACGCCACCTGACGTCCGCTTCCGTCATTAAAACATGCATAACTATCTCCGCACAACTGGCCTCCCCCGCATACATGTTGATAGCATCCGGTCTGTACGCGGAATACAGGCCGCTCGCTCATCTGCATTCTGCATTTCCCCTGGGCGGTACTGATACATGGAGTCTCAAACAACCGGCCACATGCGCGGGAAATTTCCTTTACCACTGCACCGCGATTCATGCGCATCCGCTCCACCTGCATGGCCTCGATCTCAATAGACATCCGGTTGAACTGATCTACCCGGCAACTTACCTCGATGGGCGTAACGCCAGCGGAGCGCAGAACCTCGGATACTCCTTGCGCTGCAGCAAAATCAAACCGTTCAAAAAGTTCCATTTCGCTAGCCATATCCTCCAACATCCGGCTGGTCGTTGTAAATTGATTTGCAACCATGTTCCGTACTTGTGCCACGCGGCCCTCTGCCGCTTGGCGCACTGTAAATTGTTCGTAGTTCCGGTTGACACATTCCACCATATCATTCAGGCGGCTACAGTGCGTCGCAAAATGTGGGCTAAAATCAGACCGGTCGATTCGTCCCCGTGTCCGTAGGCGCGAGGTCAAATCATTAAACGCATTCATACTGTCGCCATAGTTGCGTTCCCAACAATAGACCTTCAGACCACAACCCATACATATTTCGTCGATTGCTTTTTTGTATACGCCATTGATGTCCGGTGCGCAGGCCGCGCCCAGCTTCCGGCTGACTTCTTCCACGGATTCGGATACGCCCCCCAGGGCCTTTGCTGCATAATCTAACTTCATAATCACAGAACGGCGTAAACCATCCGAGCGGGAATGATCGTCCCCACTGGAAAATAAACCAACCAATTTGCCGCCGATTTCTTTGGGAAGTGCAATATAAAGAATGGACGCCGCCATCACTTCATACAGGCCGCTGACCACTGCGGCTTGGTTTCCCACCTGTAAGGATGCTACGCCGTTTGCCACTACAAACGCTGCGGCTGAGGCCAAACGTCCGACTGGAGAAAAGACTCCTGCCATCAGACCGCCGAGAGCGTAAGCGCCTGATACATAATTCAGCCCTGTCGTCGCCAGGCTGAACAGGGTTCCTACTGCTATTCCAGAGATTCCACCACCAGCCACACCTCCATAACGTGCTGCAAAGAGGATTCCCAATACCGCTACAATGTGGCCGATGGATATGCTTCCGACGGTCAGATCGGCAAAAGCCAGCAGGAGAATTCCCAAGGACAGGAGCACGCAGGCGATCTCCTGTCCGCTTAATCCGGAAACGCCGCGCCGGGAACCAAGCGCAGCGCCCGCATGTGCTAAAAAATAGGCGGCCCCCCCCGCCAATAAAGATTCCGCCACATACATTGCAGTGCCAGAGGCGGTGGACCCATTGACAAATGCCAACGCCAGCCCTGTACACAGCATGGGCAAAAAGGCCGTCATAGGAGCGAAGATGGGATGCTGCCGCACACGAACTAAATCATTCATCGTCCAACGAATGGCCGCAGCAGCAAGAATCGCAGCGATATAATGGACAGGCACCGATACTTGCGACGGCAAAAGGTAACCGATTGCGCATCCCAAAACCGTACTCCACATAGAGTGATAAGGCATGGCCGCCACGGCGGCCACTCCAAAGGGCGCATATTTTCCAAATACAACACCGCGCGCACAGAGCAGCCCAACCAAAAAGAACACCGCCTGCCGCGCAACAGCTCGGAAACCTGGTAACAGAGCCGCCAACCAGTTTTCCAGATCTGCACGCCGACTGGATACCGGCGGCGCTTGTCCCTCCGGGACCTGTACTGCCACTTTTTCCTTTGCCATTCCCATCGCTCTCCTTCTATGATTTTGTGCATGTCCACCCTTTGGGGAGGGCATCCATCAAGGCCATCGAAAAGGGTTTACGGGAACATTATACAATAAGTATATGGAAACTTTTGTCATAACGTAGTGTAATATTTTGGAAGCTCTCGTCGCAGTATCTTCCTTCCAAGGTAGTTTTTAAACGGACGATCTGTTATTTTGCGCGGCGTCTTGTTTTGCTTTCTCTGTTTTTCGACGCATAATCCTCGATTCCAGAGTTTTGTCCCTAACCTTTTGATGTAGAATCGCATTCATTTTCTACCCTATACAGAGTCGTGTGTAAACATACCTGCAAAAGACCTTATGAAAATTAGAGAAGCCCTTTCTCACAGTGAGAATGCTTTTCAATTCAGAAATATATCGTGTGGGAATCATGTCTTACTTCCCTTCCTTCCGTATTCCGCAAAATCATCCCCATCTTCCCCTATCCGTCAATTATTCTGCCATGTTCCGTTCTTCTCTTCCTGTTAGGTAGATACCCTGTCGGTCACCGTTACAGAATCTTGCGTAAACATACCTGTAAGAGACCTTATGAAAATTAGAGAAGCCCTTTCTCACCATGAGAATGCTTTTCGATTCAGAAATATATCGTGTGGGAATCATGTCTTGCTTCGCTTCCTTTCCTATTCTGCAAAACCATCCCCATCTTCCCCTATCCGTCAATTTTTCTACCATGTTCCGTTCTTCCTTTCCTGTTAACCAGATACCCTGTCGGTCACCTTTACGGAATCATGTGTAAACATCCCTGCAAAAGACTTTATGAAAATTAGAGAAGCCCTTTCTCACAATGAGAATGCTTTTCGATTCAGAAATATATCGTGTGGGAATCATGTCTTGCTTTGCTTCCTTCCATATTCTGCAAAACCATCCCCATCTTCCCCTATCCGTCAATTTTTCTGCCATGTTCCGTTCTTCCCTTCCTGTTAGCCAGATACCCTGTCGGTCACCTTCCGTCAAGCCGGCGGATACTTTCCCACATACTGGTCTTGGAGGAAAACGCCTTGGCATGCGCTGGACGTTATGCGTAAAATGTGGTAAACTGAACAGGAATTCATCAAATGAAAGGAACTTGCTTCATGGAATACAAAATTTCCGACCGCGTGCAGACTCTCAAGCCGTCTGCGATCCGCGAAATCTTCAAGTATGCGGCGGACCCGACTGTGGTTTCCCTCTCCGCTGGCAATCCTGCCCCCGAAGCCTTCCCGGCCAAGGAAATCGCCGAAATTTCTTCCCGCATGATGGCAGAACACCCTGTGGATGCCTTGCAGTACGGATTGACCGAAGGGTATCTACCGCTACGCCAACATCTGGCCGCTTATATGAAGGAGAAACATCAAGTCGGACGTGACTTTGACGATATTCTCATCACCTCCGGCGCGCAACAGGTGATGGACCTGACCACAAAATCCCTTTGCAACGAAGGCGATGTGGTGATCTGTGAGGCGCCGAGCTTTATCGGCTCCCTGAATACCTTCCGTTCCTATAACGCCCGGCTGCGCGGTATTCCCATGGAGTCCGACGGCATGGATATGAACGAGCTGGAACGCGCCCTCAAAGAAGAACCTCGTGCAAAATTTATCTATACGATCCCAAATTTCCAGAATCCCTCGGGAATCACCATGAGTTTTGAAAAACGCAAACAGCTCTATGCCTTGGCGAAACAATACGGGGTGTTGATTTTGGAGGACAATCCCTATGGCGACATCCGCATCAAAGGAGAGTCCATTCCATGTATCAAATCCATGGATGAGGATGGAATCGTGATCTATGCGGGTACCTTCAGCAAGGTGATTTCTCCTGGTATGCGCGTTGGATATGCCATTGCGCCGAAGGCCCTTCTGCAAAAACTGGTGGTATGCAAGCAGGGTGCAGATGTTCATACCTCTATGTGGGGCCAAATCGTCTGCCACGAGTTCATGACCAAGTACGATTATGAGGCACATCTCGCCCGCCTGCGCGAGCTTTACGATGTGAAATCTGCATTAGCCCTGCGTAAGATGGACGAATGTCTGGTTCCGAATAAAATCACTTACAACCCGTTCGAAGGCGGCCTGTTCCTGTGGTGCACCCTGCCGGCCGGGGTTGATATGCCTGCGTTCTGTAAGGAAGCGGTGTTGCGCAAAGTCTGTGTGGTTCCAGGCAACGCTTTCCTGACCGATGAGAGCGAACCTTGTCAAAGCTTCCGCATTAATTATTCCACCCCGACCAACGAGCAGTTGGTCAAGGGGATTGAGATTCTTGGCCAGCTCGCCAAGGACATCCTGTAAGGAGGGGTTCCCATGGATAATCAACCGATTGAGCGCAAAAAAGTCATATTCAGTGCCATTCAGCCCAGCGGCACCATCACATTGGGCAATTATCTGGGTGCATTGAAAAATTGGGTTGCCCTTCAGGATGAATTTGATTGTATCTTTGCCCTAGCCGACCTGCATACCATCACCGTACGGCAGGAGCCTGCAAAGTTTCGCCGCAACATTATGGAGGCCTATGCCCTACTGCTGGCCTGTGGAATTGATGTGGGCAAAAGTCTGTTCTTCATGCAGAGCCATGTCCACACCCACGCGGAGTTGGCATGGATTCTAAACTGCTATACACAGTTCGGCGAACTCTCGCGTATGACACAGTTCAAGGATAAATCCGCCAAGCATGCGGACAACATCAATGCGGGCTTGTTCACCTATCCCGCTCTGATGGCGGCAGACATTCTTCTTTATCAAGCCGACCTTGTCCCGGTTGGGGCCGATCAGAAACAGCATTTGGAGCTGACCCGCAACATTGCAGAACGCTTTAATGGTTTGTACAGCCCTACCTTTGTTGTTCCGGACCCATACATCCCTAAAAATGGTGCACGGGTCATGTCCTTACAGGACCCAACCAAGAAGATGAGTAAGTCTGACGAGAATGCCAATGGTTGTATTGCACTGTTGGATAAGCCGGAGGACATCATGCGCAAATTTAAACGTGCAGTTACAGACAGCGACGCCTGTGTGCGTTACGCAGAAGGTAAGGACGGCGTAAACAATCTGATGGGTATTTATTCTGCTGTGACTGGCCGGACCTTCGAAGAGATTGAGCATGAATTCGAGGGCAAGGGTTATGGCGATTTCAAGGCGGCTGTTGGAGAAGCCGTAGTAGAGCATTTGCGCCCCATCCAAGAACGGTATGCTGACTACAGCAAAAACAAGGATTATCTGGAGCAGTGTTACCGCGCGAGTGCAGAAAAGGCATTGGCCATTTCTCAGCGCACGTTGCGTAAGGTGATGAAAAAAATCGGTTACATTCTATGATCTCCAGGACGGATACGGCTTTTTAAGGCGGTTTTTGCCTATTCCTCCATTGGGGAGGGGGAATCCTCTCTGAAATGTCCGGGAGTTTTGGATTCCTAGGGGGCATTCCCGGCAAAGCCACGGATTTGATAAATTCTGATAAGAGATTCATACCGGCAAACCTTCTCAAGAGGTACGGTTTTCTTCGATTTTCATTTGCTGTCTCACAGCCTATAAACGGGCGCCTTATGTACCGATGGTGTTGTGGATAGGTTGCTGTTTATTTCCCGCTTTACTTATAAGCGAAAGCGATCCCACTTTACCCAATAGAGCTGCAAGTTTGCACTTTGCTCAGATGCACAATAGAAAACGAGGGTATCCAAAAGTCATTTCATGACTTTTGGATACCCTCGTTTTTTTAGAAACGCAGATATTTTTTCAAACAGAAAGAGGATACCCTTTCCTATGAATCGAAAGATCCGTAGTTTTGGGACACCCTCTTTGATTGGTTAGGGCCTCAGCAGAGGCGGTGGAGGCACCCTATAAAAGCTTTCGCTTCAAGCATCGAGCAAAGCAAGCTGCTAACAAAAATCTTTCGATGATAGAAAATTGCTGTTAGAACGGTGATTGCCCGTTTACGGGCTGTAGGCAAGTGACGTAAGCGGAATAAAGTTCCGTGCATCCCCTGGGACGCTTGTCAGTAATAGCCCCTTATAGAGTCTCCTTATCTCCCCTCCTTAGCCGGTGGGGGTTGACTCTTTTCAGCTTTCGAACTTCAAAATCTGGGCGTTTAGTAATTCCCGGAAGGTATCATTGTGACGCCACTGTCCCTGTGCATCGCGGTATTTAACCGGCGTATAATAGCGGTTTTCCTTTTGCTGCCGCAAAAAGGTGAGCGCCTCCTCCTTTCGCCCCATCTTTACCATCCCATCCGCCGCCTTGATGGCATACATCGCGCGGTATGGCTCCAGACGGTATGCCTCCAAATAATGCGAAATGGCTGCTTCCAACTTTCCCAAATGTTCTTCCGCCGCAGCCAAGTCGGACACAATACAAGCGCGGCCGGCAGCCGCCCCATTCACCGGAATTCCTTCTTCATAAACGGTTCGATGCGGCAGCTCTTGCCACCCCGCTGTAGCCAAGTACGCAGTAGCTGCTTTCTCCGTCTCCTTTGCATATCGATTTCCTAAGAAGCTATAGGCGCGGGTCACAAGAAAAAGCTGCTTGGGTGTGGTGGGCGTCCCACAGAGCTCAACAACCTTGTGTAGGATCTTTGACCGGTCTCCCAACTGCTCGGCAAGTGTACGGGCTTCCGCTTCCCGCTCGTATGGATGAGGAACAGTTCCCCCAATCATATGGAACAGTGCAGCAGCCAATTCTGTTTGACGAATGGTTCCATTCGGCATGGCATTCCCTTCTTTCAAAAATCATACATCTCTTTCTTTTCACTCGGATCGCTGTCTTTTACAATCGGTTTAACCGAGAACTCGCTGAACCACTTCCGCCCGCAAGCCATCGCGTTGAGACTGGCTCAGCCGCCGGCCACAGGCCAAGGTCAAAGTCGCGGGTTGTAGTTCCATCAGAAGGGCGTCTACTTTCTCCACCCCAACACCGGAAATCAGGCCGGCGGAGATGCCAAAGCGCACCCGATAGAGCAGATCGGGTAACTCTGCTTCCCCCAACATTTTCGCGCTCTGGAGCACACCAAGCGCTCGGCTGACTGCATCCTGCATCTCCAATTTCTCTGCGAGAGACAGGCGTGCGGTGCGTTCCTGCACGAAAAGCTGTTGCGCAATGCTCTTGAGGTTTCGCAGGGCCTCCTCTTCACTCAATCCCAAGGTTAAACGGTTGGATAACAGATAGCGTGAGGTCTCTTCTTCCTCGCTAGAAGGGTCAAACGGCTCCTCCTCCAAAATCAGTCCCAGCTTCGCCAAGCCTGCTGCAATCCGCCCGATGGAACCACTCTCATGCAGTGCTGGGAGGTGCAGCAGAACGGAAGCCCGCATACCTGTTCCAAGGTTGGCTGGGTCCTGTGTCAGATACCCCAACTTCGGATCAAATGCAAAATGCAGCGCTTTATCCAGAATGGTATCCAGCCGGTCTGCTTCTGCATAGGCCCCTTCGAGGTCCATCCCAGCCCGGAACACTTGAATCCGCAGATGATCCTCATCATTGATTAATAGTGAGAGACCCTCATCCTGTGTGACCAAGATTCCTCCGATGCGGTCCGCGGGAAAATCCGGACGCACCAACCGCCGCTCTGCCAAAGAAAGGCTGTCGGTCCGGCCGATTTCGTCCATGCGCAGATAAGAAAACGAGTGCCCCACTGCGGCATTTTCATTTGTCACCGCTTCATAGACCATCTGTTCCACTTGTTGCCGTCCCGCGGCATTCATTCGCTTGGGATACGGATACCCCGGCAAACTGCGTGCCAGACGGACCCGCGTGCTGATGACGACATCGTTCTGTTCACCAACCTCCTGATACCACTTATGCATGGCGGTCGCCTCCCTCTTCCAACGCCTTGATCTGATCGCGAAGGGCGGCGGCGTATTCAAAGTTTTGCGTGTCAATCGCTTCCCGCAGAGCGCGGCGTTTTACCACCAGCTGGCTGCTCTGCCTCGGTTGTGGCAGATTGGCGCCGGGCGCCTTTCCCCGATGAATGGCTTCTCCATGAATACGCTCAATCATTGGCTTCAAACGGTCGGAAAACGTGTGGTAGCATTCCGCACATCCCGCCCGGCCATTGCGCACAATGTCGTCAAATGAGGCCCCGCACACAGGACAATGGACGTCGACCACAACCCGCACATGTGTGGGTACTCTCTTCTTTTCTTCTTCCTGGCGATGTGGTGTCATAAGTATTCCTCCAATCAACAGGATTTGCATCCTTTTCACGCTAGCCGCGTTTACTTGGCTTTTGTGCCTGTTCTTCATCTATATACGTTTGTGTAAAGGATTATTTATCAAAGAGCGTTTCCTCCCTCAATTTGGTTGTAACACCTTTTGCCCCCGCGCAATATACTATACTGTAATTCGAAAGGAGGCAAACAATTATGTGTAACAACAACTTCTTAGGCGGCTGCGGGTGCTCTTGGATCATCATCCTCATCATCATTCTCCTGTGCTGCTGCGGTGGCAGCGGCTACGGCTATGGCAACAACAGTGGTTGCGGCTGTGGCTGCGACAACAACTGCGGCTGCGGCTGCTAATTCCCGCGCGAAAAGGGGCTGCCTTTCGCAGCCCCTTTTCCTCTTGCCCACTTAGGACAAGCCTTTCATTTGTTTTGCTGCTCTTTCGCCTGCATCAGGGCGTTCGCCAATTGATCGGGACAGGACGTCGGCTTAAACCCACAACGAATTCCTTTACACCGTGCAATAACGTCGTCCACCTTCATCCCCGCAATCAAAGCGCCGATTCCTTTGAGGTTCCCGTTGCATCCGCCGACAAATTTTGCCGACTTTACAACGTCCCCGTCAAGCTCGAGCAAAATCTCCGATGAACATACACCGCGCGTTTTATAGCGATACTCCATTCTATAAAGCCTCCTCATATATCGAACCTATTCCGTCCGCCATCTTTTCAATAAGGCGAGTTGATCGTCCGGTGTCGTACAAGACCCCAAGGGATGCATCACTTTGCTGTACATCCCATGAAAATCCGTACCACCTGTCATAAGTAAGTGATAGTGCGCAGCAATCTGTTGGAAACGCTGTTCCTCTCCCTCTCGATTGCGCGTATGCCAGACCTCTACTCCTTCAATTTCGTGGTCATGTGCCAATTGCTCTAAAAGATCATAGCTATCATACACGCCCGGATGGGCCAGGACGGCAATCCCCCCTGCATCGTGAATCTGGGCAATTACATCATGTACATCTGGATACTCCGTCTTACAGTAGGCAAAGCCAGTCCGCGGCCGAAATAGTTTCTGATAGACCGCACCATAAAAGGAATCCGCATAACCTGCATCGATCAACGCATGCATGATGTGTTGTTTAAAAATATTGCTACTGCCATGGGCCCGCTGCACCACCATCTCCATGGTAATTGGGTATAAGCGCATCACCTTTTGCAGAGAAACACTGACTGACTTTCGCCGGCTTTCCCCGATCTTTTTGCACAATCCCTCCAAGCGATGCACTCGGACATTTCCATAGCACAAAATGTGCGCTTTACGGCCCGTAGCTGGGTCCATACAGGAAAACTCTGCTCCGGGCAACACGTCCATTCCGATGCGATCCCCATAACTTTTTGCACGCAAGGCGCCGGAAAATGTGTCATGATCCGTCACGGCAATGGCAGAAAGGCCGGAACGTTTAGCCAGCTGAACCAGCTCGTCTATCCCTACAGAACCGTCGGACATCTTTGTATGACAATGCAAATCTGCTGGCACACGATCACCCCATCCATTTAGCCAGCGGTTTGATTCTATGAACTTCTTTTGAGAATATTTCCATCCTTATTATAAGCGATTCATCCTCATAAAACAAGCGGCACAATGGCTCAATCTTCCAAAGGCTGTTCGAGAAATTTTTCCGGCAGAAAGGTTCGGATATCTATGATCCATAGGAACAAGTCACAAAGCCAGACAATCGCCGAAACCACCAGCAAAACGGAAGCGTTCACCCGGAACAAGCCGGTAAATGGAGCAATATACAACAACAAAAATGGCAATGCCACATAGGCAATGGTTTGGAAGGACTCCAACCGGCTGTTAATACGGTTGAATTCAAACACCATGAATACAGCGCCAAACACCATCAGCCCCGGCGCAAGAAACAAGATGATCACCAGCCACGACCAATTCAAAAAGAATGGAATCCCCAGCATAATGTCTCCCACGGAAACCACAATTGTAAAGGCACCAAACGCGATTGCCGTGGTCACAAACGACAGGAATAAGCAGCACGCCAGTTTTGCCCGGAAGATTTGCCGGACTTTCAACGGCGTAAGCAAAAGGGTTTCTATGGTACTGCGTTCTTTTTCCCCCACAAAAATGCAAGAGGCGGATACAGCAGAGGCCATTAAGGGAATCATCAAAAAGAAGAGTGAAAACAATGTATTGGTCAAGAGATCGAAAAGCCCCTGCTGTGCAGTATATCCCTCTAGCTTTGGCGGTAGAATGGAGAGCATTTCCTGTATTCCGGGCGCTTGTTCCAGCGGCACCAGACAAACGGCTCCAAGGAAAAGCGCTGGTACTACGATTACCAGGCCGATCGGTACTGCAATCAAAGTAGCTCGTGCCATTTTGGAGCTCCATATCTCCAAAAAATCTTTTTTAATCAATGCGTGTTCAGCCGGTGTAAACATTCTGTTCCCCTGCCTTTCTCGGATGCTGCTCTAAGATCCTTTTATAGATGTCTTCTATGGTCGGCTGAACCAACCGGGCCTCCAAAATGTCGCAGCCATTCTCCACAATCCGCCGCAGTAGTCCAGGCATTTCCTCTTCGTCGCGCAACTCTGCACGCCACCAGCCGTTGTGCTCCACCAAGCCAGAGACCGAAGTCTCATCCAGCTGAAAACCCTCTAAATCTTGTCCCCCACACAGACGGAACTCTGCGTGTGCCCGGCATCCAGACATTTCCCGAAGCGTCTGAAAATCGCCGGAAGCAAGCCATTCTCCGTGGTCCAATATACCAAATTCTGTACAGATACTCTGTGCATAGTGCATCTTTGATGTGCATAACACCACCGTGGTATCCTCACGCGCAGCAAATTTGCTCACCAGCGTATTCAACGCATGTGCAGCTTCATAATCCAAACCATTTGTGGGTTCATCCAGTAAAAGGACACTGGGATAATTGATTAAGGCACGGGCTAAAGAGAGCTTTTGTAACATTCCAGTGGAATAGTTGGAAGCAGGCAGTTCCCGTACCTCCCACAGCTCTAAATCTTTCATCAATTCTGAGACACGGCGCGCCGCAGCCTTTTCTCCCATGCCGGCCGCCTGTGCAAAAAACAGTAGATTTTGCTGACCCGACAAATGGGCATACAGCTTGGCATTTCCTAACATTACACCGCAAATCGCGTGAACACCCGCTGGGTCCTCCGCCGGAGAGCGCCCCAGCACCCTACATTCTCCACTGGTCGGCTTTGTTAAACCGCAGAGCATCCGGATAACTGTTGTTTTTCCCGCTCCCTTTGCCCCCAATAGGCCAAACACTCCCCCTTGTGGAACACAGAGGTTCAAATGATCCACAGCTTGAATCTTCCCATATGTCTTTGTAAGCTGTACCGCTGTGACTGCGTCCAAAGCACAGCCTCCTTTCCCCAACCGCACACCCCAAACAGGCACACGTCTATAAAAGATCAGGGGCGTGATCCACGCCCCTGATCCATGGGCGCAAGCGCCCCTATCCTCAATTTACCCCAAGGGATGCCCGATCATACAGGCATCCTTCTATTCAACCGCAATCTTTCTAACCTAAGAATCCTGCTGGTACAAACTCAAACATTGTGCGGGACAACCATATTGATCTTAGAGAAGTCGTGAATTTCTTCAATATTCTCTTTAATCCCGCGCTTATCCGCTGTCGCCAACAACTTTGTACGATTCTTTAGGAGCTTCTGCATCGTCTCTACGCCGCCAGGGCCTGCAATACAGCCGCCCTCGCATGCCATACCTTCCACGATGTCCTCCTGGAGGCGGTTGGCGTTCAAAATCATCAAGGTCTTCTTGCACTCCTTCGCGCCATTGCACTTGACGCAGGAGAACGGCAGCTCAAAGTTTTCATCATCCAGAACCGCGGCTACAGATGCAGAAACACCACCGCTCTGCGCAAAGCCCTTGCCCAAGCGGCTGCCGTCCTGCTCATTTTCAGCAGCGTCATGAACATTGATGGCCTTTGCTTCAAAGAGCGCCGCAAGCTCCTCAAAGGTAATCACATAGTCTGCCGTATCCTCGACCTTTTTGGCCTCGAGCTTCTTTGCAATACATGGTCCAATAAAGACCACCTTTGCATTCGGGTTGTTCGCTTTAATGTAACGGGAAACCAATGTCATCGGCGAACCCGTCGTCGAAATATTGGGAATTAACTTCGGGAAATGCTTCTCAATCATTTCCACAAAGGCCGGGCAGCAGGAAGTGGTCATCTTTCTGTGGGACTCGACCGCCTCCTTGAGTTCCTGGGCCTCATGCCATGCGGTTGCGTCCGCACCCAAGGAAACTTCGACAACATCCGTAAAGCCCAATTTACGGATTGCCGCCTTGAGCTGGCCGACATTCGCATCTCCAAAGTGACCTTCAATAGCCGGAGCAAATGTTGCAATGACCGGGTCGTCGCTCTTGATCGCTTCAATCACCGCAACGATGTTTGAACGGTCTGTAATCGCACCAAACGGGCATCCAACCACACAGGCGCCGCAGCTGATACAACGGCTGTAATCGATAGAAGCACGATTGTAGTCGTCCTTGCTGATCGCATTGACCGGGCAAGCGCGGATGCAGGGACGCATGGTGTCCGAAATGGCATTGTACGGACAGGCCGCTGCGCAGCGGCCGCATTCTTTACATTTGGCCGGGTCGATATATGCGCCTTTACCTGTGATGGAAATCGCGCCAAACGGGCAGGCCGCCTGGCACTTTTTCGCCAAACATTTCTGACAGTTGTCTGTCACGGTAAAACGGCTGATCGGGCAGCCTTCGCAAGCTGCCGGCAACACGCCGACAATCCCTCGATCGTCCTGCCCCGGAAGGCTCACTCCCTGTGCAGAGGTGATGCGTTCGCGAATGATCTCGCGTTCGCGGTAAATACAGCACCGGAAGGTTGGCACTGGGCCGGGGATAATGTCATACGGAATCTCCTGGATATGCTTATCCAATGTTCCATCAAAGGTATATTTTGCTACCTTTGTGAGCACTTGATATTTCAGTTGTTTCGCGTCATTATCGTATTGCATGATTCTATCCTCGCTTTTCGAAATTGCACCTGCTCCCTCATTTTGCATTGATAAACAATACAAAGTAGACATAGGGGGACAAGCTGACGGCATTCATCCTACGTCCTGGTCCCTCCGCAGGTCAAGAGGCATCCATTCTTCCTTCGTCTAAAAAAGATTGTAAAAATAAGGCTCCACAGAGGGACGCCGAATCCATACCTTTCGACACTTTGCCTTTTTTTTAACAATCCTTTTTTATCATCTTAAATCATTTCTCCTGTCCTGACAAGGGGTAACCTTAATTTCGTGATTAATAATAAACTTTTTCGACGTTCTTCCCCAGTTTCTTGACGAGATCACACAGTTCGTCGATCAGTTTCATTTTAATACTGAGGTCTGACGGAAGCCCTGGATTCTGATGCGCCGGATTGATCGCTTTTCCGATGAAAACGCGCAGGTCCGTGCACTCTTCCAGAAGCATCTTTGCAATCATAGAAGCGCCGTTCTCTTCGTCCAACCGATGGAAATAGAACGAGTCGGCCTCCTTATTCAGATAGTCACGCAAAATATCGACCGTGCGGCTCAGTGTGAGCACGCCTTCGGTCACAAGGTCCACTCCTTCGATCTTGCCCGTAGGCGGAATCGTCGGGTCAACATAATTGATGGAAGTTTCGATTTTGCGATTGAGGACACGCGCCACAATATTGGCACTGGTGCCGCCGCAAACCACCTTTTTCCCATAGGAGGTGATAAAATCGTGCACCATACGGTTGTCATCCTCTTTGTTGACTGGCGGACCAGAAAGCATATTCACTACACTCTTGGGCGAAATACGAATAATCAGATCCGTCGAATCATCGCCCGGCTTGTCGAGATACAGTTCGCGCACGGCCTCCGAAAGGGAAACCGCCAAACGGGGCGCAGAATTTTCCTTCAAAGTCGTCTTGGCCAACCAGGACGATACATTGTCCCAGTTCCAACCAAAATTCAAAGCCTGGCCCACGCCGGCATAAATCACACCGTCGCTGACCAACGCAAGGACGTCGCCCGGCCGCACAGAAAAGGTACACTCTGAAATTTGCTTGCCGCCGTACTCCTTCAACTCGCTGCGCGATTCCAAGTCCATCACTTTGCCATTGCGCACAAAGATACACGGCGGGTTGTCAAATTCCACCAAGTGTGCGGTTCCGTCGTCAAAAATCTGCAAAACGCTGAAAGTTGAGTACGCCAACTTTCGCACACTGCACACCGGCAGTGTCTTTGCGATGGTTTCCACTACCTCAGCGATGGTGGAACCCTCGTGCAGCATGGTTGACACAATGGTGCTGGAGAGCGTCGAAAGAATATTGGCCTTGACACCGCTGCCCAGGCCGTCCGCCAGCACCGCAATGGTGGAATCAGGCGCTCGTATGATCTTAACCTTATCGCCGCAAAGCTCTTCCCCATATTTGTTGAGGCTCCGATATGCGGCATCCACATGCATTTTCATCGAATCATTCCTTTACAGCATAAATTCCGCATCGGAGGCACTCAGTCCTCGTCGAACACGATCATATTTTTCAGCTTGGTCAGCGTTGCCTTCGTCTCCGCTGTGGTTTCACCCAACAGACTTGCAATCTGCTGTGCCGCAACCATTTGCTTATCAATGACCTTCTGGGCCATCTCCATCGTCTCCGCACGCAGTTTATACTGATTCTCAATGCTGGCTTCTTCCTTGGTAATATCCTTAAAGATGCCCATTGCGATATTTTCCTTCGCAATATACACGATGGTCTGTTCCATCGTGATGCCATATTCTTTGTAGTGCACCTTCTTATCCGTGATGGACTGCTTACTATCAAAGACAAACTGGAAGTCCGAGCTGTCAATCAACTCATAGATGCACTTCTGCAATGCCTCGTGGCGGGTAATATGGAAGGCGCGCTCCGCCGCAGCATTAAATTCAATAATATTCAAATCGCTGTCCACAATGATGGTGATATTCGGGGTTTCCGTCAGGACGCAGTTGCTCAAGGACTCCGCGCGCTCCTTCATATAAGGGATGCACATATGTAGTTCCGCCTTGCCTTGGTAGACAGCAATCGCCTTGGCACGGCAGGTGGGGTAACCACAGGAACCACAGTTGAGTTCGTCCTCGGGGCCATTCTTGCCGATCTTTGCCAGAATCGCGCGAATCGTCTCCTCGTCCGGAATATCCTCCTTGTTGGAACGATCGACAAACTGCATTGCCATTGGGATTTTCTCCGGCAGGTTCGGATAGGAATCTGCATCCTCATAGGCATAGTCCCGAATCCTCACGCGGGAAGCAAAGCGGGAGACGGTATCCGTTCCAGAACCAGGGCCATTGACACAGCCGTCGCGGCACATATTGATCTCAATAAAGCAATGGTCGAGCTCCCCGCGCTCCATCGCCCGGCAAAGGTCGATACAGGCGCCGGAACCGGAAACCGACAAGAGCTTCCAATCGCCGATGTCGCCCCTGGACCGCAAGGAAGCGAGAATTCCCTCTTCGATCGGGTACATACGCAGGATCTTCGAACTCGGATTGAGGAATGTCGCCGGTTCCGCCTTTGCAAAGGAGATGTGCTCTTCCTTTAGCCAAGCATTGAGCTCTTCAAACGTCAACACCGCATCAATTTCATTGTTGTGGCGGATGTCTGCTGCTTCGTCTTTCTTCGCAATACAGGGACCTGCAAAGACCACACGCGTCCCAGGACCATAGCTCTGCTTGAGCAGACGCCCATGCGCGATCATAGGGGAGACGACCGGAGCCATCTGATCCACCAACGACGGGTAGTACAGTTCGATCAGACGGTTTACCGAGGGACAGCAGGTGGAGATGATGTTCTTCATGCTGTTTTCCTGCATAATCCGATGGTATTCCGCTGTCACATAAGCTGCGCCCTCCGCTGTTTCTGAAACGCCATAGAAGCCGAGCTCCTTGAGGGCGCCTGCAAATTGATGCACATCGTCAAAATCAAAGCATCCATAATACGAGGGGGCAATCGAAAGGATGACCCTCTCCCCGCTCTTGAGCATTTCTTTGACCAACGCCACATCGCTTACCACCGTTTTTGCATTCTGCGGGCACTGCTCCAAACAGGTTCCACAAAGGATGCAGTCGCGGTCGATGATTTTGGCTTGTTCGTTTTCCACTTTGATCGATTTCACAGGGCAAACCTTGACACATTTATAGCAGTTCTTGCAGTTCGCTTTCTTTAAGCCAATAATACTCATTTGTCATCACCTATCCTAATACTTAGGGGGATTCCCCATTGATACTCTCTGGAGCGCGTTACTTCTCCAAGCGTTTCATAACCTCTCGGTTAAAAAAGGCCTCCGTTTCAAGCGGGGTGACCTTAAAGCGTTCCCCGTCCAAACAGACGCAGACGCCGTTGTTGGTGCACTCTCCCATACAGAAGGAACCCTTTAAGTCAATCTTATCTTCCAGATGATTCATCGAAACCAGACGCTGAAAGATACTGATGACGTCGCGGGAACCTTTCAGGTGGCAGGAACTGCCGATACACACTGTTATTTCCATACTCTCATTTCCTCCTGGGGTGCTCCCCTGCTGCTTGTTTCACACGGCAATGATGCAAAGGACAAAAAAATATAGACCGTGCAATTTTGGTTATATTATAACATTCCAACGTTTTTCTGACAAGAGAATTTATGCGAGATTTCATCATTTCCCCCATCCTCTCCAAAGGAAATGCCTGGAAAGATACATCCATTAAAGACGCCGGTTTTGTAACAGAATAGAGATGGAAAAGGAGGCCGCCGCAGATTTTGAAATCTGCGGCGGCCTCCTTTTGATTACGATTGCCCAGGTACTTCAATGGCTGCTCCATTGTTCAGAATCGTGGGTTTTGTAGCGTCTTGATCGCCCCATACGGTTCCATCAGCAAAGTAAACGCTATAAACATACAATTTTAAGGTTTTCACGCTATCTTCCATAAATTGGTAACGGATCGAATCCGATTTGCCTGCCCCGATCGCCGTATCTGTATACAGTTTATTTTGGCTTGTCCATCCTGCAATTTCATCCCCATATACACCGCAGGGAACGGCATAGAACGGAATTGCCGATATTTCCTGTTCCGTTGTGTTCGTTATGGAAATCGTCCATTCTGGATACCCGATTGACGATGGACCCATTTCAGCGGAGGCAACCATCCCGCAATCGCCATCAAACACCGAACTCTTCGTTGACACGACCTTTTCGGTTGAAGATACGGTTTCATCTGAAAGATTGGCGCTATTTGTGTCCCCTCCCATTCCTACAATCCCGCCAACCACTGGAATGACAACAAGCGCAACGAAAAGCCAAAACCATATTCTTTTGTAAACAGGCGGCTTATTCTTGGCTCCACAAGATAGGCAACTCTTTGCACTTGCAGCAATTTCTACCCCACAGGTTTTACAAATTCACATTTTATCCATCGCGTCGCCCTCTTTCCGTTTTTCCACCCGCATTATATTAACTGTATAAGATAAGCATAGAATAGCCTTTACAGTTTATTTCTCTATATATCATATCTGCCTATACAATTTGAGTATAAATAAACTCATTCGGTGGTTTTTATGGATGTTATCAGATTGGGCAACGGATTCGGAAATAGATGGGCAACTCTTTGTACTTGCAGCAATTTCTACCCCACAGGTTTTACAAATTCACATTTTGTCCATCGCGTCTCCCTGTTTCCGTTTTTCCACCCGCATTATATTAACTGTATAAGATAAGCATAGAATAGCCTTTACAGTTTATTTCTCTATATATCATATCTGCCTATACAATTTGAGTATAAATAAACTCATTCGGTGATTTTTATGGATGTTATCAGATTGGGCCACGGATTCGAAAATATAGGGCTATCACAAGAGCAATTGGCGGAACAAATCGGGATTTCTGTTACGCATATGGGCCATATTGAGACCGGAAATACGTAGCTAAGTTTACCTATCTTTGCCAAACTTGTAAAAATCCTTGAGACCCCAACAGACGACCTGTTATTTAATCCCTTCGTCGCGTAAAGCATCCTTAAACGAATGGGGGCAAGCATTGGAAAGCTGTTCGACCACACAACTCCGGGTCATAACCAATATAGCCAAAGCCACAAAAATAGCTTTAGAAAAATGTCAAGAGAATCATAAGGGGCGGTTATAACAGAGGGCATTTCTAACGAAGGCAGGTCATATAGCAGGTTATGCATCGTAGGCTAGGAGGGGAGAACCCCTGTGTCTTCCCAAAAGCGCAAAAAACGGGCAAGAAGCCACAGCTTCTTGCCCGTCCTTGTCGCAATCGGTTTCTTAGGCCACAAGTCCGTTTATTCGGTTCATCCTTGGCCAACGTTCATCAAAAGCGACCGCTCTTTTTCCACGGTTTATGCTTCCGCTTCGTACTCGCTTTCATCGTCTTCGTCCTCGTCGGTCTCCCAAGCGAGCGCCTCCAGCAAGCGAAGCGCCTGGCGATGGGTTTCTTCGCGGGATTGAACAATCCGTTCCACCGCTTCGGCCTTCAGCCGGGCGGCCTCTGTATCGTCGCCCCCCTGCGGAATCTTTTCAATTGTGGTAAAAGCGTCCTTTAAATAAGCGGTATCGCTTAGTATACGGTCGATGCGTTCCAAAATTTCCTTTGCAGAAATTTGCCGATCGCTCATAGCTATATCCTCCAACTGTTTTACTGGCGGACACGCAAGGCGGATCCGGTCCGGGCCGACAAAGCATGCCCTGCCCTTTTTTACCAATTGTTTCGCCCGGCGCGGATAGGTGGATTCACAGCGATTCCCCCATCCGTCCTCCACGACAATGGTCCGTTCGATGGGTATCGTCCCCTCTCCGTTTGGGAAATGTACATGCCCTGTTTTTTGTGATGGGTGCCGTCCCCCATGTACCAACCTCAGTATATTCCATATATAGCAAAAACGCAAGGGTAAGATCACGCCCTCTGAACATGCCGTTTATCCCGGTGAAACAACAGGCGGAACAGCGGAAAGAACAGCAGGAGAAGAAAAGGAAATAGGGGCATGGCGATTTTCCCAGTGCCCTGATCCAAAAAGCAGGATACGGTCAAAAAATTCCACATTCCATGCAATCCGACTCCCATCCAAATACTCCCGGTGCAATGAACGAGGTAATTCGCTAAAAGGCCGAACAGAAAAGCAAAGAGTAGCAGAGCATTTTTTTCATAGGCGCCCAAGCTGTGGAACACCAACACAATCGCCGCGGAGAGCAGGCTCCTCCTCCAAAAGGGCCACTCGCAGAACAGGTTCTGAAACAGGTATCCGCGGAAAAACAACTCTTCGCAGAAGCCCAATAGCAGATAATGGACAAGCCGGGAACCGCTCGCACTCTGGCGTAGGGCGACAAAAAAATCATTCCGGCCTGTCGAAAGGCCGACCAACCAAAGGACAACCACCATCCAAGCGGCTGCCCAAAGCATCCCAAAGAAAAAGTAACCGATGTCTATCCGCCGTGCCGTCAGCCCCACCGCCTGTAGGGGCTTTTTCTCAAACCCCCATACACAGATCAAAACAGGCGACAAGGCCGCTATTACAAACAGGAACTTGCCGAGTAACCCAGGAAGGCGGCCAGCCAGAAGAATTACCGCGGCCCCAAATAATCCGATTGTCAAACCAGTCGTAACAATCAACCGCGCAAAATTCAACAGGTATTGTCTGGCATATGGGGGGCCCATGGTCATCCTCCTTTGCTGGCCGTATTGATAACGCTGAAAAATTTCTGCTTATTCCAGGTTGAGTTTCTTTTTGAGCATCAGGCGGGTAATCACATAAAATACTGCGCCAAACACCAACGAAAACCCTATCCCATAAAGCATTGTCCCCTGGAAGAAATCCGCAACCTGTACCGGAGTGGGAGACCCACCCTGCTCCGTGATCGCGGTAAACCAGTTTGTGATGAAGGGCAACATCACAAGGGAAGCCGTCTGCATCACAACGTTGAACCCCAAGTACACGCCGAGTCCGAGGATCAGCTTATGACGGGAACTCATACAGCCGATCACTATCGAGGCATAAATCTGTAGAATCCCCGCTACCAGACTGGTCAACATCGCCAGCAGAATCACCGCACAGATCGAAAACAGGTTGATCCCATTCGCTGCCGCCAGGGACGGAAGTCGCCACAGCACTTCGATCATGGCGCTCCAAATGTCCCCGTCAATCAACAGGAAAAAGAGGGAAACCATTGCGATAAGGACGCTAAAAATGTTCCAGATCGTTGCAACGATCAGTTTGCTGAGGATCAATCCGTCCTGCGAGACCGGCAGGGTAAACATCAAATAGCCCTCATCCGTCATAAAATTCTTATAAAAACGCTGAATCGTCGCCACCATGGCAATCACAAAGACTGCAACGACCGCAACAATGTAGAGCATCATCGAGATGACCGCTGGAATCTCCAGAAACTCAGAATTGCCAAGGCCAAACTGCAAGGAGAGGCGGTTTACTACTGTCAAAAGAATCAGGAGGGCAAAGAACGGCAAATACAGGCGGGCCGTCCCTTTGAACTCATATTTAATCAGTTTTCCTAACATCTGAACACCTCCCGGAACAGCGCGTCTACGCTCTTATCCTGTTTTTCACGGATGTCGTCCACCGAAGAAGTTAAAACGACGCTTCCCTGATTGATAAAAATGACGTCATCCAGGATCTGCTCCACATCTGAAATCAAGTGAGTGGAGATCAGAACCGTGGCGTTTTCATTGTAATTTCCGATAATCGTATTCAGGATATAATCGCGTGCTGCGGGGTCAACTCCGCCGATCGGCTCGTCAAGCAAATACAGCTGCGCTTCCCGGCTCATCACCAAGATCAGCTGCACCTTTTCCTTGGTCCCTTTGCTCATGGTCTTAATTCTGGATTTGGTCTGGATATTTAACCGCGCTAACATATCGCGCGCCTTTTCCATATTGAAATCGGCATAAAAGTCGTTGAACAAATCCAACATGTCCTGTACCGTCATCCACTCAGTCAGATAGGTACGTTCCGGCAAATAAGAGACGATCTTTTTGGTCTCAATGCCCGGCGCTTTTCCATCCACCAAGATGGTGCCCTGCGTAGGGGTCAGCAAGCCGTTTGCCAGCTTAATCAGGGTGCTTTTTCCGCTGCCGTTTGGACCCAACAGGCCGACAATCCGTCCCTTTGGTACGGTCAGGTCGACGTTATTGAGCGCCAAGCAGTTCGGAAAGAACTTGATTAGTCCGCGGCACTCTAAAATGTTTTCCATCAATCATTCCTCCTTGCCTCCGGCAAAACTCCGGGGCGGTTCTTTGTATCTTTACACGCCGGAGCCGATCGATTCGATCTCTTCCGGATGATTTAAATAGTTGGCTGCATCTTCAGGAATCTGAAAATGCAGGGACTGTCCAAGAACTTCCAACGAAAGGTATGGAGCGTCCACATAGACGGTAAATTTCAAAAGTTCATCCATACTGCCGTCCGTGCTCGATTCCCCAAATAGAACGGTCTTCTCCTGCTGAAAGGAATAGACCACACTTGCTTCGGCGTCCTCTGGGAGAGTCCCAATCTTCCACTCATCGATTTGCAACTGTTCTACGAAGGTTTCAATGTGTTCCTTCTCTGTTGCGGTATAGACGGGGACGTCCTCCCCAACCCGAACTGCGGTAATCTCCTGCGCCTTCGCAAAATCGCTGTTCTGTACCGCTCCATCCATCTGTGCAGCATCTCCCAAGGCACATCCATTCAACAGACAGCCAACAGCCAAAAATGACAAGGCGACTGTTCCGATCCTTTTCATACCGATTTCCCTCTTTCTATACCAAAGTCAGGCGCTGTCGCGCTTTGAATCCCCCAGTGATTGCAATAGCTCGATGGTTTGCTGCCGGTCAAAGCCGAGGTGTCCCATACTTTCCAAAAATTCTTTTACCAACCCCGTGGCAAGGCTTCGTTTTGTCTGCATAATTCTTTCCACATCCTCCGTCACATATCGTCCACTGGTCCGCTGTGTGTACAAAAGCCCATCCGCTTCCAGTTGTGAAAGCGCACGCTGCATGGTATTTGGGTTCACCGCTGCATCTGCGGCCAGATCTCGCACAGAGGGCAGCTTTGCGCCCGGCGGATACAATCCGGATACAATCATCAACTCAATCTGTTCGATCAGCTGTGCATAGATCGGCCGGTCTGATTTTAAGTTCCATCCCATTTCTTCACCTCCATTGTACTATTGTACTAACGACCTAATACAATAGTACAGCTATTTTTTGGAATTGTCAAGTCCTCCCACAAAAAAAATCAAAAATGCCCATGGAATATACCATGGGCATTTTTGTATGTCGCTTTTATGGTTCTCTATTGTCCAGAATCCGATTCCCTTGATAGAGAGGATGCGCCAAAGGCTTTTCTTTAAAATGCTTCAATCTGATTCGCTCTCCATCGGAATGTAGTAGGGGGTACCGGTCACATCGTCTCTCAGGACGCGTGCTTGCACTCCAAATACCGAAGCAATCAGCTCTTCGGTAAGGATATCTTCCGGTAAACCGTCTGCAAACACCCGATGATCCTGCATCACGACAATGCGGTCTGCATAACGCGCTGCCTGATTGAGATCGTGCAGCACCATCACCGTAGTGATCCCCTTCTCCCGATTTAGGCGGCGCACCAGCCGCAAAATCTCATATTGGCAGCCGATGTCCAAAAAGGTGGTAGGCTCGTCCAGCAGCATGATTTCTGGCTCTTGAGCCAAAAGCATGGCGATCCAGGCGCGTTGACGTTCTCCACCGGAGAGCGTCTCCACAGGACGATCGCATAAATGTACAATATTCACATCCGCGACGGCACGGTCCACCACGTCAAAGTCCTTTTGTGTCAATCTGCCTCCAAACCCTGCATAGGGATAACGGCCACAACACACCAGACGGCGTACCGTGTAATCCTCAGGCGAACGCACCCCTTGCGACAAGATCGCCAATCGTTGGGCCAATTTTTTGGTATTCTGACGGAAAATGGATTGTCCATCGAGCAACACATCTCCCTCTAAAGGGAATAGACTGCGCGACATGGTTTTGAGCAGGGTCGATTTTCCACAACCGTTTCGCCCGATGATCGCTGTGAGAGAACCTTCTGCAAAGTCGAGAGAGACGTTTTCAAGGACGGTTTTTGCGCCGTATTTGATGGTAATATTTTTTGCCTGCAACATCGTGTTTCGACCTCCCCCTCAAAACATACAGGAAAAATGGTGCGCCCAGGATGGCGAGGATGATGCCCACCGGCACTTCGATCGGGGGGACAAGCACGCGCCCCAACGTATCGCACAGCATGACAAGCGTCGCGCCGCCTAAGGCCGCGCCAGGTACAAGGTAACGCTCGTCCGTCCCGATCAACATCCGAATGAGATGGGGAGCAATCAATCCGACGAAACTCAACAGCCCCGCTACACTGACCGCCGCCGCCGCCAGAAGTGCAGATACCGCAATCGCCAACACCCGCGTCCGCTCCACGTGCAGTCCCAAACCAGTGGCCGCCTCATCTCCCAACAGCAGCACATTCAATTGCTGGGAAAGAAGCGCCGCAAGCGCCAATCCAACGGCCGCATAGGGAAGCAGCATCCAGACGTGCCTCCAGGTCACACCGGAAAGCCCTCCCACGGAAAAACTGACAAACCCGGTCAGTTCATCCGGGAAAAAGACCATCAGGGCGTCCACCCCTGCACGCAGAAAAGTGGAGGTCGCTACCCCGGCCAAGATCATCCGCGTCGGATTGATTCCATTGCGCCATGCCAGCAGATAGATCGCCAGCGTGGTGGCCAGCCCTCCCAAAAAAGCGGCTGGCGGCAAAACCGTGTAGAGATTGCCGGGAAACAGCACCATTGCCAGCATTCCAAAAAATCCAGCCCCGGAAGAAACGCCGATCACACTGGGCGAAGCGAGCGGATTGCGCATCACCGCCTGCAACAATACACCGGATACCGCCAAGCAAGCCCCGACCATCGCCCCTGCCAGTGCCCGGGGAAGGCGTAAGTTAAAAACAATCTGTCTTTGTACGCCGCTCGTATCCACAAACAGGGCGCGCCCCACCTCAGTGAGGGATAGATTCACTGCACCCGCGCCAACGCTGAGGAAAAATGCCAAAACACAGAGCCCTGTCAACAGCGCCAATGCGGTCAGCCGCGCGGCGGTCCGGTGACCACCATCAAGACGCATCGCCATAGAGCTTTTCTGCGAAGTAAGCGAATGCCTCCGGATAACGGGCATTTGGCTTTAAAGTCGAGTACTCTCGCGGCACCGTGTACACGCGCCCTTCCTGAACCGCACGTACTTCCTGCCAAGCGGGATTGTTCTGAATCTCATCCAAAGCGTTTTGTTCCGCCTTTTTTCCGCCGTTCGCCATCTGGATAAACAAAACATCCGGGTTGCTTTCCAATACCTTCTCCATGCTGTAATCAACCATGGATTGGCCGTTTGCCGCCTCTCCATCGATGATGTTTACTGCGCCAAGGCGTTCCAGCATATCGCCGATCACACTTTCGCGAACACCAGCCTTCACGTACTTGGCCGTTGCATAGAGAATCATCACCTTCTGTTGGGGCTGCCCTTGTACCTTTTCAACCTCTGCATCCACTTGGGCCTGAATCCCATCCAATGCCTCCAGCCGCTCGGGCTGATCGGTGATATGGGTGAATAATTCGAACAGATCGCAGAAATCCTGATAATCCTTATAGCGTACGGAAATATTCGGAATTCCCGCCTCCTGCAAGGCTGGCTGAATCTCCCGGTTCTTCGTCAAAGTATTCACCAAAATAACCAGGTCTGGCTCATAACTGACGATCTTTTCCACACTTGGCGTACTCATCGTTCCAATGGTCGGCAGCTCCTTCGCCTCTTCCGGGATATTGTCCTCCCCCTCGATGCGGGCGACGGCTGTTCCTCCCGCCATATACCACAGTTCCATGACCGCATTGAGCATGACCACCACGCGCTGTGGGCGCTTCTGAATGGTGACCTCCCCTGCCAGCATGTCGTCGTAAGTGATGGTGTCCTCTGTTTCTGCAATCACCCCCACTGGCAGATCCTGCTCCTCAGAGGAAGCGGATTCTGCGCTGCTGGCGGGTTCCGACGATTCTACAGAGTTGGAGGGCTCTGTGACATTCTGTACCTGTGGGCCGCAACCCACCATGGAAAAAAGAAGCACCAAGGCGAGCAAAAACGCCGCCGTAGCCTTCCCAACAATTCGATTTTTCATATGATATTTACTCCTTCTCTTGTATGGTTATTTCCGGCACAGCCGGGAGTGTGACGCGGAACTCCGTATACTGGTCGTCACTGGATGCAACAATATTCCCTCCGTGCAGCTCTACAATCTCTTTGGCAATTGCCAATCCGAGCCCCGCCCCACCGGTTCGGCTGGAACGAGCAGAGTCAAGCCGGTAAAACTTCTCAAAAATCCGCTCCAGCTGTTGCGGTGGTATCCGTGTACCGGTATTGCGGAAAAGGATCTCCACTTGGGGTCCGTTCCGGCGCGCAGCCACCGTAAGCTCTGCTCCCTCCGGGCTATAGTGAACCGCATTGCGGAGAAGATTGTCGAATACGCGAGCCAGCTTGTCCGCATCCCCTTGAACTTCCAACCCCTGTGGAATATGCAGCTTACAGGTAAGACGTTCCTCGGAGAACACCGGGTAGAACTCATCCGCGAGTTGGCACAACAATCGCGTCAAATTGATCCGCGACCGTTCCAATTCAATCCCTTGAAGATTAAACCTCGTAATCTCAAAAAATTCATCGATCAAACCTTCCAACCTTACGGCTTTGTCCAAGGCAATGTTCGTATATTTATCGCGCAGAACTGGAGAGATTTCTTTTTCCTCGTTTAAGAGGCTCAAATAACCAATCACAGAGGTCAAAGGGGTTTTGAGGTCGTGCGCCAAATAGACTACCAGGTCGTTCTTGCGCTGTTCTGCCTCCTTCGCCTCGTACTCCCGCCGCCGTAACCGGTCCCGGAGAGTGTTCAGCCGGTCCTCCATGGGTTTTAACTCCGACGGCAGTGAGATCGATGTTCCCGTATCCTCCAGCACCTTGTCCACCCCCTCACTGATGAGGTTCATATACCGGCTGATTCGCGACATCGCTAGATAAACCGCAATCAACAGCAGAAATAGAAACCCAAGTACCATAAAAAAGAATTTATTCTGCTGAAAAATATTTTGGTAGAGGGAAACGGCAAACTCTTCGCTGATTCCAAAGAAGTTCTGACAGAAACCGACAAAAATATCGGCAAAGGGAGCTTGAAAGATGCCGTCCACCACAACATACATCAGGACAATCCCCAGAACAGCGGTCATCAACGTGATACCTGCCAGTTCTAGCACCATCTTAACTTTCAGGCGTGTGTATCTATCCTTCAATTTTATACCCCACCCCCCAGACCGTCTTGATGAACTTCGGGTTGCGTGCAGGCTCATGTAGCTTTTCACGCAGGCGCCGGATATGCACCATCACCGTGTTGTTGGAATCCAGATATTTTTCTCCCCAAACCCCTTCAAAAAGCTCCTCTGAGGACAGCACCTTCCCCCGATTCTGGCAGAGCATCCACAGCAGGGAGAATTCTGTCGGCGTCAGATCGACCGGTTGATCGTACAGCCGGCACTCGTGGGTATCCCGGTTGATCTCCAAGCCGGAAAAGTCGATCACATGTGACTCTGGAGCGGCTCCTGCATTGTAACGAGTCGACCGGCGCAGTTGCGCCTTGACCCGCGCCACCAGCTCCAAAGGATTGAACGGTTTTGTCACATAGTCATCAGCACCGATGGTCAGCCCTGTGATCTTATCCATATCCTCGGTGCGCGCCGTCAACATAATGACTGGATACGTGTACTTCTCACGAATTTTGCGGCAAAGCGCAAATCCGCTGGTTTCCGGGAGCATAACGTCCAAAATCGCCAGATCGAAGGGGCGCATTTCGATCTGTTCCAATGCCTGCGTTCCGTCATAACATTTATATAGAGTATAACCCTCGTTCTTTAAATAGAGCTCCACCAGGTCGGCAATCTCTTGTTCATCGTCAACCACCAAAATGTCCGGCATTCCATTCTCCCCCTGTAATTATCGCTGTGCGCGCACCACGGAGGTACCCTTCTCACGCAGGTAGGTGCTCTCCAAATCGGCCAAATGCAGCTTTACCGCCAGCGGATAGCGGTCGTACGCCTGGCTGATGGCAAAACTCCCGCCGCGCGCCGCATCGTCAAAGCCGCCCATATGCCAACGGATCGCAATCGCTTCGCTGGTTTTCAAGCGCAAAAAGCGCTCGATCAGGAACACGGACTTTTCCCCATGTCCGTAGGGAAAACTGTCCTCAATCATATAATATGGCTTTTTCTCCCAGGCCCCGGACTGTTCATTTTTGACATTGCGGGTGCCTTCCTTATAAAACTGCGCTTTACAGACATCATGCAGCAGGCCACAGATAGCAAAGCTTTCTTCGCTGTCCGTTTCAGGGTCGAAATACCGCTCCACCATAGTGCGGTACACACTGATACTGTGCTGTACCAGGCCGCTTGGACAGGCACAGTGAAATTTTGTACTTGCCGGCGCGGTAAAAAAGTCCGTCTTGGAGAGCCATTCCAAAAAGGCCGCGCTGCCTTCCCGGGTAACTTTACTGCGGAAAATCTCTTCAAATTCCTCTTGATAACTCAAGCCCATGGTATCCCACCTTTCTCCTTAATGCCTCTCGGCCAACCTTTCCCCATTATACTGGAAAGGTCCGGGTGTGTAAAGGCAATCCAGAATTCCTCATATTATATGGAAAATTGTTTCAAAAATATATACGATTGTCTCATCATCTTTTTAGATATTGATTTTAGACAGAGTTCGTGATACTATAGCGACAACAAACGGCTAAATCGTGATTCGTTTTTATGCATTTTAAATAGAATATTTTTAAAATGTAGCTTTAGAAAGATATTGATTAAGCCGTTTCAAGTTATTTTTATCATTATTTTAGGGAAGGACGTCGGTTCGGAAAGGAGGTCCCAGTTCCTTCCAAATGGAGGAGAAACCCACAATGGTAGAGAAAAGGATGGAGAAAATTATGAAGAGAAAGACCGTGCAATCTTTTATTGCTGTAGCACTCGCGCTACAGATGGCGGCTGCCGGCGCAACACCGGTATTTGCCGCACAGGCGGCTCAGGCTGTTCCTGCCGCCCGCCAGGCAATCACGGCTGTTGTGCAAGAGGAAGAAGGCGACATTGCGCTTTATTTGAGCGACATGAAACCGACCAAGACAAAGGTTGGCTTCGGTAGCTTGGGGGTAGATCAGGACATCGACAATAAGCCGCTACGCCTGCTCGATGAAAACTTAGACATCGTTGAGTACGAAAAGGGGCTCTGTGCCCATGCAGCATCGGAGCTGGTTTATGACATCTCAGCCCAGGGTGCAAAAACATTTCAGGCCTACATAGGCGTTCAAGCGGATTCTGTTTACGATGGCATCTATGGCAACTGTGGTTTCACTGTAGAAGTTGACGGCGAACAAAAATATCACATCGACGACCTTTCCGGACAGGCTGCCCAGGTCTTTGTCAATATCGACATTCCGGAGGGCGCCAAAACACTGACCCTCAAGACCGACAACGGTACGGACGGGGTTACTACCTGTGACCACAGCTTGTGGTGCGATGCAAAGATTCTCTGCGACCGCGAGGTACAAACCACATTAGCTTCCGCAGCGGTCACTGCACAGCAGTCCGTTTTGCCGGTTGGTAAGACTACCCAGTTGACCCCGGTCGGTTATTCCATCGGTGGCGCAGAGATCCCCGCTGATACGCTGGCTGTTTCGTATAAGAGTTCGGACGATTCCATCGCCACAGTTTCGAGCAGCGGCGTTGTAACCGGTATCGGAGATGGTATTGCAACCATTACCTGTACACTCGCGCAAGGCGACGTCGTCCGTGAAGCCACCGTGGATATCATCATTGGTAAGGGCGATCCAGCTTCTTCCTGGCAGATTGCTTCTCCGGACGGCAGCATCACCGCCCTGTTTGCCCTACATGATGGCAAGGTTTCTTATTCTTCTTTTAAGGACAACAACTTAGTTGTAGACAATTCCGCTGTCGGCTTGACCACCAGCCTGGGGGATTTTTCCGAGCTGACTTTCGTCGATCGTGTCGATGAAGAAATCAACGATCCCTATGAGTTGATCGGTGCAAAGATTACACAGGTTGAAAATCACGCCAACCAGACAACGCTGAACTTTACCAAAGAAGGCGTCGAAGGTGTCACCTTCAGTATTGTTACACGCGCGTACGACGACGGAATTGCTTTTAAATATCAGATCACAGCCGAAAATGAAGACACGCCCATCACCATTTCCTCTGAAAATACGACTTTGCAAATTCCGCAGGGCTCTACCGCTTATGTGATGCCGTACATCAATCATAACGAGCAAGTTGAGGAGGAAAAGCAGCTTTCAGAATTGGATGAACGGTATTGTATGCCATTGTTGTACAAGACGCCTACGGGTGAGTACGCCTTGATCTCTGAGGCAGGGCTCCACGATGAGTATTGTGGTGCAGACATCATCGGCAATCCGAACGGACGCCTTGACATTGTATTCTCCAACGAACAGAAATCTGCCATCCAGACAAAAGCTCCGTTTGCAACGCCGTGGCGCTTTGCTGTGATTGGCACCACCGCGGACATCGTTGAGAATACTATGGCGGAAAACCTCAGTCCTGCCAACGTTTTGGAGGATACCTCCTGGATTCAGCCCGGTGTCACCGCCTGGACTTGGCTGAACCGCGATCCGGTCAACGATCCGGATGTCTATAAAGAATACATCGATCTCGCTGCAGAGATGGGTTGGCAGTATCTACTTTTGGATGAGGGCTGGCAGCCAAGCGGCAGCAGCCAGGGCCACAGCGAATTCGCTTATTATGGTTATTACGATTGGACCGAAGATCTGATCGACTATGCCAACGAGAAGGGCATCGGCCTGATCGCCTGGCAAAACCACAACGATTTGAAGAAGGGCGATGAAGCAGAGCGCCGTATCAAGGAGCTCGCTGACATGGGAATCAAAGGCATCAAGCCGGACTTCTTCAACTCACAATCCCAGGATTATATCCAGTTCTATAATCGTTTGATGCGGGTCACCGCGGAAAACCATATGTTCATCAATATCCATGGTGCGAATAAGACGACCGGCGAGCGCCGCACGTATCCGAACGCACTCAGCCGTGAAGGTATCTTCGGTGCCGAACAGGATCTCTTCCGCCCTGCGGATGTAAGCGCTTACCACAACTGTATGTTGCCATTTATGCGTTGTGCGGTTGGTCCCGCAGACTATACACCGATGTTCTCCCACCGCACCAATACCCGCAAACAGTTCACCATCGCGCAGATGGGCGCCCTGACCGTCACCTATGAGAGCGGTATCCAATGCTTTGCGGACCGTCCAGAAGCGTACCTCAACAGCCCCGCCCGTTATTTCTTTGAGGACTTCCCTGGGCAGTGGGACGAGACGCAGCTGTTGGCAGGCGAGCCGGGCGAATATGTCAACACCGCGCGCAGAAGTGGAGAGAATTGGTATCTTGGCCTGATCTGCAACGAGCAGCGCACCGCAGAGTTCCAGCTGGACTTCCTCGGTGAGGGGGACTATTATGCCTTTATCTATGAGGACGGCGAGACTGTGGATGACATCACCGCGCGCATTGAAAAGGTCGACAAGGACACCGTTTTGACGATTCCGATGGCCGAACACGGCGGTGCTATGATTAAGATCCTCCGGAATCAGCCCAGCCAGGCAGAATCCATCACCCTGAGTGCCAGTGAACTCACTCTGGAACAGAACGATTCAATGGTATTGACCGCGACCCTCACCCCTGAGGATGTTGAATACGACACTGTCACATGGACTTCCAGTAATCCCGAGGTTGCCACAGTTGAAAATGGTAAAGTCCTCGGATTAAAGCCCGGTGTCACTACGATCACCGCCGCTACTGGCTTTGACGGCAATATCACCGCCAGCTGCGAAGTGACCGTCCGCCGTCCAGAATTCTCCCTGACCAACGACTGGTCCATCATCCGCAACGATCCGGAAAACTGGAAACTAACGGGCGTGAATTCCATTACCATTACAACCAAGGCAGGCGAATTCTATAGCGGTACCGACAATGCAGAAAACGTATTCCTGACCCCAGTGGAGGGCGATTTTACAGCTACGACAAAACTGACCTTTGTTCCGGGCGCTAACTACCAGACCGCTGGCATTATCGTGTATCAGGACAGCAAGAATCTGTATGGCGCATACAAGCGCTATCATTCCGGATATAATGGCAATATCTTCACGGATTTTGCAATCAATAAGGGCAGCGCTTCCGAGCATACAACGCCAGATTTGAACAAAGACGCACCGGTCTATCTAAAGGTTGTCAAGGAAGGTACAACCTTCACCGCTTATTACAGCTATGACAACTCGGAATGGGTACAAATTGCAGATCCGTTGAATGTGTCCAGCCTCACCGGCGATCTCAAGGTCGGTCTGTATGCGGTCGACGGCAATGGCAAGAGCGGTTCTTTGCCGGCAACCTTCGAAGACTTCACAATCAATAACGAAGTGATCCCGTTTGCCAACCAATACGTGGAAGCAACCGAAATTTCACTCGATCATACAGAGCTCTCCATGAAACAGTATGAGACCGCTACCCTCACCGCTACGGTTACACCGGAGGGAGCCGACGATCCAGTTGTATGGACGTCCAGCGACCCAGACGTCGCATCGGTCGATGAAAACGGAAAGATCACTGCATACCAGGCGGGTACGGTCACCATCACCGCTATGACAGGTTTCAACAACGAGGTGACTGCTTCCTGTGAAGTGACCATTTCTCCTGCAGATCTGGTCTTGACGGACGATTGGGATGTCCTGCGCAATGATCCGGAGCACTGGCAGATCAACAGTGAAAACTCCATTACGATCATCACACAGCCGGGTGAATTCTATACCAACACCGACAATGCCAAAAACGTATTCCTGTCCCCGGTAGAGGGCGACTTCACTGTCTCGACGAAGCTTGACTTTGTTCCGACAGACGATTATCAAACCGCCGGTATCATCGTCTATCAGGATTCCAGCAACATTTATGGCGCCTATAAGCGCTATCACAGTGGGTTTGATGGGAACATCTTTACGGACTTTGTCCTCAATAATGGCAAGTTCTCTGAACATACAACCCCGGACGCCGATCCAGAGGCAAGCGTCTATCTGAAGGTTGTGAAGGAAGGAACTACGTTCTCCTCCTATTACAGCTATGATAACCAGAATTGGACGCCTATCGCCGATCCTGTCGATATGACGATGGGCGGCAAAGTCCGAATGGATGGCGATCTCAAGGTTGGTATCTATGCAGTGGACGGTAACGGAAAGACCGGTTCTCTGCCAGCAACCTTTGAAGACTTCACCGTTAATGGGAATGTTGGATCGTTTGCGGAGGAGCCGACTGTGGAAGAGAGCACCAGCTTCATGGTCAACTACGGTACGAATGTAGAGCTTACGCTCAATGGCGAAGAGCAGACCATTGCCAATCTCATTGGCCGGTATACCGGCAACTTTGAGGAGGGCACTGAGCTGAATCTCTCCTTTGTTCCTTCTGTAGAGGGCCGCGAATTCAGTGAAATCCTCTTGGGCGGCGAACCGCAAAAAATCACAAACACAAAGGAATTCACCTATACAGCGGAAAAAGGTGCTACGGCAGAAACCCTTGACTTCTCTTTCACAATCGTCAATAAGGAGATTTTGAATTCCCTGATTGCGTATGCCGATACATTGGACAATGAGGTTGCCGCTGCTGTGCCAACCGTCCAGGCAAAATTTGAAAAGGCATATCATGAAGCCGTAAGAGTCGCGAAAGAGGTTGCAGTCACACAGACAGATATCAACGACGCTTGGGGAGGTTTGCTGGATGCCATCCATTATCTCTCCTTCCAGCCTGGCGACAAGAGCGAGCTGGAAATTCAGCTGGAGATTGCAGAAGCGATTGTAGAAGCTTCGGAAGGTCTGGACCCGAGTACCATTGAAGAACTGAAGGATGCCATGGAAGAGGCCCAAAAGGTCTACGACAATCCCGATGCGATGGAGCAAGAAATTACAGAGGCTGTCAACGCGCTCAAGGAAGCAATTGATAATGTCCGCCATCAGGCAGACAAATCGATTTTGGCCACAGTCCTAGCGAAAGCTGAGGCTATCTCGAATGAACTCGACCTGTATGTTGAAGAGGGCAAGGAGGAATTCCTCACTGCACGAAAGGAAGCCCAAGAGGTCTATGAAGATCCACAGGCAACACAGGAAGAAGTCGATAACGCTAGCAAGACCTTAACAGGCGCCATGACCGCCCTGCGTAAGATCGCAAACAAGGATTATTTAAAGGAATTGATGGAGATCGCGCAGGCAAAGGACGCAGACCGGTTCACAGTGGCGAGTTATCAGAACCTGGTCAAGGTCATGCAGGAAGCACAGGTTGTTTTGGACGACAACACTCTTGCCGAGGGCGATCCGGCCGCTGAAGCCAAGATTCGCAATATCGAAACCAAGCTAGCTGCTGCAATCGACCATCTGGACGAAAAGGGCAGTAGTTCTAGCGGTGGTTCCAGCAGTGGTTCTTCCAGTAGTTCTTCCAACAACGATTCTACTTCGACGGCCACAACAGCCTCCAACTTTACGCTGGACGAATCTACCAAGAGTTGCTCGTTCCGCGTGGGAGAACGCTTTGTCTTTACAGTCAAGACAACCTCTGCAACCGCCCCAACGGTTACCGCAAATAACGCGAACGTTTCGGTGCAGTATCTCACCAAAACTGCGGATGGATACAGCTTCCAGCTGAACGGCGCTGGAATGGGCGACTCCACCATTACGGTCACCTTGGATGGAACTTCCTCCACCTTTACGGCAAATATTCTGGAAGGTTCTGTGCACAGCGATACAACTGGTTCAATTTCGATCAAGAAAGGCCAGGTGTACACCTTTAAGATGACCGTTACCGATGGTAGCACCTCTACACCGCTCTTTGTAAGCGGTACAGACGGCGTATTTAAGACCCAGTTTGTGAAGAAGGACGGCAATGACTATTACTTCCGCATCTGGGCGACCGGCAATGTAGGCAGTGCTTCTGGCATCTATACCACGATGCCCAACCAGAATGCAGTGCGCCACTGCGTTGCGACCATCACTGCATAAGTATATCAGCCACCTTCCCTTTCCAAATTTCTCCTGGCTCGTCCGTGTGACGGGCCGGGAGTTTTTTATAGTTCGGTTACGGCCCTTCGAGAGGTAAGATGCTGGATCAAAACGCTGCTAGTGAAAGCCTGTTTACCGGTTCGATATATTTCTCCTAAATGTCAATTTGTAATGGGGTTGGAAAACTTTTTATCAAAATAGATGATTCGTTTTACTTCTCTCTTCTTTTGTCTTCCCCAAAAATCTCTAAAAGGGCTTGCTTCTTTTTTCATTTTCCCTATACTGAAAACAGATTCTACTCAAACCAGTGCTAAAAAAAGCGCCTAATCCAATCCACAGCATCCCTCACAGTGTAGCACAGCCCTTGGAGAGGGGCTCTAATAACTACTACTTTATTATACAAGGAGAATTCTATATGAGCTGGCTGGATCTACATATGCATACCAACTTTAGTGATGATGGCACATATTCCCCAGAGGAATTGATGGATCTTTGTCTGAAGAACGGCGTACGTGTCGCTGCTGTTGCAGATCACAATTGCACCCGTGGGGTTCCTCGCGCCATGCAGCGGGCACAGCAATTGGGAATGGAATGTATTCCCGCTGTAGAGCTGGACTGCACCTATAAAGGCATCGATCTGCACCTTCTAGGTTACTGGATTCAACCGGAATATCCAGGATTTCATGAGACCGAACGTGCTATTTTGGAACAAGAACAGAGGGCCGGTGAATACCGTATTCAACACGCTTATGAAATGGGTTTTCACTTTGATGCATCCCCTCTCCTTGCGGAGAAAGATGGTGTGGTAACCGGTGAGATGATCGCTGAAGCTGTACTGGCGCAGGACCCTCACCATCCTGCTCTCACCCCTTATCTGCCCGGAGGTAATCGCAGCGATAATCCCTACGTAAATTTTTACTGGGACTTCTTTTCGCAAGGGAAACCCGGATATGTTCCCATTGCTTTTCAAAGCTTACAAGAAGCCATTTCTTTGATTCGAACCGCGGGAGGTCTTCCCGTTTTAGCACATCCAGGCAACAATATCCACGAGGATGTGACGTTGCTCCGAGATATTGCCGCGCAGGGGGTCTGCGGAATGGAAGCATACAGCAGTTACCATTCTCCTGAGCAAATTGCCTTTTATCTACGTCAAGCGGAGGACCTCTCTCTCGCTGTAAGCTGTGGGAGTGATTTTCATGGAAAAATCAAGCCCAGTATCTCCCTGGGTGGCTTCGACTGTGGTGGACAAGAATCCAACCTTCTGCATAGATTGCACGAAGCATTGTAGTTTTTAAATATCTCTATTTAAAACGATATCCAATATTCTTCATGTACCTGGATAGAAAGTGCTTCTATCCTCTTTGAAAAGGATTTTTCCCATATAGAACTCTCTATGAATCGTCTGTCATATTCTATTTTTTCGGAAGGTCTATTTCTAGCAGGCTTAAAATTAAGAATAATTATTAATTTTTTAGATATTCCTTGACAAAATCCTCCACAGCTGGTAATATAAGACTATAAAATAATATTAAGTATTATTATTAAAATTTAAGAGAAACAGGAGGATATTTGGTATGGAAAATATTAAAGGTACAAAGACCGAAGCAAATTTGATGGCAGCTTTTGCCGGCGAATCCCAGGCACGCAATAAGTATACATTCTACGCTTCTAAAGCACGCAAAGAAGGATATGTACAAATTGCAAATCTCTTTGAAGAAACCGCAAACAATGAAAAAGAGCACGCAAAAATTTGGTTTAAGCTTTTGCATGACGGAGAAATCGCAGATACCGCTACCAATCTAAAGGACGCGGCAGCAGGTGAGAACTACGAATGGACCGATATGTATGCGAGCTTTGCCGAAGATGCCCGTGCAGAAGGCTTTCCCCGTATCGCCGCATTGTTTGAAATGGTGGGCAAGATTGAAAAGGAACATGAAGCCCGGTATCTCGCCCTGTTGAAAAATGTTGAAGAAGGTTTGGTTTTCTCCAGAGATGGCGATATGATCTGGCAGTGTTCCAATTGCGGCCATATTGTCGTGGGCAAAAAGGCCCCAGAAATCTGCCCTGTTTGCGCCCACCCGAAGGCGTATTTCCAACTTTTAGCTAAAAACTATTGATTGGTAAGTCCGATTTGTTCGTACCTTTCTTATTGCACAACAGCCACCAGAGGAGTTCCTCTGGTGGCTGTTGTTTTTTATGATGATAGGTTTGCCATCTCGGTGTTCCCTATTCCCTCCTTCAACCCCATTCGGTTTCTGTGGAACAATTCAGTGCTTTTTCTGTTTCATCTGTACTCTGCATGGAACGTTTCCCCTGTTCTATCATCATTGGCATCCATCGATGCAATTGTTCCAACAATATAGGTTCCAAAGCTGTATCTGAGGTATCACCTTTGATCGTAAGGTACTCGTCTAGGCTCCTGTAAGGATAAACGGCGCGGACTTACTTCAATTATTCTGTACTTTGTTATTGGAGAAACCATGAAGAATTTTGTACACACGCCTATAAGGGCCGGAGCCATTTCATAAATAATAACTGAATTCTTCTCTCGTTTTCTACAGGTTGCCAATAGATTATTATCTCTTTTCTCTCCATGCCTTAAACATTCTGAGTGGGTATCGAAAAAGTCCCTCTACTTAAGATTTTTCAAATTCAAAAACATATTTACGGAGTTCTTACGTTCGATTGAACGGAAACGCTATCCCAAACGTCCGTCCGATGGCGCCCTTTGATCGCACGACATTCTCCTCTCCTTTTTGCACCGTATGCCCTGCTACAACAGCAAAAGAGGGAAACACAGGACTGAATCCTTGCGTTTCCCCTCTTTTTCAATTGATTGTTCAACCTCCTAAAGGCTTCCCAATTTAAATGTTCTTACAGAAAAAGTATTTTTATAACCTTCAGAGTATGCTTTCCTTTGCATCTTTCTTTTATTTGCTGGAGCAGAGATAGTCCAACTCTGCAACCGCTTCTCCGTTGCGGAAATAGATGCGCGGTACCCGCTTACTGAGCAAACAGACCAACTCATAGCTGATGGTATGATTGTAGCCGGCAAGCTCATCCACTGGAAGAAACGCCTCTCCATCATATCCAAACAGCGTAACGATGTCGCCTTCCCGAACTTCTGGAATATCGGTGACGTTCACCATCAATTGATCCATACAGACACGACCGATAATCTTTGCACGCTGGCCGCGCACCAACACACTGGCACGGTGATACAGATGGCGCGGATACCCATCCGCATATCCAATAGGGACTGTCGCCACGATCGTGCGCTGTTTGGTCGTAAATCGCCGTCCATAACTGATACTGGTCTGTGGCTCTACGGTTTTCAACATGGAGACAATCGATTTGAGCTGCATTGCCGGACGCAGATCTAAAGGTTCCTTGACCGCGCTGGAAGGATTCAACCCATAGAGAATGATTCCCGGCCGCACCATATCGAGCTGTGCGTCTGAATAGTCTAGGACTGCGGCCGAGTTCGAACAGTGGCGCAGACGGAAGGTAATCCCACGCTGTGCCAACCGGTCGATTAACTTTAGGAAGTGGTCCAGCTGCATCAAGGTATATCCACGTCCGTCGTTCCCTTCATCCGCAACAGCGAAATGCGTAAAGATTCCCTCCGGGTCCAAGCCTTTCAGCTGACAGAGTTCCGCAATCTCATCGATTGCACAGGCATCCCGCTCCGGGTCCTGATACATAAAACCAATCCGGCTCATACCGGTATCTACTACCATATGTGCACGAACTGTGACACCAGCTTCACGGGCGCAGGCGGCCAACCGCTCCCCATATTCGCGGGAAAGGATCGCCTGTGCAACATCCATATTGGCCAGTTCAGCCGCCGATTCTGGCGGTGTATAACCCAACACAAGAATCGGCAGGCCAATCTGCGCATTTCGCAGCTGGATTGCCTCTTCCAAATTGGATACTGCAAACCAGTCCGCCCCCAGCTCCTCATACTCACGCGCCAAAAGTTCTGCCCCATGACCATAGGCGTCTGCCTTGATTACACAGCATACCTTTGTCTCCGGATTCAGACGATCTTTGATCTGATGATAGTTATGTGCAATGGCGTCCAGGTCGATTTCCGCCCAAGTGCGCCTGAAAAAGTCATTCATCCTTCTACTTCGCTCCCAATGTTTTCGATTGTGGCAGACACCGGCCCATCTGCTTTCATCTACATTTATTTAAAATATGCCACACCGGATTCAAAAATACGTGGGTCTTTCTCGCCAGGTACATTGCGATAAAGATCCGTTCCTTTCCGCTCGGAATGGCCCATCTTGCCTAAGACGCGGCCGTCGGGGCTGGTGATGCCTTCGATTGCACAGACCGAGCCGTTCGGATTCCAAGCGATCTCGCCGCTTGGCGTTCCATTCAGATCTACATACTGCGTGGCAATCTGGCCGTTTTCAATCAACTGAGCCAACGTCGCATCGTCTGCGACAAAGCGCCCCTCTCCGTGAGATACAGGCACCGTGACCACATCGCCCGCTTTTACCTCTGCAAACCATGGAGACTTGACCGACGTAATTCGTGTATACACCATACGGGATACATGGCGCCCCAATGTATTAAAGGTCAATGTTGGAGCAGTCTCACTTGTCTCGCGGATTTCTCCATAGGGCACCAGACCTAATTTAATAAGCGCCTGGAATCCATTGCAGATGCCCAGCATCAGGCCGTCGCGGTTTTTCAACAGTTCCATAACTGCCTCTGCAATCTTTGGATTGCGGAAGGTTGTCGCAATAAACTTTCCAGAGCCGTCCGGCTCGTCGCCGCCGGAGAAACCACCGGGCAACATGATAATTTGCGCATTGCGGATGGCTTTTTCCATCCGCTCGATGGTATTTTCAATGTCAGTCGAGCACAAATTGCGCACAACCAACACATCGGTTTCTGCTCCTGCTTTTTCAAATGCACGGACGGTATCGTACTCACAGTTTGTGCCAGGGAATACGGGGATAAATACCCGCGGTTTAGCCGCCTTGATCGCCGGCGTTTGCGCATACCGCGCTGTATAGAGCGGCACTTCGTTTTGCATTTCCACTGCTGGGGCATGATTCGGGAAAATCTTTTCCAACGTACCCGTCCAGCGTTCGGCCAGCTTTTGAAGCGGAAGGACCTCTCCGCCAATTTGGATGGCCGATGGCTCTACCGTTTTTCCCAGAAGCACCGTAGCTGTATTGGTGATCGGCACGCCTTCTGCCAGTTCAACCACCAGGCTGCCGGACAACGGTGCAAAGAGGATTCCCTCATCCACGGTGTCAAAGTCAAAGCCGATACCGTTGCCAAAGCACATTTTTGCCACGGCCGCCGCGGCGCCGCCTTCCTTAACAACCGACGCGGACAGTATGCTGCCATCCGCCATCTTTTCGCCGATTTGCTTATAGAACGTCTTTAAACGCTCCCAATCCGGCAGCAGCGTTTTGGCATCCTCCGGAATCGGAAGCAAAACGACGCGGGACCCAGCATGCTGGAACGCCGCTGACACCGTCTTGCTTGCCTTTGTCATGGCAACCGCGAAGCTCACCAGCGTTGGCGGCACATCCATCTGCTCAAACGAACCCGACATACTGTCTTTTCCACCGATGGACGGCAGACCCATCCCCAACTGGGCTGCCAGCGCCCCCAATAACGCTGCAGTCGGTTTGCCCCAGCGCTTAGGGTCCGTGCGGAGACGCTCAAAATATTCCTGGAACGTCAAGCGGCAACTGAGTGGATTTGCCCCCACTGCGCAGAGCTTGGACAGGCTCTCCACCACTGCATAGGCCGCTCCATGAAACGGAGAAAATCTTGCAATACCGGGTATATAGCCATAACTCATTGCCGTTGCATCGTCCGTTTCCCCATGGATAACCGGCAGCTTGGCGACCATCGCCTCCTCCGGCGTCAGCTGGTACTTCCCTGCAAACGGCATGAGCACAGTGGCCGCGCCAATGCTCGCGTCAAAACGCTCGGCCAACCCTTTTTGACAGGCGACTTCCAATCGGCTCAGATTCTCCTGGAATGCCTCTGCCAACGGTTTTCCTTTCAGGCAATCGGGAATCTGCTTGCGATAATACTGGTCCGGATTTGGCGCTTCAATCTCTACATCGGCGCGCTGTGTCACGCCGTTTGTATTCAGGAATGCACGCGCAATGTTGACAATCGTATCCCCGCGCCACTCCATCTTGAGGCGTGGCGCCTCCGTAACAATGGCAACCACCTGTGCATTGAGGTTTTCTTCCGCGGCCGCCTGACAGAATGCCTCCACACTCTTTGGAGCAAGGACCACCGCCATACGCTCCTGAGATTCCGAAATAGCCAGTTCCGTCCCATCCAAACCCTCGTATTTCTTGGGAACCTTGTTCAAGTCGATCTCCAGACCGTCCGCTAATTCTCCAATCGCCACACAGACGCCGCCTGCTCCAAAGTCATTGCAGCGCTTAATCAGGCGGGAAACCTGCGGGTCTCGGAATAGGCGCTGAATCTTCCTCTCCGTCGGCGGGTTGCCCTTTTGCACTTCTGCACCGCATACTTCGACGGATTTCTCTGTATGCGCTTTGCTGGAACCAGTTGCACCGCCTATCCCGTCGCGGCCTGTGCTGCCACCCAGCAGCACGATCACATCGCCCGGTTGCGGCTGTTCGCGCACCACGTTCTCCTTTGGAGAGGCGCCGATTACTGCGCCAATCTCCATCCGTTTTGCGACATAACCGGGATCATACAGCTCTGTGACCTGTCCGGTTGCAAGGCCAATCTGGTTGCCGTAGGAGCTGTAGCCGCTGGCCGCACCGGTTGTAATCTTGCGAGTCGGCAGTTTTCCATGCAACGTCTCTTCAAAAGGAATGCGCGGGTCCCCGGACCCCGTCACACGCATGGCCTGATAGACATATGCGCGGCCGGACAGCGGGTCGCGGATTGCGCCGCCGAGACAGGTCGCCGCTCCGCCAAAGGGCTCGATCTCTGTTGGGTGGTTGTGTGTCTCATTTTTAAACTGGACCAGCCATTTTTCTTCCTTGCCGTCGATGGTCACAGGAACCTCGATGGAACAGGCGTTGATCTCGTCGCTGAGGTCAAGATCCGGAATCTGGCCACGCTTACGCAGAAGTTTCATGCCGATCACCGCCATATCCATCAAAGAAACCGGCCGGTCGGTGTTTTCTCCGTAGACCTCTCTGCGCGCCTCATAATACGCCTGCAAAGCCCCTTCAATCGCCTCGCTTAATGCCCCCTCCACAATCTTGATATGTTCCAAGCGGGTGGAGAAGGTCGTATGACGGCAATGGTCGCTCCAATAAGTATCAATCACACGCAATTCTGTGACACTTGGGTCGCGGTGTTCATCCTTTTTAAAATAGTCGCGGCAGAAGAGCAGATCTTCCAAGGTCATGGCAAAGCCCATCTTCTCATAATAGGCGGTCATTTCCTCTGTGCTCCAGGAAATGAAGCCTGTTACCCGCGCCACGTCCGGCGGCACATCCGCCTGCATATCCAGCGATTCGGGCTTGTCCAAAGACGCCAAGCGGCTCTCCACCGGGTTGACCAGGTAATTTTGAATCTTCTCAAGTTTTTCTTGGTCCAGATTCCCTTTGAGTGCAATGACACGGGCGGTAACGACCTGAGGGCGCTCCCCCTGGGTCAGCAGCTGCACGCACTGAGCCGCAGAATCAGCGCGCTGGTCATACTGTCCGGGCAGGTATTCCATAGCAAAGATCGAATATCCCTCGGGCAATGGGTATTCCTCGTCATAAACAGTATCGACATTCGGCTCGGAAAAGATCGTGCCGCGTGCAGCCTCAAATTCTTCACGGCTCAATCCAGAAATGTCATACCGGTTCAATAATTTTAAATCTTCGACCGGCATTCCCAGATTTTCCACCAAGTCCGCCTTCATGTGCTGTGCTTCCACGTCGAAGCCGGGTTTTTTTTCGACAAATACTCTGATTACGTCAGACATTGTTTCCCCCGTTTCCCCGCCTGTGCCGTCCCACCGGCCAAGCAGATATTGATGGTAATATGATAGCATATTTATGTCATTTAATAAAGAGGACGCTGCCATTTTACTGCAAACGGGAGAGTTCTGCAAGATTCAATCCCTGTAGATTTCCTGAAAGCGCATCACCGACTGTATCTTTTTCCCCTTATCATTTCCCCAAGATAATCAATTCCGTCCCTGCTCTGAACAACCAAGTATCCGATTCTAGCCCGAAAAGAATCGGACAGGCAGAGCCCCATTTTTTCCGTTCAATAGTTGCGCACGCTACTATTTTATGATAAGATCATCTTCGCAGGAAAAGGAGGTGGTCGTTTGAACGAAGATTTTACCAGTATTGGGAGGAACATTTCCAGTCTCACACGTATGATGCGCATGTATTATGACCGTGGCTTGGAAGCTTATCGCATTGGATGGGGACAGCAGTTCTTTCTGCAATACATCTATGAACACCCTGGACGGATGCCACAGGAGTTGACCGAACGGTTCCATGTGGACAAGGGCACTACCACCAAGGTTTTAAAAAAGCTCTGTGCAGAGGGCTATGTTGCGATAGAAGTGGATAAGCGGGACCATCGTGTGCGTATCATTCAACCCCTGAAAAAGGCGGAAGAGGCAGTGAAACAGATTCGTATGCTCCATCAACAGCTCCATCAAATCTTGACGGACGGTATGTCCGAGGCGGAGTGTGACGCAATGGAACAAAGCTTGGAACAACTGCGGATTCGATTGCGAAACGAACTGTTACAGGGCCACATCTCACATACATCTGGAGCCGAAAGGAATTGTAACGAATAAGGGACACAGGAGAAAGGAAAACGAATGAATCAAACCAACACCATAGAAGCACATAACCCTCTGGAAACAGAATCCATTGGAAAACTCATGCGTCAGTTTGCCATCCCAGCCATTATCAGCGGTCTGATGAACTCCATCTATAATATTGTCGATCAGATTTTTATTGGCCAAAGCGTCGGCACATTGGGCAATGCGGCAACAAATGTCGCCTTCCCACTGGTGACCATCATGGCCTCGCTCTCGATGATGATCGGTGTGGGTGGTGCTTCAAATTTCAGCTTGTATTTAGGAAAAAATGAAAACGAAAAGGCGGCAAAGGTTGTCGGGAACAGCCTCTGCATGGCAGTCCTATCGGGCATTGCGTTAAGCGTTACTGTTTTGGTATTCTTGGAACCACTGATGGTGCTTTTCGGTGCCAGAGGACAGGTTCTGATCTACGCCAGAGAGTATACTGGCATCACTGCTATCGGAATTCCCTTTACACTGTTCGGTTCTGCCGGAAGCCAATTGATCCGAGCGGACGGGAGTCCCAAGTATTCCATGTTCAGCGCCCTTTCCGGCGCCATCCTGAACACAGTCCTGGACCCCATCTTTATTTTTGGCTTTGGTATGGGCATTCAGGGGGCTGCCTTGGCAACCATCACGGGACAGATTGTAACGGCAATTGCCGTCCTACTCTACTTTCGAAAATTCCGATCTCTGCGTTTAAAAAGAGAACACTTTTTCTTCCGTGCGCGGACCGTTCGTTCCATCGTCTCCCTCGGTGCAGCCGCCTGCTTCAATCAGCTGGCTGTCACCTTGGTACAAATCGTCTTAAACAACACCCTGGGGTATTATGGAGAACTCTCCATCTATGGAAGGGATATTCCGCTCGCCTGTGTCGGAATCATCTCGAAGGTCAATACTATTTTTATTGCTGTGATTTTTGGTATCGCGCAAAGTTGTCAGCCGATTATGGGCTTTAACTACGGCGCTGGAAATTATAAGCGTGTCAAGAACGCCTATAAAATGGCTGCAATCGTGGTAACCTGTATCGCAACCGCGGCGTTCCTCTGCTTTCAAATTTTCCCCAAACAGATCATCTACCTATTTGGACAGGGCGACGCGCTGTATTACGAATTTGGAATCCGCTATTTCCGTATCTTTCTATTCTGTATTTTTATCAATGGAATTCAAATTTTAACATCCAATTTCTTTTCTTCTATCGGCTATGCACTCAAAGGAATTCTACTCTCCCTAAGCCGGCAGATCTTTTTCCTTCTGCCCCTTGTTCTCATTCTTCCCCTCTTTTTGGGGATTGACGGCGTACTATACGCTGGGCCGCTGGCAGATGGTGCCGCCGGATTGATGGCGATTCTTTTTATGATTCATGAAATGCGGCGTCTATCCCGAAAAGACGCTTCTATTCAAACAGCGGTACCCACCCTATGAACGGTGCATCTAACCGAGAACAACTCTTATCGCATGCAAAAGGCTAAAGAGGGCACACCAATTGGTGTGCCCTCTTTAGCCTTTTAAGGTTTTGGTTTTACATGTTCAAAAATTTTCTGCAACAGGCGCATAAATAGATCACGTTCAATGTCTGTCAAGCCACGCAATTGCTCCTCATGAAAATCATTAACGATCTGTACGATTTCAGGATAAATCGATGTAGCCTTCTCCGTAGGATATAACTCATTGACTCTACGGTCCTCACAACTGACCTGCCGCGTGATAAAACCACCCTTCAAAAGCTGCTGTACCGCCTTTGCAACCGTACTCTTATCAATACAGGTCAGCTCTGCAACCTTCTCTTGTGAAACCCCAGGGTTGTCGCAAATGCAGAGAATATACATGAACTGACCGCAGGTGACCCCCAAATCCTTAAGACGCTTTGCACAAAATCCCTGTGACTGCCAATAGATTACCGAAAAAATTTTGATGTAATCCCAATATGGTCCTTTCACGGCTTTCCCCTCCCGACAGCAATACCTGCGTCTTCCGCCAAGTTTATTTTAACTTGTAGAAAACGGGTTGTCAACGAATCTTCCGACAGCTGGAATCCTTCCGTTGACAGGATAAAAAATCTACGAATTTCTTTGATCTTCCTATAACTTTTTATTTTATATTGACAATCCTTTTGTTTCTCATTATAATGCAATTAATTGGTTATGCAACTAATTTATAGATATAATATAGCGATTTCTCTATCAATAAATAAAAATAACCCTTTTATTTAGTTGTATAACCCACCAAAATGTTCCAATGAGGAGTTGCAAAAGCATGAAGAAGAAAGGCATGGGAGGAGGATTGATCGTATGGGAGAATATGTGCTGGAAATGAACAACATCACGAAGGTATTCCCGNATTTCCCCAAGATAATCAATTCCGTCCCTGCTCTGAACAACCAAGTATCCGATTCTAGCCCGAAAAGAATCGGACAGGCAGAGCCCCATTTTTTCCGTTCAATAGTTGCGCACGCTACTATTTTATGATAAGATCATCTTCGCAGGAAAAGGAGGTGGTCGTTTGAACGAAGATTTTACCAGTATTGGGAGGAACATTTCCAGTCTCACACGTATGATGCGCATGTATTATGACCGTGGCTTGGAAGCTTATCGCATTGGATGGGGACAGCAGTTCTTTCTGCAATACATCTATGAACACCCTGGACGGATGCCACAGGAGTTGACCGAACGGTTCCATGTGGACAAGGGCACTACCACCAAGGTTTTAAAAAAGCTCTGTGCAGAGGGCTATGTTGCGATAGAAGTGGATAAGCGGGACCATCGTGTGCGTATCATTCAACCCCTGAAAAAGGCGGAAGAGGCAGTGAAACAGATTCGTATGCTCCATCAACAGCTCCATCAAATCTTGACGGACGGTATGTCCGAGGCGGAGTGTGACGCAATGGAACAAAGCTTGGAACAACTGCGGATTCGATTGCGAAACGAACTGTTACAGGGCCACATCTCACATACATCTGGAGCCGAAAGGAATTGTAACGAATAAGGGACACAGGAGAAAGGAAAACGAATGAATCAAACCAACACCATAGAAGCACATAACCCTCTGGAAACAGAATCCATTGGAAAACTCATGCGTCAGTTTGCCATCCCAGCCATTATCAGCGGTCTGATGAACTCCATCTATAATATTGTCGATCAGATTTTTATTGGCCAAAGCGTCGGCACATTGGGCAATGCGGCAACAAATGTCGCCTTCCCACTGGTGACCATCATGGCCTCGCTCTCGATGATGATCGGTGTGGGTGGTGCTTCAAATTTCAGCTTGTATTTAGGAAAAAATGAAAACGAAAAGGCGGCAAAGGTTGTCGGGAACAGCCTCTGCATGGCAGTCCTATCGGGCATTGCGTTAAGCGTTACTGTTTTGGTATTCTTGGAACCACTGATGGTGCTTTTCGGTGCCAGAGGACAGGTTCTGATCTACGCCAGAGAGTATACTGGCATCACTGCTATCGGAATTCCCTTTACACTGTTCGGTTCTGCCGGAAGCCAATTGATCCGAGCGGACGGGAGTCCCAAGTATTCCATGTTCAGCGCCCTTTCCGGCGCCATCCTGAACACAGTCCTGGACCCCATCTTTATTTTTGGCTTTGGTATGGGCATTCAGGGGGCTGCCTTGGCAACCATCACGGGACAGATTGTAACGGCAATTGCCGTCCTACTCTACTTTCGAAAATTCCGATCTCTGCGTTTAAAAAGAGAACACTTTTTCTTCCGTGCGCGGACCGTTCGTTCCATCGTCTCCCTCGGTGCAGCCGCCTGCTTCAATCAGCTGGCTGTCACCTTGGTACAAATCGTCTTAAACAACACCCTGGGGTATTATGGAGAACTCTCCATCTATGGAAGGGATATTCCGCTCGCCTGTGTCGGAATCATCTCGAAGGTCAATACTATTTTTATTGCTGTGATTTTTGGTATCGCGCAAAGTTGTCAGCCGATTATGGGCTTTAACTACGGCGCTGGAAATTATAAGCGTGTCAAGAACGCCTATAAAATGGCTGCAATCGTGGTAACCTGTATCGCAACCGCGGCGTTCCTCTGCTTTCAAATTTTCCCCAAACAGATCATCTACCTATTTGGACAGGGCGACGCGCTGTATTACGAATTTGGAATCCGCTATTTCCGTATCTTTCTATTCTGTATTTTTATCAATGGAATTCAAATTTTAACATCCAATTTCTTTTCTTCTATCGGCTATGCACTCAAAGGAATTCTACTCTCCCTAAGCCGGCAGATCTTTTTCCTTCTGCCCCTTGTTCTCATTCTTCCCCTCTTTTTGGGGATTGACGGCGTACTATACGCTGGGCCGCTGGCAGATGGTGCCGCCGGATTGATGGCGATTCTTTTTATGATTCATGAAATGCGGCGTCTATCCCGAAAAGACGCTTCTATTCAAACAGCGGTACCCACCCTATGAACGGTGCATCTAACCGAGAACAACTCTTATCGCATGCAAAAGGCTAAAGAGGGCACACCAATTGGTGTGCCCTCTTTAGCCTTTTAAGGTTTTGGTTTTACATGTTCAAAAATTTTCTGCAACAGGCGCATAAATAGATCACGTTCAATGTCTGTCAAGCCACGCAATTGCTCCTCATGAAAATCATTAACGATCTGTACGATTTCAGGATAAATCGATGTAGCCTTCTCCGTAGGATATAACTCATTGACTCTACGGTCCTCACAACTGACCTGCCGCGTGATAAAACCACCCTTCAAAAGCTGCTGTACCGCCTTTGCAACCGTACTCTTATCAATACAGGTCAGCTCTGCAACCTTCTCTTGTGAAACCCCAGGGTTGTCGCAAATGCAGAGAATATACATGAACTGACCGCAGGTGACCCCCAAATCCTTAAGACGCTTTGCACAAAATCCCTGTGACTGCCAATAGATTACCGAAAAAATTTTGATGTAATCCCAATATGGTCCTTTCACGGCTTTCCCCTCCCGACAGCAATACCTGCGTCTTCCGCCAAGTTTATTTTAACTTGTAGAAAACGGGTTGTCAACGAATCTTCCGACAGCTGGAATCCTTCCGTTGACAGGATAAAAAATCTACGAATTTCTTTGATCTTCCTATAACTTTTTATTTTATATTGACAATCCTTTTGTTTCTCATTATAATGCAATTAATTGGTTATGCAACTAATTTATAGATATAATATAGCGATTTCTCTATCAATAAATAAAAATAACCCTTTTATTTAGTTGTATAACCCACCAAAATGTTCCAATGAGGAGTTGCAAAAGCATGAAGAAGAAAGGCATGGGAGGAGGATTGATCGTATGGGAGAATATGTGCTGGAAATGAACAACATCACGAAGGTATTCCCGGGCGTAAAAGCGCTGGACGGAGTAACCTTGAAAGTGCGGCCCGGCAGCGTGCACGCTCTGATGGGCGAGAACGGTGCAGGAAAATCGACACTGATGAAGTGTTTGTTCGGCATCTACCATGAAGATGGCGGCGAGATTATCCTGGATGGAAAGAAACGGGTCATCAATACGTCGAAACAGGCGTTGGACCTGGGAATCTCGATGATCCACCAGGAGCTGCACCCAATCCGGTTCCGTCCGGTAATGGAAAACATCTGGCTGGGAAGATTCCCCATGAAAGGGATCGCCGTCGATAAAAAGACGATGATCAAAAAGACAAAGGAGCTCTTTAAAGAGGTCGACCTGGACATTGATCCGGAGGTACTGGCGGGAACGCTGTCGGCGTCCAACTTGCAGTTGGTGGAGATAGCGAAGGCGGTCAGCTACAATTCGAAGATCATCATCATGGACGAACCGACGTCATCGTTGACAGACAACGAGACCGAGCACTTGTTTAAGATTATCCGGCAGCTGCAGGAAAAAGGCTGCGCGATCATTTACATCTCCCACAAGATGGAAGAGATCTTGAAGATCTCGGATGAAGTAACGATCATGCGAGACGGCACGTATGTAGGAACCTGGCCGGCAAGCGAACTGACAACGGACCTGATTATCAACCGAATGGTAGGGCGCGATATGACGAACCGTTTCCCGCCGAAGGCGTACAAGCCGGGGAAGGAAGTCGTGCTGAAGGTGGACGATCTGTGTTCGCCGCTGCCGAAGTCGTTCCAGCATGTGTCGTTTGAGCTGCATAAAGGAGAAATATTGGGCATCGGCGGTCTGGTAGGCGCACAGCGTACAGAGATGGTCGAGGCTTTGTTCGGTCTGCGTGCGATTGCATCGGGCCATGTGGAAAAGGACGGCAAGCCGTTCAAGGTGAAGTCGGTGCGCGATGCAAAGGCGCATGGGCTGGCGCTGTTGACGGAGGAACGCCGTCAGAGCGGCGTATTTGGCATTCTGTCGATCGAGGACAACACGGTCATTGCCGCACAGAAGAGCTTTGCAAAGCATGGCGTGTTGCAGGAGAGCAAACGCTTTAAAGCGGCGACTGAATCGAACGAAAGCATGCACACAAAGACGCCGAGCATGAAGGAATTGATGCAGAACCTGTCGGGTGGTAACCAGCAGAAGGTTCTGATTGCGCGCTGGCTGTTGACGCATCCGGACATCCTGATATTGGATGAACCGACGCGCGGAATCGACGTTGGTGCAAAGTATGAGATCTATACGATCATGCACGACCTGATTAAGGAAGGCAAGTCGATTATCATGATCTCTTCGGAAATGCCCGAACTGTTGGGCATGGCGGACCGCGTCATGGTCATGTGCGAAGGCCGTGTCACGGGCTTCCTGGACCGCGGCGAGGCGGACTCCGTTGGCGTTATGCGTTTGGCTACCAAATTTATGTAAATGAAAACTCATGGCCAGTGTGGCAGGGTTTTTCAAAAATTTTAATAGCCATATGCCTGTACGATCGTCGCGCGAAAGATGGGTATATGTAAAAAAGAAAGTGAGGTAAATGGGTATGCAAGGAGAAAAGACGATCCCGCGCAAAAAATATGCGCTGTCTTTCATCGTTGTGGGCGCAGTTCTTGCTGTCCTGGGTGTCATTCTCAACTTTGTATTGGATCCAAAAGCGACATTTGATCTGCCGTGGTTTATCCTTGGCATTGGCGTAATCGCCGTTGTCTATGGTATTGTACAGATGACGAGAGGCGAGCGCCTCCATCCGGAGGTTTCTTTTTCCTCCAGAGCAGCGAAAAACTTTTTGACGAATAACGCAATCATGCTGGCATTGTTGGCGTTGGTTGTCGTGATTTGCTTTATTGAGCCCCGTTTCATGCAGATTCAGGTGCTCTTGGACATTTTAACGCAGTCCTCTACCAGAATGATTATTGCATTGGGCATCTGCTTCACCCTGTTGATTGCAGGTACGGACCTGTCCGCTGGCCGTATGGTCGGTTTGGCAGCTGTTATCTCCACCTCTATGTTGCAGACAGCTACATATGCAAATCGTTTCTATCCGGACCTGCCGCAGCTGCCGGTTGTTCTGCCGATCATCGCAGCAATTGTAGCTTGTATGCTGTTTGGTGTGGTCAATGGCTTCTTGGTTGCAAAGTATGACATGCATCCCTTCATCGCCACCTTGGCTGTGCAGGTTATGATCTACGGTGCATGTTCTCTGTATTTCGATATGCCTCCGAACAGTTCCCAGCCGATCGGCGG
>NZ_LT835157.1:686977-714047 GCF_900169665.1 Anaeromassilibacillus sp. Marseille-P3371 | reverse complement strand
ATTATCAACCGAATGGTAGGGCGCGATATGACGAACCGTTTCCCGCCGAAGGCGTACAAGCCGGGGAAGGAAGTCGTGCTGAAGGTGGACGATCTGTGTTCGCCGCTGCCGAAGTCGTTCCAGCATGTGTCGTTTGAGCTGCATAAAGGAGAAATATTGGGCATCGGCGGTCTGGTAGGCGCACAGCGTACAGAGATGGTCGAGGCTTTGTTCGGTCTGCGTGCGATTGCATCGGGCCATGTGGAAAAGGACGGCAAGCCGTTCAAGGTGAAGTCGGTGCGCGATGCAAAGGCGCATGGGCTGGCGCTGTTGACGGAGGAACGCCGTCAGAGCGGCGTATTTGGCATTCTGTCGATCGAGGACAACACGGTCATTGCTGCACAGAAGAGCTTTGCAAAGCATGGCGTGTTGCAGGAGAGCAAACGCTTTAAAGCGGCGACCGAATCGAACGAAAGCATGCACACAAAGACGCCGAGCATGAAGGAATTGATGCAGAACCTGTCGGGTGGCAACCAGCAGAAGGTTCTGATTGCGCGCTGGTTGTTGACGCATCCGGACATCCTGATATTGGATGAACCGACACGCGGTATCGACGTTGGTGCAAAGTATGAGATCTATACGATCATGCATGACCTGATTAAGGAAGGCAAGTCGATTATCATGATCTCTTCGGAAATGCCCGAACTGTTGGGCATGGCGGACCGCGTCATGGTCATGTGCGAAGGCCGTGTCACGGGCTTCCTGGACCGCGGCGAGGCGGACTCCGTTGGCGTTATGCGTTTGGCTACCAAATTTATGTAAGGAGAGGAACATCACTATGGAACACACAAAGAGCATCCCACGCAAGCGGTATGCGTCGATCTTTGTCGGCGTTGGCGTGGTATTGGCCATCCTTGGCGTTATCTTTTTGTTCGCCCTGGATGCTGAGAAAACATTTGACCTTCCCTGGTTTATCGTTGGAATCGGGGCAATCGCCATTATCTATGGCGTAGCGCAAATGCTTCAAAGCAATCGCTTACACCCGGAAGTTTTCTTTTCTGCAAGAACGGCGAAAAACTTTTTGACAAATAACGCAATCATGCTGGCATTGTTGGCGTTGGTTGTCGTGATTTGCTTTATCGAGCCGCGCTTTATGCAGGTACAAGTACTTCTCGATATTTTAACGCAGTCCTCCACGCGACTGATTATCGCATTGGGTATCTGTTTTGCACTGTTGATTGCAGGTACGGACCTGTCCGCCGGACGTATGGTCGGTTTGGCGGCTGTTATCTCCACCTCTATGCTGCAAACCGCTACATACGCGAACCGGTTTTACCCGGATCTCCCGCAGGTTCCCGTCATTTTGCCGATCATCGCAGCAATCATAGCTTGCATGCTGTTTGGTATGGTCAATGGCTTCTTGGTTGCAAAGTATGACATGCATCCCTTCATCGCCACCTTGGCTGTGCAGGTTATGATCTACGGTGCATGTTCTCTGTATTTCGATATGCCTCCGAACAGCTCCCAGCCGATCGGCGGCGTCCGTCCGGATTTTGCCGCAATCGGTCAAACAAAGTTGTTTGGCAAATTTTCCATCCTGATTCCAATCGCAATCTTCTTTACGATCGCCATTTGGTTTATCTTGAATAAGACCACCTTTGGAAAGGCGGTTTATGCGATCGGCGGTAACCGGGAAGCGGCCGTAGTATCCGGTATCAATGTATTTAAGACTATTATGCTGATCTTTATCCTCGCTTCCTTCATGTACGGGGTTGGCGGCGTGTTGGAAGCCGCCCGGACAGCTGGCGCAACCAACAACTATGGCGACGGCTATGAGACAGATGCCATCGCAGCCTGTGTAGTCGGCGGTGTATCTTTGAACGGCGGTATTGGCACCGTCGGCGGTATTGTCAGCGGTGTGTTGATTTTCACGGTCATCCAGTATGGTTTGCAATTCATCGGTATTAGTCCGATGTGGCAGCAGATTATCAAAGGAATTATTATTGCCGTGGCGGTAGCAATTGATCTGTCCAAGTACAAGCGCAAATAAGCGATTCCATATACCCATTGCCAGAGAAAATACCCGAAGAAGCCCTTCTGCAGAAGGCTCTTCGGGCATTTTCCCATCAATCGAACCCCACAAAATCCTTCTTGACAAACATCAAAAAATCTGTTACCCTATATTCATACCAAACGAATGTATGAAAAGAGGAAATGCATGGCTCGTAATAAGTACCCAGAAATTACCGAAAAACGAATTCTCGATGCGGCACTCAAGTTGTTCATGGAAAAAGGATATGAACAAACCACGATTCAAGACATTGTGAATGAACTTGGTGACCTGAGCAAAGGCGCGGTTTATCACCACTTTAAGTCCAAGGAGGATATTGTTGATGCAGTCACTACACGCGTCTCCATGGAATCGAACCCATTTGACCGTGTCCAAGAGATGAAGGAGCTAAACGGGTTGCAAAAGATCCGCCAGACTTTTCTTCTTTCTCTTGCGAATCAAAAACAATGGGAAATGTACCACCTGTTCCCCTCTCTTTTGAAAAATCCAAAATTCCTAGCGCAGACGGTTCAAGACAGCGTTCAGTTGGCTCATCTATTGGAAAGAATGATCGAAGAAGGAAATAAAGACGGCTCCCTCTCCATTCCATATCCAAAACAGACTGCTGAGTCCATTCTTCTATTGGTCAACGTCTGGATCAATCCAGCGGCTTTTCCCGTATCCAGGAAAGAATTCATGCAAAAACTTGCTTTTTTAGAGGATATGCTCGAAAAATTGGGTCTGCCCATTGTGGACGATGAGCTTCGTGAGGTTGCTCAGAATTTTTGCGTGAATATCCTGCCAGAATAAGCCATGGGTTCCTCACTTTTGTGATCCTTTTGTAAGCCATTCTTCTGAATGGCTCTCTTTTTTCTTCTTTTCATACCTTCGTCCGGTATTTATACTTTTAATTGAAAGCAGGTGTCTGTTATGTATCAAAAGTTGATGAATCGCGACTTTTCTCTGGTCGTCATCGGTCAAATTATCTCTCTGTTTGGAAATTCCATCCTACGTTTTGCGTTGCCCCTCTATCTGCTCGATCAGACCGGTTCGTCCGCTCTGTTTGGATCGGTACTTGCCATTTCAATGATTCCCATGATCCTATTTTCCCCCATTGCCGGCATGGTAGCAGACCGCGTCAACCGCCGCAATATTATGGTGATACTCGACTTCAGTACAGCCGCCCTGGTAGCCGTATTTGGTCTACTCAATGCCTCTGGAAATCCCGCTGTCCTAGTTGCGATCATGCTTATCTGCCTTTCTGTCATCCAGGCCTTTTATCAGCCAGCGGTTCAGGCAAGCATTCCCGTTCTTTCCAGTACCAACAACCTCTTGAGGGCCAACGCCATCATCAATCAAGTACAATCGCTCTCCAATCTGATCGGTCCTATCCTCGGCGGAATGCTTTACAGTGTGTGGGGCGTCGTACCGGTCATTTGGGCCAGCGCAGCCAGCTTCCTCTTTTCCGCTGTGATGGAGATTTTCATCCATATTCCTTTCGAAAAACGTGCAGCTAGCGGCGGAATTCTTACCACTGCAGTAAATGACTTAAAAGAAAGCTTACATTTTATGATACGCGAGAGGCCAGTTATTTTGAGAGTGGTGATCTTTGTATCGCTGTTCAACCTAGCTTTGAGTTCCCTGATTACCGTAGGAGTCCCCTCTATGGTCAAAATCACCCTGCATTTGTCCAGTTCCCTTTACAGTCTGACCCAAGTACTTTTAGCCGCTGGTGCACTCTGCGGTGGCATTCTAGCCGGCATACTCGCCCCCAAACTTTCCCTGCGGAATATGCACTGGGTGCTCTTGCTGGCTTCTCTCTGCCTTCTGCCGATTGGTATTTCTCTGGCATTGGGCGCCTCTATCATGGTCAGTTATGTGGTCATTACCACATGTGGATTTGTCTTTATGGGATTGGGTACACTGTTCTCTGTGATGATGCTGGCTTTTTTGCAGAAGGAAACCCCTCGCCATCTGATCGGCAAGGTTTTGTCGTATGTCGTCGGGCTCTCCATCTGCTCTCAACCAGTTGGGCAGGCGCTCTACGGGTTTCTATTTGACGCATTGGTAGAACAACCGCAGTGGATTCTTTTCGTTGCGGTGGTATTCTCCGTCATCGTTTCTCTGATCTCCAAAAAGACCTTCGCTCATTTGGAAGAATCCGCAACTTAATGTCCGCCTGACCCGATCGCGGTGTTGGAAACAAAGGTGTTCTCCCTTGTGTTGAAAAACCTTTTCCAAGCAACGCAACATGTCCCGAAGGAATGGTCCGAGGTGTTAAAAAATTTTGAGTAGGATGAATCGTCTTTTCTTGCTGCAATGGAGTATCTGTTTCTGACATTTTCGTCAGGTTCGAGGATCGTTTCTATACTGCAAGAGAATTTGAATGGTTAAGCGAAGAAATGGAAAAATTAGAATAGCTTGTAGACTGGACGGACCCTAACAGAGTGCGAAGCGCCGGTGTAGTCCGTACGTCCACTGGCGTCCACATTAGCCAAAGCAGCCGCAGAAACGACGTCTCTGATCCAGAAAGTAGATACATACATTCTTGTATTATGTATAAATACGGATATAGGAGTAATGCCGGAATCATGTAAGGATTACTGACATTTCCCTGCTTCTATTCATTCCTATCTGCTTGATAAATCCGGTATTTACAAGCATTGAAAAGCCATCGCTATTCCAGTCAGTTTCTATATAAAACGGAAATGGCAAAATCGCGGTCGTCCACGCGTGTTTTCCATGACTCCACAATCTAGCTTCTCCCAACTTTCCTATCGGTTTCCTTATAATGGCAAAAGAACACAGAAAAAACCAACGCAAACAACGATGGTTGTAGGACAATCATAAGAAACGGCAAAAGAAAACCTAAAAAAACACAGAAATGACGCCTTGGAATCCAAAAAATATGGATTCCAAGGCGTCCTGTTGTCCAATCTTTATTTCTCTATTTACTCCATGTGCTTATACAGGAAAATGTCACCAAACTGTATTTTCAAAAAATGGTTAAATATCATGCACATCTCCCGCAAAAAAGCCGTAACTGTAAACCCCTTCGGGACAGAATAACTCCCTTTCCTCCCTGCTTCTCAAGCCAAGGCGCACCTTCGGCAACACATCATCATCGACGGTCTACTCCGACGTCCACTTGCCTCTTTACAAAAACTACGGCAGGAAGAGGTATCTTCTCCAGTTCCCTTTTCACTTTTAATGGCTTCCTGGAGCTCCACATTCCCTTAGGGAAGGGTATTTCAGGCGTTTTATCCGACACGTTTTTTTCCACCTGTATGTCCCAGTACATAAGTCACAAAGAAAATCGCCGCGGCTATTAAAACGATGGTTCCCCCCGCTGCCGTACCCATATAATAGGATGCAATAAGCCCGCTGACACCGGAGAACAACGAGATACCAATGGCCCAAAAGTGATAAGAACGCATACTCTTGGCCAAATTCCTTGCAGAAGCTGCCGGCAACACCAAAAGGGAATTGATGATTAGAATACCCACCCACTTGATTGTAATCGTAACAATCACAGCAACAATCACCACAAAAAGCTTTTCCATCAGGCGGGTATGAATGTTTTTGCTTGCCGCCAAATCCGTATTGACGCTTGTCAGTAGAAACCGGTTGAAAAACACCACCCAAACCAGGAGTACGGCTGCCAATACAATGGCCAGCAGGCCAATTTCAGACGGCTGTACGGTCAAAATATCCCCGATCAAATAACTGGAGTATTTTGCGAAGCCGCCTGTTGCAGAAAGCAGCACGACGCCTAACGCAAGGCCGGTGCTGGAAAAAACGCCGATGATTGTATCTGCAGACGAGGTTCCGGAACTCATAACAGCTGATATACATAGGGCAAACAGAAGCGCAAACCCCAACATAGAGAGCAGGTAATTGTCCACCCCAAGCAGCACACCGATGGCAATCCCGGTCAAGGCCGAATGGCCGAGTGCATCCGAAAAAAAGCTCATCTTATTGTTTACCACCATGGTCCCGACTAGGCCAAATAAGGGCGTAATCAACAGCACTGCTAGAAATGCATTTTTCATATAGGAGAATTCGGTCCATTCAAACGGCAACAGTGTGTCGATCAAGCTGTACAAAGCACTCATGCGTGTACACCCCCCACTACATCCAGCCCAAACGTCTCCCGTACCTCCGGCGAAGCCATCACCTTTTTCACATCTCCGCTGACCCGGATGGTCCGGTCAAGCAGTGCCGCACGTGTGGCATAGCGCGCAACATGGGATAGATCGTGAGAAACCAAAATGACTGGCATATGATATTCGCTGCGCAAAGAAGTCACCAGATCATAAAAGACCTCGATTCCTTTTCGATCCACGGCGGAAACCGGTTCGTCCAGCAACAGCATATCCGGCATGGGTTCGAGGGCAAACGCCAACAGCACCCGCTGCATCTCCCCTCCGGATAGACTTCCCAAACGCTTCTGTAGAAGGTTCTTTCCACCGACCTTTTGCAGCATGGCATCTGCACGCGCCATCTTTTCTTTCTTATGTCCCAACCAAACGGGAAATTCCGAGAGATTGGCGCAAAGCATGTCTGCAACCGTCATAGGCGTGGAACGGTCAAAAATCATATTTTGCGGCACATAACCAATGCGGGGCTTTTCCACGCGCTCCCCTTTTGGATTGGTAAAAAGGATACTGCCTGTATAGGGAATCCTCCCCAAGAGAGCCTTGAGCAAGGTGGTTTTGCCCGCGCCATTTCGCCCGATAATCGCCATAATTTCACCGTGGTGTACATCCAATGTAACATCATGGATGATCGTACCATCGCGTTTACGCACGGTCAATCCGCGAATCTGCGTACTACATTTGCATTGTTCCATGTTTGAACCTCATCTATTTAGTATTATAATATCAAAATAATACGAATTGTAAAAGAAAAAGGCATTTTATGTGCTGCCCAATGCCTCTTTCAGAACTTCCATATTCTGTTCCATTGCGCGCAAGTACGCATCCGGATCGTTCTCCCCCGTGACAGCTGGGTCCAGGATATAGACCTCCGCTCCACTCTCCTGTGCGATGATCTGCGCTGCATCGGTGGAATATTGGGGTTCTGCAAACACAGCTTTTACACCCGTACTTTCAATCAACCGGATGGTATCCGCCAATTCTTTGGCGCTGGGCTGGCTGTCCGGCTCCCGATTCACAACCTTGACAATATGCAGATCAAATTCCTCTGCAAAATAAGGGAATGCCTCGTGAAAAGTGATGATGTCCCGGTTTGGCAGATTGTCCAGGGTTTTATGCATACGCCCGCGCAACGCACTGAGCTTCGCCAGATATTCCTGGGCATTTTCCTCTATAGCATCTGCATCCTCTGGATCTGCTTCTTTTAATCCATCTGCAATTGTCCGCACCTGCTGCATACAGTTGGAAATAGATACCCAGATATGAGGATTTGCGTCACCGTGGTCATGGTCGTACACTTTTTCATCGTGATCATGGGACTCCTCGCCGCTCATGAGCAAGGAGATTCCTTCGCTGGAATCGATCACACGCAAATCAGGAAGCTGATCGGTCACTTTTTCCATGAAACTCTCCATCCCAGCTCCGTTGATGACAAAGACGTCCGCTTGCTCAATATTTTTCATATCCTTCGACTGCAATTGATAGTCGTGCAGGCAACCGGTCTGTTGCCCTGCCATATTGTCCACCTGCACCCCTTCAATCCCATCTGTAATATTGAGCGCCATAATATACAAAGGGTAAAATGATGTTACAATCCGAAACCGTGGGGGATCTACCGTCTGACGAGGCGTGCAGCCAGTTGGTATCAGCCATAACAGGCATATACACAAAATTGCGGCGATCACACGCCGCAAAGGATAAAAAACGCCGGAGTTACCGGCGTATACGTTCTTTTTCACGGGAACCTCCTAAATGCAAATGATTTGCATTTACTATCATACCCCGATGTCCCCGGTCTGTCAAGGGGAAACATGGTGCTCAAAAAGGCTTCTTTCCATCCAGCCAGCCCTGGCGGCTCCAATATGCTGCGTCAGCGCTCGTCCCTGCTTTCTTCTTCTGCATCATCCGCATCACAAAAAAGAGGGCGCATGTATGTAGGGTCGGGCGCTTCTTCGTTCCCAAAGAGCGCCAAAAGAGGTCTGTTGTATGGCGGAGTTTCTTCTCGATGCTCTGTTTTCGAGTGGGAGGAATGGCATCCCATCCCGGCGCAAAGATGGAAATCCCACAGGAAAAAATGCGCCGGACTCCCCAATGCTTCAAGGAGCGGGCGATCGAGGCATTGGCATCTTTGGTTCCTCCTCCTGCAGCAGTAGAAATCACCAAGGCAGATTTTTGAAACATCTCCGGATATGGGCGATGTACCATGTAGAAATAGCCTGTGTGATCCAAGAACGCTTTCATCTGTGCCGTCATGTCCATCACATAGACCGGCGTTGCAAAAATCAAACCATCCGCATCGCGCATCGCTTGAATCACCGGTTGAACATGTGCCGCATGCGGACACTTCTCCTCATGTCCCTCGATGCAGGTATAGCAACCACAGCAAAAATCGTGGGATTCCGTTTGCAAAAAGTATTCGTTATAGTCCACCTTTCCCAATCGGTTCAATTGCTCTTTGATGACTTGTACCGCTGCGTACGTATTTTTCTTTCGCGGGCTACCATAAAGAATACAAATCTTCATACGCTCTTTCCTCACACTCCTTTAAACTCTTGTGAGCATGTTCCGGATTTGCGGCAGTTTTTCCTCCGCATCTGCCATCCCCATCTGATACGCCTGCTTCAAACGATCCGGATCTTTTTCATATCGCCCCACAGGGATAGGTCTGCTGGGACGAATTAGAATCGCCTTCCCCTCTTTTTCCTGTTGATTGCACAGTTCGACCTCCCGATTGTACATCTGCGGCCGGCGCAACATAGCGTCAATAAACAGAGGATATTCCCCATACTTTGCCCGAAGCGCGGCGCGGGGAAACTCCGGGCGGCCCCCTTTTCGATAGGACGCGTCACGCGTCAGAACCACTACATTATAGGAGTTTCCATCCTCCAAGGAACATTGCAGTGGAATCGACGTCGAACAGCCCCCGTCCAACAGCGCATGCCCTTGATAGAAAACGATTTCCGATACAAAAGGCATTGCGCTGGAAGCGCGTACAGGAAGGAAACGTTCATCCATCTCTTCCTTTCCGAAAAAAAGCGGTTTCCCCGTGTACAAATCGGTGGTTCCTGCTTTGAGCTGCACAGGCGATTCAAAAAAGGCCTTATAATCAAATGGCAACAGCTTGCGCGACAATTCCCCAAAAATAAAATCGAAGCCAAACAGGTTTCCCGTCCGGCGCAGGCTGGCCACGCTCATATAGCGGTCGTCCTGGATATAATCATAAAAGATGTGGAAATTTCGTCCCACCTGCCCCGAAATATAGCTCAAGGCGTTACACGCCCCTGCGGAAATTCCGTAGACCACTGGGAAAATAATCTGATTTTTGCTAAATACGTCCAATACTCCGCTGGTATAAGCGCCGCGTGTTCCGCCGCCTTCCAAGACTAGGCCAACCGGCATAATAGATTCCCCTTTCTCTATTCGACAGACCAGTACGGATGCGAAGGCATATTCTGCCATGTCCACCCACTGGTTCGAAGTTCTTTTCTCTTATCTATTTTTTCAGTATAGGGCAAACACCCCATATTTACAAGCGAATGGATGTGAGATTAAAAAAATTTTACAAAACCTCTTGATTTTTCCCCTTGCTTCAGCTATAATAATGAAGCACTTTAGAAACGCCTCATCCTTTCTGCCCTGATAGAAAGGGCCTGGCGCTCTCTGTCAGGGGACGAGCTGCCAAAGAAAATGGACGTTTAGCTCAGTTGGCTAGAGCATTCGCTTGACGTGCGAAGGGTCACAGGTTCGAGTCCTGTAATGTCCACCAAAAAGCTTTTGGAATGAATTGTTCCAAAAGCTTTTTTTTTATTTTTGCAAGTTAGAAAAGCAGTCGGGTCATTTCGCTTTTGCCATATATGGGTAGCCCATAAGTAGAAACACAGTGGCATTTCTTTCGCCGCTTATAAAGGAGCCCGACGCTTTCAGAGACACCGATAAAATATATATTCCCGTTGCAAAATAGGAACATTACCAGGTTATTCTTATAAATATTTTTATATACGATCAACCATCCTACAAAAAAGGACGCTCTACTCCGGGTAAATCCGGCTGATCTGTAGAGCGTCCTTTTTGCCTATTTTTTAGAGCGTCATGCACGATTCTTTTTTGATTAAGCAAGTTCTCGCCTTGAGGAATACAAGATCGTATGTCGGGTAACTGCGGTGAGCAACCGCGCCGGTTTTTCGAGTTCTCGATGGACCGCATACGCACCAGCCCCAAGTAGAGAGGGATTTGGATGCAATTGATTTACTTCCACAACAATGTTACCAGCCAAGAGAGCGTTCGTCCGACTCTCGACACTTTTTGTAATCACATCCAACATCATTTCCGGATAAATTTCTGCCAGTTGATCGCCAATCACAATTTTCCCTGGATTTAACTGATTCATCAAACTGACAATCCCCATCGCTAGGAACCCGCAGACATACCGGTATGCATCACAGGCAACGCGATCCCCATTTTTGATCGCTTGAGATAAAGCATGTACATTCAAACAATTCCGATGCAGCCTGGAGATAGCTCCATGGTCAAGTTGTTCTGAAATCCGTTCGAATAACGCACGCATGGAACCGTATTGTTCCAGACATCCGCGGTTTCCGCAAGCACATATCGGACCGTCAAACTGAATACTGCTGTGACCAAATTCTCCAGCAAGGCTTTGTTGACCGAGCAGAAGCTTGCCATCGACAATCATTCCGCAGCCTATGCCCTGTCCAGCTAAAATATACACCATGTTTTGTGTATGGGCGTCGTGGCTATTGTACCAAAGCTGTGCGAATGCACCCGCATTTGCATCATTGAGAATATAAAGGGGCAAATCTAATCCTCTGGAAAGGGTCTCCCGCACTGGGCAGTCTTGCCAGCCAGGCATCCCTGTCACAAAGAGAAGCCGGTCTTCGCTCTCCTGGTAAGGGCCGGGGACCGCCACCCCTGCGGATAAGATCTCCGCATCCGAATGTTCCCGGACAATGGTCTGGATCATCGTCCGCACCCGTTCTAATGCAGCCTCTCCCTGTTCTTCTGGGACAATGGGACATTCCCATTTGTCATATAGTTTTCCAGAAAGCCCCATCAGGCAAGCCGTACAGGTCTGGCGAGTCAAATGAACGCCGATCACCTGAAATCGTTCGTCATTCAGAGTTAAACCAATCGAACGCCGGTTTTTCTCTCCGGCAATTAAACCTGTTTCCACTACGAGTCCGCTGTGAATAAGTTCTCCTACAATATTGGTGATCGTTGCCTGACGCAATCCGGACAGCTTCGCCAAGGTTGCACGCGAACAAAGGCCCTCTTGTCGAAGAAGATTGAGGATGAGCGAACGATTAATCATCTGTATTTTTGCCTGGTTAACGCTTGTTTGATCCATTATTGAAATCACCTCCCCAGACGGTTTATTTTGGGTAACATAAATGTATGTGCAATATGACCCTTGTAAAAAGCAGGCCGTTTTTCAAAAATTGGCCTATGAAGGGGAATGTGCCCACAGCGACTGAGCACTGTGGGCACATCCTAAAGGGTTCACAAGGAAAACTTCCGGATAAAATAGTCGATGAGTCCATTCCGGATTTGACGGCTGCTATTCTTACTCTTAAATAGTTCCACTATCCAGCCGCCAATATTTTCCTTGTTCAGATATACAAGCACTTTTCGTCGAAACAGATTCTTAGTTAAAATGCTCGTAGTGGGCATAGAGCTTTCGTACACTGGCAAAATCTACCGTATTTTTATAAAACATCCAGATTTGTAGCGCCCTTTGTTGCCTAATATGGGCATCTGACGCCTTTCATTTCCACGATATTTTTATGGAAGATTTTAGCCAATGGTTACTGTGCAATGTTTAACTGCATTCTGGCCCGACAGCGTTGTATAAACGCCCGTACTCTGGCCCGGTGTACCAATTGCATACACTCGGTAGTAGTAATCATTGCCAACTTTAGCAACGAACTGGGTCTTCAGCACATCGCCATTGCCGACCGTAAAGCTCGGCGTGAGGTTGTTGCCGTTGACAACGGTCATCTTGAAGCAGTATGCGCTGCCTCTCTTCAAGGTGAAGTTGACCGTCGTGTCGGAAACCACCTGAGCAGCCGCCTGCGCGGTGGTAGCGGCGCCGACAATCGAGGTGCCGGTAGATCCATAGGTGTTCGCGCTTGCAGAGCTTCCCGAGCTGCTGGAAGAGCTGCTATGGCTGTTCGTCGTCTTGACCTTCAACTGGTCCTTAGCATCCTGCAAAGCGTCGGTCATTGCATCGACTTCAGCCTGGTTGTCTTCGCTCAGGGTTGCATCCGCCGCCATAATCTTAGCTTCCGCCAGCGTGTCTTTCAAAGCGGCAACAGAGGCTGCTGTGTATTTGTTCAAATTCATACCTTCAACGGAAGCAATCAAAGCATTCAAAGCACTCTTATCCGCCACTTTGCGCAGGGCTTCCATTGCTGCGTTCAGAGTTTCTGTGGCCTCTTCCACTTCTTCCTGCGTGGCTTGGTCGTCGTACAGGACATCTTCTGCATGGGCCAATGCGTCGTTAAATGCGTCCTTGCCTGCGTCGACATATTTGTCCAAATCCAGATTTTGTGCCTTCTCAATCACAGTGCGAAGCATATCCTTTGTAGAGCCACGGACCAAACCGAGAAGAGCTTCTTCCAGTGTTTTTGCTGCATTTGTGATCTCATCCGCCAAAGCATCCGGGTCGTCATAGACCTTCTGTGCAGCCTCATAGGCATCCTTGAATGCGGTTACGCCCTGGATGAACTCACTCGTGTCGATTTTTTCCGCTACAGACAGCAGGTATTCCAGATAGGTCTTGCTGCCACTCTGGAAGGAAAGGTTGTGCATTGCGTCAATCAAAGCGTTCCATGCCGCATCAATTTCTTCCTGCGTAGCGGTGGGGTTCTTATAAACAGTGTTTGCATTTTCAAGTGCTTCTTCAAAGTCTTCCAGAACGCTGGGGATCACGCCTTCGATCTCATCCTCGCAAGCGTTGGCCGCCTCGATGGTTGCGAGCAGGATGCTCTTATCCACCGTGATGAAGGCAAAGGTCAGTTCGTCCGCCTCGCCTGCCTGGAGTGTGTAGGTGAAGGAATCGGCATCATCGAAATCAACTGCTTCACCATTAAGGGTGACGCCTGCGATCTCTCTACCCTCTACTGCAGGTTCAAAGGTCAAGGTGACGGTCTCGCCCGTTTCAAAGGTGTTCTCATAATCGCCCACCAAGTTGGCAATCGTCTGCTCTTCGCCATTGACGAACAGCTTGACGTTGGTGCCATACTGGACGGACAGGTTGCTGTTTCCGCTCTCTTCCGGAGCCTTTACATTGACAGTGGTCTCCAACGGGAGATTGTCGGAGCTGGTGCCCACCAGGATAGCGCGTTCGCCTTCTGCGACTGTCCACTTATCCTTGGTGCCGTCCGCACGAGTTACATATTCCCCATTGGTATTCCAATAGGACAGGGAACGCTGGGAAATCGAAATGCTTACCTCGCGGGATTCGCCCGGTTGCAAATCTTCCACGCGTGCAAAACCTGCCAGCTGTTTTTCCGCCATCTGTACGCCGTTCGGAACTTCCGCTGCGCCAAGGTAAACCTGTGCAACTTCATCGCCCGCTACGTCGCCAGTATTGGTGACGGTAAAGGTCACATCAAAGCCATTTTCATCGTTCTCTTCCACCTTCATGTCGGAATAAGCAAAGGTGGTGTAGGACAGGCCATGGCCAAAGTCAAACAGAGGAGCGATGTCCTCGCTGTCATACCAACGATAGCCGGTCATGATGCCCTCGGTGTAGTAAACCGAATTCTTCGGCTGGTTCACACCGTCGCCGGTTTCCTCTTCGCTCTTCTTGAGGCGCTCTTCAAAGTGCTCCTGGCTGTCGGTAACCGGGGTCTCGTTGTCGTACATCATAAAGGTCTGTGCCAACTTGCCGCTCGGGTTGACTTCGCCAAGCAGGATCCGTGCGGTTGCGAGGCCACCTTCCTGGCCAGGATACCACATCTCGAGCACAGCGTCTACATCGTTGATCCATTTGTCCATCGTTACGGCGCCGCCGTTGTTGAGCACGACCGTAACCTTATTGCCGTTTTCTTTTGCCGCCTCGATGACTTCCATCAGCAGTGCTTCCTGATCCTCAGGGAGTGCCAGGCTGCAGTCTTCGATGGTATTGCCTTCTGCGCCGGTGGATCTCCAAGCAAAGAAGACGACATTGTCATTTTCGCTTGCAATGCGGATTGCTTCGTCATGGTTCTCCTGCTTCTGGCTCGGGGTAATCCAGCCCAGGCGGATCTGGAGGTCCTTCAGATCCAGAGCTGCAACGCCCGTGATCTTTACTTTATAGAGCTTGCCAGCTTCCAGGGTAACCGTGGAGTTGCTGATGTCCATGCCGGTGGAGGTGCAGATCACGTTGTTCCACGGCCACTGCGAGCCTTCACGCAAGGACATGTTGCCAAGGGATTTCTCCTGTTCGTCAACGGTGATCTTTCCGCTGATGGTGCCGCCGATTCCGGAGAGTACCATGGTGTATTCACCGTCTTCCGGCGCCTTGAGGTAGGTTTCCAAAGTATAGGCAGAACCATTTTCAAAGGCTGTGCCATCCGGGCCATTCTTATAGGTCTTTGTTCCAGTATTGAAGTTGATGTCTTCCTCGATCTTTGCAACCGTTCCGGTCTCATAGCCTTCCATGTCGATCGGGTCGGTCTTGCCCATCCAGAAGATCTGTCCATTGATCTCAACCGGCGTGCCCGGGTTGCCTTCTACGCCATACTTGCGCAAAACGCCGTTCTGCTCGCCGTTTTCATCCTGATACAGGTATTCTGCCGGGATCGTGGTTCCCACGATGTCGAGGCCTGCCGTCGCTTCGATGTTGGCATCCTCGCCTGCAATTTCCATCATCCGGTCATACGGACTGACCATCCGGCTCAATGTTCCGAAGGAACGCTCCTGGCCGCTGCCGCCCGCGATCGGGTTGACCGCGCCAAGGCCGATCATACCAACAGAGGAATTGGAAGCATCCAGCGGGAGGGTTTCGTTATCGTTCTTGAGAAGGACTGCGCCCTTTTCCGCAACTTCCAAAGCGATGTCCTGATTCTCTGCCAAGAGGCCGTCGTCTACTTGTTCTGCATAGGTGTCGGGCAGCTTGATCGGCTCGGTACGGCCCGGCTCTTCTTTGACGTAGCCCTTGCCGTCCAGCTCGACCAGATACAGATAGCCAACTTTGCCCATAGCGTTGAGCACATGGCTGACCGCCTCGTCCACATCGTCCCAAGTCATCTCGCCGTTGGCGATCTTTTCTTCGGTCGCCGCCTGCGTATTCTGGCTGGCAGAAGGCATCTCGAGATCCGTGCCCTTGTCCAGCGTATACGCATGGTTGCCGCCCCAGTCGGTCACAGTGAAGCCGTCAAATCCCCACTCGTCGCGGAGAATATCGAGCTGCAATTCCGTGCTTGCGGAAGCCCAAGCGCCGTTTACGCCGTTGTAAGAGGACATCACGGATGCTGCGTCCGCTTCATGGATAGCCGCCTCAAACGGAGCAAGATAGAGCTCATGCAACGTCTGCTCGTCAACCTGCACATCCACTGCGCCGCCCGGCGTGCTGTCCTGTGCGAACACTGCGAAGTGCTTCAAAGTTGCGATGACATTCTGATCCTGGATACCTTCGGTCTCGCTGACTGCCAAACGGGACAGCAGGAACGGATCCTCGCCCATCTGGTCCTTGCTGCGGCCAAAGTGTGCCGTACGGGTAATATCAAACTGAGAACCAAGCTGTACATTGCCGGAGATGGCCTTGTTCTCAGAACCGCTGATCTTGCCGTAGTCATAAGCGAGGTCGGTGCTCCAGGTGGAGGCCAACATCTGCTCAATCGGCGGGTTGGTGGTGTCGTAAATAGAAGTTACGCCATCCGGGCCGTCAAACATGCGCAGCTCCGGAATTCCCAAGCGCGGAACGCCCGCAAGGCTGCCTGCGTCCGCAACGCCGGCCTTTTCGCCGCCGCCCAACAGAGAGAACTTCTCTTCTGTTGTCATGGTGTTGATGAGCGCCTCGACCTTCTCATCGCGGACTTCCTGGCTCTCAACAACCAGATATTTCTCATCGTAGGTGTCCGGGAACGTGGTCTTTTCCAGGTTCGGGTCACCGATGTCTGTGTATTTCGCAGTACGTTCGTCAGCAATCTGGCCGTCCCAGTTCAGACCAAAGCCAAAGCTGTACGCATTGCCGTCGCTGTCCACATAGACTTCCATATCGTGGTAGCCATCCTCATAGGCGGTCTCCACAGCTTCCATGCTGGCGGGCATATTGACCGGCAGCAGGCCGCTCGGTTCCGTCTGGCCGGAAATCACTTCCATGAAGGCATCCGGCGATACACTGGTGCCGATGAGCATTGCATCCACAGAGGGTTCAAATTCAGAAACGACCATCGGGTTCTCCATGCTGAGGATAAAGATGATCGGCTTGTCGCCCATCAATTCCACGGTTTCCTGAATCAGTTCCAGGTTTTCCGGAGTACCCGCATGGGTGTTGCCCTTTCTGGAGCGGTTGGACTTATAATCGCCCTTGGACTCGTCCGGGGTCTCGTTATACTGAACCAGCGTGCCGTCTGCATGATACCAGTCGTATCCGATGCTGACTTCGCGCATTGCGTCCGCCGTATATTCGCCATAGGTCAAGTTCTGCGGACGGCCGTCGGTGTATTCCATCGCCATACTCGGGGACTCCAATTCGATGATGGCGAAATCCGCTTCGCTTGCCGCCTGCGCCTTAGCCTCGTCGCTCGGCATCTCCCCGTTCTCCGTCGCTTGTACCAGCGTATCCGGGACGTTATAGTATTTCTGCACGGTATCCAAGCTGATGACCGGCTCGACCTTTGTACTGGAACCGCTGCCACCACCCGGGAAACCTGGGAAGCCGCCTCCGCCGCTGGATTCCTTGAGCGGCACATAAGCGGTCAGCTCTTCGCCGTCCTCTGCCTGAAGCGGCAGGGTGTTGTTGGAGTTCTTCGTCATGATGACAGCGTCCTTATGGGTTTCATACGCCGTCTCGTTCAATTCCGGAGAACCGACAAAGGATTTTGCATAGCCCGGGTCCACATACGGATCCTCGAACAGGCCCAGGTTGAAGATCACTTTCAGGATGCGGGTTGCCGAAGCCTCGGTCAGCTCGTCCATGAATTCCTCTCCCAGAGCTTCAATGCCGTACTCCTCGCTGCCGTTGACGCCCATATCATAGGCTGCCAGCATGTCTTCCATGACGTATTCGTCGCTGTCCAGGCCGCCCATCTGGTCAACGCCTGCCAGCATGCTGGCCAGGATACGGTACGGACGGTTGTAGCCCTTGCCAGGCTCCAAGCCCCAAGGCGTATCCGCGCCGCCCATGCCTTCATGGCTTCCATGGATTTTCCAGTCTGTGCAGACCAGGCCGTCATAGTTGAGGTCTTCGCGCAGACGCTCCTGGACAATGTACTTGCTGAAGCCGTTCGCTACGTTTGCGCCGCTCGGGTCCTGGTTAAACGGGATCGTATAATACGGCATTACGCCTGCGGACTGCTTAGTTGTGTCCTTGTATTCCTCTGCGAATCCTGCGCCCTTTACAAAATATTGCAGGATTTCTTCAAAATTGCCGGCAGGGTAAACGCCGAATTTTCCGTCGTCCTTGTGGGCGTCAAATCCGAACTCACCGGTGCCGCCGCTGGGCCAGTGCTTTGCAATGGTTGCAACGCTGCCGGTGCCCCAGCCTTCGTCGATGCCGTAGTCATTCTCCTGATAGTTGTCGTCGGTCTGCATCGCTTCGATAAAGGAGCTAGCCATGTCCGCCGCCAACTCTGGGTCTTCCGAGAAAGCACTGCTGTTTCTGGACCATCTTGGCTCGGTGATGAGGTCCATTTGCGGCCCAAGCATCATTTGGATGCCGATTGCGCGGTACTCAGCAGCTGTAATATCGCCGTATGTATAGGCGGTATCCGCATCAAAGGTTGCTGCAATCCCCATGTTGTTGGGCCACTTCGAAACTGTGCCGCCCGGCTCCGTTGTCTCGATCGTGCCGGAATCGACGATTCCCGTATGGCGCGGGTCCGTGCTCGTTACGACCGGGATGCCGAACATTTCAGGCGTATCCTCCGCCCAATATTGGAGCTTGTTGTTGGCTTCCGCCATGGTATCCGCCGCCGACGTGCTTCTCGTCAGGTTGAAGCGGGTGCCTTCTTTCATCTCTTCCTTAGTCTTACCCGTCGACCCATGGGTCATCAGGGCCAAACGCTGCTCCGTGCTGAGCTGTGCCGCCAAAGACTTTGCACGCTCCAAGCTGGAAAGACGCCAGTCCTCATATGTATCGAGCTTGCCGTTCTGGTTCAAATCTTTGAAGTAATAGCCAGAGGCCTCTTCATACAGGATATCGACGTTGGATGTCGCCGAATGGGACAGGGTTGCGCCTCCCTCATTGAGGACATAGCGCACATCTTTGTAATACTCATAGCTGCTGTCGGGAATCTCCGTATTGGTAAAATCGGTTCCCATGGAGATCACCGTACTTCCCCCCTGCTGGGCGGCCTGCGCTTCGCCAACCGGCGCTGCAACCGTGGTCCCCAACAGAATTGCTGCTGTCAGCAAGGAGAGGATTCTGTTCTTGTTCATGCTTGCTCCTCCTTCATTCGTTTCTCTTGGACCTATTCCTCTCTACCCACTGGTTATATCAATAAAAATCGACCACCCCCATTCATTTTATTGTCAGTATTGTCTCTCTTGATGCTTAATCTATCAAATTATGATAATGAAATCAATAATTATGCGCGTAAAGTCGTTATGTGGCGCAACTGGATTTCTTTGCCAATCAAAACTATATTTAGCTTGTAAATTCTAACAACAAACTTACTCCTATTTATTGACTTTCCGTACATAATCCGATATCCTGGTGATAGATTCTACAAAAAATGCGTGTCGGAGGTGGGATGTTTTATGATTTCTATTGCCTATTGCGACGATGAACACGCAGCATTGCAGCTCTATCCAGGCCAGGTGCGCTCTGCATTTTTACAACATCACCGTCCTGTGCAGATCGATTGTTTCCAACAGCCGCAAGCCCTGATGGAACGTATTGCCACCAACAATGGTTATAATCTCCTGTTCTTAGATATAAGCATGCCGCAGATGGACGGGATCGAACTCGGCCGGCAGCTTCGAAGAATCGCCGACGATGTTCTGATTGTATTTGTCTCCAGCCATGAGGAATTAGTCTTTGAGTCGTTTCAGGTGACGCCTTTCCGGTTTATCCGTAAGGGCCATTTTTACCAGGATTTAGAAGAATGTGTTCCTGCAATGATTACAGAACTTGAAAAACGCCAGACTGAGATACAAATCGGCAATGGCAAAGAAGTCTACCGGATTGCCCCTTACAAGATTCTTTATATTGAGAGCAGCGACAAGATACAACGGTTGTCTACTCTTCAAGGGACCGTGGAGATTCGCTATAAACTGAAGGATTTGGAAGCCCTATTGGAGGATTATGGATTTATCCGGGTCCACAAGGGTTATCTGGTAAACGCCCGTTTTATCGCTCGGGTAAATAAACGGGAGGTTGTCTTGAACACTGGGGAATCCATCCCGTTAAGCAAATACCGGGTCGACCAAGTCTTGGAAGAATTGGAGCGGGTGACCTGAATATGGATGTCTTTTGCCGGTGGTTCAATCTTTATCTGGAAGCCTTTGCACTGTTCTGGCTATTGGAACACAATTATAGGTTCCGCTGGGATTACCCATGCCTTCGGGCGATCAAGTATCTGTTGGCATTGCTATCGATTGTTCTATTTCATTTGGACCCGGTCACCTCCTATTTTTCCACCCCGAACTTTGGCCTTTATTTTGGCGTACTGATCGGAATAGGCCTCTCTTTCTGTCTGCTTCTGCGGGGAAATATGGCATGCAAAAGCCTAACGGCAGTCGTCTGTATCAACGTTCTGATCGAAATCCATCTATTTATTGGTACACAGCTATATTCGCATTTTTCTTCACATTCACAATGGGTTTATTTACTTCTCACAAAAGCCATTTTAGCCATCGCTTTATTTCTGATGGTCCGTTTTCCCATCCACGTGGAATACGCCCTGCCGCGCAATTATTATTTCTTGATGTTTTTAGCAATCGCTATCACACTCACCATTCGAACCATTACCCTATATTTGCAACTGGATGCTTTAAACAATCTTGGCTTGTTGACTTTATATCTGGCTCTGTACTGTATTTATGGAAACCTATTGCAGGACTATGGGAAAAAGGTCCATTTTGAATGGGCAAACAATCAGCTGAGCATGCAGATCAACAGTTGGAAAGATATCGAAACCATGTATCACGAGTTGCGAGAGCTTCGGCACGACCTTAAGAATCATATGCTCTCTATGCAGGCGCTTTTGGATCAACACGATTACGAGGCTCTGAGTTCTTATTTTAGCCAATTCAACGACTCACGCCTTCTTCTCAAGCAAGTCATCCAAACCGGTTATCCGGTTTTGGACGCTGTCCTGAATGCCAAAAGTGCACAGTGTTCTATCAAGGGCATTCCGATCGATACAAAAGCTATGATCTCCCAAAAAATCACTCTGCCCTCTGAAGAACTCTGTTCGATCCTGTGCAACTTGATCGATAATGCCATTGAGGCATCGGAGAGAGCGCCGGAAAAAGACATTCGTGTGGAAATAAAGGCTGCCAAAGGATTTATCTCTTTAAAAATTCGCAACAAATACCCGCACGACCCGCGCGGAAACAATCCTTTCCTAGCAACGACCAAAGAAAATGCTGCACAGCACGGCATCGGGATGGGAATCGTCCGCGGTATAGTGAAGAAGTACAAGGGCACCTTCTCTTTTTCTTACGAAAATGGCTACGTGCATGCAAATGTCCTGTTGCCACTGGAAAGCGACGTTTATCAATCTAAAATTGCCTGATAAAGGACATTTTAAAGCCGAAAGTAGCCATAACATCTATGTCTATAACAACAAAATAAATAACACAAAAATCCCACGGAATAGGATTCTATTTTGAGATCTCTTTCCGTGGGATTTTGTCATTTAAAAATACTTTTTGTACACAAGGATTTAATGAAGCCGTTCGGTTTGTTAGCTATTTCTATATGAAACATATATGTAAATAACCATATAATTCATTGACATATATCTACATAATTGTTATGATTAAATCAATAAAATTTTTGAAGAACAATTTTATGCTATAATTATTTAGAAAGGATGTGAGAAATTTAGAACTTTACGGAAGAATATGGAAAAGATTGATAGGAGGAGAACGAATTGAAAAGGCAGTTTTTGGCGAGACGGCTCACAGCAATGGCTTGTACAGCCGCCTTGCTTGTCAGCAGTGTCCCTTTATCGTGGGTTCAAGCAGTCGCTTACAAGCAGGAACCGGTCAAAATTCCTCAGTTTCTAATGACAGCAACCGCTTCCAGCGAAGAAAGTAAAAGCGATACCTGCTATGCATCCTATGCCATAGACGGGGACACCGGCACTATGTGGCATACCCGTTGGAGTTCCACTGCATCCGCCCCTCACTGGCTATCTGTTGACTTGGGGCGGACTGTTGAACTTGCAAAATTGACCTATCTGCCAAGACAGGACGGAAATCAAAATGGTTATGTTCAGGAGTACGAGATTTCGGTTAGCACCGACGGCCAAACCTATACGCCGGTTCTCGATGGGACTTGGGCGTGCGATATGGCCGAAAAAGAAGCGGTCTTTTCTACACCCGTTTCAGCACGTTATGTACGTTTGGAAGCGGTTGGCGCGTCCATGGCCTCGTGTGCAGAATGCAATATCTTTGCCGCTTCCAGTGTCTATACACCGCTTTGGTCCCTGCTAGAACAAGCGTATGATATTCTAAATGAGGCAGAAGTTGGCGACGGTATTCATCAGTTTCCTCAGGAACAGATGGAATTGTTCCAGCAAGCAGTCGATGACGCTGAATTGAAAGCTGCATCCCTCTCCGAGTCCGATGAGAGCGCTATCCAGGCGGCAGCGGATGCATTGGAACATGCAATCAACACTTTCCAGGCATCCCAAAACATGTATAGCCGGGAAGATCTCAAGGAACTTCTCGCCCAGGCACAGGCGCTTTTGGAGAACACCGGCACCGGAACAGGGGATGGCGAGGCATCCCAGTTGGCCAAAAACGCCTTTACAGAAGCAATTCAAAAGGCTGAAGGTGTTTTTCAGGAACCTTCTTCCAGCAACATGCAGATCCACATGGCGTACGAGACATTGGAAACTGCACGGGCAACCTTCCAAGACCATATTGTCACCGATCAGAAATCCTTGGCGGGGGTATGGGAATTAAAGCTGGGTTCTTATTCTCCAGAAGATGGCGCGCTCTCGGATACATGCATCTTACCCGGGACCTTGGATGAAAATAAAAAGGGAAACAAGAACACTTCTGTTAACACCAATCATTTGAACCGTAAATATACATATACCGGTGACGCAGTCTATCAAAAGACGGTTTTTATCCCGGACAACTGGGCTTGCAAACACGTTACTTTCCTGATGGAGCGCACCAAAAATACACGGGTTTGGGTGAACGGACAAGAACAAACCAATTATAACGCAAATGATACTCTGGGAACGGCTCAGGAGTATGTATTGACCGGGCTGATTCCCGGACAGGAAAACACCCTGACGGTGCAGGTCCGCAATACGGACTATGCTGTTTCGACCGGCAGCCATATGTTGACGGAAGAAACCGTGACCAACTGGAATGGTATTCTAGGAAAAATTGAGCTGAAAGCCACCGATCCCGTTTTTATTAAAGATGTTCGAATCTACCCGGACATTCATGCAAAAACAGCGCAGGCAAAGATCACCATCGCCAATACAACGGGACAGGCTATTCATGGGACGTTGGCCTTACAAGCACACAGCTATAATCATGAAGGTTCGGTTCATACTGTACCACAGGCCGTTCAAGAGTTTACTCTTGGGGCGGATGAGGAAGAACAGGAAATCGAAGTTACATACCATATGGGAGAAGAAGTCCGACTTTGGTCGGAGTTTGACCCATCCATGTATGAGATGACAGTCACCCTGAATTCTGAAGAGAACTTTGCGGATGCCTTTGTCGAAAGCTTTGGTATGCGCGAATTCAAGACTTCCGGCACAAAATTTACCATCAATGGAATTACCACCTTTATGCGCGGCGAAGGAAATTCCGCTGTATTTCCGCTCACGGGTTACCCATATATGACGAAAGCGGAATGGCTCGACTTTTTCTCCAAGGCGCAAGCACTCGGAATCAACTTCTTCCGCTTCCATTCTTGGACACCTCCAGAGGCCGCATTTGAAGCGGCTGATGAGCTCGGAATCTACATGCAGCCGGAACTCTATGGATTTGGAGGAACTCCTTTCTCTGAGTATTACGATGAGGAAGCCGTCCGAATCCTTCACTATCTGGCAAACCATCCGTCTTTTGTGATGTTTGCATGGGGCAACGAGCTTGATACCACCGGAAGCAACCGGGATGGAGCTAACGCGTTGCGGGAACTCTGCCGGAGCGTGGACAACACCCGTTTGTATGCAGAAGGCAGCAACAACAATTATTGGTCGCCTTCCTTCAATACCGGGGATGATTACTGGACAACCTGCAAGACAAAAGCCAATTCGGACCCATATCATACCCGTATCTCGTTTTCTTGGGTGGACGCTGCCTCCGGTGGGGCGCTGGAATCCATGCAGCCCAATACAACCTTTAACTACCAGCACGCTATCAGCGAGATCGACAAGCCACTGATGAATCACGAGGCGGGCCAGTACCAGGTCCTACCGTTGTTTGACGAAGAAATTCCAAAGTATGAGAAAGGCGTCTTTGAAGCGCGCAATCTACAATACTACCGAGATCTCATGGAGAGTAAGGGCCTGCTGTATATGAACGAGATCTTTTCAAAGGTCTCTGCCCGCGTGTCCGCCATCGGCTATCGTGCCGATCTAGAAACTGCGCTGCGCACGCCGGGTATGGCAGGCTATCAGTTGCTGAGCATCCAAGATTTCCCTGGCCAGGGAACCGCACACGTCGGTATTTTGGACAATTTCATGGAAGATAAGCCCGGCGGATTTACCAAGGAACAGTATAAAAGTTTCAATGATCCGGTTGTCATCCTGGCCCAGCTTCCGAAACTTGTTCTGACCAACGACGAAATGCTCACAGGAACGATCTCCATTGTCAACTACGGCCCGACGGCTCTGGCTGGCATTGCCGGACAGTGGACGTTGAAAAATGGCGATACGATCCTTGCAAAAGGCTCCCTGAACCCCATGGATGTCGCACAAGGCGGTGTCACAGATATTGGAACCTTCCATACCTCTCTGGCATCTGTCACAGATGCCGCCAAGCTGACCCTAGAGGTATCCGCAGAATCGATCGGTTCTAACAGCTATGATCTATGGGTCTACCCAAATCAGCTTACCCCTACCGTCCCCTCGAATGTGCTGGTTTCTACCAATATGGATCAGGCCACGCTTGAGGCACTGGAAAATGGAGAAAACGTTCTGTTCCTGCCGGAACCCAGCTTGAAAACCATCCCTGACAGCGTGGCTGTCCGTTGGACGACGGACTATTGGAGCAAGATGTTCCACCGATCCGACCGCGACGCACACACCATGGGGATGTACATACAAAACGATCATCCGATCTTCCGCTATTTCCCCACAGAGTATTTTAGCGACTACCAATGGTTCAATCTGATGAAAGGGTCCCGCGCAGTTGTCCTTGACGATGCACCAGCCGATTTGGAACCGCTTGCCTGGAACATCGATCACATGGAGTGGAGCCGAAAGCTCGGCAGCCTCTTTGAAGCAACCGTTGGAAAAGGAAAGTTGGTGGTTTGCACCTTCGATCTGCTCAATCAAATGGATGAATACCCAGAGGCTAAACAGCTCTATTACAGCATTCTCCAGTACATGTCCTCCGATGAATTCCAGCCGAAAGTCGAGCTGACACCCGCATATCTAACAAAAACTTTCCTGGAAAAGACCAATATCAACCCCTATGACACGGTTGAAGCAGAGACTTATACAGAAGGAAGCGGCAACTTTAAAACAGAAAGCGGTACTGATGAGTCCGGCGAATCGGAGACCGCCCTTGGAGGAATCAACAGCGGAAATTGGGTCCTGTACGAAAACGTGGACTTTGGGCTGAATGGCTGTTCAAAAATGACAATCAATGGTTCAAATAACAACAATTCTCCACAGATTATAGAGGTGCGTTTGGATTCCCCTACCGGCGAACTGGTAACAACCTTGGAATTCGAAAAAACCGGCCCCTGGAACGAATACAAGTCACAGACATTCGACATCCCACGCATTTCCGGTCTGCACGATTTGGTGCTGGTCTTCAAAAATGGCTCTATCGCTCTCAATTCCTTCTGGTTTGAAGAGGGAACCGTACAATATATCAGCCCCTATGAAAAAATGGAACCGGAATCTGCCGCGGGTGATATCGAGATCACGGATATAGATGGCGGAAGCCACGTAATTATGCAAAATTATGTCAGTGCCATCACTGACCAAGTTGAGATACAATTCAATCATGTTGAATTTGGCAGTTATGGTTCCAAAGAGGTTACTATCCAAGGACGTACTCTCAACGGGCAGGATGTTCATGGGTATCTCCGCTATAACGACAATGGAACGGAAAAGACCATTCCCTTTGTCTTTAAAGCTGGCGAAGGCGAGTCCTATGAACTCTCCTCTGAAACATTCTTTAAGCAAACTGTCCCCGCGAAGGGGATTAAAGGCCCACAAAATCTGGTCATCGGCTTCGAGAAAGGGACTCGCTTTGATCTGGAAGCAATTGTCTTTACAAGCTATGAGCATGCACCAGTAGTGAACCCCGATTATGAAACCGCTATGCAGGAAGCCGCCGAAATATTCTCCAAGGTAGAAAACCGTCCGCTTCTTTATACCGAAGAAACTTGGACGATTTTTGAAGCAGCCTATGCGGAAGCAGCAAAGGTCGATTTGGAGGACAACGATGCAGTCGCAAAGGCGGCATCGCAATTGCAAGCTGCCATCGACGGTCTACTTCTATCCGGAAAGAGTAAATCCGCATATACCACCACCTACGCAAGAAATTATGACACTGTTGACGGATCGGTCAAACTGGAACGGGAAGCGCCCGATCAAGTGGTAGGTGGGTTTGACAAGGGGGAAACTCTCTTCTACGATGGCCTCGACTTTGGTACAACAGGAGCATGTAAACTGACGGTACGTGCCGCAAACGGCCGTTCTGACTGGGAGAACGAAAAAGTAGCCGTACTTCGCTTCCATTATGGAGACGGTGACAAAGACTATGTTGACGTTACCATTTTGCAGACGGGCGGATGGGATGCTTCTCACGATGCAAACTTTTCTGTAGAAATCCCCGCGTCCAGCTGGGGCGGTGTAAAGGATGTATCCATCGAATTGTTGGAAGGTGCAGTAGCTCTTCACTCGTTCATTTTTGAAGAAGAAGTGAATCAAGACCCACAGCTGTTGACCGTACAGTGGAGCAGCAATGCAGCGGTGGAAGTGGAAGGGAATGCAGATGTGGTGATCTCCACGGATGCAATCTACGGCGCGAAAGTGATGCCGGGCGAAGATCTGACCTTTACCTTCACCCCGACCGACGGCGCATTTGCCAGTGCACAGCTCAACGGAGAGGACATCCCGTTTGAGGCAAACGGCTTTACGTACACCTACACGATGCCGAATGAGAGCGCGAGCCTGCGCTTTACCTTTACGAAGGTGGACAAGGACATCTTGAAGATTGTCCTGGATGAGGCGAACAACGTAACGCAGGAGGACATCGACCGCCTGGTGCCGGAAGTACGGGAAATCTTTGTGAATGCCCGGACCAACGCGCAGGAGGTCTACGACGATCCAGC
>NZ_LT835157.1:683143-683851 GCF_900169665.1 Anaeromassilibacillus sp. Marseille-P3371 | reverse complement strand
CAGTTGTTGACCGTACAGTGGAGCAGCAATGCAGCGGTGGAAGTGGAAGGAAATGCAGATGTGGTGATCTCCACGGATGCAATCTACGGCGCGAAAGTGATGCCGGGCGAAGATCTGACCTTTACCTTCACCCCGACCGACGGCGCATTTGCCAGTGCACAGCTCAACGGAGAGGACATCCCGTTTGAGGCAAACGGCTTTACGTACACCTACACGATGCCGAATGAGAGCGCGAGCCTGCGCTTTACCTTTACGAAGGTGGACAAGGACATCTTGAAGATTGTCCTGGATGAGGCGAACAACGTAACGCAGGAGGACATCGACCGCCTGGTGCCGGAAGTACGGGAAATCTTTGTGAATGCCCGGACCAACGCGCAGAAGGTCTACGACGATCCAGCCGCAACCCAGGAAGAGGTCAACAAGGCTTGGAGCGAGCTGCTAAAAGCGATGCACCTGTTGGAATTCGAGGAAGGCGACAAGGAAGTGCTGCTGCCGCTGATTGAAATCGCAGAGCAGTTGGCGGAGAAACTGGATGCATTCAAGCCGAGCAGCACGGAGGGCTTCGAGGAAGCGCTGAATGAGGCAAAGGACGTCTATGCCGAGGAGAACCCGCTGAAGGCGGAAGTGGACAAGGCATATGAGAACTTGCAGAAGGCGATTGAAAATCTGAAATACCGTGCAGACCTGTCGGCGCTCCAGACCGTGGTC
>NZ_LT835157.1:675907-679749 GCF_900169665.1 Anaeromassilibacillus sp. Marseille-P3371 | reverse complement strand
TACACGATGCCGAATGAGAGTGCGAGCCTGCGCTTTACCTTTACGAAGGTGGACAAGGACATCTTGAAGATTGTCCTGGATGAGGCGAACAACGTTTCACAGGAGGACATTGACCGGCTGGTGCCGGAAGTGCGGGAACTCTTTGTGAATGCCCGGACCAACGCACAGGAGGTCTACGACGATCCGGCCGCAACCCAGGAAGAGGTCAACAAGGCCTGGGACGAGCTGCTGGAAGCGATGCACCTGTTGGAATTCGAGGAAGGCGACAAGGAAGTGCTGCTGCCGCTGATTGAAATCGCAGAGCAGTTGGCGGAGAAACTGGATGCATTCAAGCCGAGCAGCACGGAGGGCTTTGAGGAAGCGCTGAATGAGGCAAAGGACGTCTATGCCGAGGAGAACCCGCTGAAGGCGGAAGTGGACAAGGCATATGAGAACTTGCAGAAGGCGATTGAAAATCTGAAATACCGTGCAGACCTGTCGGTGCTCCAGACCGTGGTCGATGAAGCAAGGAGTCTGGATATGGACAGCTATATCCAGGACGAGGCATTCCAGACCTTTAATGGAGTGCTGGAAGATGCAGAGACGATGCTTGGGAATCCGGAAGCTGGACAGGAAGAAGTGGATGCAATGGCGCAGAAGCTTGCGGAAGCAATGGCAGCCCTGCGGAAGATCCCAAGCAGAGAAGAATTGCAGAAGCTCATCGAAGAGACAGAAGCGATCGACTTGAACGGCTATACGGACCGCAGTGTGGCAAACCTGGAGGCGGCGCTACAGGTAGCAAAGGCCGTCGCTGGAGATGAAACCGCGGACAAGGAGACGATCGCAAAGGTATATGTGAACCTGGAAGCAGCTGTAGCAAGTTTGGAGAAGGCGGAGACGCCGAAGCCCAACCCGAAGCCGAACAACAAGGGAGGGAAGGGAAGCAGTTCTGTGAATGCCTCCAACTCCTATGGGGCGGCAGGCGTCGTTTCTGCGGCACAGAACGTCTCGACCCAGAAGGCACATGTGGTGAGCGACACGACAGTAAACTTCACGCTCAAGAGAGGCAGCGCATACTGCTTCAAGATGACGGTGGTAAATGGAAACAACCAGACGCCGAGCTTTACAGTAGGCAACGACAGCGTTCTCAAGACGCAGTTTGTGGCGAGGGTTGGAAACGATTACTACTACAGAGTCTATGCAACCGGCACACCGGGCCAGAGCACGGGCGTCTACACGACCCTGCCGGGTCAGAATGCAGTGAAACACTGCACGGTGACCATTGGTTGATGTCGGATACTTGTGAAAGACATAAGTGATTCGATCAAGCAACCACTGGTGGAAGAGAGCCTGTGTAGGAAACGCGAAGGCGCGAAAGGCACTGTGCATCCACCGGGCCAGAGCGTGGGCGTCTACACGACTCTGCCGGGGCAGAATGCGGTAAAACACTGTACGGTGACCATTGGTTGAATACCGGATACCAGCGAAGGGTGTAAACCATTCGATCCAGCAATCGCTGATGGAGGAGAGCCAGCGTAGGAAACGCCGGAGGCGCGAAAGGCGCTGTGCGTCCATCGGACTAGGGCACGGGCACCTATACAACACTGCTGGGTCAGAATGCGGTGAAACACTGCACGGTGACCATTGGTTGATGTCGGATACCAGCGAAGGGTGTAAGCCATTCGATCCAGCAATCGCTGATGGAGGAGAGCCTGCGTGGGAAACGCCGTAGGCGCGAAAGGCGCTGTGCGTCCACCGGGCCAGAGCACAGGCGTCTACACGACACTGCCGGGGCAGAAAAGCAGTCAAACACTGCACAGTTACAATTGGCTGAGTACCAAATCTGTTCTGAACAACGAGAAGGTAAACTACATTCGATCGAATCCAGTAACCAATAGTAAAGAGTTTCGTAGGCAATACCCTAGGCACGAAAGACGTTGTGCGTGCACCGTGACAGAACACAGGTGTTGACACAACCTTGCCTGGTCAGAATGTGGTGAAACACTGTACAGTGACCATTGGTTGAATGCCGAATAATTTGTGGAAAGCATAAGTGATTCGATCCAGCAATCGCTGATGGAGGGGAGCCAGCGTAGGAAATGCCTAAGGCGCAAAAGACGCTGTGCGTCCACCGTGCTAGAATACAGGCGTCTACACGACCCTTCCGGACCAGAAAGTGGTGAAACACGTGGCATAAGGGTTCGGAAAAAAGAATATGGGATGTCTCTGGCGGATAGCTTTTCTACATGCAAATGTATGTCCTAATCGCATGTAGATGATTTGCCTCTCATGGGAACGAATTCCTAGGAAAGCCAAAGCAGAGATATTCCACCCATATGACCCAGCAGGAGCATTCGCAAACGAGAAAGTGAAAACTCCCTGCTGGGCCAAACTTTATCTAGGTATTGGGATGTATCATATGATGACCATATAATGCAGTAATGGTTAGGCGGATAAGGGTAAACTCTTGGGGATAGTATAAAGTTTGTTTTCACCAAGGAAAAACAGAAATAATCCTTAAATACCGGAATCGCGTTGTACAAAGAGTGAAAGAAATCTGTAACTAATCAAGTACCCGGCGATTGATGGCATGAAACTCCTGTAGGGAAACGCCTAAGGCGCGAAGACGCTGAATGCCCACCATTGATAGATGAACACCGGAAGCGTGTTGAGGAAAGAATAAAAGTAGTTGGTATCCAAATTAAGCTCCTAACAACCGATAGCATGGAGCTTCCATAATCGACGCCTATGGTGTGAAAAGCTCTGTGTGTCCGCACTATTCAAAAGATATGAAATTGTTCGCATTCAACCAAACTAACTGCCAATGGCTAGAGACTTCCGTGAATATCCCTTTGAGCTTCAGTCTAAATAAAAACACAAAGGCATGCTCATCCGAGTCTGCTGGGATGAATACTCTCTTGTGTTGTATTTGTGAGAGCTTTCTTTCATCAGGCTAATAAGAAACAATTGTTCACGGATCTCTTTACGTTTCTTAATTTACTTCATTTTATAAGACAAAGGCGTTTGAGCGAAACAAGCAAAATCCTATATTGGAATATTTGATAACATTTCCCTCTCATTGATGCCGATTATACAACTCCCGTTTTTCAGATGATGAATTGATCAAGGCCGTCATGCCTGTAGAATCTAAAAGTGTAAAACTTTGCTATGATTACAAATTGGCACATATTTATCCACATAATTTTCCCTATCGTTCCCCATACAATAATCCACATTGAAAAACAGGAGGAACCCCCATCCCAAAATTTTGGGATGGGGGTTCCTCCTTATATTTTCATCATTCTCTTGGAAGGAGAGCTTAAACGCATATTGATTGGTATAGCTTTCACTCCATCAAGTAAACAACTCTTATCCCACGATTGCTCAGATCCATCGGATCTTCATCTGCAGGAAGTCCCTAAATCAACTTAAGCAATGGTTACCGTGCAATGTAGTTTTGCATTCTGGCCCGGAAGGGTGGTGTAAACACCTGTGCTCTGGCCCGGTGTGCCAACTGCATACACTCTGTAGTAGTAGTCATTGCCGATCTGGGATACAAACTGCGTCTTCAGAACGCTTCCGTTGCCCACTGTGAAGCTCGGCGCCAGTCCATTTCCATTGACCACAGTCATCTTGAAGGTGTACATGCTTCCTCTGTTCAGCGTGATGGCATTTGCCGCATCGCTGCGCACACTTGCCGCTGCACTCTGGCTTGCGGAAACTACACCCGCTGCTCCATATGTGTTGCTTACATTTCTCGATGTGGAGCCGCTCTTCTTCGCTGTCGTCGTCTTTGTCTCCAGGTTCTGGATGCTTGCTTCCAGTGCTTCTACGGCACTCTTGACCTCTTCTTCGGTCGCTGC
>NZ_LT835157.1:643820-673648 GCF_900169665.1 Anaeromassilibacillus sp. Marseille-P3371 | reverse complement strand
ACACCCGCTGCTCCATATGTGTTGCTTACATTTCTCGATGTGGAGCCGCTCTTCTTCGCTGTCGTCGTCTTTGTCTCCAGGTTCTGGATGCTTGCTTCCAGTGCTTCTACGGCACTCTTGACCTCTTCTTCGGTCGCTGCTTCATTGTTCAACACAACCTTTGCGTTGCTCAATGCCTTCTGCATCGCTGCCACGCTCTTTGCTGTGTACTTGCTGGTGTTCACTGCCTCTGCTTTTCCAATCAGGTCTTTCAAAGCGTCCTTGTTCGGAATCATACGCAGTGCTGTAATCGCATTGAGCAGTTCTTCGGCCTTCTCATCCACTGCCTCCTGGGTTGCATTGTCATTTTCCAACAGAGTTTCTGCATCGCCTAGGACGGTTTTAAAGGTAGCCCATGTTTCATCCTGGATGTACTTCGAAGCATTCTCTACAATTTTCTTGCCTTCTGCTACCAAAGCTTCCAGATCCGTCCTATCTGCACGGAAGACCAGTTTATTAAGCGCTTCATACAGTGCTTCTGCCGCTGCCTGGATGTCTGCTTCCAGTACTTCCTCGTCGTCCATCAGGTCCTCTGCCGCCTTGTATGCGTCGTCCAGCGCCTGTACGCTCTCCGGCGTGAAGTTCTCTCGATTGATGCTCTCTGCAATCTCCATCGGGATTTCCAGCTGGCTCTTGTCGCCCGCTGTAAAGCTCAGATACTGCAATGCCTCGATCAGCTCAAACATCGCGTTGTTGATCTCGTCCTGGCTTGCGGTCTTCTTTTCTTCGATCGCTTTCGCTGCCTGCAACGCATTCTTGTACTTCTTCTGTACCGACGGGACTGCCGCCGCTACCTGCGCTTTCACGCTCTCGCTCTCTGCGATCGTGATCACTTCGCGCAGATTTTCTTTATCTACGATCGTGAAGCCCAGTTCAATCGTGGTGTCTGCATTCGGCATTGCCAGGCTGTATACATACTCATTGACATCAAACGCCTCTACCGGCTCGCCATTGACTGTCACGCCTGCGATCTCTCTGCCTTCGACTCTCGGCTCAAAGGTCAGGTCGAGATTCGTGTTTGCCATTACGACATCTTTATATGCGCCGATCAGGTTTGCAATCGTCTGCTCTTCCCCATCGATCGAAAGCTTCACCGTTGTCGGGTAGCTTACTGTCAACATATGCTCGGTCGGGGTTGTGTTCTTCACAAACTTAATCGCTGCGCCGCCAGAGGTCGTCAAATCGCTGCGGCTATGTGCAGTGACCGTCGAACCATCTGCCTGCTTAAATTCATACTCCAGAACCGGGGTATCCAGACCAGCAAGGTCAATGGTCAAAGTATCTGCACTTGTGACTGTTTTCGTTTCTGCGATCACGCCGTTCAACGGTTCATCCAAATCCAGCGGATTGTCCGGATTATCTCTGTAAATATATGCTGTATAAGTGCCATCGCCCAAGAAATCGAGATCGATGTCCACCGGTTTCGTCTCTTCGAATGCACAAATGACACCTAAATACCAATCGTCGCCATTGCGGCGTGCCATTTCTACCAGCTCGCCAACTTCGCCACCGATCAGCTTACTCTCATCCCAAGAGGCCGGCATACTGCTCCAATATTCCTCATAGAAAGGAATCGCCTTATAAACCGATGGTTTATCCGCCAAGCACTGAATGCCACTTTCATAGATGATCGGCAGCGCATACATATGTGCCAAGGTAAACATCGGCGGGTTGTCAAATTCCTGTGGTTTTCCAGTATCCGGGTCTGTCGGGCCGAAACGTACATTGTTCAAAGCACCAAAAGATGCCATAGGAGTATAATCCAACGGACCAACTGCGCCTCTTGTAAATGGAATAACACAGTTATTCGCAGCCGTCAAATCGCCGCCCCACGGATAAGTACCGCCGCCGTAATCGTTCGGATCACGCCAGTCACTTACGGCGTAACCTTCTGCACCACCGACGCCTTCTCTTGTTAGAGCATGGGGATAGGTGCGGCGTTCGCCTGCCGGTTTTACAGTGCCATGTAGGTTGATAATCATATGATTCTCGGCAGTTTGCTTCAGCAGGGCATCGTACAACTGCATCATGGATTGCGTTGCAGAATCGAAGAAGTCCGGCTTAATACCAGCAATTCCGAGCTCTGCCCAGTAGTCAATGCGCTCACGTTGTTTTTCTGTCACAATATCGTTTTTGTGTACCCAGACCAAAAGCTTAATGCCCTTGCTCTTTGCATACTCAACTAATTCTTCTGTCCAGGAATAATAGCCGAGATAACGCTGGCCAGCCGGCGCATCCGGATCATAACCGGGCTGCTCTTCTTTGTTCTCAGTGCGCTCATACGGCACCATCCAGCCTTCGTCCAAAAGCTGATACTGCCAGCCCATTTCCGCTGCGAAATCTACATATTCCTTGTAAATACGCAGGCCTTCTGTCTCAAATTTATCAGCCGGAATCTGGTCATGGCGCAGATCGCCATTCAGCCATGTCCAGTTGGATACGCCGGATTCAACCCAGCTGGTGTCTCCGATTGCATTGTCCGGGCTCAGGTTTTCCGGCATCGTATTGTCCATGATGTCCGCCAGATCGCCCATCACCAGGAAGCGCCACGGAGAAGTGAACGGTGCAGTAGTGACCACCGGTCCCTCTGCATCCTGCTCAGGTGCAAATTTCACGGAGAGCATCGTATCCTCGCCGCCCTCCAGCACAGAACCACAATAGGTTCCTGTCATGATATCCGCCTCAGAATAGAGACCATAGCTGCCACTTTCCGTCTCATACAACAGCGGCATATTGAACAGCTGGCCATCCAGATCGGAATAGCTTCCCCATTCTCTGTGCGGCCATTCGTTTGCAACGCTGGAATTGTCGCCGCAGCTCTGACCCCAGAACTTCTGGTAACCTTCGGGGAGCTGGAATCCAGTGAATTCCTCTGTGATCTCCAGTTCATCGCCGTTTCCGTCGATTGCATAGCGGAGAGCAACGCCCTCATCATAGGCGCGAACAAGAATGCTGTAACTTACCCCATCCTTGGTGAACGGGAAGGTTGTCTCGTTGTAATCCTTGTCTACGTGCTTTACTTTACCGCCGATTAGATCATAGGAATCGTTTCCGCTCTTGGAAGAAACTTGTCCCAGAACCAATCCGCTTCGGAAATCACCCATGTTGGTCATCAGGCCAGTCGGGGATACGCCAGCCATTACTTCGCCATCCTTTATGGCGAGATACGAAACAGCGCCATAAGAAGCGTCATAAGCAACCAGTGCCTTTACATCTGCAGCCGGTGCCGTCACTTCAAAAATGCTGCCTTCAACCGGCTCGGTCCCAACAACCACTTGGACATAGGACTCGAGTGTAGAACCATCTTCCAATTCTGCTTTAAACACAACAGAGGCCGTGCCGTTGCTCTTTGCTTCTGCAGTGATTCCAGAATTGGTCTTACTAACCTCCAAGATGGAGGAATTGCTGCTTTCTACGGTATAATCTTCAATTGCCTCACCATAGTTGTCCCATGCGGAAGCCGATACCTTGGTGACATCGCCCACATTCAACAATGTTTGGTCAACTGCCAACTCCACAACCGGGTCCTGTGGCTCCGGCTCTGGCTTTGCTTCCTGTACCAACTTCCACTGGTTGGAAATAGAATCTTCATTGGCCAGAACAATGAGCGTTCCATCCGTTGTATCATCGCCGTCGAGAGCAATGTAAAGCGGCGTGCCTGCCAGCTCGGCCTTCTTATTCAGAATTCGATACGTACCGTTTCCGGTATCTACGATCTTCCACAGCTGGGAATCATCCGCATTGTCAATGTTCCCGAGGGTCAAAGCTGTACCGACTTCCGGCGCAGAACCGGTCGGCATCAAAACGGTAGCAGTCGTGTTCTTGGGCTGGATGCGATAGTATTCCTGATTTGCATCCGGAATCAAACGCCAGCACAGTGCATCTCCCGGATTGTAGTTCCACCACAGATCCACCTTTGCTCCAGCGCTGGTATTGCCGCCGTATACTTCAATTCCTGCATCCTTCAAGGAGGTCAGGATTCGATACTCTGCGGTCGTATCCCAAACCGGTGCATCCTCGGTCTTCACATAGTGAATCGCTGCGCCGCCTGTTTCAGCAAGCGCAATGTTCAGCGTGTCGTTCTTAGTAACCGTGCGGGTTTCCGCATCGACGGTCTCCATCGGATCTTCGCCATCCGTATAGATGTAGGCAGTATAGGTTCCTTCACCGAGGAAATCCAATGAGAACTCTGCATTGCGAGCATTATCACAGATCATTCCCTGATACCAGTCGTCCCCATTTCTACGGGCGAAGTTCACATAATCCGCGGGTTCTCCATCTACAAGAATGGATTCTTCCCACTCGGAAGGCATGTTCTTAAAGTAATGCTCATAGGCCGGATGCGCACGATAAACGTCCGGCTTGTCCGCCATGCACTGCACGCCAGCTTCAAATACGACCGGCAGGGCAGCCATATGCGCCAAGGTAAACTGACGATAATCGCCGCTCGCGCCATAGGAAGCCATGGGGGTATAATCCATTGGTCCTACTGCATTGCGGGTAAACGGAAGCGTGCAGTTATGGCGTGCACTGACATTATCAGGAATAAAGTCATACTGCTCTGCGCCAAACACCGCTTCACGGGAAATAACGTTTGGATAGGTGCGGCGTTCGCCAGTTGGCTTACCAGCGCCGTGCACGTTTAACAGCATATTGTATTTCGCTGTAGTCTTTGCCAGGTTTTCGATTTGCAGAATCGTTGCCTGATCCTGGGAATCAAAGAAGTCCGGCTTGACGCCCTTGAAGCCCATCTCTGCCCATTCAGAAATGCGCTCTTCCTGCTGTTCTGGGGTCTTCAGGTCGGAGCTGTTCGCCCAAACAATCAAGCCAACGCCCTTTTCGTTGGCATACTGGATCAGATCTTCGGTCCAGTCATAATAGCCCTTATAAATGGAGCTATCATTCGGGTCCGTATTCTTTCTCTGCCAGCCTTCGTCGAGCAGCTGATATTCCCAGCCCATCTCTACTGCGAAGTCGACATAATCTTTATAGATTTCAAAAGCTTCGTTCTCGAAATCCACATCCGGGTCTGTATGACGAAGGTCGCCATTGAGCCAAGTCCAGTCAACTGTACCAGACTCTACCCAGCCGGTATCTTCCAACTTGCAGTCCTCGCTCAAGGTCTCCGCCATGGTATTTTCTGCAATCGTCTTCGGGGAACCGATGACGGCAAAACGCCAAGGAGATGTAAACGGAGCGGTTGTCACGACGTCGTCGGTCTGTTCCGGAGTAAAGGCAACATTCAACAGACCAGTGCCATCGCCTACAAGCTGTGCGCCACAATAGGTAGAATTCAGGTCTGCCTCGGAGAGCAGCGCCCAAACGCCATCGGTGGTTTCATAGAGGAGCGGCATGCAGTAGCTGCCGCGAAGCTTATGGGCCTCTTCCTCTTGTGCAACGGATTCATTTGCATATTCATATTCCATCGCCTGTGCAACAGAACCGCTTGCAAGCTGGAATCCAGAATTCTCTTCCGAAATGGTGAGTTCCTCGCCATCTTCGGTTTCAATCACATAACGGAACGCCATGCCATCGTCGTACACACGAACGATGATGCTATAGGAAGCGCCGCCCTTTGTAAAGTTCAGCGTCATCTGGTTGCCCGTAGCGTCCACATGGTCCACTTTAGCGCCGATCAGGTCATAGGAGTCCGTAACCTCTTCATCCTCACGGCTCACAAAGGTGAGGCCGTCGCGGAAATCGCCAACGTTCGTTACCAGTCCCGTGGGGGAGCTGGAAACAACGGTTTTTCCTGCATATGTCGTGAAGAAGCGGACAGCGCCCTCAGCGTCCATAAAGAACAGTGCGGAGATATTCTCGTCGGGCGATGCAACCGACCAAGTTGCGCCCTCTTTCCCTTCGCCAACAATGATCTCACAGGTCGCTGTACGGCTGATGCTCGAATCGACCGCATCCACCACTGTACAAGTCATCGTTGCAATGCCGTTTGCAACGCCGGTAATGACACCCGTATCCGGATCAATGGTTGCAATCTCCGGATTGTTACTGGAATATGTGCACTGTTCCGGGGTGATTGCAATGCTCTCCTGACCGTTGGAATACGCGGAGATCACCAGATTGGTGCTGTCCCCTACTGCAACAGCCGGCTCTTCCGGCTGTACGGACAATGTCTTCAGACGGTCCATCACAGCGCGGTCGCAGATAATCTGTGCTTCCGCCCAAACGGAATTAGAACCACCGGAGTTTTCCATCGTCAGCACGGTTGTGCCTTCTGGAATTTCCACATCCACCGGTATAATCCCTTTGCTGCTGGTCAAATTCTTCGTATAGAACGTCTCGCCATCCGCCTTCAGTGTGAAGTTTGTTCCTCCCCACCAGTTATCCGACTGAATGGCAATTTGTGCCTGGAAACGCAGCGCACCATAGCCGGTCAGGTCATAGACGATCGTTGCGTTACCACTCGTACCGAGGCCCTTTTCAAAGGAAACCTCCTCCCCATTTTCGTCCGTCAGGACAATCTTATGTACGTTGACATCTCTGTCCTTACGGACCTGCCACCATCCATCCTCAGCGGATGTCCATTCCATATCGCTGAGATATACGGCGGCTGTCTCTGTTGGATCTGCACGGTTTTCCTCAGTCTTCGCGACCGCGGGAAGCCCACTGGTAAATACAAGCGCAAATACCAGGAGCAAGGCAAGTGCAGACCGCCATGTTCTTTTTCTCATGATCCCTTTCTCCCTTCTTGGATTTTTGGCACAAAATTCTGAATACTTTGGCCTGGACTTTATTATATAAAACAGAGTGTTCCAAAAGTGTTCCATATTCACTTCTTCTTTTAGGAAATACTAATAAATTTGTAAAAAAATACGTTTCTTTGTATATTTGCTTGCTAAAAAGAAATATTTATTAGTTTTCTGCATATCCTTCTTGATTTCCCATAAAAAGGCCCCGGTTCCAGAGGCTTCCAGAACCGGGGCTTTTTATCATATCGCTTTTTTATACTTCAATATTGATGCCTTTTGAGGCCTATGCAATCGTGATGGTACAATGCTTCACAGCATTTTGGCCTGGGAGAGTGGTATAAACGCCCGTGCTACTGCCCGGTGTACCAACGGCCCATACACGGAAATAGTAATCATTTCCGATCTGTGTTACATACTGGGTCTTCAGTACATTGCCGTTGCCCACAGTAAAGACCGGCATGACACCATTTCCATTGACCACGGTCATCTTGAAGCAGTACGCGCTGCCGCTCTTCACGGAGAAGTCAACCGTCGTATCCGAGACCACTTTGGCCGGAGCGGTTGCCGCATCTGTTCCGATTGCCACGGCATATCCATCGGAACCCATACTGTTGCTTCCGTTGGACGAGCTGGAAGAGCTACTGCTGGAACCACCACTCGGCTTTTTCACCAGCTTTGCCATTGCATTCTGGAGAGCATCCGCAGCCGCTTGGATCTGCGCCTGCAATGCATCTTCCGGCAGTTCTTTTGCTTCCCGCAGAGCGGTCTCAAGGACAGCCCAACTTTCCGCTGTATAATTCTTTTCTTGGAGCTGTTCTGCCTTCGCAATCAGATTTTCCAAAGCCTCACGGCCGTCGGCCACACTCTTTATCAGCTTCGCATCCGCGTAATCGACGACCACGCTGGAATTATCCATCTCCGTAGTCAAGATCAGGGTCTTTGCATTGGTTGGCAACATCTGATCGACCTTCAATGCAGCAGAAGTACCAGTCAGCCACGCCGTGGTTGGAAGGAGGGTAATGGTTTCGCCATCCGTGGTGACGACTTCGATCTTTAGAGACGCATAGTTCGGCGTGACGGTATCCACACCAGCGATCGTGTAGAAACGTTCATAGCCCTGTCCTTCGATCGGGATTTTTTGGACCATGATACGGCGGGACTCATAAGTTGCATCCGGATGCTGTACGGAAACACCCTTTGCAAAGGTGGTCGTGCCATTATAGTTCAAGGAGAGCGGGCCGTCAAACGCCGTGCGGTCCAAGGTAACGTTGCCGCCGCCTTCTAATACCCAATCGCTCTGGTCCAGATCGCTTACATAGGTCACATCCACCTCGGAGAAACGGATGGTATAGGTCTTGGTCTGTCCGGACAGGGTTGCACGCACAGTCGCTGTGCTGCCCTCGAAGGAGACGTCTACCTGCACTCCGGAGAGCGAAGTGGTCGCCGTCACCTGCGGCAGTTCACTGCTGGCTGCAACTTCAACCACATACTCGGTCTTCGACGGATCAAAGCCCTGAATGGACGTGCCGTCCACTTGGATATCCGTGATCGGATACTGGATCGTGCTCGGCTCGACCGCTACTTTGCTGTTGGCCATCTTATCGGTCTCTCCTGAAACCGGAGAAATTCGGAATGCATGGGTATAGGTCTTGTCGGTATCAAGGCGGTATGGATCGAGCGGCACATGGCCGAAGAACGCCGTATTGCTGACACCGCGCTGCATATAGTCGATGCACCAGATGGTGTCTTCACGCATGGGAACCTGATAAGGATGGCGATACGCGCTGGCGGAGTTATACGGCTGGGTGCTCAATGCCGGGTTCAGCTCTTCCGCCGTGTAATGCTGCGCCGAGGTCTCCATGGTGCCGTCTGCTGTAACCATCAGGCCGGTGCCCTCGTCGTTTGTGAGGGACGTCCAGCGCACGTCTGTGCGGTTGCCGTTCTCCTGCGGCTTGACATACTTATACATGAATTGTTCGTCGACTGTGCTCGTGTACACGCCCAACTTGGAACCGGTCTTGCGGTCGCAATAGTTCTCGTCCGGGCCGCGGCCGTAGTATTCCAGGTTTTCGTAGCCTTCTGCAACCTGCATACGCATTCCCACCTTGGGGAGTGCAAATTCACCGTTGCCGCCCGGTGCAAAGTTGCTGTGCGGCACAAGCTGGTTACTGACGACGATTTCACCGTTGCTGTAGATGTCGTAGGTGACATAGTTGGAGGCATCCACCAAAAGATCCTCCGAGATTGCGACGGAAATATGCTTTCCGTTTTCATCCTTTTCCACAGTCACTTCCACGTTCTGCATCGTATCCTCTGCATTGCGGAGCTCGGTCGGGAAATAGTTCGTAATATCATTATAGGTCTGTGCTCTCCAATAGCTCGGGACCGGGCCTTTTTCCAAAATGGTTTCCCCATCCAAGGAGTAATTGGTAATCACACCGGTCTCTTTGTCCATTGTGATGGAATAGTTCTGGCCTTCCGCCGTGACGCCTTCCATCTTGATCTCCTGCTCGTTTTCTTCCACATTGCTAAACGCCTGCATCGCGGAGGTATCCATCTCCATCCGGTCGCCGGTCTCAACGGTGAGTGGGATCTGATCGAACGCCAATTCGTCGCCCGCATTCGCCCAGGAGGTATCCTCCTTATAGCGGACGCTGAACTCCAGCAGATAGTCCGAACCAGCCTTCGGCGTAAACTCCGGCAGATCCAGTTGAATGGTTTCTTCCGAGAATGGCGCGAGGTCGAGCTCCAATGCCTGCTCTGATCCGATGGTCTCCGTATCCTCCGTCACTTTCCAAATGATTTCATACTGATCCAGGTTGGTATTTTCGAATTCATTGACTACGCGGACCTCGCCCTGGGTCGCCTTACCATCATCGTAGAAATTGACCTGCTGATGCACTTTGCGGACTTCGACTGCCTTCGCAGTAGGAGTGCGGTCTGCAAATAGCAGGCCGTTTGCGCAGAATGCGTCCGCATTGGAATGGCTGTCGATCCAGTCGCCGCCGTAGCCCCAATAGTAGCCGTCCAGCTTATCATCCAACCAGTGATAATTGGTCTCTTTGGATTCAATCTCATCGTCCGTGAAGTCGAGCCAATAGACAACGCCTTCGTCATCCATGGTGCGGTTCGGGTCTGCCATTTCCTCCGCAGTTAGTTCTCTCTCGTAGATGCGGACACTGTCAATCGCGCCGGTAAACACACGGTCCGCAGAAGCTGAATCCAGGCCCACCGTCAGTGCTTCGCTAGCGCTGTCAAACGGTGCGGAAGCGGTCGTGGACGCTGCCCCTGTATTGGGGAGTTCTTGGCCATCCCAATAGAAATGCAGGGTCTTGTCGGCAGCACACATACCCACCAGCTGGTGCCAGTTGCCGTCTGCATAATTATCCGGGAGTCCGGCTGTCGCAGCAGTTCCTGCTGCCCAACCGTCCACAAACAGCTCGAAGTACGGGTGGTCGCCTCTCGCGTTCACTTTCAGCCCCAGGCCATTATCACCGGTAGAGATAAAGCCCTGGTCGCTGCTGGGAATTGCATCCGGCTTGATCCAGACCTCCATAGTCAGAGCGTTACCCTTTGCCCGCAGGTCATCACCGCGCGCTACCGTGATATAACCATTTTCAATCGCCTGCGTCCCATCACGGCCTTCCGTCCAGGCCGCAGTGTCGCTGAGCACCGCCTCAGTGCCGGTCTTTGTATCCCGTACTACATAGGTCGTGATATCCTCCGGAACTTTCGTTGCGATGGACTGATCGACCCAGTCCCAGATGAATCCGCCCTGCAAGTTCGGATACTTGCGAACCAAATCCCAGAATTCTTTGAAATTGCCCAGAGCCTGGCCCATCGCATGGGCATACTCCTGCTCCATGTACGGCATCTGATAGTCCGGGTTCTTGGCATAGCTCTCTACCGCGCTCGGCGCCGGATACTGGGTGCTGTGGACGTCCACAATATTCTTGCAGCGCTGGTCCATATCCATGGGGTCTGCGCCCTCATCCTTCTGATAGCGGTGATAGTAACCGTCGGACTCGCGTTCATACATTCTCAAGCGGCTGGGGTCCCTCTCCAGCACATACTGGGAGCTGACCCAGAAGCAATAATTTTCATCATAGTTGTGGGTGGTATAGGTCGCTTCGTTGCCCAAGCTCCACATGACGATGGAGGCATGGTTCTTATAGCGCTCCAACATATTTTCTGTACGGTCCATCACTGGCGGTACCCACGTCTTACTGCCGGAGGGGATAACCTGGGAGGGATCGTCGTATTCGTCTATATAGCCGCCATAATGCGATTCGATATTGGCCTCACAGCAAACATAGAAGCCCATCTCATCCGCCATCTCATAGAGCAGCTTGTCGTTCGGGTAGTGGGATGTACGGATCGAATTGATATTATACTCCTTCATCAATTTGAGATCCTGATAAATATCCTCTTTGGAAAGCGCACGGCCGGTCATAAGATTCGCGTCGTGACGGTTGACACCGCGGAACACCGCCTTCTCTCCGGTGATCTGCATCTGTTCCTGTCCCTCTTCGTTGATATTGACCTTATAGACCTCGCGGAAGCCGATGCGCTGGACAGCTGCCTCGATCACCTCGCCGGATTCATCCTTCAGCTCGATGAGCAACTTGTAGAGGTTCGGCGTATCCGGGAACCATTTTGCAGGGTTTTCCACTCTCATGGAACGGGTGACGGTCTCGCCCGTGCTCGCCACCTTGTCCAGGAATTCCTCTTTGGATTGCTCTGCACTGGGCTTCGTCGCTTCGATTTCCACAGGATCAAACTCCATGGAACCGATCTCTTCGTCCTCCATGTCCAGCAGGGTGGCCTCCACATAGTACTCGCCCGCCTCTGCGTTATGGAGTCCGCGAATATCCACGTCCAATTCCAAGGTTGCATCGCTGTCCTTGTTATCGCGTTCATCCAACTGTGTTTTGACAAAGAAATCGCGGATCTCAACATCACCCTTGGAATAGAGGTAGACGTCTCTGAAGATACCGCTCTCGTTGATATAGTCCTGGTTCTCCAGATAGCTGCCGATCGACCAACGGAACACCTTGAGCGCAAGGGTATTTTCCTCGCCCTTTTCGTTTAGATACGGTGTAATATTGAAATCGTGGGCCGTATAACTGTCTGTAGCATAACCGACATACTCTCCGTTCACATACAGATAGTAGGCTGAACAGACACTCTGGAAAGATACAAAGATCTCCCTGCCGTCCCATTCATCCGGTGTCTGGAAGGTGGTGCGGTAATACCCTACTGGGTTGTACATCGTGGGAGCGTGCGGATCTTTATAGGCAATCTGCTGCCATACGCCATCCTCCACAATAGATCCCCACGGATAAATACTATTGGTGTACATCGGCTCGTCAAAATATTTGAAGCTGCCGTCTTCATTCCGATAGGTCTGCCAAGCCTGCGGAACATACTCCGGCTCAAAATCCTCCTGGGCTTCCTCATCCAGGGTTTCCGCCAAATAGGCAGAATCCTTTTCAGCAGCCTCCTCTGGATTCCGCACCAGGGCAAAGTCCCAATCCTTGCCGCTTAAAAGCTGATAATACGGCGAGGTTTCCTCGTCTTCATCCAGGATCGACGCCTCATTCTCCAAGGCGAGCTCACGGCTGTCATAAGGTATAAACTGTGCGTGATACGGTTCCTGATTGACCGCCGGCGTCTCAATACCGTCGTACCACTCCGTGTGTTCTCCAGTTGGGACATAATCCTCACTGGTCTTTGCGGAACGCGCTGCAAAAGCGGTACTACAGGTGCTCACCGTCATTGCAGCAGCCAGTACCAAAGCCAGTATGCTTCGGAACGGCCTGTTTCCATTCAACTTCATTTTCTTTCTTACCTCCTTTTCATTCCAGCCAAACCCAATTTCCCCGCACAACCCTCAATTGTGCAAAAATAATTATAGTGCAGAAAGTGTTCCATAAGTGTTCCAAATTTTCCACAAACATTCTAAATAACTTTAAAATTATCCATAAATCCTACTAGTTATAGGTAAAATATCTAATCTATATTTGCAAGATTTAGTCAATATTTTTCTTTTTTATATTTTTTAAACAAATACTAGGCCGTCTATTTTTATGAACAAGATTTCCACGGTATTTTTGAAAAAATGTCAATTTTCTTTCATCCAATGTTCACATTTACCTTTTATACTAAGAACCATTCCAAACGGAAACCAATTCATTGATTACAAGATCTTCTCTTTTTCATAAATTTTCCTTTTCTTCTCTTTATTTAGAAAAACCGCCCAATTGGGCGGTTTTTCTATAAAAGGATCCCTGTAAAAAAAGAACTCTCTTCTCAAAAAAATTGAGAAGAGAGTTCTTTTATCGTGTCAGGAAGTCCTCGATCACATCTTTGAAGTGCATCAGGGGCACCTGCCGTGTATTCAGCAACTCGACTAACAGCTCTACAACATCGCGCTTGTCCGAAATATCGCTGACTTCGGCAGCCTCTGCGATAATCCCATATGTACGGCGTTGTCCGAGTTCTTCGTCGGCGACCGTCTCTTCCAGCACTTTATAGACCATTTCTTTATCCCCCCTTGTACCCATTATAGAGCAGTCAAGGAGAAATGAAAAGGCTATTATGCGAATTGTGAAAAATTACCAATCGTTGCTGGATTGATTTGGGTAGAAGCCTTCCTATATAGCAAAATAAACCTCTCTTTTAGACAGGATTTGTCATCCCATCTTCCAAAAGCGCTATAAAAACAGCATCCTCCCCTAATTCCAGATACCGGCGCAAGGAGTCCGGCATCGCAGAAAGCGGCACGGTCCCTTTTCCCTTTAAATACGCCTCCAGCTCTCCCAGCATCCGCATCCGCACAGCGCCTTCATGAATGGCGCAGGGATTGGGGTCCTGAAAAAACTCAACGCTCTTTTCCAAAACAACATTTCGATGCAACGGCAATGCCACTGCATCGAAGCGCCTCAGCGGCGCATGCGATGAGTCCAATATCAAAAAAACGGGTGCAGCAGGGGTCTGCTTCTTCTTTTTCCCAAACACCATCGATCACCTCATGAACAGGAACAACAAAACAGCAAACAGTAGGAACAACACGCCATAGAGCAGTTTGATCCAAGGCAATTTCCCGCGCGTCATCTCTGAAAGCTGTAGTACCTGTGATCCGCGCTTTGCTAACACAGTCAGCAATAAAAGCGGCAAGGACATGGCCAACAAATAAACCACAAACTCCAAAACCACGATGAAATCCCACGCGGTTTGCCGTTGCATCATGTATAGGATGGACGCCAAATAGAGCTGCCCCGTACAGAGAAATTCCCCCACAGACAGCACAATTCCTGCAATAAATACGGTTCCTGTCAAATATTTGCCACCACAGTTCAGGGTGTTCTCCAGATAATTGCGCTGGAAGGCTCGGAGTTTTGGCGGCAATTGAAAGCGGATTTTCCCATATTCATTTTTTCTAGCCATAAAGAAATCGATAAAATTCAATACAGCAAAGACAATGGACAAAAGGATAATCAGAATCTGCAAAATCCTTCCCACTGGTTCAAGAACCGCACTGATCTGTTCAAATGCAGAGTACAGCACGGTTCCCAACAATAAAAAGGTCAGGAAACGCGCCACAATGAAGGTGAGCCCCAGCTTTAAAACATTTGCATGTTTCGACAGCAGCAGGGAGAACAAAAGCAACAGCAACGAAATCCCACACGGACTCAACCCATTGACAACCCCTGTAAACACAAGAAATATCCAGTCTTTCCAACCAAAGCTCATGTCTTGATCTTTGGGAACATAGTCGATGTCCTGCCAATTCAACGCCTTTCCATTCATAATGAGGTTTGGCATATTGGCGACAATCTCCTCATAGCCCTGTAAATATCCGTTTTGATAGAACATAACCGGCGCCTTCTGGCGCTCCTCTGGAACACCGTACTGATCAAAAAACCAATGCGCCAATGGAACATTGTCCAGGTCTCCCATATTGACATAGTTCACCTGCAACTTGGAAAGACGGTTCTGTTCCAGTGCAAATTCCTTATCCATATTGGCCAGGTAGGTCTGCACCTTCTCACAGTCATCACAGGCAGGCATATAGAAATACACAAAATAGGAGTTTTCCGCCGGAATATCACGGAAGCTCGCCAGACGTTCTTCCTCCGTACGCAGGTTTTCCTTTTCTTCTAAGATTACGCTGCGCGCCTTATTGGTAATATCATCCACTCCAAACAGACAGGTTCCATTCACTTCCAGCATGGGGGGAGATGGAGCAAACTCGTCCGTCGCCATGTCCTTGGTGCGCTCCATGAATTCATTATAGATGTCTTCTTCAAACACATTCTTCAAATGGAATTCATACTCATCCGGCGAAATGGCGTCCTCAATCTGCCCCTGCAAAGAATTGAGGAAATTTTGTCCATCCTCGCAGCTCTCACAAGATGAGAAATAGTAGTAAGTAATCTGAATTTTGTCCGTGCTCTCCTGCTCTTCCGCCGCATATACATACGGCGTGGCAATTCCTACAGCAAACAACAGTAGAACCAGCAACATCACAAGGGGTTTTGTACTCCGGTGAACTTTCATTGCGCGCCTCCTTCAGTTTCCCATTTTTAACCTTCCCATCCGTCTATCAATTCGTAAAAAATAGACGAAAATCATTTCTATTATACAGAAAAAGTACCCTATTTTCAATCCTGTACCGTATCCAATCCAAAACACAATCACATGTTGGTTGGGGTATTCCTTCTGGGGATATTTCCAAGCGCTTAGCAGACCTTCGCCACAAGAAAATATCGTTTTAGGCAAACGGTATACGTAACGGAACCGACAGGGGAAGTCAATAAAGGGCGTCCTTCCGTCATTCATACGCAATGTTTATCAAACAGGTTATAAAGCATACATCATAATAGCAACACATTTGACAGATCGCGGACTTCGGTTTAAACTGGTTTTATCTCAATAGAAGGGAGGGAAAACGGTGAAAATCTGTATTGCTTTCGCTCCATGCAAGGTCTGATATTGGGACGAACCTGCATGGAGGACAATTCGTCCAATTGGGCTTTGCATTTTTATCAGGAAAACAACGATAAAAAGGAGCAAAGTCAACATGAAAAAAACATTCCTTTGGGGCCTTGGGCCCTTTATAACCCTTTGGAGTACACAGGCGCTATCCACATTGGGCAGTTCCATGACCAGCTTTGCATTGGTGATCTGGACGTACCAACAGCAGGGTTCTGCACTCACCACAGCATTGCTTTCGGTCTGTTCCTATGCCCCCTACGTCGTTTTGAGTATCTTTGCGGGGGTTGTGAGTGACCGCTGGAATAAAAAATATACGATGCTCGCTTGTGACACACTGGCCGCTGTGACCACCTGTACCGTATGGATCTTGCTGGCGACGGACAATCTCAAAATATGGCATCTGTACCTGTTAAATGCAGTCAACGGTATGATGAATTCTGTTCAACAGCCTGCATCGGAGGTCGCGGTCAGTCTCTTAGCCCCCAAAGAACAGTATCAACGGATCGGTGGTTTGCAAGCCTTTTCGCGCTCACTGGTGACCATCTTAACACCCGTGCTTGCAACGGCTGTACTGACATTGGCTGGAATGAACGCCATTCTGCTGTTTGACCTGATGAGCTTTGCCATCGCCTTTCTGACACTGGCTGTCTGTATCTCAATCCCTCACACTTCACAGGGAGAGAAAACCACACCGGAACTATTTTGGCAAGCAGCTAAAAAGGGATTCTACTTCTTGCAAGAGAATCGTGGAATTCTCGATTTGATTCTGTTTCTCGCAGGAATCAATCTCATCGCCTCTGTCTATGAGGCAGCACTGCCCGCGATGTTGCTTTCCCGAACAGGTGGAAGTTCCACGGCGCTTGGAATGGTGAGTACCTTTACCGGTATCGCCACTTTTGTGGGAAGTATCGCGGCCTCTCTCTTGCCTGCCCCAAAGAGCCGCATCCGTGTAATTTGCAATACTCTGCTTTTTTCCATGTGCACAGAGAACTTTTTCCTTGCATTTGGAAGAAGCGTTCCCATTTGGTGCCTTGGCGCTGTTCTCGGCTGGTTAACGGTTCCTTTTATGAACACCAATTTGGACGCTTTGCTTCGGACACATATCCCCGTTGCTATGCAGGGACGTGTGTATTCGATACGAAACGCCCTACAGTTTTTCACCATCCCTCTGGGATACCTGATGGGAGGTATGGCTGTCGACTGGATATTTGAGCCATTGATGCAGGTTCAAAGTAAAGGGAGCTTGCTTGTCCAGCTCTTTGGCCAAGGAAAGGGAACCGGTGCTGCCCTTCTTTACAGTATATTGGCTATCTGTGGGATCGGTACATGCCTTGTATTCCGAAGAGATAAACACATCTGGCTCCTCGAACAGAAAAGCTCCTCCAAATGATAAAGAACGTGAGCTTTCACTTTTCGTTCTCTGTTTGTCAGTCTTTAAATCCGTTTGTTTCTGGTACTTCCTTCTCGGTGTAAGACAAATAGAATGAGCTTTTGGGAGTCCATTTCTTATTGCGTATAAAAATGTCTCCTGTCAAGGAGTTTTTCCCTGGCAGGAGACGTTTTTATTTATATTGCTGTTTAAATGTATCAATCCGCTGCTAAAAAGTCCTCCACTGCATCCACCAGATGCAGCGGGGATATGTGATTTCTCTCAAGCCTCTGCTGTAAACGCATCACTGTACATTTGTGCGTCGAAATATCGTCTATACGCACCGCTCCCATTTGCAGGCCATAGGTCCGGTATGGTCCATTATCCACATCCTCCTGTACAGAACAGCAGATGGTAATCCGCATGTTCGCTCCTCCCCTTTCATCGACATTGTAACACGGAGGGAAGGAGAAAGGCACGGAAGCCTGTCGAAGAAAAATTGAAAATAATCCTTTTCTCTAGGAGGATCGGATATCAAATGTCTCTGCTGTTCTCCCGGCGGTTTCCAAAGAGAAACCGTCCAACTCCTTTTGAAGTTCGTGATAGAAGGCCACCATATGAAAATCATCCGCACAGGTATGATGGATTTGTACCGTGAAGGGAAGTATCGTTCGTTTTGTGGAAAATTCAAACCTTCCAAGTAAGAGCAGGCGTTCTTCCTGGTGAAAATACCACTCGCCTGTTTGACCACTCTATAAAGGAGAGGTAGAAATTTATTAGCGGCCCTTGCGCGCATGATATAAAGCAAGAATGGTGTTATTATTGACAGCGAGGTCAGGGAACAGACTTGAGACAGTCAATAACATGGCTGGCCATTTTGTGCCAAATATTCGTATAAATTTGTATATTTCATGATTTGGATGTTTTATAAATCCTTGATTTACAAGAAAAAATCAATATTAATACCTTTCAATAATCATAATCGGGAATAGAAGTCTTCCATCATCATGCATCCGAAGGTTAAATCCTAAATAACGCAATCATGGCGTACATGAAACATAGAATGTGCTTTGGACGGTTTCGCGCCAACGGGGTTGGTGCAGAAGCTTGCTCTCTTCGAGATTGTCCACGACTCTCTCGTAAAAAATCGATAAAGCCGGGTGATAAGCGATATTTAAGCTGTAAAATGAGGCATCTTCCTCTTAAAATACCGTATCGTTGAGAAGAACCTGCTGCCAGATAACCGCTTCTCCTTCGGCGCTATGGATCATTTGAAATTCATCCTATCGATTAGCCGCATTTGCCTATATCTGATAGGCAAATGCGGCTAATCATTATCTTGATAATCTGCTTTACTTGTCCCTATGCGGTATAGGTAAACCTGGCACGCCATCTTGATTATTTACTTTGATTGTCCGTATTCAGCACAGGCAAATGCGGCAAACCATCCTGATTATCTGCTTTACTTGCCCCTATGCGGTATAGGTAAACCTGGCACGCCATCTTGATTATTTACTTTGATTGTCCGTATTCAGCACAGGCAAATGCGGCAAACCATCCTGATTATCTGCTTTACTCGCCCCTATGCGGTATAGGTAAACCCGGCACGCCATCTTGATTATTTACTTTGATTGTCCGTATTCGGCACAGGCAAATGCAGCGAACTGGCATGCTGGTTGGACACCCAGCAGAGAAAATGTAAAACGGAGGAGAAAAGTACTGCTCCTCCCCTAGCAGCATCCTGCATCGAGGCGACATCCACATCTGCGGTAATGGTAATCCCATTGGGTATCTGCTTATAAAAGTGGTCAAACGTTTCCCGCCGTGGCCACGATTGGATTTCATTGGCTTTTCCGTATTGGATAATCGGTCGATCTGCATCTTTAAAGCCTTCATAGTAGAACAAACCGGCAAACACTTTGACAGCCGAGGCTGACAAACGGTGTTTGCCGGTTTCTTTTTTAATATTGGGGATTGATCCGGATTGCCCGGAGGACATCCACGATGCTATGTATTTTCTCCAACTTTTCGTCCAGACGGTCGAATGCATCCAAACGGGCCTGCATGGCTTTTTGACTTTCCTGTACCGCCTGCAAACGTGGATTCGTCGTATTCTCCAAGGTTGCTTCCACCTGCACGGTCTTTTGCGCCAACAGCTCCATCGCTTTTCGCTCTTTTGAGATGTCCTGACGCGCTGTGGAGACATCCTGCTCGATGCCGGATACAACCGTTTCCAAATTGGACAACACCTGTTTGACTGCCAAGAACTCCTGCTTAAATCCAGCCAACTCCTGCCTTTCCGCTGCAACTGCCTGTTTTAAGCCCGAAGTGTCCTGTCCCACACCGGAAACTAGCTGCTTTAACTCTGTTTCAGACTGCTTAATGGCAGTAAGTCCCTGCTTCACAGCAGAAAGATCCTGTATGACGCCGACCAATTTCTGTTTGGCGTCCATAGTCTCCTGCTTTACAGTGTTGATTTCCTGCTTCAATGTGGCAATTCCCTGTTTCAGTTCTGCAAGGTTTTGCTTCGTCCCCACAAGCGCCTGACTGTCCGCAGTAATGTCGCGCCGCATGGTTGCCTGCTCCTGCCGAATCCCGGATAAATCCTGTTTCATCCGGGCCATGTCCTCCCGAATAGGCTCCAATTTTCGATCGATCATCGTTTCAATCGCCTGCAAAAGCGAAGTTTCCGTCATTTCGCCACTCCCTCTCTCTTCCCATGTGCCCTACTACAATTCTTACGGCTCCACTGCGATCTCCGCCACGGTTCCCTGTACCAAACGCAGCAGATCTTGCGGCGCAACCTCCACCTGCGCGCCAATCTTCCCGCCGCTAACGATGATCGTTGGGAACGCCTCGCAACTCTTGTCCACCACAGTGCGATACAGTTTCTTCATTCCTATCGGTGAACACCCTCCGCGTATGTAACCAGTCGCTCGGTTGATCTCATTGACGTGAATCATTTCGACTGATTTCTCCCCGACGCTTTTGGCAGCAGATTTGAGGTGCAACTCCTTTGCTACCGGTACAACAAAGACGTAAAACGCTCCAGAAGCCCCCTTTGTCACCAGAGTTTTAAATACTTGCTCAACATTCTGATTCAATTTTCGGGCAACCGCAACGCCGTCAATCGCTCCGTCCTCGTGATCGTAGAAATAAAACTTGTACGGAACCTTTTCCTTGTCCAAGATCCGCATAACATTTGTTTTGTTCTCCTTGTCCTTTGCCAATCGGAAACGCTCCTTCTCTCCAAATAAACCGCGCTCCCGCCGGACCTATTGCCGGCGGGAGTGCCGCTGCGAGATCGTACAACATAGATTTGTATGGTACGAACCGTTCACTTCCAATTATTCTTCGACTTTCCATTTAACGCCCTGTGGCGTATCTTCCAAGACAATATGGCGCGCCTTTAATTCATCGCGGATACGGTCCGCCGTCGCCCAGTCCTTGTTTTTACGGGCTTCATTGCGCTGTTCGATCAGCTTTTCGACCTCTTCGTCCAAAAGCTGGTCCTCCTTCTGATTGTAAAGCAACCCCAATACACCTGCCAACTCATTGAAAAGATCCAATGCATAGGCGCACAAGTTCCGGCTAGGTGCAGAGGACGCATTTAACGTGGAATTGATGTCCCTTGCAAGATCAAACAGTGCGGACAGTGCATCCGCCGTATTCAGGTCATCCTCCATCGCTTCAATAAAGTGATCCTGATATTCACCAAACCGGCGGCGAATTTCTTTCTCGCCCTCTTTTTCCCCCTCCGGCGCATTCTTCATCAGGAAGGACAGATTATCCCGGCAATTGTACAGGCGCTCCAAGCCGGCTTTACACTGTTCGATCACCTCGACACTGTAATTGATTGGGCTGCGATAGTGCGATGCCACCATCAGATAACGGATGGGCTCATAGCCAAACTGTGCTGCTACATCGCGCACTGTGAAAAAGTTTCCAAGGGATTTACTCATCTTGCGGTTGTCGACATTGATGTAGCCATTATGCATCCAATAATGGGCAAACGGAGCGCCGTTGCAGCATTCACTCTGTGCAATCTCATTCTCATGGTGCGGGAAAATGAGGTCCTGGCCTCCGCAATGGATGTCAATGGTTTCTCCCAGATAGTGCTTTGCCATTGCAGAGCACTCAATATGCCATCCCGGACGTCCATTTCCCCAAGGGGAAACCCAACTCGGTTCCCCTTCTTTCGCTGCTTTCCAAAGAGCGAAATCCATTGCGTCCTCTTTTTCCTCTCCAACCGCGATGCGCGCTCCAGCCTCCAAATCTTCCAACGGCTGATGGGAGAGCTTTCCATAGCTGCTATCCTTGTTGGTCCGGAAATAAACGTCTCCATTGTCCGACGCGTAAGCATACCCTTTGTCAATCAACGTTGCAACCATGTTGATAATCTCTTCGATGTTTTCCGTCGCCAAGGGATGAATGGTGGCAGGACGGACGTTTAATCCTTCCGCATCGGTTTTGTATTCCTCAATATAGCGCTGGGAAACGGTGAGATAATCGCTGTTCTCCTCATTTGCCTTCCGGATGATCTTGTCATCCACATCGGTGAAGTTCTGTACATACGTGACCTTTAGACCACGGTACTCCATATAGCGGCGCAACACATCGAACACACAGATCGGCCGCGCATTGCCAATATGGATATAATTGTACACGGTGGGACCACAGGCATAAATTTTAACTTCGCCTGCTGTAATCGGTACAAACTCTTCCTTTTGGCGCGTCAGGGTATTATAGATTTTCATTGTCCTTGTTCCTCCCAGCTTTGTTATTCTGTGCGCTCCAAGTTCCAGTACCCGTTATTATATGGGATTTTCCGGAAAAATACAAGACGCAACCTGTCATTTCCATCGAATGGGCTTCAGGGGATTGCACATGCCATCCGAACTTGCTTTATTCTTCCTCCGGCAGTTTTGGAGAAATATCCGCCTCTTTCTCCAATATCTCCAACCGTCTTTGCAGATGGGTACACTTTGCCTGCATGCGGCACAGCTCCTGCGAAACCGGGTCTGTCACATGGACCTGATCCAGACTGTCCGGCTTTACACCGTTGATTCGTACCACGCGGGCGGGCACGCCAACTGCCGTCGCATTGGGCGGGACCTCATCCAATACAACTGCCCCAGCGGCTACGCGGGCGTTATCCCCCACTTTGAAGGGGCCCAATACTTTTGCCCCGGACCCCACCATCACATTGTTCCCCAGGGTTGGATGGCGCTTTCCGTGTTCTTTCCCGGTTCCCCCCAACGTGACATTCTGGTACAAAGTACAGTTATCTCCGATCTCAGTCGTCTCACCGATTACAACGCCCATGCCATGGTCGATGAACAACCCCTTCCCAATTGTCGCGCCGGGATGAATCTCAATCCCCGTCTTATGCCGGGCACGCTGGCTGATCCAACGTGCAATAAACTTGTGCCCATGCTGATAGAACCAGTGTGCTTTGCGATAGGAGCGCACTGCCTTAAAACCCGAATAGAGAAAATAAACCTCCCAACGGCTTCGGGCCGCCGGGTCGCGCTCCATAATCGAGTCCAGCTCTGCCTTTAACTGGTCAAACATTGCTTCCTTCGTCACCTGCTTTCCAAAAATAAAACGACCACCCCCGTCCACTAAGGGACGGAGGCGGTCGTTAACCGCGGTTCCACTCCGTTTTATCTCTCGTTGCTGCCGGTAACGGCGGCTTCCGTGCGAAGATACGATCCCTTTCCCCTCGCCTGCACTGCCGGTCTCTTCCCCGGCATCACGGACGCAATTTCCTTCGGGGCCCACATGAAAACGCTTTCAGCCAACGACGCTTTCTCTCTGTTGTAGGATTAACCGGAGGTACTTTTTCCGCTCACTGCATTTCAAAATATACTCTGTATACTTTATTATATGCTGCCCACCGGAAAATGTAAAGAGAACAGGAAAGGAAACTTTAAAACGGCTTTCTTTGCAAAGAAAAGAGGCTTTCAAAACTTATGCAGCAATATTGCGCCCTCATCATTCCAGATTGCTCGTTCTATTCATAAATAAGCTCCACGATATATTTCCTGTATCATAGAATTATCAAATAAAACGTCCGTCCAATCTTTCAGTCATTTCATAACAACTTACTCTATTGGCAATACGCCAATTGCCAAGTATTCTGCACCGTCAAAATCGGCTTCGTACTTACCAGTCTCCCTATTATAGACAATTTTAAACTTTTCTGGCATATTCCCAAAATATTTGTACCTCTGTCCCTCGTGCTCATAGGTCTCCAGGTAATCCTTCAGATACGCAACGATTTCCTCCGAATCTGCTACCTCTGTTCCAAGGTCAAAAGTCATCGGAATTTCCACGTCTTCGAGGAATTTTGGATTCGATACATCACTTTGGTCAAGAATCTTTGCCGGGACATTTACTGTGATATTTTCCGGTTCTTCACTGCCATCGCCATGCTTGAAGGGGCCTTGATCCGCCTGCTGTGCGTCAACCACCAGGTTCCCATGGTAATGCATGCCCTGATATTCATTGCCTGTCTGAGAGGGCAGATAGCCGCCAATGATGTATGTAACCTCTTCACCAGCGCCAATTACCTCGGTTGGGTCGTAGCACTTTCTCTCCCCTGTCCAATTTGAAGTTTCGTTGAGGTTTACACCTCTGACGCGTTCCCATGTGTATTGACTTGGGTCCTCTGAATTTTTCACCTGCTTATAGACAAAAATTTTGAGCGCCGTCTCAAGCGTGTTTTCACAATCCTTGACCCCATACGAGTCCTGATTGATATTGAACTTGTCGTCTCCATAGAGGACCGGCTCCTTATCGTCACTTCCGGTTGCCTCCATACCCAAGTGGATATAGATCGGCAGTGTGCCTTTGTTCTCTACACGAACGGGCCGGAAATAGATCGGCAGGTTGTCCTGCGGATAGTTGTCCGGGTCCTGTCCATTGTTCTCCAGATTGTTTACGTCGCCGGATTCTACCAATTCCTTATCAAAGTTCTTCAGGAGCATCGGACGGAGATTTTTGAATTCCATGGGTTCTTTGGTTGTAAAACCATCTTCGTCTGGATTCACCTCAATATCCAATACGCCGGCAGAGAAATTTCCAGCCACCTTCTCTGTGTCGGTAAACCAAGCCATGGTCCCGCCAGCCATCAGGCAAAACACCAGGACCAAGGAAAGAGCCGACAAAACAATCCTCTTTTTGTTTGTTTTCATGTTTTTCCTCCTTTTTGGGATTATGGGGGCGCGGTCACCCATAAGTTTCTTCCGGATTATTTAAATGATACAGTAGTTTCATATGGGTGTCAAGAAAAACCCATAAGTTTTCTTTCATTTAATTGTATAAATTTAATAAAAATTTTATAATGATAGTGATAAACGAAAGAAACGAATATACGAAGGGGGAAACCCATGTTAGGTGAAAGGCTCCAGGAACTTCGGAAGGATCATGGCCTTTCCCAGCAGGATTTAGCGGATAAACTCAACGTATCCATTCACACTATTTCCTCGTATGAGCGAAACCGCAGCGCTCCAGACGACAAAACGAAAATGGAAATTGCTAAACTATTTGATATATCGCTTGACTACCTGCTTGGTTTGGTGGATGAACCGTATTCGTTCCTGAGGACAAAGAATTGTATCGTATTGCCCGCGGAATTTGAGGATTCAGAGAAAAGAGAAGTTCGGGAATATGTCGCCTTTTTACGATTTAAAAAGGTACGAAGAAAACAGAGGAAAAACTTACCAAAAAAGTAAAAGGCCACGGAGCGTCCCAACGCTTTCCGTGGCCTTTCTGTATTTACTTGGAGTTCCCTATGACCTTCCAATTCTGCTTTAAGTAGATTCCTCCGGAAAGCACGGTGAAAAACACCGTAATTGCCATCAACCCGTCGCCGGCCCAAAGGAAAATTGCCGAGCTTGGCAACCCGCCCATTGTAAAAGCGGAAAGCACGCCCATGGCCACCAATTCCTGCACATACTGCATCACCAAAATCAATGCGATTGCAACAATCTGGCTTACCGTTTTTGCCTTTCCCCACTTGTTCGCGGCGATTACAACCCCTTCATCCGCAGCAACCAATCGCAGGGATGTAACAAGAAATTCGCGTGCCACAATCACCAATACCCACCACGGATTGATCAAATCCAGGCTCACAAAGCAAATCAAGGCCGAAATCACAAGGATCTTGTCTGCCAAGGGGTCCATAAACTTTCCAAAGTTCGTAATCAGATTGCGGCTTCTAGCAATTTTTCCATCCAAATGATCTGTATAGGATGCCGCAACAAACAGCAGCAGCGCGACCAGATAACGGTGCGGCAACCCCTGCCATAGCAGCGCTCCTACAAAGAATGGTACCATTGCCATCCGCAGCACCGTCAATTTATTGGGCAAATTCATTTTCATTCCTCCAACTGGGCGCGGATTATTCCGCTTCACCCATCAGGTCGCAGTCCATGCAAGCCGTGATACGTACCCGCACAAACTGTCCGGGCGCCGGCGCCTCCCCGGCGGTAAAGTAAATTCTGCCGTCAATCTCCGGCGCGTCGGCATAACTGCGCCCAAACCAACAGGCGGTCTCTTCCTCAAAGCCTTCGGTCAACACGTCCAATACTTTGCCAACCTGCGCCTCGCCCCAATCCTGCATGATGCCCATCTGGGTCTCCATCACCCGGTCCGCCCGGCGGCGCTTTTCCTCTTCTTCAATCTGATTTTCCATCTCTGCCGCAGGAGTATCCTCCTCCTGCGAATAAGCAAAACATCCCAGACGCTCAAAGCGTATTTCCTTGATAAACGCGCACAACTGCGCAAAATCCTCTTCTGTTTCCCCCGGAAATCCTGCGATCATCGTCGTACGCAGAATCAATCCTGGAATGCGCGCGCGCATCTTTTGAATCAATGCCGTGAGTTTTTCCCGATTGCCAAAACGGCGCATCGCCCGCAATACCGTGCCGCTGCAATGCTGCAAAGGAAGGTCTATATATTTGACAATTTTCGGCTCGCGCGCAATGGTGTCCATCAACTCTTCCGTCATAAAATCCGGATAGCAGTATAAAACGCGAATCCACACAATCCCGTCCACTTTACAAAGCTTTTGCAGCAGTTCTGGCAACATCCGTTTTTTATACAGATCACAGCCATAACGGGTCGTGTCCTGTGCAATGACAATCAATTCTTTTGTTCCATTCTTCGCCAAGGTTTCCGCTTCTTCCAAGATGCTCTCCATCGGACGGGAACGGTACGGCCCGCGGATCAATGGAATGGCACAGTAGGAACAGCGATTGTCACAGCCTTCTGCAATCTTCAAATAGGATGAATAGGGAGGCGTTGACTGGATGCGTTCCCCGCATAGAGGCAACAACATTTTATCCGGAAAGAGTTCCGGATGCTCCCCGCGCAGAGTACGGTCTACCACTTCCACTATATCGGCGTCCGCTCCAATGCCGCACACCGCGTCGGCTTCCGGCAATTCCTTCCGGATCTCCTGCTGGTAGCGTTCTGCCATACAGCCCGTGACGACAAGCGCTTTGATACAGCCAGCCTTTTTGAGCCTTCCAAGTTCCAAAATCTCCCCGATGGATTCTTTCTTTGCAGCCTCAATAAAACCACAGGTGTTGACAATGGCCACATCCGCACAGGAAGCGTCGTCCACCAACGTATATCCTGCTTTTTGCAGGCGCGCCATCATAATCTCTGCGTCCACGCGGTTCTTTTCACAGCCAAGGCTAATCATTCCAACCGATGCCATTCATCCCATCCTCATTTTCGTAGTCGATATAGTTTCGCAGTACACTGCGGATATCCTCCGTGCGATAGCCCAGCCGCTGCAATGCGGCAAATACCCGGCGGCGGCCTTTTTCGTCCGATAAAGCGCTTCGATACTTCCGTTCAATCAGCAGGCGGAGCGATTCCTCCGGTTCCGGCGCCAGCTCATCCACAATGGTACGCACCAGTTCCCGGTCAATCCCCTTCTGTAAAAGTTCATATTCCGCCCGCCGGGCGGCAAAGCATTTCCGTTGTAACAGTTCTTCTGCAAAGCGCCGTGCATACTGCACGTCGTCAATCAGGCCGAGCTCTTCCATCCGCTGCGCGGCATGTTCTGCCGCATCCCGGCCTGCCGTACGGGAAATTTTCTCCGTCAGTTCCTTTTTGGAGTGGCTGCGGTGCTCCAACAGATAGAGCGCCTTTTCCTGCGCCCGATGCGTATCGCTGCGCTGGATGAGCTGGTGTAACGCCTCGTCGTCCATCTCCATTCCCACCCGCCAACCGGATTGCAGGAGCGTCTCCGTATCCAGTTTCACGGCGAACTCTCCATCTAAAAACAGAGCTGTCAAGCGTTTCCGGCGCGGTTCCATCGCAGTAATCAGCAAACGATCCCCATCCTTTTATGCTTATGTTTATTCTACGTCGTCAGCCTCTATGTCGATCTTCGCACTTCCAGCCCGGGAAGCCGCCGGTTTGGCCGGCTCTGCCGCAGGCGTAGAAGCAGCTGGAACCTCCAACGGCTTTGCAGGCGATGCATTTGGCATGGGAACTGCCGACTTCGCATACAGAGCTCCGATATTATCACGGACCTGCTGTTCAATTTCATCTGCAAGCTCTTTATTCGTAGCAAACAGGGTTTTAACATTGTCGCGCCCCTGTCCCAAACGCTCCTGTTTATAGGAGAACCAAGCGCCGCTCTTCTGCACAATGTCGAGCTTAACCGCAAGGTCCAGCAGTTCTCCCTCGCGCGAAATGCCGCGGCCGTACATGACATCGAACTCCGCCTCGCGGAACGGCGGCGCAATCTTATTCTTCACCACGCGCGCGCGGGTACGCGAACCGATCTGCTCCGTGCCATTTTTGAGGGTTTCGACCCGGCGAATGTCGATACGCACCGAGGAATAGAACTTCAGGGCACGGCCGCCGGGGGTAACCTCCGGGTTGCCATACATCACGCCTACTTTCTCACGCAGCTGGTTGATAAAAATCGCCACACAGTTCGATTTCGAGATCGCGCCCGCCAACTTGCGCAGTGCTTGGCTCATCAGGCGCGCTTGAAGCCCAACATGGCTGTCGCCCATCTCCCCTTCAATTTCCGCACGCGGCACCAACGCTGCTACGGAGTCGACAACAATTACGTCGATCGCGCCGGAGCGCACCAATGCCTCTGTAATCTCCAACGCCTGTTCACCGGTATCCGGCTGGGACACCAGCAATCCATCTACATCCACGCCGAGCGCACGGGCATACACCGGATCAAGCGCATGCTCCACGTCGATAAATGCCGCATTCCCGCCGTTCTTTTGTCCCTCCGCGATACAATGCAGGGCCAAGGTGGTTTTACCGGAACTCTCCGGCCCGTAAATCTCGACAATACGGCCGCGCGGCAACCCACCGATGCCAAGCGCCAGATCCAAAGAAAGCGAACCCGTGGGAATCGCTTCTACATGCATGGCCTCATTCTGGCCAAGACGCATCACCGCGCCCTTGCCAAACTGCTTTTCAATCTGCGCAAGCGCTGTCTCCAGCGCCGCCTTTTTATCCATGGTTTTTCCCGCAGCTGCGCCGCGACTTTTATCGATGGCCATTTGATTCCCTCCGGTCTTTTGATTGGAAAAACGCCGGAAAACGTTCCGGCGTCTTAAAATGACAGCTTTTATGACATAAAATTGACGAACACAAAACGGACGATTGTTTCACAAATCCGATGAAAAACGGACTTTGTTTTTCATCAAGGATTCCATCGTTCTTCTATGAAGCGGATATCGTCGATTCCCGCTTCGTGTGTGAGGTTATTATATCGTATTTTTCAAAGAAAAGCAATGGATTCCGAACAATTTCGAACAAAGATTTGCCCGGGTTTCTATCTCAAGCGTTCTATGCAAAAGGAGAGTCCCCCTAGTCTATATCCATATAAAGTTTCAATGCCCAACAGACCGTTTGGATTCATCCTCTCTGTTGTTTTCTACGCATCATGATTCGGTATCGGTTTGACGACATCTTCTAGGATCATTGGCGTTCGTATAAAAGCCTATCAGCCAGCTTTTTCTTTTACGATGGAAACCTGTATATGTAACTCCTGCGGTCAAAACCACCATAGAAAGATCTTAAAATGTTACCGATAGCGAATATAAACTTGTTGTTCACAAGCAATCGGTTCTTTACCCCACGATTTCCCTTCGTTTTGCTCTTTGAGTGGCACCGATTCACCTGTTTTGTCCTGTCAAAACATATTCTCCCCATTTTTTGTATTCTTTTTTTGTTTGATACAGAATGGAAAAGTGCCATTTTTCCGACTGGGTCTCCCTGTTCCCTTTGACTCCAATATAAAGGATCCTGATAATTGTCGTAGGTCTTTCTTTTATTTTTTATAAGCCAATGGGGCTAACCATTACGATAGATAACTGGATTTGCCTATTAGGCAAGCAGGGCAGATCGTCTTGACATCCGTCGCAGGCCTTCCCTACATTTTTAGGTAAATGAAGAGAACCATTACGACAGTTAACCGAGTTTACCTATTAGGCAAACAAGGAAGGTTGTCTTGACATCCGTCGCAGGCCTTCCCTACATTTTATAGGCAAATGGAGTGAACCATTACGGTAGTTAGCCGGATTTGCCTATTAGGCAAACAAGGCAGGTTGTCTTGACAATCGTCGCAGGCCTTCCCTACATTTTATAGGTAAATGAAGGGAACCATTACGGCAGTTAGCCGGATTTGCCTATTAGGCAAGCAGGGCAGATCGTCT
>NZ_LT835157.1:640249-642066 GCF_900169665.1 Anaeromassilibacillus sp. Marseille-P3371 | reverse complement strand
CCCGCCGTTCTTTTGTCCCTCCGCGATACAATGCAGGGCCAAGGTGGTTTTACCGGAACTCTCCGGCCCGTAAATCTCGACAATACGGCCGCGCGGCAACCCACCGATGCCAAGCGCCAGATCCAAAGAAAGCGAACCCGTGGGAATCGCTTCTACATGCATGGCCTCATTCTGGCCAAGACGCATCACCGCGCCCTTGCCAAACTGCTTTTCAATCTGCGCAAGCGCTGTCTCCAGCGCCGCCTTTTTATCCATGGTTTTTCCCGCAGCTGCGCCGCGACTTTTATCGATGGCCATTTGATTCCCTCCGGTCTTTTGATTGGAAAAACGCCGGAAAACGTTCCGGCGTCTTAAAATGACAGCTTTTATGACATAAAATTGACGAACACAAAACGGACGATTGTTTCACAAATCCGATGAAAAACGGACTTTGTTTTTCATCAAGGATTCCATCGTTCTTCTATGAAGCGGATATCGTCGATTCCCGCTTCGTGTGTGAGGTTATTATATCGTATTTTTCAAAGAAAAGCAATGGATTCCGAACAATTTCGAACAAAGATTTGCCCGGGTTTCTATCTCAAGCGTTCTATGCAAAAGGAGAGTCCCCCTAGTCTATATCCATATAAAGTTTCAATGCCCAACAGACCGTTTGGATTCATCCTCTCTGTTGTTTTCTACGCATCATGATTCGGTATCGGTTTGACGACATCTTCTAGGATCATTGGCGTTCGTATAAAAGCCTATCAGCCAGCTTTTTCTTTTACGATGGAAACCTGTATATGTAACTCCTGCGGTCAAAACCACCATAGAAAGATCTTAAAATGTTACCGATAGCGAATATAAACTTGTTGTTCACAAGCAATCGGTTCTTTACCCCACGATTTCCCTTCGTTTTGCTCTTTGAGTGGCACCGATTCACCTGTTTTGTCCTGTCAAAACATATTCTCCCCATTTTTTGTATTCTTTTTTTGTTTGATACAGAATGGAAAAGTGCCATTTTTCCGACTGGGTCTCCCTGTTCCCTTTGACTCCAATATAAAGGATCCTGATAATTGTCGTAGGTCTTTCTTTTATTTTTTATAAGCCAATGGGGCTAACCATTACGATAGATAACTGGATTTGCCTATTAGGCAAGCAGGGCAGATCGTCTTGACATCCGTCGCAGGCCTTCCCTACATTTTTAGGTAAATGAAGAGAACCATTACGACAGTTAACCGAGTTTACCTATTAGGCAAACAAGGAAGGTTGTCTTGACATCCGTCGCAGGCCTTCCCTACATTTTATAGGCAAATGGAGTGAACCATTACGGTAGTTAGCCGGATTTGCCTATTAGGCAAACAAGGCAGGTTGTCTTGACAATCGTCGCAGGCCTTCCCTACATTTTATAGGTAAATGAAGGGAACCATTACGGCAGTTAGCCGGATTTGCCTATTAGGCAAGCAGGGCAGATCGTCTTGACATCCGTTGCAGGCTTTACCTACATTTTATAGGTAAATGAAGGGAACCATTACGACAGTTATCCGGGTTTACCTATTAGGCAAACAAGGCAGGTTGTCTTGACATCCGTTGCAGGCTTTACCTACATTTTATAGGCAAGTGGAGTGAACCATTACGGCAGTTAGCCGGATTTACCTATTAGGCAAGCAAGGCAGATCGTCTTGACATCCGTTGCAGGCTTTACCTACATTTTATAGGCAAAAGGAGTGAACCATTACGGTAGTTCGCCAAGTTTGCCTATTGGCAAGCAGGGCAGATCGTCTTGACATCCGTTGCAGGCTTTACCTACATTTTATAGGTAAATGAAGGGAACCATTACG
>NZ_LT835157.1:600421-639491 GCF_900169665.1 Anaeromassilibacillus sp. Marseille-P3371 | reverse complement strand
CCCGCCGTTCTTTTGTCCCTCCGCGATACAATGCAGGGCCAAGGTGGTTTTACCGGAACTCTCCGGCCCGTAAATCTCGACAATACGGCCGCGCGGCAACCCACCGATGCCAAGCGCCAGATCCAAAGAAAGCGAACCCGTGGGAATCGCTTCTACATGCATGGCCTCATTCTGGCCAAGACGCATCACCGCGCCCTTGCCAAACTGCTTTTCAATCTGCGCAAGCGCTGTCTCCAGCGCCGCCTTTTTATCCATGGTTTTTCCCGCAGCTGCGCCGCGACTTTTATCGATGGCCATTTGATTCCCTCCGGTCTTTTGATTGGAAAAACGCCGGAAAACGTTCCGGCGTCTTAAAATGACAGCTTTTATGACATAAAATTGACGAACACAAAACGGACGATTGTTTCACAAATCCGATGAAAAACGGACTTTGTTTTTCATCAAGGATTCCATCGTTCTTCTATGAAGCGGATATCGTCGATTCCCGCTTCGTGTGTGAGGTTATTATATCGTATTTTTCAAAGAAAAGCAATGGATTCCGAACAATTTCGAACAAAGATTTGCCCGGGTTTCTATCTCAAGCGTTCTATGCAAAAGGAGAGTCCCCCTAGTCTATATCCATATAAAGTTTCAATGCCCAACAGACCGTTTGGATTCATCCTCTCTGTTGTTTTCTACGCATCATGATTCGGTATCGGTTTGACGACATCTTCTAGGATCATTGGCGTTCGTATAAAAGCCTATCAGCCAGCTTTTTCTTTTACGATGGAAACCTGTATATGTAACTCCTGCGGTCAAAACCACCATAGAAAGATCTTAAAATGTTACCGATAGCGAATATAAACTTGTTGTTCACAAGCAATCGGTTCTTTACCCCACGATTTCCCTTCGTTTTGCTCTTTGAGTGGCACCGATTCACCTGTTTTGTCCTGTCAAAACATATTCTCCCCATTTTTTGTATTCTTTTTTTGTTTGATACAGAATGGAAAAGTGCCATTTTTCCGACTGGGTCTCCCTGTTCCCTTTGACTCCAATATAAAGGATCCTGATAATTGTCGTAGGTCTTTCTTTTATTTTTTATAAGCCAATGGGGCTAACCATTACGATAGATAACTGGATTTGCCTATTAGGCAAGCAGGGCAGATCGTCTTGACATCCGTCGCAGGCCTTCCCTACATTTTTAGGTAAATGAAGAGAACCATTACGACAGTTAACCGAGTTTACCTATTAGGCAAACAAGGAAGGTTGTCTTGACATCCGTCGCAGGCCTTCCCTACATTTTATAGGCAAATGGAGTGAACCATTACGGTAGTTAGCCGGATTTGCCTATTAGGCAAACAAGGCAGGTTGTCTTGACAATCGTCGCAGGCCTTCCCTACATTTTATAGGTAAATGAAGGGAACCATTACGGCAGTTAGCCGGATTTGCCTATTAGGCAAGCAGGGCAGATCGTCTTGACATCCGTTGCAGGCTTTACCTACATTTTATAGGTAAATGAAGGGAACCATTACGACAGTTATCCGGGTTTACCTATTAGGCAAACAAGGCAGGTTGTCTTGACATCCGTTGCAGGCTTTACCTACATTTTATAGGCAAGTGGAGTGAACCATTACGGCAGTTAGCCGGATTTACCTATTAGGCAAGCAAGGCAGATCGTCTTGACATCCGTTGCAGGCTTTACCTACATTTTATAGGCAAAAGGAGTGAACCATTACGGTAGTTCGCCAAGTTTGCCTATTGGCAAGCAGGGCAGATCGTCTTGACATCCGTTGCAGGCTTTACCTACATTTTATAGGTAAATGAAGGGAACCATTACGACAGTTATCCGGGTTTACCTATTAGGCAAACAAGGCAGGTTGTCTTGACATCCGTCGCAGGCCTTACCTACATTTTTAGGTAAATGAAGGGAACCATTACGGCAGTTAGCCGGATTTGCCTATTAGGCAAACAAGGCATGTTTTCCTCCTCTTCGCCTTTATAGATTTTAGCTGTCCATATCGGTAGCCAAAGCCACCGGCTAAGGAAGCATAAGCCCCCTAATAAAGGCCTATTCCTGCATACATCTCAAGACGTATAAACTTTATTCTGCTTATATCACTTGCCCCACACCCCGTAAACGGGCAATCGCCTTTCTAACGGCAGCCTTCTTTCATCAAAACATTGTTGTTATCCGCTCACTTTGCCCGATACGAAAGCTTTTTACAGAGTGCCTCCACCAGCTTTTCCGGGGAACCTAACCAAAAAAGAGAGGATTCCCAAATCTACGAATCTTTCAATCCATAGGAAAGGGGCATCCTCTTTCTGCCTGAAAAATATCTAGGTTTGAAAAAGCGAGAGTATTCAGAGGGTATTCTCAAGTCCCTTCATGACTGTTGGGACCCTCTCCCTTTTGTTGACCGTTTAGCCGGACGATGAGACACCGTTTTCAACCGTTCCTATGACGACCCGGTCCAATCCATTAAAATCCTTATACACTTCCAGTTCCCGAACCCCTGCATCATGAAACAACTTCATCACGGCCTGCGCCTGTCCTTCTCCAATTTCCACCGCTACAATTCCTCCGGGACGTACTTGGGGAATCCACCGCCGGGCAATCGCTCGGTAAAACAGTAAGCCGTCCTCCCCCCCGTCCAAAGCTGTATACGGCTCTTGCTGCACTTCTCTTTGCAGTCCGGCAATTTCAGATGCCGCTACGTATGGGGGATTTGACACTACCAGGTCGAGTCTCGAAACGGGCAACGCTGCCTCCGGAGACAGAACATCCAGCCGGACAGGGCATACCGCCTTATTTTCCAGAAGGCGGACGTTCTCTTCGAGATAGTGAAAAGCCTCTTCGTAAAACTCTGCACAGAAAAGTTTCAGCCTTGGTAACAGGGACGACAATCCCAACGCCACCGCGCCGCTGCCGCCGCAAAGATCGGCCCCCTGCAAATCCGCTCGGGCGAGGCCAGCCGATTTTATGTGTTCTGCAACGGTATACACCAATAATTCTGTTTCTTCGCGCGGTACTAACACGCCATCCCCCACACGGAGGGTAAAGTCCATGAATGGCCATTCTCCGAGGATATATTGAAGCGGGCGGCCTTTGGCACGCTTCTCGCAGAGCATCCAATAAGCGTCTGCCTTAGAATCGGCGGCTGTCTCCGTCCCATGGATAATCAACTGCTGGCGATCCAGTCCGAAGACCTTCTGAAAAAGGCAAGCAGCATCAAAGGCAGGGGTTTCAATCCCTGCCTTTTCCAAAAGCACTTTTCCTTTTTGATAAACTTGCCGCAGCGTCATGCTGTTTTCTCCTTCGGCTGTTTGGCTTGAAATGGGCATTGCAGATCGGTACCATCCTCCGGAATCACCGCTTTCATTGCCTCAATCGCCACTTCGATCATGCTGTCGTCCGGTTCCTTCACTGTCAGGCGCTGCATCCAAAGGCCAGGGGCCGAAATGATGCGTGTTGCAAGGTTGTCATAACGGCCGCAAATACGGATCAGCTCATAACCAATGCCCACCACCAACGGGATACACAACAATTTGACCAGTGTACGCAAAATCGGATTGGTAAACGGAATGAAGAAGCCGATAATCACGCCCAACAACAGCATAATAATCATGAAGCTGGTGCCACAGCGCGGATGGAAGCGTCCGTGCCGACGCACATTTTCCACCGTAAGTTCCTCTTCGTTTTCATAACAGAAGATCGTCTTATGTTCTGCACCGTGATACTGAAACACACGCTTGATCTCCGGCATATGCGCAACAACTGCAATATACGCAACAAAAATTCCGATGCGCATGGCGCCTTCCACAATAGAGCGCCAGCCTTCGATTCCTTCGCCAAAGAGGTACTGCTCACACACATTAAACAACCACGTCGGCAAAAAGAAAAACAGCACAATTGCCAGCAACAGCCCCAAAACTGTCCCTACCGCCATGATCGCATTCATCAGCTTATCGCCAAAAACGCGCTCCATCCACTGGTCAAACTTTGAGGGTTCCCCCTCTTCTTCCGCCATACCGGACTTTTCCGCTGAAATATTCAGCGCTTTAAATCCGGTGGAAAGCGAATCGATAAACGCTGCAATCCCCCGGAAAATCGGGACGCGGAAAATCTTATACTTTTTTGCCAAACCGCCCGTCTCCAAGGTTTCGGAGGAAATCGTGCCGTCCGGCATGCGCACAGAAATTTCTGTACGCTTTGGTCCGCGCATCATAATGCCCTCGATCAAAGCTTGCCCGCCGATGGAGGTGATGCGTTTTGTTGTTTCTCTAGCCATTCTATTCGGGTATCCTTTCTTTGTCTTGCGCGGGGTCCGGCGTTCTTTCGCGGAATGTAGGAATTCGAATAGTGACCACTGTTCCTACATTTTCGTGGCTCTCAATCTCCAGACTGCCGGAATGCAGCCGCATGATCTCGTCGGCGAGTGCCAAACCAATTCCAGAGCCACGGACGGTCTGGTTCGCCTTATAAAATTTTTTCTTCACGTTGGGCAGATGCTCCGGCGGAATTCCACACCCATTGTCGCTGATTGCGACGCGGATAAATCCGTTTTCCTCGGAGGCAACCACACTGATGGTTCCGCCCTCGTTTGTATATTTTAACGCATTGTCCAAGATATTGACAAATACCTGACGCAGCCGGTTGATGTCCCCCAGCACCGGGGAAAGCATCCTCGGTTCCTCGTACAGCAGGTATTTGTGTTCGGATTTTGCGCGCTCGCTGAACATATAGACCGCTTCGCCCAACTCGGCAAGGATATCGATTTTGTCCATTGTCAAGGTCATACGGCCGCTCTGCATGCGGGAAAAATCCAGCAGCTCCTCTACAATACCGGAAAGCCGCTCCGATTCCCGAATAATCACACTCATTCCTTTGTCAAACGTGGCGTCGTCCATTCCGCCACCCTGCATCGTCTCCGCCCATCCCTTGATAGCTGTCAAAGGTGTACGCAGCTCATGGGATACAGAGGAAATGAAATCATTTTTCATCTTTTCCGCCGCCCCCAGCTCTACCGCCATGTCGTTGATGGTATCACACAGTTGCCCAATTTCGTCGTCGTTTGACTTCTCGATGCGCGCTTTAAAATCGCCTTGAGCGATACGCCGCGCGGTTGCGCCGATCTCTTTGATCGGCGTGAGAATGGACTTCATAAAATAGTAGCTCGAAACCGAGATAAACAGCAAAATAATAGCGCCTGCTAAAATCAAGATGCACACCAGCATCCCGATCTGTTTGTCTGCCTCCTCCAAAGAGACAACATACCGCACGCCCCCCACAACACTGCCGGCATTGTTATGGATCACCCGTGTGACGGCCATCACCTTCTCCCCGCTGGTCAGATTCCCGGTCCATGTTCCATAGCCATTGGAATCTGCCAAAGCCTGCTGATAGTCCGGCATTGGCTGGCTCTCATCGGGGGCAAAGCCGATGGATGTCGTGATGATGTGGCCTTCTGCATTAAAGACCATCAATTCCATGCTCTCTTTATTGGGGAAATTCTCTACATAGTTACGTGCAACCGTGATAAAATCCTGCGAGGACCGCTGCCCGTAATCGGAAAAGACATTGGTAATCTCTCCCGCACGGCCGTTGATTGCCTGCTGGATTCCGTAATAAATATAATTCTGAATGGCAAACGAAAGGCTGAAAACCAGCGCAATGATTAAGATCAGTATAACACCAAGGCTATTCAAAAGCCAGCGTTTTGTAATGCCTTTTACCACCATGCGGGTTCCCCTCCTCTCTCAAGCAATCGCCTTGCCTTACGCTTCCCACTTATAGCCCAGGCCCCAAACCGTGACAATGTGCTTTGGGTTGCTGGGTTCATCCTCTACTTTCATACGAAGGCGACGGATGTTCACATCGACAATCTTTTCCTCCCCATAGTAGGCTTCCCCCCAAACATGTTTTAATATGGCGGAACGGTCCAGGGCTGTGCCAGGATTGGAAAAAAAGTATTCCATGATTTGAAATTCTACCTGTGTCAATTCGATCGGCGTGCCACGCTTCATCAATGTGCGGTTGCGCAAATTGAGTGCGAACTCGCCAGAGCGGATTTCCTCCTTAAAATTGTTTTCGTCGCGCATCTGTGCAAGCGCAACACGGCGATAAACGGCATCCACACGGGCGACCAACTCCGAAGGACTGAACGGCTTTGTCACATAGTCATCCGCCCCCATCATCAACCCACTGACTTTGTCCATCTCTTGGGTGCGCGCCGTCAACATAATGATACCAATGGAGCCGCTCTGCTTTCGCAGTTCCTTACAAACGGCAAGGCCATCGAATTTTCCGGGCATCATAATGTCGAGAATGGCTACATCAAAATCCTTGCCCTCCCGCTCATAAGTCTCCAGCGCCTCTTCCCCGTTTGAAGCCTCATATGCCTCATAACCGGCGCGCTTCAAATTGATTACAACGAATTCGCGGATGGCCTGTTCATCCTCCGCAACCAGTACTTTTTTCATAACAATACAACCTTTCCACCTGAACGTTCCAGCGGCTGTTCCGCTTTTCCCCATCGAAAAACAGGGGCTTCTCCCCCATGGGTTTTGTATCACTATCCTGGAATAAAGGCAGCGTGCAAAGACGACGTTTATTCCTGATGAATCAGTTCAAATCCGCTTTTTATATCATTGATAGTAAGGGACAGTGCGTTATCCGGTGTGGGAATCGACGCGGCAAACACCAGATTGTTGTTATCGACCAACTGATAATAGCCGTCTGTTCCCTCCTGTTTTTCCCATTTATCCTTGGTAAACACCTGTAGACGCAATAATGCCGCGCCCATCGCCCCTGACCCCGTCGTTTCATCTGCAACAACCCATTCATAAAACGTCAGAGTACGCGTGGCTGCATCCATCCGGGTGCTGACCTTTCCACGCCACATGTCCGGCACTAAAAAGGAATACCCGTCGGTATAATCCATCACCATGGAAACACTGCGCACCAACGTTCCCTCCCGCTCATCAAAACGGTGCCAGTTCGTAAGATAGCTTGTCTCATCGGGCGCATTGTCCGCTGTATAACCTGGCATAGGGGTTACGATTGGAATCTCGATGATCTTGCTGTCCCCGATGGACTGCGATACAGCGCGCGTTTTGCGCGTGGTGTAATTGGATGTCTGTGCGTTGCTGTCGTAAAACGGAGATTGCAGAGTAGAAGTCTCTTCATCCCAGTACAGCATTTCCGTCACCAGGGTATCTGCGCTTTTGCGGCCGTCGAGGACAACCCCTTTCAGTTCCCCGGTTTCGCTGATGATTCCAGCTGCTGTAGAAGCATAACTAGTCACCGTGGTATCCAAATTGGCAGAGCCGACAATTTCCGGCTGATTGTCTTTTACGCGCAAAAGCCGCGCAATGGCCGGCTGGTCGCCCACCGTAACGCTCGCGGTAAAAATCTCGTCGCACCGGTCATCATCGAAGTCCATCACAACCATTTCGGTATAGGATTGTTCCAACTTGAGTTCATGGATCTCCCCCCGATCAAAATAATACACACAGATGGTTGTAGAGTTGTTGATGTTGCTTCCCCAGCCGATCACAGCCTCATCGTGGCCATCGCCGTTTACATCGCCGAAACAAATCTTATCCACCGTACTGGCTGGATTATTAAAGTCACCAATCGCTTTCCAGCTGTCCTCCTGCTTATGGATAAACATGACATTGATGCCAGCGCTATCGCCCTTTTTCTGGTAAAAAGCAATAGCATCCTCTTGCCCCGCGCTTACCAGGCTATGCATAACAATGGCCGAACGGTATTCCCCCCGACTGGGATATTTGAGGGTCAGGCTTCCGCCCGCCGATTTTTCCAATTCATCGTGGATTTGTGCACGCTCCCCTGTGGGACGCGGCGGACGCATTAAGGACTGCGCGTCCAAGGCCGATAGAGAGCACCCTGAAAACAGCGTCGAAATAACCAGAGCTACGGCAACCGCCGTGCACCAAATGCGCAATCTATGAGACAATCCGCAGCCCTCCTTTTCCAAGCAACCCCATGATCGATAAAGGGATGATTCTGTATCCATATTCCCTATTATTTTGGAATACATCGTCTATTTTTTAACCTAATATAAGAAATAGTTCTAAAAAATCCACTGATATCTTTGCTATTATAGCATCTTCTGCGCAAATTGAACAGTATCAAATCTGTAATGGGAAATCTTCCACTCCCTCCCCTTCCAACAGAAGCGGTTCCTTTTTATCCCCTCCTTATTGAGCAGCTTTTATAAGCAAACCTGTGAATCTATTTCTGTATCTATATTCCTGCGTTTTCTCCCCCAAAAATAGGCCCTTCACCGCCCAGATTTTAACTAAGAAGAAACAAGAACAGCCGGACACATTATAAACATGTGTCTGGTTGCCTACATGATTCACCTGTACTATTCAATTGAATGCCCTGAAATTAGGGGACCCATACATAAGAGAAATCCTTTTAAAAATACAGAAAAATCTGAAAGCTTGCGAAATATTTTTTATTTCCTTATATCTATGAAAACATTTATCCACAGGTCCCACCACCTACATGAACTGAATCATGTGATAACATATCTTTTATACTTTACACATGGGGTTACAATAAAACTTCCTGTTAACTGACACACAGTGTCCTTCACATCTGCCACGGTTTCTGCGCAAGCTTCCCCACTACCAGCTGTCAGATATTTGGTCGGGTTCGGATATGGATACTTCCATACCTTTCGAAGCGTATCCGATATTTGGCCAATGGTCACTATGCAGGGTTTGCTACGTTCCGCCCAAACAGTGTCGTGTAAACGTCTTACTCTGATCCGATGGGCGCACAGCGTCTTTCACACCTATGGCGTTTTCTATACTGGCTCTCTTCCAACAGCGGTTGTTTAATCGAAAGGCCGATGTCTATGGAAGTTCCCTGCTATTAACTGCCAATCCTTGATTGGATACGAGTTACTTTCACTCTTTGTACAACACGATTCCGGTATTTATCGATTATTGCCGGATTTCTTCGATGGAAACAAACTTTATACAAACCCCAAGCATTTCCCCTTATCCTTCAACTGTTACTGTATAATATCGTCACCATACAATACATCCAATGCCTATAAAAAGTTTGACCCAACAGGAGGTTTTCGCATTTTCGTTTGCGAACTCTCCTGCTGGGTCATATGGGTGGAATATCTCTGCTTTAGCTTTCCTATGTATTTGCTCCTATGAGCGAATCATCAACATGTGATTAATATACATTTACATGTAGAAAAGCTATCCGTCAGAGACATTCCGTATTCTTTTTTCTTCCCGAATGCTTATGCCACCGTCACTGTATAGTGTTTCACCGCATTCTGGCTAGGCAGTGTCGTGTAGACAACCGTACTCTAGCCTGATGGACGCCCAGCGTCTTTCGCACCTTAGGCATTTCCTACGCAGGTTCTCTTCCAGCAGCGGTTCCTTGATCGAATGGCTTATGCCCTTCACAAGTTGTTCGAGATTCAACCAACGGTCACCGTGCAGTGTTTGACTGCATTCTGGCCCGGCAATGTCGTGTAAACGCCCGTGCTCTGGTCCGGTGTGCCAGTTGCATACACTCTGTAGTAATAATCGTTTCCAACCTTCGCCACAAACTGCGTCTTGAGAACGCTACCGTTGCCTACGGTAAAGCTCGGCGTCTGGTTGTTTCCGTTTACCACGGTCATCTTGAAGCAATAGGCCTGCCCGTGTTTCAGAGTAAAGTTCACCGTCGTATCACTGCGGACATAGGCCTGCTGTGCAGATACACCTTGTGCAGCTGCGACGATGGTGGACGGCACAGCAACGGCAGTACCGTTTCCAGAGATATTGCCGGACGAACTGGAATTGCCGGAGTTGCTTGAATGGTGTCCACTGGAGGAATTGTGTACTTTATTGAGCTTCTCCTTTGCATCCTTGCAGGTAGAAAGGGCAGAATCCACCTCTTCCTGCGTTGCCTCCGGATTAGCAAGGACCTGTTGTGCGATGTTTAAGGCAGCGCGCAGAGCAGCAAAGCTTTCAGCTGTATAACCATCTCCGGAAATAGCGCTGAGCTCTTTCACCAGGCTTTCCAAAGCGGTTTTGTCCGGAATCTTACGAAGATTTGCCATTGCTAAATTGAGCGCGTCTGCTGCATCTGCGATCTCTTGCTGGGTTGGTTCAGGCTTTTGAAGAATTTGTTGTGCAAAACGAAGAGCAGCTATAAATTCGGCTTGGCCAACTTCCAGGTAATCGGTCTTCAATACAGCTTCGATCTCCAGAGCACGCGCTACTACTGCCTCCAAAGTGCTGGTGTCGGCCTTGTATTCTAGGCTGGTCAAAGCATTGTAGAGTGCTTCATAAGCTTCGTCGACCTCGACCTTGAGGGGCTCTTCTTTTTCGACGATTGTTGTGGCTTGCGCAACTTTTTCTTGAAGGGTTGCCCAACTGGAGGCGGTATAATTTGCTTCATCCAGTTTATCAACAACAGCCAATAAGCTTTCCAATGCAGTGGTATCGCCAGCAGTAAAGCTTAGGAACGGAATAATCTTTAAGAGCTGCTCTATAGCGGCATCAATCTCATCCTGCGTTGCTTGTTTGTTATCACGGACAACCTTAGCGCTTGCCAATGCTTCATCGAACAACTTGCGGATGGAGGGGATCACCGTATTATATTCGTCTCCTCCGACAAGAGCCTGAGCTTCTTCAATAGCAGTAACGAGAGCTTGCTTTGTAACGACCTCAAAGTGGAAGACCAGATTCATATCCTGGTTATCCATGGTGCCCTCATAGGTATAGCTGTATGTATTGGTGTCTTCGTCAAAGATAACGGGCTGGTCATTCACCGTAATACTGCGGAATTCACGTCCTTTTGCGGTGGGAACGAATGTAAAGGTAATTGGATCTCCGCCCATCACCTGCGTCTGATAGCTTCCCACCTTGTTGGCAATTTCAATATCCATGCCTTCGCCGACCATCTGCGCTGTAAGGTCGAACTGAACCGTCAGAGTATGCTCTTCCGGCATTGGCGGTTCTACCGAGAATTGGTGGGCGCCGATGTCAGGGGCGCTTCGTGTAGGCAGCGGATTGCCGAAGAAGTCAATGCCGCCATTTGGATTCTGCCACTGGAATTCTTCGCCATCTACATGGAAATAGACCGCTTTATTCTCTGCGGTGGAACCGTCACCAGCTGTGTAGGACATAGTATCCAGTTTTTGACCCAACCAGCTTTGATCGATCTGCATTCCTGCGCCGATGGCAGCGGAGCCTTCTTGGATCTGATAAGCCTTCGCATTCTCATACCCGTCGCCAGCGTTGCCGGGATCGACAAACTTTGGATCGCCAAATACAGGATTCTTATCCTCCGGCATATCCTTCAGTGTACCCTCGAAGAGCGTGCCCGTGTACAGGTTGTGGTCGTATGTGACAATACCTTCCTTGCCCTTATCTCTCGGGTCACCGGCAAAGCCAAACTGCGCCACGTTTCCATTGATTGCGAAGATGTTANTGGAAACAAACTTTATACAAACCCCAAGCATTTCCCCTTATCCTTCAACTGTTACTGTATAATATCGTCACCATACAATACATCCAATGCCTATAAAAAGTTTGACCCAACAGGAGGTTTTCGCATTTTCGTTTGCGAACTCTCCTGCTGGGTCATATGGGTGGAATATCTCTGCTTTAGCTTTCCTATGTATTTGCTCCTATGAGCGAATCATCAACATGTGATTAATATACATTTACATGTAGAAAAGCTATCCGTCAGAGACATTCCATATTCTTTTTTCTTCCCGAATGCTTATGCCACCGTCACTGTATAGTGTTTCACCGCATTCTGGCTAGGCAGTGTCGTGTAGACAACCGTACTCTAGCCTGATGGACGCCCAGCGTCTTTCGCACCTTAGGCATTTCCTACGCAGGTTCTCTTCCAGCAGCGGTTCCTTGATCGAATGGCTTATGCCCTTCACAAGTTGTTCGAGATTCAACCAACGGTCACCGTGCAGTGTTTGACTGCATTCTGGCCCGGCAATGTCGTGTAAACGCCCGTGCTCTGGTCCGGTGTGCCAGTTGCATACACTCTGTAGTAATAATCGTTTCCAACCTTCGCCACAAACTGCGTCTTGAGAACGCTACCGTTGCCTACGGTAAAGCTCGGCGTCTGGTTGTTTCCGTTTACCACGGTCATCTTGAAGCAATAGGCCTGCCCGTGTTTCAGAGTAAAGTTCACCGTCGTATCACTGCGGACATAGGCCTGCTGTGCAGATACACCTTGTGCAGCTGCGACGATGGTGGACGGCACAGCAACGGCAGTACCGTTTCCAGAGATATTGCCGGACGAACTGGAATTGCCGGAGTTGCTTGAATGGTGTCCACTGGAGGAATTGTGTACTTTATTGAGCTTCTCCTTTGCATCCTTGCAGGTAGAAAGGGCAGAATCCACCTCTTCCTGCGTTGCCTCCGGATTAGCAAGGACCTGTTGTGCGATGTTTAAGGCAGCGCGCAGAGCAGCAAAGCTTTCAGCTGTATAACCATCTCCGGAAATAGCGCTGAGCTCTTTCACCAGGCTTTCCAAAGCGGTTTTGTCCGGAATCTTACGAAGATTTGCCATTGCTAAATTGAGCGCGTCTGCTGCATCTGCGATCTCTTGCTGGGTTGGTTCAGGCTTTTGAAGAATTTGTTGTGCAAAACGAAGAGCAGCTATAAATTCGGCTTGGCCAACTTCCAGGTAATCGGTCTTCAATACAGCTTCGATCTCCAGAGCACGCGCTACTACTGCCTCCAAAGTGCTGGTGTCGGCCTTGTATTCTAGGCTGGTCAAAGCATTGTAGAGTGCTTCATAAGCTTCGTCGACCTCGACCTTGAGGGGCTCTTCTTTTTCGACGATTGTTGTGGCTTGCGCAACTTTTTCTTGAAGGGTTGCCCAACTGGAGGCGGTATAATTTGCTTCATCCAGTTTATCAACAACAGCCAATAAGCTTTCCAATGCAGTGGTATCGCCAGCAGTAAAGCTTAGGAACGGAATAATCTTTAAGAGCTGCTCTATAGCGGCATCAATCTCATCCTGCGTTGCTTGTTTGTTATCACGGACAACCTTAGCGCTTGCCAATGCTTCATCGAACAACTTGCGGATGGAGGGGATCACCGTATTATATTCGTCTCCTCCGACAAGAGCCTGAGCTTCTTCAATAGCAGTAACGAGAGCTTGCTTTGTAACGACCTCAAAGTGGAAGACCAGATTCATATCCTGGTTATCCATGGTGCCCTCATAGGTATAGCTGTATGTATTGGTGTCTTCGTCAAAGATAACGGGCTGGTCATTCACCGTAATACTGCGGAATTCACGTCCTTTTGCGGTGGGAACGAATGTAAAGGTAATTGGATCTCCGCCCATCACCTGCGTCTGATAGCTTCCCACCTTGTTGGCAATTTCAATATCCATGCCTTCGCCGACCATCTGCGCTGTAAGGTCGAACTGAACCGTCAGAGTATGCTCTTCCGGCATTGGCGGTTCTACCGAGAATTGGTGGGCGCCGATGTCAGGGGCGCTTCGTGTAGGCAGCGGATTGCCGAAGAAGTCAATGCCGCCATTTGGATTCTGCCACTGGAATTCTTCGCCATCTACATGGAAATAGACCGCTTTATTCTCTGCGGTGGAACCGTCACCAGCTGTGTAGGACATAGTATCCAGTTTTTGACCCAACCAGCTTTGATCGATCTGCATTCCTGCGCCGATGGCAGCGGAGCCTTCTTGGATCTGATAAGCCTTCGCATTCTCATACCCGTCGCCAGCGTTGCCGGGATCGACAAACTTTGGATCGCCAAATACAGGATTCTTATCCTCCGGCATATCCTTCAGTGTACCCTCGAAGAGCGTGCCCGTGTACAGGTTGTGGTCGTATGTGACAATACCTTCCTTGCCCTTATCTCTCGGGTCACCGGCAAAGCCAAACTGCGCCACGTTTCCATTGATTGCGAAGATGTTATTGATAAAATTGGTCCCCTTCGGTTTTCCATCCCACGGTTCGCCACGCATGACGGAGAACACAGAGTGATCCTCACTCGTATAGATGGTGTTGTTGTAGATGTAGCTGTGGTCGACGCCACCGCCGCCGCCAATTTCAAAAATCGTGCGTTTGCCATACAGGGAACCGTCGTTTTCGCTGATGTTATAGCGCACAACCGTGCCGTCGTTATAGGCATATGCCGGTCCGCAGAGCATCAGGAATCCACCCTCGTTATCATGGCTATAGTTATACTGGAACAGGGTGTTTACACAGTAATAGTCGGAGTCAAATGCTTCACCGTCTGCCACCTCTGTTCCTCTCGGAACACCCGTATAGCAGACTTCATTGTACTGGAAGATCGAGTTGTCCGCATCGAACGGCCATACGGCGGCAGAAAGGTTGGACTTTGCATTGCCGCTCATATTGGGATAGGGGGTAGGGTTGTTGCTGGCATGGCTGACCAAGTTGTGTTCAACCAGCACTTCATAGGTGCCTCCCGGCACAATCCCATCGCCTGCAATGGTATCGAGGACGTTGTTGCGGATCACAACATTCTTATGGCGAAGCGGGACGCCATTCTGCTTATCCCAAGAGTTCCATCCCCACGGGCGGGTGCCAGTATAGCCACCGCCGGTGATGCCGTCACGGGTCACATCCTTAATCAAGCAGTTTTCAATGGTCAATCCATCGATATAGGTCTGTCCATTTGCGCCAAAGGAAATGGCTGCACCGTTGTTGCTCTTCGGGTTCCAGCCGTTGATGTCGTGGATGTATAATCCATCCAAAGTGACATCCTCCATGGTTCCCCCGTCGGAACGAATCGTAACCGCGCGGCGGCCCTTCTGCTCATTGGCTGTAGAGTCGTCATTGTAGATGCCGTAGTTTGTCAATTCCAGATCGCGGAACTCCCAGTGGCTGATGCCCGTGATCTCCAAAGCGTTTTTGTTGTTGGTCTCCATTTCAGAGAGAGGGGTTCCCGGCACATAGTTTGCGTGGATGACCGGATATAGATCATCCTCGCCATACTTGCCAACATGAATGGGGTTTCCCTCCTCGCCATTGCCCTGGGGCTTTAGGGTTTCTCCCTCCCAGGAACAACCGGCCTTGAACAAGATGGAATCGCCCGGTTCAAAAACGGTCTCATTCACCTTGGCGATGGTTTTCCATGCGCGTTCTGGCGATAGGCCGTCATTGTCGTCGTCACCGAATTCGGCGTCTACGTAGTAGGCATTTTCCTCCACCATCTCCGTAAACTGGAAGTCCAAGGTCGTTTCTTCTCCCTCCACAAAGGAGACACCCTCCTCTGTGACCGAGCGGAAGCCCGCTTTGGAAGCGGTTACAACAAAATCATCTCCAGCGGGTACATCGATTGCATAGGAACCTTCGCTATCCGTGGTGACGGAAGCGACTGTATCGGTGCTATCTTTGATCTGAATTGTAGCATTGGCAACCTTGTCGCCATCGGGACTGGTTATCGTGCCATTGACAGTGCCCGCCGGGATGGACAGGACAACGTCGTCGATTGCCAACGCACGGGCCTCTTCTTCACCGGCGCCTACCGATTTCAGGCCAAAGCCGATGCGGCATTTTCCATTCGTGATCGTGATATCCGGGATAACCACCCGGGTCCATTCGCTGGTTTCGTCCAGATCGATTTCAATGGCTTCCAGACCGTCATCCTCGTAGACATACATCTTGGCATATGCGCCGTTCTCTTTGTCTTCCGCGGTGGTAACGGAATAGACATAAGCGGAGAGGGTGTAGGTGCCGTTTGGCAGCAGCAACAACTGCTCCAGAGCCGCTTCATAAGGAACATACGAACTGCCCGGTCGAATGGCGGCAAAATAATTGTCGTATTTGCCGATGTTGACATCACCATACCGAATACTGGTGGCCTTCGCAATGGTGTTGTCATCGCTGCCCTCCATAAGGTTTGGCGTCCAGTAGGTCAGCGCACCGTTGGTATCCTCTTCCATACTTCCATTCAGAGCATAGTTCTCAACGGTAGTGAAATCATCCTTTTCCGCTTCCGTGTTGGCAGCGGAGGAAAGCCCATTTACAGCACGGCCGGAATCCAGTTCCGTCGTCTCTGCAGCAAAAGCGGTACCTCCGAGAAGACTGCTGGCAGATACCATAATTGCCAGAGTCAGGGAGAGCACTTTTGTGAATACACTTCCCTTTTTAAACTGCATAAAAATCCTCCCTTTCTTTTCATTCAGCAAGGTTTCTGTGGTTCTTCCCTCCTCCTTTCAAGAACAGAAACCGTCAGTCGATCAACTCTCTCGCTTGGTCATATATGATGATTTGGGCAGACGATTGTGCCTGCTCCAAACTCATATCAAAAGCCTGTTCGACGTAGATCTCCTCTAATGCATCTCTACATTCTGCAAAAGGAGTCCGTCCACCCTCCTGGCGCGTTTCGCAGTAAAAGAAAAGCCATTCTAGGTCGCCGTTTTGTATCAAATCCGTTGTATCCCCCGGCTGTAAGGTATAAACAGCGTCTTCCACATCTGGAAATGCACGGACATCTGGACTACTGAGGTCCTCCGCTGTAAACGTTCGTTCCTGTGTATATTCGTCAATTCCCGCTTGAACGGATGCATCGGCGAAGGTAGCCCCCGCCTCCAATGCCTGAAGGAGAATATTGCGCGCTTCTTCGCCCTGTTCTTGAGAAAAGTCCTCCTGCGGAAGAACTACACATTGTAAGGTTACGCTGCCAAATTCCTGGAAGAGATCCGGATTATCGTCATAAAAGGCCTGGAGTTCCTCCTCCGTCGGTTCCTGCCGCAACTGGGCTGCCAATTCCTCTTGATAGGATTCATTCAGATAATCGTAGTAGACCCGTTCTGTGTATTGGACAGGGCCGTAGATCACTTCTCCAGATGCCTCTTTTTGTTGTCGGTCCTCATTTTCTTTTTGCCAGCGATTGACAAAGGCGCGATAGGAGAAATCTTCGGAAGAACCGAGCTCTACAAGCTTTTGCTCGACTACCTTATAGGGAACCAATTCCTCCATGGCCAGCCCAATGGCATAGTCGACCGGTGATTCACCAGAAAAATCTTTTCGCCATTCTTCCTCTGTAATGGCATCAAGAGAATAGTTCTTTTTGAAATAACTGTTGGTCTGCTGGCGAACATCGTCTACAAACAGCTGTAATTCCCCTAAGGCGACCGGCTGTCCAGCAATTTCGCCGACGGTTTGATAAGGATCGGGTTCGTGGCTTGTATTGCATGCTACAAGGGGATGGATGCAAAGAAGCATAGCCATCAATCCCACAAAGATACGACTAAACGTTGTATTTTGCAAAGGGCGTTCCTCCTATCTGTAGTACGAGGCCGCTTGAAAAGCAAACGGTTTAAAATACATTTTATATGGATCTTCATAAAAGTATTAGTAATTTTTTTGGAAATACTGGTATTATTTTTGTATTTTAAGTCGAGTATAAAAGTGTTTATTTTATGAATGAATACTACAAAATCAATAGAAAAGCAAAAAATATATAGATTTTCAACGGGAAACTATCTAAAACAGAACCAACGTTTAGACAATTTAGTTGTTTTGCTCAAAGAAAGCTTTTTATTCTTTATTTAAATGGATGAAGAAAACTGGAAAAACGGATACAAAGAAATCATAAAAAAGAACTAGAAAAAGCACTGTGCTGGATAGAAAATCCAGCACAGTGCCTTATTAAAGATTGCTTGGGAGTGTCGTCATTGGTGTTTCATAAAAAGGGTTCTGCTTGGATTGGATGATCGAACCCTTTTTATCCCTTTGGCTTCCACTAGAAAACATTTAGCCAATTGTTACAGAACATTGCTTAACCGCATTCTGACCCGGCAGTGTCGTGTATACGCCTGCACTCTGGCCCGGTGTGCCAATCGCATATACTCTGTAATAGTAATCGTTGCCAGCCTTTGCGACAAACTGTGTCTTGAGCACGTTGCCATTGCCAACTGTAAAGCTTGGAACAGCATCCGAACCAACGACAGTCATTTTGAAGCAATAGGCCTGACCATGTTTCAGTGTAAACGGAAGCGTGGTGTCGCTGCGGACATACGCCTGTTGAGCAGAAACGCCCTGTGCCGCTGTGACGATTGCAGATGGAACTGCCACGGCGGTGCCTTCTCCCGAAGTCTTACCGGAAGAATTGGACGAACTGGAACCCTTATGACCGCTATTGGAAGAGTTGTGCGATACGGTTACAAGACCGGCCTGGGCCTCCTTAATGGTGTCAGCAACCGAGTCGACTTCTTCCTGTCCGATGTTGTCGTTCGCCATTGCATCGTTGCCCAAGGCAATCGCTGCATCCAAGATTGCAAGGCTCGCACGGGTGTACTTGCTGCGGTCGATATGGGTCGCCTGATAGAGGCGTTCCTTCAGAACATCCTTGTTCGGAATCTTGCGCAAAGCAGCCATTGCATCCACCAGCGCAATTGCCGCGTCGTCTACAGCTTTCTGGCTGGCATCGCGATTATTGAATACGGTCTGAGCATTTTCAAACGCCTCTATGAATTCTGCCTTACCAGCTTCAACATACTGATCGAGTGCGTTATAAATAACGGTTGCTTGTGCAATAGCGACGCTCAGGTCCTCCTTGCTCGCTACACGTACAAGTTTGTTCAACGCTTCGTTCAACTCTTTTGTCGCCTTTTCGACATCGACTTCCAACGGATTGTTGTCGTTGATTACATCCACAGCATTCTGGTACTTTTCATAATAGTTTTCCCAGCTGTCCGTAGTGAAGTCATTCTCATCCAGGTCGGCGAGCATTTCGACCAGCGTCTGGAGTGCGGAGACATCGCCCTCTTTAAAGCTCAACATTTGGATAGCATCCAGCAGTTCGGACCATGCACGGTCGATCGTATTCTGATCGGCTGTCTTATCAGCTTCTACATTTTGCGCTGTTTCGAGTGCATTGTCAAACTTCTTCTGAACGGCTGTAACAGCGTCCTGATACTCATCGCTGCCGACAAGCCCCTCAGCGACTTCGATTGTGGAACGCAGGGTGAGCTTGTTCACAACGGTGAAGGAGAAGTCCAACGCCGTGTCGGCGCGATCCATCGTTCCGTCATATGTATACGAATAGGTATCGGTTTCTTCATCAAACGGAATAGGTTCTCCATTCACAGAAATAGCTGCAAATTCTCTTCCCTCTGCAACCGGTGTGAAGGTCAGTTGAATTGGGGAACCGGACAGAAGTTCTGTCTCCAAAACGCCAGTGAGGTTTGCAAAACCAATGTCAATATCTTCCGCGTGGATCTCCACATCGCCTGCTGGGAAGCTAACGGTGAGAGTCTGCTCTGTGGGCTGTACGTCCTCGGAAACCTCGACCGGGCTGCTGTAGATCGTCAAACCTTGATCGATACGCACAGAGACGCGAATCCATTTGCCAGCCAGATCTTCGGTCACCGGCAATGTGGAAGAGTAGGAGTCTGTGATCGGAGAGAACGGACCGTCCTTGGAATCTGCCACCAACCAACGGAAACGCGCATAATCGACATACTGTTCGTCCACATCAAAGGATGCTTCAAGTGTATCGCCAACCATCGGTGCGCGGTCTGCAGTTGCATTGACCACTTTGACGTTCTCAGGTACCACATCGGTGATGTCGCTATCATCGTCGCCGTCATCGGTCTCTTTGTCTGCAAAGTCGAGGAGGGTGCCTTCTCCAATGACTTCATAAAGACGTACACAGCTGTTGCCATCGTACGGGCTGCCGTCGTCGTTCAGAGCAACGCCCTGCGTGATTTCCACCTTGAGATAACGGCCAACCGCTTCACCGCTGCTGTAGGTATGTTCGGTGACACCGAGTCCCTCCGGGTTCTCTGCTGCGGTGATCTGGGTCCATTCTTTTCCGTCATTGCTGACATAGAGATTGTATTTGCGTGTATTGTACTCCTTGAACCGGTCTCTTTCGTCTGCGCCCGGGACTTTTTCGTCGTATGCAGCGGTCGCATGACGCAGGGTGAGCTTGCTCAGGTCGTACACGCCGTTCATGTCAATGATTGCAACACGTGGATCGCTTTCGGAGACACCGTCTGCGCACCACTTGGTCAGGAAATCTCCGTCCGTCAGCATAGAGCCAGCTTCAGAAGCGTTGAACTGCTTATCTGCTTCAACCGATTTACCAGCCAGGATGTTGGTATCATCGTTTATGACGACCGACTTGCTCACAGGCTCGCCTTCCACACCGTCCTTATCGACCGGAATCACTTCGAACTTGATAGCGGCCAACGATAGGGCGTCTGCCTTATCCATTGTATAGCTCAAGCCCGTTGCGCCGTCGATGGGAGTGAAGGTTTCGCCGTCCTCGCTCTGATACCACTGGAACTTGGACTCGCCTTCTTTGCCGGACAGGGTTGCATTTACATAGGTATACGTGCCATCCATCGTGACCTTGGAAGCATCGTCCGGGTCCTTATAAAGGCTGATGTTGACGTTCTCAGCAGAAGGAGCAACGGCCTCATTCGAGCGGCCCCATGCCTGGAACTCATAGATACGCGGACAGTTCGCGTCAGAGTCGGTTTGGCCTGCATAGTCCGGAATCAGCTTAAAGTAGCGGGCATTTACCGGCTCTTCCATGACCAGCTCCACGACATTCTCCGTATTGCCGGTGACATTTGCGCGTTCGGTCCACTCTACGCCGTCATCGCTGGTAAGGATGCGGAAATCGCGGGTGATGTAGTTGGGGTTTTCATTCCCGGCATTGACCAACGTGAACTTATCGATGGTCCAGCTGTTATTTTCACCGAGATCAACCTGTAGATAAACGTCGTCCTGACGGTAACACCACTTGGTAGAAGTGTTTCCATCGCAGGCCTTATAGGGTTCCTCGTTGGTGTAGCCGCCGGGAGCGGTGATCTTATCCTTCGGAACGGAGAGGAAGGCATTATCCAGCCCGCCCTTGACAATATTGGACGGTTTGGAGAGCTCGGTCAGATTGCTGTCATTGTCTGTTGCAACCACCTTGTAGACATACTCGCCATTAGCGGGGAGTGTATCGGTGAAGGAGGTCTTGCGGCCATCCACTGTTCCGGCCAGCGTCCCGGTTTCTACGGTAAAGTCCTCGCTGGTGCCGCGGTAAATACGATAAGTGGAAATGTTGTCAGCTGCATCCCAGGTGACGGTGGCCTTGTCGCCCAAAGCGCCTTCGCCAGTCACAAGTTCTGCACGCACATTTTCAATCGCAGGCAATGTGATGGTTTCCTGTGTAGTGGGTTCCTGTGCAACACGCAGATAGTCGCTGTCTGCAACGGAAATGGCCGTAATTTTAATACCGGATGCATCTGGTAACTGGATGGACTCCAGCCCCTTCTCTGGATCGACCGGAATTGCATAGACAAATTGATAATTGTCGACTGTCATGCGGTCCTTCGTACCATTGTGGAAATGGGTGAAGAAGTAACCGACTTGGTCGCGCACATAGGGGCGGATGTCCGTATTGCTGAAGCGGTCCCAACCGGAGAGCTCCGAATCCCAATCTGCGAACTTGATCTCTTTGTTGGTCTGTTCACCGTTTGCATAGTTGACGGTAAACACGCCGCTCTTTTCACCGGAACCGGCTGCGGCGCCCAGCAGGTAGACATACTTGTAATTGCCTTCGGGAAGCGCGATCGTTTGGCCTCTGGCCTCCACCACGTTGTCATAACCGTCGTTGGTCGGTCCAAGCTGGAAATCGACCCCTTCAAAGGTGATGGAATCTTTCCAAAGTTCTGCGGGAATGGTGTTGCCCTCGCCGTCATAGTCGCCGTCCTTGCGGTCCTCATTGAAACTGACAGCATCAACGTTGTAGTAATCGAAGAGATCGACTGGAGCAGACTTCAACTGGACCTCTTCGCCGCCGTAAGGTTCCACCTCGAGCGCGATGGTTGTGATCTCGTATTTATCCATGGAGAAATGAATCTGATTGCCATCAACCGTGATCTCCTTATTCAGATCCTCATCGTCGTCCTCCAAAAGGTTGACTTCTTTGGCGGACTTCACGTTGGAAGGAAGTGTAAGGGTGACATCGGTGTTGTCTTGGCCATCGGATTCATAGACACGCACAATCAGCTTATCTCTTGCGTCCGGATCGTCGGCCGGCGTTTTGATAACGCTGATCGGCACATTGTCCGCACTGGAGGTCGCGAAGGAATACGCAGATCCAAGGTCTCCGTCGTGGCGTTCGGACTGGACTGCTTCTGCCTTATAGTTCAGTTCGGCAGCCTTCTGGACAGAGTTGGCCTCCTGCCAGGTGCCGGAATGTGGATAGATGGAATAGGTGAAATCATGGGTGGTCTTGTCAATGTAATAGGCCGCCGGGTCCCAACCGCTGCAACGGACGGCCGCGCCCATCGGGGAACGCAGGGCGGTCAAGCGCAGGCGGGTGGCCTCCACATTACCATCTTCATCTTTCAGCTGAATGGCGTCCCAACCGTACTTGGAATCGTTCAGGATGCTGGCGCCAAATTCACCGCTATCGTCGGTGACATCGGCCCACTTATGACCGGAAACCTCAAACTTTGCATTATCGATGCTGTTGTCGCGGGTGGTCGGACGTTCCAGGGCGCCATAGGCAATCTCATAGGTGGCATGGTCGGATTCAGCTGCAAACGGGAAGGAAATCTTCATCAGGCGCTGATCTTCATTCCAATTGACATGCATCTTGACATCCACGCGGTCACTGTCCGGATACATCGTAATATCTTGGTACATGGTGGAATCGGACCAACTTCTGGAGACACGCACCACAATCTTTTCGGGCGAATTCTCGATGATTTCAATCTCTTCGGGAGTGTCATCCAGAATAGCGATCGGATCGGCATTCATTTCCTCCATGACCAGATCCCATGCAGGATAGGAACTGCCGCCGGTATCCTTATAAATATGGATCTCATTGCCCTGGTAGCCGTCGGCAAAGACCGGACGATTGCCGTCTTTCTTGTTGTAAACCTGAGCGATGTTTCCCGTGTTCTTGTCGATTTCGACCTTTAAGAACGCATTTTCCATGACAAAGAGATTCTCATTTTCTTCAACGCTGAGATTGGTTTCAACGGTTCCATCGCCGGATTTCACATTAAAGACTTTAAAACCGACGGACGGCAAATTGTTTGCCTGGAAGCGAATGGTAGCCGTCTTTTTCTCTTCGTCGCGGGAGGTCACGGTGGATGGAACCAACGAATCCCCGTCATAAACGGCGATTTGTTCCGGAACAGCGTCGGCAAAGCTTACGGTTGTTTCCACCATGTCGCTGCGTTCCCAAGACAATGGGTTGAACACCAGGACCGGCGTGCCGTCGACGTTGGTATCCGCCTTATAGGCGATGGCCTGTAGGCCGTCATTCTGGACATTGTTCAGCAGGTTTTTGGCCAATTCCTGGTTGTTATAGGTGACTTCATACTGATACGGGATCGAGGAGCCCGGCAGAACATCGTGGAACTGGTTGATTAAGATCTTATCCCACGCCTTGCTGATCTCTTCATTCCCTGCATTCGGAAGAACGCCAAGCCAATTGCCCAGGGTGCCAGCCTTCTCAGCTTTTTCGGCCAAGATCTCGTTCTTACGGTTGTACTCTTTTACACGCGCCCAGGAAGTATAGGTGCCGCGGTGGTTTTCAAAGTACATTTCCCCTTCCACCGTCCGGACTTTACTCAGGTCCTCTGTTTCACGCACACTGTCGAAGTATTCCGTGATCGTTGCCATTTCGACCGTGGCGCCTTGCACCCCATCCGAACCGTTTTGCTTCAGAACAGTAGCGTATTGTCCAGAGTCCGGGCCGCCGCCGTGGTCGCCATTTCCCATCATACCGAGCGCCTTTTTAACGCCGGTTTCTTTTCCGGTCTGTTCATTGCGCTTGAGTGCGTTGACGATTTGGCTGTCGCTGTAGATGTTGACATAATCCTTCATTGGCGCATAGGAGAGAACCTCGGTGCCGTCGATCGCCTTCCACTTAAAGATGTCGGAATCGCGTTCCGTGTTCTGTTGCTGCCAATTCAACTTGGTAGTGACGAAATTGTCCATACCGGATTTTTTCAGGATCTGAGGGAACTGGCCGTTAAAGCCAAAGGTATCCGGCACATAGCCAACCGTACTCATCTGGTTGAATTCCTGTTCGAAGAAGCGCTGCCCCTCCAAGCTCTGGCGAACCAAAGCCTCGCCGCTGGGGAGGTTCAAGTCCGGCTCGACCACCTGGCCGCCGGGGTTGTCCCACTGGCCGTTGGCGATGAGCTCTTTGACATCTTCATACATGTCTGGATAGTATTCCTTGGCCCATTCATAGTGCTTGGAAGCGGACATAGTAAACTTGTAGTTTTCATTGCTCTTCAGGTTTGTGACTGCGCGATTAAAAGTATCGCTGATGACATCTCGCGCCGTGTCTTCAAATGGCCACTGCCATGCTGTGTCAATATGAGCGTTTGGAACCAGATACATGGTCCAGCTGCTGTCGATCTGGGCATTGGAAGGTGGGTCTTCCCGGACAGCCATTGCCTGGGTCATGGCCGATGCTGCCATGATTGCTGCAAGCATGAACGAGACTGTCTTTTTAAAGTTTTTCCTTTTCATACGTTTCTCCTTCTTTGTTTGCACGTCCGCCTAAAGCGGGGCGCAAATTTTTAAAAAGCGCTGGGTGATTTCCCGATAGATTACACACGCTCCTTTCAATTCGTTTGGGTTGTGCCTACGTGACAGCGCAGGCTTAGTTTGTAAATATCTGCAAACATCGAAAACCGATGTTTTGTCAGCTTAGATGGATTCCTCTATTCCAACAGAGGCCACATAGTCAGCCCATATCTGCCCGTTTTCCTGGGAATTGAGTTCGGTTTTTACCCCCGCGGCGCCGGGATCCTCAATGCCGCAGAGGTCGGCGCGCAGGGCATTCTGCATGAGGAGCAGGTAAAGTGTCTCTGAATAGTTCTTTACCAACTGTTCTACTTCCGGGGTTGCAAACGACAGCCCGCGTTCCTCAATTTCCTGTTTTAGTTGATCTGTTTCAATCAAAAAGACTGGATCGTAAGGATAGAGGACATACTGCTGATCGAATAAAGCAGAGAGGTTGTCCTCATAGCTGGCCAACAAATTGACCGTGTACTCCGGACTCCAATTCTGTGCAGAGAGGTCCCAATAGTTTGGAATGAACGAGGTCCCGGAGAAGTACGCGCGCACCATGGCTTCGTTTTCTCCCAACAAATCCTGCATCAATCGGGAGATATTTACATCCTGATGCTGGGGCAATTCCATCAAATAGTGCAGCAGGGCGTTTTCCTGTGTTTGGCTAGTGAAGCTTTCGATGGTTTCCAAGATCAGAGGCACCTTGACGTTGAAGTAAAAATCTTCTTGTCCAGCTGCCATCGATCCCTCCATGTCGGAGGAGAGGGCAGCCATGGTGGGGTCCTTCAACGAGACAAATAAATACTTCATATAGCGGGTATTGAGATTATCCTGTACCTCGATGCCATAGAGATCCTTCAACTCTTGGGGAAGCGCATCCGCAGAGGCATTGATGTAACGGTCCCCCAAGCCGCGATACAACCATTCATTTGGCTGATAATGCAAGTTTCTCGCATGAACCTTGCTGTCAAAGAACGCATGGTAAAGGGTGCGCGACATCGTTTGACAGGCATCCGGGGTGTACATGGAGAGAGAAATTGCCGCACCTTCTCCTCCGACGCCGGATAGGATGGAACTTTCACCGTCTTCATTGGTTCGCAGAAGGACGACGGGTTTTTCCAGATTGCTGCCGAATACATCCACATAATAGTTATAGAAAGAAATTACAGCGCTCAGGTCGCTCAATTCGGCGCTTTCTCGGATGGCACTGTCGAGATAGAACACCGCAGTTTCTCCATCAGAAGAGAGATTCAGAGGCTCAAAGCTGCCAAAACAGTAGCTTGATTGAATCAGATCGTAGAAGTCATACCAAGTAGGGCGCTCCAACTGAAAGGCGTGCTCGGTGCTATTGGCGGGAGTGAAGGGGATAATGGAATTCCAATCGTTTTCTCCCGTCAGCTGGAAGGATACGCTGCTGATATACTTTTCCATATACGGGAGATTGTTGGCGTCAAACAAGGGCATCATCAGCACCTTTTTGCCTTGGAAAGCCAACAGATCCTTGTATAGATCCCCTTCCACCTGAAAATCTACGTCGGTGCCTTCACCGAGTTTGACGTCGTATTGAAAAACGAGCGATTCGCAGTCCTCGGACACCGGCCCGATTTCCCAGGCACTTCCCAGGTCGTTCAAGGCGACCTCTATGCCGTCTGCCTCGGTGCAGGTGGGCTCAGACGCCTCAACCTCACCAACATCCAGATAAAACATACGGTCCGGCGACAGCTGGTCGGGGGTTAACTCAATCGATACGCTTAGGATTTTTCCATCGATGTCGGTAGGCTCGACCGTGTAACCGATTCCAAATTGTGCGAGATCGGTGTCCATATGGTAAGAGGCATCCCCCTGCGTATGCCACAGACCAAACGAGGCCAGACTCACAAGCAACAAAGCGGCACATCCGCCGATCAATCGATTCTTTTTCATAAAAGATCACACCTCCAAAAAGTTGCGGGGTTAAAAATCTATGCAGATTGATGAAAATGTACGTGTATAAAATCCCTTCCAGTGAATTGGTAAACTCCTCTTATCAATATTATACAGGTATTCTCCTTGGAAAAAGTAGGGGAACATTTTTTGAATACAGGGGGGTGTCTTTGGGAAAATAAATAATTTACTTGAAATAAGTAGATAAAAATTAATAAAATATTCTATATCATTGACAGAAATGTCATGGAACCAGGTCTGAAAAAGGATGAATTTCGGGGGAGAAACGATGCGTCATAAGATCAGGTGGATAGCCCTTAGCAGTGTGATCGTTGCATTGACCGTAGCGGCCATTCTTTTCTTTACTTTGGATCAAAAATATGATCTGCATTACACAGTATCGGCTCCACAGGTAAAAGAAGGGACATTAGAGATTGTCCTCGATGTACAAAGCACGCCACTTTCCAAAGATAGAACGGTTTCTTTTTATATAGGAGATAAAAATATAGTCATCCAATCCTGTACGGGTGCAGATGGGGTAAGCGTGCCCGCCCAACAAACCGATGATGCTCTCAGCTTTGCTTTGAAACGGGGAGGAAAGGTCTCACTGGTGTACCAGATCTCGTTGGGGGCTTCCGGAAAACATGGACAGCGGGGATCTGTGCGGGAAGATTATTGTGTATTTGATGGAGGGCAGGCTTTGCTTCTGCCCATGGAATTTTACCAAGATGGGTACCCTCAGGAGGAGGCCGTAGTCCGATCGCTGCGAGTATCTATGAATCCCCGGGAAGGTTGGACAGCGGTTCTGCCCTTTGAGGAGCTTCGGGAGGTTTCTTGGGCAGATGCCTACAATTTGAGCAACGATGCATTTGCCATGGGGAACTTTACGCAATATTTTCCCGCGGAACAGACCGGAGGCGCGGCGGTCTATGGGCTCGCTGGAGAAGAGGCGCGCTTTTCTGAGGAACTTTCCTCCGGTGTCGCAGCGTTGCGCGCTTATTATGCACAGCGGTTTGGAATGGAAGAACAACCATATCAGATTCTGTTGCTTCCAGATGATGGAGAAGCAGTCATCGGGGGAGCGGGGATACATAGTGTTTGTGCAACCTTTGACGAGACAAGCCGAAGGGACTGGGAACTGCTCAGCCATCGGATGTTCCATGCCTATTTCGACAGCAGGATTCCAACCCAAACGTTCCACGCGGCGCCGAACCTCTGGTTTTATGAAGGTTTGGCGACCTACTATGAGAATGCATCCATGAGTGCTTTACCAGAAAAACAACGTGAGCAGTTGGGCATCCGGCCGGAATGGCAATTTCAATCCCTATTTAACCGGTACTTGACCATCCGGATCAAGGACCCGGCCCTCTTCTCCTTTGCTCCTATGGATGAGGCGTTGATTTCAGAATCCGAAGGGCGTAAGGAATTTCTACACTACATACAGGCGCCATTGGTAGTCAAACTTGTGGAAGATCGTGCATCTGAATTATCTGGGCAGCAAGATGCGGTTTTGCACGCCATTTTGGCAGATCCGGATGCGGACTTTTCCTGCGCGGCCCTCTTATCGGACCTCTTAGGAGCAGAGGCTGGAGAAGTATACAACCGCTGGTTCCAGTCGGAAGAACTATTGCCCCTGTGGGAGGAGGCCGATCCTTCCTATCCGGAGCAACGTGCGTTGGACGATGTGGCGGATGTAGAAACCATGCTGGCAAGCTGGATGACCAGCCAGCTGGGACAATATCCCTGTGATCTGCCTGACCTGGAGACAGCACGGAGATTACAGAATCTACCTGTATTTCAAGAGGCTTCGTTTGCAGATGCAGAGACAGAACAGATGGTCAAGGAACATTGCCCTGTGATCTGGACATTGCTCAAGCAATATGCACTGCGTGCACAGGTATGTGGTGTACCATTCGATGAACCAATGCTGCGATATGCGTTATTAGCAGATGAAGAAAATTTGCAAAAGTGGGAAGATTGGCTAACCACACAGGGTGTTCCCGTGGATAATACCCGCGCAAATATACAGGGAGAATCCTCTTAACTAAGAAACAGGTCAAAAAGGGCTGCTATGCATGTGCTTTGCATAGCAGCCCCTTTGTCTCTAACAACTCTGCAAATAAAAAGCTAATGGGCAATCGAGAAAAAATTGTAGGCGCAAAAGGAGGCGAAAAAAGAACAAGGCAGAAAAACCGCCGCGCAAGCGCCGTTCAAATTCAAAGATTATGGAAGCGGCCCATCGTCGTTTTCCAAAGAAGCCAGATGCTCCTTTACCCGGCCATAGTCGATGCGTAAGAGTAAATAAAAGATTTTGTTGTTTTGTCAATCTCACAGATCCAACTGTATCATTCCTAGGGAATATGATGCTCAATGATGAATCTGTACAAACATTGTCAATTGGTTAATTGTGGATAAACAGCCCCAACTATACCGGTGACGGCCGCCACTCGGCTACTTATGGAAACAGAATATGCTCGGTGTACGAGGGAGTAAAAGACATTTTAAACTTCTGAACGGGATGGCACGGGGCGGGAATGTTGCCTTTCCCAGGGACAAACAAAATTGCCAATCGTCCGTTTAACCCCTGCTCAAAAAGGGGAAACTGTTTAAAAAATCTGATTCGGGGAGGAAGTCCAATGGAGGAAAAGCAAGATTGCCCATGCCGGTATAAATCCTGTAAGCGGCACGGAAAATGCGAGGCTTGTCGAGCGCATCACCGCAAGGAAAACAAGCTGTTACCTGCGTGTGAGAGAAAACGAACATCACGCCGGAAACAGCCGAAAAACAAGTAAGCGCTTTTATAATTTTCGCTTTTCATCGCAAAATGATGAAACCTAAATGCTATGCATAGCGGGTATCCCAAAAACGTTGGTAGGCAATCCCCAGCGCATTCTACAAAAATGAAAAAGACGATTCAAACAAAAAAGAGCACCCTATATCGGCGGAAAAACCGAAAAGTAAGGTGTTCTTTTTATAGTTTTTAATAAATTGAATTAAATTATATATCTAATTTTCGATTATCCGCATAAACACTATACTTTCAAGTATTTTGAAGTATAGAAAATCATTCATTTTACCACGATTGAATGAGTCTTGATATGACCTATAAAATAACACCCAAAAGACATCATTACACCTAAATGGTGTCTTTTAAAAAGCAGTCAATCCTAAGACTAACTGCTTTGTGTGTATGAATATGAAGTCGTTAAGCCGCAATTTGTTTGCCATTACAATTCTTTTACCATTTGAATTTCTTTATAATACTTGTCTCCAAATGCATATTCTACCTCTTTGATTTCTGTAAATCCAATCGAAGAATACATTTTACGTGCAAGCATATTTTCTAAAGAAACACTAATATATAACTTATCGGTATTGTGTTTGTTTTTAAAATACTCCAAAAATTCTATTGATGCCTGTTTTCCATAACCTTTTCCTTGAAACTGTTTTCCAATCATAAAACGACTCATAGACCAGCCAGGAAAAGTTTCATCATAATCATATAAGATAAAACCTATCATCGTTTCTTCAAGATATATTCCTAAAGTATATAGACCGTCCTCATAAGCAGCTTCTACCAATGACTGTTTATTATCTGCAACAAACCCCTCTTGGTTATCATCAATAGTCAATTCTATACAATCCCAATAGTTGTATTTATCAATTTCTCTAAATTCCATTTTAATCCTCCTTCATACTAAAAATTAAATACTATTTATATACAACTGAAAATTCTTCACATACGACTTTCATGTCAGTAGTAAATTTCAATCCAACCTGATTCAAACACCCCGTAAAGAATTTTTCATGAGCTTCTCTCCAATAATCTAAAGTTTTATTACCCTCACCTTCTTTGTAAGCATGTTCTACTGATACCTCATGAAATGGAACAATAGTTACTTTTTTAGTTTGTACACCAAAGTGAAATAAAATTGTAACCATGAGAAAAGGGAGATACACATTTTTGTGCAATCTCCCTTGTTCTTTTTCTGTCATATCAAGGTTCATTCAATCATGGTAAAATAGTTGCTTTTTTATGAGATGAATAGTCCTTAAACGCTGTATTTATGCGGATAATCGAATTTTCTGTATCAAGATTATAGTGAACCTTATCGTTCCTCTCAAATGGAACCTTCAAACACGCGACAAATCCAGCCTTATTGAACATTTACCGTGCAATAATTGATCGGTGCCTGGCCAGGAATGGTGGCGTAAACGCCAGTGCTTCCAGTTCCGACCCCTTTCACTGTAAGCAGATAGGAGCCATTTCGCAGTTTGAGGCCGGCTGTAATCAAAACATTGCTGTTTCCAGTGGTAAATTGTGGTGTTCCGACAGTTCCTTTTGGAGTAAAGAGGAACGTATAAACATTCCCTCGCTTGATGGTGAATGGATAAGTGGTATCGCAGACCAAACTCCCGCTGGAAGGTGCGGTTCCCGACGAAGCTTTGGTGCCCGTTGCCTGGAAGCTGACAGAGGAACCGTCCGCCGTTGTTGTCGTAATAACTGCCGTACCGGTCCCCACATTGTTGATCTGGAAAATGTATCCGTCACTCACTTTTTTGCCAAAGGTTACGGAAACAGCGGACGGATTGGAGGAGGTAGCGGTCGGCTGTGTAGCACTGGTCGTAAACACCTTATAATAATAGGAGGAATTGCTTCCAAAGGTATACGGCGCAGTAGTGTCACATTTCAGAGGAGAACTCGTCGAAGTGGACTTAGTCCCCGTTGCCTGGAAACTGACGGAAGAACCATCCGCTGCCGTTGTCGTAATGACTGCCGTACCGGTACCCACGTTGTTGATCTGGAAGATGTATCCATCGGATACCTTCTTGCCAAAGGTCACAGAAACAACCGACGGATTAGAGGAAGTCGCTGTTGGCCGCGTGGCGCTATTTGTAAACACTTTGTAATAATATGTCGAATTGCTACCAAACGTATACGGAGATGTAGTGTCGCAAGCCAGGGTAGGTTTGGAAACAATGGACTTATTTCCAGTGGCTTGGAAGCTGACAGATGCACCATCCACAGTAGTAGTGGTAATGACCGCCGTACCAGTACCAACATTGTTGATCTGGAAGATATATCCATCGGATACCTTCTTGCCAAAGGTCACAGAAACGACCGACGGATTGGAAGAAGTCGCGGTCGGCTGAACAATACTGTCCGTAAATACTTTGTAATAATAAACAGAATTATTACTAAATGTATAAGAAGAAGTGTCACAGGTCAATTTAGAACCTGATGCTGATCGATTCCCGGTCGCTTGGAAACTGACAGATGCGCCTTCGGCTGTGGTAGTCGTAATAGTAGCCGTACCAGCACCGACATTGTTGATCTGGAAAATGTACCCATCGCTCACTTTTTTGCCAAAGGTCACCGAGACAGCGGATGGATTGGAAGAAGTCGCGGTTGGCTGCGTGGCGCTGGATGTAAAGACCTTATAATAATATACATCGTTCGAACCAAAGGTATAGGAAGACGTGTCACAGGTTAGGGTTGGCGTAGAAGGGGTGGAAGGGTTCACCGGCGTACCCGCCTGAGAATAGTCTTTAAACGAGTAATTGAGGTCTACATTTCCGTTTACACCGGAAAGGGTACCATAGGCATACTGCCAAATGGTATATGCCTTGTTAAAGTTGGGGACATCCTTTCCCCAGCTGGCCACCCAGCGGTCGTATTTATCCAAGCGTGGGCTGGAAAGATTGGAATTAAAGATATTGACCGAACTGTATACGCCTGTGCGATACCCGGCAGCTTCCATTTTTCCGCAGAAAGCTTCCACGATATCTGCCATCAGATCGGCGTCCATCGTGCGGTGGATCGTGTCCTCAATATCATAGAAAACCGGATAATCCAATTTTCTTCCATTCAGAATACTCAGGCAAAAATCCGCCTCCTGCAAAGCATCCTGGACGTTTTCCGCATAACTGTAATGGTATGCGCCAACTTTGATGCCATTTGCTGTCGCGCCGCTGTAGTTCTGTTCAAAATAGGCGTCCGTCTGCACTTCTGGGGCCGTCTTGCCATAACCGGTGCGGATAATAGCAAAATCAATCCCCTGATTTTTGACCGTACCCCAGTCGATGTTGCCCTGCCAGGAGGAGACATCGATTCCTTTCAAAATGACATGAACATAACAAGTGACACTCTCTCCGGCACTATTGGTGGCGGTTACCGCAGTGGTACCGAGCTGATGCCCTGTAACCAGGCCATTGCTGACTGTGGCAATGCTCGGATTGCTGACGGTCCAGGTGGCGTTCATCGTTGGAGAACCGTTTTCATAGGCGGTAAGGACCGCGCTTTCTCCGATTTTTATAGCAATCGAAGTGTTATCGATCTGAAAGGTTCCGGTGGATGCAACTGCGACAGTGGATGCCACGTCTGCAAATGCAGATGTTCCCCCGCAAAAGGCGAGGCAAAACGCCAAAAGTAAAGCGAGTAGTTTCTTCAATTAGGCTCCTCCTTTAAAGCGGCCGCGTCGTCGAAATACGCAGCCAGAATAACGGTTCGTATTCCTGTTCGCTTTCTTGCCATGGTTTTACAAATTTTCTTCAATCGCATATCCTCCTTTTATTCTGGTTGGCCGGGCCGCATACCGACACAAAACGGCGTACAAAATCCGACGAATTTTGCACGATTTGAATGCTTTTGATTATAGGAGAATTCCGGAATTATGTCAAGTAGAGAGCCAGTTTTCCACGGTTCAGATATCAGGAAAGAAAACCTCCAAAAATTGGTCTGGTGCAGTGTTTCTGTTCATATTTGAAAGGAAAACCATATCCTCGACTCGGCAACCAGTAAACGGAGCGGAACCCAAAGAAGGAAATAAAAAGGAGATGGCCAGCAGCCATCTCCTCTATTGAACGATTTTTCTCATAAGGAACTCTTTAGCAGACGCAGGACGTACGCTCGATACTCCAGAAATTCCCGATCGTAGGGACAGATCTGTAAGACAAACTGAATGCGTCCAAGCAAGCTTTGCAGATAGGGGGCCGGATGTAGGGCCCAGCCGGTTTGACCTTCGTGCAACAGATGGGAGGCCACGCCAAAACGCCGCAAATAGTGGACTTCTTGCCGAATACGCCTGCGATAATCCCGCCCTACCTGTGGATGGTCATTGACCAGAATGCCAGTTACCTGTTGCCGTCTGCCTTGCCGGGCGATGATGGTCTTAGCAGGATTCAACAAAAATCCGTTTTTACGCAGAAGTTGGTACACAAAGCGGATGAGCGGTTCCGGAGAGAAATCCCCTGAAAAAGTCAGATCGTCGCTATAGCGGGTATAGTGAATGTGGCGTTGGCCGCAAAAGGCCGCAATCTGCTGATCTAACGGAAAAAAGACCAAATTAGACAGCATGGGACTGGCGGGGGAACCCTGTGGAAGTATACCGTCCAGCGTACAGAAGGTTGTAAAGAAAAAACTCAAAAGAGCGTTAAAGGAATCTGCGCGTGTACTCCCTGCGTTTTTTCCGTTGGACTCTTTGGAGTAAGGAGCAATTTCCGGGTTTTGGGACAATGTACGGTCAATCGCACAAAAGACCGACGGAAAATGAATACTGCCAAAAAAATGAAGTAGATCCAGTTTGACAAGTATTGGTTGTCCGACATGTACGGCGGCATTGTCCAGTAAATTCCTGCCTGGGCGATACGCTGTAGCTGGGGGCGCGATTTCGCCATAGGCCAAGAGCGAGAGGATTCCCCTTTGAACCTGTTTCAGACCCGGGGAAGGAGAAGCTACTGGGCGGTACCCTCCCCCTCGTTTTGCCAACCAGAAAAGGCCGTATTCTTTGCGCTTCTTTTTCGCAGAGCGCAAAGAACGCAACCAGTAGACTTTTTTCTGTAAGATACGGGGAGAGACACTTGGATCGAGCCATTCGCAAAACTCCTCCAATGTTTGAATCATCCTCTGCCCCTCCTGTTTGTATGGTTGATAAAAAGGACGGAACAACACAAATTGTTCCTGAAGGGATGCGGGCATAGCCGTGTGGGAATACACCTTGTGTATCTTGACACGGCGAAGGCCGCATGCCTCTTTTTCCAAAGTCATCTTTCTGGAGGGCGACTCGCCGTCCAGCCATGTATGCATCACATGGTTAGCGCTGTTGTTCCGTCCAATGTCTACTATAGCATATCCTCTTAGAAAATCAACTTTTCTTTTGTTTTATATGATAAATACTTTCGTACCAAAGAGGAATATAAATTTTTTCACAAAAATTTTTCATAAATACTGGAAAAGATTATGTCAGAGTGCTATAATATTCCCGAATTCAATCGCTTGTTTCGATTAAGAAGCAGAGAGGAGGAAATTTGCATAGAGCGCCAAAAGGGCGAGAAATCGAAATAACCGATATTTTACATTTTGGGAAGCAGTTGTTTGAAATAAGGAGGAGACTCATGAAAAAAAAGACGTTACGATCTGCAATTGCACTGTTAATTGCTGTTCAGATGACCGTCGCAAGCGGTGTGACAGCGATGGCTCAGACAAATGCTGTCGCTTTGGAACCCAGCCGTCCTGTTTCTGTATCGCTGCAAAATGACGGCGAAGGGGATGTAGTGGTCCGTTATCTCAGCGATATGGACCCAACAAAGGCCACGGTCGGTTGGGGCAGCTTGATGCTCGACCAGGGGCTGGAAAACTTGCCGTTGAAGTTGCGCACAGAGGACGGCGGAACCCAAACTTATGAAAAGGGTATCTGTGCACATGCCGCCTCGGAATTGGTTTATGATATTGAGGGGCGCGGCGTGAAAGGCTTCCAAGCATATATAGGTGTGAACTACTCTAAGCAAGGGACTTGCGGCTTTATTGTCAAAGCGGACGATCAGGAATTGTTCCGCGTGGATAAGATGTCGGAATCCGAAGCGCAGGAATTTGTTAACGTCGAGATTCCGGAGGGGGCCAAACAGCTGACCCTAATCACAACGGACGGCGGAGACGGAAACAACTCCGACCACAGCGTTTGGGCGGATGCGAAGCTCGTTTTGGATTCTTCTGTGCAGAAGAATCTTTATAAAGTAGCTGTTTCTGCAGATCAGACTATCCTGGCAGTCGGAGAGACGGCGAACCTCACCGTGTCAGGTACGTTAGTAGACGATACCGATGCAGACCTCTCGAGCGCAACAATTACATATACCAGCAGCGATGAGCAGACTGCGACTGTGGACAACCAGGGCGTGGTGACCGCTTTAGCCAACGGCCTTGTGACAATCCAGTGCAACGTGACGTTGGGCGACATCACCAAGAGTACTTCCATTGATCTGATTGTCGGCGACGAAGTGGAAGGAAAGGTGTGGTCCATCGCCTCACCAAGCGACGCGGTTGGCGGAATTTTCATGTTGAACGACAACGGAAGTCTTTCCTATAGCGTCCAGCGCGATGAAAAGTCTGTGCTCAACTTTGGCGCAATGGGCATGAGCACGAATCTAGGGGACTTCACTGAAGGGCTGGAATTCCTGTCCGTTTCCGAGGCGACAACAGTAGATGAGACCTATACCGTCAACTCGCGCAAAAAAGACGAGTATCGCAATTATTATACAGAACGCACGATTTCATTCCAAAAGGACGGCGTGCAGTTTGATGTGGTTGTACGCGCCTATGATGATGGCCTTGCCTTCCGGTACGTCATCCATGCGGAGGATGGCACAGAGATCCAGGTACAGGACGAAGCGACATCCTTCCAGCTTCCGGCGAAGTCCAATGTTTGGGCAATGGGCTATGGCAGCGGCAGTTATTCCTATGAATCCACGTTCTATAAATATACCGCAGAGACGATTAGCGGCGATCAGTCCATCCCGCTGTTGTTCGAGACGCCGGACGGCACCTTTGGAATGATTTCCGAAGCTCAGCTCACAGGGTATATGGGATCGATGGTCAAAGCGCAGAATGGAACGTTAAAGATCTCCGCAACGCCTCTTCAAAGTGAAGATCCCGTTGTTGAGGGAACCTTTGCATTCCCGTGGCGGTTTGCCGTTGTTGGCACGTTGGGGGACATCAACGAAAATACAATGACGGAAAACCTGAGTCCTGATCCAGCAGAGGGGGATTACTCCTGGGCTGAGACGGGCGTTTGCTCCTGGACTTGGTTGGTCGGCGGTGCAAGCATGCAGTCCGATCCGGAACAGATCAAAAAGTACATCGACTTTGCTTCCGAAATGGGATGGAAGTATTTCATTATGGACGAAGGCTGGCAGCCGCGTTCTCAGCAGGGCGACGGCACTCGCTACTATGGCGAATACGATTGGATTGATGACGTGGTAGAGTATGCAAATGAAAAAGGGGTCGGCCTGATTGCATGGGTACATGTCGATGATCTCAATACGCCGGAAAAACGTGCACAGCGTCTGGATCGCTGGGCAGAGCTCGGGATCAAAGGGATCAAAGTGGACTTCTTTGACCGTGAAACCGACGAGCGCGTGCAGCTGATGGAAGACGTCTATGCAGACTGTGAGAGACTGCACCTGGTGGCAAACGTCCACGGCGCCAATAAGCCGACCGGCGAGGTCCGCACACATCCGGGCATCCTGACCCGTGAGGGCATTTATGGCCAGGAAATGGGCGACCTGAGTCCGGTACAGTACACCATCCTGCCATTCACCCGCAATGCAGTTGGACCGGCAGATGTGACGGAAACCCTCTATCCCAGAGGAAGTTCTACGACTACAGGCTTCCAGGTGGCTCTGTCTGTCCTGATTACCAGCGGCATGCATTGCCTGGCCAGCAGCGTAGAGGACTATCAGGGTAGCCCGGCGCTATCCTTCTATAAGGATTTTCCATCCGTTTGGGATGATTCGCATTTTATTGACGGCTATCCAGGCGAATACACCACTTTGGCCCGCCGCAGCGGCGATAAATGGTACGGTTGCGCCATCACCACAGATGCGCGCGATGCGGAATTCCCGCTCGATTTCCTGGATGACGGACAGTACTATGCGATGATCTATGCGGACGATGGGACAGATAACCGCGGCTTGAAGCTAGAAATCCAGAAGGTCACCAAGGGCGACACCCTTAAAGTGCCGATGAAGGACGGCGGAGGCTGTGCGGTGATCTTTACAAAAGAGAAACCCTCTGCGGCTGAAACCATCGAGTTTGCACAGGACGAAATGACCTTAGAGCGCAATGCAAATACCACCATCGATGTCACGATCACACCGGAGAAGCCTTTGATTTCCAGCCTGATTTGGGAATCCAGCGATCCGACGGTCGCGACGGTGGACAGCAGCGGAAAGGTTACTGGCATCCGTCCGGGAACGGCAGTGATTACCGCGACGTCGCCAGTTGACGACTCTGTATCAGATTCCTGCACCGTCACGGTCGAGATGGAAAAATACACCTTGGATCGCGATTTTTGGACAATTGAGCGCGAGAATAGCCAGTACATCTCCTATCCGACAGCTACGTCCATCCAGCAGGTTTCGCTGTCTGGCGACGTAGACGGCAACCAGGATTCCAGCAAGTGGCCGCAGAACATGGTCCTTTTCCCGCTGCAGGAAGAAAATTTTGCAGCGACTGTAAAGGTAAGTGGAGATTTGACCACAGCGTTCCAGACTGTGGCATTGACGGCGTTTGTCGACAGCAGCAAGGCCGTCTCCGTCATGAGAAGGTACCATACGAGCTTTGGCGGTAATTGCTTTGAGTTGATGCGCTTTGAAGGCGGTTACAACGAGCAGACTGCAAAGGATACACAGGCAAGCGACGACGCCTATCTGAAGTTGGAGAAGAAGGGGCAGATTTTCACCGGTTATTACAGCTATGACGGCGTAGAGTGGACCAAGATTGCAGAGCTTGAATGTCCGCAGGTATCCGGTTCGGATAATATTAGGATTGGCGTCTATACCGGCAATGGCGCTAACAATAACAATGGCGTGGACATTCGCATTGAGGACTTCACCTATTATGCAAACGCAGAAGGCGAGGGTGAAATCATACCATTTGCTGTAAGTACAGACACTTGCATCGCAGAGGTGGCTCCTGTGACCTTGCGTGCGAGCACGGGCACTGCTTTTGCAGATCTGAAGTTGCCGGATACGGTGAAGGTAACTTTGGTTGACGGTACGGAGAAGGATTTGCCGGTTACTTGGTCGGAAGGAGACTATGACGGCGATACAGCAGGAGTCTATAACCTCGAAGGCACCATTACGTTGGCTGACGGTGTAATGAACCTGATGGATCTCAAGGCATCCGCGGAAGTAACTGTTTCTGAGGAGCCGGTAGAAGCCAATACCATCTTCTTGCAGTATAACAACAAGGACGTAACGTTGAAGGTGGACGGCGAGCCGCAGAAGATCGCAGACCTGACGGGCGAGTTTACGCTGGAAGACGTGGCAGAGGGAACGAGCGTAGAATTGACCTTTGAACCGCGCGTGGCAGGCAAGAACTTCCGCTCGGTGACGGTCAACGGCCAGGAGGAACTCATCAGCGGCGATTCGTACACCTACACAGTAGAGATGACGGGCGAAGGCGTCGACTTGGACTTCGTGTTCGAGGTGACGGACAAGCGGATTCTGGAGCAAACCTATCAGTATGCAAAGCCCTATGTGGATGATGGGACGGTCGATTCGCTGGTGACCGAGGCGAGAGAAGCCTTCATGGAGGCATATGACGC
>NZ_LT835157.1:596540-598235 GCF_900169665.1 Anaeromassilibacillus sp. Marseille-P3371 | reverse complement strand
TTCCGCTCGGTGGCGGTCAACGGCCAGGAGGAACTCATCAGCGGCGATTCGTATACCTACACAGTAGAGATGACGGGCGAAGGCGTCGACTTGGACTTCGTGTTCGAGGTGACGGACAAGCGGATTCTGGAGCAAACCTATCAGTATGCAAAGCCCTATGTGGATGATGGGACGGTCGATTCGCTGGTGACCGAGGCGAGAGAAGCCTTCATGGAGGCATATGACGCAGCGGAGGATGTGCTGAACAATACAGCGGCGACGCAGACGGAGATTGACCAGGCTTGGAGCGACCTGCTGAACGTACTGCATTATCTGAACTTCCAGCCGGGCGATAAGAGCGCTCTGGAAGAGCTGTACAATATCCTGAGCGACCTTGTGGAGGATGACTTCACAAGCAGCAGCTGGACCTTGTTTGAAAAAGCGATGGAGCAGGCAAAAGAAGTGGTCGAAGACCCGGAACCGTTGGAGGGCGACATCACAAAGGCATATGAAGACCTGACAGCTGCGTCCAAGCAACTGATTCGCGCATCGGACGTCAGCAATTTGAATACCGCCATTGAAAAGGCGGAAGAAATCAAAACGGACATCGAAGCGGGCAAATACCTGCCGGACGGACAGGAAGCGTTCCTGGAGGCATTGGAAGCTGCCAAGAAGCTGGACAAGGATTCCCCACAGGCAGAAGTGGACCAGGCCGCGAAGGATCTGTTGCAGGCGATGTCGGCCCTGCGCAAGAAGGCGGACAAGACGGAACTGGAAGAGTTGCTGAAGGAAATCAATGCGCTCGATCCGTCGAAATATACAGCGGCAAGCTATGCAGCAGTAGCAGAGGTCAAAGAGGTTTTGAACGCGTTGATGGCGGATGACAGCCTGGACGCGGAGGAAGGCCAGAAGAAGATCGATGCAGCTGTGGCGCAGGCACGCGAGGCACAGAACAACCTGGTGAAGGTTGATACCAATAAGCCGTCCAAGGGCAGCAGTTCTGGCAGTTCTTCTGCAAACGCGAGCAACGCCTATGGAGCCAGCGGTGTGGTATCCGCAGGTCAGAATGTAGCGGCAGTTGGCGCCTATGTCCGCAGCGATACGACGGTGAACTTTACCCTGAAACGCGGGCAGGCCTATTGCTTCAAGATGACGGTGGTAAATGGAAACAACCAGGCGCCGAGCTTTACAGTAGGCAACGGCAGCGTTCTCAAGACGCAGTTTGTGGCGAAGGTTGGAAACGATTACTACTACAGAGTCTATGCAACCGGCACCCCGGGCCAGAGCACGGGCGTTTACACGACCCTGCCGGGGCAGAACGCGGTGAAACACTGCACAGTGGCCATTGGTTAAATACTGGACACTTGTAAGGAACATAAGTCATCCGATCAAGTAACAGTTGATCAGAGAGCCTGCGCAGGAAACACTGTAGGTACGAAAAACGCGCTGTGCGTCCATCGGTTTGAAGCACGAGTACCGGCATAATGCCGCCGGGCAATGCTCCAGTAAAGCATTGTGCAGTGACGATTGTGTAATCATGGACTGGACATCGAAATAAGAGGGAAGGTTTCTTCCTGATAAACAAAGGACCTAATCCTGGGGATTCCCAGGATTAGGTCCTTCTATGTTTGATTCATCTATTTTACGCTATGGCAAGTTAGTGATGCCGGCCACTGTGAAGGCTTCTGCTTGCTCCTGTAGGACTTCCCCTGTGGA
>NZ_LT835157.1:523752-593997 GCF_900169665.1 Anaeromassilibacillus sp. Marseille-P3371 | reverse complement strand
CGAAATAAGAGGGAAGGTTTCTTCCTGATAAACAAAGGACCTAATCCTGGGGATTCCCAGGATTAGGTCCTTCTATGTTTGATTCATCTATTTTACGCTATGGCAAGTTAGTGATGCCGGCCACTGTGAAGGCTTCTGCTTGCTCCTGTAGGACTTCCCCTGTGGAACGGAAAGCAAACTCTTTGCAGTCTGCTTTTGTCGGGAACGCCGTGCGTCACACGACCCTGTCGGGGCAGAATGCTGTGAAACACTGCACGGTGACCATTGGCTGAATGCCGGGTAACTTGCGAAAGGCATAAGTCATTCGATCAAGAAATCTCTGGTGGAAGAGCACCAGCGCAGGGAACGCCGGAGGCGCAAAAGGTGCTGTGCGTCTACACGACCCTGCCGGGCCAGAATGCGGTGAAACACTGCGCGGTGACTATTGGTTGAATGCCGGGTAACTTGCGAAGGGCATAAGCCTTTCGATCGAGTAACCGCTGGTGGAAGATAGCCAGTGTAGGAAACGCCGTGCGTCCACACGACACTGCCGGGGCAGAACGCAGTGAAACACTGCACGGTGACCATTGGCTGAATGTCGAGTAGCTTGCGAAGGGTATAAGCCATGTGATCAAGGAATCACGGATGGAAGAGAGCCAGCATAGGAAATGCCATAGGCGCCAAAGGCACTCTACGACCAATGACATCTTCCTGTAGCTATTCGATAATCACTAGGTTATGTGAATAAAAAGTCTCTTATACGAAGCTGTCCCCCAGTCTGTTGACCGGGGGACAGCTTCTATATTGTTTTCTTTTAATTTTTTTAAAATCAAACTATAAACCCAATACTTAACCATTATTTTTCGGGAGCAGTTCCTGATAAGTTCCACTATCTAGATCTGTTCCCTCAAAATATTGGATAAATCAACAACTTTCTTTCAAAAGACCAGATCAAGCGCCCCACTTGCAATTGCTTGAGAAACGCTTTGGTGTTCTCCCTCCTTTGCGATCGCGCTGGCTTGCAAAGGGGGATTCTTTTCTCCCTTGCTTTGCAAACATGTTATTACTATCATAGACAATCCCATATGTCTTACTGGTTTGTTGTCCTCGTTATCTACAATGAAACGCATCCTTCAGAAACGCTGCGCCAATCACACCCGCATCGTTGCCAAGCTCTGCAATGCGGACGACGGTGTTTTTGTCTGCAAAACGGGAAAATGCATATTGCCCGATATACCGGTTAATAGGCTTTAGCAACGTCTCCCCCTCTTTGGAGATTCCACCGCCAATACAGATGATTTCTGGTTGGAAAATGTTCACGATGTTGACAATCCCCTCCGCCAGATACTCCGTATATTTTTCAACCACACGAGTTCCCTCCGTGTCGCCCTGACGCATGGCATCAAAGGCGGTCCGCCCGTTTACTCGACTGAGGTCTCCGTCGACAAATGTCCACATCAGGCTCTCTCGATGCTCTTCCATGTACTTTTTGGTCATACGGATTAGACCGGTTGCAGAGGCATACGCCTCCAAGCATCCATGGCGCCCACAGGTACAGAGTTCCCCGTCCTTTACCAAGAGGCTGTGGCCGACTTCCGCCCCTCCATAAGCAAACCCTGTATACAACTTGGAACGGATGATGATTCCAGAACCAACACCTGTTCCCAGCGTGATGGCAATCATGTTTTCACTTCCGCGGCCCGCGCCTGCCTTAAATTCTCCAAATGCTGCAGCGTCTGCGTCATTTGCCATCAGAATGGGAAGGCCCAGATGTTTTGAGAGTTTTTCTCCCAACGGTTCATGGTAGAACTCCAAATTGTTGGAATAAACCACCACGCCATTTTGATAATCGATCATCCCCGGACATCCCAAGCCGACATACTCGAGATCGTGCAAGGAAATACCTGCCTGCGCAACCGCCTCTTTTACAGTAGTTGCCATATCCTCCACAATGGCGTCGCAAGGGCGTGGCAAAGCAGTCTTGCGTTTTGCGGAAGCGACGATCACAAAGTTTTCATCTACAATGCCTGCTACAATGTTGGTTCCTCCAAGATCAATTCCTGCATAATACTTCATACGCTCGCCTCTTTTCTAATCGTACTTCTGTCCTATACGTGCATTGAAAGGCACATGGCCTCTCCACGGAGCGTATAGGTTCCCATTCCGGCCGGAAGGAAAACGGTGTCTCCCTTTTGCAAGGTCAACGCCGTTTCATCTGCACACAGTACGGCCGTTCCCTCTGCACAGAAAATCCCTTCAAAGGACTCTTCATCCACTGTACGCCGCGTTTCCCCAGAAAGGTGAATCCGGTCCGTGTGAAAATAACGGCAATCTGCCAGTGTTTCGACCTTTGCGCCACCTTCCTGGCGCACAGGATCATGATTTTTTTGGGGGTGATATGGTTCCAGATTGGTCACATCGAGCGCTTTCTCAATATGTAAGGCGCGTGGGTTCCCATTGGCATCCTTTCTTCCATAATCATAAACACGATAGGTAGTGTTGGAACTCTGTTGGATTTCTGCAATGACAATCCCTTTTCCGATCGCGTGAAGCGTTCCGGACGCGATGAAGAACACGTCCCCCTTATGAACTTCCACCTCATTCACAAGGTCCATCAGAGTATTTTGTTCAATGTGGGCCTGGAAGATCTCCTTTGTGACCGGTTCTTTAAAGCCATATACCAACTTGGACCCGGGTTGGCAATCCAATACCACCCACATCTCTGTCTTTCCATATTCCCCTTCAACGCGCATGGCATACGCATCATCCGGATGAACTTGAATGGACAAATTGTCCTTAGCGTCGATCAACTTAAACAGAATGGGAAACGCGGGGAATTCCTGGCCGCGGATTCCGGCCGCATCTGGAAATTCGCGGAGATAATCTGCCAGGGACTTTCCCGCATACGGGCCGTTTTCAATGGTAGAACAGCCGTCCTTATGGCAACTCAACTCCCAGCTTTCTGCCAACGGGGTTAATTCCGTCTGTTTATGATAGTCTTTTTTTAAGCGGTCTCCACCCCAGAGATTATCCTTGAACGCTGGATGGAGCCGCATTGGATATTGTTTCATATACATTCTCCTCAGTCCAATTGGATACTTCTATAAAATTTTTCCAGAACCAGCGCAACGGCGCCAAGCGCACATTGGTTTTCACGGAAACTGCACTCCACAACGTTCATGCATTTGACAAATTTTTCGCGCTGTCTCTGCTTGGCCTTTTTCAAGACCGTCTGGGTAAAATAAGCATATCGGGAGATCATCCCGCCCGAAAGCACAATCATCTCCGGTGAAAAGAGCGTCGCAATATTGCGAATCCCAATGGCAAGATAATCCGCCATGCGATCCAAAGCGTTCCGGCAGAGGATGTCCCCGTCTTCTGCCGCCTGCATAATTTGCTTCAGAGTAATGGAGTCATAGTCCTCGATACCGTCCAGTACCGACTCCCGTCCCATTTTTAACCCTGTGGCTACCTCTCGAACCAATCGCTGTTCATTCACCAACGTTTCCAGGCACCCATAATTTCCGCAGGAGCATTTCGCGCCATGTACATCCACAATTGTATGACCGACTTCGCCGGCCCCTCCATTAAACCCACGGAATACTTCTCCGTCTACCAGAAGAGCGCCGCCTACACCCGCCCGATTAATCAGGAATCCAAAGGCGCTTCCACATCCTCCCACCTTACCAAACCAATACTCCGCCATCGCGGCCCCCACGGAGTCCTTATCGAAAATCGCAGGGTACCCCGTATGCTCCTGTATATAATCGCGAATGGGAACATTTCCCCAATCCGGGAAATTTGGCGGGCTTTGCATGATTCCCCGCTCTGGGTCGCAAGGGCCTGCGGATACGATTCCTATCCCGATCACCTTCTGGGGATCAATCCCGGCGCTCTTTACGGATTCTTTGACCATCCGAGCCATGCTGTCCAGAACATGCTCTGGACCACAGTCGAGTGGGGTCTCACAGGCGCATTCCTGAATGATCTGTGCTTTAAAATTGGTGATGACCAGTTTGATCTGTTTGGTGGTCAAATCGATCCCCACTGCATAGCGACAGTCCGCATTGATCCCCAATAGCGTTGGACGCCGGCCACCTACAGACTCTCCGGCACCTACTTCCACAACCAATCCATTCGCCAAAAGTTTGGAAGTGATATTGGAAACTGCCGCCACTGTTAAACCACCGAACTCTGCGATGTCACGCCGGGAGGCCGGTTCATTGCGCCGAATATAGTCGAAGATCACCTGCAAATTGGTCGCTCGCATCGTTTCGCTATTTATATTGCCGAGCATCTTGGATTCCCCCTGTTGGATTGATCTTTTGTCCTGAACGCATCGTCGCGGCGGACTGTTTCCAGTACGCCGCGAACATAGGATGCTTTTCCGCGGCTATGCCGGGAGCGAATCATCGTATTGAAAGAAGCAAGGCTTTTTCTGGCTGGAAAGCCAGCCGGCCACACGCACTTCCATGTCATGCGACCGGCTGGCTTCTTTCTTTTTTACGGTTGATGAGAAAGCGTTCTCTCCTTAAAAAGAGGCGTCGCAATCAAAATGAACGATGTTTGCCCCTATGAAAGAGACGTTTATGCAATAGTGACCGTGCAATGCTTTACAACATTCTGGCCCGGCAGGGAGGTATAAACACCTGTGCTCTGTCCGGATGCGCCGATTGCATAGACTCTGTAGTAGTAATCATTGCCAACCTGTGCCACAAACTGCGTTTTGAGGACCTCACCATTGCCGACTGTGAAGTTCGGCGCCAGATTGTTCCCATTGACCACAGACATCTTGAAACAATAGGCCTGGCCATGCTTCAATATGAAGTTGACCGTTGTATCACTGCGCACATACGCGCTTGCCGTGGCAACCTTTTGGCCTGCGACAACAATACCATTGTTTCCATAAGAATGATTCGGAACGGCTGTTTTGTTGCTGGAATTATTCTTGGATGGACGATCCGGTTTTGGATCATTTACTTTAACCAGCTTTGCCTTTGCAACACGGGCATTATTGACTGCATTATCTACAACCGCCTGCTGGCTTTCGTCCAAGGTTTCGTCCGCCAAAATCACTTCCATGTTCTTGATCGCTGTCGCAACCAACGCATAGCTCTGCGCTGTGTAGTCCGCGGGATCAAGCTCTTTGAGCTCCTCCAGAAGTTCTTCCAGTTCGCTCTTATCTGCCTTCTTGCGAAGATCGGCCATTGCTTTGGTCAGCGCTTTTGCCGCTTCATCGACGTCTTCCTGTGCGGAATCCTTTGTCAATGTCTTTGCATATTCAAGCGCCTTATGGAATGCGGAGATCGCCTCTTCGTCCTGCACATAGTCTTCTTCTAATACAAGGTCGATTTCCTCTGCTTTTTCAATCAAGAGCTGTAACTGGCTAAAGTCCGCAACTTCTTCCAAACCATAAAGTGCATTGATCAAATCTTCTGTAACTTTTTCCACGTCCGCTTTCAGCGGTTCCTCTTGATCGGCAACGACTTTTGCTGCTTCCACTGCTTCTACAAGCGCCGCCCATGTGCTGGTTGTGAAGCCTTCTTCAGAAAGCTCATCTGCGACTGCCAACAATGCTTCCAAAGTCGTTGTATCGCCTAACTCAAAGCTCAGCAGATGCATGACATCCAACAGTTCGCTCCAAGCTGCATCAATTTCTTTTTGGGTTGCTTCCAAACGACCATTGACTTCGTTGGCTGTTTCAAGGGCCTTGTCAAAGCGCTCTTTGATGGATGGCAACACAGTTTCGAGTTCTTCGCTGCCCAGAAGCGCTTCAGCAGCCTTAATAATCGACTGCAATACCGACTTGTTGACCACTGTGAATTCGAATTTCAGCGTTTCATCCGCTGTACCCATGGTATAACGGTATGTAAAGGAATCCGGAACGGTCAGTTCAAGTGCTTCTCCGTTCAGGGTGACACCTGCAAAGCTTCTGCCTTCCACCTGGGGAACAAAGGTCAACTCTACTTCTGTACCTGTTTCCAATTCTTTGCTGTACTGGTTGATAAGGTCTGCAATGCTCTGCTCTTCACCATTTACGCTCAGGCTGGCATCGCGCCCGCTGTACGCAACGGTAAGGTCATAGGTGCCGCTGACGCCGCCCTGGCCCTCTGTAAAGTCGAAGTAGTCGATGTTTGCAACATACGCCTTGTCTTCGGTGCCGACCAACTTGATATACAAGTCATGTGAGCCTGTGATCGGCGGCTCAATGTCGGTTTCCGTGAGCACATAGGTGCTCCAGTTATCTTCTGCGGTGTTATGCGTTTTCAGCTCGGCCACCGGCTCGCCTTCCATAGAATCCAGGAAGAACTGGATACGGCCGTCATTGGTCGCGTCGCGGCCTTGGCTAGAATAGCTCATAACCACATGTACAGCGCCGTTGTCGCCGAAGTTTACGTTGTTGTACATGGCATAGCAGCCATTCTTGCCACCGCCGATGTTACCGCCGCCGCTGCGATTGCTGTCGACATCCTTCACAACGTCGCCAGCGTCATAATCCTCTGCCTCCAGACGCACATACGGATTGCGGATCGCGCCCAATTTACTGGACGCCTTTTGCAGGTTTTCGACCGCTTCACGGATCTCGTCCTGGGTAGCCTCTTCATTATCCAATACAGCCTTGGCCTCCTCCAGAACCTTCTGGAATTCTTCCACCTTTGCCGTCGGATAGCCTGTTAGATCTTTCGCCTCAGCTGCCTCGACAAGTTTTTCCAGCGTGCTACGGTCAATGGAGTTTTTGATGTTGCCCATCAATTCAACCTCTGCCAATTCGATGGAATCCGCAGAACCTGTGAAATCGATGCGATAGTTCGCGTATTTTTCTTCCGCATTGACTGCAAATGGACGGGTGTACTTTGCCCATTCAAAGGACAGTTCATCACGCTTCTCCAAAGAGGTCCAGGTCTTCCCATCGTTTGAACCAAACAGTTCAAAGCTGACCGGCGCCTTTTCCGGATCGGAAGTGGAAGTCAATGTGACCATATCCACATAGGCTGGAGTCGCAAATCCATAGTAAACCGATGCGGTGTTCCCATTCAAGCTGGCTGTCGTGTCCGAGGTATTGTCAAACAAATTCTCTACACGGTCCGTCGCCGCACTGTAGACCGTATCTTGTATCACATCGCCGGAGGGGATCTCCTCTCCAACAACCGGAGAAGTGACGGTCATATCCTGGCTCGGCTCTGCCACCTGGTCACCCTCTGTGATGGAGGTCGGCAGGGCATCCTCAGAAGTTCCCCAATCGGACGGCGTGTCACCCATATCAAAATCGATGACTGCGCCATGAATCAGGTCGCTGTAGTTGAAATAAGTCTTATTGTATTCTTCCCCGTTGAGCTTAACACCCTGTACATAGATGTTCTCTCTGCTGTTGTTCGGCGCATTGATGACAAGGTCTTCGCCGCACTCCAGATGTATGGTGGCCTTGGTGAAGAGCGGAGAACCGATGGCGTATTCGCCGCTGCCCATGTTCACCGGATAAATACCCAGGGCGCTCAGAATGTACCATGCGGACATCTCGCCGTTGTCCTCGTCGCCGATATAGCCCTGGCCAAAATCGCTGCCCACATAGGCGCGCGCCAGCACTTCACGGACAACTTCCTGTGTGCGGTCCGGGCGGCCCGCATAGTTGTACATATACGGAATATGGTGCGACGGCTGGTTGCTATGTCCATACAGGCCCATCTTCAGGTCGCGGGCCTCCACCATCTCATGGATGGTGCCGTCCTGAACCAAATCCGGGGAGGCATTGAACAATCCGTCCAAACGCTCTGCCAATTTTTCACGGCCGCCGTAGAGGTTTGCCAAACCCTGGCCATCCTGCGGCACCGTGAACGCCATGTTGAAGGCATTCGTCTCTGTGTAATCGCCCCACCAGATACCGGGGTTGAAGTCATCGCTGCTGGTACGGAAAGCGCCGTTGACATCACGGCCCATGAACCAGCCGATCTCGTCGTTAAACAGATTGACGTAATTCTGTGCGCGGTTGAGATAATACTGTTCCTCATCGGCATATCCCAGCGCCTTAGCCATCTGGTAGATGCCAAAGTCATTGATATAGCCTTCCATCGACCAAGAGAATCCTTCACCGATGTCCAGGCTGGTATAGCCATTGAAAATAGAGCGGGTCAGATCATTGCGTCCGCCGTTGGTCAGGTTGTTGGAGACCACAGAGGCGTTCTTAATGGAGGACCAGAAGGCATTCTCCACCTCAAAGTCCAGACCCTTCTTTGCTGCATCTCCGAAGATTACGTCGGAACTTGTGCCGACCATGCTGTTGGTGCCGCCCGGAGCGATCCAACGCGGTACCCAACCCTGGTCATTATAGTGCTCGACAAGCCCATTGAGCATCTCAATGTCCTTCGACGGAGTAAACAGCGAATAGGCCGCCCAAGTGGTACGATAGGTATCCCAGAAGCCGTTGTTGTAGTACATCACGCCGTCCTTGACCTCATGCGAGCCATACGGGCTGCGGTACTGCCAACCATCCTCAGAGCCTTCGCCGGTCTGTTCGGAGAGCATGTTCGGATACATGAACAGGCGGTACATACCGGAATAGAAGCTGGTCATCTGATCCGGGGTCGCGCCTTCAATTTCGATGATCCCGAGCTGGTCGTCCCAAGTCTTTTGAGCCTTGGCAAAGATCTCATCGAAGCCTTCATCCTCTGCAATCTCTTGCTGGAGGTTCTTTTTGGCCTGTTCGATGCTAATAAAGGAAGTGGCGACCTTCATCTCGATCACTGTTTCGCCGGAAGAGGCCTTCTCAAAGCTGGCAATGCCGCCCTTTCCGATGGAACGTCCCGTCGTAAACGGCTGGCTGAACTCGCCATAAACATACATACGCTGCATACCATTGCTGTTGTGGTCAGAATATGCAGTAAAGCTCTTTCCATCCTCGCCAAAGGTGGTCGATCCACTGGCGCGGTCGCTATCGAGCAGAATGTTGCAGTACGGAGCGTTCTCCGGGAAGGTGAAGCGAAGAACCGCCGCATGTTCGGTTGGGGTGACTTCCATGGTCACGCCGCCCGCCTTCTCGTCGTCTTCATTGAAGGTCACGCTGTAGTGGTGCGCCTTTGCGATTTCATTTTCATGGGTAAATGCAGCGCCACGCACGCCGGTTCCAATACTGGTAACCGTAGCCGGGTCAAAGCTGCTGTTTGCCATGAACTCATAGGTGCCGCGCTCGCCGGTCCAATAGGAAGCCTGGTGGCTGATTGTCAGATGTTTCAGCGTGTTACCATCGCGGCTCAGCTGATAGTTGTACATCTTATTGTCGCCGGCGCGAGTAACGGGGGCCCAGAAATTAAAGCCATGCGGCATCGTGGTGCCGGGGCAGACCAAGCCGCGGGAATAGCTCGTGCCATCGTTGGTGCCGCGCAGGGTATACACATAGTCGGAAAGATGTTCCTGTTCGACCTGCGGGACTTCTTCAATACGGATGTCGTCGATGTCCGCGGTAAAGGCATCATCCGCACCGGTGGGATTAGAAGGCTTGTGGTAACCGACCAACACCTTCGTAATGGTCTTGCCGATCGTGTCCTCGCCTGAAGCAATGTAGGTGGAGATCTTATTCCACTGCTTGGTCGTCAGGGTCTTGGAGAGTCCCTGCTCCATTGGCGAGACGATATTTCCATTTTGATCCACGGCATTCAAGTCGCTCAGATAGGTACCATCACTGAATCCGAGATCCACTGCGATATAAGTAGAGGTGTACTCAAAGTCATACGAGCCGGTCGTCCACTCCGGGAAGATCGTATAGCTCAACTGCGTATTTTCCGTTACCGGGATATTCAGGCCGTCGTAAATGACGTTATACGCATACGCTTCGCCTTCTCCCTTGTGATAACCAGTGACCTTCAGTGCCTTATCTCCTGTCCAGCCCTTATTGGAAGCTGCATCGTGCACAGAAGCCGGTCCGCTCTCAATGGTGGTCCCCATGACCGTTAAATTGATATCGTCGTCCGCCTCATCAAGCGTCGCAATATTCAGGTCGGCAAACTGGACCATCCCACTGTCGCCGTTGTTCTTGGTGATGTTGATCTTATAGTAGGCATAGGCGGTATCGTTTTCAAAGGTGAATGTCTTGCTTTCATAGCGGCTGTTAAACCGGACGCCGGTTTGGCTGTCGAGTTCTGTCCAGGTTGTTCCATCATTGGAGCCAGAGAAGGTCCAATCCACCGGGTCACGCGCTTCCGCATCGTTTGCTGAAACAATCGAATATGCCTTGACCGCTTTGGGCTCCTGGATCTGGAACGATACCCACACCGGGTTCTCTACCGAAGCACTTTGCTTTGCAAGGAATTTCGTCCCGGAATTGTTGTCGAAGAGCTTCTCTTTTGTTTCATTATTGTTATGGTTTTCCGAACCTTGAATGCTACTCAGCTCCACCAAGCTGGTAATGTCGCCCACCAAGCGATCCGCTGTGGTGGAGGACACGTTTTGAGCCTTTCCCTTGCCATCCACGACTTCCAATGTGTTGGCCTTGAAATTATCCGACCATTCCTCGTCATTTTCAAACGACGTAAAGAAGCTTTTTCCCTCTTCAACGCGCGCCGAGGCAAAGGTCGAGAGCACCGACCCTGGAACCGCTAAGGTGGCTGCCAGAGCCATCGCTATGATTTTCTGGAACCTTTTCATTGTTTTCCTCCTTTTCTCGTATCTATACGACCAGATTGCCAAATGAGCTTCCTTCCCCTCCTTTTTCATGTTCCTGCCTGCCAGTTTATCAAACAAATTAAACAATAAAAATAAACTCACAGCGCAAATATAAGTAATTCAGCTACATTCTAGCAACCTTTCTTGTAAAGGTCAAAGGGGGATTCTTTAGAAAAAGGCGGCGCTTTTTTGGATTTTTATTAAACTATTTTAAAATCTAATGATATTTTCTTAAATATCCTCTTTTTTAATTCTTTAATCTATTTATAAACCACTATGTAGGCAAATTTATCGCTATTCTTTTAATAATTCTTTGAATAAGTAAAAAGCATTAAATGGGACGTTCCTTTCAGAATACCTCTGTCTTGAAAAGAATACAAATTCACAAACCTTACTCTTTGTTCAAATCATTTAAATATGGGCGCTACTGTTACCTACAAGGAAATTCCCAAAACCTTTTATGTTTTTAACACGAGCCGGGTGTGACGATAAAGCAACCTGTTCGTTCTTCAAGAGGGAGGGAAAGGCGAAGTTCCCTCCTCTTCATAACCTTCTATTCGTCCATATTCAAAAAGTTGGCGTAACGCGAGGCAACCGCTTCCATAAAGGGAAGAATCCATGCCAAAGCGAGATTTTTTTACTCGGATTTTCAAATAGTCTTGCGAAAACTTTCTTCGGTTTAGTTCCCGCTCCATTTGTTCCAGGTATCGCGCTGGTAAATGCGTCCCATTATGTCCTACCAGGATGGCTTGGGGATTGAGAAGGTTTACCGCGTTGACAAGCGCCCTTGTAATCTTCTCGATTATATCCGATAAAACCACATCAACGTGTGGGTCTTCTGCCTGCGCACAAAAGCTGGCAAAATCACCCGCTTGTCCGGTCGCCTCCCGCAAGCGTGCCTCGATGACTGGCATCCCGACATATTCCTCCAGACATCCCCGGTTTCCACAACCGCACTCCGGACCATTGCAGTCAATGCTGGTATGCCCCAGCTCTCCGGCAAAGCCGCTGCTGTTTTGATAGAGCCCGTCGTTCTCGATGATCCCCGATCCAATTCCGGTGGATAGGCCGACATAGAGGAAATTATGAAATTCACGCCCCGCCCCAAAAAGCTTTTCCCCCAACGCAGCGCAGTTCATATCGTTGTTCAGCTCCACTGGCAGTCCCATGTGGTTGCTCAACAGACGCCGCAAGGGCAAATTGGACACTCCGAAGAAGTTGGGCGGGTTCAGCACAACGCCGCTGCCCACATCCAAGGGCCCCACCACGGACACACCGCACCCCAAGATATTGCTTTCCTGTATGCGAATTCGGTCTACAGCGCGGAAAAGCTTTTGCAATATAGAATCCGTGTTCTCTTGTGCAAAAGGTTCCTCTTCCTTCTTCAGAATCCGGAGTTTTAGGTCGAACAATACGGCTGTCACGCCTTCACGCCCCAATTGTACGCCCAGCACCTTCGGTGCCCCCGGCGAAATATCCAGAATGATGGGATTCCGTCCCACGCCGGCGTTGCGCTCCGGTGCGCGTTCCACCACATAATCCTGTTCCATCAGACCGGCAATGATATTACTTACCGTCATTTTTGTCAGCCCGGTCCTCTGCGCAAGTTGAATGCGCGACACGCCGTCATGTGTGCAGAGCAACCGCAACAGCAGTCCCCGATTTTGATATTTTAAATTTTGATTGTTCATTCCCGTTTTTTTTGTCAAACGTATCCCTCCGCTTTGGAGTAAACCAGTTTTCCTTTTTTATGTACCCATGGTTTGGAAATATCGCGCAGAGCGTTATTCTTAGAATCGTTTTCTGAGGATACTCCCTTTCGCAGCCACTTTCTTACGCCCTGGTATATTGACTTTACTAATATACATATTATATAATAATTTAATAAAAATCAAATGTTTTTGTAGAATGAATAAATTTTTGTATATTTTTACGGTGTTTATTCGAGCAGAACTCAGTGAAGTAGGAGGAATTCTCCCCATGGGGAGGGGATTGTCCGGAAACGTTTGTCGCCACAAGCTGGCAAAGGGGAAAGGGAGTTGTAAGATGATAAAGGTAGTCGTCGCGGACGACGAAGTCAAAGTTTGCCAATTGATCTGCAATTTGGTCGATTGGAGTGCCTTCGATATGGAAATCGTTGCAGTTGCTCACAATGGAGAAGAAGCGCTGGAAATGGTAAGGCAATACCACCCAGATCTGTTGGTGACGGATATTCGCATGCCCGGGTGTGACGGCCTCGAAATGATCGCCAGAGCTAAACAGCTTTCGGACACACTTGAATTCGTCATCATCAGTGGGTACCGTCATTTTGAATATGCGCAAAGCGCCATCAAATACGGGGTTTCCGATTATCTTCTCAAACCCATTCAAAAAGAAGAACTCTGTGCCACGCTGGAAAAGATGCGCCGGCGGTATCAGCTGCGCAATGAACAGCTCAGCAACGAGGAGCGTCTGCGTATGCGGTTACAGAGTGACATCGACAAGCTGCGTTCCGGATTATTCACACATCTGTTGAACGCCGATCCAGATGGTCCTCTCACACTGGAACAGGCAAATCGGGACTACCATTTTCAGTTCACGCCCGGACTGTATCAAATTTTCATCGTGAAGGTGGACTGCCCTCTTTCGCGGGACAGCATCAAGGTCTTGGAAGAAAAAATATTACATACGCTATGCACCGCCCTGCGCCCTGTATGCAGCGATATGGAGGTCTGCTTTACGGGAAGCCGCGCCTACAGCGTTTTGAACTACCCAGAGGAACGCCGTGGTACCGTGCGCAAACGCATTCTTTCTGCTATGGATGAGCTCCTGGTCCAACTCGGCCTGTTTGAAAACACACAGCTTACCATTGGGCTGGGCAAGGCGGTGGAGGAAGCCGAACAGATGGAGGCCTCCTTGCACAGCGCAGAGTCTGCTGTCGCACAACGTCTATTAGAGGGCACAGGAAAGGTCATTGAGGCAACCGTTCCAACGGAACCATTTGACACAGATAGCCTTCTTTCGGCACTCACCTGCGAAGTAGAAGCAGCAATGGAGGTACTGGACCGTGAGGCGCTGACGGCGGCTTTAAAGAAATTTCAAAGGGAGGCGCTTGCAGCGCCGGGGATCAATGGACAGCGCCTGCTGGCTCTGTCCTTAAAGGCGTGCCGGATTTATCTGATGGTGTTACATAAACACCAAATCCACGTAGAAAACGCGGATGAGCTTTACCATCGCTTTTCTCAGAAAAGCGATGGCTGTGGAAGTTCGCAAGAGCTTTTTCGGCATCTCAATGGCATCCTCTGCGAATCTTTAGATTCCATTCTTCAAGATCGCCGGCAGGCCGAAAAAAAGCCGGTGCGCGCTGCAAAGCAATATATTCAGGAGCATTATATGCAGCCGATCAGTTTGGAGGAGGTCGCGGATTTTGTTGGCTTCAACGCCTCCTATTTCAGTACCCTCTTTAAAAAGGAGAGTGGTAAAAACTTTTTGGAATATCTCTCCGAAGTGCGGATGAACCGTGCAAAAGAGCTCCTCAAGCAGACCAATTTTACGGTGGCAAATATTTGTAGCCAAGTCGGATACAGCGACCTGAAACACTTTACACAGAGCTTTAAAAAAGCAACCGGATTAAAGCCAAACGAGTTCCGGAAGCTCTATTCGTGATAAAGGACGGGGACTACAAATGAAAAAGATACAATCCCGCTATCTATTTGACCGCTGTATGTTGTTTATCCTTGCCTTAGCCGTTTTGGCTGTGCTTTTGTTGGTCGCTCTGGCGATCTATATCGCAGAGGAACCCTGGGCCACCTGGGCGGTACTGGGGGGCGCCGCTCTGCTGGGGGGTGCACTCTATTTTGGTTACCGATGGGTGTATCTTCCCTTCCGGGAAACGGAAAAAATGCTCGAACTATTTGTTGACGGGTATTCCATGAACAGCCCGTATGAGCTTCGTTATCCGATGAGCCCTGGCATGGAGCGCGCGCTGGACAAGCTACACAGTCTATTGAACACCAGAGAACTCATCAACGCCAGCAAAAAACAGGCGCAATATTTGGCCCTGCAAAACCAGATTAACCCCCACTTCTTATACAATACCTTGGAGGGGATTCGCGGAGAAGCGCTCGCCGCAGGGCTGGATACCGTCGCAAAGATGACGGAGGCCCTCTCCACCTTCTTCCGCTACACCATCTCCAACGTGGAACATCTTGTCTCGTTGGAGGATGAACTGCGCAATATTGAAAATTATTATGTCATCCAACGCTATCGCTTTGGCGAGCGCATCAACCTGAGCATTGAGTACGACGATGAGGATGACCGTGACGAACTCAGCAAGTGCCGGATGCCCAAGCTGACTCTTCAACCAATTGTCGAAAATGCCATCATCCACGGCATTGAATGTAAAATTGGGCGCGGCAATATCCGTATTAAATTGGAGGCCACCCCCAGTCGCTTAATCATTACGGTATCGGATGACGGCGTCGGTATGGATGAGGCGCGCCTGCAAAAGCTCAACCGTGAGTTGGAGACTCCCTTTTTGGACTTTGTCACCCCCGATCGGGAAAAGCGCGGCGGTATTGCTATCATCAATGTCAACAGCCGCATCCGCCTTCTCTTTGGGGAGCAATATGGCGTCACTATCTACAGTACCGAAGGGGTTGGCACGGATGTAGAGGTCACCCTCCCGCGGATCACCGGCAAATCAAAGGATTATACACCATGAAAAAAGAAATTATGCGTTTGGACCGTGTCACCCTGATGGAGGGCGAGGTTACGCTGCTGGATGACTTAAACCTGCACATATTTGAGGGCGAAATCATGGGGCTTGTCTGTCTCAATTCCAATGGGCAGGACGCTTTGGTGAATCTCCTTTGTCAAAATGTTCCCATACATTATGGATATATTTACTTCGAAGAGCAGCTGGTCAATAGCTATCGCCACAGTTCCATGGAGCCCAACCGGGTGGCCGTGATTGAGGAAAAAAGCCACATGGCAGAAGGGCTCAGCGTTGCAGACAATATCTTTGTTTTGCGGCGGGGGTTCAAAAAATATCTGATCGCCCCGCGGATTTTGCGTGCACAGCTCTCGCTGTTTACGCAGGAGCTTGACGTGCAGATCGACGCCGGGGAGCTCGCCGGAAATCTCACCCATTTTGAACGCTGTGTCGCTGAGCTTTTGAAGGCCATTATTTCTGGGGCCAAGCTGGTGGTTCTTCGCGACATCAGCAATTTTCTCGGGCCAGCCGATCTGATCCATTTTTTAAAATTGCTTCGCCATTATGCAAAAGAAGGCCTCTCCTTTCTCTATATCTGCAATCACCATGAGGAGACCTTTCGAATCTGTGACCGTGTAGCTCTCATGGAAAACGGCCGTGTGCGAAAGCTTTTGTTCCGGGAAGATTTCCGAGACGAAATCATCCTGCACTATGCCCTGGACTTCCGGCATCCATTGACACCGCCTGTTCGACCGGAACAACGCAACGGAATGCTGAAGTTGCGTCATCTCTTTACAGACCATATCCACGACATGAACTGTACCATTGAGGAAGGGGAATGTGTCGTTCTGTTGGACAGCAACAGCCTCGTTCTGAACGACTTGGCCGATTTGATGACTGGCGATCGATTCCCCCAAGCGGGAAAGATCCTTCTGGATGCCCGCGACTGGTGTTCCAACCATGAAAAACTCAAGCATAAGGTCTCCTTTATCCGGGAAAATCCCATCCAGACCATGTTGTTCCGAGAAATGTCCTATATTGACAATCTCTGTTTTGCGATGGACTGGCGATGCCCTACTCTGTGGATGAGCCGGCGTATTAAAAAAAGCATTCTTCTGGAATACGAACCGTTGATCGGCAAGGACATACGCGCACAGGACATCACCCATCTGTCCCCCTATTCCCTCTATAGCCTGATCTATTACCGGGTTCACCTGTACCACCCCAAGGTGGTCTTTTTGATGCAGCCTTTCGCTGGGGCTGATATGTATCTACGCCACCATTTGATTCATTTAATCAATAAGCTGCGAGAGCGAAAAATCACCGTTGTCATTTTGGCCGTCAGCCTCTCTGATAGCCTCTTTGTTGCAGACCGCCTTTTGATGTTTGAAGACGGAAACCTTCGCAAAGAGTACCTGCGGGATGAATTTCATCATCTTGCGTTTGCCCCCGGGCAGTCGCTTCTTCATCTCTCAAGCGAAATGGCAAATACAGATACCTCTTCCCTAGACTCCTACTAACCGATTTTTTCCACGGTTTTTCGATCAAAATGAAACGCATTTGAAAAAGGGGACACCTCTGGGTGTCCTCTATCTATATTCGCGCAACCTTTCCTCCTTCTTGCTTCATCATAATCTATCTAAATATTGCCAAACTATTCGAAAAAAAGAATTCATAACGCACAAAATTTCCAAAAGGAACCCCCCATAAGACCAAACACAGCCCCCTTATGTTTCCAAAGTGGGAATGCTATAATAAATCCATCGTAAAGACAATTGACTAACAGAACGAAACGGTATTTCCACAAGACCGAATCGTTCCAGGAAAAAGATAGGTGGATTTGATGCAAGAATACATAGTGGAACTTGAGCACATCAACAAATCCTTTCCCGGCGTAAAAGCGCTGGACGACGTATCCTTTAACCTAAAGGCTGGCGAGGTCCTCGCTCTGCTGGGTGAAAACGGCGCAGGCAAATCGACCCTGATGAAAATTCTCAGCGGCGTGTATACGCGTGACAGCGGGGACATCAAGCTCTTTGGTGAGAAGATCGACGAACTCACCCCCAAAAAAGCGCAGGCCCTTGGCGTTGCGATCATTCATCAGGAGTTGAACATGTGCGGCCACCTGACCGTGGCAGAGAACATCTTCCTCGGCCGTGAAAGGTTGCATTCAGGCATTCTCAACGAGCGCGAGATGCGCAAGGAGGCTGCAAAAATCCTTGGCAACCTCAACATCGACATCGACCCAGATACCATTGTCGGCGACCTTCCCGTATCCAAGCAACAGATGGTGGAAATCGCAAAGGCGCTTTCCACCAATGCCAAAATTTTAATCATGGACGAACCGACGTCCGCTCTGACGTCGAAAGAGATCGACGACCTGTTTGTAATCATCCGTAAACTGCGTGAAGCCGGGCACGGCATCGTCTACATATCCCACCGTTTGGAGGAATTGCAGCACATTGTCGACCGCGTCACCATTATGCGCGATGGAAAGTACATTACCAGCATGAATTTCCAGGATACCACTATGTCCGAGATCATCGCTTATATGGTCGGGCGTGAGATTAAGGAAAAATTCCCCCGTGTAAACTGTGCACGCGGAAAGAAAATTTTGGAGATTCGAAATCTGAACGCTGGACGGTTGGTCCGCGATATCAACCTGGATCTTTACGCGGGCGAAATCGTTGGAATTGCCGGCCTGATGGGCGCAGGGCGTACGGAAACCACGCGGGCCATCTTCGGGATTGATCCCAAGGAAAGTGGAGAGATTCTTCTTGACGGCAAGGCGGTCCATATCCGCAAACCAATGGACGCCATTCGGGCTGGTATCGTGCTCGCACCGGAAGACCGCAAAAAGGATGGCCTGTGTACCAAGTTGAGTATCCGCGACAACATTGCGTTGCCAAATCTGGACATTTTGTGCAACAAATTCGGCGTGGTCAATCACAAAAAAGAAACGGAGATGGTGGAACGTTCCGTCCATGAACTGACCATTAAGCTGGCAAGCTCTGAATCGGACGCTGGAAGTCTTTCCGGCGGCAACCAGCAGAAAATCGTTGTTGCGAAATGGCTGGCGCGAAACTCCCGCGTGGTGATCTTTGATGAACCGACCCGCGGCATCGACGTCGCTGCAAAGGTTGAAATCTACAACCTGATGAACCAACTCAAGCAACAGGGCATCGGCGTCATGTTCGTGTCTTCGGAAATGCCGGAAATTCTCCGCATCAGCGACCGAATCCTGGTCATGTGTGACGGCCGCATCACAGGGGAATTTCTCTCCGGAGAGGTTACCCAGAACCAGATTCTGGAGTGTGCCACCCGGTTTGAAAACAAGATTTCTCAAAAGGCCGGCGCTTAACGGCCGGACCTGTATCCGATAACATCAAGATTCAGAATTGGGGAGAGACAAATATGGAAAACAAAGCAAAACAAAACCCGTTTAAAAGGCTATTGGCGATTCGAGGTATGGGCCAGGTAATCACGGTCACATGCGGCTTGATTATCCTGTGCATCGTATTCGGTGTGTTAAATCCGATCTTCTTCTCTGGACAGAATGTCGCCAACCTTCTTCGTCAGATCGCACCGATTCTTCTGATCGGTATTGGCCAGTCCTATGTATTGATTACCGGAAACATTGACCTTTCCATCGGCTCTGTGGTAGGTATGAGTTGTATGATCTCCGCCACCTTGATGACCAAGGGGATCAACCCTTGGATTGCTGTTGGAATCACCTTTATCTGCTGCATCCTGGTGGGTGTTCTCAATGGTCAGCTCGTTGCAAAATGCAAACTGCCGCCCTTCATCGCAACCTTGGGCACTATGACCATCGCTCGTGGTATCGCACAGATCGTCAACAACAACTATAACACCGATTCCATCGGTGACGGCGCGCAAGCCTTCCGCGACTTTTTCTACTATGGCAAGTTCCTCGGCGTTTACAACACTATCTGGATTGCTGTTGTTCTTTGGATTCTCTTCAACTTCCTGTTGAGCAAAACCCGCACGGGCCGTCATATCTACGCCATTGGCAGCAATGTGGAGGCCGCCCGTCTGTCCGGCGTCAATGTGGTCGCCAGCACAACAAAGGCTTATGTAGTCAGCTCCATCTGTGCCTGTGTGGTCGGCCTCATTATCTGCGCCACCAGTGGTATGGGTACTATGGACGCAGGTAACATGTATGAAATGTATGCAGTAGCCGCTTCTGTTATCGGCGGTGTATCCACCCTCGGCGGCCAGGGTATCCTGCTCGGCACCGTGATCGGCGCTTCCATCTGGGGCGTGCTTCAGAATGGCCTCCAGTTTGCTGGTGCACCGGTCGCAATCCGCAACATCGTCATCGGCATCATTGTTGTTATCTCTGTCCTGTTGGATGTCGTTGTCCGCAGTGGCAAGCCAAGAAGAAAAAAGGAAAAGTCCTCTTCCGAGGCAAAATCCAAGAATGTAGGAGTTAAGGCGTGACGTTTTTCATGTAGACGCTTTAAACAATATCAAAAACAATATCAGGAGGAAAGAATCATGAAATTCAAGAAGCTCGTATCCATTTTCCTGTCTTGTGCACTGATGGCCGGCATGATGGCTGGCTGCAGCGGTGACGCAGGAACCAGCAACGCCCCCGAATCCACCACAGATGGCCAGGTATCCGATACCAATACCGGCGACGATACCAATGCAGGCGGTAATCACAAAATCTACCTGATTACAATGGACCAGATGGACCAGCACTGGGTCAATGTGGATGCAGGTTGTAAGAAGGCTGTCGAGGAGCTCGGCAATGTCGACTACACTTGGCTGGCTCCGGACGTCAAAGACGACGCGAAGCAGATTGAATGTGTAAATAACGCGGTTGCCGGTGGCGCAGAAGCCATTCTTTTGGCAGCCAATGGTCCGGACGCTGTAACCGCTGCTCTGGAAGAAGCGGATGCCGCTGGCGTCAAGATTGTCTACGTTGATTCCGCAGCAGATTTCCCGGGTGTACAGACCCTCGCAACGGACAATAAGGCAGCTGGCACCATCGCTGGCGAAGAGATGATTAAGGCTCTTGAGGAACAGGGGATCACCGAGGGTAAGATCGGTATCGTCAACGTCAATGCAGCAACTGCTTCCACGGTTGCCCGTGAAGAAGGCTTCCGTGCAGCATTTGAAGGAACCAATTTTGAACTCCTTGAAACTCAGTACGGCGATGGCGATGCAGCAAAGTCCAAGGACATCGCTGCGAACTACATCACCCAGGGCTGTGTTGGCATCTTCGGCGCAAATGAAGGCTCCACCGTCGGTACCGGCAACGCTATTCAGGAAGCTGGCCAGACCGTCATCGGCGTTGGTTTTGACAAGTCCGATACGATCCTCAACCTAATCAAGAATGGTTATATTCTCTGCACTATGGCACAGAACCCGGACGTCATGGGTTATGAGGGCATCCAGACAGCAGTCAAGGCCCTGGAAGGCGAGGACATCGGCGAAGAATTCGTTGATACCGGTGTTTCCGTCATTGACAAAGATTCCATCTAATTCTCTCTTCTCTAATCTATAATATCTTCTTCTCTAATCCTCTTTTTAACTTTCTTGAAAAGGCGGCTTCCGAAGACGGAGGCCGCCTTTTGCTCTCATCACCATAGGAGGGATTTTATGTTTGCCATTGGAGTGGACATCGGAGGTACAAAATGTGCTGTATGCTTGGGCCAGATGTCCGAGGATTCCGTAGAAATTCTTTATAAATGTACACCACACCCAACCGCTTCATTTTCCCCGGAGGAGATGATTCACCGGTTATCCGAGGATGTACGCGACTGTATGGCCCATGCCCCCGACCGGCCGGTCGGAATTGGCATCAGCTGTGGCGGCCCATTGGATAGCCGGACAGGCCGCATCCTATCCCCACCCAATCTCCCCGGCTGGGATGATATTCCAATTGTGGAACAACTTCAAGTACAAACAGGGCTTCCCGCCTGGCTCTGCAACGATGCCAACGCCTGTGCCCTGGCAGAATGGCGTTTCGGCGCAGGACGCGGTTGTTCCAGCATGCTATTTCTGACCTTTGGAACCGGTTTGGGGGCAGGGGTCATTCTGGATGGGCATCTCTATACTGGGGCTAGTGACATGGCAGGAGAATTGGGACATATCCGTCTCTCAGAATCAGGGCCCGTTGGCTATGGAAAAATGGGGTCGTTTGAAGGCTTTTGTAGCGGCGGCGGAATCGCACAATTGGCCCGTATGTTTTTGTTGCAGGAGCTACAAAGGGGTAAAAAGCCAGATCTCTGCCCGCATGTCGAACAGCTGGATACGATCACCACCGCGGACGTAGGCCGGGCCGCACAGGCCGGTGATCCTTTGGCATTGCGTATTCTACAAGCAGCCGGTGAACAGCTTGGCAAAGGGCTTTCGATTGTGATTGATTTACTAAATCCAGAACGAATTGTAATCGGAAGCATCTTTGCCCGTTGCCAGGAACAGCTCTGGCCAGCTGCTGAACGTGTGATTGCAGAAGAGACGCTTCCTGCTGCACGCGCCGCCTGTTCTGTCGTCCCCTGCGCTCTTTCAGAATCCGTTGGAGACATCGCGGCGCTTACCGTCGCACTCTACTATCAAGAAAAGGAGAACCACATATGAACATGCGTACACAGCAAATTATGCAGGAATTTTATACACTCCATCCGGATTTGACATTTCTCGAAGCCGAATTGTCAAAAGCGCTCCGGCTGCTTTTGGATACCTTTCGCTCTGGCGGGAAACTCCTGATCTGCGGAAATGGAGGCAGCAGCGCTGACAGTGAACACATTGTTGGGGAGCTCATGAAAGGATTTTTGCTCAAGCGCCCACTTTCATCGGATAAAAAGGACCTGTTCACAAATCTGTTTGGCGAGGATGGCAAGCAGATCGCGGAAGTCTTGCAGGAGGCGCTGCCTGCTATTTCTCTATCCACACATACGGCATTAAGCACCGCCTTCTCTAACGATGTCGATCCCAGCCTGGCCTTTGCACAGCAGGTACTCGGATATGCAAATCCTGGGGATATCCTTCTAGGAATCAGCACTTCAGGCAATTCCAAAAATGTTTGTGCTGCAGCGATGTGTGCACATGTATGTGGGGCAAAGGTTCTCGCATTGACCGGCCAAAGCGGTGGAAAATTGGCTTCACTGGCAGATTGCGCTCTTACCGCGCCGGAGACACGGACGTTCCGTATACAGGAATATCACTTGGCAATGTACCACTATCTTTGTGCCGCTGTGGAATCCGAATGCTTTACACAATAAGCCTTATGGGAACCATTGCATGCAAGTCTCACCTTTTATCCTAAAATAACAAAGGGTAGCCAACCAAAGCTGGTAATCCCTTTTCCGTTGCCCACATTTCACTTGCTGGTTACCCAATTGAGAGCCCTTTAACACCTCTTTTTTCGGTGCTTGTGACGGATCGGAACCTTTTGTTGAGTCATTCGTACCATTTTCATGAATTCAATCGAAAACCTGAAGTTTTGCCGCAAGAGGCGTAAGAACAACTTTGTATTCTGGAACTAAAAATAATTCCATATAAACAAATCGCTTCAGATAACGACGTTGTTGATAATCTGCTTTATTTGCTCATATGCTGTTTAGGTAAACCCGGCACGCCATCTTGATCATTTCCTTTGCTTATCTGTATTCAGCACAGACAAATGCGGTAAACCATTTTAACTGCCGCAGTCCGCAATGTGGTTCGCAATCATGTGTGGATTGAACTATCATGGCTTATAGTACTCCTTTCTTTGCCGGTGGCCAAACGCATCCGGGGAGGCCAAATCATGCCATTTCTGGCGCTGCTTCTTTTCCGATAAAAGACCGTTCAACTACCGAATCAATGGATGAAAGTTCGATGATTGTCGAAGCGCTTCTGCTTTGAGGCGGTGGCCTCCTTAGGAGGTATGCGCTCTATCCAACTGAGCTACGGGGGGCTTATACAGAAAATATTCCATTTTGAAGGACTCCAGGATTCGAACGATTCGATTTTTAGGAGGCATGTGTTCTATCCATCTGGACTACGGAGATATTGCGATTTTTTATGGTAAAGGATGGAGCGAATCGCCTCCCATGGCTTTGATGATCGGATTATAAAAGAGGACACAGAATAATCCGTTTTCTCTTTGGGCTATAGAGGAGCTTTTGAACGTCGTCCTTCTTGCGAAGCGCGCGGATTGAAATCCGTATTTTCTACATCGCCTCACAACAGCGTAAGTTCCCTTCTATGCGGAGGGTATGGATTGAAATCCGATTGAGCATTTAACCGATCTTGTCTCTCGTATGTCACCCTTCATGTCAAGGGGATAGGTTGAGATCCTACGAACTGTAGTGCAAAATATGCCTATCAGAACGTCCCTTTTCACACGTAGAGTACAAGTTGAAAGCAATACAATGATAAAGCGCTACTGAAACAGTAAAGTCCTCTTCCATGTGGAGAAGTGTCGATCGAAATTATCAACGGCGGGGCCGGAATACCAGCAAACACGTGTCCTCCTTCACACGGAGCGTGTGAATTGGAATTGGATATATTTGTAATATATCCAGACATTCTCCTGCCACACTTCACAGGGAGAGGTGGGTTGAAATGCGACTGGCACACCGATCTGCAACCGGATTGTGGATCTTTTTTCCCTAAAATACATTTGAGAGACAATCTGCTGGTTTCTACAATCGAGATAGGCGTGGTGGCTTTTCACGGGTATGTTCCTAAGGCAGTTCTATGGATAAAGAAAAGAGCACGTTGCGAAACTACTTTTCGCGACGTGCTCTTTTTTGGCCAGTATGTACCCTTATTCGCGCCCCATGTTTCATAACAATACACGCATGGCCCTTTTTATTTCCAACACAAGGTCGTATGATTGAAGTGTTTCTGTAGAAAATCGAATCCATAAACAGGGCCTTTGCTGGTTTGAAGACGTTCTTTGAATCCAATCAAGCCGGCTCCTAATTTTTTTCAATTCCATTATACATATTCTTTCCTCTTTTATCAAGACTATTATACCATATTAATATAGTTATATATACACTTAAACAATGCTTTATATACCTATAAAATATGAATAAAACGTGTTGAGCGATGAGAGTGTGGGAATATGGGATATTTTGATCAGAAATTTCACAAACGCGAAAAGAAGTACCGACGAAACTACGAGATTGACGACAGTCTTTATGTGCGTTTGGAACAGCTCTCTACCATTTACGATGCAACCGTCACCGACCTTGTAAATGCGTCCCTAGAACACTTAATTGAGAGTGAACAAATTTCTCTCTACAAAAAAGCAGCAAACGATTTTTCTGTCACACATACGTTGCTCATCCGTGAAAGCAATCTCGCCGGGTTAGAGGACCTCAAGGCAAAATATGGCGTAAGCATTTATAAACTGGTGAATATTGCTATAAAAAACGTGTTAGACGAATACGATTCACAAAGGAGATAGGCATACAGCCGGTCTCCTTTTTTGTTGTAAACCTTTACGGTGGTTAACCGGATGGTCGGTTAGGCAAACAAGGGCAGATGATCTTGATAATCTGCTTTACTTGCCCATATGCGGTATAGGTAAACCCAGCACGCCATCTTGATCATTTCCTTTGCTTGTCTATATTCAACATAGGCAAATGCGGCAAACCATCTTGATAATTGTTACAGAACTTCCCTACATTTTATAGGCAAATGGAGCTAACCAATAAAAGCCGCACTATTGAAAATAGAAATCTTTTTTCTTGACAGCGTAACAATGTTTTGTTATACTACGTTTGTGAAACAAAACATTGTTACGTTAGAAGGTGATTATCTTTTGGACCTTATTTCAAAAAAGGAACTTTTGGCACAAACTGGCATCTCCTACGGGCAGCTCTATCGTTGGAAACGGGCACGTCTGATCCCGGAGGAGTGGTTTTTGAAGCAATCTGCCTTTACTGGGCAGGAAACCTTCTTTCCCCGGGAACAAGTCCTGCGGCGTATTCAAGCGATACTCGATGCAAAGGACCAGTATTCGCTGGAAGAACTGGCAAAAATCCTTTCTCCTGAGGACTCCTCAGAACTTTACCCTGCGGATGCATTGGAACAAATGGAGGAAATCAGCGGGAGCCTTCTACCTGCAATCATTGCATCCTGTCCCAAAGAAGCCTATAGCCTCGCCGAGATTACACTTTTCGCAGCCCTTTCTGAAACTGCGTGGAATCAAGACATTTCTCGGGAACACATGGAGGATCTCCTTCGCAGAGGCTCATCGATACTCTCCACCCTCAAGGGATTGGACTGGACTTGTACAGTATTTATTTCACATGGCATGTATCATCTTGCCTTTTCAAAAGGTACCGTACCAATCCAATTTGACTGTGAAATCCAGGTCTTAGATGTACGTCCCTTGGGAGAACTCTCCAATCAGATGAAACTTCGGTATCAAAACATACGAAATTGTTAGGAGGAATCGGATATGCAGGATATACGAATTGATGGGATTGGAAAAATTCCAGGGGGAAGCTTTGGCCGGCTTGTGATCGATGGCGTCGGCGAATGTATGGGGGATTTGGAAGCGGATACGCTCAAAGTGGACGGGGTGCTCAAATGCCGTGGGGCGGTTACAGTAAAAGAGCTAAATTGTGACGGCACTGCGCGCTTCGACAAAGACATTCAGGCTGGACGTCTTTCTGTGGATGGATTTCTAACAATGATGAACGGCTCTAAATTGGAAGCAGACGAAGTCCTCTGTGACGGAAGCATCAGCATGGATGGACAGATCTGCGCGGATACTGTTCGGGCAGACGGGCTGATTCGCGCACGTGAAATTGTGGGAGATCGCATTATCATCCAATCCTACCTGGGAACATGGGGGAAGCTTTTTACAAAAGGCGGTTCCAAGATCGAACTGATTGAAGCCACTTATGTAGAGTTGAAGGGTGTTACCGCACAGACCGTCAATGGCAGCCGAGTGGTCATTGGGCCAAAGTGTCAGATCGGGCATCTGGACTGTAATGGAACACTGTCCATCGACCCGAGTGCCACGGTGCAGCATATCACCGGAGAATATACCATGTATGATAAAGAGTAAAGCCGGTTATCCCTCTGTTGTAAATCCTTTTTACGTATGAACCCATATTAAGGAATCACCGGCAAAAAGCCTTCTTTCAAGAACACTTCTTTGGTTCGTTGCATAAAATGGACGAAAAGAAAAAAGGAGGCTCCAAATTGAAAGCGCATACGCCCGAACAAACGGCTCTCCGGGTTTCCTCTGTCAGTATTGTGGGCAACATTCTGCTTTCGGGCTTTAAACTTTTTGCAGGTTTTGCCGCAAGGTCTAGTGCCCTAATCTCCGATGCTGTCCATTCGGCCTCCGATGTGTTCAGTACAGTTGTGGTTATGGTTGGAATAAAAGTTGCACACCGGGCGGCAGACAAAAGCCATCCTTATGGACATGAGCGGATGGAATGTGTCGCCGCTATGTTATTGGCAGTATTATTGGCAGCTACTGGCTTTGGAATTGGTGCGACCGGAATCTCGCAAATTTTTTCCGGCAGGTATCTTCCACCCGCCCCGGGACTTCTGGCCTTGGCTGCTGCTGGAATTTCCATTCTGACCAAAGAAGCCATGTTCTGGTATACATATTTCGCAGCAAAACGTATCCATTCCAGCGCATTGATGGCGGACGCATGGCATCATCGGTCGGATGCACTTTCCTCCATCGGAAGCTTTGCCGGAATTCTTGGCGCGCGCTTAGGACTCCCTATTTTAGACCCGCTTGCAAGCGTTGGGATTTGTCTGTTCATTCTAAAGGCCGCCTGGGATATTTTTCGCGATGCGATCGGCAAAATGACTGACCATTCCTGTGACGATGTAACAGTCGCAAAGCTACAGGAGCTCATCCTAGAGCAGGAGGGTGTTCTTGGCATTGACGATTTGAAAACGCGCCTGTTTGGTGACCGAATATATGTAGACATCGAAATTCGGGCAGATGGAAACAAAACACTGACCGAAGCACACGCCATTGCGCAGAGGACCCATGACGCTGTAGAAGCGTATTTCCCCACAGTAAAGCATTGTATGATTCATGTCAATCCTATGGTGCTAGAGATACCGATTAAACGGTAAACCGCTCTGTGAAGGATAGAAGGTCCCGCATCTTCTTCCCAAACAAAAGCCCCCTGAAACGGTTTTTTACCATTTCAGGGGGCTTCATCATTTTATAACCCCAACAATGCCTGTGCGACAGAAAAGTAAATTACAAGCGAGCATGCATCGACAATCGTCGTAATCAGCGGCGCTGCCATAATAGCCGGATCGGCATGCAATACCTTCGCCAGCATGGGAAGAACGCCTCCGATGGTTTTGGCCATCATCACAGTCGCCAAGAGTGCAATCGCCACGGTCAAGGCAATTCCCTCCTGTCCGGGGTAGAAGATCGCCAGACGTACAAAATTCACCGCACTCAAAACGATCCCCACCAACAGGCTGACCCGTAGTTCTTTCCAGAGCACACGAAAAAAGTCGTGGAAGGCAATCTCTCCCACCGCCATACCACGGATAATCAAAGTGCTGCTCTGACTCCCCGCATTTCCACCTGTATCGGTCAACATCGGAATAAAAGTGACCAATAAGGGCATGGCAGCAAAGGCCGCTTCAAATTTTCCAAGAATTCCACCGGTAATCATCCCGGAAACCATCAGCACCAACAGCCATACAATGCGATTCTTTGCGAGTATAAAAACATTGGTCTTGAGGTATGGCTTCTCCGAGGGCCGCATTGCAGCCATCTTTTCAAAATCCTCTGTAGCCTCTTCTTCCAATACATCCATGCCATCGTCGAAAGTCACCATACCAACCAGACGGTTTTCATGGTCCACTACAGGCATGGAAAGGAAATCGTACCGCATCATCCGTTGAACAGCCTCTTCCCGATCCTCCAAGGTTGCTGCGGTAATTACATCCGGTTCCATAATCGTTTCGACGGTAACATCATCATCGGCCAAAAGCAGCTCCTTTACCGTGATAACCCCCTGCAAAAAGCGCTGCTCATCGATGACATAAGCCGTATAGATGGATTCGCAATCTGCACCTGTGCGGCGAATGCGTTGAATGGCATCCCTGACAGTCATATCCTTGCGCAAATCGATAAACTCTGCTGTCATGATGCTTCCAACCGAATTTTCCGGGTAGTTCAAAAAGGTATTGATCTGCTTACGTGTTTCCGGTCGGGCACTCCTCAAAACACGCTTGACCACATTGGCAGGCATCTCTTCCAGCATGTCCACCACATCGTCTACGAACAGTTCTTCAACCATCTCCGAGAGCTCTGTGTCGGTGAACGAGTCCACCATGACCTGCTGCATATCCGGAGACAGATTCGAAAACACCTCGGCTGCCAGTTCCTTGGGCAACGTGCGAAAAGCGATAACCGCATTTTCCTTTGACAAACCTTCGATAAATTCGGCGATATCCACCTCATTTTCTCTTGTCATGGCTGCCCGCAGCGTAAGATACTCTTTTTGCTCCAAAAGGTTTTGAAAGGCATTCAAACGATCCATTCTCTCCATTGGGTTCTCCTCCTGTCTTTATTTTACAGGGAGGAAGCCGCCAAAGGAACAAAACATAAGGGGATTGTGCACATCCCCTTATGGCAACATCTCTTCGCAAACTTTCAGCAGAAACACCTCGGAAAAACCGATGGCCCAACCGCTGTTCTACGCCAAGAAACGTCTTTGTCCTGTGCCGTACTTCGTCCACAAAGGTCCACCGATTTTCCCTCCTTTGATTCATTTCAGCCGAATTTTTGCCTATTTCGTCTGTATTTAGAGAATATCACGTTTTATCTTTCTTTTCAAGGGAATCTCTCATGTTTTAACAATTTTACACAATTTTTAGGAATCGTACAGAAATACAATCTGTACGCTATTTATTTTTGTTTTCTTTTGGTTGCACATGAAAGGATTCCTCATCAAATCATTCACGAAATCTGGACATTGGAAGAGCCGCCGCCCATAAGGGCGGCGGCTCTTCCAATACAGACAACCGTGCCTGCTGTCTGCCTTCTGGGACCGTTGTGGGATATTTCGATCGTTCGTTCCCATCGCGGCCTTATGATCGATGGCTATTGTGTGTATTGTCTTTTAATCCTATCCCGATAAAAAACAAATACCATGATTGTGATTGACCGTCTCACCGTCCTTACCGATTGTGTCCAGCAATCACAAATTGCTCATTCACCTGTTCCACTTTTCTACCCTCGTATTCGCTCAACCAACGACAGGAAACTCCAGGAGGAACAAAAGCTTTCTCAAAGCCTTTGTTCCCACTCTTTACCGCCCTCTAAGTCTCATAGAAGTAGAGCGGTGCTGTCAGAGTGAACACCAGACACGCATTTCAATCCACACCTCCCCATGGAAGGCGACTGTTTACCCGGTGGTTCCACCGCAGAGTTTTTCTCTTTCCATCCACATCACCCTTGGAAAACCTGCATTAAAAAGGTCTATTCATTTCTGAAAAAACCTTTTTGTAAGATTCTTTCCAAGAGTGACGGCTCTGGGGGCTGGCCTGGGCATATGGGGTGTTGTATTTCAATCCTCGCGTTCTTGCGAACAACGACCTTTTCATAATCCCAAAAATAGGAACTAAAAATCGATGTTTATATCTCAATGATGAAACGCGATACCTTCACCCCCAGTTACCCACTTGTTTTCTAAAAAAGTCTCTTTGTTCTTGCCAACAACTGTTTCTCGAAGGATAGGCAAAGCATGGATGCCCTTGGGGCTTGCTCTATCCCTTTTTCAGAAACCTCAGCTAATCCATCTTTTGTTTTTATTCATATCACATTCCATACGAAATTGCAATCCTGTTTTTCTACAATTGCACATGACCCGACAACTGTTTCCGATTCTTTTGATTTTCTTTCAACTTCTTAAAAGAAACGACCATCTCCTTTGCTAGCCATCCATCTTTTCTCTTCCCACATTTCCTTCCCGTTTGATTCTGATTTTTGCTATTGATTCACGTGTACAGAATCTATATAATAGAAGTATCTATTTCCTTCTTTGGCGGGCGCCCTTGTGATTCATGTTCTGCAATTTCTCCTGCTGTCCTCTATACAGAAAAAGATAGCGGCCGCTTCCCATCTCTGCGGCGAAAAATGGCTTTTCATGGAGAAATTTGTTTTGAGCAATCCATGTTGCGGTATTTCTCGGCCATCCTGTCGAATAAGGAAGAAAAACGTTTGAGGAGTGTGACCCCATGGCAAAGGAATCCACTGTATCCCGGAAAGACTTCTTCAAGTTGAAGGAGAACAAGACCACGGTACGCACAGAGATTGTGGCCGGCCTGACCACCTTCTTTACAATGGCGTACATCATCTTCGTCAACCCCTCCATCCTGGGTACCACCGGCATGGACACAGGCGCAATTATGCTGGCAACCTGTATCTCGGCTGCCATTGGCACCCTGTTGATGGGCCTCTTATCCAACTATCCGTTGGCGCAGGCACCTGGTATGGGCTTGAATGCGTTCTTTGCATTCACTATCTGTGGCACATACGGGTACTCCTGGCAGGCTGGTTTGGCCGCTGTTTTTATCTCCGGTTTGATCTTTATCCTTCTGACCGCTACCGGTGGCAGAGAAGCGATTGTAAATGCAATTCCGCTGCCCATTAAAAAAGCGATCAGCGGTGGCATTGGCCTGTTCATTGCAATTGTCGCTTTGATTAATGCGGGGATTGTTGCAAACAGTGACTCTACTTTGATTACTCTCGGAAATTTCAGCGATCCAAAGGTACTGCTTGCTGTAATTGGAATCGTAATCACCACGGTCCTTGTGGTATGGCATGTCAAAGGTGGCCTGTTTATCAGCATCCTGATCACAACCGTTGTCGGCGCAATCATGCAGTTTGGATTTGGCGCAAATGTGGGGATTGCAAAGGGCCTGTCTGTCGGCAATTCTTTAGCCCCAACCTTTGGCCAGTTCCTCGGCGGCTTTGGTGAGTTGCTCAAGTTGGACCAGGGAATCGGCGTTGCCATTTTCTCCCTGATTTCCGTTTTGATTTCTTTGACCATGGTCGACATGTTCGACACCGTTGGTACACTGTATGGTACTGCGAGCAAAGCTGGATTCCTGACAAAGGACGGCAAGCTGCCGGGCGCCAACAAGGCTCTGATGGCAGACGCTATTGCAACTTCGGTTGGCGCTGTCCTGGGCACTTCGACAGTCACCACCTATGTAGAATCCAGTTCCGGTATTTCTGAAGGCGGCCGTACCGGTTTGACCAGCGTCACGACGGCTATCTGTTTTGTTTTGGCGATATTCCTCGCGCCTTTCCTCGGATTTGTTCCGGGCGCTGCGACATACCCCGTGCTGGTACTGGTTGGCGTTATGATGATGGGCGGCGTCCGTGATATCGACTGGAACGACATGGAGATCGCCATTCCGTGCTTCCTCACCATTGCCATGATGCCGTTTGCCTACAGCATTTCCGAAGGCATTGCCTTTGGTTGCATCAGCTATACAATCATCAAACTGGTCCGCGGCAAAGCCAAAGAGGTCCATCCGGTTATGTACGCGATTTCGATTCTCTTCTTGATCCGCTACGTGCTCCAGTACATCCATATTGTATAAGTTTCCCACATTTGTTCATATATCTAAAAACCCCCGCTGCAACCCATGCAGCGGGGGTTCATTGTTTTTCTATGCGAAGCCACCTATTATGCCTATCAAATTCTACATTTTTATTGCTCATTTCGGATTCATGGTTTTGTCATTGGAAGAGGCCATTCCGAGCATAGCATGCCACCATCGCTTCTCACTCAGACAATGGTTTAACAGAACAAAGACGCCGTAACCAAGAACGCCTCCCAACACATTCATGATGACATCGTCAATATCTGCAGACCGTCCTGTGAAATACTGCAATGTCTCAATCATCACAGTTATGCCAAACGCTCCTAAAACCGTTTTCCAAAGGGCGCGAAGCCTTTGGAATACCATGGGCAATAATACTCCAAAGGGGATAAACATGAAAACATTCAGCACCAGCTGGCTGACCATATCCCTGATCCCCATCTCGTAAGGATGCCGTATCCATTCGAAAGGCGCCAGATTCAGAAAATGGTATGTTGGCGCAAAATCAATGCCCCCAATGAGAAGAGTCGCATCCAAGACCAGAATCGTAAAGCACAACCATGCATACACCGTCAAGTGCCGCCAAACGGGACGGCGCTCCTTTCGATGCCACAAATAATAAGGCAAATAGAGAAATCCCCCCAGAAGCAATGAAAAGGGCACTCCTACCATCAACACACCCAAAAACATTGATACACCACCTGTTTAACATATGTAATATCTGTATTATTTTGAATAGTACAGTTTAAGTATGGCATATTTCCTTTTTTCTGTCAAGCGGTAAAATACGGGAACCAAGGAGAGGCTTCCATACAGGATTTCATAAAAAAGCACATAAGGTAACGCCCTAAATCACATTGTTTGATGACTGTGATTCAGGGCGCATCATTTTGTTTTATATGTTTTTTGTAAAGTCCATTCCCGTATATCCTTGCTGTAAGAGGCCGTTTATCCACGGGAGGATCTTTCTCTTTTTCGATGCCACAGATAAAATGCTATGCATATTCCACACAGGAGTAACGGCACCAATAGAGCAACCAGATTGAAGGAACCTGCCACAAAGATGGAGGTCGGGCCGTCCGCACCGCCGATTATTGCGATATCCCCGGAAGGAGCAGAATGCATATCGAAATTCCCCATCATTGCATGAAGCAGTGCTGGGAAAAGAAAACTGTCAATTACCTGCCAAAGCGCCAATACGCCAAAAAAAATCCCACCGATGAAGAGAGTCCAATCCAACGCTGTACGATGGGGAAGCAACTGGTCGGAAAAATTCTCATGGAATTCTGCTGCTACTTTCTCGGGAGCCCCCATATCTGCAATAATTTGTTCTTGGGATTCTCCCGCCTCTATGCGGACGATAAAGTCGTTCAACAAATCGTTTTTTATCCGCCTTTTAGTCTTATGAGGTAAGCGCAAATTCCGCACAATTGCGCGGACATAGGTTTCTTTTGTCATCTTTATTCGTCCTCCCCTTGTAAAAAATGATTGGCTACACCGTCAAATCTGCGCCATAATCCCAATAACTCTTTCAAAACAAGGTTCCCTTCGAGTGTACAACGGTAATACTTCTTGGCTACGCTCTTGTCCTCTGGGACACTCCATTCCGACACGATCAGGCCGTCGTCTTCCAAACGGTACAAGATGGGATAGAGCGTTCCTTCCTTGATGCGGAACAGGCCTCCACTCTCTTGGTCAAGGCGTTGCAGGAGTTGGTAGCCATAAGCGCGTCCCTGGCTCAAAAGCTTAAGGACAATAATCTCCAGCAGTCCGCGCTTGAGCTGCCGCTCATATCGCACATCCATTTCTTTTCTCCTGTTCTCAATTATTTAGTATTACTAAATATTAGTATATGCAAAACACCCCATTTGTCAACCCCCTATCCCAAAGGTTTTCTAAATTTCTACCATCAGACCCCTGGAAAAAGGGCGATAAAGACTCCTACCGGTTGAGTCTTGGGGTATAAAAATGTTATAATTTACAAGAAATAATAAGATCATAAAGGGGAATCGTCATGCCAAGATTCTTTATTGATTATATTCCGGAGGAACGCGCTGTCCTCACGGGAACCGATGGCCATCATATTGCCAAATCCCTGCGAATGCGGCCAGGGGAATCGTTGATTCTCTGTGACAGCATTGGCATGGACTATCACTGTGAAATTGAGCGGGTTGAAGGCGATACTGTGACCGTAAAGGTGCTTCATTTCTGCCAAAGCGTCAGCGAACCTACGGTTCATGTCACACTCTATCAAGCATTTCCAAAAGCAGACAAGATGGACTCCGTTGTTCAAAAGGCCGTAGAACTTGGGGTTACACGGATTGTCCCCATGCTTTCTGAACGATGTGTTTCCCGACCGGACGAAAAAGCGGTTAAGAAGAAGATTGACCGCTGGCAAAAAATCTCCGAAGAAGCGGCCAAACAAAGCGGTCGAGGTGTGATTCCTCAAGTTTCTATGCCGCTTTCTTTCCGTTCTGCTATTCAAGAAGCGATTGAGACCGGAAAAGCTCTGTTTTTTTATGAAGGGGGCGGTGAACACATTTCGTCTCTGGTCGATTCGGAAATACGGGAACTCTCGTTATTCATAGGGCCGGAGGGCGGCTTCGCCAGCTCGGAGGTTCAGTTTGCAAAAGAACAGGGTGTATCTGTCGCAACCCTTGGGCCGCGGATTCTGCGCACAGAAACAGCCCCCATCGCAGCGCTGGCAGCTGTCATGCTCGCCACTGATAACCTGTAGGAAAGGAATGGAGTGACCATGCAGACGGCACTTGTAACAGGAGCTTCCCGTGGAATTGGGGCCGCAATTGCACGGGGATTGGCTTCAGATGGTTACCGGGTAGCCATCAACTATCATACCAATCAAACGGCCGCAGAGACGCTTTGTCAGGAGTTACAACAGTTGACAAATCTGCCCCATTTGGCCGTACGTGCCGACGTCTCCGATCGTTCTCAGGCGGAAGCGATGTTTGCTGCTGTGGGAAATGTGGATGTTTTGGTCAACAATGCGGGAATTGCCCAACAAAAACTATTCACCGATTTGACAGAAGAAGACTGGGACCACATGTTCGCAGTCGATGTGAAGGGTGTTTTCCACTGCTGCCAGTTGGCGCTTCCGCACATGATCCGCCAGAAGGATGGCGTTATTGTGAACATATCCTCCATGTGGGGGCAGGTCGGCGCCTCCTGCGAAGTCCATTACTCCGCTGCAAAAGCAGCGGTAATCGGGCTGACAAAATCGCTTGCAAAAGAGCTGGGGCCTTCCCATATTCGTGTCAATTGCATTGCCCCCGGAGTGATCGAAACGGACATGAATGCCCTGTTGGGGGTAGAAACGCTGGAATGCCTGCGAGAGGAAACCCCTTTGGAAATTCTGGGAACACCTGCCCATATCGCCGACGCTGTGCGTTTTCTTGTTTCCAGCCGCGCTTCCTTTATCACCGGCCAGGTCTTAGGCGTCAATGGAGGTATGATTATCTAAGGCCAAAGGAAAGGAAGCCTGTCCGGGAGGATGGATGGTCCCTGCCAAGGAGTCGCCTGGCGGCCATACGGCTTTAGAAAGAGCGAGTGGCCTAGCTTTGTAAATCGCTGTTGTTTAAGGACGGGCAAAGGAACTTCCCTTTTCATTTCCTGTAGCGATAGTCTTCTGCCAGTCGCCGTTCATAAGAGCGCGAGGGTTGAAATAAATTATATCATCGATGCGGTTAAAATGATGATTGCTGTCACCGTTTCATAGCGGTGCGGATTGAAATACGTTTTGCGTTAGGCCTGTGGGAACGCCTCCGCATGTCATTGCTTTTACAAATCGTTTGGATGAAGGTATCTTGACCAAGCTATACGGTTCTGAATCACACACTTCCCCATAGGGAAAGGCCATGTGAATTATGGTTTTTCCTTTTGGGTATATCAACGGATCTGAACTGTTTAGATTCCTATCGACAATCCGAAACAACCTTGTCAACCGTCATCCTCCATACAGAGGATGTGGATTCGAATACGGACGCTTAAAATAGTGATCGACATCGATCTGCGTGTTGTTGGCCGGGACACTGCAAGGCTTTGTAACCTAAGCTTACAATTATGTCATTTCTATTGCGATTTGTCAAAAATCCCTTATAATAAATACAGCTTAATTTGGACAAACTCCGTTTTTATGGCGGTCTCAAAGGGAGAATCTTTATGAAATATATCGCTTTTTTGCGTGCCTGTACAGCGATGCTTGCGGTCTGTCTTTGCTTGTCTGCAAGCGGTTGTTCCCCAAATGGAGAGGAATCCTCCAGCTCAACATCCTCTTCCCAGAGTTCTTCCATCGTTTCTGACTCTCAGCCCGATATTGTCGGCTCTTCACAAGCTCCGCTTCCAGAAGTTCAGGCCACCATTCCTGCGCCGGCCATATCCATCCAAAATCAGACCGAAGGAAATATTCAGGTCAAAATTGCCTCTCCGCACTTCTCCGGTTTTTCTGGAGCGGACGAGCTCAATGCCAAAATCGAACAGGAACAACAGGAAAGTATCGCGGAGCTCCGCTCCATTGCGAACAGTGGCGCGGAAACCGGCGTTACCTCTTCTCTGTTCTATCAAAGCGTATTCGACTATCAGGAAAACGGTCTCCTGTCAGTCTGGTTGACCAATGAGAATTACACCGGCGGCGCACATGGGATGAACTGGGTTTGCTCTTACAATTTGAACCCGGAGACGGGCGAATTCTATGCCTTCCGCGATCTCTTTCGGAATCCCGAAGAAGCGATCCCGGAAGTTACTGAAAAAATCCTCTCTTATTTAAAGGGGATTCTTCCGGACGATGCCGATCAATCGCTCTATCCTTCCGCGTCCCAAGCAATTCAAGCGCTGAACGGGGATTATTCCTACTATCTGGAAGGTGAGAACCTGGTCGTCTACTTCCAGCCATACGATGTATTGCCCTACGCGGTTGGAATTGTGCGCGTCCCGATTCCATTGGTTTCCTTGCCAGATACAACGGTCGCTTTGCATTCTATGTCAGCGCGCCGAACCATCCGGGCGAATGGTCAGGATACGGAACTCGGCCGGAATATGATGCTTGGCTCTGAAGGGAATACCGCCGTATTGCTCCCAATGCCAGAAACTGCGCGTCTTTGTGGAATGGAGGCCACGGTAAAAAATCAAGTCTGTATCATCGACAGTCAGGAATATCCGATCACCTACGCAAACGGGGGCGCTTTTATGACTTTGACCGACTTTCTTGCGCTCGCGCCGGATGATGCCAATCATCTGGTTGCTTATGGGCCGGATGACATTCTGCGGATTTACACGATCAAGGACTGAGAATGGTTAAACATTCTTCCGCATTCGCCTATTAAAGAAATCTTTTATAAATACCATAACTACAAAGAGGGTGTCCCAAAAGTCATGACATGACGGAAGGATACCCTCATTTTTTAGAAACGCAGATGTTCTTCAAATAGAAAGAGGATGCCCCTTTCCTATGAATCCAAAGATTCGTAGTTTGGGGACACCCTCCTCTTGTAGCTCTAAGAGGATAACCATCCATTGGATACGTACTCAGCTTCCTTCTTAGAATTGAATTTTTTTCAAAATGTAATGGACCAAATCGTCAATCTTTACACGTTCCTGCTGCATGCTGTCGCGGTCACGCACCGTTACGCAACCGTCGGTCTCACTGTCGAAGTCATAGGTAATGCAGAACGGCGTACCGATTTCATCCTGCCTGCGGTACCGCTTGCCGATGGACCCCGCGTCGTCGTAATCCACCATAAAGTGCTTGGTCAGTTTTGAATAAACCTCCTGCGCCTTGTCATTCAGCTTCTTGGAAAGAGGCAGCACAGCCGCCTTGAACGGTGCAAGCGCCGGATGCAAATGCATCACGACACGGGTATCTTTCTTCTCCGCATCAACCACTTCTTCGTCATAAGCATCGCAAAGGAAGGCCAGCGCCACACGGTCTGCACCGAGGGACGGCTCCACCACATAGGGAATGTAGCGTTCGTTGGCTTCCTGATCGAAATACTCCAGGCTCTTGCCGGAGTGTTCCTGATGCTGTTTGAGGTCATAGTCCGTGCGGTCTGCAATTCCCCACAGCTCTCCCCATCCAAATGGGAACAAATACTCGATGTCCGTCGTCGCCTTGGAATAGAAAGAAAGCTCTTCCTTTTCATGGTCGCGCAGGCGCATATTCTCTTCTGTCATGCCGAGAGAAAGGAGCCAATCGCGGCAGAATCCACGCCAATATTCGAACCATTCCAGATCGGTGCCGGGTTTGCAGAAAAATTCACACTCCATCTGCTCAAATTCACGGATGCGGAAGATGAAGTTGCCAGGGGTGATCTCATTGCGGAAGCTCTTGCCGACTTGACAGACGCCAAAGGGCACTTTTTTCCGCGTAGTACGCTGGATGCTGTTAAAGTTCACAAAGATTCCCTGCGCCGTCTCCGGGCGGAGATACAACTCATTCTTTGCATCCTCTGTCACACCCTGGAAAGTCTTAAACATCAAGTTAAACTGGCGAATATCCGTAAAGTTGGCAGAACCACAGTTGGGGCACTTGATGTCGTGCTCCTTGATGAAGTCCATCATCTGCTGATTGCTCCACCCATCCGCTGGTTGGCCGGTATAATCTTCAATCAATTTATCCGCACGATGGCGTGTCTTGCAATCGCGGCAATCCATCAGTGGGTCCGAAAACCCTCCTACATGGCCGGAAGCTACCCAAACCTCAGGATTCATCAGAATGGCTGCATCCAACCCGACATTGGTGGGGCTCTCCTGGACAAATTTTTTCCACCATGCCCGCTTGACGTTATTTTTGAACTCCACGCCGAGCGGACCATAATCCCAAGAATTGGAGAGGCCACCGTAAATCTCAGAGCCCGGGTAAACAAAGCCGCGGCTTTTGCAGAGTGCCACGATTTTTTCCATGGTCTTTTCCGTTGCTAACATGTAAAATCCTCCATTGTCCGGGGCGCTGGCTGCGCTCCGTTGATTCTTTTTGGGAAATGCAATCTACTGCGGTCGTCTAAAGATAAACAGCTTGCTGAACACGTAATTGATTACAACGACGATAACGTTCATAAGGATCTTTGCTAGCCAGTCGTTCCAGGTGAGAACGTCTACCAGCAGCCACATGCCCGCGGTATCCACCGCGAGGGAAAACAATCGCGCACCCACAAAGGAAGTTAATTCCCGCAAAACCTGTTTCGCGGCAAAACTTTTGCTTCGAAAGACAAACACCTTGTTTGTCAGAAAGGCAAACGCGACCGAAAGTACCCACGCAAGTGTATTGGCCGTCAACAACTGCCATCGCAGGACATCCCGCAGCAACCCAAAGGACAGGATATTGACCACCGTGGTTAAAACCCCGAAAAATATGTATAGAAGCATTTCCGGTGTAGTCAAAAACCGTACGATTTTTTTCAGTCTTTCCACGCAAATCCCATCCTTTTCGTATTCTTATAGTTTAACATTGTATCCGCTAGCTTGCAAGGCGGATTTTCGCTTTTTCTTCCGATGGGTCCCCTACTTCGATTTGAGCTATGCAAGATCATCTGCCCTTGTTTGCCTAATGGGCCATATGGTTAACCACCATATTGGTTAGACTGATTTGCAGATCGGATATATGCAAATGCATGTCATAATGGTCTTGATAATCTGCCTTACTGGCCTCCATAGGCAAATTATCAAGATAATGTGCCAGATTAGCCTATGTCACGTATAGGCTAATGCCCAGCTAATTATCAAAATGGTTTGCCGCATTTACCTGTGCTGAATGCAGACAAGCAGGGGAAGTGATCAAAATGGCGTGCCGGGGTTACCTATACCGCACATGTGCAAGTAAAGCGAATGGTCAAAGGGATCTGCCTTGTTTCCCTAATCGGCAAATCCAGCCAACTGCCATATTGATTAACCCCGGTGGCCTATAAAATATAGGTAAGGCCCTTGACAAGGATAAACCATTTTTCATAGAAAGGATTCTATTTTTATTAATTTTTAGATTATTCGACAAATAATATTCTCGATATATATATATATATATATTGCACTAAAAAGAAATCTGTTCTTTGAAAAAAACATTGTATTTATAAACAACATACGTTAGAATGAAAGGAACACGGCGGACCTCGGATGTTTCCCTATATGGATAGATGCCTTCAGCCGAACGACTGCCGCTATAACAAACCAATTAGTAGGAGGTATGTGTAAATGAAAAGACGAATTGTGTTGTCCGGCGTTTCGGTTCTCCTGGTGTTCTGTCTGCTGGTTGGGGCATCGTTTGCATGGTTCACCGACACAGAAAAGACGGGAGCGAATTTCTCCGCAGGCGTATTGGATGCGATTCTGACCCCGGAAAACCCAAATGAAGAAGGAGCCATCGATTACACCAACCTGCGCCCTCTCACCTTGGCGCAGCTTGAAACAAGCTTCCAGAATGGAACTCCGGTAGGAAACCTTGAAGACGTAGCGGATGGATATCTTGCAGATAACCTGCCTCTATATTTTCACAAAATCCACATTGAAAACGCAGGTAGTCTTCCCATGCGGGTGTCTCTCTCTGTAGAAAGCTCGGGTCCCTGTAGTGAGACGAATCTGCCGCAGATTGTGGAAAACGGTTCTGGCGGGGTAAAGAATGAAGGAAAGCAGGCTGCCTGCGACAACAGTTTGGCAGACGTTCTTCAGTTGTTGCTCTATCAGCAGGATGCGGAGGGCGCACTTGTTCCGGTCAACTGTTCCGACGGCACGCAGGCTGTTGTATGGAAGGATGGACAGGCTGTTACATATCTGCTTCCCGAAACGCTGGCAGCCGGCGCCAGCACGGACTACGTCGTAGCTGCATGGTTACCGGGGGAAACGGTTGGCAATGAATATCAGGCAAAGCATTTCCATGGAGAAATGGTTGTATCGGCTGTACAGCCCGACACCGTCTCTGCAGAGGAACCTTCCGAAGAAGTTTGGGACGGAGAAAGTGTTGAGCCTGTTATCCCGGAGGGAAACGTCTATAAGATTGCAACCGGCTCGCAGTTGGCATGGGTTGCACAGCAGGTAAATACCCAGCATGACTCTTGGCAGGACCGGGAACACTTTTCAAATAAAAAGTTGATTCAAGTCGCAGATATTGACCTGGGCGGCCACGAATTTCCTGGGATTGGTGCAGACATCAATTATTATTTCGGCGGAACGTATGACGGCCAAGGGTATTCCATTAAGAATTTTACAATCAACCGCCCAGATTCAGCAACTGGGAATTACGCAGGTGTATTCAACTATATTCGTGGGGCGACCGTCAAGAACCTGACCGTAAGCGACGCAACCATCACCGGTTACAACAATGTCGGCGGAATCGCTGGATACGTATACGGTGGCACAGTCGAAAATTGCAAGAACTATGCCACAGTGCAAAAGGTCATAGGCCCGTCCGGCGGTGCTGGCGGGATCGTAGGTGCAACAGGTGTTTCCTCAAACGAAATCACCAACTGCCACAATTATGGCACAATCAAAGGCTGGGGATACCTCGGCGGTGTTTTGGGTAGTTCCATCAATACGGGCTCTTATGTCTCGCTTTCGATCTCCGGATGCTCCAACCAAGGGGCAATTGTCCCAGAAGAGGGAAAAGAAGAATATGCAGGGAATTTCGCTGGACACTTGGAGGACTACGCCGAAGTAGACGGCTGCAAGGTTTTGGATACTGCATATCCGGTCATTGTTGCCAGTGGATCTTCCGCAGGGATTGAAGTCCTTCCAGCGGAGCAAATGCCGTAAGCATAATCGCAGCTTCATCCCACAGCAAAATCACTATCCCATGGACAATTGACAAATCGATATTTACAATCAAAAAATCCTCTCCACAGAATTTTCTGTGGAGAGGATTTTGAATTTCAAATGAGTCGGGCGATGGGTAACCCCCTCATCTGTAAGGGTGTAACCCTTTCCAAATGCCTTGTCCTCTGCAAAAACCATCCAAAGAGGCCTTTCCAAAAGTCTCTCGCCCTTTATTTCGGCACAAAAACTTATCCCGCTGTGCTGCTGGGGGAACTACTTGCTTCCTCTTGCGGAACAGGAGCAGAGGCCGCAGATGTAGACGAGGTATCCTGTGTAGCACCTTCCTCCGGAATCGCATCGGTTCCCTGCGCACTCTGTGTCCCTGGAATTTCTGCAACCGCCGCTCCTTGACGCACCAGAGCGCTTACAGCAGCCTGTAGCTGTGCATCCTCAGTGTTTTCTAACTGGTCGCGCGCCAACAATTCCATCTGTTCTTCGGTCAATTTCGCAGAAATATCTGCCGCAATTCCGGTTCCGTTGAACGCAGAACCCCCTGGAGTCAGATAATTTGCCACAGACAATACAATCGCAGAGCCGTCGGACAGAGGAATCACCTCATCTTTTGTTCCATAGCCCGCCGTAGTCTGCCCTACAACCAAGCCCTTCTTGAATTCCTTAATATCCGCGGCAAAAATTTCCGCGGCTCCAAAGGTTGTTTCGTTGGCAATCACACTGATTGGCAGTGCAATCTCATTGGGCTTAGAGGTATATTCAACGGTCGTTTTGCCTGTTTTATCCTGTGTCGTCACCAAATTTCCGGCTGGCAACAGCGTATCCAACATGGACGCCATCGCTTCAATGCTTCCGCCGGAATTGTTGCGCAGATCGATCACCAGCCCTGCCACCTGTTGTTTGTTTAAGGCCGAAAGCGCTGAATTGAACTGCTCGATACTGCTATCGTTAAATTCAGAGATCTTGATGTATCCCACATTGCCATTGATGACTGTAGAGGTAATGCTCTGTTTGGTATACTCCGCCCGGGTGACGGTAATCTCCAGGGTTTCCCCCTGCTGTTCTGCCCCCGAAGAAGTCGCACTGCTGGCAGATGTATCTTCTGTATCCGTTTCCAATGGGGCAGCTTCCCGATAAATGCCAAAGGTCACCGTGGTTCCCGCTGTTCCATCGAGCCGGTTCAGTGCATCTCCATATGTGATCCGGACAATCTCCCTCCCATCCATGGAAACAATGGTATCGCCCTTGCGAATCCCACTTTTTTCCGCCGGCGAGTTGGGCATCACCTGGATCACCTCCATGTTGCCATCCTCATCCATAATGGTCTTGATGCCAACACCGACATCTTTTCCCGCTGTTCCCGATTGGTAGGTCTTATACTTCTCAGCCGACATATACTGCGCCTGTAGATCCCCCAAGCCTGCAACATAGCCCGCACAGATTCCATCGGTCAGCTTTGTTTCATCGATCTGGCCGATATAATCCTGGCGCGCCTTCTGGTCGATTTCGCTGAGCTTGGTGTACATAGCTTGCCGCTCATTGACGTCTGCTACTTTGTCATTGAAGCTGTTCATTGCGTATACATAAGTCAGGGATACGGTTACCGCTGCTGTAATTCCAGCAACGGCGACTGCTGCTCCCAGAGATATTTTTTTACCCATCACCGATCATTCCTTACTATGCAGGTTTTTCCCATCTTTCAGTCTGGATCTACATTTTTTAATCCAAAAGAAACCGAGGCTTGCCATGGCAAATTTCGCCAATGTGCAGCATCCTTTTCTTATCATACCGGATTTCTATTCCTATTTATACCGCTAAATGTAAATTTTACGCCATTTCCTCCGTGAAAGGTCCTGTGTTCCTTCTTCTTTTACAAGCATATCCCAAAATAGGGTTTCATACTCGAAAAAAACTCCTCTGCGGAATTTCGGCTCCTTCCGCACTCCTTTTGCCCACTTTCACACACGTGGATCATAGGTACTTCTTCCATAGGAAAGCCTTTGGAACCCTATATTTTAAAGGATGTCACCCCGCGGAGAACCAGTCCATGGGATTCTGACGGACACCATTGACCCGCACTTCCAAGTGCAGATGCGGCCCTGTGGAGTCGCCTGTACTCCCCACATAGGCGATGGTCTGTCCCCGATCCACCTGCTGTCCGGTACTCACCGCCAAGCTGCTGGCGTGGGCATACAAGGTCGAATATCCGCCGCCATGGTCGATCATCACATAGTTTCCATAGCTGTTATCCCAGCCCGCTTTGACAACCTTTCCGCTATTCGCCGCTACAATTGGCGCGCCATCAATGCTTTTGCCGTTCGTCCGGTTGATGTCAATCGCTTTGTGGTCACTGCTATATCCACAGGAGATATGTGTATACCCCGGAACCGGCCAGGCAAATTGTCCGCCTACATAGTCCACTGGAGCATTGCTCTCATCTGACGGCACCGCAGGCTGCTGCTCTGGTTCTTCGGCCGGTTCTGCACTCGGAGTCTGTCCCTGATTTTGTTGGGCTTGCTCCTCCTGCCGGCGCTGTTCTTCTTCCTGCTGCCGTTTCAGTTCCTCCTGTTGGCGCTTTTGTTCTGCATAATAGTCCGCCCACCATTGGTCAATCCGGTCGCCCGCTTCGTTTTCTCTGCGCCGGATTTCCTGCTCTTCTGCGGAAAGCGCACTGCCTTCCGCAAGGATGCCCTGCTCCTGTCCGGCAATTCCATCCAGAACGCTCTGCGCTTCACTCTGAAGAACTCCCAGTTCGGTACGCTTTTGATCCAATGTATTTTTCGCTTCCAATCGGTCGGCACGGTCCTGCTCGACCTTCGCTTTTTCCGCTGAAATCTCCTGCATCTCCTCTTTTAATCCGTCGATTAACGCCATATCGTGCTCTGTAATACTCCGGAGCAGATAACTTTTATTGGCCAAATCCATCACATTTTGGGAACTCAGAAGAATTTGCAGCGTACTCGCTTCTCCGGTCTTATAGAGTGCACAGAGGCGTTTTTTTAACTCCTCAAATGTTGAGTCTATCTCCTTTTGTTTGTCGGAGAGTTGGTTCGTCTGTTCCTCAATGCCGGCGGTCAGAGATGTAACCTGCTGGTTCAGGACATCGATCTGTTGCTGCACATTTTGTATCTGGCTGTCCAACGCCGCTTTATAGGTTTCTTGCTGTGTCTTGTCCGCACGCAACTGATCCAGTTTTGCTTTATTTTCGGCTTGGTCATGCTCCAATTTTTCACGCTGCTGTTGTAGTTCCAGCTGTTCCTGTTGAAGCACGTCCAATTCTCCGTCCGATACCGCCGCATCGGCGCACGAAAGCGTCCCCATGGAGGTACTCAGCAAAACTGCTACTGCCAAGGCTGCGGCCATTCGCCGGGCCTTCTTCGCTTGATTCATGGATTTCCTCCCTAAATAATCTCAATTTTTCCATAACAAGTTCCCGTTTTCACGCGATTTCACAAGCTGGTACAAATTCGAATATAGGCAAAAAACAGCATCCATTGCAAGCTCCAGCGAAAAATGCATACAACAGAACCGGCGTCCAATGGGTTCTCGATGGCAGGGCTATATGGTAAAACCACATCTTTCGCAGCAGGAATCCCCATGCCTATCAGGGGCATCGTTCTCCATCCCTTTGCCCTACTTTTCTCAAAAGCAACACCAAACTCTGTCCCCTTTATATCTTCCGAAAAGCTTCAAACAGGCATGCCCCACTGGAAATTCCATCCATTCCCTTCACAGGAAACAATGGGGCCCCCTCCACAAAGCTAGGGGTCTTTCCCTAAAGGACATGCCTGTCTCATTCCACCTCGTACCAATCAGGAGAACCAATTAAACGGGTTCTTTCGCACACCGTTGACACGAATCTCAAAATGAAGATGCGGCCCGGTCGAATTGCCCGTACTGCCGACATAGGCGATGGTCTGTCCCCGGCTGACCTGCTGCCCCTTGCTTACAGCTAGACTGCTCGCATGGGCATACAACGTCGAGTACCCGCCGCCATGATCGATCATCACATAGTTCCCATAGCTGTAGTGCCAGCCTGCTACCACGACTTTGCCACCATTCGCCGCTACAATCGGTGCGCCGGAAATGCTCTTGCCGTTGGTCCGATTGATGTCAATCGCCTTGTGGCTGCTGCTATAACCGCATGAGATGTGCGTATACCCCGGGACTGGCCATGTAAACTGGCCGCCGACGTAACTCTCCGGGGTTGTCGTATTCCCGCTGCTGCTCTGTCCTCCGTTCTGGGACGCATAATAATTTGCCCACCACTGGTCAATCTCCGCAGCCGCCTGTGCTTCCTCCTGCTCAATCTTCTTCTGCTGAGCCGCCAAACTGTTGCTCTCCGACTGCATGGACTGTTCGTTGGCAGTCAACTCATCCAAAACACGCTGCGCTTCGCTTTCCAACTCGCCCAATTCATTGCGCTTGTTGTCCAACTCGGTCTTTGCCGCGGCGACTTCCTGGCGGTTCTGCTCGATCTCTGCTTTTTCGTCTGCAATCGCCTGCATCTCTTCTTTAAGCGTGTTGATCAGCTCGGTATCATGCTCGGTAATAATTTTCAATAGATGCGTCTTGTTTGCTAAGTCCATCACGTTTTCAGAATTTAATAAAATTTGCAAATTGCTTGCCTCGCCGGTCTTATACAAGGCACAAAGGCGCTCTTTTAACTGCTCATAGTTGAAATCAATGTCCGCCTGTTTATCGGCGATTTGCGCCGTCTTTTCTGTGATATTCTGGTCCAGTGTGTCGATCTGTTCGTTTAAAACGGCAATCTGGCTTTGCAAATTTTCCATCTGCTCGTCCAATGTATTTTTATATTCCAGCTGTTTTTCCTTGTCCGCCTTTAAGCTGGCCAATTTCTGGTTGGTCTGTGCTTGCTGTTTCGCCAATTCCTGCTTTTGCTGCTGTAAATCCTTTTGCTTCTGCTGCAAATCGGAAAGCTGATCGGACGACGCCGCATCCACATGCAACTGCATCTGAGCCGGTGCGCAGAAGATGGAAAACGCCAAAACCAGCGCCAAAAAGACCTTCAGTCCCCTTTTTTTACAGACCACCCAAATCTCCTCCTTCTTTTTTGAGGTACTTGCCCAAAGAAATCAGGCCACCCAATGCGCCAAACAAGGAACCCGCCAACATAAAGATCAATGTAATCCGCCAAGCCATCGGGCCGATGTCCACTGGCGAAAACAGCGGAATGGATGCAATGGAGGTCACCAACTTATTATACAAGAAGATTAACAGCCCGCTGGCCACTCCGCCGGAAAGCAAACCAATAATCACGCCCTCTACAATAAAGGGTACACGAACAAACCAATTTGTCGCACCGACTGATTTCATAATGCTGATTTCCAAACGCCTGGAAAACATCGTCACACGGATCGTATTGGAGATAATAAACAGAGATACTAGGCTTAGGATGAGAACAATCCAAAATCCCGCCGAAGTCACCAAATTGTCCAGATCGGTAAGCTGTTCTGCTATGTCGGAATAATCGATAATTTCATCCACGCCGTTAATCGCCTTGATCTGCGCCGCTGTCTCATCGTACAAATTTAAGTCCTTCATAGAGATTTGGAATGCATCCGGCAAAAAGTTCTCATCTCCCAGAAGCCCTTCCAAAACGGTCCCATCATCGCCCAACATGTCCAACATATTCTGTACAGCATCCTGCTTAGAGACAAATTCGCATTCTTCGATGTTGTCCAGCTGCTTGATCTCCTGCCCCACCTTGAGGCTGGTCAGTGTGGGCAAGCCCTCCTGTAGGTAAACGGTTGTGGAGTTATTTCCCTCCAATGACTTCATCGCCACATCCACATTCATTGAGAAAAGCACCGCTGCCCCTGTCAACAGCAAGCAGGACACCAACACGCCAACCGAGGCAAAACTCATGGTACGGTTGCTCCAGATATTCTTGACGCCCTCCTTCAACAGATACCCCAGGCTGGAAAGCCGCGACCCGGTCTTCTTTTTGGAGGTATGTACGGTTTTATTCCTGTTCATCCTGCTGCACCTCCATTGAAGCTGTATCGGCCACAATACGGCCGTCATGGATTTCTACTACGCGCTTGTGGAAGTGCTTGACTAAGGTATGTTCATGCGTCACCATCAGAATAGTGGTCCCACGGCGATTGATTTCGCTGAGCAGATCGACAATCTCAAACGAGAGCGCCGGATCAATGTTCCCCGTTGGCTCGTCCGCAATGATGAGCTTGGGATTGTTCACAAGGGCCCTTGCAAGGCCGACACGCTGCTGTTCGCCGCCAGAGAGTTCATTGGGACGGCATTTTTGCTTATCCTGCAGGTTCAACAAGCTCAATATGTAAGGGACTCGTTTTTTGATCTCGCTCTGTGTGGCCCCGATCACGTGCATCGCAAAGGCCACATTTTCATAAACCGTCATATTGTCGATTAAGCGGAAATCCTGAAAGACAATGCCCATCATGCGCCGCAGATATGGAATCTCACGTTTCTTTAGGCTGGAAACATGTGTATCGTTGACAATGATTTCGCCCTCGTTTGGCATTTCTTCACACATAATCAATTTCAAAAACGTACTCTTTCCTGCGCCAGAGGAGCCCACAATGAATACAAATTCGCCGTCCTCCACCGTCAAGTTGACGTTTCGCAGCGCATGCGTACCATTGCTGTACGTTTTGCTCACATTTTTAAACTCAATCATTTTCTCTCTCCCAAAGCCCATAGGTGTTCCACTGGCCTTACGCGCGGGATCGTTCCATCCCATCAAACGCAATTCCATCCGTAAAAAGCGCCGCAAAGGTCCGCAAAACACACGGTAATTTTTATCCGAATGCGATCTTTCGCTTTCCCTGTATTTCCGATTTCACAAATTGGGCGCTGTATGATTCCAAATTTTCTCTCCCAAAAGCTGCTACAGACATACAGAACAGCACCCATTGGCGTGTTTACATAATACCAACGGGTGCTGCATTTATTATTCTAAAAAAGAAATAATTTGTAATATTTTTGTAATTTTTAGAGCTTCCAATAGGATTCGACAAAAATCGTGCAATTAGAACTTGACCGGATTCGAAGAAAGATACTTTTTGACCATCAAAGCCACTTTGAAAACGATGGCATCCTCAAATTCGCGCAGGTCCAAGCCGGTGATCTTTTTGATCTTCTCCAAACGATAGACCAACGTATTGCGGTGTACAAAAAGTTTACGAGACGTCTCCGAAACATTCAGATTATTCTCAAAGAAGCGTTGAATGGTAAACAGGGTCTCATGATCCAAGGACTCGATGGAGCCGCGCTTAAAGACCTCCTTGAGGAACATTTCGCACAAAGTCGTCGGCAACTGATAAATCAGGCGCGCAATGCCCAGATTGTCATAGCTGACAATCGCACGTTCCGTGTCAAAGACCTTGCCGACCTCCAACGCAACCTGCGCTTCTTTAAAGGAACGGGCCAAATCCTTGATGCCGGTCACAATGGTGCCAATGCCAACCACGCAGTGGGTATAGAACTCGCTGGAAAGGGTATCCACAATGGAACCAGCCAGCTTTTCCAGGTCCTTTGGCTCAATCCCTGCACGAATCTCTTTGACCAAAGCAATGTCCGTTTCGTTGATGTTGATGATAAAGTCCTTGTTCTTATCCGGGAACAAGTTCTGAATCACATCATAAGCCGAAATGTCGGACTTGTTGGTGATCTTAATCAACATACAAACCCGGCTGACATCGGAATTGAACCGCAGTTCCCGCGCCTTCAGGTAGATGTCGCCCGGAAGAATGTTGTCCAAAATGACGTTCTTAATAAAGTTGCTGCGGTCGTACTTCTCATCATAGTATTGTTTGATACTACTTAGAGAGATGGCAAGCAGCGATGCATACCGGCTGGCCTCCGGGTCAGAACCAGAGACAAACACCGCATATTCCGGTCTCGGCCTGCTGCCAAAGGATTTGTAAGTGTAGCCATTCACCACAAAGGTTCCCGGTGCAGCCAACACATCGGCGGTAATGCTATCATTGACCTCGCCGATCCGTCCCAGCTCGCTACAGGCGATGATAACGGAAGTTTCATCAATCACGCCAATGGTGCGGTCGATGGCATCCCTCATCTGGTGAATAACCCCTTGAAATAGTCTGTTTGACATGCTGCTCCCTCACTTTATCTATATTTGCTAATCTTGATGATTGATTCTATAGAAAGGCTACATATATTTTACATAAAAGCAGCACACATTTCAACTATATATCACAAAATAAAAAAATTTTTTGTGGAAATTGCCGCGCAATTTACAATTTGTTCACATTTGCATGGAACATATTTCCAGAAAAGCCTCAAACTGGTATAAAAATCCTGTTCAACGCCAGATGGTATGTTCTGTATCCCCGTCAAAGAGATAGATTTTTTCCATATCAAATGCAACTTTAATTTGTTCCCCGCTCTGCCGCATAGCGTCCGCATCCACACTCGCTGTAACCGAATGGCCACTACATGTCAGGTAGAGATAGAATTCTCTGCCAACCGGTTCCATCACTTCCACCTCTGCATCCACCATTCCATTGGGCAGGGTTTCCACCAGGGCTGGGTCGTCGTGTACGTCTTGGGGGCGTATCCCCAAAATAACATTTTTCCCCAGATATTCCTGTAACGCGCCGAGCTTATCCCATTCCTTTGGCATACGCACCGTATTCTTTCCAAATGCAAAGGTATAGTCTGCACCGCCGTCTCCCACCTTAACATTGATCGCATTCATCGGTGGGTCCCCCAGAAACCCTGCAACAAATTGATTGACCGGCGAATGGTACAACTCTTCCGGTGTACCCACCTGTTGTACAAACCCTTCTTTCATCACAACCAGCCGGTTGCCCAGAGCCATTGCCTCTTCCTGGTTTTCCGTCGCATAGAGAACTGTCAGGCCCAGGCGCTTATGGAGTGCACGGAGTTCTTTCCACATCTGTGCGCGCAGTTTGCGATCCAGGTTGGCAAACGGTTCATCCAATAATAAGACCTTCCGGCCACGCACCATTGCACGGGCAAGCGCCACCAGCTGCTGTTGCGAAGTGGTCAAAGTGCTGGGCTTGCGATCCAACAACGTTTCCATCTTAAGAATTTCCGCAGTCTCCTGCACATGCCGTTCGACCTCTTCCTCGGGTATCCGGTGCATTTTAAGGCTGAATGCCATATTCTCCCGGACGCTCAACTCCGGATACAGTGCATGATTCGGCAGAACCATCGCGACATCCCGCTCCTGTGGGGACAGCAGATTTACCATTGTATCTGCAATGTAGATTTCGCCTTCATCCGGTGTTTCTAAACCGGCGATTATCCGCAGCAAGGTCGATTTTCCACAACCTGACGGGCCGGCCACAACCAGAAATTCCCCGTCGTTAGCCTCCACTGTACAATCGCGAACCGCTGTTACACCGCTCTTGAACGTCTTACTAACATGTCTCAATGATACGTTCGCCATAGTTCATATTCCTCCAAAAAGCGATTGGCTTTATTTCTATCCGATGAAAAATCGTTGACTTACACGGCAATAAAATGTGAATCAACGAATCCATTTTTTCATCTTGAAAAGCAGGTTAGTCCTAATCATATCAGATGCATTTCCGTTTGAACAGGCGTTTTTTACCCAAAAATGCAACAATGCCTTTATGAAAATCCGCTAAAAGACAAATTCAACCCCAAAATTTTGTCAATCTTCCAAACAAAAGACCTTCTCCCGCTCTTCAGGAAGCAACGGTCGGGCTTGTCCCGGCTGCAACGCCGGGTCCAGATCCAAGGCGCCGATGCGCAACCGCTTTAGGTACACAACCTCTTTTCCCACCGCATGAAACATGCGCTTGATCTGATGAAACTTACCTTCACAAATGCGCACCTGTACGCATTGGCCCCCCAAAAGCAAAAGCTCCGCTGGGAGGCAGGTCCGGTCGCTTAATTCAACCCCCTCTGCAAAAATCCGTACGTCTTCCATGGTGGCCGGTTGATCGAGCCTGGCTTCATAGAGTTTATAAACATGATTTTTAGGCGCAAGCATGCGATGTGCAAAATCTCCATCGTCCATCAACAAAAGTAGCCCTTCTGTATCGCGGTCCAACCGCCCTGCAGGAAACAACCCCCGACATTTCAGTTCCGGCGGAAGTAGATCCACCACGGTCTTTTGACGGAAATCCCGCGCCGCAGACAGTACCCCGGCCGGTTTATTCATCATAATATAATGAAACCGCTGAAAGTGGAGCGGCTGGCCTTGCACGGAGATCACATCCTGTTCCGGGTCCACCTTACAGTCCACCTGCCGAACCACCGTACCATTGACTGCCACCGTACCACGCCGGATCAGCGCTCCCGACTCCTTGCGGCTTCCGACATTCTGCGAAGCCAATACCTTGTCCAATCGTTCCTTTGGCATGTTTTCACATCCATCCACTTTAATGCCTCTATTATATCGGGTTTCCTGCGCGAATACAATCGTTCTTTCCGGGCGATTTTCTATGTCCTCCGCCGATCTTGGACGAACCGGACAGCACAGCGTCGAAAAACGGTTTCGACGCTGTGCTGTCCCTTTTTATTTGTTTAATCCGTCGGCCAGGCATTGGCAGGAATCTCCGAGGAAGATGCTTGAGTGGGTTGGGAGGAAACTGGAGGCTGCACAGAGGCGGCCGGTTGCGACGAAACTGGCGCCTGTGAAGAACCGGGTTCCTGCGAGGAAACCACCGGCTGTGAAATGTCGGTACCTCCCGAAGCGGCATTACTCACTGCAGAAGAGGAAGCCATTCCCTGGGAACCGCTGTCTTGCCCATCAAACGGAAGCATAAAACCGTTGAGTTCTGTAGAACAGATATCGCCGCCCACCACACGGTCCTCATAAATCAACAAATTGGCATGGACCGGCGTATCGGCCGGGTAATTGGTCACTTCATAGACCCATTGGCGGCATACCTTTCCGGCTAGAGGTTCCAAATTAAACCCCTGTTGCTTTTGTAACACATTGTATTTCGTGTATACCTCGTCAAACGGATTCGGAATCGCAACATCTCGAATTTCCAGTGGTTCCGAGCTCACTTGCCAGCCAAATTGTGCCAAAAACGCGATGCGTTCATCGTTTGTGGATGCCGTACAAATATATCCTTTCTCATTACCGGTTCCTGCCGCGGCATTCCATTTTCCAGCTGCCAAAAAGACTGTCACAGCTGCCAAAATCACCGCCAGCGCTACAATTATCCATCGTTTCTTTCCTGCCTTTATGGAACATACAAACACAAATAATCCCTCCCCGCGGCGGTTGCCGCTTTTTCATCCCTAATGGATATGCATCCTTTTGGGGAAACATGCCTGGCGGCCAGGGTCATATTGGAGGAATCCATACAAAAGAAAAGTGCCCAATCCGGCGGGAACCCGGACAGGACACTTCGGGGGGAGCATACAGATTCAAAAAAGAAGATTTTCAAAAGCCAAAAGGGGATTCCCCTTCAGAGGGATTCCAAGCATGCGCCTGGGATTCAAACTAAAAGTCTACAAAAGGGGCCACCCGGATGCCGGTACTCTATCGGAACGGTAAAATCCCGCCCCAAAACTGTGCCGAAATTTCATCTTACGGGTATGCCTGCACTCGGATTATTTATCGGACTCTTCCGCTTCCACAATGTCGAACTGGAAGGTAATGTTGCCCCAATAAGTGCCGGACTCCGGGACCACCTTGGAAGGAATCACCTTGTAGCGATATTCGCCATCCTCATCAAAGGACATCAACTCTGTATTAAGTTTACTGATTACACGGGAAGAACCGTCCTTGTAGAAACCCTGCACTTTGTAGGGAATATAATTGTGGCCGCGATACAGTGCGAAATCTGGGCAATCTTCCGGCATGCCGGGCTTGCGGGTACTGGTAATGGACAAAACGACTTTTCCGCCATCCAAATTGGAAACACCTTCCGCCTTAAAAGTAGACGTGCTTCCACCCTTTTCAAGCTGTACACCCTGTGGAATCGTAATGGTATAGGTAGGTTCTGTCACAGCATTATACTCCAGCTTTACAGAAGCGGCCCCGTCCGTATCCTGGTCAAAGATCACATTTCCCGGAGTGATCGACCTCTCCGCCGCAAAGGCAGAAGTCGTCATCCCCACGGCCATCATAGCCGCTAGACAAAAAGCCAACGTTTTTTTCATGATTGTTTCCTCCATTTTTTGTCATCTATACAAATATCCCACAAGTGGATAAAAGTAAACATCATCCCACCAAAAGTTTGGTTTTTACATTGGCGCCATTCATTTGGGTATTGGTATCCAAGGAATAGGTGCTGATTTTAATAGTTGCATCGTATTCCCCCGCTTCTAGGGCGCGGGAGAGTGTTTCCTCCTGAATGGCCTTTCCGGGCTCCACCATCTTAGAGGTGAATAGCGATTCACCGGTCTCGTCCAGAATCAGTTCAAAGGAAAAATAGCACGGGTTTTCCTCCGGATTTAAAAGCAGAATTTTTGCATCTGTTTCCCCTGCTGGAATGGAAATTGAGGCGTATCCTGGAATTTTGATGCCCTGCTGTTCTCCGTTTTTGCTCGGCGGCGCGGCGCCCGTCCAATCCTGAGCGGCATCGTCCAGTTCAGGTGTAACTCGCTCTGCTTCCGCATAGCGGGCGTCCATCCATTCCTGATAGTGCATTCCAGTAAACACGCCAGCTCCCATCAGTAGGAGCATGCATAAAATCCCCACGGCGATGAAAAGCCCTTTTTTATGGGCGCTTGTCTTTTTCTCTTCCATTGTAAACAACCTTTCGAAAGCCAATTGTATAAAGCCGTTCCTTCTCTGCGAACAGCTGGATCTGTTTCCGATATATAGCATAGTAGGCCTCCGTTAAAAGGATATTTTTTCTATGTTAAATTTGGGCAAAAAATAAGGCAGTTGAGCTGGCCGCCAAAACCAGCACAACTGCCTGTATTTGTCATAACACGCCTTCGTTTTTCCCATCAAAGCAAACCTTCTGTAAAAATACGAACCATCCGTCCAGAGGGCAGACTTTCACTTCACAGGGTCCCTTTTGGGAAACATGGTATCATCTTTATTCTGCATCCGCCTTTGCCTGCTCAATCACCTTTTGGGCCACCTGGGCAGGCGCTTCTTCATAACGGGTAAAATCAAACGTATAGCTGCCGCGTCCTTGTGTAACCTGGCGGACAAACGTACAGAAATCGTGCATCTCCGCCACCGGAACCTCTGCCTCAACGGTCTGTTTGCCAGGGCCTGCGGGTTCCATACCTAACACACGCCCGCGGCGTTTGTTGACTTCGCCCATGATGTCGCCCATGTTGGCGTCCGGGACGGTTGCGCGCAGAGTACCGATCGGTTCTAGTAGAACCGGGCCTGCCTGCGGCATACCCGCCTTATAAGCGAGCGAAGCCGCTGTCTTAAATGCCATTTCCGAAGAATCCACCGGATGGTATGAGCCATCGTACAGCGTCGCACGCAAGCCTACCACTGGATAACCAGCCAATGGGCCATGAGCGATACAATCCTGCAAGCCCTTCTCGACCGCTGGGAAGTACCCTTTCGGAACAGAACCGCCTACAACGCGCTCGCCAAACTCCAACCCTTCGCTGTCGCAGGGTTCAAACTCGATCCAAACATCGCCGAACTGGCCGTGGCCACCCGTCTGCTTTTTGTGGCGGCCCTGCACCTGAACCTTTTTGCGGATGGTTTCACGGTACGGCACGCGAGGCTGCTCCAATGTGACCTCTACCCCGAATTTTGTCCGGAGTTTCGAGACGATCACATCCAAGTGCTGCTCGCCCAAACCGCTGATAACCATCTGATGGGTTTCTGCATTGTTCTCAAATTTAATAACCGGGTCTTCTTCTATCAGGCGGAATAGACCCTGGGCGACTTTATCTTCCTCGCCCTTTTTCTTGGGCATAATCGCCATGGAAAGCGTCGGAACCGGATAGGTAATTCCATCCAATGTGACCTTGCGCGTCGGGGAACACAGCGTATCGCCTGTGGAGACGTTCCCCAGCTTGAGCACCGCACCGATGTCTCCGGCTGCAATGCAGCTCATTTCCTCCTGCTTTTTACCGCGCATCATGACCGTCTTGCCAATGCGCTCGATATTACCTGTACGCATGTTCATCAGCTGTGCATCCGTGGCAACCTTGCCGGAGATGGTCTTGAGGAAGGACATCTTTCCGACAAACGGGTCTGCGATGGTCTTAAAGACGATGGCTGCGGTTGCCCCGTCCGGATTGACGGAGAGCTCAACCGGATTGCCGTCGATATCCGCTGCAAGCTCGCCGCTCTTTTCAAGCGCCGAGGGCGCCAACCAGGTCAAGCCATCCAGGAACTGCTCCATGCCGCGCATCAGGAGCGCGTCGCCACAAAACACCGGAGAGATGGCGCCGGATTTGACACCTTTGCTGACACCAACGATGACCTCTTCCGGCGTAAACGGTTCGCCGGAGAAGTACTTTTCAAACATCTCGTCGCTGGTTTCCGCCACTGCTTCATAGATTGCTGTGCGCAGGCCCTCCAGACGGTCACCCATGGGAGGCATTGCCACTTCGACGGGTTTTCCGTTGGAGTAGTCGTATGCTTTATATTCCAAAATATTGATGTATATGTTCGCTTTTCCATCTTCAATGTATGGGACAACTACCGGACAGACCGAGGGGCCAAAGCTGGCCTTTAGATCCTCAAACACACGATAGAAACGTGCGCTCTCATCACACAGGCCGTTGACAAAGAAAATCTTCGCCAACCCGCGGGAATCCGCCGCTGCCACTGCCTTTTCTGTACCCACGTTGACGCCATCCTTGCCGGAGACTGCGATCAAAACCGAATCTGCTGCGCGCACGGCTTCACACATTGCGCCTTCAAAATCGAACAGGCCGGGGGCGTCCAATAGGTTGATCTTATGATTTCTCCACTCCAACGGGGCAACTGCCGCGCTGACGGTTGTCTTTCTTCTGATTTCTTCCGGGTCATAATCGCATACGGTATTCCCTTCGCCAACCTTACCAAAACGGTCTGTAGCACCGGAAAGATAAAGCATCGCCTCCGCGATGGAAGTCTTTCCCGCTCCGCTATGCCCCGCGATTGCAATGTTCAGAATATCTTTTGCATTGTACAATTTCACCTTAAAAACTCCTTTCAGGGGTTGATTGGTACAACTTTACAATTGTTCAATCAAATTAATAACAATTATATCGTATTCTCACAAACATTACAAGCCAAAAAGCAAAAATAAACCGAGTAGAACGCAAAAGTTTTTCTCCAAAAGTTATAAATTCCACATATGTCTCTGTATATTTTACACAAACGGCGTTCTTTGCTTCGGCTAAATGTGCGAAAATAGGAGGATTCCCCCGGAAAGAACCGTCTTTCCATACGAGGCCATTTCCTCTTATGCGCAGAATGCAACAAAAAGCAACAACACGAGCGCATCCAGTTAAAGACGGGAGAGGCGCCGCTTGCGCGACGTCTCTCCGTTTAAAACACAATATTTCCTACATAGGGGCTTTTTGTACGGTCCGCACAAGCTGGAGCTGTTCACAAGTTTAGCTGGTGGCTTTTTTCTTGCTTTTCCGGTGCCTAATCAAAAAGAGGGTGTCCCAAAACTATGAATTTTAGATTCATAGGAGAGGGACATCCTCTTTCTGTTTTCTGTTTGGAAAAATATTTGAGTTTCAAAAAAATGAGGGTATCCTTCCGTCATTTCATGACTTTTGGGACACCCTCTACAGATTTCATTGAGAAGTATTACAATTATGCTTTGCCCTCGCAGCCGAGAACCGTCTTAATCTTATGCTCCACAAGGCCCTGAATTGCGTCACGCGCAACGCCCAGATACTGGCGGGGGTCAAAGTGGGACGGATTCTCTGCAAAATACTTGCGAACCGTCGCAGTCATTGCAAGACGGAGGTCGGAGTCCACGTTGATCTTGCAGACAGCCTTTGCTGCCGCTTCACGCAACATCTCTTCCGGGATGCCGATTGCATCGGGCATCTGGCCACCGAACTGATTGACCATCTGCACAAACTCCGGGAGGACAGAGGAGGCGCCGTGCAGTACGATCGGGAAGCCCGGCAGGCGGTTGGAAACTTCTTCAAGAATATCAAGGCGCAGCTTCGGCTTCTGGCCGGGTTTAAACTTGTAAGCACCGTGGCTCGTACCAATTGCAATCGCAAGGGAGTCCACGCCTGTCCGTGTTACAAAATCCTGAACCTCGTCCGGGTCCGTAAACTGTGCTTTGTCGTCTTCTACCTTGACGTCGTCCTCAACGCCGGCGAGCTTGCCCAGCTCGGCTTCTACCGTGACGTTGTACTTGTGTGCATACTCTACCACTCTGCGAGCTTCTTCCACATTCTCCTCATAGGGCTTTGCGGAACCGTCATACATAACGGAAGTGAAGCCGTCGTCGATGCAAGCCTTGCACATCTCAAAGGACGGGCCGTGGTCCAAATGCAGAGCAACCGGAATGTCCGGATTCTCCTTGACAGCAGCTTCGACCATCTTTACCAGATAAGCCGGATGCGCATATTTACGGGCGCTGGAAGAAACCTGCAAAATCACAGGGGCCTTCAGCTCCGCACAGGCGCTCATAATGCCCTGGATGATTTCCATATCGTTAATATTGAACGCGCCGATCGCATAGCCACCGTCGTATGCCTTTTTGAACATTTCCTTGGTATTTACCAATGCCATTGGAATCACTCCTATCTTTTAGATGCCTTTATTATACCGCACATTCTACAAAAAAGAAATACCTTTTGGCAAAAAAGCAAGCAGAGAATGGGTGAGATTATAAGCAGAGGCTAACCAAATAAAAGCCCCCTCCTATTACATCCTTCGTGAACGTCCAAAAAGTTATTTCATGCAAAAAGGCACAGGCGAAAACCCCACCTGTGCCTGAAATCGACGATTGCCTTTTCCCTCTCTTACGCACTCACAGACCGCTCCCCCGAGGCAGTTGTACGAATGTAGTGAAATAGATATTGCTGTGCAATTCCAGCGTACGGACCAAAGTCCTCCGGTTGTTTGCCCGGAAACCATTCCTTCATAGCGCGCTTCATCCATACATCCATGGGGAAAGCATCCAGCCGGTGCAGTCCATAAAGCAGAGCACAGTCCGCCACCTTTGGGCCAACCCCCACGATGGTCATCAGCTGTTCACGCGCTTTTGTAAGCGGTTGGGTCCGAAGGCTCTCCAAGTCGATCTGTCCACCCGCCACTTTTCGTGCTGCATCGAGTATGTACCGTGCCCGGAATCCACAGCGCAGGCACGCGAGTGCTTCCTCGTTCTCGCGGGCAAGACGATCCGGCCTTGGGAAACACAAAATACCGGACGCCGTCTTCTCGCCGAACGCCTGGCAAAGGCGCGCGACAATCCCCTTGATTCGAGGAATATTATTGTTTTGTGAAATAATAAACGAACAGAGCGCCTCCCACGGATCTTGCTGCAAAATACGGATACCAGGGGCAAAAGCTGCTGCTTTTGCCAAAACCGGATCAACCTGTGCCAGTTCATCCCGAATGGCCGCGTAATCGCGGTCCAAGTCAAAATAGACGCGCCAAAACGGATCTTTCTCGGCCTCCTCTGTGTGGTTCTCCGCTATGCAGAGTAAACGCCCTCCAGCAATTCCCCGATAGGAGCCATCCGGTTGTCTGTCCCAGCGAAAGCACTGTCCACATTCCAAAGTCGCTGTTAAATCAAAATCGCGCAGAACGGACATTTAAGCCTCCGGTTCAACCGTGATTCCTTTGCGATAGAACGGCTTTTTGTCTTCGATTGCCTCTTTGCCAAACTTTCCGCTCGACGGCATCAGATCCAGGAATTCTCCCGCCTTCATTGCCTTATGGCAAGCGTCGATGGTCGCCTTAAAGAGTTCTTCCTGCTGTACCCCCTGGGTGAGGCTGACAATTACCAGATGATGCGGCTCGGTGGCGTTGGCCTTGTAGTTCGCTGTGAACAGCCATGCGCTGAGCACTTCGTTGCGAGTTTTAAAGAAATCGCAGAGCGCCTTTACCAGTTCTGTCGGATATGGATCGGGCTTGGACAGCACAACCATGTCGGGGCTGATCGGACGCTGCTGAAGCGGATGGGCGATCTGCTCCATGGTGTTGGTGCGGATCACCAAGTTCTGCGTCGATGGATTGACTACAAAACCCGCCACCTGGCCTTTCTGGCCATGTACCAGCGTGCGCAATTCGGAGAAATCGAGGGTCATCGTGTCCTCTGCATCCGCTGCCCACTTTTTAAGCTCGTCCATATCAGAGAACATAGCAAAAAAGCTCTCGCCCTTTGTGGTAGTCGCGGCCCGGAACTTGACCTGGGTCTGCTGGTTGGGCGTTCCATCTTCGGATTTTCCGGTCAAGGTCACCGGGGTGATGTAGCGCATTTTGCGCATTTCTTCGATGAGTTCCAGTTCGTCTTTCCTTGTTTTATTTGAATCAAACTGCTTGAGCTTGCTGATAAACGCAGGATTTTGAACAGGTTGGTTAAGCTGCATAAATTGGTTCCTCCTAAAAATTTGGTATTTGTATGATTATATCCCTATACTCCTATTTTTGCAAGTAAAACACGACGCTCTCTTTGTATTATTTGCTATAAAGCGTTAAATTTAAGTGGAAAATAAAAATATTTGAATCTCTCTCTTGACAAACGCGCCTCCGATTTCTATAATGAAATCAACAAAAGAAACCGTTGAGTAAGGAGAGTACATAGGCAAAGCGCTCAAAAGAGAGCCACAGGTGGTGTGATTGTGGTGGGCAGCGGTCTATGGAATGGGCTTATGAGGGCGGGGCGAACGGATGAAATTCCCAGTAGCTTCCGACGGGATCTCCACCCGTTACCAAGGGAGCGCACATGGAAGTGTGCGGAACAAGCGGCGTGAAAACGCAATCCGGGTGGTACCGCAGGAGTAAATGCTCTTGTCCCTGAGAGGGGCAAGGGCTTTTTTGTTTATCTGAACAAAGGAGGAAACGACCATGGCAAAGATTCCACACAGATTTAATTTAACAGAGGAGCAAATCCCCACACAATGGTACAATCTGCGCGCGGATATGAAGGATCAGCCCGACCCAATGCTGAACCCGGCAACTTTTGAGCCGATCAAGACCCCAGAGCTTTATCCGATTTTCTGCGAAGAACTGGCGGCGCAGGAGATGGACAGCACGACTCGCTATTTTGATATTCCCGAGGAAGTGCTGAACATCTATAAAGCCTACCGGCCCTCCCCGCTGAACCGCGCCTATGACCTTGAAAAATACCTTGGCACACCGGCAAAGATTTACTTTAAGTTTGAGGGGAACAACACATCCGGCAGCCATAAGTTGAATTCTGCGGTCGCGCAGGCCTACTATGCCAAAAAGCAGGGGATGACCAGCTTGACCACGGAAACCGGCGCCGGGCAGTGGGGAACCGCCCTTGCTGAAGCGTGCGGATATTTCGGAATCCCACTAACCGTCTTTATGGTAAAGGGCTCTTATAATCAAAAGCCATACCGCAAGGCGATTATGCAGACCTTTGGTGCAAATGTTATCCCCAGTCCAAGCGACACCACCCAGGTGGGCCGCGCTATCCTGGCAAACAATCCAGACACGACGGGAAGCTTGGGTTGTGCGATCTCCGAAGCAATCGAAGTGGCCACCACGACCCAGGGGTGCCGCTATGTGCTCGGTTCGGTTCTAAACCAGGTCCTATTGCACCAGTCCATCATCGGCCTGGAGGCCAAAAAGGCCATGGATATTCTCGGCGAGTACCCGGATATTGTGATCGGTTGTGCTGGCGGCGGTTCCAACCTGGGCGGCTTGATCGCCCCCTTCATGCAAGATAAGCTTTTGGGCAAAAAGAACCCGTATTTCATCGCGGTCGAGCCCGCCTCCTGTCCGTCCCTGACCCGCGGCCTGTATGCGTACGACTATTGCGATACCGGAAAGGTCACGCCGCTGGCGCGCATGTACACCCTGGGCAGCGGGTTCATCCCCTCTCCGAACCATGCGGGCGGTCTGCGTTACCACGGCATGTCCCCGATCGTGTCCAAACTCTACCACGACGGCTGGATCGACGAAGCCCGTTCCGTCGAGCAGACCAAGGTATTCGACGCGGCAATGCTGTTTGCGCGCGTGGAGACCATCCTTCCCGCACCGGAGTCCTCCCACGCCATCCGCGTGGCGATCGACGAGGCCCTCAAGTGCAAGGAGACCGGCGAGGAAAAGACCATCCTGTTCGGCTTGACCGGGACCGGCTACTTCGATATGGCCGCTTATACCTCCTACATGGAGAAGACCATGACCGATTACATCCCGACCGACGCTGACTTGCAGCCGGGCTTCGATTCCCTTCCAAAGATTCCCGGCCGCCCAGCGGAACCTGCCCGCGATCCCGCGCCGGCACGCCGGTAATCCGATGGTATTGTATACAACCTTCTTTTTTAACCTGAAATCCGATAGAAAAACAGAAGCTGGAATCCATTTTGGGTTCCAGCTTCTGTTTTTCCGTTTTTGGCTTATCCGGTATTCTGTGGAAAGGAAATCACATTACCCACGTGAACCATGGCAGATCCACCGGTGTGCAATCCCGGTTTGCATTTTGGGGGATGCCCCGCATTTGGAACATGTATAGATATTATATACGTCCATTGCCTCGCGGGTATCTTTCCCATAGGCATAATGTACACAGTCCCGTTGTTCGCCGCCCGTCCGCCAGCTTCCATCTTCCACTTGGACAAACGCACAGTCCGTCTCCCCGCAGGCGGGACATACCGCTCCCGCTGCAATTTTCATTTCCAAAATCTTTTCTCCGTCGATGTACAGACCCGCGCTCTCGCCCGGCTGCCCGACCGCTTTGACCGCATAGACGGCCTGCCCGTCGGCAAACCGCTGCACCGTCCCGGTCTGCGCCACAGTGCCATTCCCGCTGGTATATCCCTTTCCATAAGTTCCGTTCAACTTGAGTGAAAACGCTACGGCTGCATCCTTTGGCAAAACGACCACTGTGCTGGAATTCACATCTTTGCCATCCATTGAGACGCTGGTCCCGCCCGCCGCCTGTGCCGGCGCGGCGCCCGCCGGTAAAAGGAACGCCAGAAACAGGGTCAACAAAATCGCACGGCCTGTCCCTCTTTTGTTTTGAATGCAGATCATCGGATTTCCTCCCATCCAAATGGTTTCATCGAAGGTAAAAGCCAAATCATTCTCCGCTTGATTAGCTTTAAATTTACTAGCTTTAAAATAACACACTCATTATAAGTTTTTTCCTTATGTGCATCTTTTTCACAACGACATCGTGCACTTCAAAGCCCTTCTTCTTGCCACCGGGTTCGATTCGATCTTCCATGTCCGGGAAGGATTCGATGGAAACATTCGCTTATGACAAAGTCTCATAGGAAAACGGCTCCTCCAGCACATCCTCCAGGGATTGGTAGAGCTCCGGAAACCACTGGCCCAAATCCACCGGGGTATAGTACGCCCGATTGTCAAAAGTGATTGTGTGGGAACCGGTGATAAATACCCGGTGGACATTGCCGGTTTCCCTTGTGCGGAACCGGAACCATCCGATGGTCCCGTTGCCCAGCGGCGGGAGCGACGGATAGCAGGGGAGCTGGTTCCAGCGCCCGGCAAACATCTGGATGTCCTCCGGGTTCTCCGTCTCCTTCTGCAAATCCATCCGTGGGATCGAAGAGATCACCAGCCGGTCGACAGCATCCCCTTGTATCGTCGTATTTCCTGTAAAAAACCAGATACAAAACAATACTCCTAAAGCAATAACAATTCCTATTGCTTTTTTCCTGTTAGAGTTTTTAAGTTTCTCGAATACCATATCAAGCGATCCTTATAAAACTATTTTCGATTCTCTATGATCTACTATCCAATCATCTGTTGCATCCCACTGGAATTCATATTGATCCTAACGCCACTTTCTCCATGTCCGTCATTCACAATCGCGTAATTGCTTCCGCCTGCCGACTCATAGCCATACCCAGTGACATAGTGATCTCCCAGCTCAGCATGTCCTCTTACACCGAGGATAAAAGGTTTATCACTTGTAACATAGGATGCTACAAGTGATATACTGGGATTGTCCATAGAAATATCCGCACCATTTAGTCCCTGCTCATCTAAATGTTCTCTAAGTCCGCTTAATACAGTACCAAGAATAGCATGTAACGGAATAAGGTCAGTCATATCGATTATGAATTTCTTTCCATCACTTGTTTCCAAATCACTTGGTATATATCGCATATCATAATAATATTATCATATCTTAGCCACATAGAAACAGCTACAGCGCCGCATCTGCCATCTGGATTGTAGGAGTAATTTGGCAATATTCTCGATATTGTCTGTGTTACCCTAGCTACACGTGTAACAGCCTTCGTTTCAATATAAGATGATGGAATTCCATACCATTCAGTTGACTCTAAAACCCATTTTGAAACAACAGATTTCGTCAGAGCGTTCTCTAATTCGTTATTGGCTACCTGCTGATAATCGTTTAAAGGGCCATCGTAATACAGTTTGCTTCCATCCAATTTATAATAGGTATTGCTTTCGAATGAATATTCAGGAACATCATAGTTGTCAATATGAATGATACTATAGCCACCATCTTTAATAGTAAAAAGCAATGCGTTAACTTCGTCATTTATGTCATAAAGTTCATAAGGTTGAGATAACTTTCCTTCTTCTAAATCTAAAAAATCTTCAACATATTGTGTTAATTGTTTATACCGGATTTGTAAACCATCATCTGAATCAATTTTGGCTTTTGTTAGAGCTGAAAAGTTGCATGCAAGTACCACTATAGTTACACATATTATTGCAAAAGTCCGTTTAATCGCCCTTTTCATTTTAAAGTTCACTATTATTTTTATTAGGCCTTTAATAAAAGCTTTTCTGCGCGCTAGAATAAATTTTTTAATTTTAAATTTTCTTTTCAAATATATTTTATAATAATATTCTCTATTTTTCAATAATTCTATTTATTTCATATATTACAAAAATGACACAAAAAGAGCCGCCCTCCGTTCCCGCATTTGGGACCGCAAAGCGGCTCTTTTTTTATTCTTCATCCAATTGCTCTACAACAACCCGCCCCTCTGCGCGGGTGCGGTTCATGTCGATCACACGCTGGTTGCTGCTCCCGCGGAAGCGGAGCGTCAAGTCGCGCTTGTCCTGCTCGTAGCGGCCGTCAATCAAAACATCCGCCTGCCGAAGCAGTTCATCCGTATCCGGATTGTGCTGGTCGATCAATTGCTCATAGGTGTACCCCGTATAGACGGTCACGTCCAGGCCGCACGCGTGGATTTTACGCGCCAGCTCCGCCAACGGCGCCGGTTGACAAAAAGGCTCTCCTCCGCTGAAGGTCACCCCTTTTAACAGCGGGTTCTCCCGCAGCTCCTCCAGAAGGTCGTCCGTGTCCACCATACGGCCGCCGAAAAAATCATGTGTCTGTGGGTTATGGCAACCGGGGCAGTGGTGTGGGCATCCCTGTGTAAAGATCACATAGCGGATGCCCTTTCCATCCACAATCGACTCCGGTACAATACCGCTAATTCTTAGAGAGGCCATGCTTCACACGGTCGTGTTCTTCCGCGCGCTTCGCATCGTTGAACCGGTCCATCGTGCCGACCAAGTAGCCGGTAATCCTGCGGATTCTTTCAAAGCCGACGCCCTCGCCGACCAAATTTGCTGTTACATGAGTCGTTGCCATCATCATCAAACTCCTTTTCAGATTTATTTTCATTCCAAATGTGTTCTATCAACATTTACTCAAGTTTTTCCTGCAAAGTGTGGCACGCCGGGATAGCGCTTGCGCAGCTCATCCAGCTTCTCCATGGAAATTCCTTCCCCTTCATGGCGTCCACACCGCGGGCAAACGTCGTCAATCACGCCGGTATAACCACAGATCGGGTCACGGTCTACCGGATGGTTTACCGAACCGTACCCGATGCCGGCCTCCTTCATGCAGCGGATAATGGACTCAAATGCATCCACATTCTTCGCTGTATCGCCATCCAATTCCACATAACTGATGTGGCCTGCATTGGTCAACGCATGATAAGGTGCTTCCAACTGAATCTTTCGATAGGCATTGATCGGATAATACACCGGAATATGGAAACTGTTGGTGTAATACTCGCGGTCCGTAATTCCAGGGATAATGCCATACTTTTTTTTGTCAATACGGACAAAACGGCCGGACAATCCTTCCGCAGGCGTAGCCAAGAGTGTAAAATTCAACCCGCGTTTCTCGCTCTCGTCATCCATACGCTTGCGCATATAGCCGACGATCTCCAGACCAAGTTTTTGGCATTCTTCGCTCTCCCCATGATGCTTTCCGGTTAGGGCCTTCAAGGTTTCAGCCAAGCCGATAAACCCGATGCTGAGCGTACCGTGCTTGAGCACCTCTGCAATATTATCTTCCGGGCCCAGCTTATCCGAATCCAGCCAAACCCCCTGTCCCATCAGGAAGGGGTAATTGTACACCTTCTTGCTGCACTGAATCTGGAACCGGTGTAACAGCTGGCGAATCACCAGATCAATGCGCTTATCGAGCAGCTCGTAAAAACGCTTGATGTCGCCCTTTGCTTCAATACCGATGCGGGGCAGATTGATGGAAGTAAAACTCAGATTGCCGCGCCCACACGTAGTCTCATGTGTACGGTCATGCACATTGCCCATCACACGGGTCCGGCAGCCCATATAGGAGACCTCCGTATCATAATCGCCTTCTTTGTAATACTGGAGGTTGAACGGCGCGTCGAGGAAACTGAAATTGGGGAACAGCCGCTTTGCGCTTACCCGGCAAGCCAGTTTAAAGAGGTCATAGTTCGGATCTCCCTCGTTGTAACTGATTCCCTCTTTCACCTTAAAAATCTGCACAGGGAAGATGGGGGTTTCCCCGTCGCCCAAGCCGCGGTCTGTGGCAAGCAACAGGTTTCGAATCACCATACGCGCCTCCGGGGACGTATCGGTGCCGTAGTTCAAAGAGGAAAATGGCACTTGGGCGCCTGCACGGGAATGCATGGTATTCAAATTGTGCACCAGTGCTTCCATCGCCTGATAAGTAGCATCATTTGTGCTGGTAGTCGCCGCCTCCACTGCATATTGATGCGCCTCACGGGCCTCTGCTTCTGTGATTTCTTCAAAGCCGTTCTCCCGTTGATGGCGCGGCAGATAAGCGATCACCGCCTTGCCGTATTCGTCGGTATTGCCGAGCTTTACCGGGCCGGGCAGATCGTTTTGAACGGTAGATGCCAACGCCTTGGCATCGCTCATGGACATTCCCTTTGTGATATGGAGATATTTCGCCAGTTCACGATAGTACGCCTTGCGGAAGGTCTTGGCAACGCCCGGCGCCATGGAATAATCGAAATTGGGGATACTCTGTCCGCCGTGCATTTCGTTCTGATTGGCCTGAATTGCAATACACGCCAGCGCGGCATAACTGCGGATGTCGTTCGGCTCCCGAAGGAAACCGTGCCCTGTACAAAATCCACCCTTAAAAAGCTTGAGCAGATCAATCTGACAGCAGGTTTCTGTCAGCATATAAAAATCTTCGTCATGGATGTGGATATCGCCGTTGATGTGCGCTGATGCAATATCCTTTGGCAGTACATAATTGTTGATAAAGTACTTGGAGCCCTCAGAGCCATACTTGAGCATGGTTCCCATGGCTGTATCGGTATCAATGTTTGCATTCTCGCGCTTGATGTCCACGTCACGCGCATCCCGAAAAGTCAACTCTTTATAAATATCCATCAGGTCTCCTTCAGCCTGACGAATCTTTGCATGCTCCGCGCGGTACAAGATGTACGCCTTTGCAGTCTTAGCATAATCTGCCGCAATCAACATCTCTTCCACTTTGTCCTGTACATCCTCTACCGTGGGGATCACGTTGTCTGCAAATGCATCTGCAACCTTTTTCGTCAACTGATCCAACGCTGCACCGGTCATTCCTTCATCGGTAACCGCAACATTGGCTTTAAAAATGGCATTGCGAATCTTTTGGGCATTGAACTCGACCACAACGCCGTTTCTCTTTTTTATTTGAAGTGCCACAGCTTCCATCCTCTCTTTCGACATCCAGCGGGAATATCCCGGGCGGCTCTCCGGTCCGCTGGGGAATCTTTCTGACCGATGCCGGCTTTTCCTTTTCACAAAGGGTACAAAAAACTTTTTGCACCGTGCGCTTACCAGCAGCTCTCTTTGGCTTTATTCTGCCCGCATCGTTTATTTGTATTTACAAGCTCCTTTTACCAGGATTGCATTTTACTACATATTGGGGTTCATGTCAACATATAGTCTGACAAATACTAGATGTCGTATTTGCTGAAAACACCCATCTAAAAAGGGCCCAAATCGCCGGAAACGCGCGGAAGAAGCCGTTCTTGCTCTCCGCGCGTCGATTCCATTCTGTATAATTTGTTCCCATTTTGTACCAAAAAATTTTTTAAACATTCCTGCTAGGAGCACCGGAATTGCGATCCGCCAACCATACAAAAGGAGTTCTAGGGCCTCCCTGTGTGCTTTTGGTCAACCGGATAGTGTGCATCCCAAACTTTCCGCAAACTGAACCGCCTGCTCCAAATCGATTCGGGTGTTCTGGAAACGCATCCTCCGCACATCCACACCGTTTAATTTGGCGCCGCGCAGATCCGTTCCTTTCAAAAAAGCATCTGCAAATACGGCATGTGAACAGTCACAGCCGCGTAGATCCGCTTTTTCCAAGTTGGCGCCTTGAAAAAATGCATGAGAGAAGCAGATTCCTTGTAGGTCCATCATGCGCAGGTCACAGCCATCAAAGACAGTATCCGAAAAATTTCCGCCGTGGAGCGTGAAACCTGTTAGATTGGCGCCGGCAAAACTGCTGCCACTGCACTTACAGTCCTTCATTTCTGCGCTAAACAAACTGGCCCCGTTAAACGTACAGTTTTGGAACAAGGTAGCGATATGGACGCTTCCATTCAAAGCGGCAAACGAAAAAATGCAGTTCAAAAAGGCACAGTCCCGTGTGAACAACCCACTCATCGCCGCCCCGTAAAACCGGCAGTTGACAAAGCGCACACCGCGCAGTTCCCGGTCCGCAAAATCCACATCGCCCAGGTCCTGCCCCTCATATTGTTTGGCCGTCAATGCAAGTTCCATGGTGTTCTCCTCCGGTCAAGGCTTGCGTAGCCGTGGAACGATCAGCACTGCTACCAGCCAGAACAGTTCAAATAATAGCAGAGCGGCTGTACTGAGTTGTTTGAGGCCCGAATAACAGGCCAGAAATGCCACCAGCAGAAAACCTAAAACCACCGCCACGGTCTGTAGGGCAATCGCTACAGAGATATTGCTGCGCTGCCGCACACAGGCCGTCAGCATACGCATCATAGCGGTTGGACGCCCTTTGGTTGCCAACAGAGCATCGACACGCTCATCCGGCTCCTCGACCAGGTCCATGTATTCTTTGCCCAAGCGTTCTGGCAACACGCGAACACCGTGTTCATCCAGATCAAACACCTGCGCCAGCAAGCGTGGAGTGATGTTTGGGTCACAGGTGCGCACAATCAAGCTGATACCGTTGTCCTCCATCCGGCGAAGCTCGGCCGCACGGCGGCGGTCCGAATTATAGGAGAGAACAAACATTGCAACCAGATCTCCGCCCGAAGCCAAGTATACCACCTGTTTGCCGCCCAGCAAATACTTTTCTTCGTAATCCCTTGACGGAGGCTCAATGCCGTACGCCTTGATTAAATCCCGGTTTCCGACCAGAATCCGGCGGCCCGATACCCAACCGACGACTCCTTTGTCATCCTCATAGCTGAGGTTTTCAATCTTTGGGAGCATATCGTGGTGGCTCTTGATGATTTGATCAAACAAGTCGCTCAGAGGGCCGCCTGTCGCGCACATCAGCGCAGTTGCGTCCACAATGGCGTCATCGATCCGTTGCCCTCCAAAAGTTTTAATGCCATTGAGAATCACGGTTCCCTTCGGGAACAGATCCTTCGCATCCAACACCACAGCATTGGCGGTGGAAAAATGTTCCACAGCGGGATACCCAACCACCATTGCTCCACAGCGTGTCGCCAATTTGCTCAGCCGCGCGAGGGGAAGATTTACACTCAACATGTTCATCATCGGTACGCTGATACATGTGGCCGCTGCAAACACCGTAATCGCACCGATCACGTCCTGGTTCAAAACATAATATACAATACAGAGTACCAACGACAGGATAGCGCCAATGGGCGCAATGATGTGCGAACTTTGGTCACTGGGATCATTTTCATAACTTAAACTCAAAAAATGCTTTAGGAAACCTGCTTTGTTTTGATACGCAATAGCAGGGGTATCCGCTACACAACCTTTTGCCATTTGCAGCGCCGTGTTGTGGTCATCAAAATATTGCACCGCATATTTCTGATCCGGCGATGCGACAAAGCGGAAGTTGTGCCGAATGCGTTTGATGAGCGAAAATTTTCCCGCGGTATTCAAGAAAAGCGCTGCAGAAGCCAACGCTGCATAGGCATGGACGCTCGACGAAGCGACGCTCTCGGGTGCAAAAAGCAAGGCGACACTTTGAATCAGCGCTGCAACCGCAGCAACCGCCACGCCGCTGTCGGAG
>NZ_LT835157.1:485406-523478 GCF_900169665.1 Anaeromassilibacillus sp. Marseille-P3371 | reverse complement strand
ACAAAAGGAGTTCTAGGGCCTCCCTGTGTGCTTTTGGTCAACCGGATAGTGTGCATCCCAAACTTTCCGCAAACTGAACCGCCTGCTCCAAATCGATTCGGGTGTTCTGGAAACGCATCCTCCGCACATCCACACCGTTTAATTTGGCGCCGCGCAGATCCGTTCCTTTCAAAAAAGCATCTGCAAATACGGCATGTGAACAGTCACAGCCGCGTAGATCCGCTTTTTCCAAGTTGGCGCCTTGAAAAAATGCATGAGAGAAGCAGATTCCTTGTAGGTCCATCATGCGCAGGTCACAGCCATCAAAGACAGTATCCGAAAAATTTCCGCCGTGGAGCGTGAAACCTGTTAGATTGGCGCCGGCAAAACTGCTGCCACTGCACTTACAGTCCTTCATTTCTGCGCTAAACAAACTGGCCCCGTTAAACGTACAGTTTTGGAACAAGGTAGCGATATGGACGCTTCCATTCAAAGCGGCAAACGAAAAAATGCAGTTCAAAAAGGCACAGTCCCGTGTGAACAACCCACTCATCGCCGCCCCGTAAAACCGGCAGTTGACAAAGCGCACACCGCGCAGTTCCCGGTCCGCAAAATCCACATCGCCCAGGTCCTGCCCCTCATATTGTTTGGCCGTCAATGCAAGTTCCATGGTGTTCTCCTCCGGTCAAGGCTTGCGTAGCCGTGGAACGATCAGCACTGCTACCAGCCAGAACAGTTCAAATAATAGCAGAGCGGCTGTACTGAGTTGTTTGAGGCCCGAATAACAGGCCAGAAATGCCACCAGCAGAAAACCTAAAACCACCGCCACGGTCTGTAGGGCAATCGCTACAGAGATATTGCTGCGCTGCCGCACACAGGCCGTCAGCATACGCATCATAGCGGTTGGACGCCCTTTGGTTGCCAACAGAGCATCGACACGCTCATCCGGCTCCTCGACCAGGTCCATGTATTCTTTGCCCAAGCGTTCTGGCAACACGCGAACACCGTGTTCATCCAGATCAAACACCTGCGCCAGCAAGCGTGGAGTGATGTTTGGGTCACAGGTGCGCACAATCAAGCTGATACCGTTGTCCTCCATCCGGCGAAGCTCGGCCGCACGGCGGCGGTCCGAATTATAGGAGAGAACAAACATTGCAACCAGATCTCCGCCCGAAGCCAAGTATACCACCTGTTTGCCGCCCAGCAAATACTTTTCTTCGTAATCCCTTGACGGAGGCTCAATGCCGTACGCCTTGATTAAATCCCGGTTTCCGACCAGAATCCGGCGGCCCGATACCCAACCGACGACTCCTTTGTCATCCTCATAGCTGAGGTTTTCAATCTTTGGGAGCATATCGTGGTGGCTCTTGATGATTTGATCAAACAAGTCGCTCAGAGGGCCGCCTGTCGCGCACATCAGCGCAGTTGCGTCCACAATGGCGTCATCGATCCGTTGCCCTCCAAAAGTTTTAATGCCATTGAGAATCACGGTTCCCTTCGGGAACAGATCCTTCGCATCCAACACCACAGCATTGGCGGTGGAAAAATGTTCCACAGCGGGATACCCAACCACCATTGCTCCACAGCGTGTCGCCAATTTGCTCAGCCGCGCGAGGGGAAGATTTACACTCAACATGTTCATCATCGGTACGCTGATACATGTGGCCGCTGCAAACACCGTAATCGCACCGATCACGTCCTGGTTCAAAACATAATATACAATACAGAGTACCAACGACAGGATAGCGCCAATGGGCGCAATGATGTGCGAACTTTGGTCACTGGGATCATTTTCATAACTTAAACTCAAAAAATGCTTTAGGAAACCTGCTTTGTTTTGATACGCAATAGCAGGGGTATCCGCTACACAACCTTTTGCCATTTGCAGCGCCGTGTTGTGGTCATCAAAATATTGCACCGCATATTTCTGATCCGGCGATGCGACAAAGCGGAAGTTGTGCCGAATGCGTTTGATGAGCGAAAATTTTCCCGCGGTATTCAAGAAAAGCGCTGCAGAAGCCAACGCTGCATAGGCATGGACGCTCGACGAAGCGACGCTCTCGGGTGCAAAAAGCAAGGCGACACTTTGAATCAGCGCTGCAACCGCAGCAACCGCCACGCCGCTGTCGGAGTTGGCCTGCAGACTGACCATGGATTTGATCCCGTTGAATATGGTGACCCAACAAAACAGGGAAGCAATCCCCAAGAAGATAAGGTTTAAAATCAGATAGGTTTGCGTCGGCAATGTAAACCGGATCGCCTCTGGCAACAGGCTGGTCATCTCTCCGAGAACCCCCAGGGCCAGCAACAACACGGTGACAATTCCCGTCACCGCCAGGCGAAGGGTGAGCTCCCGCAAGCTGGAACCAAGCTCATGTGTAACAGACGGCGCATCGGACGGCCTTTGATAGTCGTCGAGTTCGTCCGGTTCCTCTGGGAGATCTTCCTGTGGATCGTTGTCGGGTTCTTCCTCTCCCATAATGGAAAATTTCTTCTTTTTCTTGGGCAAAGGCGGAACAATTTCCTCTTTGTCCTCCTGCCGCTGGGGCTCGTCCTTCTGTGAGAAACGCTCGGCTGTCCGGCGCTCCGCCTCTGGGACGATGGGTTCCCACTCCGGCGCAGGCGCTTCTTCGGCCGTTTTCTTTTCCGCCACGGTTTGAGCGATTTCTTCCTCTTTCTGGTCGTCTGCCATTTCCTCGAGCTTAGGAAGCGGCGTTGTATGCAGCTTTGTAGAGACCTTTGGATAAGTCTTTGCCTCTTTTAAAATGACCTCTGCATAGTCGTGTAATTCTACCACATGGACCGGCGTCACACCTGCCGGACGATAGTCGGCGCGCCGTACCTTCCCGCCAGGACGTGGCTGTAACGGCTTCTCCTGCGAGTATGTATCCGCCGAAGCGGACTCTTCTCCACGAATCGGCGTTACAACAGGCTGCATATCGGGCGAAACCGGCATTTCCGGTATCACCGTAGGCGTCCCCGGCTCTGTATGGACTGGAGCCTCCGGCGTAGAAACAGGGGTAGCTGGCAGCTCAACCGGTTGCTCTGGCGTTTGTTTCGGCGCCTTTCGGGGCTTCACTGGCGTTTTGGGCTCTGTTGGCTGAACCGGCTCTGTTGGCTTCGTAGGTTCTGTCGGTTGTAGCGGTTCGATCGGATGGGTGTCCTCGATCTGCGGCGGCACCGCATATCCCCCAACCGCTGGAAATTCAAAGGTTTCTCCCTCCACCGGTAAATCCGGGGCAGTAACCGTTTTTTCCGCCCCTTTCCTCTGCACTGGCCGTGCAAAGCTCCCCATTGCAGGAAATTCAAAGGTCTCATCCCCTACGGGGAATCCGTCTAAAATAGGAGGCGTCTGCACCTTATGCTCTGCGACCGGCTTTACAGGTTCTTGTTTTTTCACCATCTTTTGGGCAGCTGGCTCGACCTTTTGGGCTGGTTCATCCGGCTTCCCGGCCGCAGCTGTTTGGGAAGCTGTTCCAATTTTTTCAACGGGTTTCTGAGGATTTGCAGCGTTGCTGACCGCCTCCGGCGATCGCTTCGGAAATTGAATCTCTATGGTATTCTCATGCACTTGGAAGGCACCTGTTCGACGGGCGGTCTCCTCCAAACGCTGTTTACGTTCCTGATGCAACGTTTCAAAACGGGCTGCAATCTCCTCATCCATCTCTTCGTCTGTTGAGTCAAACAAATACGAAAAAATGGAACCAGTCTTGTCCCCAACCGGACTTCCTACGGGCTTACCCGGCTGTTTCATGGAAGAACCTGCTTTTTCCTTCTCGGTGCCGGATTTTCCACTGTTCGATTGAAGCGTCTGTTCATACTGCTGTTTGTATTCTTCCAGTGGCTTTAATTGCAGTCCATAATAAATATCCTCTTCTTCCGATGTGAAAACGCCGGACTGCTTTTTCAGCCGGCGGCGCTCCTCTTTCATACGTTTCTTTTCTGCTCGCCGCTCTGCCCAACTCAACTTTCGGGGTTCTTCTTCCTCGGGTTCCTGCGTTTCTGTCCATTGAATAGGGTCCGCCTTGGGCGTGTCCTTGAGCATCCGCTCCGTTTTCGGAGCAGTAATGGCGGGTTCTTCCATCTTTTTTGCCGGTTCGGGCTCCTTGCGCTCTATTGGACGGTGCACCGGTTCCTTGACCGGTTGTTGGGCAGCCGTCTGGGGCGTTTCATCGACGGGCAATGCGCGTGCACGCTCCGGAGCAGGCTTGGCATCTTCCTCCGTAGCAGGAATCGCATTCTCTTCTCCCTGCTGCTCACGCAACAGGCGCGCCTCTTGTAAAATCTCTTCCACGGAAAAGTCGTCGTGGGGCATATTGGTCTTTTTATCCATTCCTCTTCCCCCTGTCTCACTTGGTCACAATTCCACTGCGCTGACGCGCTACCTCATAACAGATCACGCCACATGCAACCGAGGCATTCAGCGAGTTTATTTTTCCCTTCATGGGCAGGGATATGACAAAATCACATTTTTCTTTTACAAGACGGCTGACGCCGAATCCCTCCGAACCGATCACCAGTGCAACCGGCCCCTTATAATCCACCGAACACCAATTCTGTCCGTCCATATCCGCCGCATAGGTCCAAACTCCACGCTGTTTGATCTCCTCCAATGCAGCCGCTATGTTGGTCACGCGGGCAACCGGTACATATTCCACCGCCCCAGCAGAGGCCTTCCCGACTGCATAGGTCAATCCCACCGAGCGGCGTTTTGGGATAATGACCCCATGAGCCCCTGCACATTCCGCCGTCCGAAGAATCGCGCCGAGATTGTGTGGGTCCTCCAATTCATCCGCTACAATAAAGAATGGCGGCTCGCCGCGCTCCTGCGCCAAAGCAAAAAGATCCTCCAGCGTGGCGTATGCATGCGCTGCAACCAAGGCGACTACCCCCTGGTGTACCGCGTTACCGCACAAATAGTCCAATTTTTTGGAGTCTACCTCCTTAATGGTGACCCCCTGTTTCTTTGCTTTTGCAATCAATGCACCAATGCTCCCCGTATGTGTACCCCTTGCGACATACAAACTGTCGATCGGACGGCCGCTACGCAACGCTTCCGTAACCGCATTCCGGCCCGCGATCACATCTTCCCCACGGCGGCTCTGCTCTTCCTTGCTCATATACACCTTTCCCTGCTTCCTATGTTAAAGTCAAATATTCCAAAGTCCTTTGGCCTGCCGAGTTTTCCGATTGGTCGTTCAAGGAAACGATTGGCAGTCCTCTTTCGAACGGTTTTATCTTCCCCATTTTTTATCTATCGTAGAACAACGCCCTTATACGTTCCCCTACGCTTCCAAGTGTGAAGTTATTATACCATAAAATCCTCTCGGTGAGGATATGAAAATACAGTTCCAGACAAGTTATCTTCCGTATCTGCCCCGTGTACGACTGATACAGAGAAACAGAAGGTTTTCATGCGATTTGAAGTTATTATTATAATGGATTTGTTGTATGAAAACAACCTTATCCTTCTGTGAGACAACTCTTGTGGAAAAGTCTAAGGGTTCATTTGCGGAAATGTGGAAAGTTTGCTCTTTTTTCTTTTTAAAGCTAAAAAAACTTTACGCATAGTTTTTACCATTTCATTTATCCGTTTACATAACATTTTATAGATGGGCTTTTTCCCAACTTTAAACAAGCTACACCCGGCATTTCTCCACTGTTTCCACCAAGTTTTCAACACTCTCCACAGAGTTTTCCACGTGGTTTATGTAAACCTGTGGAAATACAAGACGTATAAAACCGCATTCCCATGCGGTTTTTTGGAAAATAGTTTTTTTAAAAGAAAGATGTTGCCCTATTTTGTGTGAAAAGCTAGGTGGAAAACTCTGTGGAAATTGGTGAAAGTTGTGTAATTCCTTGCCCAATGGATACGATTATTTTTTATGTTCTTGGGGCGTTTGATTTCTCTTTGCTTGCATGGATTTTCGGATGGATTCCAAAACAGCTTTTCCTTATATCTTCTTAGAATATAGCATTTCTAAAAATGATAAAGCCCCCTCCTATATAAATTAATCCATGAAAGAGTCCGATCCTCGAACAAGTCATTACATGGAAGAACCGCTGCAACAACTGCTAAAACGGACAAAAATTCCCTCTACATCTTTTATCAGGCGCATCATACGCCTTTCGGCGCCTTATTTTCATCCAACAAAAGCTTGTGGCCCGAGAGTGTTTTGTCGTTCTGATGCTGTCAAGGGACCGCCCCTCGCACCGTGTAAGCGAATTTTCCCTGTGAACCGCAAGATGGAATGATAGACAGAATCCCCCGTATGAGTTCAATCATACGGGGGATTGCTATTATATGGGCATCATCCTATGGCCCTGTTGCCTCTTGTAGGACGCGTCTTGTTACTATAAACGTACCTTGACTTTGTTGGCATCCAGCCATAAGTATGGGACATCTCGTTGCCTAAACGGTCCAGATAAGAAGTAATGGTCTGACATCCCCATTCAATGCCTTTTATGTTTGTAATAAAGTCCGTCATCCTTCTTCCTTGAAACGGAGGAAAAACCGGCCTTAAACCAATGACTTTCCAACCGTAAAATTTTGGATTCCCATAGAGCCCGGTCCAATTTCATACTCATCAAAACTGATAACCACATTGCCGCTACCATCGATATAAAATTTTTGGTCATCGGTTATCCCCTGGAATCCCTCATCCGGCATATCCGGTGTTGGAACAAAGTAGGGCCACTGTACCGGATCTTCTGCGATACGTTGATCGATGGTTTCTTGGATTGCTTGGTTAGCGATCTCTTTATAGTCCGGTCCCAATACATCTTCCAAGGTGAGATCCTTTCCGGAGGACAGTTCGAGATTGTAGAATATCTGTTGTGTATAAGCGCTTGCCGCTGTCTCTGTCTTATGAATGACAAAGGACAATGTTTTTTCGTTAGAACTCTTGATCTCATAGGTAATATCCAAAATAACCGGCATCCATTCCGTGGGGTCCTGCCCTTGTGCAATCGCTTCCTCCCGATTCTGTTTGGCTTCTTGGCGGGCGTCAGCAACAATGGCGTCTATTTTTTCTTGAATCTCCCTGTTGACGCGTTTCTCCAGTTCTGTATTTCCTGTTCCAGCAATGGATGGTTGATTGACTGTGATCCATTCGGAGTCTGTCTCAATGGAATACGAACGAAATGTCAATACTTTCGCTACATTTCCCAGCACGGGGACCTCAGCCATAGCACTGGCAAAGGTGGAACTGAGATTCAGAAGTGCAACAAATAGGATACACACAGCTGCGGCGGCGGACAAAACTGGTCTGTACCAAGCGATCCTTCGACGAGAGGATGCCCGTACAAACGCCTGATCTATAACATTTGGAAGCTGCTCCGGAATTTCCATGGATTCATAAACTTTTTTCGCCTTTTCAAAATTTGTCATCATTGGTATCCTCCTAAACATATATATAAAAGTTTGTTCCTACGGCATTCCCGGGTGACCGTAGACCAAGCTCAGAGCTATCATGGTTTTTATAGGACACTATGTTGTGACCACCTCCCCTTGAAGGTCGACCTTTAAAAGCTTGAGTGCTTTATATAAACGCGACTTCACCGTACTGAGCGGTGCTCCAGTGATAGCCGCAATATCTTCCAGCTTCATATCCTCAAAAAAGCGTAAAATCACAATGGTTCGCAATATGGGCTCCAGGCCCTGAACCGCACGATAAAGATCTACATTCTGTGCGACATCCTGTTCCTCTGCGGCTGGGCAGGTGGATTCCGTATATTCTTCGAGGGAGACAACCTTTTTTCCTCGCAAGTAAGTAAGGGCCTGATTTACCAGAATCCGATAGAACCATGTCTTCATATAAGCGGGATTTCGAAGCGTATGCAGCTTTTCTATCCCCTTGACGACTGCATCCTGCACCACATCCAATGCCGCATCACTGTTTTTGGTATAACTATAAGCCAGGCGATAAAAAGCCTGCTGATTCTGTGTGATATACTCCCGAAAATCCTGGGTTGTTGCCATAATCCAGCCCCACCAATCTGTTCTATATTTCTTATTCTGTCTATTAGACGCTTCCCAGCCCAAAAAAGTTGATACAAATGTGAAAAGCTGTCTATGGAGAAAACCTCCGACCACTTTTTGAATCCTGTATTCTCCCCTCCCATTCCCCAGGGGTAATGGCAATTCCTGTGGGTCCCGCTTCATCATGAGGCTTTCCATCTTCTTTTTTGTTTCCGGAGTTGGATGTACCCAACTAAATCTGTATTCATTGCGGGAGGGTATAAGCAAGGAGCTGCCTTAAAAGAAAGGCAACTCCTTCGTTAATCCATTATGGTTCCTGAGCGAATGGTTTTTGTATCCAAATCCCGCCGCCCCTGGCCGTGTTTCGCTCTACCAATTGGGATCGTGCTCCATCCTATCTTTTATATTCTCACTCACATAAGGATCCTGTGCGGGGTAGTTTTTGCATCCATATTCGAGATAATTTCCAGAGAATTCCATACTACTATATTGGTTATATTTATCCAGTCATCCCTTCGAATGAATGCCTCGACCCATTCACTTACACCTTCTCGTACAGCTTTTCTCTCTAATCGATTCAGTAACGTATTCTTTATCAATTGCTTCGTGGATTGTTCCATATTGGATGCTCTTTGTCGCTTTAATATTTGATAAAACAGTATCCGTTGGCTTAATAGCAACAAGGATGCCCTACCTTTGCGGCGACTGTCCCTATAAAAACGTTCATTAGCTTAATGGCGATAGGGGCCCCGCCTTTTGTGGCCGTCGTTTTACCACTTCTATTCCTATTACAAATATCCGTTCGTTTAATAGCGATAGGGGCCCCGCCTTTTGTGGCTGTCGCTTTACCACTTCTATCCCTATTACAAATATCCGTTCGTTTAATAGCGATAGGGATACCCCGCCTTTTGCGGTGGCTGTCCCTGTTAAAAATATTGATTTCGATATATTGAGATGTTTGTTCCTGAAACAATTTGCCAAATCAACATGGCATTCTTCCAAAAACGCCTACATTATAATATTGTATTCCTCTGTTTATTTCGAAGTGGGGCCGTAACCAAATGGCGCTCGATTACGCCTCCGCCAGCCTGCACAGAAGGATTCCTTCCCGGTGCCGCTTTATAAGCATAAAGAGTTCACTGAAATATCTTTTGTTTCTAACCGAAACATAAAACCGAATGGGATCTTATAAAAGAGAAAAAGCCCCCGGCAAACGGGACGCTAAAAGGCGGTATGAACCGCCTTCCCGGACGCTTTGCGGCCGGAGCCAGCACGCCGCAGCGTGCTGGCAAGCGTCCCGCCCATCTGCGGGAGCTTTGAACATTTTTTATATTACTCTCTCAATCAGGCTTGCCGGACTATCTGGCAACCCGATTGTCCAATTATTTGCAGGCCTCATATACGGCAACTGCACATGCCACAGTCGCACCAACCATCGGGTTGTTGCCCATTCCGATCAAGCCCATCATCTCGACGTGCGCCGGAACAGAAGAAGAACCTGCGAACTGTGCATCGCCATGCATACGGCCCATAGAGTCGGTCAAGCCATAGGAAGCCGGGCCAGCCGCCATATTGTCCGGATGCAGGGTACGGCCTGTGCCGCCGCCGGAAGCAACGGAGAAATACGGACGGTTATTCTCGATTGCCCATTTCTTATAAGTACCAGCAACCAAATGCTGGAAGCGGGTCGGGTTGGTGGAGTTACCGGTGATGGAGACGTCCACACCCTCCTTCTTCATAATCGCAACACCTTCGAGGACGTCATTTGCGCCGTAGCACTTGACTGCCGCACGCTCGCCCTCGGAGAATGCCTTTTCCTCCACAACGGTCAACTCGTCGTTGAAGAAGTCGTAATCGGTCTTCACATAGGTGAAACCATTGATTCTGGAAATGATGTATGCAGCATCCTTGCCCAAGCCATTCAGGATAATGCGGAGCGGCTCTTTACGGGCACGGTTTGCCGTCTTGGCAATGCCGATTGCACCTTCTGCCGCAGCAAAAGACTCGTGACCCGCGAGGAATGCAAAGCACTTGGTTTCGTCGCGGAGCAACCGTGCGCCCAAGTTGCCGTGGCCCAGACCAACCTTACGGTTCTCTGCAACAGAACCCGGGATGCAGAATGCCTGCAAGCCAATGCCGATTGACTCTGCAGCATCTGCGGCGGAAGCGCAACCCTTCTTCAGAGCAACTGCGCAACCCAATGTATACGCCCAGCTGGCGTTCTCAAACGCAATGGGCTGTACACCCTTGACAATTTTATCCACATCGATTCCTTTGCTCAGGCAAAGGTCGCGCGCATCTTCGAGGCTGGCAAGGCCATACTCGGCAAGGCACTTTTCGATTTTGGGCATTCTTCTTTCTTTACCTTCAAACTTGACATCGTTAGCCATGTAAGTTGTCCTCCTTTATTCTGCTTTCTTCAGCGATCCCCCAGTTGGGATACGCCTGATTTGGAAAGTTCGGTATGTTCCCTGCCGAATTATTCTTCACGCGGATCGATGTACTTCGCCGCGCCGTCAAAGCGGCCATATTGGCCGATATTCTGCTCATAAGCAGTCTTCGGGTCCACACCGTGGCGGATATCTTCCATCATCTTGCCAAGTTTGACAAACTGATAGCCGATGACCTCATTGTTTTCGTCCAGAGCGGTCTTGAGAACATAGCCTTCGGCCATCTCCATGTAGCGGACGCCCTTTGCACCCGTGCTGAACATAGTGCCAACCTGGGAACGCAGGCCCTTGCCCAAGTCTTCCAGGCTTGCGCCGATCGGCAAACCATCCTCGGAGAACGCGGTCTGGCTGCGGCCATAGGCCAGCTGCTTAAAGATCTCGCGCATTGCGACGTTGATTGCATCGCAAACGAGGTCGGTATTCAAGCACTCCAACAGAGTCTTACCCGGGAGAATTTCTGCTGCCATAGCGGCAGAATGGGTCATGCCGGAGCAGCCCAGGGTTTCCACCAAAGCCTCCTGCACAATGCCATCTTTTACATTCAGGGTCAATTTGCAAGCGCCCTGCTGCGGTGCACACCAGCCCACACCATGGGACAGGCCGGAGATGTCTTTGATCTCGTAGGCTTTTACCCACTTGCCCTCCTCCGGGATGGGTGCGGGACCGTGATGGGGACCTTTGGCTACAGGACACATGTTTTCCACTTCATGGGAATAATTCATATCGGTACTCCTTTCGGTTTCAAGTTTCCTTGGTTTAACCACCATACATGTTGATTATAGGCCATTTTCCGAATTTTAGCAAGAGTTTGTCCAGGCAAAATTATAGGAAATCCCTCTCGATTTTCCTTGCTTTTCGGGAAACTCTGGAAAGTGGACAGCCTGCTTTTTATACAGTGTCTTTCGATCAAAAACAATTGTACCGTTCTGGTAAGCACAGGCCATAGGTAAAGACCTCTCAATGTAGGAAATTCTCCTTTCCAATCAGCTGTAACAGAGTTCTTGCCAAAACAAGTTCATTGAGAGGGGCTGATTCTCTCACTGGCCGCCATTGGATCCGTGAGAGAATCAGCTGAATCAAACTTATTTCAAACGAACACAATACCAATAAAATATACCATCTCAAATATCCACTGGAAATCCACCGTCAGAAACGATTCGACCTGTTTGTTCATGTACCCCAGGATAAAGCAGAATCCAAGCAATCGCTCTATCGATGGAACCGCTCAAAGGGTTCTGCCAGGTCAAGAGGGGTTCCTTCTATATTGTGTAGGGAAAACCGTACCAAAAGGCTGCTCGGAAGACGCCCAAAATTGCAAAGAGCATATCTTGCCTTCCTCTTTTCCGATTTTTGCGCAAATTGTTTGGTTTTCTCTTGGCAGATTCATAATTAATTTACATTTATCTTATTGACAATCGGGCAAAGTAATGATAAATTAATAACTAGAGTTAGCACTCGATCTAAAAGAGTGCTAAAACTAAAACCTAAATAAAAGAGGTGGGAAGGTTGGAACTCAGCGAACGGAAGAAAAAAATCCTGGCAGCAGTCGTCGAATTGTATGTTTCTACCGGCGAGCCAGTCGGTTCAAAGGCGCTTTGTGACAACCTAGACTTTGCGGTCTCTTCTGCCACTGTTCGCAATGAAATGAGCGATTTGGCCGAAATGGGACTTTTGGACCAACCGCACACCTCGGCGGGCAGAGTGCCCACACAGATGGGGTATCGAGTTTATATCGACACCCTGATGAAAAGAAAGCCCGTCACCCGCGAGGAGAAGCGTTTCCTGGACAGCCAGCTGCTCTCCAGCGCCTATGACCCGGAAAAGTTGCTGGACGGCGTCTCCAGAGTTCTGGCAGCCGCTACGCGGTTTGCCGCAGTGTCAACTACGCCGAGCGGGCGTGGCGCCAATATCCGCGCGATTCAGTTCGTACAGACGAGTCGCCGGACAGCGATGGTTATTTTGATGACCTCTGCTGGGACCATGAAAACGTGCGTATTCCATTGCGATTTTGATCTGTCCCAAGAAATCTTACGGGTGTTTTTCCGGGTGTTTAATGAGCGGTTGGCTGGAATGCCCGTTTCAGAGGTAACGCCCGCCTTTATTCAAAATATGGCGGCCTCGATGGGAGAAATGGCGATCCTGATGTCCTCTGCGTTCATGGCTGTTCTCGATGTCGCTCGGGATTCCATGCAGGCGGAAATCTGTATGGAGGGACAGACGAATCTCCTTTTTTATCCAGAACTTTCCCTTACGGCGCGCCGGATGATGGATTTTTTGGCACGGGCAGATGAATTGAACCGTCTGTTGGAACAGCGGAGCAAGAGTGTGAAGGTACTGATCGGCGATGAGACCGGCCGGCCGGAATTGAAAGATTCCAGTGTGGTGATCTCCCGCTATACCGTTGGAGGCAAAGATGCTGGTGCGCTGGCGATCATCGGTCCCATGCGCATGAATTATGCCAAGGTGATCTCCCACATGGAGTATCTATCCGATGCAGTGGGAAAAATGCTTACCGAATTGATGGATTATAATGCTTAATCATGATAGAGCGCAAAAGGCGCAATTTAAAACGAAGGAGGGTCCGGGCAGTTGAATACGGAGGAAAAGAATCCGCAGACAGAGGCCGGAACTGAACCGCAGGCGAGCGCGGAACCGGAGGCTTCCGAACAAGCGGAAAAGGCAGACAAAAAGGACAAAGGAGGCTTTGGCGGCAAAAAGGCCAAAGCAGAGAAAGAAGCGATGCAGAAAAAGCTTGAAGAAGCAGAGGAGGCCCTGAAAAAGCAAAAAGATCAATTTTTGCGCACCGCAGCGGAATATGACAATTTCCGCAAGCGGACCGAGCGTGAAAAAGCGGCGATTTATTCCGACGCGACAGCCGCAGCGGTGCTGGAATTTCTGCCGGTGGCAGACAATCTGGAGCGCGCGCTCGAGCAACAGGAGTGCAGTGTCGAAGATCTGCGCAAGGGCGTTGAAATGGTCCAGACACAGCTGAAAAGGGCACTGGAAAAGCTAGGCGTGGCCGAGATGGGCGTCGCAGGGGAGGCGTTCAACCCGGAGTTACACAATGCTGTATCGCACATCGATGACGAGAGCGCAGCGGAAAATGTGGTCGCACAGGTTTATCAGAAGGGATATAAGATCGGCGACAAAGTCGTCCGGCATGCAACGGTCGTGGTTGCAAACTGAGCGGTTCGCCATCCCGCAATCCCCTTTCCAAATATAAATTACTGACGAAAACAACCGAATCAAAACTGGAGGTATAGATTATGAGTAAGACAATTGGTATTGACCTTGGTACAACAAATTCCTGCGTAGCCGTAATTGAGGGCGGCGAGCCGGTCGTAATTGCCAACGCAGAAGGGGCGCGTACAACGCCGTCCGTAGTGGCATTCTCCAAAACTGGCGAGCGCATGGTGGGTCAGGTGGCAAAGCGCCAAGCGATCACGAATCCAGACCGCACCATTTCTTCCATCAAGAGAGAGATGGGTTCCAACTATAAAGTGGCTATCGACGACAAGAGCTACACCCCGCAGGAAATTTCTGCAATGATTTTGCAAAAGCTGAAGGCAGATGCAGAGGCCTATCTGGGCGAAACGGTCACCTCTGCGGTTATCACTGTTCCGGCATACTTCACCGACGCACAGCGTCAGGCTACAAAAGATGCCGGCAAGATTGCCGGTCTTGATGTAAAGCGCATTATCAATGAACCGACCGCAGCTGCTCTGTCCTATGGCATCGACAAGGGCGAAGAGCAGAAGATCATGGTGTATGACCTCGGCGGCGGTACATTCGACGTTTCCATCATCGAGATGGGCGACGGTGTTCAGGAGGTTCTTGCAACTGCTGGCAACAACCGCTTGGGCGGCGACGATTTTGATAAGCGCATCATCGATTGGATGGTCAGCTCCTTTAAACAGGAGAGCGGAATTGATCTCTCCGGCGACAAGATGGCGATGCAGAGACTGAAGGAAGCGGCAGAAAAGGCAAAGATCGAACTGTCCGGCATGACTTCGAGCCAAATCAACCTGCCGTTTATCACCGCCGATGCCACCGGTCCAAAGCATCTCGATATGACGTTGACCCGCGCAAAGTTCAATGAACTGACCGCTGACCTCGTAGAAAAGACCATTGGCCCGGTTCGTCAGGCTATGCAGGATGCCGGTTTGCAGTTCAGCCAGATCAGCAAGGTTCTGCTCGTCGGCGGTTCTTCCAGAATCCCGGCTGTTCAGGAAGAGGTTAAGAAGCTGACTGGCAAGGAGCCGTTCAAGGGCATCAACCCGGATGAATGCGTTGCCATTGGCGCTGCATTGCAGGCAGGCGTGCTCGGCGGCGAAGTCGAAGGCTTGTTGTTGCTGGATGTCACGCCCCTGTCCCTCGGCGTTGAGACCATGGGCGGCGTCATGACGAAGGTAATCGAGCGCAATACCACCATCCCGACTAAGAAGAGCCAGATCTTCTCCACGGCTGCGGATGGCCAGACACAGGTCGAAGTCAACGTACTGCAGGGTGAACGTGAATTCGCGCGCGATAACAAGCAGTTGGGGCTGTTCAAGTTGGACGGCATTGCACCCGCACCGCGCGGCATCCCCCAGATCGAGGTCACGTTCGACATCGATGCAAACGGCATCGTCAACGTTTCTGCAAAGGACCTTGCAACCGGCAAAGAGCAGCACATCACGATTTCTTCCAGTTCCAATATGAGCAAGGACGACATCGATAAGGCTGTCAAGGATGCGGAAAAGTATGCCGCAGAGGATAAAAAGCGCCGCGAAGAGGTCGATACAAAGAACGAGGCGGAGAATCTCTGCTACTCGGTCGAAAAACTGATAAAGGACAGCGGCGATAAGATGGACGCCTCTGACAAGAGCGACCTGGAAGCAAAGTCCAATGCGCTGAAGCAGGCGGTTTCCGGCAATGATGTCGCGGATATCAAGAGCCGTACAGAAGAACTGCAAAAAGCTTTGTATGCCGTTTCCGAAAAGCTGTATAAGGCAGCTGCACCGCAAGGCGGCCAGCCGGCAGATAATGCGGGGGCCCCGGCGCAGGATACAAACGGCAATCCGGTCTATGACGCAGAGTACAAGGACGTCGATGACAACAACAATAAATAAACTTTCGGGCGTACTGCATGGCAGTATTCGTTCCTGATAAACGATGGTAAGGCTGTTGTGGGTGTGGATGATACCCACAACAGCTTTCACCCGTAAAATGGCGAAGTGGATTTTCTCTAAAAGTGATTTACAACAGGCGGAAAACCTGATAGGATAGAGAACGCGGCTGTGCCGCATAAAAATGAGAGTTCGCGTGGGCAAAGATTTCCAGACAGAGCTGAGGCGGCTTGCGCATTTGTAGGAGTGATAGGTGTGGCCGATAAAAGGGATTTTTATGAAGTGATGGGTGTGCCAAAGAACGCCACCGAAGACGAAATAAAAAAAGCCTACCGCAAATTGGCAAAAAAATATCACCCGGATCTCAATCCGGGGGACAAAGAGGCGGAGGCAAAATTTAAAGAAGTCAATGAGGCGTATGAGGTACTCTCGGACAAAGATAAAAGGGCCCGGTACGACCAGTTCGGCCATGCCGGGGTGGACCCCAACTTCGGTGGCGGTGCAGCCGGCAGCCCGTTCACCGGCGACATCGACTTGGGGGATATTTTCAACAGCTTTTTTGGCGGCTTTGGCGGCGGCGCGCGCCGCGCCAATCCAAATGCGCCGCGCCGCGGCAGCGATACGGAAGGAGTCGTCAACATCAGCTTCGAGGAAGCTGCAAAGGGTTGTAAAAAAACCATTTCCTTCAACAAAATCGAGTCGTGTCCGGACTGCGGCGGCACAGGCGCCGCGAAGGGAACTAGTCCAGCATCCTGCCCCCAGTGCGGCGGTACGGGACAGGTACGCATCAACCAGCGTACGCCGTTTGGCGTGGTACAGACCGCGCGGACCTGTGACCGCTGCGGCGGTACTGGCCGCGTGATCGAATCTCCCTGCCACACTTGCAACGGCAGCGGACGCGTGCGCAAACAAAAGACGATCGAGATCAACATTCCCGCCGGTGTTGACAATGACCAGATGCTCAATGTTTCCGGACAAGGCAATGCAGGTGCAAACGGCGGCCCTAGCGGCGATTTACATGTCTATGTAAATGTGCGGCCGCATCCGATCTTTGAGCGCCGCGGGGACGATGTATGGTGTGAAATGCCGATCACATTTACGCAAGCGGCACTCGGTGCTGAGGTAACCGTACCGACCATTGACGGACGTGTAAGCTACCAAGTGCGTGAGGGCACACAACCCGGGGATGTGTTTAAACTCAAAGGAAAGGGAATCCCCCATATCAACGGCAGGGGCCGGGGAGATCAATATGTCCGGATGACCATCGAAGTCCCCAAAAATCTCTCTCAAAAGCAGAAGCAACTTTTACAAGAATTTGATAGCTGCGCGGAAGAGAAAAACTACCAAAAACGCAAAGGCTTTTTCGACAAAATTAAAGAGATGTTCGACGATAAAAAAGCATAACCAGACCAGGACAGGGCCTCTTTGTCCCCTGTCCTGGTTTTGTTCTATTCAAGAGGATGGATAAAAGAGTCGCTCCTACAAGGATTGATTCCAAGTAAATGCATCGACTTTCCATTGTTTTCTTTCCTCAGCAGGCAGATTCTTTGATTAAAGAGTGTACCACTCTTCCGAAGTATTGGATTCTTCTCAAAATAGTGAGACCACAGCAAGGGATCGTACTCACCAGAACCATGGAGAAAAGAGGTCCATATGGATACAGAGTTTATAAATTTAACATCCGAAAACCTATTACACGAGCATTTGTGCTGTATCATTCGCAGCAGGAAGCCCCATCCGGGGGTGGAAGCAAAGAGACAATGGCTTTCAGACCGGCTTCCAGAGGGTCATGTCTTTCGGAAGTTGAACGAAAAGGCAACCGTCTTTATCGAATATGCGCCTCTCGAAACCGCTTGGGTTCCTGTAGTTGGCGACAACTACTATTACCTATATTGCTTGTGGGTTTCTGGCAGCTACAAAGGAAAAGGGTATGGGAAAGCGCTGATGGAGTATTGTTTCGCGGATGCCAAAGAGAAGGGAAAATCCGGCATTTGTATGCTCGGCGCAAAAAGGCAAAAGACCTGGCTTTCCGATCAAGCATTTGCAAAAGAATTTGGCTTTGAGTGCGTTGATACGGCCGATCCAGGCTATGAACTGCTTGCGTGTTCTTTTGATGGAACAACACCGCGATTCGCCCCAAATGCAAAAATTGGGAAAATTGCAAATCAGGAATTAACCATTTACTATGATATGCAGTGTCCCTATATCCATCAAAGCGTGGAGACCATTCGGCAGTACTGCGCAGCGAATGACGTACCTGTATCGTTTATTCAGGTCGATACATTACAAAAAGCAAAGGAATTGCCCTGTGTATTCAATAATTGGGCCGTGTTTTATAAAGGAAATTTCGAGACCGTGAACCTGCTGGACGTAGCCTATTTAAAGAGAATCCTCAAGAAGTAAATAGACGGTTTGGCGGTTCCCCAAGAAAGCATGGTGTCTGATAAAATCGGTACAGAGGGAAACCCTAAATTGTCTAAAAAAGGCCCTGCATCCAGTGTTCTACACCGGATGCAGGGCCTTTTCTTCTCTTCCACTTTCCATCATCCAAAAGATTTAAAAATCTCAGGATGAACGAATGATCCGCTGTATAACAGGCGATATGCCCATTTTCCAATCGCCAAAGGGTGTATCATTGGCCTGAACAATCAAACAAGCATCCGAAATTACCGCCAAAAGGACTCCCTCAATTGGAACGCTCTCCTTTTAAAGTTTCCATACAAAAAGGGCATACGCCAACAACAGAATATTCTATTTGTATTATTATATATAATATTACGATTCGTATAAAATTTTTGCAAGCAGAGCATTCGAAACTAAAAAACCTTTTCGGGTAAATCGGAACCCTCCCGGCCAACATTCTGTCAGACCTGCATGTGTATAGTTCTGCGCACTGCGTTTCCAACGCGTTGGGAGGGAAATTCCAAAGCGTGCGCTGTATTTTTGATCCTGCAATCCCTCTGTTAATCGGAGTGCCAACATGGCGTATTCTTCCGGACTCCCCGCAGGTATCTCGGCGTCTACGTCCTCTATGGGCGGTTGTCCAGCTAAAAATGCGCGAAGATCGCGCGTTTCATAAAAACGCTTTCCACTTAAGAAGGAGTGTGCTGCAGGGCCAAGTCCCAGATATTCTTCACAATGCCAATATTTCAGATTGTGACGGCTCTCAAAGCCCGGCTTGGCAAAATTGGAGATTTCGTATTGTCTTAAACCATGCCGCTCCAATTCGTCACAGACCGCTTCATACAGAGTACATGCCTCTTCTTCGTCCGGCAATTGCAGCTGCTCTCTGCGCTGATAAAAGGCCGTGTTTGGCTCAATTTTCAAGAGGTAGGCCGACACATGCGGCACTCCTAACTCGGCACAAACGGCCGCCGAACGCTTGGCGCTTTCCACCGTTTGGCCAGGGATACCAAGCATTAGATCCAGGGAAAGGTTGTCGATGCCTACTCTACGCGCAGTCTCTACAGCCTGTACCACCTGTGCAAACGTGTGCCGCCTGCCCAAGAGCTTGAGTTCCCGGTCATCCGCCGACTGCATCCCGATCGATAGGCGATTGCCCCCCTCTGCCCGAAAGCCCTGTAAAAAATCGTCCAGGTCGATACCGGGATTGACCTCTGCGGTTATCTCCGCATCCTGCAAGCCAAAGGAAATTTTCGCTTGTTTTATCAGACGCGCTATCCGGGTTCCCCTCAATAAACTGGGCGTGCCTCCCCCAAAATAGAGAGTGTCCGCCAAACGGCCTAATTTAAACGAATTGTATTGCATTCTTTTAATCATACAATCCGTATATAAATTTAACCATTCCTCAGAGGCATGTATGGAATAGAAATCACAATAGGGACATTTCTTTTCACAAAACGGCACATGCAAATACAGCCCAATCTTACTCATCCAGTTTCAGCACACTCATAAACGCTTCCTGCGGGACCTCGACGGTTCCCAGCTGGCGCATGCGCTTCTTACCTTCCTTCTGCTTCTCGAGCAGCTTCTTCTTTCTGCTAATGTCGCCGCCATAACATTTCGCCAAAACATCCTTGCGCAGCGCTTTGACCGTTTCACGGGCAATAATCCGTCCCCCCACGCAAGCTTGAATCGGCACTTCGAAGAGCTGGCGCGGAATTTTTTCGCGCAGCTTTTCTGCCATTTTGCGTGCACGGGGATATGCCTTGTCCGCATGAATGATAAACGACAATGCATCCACGACTTCGCCATTGAGCATGATGTCCAGTTTGACTAGGTTGCTCTTTTGGTAACCGGCCAGCTCATAGTCAAAGCTGGCATAACCGCGCGTACGCGATTTCAGCGCGTCGAAAAAGTCGTAAATGATCTCATTGAGAGGCAACTCATAGTGAATATCCACACGGTCTGTGTCAATATAATTCATGTCCTTAAAAATACCGCGGCGTTCCTGACAAAGATCCATAATATTGCCCACGTATTCCTTCGGGGTATAGATATGGGCATTGGTGATCGGTTCCTCCGCCTGCGCTATCAACGATGGGTCCGGATAATTGGTCGGGTTGTCGATCGCGATCATCTCTCCGTCCGTCTTTGTGATATGGTAGACAACGCTTGGCGCAGTCGTAATAATGTCCAAATTGTATTCCCGTTCCAGGCGCTCCTGGATAATCTCCATATGCAAAAGCCCCAAAAAACCACAGCGGAATCCAAAGCCCAGCGCGATGGAGGTCTCCGGCTCAAAGGAGAGCGCCGCGTCGTTGAGCTGCAATTTCTCCAGCGCATCCCGCAGATCCGGATATTTCGCTCCATCCGCGGGATAGATCCCACAGAACACCATGGGCTGTACTGCACGGTATCCCGGCAATGGCTCCTTTGCCGGATTGTCCGCCCGGGTAATGGTGTCCCCGACACGCGCTTCACGGACCGCCTTGATCGATGCCGCAATATAACCAACCTCGCCTGCGCGCAGACAGTCCATCGGTTCAAAACTGGTGGCGCGCATGTAGCCGCATTCCACTACCGTAAACTCACTGCCTACACTCATCATACGGATGGTATCGCCGGGGTGAACCGTCCCATCCTTGATGCGCACATGCGCGATGACGCCCTTATAGGCATCGTAGTAGGAATCGAAGATCAATGCGCGCAGAGGGGCGTCTTCCTCGCCCTCGGGCGGTGGAACCTGCTTGACGATTTGTTCCATCACCGCGCCGATATTGGTCCCCATCTTTGCCGAAATACAAGGAGCCTCATCCGCTGGAATACCGATCACGTCCTCAATCTCCTGCCGCACATGTTCTGGCTGGGCACTCGGTAAATCGATCTTATTGATAACTGGCACAATCTCCAATCCCGCATCCACTGCCAAATAGGTGTTGGCCAGAGTCTGGGCCTCAATCCCCTGTGAGGCATCCACCACCAAGACCGCTCCTTCACATGCTGCCAGAGAGCGCGATACCTCATAGTTAAAGTCCACATGACCAGGCGTATCGATCAGATTGAACACATAGTCCTGATCGTCCTTTGCGTGATATACCAATGTAACTGCATGGGCTTTGATCGTGATTCCACGCTCTCTCTCCAAGTCCATGTCGTCCAAAATCTGATCTTCCATGTCGCGCAGCGCGACTGATTTCGTCTGCTCCAATATGCGATCCGCCAACGTACTCTTGCCGTGATCGATGTGGGCAATAATACTAAAATTGCGGATTCGTTCGCGTGGTATTGACAAATGAATCACCCGTTTCCATTTCCTATTAAAATACACGGATAGATTATATCACAGCAACAGCCGAACTTCCAGCACAAGGTATAACCGCAGCTGCTAAATTTTCCTTAACAACGAAAAGGACTTATCTTCCAAACAGGCTTACACGTATACAATTGAGCGTATAGGACATTCCATGCTCACGATAGCAGCGAAGAATCCCTCTAATTTTGCGCGGTATCCAAGTAATTGCCTGGCCAATACGGAAGGACCACGACGCACGAATTGCTTGCAGTTCCTCTAATGGGTCGTAAGATAGCACAGAACGACTTCTACTAGTAGAAGGTGTGGGTTGTTTAAACAAATGCTGCTGAGAAATATACTCTTCAACAGACAAGTCAATTATTTTTTTTAGTTGGCTATATTGCCACTGGTTAAAGAAGTAACTTTGTTCTTTATCCATAATATCTAACTCGTAAAATCCCTTTTCTTTCAGGAAGGAATATACTTGAATGAACGCTTCCTTTTCGTACATCGTTCCCAAATTATAAATACAAGTCCCCATTGCCAAATTGATATATCCCTGCTCCAACTCCTGATAGATATTTAATGTCTGCAGGTTCTCCTTAAGCCGAATAAGAGCTTTATAAAAAGCAAAAGGTTCTTTGCTTTGTGTTGCTTGTAAAGTAGTACTCACATTTCTACGGTAGTTTAAAAGACTCTCATCTAAAATTGAAATCCTATCCGCCAGTGCTAATGCTGTCATTACAAACGCTAGATCATTTGCACTTCTTGTATTCTGAAAATGAAGATTGTGCCGTTCAATAAATCTTCTACAGAATAGTTTGTTCCATGGTGCAGGGGATGTAAACTGAAAAATTTCTTTTGGATTTGTTTTTCGAGAGAATGTCTTTTCACGTTGGCAAATATCTGTCACACAAGTCCAAGGCATCGGAGAAAATTCTCTTGTTACATTATCATACTTTCTAACAGGATAAACACATATATCCGCTTCCGTTGCACAGGCATACGCATAAGTATGAGCTAAAAGTTCTGGCTCAAAAAAGTCGTCTGCATCCAAAAAAAGGTAATACTCTCCTTTAGCAACCTCCATTCCTCGGTTTCGGGCAACTCCTGCATATTGGTTCTGCTGCTGAAGAATTATAAATCTTTTGTCTTTCTTTGCATATTCTTGTAAAATTGCATAAGAGTGATCCGTAGAACCATCGTCCACACAGATAATTTCAAAATCTGTCATCGTCTGACGCAACAAGCTGTCTAAGCACTCCCACAGATAGCGTTCGGCATTATAAACCGGTATAATAACCGATACCTTAGGGTGTTCTAGTTCTAACGCCCCTGCGTCATTTGAATTAAGGTCGTTCATCGACTTTTTCAAATTATTCTTATAAAGCTTTTCACTTTTATTGGACTTACTTAAATCCATATATTTACTAAACAAATATGGAGATAAAAAGTCATCCTTCTTCATAAGTTCTATATCAAACTCTGAAAAAGCCTTCTCTTTTAGTAAACATAATACCTGTTTGTAACTTTCATAATCTTTTTGCTTCTCTAATTCATAAATACAGCTAGATAAGACACAGTTGGAGAAACTTTTGCGAATATGAGAATATATTCCCGCGCTTATTAAAATTTCCTTAACCCTCAAAAAAGCATCCATAAATATCAGTGGGGTACAATTTGGGACTGTCTCTAAGCTTGTTGGAACATTTTTCCTATAATAGTATTTGAACCTCATAGATGATGTTGTAATACGTTCAGCTAAAGCTAATGCAGGTAATGTAAAAACAACATCTTCCGAATGAAGAAATTCTGCAAATTTTAAACGATTCTTTTTAACAAATTCCGATTTACATAATTTATTGCACGCCCCCGGTGAGGTAATATTAAAAATATGGTCTGGAATGTCTTTCCATGAGAAAAAGCTTTTCTTAGGCAAAAGCTTTTCTTCAAGCATCCATGGGCGTGGTGACCGTAAGTGCGTTATCTGGTCGTACGTATCAATAGGAAATAAAACTATATCTGCGTCGACACTTTCCGCTCTTTCATGTGCATCTTTCAATAAATCTGCATCAATAAAGTCATCTGCATCCATAAAAAACAAATATTTCCCGTTTGCTTCCTCTATTCCTCTGTTTCTTGCAACTCCTACTCCACAATTTTGCTGCGAAAATAACTTTACCCTTGAATCTTGTCCTGCATATTGCTCTAATATTTCATGAGAAAAATCGGTTGAACCATCGTCAATGCAAATTACTTCTATCTGATCTAATGTTTGATTTAAAACACTATCTAAACATTCCCACAAGTAACGTTGCGCATTATATACAGGAATAATTACAGAAATTATGGGTGTATCATTCTCTATAATATGACCTTCCCTATTTCTACGCGAAAACATGCTTAAATATAGTTCAAACAAGATTTGATCATAGAGATTCTGTGTCTCCTGTAATGAGCGCAATTGCTCGACAGGTAACTTTTTTTGAATGCGAACCACTGCATCCCACATGGAGAGGATTACTTTTTCTATCTCTACTTCTATGTCTTTTGGAAAAGAATTCCCCTGAATTTCGCGGAGCATCTCGATTACACAATAAAGATAACCCTTTAGATTCTCAGCTGTTTCCGGCTTTGTCATAATAGAAGATTCTCTTACCCGCCTATGATAGTAACAGTTCGATATATGGCTCGCTTTTGCTGCTGCACACACACAAGAAAAGGTAAAAATATTGTCCTCATGAATGATGCCTTCAACAAAACGAATATCAAATGCCCTTAAAAAGTCAGATTTTAGCAACATCAAACAAGGAGACGATCTATATTCGTTATTTTTCGACATTTTTTGAAATAATTCTATGCCACTATATATTTTTTTATAGGTATGCTTTCTTTTATAATAAGTCGAATAAATAATCTTCTCTTTTTTCCATTTTTTCGACTCAAAAACTGCATCTGCATCAAAAAATAAAATATCTAAGTGCATTTCATCTGCCCGCGCTGTCAAAGATTCCAAAGCATCGAATTCTATGAAATCATCGCTATCCAAAAAATAAATGTACTCCCCCTTCGCATAATCCAGTCCTTTATTCCGTGCAGCAGAAAGTCCACCATTTTTTTGATTTATAACCGTGATACGGTTATCTTTCCTTGCATAGCGCTCCAAAATTTCGTCTGAACAATCGGTAGAACCATCATTCACACAAATAATTTCGATATTTACTAATGTCTGATTAACGACACTATCCAAACATTCTGATAAATATTGCTCTACATTGTAAACTGGAATGATGATCGACACTTTGGGAAAACGTTCCATTCTGTCATTACTCCTTAAATCTTCCTACTCTTGAGCCAATTCAGGTCTTTGTTACAGCCTTCTTTGATAAAATATCATAACACACAAATCCTTTTCATGACAATCACCTGTTTCTTTATTCATTCGATCGTTCAAAAATCCATGCATAATGGATTCGTTTTCATGAGAAGTATTCGAAACAAAAGACCAATTATTACAAATGTATTCTCGAAACATCTTAGGACGCGACAATATCAAACTCTGCATAATATATTTCGCCGTCAAACGTATTGCCATAGCGATAGTGCCCCGGCGAAAGGGCATCTGCCCCATAGAAATTGACCGGATGAATCCGGTGTTCGCTGCGGGAGTGAGGATTCGCCAGAATTCCGATGTCATGCCAGGCAGCATCCGGTAAATAGTCTAGCTTCTCCCATTGGCCATTGCCTGTCTGACGTTCCAACCAATAGTTCTCCCCATATCCGACTTCCTTTTCCGTCCCATTATTGATGATGATTACAATTTTCTTCGGGGCGGGCAGAATCGTTCCTTCCTGCACAGAAAGCGAAAAACCATCTGTCACCTTCTCCTCCTCTTCAGAAGAAGGCTGTACCAAGGATGTGGATGTTTCAATTCGATGAGAAACCGTTTCCGGTCCTTGCAGAGAAGTTATCGTGCAGCCAATGAGTGCTGCACAGGCTCCTAACAAAACCGCGGTGCATATTGCCTTTTTCATACAGAGTCCCTCCCTTTCCATTTATAAGGAATACCACCGGTACAAAGAAAATTTTTCAAAAGCTATTCCCCGGTCACTCTCATTGATTTCAAAACGTTCCATGCCGTACGCTTTAGCCTTTTTTTCTAGGCAGCAATCCAATCACATTTTGCATAAAATGGCAGCCCTTTCCTCATACTAATCCATGAGGTGAAACATATGGAATATGTTTGGGCATTCGTTGTCGGCGGAGCGATCTGCGTCGTCGGTCAGCTGTTAATCGATTACACCAAGCTGACTCCAGCCCGTATTTTGGTCCTGTTTGTTACGCTTGGGGTTGTTCTGGGTGGGCTTGGCCTCTATGAGCCTTTGGTCGATTTTGCAGGTGCAGGCGCCACAGTTCCCCTGACGGGATTTGGCTACAATATGGCAAAGGGAACCCTGGAAGCAATCCGGGAAAAAGGATTCCTGGGGATATTTACCGGCGGACTGACGGCGGGCGCAGCGGGAATTGCCGCCGCAGTATTCTTTGGCTATCTCGCTGCGATATTTTCAAAACCCGGAGATAAGAGCTAATCGGTATGTCCGATATGGGAAATATGCGTACCGTGGACTTCGCATCCTACAGGGACGCTTTATCGGCATGCTTTTGTACAAGCTTTTGAAGCATATCTATGAAAAAACACGCCGCGACATTGAACGGTGGCGGAAATTCCGGAAAAGACACAAAAATAAAACGGGCAGGTAGCATACCTGCCCGTATCCTTTCCCGTCCATACGGAAGAAAATCTCCGTCCTCACTGAATGGAGCAATCCAAATAGTGCTCAAGCTCCTCTTCGTCCTTCCGCTTCTTTTCAAAAAAGAGGACAACAGCCACAGCAGCAGCGGCTACAGCTGCAAGAGCAGAAACAATTGTAATAAAAACAGCAAAGTTATTTCCTTTTTTCAATGCGAGCACCTCCATTTGTAAATACAAGCCCGGCAGGCCGGGGAACGCCGCCGCGGCGAGGAGCTTGTTGATACAACCAAATTGTTATCTATATGATAACCGTTTTCCTACAAAAAGTCAAATGAAATTCCCCTTGGAAATGATTTCCCATGCAATATGAGAAAAAGCAGAGCATATGCTCTGCTTTCAGCTTTTCCTCGCGTATTCGACTTAAGCCTGCGCACCGTTCAGCTTGCGAACGAGAGCGGACTTCTTTCTCGCAGCTGCGTTCTTATGCAGAATGCCCTTTGCAGCCGCCTGATCGATCTTCTTCACCGCAACACGGACGGCCTCAGCCTTATTTTCCGCACCGGTCTCTACTGCAAGGTTTGCTTTTTTGATCTCCGTCTTCAGGCTGGAGTTGAATGCTTTATTGATAAGCGTCTTTGTAGCAGTCACCTTCACGCGCTTCTTAGCAGATTTAATATTCGGCATAGTTCCACCTCCTTTGGTGCTGTCATGTAGTTTTTATTCTACCATTAAGGTTCCAAAAAATCAAGCTTTTTCTGAAAAAGCAGCGCCTTTCTACGAAATCACAAAAGGGAGAAATGTATATGGAATACCGTACCGACCTTGCGCTGGAATATACGGAGCCAGCAAGCCAGCGGGTAGAGAAAAAGAAGAATTGTACAATTACACGCATACGAGAAAACGGCGCGGAATATATCACGTTGGAGGTCCCCGCCATTTCGGACCATATCGACAGTGGGGACGAACTTCTGCACCAACTGCGCGATGAACTCCGTGCACTTCTGCCAGAAAAAGGGCTTGTTTTGGTGGCAGGTCTTGGCAATCGAGCGATCACCCCGGATGCTTTGGGACCGCAAACCGCAGAACAGGTTCTCGCAACGCGACACATCCGGGGAGAGATCGCACGGGTCACAGGACTTGACGGCTTGCGCCCTGTCGCAGTGGTCAGCACAGGAGTGTTGGGCTGTACAGGAGTCGAAACCCGCGAGCTCCTGTCCGCACTGGCCCGAGAATTTCAGCCTGCCGCTGTGATCGCAGTCGATGCATTGGCAGCGCGCAGCTTAGGCCGCCTGGGATGTACCATCCAGCTCAGTACCAGTGGCATCTCCCCCGGCTCCGGAGTCAATAACGCCCGTCCCCAGCTCAGCCGGGAAACGCTCGGCGTCCCAGTCGTTGGAATTGGCGTTCCTACTGTGGTGGACGCCGGCACACTTGCCGCTGATCTGCTTGGATACGCCGCTCCTAAAGATAAGGTTGCTCCGCGCGGTGCAAATATGGTGGTTACTCCGCGCGAGATCGATTTGCTCATTGCCCGCGCTGCACGCATGGTCGCCATGGCCATCAATACCGCCTTAAACCCCTCGCTTTCTGTTGAGGAATTCTCCATCCTGGCCAGCTAACCCCATAAAGTTCTCCAAACTGGGGGACGCCATTCACGCCCACTCTCGCTTCTTCTCCAATTGTGCTTTTTTCAAGATGTCCCATTTTTCCACAGGTCTGTATTTCTATGGACCTGCATACACATTAAGAAGCACGGCTACGGTTTTTGTACGTCAAAAGCAGGGCCGAATCGGTTGAATGGCGGGGGAATGCAAAACATGAAAAATTGGCGACAATATGGACGGATGCTTTGTTCTGCAGCGCTTGCCGCTGTGGCAGTATTCTGTACGGCAGCCCGCCTACCGGAACTGCACGCGGGGGATGCCGCGCTCGCAGCGGCGGGATTCATCCTTCCGGGTGGTGCAGCAGAAGCGTTTCGCACAGACTTTTCCGAGGATACCGTCGCCAGCACACCGGCTGTCTCGTCCTCCCAGGCCCCAATCTCTTCTAGTGAACCAGCCAGTTCTTCCAGCACACCGTCTTCCTCCTCCGTTTCCTCAGGTACCGTCAGTGAAACAATCACTGGAAATGTCAAAGAGTTGAGTATCAGCAATTCCGGCATTCAATACGAAAACATGTGGGTCAAAAATACCAATCAAAATCACGATATCGACATTGGCGCTGAATTAGCCAAGGAACCAGCGGTTAAAATGAAAAAGGACGGAACCATCCAAATCCTTATTTACCACACACATACAACCGAGGCGTTCGCGGGTTCTTCCCGCACACAGGACAACTCTCAAAATGTGGTGGCAGTAGGTGAGGAAATCAAAAAACAGCTGGAAGCTGCTGGCTTCGGCGTGGTTCATGACACCACCTGTCATGATTACCCCAGTTATAACGGTGCTTACGACCGCTCTGGCGAAACCATCCAACGAAATCTGGAAAAATATCCAGACATCCAGGTCACATTGGATGTTCACCGCGATGCCATGGGAACGCAGGATGGCATCCGTCTGAAACCCACCGCGATGATCCAGGGGAAGAAAGCTGCCCAAATCATGATTATTTCAGGTTGTGACGATGACGGAACTCTGGGATTCCCCGACTGGGAGTACAATCTTCGCTTAGGAGTCCGCGTTCAAAAAAGCCTCTCCGATCTATACCCAGGGTTGGCGCGCCCCCTCAGCTTCTGCCCCCGTAAATACAACGAGCACATGACAAAAGGCTCTTTACTGGTGGAGTTTGGCACAGAAGTCAATACACTGGAAGAGGTAAAGTACTCCGGGCAGCTCTTCGGAAAAGCCCTGGCAGAAACATTGAACCAACTTACGTAACCCTCGGAAAGGAACAGGACGTATCATGAAACGGAATACAAATGCACGGATCTTTGCCGTCTCATTCTACAGCACGCTTTGTATCTTAGTTTTGGCGATCGGTATTCTGGAAGTGGATTATTATTCGCGTCAGACTGGGTTTGGCGACGACCAAACACTGATTCATACGCTGACCGGATGGGATTTGCACCTCTAGGCAGATTGTTCATAAAAAATTAACCGCTGTATGTAGGCCAGCCGGGCTGGTTCGGTTGCTTTCTCTTCGAAATATGCTATAATTACTTGTAGCCCGCAAATATGCGCAGATTCGGCAAAAAACGCCCCCTTGATTGAAGAGATTTTCCGACCATTCCCTCGACAGGGTCCCGTTGCCCATAGGGAGCCCGCGCCCCTGCCGGTTATCTCAGGAGGTTTCAAATTGAAAAAACATAGTAGAGCGTTGTTGCTCGTTTTTATGATCGTATTCGGTGTGGCGTCCACCTTTGGAACAGTAGCTTTTGCAACCGAGGTCTCCACGGACCCGCAACAGCCCCAACAGACTCAACAACAGGTGATCGGCCGCACTCCGGAATCCGCCCCACCTGCTGTGGAACCGACCCCAGATCCCACCACACCGGTCGTAGACCCGTCACCCGAAACGCCCCCTTCCTCTGAAACACCGTCAGAGGCCCCCTCCACAACATCCACCGCGCCGCCGGTGTCAGAGCCACCTGCTACATCAACACCGCCTGTGGCTCCTCCCTCTTCGCAGGCTACGGCTCCAAGCAGTTCGCAGACGGCCTCCAGAAGACCGTCCACTTCCAGCCGTTCCCGCTCTTCCACACCGGAAGCTTCGTCCAACGCGTCGAGTTCCTCTTCTGAGGCGGAATCTTCCAGCTCAGAATCCTCTAGTTCGATCTCTCTCCCGTCGGTCAGTGTGCCGGATGATAGCAGCTTGCTTCCATCCTCCAGTATGGCGCCCACCTCAAACCGCACGGTCAATTGGATTGGTATCATCGCATGGGTATGTATCGGACTGGGCGTTGTAGTGGTTGTGATTGTCATTTTGAGCAACCGGAGGCCACCGCGCGGCGGCAGTGGCCGCAAGCGTTATCGTCGTCCGAAACGCCGTAAAAAGCATCTATTGAACGACAAATATTATCGCAATTTGAAATATTAAGCAATTGAGGGTGTCCCAAAAGTCATGAAATGACGGAAGGATACCCTCATTTTTTAGGAACTCAGATATTTTTCCAGACAGAAGGAGGATGCCCCAAAACTATGAACTTAAAAATTCACAGTTTTGGGGCACTCTCCTTCTCTATAGCAGTTGAAAAAATGAATCTTTTCTACAAAAATTTATTTATATAATCCAAATTTTCTGTTCTTCTTTATGCGATACCAGTAATTATCTCATTTTAATTCTATGTTCATTTAGCCACCATTTGGTTGCAAAAGCGTATCTTCTATGCTACAAAATAGTAGCATAGAGAAAGAAGGTGGGGCCATGTTTTTCCAACGCATTGAGGACTTACGAATCGACCACGATAAGACACAGCAGGAGATTGCCGATGTATTAAGCTGCAAGCGGGAGGTCTACCGCCGTTACGAAAAGGGCATTCGCGAGATCCCTGTCTGGGCTGTGCTGAAATTGGCAAAATACTACCACGTATCAACCGATTATATTCTGGGACTGAGCGACCAGAAAGGAGAGGCATATGAGTAAAAAAGTCATTTTCTTTGATATAGATGGCACACTGCTTTCCTCACACAATGAGCGGTATTTTTATGTGGAACCCAGCGCTCTGGAAGCGTTGAAACAGTTAAAGCAAAATGGACATATTGTCGCTATTTCTTCTGGAAGACCAGAACTCTTTATTCATAAATATTTTCCCGGCATCTTCTCCAACTATGTGGCGATGAACGGCGCCCATGTGGTGGTGGATGGAAAAACGGTCTTTGAAGAGTGCTTTTCTCCGGATGAAATCCGGAAGTACATTGAATATTTCGACCGCTATGGCTGCTGGTACAATTTTGTAGGGAACACCCGGGGATGGGCTCGCCATGTTCCAGAGGAACAAATCGAGCCGTTAAACGAAAGCTATGGCATGCCCGGTTATCTACAGACCGACTGGGAGCCGGAAGACGTTCACGCCAGCCTGATCGATTTTGTTTTTCAGGACGAGGCGCATTATCTCCGGTGCAAACCAGCCTTCCAAAAGCCGATGGTTCTGAATAAGCATCCCGGCAGCCTGGCCGCAGATCTTTCCTTCCAGGGAAAAGACAAGTCCCGTGGCGTACAGATCTTTCTGAAGGAGGCTGGGATTTCGCCGGAGGATGCTTATGCCATTGGAGATGGATACAACGACATCACCATGATGAAAGTCGTGGGCCATTCCATCGCAATGGGCAATGCAGTGGAGGATCTAAAGAACGTGGCGGAATACGTAACCGCTGGTATTGACGACGATGGCATTTATAAAGCCTGCAAACATTATCAGCTGTTCTGAAGAATGATGCCTAAAGGGTTGCAGGCGCCGAGCACAAAGAGTATGCAGCCAAGGTTCTTCCCGCAATCTGCATCATGGAATGCTTTGCGCCCAAACCCCTTATTCCAATGTTCTTACACCCACACAAGAAGGGATGCCGGAGATGTGCATATGCACATCTCCGGCATCCCTTCCGAACTTTACCGGTCTTTGGGTTCGGCATTCTGCCTGGTTTCCCTCTTCCGGCGAGAACGCAACTCTTTGAAGAAGGCGGTCAACAATTTCGCGCACTCATCTTCCAACACGCCGCCGGTGACACCCGGCGCATGGTTATACGGCAATGCGAAGAGGTTCACTACGGAACCACAGGAACCCGCCTTTTGGTCTTTCGCGCCAAATACCACGCGCGGAATTCGCGCATTGATAATTGCACCGGCGCACATAGGGCAGGGCTCCAATGTCACATACAGCGTACACTGCCACAGGCGCCAGCCTCCCAATGCACGGCAAGCCCCATCGATTGCCTCCAACTCCGCATGGCAAAGTGCATTTTTCCCGACCTCCCGCCGGTTTCGTCCGCGCGCAATCACACGATCCTGATAGACGATCACCGCCCCGACGGGAACCTCTCCTTCCGCAGCGGCCTCCCGGGCAAGTTCCAAGGCCTCCCGCATGAATGCTTCGTCACGATTTTCCAGAAGAAACCCTCCCCGGCATCATAGATACATCATCAGCACACAGGACAGGGCACAGTAGCCAAATAGAACCAAGCCTCCTGGATTGACGATCATATGGAGAAATTTTTGTCCTATCGTCAGCGCACAAGCCGTTCGGGACACACGGAAAAAACCCTTTCTACGTACAGCTAGAAATACGACGGAGCCGATACCCAGGAGAATCCAAGCAGCAAAGGCGATCAGATAGACTGTATTCGCCAAGAGATCTCCCTGATACCATTGCAGAAGGGTAATCGCAGCCGATAGACCATTATTGAGAAAATGAATCGCTATGGATACCCAAAGATTTCCGGTCTTAACCACTACAAAGGCTAACGCCAGACCGCAAAGAAAGGCAAATGGCAGCTGAATCAAGTTCCCGTGGAACATGCCGAATAAAAACGCGGAACCAACAATGGCAAAGCCATCCCCGAACCGCCGGAGGCCATGCAGCACTGCGCCGCGGAAAACCAACTCTTCTACAAGTGGTGGAATTACCGCGAGCGAAATAAAATATAGCGCCTGAATGGACGGTTCTCCGGTGAGTGGAGAATCCGGCAAAGTCCCACTGTAGCCTGCCCACTCCAAAAAGTCCGCCATCCAATTCGCTGGAAAATTCGCCAGCATACACACACCCATTCCCAGAAAAACACACGCCAGCGCTGTGGAAAATGGTGTCTTTTCAAACAGCAGGACCCTCTGTAATGGCTGCCGCTTGATCGCCAGATACAAAAGCGGCGGCAAGGCAAACGCCAAAATATAAGTGACGCCATTGACCAGGTAATACAGCAGGGACGTATACCCGCCGAACTGGAGTTCTCCCTGCCAACGGTACCCCACCATTCGCAAAAAACCGTTTTCTACGGACGGCAAAACCGCCATCAGCAAAACGACCAACAGAAGCATCCAGCTCAGGCCGCTCGCCGTTTTTCGAAGCATATGTTTTTCTTCACGTCTTTGCTCGTAAAACGGGTCCATTCTAGCCTGTGGATAGGGGATATACGGATCATTTTGTTGCGGTAGATATGGATGATAATTGGTCAATTTTAGCCCCCCTTTGGACAGTAACAACCTGCTTTTAAATAAAACGTATTATAGCACACCCGGCGCCATACCGCAAGTTGTAGAAGATGTTCCCGCATCGCCCGCGTAGAAGGACCGTTTGATCCCATCTCTGTAAACATCTTGTCAAACCTTGACCCATCCGGCGATGCAGTGGTAAAATCGGAACGGCAATGTTTTCGCTTCATCCGCCGGAACATATAGACAGAAAGGGTGTTGACTCAAATGTACCAGGGCGCAGTATTTTTCGACGCAGATGGCACGCTGATCGATGGGCCGTCTGGGATTTTTGCTCCCACTGAAAAGACGAAAGAGGCAATCGCACAGTTGCGCGAACAGGGATTTCTCACCGTTCTCGCCACTGGGCGTTCCCAGTGTTATGTGCTCCCCAGCCTCCTTTTGTTTGACTGTTATATCACCGCCAATGGCGCGCGTTCGGAAGCGGGCGGTACGGTGATTCACAATCAGACCATTGCACCTGAGGCATTGCGCACCCTTGTTACCTATCTCGATATGGTGGGAATCAATTCGGTTCTGGAGGAACCGGAGTATTGTTATTGCCGGGATCTCTCTGAAGAATCCTTTCAGGGGATGATGCGTAAATATGCGTTCCCCATCGATCGGTTTCTTCCCCTGCAATCGCTCGAAGGCCTGCACATTAATAAGCTGATGGTCACTTACGACTGTGTGGACAAGCGGGACCGGTTTTTACACGATTTTAGCGACCGGTATGACATCACAGATCAACCCGGCAATCAGGCATGCGACGTCGGACAACATGGTATTTCCAAGGGCCTGGGCGTGAAAAACGTTTTAGAGTACTTTCAGATTCCGCGGGAACATGCCTATGCATTTGGCGATGCGGACAACGACTACGATATGTTTTGCAGCGTCGGGACCGGGATCGCCATGGGGCGCCATACCGCAAAACTAGGGCAGGTATCGTGTATGGTCACCGGAACGGTCCAGCAGGATGGTATTCACTCGGCGTTACAAAAACTCCATTTGATTTAAAGAAACGCGAAACGAACGATTCCAGAATGATTCTAGTTTCGTCATACAAAGAGGCGCCCAGAACGCGGTCCACTTGACCGGGTTTTGGGCGTCTTTGTTGTTTTGCTCCTGCTTGGAAGATCGAATAAGCCCCGATTGCGCAATCTGGTCTTACCGCTTACAAGGCACGAACCAGCCGGACGATCAAGTCCGCACAGGGTTCCACACCAATCAGACCGCTGTCCAGGGATAGATGGTAATTCTGTGACATTCCCCACTCCCGGTCCGTATAATGGCGGTAATAGAGGCGCCGTTTTCGATCCTTTTCTTCCAATCGTTTTTCCGGACTCTTTTCCGATTCCCCATACAAACGGACAATCCGTTGAGCCCTTGTTCCCAGATCTGCATGTACGAATACGTGGAAGCAATCGTCTCGCTCCCGCAGGATGTAATCGGCGCAACGACCTACAATTACACAGGGCCCCTTCTCCGCCAACTGATGAATCACCTTGTTTTGCATGGCCCAGAGAAAGTCTTCTGTGGACATGCTATTCATCGCGCCTTGGGTCCCCCGCGTAGAAAAAGCGTATGCAAACCAATTCTTGTTGGGCGCATCTTCGCTTTCTTGCTCCACATATTGTTCGTCAAAACCGGTTTCCAGCGCGATCTTTTTTACCAGTTCCTTGTCATAAAACGCCACGCCGAGTTGCCGCGCAACCAACCGTCCTATACTTCTTCCACCGCTACCGAACTCACGGCTGATGGTGGCAATGCGCTTTTGCATTCCTCGGATTCCTCCTTTCGGCGGATGGACTTGGATTCCATTCCGATCAGTAAAATCGTGAGTAAAAAGGACAATACGTCTGCCACAGGGGCCGCCCACAGCATCCCTGTCACGCCAAAAAGCGAGGACAGGATCACCACGCCGGGTACCAAAAATACCACATCCCTGGACAAGGAGAGTACGGTCGCTTTGACCGGCTTGCCGATCGCCTGCAGAAAGATGCTGCTGGCCTTCTGAATACAACACAAAAGAATGCCTCCTAGATAGATACGGAAACAGAGATTTGCATATTCGTTGTATAAGTCACTCTCGCTGCCAAATAGGTGCACAATCACCTGCGGACAACATTCAAACAGCAACATGGAGATCGCTCCTACCGCGATGTTCGCCAGAATCACCAACCGGTACACAGAGAATACCCTCCTAAAATTGCCCGCTCCATAGTTGTATCCGATGACCGGCTGGCCTCCCACGGCAATTCCCACAGAAAATGCAATCACAATGCCAAACACTTTCATCACGATTCCCACCGCAGAGAGAGGAATATCCGCTCCATAAGGAGACTGCGGCCCTTGAAGAACAATCATGTTGTTCGCTACACTGATAATGACAACGATGGCAATCTGCGTGATAAAACTGGAAACGCCAAGTTGACAAATTCTTCGTGCAATCCGGCTGTGCAACCGAAAACTCTGCTTTTGAAAACGGAAGGATTTGGGCTTGTGAAAATACGCCGCCGTCATGATGCAGGAAGCAATCTGTCCAATAATGGTGGCAATTGCGGCGCCTTTGACCCCCATATGAAAAATGAAGATCGAAACTGGATCTAAAATCAGATTGATGACGGCCCCTAACACAGTTGCAACCATCGAATATCCTGGTGACCCATCCGCACGGATTGCCGCATTCATCCCCGATGTAAAAATATAGAATGGAATCCCCAGCAATATAATCCGCATGTAGTCCCAAGCATATGCATAACACGCCTCTGTCACGCCGAACAGATGTAGGATGGGATCTGTGAACACAAGGCCGATAATCATCAATACAATCCCCACCACGGCCGACAAAACAATGCCATTTCCGATGCATCGGTGACTGGTCTCTTGATCTCCGCTTCCCAGAGACAAACTCAGAAATGCAGCGCTGCCGTCCCCAACCAAAAGGGCTAGGGCCAATGCCACCACCGTAAATGGATAGACCACATTGGTAGCTGCATTTCCGAGATACCCCACGCTCTGCCCGATGAAGATCTGATCCACAATGTTGTACAAAGCGCTTACCAGCATGGACAGCACACACGGGATCGAAAACTTCAAAAGTAGTTTTCCAACCGGCGCTGCTGCAAGGTATGCGTTTGCATCCTGTCTTGTTTCCGACATTCTGTACTCTCCTTCACTATAAAAATACTTTTCTCGGCGTATGGGTCCGGGAAAGCAATTCCCACTTGTTCTGCCACATCCATCCGACTTTTCTGAGGAAGGCAACAAAAAAACGTGTCATCTAAAAACGGAAAACCGTCATAGACAACACGCTATCAGGAGCTGGACTTACATCTATATCGAGTTTTAGATGGAACACATCCATTTTACCGAAACGCCGACCCTTTTATTATAATGGAACTTTTTTCGCAATGTAAGCAAAAATTGCATCTTATTAAATCTTTGTGCATCCTTTCGCATACGAGGCTGGCTCCTTTTTGGCGTCCTGCACAAAACTCAAAGAAACTTCTTTTTCCGGAAAATCCATATGCAAACGCCAACAACCAAAGCGCTGAACAAAATAACGAGTGGATACCCAAATGACCAGTGCAACTCTGGCATATTGGCAAAATTCATTCCATACCAGCCGGCAATTAAGGAGAGCGGCAAAAAGACAGTCGTCACCACCGTGAGCACCTTCATAATCTGATTCTGTTTGATGTCCACCTGGGCCTGGTAGACCTCGCGTACCTGTATCGAATAGTCGCGCAAAAGCTGGACATTATTGCAGAGCCGCTCCGTACGTTTTGTAAAAAGTTTAAAATATCGAAGCTCTGTCTCTGTAAAAAAACCATTTTCATTTTCCTGAAATGCTTCTCCCAGATCGATCAACTGCTCATAATAGCTGTGCAGGTACAAAAGCTCTTTTCGCATAGCCATCATTCGGTGGTTAAAGCCGTCAAAATCTCCGTTCAAAACCGCATCTTCCATATGAGTGAGCTGTTCCTCCAACTCTTCAAGGAACAAGAGATCCGGCCCGATCAGGTATTCCAGAAAATCATAAAGTACGCGGGCAAACGTGGGATTCCGCCATTTTTTACGTACGTACAGCTGGTGCAGCGCTCGCTCTGCCACACCGCTTTCATCCACCAGTACCAGGAAATTGTCCTGCACATAGAAGCCAACCGGAATGTGCCTGTTGTTTTGGACTTTCTCCCGCCGGACCGGAATGTACAGTGTGCCGAACAGATACTGGCTGTGAACCTCTGTCTTGGTCATACGGATATGCCCGCACTCCCGCACCGTACGGGCATTCAATCCCATACGGGTTCCCTCTTTTTCCAATTCCTGTTGGGAAAGCACAGCCACATACGGCTGGTCGAGCCGCTTAGGGCATGCCTGTATCTTTTCCATCCGTTCTCCCAGTTGGTAGTACATCCGCCCTTCCCTCCAAACTTTAGAGATTCCTTCCGATCCATGTATAAAACATCCGGTACTTTAGAGCGTTGTCTTAAGAAAACCTGTAGGGGCGGCTAACAACCTGCCTACGGAAGATTGCTATTCGTGTCCTACTCAGGTTTTTTCCATCTCAACGTGCCTTTTAGGGCGTTGTTTTAAGAAAACCTGTAGGGGCGGCTAACAACCTGCCTACGGAAGATTGCTATTCGTGTCCTACTCAGGTTTTTTCCATCTCAACGCGCCTTTTAGGGCGTTGTTTTAAGAAAACCTGTAGGGGCGGCCAACAGCCTGCCTACGGAAGATTGCTATTCGTGTCCTACTCAGGTTTTTTCAATCTCAATGCGCCTTTTAGGGCGTTGTTTTAAGAAAACCTGTAGGGGCGGCTAACAATCCGCCTAGGGAAGATTGCTATTCGCGTCCCACTCAGGTTTTTTCGATCTCAACGTGCCTCTTAAAGCGTTGTCTTAAGAAAACCTGTAGGGGCGGCTAACAACCTGCCTACGAAAGATTGCTATTCGCGTCCCACTCAGGTTTTTTCGATCTCAAC
>NZ_LT835157.1:444174-483152 GCF_900169665.1 Anaeromassilibacillus sp. Marseille-P3371 | reverse complement strand
GCCTACGAAAGATTGCTATTCGCGTCCCACTCAGGTTTTTTCGATCTCAACGTGCCTCTTAAAGCGTTGTCTTAAGAAAACCTGTAGGGGCGGCTAACAACCTGCCTACGGAAGATTGCTATTCGCGTCCCACTCAGGTTTTTTCGATCTCAACGTGCCTCTTAAAGCGTTGTCTTAAGAAAATCTGTAGGGACGGCTAACAATCCGCCTAGGGAAGATTGCTATTCGCGTCCCACTCAGGTTTTTTCGATCTCAACGTGCCTCTTAGAGCGTTGTCTTAAGAAAACCTGTAGGGGCGGCTAACAACCTGCCTACGGAAGATTGCTATCCGCATCCCACTCAGGTTTTTTCGATCTCAACACGCCTTTTAGGGCGTTGTCTCAAGAAAACCTGTAGGGGCAGCTAACAACCTGCCTAGGGAAGATTGCTATTCGCGCCCACTCAGGTTCTTTCAATCTCAACGTGCCTTTTAGGGCGTTGTTTTAAGAAAACCTGTAGGGGCGGCTAACAACCTGCCTACGGAAGGTTGCTATTCGCATCCCGCTCAGGTTTTTTCGATCTCAATGCGCCTTTTAGGGCGTTGTTTTAAGAAAACCTGTAGGGGCGGCTAACAATCCGCCTAGGGAAGATTGCTATTCGCGCCCACTCAGGTTCTTTCAATCTCAACGTGCCTTTTAGGGCGCTGCTTTAAGAAAATAGAAAGGATAGCTGCGGGCTGTCCCTAAAAGTTTCTAATCTCACCGCTCTTTGCCCGGGCGTTTTTTCAGTTCTCCATCGCGTTCTTTAATTGCGCTTTCATGCTCTGTGCAGAATGTCCATATCGATGTGATCCATCGGAACCAATATGGATTCCCACCACTTCCCCCTTATCATTCAGAAGTGGTGCGCCGCTGGCTCCCTGTGTTCCAAATTCATCACTGAGCACATATTCCAATTCCTCCCCGTCGTCGGAGATGACCACACAGGGGTATAGGCAATCGTCGTAATAATACAATGTATCATCTGGATTGATGTATGCTGCCAAATAGATTACATCGCCGCTCTGGCAAGGTTCTTCCGCCAAAGAAAAGCTCTTTACATTATCCCCCTTTTCCACATAAAAGGCTGCCAGATCCTTTCCCGCCTTTCCAGTTTCTGAGATGGACGCCGCATCCGGAAGCGGTAATACGCCTGAAACTGTACCATATATCGTTTCGACATTGCTGTCGAAGATGTCATACAGGTCCCCACCTTGTACGTAGCTGCTCAAATTCTTCTCGTCAACCTCTACCTCGTCGGAAGAAAAGTAGTGGCAGGCCGTCAGAAGAAGCGGTTGGTCGCTTTCTTCAATCTGCGCTACAAAGGCTGTACCCGCCATATATTCCCCCTCTGTCGTCCGCCAATTTACATTGAAGACCGATCCAGGTTCCAACGTCCCAAATGAAGGTAATGGTAAATAATCCGTATCTGGGACCGGCATCCCATCGTTATCTTCAAGCATATGTCCGCCTGACAATTCCGTCATTGTCTCAGTCAGTCCTGCCGGTTCTTCCTTTCTCTGTCCCTGCGACGGCATACAAGCGGTCAAACTTCCCAGGCCCACGCACATAGCCAAAAAGAATGCGATCTTTTTCATTGCTCTCCCCATCCTCCTCTATTTTTCCGCAAAGATACGATTCGCATAGCATGTAAGTATAAAAAAGGAAGCCCCCACATAGGCCGGGAGCTTCCTTAACAACAATTTTATAGGACCAAAGATGGCGCTGCATATGTGCGCGCTGCCAACTCCTGGTCGAGCAAATACAGAGACTTCGGGTCCCCTCCAAACAATTCCATCTTCTTTAAGAGGTCCTCTGCATTCTTCTCTTCCTCGCCCTGTTCTTTGACAAACCAGTCCAAGAACTGCATGGTGCGGAAATCCTTGACCGAATATGCCGCATCATAAATGGTGTGAATCAAATCCGTGACATAGCGCTCGTGCTGTAATCCCTTTTCGAGAACCGCCATATCACTCTGGAAGTCCTGTTCCGGACGGTCCACAGCCTCCAGCACAACCGTCTCGCTATTATTCTCCAAATACTGCAAAAACAGCATTGCATGATCGCGCTCTTCCTGTGCCTGAATGCGGTACCAATTGGAAAAGCCGCTCAGATTTCTCTCCGAAAAGTAGTTGGAGAAAGCCAGATACAGATAGGCAGAGTAAAATTCTTTGTTGATTTGTTGGTTTAAAAGATCCTTAATTTTTACATCTAACATAAACCAATCACCTCCATCGTTATTATAGTACAAAGTATCATGCATCGCAAGCAGTAAACCTGTTTAAATCGTTAGACAAACACAGGGGTTTTCCAACATATCTCCTAATGTTAAGATACACATCGGGTCAATCCGCTTTAAAGCAAATCTAGCTGTACATCGCCTGTCACCATTTTTCTCGTTCAGAATAGTATAGAGAAAAAGCCTAAAGGCGGTGATTGCTTGGGCAATCCATTCTTTTCTACTGTGGAAATACTGGTTCTTGTCACAGCTCTTTCTGTGGACGCTTTTGTCGCCAGTTTTGCTTACGGAACCAACCGAATCAAAATTCCCCTACGTTCCGTGGCAGTCATCAGCATTATTTGTAGCGCAATCTTCGCAGTCTCTCTCTTTCTAGGCTCACTAATCCGGCCATTTATGCCAACGCATTTTGCCGGCCTACTCTGCTTTGCTATCCTGTTTGTGCTCGGCATTGTCAAGCTGTGCGACAGCGCCATCAAATCGTTTATCCGGCGCTCACAGGGGGGCCATAAGAAAATCTCTTTTTCCGCTATGCATTTGCGTTTCATACTGGATGTATATGCCAATCCGGAAAATGCGGACAGCGACTGCTCCAAAAGTTTGTCCCCAAAAGAAGCAGCGCCCCTGGCAATTGCTCTGTCTCTCGACGGGCTGGCGGTAGGATTTGGTGCGGCTCTTTCCGATGTTAATCCTATTCAAGCCATTCTGTTTTCCTTGATTATCAATGTCGCCGCCGTCTGTCTAGGGTGTCTGGTGGGGAACAAAGTTGCTGAGAAGGTTCCCTTGGATCTGTCCTGGGTCAGTGGGCTTTTGTTAATGGTGTTGGCCTTCTTAAAGCTTACATAGGATGCCTGCCATCGTCCTCCTCCGATGAGACAACTCTTCGCTTTCTGCAATGTACAGCACATTCTCAGGAAAGTTCCCTTCTCGGTGGTAGTTTCTTGCCAAAAAGGGACAACACGGTTCAATGAACCGTGTTGTCCCTTTTTGGCACCCCCAGTAGGAATCGAACCTACAATTAGCCCTTAGGAGGGGCTCGTTATATCCATTTAACTATGGAGGCATATAAAATATTCTGTTTTCAAGCCCAATTGGGTTTGGCCCCTTCGATTTTAAAAAGGGTTCATTCTATCCATCTAATTTTATAGAGGCAAATACACCTATTTTTATATTATAGGTGGTCTGCCAAAGCTTGTCAATATTTCCACAGGTTTACTCTTAGGAAAATCCCCTCGTTTCCCTATGAAAAAGTGGAGACGCCATCCCTCGAACAGCATCCCCACTTCTTCATCTATCCCCTATCATCAAAACCTATATTGAAATCGAAGCGTTGTACAGCTTTAGTTTATTACTTCCGTTTTCCTGCATTCGATAGGCGTTGCTCGGGGTCACCCAGGTCGAAGGCGTATCACATCCACGGCAGAAAATCCACCCTCCAGCATACTGAATGTCCCAAAAGGACGGGGCCGGGGAAGGCAACACCTTGCCATTCTTTCCATTCGCATCCGTCATATAAAGCGTCTGTTCCTTATCAAAAAACAGTTTTCCATACGCTGCGCCTTCCAAATCTAAAAACACATACTCGTTATTTTCAACGATATAATGCTGCATCAACCGAGTGCTCTCTCCAGTCGACAGATTTTTCACATAAAAATCCCCATATTCTCCGGTATAATATGTGGTATCATCGCTTGTTGTTTCCGCATGATAGTTCAAGACCTCCTGGTAATACAACTTACCGTCCATAATGTAGAAATCATCGTCTACATTTCCAGGGACTGCTTGGCTTTTTCCGCTCCCGTCGGGCTTCATCCGATATAAGACCGCATCACTTTCGCCAAACCTTCCGCCCATAAAATAGAGCCAGCCGTCTGCATAGGACAAGGAGGTATACATAAATCTACCTGGATTAGTACAGGTCTTTGTTAAACCCGTACCGTTCAGCGCACAGCGGTAGAAATCATAGACCGAATCCCGGCCGCAGGCAATCACGATCTGATCCTTATCCAACCAGAATTGGCCGATTACGCCGGGAAGCTTTACCAAACAGGTGGTCTGCTTACCAGATATATCACAGCGATAAATTCCCTGATCGCTCCGGGCATAATAGAGCCAGCCGTCTCGATAACTGAGGTTCCAAATACCCGTACCGTCCGCGGCCCGGATGCAAGTGTCCCCAGAGCCGTTCGGCGCCATACGCCAGATATCTCCATTGCGTACATAAAATACATATCCACCGCCGGCCACACAGGTTCCGCCATTTGCCAAATTTCCCAGAGCCGTTCCTTCTGTTAAAACGGCTGTATCCGCAAAGGTTTCGGTAGATTTTTCAACGGACAAAAGATTCGAGTCACTTTGTGTAGCACATTCCGCCCATGCGCAAGTGACAGGCATCGATGCGACACAAAATGCACACAATAGGGAGACGAAAAGCCGTCCATGCCTCTTCATAATCATTTCCTCCTTCAAAATTGATCGGGCTCTTATTGTTATTGTAGCACAGGGTGTTACACATATGTTCCCAAATTTTATGGGACTTTTTCCCGGACCAACCCTGCGCAGACACAGCAAAAATCTTTCATTGTTTTGAAGGAGCCCTATATCATCTTTCTATAAGACATCTTACATTCCTTATATCTTCGCCTCCGCCGATGGATATTTCGCTCACTGGTTACTTTGTCGTACCCTTTTTCAAGCTCTCAATTTTTTTGATTTTGGGCTTGACTTTTTATTTGCAGGCTCCCTGTTATGATCGCTCCGTTCGTCTCCAACATTTCTCAGCTTGTAAGCCCCCTATAACGATCGCCTTTGGGACATTCCCTCTCAATATATTGCTACAGGAAACAGGTAAGCACCGACAGCTGGCGGTTTTTGTATGGTAAGAAAAAAGTCCCCAGCTGTACGCTGAGGACTTTCGATCACTTTCCTTCCTCCCTGGAAAAGCGGTTTTGCATCGCCTGTTGATCCATTGAGTAAGAAAGCGCTTCTCCTGGCATATACATCGGTGGCCCATCCTATCCTTATTCGGATTTTTCCGTATATTCCTTTGGAATTCCCCGGTAATTCGTCAAGCCCAATAGATAATCGGTCGTCGTCTGGTGGTACTTTGCCAAGCTGATGAGAACCTTTGTGGGAATATCCCTCTGTCCCAACTCATAATTGCTGTAAACCTGCTGGGAACAATAAAGAATTTGCGCCATTTCCGCCTGTGTCAGGTCCCTGTCTTCCCGTAAATCTCTGATACGTTGATACATGTGATCACCTAACATCAGAATAACGCAGTCCTGTTTTTTTATTCATTCTTACCGCAAATTGCAGTATTGACGAATACCGCGTTATGCAGTAAAATGGAGAAAACCATCGAAAAAAGGAAGTGTTTTCATGTGGCTCCTCATATGGCAGGCCATTTATTTCCTTGCGATCCCCTGTATCTTATGTTACCAAGCGCTTGAGTAAAGTTTGTCCCACCTAGGAGCAATTGCCCGCAGGCTTAACGTTTACAAATGCTGTTTTCAGCGCAAACCAGACAAAAGAGGGTGTCCCAAAACTACGAATTTTTCGATTCATAGGAAAGGGGCGCCCTCTTTCTGTCTGGAAAAATATCTGGGTTTAAAAAACGAGGGTATCCTTCAGTCATTTCATGACTTTTGGGATACCCTCGTTCTGAAACCGTGTGCTATCCTGTTAACTCGTTTTATTACGCTCTTTTCTCTTTAACAGCAGCCTGCGCCGCAGCCAAACGCGCGATCGGCACGCGGAACGGAGAGCAGGAGACATAGTCCAAACCAACCTTGTGGCAGAACTCGACGGAAGTCGGGTCGCCGCCGTGCTCGCCGCAGATGCCCAGATGGAGGGCTGCATTTGCTTCGCGGCCAGCCTTTGCGCTCATCTCTACAAGACGGCCAACGCCATCCACATCGATGTGCACAAACGGATCGGACTCATAAATCTTATTGTCATAGTAAGCATCCAGGAACTTGCCTGCGTCGTCACGGCTGAAGCCGAACGTCATCTGGGTCAAGTCGTTGGTGCCATAGCAGAAGAAGTCTGCGTCTGCCGCAATCTTGTCTGCGGTCAGGGCAGCGCGCGGAATCTCGATCATGGTGCCGACTTCGTACTTCAGCTCAACGCCGGAGTCTGCAATGATCTTGTCCGCCGTAGCGACAACGATCTTCTTCACGAAGTCGAACTCCTTGACCTCGCCTACCAGCGGGATCATGATCTGCGGGATCACCTTGACGCCCTTTTTCTGGACGTTGATCGCTGCATTGATCACAGCGGTGGTCTGCATTTCGGCGATCTCCGGATAGGTGACCGTCAGACGGCAGCCGCGGTGGCCCATCATCGGGTTGAACTCATGCAAGCTCTCAATGACCTCATGAACCTTCTCGACGGACACATTCAGCTCCTTGGCGATCTCTGCGATGTCCTCTTCCTTGGTCGGGAGGAACTCGTGGAGCGGCGGGTCCAGGAAGCGGATGGTGACCGGATAGCCGTTCATCTCTTCAAACAGAGCCTCAAAGTCGCCCTGCTGATACGGCATGATCTTCGCCAGAGCCTTCTTGCGGTCGTCGGTGTTGTCCGCAATAATCATCTCACGCATTGCCTTAATGCGCTCGCCCTCAAAGAACATGTGCTCTGTACGGCAGAGGCCGATGCCCTCTGCGCCAAATTCGCGAGCCTGATGCGCATCGCGCGGGGTATCCGCATTGGTGCAAACCTTCAGCTTGCGGTACTTGTCCGCCCAGCCCATGAATACGCCGAAGTCGCCAGCGATGGAAGCCGGAGCGGTCGGGATGGCTTCGCCGTAAATGTTGCCGGTGGAGCCGTCAATGGAAATGTAATCGCCCTCGTTATAGGTCTTGCCAGCGAGAGTGAAGCTCTTTGCATCATAATCGACGTTGATTTCGCCGCAGCCGGATACACAGCAAGTGCCCATGCCGCGCGCAACAACTGCTGCGTGGGAAGTCATGCCGCCGCGAACTGTGAGGATACCCTCAGCAACCTGCATGCCTTCGATGTCTTCCGGAGAGGTCTCACGGCGAACCAGGACGATCTTCTCGCCTCTCTTGGCCCACTCTTTTGCGTCCTCAGCGGTGAAGACCACCTTGCCGCAAGCAGCGCCGGGGGAAGCAGCCAGGCCCTTGCCGACGACCGTAGCCTTCTTCAGAGCCTCTGCGTTAAACTGCGGATGCAGCAGTGCGTCGAGCTGCTGCGGCTCTACGCGCAGAACAGCCTCTTCCTCGTCGATCATGCCCTCGTTCACGAGGTCAACGGCGATCTTCAGAGCTGCGTTTGCGGTACGCTTGCCGTTACGGGTCTGCAACATATAGAGCTTGCCATTCTCGATGGTGAACTCCATATCCTGCATATCTCTGTAATGCTTCTCAAGACGGTTTGCAATATCCGCAAACTGCTTGTACACTTCAGGCATATCCTGCTCCAACTGGCTGATCGGGGACGGCGTACGGACACCGGCCACAACGTCTTCGCCCTGCGCATTGATGAGATACTCACCGAACAGCTTGCGCTCGCCGGTCGCCGGATTGCGGGTGAACGCAACGCCTGTGCCGGAGTTATTGCCGGAGTTGCCGAACACCATGGCCTGTACGTTGACAGCGGTACCCCAGTCGTACGGAATCTCGTTCATGCGGCGATATACGTTTGCACGCGGGTTGTCCCAGGAACGGAAAACAGCTTTCACAGCTTCCATGAGCTGAACCTTCGGGTCGCTCGGGAAATCCTCGCCCTTATTCTCTTTATAGAAGGCCTTGAAGCGCTTGACGAGGTCCTTCATGTCCTCGGTATCCAGCTCGGTGTCCTGTGTGACGCCCTTCTCTTCCTTCTTCTGATCGATAATCTTTTCAAATTCCGGCTTCGGCAGTTCCATGACAACATCGCTGAACATCTGGATGAAACGGCGATAGGAGTCGTATGCGAAACGCGGATTGTTGGTGAACTTCGCCAGTCCCTCAACCACAACATCATTCAGGCCGAGGTTCAGAATGGTGTCCATCATGCCAGGCATGGAAGCACGGGCGCCGGAACGGACGGAAACCAGCAGCGGGTTCTCCGGGTCCGCAAATTTCTTGCCGCAAACTTCTTCCATTTTGCCGAGATACTCGTAGATCTGGGCCTGGATTTCATCGTTGATCTTTCTGCCATCCTTATAATACTGGGTGCACGCCTCCGTGCTGATGGTGAAACCCTGCGGAACAGGCATCCCTGCTTTGGTCATCTCAGCAAGGTTTGCACCCTTGCCGCCGAGCAGTTCACGCATGTCCTTATTTCCTTCAGAGAAAAGGTAGACATACTTATGGCTCATGAACATATACCTCCTAAATAAAATAAATAACGAGCACAGGTCACACACTCTCTCATAATTGCTCTCCCCGTATTATATCAAAAAAGGCGCGGGATTACCAGTTCTTTTTCAATAAAACCCACCGAGAATTGTAAATTTTCCGGCGCAAAACCGAGGAAGTTCCACAAAACCGGTGGGAAACGCGAATTAGTGCTTGAAAAATTTCGTACATATGAGATAATAATAACAAGAGCCGGGTGTGCCTAAGCAAACCAGGCGTTTTCGTGCATAAGGCCGACACAGGGAAGGCGGCCTTGCACAATTGAAACTTTCAAAAGTTTATGCGGAGGATTTTGCCTATGCCAGAGCAGACTTGTGCCGTTATCCTTGCCGGTGGCGAGGGAAAACGCATGAAATCAAATCATCCGAAAGTGCTGGCTTCCGTGCTGTTCAAACCCATGTTGCAGTGGGTGATGGACGCCGCGGAGGGCGCAGGGGTGAGGGAACTGTGCGTGGTGACGGGACATAAGCACGAGCAAGTGGAAGCTTACCTGCAAGCGGCGGAAAAAGCCGGCGGAGCACGGCTGCACCATGTATTGCAGGCCGAACAGCACGGAACGGGGCATGCGGTTATGATGGCGGAACCGTTTTTGCGTGCGCACAGCGGCGGAAACACGCTTATCCTCAATGGAGACGCGCCGTTCGTCAGCGCAGAGGTGTTGGAAGCAGCCCTTGGCGCCCATGTGTGCAACGGAAATGCCGTCACCGTCATCACGGCAGAGCTGGACGATCCATCCGGTTATGGACGGATCGTGCGCGATCCGTCGACCGGTTTGGTCCGCGCCATCGTGGAGCAGAAGGACGCCGATGAAGCTACCCTTGCCGTCCGGGAGATCAATTCCGGGGCCTATTGGTTCCGCACGGACGATCTGCTCTCCATCTTAGGCAGTATCCGCAACGACAATGCACAGGGCGAGTATTACCTCACCGATGCAGTACGCCTCTTGATCGAACAGAACAAAAACGCGGGAGCCTACATCGCATCCGATCCGGCTGCGGTGATGGGCGCAAACGACTGCGTGCAGCTGAACGCCCTGAACGAAATCGCCAGGGCGCGGATTTTGCACGCCCAGATGCTGGCGGGCGTGGAGATTCCCTGCACCGACGGGGTTCTGATCGGGCCGGACGTCTCCATTGGACGTTCCACCCGCATCCTGCCAAACACCATCCTGCGTGGTAACACGGCGGTCGGGGCGGATTGCACCATCGGTCCAAGCGTTGTCCTCACAGACTGCACGGTGGGCGATGGCGCGTCGCTGTGTTTCGCCTCCTGCGAACGCACCAACATTTCAGCCAGCCAGGCCGTTGTGCCTTTTACGGTGATTGGAAATTCCTGAAGCCGGGGACTTCCAAGAGGGAAGAGTCATACAAATATAGGGGGAAGCAAAAATGAATTTTCATGGCAAGGACATCAAGATTTTTGCCGCAAGCGCCAACCAGCGCATGGCAAAGCAGATTTCGGAGTGCCTGGGATTGTCCATGGGCAAGAGCGAGGTCGGCACGTTCAGCGACGGAGAAATCTCGGTTTCTCTGTTTGAATCCGTGCGCGGTTCTGATTGCTTTATCGTACAATCCACCTGTGAACCCGTCAACAACAACCTCATGGAGCTACTGATTATGATCGATGCCATGAAGCGTGCGTCCGCCGCCCGCATCACGGCTGTTATGCCCTACTTCGGTTATGCCCGGCAGGACCGCAAGGCAAAAGCCCGCGATCCGATCTCTGCAAAGCTTGTTGCAGACTTGCTCACAACCGCCGGGGCGGACCGCCTTCTGACCATGGACCTGCATGCAGCCCAGATTCAGGGCTTCTTCAATATCCCGGTCGACCATCTGTTGGGCGCGCCGCTGCTATCCTCCTTCATGAAGGAGCGTGTGGGTGAGAACAGCGATGAATATGTTGTCGTTTCCCCCGACCTGGGTTCCGTCACGCGTGCACGCAATTTTGCCGCGCGCATCGGATGTAGCCTGGCAATTGTAGACAAGCGCCGCCAAAAGGCCAACGTCTGCGAAGTGATGAATATCATCGGCAGTGTGGAAGGGAAAAAGGTTATCCTGGTAGACGATATGATCGATACCGCCGGTACCCTTTGCAACGCCGCCGCCGCCATCATGGAAAAGGGCGCGAAGGATGTCACTGCCTGTGCGACACATGCAGTCCTTTCCGGACCGGCGATCGAGCGCATCCGCAACAGCGCGATCAAAGAATTGGTGCTTTTGGACACCATTCCACTGCCGGAGGAAAAGACGCTTCCGAACTTTACCGTTTTGCCGGTGGCCCCCCTCTTTGCGGAAGCCATCGAGCGCATCTATGAGGACAAGCCGGTCAGCCCGATGTTCGTATAATGGGGCGTAGGCAGACGGTTTTCCTTTGTTTCGTATACAACCGGGCGGGGTAGCACAGCTATCCCGCCTGCTTCTTCTGTCCGGGAAAATCGACGGTTTTCCGCAAACTTCACCGGGTTCCATACTGAACACGCGCCGGCCCAGAGGATGGACTACGCTGTATGGGACCCGCCGTCCATTTCCGTATGGCAAGCGCTTCATCAGGACGGGCATCGTCTCCAGGAATGCCGCATCCATTTGCTGGCATCAAACATCCGGCGCTAAAAGGAATTGCGCCGTCGGCAATAGAAAGGGAGTTTTTATGTTTCAAAAGTTATTCAGGCGGCCCGCGCCTCTGACTGGTCCGGTGGAATATCTCATCGTCGGGCTAGGAAATCCGGGCAGCAAGTACGAGGGCACCCGGCATAACACGGGCTTTATGGCCATTGACCGAATTGCAGAGAAGGCGGGTGTGGAGATCGATCGTCTGAAATTCAAAGGGCTCTGCGCACGCGCACAGGTTGGTGGCAAAAGCGTCCTGTTGCTCAAGCCTTCCACCTTCATGAATCTCTCCGGGCAAAGCGTCCAAGAGGCAATGAACTTCTATAAGCTCCCGGCAGAAAAAGTGTTCATCCTGTTCGACGATATTTCGCTGCCAGTCGGACGCATGCGTATTCGCATGAAGGGAAGCGACGGCGGGCATAACGGCATGAAAAATATCATATATTTGAGCGGAAAAGATACCTTTCCCCGGATAAAACTCGGGATTGGAGCAAAGCCAAATCCAAGCTGGGATTTGGCCGACTGGGTGTTGAGCCATTTTACAGAGCAGGAGATGAAGCAGCTTTCCGAAGTGTTCGACCATGCAGCTGAAGCAGTGGAATGGATGGTCAATGGGAAAAACGCAGAGGCAATGAACCGTTTTAATTGATTTTTGCCGCTTTTCACGGGCTTTTGTTCCGACTATGGGCAAGGTGGTGGGTTCCGGCAGGTATCGATCGGGCAAAGTGGAACGTCTTATAGAGAGGATAGGAGACAATGAATGGAAAGGCCCTCCTCCCAAGCAATTCGTTTGCGCGCCGATTCGTTCCACCGGTTTCGATGGCCATCGCTGCAAATTTTTTGGATTGGATGTATCCTCTTTATTTTTGTCAAACAGCTGAACCGATTCGTTCTCTTTCTTTCCCTGTGGCGGCCGCCCATCCCCTCGGTACGGAAAGCCGCCGGGGATAAATGGAGATCCTCTGCATCCGCTTTTGCCGCTAGGACGAGCGGGCAACCGATTTTTCGTTCTGTTTTGTTCCTGAAATTCGATTTTCACTCCTTCTTAATCGCATGCTCGTTCGATAAACATATTATGTTAGACTGTTTAGTACCTTTTTCATTCATACAAATAGTATTATTTATATGATATTATACAGATTTCTTTGAGCTTGCTGTCTCTTCCAGCGATTTTTCCCTTTTTGAGCCCTTTCAATCCCATCCTCTTTGGATGCCAATGGGCATAGGGCTTTATCAATCTCGTCCGTATTTTTTAAGGTAGAGCATAAGCGTGAGGAAGCGAGATATACCGATATGCGTTTCCATTAATATTCCGTTAAATAGTAATTTTTTGCCTTTACTATACAATTTGTATAACCTAAAACAGCAAAGGTTCTGCTTGTATAGACATCTATAGGGAGTCAATATGAAATTTCTTCTCAACGCCCTCAACCACTTAAAAGAATTTCAAACGCTGGATGAAGCTGTCCAGGGCAGGCAGCTTCCTGCTGCCGTTAACGGGCTGTCCGGTGTACACAAAGCTGCCTTTATCTACACACTCTGTACCAATCACCACCGCAGGGCGTTCATTCTTGCAGGCGATGAGAGTGAAGGGCAGCGTCTTTGTGACGATCTCTCCGCCATGGGAATGCACCCACTTGTATTCCCCATGCGCGATTTTACCTTCCGCGACGCGGAGGGGGCCTCCCATGAATACGAACATCAGCGCATTCAGACTTTAGCGCGCATTCTCAATGGTGAATGCGATGCTGTGATCACCTGTCTGGATGCCGCGTTGCAGTATGCGATCCCTCCAGAAGAGCTGCACAAGCGCACGGTCACCATCTCAGCCGGGCAGAGCATCCCCATGGAACAGGTGGTTTCCGCGCTCCTCGCCTGTGGATATGAGCGCGCCGCTCAAATCGATGGAACCGGGCAATTTTCTCAGCGCGGCGGTATCCTGGACATCTTCACTCCGGATGCTTCCAATCCTGTACGCCTGGAATATTGGGGCGACGAGATCGACACGCTCTCTCTTTTCGATCTGGAGACACAGCGCCGCACCGAGTCAATCGACAAGTTGACCATTGCTCCTGCAGTGGAAGCGTTGATTGACGATCCACAGATTCTTTCCAAAAAGATTCAGAAACTTGCTTCTACTTTGCGTGGGAAAGCGGCTCCTAAGGCCAAAGAAATCCTCTTCGCACAGGCGGAAAAATTGGAGCAAGGCGTACACCTCGGCTGTGCAGATAAATTCTTTCCTCTACTCTATACACAAACCGCCACTCTGTTTGACTATCGGACCGAAGATATGCTCCTGTTCGTAAGCGAAGGGGCAAAAGTCAAGGATCGCGCCCGCAGTACGGCCTTCCAGTGGGGGGAAGATCTCAAGGACTATTTGGAAGAAGGCGTCCTTTGCCGTGGACTCGATACCTACAGCGCCGATTGGACATATGCTCTGGGGCAATTTTCACATGATACCGTCTATCTGGATACCTTTGCCCGTGGCAGTTACGATACCCCTATCCGCACACTCATCGGTGTGACAGCGAGACAGCTCTCTGTGTGGGGCGGAAGCACGCAGCTTTTAGAGGAAGATCTCCGAAACATGCTGCACAACAAGTGGTCCTGCGTGGTGTTGGCTGGCAACGAGCGCAGTGCACGCACTGTAACCGCGGATTTACAGGCAGCCGGGTTGCCCGTCGCCTACTTAGACAATCCACAGACCATCCAACGTGGAACCGTTGTGGTGACCTCCGGTGCTCTGTCGGCAGGTATGGAATTCCCAGGTGCATTTTTTGGCCTTATCACCCATGGACGTCTGTTGACCGCCAAACAACGAAAGCCCAAGCGAGCGAAAAACAGCCAGGAAATTTACAGCATTGCAGAGTTGCAGCCGGGCGATTACGTGGTCCATGCGTCACATGGAATCGGCGTCTTTGAAGGAATCCACAAGATCGATATGCATGGCGTCGTCAAGGATTACATCAAGCTGAAATATGCCAAAGGGGACACGCTCTATGTCCCAGTCACACAGCTGGATATGGTTTCCAAGTACATTGGTCCGCGCGAGGACGCCAGCGTCAAATTGAACCGGTTGGGTGGAACCGAGTGGCAAAAGACCAAGGCCCGTGTGCGTACGGCGGTTAAGGATATGGCAAAGGAGCTCATTAAGCTCTATGCCGACCGTATGCAGGCCAAAGGGCATGCCTTCTCCCAGGACAACGAATGGCAGCGTGACTTTGAATCCCATTTTGAATTCGACGAGACAGAAGACCAGCTCCGCTGCATCGAAGAAATCAAAAACGACATGGAGCGGGAAGCGCCCATGGACAGGCTGCTCTGTGGCGATGTGGGCTTTGGAAAGACGGAAGTTGCCCTGCGCGCCGCGTTCAAATGTGTGTGTGATTCCAAGCAGTGCGCACTCTTGGTGCCCACAACCATTTTAGCGTGGCAACACTTCCAAACCGTCACGCGCCGGATGGAGGGGTTCCCGGTCCGCATAGAATTGCTTTCACGCTTCCGAACTCCCAAGCAGCAGGAGGAAATCATCCGCAGGCTCAAGCGCGGAGAGGTCGATATGATCGTCGGCACCCACCGGCTGGTCAGCAAGGACGTCAAATTCAAAGACCTCGGCTTGGTCATCATCGACGAAGAGCAACGTTTCGGTGTCGCACAGAAGGAAAAATTGAAATCTCTCTGCAACAATGTAGATGTGTTGACCCTTTCCGCAACCCCCATTCCCCGTACCCTCAATATGGCACTGTCGGGTATCCGCGACATGAGCGTCATTGAAGAAGCGCCGCATGACCGCCATCCCGTGCAGACATATGTTTTGGAACACGACAATGCGGTCATCAATGAGGCCATCCGCCGCGAACTGCGGCGTGGGGGGCAAGTCTATTATCTCCATAACGACGTAGCCTCCATCGAACGCACCGCTGCGCGAATCCAGGCGCAGATTCCGGAGGCCCGCGTGGGATTTGGCCATGGAAAAATGGCGGAAAACGAGCTGTCCGAGGTATGGCGGAAGCTTCTGGAACACGAAATTGACGTGTTGGTGTGTACCACGATCATCGAAACCGGCGTGGATGTCCCAAACGCCAATACGCTTATCATAGAGAATGCAGATCGTATGGGCCTTTCCCAGTTGCATCAGATTCGTGGGCGCGTAGGGCGTTCCTCGCGGCGTGCATATGCGTACCTGACGTTTACCCCCAATAAAGTGCTTTCGGAGATCTCCCAAAAGCGGCTGTCCGCAATCCGGGAGTTTACGGAGTTTGGTTCCGGTTTTAAAATCGCCATGCGCGATTTGGAGATCCGCGGGGCGGGCAACATTCTGGGCGGTGAACAGCACGGCCATATGGAAACCGTCGGTTACGACATGTACCTGCGTCTGCTAAGTGAAGCAATTAGCCGCGAAAAAGGCGAGGACGTGCAGGAATACGGACAGGAATGTTTGGTGGATATGCAGATCCAAGCGCACATTCCGGACCGGTACATCGAAAATCTCAGCCAGCGGCTGGAAATTTACCGCCGCATTGCGGATATCCGCACCCGCGACGATGCGCTGGATGTGACCGACGAGCTGATCGACCGTTTTGGCGAACCGCCGGAGAGCGTCAACGGCCTGATCGAAGTGGCGCTGCTGCGCAACCTGGCTTCCGGCCTGGGCATCAGCGAGGTCAAGCAGCGCGACGACTGCCTGCTGCTGTATAAGCCGGGGTTCAGTCTGAAGAACTCCGCGGACATGGCGCAGATGGCGGCATTGACCTCCACGCTCAAGAAGCGTGTGACACTCAATGCAAGCGGAAAGCCGTACATCAGCGTGAAGATTGTTTCCCCCATGACTCCTCTGGATGTGCTAGGCGAAACCTTGAATTTGATGGAGGACGCACGGAAAAGTGTGAAGAAATAAATCGTATGAAAGCATCTCCCCCGACGCATGGCGTATTATCTCGTGCGTCGGGTTTTTATTCGTCAAAACGCAAATAATATTTACTAATTTTTATATAGAAAAATATTAACAATTTTATCTATATATAATTGGTATATAATTATATATAAAATATTTGCATTTTATATTGACTTATTATCTAGTAGATGTATTATTTATATAGATAGTTTTCTAAATAGGAAATGTGTGATTAGTCCAATGGAATTATATTCAAAATACAAGGATAATCCATCTACATTTAGAATCAAGAAGAATAAAAATAGAAAAGTTTATTTCTTTGATTTTATCTTTAGTAATGATTTGTTGTGTTATTTCTGTTCCGGCTTCGGCAGTCAGTACAAAAGCTCCTTTAACGAATCATGACAGTGACACAATTGTCTCAGAAAGTGCAGGGCCATGGTTTGGGGATGTTTCAGAAGACTTTTCGATCTATGTCCCTTCTGGAGAAGAAAAACAATTTCAGGCTAGAGTAAGTGCAGCATTAATGGCTGCAATTAGTCCTTTTATTCCTTACCCCGCGATTCAGTCCGTCTGTAATATAGGGGCTGTTGTTCTTGCTTATGTAGAAGATGACCAAAGTTCCGCACATACTTATTATGTAACAATTCAAAAACGATATCGAGAAATTGAGGTTGGCGGTGAATTTTCCCACTATGAAACTATGGTCATAACCACCTTCTACAGCGACGCTGGTAGAACTGATTATTTAACGAGCGACACACAGATTTTTGAGGGTCAACTAATGATGAAGGTTAATGAAGAAATTTGAAAACATTGGTAATATTTTAAGATACTTAGCCTCTGCTCTTCTATTAATTTCAATTTGTTTCAACTTTTCCCGTACGGTTCGTCTTGTCCTTGGGTTTATTGCAACAGCAATAATATGCGCGGTTGGGATCTACCAATATCTTCGATTATGGCAAAACGATCGAACGACCATAAACAAATGGAAACTCTTATTATTTACGGGATTTTCTGTGATCTGTCTCTGTTTGGTAATTGGTTCCTATTTTTGGTTGACATGACAAGCCCTTGGCTTACATGTGGAGCTTACATAGTAAGCAGGAAATAAAAGTTCTAAATATTTCCCCAAATAAGTGCATCAACTGTCGACTAAAAAGGTTTCTGCCTTGGATTCCCCGCTAAACTTGATGGAGGACGCACGGAAAAGTGTGAAGAAATAAATCGTATGAAAGCATCTCCCCCGACGCATGGCGTATTATCCCGTGCGTCGGGGCTTTTGCTTTTTAAAGCATGAATAATATTTACCAATTTTTATATAGAAAAATATTTAACAAATTTATCTACTGATAATTATATATAATAACATCTCAATTCTTATTGATTTGTTATATAATTTATTTATTATTATATTAGAAACTTTTCTAAATCAAAAAGGTGTGATTAGTCCAATGGAATTATATATAGAACACAAGGACAATCTACCAATCATTTTGAATAAAATAGAATAAAAATAAAAAAGTTTATTAGCTTATTTATAATTTTGGCATTAGCTATAACTACATATGGATCTACATTTTCATATGCGATCAAAAAAATATAATTACACAAGCGAGTGATGTTTCAATAGGCGCTACGGGGACTGCTTTGACACATTATTATGAGGGACCGTATCCCATGCGTACGACCGGCGATTCACTCGCCTTCTAACTTCCATTAAAAAAGGGGGATATCCTGGATATGACTCTTAGACGGCTTATTCTGTTAATCTTTGGCGCTATCCTTATCCTTACGCCGGCGCAGCTTCAACAAAATATCCCCATCCCTTTGGCGGTCCTTTGTGTGTGCATCGGCTGCTTAATAGGGGCTTATCCGGACCTTGTTGCATGTATACGGGCATGGAAAAAAGGGAGCCTAAACCTAAAAAAGAACCGCGCCATAATCGAAGCCATCATTTATGAAGCAATATGGACAACGATTATCCTTTGCGATTTTGTTTTTGATTGGTTCGGAAGAGAAAAGATTTTGATTCCAATCCTTTTCGCTTTCCTCCTTGCTATATATTTGGCTTACACGCGTCCTCTCTCCGCAGAGGATATGGCGGGTAGGAATCCTTTTGTGTTCGTCCGTATTCTAAACCATGAGAAGATACCCGACGTAACAAAACTTCCCCTCTCTTCTAAGGATTCCACCCAAAAGGCAACCTGTATTTTTACTCAGGCATCATCGGAACTGCAAGACATCACCCAATTTCTAAACCAATATCCTGTAAACCGCAGGAGCCAATTTGGTATTGGCTTCTATACGAATCCTGTGGAAGATTCCTGCCGGGACAATGAGGGTATCCTTTTAGAAATGTATTTCCACTATAAGGCCCCGAATGGGTCATTAACTGTAATAACCTATCGTATCAATTCCCAAGGCGAAGTATATGTTGACAATTCCCCCTGTGGAATTGGGCGGTTTGGGCAACGAAACCAGGCGTTTTATGAAGCGCTATTGCGTCTGTTTGCTGAGAAAAGCCGCTCACCCCTTTGGGAAGTTTCCTAACAGTCTTCTACCGGTACCCGTGGTGTATCCTGCAGGTAATTGGCCCCATCTGCTGTGAGAAATCCACGGCAGAGGAAAATCAGATGGAGCACGTACGGAACAGCACGATCAAATAATTCCTTCTAAAAATTGCAATCCCGGAACAGGACGCTATTATGTGCCTGTTCCGGGATTTTTATTTTGCAGATAAAACTACAGTTAAAACTTTATCAGCAGAAACACTTCTGTCAAATCCTCTAACATTTGCACTTATTTTTCTACGCAATATGCATGTGCTTAATATTGATAATACTATATTAATATAGTATTATTGTATATAAGAACTTTATTTTAGGTTTTTGAAAGGTGTGATTCGTCTAATGCACCGAATTAAAACTATTAGGAAACAAGTTTCCATTTTTTCCAGCGACGATCAAAAGTTATTATTTGAAGCGAAAAACTTGCTAGAGAACAACCATATTCCTTTTCGTGTGAAGTATTTAAATCTCGCTCGAGGGGTTTACGGCGTGCGTACACCAGCTTTATCTCATCCGCTCCGCGGAGACTTTGTCGAACTATTGGTAAATAGAGAAGATGTTCCCAAGGCACAACTGGTTTTGAGAAAAATGCGTTAAATGTACACAAATCCGTCACAGGATATGGATACTATCCTGTGACGGAAGTCTATTTTTGATAGAAATCTTATATTTCTAACAAGAAAATGTACATTCAACAAATTTGCAGAGTGTCCGTGAATTTATTCGACGTTTTATTGACAAATTTCATATAATCCTTATTATTTTAATTATAGAGTAATTTTGGACTGAGCTGAGTAGTTCATATATTTTCAATTTAGAACTACGATTATAACAAGTTTATTGTCGTAAATAAAAATATACTTAAGCTTTATAATAAGCAGAGAACAAGAATAAAAAAGTTTATTTCTTAAATATTTTTTTGACGATGTCTTGTGATGTCATTTTTATTTGCGTTTTGACTGTTCGCATAAAAGTTCCCTTGATGAGTCGCGGCAGTCATCCCATTGCCACAGAAAACACAAAAACATGGTTTGAGGACGTTTCAGAAAACTTTTTGATCCATGTCCCTTATGCGCAGAGAAACAATTTCAGGCTAGGATAAGTGCAACATGAATGACTGTAATTGGTCTTTTTATTCCTCATCCTGCGATTCAGCCTGTTTGTACCGGTGGAGCTGTTGTCCGTTCCTATATAGAAGATGACCTAAGCTCCGTACATATTTATGATGTAACCATTCAAAAGCGATGCCGGGAAATTGAAGTTGGTAGCGAATTTTCCCACTATAAAACAATGGTGATAACTACCATCTACAGCGATACCGGAAGAATTGCTATTTAACAAGTGATACACAAGTCTTTGAGGGTCAAATGATGATGAGAACAAATGAAAAAACGAATAAGATTGGTAATTTCCTAAAATACTTCGCGTTTATTCTCATATTGGTATGCGCTTGTTCAAACTTTTCCCGTACGGTTCGCTTTGTCCTTGGGTTTATTGCAACAGCAATTGTATGTATGGTCTGGATCTACCAGTATACCATATTATGGCGAAACGATCGAACGACCATAAACAAATGGAAACTCTTATTATTTACGGGATTTTCTGTGATCTGTCTCTGTTTGCTAATCGGTTCCTATTTTTGGTTAACTTAGCTGCACCTTTAATTTGTATATAAAGTTTCCTTTTGTAAGCGAAAAAATGAACGGAAAGACTCATACTAAGTGAAACATCTTGTTCGCAAAAGATTTCTTTCACATTTCTTCCCAAATCGTTTTAAGCAAAACTGTAAAAGACAACTCTCTGATAATCTCCCGGCTTAGGGTATAACAAAAATCTCAATTCGGAAATTTATTGCATATTTTTATTTTGAAAATTAAAAAGAAAAAGAGCCATTCATAAATGAATGACTTAAAAGACGTCCTTCCCTAGAAATACCGCCGCTTATGATATGTATAGATAGCTCATGTGAAAAGGCCCGCTAAAACGTCTGCGGCGTATTACTTTGGGAAAACATCCAGCCAAAATGAGGGGATACCATGCATTGTATAAAAGGACGAGCTTTCTATAAGCGAACCAACGCGTATATTTTCGGGTTGATTCTGATACTTTTTATTTTCCTAAAATCCTGGTTGGTCGAATGGCTTGACAAACAACGTGCCCTTACCTACGAACCCCAATGGTTCGTCATAAAATGGGTGTTTGTATTTGTCACAGAAATCGCCTTTGATTTTATCCTGTGCCTCTCGGTGGTTCCCCGCGAGGGACGCTTGCACCGGTTTTCCTTCGGTTTTCTCTTATTGTTTGTCTGTCTGGTTGGACTTACCTCGGCTTTTTATTGGGGAATGTTCTATCCAGTATTGGCTCCCGAAAGCGGGACTATCACATTGCTAGATGTCCTGTCTGGTGTAGTCCTTTTCAAAGCATTTTTCAGGAAACGGGGGATTCCTCTTGAGGATGGGCCCAGCTCAAAAGCGTGAAAATCTCCATCATTCCTGACGGCCGGATATTTCCACTTCCCTATTGCTGTTGATCCTGATCGCTTTGAAGATCAAGCCATATATCTTTGCAATCATTTCTTCGATCTTGGATATAGAGTTCCTTAACTCCTTTTTCGGTCGCTGGTGAACTGTATGCATGATAAATGCAATATTTATGCGCAAACAAATTCCCCGTAGAAAAGCGGCAGTTGAGCTGCATCGCTTTGATTCATGTGGCCCATTCAACGGGTTTCCGTTTACCTCCTACGCCATACTGGAAAGGTAGGGAACTTTCTTGAAGCTTACAGAATCGCAAAATTCCAAATGTAAAAAGGTCTTGCTCGTTTCCCTTCTCTGTTTCCTCTTGGCCGCCTATTTTTTCTACACGCGCCCCTTCGCCGTGGACGATCTAGCCGGGGGAAATCCCCTTATATCCGCAAGTATTCTGAAATACGAAGTTTCGTTTCAGCCGGAGGACGTGCCCCCAAAAACTACTACAACCAGTGTCTTTACCAAATCCCCCTCTGAGTTGGAGGATCTCGCATCGTTTTTGGACGGGTACCCGGTCAACCGGAAGGTGAACTGGAAAAGCTGGATTGGCATCACCGACAATGGCAATCTGGTTGAAAATGACGGAATCGTTTTTCTGGACATCTATCTCAGTTACGAGAAACCGGACGGCACCCTGGATGCCGTGTTCTACAGCGTCAATTCCCAAGGGAAAATGAATCTGGAAGGTTCGCCCTGTGGAATTGGGCGGTTTGGGCAACGAAACCAGGCGTTTTATGAAGTGCTATTGCGTCTGTTTGCCGAGAAATCCCATTCGCCTCTTTGGGCACTCTCCTAGCAATCTCCCGGCATCTGTGACGTATCTTGTAGTCAGTTTGATCCCATCCAGCTGTTAGAGTTTCACAGTAGGTAAAAATTGTTTATGATAAAATTAGTGAAAGATTGTTACAATTAACACATCCCTTAACAGAACATAAATTTTATTCTGTTAAGGGATAATTTTTTGATTTGAAATAGTGAATATTTTTGTTTTTATTTAGAAACAATATTCAATTTTCTTTATAAATAATTGTTTATAATTTAATATAAAAATACGTCAGAATATATTGACATATTGTCACAATAGATATATTATTATTCTGTAATATATATCCAAAAGGTGTGATTAGTCCAATGTGCCTGATAAAAATAAAATGTATAAAAACAATTTGATAATTAAGGAAAATAGCTATAAAACTCTTTTCTATTTGCCTACTAATTGTATTCTGTCTATCATTTTATGTTCCAAGTATGGCTGTAACAAACGATGCATCGGATATTTCTTTTGAAAAAATTTCTGTTCCTCAATCTTTATCGGAAAAGGCTTCTATGACAGTTACCCACGAAAATGGGTCCACAGAAAAAATACCTCTTGAATCCATTACACTAGAAAAGTGCTCTTCTAGTACTCGTGCTTCAAATGATCATGATCTCTATCGGCTGACTGTTAGAGGAAAACACACGGACACCAATACGGAAGACGCTAGCGGAATGGACGCTTCTGTAACCGCCACCATCACCTACTATGACAGGGGAGTCCAATATCAACTCACAAACGTAAGTGTCAAATACTCGTATGGCTCTAGTGTATATTTATCTAACCGAGAAGTAAAATACGGTGAACAAGATAACGAAAAAACAACTTCAATTAGCGGCAATTCCTTCAGCAAGTCTGTGAATATAACAGCCGACAGTGTTGGATGCAGCGCTAGCGCCATAGCTAAATATGGTCCAAGCGGCGCAAGCGACTACATGACCGTATCCATCTGGACCTAATGGAGTGGATCGTATGAAAACGATCTCCTCCCGAAAGGAGGAAAAGCTTTGAACCGTACAAGGAAGATTGGCATCATTGTCACTCTTGTTCTCGCCTGTCTCGCTGGTGTATTGATACAGTTCCTTGACACCTTGCTTCCGGAGAGCAGCGATTGGTCAATCCTCGTCCAAAGGATATTAATCGAACATTCCATCTTATTGGTTCTCGCTGTTTTTGCAGGATATTGCCTGTTTACTGTAGGAAAAGGTTCCTTGCGCGTGTCGTGGAAGAGCAGGAAGGAATTGGAAAACAGCGCACAAAGCGGGACTTTTCAATGGGAGGACTGTATTTTTACAGGAAATCCGCAGGCCATTAAAAAGATAAAGCATATCTGTAATACCAAGAGAATCATGAGTACGGTTCTCCTTGTTTTTGCCTTTTTACTTTTACTATTTCATGATTCCTTCTTTTGGATTTTTCGATCTCCGCTTAACATCCTTATAGATGCAAGTGAGTATCTTTCAGAGTGTCTTTTTCAGCTGTTTCCCATGATGAAGCCCAGATACATAGCCCATGGTCCTGTATACTGGTTCCTTAGTCCTGTGATGATTCAATATTTCTTCATGGTCTTCTCTATATGGTGGTTTATGAAGTGGCATTTTCGGATAAAGAATCCGAAAAAAACTTCTACGGCGGAGACTCCTATCGCAAAAATGGACAGGCCTTTATTGAACCAGTAGGGAAATGAATCAGAAAATGTGTTTGACTCCGCTGCAATCGTTCACAAGTTGCAGCGGAGCTTTTTGCTATTTTTCTAGTAAAGCATCGTTTTGTGCTGCCAATGTTTTCTCTATTTCGTCTTTTATTAAGCAAATACAGAAAGATACAAAAAGCTCTCATAGATGCAGAAGTAGAAAAAGGCTGTTGCAGAATCCTCTGCAACAGCCCCTTCATATTGGTTCCTGTTCGAATTTAGCCTGCAATCTCCGCAAGATCGTTGACCGCCGCCTGCCAAAGCTCCAGGAACTCCTCATACTTCGTCTGGCCTTCTGAAAGTTTATCGCTTACAACGGCCAAATCGCCTCCATCGCCCAGGTTATTTGCCATCTCGCGGAACGCCGCCGTACCTTCCAGCGCTTTGTCAACAGCCGCGTTGAACTCTTCCTGCACAGATTGATACTTCTCCGGGGCTTCTACCGCCTTTAATGCATTGAAGTCCTCTTCCAGCGCATCGATTGCATTGAGCATGGCTGTCTGGGACTCCGCCTCGCCCGGCTGGATTCCCGCCAACGCCGTATTGAAGTCGGTCTGGGAGGTTGTGATGTCGTTCATAATTGCTGTGACATCCTCTTCCCATTTTTTCTCTTCCTGATTTCCGCCGCAGCCAACCATTGCAAATACCATGAGAAATGTAAGCATCAGAATACCAATATTCTGAAACGTCTTTGTCCTGTTCATAAGATCCTTTCCTCCATTAGAATTAAATTCATAGAATGTTTTATTATTTTATCATCTTTTTCGTTCAAAGTCTACCCTTTTTGTGCGAATAGTCAGAAAAAGGAAGACCCCCTCCCAGTAAACGAACACTTCTTTCTGTGAGGGGATCTTCCCGTTCTGCATTAAGCAATGCGTGTTTTTTGTCCTTCGTAGCGGTCAATGACAGCCATCAGAACAACTGCCAAAATTGCGGTCAACACCATCTGCGGAATCATATAGGCCGCATTGTAAACCAAGGAATACTGCCAAACTGCCCAACCCTCCGGTGTATATTCCTGCCATACGGTAACACCGGAAATAAAGCTGCACAACAGACGGATTAAGCACACCGCACAACTTCCAACCGCAATCCCTACACTCCGATTTTTAAATGGCTTGCCAAAAATGGAAGCTGCACCGACCACCGTAAAGGCGATGACATAATCCATTAAAATCACCACTGCAAATGCACCGAATGTTTTGGCAGGCGGTGCATCAAACCGCATGAGCATTTGCATCAAGCTATGGGTAAATGCGGCGCCAACACCCCATTTGGGACCTCGATGAAACGAGAGCAACACCAGCGGGACCATTCCACAGGTGACCGAACCGCCAAATGGCATCTGCCACAGCTTAAAGAAATCGAGCACGACAGAAAGCGCGATCATCAGCGCACTTTCCACCAGAATAACGGTTGTACTGTTCTTTTTCATGAACTTCCTCCTTTGCACACGGACTCTCCGCATGTCCACCTATTACGGCCGGTGGATGCCGGTTTGATTGAATCCGGGTGCATAAAACAAACGCCCCGCGGATACCGCGAGGCGTAAATTGCATTCTGTTCCTACGCTGGCATTATCCAGATCAGGTAAGGTTGAAAAACGTCTATTCGTTTTCTCTCAGCCGGGAATACCCAGCACCCCTATTCAATTTATTTTTATCATACTGTCTTTTATCCGATCTGTCAATAGGAACCGCTCCTGAAAACAAATCACTATATTCCGTCCCAACTGAAAATGCAGAGACAAATCCGTTTGGACAGCCTCTGAGATGTCTGAACTCCGCATTCTGGTTTCCTCTAAGCATCCATCCTATAAGTGATCGCCCCCCTATCTCCTACATGGAGGGCATATCCGCCTGTTGGCAACGTCAGCTTCCTGCCGGATTTCACGGATAACGCTCCTTTTTGAAAAGCCGGCACATCTTATTTTCCTGCATTTGATGACCGTTCTTTCTAAACAGGGTCCCACTGTAATGACATTCTGCGGCGTCTGCCTTATTTTCGCAGCCCCTATTACAAATTAATCCGCAATATTCACGATAGGGACTACCCGCCATTTTGCGGTTGTCGTTGTATTACGGTTATTCCATTTTTTAATAACCGTTTGGTAAACGATCCTTTTTATCGACCAATCAGCGAATCATCCCATCAGGAAACCGCTTTTCTCATTCCCCCTGAATGACGCTTTCCATGTCCGATCGAAAAGGCCATCTGGCTTTTTCTGTTTTATTCTACTAGTGGGTATGCTATAATACAGAAAAGACTTTGCGAAGCTTTCCACACAATGGGAAATGGTATGGAATGTCAAAAAAGGCTACAGGGGGTGTGACAATGAAGGTCGTGGACCTGCGCAACATCTTTGCCAATTGCAACGATCAACTGATCGAGATCAGCGACAACCGTATCTATTATGCAGAGGAAAAAAACGAAGAAGGACACAACAGTCTCTTCCTTTTGGAATATAACCGCATCACCAAGCGGGAACGCATCTTAGCCAATTATATTTTGGACAGGCCCGCTTTCGTGCCCCATTTTTTTAGTTTTCCGGACATTATCTTTATGGTGTTGGAAGATGGCAGCAGCCATATTGAGCTGCTTTCAATCGACAAGATTACCGGGGAAGAGCGCAGTGCCGTTATGTTGAACCTCGTTGGGAACTTTTCCGAGTGTGCCGCCTTGGATGAAAACCATGTGATTCTTTTTACAGAGGAAGATGAAACCCACGCAGAGCTCTTCTCAGAATATCGCCGTCTTACAGGCTTTGCGCGTGTGGCGCTTCTGTTTGATTTGGAAGAGGAACGCTATTATTATCTGCGCGACCCCCGGATCTGTAACGCCTCGGCAAACGATCTTGTTACATACAGTCTTGAGGACGACCGGCAGTTGTTGGTGCTGCAACCTCACGGCGATGAGAAGGAGAAATGGAACTGTTACCGCAACCGGCGGTGGCTCGGCGATCATGTGAACGACCACGTATGGCTGTGCCCTCTGTTTGATTTCATCGTTTCTGCCAAGTCCGGAGAAAAACGTGTCCCACTCGAATTGATTCTGAGTGCAGGCACAGACGGCCTTGTACGATACGCCGGCATGAACGAAGAGGAAATCTATTTCCGGGTAAAGCATTTTCCATCCAATGACCAGCGCCTTTGCGCCGTCAATAAGCGCACGGGCAAGCGGCAAATTGTCGCACAACTCAATTTGCGGTCCAATGAACTGGACGGTTATTTTTCTATCGATACCGAGGATGGCCGGGCATATAAAATCGTGGATCAAGGCGATTGCTTTGTCGCTACAGGCGTACTTCATTCCGATCTTCATGCGCCGTACAGTAAGGAATTGGGGGATTTTATTACCTGCGTAGAGGACCGCTTCATCATAGCCAAATACGTTTTGGCGGATGAAACCGATTCTTTTGAATTCCATTCGATTTACGACTGCCTTACCGGAGAACAGCAAAGCTACGAGTGCTCCTGTGCGGTGCGGGGCGGTACGGTCGTTTTGTATTAAAACGAAGTCTGTTTCAAAAACAAAGTGTATTTTCAAAACGATCGATCATCATAAAAAAGAAGCATTCCAGGCTCATTTCATGAACGCACACGCATGAGAATTAGTAAAGCTATGTATGTTCTTGTGTGGTGTAAGACGAAATGGTAGTCGCGTACTGGAAATACAGGTTGTTCCTGAAGCAAGCTGTAGCTCTCGGGAGGAGCCACCATCATCCAATGTGGGTTTTATCCGTTTATCCCATGGGGGCACACACATTAGAAGACAACATAGCGATGAATGCCCCTGCCCGGTGCAAGGCAATCATCGTTTTGTCCCCGTGCAACAATCCTTTGGGGGAACGAACTGTATTGTTTGGAGCACTAGCCAAAAGGCAAAGGCAATGATCCATCCAATAAAAAGCCTATTGAATAAATTTTAAAAGACCGCGCTGGTACAATCGTTTCCAGCGCGGTCTTTTTACTGTTTTACCCCGTTGGGGTCACTGAAATAAATATCATACCAAATCAGGAACACATAAATGGTCCATATCTTGCGGTTGTTGTCACACTTCCCCTGGAAATGCTCGTCCAAAAGTTTAACCAGCGCATCCGTGTGGAAAAACTGTTTTGCCGTTTCTCCGGTGAATGCGGCCTTTACAATCTCATAGTACTTCTCTTCCCGCAACCATACACGGGTAGGCACCGGGAAGCCCAACTTTTTCTTCTTTGCCGTAGCGGGCGGCAGATGGCGCATCGCCGCCTTACGCATCGCATATTTGGTATTTTCCGGATTAACGCGCAGGCGGCGCGGCAAACGGGACGCTACGCGGAACACCTCTTTATCCAGGAAGGGAACGCGCAGTTCCAACGAATTGGCCATACTCATACGGTCCGCCTTGAGTAAAATATCTCCGGCCAACCAAACGTTGATGTCCAAATACTGCATCTTGGTCACATCGTCCTTGCCCTGTACACGGTCATAAAACGGGCGGGTCAACTCTTGCGGGCGGGTACACGGCATGCCGTCTTGCAATAACCGGCGTTTTTCTTCCATGGTAAACATGCTGCAATTTCCAATAAAGCTCTCCTCAATGGTCTGCGCGCCCCGAATTAAAAAGCTCTTTCCTCGGAACCGAAATGGAAGCGCCTTTGCAATCGCCGCAAAGGCCTTGCGCAGAAAGAGCGGCAGCCTCTTATACCCCGCAAGATCATCCGGCTCATGGTAGATATTATATCCGCCGAAAAGCTCGTCCGCTCCCTCTCCAGAAAGAACCACCTTGACATACTCGCTTGCCATCTTAGAAACAAAATACAGCGCAATGCAAGAGGCGTCGGCCAAGGGCTGGTCCATATGGTACTGAACCTTGCGGATACTGTCCCAATATTCCTCTGTGGAGATTACCTTATAATGGTGCTCCAGACCGACCTCTTTGCTCAATCCTTTCGCCCAGTCGATCTCGTTGTACTTCTCGCCATAGTCAAAACCGACCGTAAAGGTCTTTTGTCCTTTGAAATAGGTGGAGACGTAACTGGAATCTACCCCGCTGGACAGGAAGCAACCGACCTCCACGTCGCTAATCTTATGGGCCGCGACAGATTCCTCAAATACCTTCTCAATTTCGTCTACCGCCTGTTCCTCCGTCATGTTTTCATCCGCATCAAATTTTGGCTCCCAATAGCGCGTGGTTGTCACCTTTCCATCCTTATACCAAAGATAATGGGCAGGCATCAAACAGAAAACATTCTCAAAGAAGGTTTCCGGGGGCGGCGCATATTCAAAGGAAATATAATTGTCCAGTGCACGCCGGTTAAATTTCTTTTGGAAACCCGGGAACTCTAAAATGCTTTTGATTTCAGAGCCATAAACGAACGAATTTCCTACCTGTGTGTAATGGAGCGGCTTAATCCCAAAATAGTCGCGCGCCATAAAGAGGCTGTTGTCCACCGTATTCCATATGGCAAAGCCAAACATGCCGCGCAAACGGTTTAAGAGCCCTTCCTTCCATTCTTCAAAACCATGTACCAGCACCTCGGAATCCGTATTGGTATAAAACTTGTGGCCCTTATCCACCAACTCTTTTCGTAAATCCTGGTAGTTATAGATTTCTCCATTGAAGGTCAGCACAAGGGTACGGTCCTCATTATAGATGGGCTGGTCGCCCGTGTTTCCCACATCGATGATGGACAGGCGGCGGAACCCCATCGTCACGCCGTCCCCCGCAAATACGCCGGAGCTGTCCGGCCCGCGGTGGGTGATGACGTCCGTCATCCGCTTGATTACTTCGTCACGGTCGAGCACCTCGCCCGTAAAGCCACAGATTCCACACATGGTTGGCACCTCACTTATTCAAAAGCGCCGCACAGACGGCGCTGAAATTTTAATCCTCTTCTTTGTACGTGTCCAGAAGCTCCTGCGCCAGTTCCGGGTCCACTGCTGCAAACCCTTTCTGGTCCGGATGGAGTTCCTCCACAATTTCCTGGGATCGGCGATAAGCGTCCAGCCGGGTCGTTTTCAGAACAGCTTCCGGCTTTCCTGGGAAAAAGAATACAAACCCGATACGGTTCTTTTCCTCATCTGCAAAGGAAAAATACCCTTCCTGCGGCTTCTGGCCGTCCTTTTTCTCCACAACCGACGCAAGCGCCAACTTGACCAACTCGACCGCGCGGTCGTCCAAGCCAGCTTCAAAGACCAAAATCTTCTCCTTCAATGCCGCCAAAGAGGAAACCACTCGCTTCTGCACATAGCCGATCTGCGGGAACGCGTGATCCACGTCAACCGCATCCAGTTCCGTTTTTCCACCATTCGGAATCAGGTAGATCATGAATTTGCGCCCTTTATCGTGATATAGGCAGGGATACGCCATCTGTGCCACATAGCCACAGGCAGGACATGTCCAATTGAACAACGTCTCTTGAAGCACCTGTTCCCGCAGGTTGGGATTTACCTCGGCATTAACGCCCGGCCACATCCGCGTCTCGACCGCCTCTCCGCAGCGTGGGCAACTCACCGGCTTGCTGATCTCAGTAGACATGTATCGTTCACTTCCTAGTCTCTCAAATCATTCAGGGCTGTATCCAGCCTTTTCGAAAGAATGTCATTTAAAAAATAGTATAACACAATCCTTTGCAAGGTACAACGTTTCCCATGCGGGATGGAAAATTCCGTCGGAGAGATTATAAATTTTTTCCTGTTCATTTTGGTTGTTTTGCGGTATAATAAGGATGATGCATAAGGAGCGCTCAAAGCATATCTGAAAAGGCGCACCACGCCAAATATCGCCGCTGCGGCGGGACCGGAGGGAAAACTATGGGTATTTTCAGAGTAATCGGCAACGAAGTAACAAAAGCAGTCGACTATGTCGTCGATAAAAATCGCAAAGCTGCAATGATCAACAGGCTCCGGATTGTTATCAAGAACGAGCGGGAAAACACAGCGCGCGCCTATGTTGCGCTGGGAAAATACTATATGGAACATCTGCGCAACCCGGACGATACGCAGGCGGAGCACCTCTGCCAGGCGGTTGAAGAAAGCGAAGCGCGCATGAAGAAGGCATTCAATAAGCTGGATGAAATTACTTCTCCTGTGGAAGAAGAGGAACAGTGCGCAGGCTGTAACGACGACTGTGACGCATGCCCGTACTATGAAGAACTTGACCCGTTCCAGCGCCAAGAGTTGGCCCACAGTGCAGACCATGCGGACGGTGCGGACGACGATATTCCGGGCGCGCCCTTTGTCAATGAAGCACATGACGCAGCAGCTGCGGAGGAAGAACGCCAAGAGGCGGAAATACATGCAGACGCCGAAGCGGCTTCCCATATAAACCCGGAAGTGACCGCAGGTAAACCGGATATTTTCGGGGAAGCGGCAGAGGATGACGCGGAACAATGAGTAAGAAAGTTCTTTTGGGAATGAGCGGCGGCGTAGACAGTTCGGTCGCCGCTCTTTTACTGTTAAAAGCTGGATACGATGTGACGGGCATGACCATGCGCCTTCGGCCGGAAGCATATATGCAGCAGAGCGCCTCAGGCGGATGTTGTTCTTTGGATGACATCGACGATGCCCGCCGGGTTTGTTACCAGTTGGGAATCGATCATCTGGTCTTAAACTTCACCGAGCAGTTTGAACGCGATGTCATTCAATACTTTGCCGAGCAGTATGCCGCAGGGCGCACGCCAAATCCCTGCATCGCCTGCAACCGGCATCTAAAATTCGACGCCATGCTTCAGAAGGCGCGCCTTTTGGGGTTTGATTTCATTGCAACTGGCCACTATGCTGTAATTACACAAAATGATTCCGGCCGCTGGCTTTTGAAACGGGCCCCTGCGAGCAAAGACCAGAGCTACGTTCTTTATTCTTTGACACAAGACCAGCTTGCGCACACATTGATGCCTCTGGGTACATATACCAAACCGGAGGCCCGGCAGCTGGCAGAGGAGGCTGGTCTTCGCGTGGCGCATAAGCCCGACAGCCAAGAGATCTGTTTTGTGGAGGACAATGACTACGCATCTTTTTTAGAACGTTACACAGGTACAAAGGCCCCCCAAGGTGATTTTGTCGATGCACAAGGCCGTATCTTAGGCAGGCATCGCGGCATTACACATTATACCATCGGACAGCGCAAGGGGTTGGGTATTTCCTTTGGGAAGCCCATGTATGTGACAAAAATCGACGCTGTACGAAACCGCATCACCCTCGGTGAAGAGGGAAGTCAGTATGCCGCATCCTTGCTGGCGGACGACCTGAACTTTATCCCATTCGATACATTGGACAAGCCTCTGCAGGTACAGGCGAAGGTCCGCTATCAGGCGCGGCCCGCTGATGCAGTTCTAACGCCGGTGGATGGTGGCCGTGTACGTGTAGATTTTGCCGAACCTCAGCGCTCTGTCACGCCCGGGCAGGCCGTCGTTTTTTATGACGGGGATCTGGTCGTCGGCGGCGGTGTGATTCTTTAAGCATAATAAAGCAAAAAGTAGTAAGGCCCAAGCCACTCCAAGGAAGAATTTCTTATGGATGAGCTTGGGCTGGTTTTATGTGGTTTTTGTTTTGTACAAACGGTCATTCTAAAAAATTTGTCTCGATTCTCTACGAATTCCATTTCAGGGTTCCGATTCTCAGTTGCCTCGAAATGGATCTGCTATTTCTACCAATGTACTATTTTCTGTACGGTTCCATCCTTTTCAAAATAACGGATATGCCACTTGAGCCTCCAAAATACTCTTTCTCCACTCTTGATAGGCATGTCCATTCCGCCATACAATTATAGGATGGCAAAGATAGCAGCGTAGAAAGTTTGCCATTAACACAGTAACGATAGAATCACCCTACGATTTTATGACAACCATCTTGCCGTTTTAATTTCCATTATAACGGTTCATTTTCCGGTTCTTTTCCCATGCATTTGCACGACTTTATGTAAATATCCTATGATTTTCGAGTTTGCCTTGTATGTGTTTCTTTTGTTTATAGGCGGCTCTTTTATTTTATTCCTCTATTGAACATATGCTCTCCTCCACACCATGCGAGGTTTTTACAAAAAGAGCGTACATGCTAAAAACGATATATATGGATACCGATTTTTTTGTAAGATGGATCGAACAATCCCATCCGGAAGGGAAATTGGAAGAGGAAGCTCTTTGAAAGTAAACCTTGTGTTTATTCGGGCGTCACTGTTTATGTTCTCAATTGAAAGCCATCTACAGGGGAACCACATCATTGGCATTTTATGCCGTCTTCGCACAAATTACTGAAAGTGAACCAAAAGACCTTTGCGCTTTCGCATCGCTTGTATATTTTGTTTTAATCTACTCCGGGTCTTTTGTAGACATAAAAACCTCCCATTCGGGAGATCTCAACCTTCTTTTAGCCAATCCCTTTTCAAGTCAAACCAACTGTCTAAGCGGGACGCTCAAGAAGGACCTATTACGGACAAGCGGAAGGGCACACGAAATTTTATTTTGCTTGTATCACATGCCCACCGTCTGTAAACGGGCAATCCCCGTCCTAACGGCAGCCTTCCATCATGGAAAGGCTGTTGTCAGCATCTTATCTGTCTGATGCTTGAAGCAAAAATTTTAAGGGGCGCCTTCACCGGTTTTGCCGGGCCTTAACCAATGAGGCGCCGGGAACCTACGGTTCCCGGCGCCTTTATTAGGTATTTTCAATTTATGCCGCTTCCGAAGAGCTTGCCTCGTCGGCTTCGGAACTCGCCTCACTGGTACTATCTGTGCTTTCTTCCGAAGAAGCTGTTTCCGAGGACGCTGCGACAGAAGAGGTTTCCTCCACGAACATATCTGGCTGATAGGAATCGATCGCCTTTTGGTTGATCTCCGCCGAGTAACCATCTGCCGCCTCATCGATCATCTGTTTAAATTCTTCCTGCTTCATGTTCTGAAGAATCGCGGTACGGCTGGCCTCGTCGCTGATCTTATTCTCTGCCGTTGCAGTGACATCGTCTTTCACCAGCAGCACTTTATACAGGCCTTGCACCTCAACAATACGGCATTCACCGTCCTTCATAGATTTCAGGGACGTGCCGAATTCCTCTGGATAAGAGGATGTCTCCCCATTGAAGTTGGCCGCGTCGGTGTAGAGTTGGACGGTATCGTCTCCAGAGGAAGTCTTGTAAGCATCCGCCGCTTCCTGAGCGGTCATAGAACCATCGTTGATCTTTGCCGCATAATCCTTGAATTCAGTATCGAGCTGAGAAAGCTCGTCTTCGCTCAAATTCGTACCGGTCGTCATATCGATGATCGGGGCCAGTACATAGGAGAACGCCATATAGTTCGTCACATAATAGTCCTTTACATCTGCGTCAGAAACCTCCTGTGTACCGCCTTTGCCGTAAATGGCGTCAAACACTTTGGTGTATTTCGTGTAATAATCGGCATATGCGAGATTAAAGGAGGACTTCGCAACACCGTATTCTGTCATGGCTGTAGAAATGGAACCCCAATAGCTGTCTGTCTGATCGGAAACCTGTTGGAGCTCGTCCTCGGTCAAAGAGATATTCAGTTCCTTCATCTTATCATCGATCACCAGGATGGACTTGGTCTGGCGCAAGGCATTTTCCTTGATCCAAGTAGCTGCATCCTGATCCTCCACGGTCTGCTCCAAGATGGGCTTTGTGGAATCCTCCACTTGCACGCTAGCCTGCTGATATGCGCTGTACAGATTATAGATGTAAGCGCCAATCGGCACCGTAAGGTTGTCGTTCTTGACCGCCCAGCTCTTATCCGCCCCCGAACAGGCTGTGGCACTCGCCATAATTGCCAGCGACAGAACGGCCGCCAAGCATTTTTTCCATGTTTTCATTATTACACTCTCCTTAAATTGCCGGCACGCAAATGCATTTCGCGCAGTTCCGACGAATAATTTACGGCATTTTCAGCACATTAGACAATATTATACACCATATATTCCAATTTGTCCATCAAAAAATCGACTTTACAGAAACCAATGAACCCTTATACTCGATTTTTCATTCGAGTGCTTTCCGTCATGGATTCCGATGATCGGGCTTTTGGGATACTCCGATGCATTTGCGCAAATCACGAAAAAGGAAGATTATGCCTGGCTGCGGGCCTGGGCCTTTGAAAGAAAACGCTCTTTTTCCACACTGACACGCTCATGCGTGCCGCGTGCGATCACGCCCGCATTGTCCTTTGCTTCCAAAGTAAAGCGGTACATACGTCCGTCCACCTCGGTCAGGGTCGCTGTAGCGGTCACCTTGACTCCCGCCACTGTAGGGCACAGATGCTCAATCGAAATTTGGCTGCCTACGGTCGTCCAGCCATCCTGCAATTCTTTTTGCGCTAATTCTGCAGCTGCACCTTCCAACAGCGCAGCCACCATGGGCGTAGCAAAAACCTCCACACTGCCACTGCCAACCGCAGTCGCCAGCAACTCCGGTGTCACAACACATTCCTTTGTAAACGTCTTTTCCATTGTATTTGCCTCCTGTTCCTGGTATAATTCTGAATAGTTTGCCGTCTTATTATAGCAGACTTTCCCCCCAGAAGAAAGTTCTTCTGTTTTCCATTTTAAAAAGGAGCGAGCAAAATGGAACAAACACCCCTCGCAAAACAACGTATTCATTTGATGGACGAGCTGCGCGGCTTTGCCGTTTTCTGTATGGTTTTTTACCACGGGTTTTATACCCTTGCCTATCTGTACCATCTGGAGCTTGGCAAGATTCTGCTTTATTTCTTTATGCCCGCAGAACCCTGGTTCGCTGGTTTGTTCATTTTAATCGCCGGCATCTCCTCCAATCTCTCCCATTCCAATTTGGTTCGCGGCCTTAAGCTTGCGGGGGTTGCCTTGATGGTTACCCTTGCCACCTGGTTGGTGGTCCCTGAAGAGCGCATCCTGTTTGGAATTTTGCATTTTCTTTCCATATGTATGATTGCATTTGGGCTGATTCAGCCCCATCTTCGCCGGAAACAGCCCTTCACCTGGATTCCCACTGCCATCTGTGTCCTTCTTTATTTGTGTACAGCACAGATCGATCGGGGAATCCTTGGTATCGGCCCACTGAGCATCCCCCTTCCCGATCAATTGTATGCCACCGACTGGCTTGCACCTTTCGGTCTGCACAGTCCCAGCTTTTTTTCCTCGGACTATTTTCCCCTGCTTCCATGGATTTTCGTCTTTTTTGCCGGCACAAGTTTGGGGCGCCTAGCCGTGGAAGGGCGCTTTCCCGCCTTTGCTTACCGGTCCCGTGTGCCGTTTTTCTCCTGGCTTGGGCACCATGCACTGGTGATCTACGTAGTCCATCAACCGGTCATTTACGGCATTTCCTGGTTGGTCAGCGCAGTTGCTTCCAACTTTTGAAGACAACTTCTGGCCGTTCCATTCTGTGAATCTTTGGATTTGAGAGAGACTGCTCAATCGATGATTTGATTTTCCATCAGCAGGGACTTCTAGCTGCCCGATGCCTATTGGCTCGGGCAGCTATTTTTGTTCCGATTCTATGTCCTTCTTTCCTTTCGAAAACAGTTCCCGAATTCCCAGAACAAGCACAAAGGCCGCAAAACCTTTGCTCACCCACACTGGATGCAGAGTATTTGCCAACCATACACCTAAAAAAGCACCAGCTACTCCAAACGGCGCACACTTCAGAGCAAACTTATAGTCGATCAAATGGTGCTTTACATGGATAAAAATGGAGACAGCAGCAAGCGGCAGGAAAAAGATCAGGTTGATTCCACCCGCCTGCATCTGTTCCATGCCAAGGAACAGGGTCAGATAAAGCACAAGGATTCCTCCGCCACCCAAGCCGAGAGCGCTGACAAAACCGGCAATCAGGCTGGCAATCCCTGCGATTAACCACCCGCTCATCGCAGAAGCAGCCGCACGGCTGCATAAATCATGAAGGCGCCAAAGGCTTTACGCAGGAGTTTATCTGGGATCTTCTGCATCAATAGCGCCCCTAAAATCGCCCCCAGTAGTCCTCCCGGCAAATAAGGCCAAGCATCGGAAAACTGGATCGCTCCGTTGACCAAATATAAGATGGCACTGACGAGGGAGATCGGTAGGATGACCGCCAAAGAAGTAGCGTGTGCTTTCTTGAGTGGAATTCCCGATGCTTTTAGCAATGGTACAGCAGCAATACCTCCGCCCGCGCCAAATAGGCCGTTTAGCATTCCACAGAGCGTACCAATCAGCGCGGGGGTAAACTTTTTTAAACTGCTCAACTTTTCCATCTTCATGCCTTTGCTCCCTCTTTTGCAGTTCTCTCCGGTTATCTTTTGAAAAAAGTCTCGTTTTATTCCGATTTCATGTTACTACAATTTGTATTAATAATTATTATTTATACAAATAGATAAGACAATCTTGTTCCTCAGCAAAGGTTATGCTATGATAAAAAGAAAAAAGGGGGATGTGCATGTTTCAACAGGATTGGATTTTACGGCAAATTGAAATGATTGGTATTGTCTTGGCGCGTCTCCTATTTGGAAAAGATAAGCCGGATTATGAAATTGTCGAAAAGGAAAAGCTTTCGGATTCCGACCAACTCTACATTGAATTGATTCGCATGCTGGATGAGGGTAAGATCAATGAAGCTGAAAACCGCCTTTATGAGGAGCTGGACTCCTCGCGTCTGCACATGTTAGAGCTGGCTCTGGCCTTTTATTCCCGCTTAAATCAGTTTGACGACGCTTATCTCGAAGCGCACAACTACTCGCGTCAAGAGATTGAAGAGGGTTTGCAGTCTGTGACGAAATTCTTTGGTATACAGTTTACATGGTAGTTAGCCAGATTTACCTGTCAGGTAAACAAGGCAGATTGTCTTGACAATGGGTACAGGCCTTACCTACATTCTATAGGCAATGGAACGATCCATTATGAACAATTGCATGCGTATCTGTAAAAGAGGGCAAAGAAATTTCTGTAAGGGAATGCTAAAGGAAGTCATGTAAATGGTCCTTCGAACGCCCCCCTTTCCGGAAGAGTTATGGAGCGCGATCCTTTTATCAAGTATATTTCTGCCAAAAAGAACCTTTAGGGGGAGTTTTTATGCAGTATATTTCTTTAGCAGGGCGTGTCTGTTCCCTATTTGTACCAGATCGCAAAATTCCAGCGGGCGGATTCCCGCTGGTGCTTTCCAACGATGGCGACATGCCCGCCGCGAATTTTGACGCTCTGTTTTCCCGAAAAACACCAATCGGATTTGTCTTTTTGGCAGTGCCTCCGTTGGATCGAAACCGCGAGTATACCCCCTGGAAAGCGCCTGCTCTTTCCCAAAGAACTCCATGTTTTACGGGAGAAGGAGAGGAATACTTGCGTTTTTTGACCGAGAAACTTCTACCTGAGGCACGCCAGGCCTTGCCCATCACCCAAGAAGCGGCCCACACAACACTGATGGGATATTCGCTTGGTGGTCTCCATGCTTTGTGGAGCGGGACACAGTGTGGTGCATTTGGTCAGATTGGCTGTCTTTCCGGTTCCCTGTGGTACGATGGAACGGTTGATTTCTTTTTGCCAAATGCTTTGCAACCGGTGGTCCATCGCGTCTATCTATCCTTAGGCGTTGCAGAAGAAAAAGCTCGCAATCCACGTATGGCTCGCGTAGGAAACTGTACCCGCGAGATCTACCGCTTCCTGCAATCTCAAGTCCCCTGCACATTGGAATGGAATCCGGGCGGACATTTTTGTGACATCCCGGGGCGTTTTGAGAAGGCCTTGGACTGGCTCTGCCGGTGATGTGAAGTGGATACTGCCGGGAAAAGCGAGCAAGTGATGTCCTGTTCCCACTGCATTCGGAGATCAACGATTATGTCACTCTGCGAATATGGCGCTTTACCCTATTTCCCACGATCCCGTATATATCTGTTGAATCGGTTTCTATATGCAGAATGATGCCGATTGCCCTTACAGTCAAACTTCCTCTTTCTTTTCCATATTCAGAGCTCGGCGGTTAATTACTCTACGGATATGTCTGCTTCCCTTATTTTCCACAGTCCTGTACATATCTGTTGAATCGGTTTCTATATGCAGAATTATGTCGATTGCCTTCGCAGTCAGACTTCCTCTTTCTTTTCCATATTCAGAGCTCGGCGGTTAATTACTCTACCGATATGTCTGCTTCCCCTATTTTCCACAGTCCTGTACATATCTGTTGAATCGGTTTCTATATGCAGAATTATGTCGATTGCCCTCGCAGTCAGACGTTCGCTTTCTTTTCCATATTCAGAACTCGGCGGTTAGATTACTCTATTGATATGTCTGTTTCACCTATTTTCAACAGCTCTGTACATATCTGTT
>NZ_LT835157.1:301132-441631 GCF_900169665.1 Anaeromassilibacillus sp. Marseille-P3371 | reverse complement strand
CTGTACATATCTGTTGAATCGGCTTTTATATACAGGATTATGTCGACTGCCCTCGCAGTCAGACGTTCGCTTTCTTTTCCATATTCAGAGCTCGGCGGTTAATTACTCTACGAGTATATCTGCTTCCCCTATTTTCCACAGTCCTGTACATATCTGTTGAATCGGCTTTTATATACAGGATTATGTCGACTGCCCTCGCAGTCAGACTCCCTTTTTCTTTTCCATATTCAGAACTCGACGGTTAATTACTCTACGGATATGTCTGTTTCCCCTATTTTCCACAGCCCTGTATATATCTGTTGAATTGGTTCCTTGTGTATAAATTGTTTTCATGTCTGTTGGGTATGAAGAAGCACAGGGACGGCAGTCGCGAGAGGTCTTCTTATTGAATATACCACTTGCTAATCACTTGCTAAAGCTATTTTTCTAAAACCCAAATGGTTAAAAAAATACTAGAGAATCAAAATCGAGTGAAGTACAGAAATCCAAAAAGTCAAGTAAAAAGCAGCCGGAAACTGGATGCGCGATTGACAAATCGTATGTCCAGGTATCGGCTGCTTTTATAGTGAAATCCAAGCATTGAAACAGAAACTTGTTTACGGCTGCTCTTTTTTATAAGCAGTCTAACATAAATGGCTTACAATTATTCGATTTTTCGTCAGATATGTATTCCCTTTATTCCAGTATTATTTTCCACTTACATTCTTTCGAGCCACTCAAAATTGTCCCATTCGGCTCCACTCGAAAGCGCTTATCGGGCCAAAGCGTTTCTAAAGCAAACAGGATGCTCTGCCTAGAGCACTCGCACAACAGGGGAGACCGAACATATCCCTCTGTGTAGAGAACGCATGAACATTGCTCAAACGAAAAGAAATATGCTTTTTGTTCCTCAATTGTCTCGCTCCTCAGACCGGGAAACTCATTCACAGCTGTAAAAAAGCGATGTACATCCCCATCGGCCGCCTGATAGAGCTCCTGATAAAAGGCAAGCGTGCCCTGCTGGACACAATTTTTTCCACATGCACGGAACAATTTCTCCCGTTCTATCTGCTCCAATGCAGCAATTCCCTTTTCAAATCCTTGAAACCAAAAGACCATATTTGAATCCATGTATTTCCTCCTAGTCCTCTTTTACCGGCCAACGCATATCTGCTTTTCTTCATCGTCTTCTATTACATCTTTGCGCCTGTGTCCATCCGTCCGTCGTGTCTTTCCATCGACAACGGCAAACAGCCGGTTTCCCTGATCCTGTCTTTTCTTTCTCTACTTGCTGTTTTTCTGCGCCTATACCCATTCGCCGTCGCGCCTTTCCATCGACAACGGCAAACAGCCCTTCGGTTTTCCTGATTCCGTTTTTTCTTTCTTCGCCTGCTGTTTTTCTGCGCCTATACCCATTCGCCGTCGTGCCTTTCCCTCGACAACGGCAAACAGCCCTTCGGTTTTCCTAATCCCGTCTTTTCTTTCTCCACTTACTGTTTTTCTGCGCCTATACCCATCCGCCCGTCGCGCCTTTCCCTCGACAACGGCAAACAGCCCTTCGGTTTCCCTAATCCCGTCTTTTCTTTCTCCACTTACTGTTTTTCTGCGCCTATACCCATCCGCCCGTCGCGCCTTTCCCTCGACAACGGCAAACAACCCTTCGATTTTCCTGATCCCCGTCTTTTCTTTGCCCGCCTGCTGGTTTTCTGCGCCTATGTTCATCCGCTGTCGCGCCTTTCCCTCGACAACGGCAAACAGCCCTTCGGTTTTCCTGATCCCGTCTTTTCTTTCTCCACTTGCTGTTTTTCTGCGCCTATACCCATTCGCCGTCGCGCCTTTCCCTCGACAGCGGCAAACAGCTCTTCGGTTTCCCTGATTCCGTTTTTCTTTCTCCGCCTGCTGGTTTTCTGCGCCTATGTCCATCCGGTTGTCGCACCTTTTCCTGAACGGCGACAGATGGCCTCGTTTCCCTTTTCCCTTGCATCGCCTACTGCTTCTCTATAGCTATGCCCCACCCGGTATTTACATTTCCTCCTGGCGCTGTTGATTCTTACCGATTCTCTATACGACAAGCACCGGTCTAGGAGGTACATTCTATTGAACAATTCCCAAGCTCATATCCCGGAACAGACCAGGCTGTTCTCTCAACGAATCATACGTGCCCTGTTGAACGATCTTTCCGTGGTCCATCACAACAATTTGATCGCAATTTTTTAGTGTTGTAAGCCTGTGTGCGATGGATAGAATGGTGGTCCCGTAGACCTCCTTCATCCGCTCAAATTCCACTTGAATCTGCTTTTCCGATGTATTGTCCAGCGCAGATGTCGCTTCATCCAGAATGAGGATTCGTGGCGTCCTCAAAAAGGCGCGTGCTAACGCAATCCTCTGGCGCTGTCCGCCTGAAAGATTGTGTCCGGCCTCTGCCACCAGAAACGCATATTGCCCAGGCATCTGCATAATATCCGCATCAATCGAAGCACGGCGAGCGGCCTCTCGTACCTCTTCCAGAGTAACTTCCCGCTTTATCCCATAACAGATATTGTGAAATATGGTATCTGCGAAGAGGAATGGAACCTGCGGTACCAATACCACAGCTTCCGCCAAATCTGCACGGGTAAGCGCCGCCAGGTCATATCCACCGATGGTAATCGTCCCCTCTGTTTCCTCCAATTTATCGATCGCTTTTGTAACAGTGGACTTTCCACATCCACTCGGTCCAGCAATCCCAATAAATTTGCCCGCACCGACCTGTAAATTCAGATCTTCCAGGATCGGTTTATCCGGTTCCTCCGCGTAATGGAAACGCAGATGCTGCATTTGAATATCGTTCGAATCCCATTTCTCCACACGCTTTTCTCCCTGTACTGCATAGGAGAAATCCTTAGGAATCCCCAAAATCTGGAAGTAATCGCTTGCCAAAACCGTACATTCCGAGACCTCGTCGAGGATGCGGTGTAGTTCACGCAGTGGTCCGGTCAACTGTGTAAAACAAAGATAAGCAGTCAGTACGGTACCAACACTGATCGCCCCCTGAAAAGCGAGCAAGACGGAAATCCCAATCACCGCTACGTTAAACGCCGCCTCATTGATAAACTTCAGGCAGTCATAAAAAGCCATTGCCCGGTGGTGTTTCATCTCTTTGGTTCGCAAGGCCTCCGACCGCCGGTCGATCCGCGCGCACTCGATCTCCGCGCTGTCCATGGATCGAATGGTTTCCATCCCGCCTAGAAGTTCCACCATTGTCCCATCCAGATCTGCTTTGGTTTGTAGAAGTTCCACGCGGATTCCTTTCTGTGTGGAAATCTGACGCATCACAATGAGTGTGCCGACTGGTACGACCAGAACCATCAGCAATGCCACCTGCCACGGCAGTTGGGAGAAGATCACAAACACCGCTGCAATGCCAGTCGCAACTGCCGGTGCAAAATCCATAAAGATTAGCTTGACGAGTTTTGTCGTTCCCTCGATGCTGCGATTCAATCTCCCATGGATATTTCCGGTCATGTTTTGCCGGAAGTAACGCATAGGGGCAAGCATCAGGGAGGCTGCCGCCCGATTGCGAGCTTCTTTCTCCGCCTGCGTCGAGGCATCCTCCACCAGTAACCTGCGGATCACCTTGATGACCTCATTGACCACGCTGGTGATCAGGATCACCAGAAGGACTGGTACGGTAGTTTGAAAGGAAATATTTGCCCGGTCTACAAGCACACGATCGGTCAAATAGCCAACCGCCAAGGGCAAAATCTGGCTCAATCCTGCTGAAACCGCGAGAATCAGCAAGACAATCCAAAAAGAACGCTTTTGCCGTTTTTGCAATAAGCCAAAAATCTGTTTGGTCAAGGAGAAAAGGGGCATTTTCCTTCTCATGGCGCATCGCTTCCTTATCGTTGGTCTTTTCTTTCATTCAGTTTATCGCATCTATTGCTCCTTGTCCACTCAAAAGTTTTTTTCTGTTCGTTTCTGGGCACACAAATTGAAGCGCTGAATTCTTTTGATAGAATCCAGCGCTTCAATTTCAAGAAAAATTATGAAGAATTTTCAGATACGTTTTTATAGAAGTCGTTTTATGCATTGCTTTTTTGCATACTTACCGGCATATCCGGCGCCGGTACATCCTGGCTGGAAGTCCGAAGCGCACGCGAAGCATTCAGAATTGCAAGGACGGATACGCCGACATCCGCAAAAACTGCCTCCCACATATTGGCCAAGCCAAAGGCGCCCAAAGCCAGGAATAACAATTTAATGCCCAAAGCAAATACAATGTTCTGCCGTACAATCCGCAGTGTTTTCCGCGAGATACGCACCGCTGCCGCCAACTTGGACGGCTTGTCGTCCATCAATACAATATCTGCTGCCTCAATCGCGGCATCCGAGCCAAGGCCGCCCATCGCAATTCCGATGTCTGCTCGAGATAATACCGGTGCATCGTTGATTCCATCGCCGACAAAAGCCAGCTTTCCTTTCTCGCTCGTTCCATCGAGCAGGCGTTCCACCTGGTGGACCTTATCTCCCGGGAGAAGTTCCGCATGCACTTCGTCGATTCCGATCTCTCGCGCGACCGCTTCACCTACAGCTTTTCGATCGCCTGTGAGCATGACGGTCTTTTTAACACCTTCCCGCTTCAAGGCTGCAACCGCAGAAGCTGCGTCGGGCTTGACTTCATCCGAAATCACAATGTGGCCAGCATAAGTGCCGTCGACCGCTACATGTACAACCGTACCCGTGCGGTGGCAATTGTGCCATTTTGCTCCGATTTGATCCATCCATTTGCTATTTCCTGCGTATACCTCACGCCCATCCACCTTTGCACGCACACCATGTCCGGAGATTTCTTCCACTTCCGACACACGGGATGTGTCCACTGGCTGGCGGTACGCCTCACGCAGAGAGCGCGAAATGGGATGTTCCGAATAACTTTCCGCCAATGCTGCCAGCTCCAAAAGATTTTCTTCGTTGATCTGATCCGGATGCACAGCCGTGACCTTGAAGGTTCCCTTGGTCAGGGTTCCAGTCTTATCAAAGACCACAACCTCTGTTTTTGCCAATGCCTCCAGATAATTGCTGCCCTTTACCAAAATTCCCTGCTTTGATGCACCGCCGATTCCTCCGAAAAAGCTCAATGGCACAGAAATCACCAAAGCACACGGGCACGAAATCACCAGGAAGATCAATGCGCGTTGCAGCCAATCGCTCCAATCGCCGCCGAAAAAGAGAGGAGGTAAAACCGCCAACAGGACGGCGCCAATGACGACAACAGGGGTATAGTACCGTGCAAAACGCGTAATAAAGCTCTCTGCACGCGCCTTCTTGCTGCTCGAGTTTTCTACAAGGTCGAGAATTTTTGCCACGGTAGATTCCCCAAATACCTTTGTAACACGTACTTTCAACAGGCCGCTTTGGTTGATACAGCCGCTGACAACATCATCCCCAGGAACTACATCCCGCGGCAGGGATTCCCCGGTGAGCGCAGCTGTGTCCACAGCAGAACTCCCCTCCAAAACCACACCATCTAGCGGGATCTTTTCACCGGCTTTTATCACGATGGTATCGCCCACCGCCACATCCTCCGGGTCAACCTGTACCAACTTTCCATCCTGTTCTATATTGGCATAATCCGGACGGATGTCCATCAAAGCAGTGATCGACTGGCGGGAACGGCCCACTGCATAACTTTGAAACAGCTCGCCCACCTGATAGAACAGCATGACCGCGACACCCTCCGGGTATTCCCCGACGACAAAAGCACCCACTGTGGCAATGGCCATCAAAAAATTCTCGTCGAAGATCTGACCATGCGCAATATTCCGTATCGCTTTCCACAGAACATCCCAGCCGATGATGGCGTATGGAATCAAGAAGAGAATCAATTTAAAAATTCCATCCACCGGGGCCAATGCCGCGACCACCAGAAGAACCGCGCTAATCAGAATACGAACTAGGGTCTTTTTTTGTTTCTTACTCATAGAAATCCCTCCTGTTCAAAAGATGAAGTGATTTCGCCGATTCAAAAAGTCTTGGCTTACAGATGGATCACACAATCTGGTTCTACGCGCTTACAGACTTTGACGACCTCCTGCATAATCGCATCAAAGCGGCTGTCTTCGGCATCCACCATCATTTTTTGGGTCAAAAAGCTAACGTTTGCATCGTTAACCCCGTCAATCTTCTTGATGGCATCCTCCATCTTGCGGGCGCAATTGGCACAGTCCAGATCGGTAAGGTTAAAACGTTTTTTCATGAGAAAATCCCCCTTAAATTTTGTTATTCTGCTACGTGCTCCATGCCCTGATCGATGATCGTCCGGACATGGCCGTCTGCCAGGGAGTAAAATACGGTCTTTCCTTCCCGGCGGTATTTCACCAGTTTGCTTTGCTTCAAAGCGCGCAGCTGGTGGGAAATTGCGGACTGCGTCATATTCAGCAGCTGGGCAATGTCGCAGACACACATCTCCGATTCAAACAACACATACAGGATTTTAATGCGGGTGGAATCGCCAAAAATCTTAAACAGTTCGGCTAAGTCATACAGGATCTCCTCGTCCGGCATATCCTGGGTAACCTTTTCCACAATGTCTTCATGTGCGTGGATAAATTCACAGCGCTCGACTCCATTTTGGTCTGTCATATTTTCACATTCTTTCATATGAGCTATTGTTCATATATTATTATATGCAAGATATTGAGAAAGTCAACCCCCATTTTGCGGATTCTTTCCAACCATTTTATTTTCATCTTTATTTTCATCAAAGAAAGTACATACAAAAAAGCGATTCCCACCTAATTTTCAGGCAGAGAACCGCTTATTAATTTATACAATTTGTATTTTTAATATTATATTATTCTATTTGTAATACATCTATACAAAACGGCCGCAGCAAGACCCTTTCCATTGCGCTGGACGCAACACTATTATACGATCTTGCACGCAGTGGAGGCTCTACAGAGAATCTGGATATTTCCTTGATTCATTCTCCGGCAGAATCCCTACCAAACGGAGCAAATGCTGTGCATTGGTCGTCTGGCAGCGTCCCGGACGAATGCGATAATCAAATAAGATCTCCCGTCCGGAATAGTGCTCTGTAAAATGATAATTGACCGTAGGCGTACACGGGTCCTTTTCCAGATCACACAGTTCAAAATCATGGGTGGTCACCAGCGTCAGCACATTGGACCGCGCCAATCTTCGAATGGTTTCCCGCGCACCGGTAATTCGGTCGCGGGAATTGGTCCCCCGATAGATCTCGTCGATCAATGCGATCATAGGCGCGCCCGTTTGGCTTTGGTCGATCATCTTCTTTACGCGCAACAGTTCCGCGTAAAAACTGGAAATTCCCTGGCTGACACTATCTTCCACTCGAATAGAAGTACACACCGCCATCGGCGAGGCGCGGAAATACTCCGCCGCCACCACTCCCCCAGCGTATGCCAAAACCAGATTGGTGCCGATACTGCGCAAAAAGGTCGTTTTGCCGGACATATTGGAGCCGGTGATCACACAAACCCTCTGCCGCAGGGAAAACGCATTGCCGACCGCCCTTTCCTCCTGCAACAGAGGATGCCGGAGATCCTTTGCCTCTAAAAACGACTGCGAGGAAGCTTGTATTTCTGGGTATGAATGGACACGCTTTACTTGGGAAAGAACACCCAAGCTGATGAGTACCTCCACCTTTCCCAGCGCGTCCAGCCATTCCTGGACAACCGAACCATAAGCTGATTTCCAGGCAGACAAACGCCTGGCACACCGGAAATCGTAAAGAAACAGGGCATTGTATAAAATCAACGCCAACCCATTGTGCCGCGCGGCAATCGAATCCGAAATCTGCTCCAGCTCCTTGAAAGCCTTCTGTGCTCCCCCTTGCTGGCGAAGGCAATTCTGTAGATCCTGCAACATCTCGCTGTGAAAGGATTCGTGTTCCAAGCAAGCAGCTAATTTGCGATAAGGCGACACCATCTTATGAACCCGGTAAACAGGCGCAAACTGCTGGTTATGTCCCTTGAGGCACAGAAGAGCAGCCCCCAGCTGTAACAAAGACAGGCAGCTGAAGCCGATCTGTCCTACCTGCGGCGCGATACCGGATAGAGCTCCAAAAAGGCACAACAGCGTCAGTGCCGGAAGAATCCAAAGCAGCATTTGGAACATCGCAGGCGGTTGGCGTCCATCTTTCTGAAGAAAACGCCGCCACACATCGCTGGAGGTTCCCTCTTTCGCATCCCGTTCCGGTAAAGCAAATGCTTGAAACTCCGTGCAAAACCGCTGCTTCTGCGCCAGTTCCTGTACCGCGTCCCGCCGGCGTTTCCACTTCGGCAAACCGGCATATCCATCCCACAGCCATGCAGCCAACTGGTCCCGGCCATACGGCGTACTGGCTGCACAAATATACTGGTAAAGGGAGGCTTGGCCAAACAGATCGAGGTCTTTTCCCTGCGGGAACTCCTCTGACAAATAGGCGGCGCCATCCACCGGAAAGCCCTTCCAACCATCGCCGCAGCGGTCCATATAAGCCTTTGCAACATCGCGCAGGGCAGTGTTGTTCTTTTGCCGCTCGACAATTTGGCTGTGCCGCACCACCAAAAGCAGAAATCCTACAAACGCCAATGCGCCAATCCCGTAATAAAGCGGCTGGTTTTGCACATACCCAGCGATACATGCCCCAATCGCGCAGAGCATAACAATGCCTCGCAGAAAGGAACACCGATTATAGGCTTTTCGATCCTGTTCCAACTCGTTCACACAGTTCTGATAAAGTTCCTGATAAAATTCCAATGCTTTGTTCTCCCTGTCAGACCGTTTTATTTGGGTTGCTCAAGCTCTTCCTCCCCTACTTTTTGCTCAATGCGATAGCGCGGCCGCGCCTTTACTTCGCTGTAGATCTTGCCGACGTAACCGCCCACTACGCCAATACAGAGGAGCTGGATGCCGCCCAACAGCCAAATAGACGAAATCGTCGCAGTCCAGCCTGCCACTGCGTTTCCCGTAAAATAGGAAATCAAAGCGTAGATCAGACCACCGACGCTCAATACACTGAGTAGGATTCCCAAATTGGAAATGATTTTGAGGGGTTTCACACTAAATGAGGTGATGCCATCCAAAGCAAAAGAGATCATTTTTTTCAAAGGATACTTGGATTCCCCCGCAAAGCGTTCATGGCGGTCATAGAAAACATAGTCGCTGCGGTATCCGATCAGAGGAACGATTCCGCGCAGGAACAGGTTTACCTCGCGGTATTCGGAGAGCGCGTCCAATGCGCGCTGGCTCATCAGCCGGTAGTCTGCATGGTTATAGACGGTTTCCACTCCGAGCAGGCGCATCACTCTGTAAAATCCCTGCGCCGTTGTACGTTTAAAGAAGCTGTCAGTCTCCCGCTTCTTCCGCACCCCGTAAACCACATCACAGCCCTCTCGGAACTTCTGTACAAACTCGTCGAGCACTTCGATATCGTCCTGTAAATCTGCATCCAGACTAATCGCACAGTCCGCGCGCGCTTTCGCCTCCATCAATCCCGCCAACAGCGCATTTTGATGGCCACGGTTGTGCGCCAATTTCAATCCGCAAACCAACGGGTTCTGATCGCTGAACGCGGAGATCAACGTCCAGGTACGGTCCTTACTGCCGTCGTCTACAAACAACATACGGCTTTTCTCCCCCGCCAGACCGGCCTGCTGCATTTTTTGCAGTTTCTCTGTCAGACGCTTGACCGTCTCCGGAAGCACTTCCTCCTCATTGTAACAAGGAATCACCAGATAGACCGTGGGAATATACGTTTCCTTCATTGGTTATTTCTCCTCTTTTCGTCCGGATGCACCGGCTAACGAAAATGTCATGCCGAGCACCGCGATGATTACTCCAATGGCAGGTGAACCAGGCAAGGCAAGAATCAACACGATCCCAAATAGTATTGCAGAAATCCCTAAGAGCTGTAGGCGAATATGATTCACTCCGTTCCCTCCCCTTTCTTCATCGCGAATTCCTTGACCCGAAAGGCACGGCGTTTTGGCGGATGGGCACGGTCGAACCGCCGGGTGACCAACCAATAGATTCCCAACAGCAAGAACGCTCCCGCCGTCACACAGGCGCCCAATTTCAGGCCGGGCGTCTCATAGTCAAACCGGATGGTGCTCTCCCCTTCCGGCACTCGTACCGCCATAAAGCCGACATTTACCTGTTCGATCTGCGCCGGTTCGCCGTTGACAGTGGCGGTCCAACCGCCCTCGTAGGGAACGCTGAAAAATACCAAACGGTCTTTGTCGGTCGATATTGTGGCAGTAAACCCGCTGTTGTCCCGCTCAAACGTGGAGCACGCCATGCTGCGGCGCGCCAGACAATCGGCGAAATACCCTTCCTGCGTGTAGGCAACAGAATCGATCTCTTCAAAGTGGTTCAGGATGTCTCCATAGCGCAGGACTTGTTCATCATCCAGCACCATTGTCTTTAAAAGCAGTAAATTCCGGTTGTCCTCGCTCACGCGGTCATATTCTTCACGGGTGATATAGCTGTCATAGCAGAAACCCATGGGGATAAAATACTGGTTTTCCCAAATGTCGAACCCATTTCGCGTATCGACATATTTCCACCCGGGCATCTCTGTTTTTCCGTCCTGCTCAAAGGTCTCCCCACTGGTGATGGGGTCCAACAGCCAACGACAAGAAGTCAACCCGCGCAGGCCGTAATACTTCACATCCGGCCGGGACCCCACATCGCGTTGTACACCGATGGTGGGATAAAACTCCATGATCGAACCCGGTACAATGCTGTGAAAGGCTTGGATCGTGGGCATTTGGAAAAACATCGCCTGATTGTCCATACCGTCATATACGTCGATGCGGCAATTGCTCGTATCCAATTGCAGGTCTTTTCCACCATTGAGTGAATAGGGAATCATATGATCGTGGTTATCGCTGCTCTGCGTTTTTCCCAGCGTGATAAAATACAGCGAATATACCACTGCAATCACCGCCACGCCACACATACAGGAGCGCGCAAAACGTTTGGTCCTCTCCACACCGAACCGCCGGGGAAAGAAGACTCTGCCTCGCCGGTTCAAAAGCTCTTGACGGAGTTGGCGCATCGGGTGGTCCCGCATAAGAACGGCGAGCAATAGCAGGCTGAGCACCGCAATCGCCACATAGGCCCAGAACCGGGACGGGTATGCTTCCAGCCCGACGGACATGGTTTCTTCATCCCCGGAGGTTGTCGTCTTCACCATCAGCCCGATGGGAAGCGCAATGCCCAAGGTAAACCCAAGGGTCCATTTGATTGCACGCTTCCAGTCCGCGCGCGGGTTTTCCAGCGCAGTCACCGTCGCCAACGACATCATCAAGGTGAGCATATAGAACCACCGTGCGTAATAACTGGAATTAAACAGCTGGAAAGATGAATTCAAAATGGGGACAAACGCCATTAGGAACAGTATGGGCAGCAGAGTTTTGATCCAACTCTTACGCCGCGCCTGCAGCGTGGCAAATACACCCGTCATGCTGAACAGGGGCAACCAAGCGCCCAGAGACGCCCATTTTGACTCGGAATCCGGGGTAAAATTGGGGCGTGCCGGAATATCCGGGGGAAAGAAAAAGCACTCCAAGATGTGTACATACCGTTGATTCCAGCCGTAGAGCAGGGCGCCCCATCCATTCGGGGGATTATCCACACGTGGATTCTGTACTACACAAAGTACGGTAGGAATCAGCAGCACACAGGAACACAGCAGCCCCAGCACAGCCTCACAGGCCAACAGGGCAAAATCCCGCAGTCCAATTCGCCAATCCTTCACGATAAGCCGCAGGAAAAAGTAGATCACACAGAATACAACCTGTCCCACGAAGAAATAATAGTTCATAAAACAGCTGGCAAAAACCAACAGAGCAAACACACCGCGGCGCTTGGTGGCCATGTACTCATCCAAGGCCCAAAGCAACAACGGGAATACAACAATCGCCTCGTGGAAATGGTTAAAGAAGATATTATACACCGAAAAACCGGAGAATGCATAGAGCATCCCGCCCAGGACCGCATAGTCCGGTGTGCGGACATAACGCTTTAAGTAAATAAAACCTGTCAGAGACGCGCAACCAAATTTCAAAACCAGCAAAGGCCCCATCAAATGTGGTACCGCTGCACTCGGGAAGGGAATCGTCAGCCAAAAAAACGGACTCCCCAACAAATAAAAGGTATAGGACCCGATAAAATTTGCTCCCAGGTCGGTGGTCCAGCTCCAACCCAGATTGCCGCTTCGGATTGCATCATGGCACATTTGATAAAACGGAACCTGTTGCACATTAAAATCGCCATAGAACAAAAAATATCCGTCATCCCAGAGAATAAAAGGGAGAAAAAACAGGAGGGAAATGCCTATTCCATAGAGGAAAGCCCTCCAATAGTAGCTGGAAGCCCTTTCAGGAAAACGCAACTGCGTCACAGAATCACCTGACTTTCGTTGTCTTTCTTATTCTTTCGCCGTAGATCGTGGCATTTTCTTCCATAAGATGGTATTATTATAATGCGTATGAGGCAAAGCCACAAGCCTGAAAACGGACTCGTGGTTCAAAAGCGCGGACGGCATCCGACTTTTCTCTAGGAGCGATGCTTTGTACCGCGCATTTTGATGGATGCACAAAGAAGAGCTGGATACAGTCATTAAGAACCATTATAGCATATGCAATTGGAGAACAAACAAAAAAATGGACGTCCCAGCCCCCAAAAAAAGAATTCTGGAATATGGTTAGATCCGGGCTTCTCTATATGGAAAAACAGCCAAACCGCTGGTTTTTTTTCGCTTTTCCCAGCTTCTGACAGGCTTTTTTAGCGTTTTGAAAGATCTTGCAAACTTCAACGGTATTGGAGGTGTAGGATGGATGCCATCCGAATTTTTTGCCATGCTTTCCCGCATGAAATATATCGATCGTTGGGGGTTGATGCGAAATACCCGACAAGAGAATCTGAGCGAACACAGTTTTGAGACCGCTGTATTGGCACACGCACTGGCTACACTGCGCAATGTCCGATTTGGAGGGCATGTCAACCCCGAGCGCGCTGCTGTGTTAGCCCTTTTTCACGATGCCCCCGAAACATTAACCGGCGATTTGCCCACGCCGGTAAAATACTATAGCGCCGACATTCGTGGCGCTTATCGCGCCGTGGAATCTGCCGCAGAGCAAACGTTGCTTTCCCTTCTTCCCAGCGACTTGCAGGATATTTATGCGCCCTTGTTGCGTGGAGACAGTGAGACAGATGCGGAACTCCATCGATTGGTCAAAGCAGCGGACAAGCTCTCCGCCCTCATCAAGTGCCTGGAGGAACGCCGTATGGGTAACGCTGAATTTCTTAAAGCAGAAGACAGCCTTTGGGAATCCATTCGTGATATGCAGATTCCAGAGGCCGACTGTTTTTTGGAAGAATTTCTTCCCGCTTATCTGCTCACCTTGGACGAAACCCGCCCCGACGAATCATCTCACAAGAGCCGGCGCGATTCCCTCTTATAAAGCTAGCTCTGCATGGGCGTTCTTCTGTGGAATACTCTCTGCGGTTTATCACGAAGAGAATGACAGATTTTCCAGCAAGACCGGTTTTTAACAAGCACTAAAATTATATTATAGAATTATATTTCGTGACGAAACCAGTATAATATACGAGTTAATGCGCACTTTTCCAAAAAAATTGTTGCACGGCCAGCAGGCTGCTGCGTTTAAGGACTGATATTGTGAATCAAGATAATAAGAAAAAGAAGCGGATTCGTCTGATCCGCAATATAGTTGTTTTGTTTCTGAGCTTGGTTTTTGTGATCTTTGGCAGCGGCCTGGTGTATGCGGATATGCTTTTGAGCCAGATCCATTATAACGGTTTGAGTTCTCTTGCCCCGCCGAGCGGATCGATTTCTCTGCCCAGTGGCGGGGAGGGGACTTCTTCCACGGATGAGATCACCGGAGATCCCAACCTGTTGGGTGGTTTGTACCACGATGACGCCATCACCAATATCCTTTTGCTCGGCGTAGACGACTACCAAGACAATGACATTGGCCGCAGTGACAGTATGATGATGGTTTCGGTCGATACCCGGCATAAAAAGTTGAAGTTGACCAGCTTCATGCGCGATCTCTATGTTGCCATTCCCTATCATGGAAGCAACAAGCTGAATGCGGCTTATCCATTGGGGTACCAACAGGGCGGCGCCGGTGCAGGCGGACAATTGGCCGTTTCGACCATCGAGGCCAACTTTGGTGTGGACATCGACCGCTTTGTCCTGATCGACAATTCCGCGTTTGACCAAATCATCGATAATCTGGGCGGGGTGGAGATCACATTGACCGCAGCCGAGGCACGGCTAATCAACCAGAATTCCGGCGACCCCAGCCGCAACCTGACAGAAGGCACCTTTAATCTTTCTGGCAAGCAGGCGCACTATTACTCCCGTATCCGTGCGATCGGCGATGACTTTGAGCGTACACAGCGCCAACGCAATGTGTTGACCAGCCTAGTGAATAAGTTTAAGACATCCAATATTGGTACGATCAATAAAGCGCTGTACGACTGTCTTGGTTTGGTTCAAACCAACATGACAAAGGACGAAGTGTTTTATCTTGCAGCAAATGCCCTGACCTATATGAATTATCCTATGGAAGAGCATCGTGTTCCGGAAGACGACGAATACTATGCAACCCGTGTCGATGTAGGATCTGTGTTGGTTCCCTATCGTGAGATGTGTTCGGAAAGTCTCATCGATTTTATCTTTGAGGACGACCGGCCTGAGATGACCACGGATTAAAATTGCAAAGAGGGTGTCCCAAAAGTCATGAAATGACGGAAGGATACCCTCGATTTTTTTAACTCAGATATTTTTCCAGACAGAAAGAGGATGCCCCTTTCCTATGGATCGAAAAATCCATAGTTTTGGGTCACCCTCCTCCAACCAAATGCGCTTTCCCTTCCTGCTCTCGTTCGGGGCCTTTGCCTTTTCGCCCATGGTTCGTCCACAAAAAGTCCGTACAATGAGGGAGTCCCATGCAAGAACAATCCAACCGGCCATATTCATAGGCGCATACCAATTCCGCAAAAGTTGCCCGGCGCTGCCATCTTTCAGGGAGAACTCGGTTGTTTCGGGGTTTAGCCATTCTACTAGAAGCCCTATCCTGGTATGAAACCATTCCTTCACTGTTTTAAAGACTTTGGGGAAGTGCGAGACGCTTGCAGATATCCTTATTCTTTGGTATACAGATCACGTTACAGAGGGGCCTCCCCCATCCCGTTGGAAATCGCCACGACCGCCAGTGGATCTGTTTTGGGCCTTACTTTCGAAGCATTCCCCACCATCTGCTCCGCTTGCTAAAGCATACAATAGAATTCCTTCTATCTCCAAAACAAACACATGGTTTTCCACCCCATAGCGGCCTGAACCGGTTTTTTTACGAGTATTTTTCTAATTTAATTTTATATATCTTTTCACAAAAACTTATAAAACAATATTTTTTAAGAATATTTTACATAAGGATGTCATTTTATGTTTCAAATACGCACTGGAACCTCTGTAGAGGTCAATATTCACGGTCTAACGACCATGGACGCCAAGCAGCAATTGGAACAGCTTTTAAACCGACTCCCTCCCGATGTAACGGAAGTCGTAGTGATTCACGGGTATCACAGCGGGCAAACGCTGAGCAATATGGTGCGCAAACGTTTAAAGCATCCGCGTATCCGGGCAAAGATTCTTTGTCTAAACCCCGGAGAAACAAGACTGATGCTCCATACTTCCTTACAACGCCACAAGAAATAGCGTTTTTTCTTACAGCAAAGGCATGCTTTCATCCTTTGTGGGTTCTGCCGGACCCCGGGAAAGGCGGCTAAAGGAATAACGCAATACCCGTCCCAAACGTTCCCTCCCCTTTTTGATATGTACGGAAACTGTCCCCGGCGTAAGCCCCAATGTTTCTGCAATTTCATTCACGCGCATCTGTTCAAAATATCGCAAACGGATGCATTCCTTTTGACGTGCAGTCAATTCCCCTTCCATAGCGGCTTGTAAACTTCGCAGCATTCTTCGATATTCCAAATCAACCGGTTCTTTCCCATGCACGGGTATGGACAGTCGATCTCCAAAAAGGTCCAAGCTTAAATCCGATTTTCTTCTCATCGCAACCTCCCGCATCTCATCAGATGGTTCCCAACATGTAGACAGTCCAGATACATGCTATACAACAGCTGTGCGCGTTCTTCCAGCTTGTCCGCCTCACTCCCCTCTGCAAAGGAGGCGGCTTGACATCGCAGTAGGCGCACCCGTGCGCGAAGGCGATCCGCCTCCAATAAGTATTCCTCCCCCCATGCAAGGTAATCCATTTTCACATTTCTCCTTTAAGGATATTAGAATCTTAATAAGATTCTTTTCGATTTTATGCTACCATCACATGTGAAAAAAGTCAACCTTTTTAGAACAAATGTTTTTATAAAATATTTTTTAAAACTCTTGACAAACCAAAAAACATCGTATATACTGTAAATAGTTATACAGGACAGGACAATCGTAAATTCGCGTGATATATTTGAATTAGCGCCATGCATACCCAATGCATACTGTCGGATGACAGTAAGGTCCGTATATTCCAGCCATTGAAGAGCAATCTTCAATGGCTTTTTTATTTTTCCTCGGCCTAAACGAGATTGACGCCCTCTCTTTCACGTGTCCCGGTCAAACAACAAACGTACAACGCTTTGTTCCTCGTAGAACACAGTCGGTATTTTTATAGAAAAATTTAGGGAATTTTCTTTTTCACCATCCGCATGGCTATAAGAAAAATAATTACAAGAATGACAAGACCTATTCCCTGCACCACCACACGAAAATACCACGGGGCGGACTGCATCTCGTACAAAGCAGGATGTGTCCTGTAGTCATAATACTGAAAAACGCTGCTGCCTATAAAACCTCCAACCGTGCCCCATAATCCGATTTGTAGTATATGATAGAATTTTTTCATCCTTTACACTCCAAAATGTTCGTCTGTTGTTATAAATAATAATATTGGTTCGTCGCGTTGCCTCAAATATAGGCCAGTACATGTAATAATCGTCTTTTTAATCTGTCTTACTTGCCTAATAGGCAAATTCAGCTAACGATCATGATACCATGTATGCCAAACCATTGCAACGTATGAACGCAACTGCCAGAATGACAGGCCAGGAAACACCGTGAATGGAGGACCTCTGATTTTATTGAACGATCGCGTGCTCTTTTCTTGACAAGTTTCGCTCCAATATGCTAGCATAATTGTGTTTGAAATCATTTTCAAAAGGGACATGCACCAGCGTGTCCCCATTTTTGTGTAATGAATAAGGATGGAATGCCATGAGAACCCAAACAAATGTAAAAAAGATGGCCATTCTCGCCATGATGGTTGCACTGGGGGTAATTTTGTCCCCCATTCTGCGCGTTCCCGGCATGGCGCCTATGCAACATTTTATCAATGTTCTCGTCGCCGTCCTCCTGGGACCATGGTATGCCCTCGCCTGTGCCATTCTTATATCCATTTTGCGGATGTGGTTGATGGGCGTCAATTTGCTTGCTGTCACGGGTTCGGTCTTTGGCGCCGTCCTTTCCGGCCTTCTTTACCGGGCAACGGGCAAACAAATCGCTGCTGTGATCGGGGAAATCATTGGTACCGGGATCATCGGCGCCATGGCCTCCTATCCAGTGATGGCATTCTTTTACCATATGGAAGGTGTGGTGCTGTTTACTTATGTGCCATCATTTGTCGCTGGCACAGTGATCGGGGGCTTCACCGCCTATTTTTTTCTAAAGGCACTTGCAAAAAACGGGCTGTTGGCCCGGTTACAAAGGATGGCAAACGAATGAAAACCGTTGAAATCGCAGCACTGTTGGAGCGTATCGCTGCAACAGCGCCGTTAATCCATTGTATAACCAACCATATCTCAATCAACGACTGTGCCAACGCTATTTTAGCGCTTGGCGCCCGGCCAATTATGGCGGAACACCCAGAAGAGGTTGCGGATATTTCTTCTCACGCAGGAGCTTTGGTATTTAATTTGGGGAATATCAGTGATTCCCGTATGGAGGCGATGCGTTGTTCTGCATATGTCGCCGGAAAGGCCGGTATTCCCCTTGTGTTGGACCCCGCAGGGGTAGGATGCAGCAGGCTTCGGCGATCTTTCGTGCAAGAACTGACAAGGATTGCGCCCTTTTCTGTCATCCGCGCCAACTGTTCAGAGCTTCGAGCGCTGTGCAAGGGGGATTCCACAACCGATGGAGTGGACGCCGCGGCTAATGATCGGATCACCCGGAAGACGGCGCAACAGCAAGCCCATTGGGCCCTGGAAACAGCAAAACGGTTTCATTGCGTTGTATCCGCTTCTGGGGAAGTGGATATTGTTTCCGACGGACAATCCTGTTGGTTTCTTTTCAACGGCTCTCCCATGTTGGGCCGAATCACAGGTACGGGCTGTATGTCGAGCGCGATAACCGGCGCTTGCTGTGCAGTTGGGCCTCCACTGGAAGCAGCCATCTTAGCTACAAGCCTCATGGGAATCTGTGGAGAACAGGCAGCAATCGAGACGAAGGCGCTTGGCAAAGGAAACGGAACGTTTCATCATGCCCTGTTGGATGCCCTCTCGACCCTGACACCCGAAATATGGGTACGGAATCTACATATAGAAGGAGCTTCCTTATGAATCGATCGAATTGTTTGTTATATCTTGTGACCAATAGCGACCATTTTACAAGGGAGCGATTCCTCTCGGTGATTGAAGAAGCCCTACAAAATGGTGTGACCATGTTGCAGCTTCGTGAAAAAGAACAAAGCGGCCGGGATTTTTATGAAGAAGCTCTTGCTGTGAAAAAACTAGCTGAGCACTACAAAGTTCCACTCATCATCGACGATCGCATCGATGTCGCCCTCGCTGTAGACGCGGACGGTGTGCATGTGGGGCAAAGCGATCTTCCTGTCTTTGTGGCTAGAAATCTCTTGGGACCAAATAAAATCGTTGGTGCAACAGCAAAAACGGTTGAACAGGCTTTGGAAGCACAGCGCCAAGGAGCCGATTATCTGGGGACGGGCGCCATCTTTCCTACCCAGACAAAAACCGCTGCGATCCGCACCAGTGTAGATACTTTGTGCGAGGTCTGCCGGGCTGTGCAGATTCCAGTTGTCGCGATTGGGGGGCTCAAACAGGACAATCTCTCTATATTAGAAGGTGCTCCTATCCGCGGGATTGCTGTTGTATCGGCCATTATGGCAAGCCCTCACCCCGGAAAATCCGCCCGCGAGCTGGCTGTCATGGCCCAGGCACTGGTGCAAAAGGGCCATAATTGAATATGTTCAGTTTGGTTGTTTCCCATTGAGGGTTCCCCAAAAGGCATGAAAGGACGGAAGGACCCCCTCGTTTTTTAGAAATCCGATATAGAAAACCCGGTTATCCGTATAAACACAACATTTAAAGACCATTCATAATTCTAAAAATAATTATTCTACCACGAATTTACTACATATTGAATAAGCCTTGATACGACAGAAAAGGATAAGGGAGATTGCACAAAAACGTGCATCTCCCTTGTTTAATAAGTATAATTTAATTTTAGATTTTTCCTTTTCTTTCTTCAACCATAGCAACAAATCTGTCAACAGTTTCTGGCGTTTGATGATTGAAAAATAAGCTCTCTTTTGTATCTAATTCAGAGATTTTCTTCATCTCTTCATCAGAAAGAAGAAAGTCAAAAATTTCGATGTTTTCTTTCATTCGTTCGATGTGTGTTGATTTCGCCAAGGCGACAATATTTCTTTGCATGAGCCAGCGTAAAATAACCTGTGCCGTTGATTTCTGATATTTTCCAGCAATACTCAGCAATACGGGATTGTGAAACATATTGCTTTTGCCTTCCCCAAACGGCGCCCATGCTTCCATTTGTACATGGCGTTTTACCATATTTTCTTGTGCTGGTATCTGCTGATGCAGTGGGTTGACTTCTACTTGATTGACGTGTGGCGGTATCTCGTTGAAAGCAACCATATCAGCCAGTCTGTCCGGTGCAAAATTGCTAACGCCGATAGCTTTGATTTTTTTCTCTTTATATAGCTCCTGTAAAGCTCTGTAAGCACCGTAATAATCACTGAACGGTTGATGTAAAAGGACTAAATCAAGATACTCAACTTTCAATTTCTCCATAGATTTTAGGATTGATTTCTTGGCTTGTTCATACCCATAATTGTCAATCCATACTTTGGTTGTGATGAACAATTCTTTTCGCGGCAGTTCGCATTTGCTTATTGCATTACCAACTTCTTCCTCGTTGAAGTAAGACTGTGCAGTATCAATATGTCGATACCCTACTTTTATGGCATCTAAAACACATCTTTCACAATCTTCCTTTGCAATCTGGAATACTCCAAAACCAAGTTTTGGCATCTGTACTCCATTATTTAATGTTACATATTCCATAATTCTTACCTCCTTGCTTTTTTATCTTCTTCAGAATACAATTCAATTATAAAATCCGGTAGTTACTACCGGTCAAGCGTTTTTTGAAAAATTAAAAAAATTTGAGGAGATGAGAATGTGTATTCCATGAAAGAGGTTTGTAAAGAAACAAATATGCCCTACGAAACCTTGAAATTTTATTGCAATGTAGGACTTGTACCAAATGTCAAAAGGAACCGTAACAATTATCGGGTTTTTGATGATAAAGATATTGCGTGGATTAAAAGCCTTTCCTGCTTAAAAAAATGCGGAATGAGTATAGCGGAAATGAAAGAGTATGTAGAATTATGCTTACAGGGAGAAAAATCTATTCCAAAAAGAAAAACAATACTTCAACACAGAAAGAAATTGTTGTTGAAAAAATTACAGGAATTAAAAGATTGTCTTGAATATATCGACACAAAACAAACATTTTACGACGATGTCCTATCAGGAAAAATTCCATACACAAGTAATCTCATTAAAATTTCAAACGATTGAACCATATTTACAGCAACAAAACTTTCCTATTTCTTCTGATCCGACATAGGCAGGAAAGAAAAAGCCCTCTGTTCCGCTTGTCTTTCAAATATTTGTCGAAGTCCATTTCATCAAAGTCTTGTTCTGGCGAAGTGCTTAGGAGATTGTTTTTTCTGTCTATATCCGCAAGCTCACGCAATACCCTTCCGTCATAAGGATTGTGGTATTTGTGCTTTTTAGGCTGTTGTCGGTAGCGGTCTAAGCTACGTATGTCTTTATGCACTCTCATAATTCGTTCCAACTTCTGGCGCTATAGTAACCGCTTGATTTCTATGAGTTCTTCCAGCCCCACGGCCTCGTTGGAAAGGTAATTCCTGATATACTCAATCCGTTTCGTTTCTATGTAAAACCTGTATTCTTGTTCAAAATTGAAATATTCATCTTCAGGCATATAATCTAAAGTACTATTAAAATCCTGTTTAATAACGTTCATGATATATGGATCGGTATGGCCGATATACTTCCATTCTCCCGATAATAATTTATTGGGCGTCCCCTCTAACACGTCCATTATTTTTTCCAGCATGTCAAAGGCCGGACCGTTTCGCCCTTTTCAATCTTAGATAAGCTCTGCATATTGATACCGATGGCATCCGCAAGTTCCTGTCGCTTCATTTTTCTACATTTTCTTACGTTCTGCATGTTTCCCCCTAAAGAACGCAGTTTCTTATAATAAACCCAAATATATTTCCAGACAGAAAGAGGATACCCCTTTCCTATAAATCGAACCATCCGTAATTTTGGGTCACCTTTTTCTTTTGAAAAAGAGGTTTACGAAAACGGTTCCTTGCTGTATAATAAGCCCTGTCCTATCAGCAAATCATAATAAGGATCGGTTTGCCTGCGTATTGTTATAAAATTAATGAAAACTTGTTCACCCGATTCCAAGATCGGGCCCCATTGAATACGCGGCATCCCCATGGAGGACTTCATGAAATTAAAACCACTGCAAATCGGCAATCTAGTCGCACGTATCCCGATCATTCAAGGTGGCATGGGAATCGGCATCAGCCTTTCCGGTCTGGCCGGGGCGGTCGCAAAGGAAGGCGGAGTCGGCGTCATTTCCGCTGCACAGCCCGGTTTCAATGAGCCCGATTTTCGGGAAAATACGCAGGAAGCCAACATGCGCGCACTTGGCCGTGAAATCCGCAAAGCCAAAGAAATTTCCAACAACGGAGTAATCGGCGTCAACATTATGTGTGCGCTGCGTCATTACAAGGAATATGTTCGGTGTTGCATAGAAAATGGGGCAGATTTGATTATCTCCGGTGCAGGTCTGCCAACTTTGCTTCCGGAACTTGTTCAAGGCAGCAAAATCAAATTTGCACCGATTGTGTCCTCTTTAAAGGCTATCCAAGTTCTGTTCAAACTATGGACCCGGCGTTATCATACCGTGTCCGATTTTGTCGTAATCGAGGGGCCGATGGCGGGCGGTCATCTGGGCTTCTCTCCAGAAGAAGTTCAAGGCGATGATTTTTCGGATTATGATGAGGAAATCAAGCGTATAATCGCCTATGTAAAAAGTTTCGAGGAGCCGTTTGGGAAACAAATTCCTGTTATCGTCGGCGGAGGCGTCTATGACCGCTCCGACATCGATCATGCTCTTTCTTTAGGAGCGGATGGCGTACAAATGGCGACGCGTTTTGTTGCGACCGAGGAATGCGATGCAGACATATCTTTCAAGCAAATGTATGTCGAGGCAAAAAAAGAGGATATTGTCATTGTAAAAAGTCCTGTTGGAATGCCGGGACGGGCAATTCGGAATGCCTTTATTCGGGAGAGAGAAACAGACCGTCAGCCTGTAACACACTGTTACCAATGCTTGGAGCACTGTGACCCCAGTACCATCCCCTATTGTATTACGGATGCGCTGGTCCGGGCCGCACATGGCGATGTTGACCATGCACTTTTATTCTGTGGAGCCAATGCTTGGCGCGTCGATAAAATCATGACCGTTCAAGCACTCATGCAAGAATTAAACGCAGATAAAGACAGATAAAAATTGATAAATCCGGTACACTAAAATACATCTATTTCTCCCCTTCATTATGTTCCTGCTCTAAAAAAGAGAGTCCTTTCTGCAATCCAAAGGGACTCTCTTTTGCATTAAAAAATTCTTTAATCAATGTGCAAAGCTCACTGGATAGCATATCTCCATACAAGTCCATTCCATGAAGCCTTGCATGAAGCTTTTTCAAGTCCTAATTTCACAATATCACCTCTTTTTGATAACTTCCAATTTCCCCAGTTCTATAAACTGGGATTTACTGTTCTTGTTGAAATATGAAATTATAAATTATATCTGCGGTCTTTTCAGCATTGGAAAAAAGAGAGGGGTGCCCCCCGTTTGGGAAAAGATACACGGAAGATTGAGGAAGTATAGACGCCATTTCTCTGTATTCTTCTTCAATGTTGTATCGGCAACTTTCATCTTCTTTACTTCCCATAAATAGGATTGGCGTTTTTAATTCCTCCAATGGCTTATGGAATAGTGGGCGCTTTTCCTCCGCACACTTCAATAATGCTTCTGTATCAAGGTCAACTATCTTTTCCCAGTCTGCGCCTTGACACCATTCGTAAAATTGTCTTGACTGTGTATCTTCTTTCGCCGATTTCCTTTCAGATAAAAGGTTAGCGGAAAAATTTTCATTAAGAGTACGTCCGTCAAAGCTGTCTGCTACGACTGCATGAAACAGGTCGGGGCGTTCCAATGCCGCATTGACTGCCGCCCATGCACCGCCGCTTGTTCCAATAAGACTTACTTTTCCACACTGTAAATGCTCGGCAAGAGCAATCGTCTGCAAGGCTTCGTCATACCACATATCCGGCGAAAAGTTTTCTACTCGATCTGACTGCCCGTTACCTAAAAAGTCAATTAGAATACATCTAAATTTTTCTGCATACAGCGGCATGAGAAGTTCAGACATTTTAGAGGAAGCCGTATTGCCATGTAAAAAAATAAGCGGTTCGCCTTGCCCGTATTCTTCATAATAAACAGATTTCCCCTGATACTTAAAATATGCCATTATATCACCTCTCTTTTGGGGTTTAGTCAATAAGATAAGTCCCGATCTGTCTTTACTTGCATTATATCATGCTGTTATAAGCATTGTCATTTCCTTTCTGCTTTTGAAACGCTACTTATTATCCTCTTTTTGTAAAGGGTACTGTTCAGCATTGCTTACGCAACAAGCCCTTGACAAACCATAGCTAATAAGTTTTAAGATAATCAAGCAGAAATGAAATGGTCTGGTATTTCACGGCATAGAAAAAGACTCTCTTTTTCAAGTGTCGTTCTTCTATGACTCTGTATTTCTTTGCATAAGTCGTTACATCAAGCTCTTTCATTTGTTGTAATTTCGTTGTAAATGGCTTCTTTTTCTTTTATTTGTTTTATTGATAGATATAGTGTTTATGTGGATATTCGTAGTTTTTTACTTGTTTTTTATCAAAACAGGCCCAAACGCACTGCGCAGTTCTGTAAAAACCTATACAAACGAGGGTATCCCAAAAGTCATGAGCTGACTGTAAGGATACCCTCGTTTTTTAGAAACTCAGATACTTTTTTAAATGGAAAGAGGACGCCCTCTCCTATGAATCGAACCATTCGTAGTCCGGGGACATCCTCTTTTTGTGTTGTCTATAAATCTTTGGGGCAGTGCTCTTTGGACGGCCTGCCCGGTCAACTATCTTACCGCAGAATCATTCCCACAAAATCTGCGATAGGGTTATCCCACCGAAACGACACACTGCAGAACCGGCGCTTCCCCTGGCATCTGCGTGTAAACGCCCGTGGAGGAACCCGGAGTACCAATAGCCCAAACGCGGAAATAGTAGTCATTTCCGATCTTTGCCACATACTGTGTCTTGAGCGTGTTGCCATTGCCAACCGTGAAGCTCGGCATCACGGCGCTGCCATTTACCACCGTCATCTTGAAGCAATAAGCATTGCCTCTCTTCAGGACAAACGGCATGGTGGTATCGGAGATCACGGACTTCGCCGCAGGCACTACCGGCGTGGCCGGTGTAACAACTGCCGCCACCGTTCCTTCTCCTGCATAAGAACCGCCGCCGTTCGAAGAGCCACCGCCCTTATGTCCGCCGGAAGAACCTCCGCTGGAAGGCTTGCTTGCATTTTTCACCGCTGTCTCAAGCGCATCCACAAGCGCATCCACCTCGTCCTGCGTTGCCATGCCGTCCGCGAGCAACGCAATCGCTTCCTCTCGCAAGGTTACAACCTTTGCATCTGTATAATCCTTGGTCTTTTCGATCAACTCTTCCAGTTTGGTTGTATCCGGAATCAAGCGGAGTTTCGCCATCGCAACTGCAAGACGGCTGGTCATGGTTTCTACCTCTGCCTGGGCCGGATCGGGCTGCTCCACCAGTTCCTCCGCTTCTGCAAGGATTTCAACAAATTCATCCCACGCTGCATCCTTGATATACTCATCTTCCTCATAAGTCTTTGCAACAGCGATTAGATTTTTGAGGCCATCCAGATCTGCGCCCAGTTCCAAACTGTTCATCGCTTCGATCAGTTGATCCGCCATCTCATCGATGTCTTCCTGCAAGGAGTCCTGTGCGTCATACATCGCCTGCGCCTCGTCGCGAACAACGGTCAAAGCTTCCCAAGAAGCTGCCGTATAGAGGGCGGGGTCAAGGCTCTCACAAGCATCCAGCAATGCCTTGAGCAGCGTCATGTCGCCATTCTTGAATTGCAGGCACTGAATCGCATTCAACAGCTTGTTCCACGCACCGTCAATGGCAACTTGATCGGCCGTAGCGCTCTCTGCGATTGCTTCTGCTTCGACGATCGCTTTATCCAACGCTTCTCTTACATCGCTCAATGCCGCATTGTACTCATCGCTTCCCTGCAATTCTTTGGCAATTTGCAAGGTAGTGTTCAGGGTCAGCTTATTGACGATGGTAAAGTCAAAGTGAAGTTTCTGATCTTCATCACCCATTGTGGTCGTATAGGTGTACAAGTTCTTCTCATAGTCGTCCTGGGGTTCTTCATTGACGGAAACGCCCGCAATCTCCCTACCAGAAGCAGCTGGGGCGAAGGAAAGAGTAACCTCATCGCCAGGTGCTACGGTCCCCAGATAGGCGCCTGCCGCATCCAGGATTGCATCCGCATAGCCATCTACTTCCATGGTCACCGAAGGGGTATAGGTAACCATCAGCGTATTGCCGGCTTCCGGTGTAATTGCGCTATCTTCATTTCCCGACGTGGTGAACGCTTTCAGGCAAACATTGCCCAATGCGCCCCACATATCGCCGTCAAAATCGCCTGCTACTTCGATGTTCACACCACTGGTTCCGGGTTTGATGTTCCCTGTCCAATTTCCCTGGTTCTGCGACCTTGGGTCCACGCGCTTGGAATGCGCTGTGTAATTCTCGCCGACCTCATCGAGATCGAGCCAGTCTTGGCCGTTGACGTTGACAAAGCTTTCGCGTGCTCCAATATTGGCGACACAGCGAACATTGTCAAAGTTTCCGCTCATTTCCGTTGCCACCGGGAAAGCCCTGCCGAGCGGGTTCTCCATCGTGACGACAACGGAATATTTCTCGCCTTCTGCAAGGTTGACCCACTGGTCTTCATCCAAGTAGATCGTGTGATAGCCCGGATATGCTTCCGTGCCCGTGATGGGCTCTCTATACGCCTTCGCTGCGCCGATGGGCGAATTTGGATAATCCGGGAGCTGTGTGTAAACCTGAATGGAATATTCTGCATTCGCGTCCGTCGTATAGAAGGAAACCGCCTTCAACGTCTCGTCCTCTGTGGCAGTAAATACATTGGCCATGGATACCGGGGCGTCCTTTTCCTCTGCGCCCACAGACATGCTCCACCCCGTGCCATCGTACTGATACAGGTGGTCGTACGATTCTTCATCAATCGGGGTCTTGTCCAGATTATACTGCATCACTTCGGTAATACTGCCCTCGTCGTAGGACATGTAGAACAAGCCGTCATAGGCGTCTCTGCCCCAGCTGTTGCGGATCAGCCAGCCGCCGTCGTGTTCCGGCATTCCAAAGTCATTAGCAAACAGCTCCTTGGGGATATTGTCGTCCCAGCCGACCAGCTGTACCGCATGGTTGCAGTCGCCAAATCCCGAACCAGAGAACTGGGTCTTAACCGGCACGCCGTTGTATTCCACATAATTGTATCCATTGGAATTATAGGAAATTCCCAAGCTGCCGCCTTCCCACAAGGCCTTTTTCACCGCTGTACCGTCCAGGTTGCCGTCGGCGTCACGAGTCGGCAGGTAGTTTGTGCTCTCCAAACGGTACTCCTGATCGAACTGAATATCGGGGTCCAGATCCTCATATTTGTCGGCTTCCGGCGAACCGGTGGACGCCGGATAGGGAAGCTCTTCCTCCAATACTGGACCTACGCCTCTTGCCAGAGTCGCCGCTGCAATAAAGGTGTTTCCGCCGCGGGTATACTCTGCAAATTTCTTGTCTCCGTCCGATTCGTTATACTCAAACGGCAGATAGGTATCGCCTTCGGTGCCGTCCGCGGGATCATCCGGGTTGGCGCGGCCGTGGAAAGCAAAGTAAGCCAGATGGATCGGCGAGAACACAGGCGCGTCCTCACCCATCTCCTCAAATAAATCGGAGGCCATGGCGCCGGTGCCGCTAAATGCCCAACAGGTTCCCCAACCTCCCTGCTGGCGTACTTCCGTTGTCAGTTTTCCGCTCTCAATCGCATTGTAGGCCTCGGGCAATTCCTCATTGTCTGCCAGAGTACGCGCCATTTTCTTGGCAGTTGGAGCAGCGTTCAGCATGTACGACAGATCCATATTGGGGGAGGAATACGAGGACATGGTTTTTCCCATGACCGCTCCCTCCTGCGGTTTTTTGTCCGCGGCTGCCGCTGCTGTCGTCCCGGCAAAGGAAGCCGTCAACATGGAACATGCCAACAATACGGACAAGATTTTGTTTGCTGACTTCATAAACTCAACCTCACTTCACAAAAGAATTTAGAAAACATGTGTCAAAACATGCCCTTTCCGATCCGCATTTTGTCTATTATTAGAATCATACTCCTGCGGGAAAAACCTGTCAAGGCTGTTTTAGCTTTGTTTTGCATATACAACAAATCTTCATTGCATCTGTTGTCTAAATTTCCTGCGATAACGGCGTGTTTTTACTATAATTTTCCTTATTTTTGAAGGATTTTCTTTTTCTCTTGCAACATTTCATAAATTCACTAATTTAGCGCACTAAACTTCGTGTAAAAACACAACACTTTACAATAAAAAACTATATAAATCGCCCATGAAAACAACAGGCCCTCGAAGGTTTTTTCGAGGGCCATTGCTTTCAGAGGATTTTCCTAGGATCTAAATGGACATAAAATCATTCTCATGCTCCTACAGACACAACACACTGCAAGACCGGCGCTTCTCCCGGCATCTGCGTATACACGCCCGTACTCTGCCCGGGTGTACCAATCGCGTAAACGCGGAAATAGTAATCGTTGCCTACCTTCGCAACATACTGTGTTTTTAGTACGCTACCGTTTCCAACCGTGAAGTTCGGCGTGGCCGCGCTGCCATTTACGACCGTCATCTTAAAGCAATAAGCGCTGCCCCTCTTCAGAATGAATGGCGCTGTTGTGTCTGAAATCACCGACTTTGCCGCCGTGCCGACCGTTGCAGAAGAACCTACAACCGCTGATGCAATTCCTTCCCCTGCATACGAAGTGTCGCCGCCAGAGCCGGAGGAACTCCCCTTATGTCCGCCAGAAGAGCTGCCTCCACCGGAAGGCTTGTTTGCGTTCTTCATCGCTGTCTCAAGCGCATCTGCCAGCGCGTCAACCTCTTCCTGAGATGCCATCCCGCCTGCAAGCAGTTCAATCGCCTGCTTGCGCAGCGCCATCACCTTTGCATCGGTGTTGCCCTCGGTTTTTGCGATCAAGTCCTCGAGCTTGCTTGTATCCGGAATCAAACGGATATTGGCCATCGCCGTGGTAAGCTCGACAATCATCGCCGTAACATCCTCCTGGGAAGGATCGGTAGAGGCAAGCAGCGCATCTGCCCGTCCCAGAACCTCTTCAAAGACTTCCCAGTTCTTATCCTGAATGTAGTCTTCTGCCTGGTAAGAATGTGCTTCCTCCGCCAAAGCCTGGAGCTGGTCCAGCGCTGTCGCAGGAACCAAATCATTCAGTGCATTCGCCAACGCCTGGGTCATTTCGTCGATTTCCTGCTGCAAGGAATCCTGTCCGTCCAACAGCGCCTGTGCTTCGTCCCGCACCACAACCATTGCATTCCAGGAGTCCTGCGTGAAGTCTTTTTGATTGAGGGAATTTGCGATATCAAGTACTGCCTCCAGGCCAGCCATATTGCCATTCTTAAATTGTAAGGCCTGTACAGCATCGAACAGGAACTTCCATGCATCGTCAATTTCTTCCTGGGTAGCCGTCGTGCTTGCAGCAATCTTTTCCCCATTGGAAATCGCCAGATCCAGCGCCTCCTGTACGTCACTCAACGCTTCGTCATATTCGTCACTCTTCTGGGCTTCTTTTGCCAACTGCAAAGCAGCGTTTAAGGTGATCTTATTGACAATACGGAAGTCAAAATCGATGGACGTATTCTCTTCGCCCATAGTCCATGTATAGGTAAACAGATTCTGACTGTAATCGTCCGTGGGTTCCCCATTGATGGAGACACCGGTGATCTCTCTGCCCGGAACAACTGGAGCAAAGGAGAAGGTCAACTGCTTTCCAGGGACAACTTTTCCCATATAGACGCCCGGCGCGTTGACCAGGGTATCCGCGGAACCATTGACTTTGAGCGTGACGCTCGCGTCATAGTTGATTGTAAGAATCTTTGCCTCTGCCGGTGTAATGGCACTGTCTTCGTTTCCTTCCGTGGTAAATGCCTTCAAGCAGACGTTGGCCAAATCGTCCCATACGTCGCCGTCAAAGTCGCCCGCAACCTCAATGTGCACGCCACTGGTACCGGGTTTGATGTTCCCTGTCCAATCTCCCTGGTTCTGCGAATTCGGGTCCACGCGCTTGGAATGCGCCGTGTAATTCTCGCCGACCTCCGCCAAATCAATCCAGCTGTCGCCGCCGTCCACGCTGATGAAGCTCTGGTGGCGTTCGATCCCCGCCTGTACGCGGAAATTGTCCAGAGTGGCATTCATTTCACAGGCAACCGGGAACGCCCTGCCAAGCGGGTTCTTCATGGTTACCACCACGGAGTAGTTTTCGCCCTCTTTCAGATTGACCGGCTCATCGAGGTAAACCGTATGATACCCCGGATACTTCTCCGTACCTGTCTGCGGCTCCTCATAAGCCTTGTTGCCGCTGGTTGGGTTATAATTGTTGGTGTTTGTATACACCTGGATGGAATACTCTGCATCTGCATCGGTGGTGTAGAAAGAAACCGCCTTCAAGGTTTCATCGCTTGTCGCGGTAAAAATATTGGCCATGGGTACTGCCGCGGACTTGTCCTCTGCGCCTGCGGACATGGACCAACCGGTTCCATCGTACTGATAGGTGTGGTCGAATTCATCCGCATCCCCTACCTGATACTGGGAAACCTCTGTGATGGTCCCCTCATCGTAGGACATGTAGAAATAACCGTGCATATAAGACCAGTCGCCCCAGCTGTTGCGGATCAGCCAGCCGCCGTCGTGCTCCGGCGAATTGCCCTGTGCGTCCTGGAAATACTCCTTCGGGATATTATCATCCCAACCGACAATCTGCACCGCATGGTTGCAATCGCCAAACTCAGAGCCCGTGTAATGTGTCATAATGACCTTATTTCCCTGGCCGTCATCCCCAATCATCGCCGGCTGGTAATCTTCCTCATAGTAAAGGGCCTTTGTCCCGTTGGAATCGTAGGCAACCTCCAGGCTGCCGCCATTTTCCAAGAGCGCCCATTTGATAGCGGTTGTATCCAGTTCTCCGTCCGCATTCCTGGTCGGCAGATAGTCGCTGTTGCTCAGGCGGTACTCCTGTTGAAATTGAATTTCCGGATTCAGATCGAGCCACGGCGTCTTGTCCACCTCATAGAAAGGATCTGGATACGGAGCCACTTCGTCCAAAACAGGGCCAACGCCTCTGGCAAGCGTAGCATTGCTGCAGAATGTGTTGCCGCCGCCGACATATTCCCGATAATCATCCTCGATCATACTCTCGTCATATTCATAGGGCAGATAGGTGTCCCCATCCGTCTGGTCCGCCGGATCGCCCGGATTGGCCTTTCCATGGAAGGCAAAATAGGCCAGATGGGTCGGAGAAAGCACGGGTGTATCTTCCTCGAGTTTATCATACAGGCTCGAAGCGACCGCGCCTGTGGCGGCAAACGCCCAACAGGTTCCCCAGCCGCCCTGGTCGCGTACCTCTGGGGTGACACGCCCTGCATCCACTGTATTATAGGCGGACGGCAATTCTGTCCGGGCGGCTCTTGAAAGCACATTGGGCTTCACAGTATCCCGCAACATATAGGATGTATCCATCCCCGGGCCGGAATATCCCATGACCGCACCGGTCTCGATCTCACCCTCTACGGGTACGGGCTTGTCCGTCGCTGCAAAAGCGCTCGTCCCTGCAAAGGAAGCTGCCAACATCGAGCAAGCCAACAGTAAGGATAAGACCTTCTTTCCTGTCTTCATAAACTCAACCTCGCTTTGTCTTTGATTTAAACAGAATAAAAACAACTGACGATTCATGTTTATTCATATTCTGTTCATAGGACTGATGATACTCCTGAAAAGATTCTCTGTCAAGGTGATTTGATTATTTTTTGCATATTAATTTGAACAATCCTGCATATACATGTGAAATCAACCATAAATCTGCATCTTATTTTGGGTATTCGGATATTTTTTGCATGCAATTTTTTAATTCTTTCTTTAATTTATCTATTTATCGATTTACTTTAACAAAACCAAGTCACTACTTTGGCAATTTCAGTTGCCGTTTTTATACCAAAGCCCTGAAAAATTATACAAAGAATATACGAATTTTTCGTCGGATTGCCACATCATAAAAATAGTCACGGCGCGCAAAAAGAGGCCGGAGAGAATGCATTCTCTCCGGCCTCTTTGCCTTTTATTCTCCATAGGAACGACGAGTCAGACGTTCCTTTCGCTTTTGCTGTAAGGACTTCCGTTCCGTTTCGGATAACTCCACTGGCTGCTGTTCGGCCTCTCTTTCCAATTCCTCCACAGCTGTACGCGCCACTTTCTGGAGAATCTTCTCCAATTCCTCTTCTGTCAAATGCAACGCGCCACCTCCACCCCTCATACGCTCCTGCTCTTATTATAAGGAAGAAGGGGTAGAAAAATCCAGTGGAATATTTTGTCATCCTATTCCTGTGGTTGCGCTGCTACAACAGCAATGCCCAATTCTTGCAGCTGTTTGGCATCTACATCGGTGGGCGCCTCCGTCATCAGATCGCTTGAGGATGCCACCTTTGGGAAAGCGATCACTTCGCGGATGCTATCACAGCCGAGCATCAACATAACCAAGCGGTCCAGACCAAAGGCCATGCCACCGTGCGGCGGAGCGCCGTACTTAAACGCATCAATCAAGAATCCAAAGCGATGCTGCGCCTCCTCTGGAGTAAAGCCGAGTGCTTCAAACATTTTTGCCTGCAATTCCGAGTCATTGATACGCAGTGAACCGCCGCCAACTTCATTGCCGTCGAGCACCATATCATACGCTACCGCACATACAGCGCCAGGGTCCGACGTCAGTTTTTCGATGTCCTCCGGACGCGGCATTGTAAAGGGGTGGTGCATCGCCACCCAGCGTTGTTCTTCCTTGCTGTATTCGAACATCGGGAAATCTGTGATCCAAAGCAAACACGGCTTGCTCTTGTCGATCATATCAAAGCGCTCGGCTAAGTTACAGCGCAGCGCCCCAAGCGAGTCCCACACAACCTTGTTTTCATCGCTGGCAACCAGCAGCAGCACATCTCCAGGTTCAGCCCCCATCGCATCGCGGATGGCCGATACCTCATCCGAAGAGAGGAACTTTTCGTACGAAGAAGTCTCTTTCTCTGCAAGCCTTGTCCACGCCAGGCCCTTTGCGCCATAGGCCTTAATCCATTCGGTCAGTTTGTCGATCTCCTTCCGGCTGAGCGCTTCCGCCTTCCCCTTCAAGTTGATGCCGCGGACCGAACCGCCGCCCGCCAAGGCGCCAGCAAACACCTTAAACTCTGTATTTCGAAGCGAATCACTTAAATCAATTAGCTCCATCCCAAAGCGTAAATCCGGTTTATCTGAGCCGAACCGATTCATTGCTTCGTGCCAGGTCATCCGGCGGAAGGGGGTTTCAATGTCGATGTTCAGCACCTCTTTATAAACACGCTTCATAAACCCTTCGCCGATGGCCATCACATCGTCCTGATCTACAAAACTCATTTCCAGGTCAATCTGGGTGAATTCCGGCTGCCGGTCTGCACGCAGGTCCTCGTCGCGGAAGCAACGTGCAATCTGCATATAGCGGTCGAAACCGGAAAGCATCAACAGCTGCTTAAAAAGCTGCGGGGACTGCGGAAGCGCAAAGAAACTGCCCGGGAACACACGGGACGGCACCAGATAGTCGCGAGCCCCCTCCGGCGTGGATTTAATTAGATCCGGCGTTTCAATCTCGATAAAGCCATTCTGGTCAAAGTAGTCGTGCGCCACTTTAACAATCTTATGGCGGCCGATGATCTTGCGCTGCATATCCGGGCGGCGCAAATCAAGATAACGATACTTGAGGCGAGTATCCTCCTTGACATTGGAATCCTCCACGATCTCAAACGGCGGCGTCTCGGACTTCGCCAGGACACGCAGTTCAACGACTTCCAGCTCAATGTCTCCTGTGGGCAGCTCCGGATTTTTTGAGGTACGCTCGCGCACAGTTCCCCTCGCAAGAAGCACAAATTCAGCGCGGGCAGCAAAGGCTTTCTCAAAAATGGCACGATCCGTTCCCTCATCAAATGCCAACTGTACAATGCCGGTGCGGTCCCGCAGATCGATGAAGATCAGCTGCCCCAGATCGCGTTGGCGCTGTACCCAACCACAGACGACCACTTCTTTTCCAATATCCGTACTGCGTAGCTCGCCGCAGTAATGGGTCCGTTTCAAACCCGTCATAAATTCCGCCATAGATGGCACCTCCAAAATGATAATCGATTCCTATACATCCGCACCAGCCGTTCTTCCAAACCGTTCTAAGGGGCTGGTTTTCAAACAAGTGCAGACATCGCCGCAGAACCAACCGCTCCTGTACGCACAATGGTTGCTCTAAAACGACCTTTTCGATCAGAATGTGAAATCTTCCTGCTCGGTAGAAAGGCAGACATACTGCTCGACAAAGTTCTTGGACAGGTCGATCTCCTTCTTTTCGCCGGTTTTCATATTTTTTAAGACCGCCTTCTGGCTGGCAATCTCGTCGTCGCCCAATACCATACTGTATTTTGCGCCGATCTTATCCGCATATTTCATTTGCGCCTTGAGTCCTCGATCATTTTCATCGCAGGCGGCAATGATGGAATATTTACGCAGGCAGTCCGCCAGCTTGAATGCTTCCACATGCGCCGCCTCTCCCAGCGAAGCAATAAAGATTTCACAGCGGTCCGGTTCCGGCATCTCAATGTTCTGTTTGTTCATCACCATCATTAAACGTTCGATCCCCATGGCGAATCCCAGCCCTGCAAGCGGCTGGCCGCCCATCTCTTCGACAAGTCCATTGTAGCGGCCGCCACCACAGAGCGTGCTCTGGGCGCCGAGATCTCCACTGATAAATTCAAAGACTGTATTGGTATAATAATCCAACCCGCGCACAATCGTCGGATTTACCGTAAATTCTGTTCCCACTGCGGTCAAGTACCGTTGTACGGATTCAAAGTGCGCCTTGCAGTCGTCGCAAAGATAGTCCAAAATCTTCGGCGCACCTTCTGCAATTTCGGAACAAATCGGGCTCTTACAGTCCAAAATCCGCATCGGGTTGCGTTCCAAACGCCCCTGACATGTTTCGCACAGTTGATCTTTATACTGCGCAAAGTACGCCTTCAAAGCCTTGTGGAACTCTGCGCGGCAAGTTGGACACCCAATTGAATTAATCTCTAAGCGCAGGTTTTTAATCCCCAGCCGGTCAAATACTCCCTTTGCCAGACCGATCACCTCAGCGTCTGCACTGGGGCTGTTAGAGCCAAACATCTCGACTCCAAACTGATGGAATTCGCGCAGGCGGCCTGCCTGCGTATTCTCGTAACGGTAACAGGTGGTAAAATAGTGCAGCTTGACCGGCAGCCCATTATTGTATAGCGCGTGCTCCAAAAGGGCGCGCACAACGCCTGCGGTCCCCTCCGGCCGCAGCGTGATCGAACGGCCGCCCTTGTCCTGGAAGGTATACATCTCCTTTTGCACCACGTCGGTGGTCTCCCCCACGGAACGCTGAAACAGACGCGTATCCTCAAAGACCGGCGTGCGGATCTCCTGGAAACCGTGCATAGCCGCTTCACTGCGCATCACATCCTCCACCACCTGCCAGTTTTCGCTCTGGCCCGGAAGGATGTCCTGCGTCCCTTTTTGTGCCTTAATCAATTCCATCTGATTGCCTCCCTATTGCATTGTTCGATTCCCCTCGGCGGCGTAAAAAGAAACCCCTCGTCCCCGATGAAAGGGACGAGGGGAAAATCCTCGCGGTGCCACCCTTTTTCAGAGATTCCCTTATCGAAATCTCCCTCAAAGCGCCCCAAAATCCGGTCCCCGCGTGGGGCTTGCGCGTAGCTCGCGGGTGTCTTTCGCCGGCCTTCCATTTGCAGCACGCTCTCAGCTTTGCGCACCTCTCTGTGGCAGGAAAACCGGGTACTCTTCCCGTATCATCGCCGTCTGTCTGCGCTGATACGCAAACAAAAGGAACCGTGTAAGCCTAACGTGATTTTACACGGTTCTGTTCCTTTTATAATTCTAATATGCAACATTAGATAAAATTCTCATATTCCCCAGATACAGCAGCTCTAACTGCTTGTCCATCTGTACGGACTATCCAGGTCATACTCGCTGGTCAACCCTTCGGATTCAAAATGTTGCGCCAATCGAGATCGCCGCGCTCCAAACCGTGGATCAATACCTCGGCTGTAGCAATATTGGTCGCCACCGGTATATTGTGCATATCACACAGGCGCAACAGATTCATATCATTGGGCTCGTGTGGCTTCGGGTTCAGCGGATCGCGGAAGAACAAAAGTAAATCCACCTCATTACAGGCGATTCGCGCAGCGATTTGCTGGTCGCCGCCCTGCGAGCCGCTCAAAAAGCGCTGGATCTCCAAACCGGTAGCCTCCGCTACCATCTTTCCAGTTGTCCCTGTGGCGCACAGGAAGTGGCGGCTGAGTACGCCGCAATAAGCAATACAAAACTGGACCATCAATTCTTTTTTGGCGTCGTGAGCGATGAGTGCGATGTTCATGTGTATCATTCCTTTCAATAAAACGCACAGGCTTCCTAGACGCGGACCGCCAAGGGCACCTGCTCCCCCTCTAATCTGGCCGCAAGCCGGCCAAGCGCCATCGTTCCCGTACTTTTCAGCGGTGCGGGCAAACCCGATGCCCCCGCAACAGCAAGCGCCGCATCCTCTGGAACAATCGCAATCAAGCGAATTCCAGACGCATCGATGACTGCATCCAGATCTCGATACGCCCCCAGATTACGGAAGCTTTTTCCACTGAAACGGTTGACCACCAAGCGCTGGCTTCGCACACCGGCGTATTCCAGCGCAATACGTGTCTTATTGCAGTCCCGCAGGCATACAGGGTCCGGGGTAGAAACCACCAACGCCCGTTGTGCAGGTGCAACTGCGCTCATAAAACCACTGCCGACACCGGCGGGGCAGTCGATCAGCACGTGGTCGTAATACCGGGAGAGCACGGATACCATCCGCTTCATAATCTCCGGGCTTACAATATCCTCTTCGCGCCCGGGGGCAGGCAACAGATAAAGCCCTTCCGCCCATTCACATGGATAAATCGCTTGGCCCGGGTCCGCCTCTCCGGCGGCCATGTCTGCGATATTAAACACCTGGCGTTCCGAAACGCCAAGCATATGATCCAGTGAAGACAGGCCCGCGTCGCCGTCGATCAGCAGGACGCGCCTGCCTCGGCGAACCAACGCCAGCCCTAAACCGGCGGTCAGCGTGGACTTGCCCACGCCGCCTTTTCCTGATGTGATAACCGTCACAGCTCCCATTTACAAAACCTCATTTTTATACTAACACAAAATTTTGCGGGTGTCAAAAGATTTTTATTGTTCATTTTATCCATTTAAAACAAAAAATCACTTTAACTTCCCAAATTGGACATCTCACGCCAATCCACACAGTCATCCGACAGAAGAGGTTCCCGCAGACGTGGAGTTCGACGAACTTTCACCAGACGCGTTGGAAACAGCGCTTGATGCGGAAATCTCGTCTGGCATGACCAGGTTCCCCTCCTCATCCACAGTCTTTCCATAGAAATAAGCGTCTAAAATGTCACGCACAACGTTCTGACAATAGGTGCCCGTCGAGCCGTGTTGCAAAATCACTGCAAAGGCGATCTCGGGGTCATCGTATGGGGCGAAACCAACAAACGCTACGTTGTCAGAGCCGGGGCCCTGCGCCGTGCCTGTCTTGCCGGCGATTGGAACCGGATAGTTTCCCAGGTTGCGGTGCGCAGATCCCCGTGAATCGGTGATTACTGCGCGCATCCCCTCTTTTACATAGTTGATGTTCTCCTGTGAAACGCCTGTCTCTGCCACAATCGTGGGATTCTCCGGGCTATTTTCCCGCACGACTTCCTTGCGCGCATAGTCTGTGATCTTACTGACAATATGGCTTTGATAGCGCACACCGTTGTTCGCGATCGTAGAAACATAGGTTGCCAGCTGGAGGGGGGTAAACTGGTTGTCACTCTGGCCAATCGCTGCCTGGACCACGTCGCCTCCTACCCAGTTCTTCCCTCGTTCGGCGTACTCCTCTGGCCCCGCCAGGATTCCTTCGCTTTCATTGAGCTCCACGCCGGTTTTTACGCCCAAACCAAATTTCCGGCAGTACAGGTTCATGGTGTCGATCCCGGTGTAATACCCGGTTTCAAAGAAATAGATGTTACACGATTCCGCCAACGCGCGGCGCAAGGAAAGCGTCCCATGTGTTCCCAAGCAACGCGGCGTAAACCCTACATCTGCAAAACGCTGGTATGTGTGCGTGCAGCGGAACGTTGTGTTGTTGGTGATGACCCCTTCTTGCAAGGCCGCACATGCGACCGCCGGCTTGAAACACGAGCCGGGGGTAAAGATGCCCGTAAACGCTTGATTGACCAACGGATGGTTTTCATCCTTCAGCACCTCGCTCTTGTAGGCGCTGTCGTATGTGTATTTCTCCAAATCATAATTGGCATTGCCGGCAGCTGCCAAAACGGCATTATCCTTCACCCGGAGGACGACAGCTGCTCCAATTTTACAATCCTGACCGTTCCACCCGCCTTTGGTGCTGGTAAGCCTCTCACCGTTCTCGCGCGCTGCCTCCACGTTCTGTTCCAAGCTGGCCTGCGTTACGCGTTGAAGGTTGCTGTCCAAGGTAAGAAACACTGTATTGCCGGATTTCGGCGCTTTGATGACTGTTTCCGAAGCGACGCCGCCTTTGCTGGTGGTCTCCACCTGCTTTTCGCCCGCTTCTCCGCGCAACTCGTCCTCAAAGGCATATTCAATACCGCTCTGGCCCATGCGGTCGTTAAAGGCATACCCCTGGTCTTTACGTTCCTCATATTGTTCCTGAGAAAGCGGCCCCATTGTACCGATCAGTTGAGCCGCCAAGTCCCCGCCCGGATAAGTGCGCGCCGTCGTGATCTTGATGCTTGCACCGGGCAAAAGCTGCGTATTCTCACTGACAATCCCCACTGTTTCGCCGGAGATGTCCGGGGCAAAAATATACGGTGTGGAGGCATTAAAGCCCGCCTTGGTCATCCCGTAGCGAACGGACGCAATGTTGCGGATCTCCTTTTTGGGAAGGGTCGCATCAATTTCATATTTCTCAATCAGTGCATTCATGCAGTCGTCCGCCGTGGCATAGGAATTCAAATCGGCAAAGTCCTTGCCTTTGAGACGCTCCACTTCTTTTTCGGAATCCGGCATAAACGCATAAGCGCCCTGTTCATCGATCTGAATGGGTAACTCGTCGGTCCACTCTTCACCACGGCTGTCCAGCAAATTTGTAAGCAAACGGATGCTCTCGTTTTCTGTACCATAGGTCATATACGGACGTTCAAATTGGATGGCATACCCCGTTTTGTTTGCTGCCAACGGATTTCCAGCAGCATCGACGATTTCTCCGCGGGCCGCATCCATGGTCACAATCGAAGCGCTGGTAGAGTCCGCCTGTTGGCGCGTATCTGCACCGTTCAGAATCTGCCAATCCACCAATCGCAGCGTATAAATTGCAAGAATCCCTACCACAATTCCCACAAGTGCAAAACTGCGCAGCGATATTTTTGACTTCATACCGTTTCACCTCCGTGTCCATGTAAACCAATGGAGACACTTCTTATGTCTACTGTCCCATCGTCCTCCAAGAAGAATACCATTTTCCCCCTGGATTCCTTCCCGCCTTAAAAGAATTCGTCAAAAAAAGTCCGGTTCCTTCGTTCTCCGGCGGAACCGGACCCTGGTTGTTTATTCGGCTTTTGAACGAATCTGCTGCGCCAGAGCACGGTTGAATGCATAACAAAGGGGCATGGTACAGAAGGAATATACCATCCTCGGCAAATATCGTGTGAGCAGGGCATAGCCGCTATGGTCATAACCGTACAACAGGTAGAAAAACACCCATTGCAGAAATAAAATTCCAACAATCGCTCCGGCTGCCAGCAGCAGGGACGTGAGAAAATTCGTCTGAATCAGATCCGCCGTGAGCAACCCCACTCCATAACATGCGGCCGCCAGCAGCAGGCCGTGGAAGCCGAGCACACCTCCCATTCCAATGTCCAAAAACAGCCCGCAGAGAAGCCCAAAGCCAATCCCCGCAAACTCGCTTTCAAACATGGCGATGGAAATCGCCGCTGGAATCAGCAGAACCGGGCGTGCGCCTCCAATTTCCGGCAAGAGACCAGGGGTCTCCTGTACCATGTACAAGATGAGAATCTCGATCGTATAAGCAAAGTACCGAATGATTTTATAACGGTCCATCACGGCTCCTCCGCCGCAGAGCTGGTGCCGAACGCATCATCCAGCGCCTGTCCCTGCCCCTCAAATTCGGTAATTACCATCACATCGCGCACCGAGTTGACATCTACAAACGGCTTAACCTCCGCATAAAGCGATACATCATATTCCTCGTTCTGCACAGAAACCACTTCACCAATGGCCAAACCGCTCGGATAAACACCGCCCAATCCACTGGTGGTCACAATGTCCCCTTCCTTGGCCGGGGTGTCCGCTGCCAAGAACCCCAGCTTTACGAGCCCATCCTCCGCCAATTTGATGTCTGTACTCACCACGCCGCTGTCGCGCCGCAGAGTGGGTTCCGCTTGGTCGATGGAGGGAACTGCCCCGACGGAATCCTTGACCGGCGCTGTTTTTTCCTCTGTCGTCACAAGCGCGGCAATTTTCGTATCCGGTGAGAGCAGAGTCGTCACCTGGCTGTAATTCGCATTTACCGCAGAAATAAAACCCACGACACCCGCATCTGTAATGACAGGATCATTTTTCGAAACCCCGTCGTTGGTGCCCTTATCAATGGTAAATTTGTACAGGACATTCGGGTCCCGCCCTATGACGGCCGCCGGCACGGGCTTAAAATCGCGGTTTTCATCCTTCAATTCTAGGTACTTTCGCAGCTGCGCATTCTCCATACGATATTGATCGTAGTTGACCAACTTTGCATGCAGCTCTTCAATTTCTTTTTTTAGCGCGGCGTTTTCCTCCAGGAGCTCTTCCTTTGAGTAAGTAAGCGGCTCCGCTGCAACAGCGGCGTTGTTTGTGATAATGGTACTCACGCGCTGCATCGGTGTTGCCACCAACCCCAATGCATTTGCCACAACCGACCCGCCCTGGGCCGCTGTATAGAGCATCAGTGCCAGCATGACAAACACCACTGCCAGCAGGACCTTCGCACTTGTTCCATGCATAAAGTCTCTCATCTTGCAAACACCTCCCGTTGCTTTTTGAGGGAAAAGGGGCCGTTGCAAAAATCACGGGCGCACAAAGCACGCCCGTGATTCATTGTTTGGAACCTCTCCGTTTATTGAAAGTCCCTCACAATTCCAGGGGCCTTTCTCAGAATCCCATCGGGGGCACATCCAAAGCAGGCCGTTTCCCCTGCTACAGCCGCCCGGCGACTGGATAAAACCTTCTCTTCTGCGGATACACTCCCAACTGGGAACTTCCGCGATGGACATCACCGTTTTCTCATCGATTATCTGCGCGCCTTATAATAGGAGGAAGGCATGGAAACCTCCAACCGTTTGCCTGTGCCATCCACCACGCAATCCAGCGGGCTGTCCGCCACATGTACAGGCATTCCTGTCTCCTGCTCCACCAGCTGATCCAACCCGCGCAACAGCGCGCCGCCGCCGGTCAGCATGATTCCATGGTCAATAATGTCCGCCGAGAGCTCTGGCGGGGTCTTTTCCAAAGTGCTCTTGATCGCATCCACAATGACAGCGAGCGGATCGGAAAGCGCTTCACGGACCTCTTCTGCGCTGATCGTCACGTTTTTCGGCAGACCGTCCACCAGATTCCGTCCCTTGATTTCGACAGACGCGCGGTCCTCTTCACTGCCGGTTGGGAAAGCCGAACCGATGGCAATCTTGATTTCCTCCGCAGTACGCTCTCCAATCAGGAGATTATACTTCTTTTTGACATAGGAGATGATCGCTTCGTCAAATTTGTCGCCTGCCACGCGCACGGAACAGGACGTTACAATGTCGCCCAGGGAGATCACGGCAACCTCCGCCGTACCGCCGCCGATATCAACGACCATACTGCCGGTTGGGTCCGCCACCGGCAGGCCCGCCCCGATCGCCGCCGCCATGGGCTCTTCGATCAGCTCCACCTGGCTGGCTCCCGCCTGCCGGGCCGCATCTTCAACCGCGCGGCGTTCGACCTCCGTAACCCCGGAAGGGATACACACCACAATGTGTGGGCGGCTGAAAGCGGTGGACTTCACCGCCTTTTTGATAAAATGCTTGAGCATGGTCGCCGTAATATCAAAATCAGCGATCACACCATCCTTTAGCGGACGCACGGCAACAATGGAGCCGGGCGTACGGCCGATCATATCTTTCGCATGCGAGCCAACCGCCAACACCGTGTCGGTTCGGACGTCTACCGCGACAACAGAGGGTTCGCGCATGACAATGCCCTTGCCCTTCATATATACAAGTGTATTGGCTGTACCCAGATCAATTCCAATGTCCTTCGAAAACATGGCCAACATTCCCCTTTCAAACAACGCCCACAACCGGGCTTTCATCAAGCGGCGCGCTGCACGGCTTTGTATATGAGTAAACCCGGCGGCTCCGCATTTCTACAGGGCACGGGTATTTTACATAAACTTTATTATACCCGTTGGTATGCCAATTCTCAACAGAAAAATTGTGAACAAATAAACTTTGGCAAATTCCACATTTTGCCATGAAGAAAATCGACTTTAAACGGCAAATGTCCGCAGAATTCGCGCTACACGGGCAATCGGAAGGCCCATCACATTGTAATAATCGCCGTCAATTCCCTTGACCAACAGCGCGCCCCTTCCCTGAATGCCATAGGCGCCCGCCTTATCCATGGGTTCCCCGGTGGCGACATAGGATTGAATTTCCCCCTCCGAGAGCGGATAGAAGGTCACCTCGGTCCGCTCTGCCGCCACGTCACAACGGTCATCGGTGCAAATGCAAAAGCCGGTGAATACCTCATGCGTTTTGCCGGAGAGCATCCGGAGCATATCCGCGGCGTGCTCCGGGGTCTTGGGCTTGCCGAGGATCTGCCCCTCCAGCGCGACCACCGTGTCCGCTCCCAGAACAACGGCGCCCGGATGACGTGCAAAACACGCCTCTGCTTTCCGCCGCGCTAACAGGCACACGGCCTCTTTGGGCGGCGTCCCATCCGCAAAATGTTCATCCACATCGGACGGCGCAACGGTATAAGAAATCCCCGCCAGAGCCAAAAGCTCCTGTCTGCGCGGAGAAGAGGAAGCAAGATACAGCATCAAATTACTCCTTTACATGGATTCTTGTATACCCCAGGATGGCTGCCAAAAGCAGAATCGCCTGCGCCACATTGACCCGGATGGACAGACCAAAGGTAAGCTGCAAAATAGCAAGATCCAACGTGACAGGCTCCAGCCCAAAGCCAGTGCTCATCCCCAACCAGGACAGGAAGGAAGTCTCCTGGGCCGCTGAACCGATGACACTGCCCAGCACCACAGCCAAAAGCAGCAAAACAATGAGCAATAAGCTCCGAATCAAGGTCTTTTTCATAGCAACGCCCCTTACCGGCCAGTGGAACCCAGACCGCCTGTCCCGCGTTCCGTCTCGCCCAGGTCGTCTGTTTCCTCCAAAGGCAACTGCAAGACCGGCATCAACACCATTTGGGCGATCCGTTCATTCGGCTCAATGGTGTACGGTTCCCCTCCTACGTTGCACAGGCCGACACAGATTTCCCCTCGGTAATCGCTGTCGATCACCCCCACCGCATTGGAGAGGGAAACCCCATGTTTAATTCCCAGGCCGCTGCGCGCAAAGATCAACGCAACGGTATTTTCGTCGGGCAGTGCAATCGCCAGCCCCGTCGGTATCCGCACCAATTCACGCGGTGCAATCGTCACGGGAGACGGGATGCAGGCATGTAAATCCATCCCCGCCGCACCAGCGCTTGCCCGCTCCGGCAGGATGGCATTTTCATTTAAACGTTTGATTTTTAAGGATTTCATAGACAACATCCTTCACTTCCACAATAATAACAAAATCGATTCCAAGAATTATACCAACACTAGATCGGCGGCAATCCCCTGTAACTTCGCCGCCGTGTCCGCATCCAGTTCCGCCGTATAGGGACATCCTTCCGGCGACTCCTGGAAAAAGACTGCAAACGTAGTACATGCCGCAAGATAAGTCCCCACCGGCAACGGATGCTGCCCATCCTCATCCCACAGTTCCACCTCTGGATACGGGTCGGCACAGCGCATGAACGCCACCCTCGCGGGGATTAACAGGTCGTCCAACTCCCCGGCAATTGAAATATAATTCTCCGCCAACATGGACGGTACCTCTTGCGGTCCAGCTTCAACAGATCGCTTTTCACGCCGTTTTTAGGGCTCCAGGTCATCAAAAAAGCAGTTTATCCCCCCGCACGCTTGACCTTTTCCTCCAATGTACGCGCATAGGGAAACATCGTTTCGTCCGCGGTGGGAGATACCGCATTGCTGGTATTCTCTTACAGCACAACAAAAGCCCACGGTTCGCTGGACAGCGTCAAGTCAAGCGCCGAACCCAGTTCATCCTCTGGATCGGCAAAGTTTTCCAACGTATAATACCCTTCGGTTAGATCGTAAACGTCCGCTTCATAGCCGAGTTCCGCGGCCAATGCGTAAAAGGTTCCCGGCAAGTCATTGGTAAACGTATGACTGTTCCCGACAAATAGAATCTTTGGTGTCTCGCCCGGCACCGGGTTCGGGGCCTTTAACTCCATCTTCGCATCAAAGTCCATCACTTCCGCCTCTCCAAGGTTGAACAGCGAACAGCCGGAGACGATTAGAGCCATTGCCACCATCCATGCAAAGACCGTAAAAGTCTTCTTTTTCAAAGAACATCCTTCCCTCTCCATGGACTCATCCCAATAGAACTACCTGCCGGGGTTCTAGCCACCGCCAGTTCTTTTCGCCGCATCAAAGTCCATCGCTTCCGCCCCTCCAAGGTTGAACAGCGAACAGCCGGAGACGATCAGAGCCATTGCCACCATCCATGCAAAGGCTGCAAAAGTCTTCTTTTTCAAAGAACATCCTTCCCTCTCCATGGACTCATCCCAATAGAACTACCTGCCGGGGTTCTAGCCACCACCAGTTCTTTTCGCCGCATCAAAGTCCATCGCTTCCGCCCCTCCAGGGTTGAGTAGCGAACAGCCAGAGACAATCAGAGCCATTGCCACCATCCATGCAAAGACCGTAAAAGTCTTCTTTTTCAAAGAACATCCTTCCCTCTCCATGGACTCATCCCAATAGAACTACCTGCCGAGGTTCTAGCCACCACCAGCCTTTTATGATTCGGGCAGCTTTTCCAAATAACAAGGTCCCGCACACACTGCTTTTAAACGTTCCCTTTTCCGATCAGCTCATCACCCATCCTTTATAGTAAAGCCCCCGGGTAAACGTCCCGGATGGAGGAGACACTCCCTTTCCATGTAGGTACGCTTCCAACACCCGTTGCTGCTCTTCTTTTGTCTCCGTGGTAAACCGCAGGACTCCGAAATCCACATGCTTGACCTCATTCAAGCGGTCGGCCATCCAGAGCGGAACGGAATTGAGCACTTCGCTGCACGCCCCGTAACATTGCACCGGAAAGCGAACCCCTTTGCGGTCGGTCAGTTCCGGCGCCGTTGTACAATGCAGGCATCCTTTCTCAGAATTGGCCGCAGGGCAGTTCCTCGTCAACATCAGCGGCAATCGCCCGTAGAGCACCCAACCGCGGGGTAACGTCCCACCCAGCTGAGCAGCTGCGGACAACGCCAATTCAAAGCTCAGCTCTGTGTCCGTCAAACCAAAATCAGAATACCATTCCAGGGCTGCGGAATTCGTCACATTTAATGAAAAGCCGCCGTGGACGGTCATCCCCAGCTCCTTTGCAAGCGCCGCAGCGCCCAGGTTCCCCGCCCACACATGCGTGATGCCGGCCTCTTTTGCCGCCTGTAACCGCGTTCTGACCGCTTCTTCCATACCGAACATCCCTCGCGGCAGCTCCAAAGCAACGCGGACCCCTTCTTTTCGCAATGCCGCCAGTTTCTCCGGCGCGGCCGTATAGGGAAGGTACACCTGCTCGCATTCCTTTGCTGCCTCCGGAAGATCAATCCCTGAAAAACGTGCACGCAATGGCAATTTTCCACCGGGGAGGTATACCCGGTGCGGCATGGGAGAGAATGGTTTCATGGAAAATGCGACGGGTTCCCGCACCGCGCGGAGCCATTCCAGCTTTTCCAATACTTCCCGGCGCAACCGGTTCAGCAGCGAAACCGGAATACTCAGGCCGTCCTCTAGGTCGCAGGAAATCTTCTCCACCCCAAAAGGCGTACCGCCCGTTTTTTGCAGCTGGTCCGTACACCGCTCTGCGGTCACCGGCCGGCGCAGCGCAGGCTCTGGCACAGGTCCCTGCGCAAAGGTTTCATGACCATCGTGGTCTCGGGCCGTGAGGCACACGGGTTCCCCCGCATGGACCTTCAGTGAAAAGGCAACCGGTACCCTCTGCATCTCTTGGCGGTACAGGTTCCGCAGATCTGAAAACACCGCTTCCGTCGCTCCGGTCACGTCCTCTTTCGTCCGTGTTCCAAACATCTCCCGGCCCAGATGTCCGTCGAGGTACCCCGTGGTAAATCCGGAACGGGAGAACACTGCGCCCAAATTGCGCATCAGATCTGGCGGAAGAGCATGTCCATCGGCGGAAAGACGGCATGCGCGCACGGCCGCCGCCACATATTCCGGACGTTTCATACGTCCTTCGATTTTGGCACTGACAACCCCCGCCTGCGCCAGCTCTCCTATGCGTTCAATCATCGAGAGATCCTTCAGGCTGAGGTCATGGCCGGTTCCACCCGGCGTGGAAAACGGCAGACGGCACGGCTGAGCACACAATCCCCGGTTGCCGCTGCGCGCGCCCAGCATGGAACTGAAATAACACTGTCCGGAAACGGACATACACAGGGCTCCGTGAACAAACGCCTCCAATTCCACCGGACAGGCGGTGTGAACCTCGGCGATTTCACGAAGCGACATTTCCCTGGAGAGCACCACGCGGGCCATTCCGGACGCATATGCTGCACGAACGCCGGCCGGCGTATGAAGCGACATCTGCGTGGACGCATGGATGGGCATCCCCGGCGCGCATCTCTTCGCCAAGAGAAAAAGGCCCATATCCTGCACCAGCACCGCATCCACCGGAAGGGTACAGGCGTATTGCAACAACTCTAACGCAGGCAACAGCTCATTTTCCTGTAACAGCGTGTTCAAGGCAAGATATACTTTTACGCCGCGCGCATGACAATAGTACACGGCCTCTTTGAGCGCTTGCCCGTCAAAATTCTTTGCATTGGCACGGGCGCTGAATGCAGACGCCCCCAAATACACGGCGTCTGCCCCCGCGCGTACCGCAGCCTGGAGGCTTTCCGGGCCACCTGCCGGCGCTAAAACCTCGGGAACCTTTGGTGGCATCGGATTATCGTTCATCATCTTTTTTCTCGAAGAAGCTCATAAAGCCTTCCGGGTCCTCCACCACAGTCTGGGCGCGCTCGCCTGGGATATGTTCTCTCGCCGTACGGGCATAACCCTGCTGCCGCGGAACCGCCTTGGATGGTTTTTGTTGTACCGCCGGTTCTACATCGATGGCCTTTTGTGGCTCGCGAGCAGCTTTCGCCATCTGTTCGGTTTGCTCAGAAAGGCGCGCCCGCAGGGTCTGCATTTCTTTCTTCAGGCGTTCCACCTCCCGGCGTGCCTCTTCTGCCTCTGTACGCGCGTGAGAGGAATCCTCCAGGTAATCCTTGATCTGAGAACGCAGGTTGTCCGCTGCATCCTCCGCTTTATGCTTTGCGTCGCAGTAGTTGAGCGCCGAAATAATCCCTGCTGTTGTGATCGAAATGTGCGGATTCTTTTCCACCAATTCGGTGATTCCGGCCTCCACCTCCTCTGCTATCGCATGGATATACGATTCGCTGTCGTCTGAGGTGAGGGCAAATTCCGCCCCGCAGATGTTTAACCGGATACGGTTCCTGCTCATGAAAACATACCCCCTATTTCCCAGCCGAAAACGGCGCGGGAAACCGTCCGTTCCGGCTTTTTAATCTCTATAGCAGCTATTATTATAGTCTATTTTGGTCAAATAAGGAAGCGTTTCTTTTCTGAAAAAGGGGAAAGCTCTGCAAAACAGTCATATTGTTGAAATTTAGTAAAAGTGCATAAATTTCATCCAAAAATCATTTGCAAGGCACGCAGAGCCCCTTCCTGTGGTAAATTTGGCTTTTTTGGCTTCCCCATGCGGAATTTCCCCCGGAAAGGAAATCCGCGGATAAACGAATGATTTTGTTGTAAATTAGTAATAATTGGTATATAATAAGTATGTATGACCAACAGGTCGTTCTCTCACATATATATACTTCTTGGACATTTGGAGGATTTCTTATGAACTACCGGCTGCCGATCAATACGATCAAAGAACAAATTGTAGCTAAGCTGCAGCATAACTTTGGCCTGACGCTGGAAAATGCAACCGATGATCAATGTTATAAGGCGGTTGTCCTCGTCGTGCGCGACCTCATGGCAAAGGGTTATCTGGAATTCAAGGCCCGCGCAGAGGAAACACACACCAAGCGTGTTTATTATCTCTGCATGGAATTCCTGATGGGACGTTCTCTGAAAAACAATCTGTTCAACCTCGGAATCGAGGAGGACTTCCGCAAGGCGCTTTCCGAAATGGGGCTGAAGCTCGACAACCTGTATGAAAAAGAGCCGGACGCAGGCCTTGGCAACGGCGGGTTGGGCCGTTTGGCTGCATGTTTCCTGGACGGCTTGTCCACCCAAGGGTATCCGGCAATGGGCTATTCCCTTTGTTACGAATACGGCATCTTCCGCCAGAAATTGGTCGATGGCTGGCAGACCGAGCTGCCGGACTTCTGGCTGCCGGGCGGCAAAGTTTGGTTGCAGGAAGTTCCAGAAAAGCGCGTCGAGGTCCACTTCGGCGGCCATATCGAAGAATACTGGAACAACCAATACCATATTGTGAACCATAAGGATTACGACAAAGTGATGGCCGTGCCGTATGATATGTATGTATCTGGCATGGACGGCAGAGGCATCAACGTCCTGCGCATTTGGTCCGCCCGCGGCGAGGCCTTCGATATGTCCCGCTTCAACAGCGGCGACTACCTCCGCGCTATGGAGCAGAATGCCATGGCCGAGGTCATCACAAAGGTCTTGTACCCGGAGGATAACCATCTCGAGGGGAAGAGCCTGCGTCTGTCGCAGCAATATTTCCTGGTCTCTGCGACGATTCAAGACATCATCCGCCGTCACCTGTTCAAATATAGCACGCTCGACAATCTGCCGGATTCGGTTGCAATTCATCTGAACGACACCCACCCGGTGCTTGCCATCCCGGAGATGATGCGTGTGATGCTGGACGAGTGCGGTTATACTTGGGAAGCTGCGTGGGATATTGTTACCCGCACAACCGCCTATACCAACCACACCGTCATGTCCGAGGCGCTTGAATGTTGGAGCGAAGAGCTCTTCAAGTTCCGTCTGCCGCGTATTTATCAGATTATCCAGGAGATCAACCGCCGGTTCTGTGAGCAGATGCATCAGCGTCATGTAGATGGTTATAAGGTCGGCCGTATGGCGCCGTTGAATGACGGTTATGTCAAAATGGCTAACCTGGCGGTCATCAGCGCCCACTCCGTCAATGGTGTGTCTGCGTTGCACAGCGACATTCTAAAGGAGACTGTTTTCAACGATTTCTACACGGAAATGCCCGAGAAGTTCCAGAACGTGACCAACGGCATTGCACACCGCCGCTGGTTGAACCAGTCCAATCCGGAGTTGGCTGCTTTGCTGACAGAAAAAATCGGCGATGGTTATATCCACGATGCTGCTCAGTTGGAAAAATTCCTCGAATTCAAAAATGACGCCTCCGTGTTGGAACAGCTTGGCAAAATAAAACGCAACAATAAGATTCGTCTTGCTGAATATATCAAAAAAGCGAATAACATCACGCTCGACCCGGATTCCATCTTCGACATCCAGATCAAACGTATGCATGAATACAAGCGCCAGCACCTGAACGCACTGCACATTCTGACCCTGTATCAGTGGCTGCGCAACAACCCGAATGCCGACTTTACACCGCACACATATATCTTTGGTGCAAAGGCCGCGGCAGGGTACTACTTTGCAAAGCAGATGATCCGCTTTATCGTCGATTTGGCGGAAACCATCAACAACGATCCCCGCGTAAATCAGAAGCTCAAGGTCGTCTATGTGGAAGATTACCGCGTTACACTGGCCGAACTCCTCACCCCGGCGGCAGACATCAGCGAACAGATTTCCCTGGCTGGCACCGAGGCTTCGGGCACCAGCAATATGAAGTTCATGATTAACGGTGCTGTTACCTTGGGTACGCTCGACGGTGCAAATGTGGAAATCCATGAGGCGGTCGGCGACGAGAACATCATTCTGTTCGGCATGACTACGCCCGAGGTTGCGGCTCTGAAGCGTTCCGGTTACCGTCCGCGCGTCTTCTATGAGAACAACCAGGTGATTCGTAACGCTATCGATGAAATGAACAAGGGCTTCTGTGGCGTGTCGTTCCACGATATTACGGACTCTCTTCTGAACCAAGACCCGTACATGGTCCTGGCGGACTTTGAATCTTACGCACAGGCACAGAACCGCGCTGTAGAGCTCTTTAAGGATCAGAGCCGTTGGAACCAGATGGGCCTGGTCAATATTTCCAAAGCAGGCCGTTTTGCGGCAGACCGCTCCATCCGGGACTACGCCGACAATATCTGGCACGCAACGCCTGTCCCGCCGGCACCACCTGTGGATAAGACTGTCAAAACAGCGGTCAAAAAGCCTATCTTCAAGAAAATGCGCTAAAAGCGATCGGGAGTTCGCTTCCATTTTCCTACCAATTCTCGGATCAAAAATGGATTCCGGGCCCGCCGCCGGGCGCCTCACGGCGCTCGGCACAAAAGCTGTGCACAGCTTTTGTAATGGAACACGGCGTGTTCCATGGCGGGCCCGCTTTGTACGGTAAATGTGGTAAGTCCCGAGAAAGATATGGTACTAGAGGATATCAATACAACGATTCTATTGTTCATTTAAAAGGGGAGAACACGATGTTCAATTCACGCAATCCAGCTTACCGAAACCCAACGGGCGCAGTGCCCGCAAAATCACCGGTTCATTTCCGCATCAACGTTCCGCGCGATTTAAAATGCTCTGCGGCGCGTCTGGTGGTTCAGGACGACAACTGGGGACAAACGGAAAATTTCGGCATGTTCTGGTGCGGTATGGATGGTGAAACCCATGAATGGTGGGAATGCCACTTCACGCCGAAGGCGCCTGGACTGTATTTCTACCGCTTTTACATCGACACATGGCGCGGTACCTTGGAACTAAAAAAAGGATTTGGGGGTGAAGGGTCCACTGAGTCGCACAATGGCCCGTGGCAACTTACCGTCTATGACCCTGCATTTGAAACCCCCAAGTGGTTGTCCGGCGGAATTATGTACCAAATTTTTCCGGACCGCTTTTATAATTCGGGTACGCCGAAGGCAAATGTGCCCGAAGATCGTAAGTTACATGAACAATGGGGTGAACAGCCAGACTGGCAGCCCGATGCACAGGGAAAAATCACCAATTCCGATTATTTTGGCGGTGACTTAAAAGGCATTGAAGAAAAACTTCCCTATTTGAAATCGCTCGGCGTGACCTGTATCTATCTCAATCCCATCTTTGAGGCGCATTCCAATCACCGTTATAACACCGCAGATTATTCCAAAGTCGATCCCCTGCTTGGCACAGAGGCCGACTTCCAGCATTTGTGTACGGCGGCGAAAGCACACGGGATGCATATCATTCTGGACGGCGTATTTAACCATACCGGCAGCGACAGCATTTACTTTAACCGTGAAAAACGCTATTCGGTTCAAGGCGCCTACCACTCGCAGCAATCCCCCTATTTTTCCTGGTACAATTTCCATCCCTGGCCCGATCACTACGACTGCTGGTGGAATTTTGATACCTTGCCAGACGTCAACGAGTGTGACCCTTCCTACAATGACTATATCAACGGGGAACATGGAATCATCCGCAAATGGTTGGCCCTTGGTGCAGATGGATGGCGTCTGGATGTCGCCGATGAGTTGCCGGACGAATTTTTGGAAAACCTGCGAGCAGCAGCGAAAGCAGAGAAACCCGGCGCCGTTGTTTTGGGGGAAGTCTGGGAAGATGCTTCCAACAAGGAAGCCTATGGACAGCGCCGTAAATATTTCCAGGGGCATCAGCTCGACAGCGTGATGAATTACCCCTTCCGCAATGCCATTCTGGGTTTCCTGACTGGGGCAGACGCCTCCAACATGATGGAAATCATTATGAATATCGTGGAGAATTATCCTCCTCAGGTTTTACGCATGTTGATGAACCACATCGGTACACACGATACGGAACGGGCAATCACCGTATTGGCCGGGGAACCGATGCATAATCACGGCCGTCATTGGCAGAGTACCACCCATCTCACCCGTGAACGCAGGCGAAAGGGGTTGCGTCTACTGCGTTTAGCCGCATTGATGCAGTACACGCTGCCGGGAATTCCCTGCATTTACTACGGGGATGAAGCTGGTCTGGAAGGATACCGCGATCCCTTTAACCGAGGCTGCTATCCTTGGGGCAAGGAGGACGAGGAACTGATCGAATGGTACCGCCATCTCGCCAAACTTCGTAACGCATGTCCATGTTTAAAAGAAGGCGCGCTTTATCCCCTGATGGCAGGGGACCATTGTATGGCTTATGTGCGTGACGACGGAAAAGAGCGCCTGTTGGTCGCCATCAACGCTGGGGCACAGGATCACTGTATCTATCTTCCCCCAGAATGGCAGGAGGCAGATCCAATGATTGGTAAATTACCAGACGACCGCAACGCACTTTCCCTTGCACCTCTTGAATGTACCGTTCTAAAATGGGCTTATCCAACAGAAAAGGAAATGCCAGCTCAACCAGCTCCCGGTCCAAAGGATCTTCAATAGGCCGGCCGAAAGCCGCATTTTGCTTTTCCTATATAGGGTTTAGGGACAATGCGGTCTCTGCGCTTTGCTATCAAGTTTTCCTACGTTTTGTACTTCTTTACAGAATGGTATTTTTCTTTTGGGTGGCCGGATGGAAGACGATTTTCCCTCTATTAAAGATTTTTCTAAGCAACCGACAAATAATTGGAAGAATTTTTAAAAAACCCCTTGTAATTTTCGGACAAACATGCTATTATACTATGGCAGCTTTAAGTAAGCTGCTTATGCGCTCGTAGCTCAGCTGGATAGAGTGTCTGACTACGAATCAGAAGGTCAGGGGTTCGAGTCCCTTCGGGCGCGCCATAAAAAACCAACTTAGTGCTTGTCGCTAAGTTGGTTTTTTTATTTTCTCCGCTACCTCATCCTCCAATCATGCTTCGCCTTCCGGGGCTCGCGTTCTTGGGAAGGGACGTCGTCGGAAAAACGCTCCACAGGAGCCTTTTTCTCTCCTCTACTTCGGGCGCGCCATAAAAAACCAACTTAGTGCTTGTCGCTAAGTTGGTTTTTTTATTTTCTCCGCTACCTCATCCTCCAATCATGCTTCGCCTTCCGGGGCTCACGTTCTTGGGATGGGACGTCGTCGGAAAAACGCTCCACAGGAGCCTTTTTCTCTCCTCTACTTCGGGCGCGCCATAAAAAACCAACTTAGTGCTTGTCACTGGGTTGGTTTTTTTATTTTTTCCGCTGCCTCATCCTCCAATCACGCTTCGCCTTTTGAGGCTCGCGTTCTTGGGAAGGGACGTCGTCGGAAAAACGCTCCACAGGAGCCTTTTTCTCTCCTCTACTTCGGGCGCGCCACAAAAAAACAACTTAGTGCTTGTCACTGGGTTGGTTTTTTTATTTTTTCCGCTGCCTCATCCTCCAATCACGCTTCGCCTTTTGAGGCTCGCGTTCTTGGGAAGGGACGTCGTCGGAAAAACGCTCCACAGGAGCCTTTTTCTCTCCTCTACTTCGGGCGCGCCACAAAAAAACAACTTAGTGCTTGTCACTGGGTTGGTTTTTTTATTTTTTCCGCTGCCTCATCCTCCAATCACGCTTCGCCTTTTGAGGCTCGCGTTCTTGGGAAGGGACGTCGTCGGAAAAACGCTCCACAGGAGCCTTTTTCTCTCCTCTACTTCGGGCGCGCCACAAAAAAACAACTTAGTGCTTGTCACTGGGTTGGTTTTTTTATTTTTTCCGCTGCCTCATCCTCCAATCACGCTTCGCCTTTTGAGGCTCGCGTTCTTGGGAAGGGACGTCGTCGGAAAAACGCTCCACAGGAGCCTTTTTCTCTCCTCTACTTCGGGCGCGCCACAAAAAAACAACTTAGTGCTTGTCACTGGGTTGGTTTTTTTATTTTTTCCGCTGCCTCATCCTCCAATCACGCTTCGCCTTTTGAGGCTCGCGTTCTTGGGAAGGGACGTCGTCGGAAAAACGCTCCACAGGAGCCTTTTTCTCTCCTCTACTTCGGGCGCGCCACAAAAAAACAACTTAGTGCTTGTCACTGGGTTGGTTTTTTTATTTTTTCCGCTGCCTCATCCTCCAATCACGCTTCGCCTTTTGAGGCTCGCGTTCTTGGGAAGGGACGTCGTCGGAAAAACGCTCCACAGGAGCCTTTTTCTCTCCTCTACTTCGGGCGCGCCACAAAAAAACAACTTAGTGCTTGTCACTGGGTTGGTTTTTTTATTTTTTCCGCTGCCTCATCCTCCAATCACGCTTCGCCTTTTGAGGCTCGCGTTCTTGGGAAGGGACGTCGTCGGAAAAACGCTCCACAGGAGCCTTTTTCTCTCCTCTACTTCGGGCGCGCCACAAAAAAACAACTTAGTGCTTGTCACTGGGTTGGTTTTTTTATTTTTTCCGCTGCCTCATCCTCCAATCACGCTTCGCCTTTTGAGGCTCGCGTTCTTGGGAAGGGACGTCGTCGGAAAAACGCTCCACAGGAGCCTTTTTCTCTCCTCTACTTCGGGCGCGCCACAAAAAAACAACTTAGTGCTTGTCACTGGGTTGGTTTTTTTATTTTTTCCGCTGCCTCATCCTCCAATCACGCTTCGCCTTTTGAGGCTCGCGTTCTTGGGAAGGGACGTCGTCGGAAAAACGCTCCACAGGAGCCTTTTTCTCTCCTCTACTTCGGGCGCGCCACAAAAAAACAACTTAGTGCTTGTCACTGGGTTGGTTTTTTTATTTTTTCCGCTGCCTCATCCTCCAATCACGCTTCGCCTTTTGAGGCTCGCGTTCTTGGGAAGGGACGTCGTCGGAAAAACGCTCCACAGGAGCCTTTTTCTCTCCTCTACTTCGGGCGCGCCACAAAAAAACAACTTAGTGCTTGTCACTGGGTTGGTTTTTTTATTTTTTCCGCTGCCTCATCCTCCAATCACGCTTCGCCTTTTGAGGCTCGCGTTCTTGGGAAGGGACGTCGTCGGAAAAACGCTCCACAGGAGCCTTTTTCTCTTCTCTACTTCGGGCGCGCCACAAAAACCAACTTAGTGCTTGTCACTGGGTTGGTTTTTTTATTTTTTCCGCTGCCTCATCCTCCAATCACGCTTCGCCTTTTGAGGCTCGCGTTCTTGGGAAGGGACGTCGTCGGAAAAACGCTCCACAGGAGCCTTTTTCTCTCCTCTACTTCGGGCGCGCCACAAAAAAACAACTTAGTGCTTGTCACTGGGTTGGTTTTTTTATTTTTTCCGCTGCCTCATCCTCCAATCACGCTTCGCCTTTTGAGGCTCGCGTTCTTGGGAAGGGACGTCGTCGGAAAAACGCTCCACAGGAGCCTTTTTCTCTCCTCTACTTCGGGCGCGCCACAAAAAAACAACTTAGTGCTTGTCACTGGGTTGGTTTTTTTATTTTTTCCGCTGCCTCATCCTCCAATCACGCTTCGCCTTTTGAGGCTCGCGTTCTTGGGAAGGGACGTCGTCGGAAAAACGCTCCACAGGAGCCTTTTTCTCTCCTCTACTTCGGGCGCGCCACAAAAAAACAACTTAGTGCTTGTCACTGGGTTGGTTTTTTTATTTTTTCCGCTGCCTCATCCTCCAATCACGCTTCGCCTTTTGAGGCTCGCGTTCTTGGGAAGGGACGTCGTCGGAAAAACGCTCCACAGGAGCCTTTTTCTCTCCTCTACTTCGGGCGCGCCACAAAAAAACAACTTAGTGCTTGTCACTGGGTTGGTTTTTTTATTTTTTCCGCTGCCTCATCCTCCAATCACGCTTCGCCTTTTGAGGCTCGCGTTCTTGGGAAGGGACGTCGTCGGAAAAACGCTCCACAGGAGCCTTTTTCTCTCCTCTACTTCGGGCGCGCCACAAAAAAACAACTTAGTGCTTGTCACTGGGTTGGTTTTTTTATTTTTTCCGCTGCCTCATCCTCCAATCACGCTTCGCCTTTTGAGGCTCGCGTTCTTGGGAAGGGACGTCGTCGGAAAAACGCTCCACAGGAGCCTTTTTCTCTCCTCTACTTCGGGCGCGCCACAAAAAAACAACTTAGTGCTTGTCACTGGGTTGGTTTTTTTATTTTTTCCGCTGCCTCATCCTCCAATCACGCTTCGCCTTTTGAGGCTCGCGTTCTTGGGAAGGGACGTCGTCGGAAAAACGCTCCACAGGAGCCTTTTTCTCTCCTCTACTTCGGGCGCGCCACAAAAAAACAACTTAGTGCTTGTCACTGGGTTGGTTTTTTTATTTTTTCCGCTGCCTCATCCTCCAATCACGCTTCGCCTTTTGAGGCTCGCGTTCTTGGGAAGGGACGTCGTCGGAAAAACGCTCCACAGGAGCCTTTTTCTCTCCTCTACTTCGGGCGCGCCACAAAAAAACAACTTAGTGCTTGTCACTGGGTTGGTTTTTTTATTTTTTCCGCTGCCTCATCCTCCAATCACGCTTCGCCTTTTGAGGCTCGCGTTCTTGGGAAGGGACGTCGTCGGAAAAACGCTCCACAGGAGCCTTTTTCTCTCCTCTACTTCGGGCGCGCCACAAAAAAACAACTTAGTGCTTGTCACTGGGTTGGTTTTTTTATTTTTTCCGCTGCCTCATCCTCCAATCACGCTTCGCCTTTTGAGGCTCGCGTTCTTGGGAAGGGACGTCGTCGGAAAAACGCTCCACAGGAGCCTTTTTCTCTCCTCTACTTCGGGCGCGCCACAAAAAAACAACTTAGTGCTTGTCACTGGGTTGGTTTTTTTATTTTTTCCGCTGCCTCATCCTCCAATCACGCTTCGCCTTTTGAGGCTCGCGTTCTTGGGAAGGGACGTCGTCGGAAAAACGCTCCACAGGAGCCTTTTTCTCTCCTCTACTTCGGGCGCGCCACAAAAAAACAACTTAGTGCTTGTCACTGGGTTGGTTTTTTTATTTTTTCCGCTGCCTCATCCTCCAATCACGCTTCGCCTTTTGAGGCTCGCGTTCTTGGGAAGGGACGTCGTCGGAAAAACGCTCCACAGGAGCCTTTTTCTCTCCTCTACTTCGGGCGCGCCACAAAAAAACAACTTAGTGCTTGTCACTGGGTTGGTTTTTTTATTTTTTCCGCTGCCTCATCCTCCAATCACGCTTCGCCTTTTGAGGCTCGCGTTCTTGGGAAGGGACGTCGTCGGAAAAACGCTCCACAGGAGCCTTTTTCTCTCCTCTACTTCGGGCGTGCCACAAAAACCAACTTAGTGCTTGTCACTGGGTTGGTTTTTTTATTTTTTCCGCTGCCTCATCCTCCAATCACGCTTCGCCTTCCGGGGCTCGCGTTCTTGGGATGGGACATCGTCGGAAAAGTACTACTTTTCATCCATTCACATCTAACTTTTTATCAATTCCTCCCGTCAAAAGAAGAGAATACAATGGAATTGTTGTATTCTCTTCTTTCTGAGCGTTTTCCCATAATTTGGATACAAAAAATTAAGCGAATAAAATAATTACAAACGATCAAGAAAAATACATAGAAAAATTTGTGATAAAGTTTAAAAGTACTATACTATTCGCCGAAAAGGAGGTGGCCGATCTTATTCTATTAGGTTTTGTGTGATGTTGGGAAGAGAGATTATTGAAAAGGAGAAGAATTATGAAACAGCGAAAGATCGCTTGGCTGCTGGCAATAACCATGCTGTTCAGCGGGACAGGCCTTGGAAATGTTGTTTCCATGGCAGCACCCGCCGAACCGGGCGTTCAGTGGACGGGCAGTGAGTGGACAGGACAGCCCACTCAATTCCAAGTAAACCGAGAGCCGGCACACACGACATTCATTCCTTATGACACGGAAGAGAAAGCACTCGCCCGATCCGAGGAAAACTCTGCCTATTACCAACTCCTCAACGGGGAGTGGGCCTTTCAGTATGCGGAAAAACCTGCGGACCGAAACACGGAATTTTATAAAGAGGATTACAATGTCAGTGATTGGGATACCATTCAGGTCCCTGGCAACTGGCAGACACAAGGGTATGACAAACCAATCTACACCAATTCCACATACCCATGGACATTAAACGGTGGTGGTAAAAACGACTCTACCAATGCCACTGCACCTACGGAATATAATCCGGTCGGGTCCTATCGTCGGAGCTTTACCGTAGAACCAGAGATGTTAGAAGGTGGCCGACAGGTCTTTATTTCCTTCCAAGGTGTAGAATCCGCATTTTATCTTTGGATCAATGGTTACCAAGTCGGCTACAGCGAAGACAGCTACACCCCAGCCGATTTTAATATAACGCCTTATTTACATGAGGGGGAAAACTCTGTATCCGTACAGGTTTACCGTTGGTCGGACGGCAGCTACATGGAGGATCAGGACTTTATCCGTTTGAGCGGAATCTTCCGCGATGTGTATTTGTATTCCAAAGATGAGGTCGAAATCTTCGATTATGAGGTCACTACGGATCTCGACGACCAGTACGAAAATGCACAGTTTACGCTCTCTATTAAAGCACGCAAGCTGGCGCAAAACGCGCCCGATGGTTATACAGTTCACGCTCGCCTGTTGGACGACGCACAAAATGCCATCGTTGAGCAGGATTTCCCGATTCAATTTGGCAGCAATGTCGATGAAATGGGACATGCGGTCTGTACCATGGACTATGAACAGATGGTGCTATCTCCAAAGCTATGGAGCGCTGAAAAGCCAAATTTATACACACTGGTCCTTGAACTGCGTGACGAAACCGGCGCCAGTGTAGAATTTGCCAGTTCTCGAATTGGGTTCCGTGAAGTGGAGCTGCGCGACAACACGGGTCTATTTGTGAATGGGCAGAACGTCATTATCAAGGGATTCAATCGCCACGAAACGTCTCCGGATACCGGCCGCACGGTCAGCCATGAACTGATGGAACAGGACATCATCCTGATGAAGCAGGCCAATGTCAACACCGTCCGCACAGCGCACTATCCCAATGACACTTACTGGTATGAGCTGTGTGACGAATATGGGATGTATGTCATCGACGAGGCAAATATCGAAGCCCACGGGGCTATGCATAAAATTCCCGGCGATGACGAAGAGAAATGGGGCGCTGTCCATCTGGACCGTATGAAGAGTATGGTTGAGCGCGATAAAAACCATCCGAGTGTTATTATGTGGTCGTTGGGCAATGAATCTGGCGCGGGAGAAGTTTTCCAAACCTTATACGATTGGACCAAAGCGCGCGATGCCACCCGGCCTGTCCATTACTTCAATTCCAGAGGAGACGGTAACGCCGATTATTCGGATACCCGCTCCTCGACCTATCCGTCTGTAGATGGGTCTTTCTCCGGCCGCATCAGTTTGCCGGAGGTTGCAACCGATAACAATCCAAAGCCGTATCTTGCCCATGAATATGCACACTCCATGGGCAACAGCACAGGTAACCTCCAAGAATATGTGGATGTATTTGAAAAGTACGATAAGTTGATCGGCGGCTGTATCTGGGATTGGGTAGACCAGTCGATCCGCGTTGAACTGGGCGGTGAAAAGAAAAACGTCCTGACTGACAGCAGCCCCAATAAGTTGCAAGCCGATTTCACTGGTTCCCTTGTTGCTGGAAAAGATGCGGACAATGCCCTCAAAGGTACTGCGGAACTTCCTGCTGACGCAGTATTTGACACAACGGGAAGTTTTACTGTAGAGGCGTTGGTCTGCCAGACCGGTAAGAACAGCGAGGGATATGATACCATCCTTGCAAAAGGTAACGAACAACTCACACTGCAATATACCAAAGGAAATCTGGAATTCTGCTTTAAAAGTGGAGGTTCCTGGGTTTCCGCAACTGTCCCTGCGCCTGCGGATTGGCTGAATCACTGGCACCGTATCACCGGTGTGTTCTGTGCAGAGGACAGCACTTTAAAGATCTACGTCGATGGCCAAGAGATCAAGTCTGTGTCCACTGGTGGTAAAAATGTACGCAATACCAACACGTATGCTGTGACAATCGGAGAAAATTTGGAACGTCCTGGCCGCGAATTTACCGGTTTGATCGACGAAGTGCGTATTTACAACCGTGCTTTGACTGCACGGGAGGTTGAACAGGCAAATATTTCTGCCGCTGATGAATCCGTCCTATTCTGGTGCGACTTTAATGCAGTGGATTCAGAAAACAAGCTGATGGATGCTGGTCCAAAGGGGCTTCATGCTACTTATAAGGGGACCTTAGAAGCCCGCGGCGGCATTGGCAACGGCACAGCCCTGGAAGGTACCGCTACATTGCCAGCCAGCGAAGCACTTAATTTGACCGGCAGTTTGACGCTGGAAGCGCTCGTCTATCCAAAGAAAGTTTCGGGTAGCACGAACGGCGCCATCGTGACGAAGGGCAACAGCCAATATGCAATGAAATATATCGGCGACACGGCCCAAAATAAAAGCGTCATAGAATTCTTTATCTACGATGCCACAGCAACCGGCAGTTCGAGCGCCAAGTGGATCAGCTTGGAAGCTCAGGTTCCAGCCGACTGGTTTGAGAACTGGCATCAGGTGGTATCGACCTTTGATGCAACGGCCGGCACCATCAACATTTATATCGATGGGGAACTGGCAGCCAGCAAAGAAGTCAGCCAAAAGACCATCTCCACCAATGACTATGCGGTTGCCATTGGTACGGATACCGAACGTACCGGCCGCGAATTCCAAGGAAAGATCGATAACGTGCGCATCTATAACCGTGCACTTTCGCCCGAGGAGATCTGTGATGAAGGCCGTACCCCGAACGACGAGGGCGTCGTCCTTTGGATGGACTTCAACTCCATTACCGAAGTGGACACTGGTGAGAATGAACAGTCCTATTTCGGTTATGGCGGCGACTGGGGCGACAATACCAATGATGGCAATTTCTGCAGCAACGGCGTTGTTTTTCCCGACCGCACTTTGCACCCTGCATACCAAGAGGTTAAAAAAGCGTATCAGGGTGTAAAACTTACGGCAAAGGACCTGGAAGCCGGCGAAATTCAGATTGAAAATCTCCTCGAATTCACCAATTTAAATGAATACGAGGGAATCTGGACTCTGTATAACAACCATGAAAAAGTTCAGTCCGGCGTCTTGTCGGACGATCAACTGGACATCGCAGGCGGTGAAACCAAGGTGGTCACCATCGGTTACCATGCGCCCGAATCCGTCCGTGAAGGCAGCGAGTTCCTACTAAACATTGCGTTCCGTCTGAAAGAAGATACCCTTTGGGCGGACAAAGGCACCGTCGTAGCTTTCGAACAGTTTGAATTGGGTTTTGATGCAACAGAACCCGGTGAGGCATTGGATACCTCTCTGAAATTTACGGAAGTGAGTGAATCTGGAAACCAGTTGACTGCAAAGGGAGAAGGATTTGAAGTCACTTTTGACATCCAAAAAGGTGAATTGACCTCCTTTAAGAACAATGGCAAAGAACAGATTTATCGTGCACCGGAACCGAATTACTGGCGTGCCCGAATCGATAATGGGACGATTAATACCAAGTATCGCGATCCGGCAACTACTGTAGGCGAGGTACAGGTCGAGAAATCAGAGAACAAAATTGTCGTTACCGTGCCGCTCTCCTATTCTACTCTGAACAACTCCACCAATCAGATTACATACACGCTTTACCCGACAGGCGACCTTGTGGTCAACAGCGTATTCGACTCGAAAGCATCCGAAATGTTGGGCCGTGTCGGTATGAAAATGGAGCTGCCTGCGGGTTATGAAAATATCACGTATTATGGCAGAGGTCCGGAAGAAAACTACATTGACCGAAATACCGGTTCCTTGATCGGCGTATATGACAACACCGTAGACGGTATGTTTGTCCCCTATATGAAACCCCAGGAGAATGGCAACCGTACGGATGTCCGCTGGGTCTCCCTGACCGATGAAGAGGGCGACGGCCTTCTGTTCTCAGCCGATGTTCCCATGGAATTCGGCGCCCTGCACTATTCCGCTTCTGAACTGAACAGCAAAGCCCATCCCTATCAGTTGACCCGCTCCGATCAAATCTATTTGACGTTGGATTACATGCAAACCGGCGTTGGCAATGGAAGCTGCGGCCCAACTATGCTGGAAAAGTACAAGGTCAATTCCAACAAGCAGTACACGTTTACCTATCGAATGCGTCCTGTCACCGGCGAGACAAACTCGGTCGAACAGAAAATGGCACAGGCACAAAAGGCGATTATCACCCAGACACTCAACGGCATCGAGGTGGATGGACGCCCCCTGCCCGATTTCTCGCTGGATAAACACACATACACCATCCCCTACCTGAGCAACCGCACAGAACTCCCTCATGTGGAAGCGGTTCCTGCACACTCCTCCATTTCCGCCAATGTAAAACAGCCCACATCCTTTGATGACACGGCAGAGGTCTATATCGATGATTTGGAAGGGAATCCACAGGTGTATACCATCCACTTCACAAAACAGGATGAGATTCCTTTGGAGAATGTGGTATGGAAATCCGCGACCACCGGTTGGAAAGAGATCACCAAAGGGACCAACCTTGAAGGCGATCCTATGGAACTGACCGTCAATGGAGGGCGCAAGCAATTTTACAGTGGATTAGGGGTCCATGCAGCCTCTGAAATTGTCTACGACATTGAAGGCCTCGGTTACGACATCTTCGAGACGTATCTTGGTCTGGATTGGTTGGGGAGTGTCGCCAGCGACGGCTCTGAATCCCGCGGTGAAGCCCGGTTCGAAATCTGGGTGGACGGCGAACAGGCCTACATCTCCCCCGTTATGACACAGGACACCGAAGCGGAACACGTTCGTTTGAATATCATTGGCGCTAAGGAACTCAAACTTGTGGTCGATCCACTGGGGGCCAATGCACACGATCACAGTGACTGGGCCAACGCCAGGTTCCTCCCCAGAGGGGAAGGCGATCTGGAACAAATCGAAGTCACCGGCCTACCCGAACAAATTCAGTTGAAAAAGGGTTCTTCTTATACACTCTCTGTGGAGACCGTTCCCGCAGATGTAACCATCTCCTACGGCGTGGCATCTACGGATAACGCACTTTCCATACAGAACAACCAGATCACCGGCGAACAGACTGGACATTCTGAAGTTCTGGTCTCTCTCAACAAGGAGGGCTTTGAGTCCCAGTATTATTCCATCCCTGTCAGCGTCTACGAGGAGGAGCCGACCATCACCGCTGTTCAGAAAGAGGCTGTCGCTACCCTTGTGGGCCAAGCGCCAAACCTTCCCGAAGAGGTCCGTGTCACATATTCGGACAATACGAGCGGTATGATTGGTCTGAAATGGGCCGATATAGCATCCAGTGACTATGCCCAGGAAGGCTCCTTCACGGTAGAAGGCACTGTAGAGGGCACCTCCATCAAGGCCATATGTACCGTTGACGTTCATAAGACCAATGTTGTTTCCACAGTAGAGGAAAGCCGCGTTTCGGCGCCGCTCCAAGGAACGGCTTCTCTGCCGCAGCAGGTGACCGTCACCATGGCAGACGGCGCACAGGAAGCCCGTGCTGTCTCGTGGGACGATCCCAGCAGCGCAACGTCCATTCTCGGCGAACACGTCCTCACCGGTACAGTGGAAGGCACCGATCGTCCGGCAGTCTGCCGCCTGTATGTATACAGCGACATCAATCTAGTTTCTGAAATTGCAGCCACTACGGCCGAAACCACGGCCGGCGTAGCCCCGGTTTTGCCGGAATCCGCTGCTGTCACCTACGTAGACGGTACTGAAGGAACCCTCCCCATCGTCTGGGAGGAAATCCCCGCGGAAGCCTACCAACAGGAAGGCAGCTTTACGGTATATGGCTATGCGGATGGGTTCGGTGCGCAAGCATCCTGCACTGTGACGGTTTCCGGTTCCACGGACCCCGATCAAAAATACGCATTCACAGCCAACTTTACTACCAATGCACAGGTTACTGTAAACGGCGAAGATGCAACAATCGCAAACCTGACCGGCCGGTATATGTCCTCCTTCAAGCCGGGCGACACTTATACGCTCGTCTTTGCCCCCAGAGTGGAGGGCAAGGAGTTTTCCAATGTCCTGGTCAACGGCGAGGATTACAGCGATCAAATCGTCTTTGATGAAGAAACACATACTTCTTCCTTTACCTATGAAGGGGTTATGAGTGCTGCGGAACAGACCCTACAATTTACTTTCACCACTGTGGACAAACAGATTCTTCGCACAGTCATCGCGGTTGCAGAGGGTCTGGCTGATGGCGATGAATACCATGCTGCCATTCCAACTGTACAAAAAGTATTTGACCGTGCATTACAGGCCGCAAAGGATGCAGAGGGCAATCCGAAGGCCAGTCAAGAGGACATCAACAACGCATGGAGCGGCTTGCTCGACGCGATTCATCTGTTGGGCTTTGCCGAAGGCGATACTACCGAACTGGAAGAATTGCTTGGCATCGCCGGTTTACTGGGAGAAGAGGACTATACTTCCTCCAGCTGGTCGGCACTCCAAGCTGCAATGGAACAGGCGCAAGCCCTGTTGCAGGACGATGAACCGCTTCAGGCGGATGTCGAAAAAGCGTACGATGTTCTGTACGAAGCTCTGACCGGCTTACAAGCCGTAGCCGATACCACCCATCTACAGGCCGTCGTCCATGCGGCTGAAAACATCGACCTTTCGGACTATCTGGAAGTTGGGCAGGAAGAATTCTTATCCGCGCTTGAAGCGGCCAAAACGGTTCTGGAAAACAGGGACGCCACACAAGAAGAGGTGCAGAACGCTGCCGAGGAACTGAACTGCGCCATGGCAGCCCTGCGGAAAATCCCGTCGCGCGAGGAACTACAGGACTTGATTGACAAAGCGGAAGCAATCGATCTGGACAAATATACCGACCTAAGTGCGGCAAGTTTGCAAGCAGCCCTGCGCGTCGCGAAGGCCGTTGCCGCAGATCCCCATGCAAGCAACGAGGAACTCGCTTCAGCATACACGGCCGTGCAACATGCGTGGGATGGCCTGGTAAAAGCCGAATCTCCTCAGCAGCCGCAGAAACACTCCAGCGGTTCTGCCTCCGCAAACCGTTCCAATACATACGGTTCCAGTGGGATCGCCCTTGTGGCAGCCGCCCAAAACATGGTCACTCCGGCAAGCGTACGCAGTGACACGACCACGGACTTCACACTGCTGCATGGCAACGCATATTGCTTCAAGATGACCCTGGTCAATGGAAGCGGTCTGGTTCCGAGCTTCACCGTAGGCAACGGAAGCGTTCTGAAAACACAATTCCTGACCCAGATTGGAAACGATTATTATTATAGAATTTGGGCCATTGGGAATCCGGGCGATCGCACGGGCGTGTACACAACATTGCCCGGCCAAAACGCTGTCAAGCATTGTACGGTTACAATTGGCTGAATGCTATCGCACAAGAATCCAAAGCCGCCAAATAAACTTGTAACATAAGGTACGGAAAGTTCCATTCGGACAGAAGGTATCCGGCATAGATGGTGCGGTCAATCTTAGATGCAAAGGCAATCTATAACCAACATCTATGCCTAGATCCCAGCAAAAGGGTCCATCCGCTTTTAAATTTGAAAGCGGATGGACCCTCTCTTTTGATCTCCCGGGAAAACGTTGAACAGATCACTCCGAAATCAGGGCGGACGTAGCAAAACGGCTCCCTATCGAACGGAACAAGGACCTCGTAAATCCCTATTGCATAAAGAATGCGTTCTATACGATACAACTTTTCTGAAAACGTTTCCAAAGAGATTCTCTCATCATATAGGCCTCGAGAATTTTTGGGGATTTCAAGCGGTTCGTACCTTACATTTTTTTATTGTCTCATTTCAAGATAAGCGCTTCTAAAATAAACTTTGGCAGTTTTTCCAAAGGTATATGTCGATTGAAGTGCAATCCTATCATAAAATATGAGACCATTTACATGGGGGAACCTATCGACAACGGTATGGAATCCCATCCAAAAAGCTCAAAATTGGGTATCTGGCACAAAGCTTGTGAGACGCATTCCGTATTATGTAATGGATGTATCCTATCGCACGATCCTGACCATGGGGGATGGACAACGGTAAAATCGAAAAGTTCTGACGAGCATGCGGCTTTGGACGACACATTACATGGATGCTCCTCTAAAGCTAAGGATTTTCGACCAGTTTTGATTTTAATGAATATTCCAAGGACTTGATCGGCAGCGTATGAACAAACGTCTAATGATCGGCTATTTTGAGAATATGCGCGGTATTTGGCAGAAGCATCGAAAAGCGTAATAGATCTTCATTTCAGAACCCGTTGAAAATGAACCAGAAATCTCCCCATCAATATTTTTAACAGGGACAGCCGCCGCAAAAGGCAGGGTATCCCTATCGCTATTAAAAGTCGGTTTTTGTGGCGCACCCGAAGTAGAGGAGAGAAAAAGGCTCCTGTGGAGCGTTTTTCCGACGACGTCCCTTCCCAAGAACGCGAGCCCCGGAAGGCGAAGCGTGATTGGAGGATGAGGCAACGGAGAAAATAAAAAACCAACTCAGCGACAAGAATTTTTTACAATTTATGAAAAAGCCAGAGCGTCATTCTAAATCTTTGTTGATCGAGCAAGCAACGGCTTCACAGCTGTTACTTGATTGTACCAACAAAGGGGGCGGGAGAAGCCGAGGCGCAGAACCTTTTATCTTCCTCCACCGGGAGGCTTTTTCTACTGTGTATCTTTACTGGGCCGGTTCTGTCCATTCAAGGAACAAGGGTGTTTTGATTCTTTCTTGCAGGCGCCCCTCCCGATCAAATCCCATTTCTTGATAACCGTATTTCCAAGGAATTTTAGGGGCCCCTAGGCAGTGCGTTTTCTTTGTTCTTTTAGCGTCGGCCAGACCGTGCACAACATGGTGATGAAACTCGCTGCACCACCGACAAAGTTGGAAATCGGCTCGGCCCAAAACACACCGTCGACACCCATCCCAAACAAACGGGGCAACAAAATCGTGAGTGGGATAACGATAATCACCTTGCGGAATATGGAAAAGAAGATCGCATGCTTTGCCTTGCCCAGGGCTACAAAAGTAGACTGTCCGGAGAATTGGAAAGTCATCATAAAGAAACCAAAAAAATACATGTGTAATGCCGGTACACTGGCCTGCAGCAGGGCTGCATCCTCTGTATTAAAAATCTGGATAAAGAATTGGGGGAATAGGAACACCAGCAGCCACGCGGCCAATGTGTACACCATGCAGGTAAGAGTCATAAATACAATCCCCTTTTTGACCCGCCGGTAGGACTGCGCCCCATAGTTAAAGCCCAAAACCGGCTGCGCTCCACTGGTCAGGCCATTGACCGGCATGGTAAGAATGTCGCGCACCGAATTGAGGATGGTCATAACGCCCACATAGAGGTCGCCACCATATGTCTGCATCTGTGCATTACAGAGGATTTGTACTGCACTGTTGGTGGCCGACATGGTGAATCCTGAAAACCCCATGGCGGTGATCTGTTTGACCATCCCGCCGCGCAGGAAAAATTTTGCCGGTTCCAGGCGCAAAATCGCCCTTTTTCCGCTCAAAAAGCGCAACACCCATACCGCGGACAGCCCTTGGGAAAGTACGGTGGCAAGCGCCGCTCCGCGGACTCCCAAATCAAATACAAAGATAAACACCGGATCGAGCACCAAATTGGCGACCGCGCCGCACAGTACTGTCAACATTCCGATGCGTCCAAATCCCTGCGAATTGATAAAATTGTTCATCCCCAAGCTGACCATCACAAAGATAGTACCCACCAGATAGATCAGCATATAATCCCGCGCATATGGATATGTAGCGTCGCTTGCGCCGAATAAGTACAAAAGCGGCTTCAAAAAGAGATACCCCAAGGCAGTGAGAATCCCTCCGCTCATCAACAATAAAGTATAGGAGCAGCGCATAATGCGTCCAGCTTCCTCATTTTCTCCACGCCCCCGTGCAATGGAACAGAGCGGCGCGCCGCCCATGCCAAAAAGGTTTGCAAAGGCATTTAAAATATTAATGATCGGAAACGTCAGGCCCAATCCCGTCAGTGCCAACGTTCCTACATCGGGGATACGCCCAATATAAACGCGGTCTACGACACTGTACAGCAGATTGATCAATTGCGCCAACATCATGGGCATCGCCATCCCCATGATGTTTCCAGCCATACTTCCCTTTGTAAAATCGTTCTGTGCGTTCTTCGTGTGGTTTCTCCCCTTTCCGCCACTCTACCGAATATTCTGCCGTTAATCTATGAAAAGAAATCTTTCGCTGAATCGAGCACACCCACAACTTCCTTTTTTAAGTATAAGGCAGAAAAACCTCCTATAGTTCTGTAGGTGACTTACAGATCAAATCCTTCTCCATTTTCCATACAAAAAAGCCGGAGAAAAGTTCTCCGGCCTCGCCTGATCAAAATAAGATAACCTTTGATAGACTACAACAGACCAACCATTCCAAAGCTGCAACCTGCCATAAAAAGGGAAATCCCTTGATTCCTCTTTCTGCATACCACCGGACGAGAATCGTTTATGCACGCTTGAGTTCGTCGATTTCGTGTCCCTGTTCCGTGACCACTCGCTCTAAATTGCATACCCGCCCACGCAACGAATCCAACGCGTCCACTCCCGGCAAACGTTCTAAGATCTGCGCATGGCCTTCGGCCAACAGGCGAATCGGCTTCATCACGCCGTTCTCTATGTACGTATGGGTGCGATTTTCGCCGGCATGGAACTCCGCGCTCATTCCTTCACGCATCCGCTCCTCGCTCGCACGAATTTCCATCTCTAGCTTGGCGTGAAACTCGGCGCGCAAACGCTCCTCGCTCGCCAAAATCAGCCGCGCAATCGCTTGCAGATCCTTTTCCTCCAACATCTCCGTTTCCCTCCCGTTGTCCGTTCCTTTGGTAGTCCCATTCTAACATAACCGCCTGAGGGATGCAAGGATAGGAGCATATCTTCCTCTTTCCCATTTGCTTTTTCTCCGGGGGCTTGCTACAATAGGAAAAAAGGGGGATGCCAAATGATTTATATCACGGGCGACACGCACATTCCATACGACGTGACAAAGCTGACAACCAAGGCGTTCCCCGCGCAAAAAAAGCTGACAAAGCACGATTATGTTTTGATTTGCGGCGACTTTGGCGGTATTTGGACAGGCCCTGGTGGTTCGGACGACTTTTGGCTCCGCTGGTTTAAACGCAAAAAGTTTACAACCCTGTTTGTAGATGGTAATCATGAAAATTTTGAGCTTTTAAACCAATATCCCGTGGAACAGTGGAACGGCGGCAAGGTGCACCGCGTGACAGACAGTGTATTCCACCTGATGCGCGGTCAACTCTTCACCCTGGAAGGACACAGAATCTTTACTATGGGGGGTGGCGCCTCCGGAGATGTGGAATTCCGCACAGAGGGGATCTCCTGGTGGCCAGAGGAGATGCCGAACGCAGTGGAATATGGGGTGGCCATGCGCACGTTGATGGCCGCTCATTTTGAAGTAGACTATGTGGTTACCCATACCGCGCCACTAAAAATTGTCAATCAATTTCGCAAGAGGACGAGAGAAGAGCCCTTCAATCGCTTTTTAGAAGGGATTGACTCCCGCCTGCATTATAAACGATGGTATTTTGGGCATGTACATAAAGATTTGGACATCGATGAGCATCATACCGCTGTGTATCAAAATCTACTTCCTTTGGGAACCAGTCAAGTGGATTTTCAACCGAAAGAGGATGGATGGTGGAAAACATGATCAAACGCAACTATCAGAAAGAATTGGACGCGGTTCTTTCACGTTTGGAGCTGGAGGAAAAACACCCCAAGCTTCTACTGCATGCTTGCTGTGCACCGTGTAGCAGTTATGTATTGGAATATCTTTCGCGCTATTTCTCCATCGTCCTATTTTATTATAATCCCAATATCTCCCCTCAGGAGGAGTATGAAAAACGAGTGGCAGAGGTCCGCCGTCTATTGCAGGAGATGCCGTTATCCAGCCCGGTAGTCCTCACGTTGGGTGACTACGAACCGGAACGGTTCTTTGCCCTTGCAAAAGGCCACGAGGCAGAACCTGAAGGCGGAGACCGGTGTACCTTATGTTATCACCTGCGTTTGACCGAAGCGGCCAGAGCCGCCAAAGAACTGGGCTGTGATTTTTTCACGACCACGCTCTCCATCAGCCCTTATAAAAACGCAGAAAAGTTGAACACCATCGGCGCAGAACTGGCGGAAACTTATGGGGTTCCCTATCTATTCTCCGATTTTAAGAAACGGAACGGCTATAAGCGTTCCATCGAACTGAGCCGGGAATACCACCTCTACCGGCAGAATTACTGCGGTTGTGTCTATTCCCGCGCAGCTGCTTTGGCCCTGGAAGCCAACCGGACATAACCGGTTTTAATAAAATTTGATTCATCAAAGGAACATTTTTATGAAGCATCCGCATTGATTTTCCATCAACGGAATTTATCTTTTTTAGCCTTCGGCGCCCATCGTCCGATAGGCTTAGGGGATTGTTGCCCAATTACGTTGAAAGGGAAATTGTTATGCAGAAGCGAACGATTTGGCTCTGCTATGCAATCGCATTTTTGCAGGGCCTTTTATTTTACGCACCGATCTCCACTCTTTACCGGCAGACAAATGGGATCAGCATTTTTGAGATTACTCTGATCGAAAGCATTTCCCTGGCAGTTAGCCTTGCTATGGAACTTCCTTGGGGTTGGATTGCAGACCGCATTGGATATCGCAATACCCTGGTGATCTGCCATTTTCTCTTTTTTCTTTCGAAAGTTTTCTTCTGGCGAGCCGACGGATTCGCCTGGTTTTTAGCAGAACGGCTTTTACTCTCCGTGGTTCTATCCGGATTATCCGGCTGCGATACCGCGTATCTTTTTCTGGCAATGGGCGGGAAAAATTGTCCAGAAAGGGAATCCCGCCGCATTTTTGGCTGTTGGGAGGCAATGAATACAGCCGGGCTCGTGTTGGCGTGTGTCCTTTTTTCATGGTTTATCCGCGAGAATTATCGCCTTTCGGCCCTTCTAACGGTCTACTCCTATGGTGCAGCTTGGCTGCTTTCTGTGTTCTTGCCATCGGTACCAGCAGAAATCACCGCTCCGCGGCCACATCTACGGGCGCTTTGTAAACTTTTGCTGTGCGACCGGCGTTTTTTTCTCTTTCTTCTCGGCTGCGCACTGCTCGAAGAAAGCAAACAGACTATCACCGTTTTCCTAAACCAGTTACAATATTTGCGCAGTGGAATTCCCCCGGCGACAATGGGCATATGTACCATCCTGGTAACCTTCTCTGGACTTTCTTCCATGCAATCCCACCGGTTATCTACTCGTCTGGGAGAGCGTCGAACCGTTATTCTGATCTTTGGTGCAGGGGGCCTGGCATGCATTTTAATGGCCATCTGCGCACATCCGCTGCTTTCTGTTGTAGGGATGATGCTTTTATGTGCAGCGAATTCCGCCTTTGTTCCCTTGCGCGTGGATCTCCAAAACCGTCACATCTCTGTGTCAAGCCGAGCAACCATCCTCTCCATCCATTCCCTTGCGATGAATATGACCGCAGTTGGAACCAATCTGGCATTTGGCGCTTTGGCAGAGCGTTCCGTTGTGTATGCCCTTCTTTTGGGGGCTGGATTCTGCTTTTCAGGTCTGTTCATGTGTTTCCAGGGAAATGTGCTTGCCAAAAAGCGGTAAATATGATACCATCGGTTTTGTAGATTGACTCTAATTTTATGAGCAAATATAGAAAGGAGCGGCGTATGAAAAAGGATAAGGAAAAGAAGAAAAAACGAGTGAAACGGGCAATTTCTTCACCCGCATCAACAGAAGTTTCCCCCCTTGAGGGGGAAAAGATCCAAGAAACATTCTCTGAGGCGCCGCTCGCTTATTTTTTACGTGTTGCCGGCGGAAAATGGAAAATCCGCATTTTGTGGTCCTTGCGGGATGGGCAGACCCGCCGCTACGGAGAGATTAAGTCCGCTGTATCGGGCATCACAGACATGATGCTCAGCCAAAGTCTCAAGGAACTCTGTTTGGACGGATTATTGTACCGGCAGCAGTACCAAGAAATCCCTCCAAAGGTCGAATACTGTTTGACTTCTTCCGGGAAAACATTTCTGCCTGCGTTGACTGCCCTATGCGAATGGGAACGTCAGATGACGCAGGCAGCGAGCAACAAATAAGAGGAGTTGGTTCCATCCGTATTTGCTCTACAGCGCTAATTGCAGCCATGATCCTTTGGCCTACACGAAAAATACTGTTTGCCATGGGGAAATCGTTTCTTTATTCACGATTCGCCTTTGTAGTTTAGCCGATGGTTTTACGGCCAACTGACCAGTTCTTTTCCAGAACAAAACACCTGGGGTACATTCGAACTTGAATGTACCCCAGGTGTTTTTTACAGGGGAATCAAACATTCCTCCTTTGAAGCGCTTCGAAACACTTCTATGAGATTACGCAATTTCTACACTACAATGCAGCTTCGCATTCTGGCACGGCAAGGTGGTGTAAACGCCTGTGCTCTGACCCGGTGGACGCACAGTGTCTTCCGCGCCTGCAGCGTCTCCTACGCATCTTTCTGCTATCGGCTGCCGGGTGTTTGATCGAATATGTACACGTTTATACCTTACACAAATTGACCGGCGTTCAGCCAATGGTTACCGTGCAATGCAGCTTCGCATTCTGGCCCGGAAGTGTGGTGTAAACGCCTGTGCTCTGGTCCGGCGGACCACAGCGCCTTTTGGCCTGCAATCTTTTGCTTCCTTTTGGAAATTCCCATACATTTTATCTTTCGCTTGCATCCCAAGTACACAAAGTCTCAAAGCAGCAAAACCCCTGCTCCGGTTTCCCGGAGCGGGGATTCTGCTCTTTGCGAAAGGGGNCGGTTATCTACTCGTCTGGGAGAGCGTCGAACCGTTATTCTGATCTTTGGTGCAGGGGGCCTGGCATGCATTTTAATGGCCATCTGCGCACATCCGCTGCTTTCTGTTGTAGGGATGATGCTTTTATGTGCAGCGAATTCCGCCTTTGTTCCCTTGCGCGTGGATCTCCAAAACCGTCACATCTCTGTGTCAAGCCGAGCAACCATCCTCTCCATCCATTCCCTTGCGATGAATATGACCGCAGTTGGAACCAATCTGGCATTTGGCGCTTTGGCAGAGCGTTCCGTTGTGTATGCCCTTCTTTTGGGGGCTGGATTCTGCTTTTCAGGTCTGTTCATGTGTTTCCAGGGAAATGTGCTTGCCAAAAAGCGGTAAATATGATACCATCGGTTTTGTAGATTGACTCTAATTTTATGAGCAAATATAGAAAGGAGCGGCGTATGAAAAAGGATAAGGAAAAGAAGAAAAAACGAGTGAAACGGGCAATTTCTTCACCCGCATCAACAGAAGTTTCCCCCCTTGAGGGGGAAAAGATCCAAGAAACATTCTCTGAGGCGCCGCTCGCTTATTTTTTACGTGTTGCCGGCGGAAAATGGAAAATCCGCATTTTGTGGTCCTTGCGGGATGGGCAGACCCGCCGCTACGGAGAGATTAAGTCCGCTGTATCGGGCATCACAGACATGATGCTCAGCCAAAGTCTCAAGGAACTCTGTTTGGACGGATTATTGTACCGGCAGCAGTACCAAGAAATCCCTCCAAAGGTCGAATACTGTTTGACTTCTTCCGGGAAAACATTTCTGCCTGCGTTGACTGCCCTATGCGAATGGGAACGTCAGATGACGCAGGCAGCGAGCAACAAATAAGAGGAGTTGGTTCCATCCGTATTTGCTCTACAGCGCTAATTGCAGCCATGATCCTTTGGCCTACACGAAAAATACTGTTTGCCATGGGGAAATCGTTTCTTTATTCACGATTCGCCTTTGTAGTTTAGCCGATGGTTTTACGGCCAACTGACCAGTTCTTTTCCAGAACAAAACACCTGGGGTACATTCGAACTTGAATGTACCCCAGGTGTTTTTTACAGGGGAATCAAACATTCCTCCTTTGAAGCGCTTCGAAACACTTCTATGAGATTACGCAATTTCTACACTACAATGCAGCTTCGCATTCTGGCACGGCAAGGTGGTGTAAACGCCTGTGCTCTGACCCGGTGGACGCACAGTGTCTTCCGCGCCTGCAGCGTCTCCTACGCATCTTTCTGCTATCGGCTGCCGGGTGTTTGATCGAATATGTACACGTTTATACCTTACACAAATTGACCGGCGTTCAGCCAATGGTTACCGTGCAATGCAGCTTCGCATTCTGGCCCGGAAGTGTGGTGTAAACGCCTGTGCTCTGGTCCGGCGGACCACAGCGCCTTTTGGCCTGCAATCTTTTGCTTCCTTTTGGAAATTCCCATACATTTTATCTTTCGCTTGCATCCCAAGTACACAAAGTCTCAAAGCAGCAAAACCCCTGCTCCGGTTTCCCGGAGCGGGGATTCTGCTCTTTGCGAAAGGGGCTCCCTTCGCTCAATTTACTAAGATGTCCGCCAAGGATGGCTGGGCCATGCTCCTGTGGACACACAGCATCTTCCGCGCCTACGGCGTCTCCTACGCAAGCTTTCTGCTATCGGCTGCCGGGTGCTTGATCGAATAGTACACGTTTATACCTTACACAAATTTCCCGGCGTTCATCCAATGGCTACCTCGCAATGCAGCTTCGCATTCTGGCCCGGAAGTGTGGTGTAAACGCCTGTGCTCTGGCCCGGTGTGCCAACTGCATACACTCTGTAGTAGTAGTCATTGCCGATCTGGGACACAAACTGTGTCTTCAGAACGCTTCCGTTGCCCACTGTGAAGCTCGGTACCAGTCCGTTTCCATTGACCACGGTCATCTTGAAGGTGTACATGCTTCCTCTGTTCAGCGTGATGGCATTTGCCGCATCACTGCGCACACTTGCCGCTGCACTCTGGCTTGCGGAAACCACACCCGCTGCTCCATATGTGTTGCTTACATTTCTCGATGTGGAGCCGCTCTTCTTCGCTGTCGTCGTCTTTGTCTCCAGGTTCTGGATGCTTGCTTCCAGTGCTTCTACGGCACTCTTGACCTCTTCTTCGGTCGCTGCTTCATTGTTCAACACAACCTTTGCGTTGCTCAATGCCTTCTGCATCGCTGCCACGCTCTTTGCTGTGTACTTGCTGGTGTTCACTGCCTCTGCTTTTCCAATCAGGTCTTTCAAAGCGTCCTTGTTCGGAATCATACGCAGTGCTGTAATCGCATTGAGCAGTTCTTCGGCCTTCTCATCCACTGCCTCCTGGGTTGCATTGTCATTTTCCAACAGAGTTTCTGCATCGCCTAGGACGGTTTTAAAGGTAGCCCATGTTTCATCCTGGATGTACTTCGAAGCATTCTCTACAATTTTCTTGCCTTCTGCTACCAAAGCTTCCAGATCCGTCCTATCTGCACGGAAGACCAGTTTATTAAGCGCTTCATACAGTGCTTCTGCCGCTGCCTGGATGTCTGCTTCCAGTACTTCCTCGTCGTCCATCAGATCCTCTGCCGCCTTGTATGCGTCGTCCAGCGCCTGTACGCTCTCCGGCGTGAAGTTCTCTCGATTGATGCTCTCTGCAATCTCCATCGGGATTTCCAGCTGGCTCTTGTCGCCCGCTGTAAAGCTCAGATACTGCAATGCCTCGATCAGCTCAAACATCGCGTTGTTGATCTCGTCCTGGCTTGCGGTCTTCTTTTCTTCGATCGCTTTCGCTGCCTGCAACGCATTCTTGTACTTCTTCTGTACCGACGGGACTGCCGCCGCTACCTGCGCTTTCACGCTCTCGCTCTCTGCGATCGTGATCACTTCGCGCAGATTTTCTTTATCTACGATCGTGAAGCCCAGTTCAATCGTGGTGTCTGCATTCGGCATTGCCAGGCTGTATACATACTCATTGACATCAAACGCCTCTACCGGCTCGCCATTGACTGTCACGCCTGCGATCTCTCTGCCTTCGACTCTCGGCTCAAAGGTCAGGTCGAGATTCGTGTTTGCCATTACGACGTCTTTATATGCACCGATCAGGTTTGCAATCGTCTGCTCTTCCCCGTCGATCGACAGCTTCACCGTTGTCGGATAGCTTACCGTCAGCATGTGTTCCGCCGGCTCGACTTCTGGAGCATTCAATGTTGCTGCTACAAAGGAAATATTTCCGCCATTCTGTTCAATCAACTCATATCGTACATACAGGGTAGTCTCTTGCTCTGCCTTCATATCGATGGTTACGGTACGATAGAAGTTGGTATCCAAATCGCCAAATTCATATACCTGATTTTCTGTTAAACCGGATGCGTCGTAAACGGTAAGTTTTCCTTTCCCCTTCCATCCGCCGATGTAGAGGGTGAGCTTCTTCTCTTCCGGACCTGCCTTCGCCTGGAGGGTAAAGTCGCTTCCCAGTTTACTCTGCTGCAATCCGGTGATCAGGTCGGTTGCCTCCTTATCCGGTGTACCATCTGTCCAGGTAAATGCCGTCTTATGATCGTTAAATCCGACCAAATCAGCCGAATTTGTCAGAACGAGCTGTTCTTCTGCGACATTCTTACGGTTGATGTTGGAGGTCGCTGCCTGTCCCAAGTGAATCCAGTCTAGGTTGCCCTCTTCGGTCAGATTGCGTTTGTCCGGATACCAGTCAAGTACTTCGACTTCACGCTCTACAACCTTATTGGTTTCTTCGCCTGGTTCTGCATTCGGATCGCGAAGTGCTGCTGCGGCAAACGTAATATTGCTACCGCTCGTCTTTGTGTAACGAACCACCAGATCGGTTCCGGTTTCAGAAGTCATATCGATGGTGACCTTCCGATAATAGGACTTCTCCGGGTCGCTAAAGGTAAAGGTTTGGACCTCCGTATCTGCGGATTTGTCGAAAATCTCCAACTTACCTTCGCTCTTCCATCCACCGATAAAGAGAATCAGCTGTTTGGGCTGTTCCGTTGCCTGTACGGTGAACTCAAAACTTGCATTGTCATCAAAGATAACCGAACCGTTTCGGGTTGCGTCTACCGACTGAATCGGCAAACCGTCTGAATAACTAAAGGTTGTGCAATAGTCGTCAAATCCTCCCACACTGCGGGCATTCTGCTTGAGGAAAGTAATCTGCGGCGTGGTTGTATTTTTTCTCATGGTCTCCCTGTAATCATTGACGTTCGGCTGTACCCAGTCCAGGTTGCCCAACGTTGTCAGGTCGACCACATACGGCATATCCTCCGTGATATCCACAGTATAGTCCACCGGCTGCTTGTAGCTGTCGTAATCCCTTGCCTCGTCATATTCCAGGTCCGGCACTTCCGGGTCCACTGCATTTTCAAATTCTGCTACCAGCTGCATAGCTTCATAGACGTTTCCGGACACTTCCACTTCATAGACTGCTCCGTCTGCCGCTCCGCCTTCGATTTCCAAAGGCATGGCATCTGTGTCCTGCTCCACCTTTGTAAAGGCAAGCGTCTGTCCATCCGATGTCGCAACATTTTTCAGTTCACCCCAGCCCTCTGGCTGATGAATCCGAACGGTCCAGCTGCGGTTGTCAAAGCACAGCTCGCCGTCAAAACTTCCGTTCGCCGCGCCAATGTCGATGATGGTCTTTCCATCCTCAAACTTCGTGGAAAGTTCCGTTGTACGGAATTTCCCCTCGGTGTAATCGTTGGAAATGGTGTCGTCCTCATACAGGGTAGTCGAATCCTCATAACGGGTGGACGGATAGACATCCAACGTCAGGTGACTCCAATCCCCTTCTTTTGTGGACATCATCTCATCCGCCAACGGAAGGATGGAACCTTTTTTGATATAAATCGGATTCTCACTGATCGGTGCTTCCACCTCAATACTGCGCGGGCCATAGATGGTCTCGCCAGAGAATGCGTCAATCCATTCTCCTTCTGGAATCCAAACCGTTCTGGTACAAATAGCCTCATCCTTTTCGCCCGCCTGCACATATTGCATCTTGCAAACGGCTTCGTTCTCCTTATCATAGAACTCAAAACGGATGTCGTAGGTCTGTCCAGCCTTCAAGGTACCCTCGGAGGTGGTTGCCGTCGGTTCCTGATCTTTCCAGGAGTCAACAAACAGATCGTTGTCGATGTAAATGCGGGAACCATCGTCGCTATAGGTTTGCAGCTGTACATCCTTGTCTCCGATGGTGATCGTGCCCGTGAAGCGAATGCTGAACCCTTCCTCGTTTACACCGAGTGCAGGCGACTCTTTCCCCCAATCAAAATCGATATTGGGAACATTCTTGACAACAACCGGCTCGCCTTCCAGGTTCAGATTGTTAAAGAACTCCGCTTTGAGACCCTGCTCGCCGTCTGGAGTCTTTAACCATGCGGAAGGAACAGCTGGATCGCCGCTTTCCGATGTGGTGATCGTCGGCGCAATCAAGATGTCTTCGCCGAGCAGGTACTGGTCATTTCTCGAAGCGCTTTCATACTCCGGATATTCGAAGTCCAGCCTTCTGACCAGCGGCATGCCGGTTTCGTAGTTTTCATGCGAAAGATTATAGTAGGTCGGGAGCAAGCGATAACGCAGATTGACATAATCACGGATAATGTTCAGCGCATCCTCGCCCTTTAACCAAGGCATACGGCCTTCGTCCACAGAACCTACCCATGCGCAGTGTGGGCGATAGATCGGAGAAAGCGCGCCATACTGCATCCATTTGACATACTCGTCTGCGGTCATATCCTTGGTGCTGGTCTGGTGCGTGCCAACGTCAGAGGAAATGTAGGGCAGCCCTCCAATTGCTCCATATTGAACTGTGAACTCCAGCTCATCCTGTAAGGTTTCCTGATGACCGCCGATGTCGCCGGTCCAGGTAATCCCGTAACGGTGCTGCGCTACATCCGGCGCGCCGATGTCAACGCCGTTGGAGCTGCCATCGACGTTACTCATCATGAACAGGCGTTGATCCGGATAGACGGCTTTCTGTGCATACGAATATGCCGAAGCGCCAATTGCCTCATGGGTAAATCCTTCCGGCGCCACAATGGTTGTGGACCAGTTGCGGTCATACCACCATCCGTCTAAGCCCATATTCAACAACTTTGTGAGATTGTCATACCGGAATTTCACTTCGTCGGGATTAATCGCATTATTCTGCTGTCCCTCGCTGTTTTTGGACGGTTCCGGATGGTCGTTAAACATAATGTTGACATCCAAGTCGTGGGCGTCCTGCAAAAAACCTTCCATGTCCGGGAACAAATCGGTGTTGATCTCATATCCCGTACCGCTGGAAGCTTTTCTCCAATCCGTGTCAATGACGAGGTTGTCCAACGGAACCTGATAGGTCTCATGATAATCCTTAATCTGCTGCAAAGCCTGTTCGTCGGTGTTGGCATAGTAACGGCTATCCCAAGCGCCAAACGCCGAAAGCGGAAGCATTTCGGTTTGGCCCGTCAGCTTGTTGAAATCCTTGCGCAGCTGTACGCCGTCGCCCTGCGGGAGAAAAACATACATATCCGGTGCATCGTTGCTCTGATCAAAGCCATTTGTTTCCCGATTCTCGCTGTTGTCTTCCGGTTGTGGTGCGAAGCCCCACTCCGGCACGGTCATGCGGGGGCTATCTCCCATTTCCCAAGCCAAAACGTCCTCGCCTGGGTCGGGTAAATAGACTTTGCTGCCCGGCAGGCCCTTATACTTCCAGAGCAACCGTCCTTCCTTATCGCTGATCGTGATACCGGAAAGGTCCTGGGCGTCTGAAGGAATCGTAATATCAAACGCGCTTGTCCGCAGGATGACGCTTCCGTCCATTTCCTCACGGGTTACTTCCGTCCCTTCCCAATTGTCGCGATTCGTCACATGGAAAGTTTCCCGATCTTCATATCCTTTTGGACCCTTTTCTTCCAGACGGACCACTGTCGGGGACAGGACCTGTACACGCACATTGCCGATAATCTCTGAAGCATAGCCCTGCGTATTCATTTGAACGGCAACAGGTTTGCTCTCTTCCTTTGCGGATGCAGCGGTCGCCGGCAGAGCGCCGGACAAAACAATCGCTGCGCAAAGAACCAGACTCACAATCCGGCTCTTATTCCTTTTCATGACTTTTCTCCTCCTTTTCAACGACCTATAGGTTGCAGAATCTTATCACAGATTTCCATTCCACACCTATTTTCGTAGGCAGTACCCACCGCCTCCATTTTCATACGACGCCGGATGCACGATCATCCAGCCCTCCATTGGATCAACATTTAGAAAAGTGCTCCATCCTCTCCTTTCATAAAAACGTGAGACATCTCTATCCAATCGAAAAAGGCATGTCGTGGGGCTTACAACCAACGCACTCGATCAAATAGTGACAATCTCTCTAAAAAATTTCAATAAATAAGAACTTAAGTAAAATATACCGAAAAATGGAAATGTCTGTCAATGGAATAAATTGTGATTGTCTAAATTATATTGCTATTTTAATTGATTAAATGGTATTTTCCGCTATTTTTCATTTGTCCTATCGGAATCCTTTTAAAGATTTTTTATCTTTTCATTTGTCAATCCCTCGGGGATTGTATATTCGTTTCTGTTGGGTAAACCGTTTTCCTTTTCGAACCGCTGTGATATATAGTCCAGGTTCCTACGTAAAAGGCCATCCGGCAGATACGTGCCGGATGGCCTTTTTGTTTCTATAGGATTGCTCAGGAAATGAATACCCGGATCTGTTTGTCGTCTATCTTCCACACCGTTCCGTCCCGTTGCACAATTCCATCATTTACCCCGATTGCGCCCAACGGACTGCGGTATTTTTCTGCGGAAAAGCGCCTGGTATCCGCCTCTTCTGCTTGCATGGACATTGTGAGCAAAATCCCTGTACGGATTCCCTGTTCACCCAGCAAGCCTTCGTCCTTTAACTCCTGCGCAGTGGACTCTCGGACAGAAAACCCACTCTGTTCCCCAATGTATTCGAAAAGCTGTTTCTTCACAACATCGGAAATCTCTAGTTCTGTGGTATCCAGGGCAATCCACTCGATCCCTTCGTTCAGGGCATCATCCAATGGATAGAGCCAGTCGAAGATGGCCTTTACAACGGCCAGATCCTCCTGTTCCTGCTCAGAAAGCACTACTTCCCCCAACACAGCATCGGATTCTGACCCTTCCTTTAAGGCGGATGCGTTCGTGCTACTTTCGGATACATTTTGCCGGGATTCCTTCAGATGTACACCTCCTGCTTGTAGCCCACCGCATGCGGTCATCCATACCGTGCAGAGCGCCACACAAAGAACGGCGGCCATTTTTCTCCCCATCTTTTCCGCCTCCCCGCAGGTCTGTTTGAACCCTTTTTAGCCCTCTGCTGTTGGATTCTGTACAACCCCCAGGAACAGGGGCAGATTTGTCTCCGTGTCCACAATCGCACAGACAAACGGCTGGTCGAACCACAGCTCCACCGGCTCCCCAACCGGCATGGACATCCGCGCAATCATCTCTACCGCAGTGGCCGCTCCCGCCTTTGCACCCGCCTCATCGACTTCAATAAACGCCTTGTGCAGAACTTCGTTGACCGAAATATTGCGGTTTGTATACGAGCCCAACTCGGTGAAATCTGCTTTTTGCACATCAAATGCATTGGTCAGTCCCATCTGTTGCAGAGGCTGTGCCAGCTTCTTTTCATACTCAAATTTGAATTTTGGCAGGTGGCTGTTTGCTTCCTCCACACCAGCCGACTCCATCAGAGACAACCATTTGTCCCCTGTCAAAGACTTGACATACTGTTCCGCACTCAAACCGGCCGGAGGCAAAACTGCTGTCAAGGCCATCCGCCCATCCTTAAAGTACTTCATCATTCCCTGGGCGCCGCCGTCCTTCAAGTAGGTCTCTTTTGAGGTCATGAAGGTCGCATTCTGGTCCCCAGACGCTGCATGGAAGGTCCCCGGAGCAACCTGGCTTTCATTATACGGAACCATCCAATTTGCTTCGAACAGGACCGTATTGATTAAGTACATGATCGCATCCTGGTCCATCTCGTCCAGAATGGCCGGGATTTTTCCTTCTGTGTTATCACTCACCCATCCGTTGATCTGTTCCATGGTTGCAGGATCTTTAAAATTCTGCTGGAAAATACCTGCTCCATAATATTGAGCGTTCTTGTCCAGGAAGGATTGATTCACCGTCAGGTCCTTTGCCGTATCAAACCAGATGGAATCCGCGATGCGCAGCTTCCGGTCATCGTTGGAACGCAGTGCATAAATCAATTCCGAATTATAGCGGTTGATCTCCTCCAGGCTGACTTTCCCCCCGCCGAGCACCGACTCAAACTGGTTTAAGGTCTCATGGCTGGCGCCATTTGCCGTCATCCCCAACGCCAAATAGACGGAAAGCGGTGAAATCACGCTATTCTTTTGAGAATCCATACTGTTTTGGAACAGCTTGATGGAAAAATCAGCCGCCGCAGATGTATAGTTTTTCTGTTCTTGGTCCGTGTTCACTAAGACCGGTTCCTCCAAAGTTGCAACCGGTTCCGTACTTGCGAGAACCCCCAAGCCGGGCATGCTCATCAGCAGGGCGCAAATCAGCGCAGCAGCAGTAACTTTTTTGAATGATTTCATATTTGTCTCCTCCATTTATTCTTGATGATTGTGGAAATCTTCATTTGGCTTTGTAAAAGGTTCCTCAGGTCTTGGCTCCCTCTTCTTTTTGTGCGAACGTGTGATTCTCCGCACAATCAGGAACACCACCAGGCACAGGATCGCCAGTAGGAACAATACCGGCAGACTCCCCACTAGGAAAATTAGGGCAGCTTCTCCCAACGCACCCAGGCCTGTCATCGTGGAGTGGAACTGCGCTGACATGCGCTCTCCCAAAGTAACGGGGGCTTGCGAAACCTCTGTCTCCTTCGTGACTTCCTGTAAATCGATGGTAACGGTTGTGTATTCGATCAGAGAATCGTAGTTGCGCAGAGTTCCCGTCAGTTTTTCGATCTCATAGGTCACATCGGAAAGCGCCTGCTCCAACTGTATAATGTCCTCCAAGGAGCCGGATTCTTCCAACAGCGCCAGCAACCGCTCCTCCTGTGTACGCAAACTTTTCAGCCGCGCTTCGATGTCGTAATACGTGTCCGTCACGTTCTGAACATTGGTATCCACCCGAAGAACATTGCCGAGTTCAGAAGTGCGCCCTTGAAACTGTGACACCTTTTCCTGGGGAATCCGAAGGACATAATGTGCACAGCGCAAGTGTTGACCGGAAATGCCTTCGACGCTGGATTCCTGCACATATCCCCCCAATTCCTCATAAAGGTTCTGTACCTTTTCCACGGAGTCCTCGAACTGCAAGGTTTCGATCTTATAATACAGATTCTCTATCAGCTTTTCCCCATCTGTGGGGCGGGTTCCGGAATCTACGCCGCCTGCGTTTCCTCCCAGGCCGGTTGTGCTCTCTTCCATGAGTTCCTCTGGTTTTGCGCCATTCACCGTATCCATTGCCCCGGATTCGCCAGAAGCAGAATCGACAGACATCGATGCCGTCCCTTCCGAGCGATCGCTCTGTGCATGGCAGGCAGCCAACAGGCCGCTGCAAAGCAAAATGAGGCTGAGAATACATGCAACGCTTCTTCGCCGGATCGATTTCACAAAAATCCCCCCTATCCTTTGATGATTCCGCCTCCCTTTTGTGCTTTCATCCAGAATACAAGCATACTTGCAGAAATTTTTCACTTTGATGGTTACAAATGGATGACAAAACGTACATCTTTTTCTCGATGTCCAATCCCAGGATGGAGGCGGGTGGAGAGGTTTCCAACAACCACATCGAAAAAGCCAGGGCCGGAACAACAAACCGTCGTCCCGGCCCCAGCTTTTACAAACAGTCTTCTTATAAGCAGATTGGTTTTACCGAAAGGCATGGCAACAATCGGCATGCCGCTCACATCCTGTCAACTGTCAGAGTGGAATGCCGACCGTATATACTTCCCCATATTCTGCTGTTTTGGTCTACTCCCATTATAAAAGCTTTTTAGCCCCTTGTCTTTCAATTATTTTAGCGAAAATTTGCAATGTTTTAATTGAAAAACCGGCAGCCCTTAAAAAGGCCGCCGGTTTCTAAGAAATATATACGATTGTCTTTCAGATACAAGCGAACAGCCCACGTGGTCAGGCATCTTCTGTACGGTCAGGCGCAGTCGATTCAGGCAAATCTTCCTTTGAAGCTCCCCCCGTGGATGAAGTACCTTCCTGCGTAAATTCTAAGTTGTCAAACGTGGTAGCAGAACAAACCCCCGTTTCGCTTGGCAGATAGTCCATACGCACGCGATCGCCCGGCTGCGTTAAAGAAAGCTCTGCGCTGGCATCATAGGGAATAGTAAAAATACGGTTCTGCTGTTCCTCCAGAATCACACGATATGTGATGGTGTCCCCGATGGACTCACTTGCAATTCGCAATACCGTCCCCGTCACGGTTTCATCGCCGATACTGGTTTCCACTTTGCCGCTGTTATTTTCCCGTAGGGTCTGACGATAATTTCGCAATGCCGCGCTGATGGTTTCGCCGGTACCGACGTCTGTATAGGTAGCAACCGAGACAAACGCATATTGTTTAATCAAGCCCGCGTTGTCCTTCAACGTCATAAAATAGGTCGGTTCTCCATCGAGGTTGATAATCATGGGGAACGACGCGATATATCCGTATTGCTGAACCTTTCCCTGGGCGCTGCTCATGGCCGCTGTCTCTGTAGCGCCACTCATCTGGTACATTTTTGATTCCTTTGTTACCATATCCACCATCATGAAGCCAATGGCCGATTCATCCGAACCGACGCTGGTCAGTCCAGTAAATAAATAACAATTGTTGTCATTATATACGATGATATGCCCCGTGCTGGGACGGAACTTGTCCTGGTTGGAAAAGTTCAGGAAACCATGGACATATTCACCCTGATTTTGAATCTGTTCAACAATAAAGTCCTCTGGTTGTACACGGTCCACCCATTCCGGGATATTGTCCATGGTATAGTGGGCAGTCTCGCCTGTGGTCGCATCTACGGTCAAAATACCGGTGGCCTCCGGCAGTGAGAACAGCCAACGGTTGCTATAGGTGGTGATGACCCAGTAGGGCTTTCCATTGTCATCCAACTCAAATGACTTATCTGTAATTCCGCGGAACAGAGCGCCGCCAAATAACCGTGTATGGCGTTCCAGGTTGTCCAGCAGATAGGCCCCATCCTGGTATTTGATCTTGTAATCCGTCACCAGCTCGACGTCGTTGACATCGGTTGCAGACACCACAATATACCCCGCCGAGCCATCCATATTTTTGAGCCATTTAAAAAACCCCGAATGCTCCAGCGGGACTGCCCAGATCAATTTTCCATTTACCTGCTGGATAACCGGCGTACCGAGCGTAACCTGGCTTCCCAAACCGGGATTCTCGCCCAGCTTCTTATCGGCAAGCTCGCTTGCCAGCGCTTTATCCACAATGGGCAGCTGGTCTTGTGCAATCGGTTGGACGGAATCGGTAAACTCAGCCTTTTCCGGCGTTCCAAACTGGTCGCGATAAGCGCCATAATTGAAAAACACCGTCGAGGCAATACAGGCTACGAGGAAGAGTCCCCAACACACGCCTAAGATCCGGAAACCGGCCTTAGCTCCGCGGGCCTTTCGATCAACGTGCACAGTCGGTATCCCAGCAGCATTCTGTTCCACCGTCACGCCGCCAAAACCCACAAGGAAATTCAAAACCACGTAACAGGAAAGGATGACACACCAATGGAATGCGCCATCAGCGTAGACCGGATTCAGGTTGGGATTCGCGACAAAAATCCAGATCAAGACCGCCAGTGTCAATAAAACATTTAAGACAAGGCTTAATAGTGACAAGTAACTATTTTGTCGCAGAGAACGGTGTGACCCGAAGGTCACGCCGTTTTTCTGCGTTCATAGGTTGTTTGTGTGACAATAGGCTCGGAAATAACGGGAATATCCACATCGTCCACAAAGTTGAAAAAAATCTTCACTTTCTGCTTGCGCTTGCCGCTGGACTTGTCCGGGGCATAGACAACGATCTTCTTGATATACTCGTTCACGATGGTCTGTGTCAGTTCCTCCACATCCACATATTTCTGTGTCAGGGCGATAAAGGCATCCAGACCGTCATTCATTTCTTCCCGCTGTTCCACCCATTCTTCGATAACTTCAATTTCGAGCTTTAACCGTTCCTGTTCGGCTTCATAGTCCGCAGACATCTTTCTGTATCTGTCCTGATTGAGATTTCCAAGAACATAGTCCTCGTACAGCCGGGAGATGATGACATCCAGATCGGCAAGGCGTTTCTTTGCCTGTTCCAGCTTCTTTTTGTCATCCCGGATGCTGCGCTCCTGGTCAGTCCTGCGGCATTGCAGCCATTCCTCCTGAAAACCGTCCACATCGCTTCGGATATACTCATTGACTGCCCGGATGCGTTCCAGAACGATTTCACGAAGCACATCTTCCCGGATATAGTGGGCAGTACAAGTACCACGGTTGCTCTTGTAGTTGTTGCAGACGTAGTGATCCTGCTTGCCCTCAAAGCTTTTGCTTGTGGCAAAGTGGAGCTTGCCGCCGCAATCGGCACAAAACAGAAGCCCTGAGAACAATCCCTGCCGTTCCGCTTTTGCGGGGCGGCGTTTGTTTTTCCTCAGTTCCTGCACCCTGTCAAACTGTGCCTGAGATACAATCGCTTCCTGTGTGTCCGGCAGATAAAACATATTCTCCGGCTCATTGGGAATCCGCTTTTTCAGCTTGTAGGACTTGGAATAAGTCTTGAAGTTGCAGGTACAGCCTGTGTACTCCTGCCGTTCCAAAATCCCTACAATGGACTGGTTGCTCCAGTGGTACGGTCTTTCCGGCATCGGCTTTTTCTTTCGCTTGGCATACAGAGCTTTTGCGGTCAGAATCTGCTTTTCTTCCAGAATCCTTGCAATCTGCTCCGGGCCTTTGCCGTCAATGCAAAGGTCGAAGATGAGCTTGACTACCGGAGCCGCTTCTTCATCCAGAATCCAGTGATCCTTGTCCTCCGGGTCACAGCGGTATCCGTAGGGCGGTTTGCCCATGTGCTTCCCACTGGTTCCTCTCTGCCGCAAACTGACACGGACTTTCTTGCTGGTATCACGGGGATACCACTCGTTGAACAGATTACGGATTGCGGCGAAGCCCTCGCTGTCTCCCCGGTTGCTGTCCACACCGTCATTTACGGCGATAAAGCGGACATCGTAGCTCGGAAAGATAATATCCGTATATTGTCCAACAGTCAGATAGTCACGACCAAATCGGCTGAGGTCTTTGACCAGCCAGCAGCCTACAAGCCCCTGCTTGACAAGCTCAAAGCCCTCCTGCACACCGGGACGATTGAAGTTCGTCCCCGTATAACCGTCATCCACCAGAATTTTCAGGTTTGTATACCCGTGGTCACGGGCATATCGGGTTAAATACTCTCGCTGATTTGCGATACTGTTACTCTCTCCATCTTGGGCATCCTCATTGCTCAAACGACAGTAGAGAATGGTAATTTTCTGCTGATCCAACATAATATCCTCCTTCGGTTGTTGGTCAGCCGACAGTACCGTTGTGCATACTGGAATTATATCATGCTTTTGTGTCGCAGTCATTAACAAATCACCCCCTTGTCAGAAAAAATGAGCCGTTTTACCTTGTCGGCAAGCGGCTCATTCCCGTCACATTCTGTTTCAATCACATACCATGTGTTCCCGATCTTACGCTCAATGGTTTTGCGGAAAGAAGACTGCGCTGTTTCCCAATGCTTGCGGCATTCTTCCAAAAAATCAATGGGCGGCTCAAAAATCGGGTCGAAGCAGGAGTAAATATCAATATAGCCGATGGCATCATTGATTTCTTCCATCGGGGCATCTTCCATAATCATCTTGTTAATTTCCTCTACGGTTTTATTCATAGGCAAATAGTTCCTTTCTTAAATTTCCATATCCTGCCTACGCTTACGGGCAGGGTGCTTATGTTCCTGTGTTTCCTTTCCTCTGGCGAGAATGGCATGAACAAAAGCCCAAACCCTTTCAGACGCAATCTCTATCGCATCCAAGAAAGGCTGGGCTTTCTGTTTCAGTTCCATATATTTTTCGTTTACTGCTTCATACCGCTGTTTCCAGATGGAAATTGTTTTTTCAGCAGAAGCCAGTTTCTCTTTCAAACGCTTATTGTCAGCATTGGCAATAATGCCGTTGACCGCATAGCGTTTGAGTGTATCGCACTGATCCGGCGTGAGCGAGACATTTCCGGTGAGGGCATTTTTCTTGCCCATTTCCTCAATATCCTGCACCGTCAGCGCAATGGTCTTTGCTGCCTTGGTTTCCTTTTGCAGAGCTTCCAGTTTCTTTTTCTGCTTCTCCGTAGCAGCCTTGGCATCCGCCAAACTCTGCTCGGCCTGTTCCACCTGTCCGGTCACAGTTTCCAGGCGGTGCTGTTCGGCCTGTAACTTGAACTGTGTCACCGTCAGATGTTCCTCGGTACTGCCACGCTCTCCACGCTCCACATCGGTATATCCGGCGGCTCGCATGAAATTAAAAAAGTCATCCTGCAGCACACTGTAGGACGACTTCAAAATCTTTTTCCCTTTTGCGTTCAACATCGGATTGCCATCTTCATTGAGAACGGGTTTGGATTCCCATTTCTTACTGCGGCTGACCTGTGTGATCGTTTCTTTTACCGTTCCCCGGAGGAATTCATCCTTGCACCGCTTCGACCACAGGATTTGCTTTTCCACCACCGGGATATAAACCACATGAAGGTGGTAGTGGTACACATCTTCGCCCAGAGCTTCGGACATTGCCCGGTTGCGCTCGTCGGCGTGCATCACAGCGGATAGGATATACTGCTCACCGCCTACGATCTCCACGGCGGCTTTATAGGCATCGGCATAAAACTGTTTTGCAAATTCATAGCCGCCGTGATTGTAGAAGTAAGCAGAGTTCACATCAAAAATCAACTCACCGTATTTGACGGCATCCGGTTTCAGACCTCTTGTGGAGATTACACCGTCCTGTTCCATCTGCTCAAACATTTTTACATAATCGTCCGCGGGGGCTTTGAAATGAATGTTCAGAGAAGTGCGTTCCGGTACGATGTCCTGATTGCTGTAGCTGTCCTTTTCACGCTCATTGTGTTCCTGTACCTTTGCCACATCAGCCGGTGTTTCCAAGTCCTGATTCCGAGCTACGGTGCGGTGGATTCCATCATTTCTTGCCATTGGATTTTTCCTTTCTTTAAAATTTGCAGACAGCGGAGGGCTGGAGAACGGCACTTTTTCAAAGTGTAATAACCCACTATGACACTTTCATCCATACTGGCTGCAAAGTGCCGTGGGCTCTCCCGAGAGGGGATGCGGTCACTGCGGCGACCTCTGCTGACCAAAGCGAAAATGTCTGCGCCTTTTCCCATGGTCAGCCCGTCTGCATGGAGCCGTTCTGCCGAACTACTTCTTGCATCCGGTGGCAGCAAAAACCGTATCTTTCACTGCCATCCATAGGCAGCACTGCGGTGCGCCTATGGAGACGGGAGATGCGAGGGGCTGTTGCCGAGGCATCACTTCTCCCGTCTTTTCTGCCATACGATGTCGTAGCCAAGCACAGCGGCAAGCTCCAATACTTCCTTATATCGGATGCTTTCCCGCTGTAATTTTGCGGACAAATTGGAAACGCTGTCGCTCCATCCGTATTCGTCCGAGAGCAAGTCAACTACTTCCTGCATGGTCATTCCGGCACGGATGATCTGTGCCTTTATTTCATTGCGTACATTCATATTGAAAATTCCTCCATAATTTTGATTTGTAGTTTGGTACGATAGCTACTCTCCGAAGCGGAGCGGATGCACCGAACAGTGAAAAATCCGGCAACTCCAAAATCGTTTTATTTTTGCGGGTGCGATACTCTGTCCATATAGGCATATATCCCATTTTATTGTTCCGTGAGGTTTAGTCTGGAACAGTGAAAACACCCATTGTTCCGTGAACAGAGTACACGGTTTAGAGAAGCACGATTTGGCGAAATGGTTTCGTCCTGCGGTCAAAAACTTCGCTGTTTTCATTACCATTGATTTTCGATGTCCGAAAACAGGTCGGCTCTGAAAACCGCTGTTTCCTATAACAAGAGAGAACGGGGGGTAAATGCTGCGTACATACGTACAGAGCACGACTGGAAAAATCATTCCCGCCAGCCCTCCGGTACGTACGTACACGGCGAAACATCGTAAAATCCATTTATATGAGGTCTTGCCACAGCTTCCACGCCCATAAAGCCCCACACCCGCCGTCCGGCAGAGTTGGTGATGTTGTTGCAATGCTCCAGATTGAATCTCCCGGCATTGGCAATCATGGCGTCGCTGAAGCTGCGGGCTTTCAGCGGAGCAAGGGAATTTTCCTCGCACCACATCCGGTAGATTTCATAGAAATCCTTGGAGCTAATGGACGCATCCGCTTTACGCCGGATGTATCCCTCCGATTCCATGAAATCAAAGATATTGTTGTTGTCACGCTTGACCGCTTCCCTGTTTTCCCGGATACGGTCACTCTCCGTAAACTGAAAGTTGTTGGCAACAAGCCGCTGTAAACCCTCCAATGCCCACAGGAAGATGCCCTCGGCTTCGGTTTTCATCTTCTCTGCAAGGTCAGGATCGTCAGCTCTGTCAGTAGGCTTTTCTTTGGTAGTCAGCACAAGCTGTCTGCGGTAAAATCCGTCACTGCGGTCATACAAGGCTTGCAGATCACCGTTGCTGAACGCAAGCAACCGGGCAAACATCCAGCCCTGATAACTCTGCTTGCCTTTGCGTTCCAAATCCATCTTGCCTTGTGCGGTCACGATGGATTTTACATAGTTGGTCTGGCGCAGGGCTTCCATCCGCATATCATCATCCACGCACAGCAGAATGTGTTCCAGATCGGCACGGGCGAAGCGGTTTTCGGAAATCTTGCCGATGCTGCCGTCTTTCATATTCGTGCCAAAGATAGCAGAAAGCACAGCTCCGATTTGGGATTTGCCCTCGCCGCCGTTGCCTTTAATCACCATCATGCGCTGCCCCTTGTTGGAGGGAATCAGGCAATAGCCGATAAACTCCTGCAAAGTTGGAATGTCCTCGACGTAAAGCAACCCATCCAGAAAGTTCAGCCAGATCACCGGCGCAGTAGCATCGGGATTGTAAGCAACCGGCAAACGGCTCCGCACGATAGCCGGTCTGCCCTCGGTAAATGTGCCGTTCAATAGCAGCGTACCGTTGGACAAATGAATCCGATCCTGCTCCGGTGGAAAGTCCGGCACTTGCGCTTCCAGTTTCAGCACTTCCAGAATGTTGGTGATCTTCCGGGGGATATTGTTTACGGCACAGAATTTCAGCTTGTCGTAAATCTCCCCACGCAGAGGAAGATCGTCCGTCACTCGACCATCGGGCGTGAAAAAAGCTCCGTTTGCGAAGATGATCCTGCGCTCTTGCAGAAATTCTTCACAAAACAGAGCTTCGTTGATGTTCTGCCCGTCAAACCACATGGGCAAGTTCATATCAGGCGTTTTCCGGTTCTTCGCCATGGTGCGCCACCTCCTTTTTCTTTCGTGTGATGTACTCTTGCAGAAAAGCAATTTTGCCGTCCTGCATCAGCTTGTCCACCAATGCCACCCGTTCTTCCAGATCACCCACCGTCAGCACATCTGCCATATATTCGATATAGCAGTGCATCTGGCAGGCTTCCACAAAACGGTCATCCAGAGCATCTTCCGGTGTCTTGGGTGCGTATCGTACTTTCCAATCTTCCAGCAGATGCAGATAATTCGTCAGCACCCGGAAACACAGCATTTCATCCTCCCGTAACTGACGGATATAGGGACGCTTCGGCTTGACCATAGCTGCGGCAGTGGGCGGTTTTGGGTCAAGTCCAAAGTCCGCAGCCAGCTTTTGCGCTGCTTCATAACTGCTCAAATCGAACAGCCTTGCCACAAGGTCGATTACGTCCCCCTTGGCTCCGCAGCCGAAGCAGAAAAAATAGTCCTCATTCAGCTTCAAGCTCGGATACCTGTCGTTGTGGAACGGGCAGCAAGCCATGCCGTTGTGGCTCACTTTCAGCCCGTAGTGTTCGGCGGCTTGCTTGACGCTGATTGCCGCCTTGATGGTTTCATAGATTGTCATAGAAAACCCTCCGTTCATAATATTCTGGAAAGCACGAAGCACCCGCCGTGATTGGCAGGTGCTTCGCTCCTTCTATTATGGTTATGACGGATTTTTCAAAAAACAGGCTAATGACAGGACAATCCTGTTTCAAAAAACAGGACAACTTATCTGAGGGCGTAGATTTCTTTACATTTACATGATATAATTAGAAAAATGAAAAAACAGGACAGGAGGGCAAGCATGAATCAAGAATTGATGACATTGGATTTCTGGCAGGATACGGTCATATATGAGAGCAAAACATTTCCTGTCGGTACGCTTGCCTGTGATGCACTGAATGTTCCTGTGAATACCATTGCAAAAATAAACGAGCAATGCGAGAAAATCAATCTGCTGCTTGGAATATTAAACGCCGGACAGGATGCTTCTGCACTCTGTCCTATTGCAAAGGAAGCTGCTCTGACGATGCTTGATATTCTCAGTCAAACACCGCCGTTCTCCTATATGAATATCTCAAAGCACAGAGAACGGATTGAAAAAGTCTTTACTGTGGACAATGCGCTGAAATATGTGGAGTTTGCCATAAAAGCCGCAACCAATTCTTTGCAATTTGAAGAAATCCAGAACTTTACCGATGCGATGATGCTCCAACGCTATACCGCAGTTTTCGGGCATCTGGCATACTCCCTTGGGGAATACCAAACGGCCATGCTTGATTTTGCAGAAAAAACAGACGGCAACGAAGCAGACCGCACCGCAGAGGGTTTTGCAAAAATGTTCGGCAGCTATTTCCCGCCGGAGTTTTCCATCACGGAAGGCAATGCCTGGATGTCTACCCTGAACAATTCCGTTCAGTATGTATCCGTCATCCGTCCCGGCGAAAAAGTTGCGAAGCTGGTCAAGCGGATGCACTATGTATCCTTTGTAGGGATGTTCCGGTCTGATCTTTTTGAGGGCTTATGTGTTGGTCATGCACCGAAGAAATGCCGGATCTGCGGCAAGTGGTTTCTGACCACCAACGCAAGGCACACCAAATACTGCGGTGGCTATGCACCGGGGGACAAGCTGCACCGCACCTGTCGGCAGATCGGCAATCTGAAAGGGCGAGAACAGAGGGAACTTGCGGACGATCATCCGCTGAAACAGATTTATGAGAAGCGGCTGAATACCATAAACCGCTATATAAAGCGTGGTACTCTGGATGAAGATCTTGCGGAGGTCATGAAAAAGCTGGCAAAAGATAAGATGCTCCAGGCATTGAGCAATGTCGCTTATGCCAAGGGCGATTATGAAAAAGAAATGGGACAGGCGGCTTTGAAGAAAGAAGCACTAAAAAGAATTTGAATTTAGCTAAGAGGTGAGCAACGTTATGTTAGAAGTAGTATTTAGCGACAGTGCCGCAGGGACTATGGCGGTTGCGATTGGACATAAGGGTTTTTTAGGCGGAGCAACCAGTGTAATTATCTCTGATGGGACAGTTTCAAAAGAAGAAATAGAAAAGTTCCAGCATCAAGCAGAAGAACGGGAGCGTTCTGGTTGGGAGAATGCTATACCGTTGGAGGGAAATCGTAAGGACATAGTTAATCTTCCGTTGGCATTGTCTGTGGGCAACATCTCCGAAGCAGGAATTTGTTTGGAGCGTGAGTCGGCATTATCTTTGCTACTAAGCATACTGCCCGATATGGCATCTGAAATCGTAACTGAACTTCTCAATACATCCCGAAAGAACTATGCTACGCTACTGGAAAAAGCACAAAACGGAGAGCCGATTCGTGTTTGGGTCGGACGAGAACCAGATGATGTGTGCGGATTGTATTGGCTTCTGGAACAACTACGACCAATCGGCTTTGAAAAATTGGATGTTACCATTGTGGAGCTTCCAATGTGGGAAACAAGACCAGATGGATGCATTGTCCAGTATAACGGTTGGGGAGAAGTTGAACCTTATCACTTGGGACGGATGGCATCTCTTGGAAAGAAGTTGCCAACAAATTACCTTCGTAGTTTGGCTAACCGCTGGAGAGAACTCCAACAGGAAAATTCTCCTCTTCGTGCTGTTATAAACGGCAAACTGGTCAGCGTATCAGAAACTCTGTATGATACATTTATTCTTCGAGAATTGGATACACTGGACGACGAGTTTAAGGAAAGCGTGCTTGTTGGACAGGTTCTTGGAAAGAATCCATTAGGGATCGGTGATGGGTGGATTGCTTTGCGTGTGGAACAATTTATCAAAGAGGGACTTCTGGTCCCAATCACAACTCCTGCACCAAATGCACCTATTTATCACCGTATGTTAAAGAAAATAAAGTAATAAATAACCCATTAGTTGACCACGGGATATTTATGAGTATTACTAAACTGGAAGGAGGTGCGCTATGCTGAATGATTTTACATGGAATATGACCGGATACATACCGAAACACGCTGTCAATCCATACGGTGATGGCATCATTCCCTATGTGGCAGAGCGCATCTTCCAACTGGAGCCGGAACCGCCAGCGGTTAGCAATCCAAATGAACATATTCTGTCTGCCTTGCAGGAAAAGAATTTGCTTTATTTTTCGTTCTTCCTGCACCACTACGAACCGCAGCTCAACAAGCGCATCAAATTCTTTCTCGGCGTGGATGGCGGCGATTTGTATGACACAGACCGTTTTATAGATATAAAGCTCTCCTGTCGGGAGCAAATGCTCCAAAAGCTGATGGACTATGATCCTGCCAAGGGTGCAGAGTATGCTACCTACATTTTCCCGTTTATCCGGGATGCTATGCTCCGTTTCCGCATGGGCGAAGAAAAATGGTCGGTGTCCTCTTTGACCAATTACAAAATGGTGCGGTCAATGGCATGGCTGTACCATAACACCAAGGATGCGGTCAGCGAGTTTTCCAAGAAGTACAACTGCGAGCTTGCCCTTGCGGAAGAATATCTGAAAGTTGTCCGTGGCATCCGCAATCAGCAACTGTTCTATGTAACAGACGAGGATGGCGAGGAAACAGGCGAAGATGTTGCCCTTGACGATAGCTGGAACTATACCGACATCCTCTGGAACGGCATACAAGCAGAAAAGGTGCAGCGGGCATTTGAGAAACTGAATTACCGGGAACAGACCTTGCTTGAAAAGCGTCTTGCGATCTGCATGACCTGTGGGCGTGTCGGCTCATGGAAAGACCGCCCCACCTTTGAAGAACTGGCGGTTATGTTTGAGGGCAGCACAGCCAGCGGTGCAGAACGAGCCTATCGGAAAGCAGTAGACAAACTGACGGAACTTCTGGTTGCCGAGGATGCAATCCATGCTGTCCGGTTGAAACAGAAATCCAAAACTAAGCGCAAAAAGAAAATCGCCGCCGCAATCTACGAATACCAGGCAGACTGCGACGGCGAATGGGGCGAAATATCAGTTGATTTTGAGAACGGCACAGCAGAAATCATTCGGCTTGCTGATTGGGATACAATTAAAACGAACTGGTTTGCCAATGAGGCGATCCGGTATATTTTATCATTGTCGCCTGATGCTCTTAAAAAATATATGCTCGTCCCCCTTGAGCCGCCACTTATATCTTGAATCCTTACAACAACTGTAAGTGGTATTTGCTGTGTTCCCATGCTATCATTTTATTACAAATGATAGGAGGTATTCACATGAAACCCATTTTGAATATTGAAAATTTAACAAAAATCTATGGCAATGTGCCAAGTCAAACAAAGGCACTGAATGGGGTCACCTTCCAGGTGATGCCGGGAGAGTTTCTTGGCATTATGGGAAGCAGTGGTTCTGGTAAATCCACACTGCTCAATTGTATTGCGACTGTGATTCAACCCACAGGTGGAAGCATTCAGGTGGAGGGCGTTAATCTGCAAGCACTCAAGGGAAGGACTCTTGCAGATTACCGTGGAAAAAAAGTTGGTTATCTATTTCAGAATTTTGAGCTACTGGATAATCTGACCGGACGTGAAAATATACTGCTTCCAACTTCTCTGCATGGGGTATCCGAAGCAGAAAGCAGCCAGCGGCTGAAGCAGTTGGCTGACTATCTGGAAATCACTGATGTTCTGAATAAGTTTCCGTCCAAGATGTCCGGCGGCCAGCGTCAGCGTGTTGCGGCAGCAAGGGCTCTGATCTTACATCCCCAAATGATCCTTGCCGATGAACCGACGGGTGCGCTGGATTCTAAGAACGCAAGAAGTCTTATGGAGAAGCTGTCCGGCCTGAATCGTGACGAACAAGCTACGATCCTGATGGTAACCCATGATTCCAATGCCGCCAGCTTCTGTAAGCGCATCCTGTTCATCCAGGATGGCGTGATCTTTCATGAGCTTCGGCGTGGAGACGAAAGCCAGCAGGAGTTCTACGGGCGCATCCTGAAGGTGATGGCTCAACTGGGAGGGGGTAGCGCAAATGTTCTCTAATCTGATTTTTCGAAACAGTCGCCGCAGCCGAAAGGAAAACGGTCTGTTTTTCAGCTCCCTGGTGATTTCTATTATTGCCTTTTATATGATTCTTTCCATCTCCACACAGGATGTAATGATTTTTTTGCAGAAAATGGAGAGCGACGCAGTGAACAGGCTCTTGCTTCTGATTCCTGTGTTTTACGGAATGACCCTGGGTATTCTTTTCTTTTTGATTTACTTCGCCTGCAAGTATCAATTTGAGCGCAGACGCCACGAGTTTGGTGTCTATCTGATGTTGGGAATGCGCAGAAGCAAACTGTTCTGGATGCTTCTGGCGGAAGATTTCCTGACCAGTATTCTTGCCATGCTCATAGGCTTACCTGTGGCTGTGGTGCTTTCAGAAATTGTCAGTCTTGTCACCGCCAAGCTGGTAGGCATGGGGATCATCGGTCATCAGTTTTCTTTATCCTGGTCTGCGATTGAATGGACGCTGGCAGGATTTCTGGCAATTAAGCTGACGGCACTTCTGATTTTGAGTGGACGAATCAGCCGCCAGGAGATCGGTACTTTGCTATCCCAGCCAACGAACCGCCCCAAAAAGCAAATGCCATCTGTTATCTATGGACTGGCTGCTATATGCGGAAGTGTGATGTTGGCAGTGGCTTACTACATGGCGATTCAGGGAATTGCATGGACAAAGGTAAGTATGATGGGACTGACTTTGCTGTTGGGCATAGTTGGTACGATGCTGCTTTTCTATGGGATGCGTGCGCTGATTGCTTTGATTGTTAAGAAAGGAAAAGGAAATAAGCAGCTTCATGTATTTACCTTCCGGCAGATTCAGGAGAATGTCATTCATCAGTCAAACTCCATGGCCATCAGCTCCCTGCTGATTCTGGCGGCGCTGTGTTGTTTTGGTGCGGGCGTAGGAATTGCAGGAACGAATAACCTGTCTTCTGGCCATGTAATCGACTATACTTTTGAAGATCATACTGCAGAAGACTCATCGCAGGTTCTTCCGAATATAAAGGCAGTCCTGAAAGAAAACAGTTTGGAAAATCAATTTTCAGAGCTTTTTGAAATGAGGGTTGGGCGTATTCGCACCACAGAAGATTATGATAATGCCTACAGCATGGACGCTGTTATGGACTCTCTTCGGAGCCTGCCCCAGTCGGAAGACCGGGATGTCCTTCTGAACAATCTTGGTTATGCCACATACCCATATTTGATTTGTTTATCGGACTATAATCGTTTGTTGGAATTGTCCGGCAAGCCTGTCATTAAATTAAGTGAGGATGAAGCCGCTGTTTATATAGGTTCCGACTTTACTACTGTAAATCGTACCGCAATGCTGAACGACATACTTACTGAACAGCCTGAAACGGAACTGGTTGGCAGTCCGATTTATCTTACTGGAGAGGTTCAGTCTGTAAATTTGATTACGGATCGTTCTATTACTTTGTCCTTTGCATTGATTCTTCCAGATGAAGCCTTCCTCTATCATACCCAAGGAATGTATGATACGTATGTGAATGCGGTACTCAGTGAGCAGGCTATGGAAGGAAATAGCCTTATGACTGCCTATTCCGATCTGAACGAGAAGCTGGACAAAATAGGTATCGAATATGAAAGCTATCTTCAGAATATGGGCCGCCAGCTTTTCTACACCATAGCATCCAGTTATATTACCCTCTATCTTGCGATTGTTTTCCTGGTAGTTGCCAACACCATCGTGGGTGTTCAGTTCCTGATGAGTCAGCAGAAAACCGGGCGCAGATACCAGACTCTGATCCGCCTGGGAGCTACTTACGAAACCCTTTGCCAGTCTGCTGGAAAGCAAATTACCTGGTTTATGGGACTTCCTGTATTGGTTGCAGCTGTCAGCAGTCTGTTTGGAGTCAGGGCGTTATTTACAGGGATACTCTCGTCCCGAACCCGTGGGACAGTGGCTGAAATGATGTTTGTATCTGCTGCTATGATTTTGCTGCTTTGCGTGATAGAATATATTTATATGAGAGTGGTCAAGCACTCCAGTGATCGGTATTTGCTGACACTGATGCAGCCGCAGAGAGAAGAATAATTTGGAAGGAGGTGCTGTCGTGAAAAGAATTGCTGTTGTGGAAGATGAAGTCTATATGCGGGAAGAACTCTGCAATATGCTCCAAAAGGACGGGTATCTTGTGGAGGCAATCACCGAGTTTGAAGATGCCGCTCGGCTCTTGGCAGCCCTCCGTCCTGACCTCGTGATCTTAGACCTGAATTTACCAGAAATCAGTGGCTTTCAAATCTGCCAGGAGTTAAAGAATAAAACCGCTATCCCCATCCTGGTGCTGACTTCCAGAGATCAGGTAAAGGATGAACTGCAAGCGTTCCAGTTGGGTGCAGATGAATATTTGACGAAGCCGTGCAGAAAAGACCGACTTCTCGCCAGGGTATCCAATATTCTCAAAAGGTATGAAGGTCGTACCAACCTCATAGAGGGATTGGACTTCTTGTTGGACCAGCAGACCTACACACTTTATATTCATAACACCTCTGTGGTGCTTCCAAAAAATCAGGGAAAACTGTTGGTTGCTCTTTTGGCAAGTGGTGATGCACTGGTTACAACGGAGCAGCTTTGCATGGCACTGTGGGGAACTACGGAATACATAGATGAAAATGCCTTGCAGGTTAACCTGACCCGGTTGAAAAAAACGATGTCCGCCCTTGAAATGAAGCAGCGAATCGTTGCAGTTCGAGGAATGGGCTACCGTTTGGAAGCGGAGGTGTCTCTATGAAGCAGCTTTGGCACATGATAGAACGGTACTACCCCTGGCTTCTGTTGCTGCTGGGCGTGGATTGCTTTTGCGCTGTCATTCTTTGGATTTCTGACATTCAGGCATTTCAAACCTTGATCGGGTTAGTAGTTCTGACGAGCATCCTTTTGTTTTCAGCGATTCTGTTTGTACTAAACAAGAGGGAGAACACCCACATGGAACTGTTCCGGGATTTCCTCAGTGATCCTACCATCTGCAATGAAGAACGGCTGCTCAGTGCCATTAGTCAGAAAGAAGGAGAATCTGTCCGATTTTTGGCTTCGGTTTTACGGGAATACAAAAACGAGAGTAACAATATGGCGGATGCCCTACGGGACTATGAAGAATACGTGGAGGGCTGGGCACATGAAGCGAAAACGCCCCTATCGTTGCTGACCATGCTCTTGGATAACCGGAACGATGAAATCTCTCCTTCCCTGCAAGCAAAGCTGGATTATGTCCGCAGTCAGCTTCAGGAGGATGTCACGCAGATGCTGTACTATGCCCGGTTGAAGAGCAGTACAAAGGATTACCGATTTGAGGATGTCAATTTGAATGACTGCTTGGGTGAAGTTCTGGAGGACTATGCCCCACTTCTTGAAGAGAAGCAGTTTGTCATTCTCAACAAACTGCAATCTGAAACAGTCTATACAGACCGTAGAGGACTTCAGTTTATGTTGGGACAGATCGTTAGCAATGCCATCAAATATAGCAGCGATAGTCCCATGCTTACGATTTCCATGATACATTCGGAGACCGCAGATATCCTTTCTGTTGAAGATAACGGCATTGGCGTAAAAAAATATGATCTGCCGTACATTTTTCAAAAGGGCTTTACCGGGGATTCTACTGACAGCAGAAAGAAGGCTACCGGTATGGGACTTTACCTGGTTAAGAAGATGGCCGACGATCTAAATCTTCATCTGGAAGCTACTTCCCAGTGGGGAAAGGGCTTCAAGATTGTCATCTTCTTTCCTAAATTGAGATCCAACGGAGGGAAATAATATAAACAGAAAAACGCCCGCAGGATTTTCTCCTGCGGGCAGCGTGTTGTCAGCTATCCAAAGGCTTGTATTCTGTTACAGTTTTCAGATAGGTTTCGGGATCGCCATTCAATATCAAGTCAGCATATGCTATCGGGTCATTGTAGATCAAATAATCCAACTCTGACCGCTGATACATATTGTCTGCAATCTCGTTCTCAACAGCGATAGTGTCAATCGCAATCATTCTGCCGTCCCTGAATTTCAGTTCCACACAGCAATTATCCATAGTGTAAGCACAAGATATTAAGGTTTTCATGGTATGTCCTCCATAATTCGAAATATAAAGCGAAAATCCCGTCTGACTTCCTGTTAGAAATCAGACGGGATTTGTCCGTATGCACCCCGGAAACCGTCAGCTAACAGTTGATAAGTAAATTAGTTCCTTATCACTGTTAAGCCAACCTTTTTGTTCCTTTTCAAAATCATTCTCCTTTTCATTCGAATTGCAGAGCAATTTTTCCTATCATAGAGCAAAGGCTCTAAAAAAGCAACCCTTTTTCGGCTTCTTCCAAGAATTCCCCTGCCAACCAACACTAAAGTCTCATCCCCGTAAAAACCAAAGTCCGTTTCTTCCCAAATTTTGTAGGAAACTCCCGCTACCAAAGCACTTTTTATTCTGCTATACTAATATAATAAAGCGTTTAACTTTTCCGTATTTTGATTGGACGCCAAAGGGCGCGTGGAGTAGTATTTTGGGAGGATCAAGTGAGAATATGTCGGTTTTTTCACAGAAGATGCAGGCCCTGATCCAGCCGCGGATTGACAAAGGGCAGCTCACGATTTACGGGCTTGCACAAAATAGCAAAATTGATCGGTCAAGCCTTTATAAATTTCTTAATGGGGAACGCCTTCCCGCCAGCTTAGCGGTCTTAAACCGTTTGATGGAGGCGCTTCGACTCAGCCCCACACAATCTTCCGAACTGCGCACCGCCTACGATATTTCGCGCATGGGAGAAGAAAGCTATCAGCGCAGGCGCAATACCGTCGAATTTCTAAACGATTTTAACCAATATGTGGACGTCCATTCGCTCACGCCGGTTCCTATTTTAGAGCCATTGCCGCTGCCAAAGGAGGGCGCGGAGGTCCGTTCCGGTATTCTGGCGGTCAACAGCCTTGTTCAGTCGGTGGTCGTTGCAGAGGCCACCCGGCCAAATGGAAAAATTCGGGTGATTGCTCAGCCGGAATACGATTTCTTGATTCACTCCCTTTCCTCTCTCACATTGGGGCGTCCATGTTCCATTGAGCATGTCATCTGCCTCGAAAGCGACTCCCCGGAGGGGGACAATCAATACAACTTAGACTGTCTACGAGCCGTGGTCGAGTTAATGCTCTCCAATAGGGATTATAAGCCCTATTATTACTATGACAGTATCACCTCTCATTTTAAGAACAGTAATCTGCTTCCGTACTTAGTGGTCACCAGCGAATGCGCTTTACAGATTTCCTACAACCGCAACTATGCGATCTGTTTGCGAGGAGAGAAATATGTTTCATTCTTTGAAAATCTTTTTGACGACGCTTGTAAGCGTTCCAATCTCATGATTTCAACCTTGGGAACGATCACGGAAAATCTTCAGTATTATTACCATGAATTTGTCAATCGACAGTCCTCTCCGCGCTGGTCCTGCTCCTGTAACCCATACTTTATTCTCTATATAGACCGTCCCTTGCTGGAAAAATATCTCTGTGATTCCCCAAACCGTGAGGAGATCGTTCAGGCATTTCTGCACTATCAAAACTATTGGGGTTCCCTTGCGCAGGAAAAGACCCCCTATATTGGATATTTTACCAGGGAAGGGGTGGAATATTTCTGCCGCACCGGTCGCCTCTGGCATACACCTGATTCCATCTATGCGCCTTTGGAACCGCGCGACCGTTGGGAGGTTCTTCGGCGCTTTTGTGAAGACACCAATCCTTCTTGCACCCGTCTGTTGTTGCGAGAACCCTCGGTTTCTTTCTCCTCCCGTTTGGAGATCACCTCTTTCTGGGATGGTTCTATTGCATTTTCTTACGAGCTCTCCCCCAACAAGTACGCGATCCTCTTCCTATACGAGAAATCGCTGTCCGCCTGCTTTGACGATTTGTTTTCTTACCTGATGGAGGGCAACCTCGTCTGTACGCTCTCAGAGACCAAGGCATATCTACGGCAAAAGATGGACGAATTGGAAAAGACCTTCTGATATTCTTGACGAATGGCAGATTTCATCCGTTTTATTTTTATCTTTTTTCGGGCCGCAATATTTGACAAAATAATTGAAATTTTTTCTGTTTTTATGAACAAAATATGAATTTTTATTGACTTTCCCATTAAGATTCTATTAAAATAGGAGAAAAGAGTCCGCCGCATGCCGACTGGCACGTAAATCTGAGTGGGCCAAATGGAGGGGGGAGTCTGTATGGACCCAATTTATGCTGGATGGTTATCGATCATCCCGCCCATTATCGCAATCGCTCTGGCATTGATCACAAAAGAAGTGATCTCCTCGCTCATCATTGGCATTCTGTCCGGTACGCTGATCTACTCCTGTATCGTCGGAGCGAATCCGATTGTAGGGACGGTCGATTATACCTTTCAACTGATGGCCAGCCGCGTGGACATCAACATCATCCTATTTCTAGCACTCCTGGGCGCGCTCGTAGCAGTCGTCAACTTAGCTGGTGGTTCCCAAGCATATGGACGTTGGGCCAGTGGAAAACTCAAGTCCAGAAAAACAGCTATGCTTGCCACAGGCGTGCTTGGATCGCTGATTTTTATCGACGACTATTTTAATTGCCTAACCGTCGGTACTGTTATGAAACCGGTCACCGATAAACATAAAATCTCCCGGGCAAAGCTCGCCTATATCATCGATGCGACAGCTGCGCCCGTCTGTATCATCGCCCCAATTTCGAGTTGGGCGGCTGCCGTAGGTTCCAATCTGGCGATCACCGGCGAATTTGAAAGTGATCTAGCTGCTTTTGTCGCTACGATTCCTTATAATCTCTATGCCATACTGAGTATTGTCATGGTTTTTCTTCTATGCTTTGTGAATCTCGACTTTGGTTCCATGCAGAAAGCTGAAATTGCCGCTCAAAAGGGAGAACTCGGTGCAGTTGATCAGCCCAACGCCGAGGGAACTCCTTTTCAGGAGAACCCGAAGGGCCGCGTCTTTGACATGCTGATCCCCATTTTTGCATTGATTGTATTCTCCATCCTCGCCATGTTGTACAACGGCGGATTCTGGGGGGATGACCCCGCTTACCATTCTATCAGCGCAGCCTTCGGCAACTGTACCGCTGCGGAGGCTTTGGTCCTGGGTGGATTTGCCGCTCTGGTTGTTGCGTTTCTTCTGTTTGTTCCCCGCAAGGTTGTCTCCTTCCGTGATTTTATGGGAGGAATTACCACGGGCGTGAAATCCATGGTACCCGCATTTATCATTTTGACCTTGGCTTGGACAATCAGCGGCGTCTGCCGCGATTTATTGATGACAGGGGACTTTGTGAAGGACATGTTGGCAGGAAGCGCTCTTCCTCCAGCTCTGTTACCCGCGATCGTCTTTGTTGTAGCTGCCCTGCTCAGCTTTGCAATGGGGACGGCATGGGGGACCTTCGGCATTTTAATCCCGATCGTCGTGCCGACATGCGTGGCAATTGCGCCGCAGCTTCTTGTTGTCACGCTCTCCGCTACCTTGGCAGGCAGCGTATTTGGCGATCACTGTTCCCCCATTTCTGACACCACGATTCTGTCTTCTACCGGCGCGGGTTGCAACCATATTCAACATGTCTCAACTCAGTTGCCGTACTGTATTGCAGTTGCCTGTTGCTGCTTTGTCGGTTATCTGGTTGCTGGTTTGAGCGGTGCAAATGTCTGGTTGACGCTATTGAGCGGTTTGGCTTGTCTGATTGTTGTTTTGGTCGTTTTACACCGGATCAGTGCCAAACACTTTCGGCCAACTGTGCGGTCTCAGAGTACAAAATCGAACGGATAAATATGTATTCTAAAATACGCAATCCCCTCTTTGAAAGATTTCAAAGAGGGGATTTTTTGCTATACTCTTGGCTTTTGCTATATTATAATAGCAATTTCACATAATTTTTAATAATCTTAAACGAAATATCGTGCAAATATTATAAAACAGCTTCTAATTTTTGGCAGGTTTTTCTGTTGACCCTCTATTTTCGATTCGCTATGATGATAATGTGTCATTGCAGCTAATTAAAAAGGGCGATTGAATCATTCATCCAGAAGAAAATTTTTGGAACGGTCGTTGTTCACAGGGAAAGGAGGGCTGAATATCTGTGGCGACCCATCAAACGGAATGGAACTTCCATTCCAGAATAAGGAGGAGAAAATGAAAAGATTGAAAAAGTTGCTTGCATTCTGTCTCTCAGCCGCTGTACTTTTGACTTCCATTCCATTTGGAACCGCGATGGGTGCAACGAGAGAACCAGAGATTGTGGCCGGTGGGTACGAGATCGATATGGACGATCTGCCCAAGGTCCACTTCGCAGAACATCCAGAATGGGAAGAACTCTACGATGCGGCTTGGGAGTCCCATAAGAGCAATATCCGCAAAGCCAAAAGTGTCCTGAACCCTGAAGAACCCTACTATGTGGACGAAGCATTCAGCGACATGATCTTTGTGTGGGACACCTTGCTCATGATGATGTTCGACAAGTATGGTATTCATCAATTTCCGACTTTGCAGGCCATGGACAACTTTTATTACTGTCAGGTAGATAACCCTGGACAGCCAGATGATGGCTTTATCGCCCGCGAAATCAGTGAAATTACTGGTGAAAACGCCGACTATAATGGCGGATACGACGACCCGCACTCGGTGAATCCTCCTCTCTTCGCATGGGCAGAGTGGCAACAATACGAAGTGCACGGTGACAAATCGCGCTTTACCAAGGAAATCGACGGAAAGACCATCTTGGAGCGCATTGTCTCCCATTTTGATTTTATCAAGCGCACCCGCTTGATGGACAATGGCCTGTACGGCAAGACCACCGGCCTGGCAAACGGCTTTGACAATACGCCCAACCAGGACTGGGGAAGTAAGGAACAAACGTACAACGATCTGAGCATCCAGCAGGCGCAGTCTGCGTACTATATCGCCAAAATCGCCCACGAAATTGGCGATACTGAAACAGAAGAACGTTTCCAGAAGGAATATGAAGATCTCACAGACTTGATTAATGAGAAGCTCTGGTCCGAAGAGGGCCAGTTCTACTTTAATTTGGATAAGGATCAACAATTTACCAATGTTCCAACGCCAACGGGATTGTGGGCGCTCTCCGGACATGTCGCAACACCGGAACGTGCCGACGCCATGGTGCGAAACTACGGTTTAAATTCTGAAAAAATGTTCCGCCCCCAAGGCTTGTCTACAACAACCTATGATTGGTCTACCTTCTACCCCACCGGGAATTATTGGAATGGCGCAGTCTGGGCGCCGGCTTCCTTCCAATATATTAAGGGGCTGGAATACTATGGCTACCGGGAGTTGGCGTTTGCAGAGGCTCTCCGCCATGTCGAGGCGCTCTCAGATGTTTACCAGGCGGGTAAGACCGATTCTGTGATCGGCAGCGCCACCTTCTGGGAAAATTATTCCAGTGAGTACACCCGTCAAGGCGACCCTGCACGCGACAATTTTGTCGGCTGGACAGGCGCTCTCGGTATCGGCGTTATTATTGAAGATCTGCTCGGGATCGGTCTGCGCGCCCCGGACAACGCAGTCGATTGGGACCTCCGTTTGACCGAAGAAAACGGCATCAGCAATCTATATATGTGCCACGACGGCCAACCGGTTCGCATCTCCCTCTCCATGGCAGAACGTGTGGGCTCGGAGTCTCCCGCAGACATCACCGTCACCGCCAATCACGCTTTTACATTACATGTACGCAATGGCGATGTGGAGGAGACCTTAGAGGTTCCAGCCGGAACAACATCCTATCACATCGATGGCGTGGAGGATGAGCAGGAACCCTATCTGGATGCAGCAGCACATCCGTTCCGCTCTGACGACGATTCCCTGACAAAAGAAGCGTTGGATGCCAACGCTGTTGACTATGTGATCTTTGGCACAGAACAGGACCCATCCATAGACGACGGACTTCTGTACCAGGCCGGTAAAAGAGCAGGACTTATTAAAAATGTCAATACAGTTGGTTTCCGCGCTGACAGCAGCCAAAGTCCTGTTACATATTCCAACAGCGCGGAGATGGAAGCTCTCGGTTTCGCCGGAGCACAAAGTCTCTCCAAGGGCACTTATTCGCTCGGGCAAGAGGGCTTTATGTTCACGGTTCCGGCAACCAACACTAGCCAAACGGTAAAACTGATTGTTGGCGTGCAAGGCACCTCTGCTACTCTGACGGCGGCACTGTCCGATGCCAGCGCTCCGCGTGTAAGCCGGACCTTGTACGGCGATGCCGAGGAACGCACCTATGTGGTAGAAATTCCTTACTGCGCGGGCGGAGATAAGGACCGTCATCTGCTGGTGGAATACGCGGCAGAGCGTGCCTCCAAAGGTACCGGGTCTGTTTCTATCAAGGGAATCATTCTCGAATCTGGCGGTTCTCCACTGCCCCCAGAAGTTCCAAATGTCTCCATTGAATCTGGAAATGGAACCATCACCGTATCGGCTGACGCTTCCGACCGTTACGACTGTTACAATGTTTATTTCGGTACGAGCCAAGCGAATTTGTCCGAACTTCGCTCTACGGCTACCCTTCCGTATGTGATCGAAGGTCTGGAGAATTATACGCGTTATTACGTCGCAATTTCCGGAGTAACGGATGGAAAAGAAGGGCCGTTAAGCGATGTCCTCAGTGAAGTGCCTGAACAGACACCGCGTACGGCGCGTGAACGCGCCTATGCCGATTATGAAGCGGTCCGCGATACCATTCTGAACGGCAATACCGGCTTCGAAGCCCTGCGCAAGGCATTGCATTTCGACGTGATCGGCCCCATCTACGGTACCACATTCACGTTTTCCAGCTCGATGAACGGCTTTGAGACGGGCCTAATGGACGACGGTTCTGTACTGTGTCCTACCGTACCTGCTCTGGACCAGAATGGTGAATTGACCATCGTAGCGTCGTATGGTGGTGAAACCGTGAAAATCGTCGAACCTGTCACGGTTCTATCCCTTCGTTATGACGAGCAACCTTATGTGTCCGGCACCATGACCTCCGCCATGGGTGCAACAGTAGACCTTACAGCAGAAGGCACCAAGGATTGGGCGCAATTCAACGCAGATGATGTGGACAACTATGCCAAGAAGAATACCGAAAATACCATCACCGGCCTGCGCCGTCTGGTGGAGGGCGGCGTCGATCATGCGACCGACATGCCCCTTTCCTATGTAGCCAGTGATGCAAAGGATACGCAACCAACCAGTAAGGCCTGTATCACTTCCCGCGGAGACGAAGGAAAAGCGGGTTTCGAATTCCAGCTGCCTTACAGTGAGAAGATGCAACATGCTAATCTATATGTATCCTCGTGGAATGCTACCACAAGGGTGGATGTTCTGGTCAATGGCAGCGTCCAGTACTCCACAACCTATGGCGGGAGTGATGGCTGGGACGTTCGAAAGATCAGCCTGGATTATCAACTTCCAGACCCCAGCGATGAAATGATCGTCCGTCAGATTCTTGTGAAGTCCAACACGGGCGGTGTCGGTGGGAGCGTCGGCCTGCCTGCGGTAACTTTGGCAGAGACAGATGCGGTCATTCCAGAGCCGACCAATGACTATGCGGTCGGAACCATGGAAGACGCCTCTGGCACAACGGTTGACCTCACTGCAGAGGGGACAAAGGACTGGGCACAGTTCCCAACAAAATACGTCGACGACTATGCCAAGAAAGACACCGAAAATGTCATCACGGACTTCCGCCGGCTGGTTTCCGACGATACTCCTTTGGCTGTGGACGTCGCAAAAGATATGCAGCTCAACTTTACCGCTAGTGATGCGGCCGGCGGAACTCAGCCGAAGAACCAGTGGGCCATTACCTGCCGCGGTCCGGAAGGACAGGCCGGCTTCGCTTTCCGCTTGCCTACTGCTGATACTGTACAGCATGTCAACCTCTATGCGGGTTCCTGGAAAGGCGCATGCGAAGTTCAGCTGCTCATCGGTGGGAAAGTGTGTTATAGTACCACTTATGGCAATACCAATGGATGGGAAGTTCATAAAATTGGCATCGATTACTGGGCTGAGAACCCTGACGACCCAGTCGAAGTCCGGATGGTGTTGAACCAGTCCCTCGCGTCCTCCGGAACTGCGGGCAGCATTGCATTGGGTGCTGTCACATTGTCTGACACAGGAAATCAGCCTCCTGAGCCGGATGAACCAGAGATTGTTGACAATGACTTCAATATCCGGTTTACCAATACGCTTCCAGATGCAATCAACTTGACACAAGAAGGCGGCAAAGACTGGATTCTGTTCAACAGTGTGGACGGCAAACCCGCCTATGAGCGCAAAAATGTGGAGCCATCTATTCAGGATTTCACGATCTTTGACACAGAAAAGGCACCGCATCGTGTTAACAACAGCGAGTACAACACCGTCTATTCCTTCACAGATGGTACCCCCACCCCCAGCATGAAAAATCAAAAACCATACTTGGTTGTGGAAGATGTGAACAACGGCGTTAGCTTTACATTGCCGGGAGGGGATAACCGCCATGAGGCCAAGATCACCATCGGCAACTGGAATGCGGACATGATTGTCGAAATGACTTCGGGGGATAAGACTGCATCTTATGAATATCAAGTCTTTGAGCCCGTCCAGTACGGCATGTTTACGTTAACCTATCGATCTGTTGAGGACGTACAGGTTCGCATCTACAACAAATCGGTTTCCTCTGAACGGTATGGCAACTTCAGCCTTGCGGCCATTTTACTCAATGATGTACACCATATTGCGGCTGAACAAGCCGAGGGCGGGGCCATTAAATTGACCCGTACCACTGCAAATGCAGGGGAAATGGTAGACGTATTCGCCAATCCAGACCCCAACTACCATCTCAAGTCCCTGGCCTACCGCACCGCAAGCGGTGAAACCGTCTCCATAGACAACAATCGGTTTGTGATGCCCAATGAGGACGTCACCATTGTAGCGGAATTTGAACGGCTTCCCCGCCTACTGATCGCTGGCTATGGCCCAGGCGTAGATCTTGTGGTTACCTCCGACACAGAGCCCCTAGTCGATGCAGATGGCATTTATGCTACCCATATATTGGCAGGCGACCCAATTACTTTTGCCTTCACACCGTTGGGCGAAGACCGATCCTTCCTGGAAGCCCGTGTGAACGGCGAGACGGTAGACTTCACTCCAAATCGTGTCACTTATACCTATATCATGCCGGACACAGACTCCCATCTGCATTTTGCCTTTGATATGGTAAACAAAACCATTCTAAGGCAGACCATTGCAATTGCAGAAAATCTGGTAGAAGGCGATGAATATGCAAATGCGGTTGAGAGCGTCCAAAAGGCGATTGACAGAGCGCTTGAACAGGCAAAATCCATCTATGAAAACACTGCTTCTACCCAAGAACAGGTCAACAAAGCTTGGGCAAAGCTGCTAGACGCATTGCACTATCTATCCTTTGAGCAGGGTGACCTGACCGAATTGGGCAACCTGATCGAATTGGCCGAGAGTATCGACACAAGCGAATTTACCAGCGAAACCGTAGAGACTTTCCAAGCTGCTTTGGAAGCCGCCCAAGAAGTCTATGACGATGGAAACGACGCCTTGGCGGTTGATGTTGAGAAGGCTTGGCAGAATCTTTATGATGCCATGCTTGGGTTGATCCACCAGGCCGACAAGAGCGGGCTGCATACTGTGCTAACTAAAGCAAAAGCCATCTTGGAAGAAATCGATCATTACGTTGAAGGTAGTGAAGAAATACTCTGTAAAGCGATCGAAGAGGCTCAGACTGTGATGGATGATACGGATGCCAGCCAGAAGCAAGTGGACGACGCTGCAGAAGCTCTCTCAAAGGTACTTTTGGAGCTGCGAAGAATTCCAAGTAAGGCAGAGCTTCTTGAGCTTTTGGCCGAATTGGAACAGCTGGATCTGTCCAAATACACCGCAACAAGTGCCGCCGCCATGCAGGCGCAGATCAACTTACTTCGTGCAACCGTCGAAGATCCCAACGCGACAGGAGAGGCATATGCAGCAGTCTATTACAGTGCCAAAGAAGCAAAGGAGCAGCTTGTCCTTGCTGGTCAAACATCCAGCGGTAAAAAGGGTTCCACCAGCATTTCCACTCCATCTAATACATATGGTACGGCCGGTATCGTAGCTGCTGGGCAGAATATTGTGAACGCCTATGTCCACAGCGATACGACGGTGAACTTTACTCTGAAACACGGGCAGGCCTATTGCTTCAAGATGACGGTGGTAAATGGAAACAACCAGACGCCGAGCTTTACGGTAGGCAATGGCAGCGTTCTCAAGACGCAGTATGTGGCAAAGGTTGGAAACGATTACTACTACAGAGTCTATGCAACCGGCACCTCGGGCCAGAGTACGGGCGTCTACACGACCCTGCCGGGGCAGAATGCAGTCAAACACTGCACGGTGACCATTGATTGAATGTCGGATACCAGCGAAGGGCATAAGTCGTTCGATCCAGTAATCGCTGCTGGAAGAGAGCCAGCGTAGGAAACGCTGAAAGTACGAAAGGCACTGTGCGTCCACTGGGCTAGGGCACGGGTATTTATACAACCCTGCCTGGCTAGAATGCGGTGAAACACTGTACGGTGACTATTGGCTGAATGCCGGATACCAGCGAAGGGCATAAATTATTTGATCGGGTAACCGCTAGTGGAAGAGCACCAACGCATGGAATGCCGGAGGCGCAAAAGACGCTGTGCGTCCACCGGGCCAGAGCACAGGTGTCTACACGGCACTGCCGGAGCAGAATGCAGTCAAACACTGCACGGTGACCATTGGTTGAATGCCGGGCACCAGTGAAGGGCATAAGCCATTCGATCAAGTAACCGTTGATGGAAGAGCACCAGCGTAGGAAACGTAAAGGCGCAAAAGACGCTACACATCCACCGGGCCAGAACACAGGCATCTACACGACACTGCCTGGTCAGAATGCGGTGAAACACTGTACGGTGACCATTGGTTGAATGGCGGACACTTGCGAAAGGCATAAGCCATTCGATCAAGTAACCGTTGATGGAAGAGCACCAGCGTAGGAAACGTAAAGGCGCAAAAGACGCTACACATCCACCGGGCCAGAACACAGGCGTCTACACGATTCTGCCGGGGCAGAATGCAGTCAAACACTGCACAGTTACAATCGGCTGAGTACCAAATCTATTCTGAACAACGAGAAGGTAAACTACATCCAATCGAACCCAGTAACCAATAGTAAAGAGTTTCGTAGGCAATACCCTAGGCACGAAAGACGTTGTGCGTCCACCGTGCCAGAACACAGGTGTTTACACCACCTTGCCTGGTCAGAATGCGGTGAAACACTGTACGGTGACCGTTGGTTGAATGTCGAGTAACTTGCGAAGGGCATAAGCCATTCGATCAAGAACAGCTGATGGAAGAAAGCCTGTGTAGGAACGCCATAGGCGCGAAAGGCGCTGTGCGTCCACCGGGCTAGGGTATGGACGTCTATACGACCCTGCCGGGTTAGAATGCGGTGAAGCACTATACGGTGATTGTAACTATAAGGCTTCGGAAAGAAAAAGGAATATGGAACGACTCTGACGGATAGCTTTTCTACATGTAAATGTATATCCTAATCGTATGTAGATGATTTGCCCCCATAGGATCGAATACATAGGAAAGCCCAAGCAGAGATATTCCACCCATATGACCCAGCAGGAGTGTTCGCAAACGAGAATGCGGATAACCCCTGCTGGGTCAAACTTTTTACAAGGTATAGGAATGTATGGTATGGTGACGATTTATGTAGCAACAGCTGGAAGAGCGCAGGCAAACTCTTAGGGGCGGCATAAAAACTATTTCCACTGTAGAAATCCGGCAATAATCGATAAATACCGGAATCATGTTATACAAAGAGTGAAGTAGCTTGTATCCAATCAAGGCCTAACAGTCAATGGCAGGGAACTTCCGTAAACATCGGCCATTCGATTAAGCAACCGCTGCTGGAAGAGAGCCTGCGTAGGAAACGCCGTAGGCGCGAAAGACGCTGTGCGTCCACCGGGCTAGGGTATGGGCGTCTATACGACCCTGCCGGGTTAGAATGCAGTGAAACACTATACGGTGACCATTGGTTGAATATTGGATACCAGCGAAGGGCATAAGTCATTCGATTAAGCAACCGCTGGTAGAAGAGAGCCAGCGTAGGAAACGCCGTAGGCGCGAAAGACACGATGTATCCGTTTATGATAGGTGGACATAAGAATTAAGTTGTAGAAAGAGTAAAAATAATGGGTATTCGAATCAAGTGTCCAGCAATCGACAGCAGGGAACTTCCGTAGGAATTACCATAGGTATGAAAGACGTTGTACGTCTGGAATGGATAGGTGAACATCAGAATTGTATTATGGGAAGAGTAAAACTAACCGATATTTAATCAAGGGATCGGTTACCGATAACAGGGAACTCTGTAGGCGCGAAAGGCGCTGTGCGTCCGGCATCTCTGGGTGGTCCCTCATCCTCCCCACGGAGAAATCTTCCTGACGGGCTTAAATTGTGCATGAAAAACGAACAGCCAGGTATATGTATACTATACATGTATCTGGCTGTTTGTTTTATAAAACACACAATGTGTTTCTCTCTTTCTAAGAAATTTTCTAAAAATTCCTTTCTTTTATCTTCCTGTAGAAAAACGGACAGAATGTGTCACAAAAGGATCTTCATTCACATATCCTGAGAACGTGGACTTGCATCAAAGGGATCTGTTCCAGATTATATACAGAGGAGTGTGACCCTTTTGCCATCGCTTTTGAAAGCGGGCAGCAAAATTTTGTCCGTCGTATTGGCAATTTCGACAATTGCCTTGATTCCTGCGCCCGTTTCCTCCTACGCTGGCAACCATTCAGCTGATGGATCGACGGAGTTTGCTCCCAGTCGCGTGGCGACTTCCAAGAATCTCTCCTCCCCGGACGATTTAGAAAGCCGACTGGAAAGTGTTTCACCGGGGTATGTACAGCCGCCTATCGACCCCTCTTACCTTTTGCAGGGAGGATCTTCCCCCTTGCTTACACGCACGACTGCCTCGTTTCCGTCCTGTTATGACCTGCGGGAACAACAGGAAATCTGTGAGGCTGTCCGCAACCAAGCTGCTTGGGGCACTTGTTGGGCGTTTGCCGCGGTTGGCTCTGCGGAATCCTCCTTATATCCGGAGGACACCACTGTATTTTCTCCCCGCCACTTGGCTTATTTCGCTTATAACGGCGCAGCCAATCCGCACACGCCAGAGGATGGCACAGCCGGTGACACCTTCCATCCCTGGAGTTATCCATCCAATGATTCCCGTTTCTATTGGTATCCATGGTATGAATTCGGCGGAAACACGTTCCTTGCAACCGCTACGCTCGCACGAATCGGCGTACAGACGGAAGAGGTCGTGCCTTACCCGGAATCCTATCAATATTTTGGCACAGAGATCGATTCATTTGGTACTCCTGCGCTTAAGGACGCGTATACTGCCCTTTACGGAAATGTCTCAGAAACCTTTCATTTTACGGCCCCTTACCGTTTAGTAGAAAGCAACTATCTTCCCACTAGGGACTCCTTTGGAAATCTCAATGGCAATGCGATTAAGCAAGCTCTTTTAGAAGGCTCCTGTATTGTAGTTGCCTATGCATCCAATCAATACAACACGTATACACTCCCGAACGGGGAACAAATTGTCGCCCAAGCTTATAACGGTCCCAACCGTGTAGCCGTGAACCATGAGGTACAGATTATCGGCTGGAACGACACCATCCCAAAGGAATCATTCTGCACCAGCTGGACCAATGGAGAGCCTACCGGCAATATGCCCTCCAATGACGGCGGATGGCTCATCCGCAATAATTGGGGAAACCATTGGGGAATGGACGGCTGTTTCTATCTCTCCTATGAAGATTCTTCCATCTCAGAGACCTGCCAGTTCATTGCCTCCGCCGATCCGTCTTATGACCACCTATACCAGTATGACGGTACGGGATGGAATACTACGGTCGGTATCAGAGACAAGCCAACCGCTCCAGTTTCGATGGCCAATGTATTTACTGCAACAGGACAGCAGTCGATTCAAGCGGTCTCTTTCTATACGACCATGCCGGACGCTCAGTATTCCATTCAAGTATACACCGGCCTACAGGAGTCCGACGTTCCAGATAGCGGTGTGCCCGCCTTTTTCAAAGAACAAAAAGGTTGGGAGCCCTATGCCGGTTACCATACAATCGCGTTACAACAACCTGTTTCCATCCAGAGCGGGGAACCCTTCTCGATTGTTGTAAAGTTGGAAAACCCCACGAGCAACGGGTTGACAGATTCCAACGGCCCCATCTATCCGATCGCGTGTGAGGGCAACGGTCCCTGCAATGGAATCTTTTCAGACGCCGCTATCGCACCTGGCCAAAGTTTTCTCCGCGGGTCCAATGGAACTTGGCTGGATCTCGCAGATTTTCAGGAATCGACGTATGTTTCCAGCGGTATTCACAACTTAACCCTTGGGAATGTCTGCCTAAAGGCCTTCACGACCGACGAACCCCTTGGCTCAGTAACGTACGCAACCGGGAATGGATTGGATAAACTATGACCACTGCTGAAAATCATCGCTTCCCTTCCTCTTTTTCCTACAGAGGTCATAGTATCATTTTCATCCGAATTCGGGGACCGCCATCATATTTAAAAAGAGAGAACTCCCTCCCATGTGCGCAGGGTCCTTCCGGAATACACGCCTAAGAAGAAACCGCCTGCCTCCAAACGAAACGTGTGGTTGTTACACGGATTCGCGCGGAAAAACTGCCATAGGAATTTTCGCTTGGGCCCTGTGCTCCGGAGAAAAAATGTCCAGCTGTCATACTCTTGACAGCTGGGCAGCATTTTCCAATAGAAGATCACAACCAACAGGTATCCATCCACTAAAATAAAAAATGCGCACCATAAAAGAGCGGTGAGATCAGAATTTCTTTAGGGACAGCCCGCAGACATCCTCTCTAGTTTCTTAAAACAATACGCTAAAAGGCACGTTCAGATTGGAAAAACCTGTGTGGGGTGAATGCCATTCTTCCCTAGGCAAGATTGTTATCCGCTCCTACAGGTTTTCTTAAGATAGGGCTCTAAAGCAAGCTTTCTTTTGCCACGCAGCCAGGGGCGCTTCATTTTATCCCGTCTGATCGGTCAAGCCTTTTCTTGTATTTCTCAACAAAGGCCCTCGGGCTCTCCTGACAATTTCTCCGATGAAAAAATAGCACAAGTTTTATATCCGGCAAGGCAAAAGCGGGCCCATGCAGGTGCGTTCCATTCAGCACTTGCCCTTTCCTTCGGAGAATTGGAACAGTTGGAATAACAAAAATGAGACGGGGAACCGTGTCAAATGAATAAGCATACAGGAATCCGTTCCCTATGTTGTGGCGGTTTCTGTACGCAAGCCCGTACAGGCCAAAGCTTTGCCATAATCCTTGCACATTGGGTGTGCTGGCAGTCGATCTGGCATTTGCACTTTGCGGCCGTTCTTCTGAGACAAACCAAACTGTTGCATCGACCAAAAGAGCTTCTATCCCTTTTGGGGCTTGGAACGCAATAGAAGGAATGGTTGTACATACGTCCTTTGGATGGCTCCTTGTCCAATCGAAATAGGAACCTCAAATCAGCTTTTGACATCTGTCCGCTTCAAAACCAGCAGGGACAATCCACAGAATATTACCGTAAACATAGCACACATTACAAAGAAAATCCCCATGTCCACCTCTCCCAATGCTTCCTGACTGACCGAGCCCATTCCTGCAATCAAAAGGGCGTTGGGGAAAATTGGCCACCAGCCCTTAACCGCCAATAGGAACCCTACTACGCTGCAACAGAATCCGATTCCCACCGGTACTGCAAAGCTTCGGATACGCATGGCAAAGAAAAGTTGCATGGCCGCTACGGGAAGGGAACCAAACCAAGCACATAGAAACCAACGGACCACATCCGGCGGAATGGACGATTGAAATCCAAAATAGAACCCCGCCGCCAAGTATAGTGCAAAAAAGAATACCTGTGTTACGAAACTTAGGCCCGCAATCACCAGAAATTTGCTCCAAAAGATATTCCGTACGGGTACAGGAGCTGTCATCAGGTTGTTCCAATTGTGGTTGAGGTGCTCCAAACGCCATGCATAGGCAGCATAGATCGATAGCAGGACCGCCAAAAACAGATCTCCATAAAACAGGCTAACCTGGGTCCAAAGGCTTTGCCATTCTTTTGTGAGAATATCCCGATTCATGGAAAAATTCGCGCTTCCCACAAAGACGCTGAATGCAGGTAAAAACAGGAATGCCAACCAGATACACGATCCCTTTAGCTTACGGCATTCGGCCACAACTGCATGTCTTAACATGACCTTCCCCTCCTAAAATTCTTTTCTGCACAGGTGGTGTTTCCCCAGGAAATATACAAGCACTCCCACAGCACACACCAATAGCGATGGAAACAAATTGGGGCTTATCGCGATATACGCCCATTCATGTTCTCCCAACGGAACCGTCTGTACACAGGAGAGGTCGGCATAGGCACACCAGGGAAACACGATCCGCACTTGTGCGGGAAATAGCGCTCCTACAAACCCCAGAAATGCGCCAGCCATGCCAACGATCAACGCTACCAACTGATTGGAGACCGCCATCGAAACCCACTGTTGTAAAGCCAGCACAAACACACTCGCAAGAAGCGTTCCAAAATAGATGGGCAGTACCAAGTCCGTTGGAATTGGTACAGGGAATCCCTTCCAAATACCAAATACAATTAGAACGGCGAGCTCTACCGTTAGGGTAAAGGTTAGAATCAGAAACGCACATAAGAATTTGGAGAGGTACAGCCGGTTCATTGGCTCTGCTGCTGTGCCGAGCAGCTTCCAGGTGTCCCCTTTATGCTCCATATCGCAGATACGGCTGGCAAGTACCGCGATGGCCATGGGGAGGAAAAGGCCATGCAGGAGTGCCAAATTCGTAAATAGGTTGTTCCAAACCAAATGGGTACCGTTTTCCTCCAGATATTGTTGTGCGGAATAGGCGGTCCACGCCCCCTCTGCCCCACAGAGAAATAACGCAGTTAAGAAAATACCACGGCGCCGAATCTTATAAAATTCCAACGACAGATACCGCATCATAATGCTCCCGCCTTTCCGGTCAGATCGAGGAAAATTTCCTCTAAGCTGCGCTGCCGCTCCTCAATTCGGTACACCTGTATCCCGCTGCAAACCAACTGCTGGTTGATCTGTGCCACCGCCGCGTCACTCACGTTTTCCAAAAGCAACCAGCCATGTTCTCGTTTGGGACAATACCGTTCCAACAAGCGCGCTGCCTCTTCTGCGTCCTGCGTCCGGACCGCCACATAATGGGCGCTTCTTTGACGCAATACTTCCAAGCTGTTCTGGAAAATCAGTTCTCCATGATCGATAATCCCGACCGCAGTTGCCATTTGGTCTACCTCGGCCAACAAGTGGCTCGAGAGCATCACGGTCATGCCATACTGCCGTGGCAACGCTTTGATGAGTTCCCGGATCTCCTCGATTCCAGCGGGGTCCAGGCCATTGGTCGGTTCATCCAGTACCAGCAGCTTTGGAAAACGCATCAGCGCCATGGCGATTCCAAGGCGCTGTTTCATTCCCAAAGAATAATGGTTTACTTTTTTGTCGGCCTGATTTTCCAAACGCACAATGTGCAGAGCCTCTCTCAAATTCTTTTCTGGGATGTCCAACAGTTTCTGCATGACACGCAGGTTTTCCATACCCGTTAGATGCCCATAATATGCCGGCGCTTCGATCAGCGCGCCCGTTTGCCGCAAAATCTCCACCCGATTTTTCTCATTCATCTGTTTGCCAAAAAGGTGTACCGTTCCCTTTGTCGGCTTGGCCAGCCCCAGCAGCATCTTCATTGTGGTGGACTTCCCTGCACCGTTTGGCCCCAAGAAGCCGTATACTTCGCCCTCTCGGATCTGCAAATCTACATTCTTTACGCGGAACACACCGTTATATTCTTTGGAAAGTCCCTCTGTGTGTACAATCGATTCCATCTTTACTTCCCCCTAAGCGATCTCTGCGTAATACGCAGGAAGACTATTCTGATATACCATCCGGCTGGCAAACGCACTCACCAAAACAAACGCAAGGGTTACTACGGCAACCAGCGCCAGAATTCCAAATCTTTTCTTCATCCGCTCCATACGGGCCGCCTCCTTTTTTCTAGGATGATGAAAGCATATACCCTCTGCCTTACAGAAAGCTTCATAAAACCTTACAGCAAACTTACAATACATCCCTTGGGATGAAACCATCCGCGCGCATGTGGTATAATAAAGGCACGCCACTAAAGAAAGGTCCGCCTAGGGACGGGCCCATGGTGAAAAACAAGGAAACAAATCTGGCAATTCCATAAGGATACCTGCCGATCAGGCTTTTCCCGGCCGATTCGCTGGACAGAAAGCGGGGAACAACAATGGATGCATTAAAAGAAAAGAAGATCTTGGTAGTGGACGATCAGCCGCAGCTGTTGCGCATGGTGGACGAGATCCTTCGGCGAGAGGGCTTCACGCGTATTTTTTTGGCGCCGGACTGTGCCCGTGCGATGGAACAACTGCGCGCAGTCCGCCCAGACTTGGCCGTCTTGGACGTTATGTTACCGGACGGGGATGGTTTTTCCCTACTACAACAGATGCGTGCCGTCTCGCCCCTCCCCGTGATTTTTCTCACCGCGCGCGGAGAAGATGAAGACCGGCTGATCGGCCTGGGAATGGGCGCGGACGACTACCTTGTCAAACCATTTCTTCCAAAGGAACTGACCTTGCGCATCACCGCCATCCTGCGGCGCGTCTATGTGCCCATCCAACAGGAACAGCTTCCGGTATTTGCCCTGGGAAACCGCACGGTCGACCTGGGGGCTTCACTTGTCCAAGCTTTGGATGGCCGGGAGTGGACCCTCACCGCCAAGGAGCTTGCACTTCTCAAGAAGCTCTATGAGAACCGGAATCGCATCGTAACCAGCGATTCGCTCTGCCAAGCCGCCTGGGGGGACGATCTCTATGGATATGAAAACACGCTGATGGTTCATATCCGCCGCATGCGTGAAAAACTGGAAGAGGACCCTTCCCATCCCCAATATCTATTGACTGCACGTGGATTGGGATACAAGCTGCAAGTGGCTTCTCGCGCAGACTGATGGGGCAGGGGCCGCAAAGCGGCGGCCTAAAGCCGCCGTCTTTCCTGCGAACTGTGTTCGCAGACACCGCGTCGGCCGGCGCGGTGGCGGCCCCGGTGGGCTATTTTTCACAGGAGGCGACCGCCATGAAGAGTATCCGGCGTTTTTTAGGCCGTTTTTTGATTGGGCTTTTTGTCTGTGTCATGGTTTTTTTGATTGCCAATATCGCGGGACTATCCATTTATCTGCGCGTTCTGTACGACACACATGAAGGGGAGACGGACTTTTCCCCCTCAAGAACGGTCCGAGTGGCTGTAGAAGGGTTGGTTCAACGGGACGGACAATATCAGTTGGCCCCATCTGTGACAAAAGAACTGCAGGAGCATGGCGCCTGGGCCATGCTGTTGGATGATCGGGGAAAAGTGGTCTGGTCTCTGGATCTTCCTCCAGAGATTCCCCTCTCCTATACGCCAAAGGAGATCGCTGGCTTCACCCGATACTACTTAAAGGATTATCCGGTCTTTTGCTGGGCGCATCCAGATGGTCTCGTGGTGACGGGGTATCCAAAAGGGGCCTACATGCGCTACACGCTCGACTTTGCAGAATCGGATGTCCGAACCCTCTTTCAATACCTCGTGTTATTTGTGATCGGAAACAGTTTGGTTGCCATTCTTCTCTATGCGTTTCTCTGTTGGTGGACGGTGCGGCCAGTACGGCCCATTCTCCATGGCCTTTCCTGTCTGGCCCATGGGGAAGCGGTTCAACTTGCAGAACGCGGCAGCCTCCGCGAAGTAGCCGCTGGAATCAACGCGGCTTCGGGTGAATTACAGCGCCGGGATGCCGCCCTCCGAAAAAAAGACGAAGCGCGCGCAAACTGGATTGCCGGTATTTCCCACGACATCCGTACCCCGCTTTCGGTCATCCTCGGTTATGCAGGTGAATTGCAGGACGATCCGGCACTCCCTCCACAGGAACAGGAGCAAGCTGCTGTGATTTGCCGTCAGGGAATTCGCCTACGCGACCTGGTGAGCGATCTGAATCTTGTATCGCGTTTGGAATACGACATGCAGCCTCTGGAATATCGGCTGTTGCGAGCCGCCAAGCTTGTTCGCCGCACGGTTACGGATTTTATGAATGCCATGCCGGAGAATCCCTGCGGCATCGAACTCGAAGCCATAGACGAATCCATTCAGCTGAAGGGGGACGAGCGGCTGCTTCTGCGCGCCTTGACAAACCTTCTCCAAAACAGTGTTCTGCACAATCCGCAGGGTTGCGCGATCCGAATAGCCGTTCGCAGGGAGGACGGCTTCTGCCTAATTTGTGTGTACGATGACGGCGTTGGAGCCGATCCGCAAAAATTGGAAAACCTTCTGAATGCCCCCTATGCGCCAAAGCGTGCCCACGGATTGGGATTGTTTTTGGTTCGGCGCATAACGGAGGCCCATGGCGGACAATTTATCGCGCACACAGCCCCCGGTCAGGGCTTTTCCTGCGAGATGAAACTTCCCTGCGAACCATTTATCAAAGGTTCCCCCTCGGCAGATCCTTTCTAATGCAGCACACAGGGAACATCATTTGTCCATCTGTCATGCGGTTTCAGTCCCCTATTTCAAAATTTGTTCCTTTTCCAATGTATTTGAAAAGGGAGGCTTTTCGGCCTTGCTATTGATTTTTTCTTCCTGTTCTTTGGATACTCCCCTTGGGCCGGATGTGCCATCGCATACCAAAGAAAAGGGAACCGGTTTTTTCCAGAAAGTCGGGGGTCTTTGCTATTCCTCCTCGATTGGCAGCTCCTGCAAATTTTCTCGATCGTAATAAGTAAAATCCCCATGGGTTCCGGCCAAAAGTTTTCAATGCGAACGGGAGACAATCCATATTTTTGCCAATAAACGCCAAACGGCCCCAACAAAGCAAAATGCTCTGTTGGGGCCGTTTCTGCCTGAACTTCTATCAATATGGTCAAATGCGCCTTACTGTACGGCTCCTTCCAACGCTTCCTGTAAGGTATCGATGTCTCCTCTCGGAACGCTCCCTCGAACCACATCATCCAAAACCACCACACAATTGCGCTCTCCATCCGGATAGAATTCCAAAGTATTGGTCAGTGCACCATCGTAGTATTCGACAACCGCCCGGAAGAGCGGCGTACCGGTAGGCTCCGTGTCACCAGCGTCCTCCAAAACGGTCTCACTGGTCAACACCTGATAGAGATTTGTAAACGCGGTGTAATCCTTTGTGGTTCCAGAAGCATCCGCTACGGTATAGTTATAATATGTGGTATCGTCCGTGGATTTCTCCTCATCCTTTGTGCGGGTGACATTCCAACGATATGTTTCGCTCGAATCCAGTTCGATCGAAAGCGTCTGTACAGCTTCCACATTCCTTGTCAAAAGGACTTTGCTCTGCACGTCAAACGGCTCTGTCAGGCTTGTCCATGGAATCAGGCTATCGTCCATGATTCGATATACGATATCTACACCGTCCAACATCACCATGCGGTTTCCATCCTTCTCCGCCCCCGCCTTGAGCGTGTATTCCGTCCCATCCGCCGTGGTCATCTGAACAACATTGGCCGGGTTTTCCAAGCCATACTCCCGCAGGGCGTCCGCGTCGGGGTGTAATGCCTCTACTCCGCCAGCCGTCAAATAAGACAACAGATCGGTCAAGGAGGTCACCGTTTCCGAATCCGCCTCCATCCTTTTCGGCTCTGTCATCAAATATAGGGTGCCTTCCCCCTGCTGAAGGGTAATTGGCTCCGCAACCGCCGTACCGCTCAACACCAGCTTACGGAACGGCGCGGCAGCATCGGCCTTGAGACTGCTGAAATCCAATACCTGGCGGGACAAAAAGCCGGTTTTATCCTGCAAATATGCCATTGGAACGCTGGCCACATAGATGTCCTCCCCGGTCTGTCCACGCACATAGTAAGCCGTGCTATCCTCCACAGAGGCATTCCCAATCTCATACCCGTAGGTATCTCCGTTCTTAAAAGTAACTTTCACGGTCGCCTGCGGAGTAGACAGGCCAAAATCCGTGAGGTTGCTGACCGTGCCGATCTTCTTTGTGGCAAAGAGCTGCCAGCCACCCTGCGCCGCGGTTTTAACCGCATAGCTGTCCTGTGGAAGCCCTTCCAATTCCTGGATGGTAAAATGGATCTCCGGCTCAGACTCCGAAGATACTGCGCTGGCGCTCTCCGTGGATTCCGAGGACAGTACAGCGGAGCTCGTGCCCGCTGCACTGTCCTCCGGCTGTTCCTCCGAAGGCACGATCGTGAATACCCCGTTTGTATTGGTCACCTCAATCGAGGCAACCTCCGCTTCTTCCCGATTTAAAAGTGCAATGTCCTGCGACGAAGAGGCCGTAGTGGACGCCTCGGTCGTGCCGCCGGTCAGCATCAAAGCGGCCAACACTCCCCCCAGCGCAACGATGCACACGCCGAGAATCAGCAGATTCCTGGTCGCCGGTTTCATTATAACCTCCTCCTTCTATAATAGACGGCTATACCAATCACCACGACAATCAACGGGATCAGAACCGTAAACACGCCCAATCCGAAAACCATCACCTGTAAAAGGCTCATCGAAATATCTGCTACCGAGGTCTGTACCTGTTTGGTCTCTACCGCCGCTGTCTCCCCTTCTGTTCCGGTTACGTATTTCGAAAGATCTGTGAGGTATTTACCATCTCCAAATGTGTTGGAATTGATGATGCCGTCCACAAACATAAAGGTGCTTCCCAGAACCACTACATTGGCGGTAGCTTCTTGGTCTCCAGCCGTGATGGTCTTTTGTGCAAGTGCTGCCAAAGTCTGCTCGCCGGTCTGTGGATTGCGGATGCTTTCCTCCGTTCCATCATAGGGGAACGCTGTGCTGCCGCTTGTTGCAAGTACGTGCGTAGTGATTCCATTGCGGCTGTCAAACAGCAGCTGAATCGGGCAGCTCTGCGGCATCAAAAGATACCCATAATCCGGTGTTGCCCGGCTGAGGGTGATGTCGCTTCCCTGATTTGCCAGCAGATAGGATGGATCGCTGGTGATATAGCTGTTGGGATCGGTTTCGATCACCTGGGTAGCCTGCTGTACATCCATGCCCCACTCTTTTAGGAACGAGGTTAGATTCGGGAGGCTATCCTGACCGGGATAGAAGGTTACCAACAAGGAACGGTCGGTCGTTTTCCCATCGTCGTTTAAGAATGCCTCCAACTTCTCAATTTCATCCTGCGTATAATCCGTTGCAGGGGTGGCCAAGACAAAAAGTTGTGCATTCTCGGGAATTTCATCCGTCAACAAATTGATCTCCTGTGTCTCAAAGTTGCTGCTGGTCAACATGTTCTTATAAAGCGTCGTGTCCAACATCTCATTGTGTCCTGTATCGAACACCGCCAGTGGAAGGGTGTCCGCATTGACTGAGCTCACCGCAGAAGCCAACGCACTGTCCACCATGGAGTAAGCGGTCATTCCTGTCTGGCTGTACTGTACGTCAAATAGATCCGTGTACGCCAACACGCGATAGCGCTTATCCGTTTTCACCAGCACATCCGCAGTCATCAAGCCGTCGTCCTTATACTCCGAAGCAAAGGCCGGATTCTGATCCAGATCGATATATTCCACCGATATATTGGAGTTCTTTTCCGCCATCTTCTCGGCCAGCGTACTGACTTGACTGTATTTGATTCCATATTCCGCCAAGAGGGTATCCGCCTTGGCGATTTCCTCGCTCGCCATGATGTAGATTGTGGTTGGATTCTGCACATTGGAAGCAATCTCCGCCGCACTTTCCGACAGCGTGTTGACATGCCCCTCCGTGAGGTCCAAATTGATCGAAGGATAGCGCTCGCCCAATAGGCTGACCACCACATTTAAAAGGATGATAACCGCCAGAAACCCGGCGGTCATTGCCAGGGAAATCCCCCGATATTTGCCCTTATGACTGTCCTTGCGGGGTTTCTTCTGTTTTTTTATGGAGTCTTCCGCGATGGGCGGCTCCATCGTCTCCGGGGGAAGCTGTTCAGACGTCCCCTTTTCGATTGCCTCTAGGTCGGATTTTGGAGCCTCTTGTTCCTCTCTGGAAAAATCTTCTTCCGGTTCCTCTTGACTCGGTGGCGCAACCGGCATTTCCCCCGAGGATTGCTCTTCCTTAGAACCTTCCGGCGTTTCTGTTTCGCTCATCCCTTCTGCCGGAAACACCTTTTCCTCCGGCAGCAAAGGATTCTTATTCTCATTGTCCATCTGCTATCCCTCCCTTAGCTCCAGCGTCTGCTCTCCAGCTTACGTGCAGTCAAAAACAGAAAGACTGCCGCCACGCTGAGGAAAAAAACGATGCTGGCAAGATTAAAGGTCCCCGTAGTAAAGGGGGTATACCGGCTGTTGAAGGACAACCAGTTCAAGATCTTGACCACTACTTCGTTGCTGATAATCCCTGTCAACTGATCGATTACCACCAACAGAATGGAAATCCCGAAGGTGCCGATCGCGGCCACGATCTGGCTTTGCGTAAGAGCAGAGACAAAGGTGCCAATCGCCAGAATCGCCACACCGTACAGGAAGGAACCGATGACCGTACCGAGAATCAACACCCAATTGGGCGAGGAGAAAAAACCGATGACCACGGCGGGAATCAGGCTGCCCACCAGGATCGCCGCATAAACGGTCGCAGCCGCAAGGAACTTACCCACAACAATCGAGCCGACTCCCACCGGAGCCGTCAAAAGGGCCTGATCGGTTCGGTTCTTCTGCTCTTCGCTGAATACCCGCATGGTCAAAATCGGCAAAAGCATCATGCTCCAAATAAACATATTGCTATAGACAAATGTGGAGATATAATAGGTGGAACCGGACAACATCACCGAATAATAATAAAAGCCGTACAACGCAAACAATACCGCCGCCACCACATAACCGACTGGGGAGGTAACATACGATTGGAGTTCTTTTTTGTAGATCGCACCCATTACGCCCCCTCCTTTCCATCGAGAATCTCAGAGGAATGCTCCGACCCTTGATCGGCGTAGAGGTCGCTGGTAAGGCGCAGGAAAACATCTTCCAACGTGAGATCGGTATTCTTCATAGAGAGGATGGGCCAATCGTTCCGTGCTGCTAAGGCAAAGACCGAGCGGCGCAAGTCGATTCCCTCTTCGCTCTCAACCGAAAATGCGAATACACCGGGCTCCTTTTCTCCGTAGGAGAGCACCTCTTTGACGCCATTCATCGCCTGCAATGCATATTTGATCGGCTCTTCCTCGCCCTCTAACCGCAGGAGCAGACGGTTTTCATTGGACAGGCTGTGCGCCAAACTGTCCGGGGTGCCGTCCGCAACGATGGAACCGCGATTGATGACAATCACGCGCTCGCATACGGCCTGTACTTCGGACAGAATGTGGGAACTTAAAATGACTGTGTGTTTTCGTCCCAGACCTTTGATGAGGTTTCGAATTTCGATAATCTGTTTTGGGTCGAGCCCTACTGTGGGTTCATCCAGAATCAGTACCGGTGGATTGCCCAGCAAAGCCTGTGCAATGCCGACGCGCTGGCGGTATCCCTTGGAAAGATTGGCAATCAGACGGTGATACACATCGTCGATCTTGACCAGCGAACAGATCTCCTCTATGTGTTCCTTGCGTGGAAGTTTTACCTTCTTCAGGTCATACATAAAGTTCAGGTACTCTTTGACGGTCATGTCCGTATATAGAGGGGGGATTTCCGGCAAATAGCCGATGCGCTTCTTGGCCTCCAACGGATTTTCCAGGGTGTCAAACCCGTCCACGGTAATACTTCCCTCCGTGGGGGAGATATAACCTGTGATGATATTCATGGTCGTAGATTTCCCCGCGCCATTTGGGCCAAGGAACCCGAGGATGGTTCCCTCCTCCAGGGAAAAGCTGATATGGTTCAAAGCAAGATTCGAACCGTATTGCTTTGTGAGGTTTTTCACCTCAATCATATGCGTCCCTCCGATTTCTAAAATTCAGGGAACGAAAGCCAAATGGAAAAAGAAGGCCGCCCGGAGCGATCCAATTTTATTTGCCAGATCGGGATAGCCGGTTGCAAAGGATTCCGCTTGTTCCCCTATACGTGACTATCAGTTTAGCAATGTAACGTGATCGTTAGGTGATCGAAATATGAATAAATTGTTACAGCGCAAGAAAAACACAGAGAGTGATATAAGCACATCAAGTGTTGTAGATTTTTATCCGGATCAACATACACGAAAAACCGCTCTACCGAAGCACATCGATAGAGCGGTTTTTCGATTGTTTTAGAGAAGGAAAAAATTTGAGGAGAAGGTGTAAAGAGTTACAACTTCCGTCTTGCTGTTAGGCGAGAGAATTGGGAAATCCGTTTGGCTTTGTCTTATTTATTATAAAATATTTTCTTGTGCGATACATAGAAGATTTTTTGGAAAGAAGTGTGATTATTTTAGCTATTTTCCAGAAATATTTTGAATCATACGAATAAATTACAACTATTTTTTGATCTTTGTACTTTTTTTAGGTTTTCAAGCCAATCGAGATTCTTTGACCCTGTGTTCTCATAAGAGGCGCTTCCCTTGCGGTTTTCATAGGAAGCTCGTATAATAAAAGTACGGAATCCTTTCATTTTCCACAGGATTCCCCCTTTTGGTGGAAAATGACCCTATCTTGGAAATACCGCAAAAAATCCGGAGGCAGGGGACTCCGGCTCTTTTGCGGTATTTTCGTTAAATGCAGGTGATTGTATTGTTTACAAAAAGGGACCTCTATCGCCTCCTGATCCCACTGATGGTTGAACAGGTTCTTGCGGTACTGGTTGGCATGGCCGACGTAGTCATGGTTGCTGCAGTTGGTGAAGCTGCCGTGTCCGGTGTATCCCTAGTGGATTCGATCAGTACACTGATTATTCAATTGCTCGCTGCCCTCGCTACCGGCGGCGCTGTAGTCTGTTCGCAGTACATTGGACGCAAAGATGTAAAAAATGCATCCATCGCTGCGAATCAGCTGCTTCTTTCAACTTTTCTGCTTTCGATACTCATTATGGCAGTGGCGCTAGCAGGAAATCGTGCCCTGCTGGATCTCATCTTTGGCCAGATTGAAGCCGATGTCATGGGGAACGCGCAGATCTATTTTTTCCTCTCTGCGCTCTCCTACCCATTCCTTGCGATCTACAATTCTTGTGCAGCACTGTACCGTTCCATGGGCAACTCAAAGGTTTCTATGAAAACGTCCCTCTGTATGAACGCTATCAATGTGACCGGTAACGCCCTGTGCGTCTATGGCCTTCATATGGGGGTCGCTGGCGTCGGTATCCCCACGCTCGTCTCTCGTGCCACGGCGGCGATTATTATGCTGGTGATTGTGCGTAACCCGCAGAATCTGATCCATGTGGACAAACATTTGCGTTTGGGCTTTCACCCACACATGATCCGAAACATCTTGCGCATCGGTATTCCCGCCGGTATGGAAAACAGCATGTTTCAGCTTGGCAAAATTTTGGTGCAGAGTTTGGTATCCTCCCTGGGAACTGTCTCTATCGCCGGGTTTGCCGTGGCAAGCAACCTCGTGCAGTTTGAATATCTGCCTGGAACGGCCATTGGTTTGGGAATTGTGACCGTCATCGGGCAGTGTGTAGGCGCAGGGGAGCATGAACAGGCCAAGCAATACACCAAATACTTGCTCAAGATCAACTATGGAATTTTGGCGGTTCTAGCGGTTCTTTTAGCCGCACTTAGCGCCCCGCTTGTTAGCATCTACAATCTATCGCCTGGGGCGGCTTCCATAGCCGTAGAATTGATCGTGGTGCACAGCTTTGCCATGGTTGTCTGGCCCATTTCCTTCGCTCTTCCCAATGCACTGCGCGCCGCCACCGACGTAAAATTCACCATGCTGACCTCAATCTTTTCCATGTGGGCCTTCCGTATCGGCCTGAGTTATGTGCTGGTTCTTTGGGCAAATATGGGTGTCATGGGTGTATGGGTAGCCATGTTTGCAGACTGGGTTTTCCGCGCAATTCTCTTCTTCATCCGTTTTTGTAGTGGACGATGGCTCCACGCCATCCAGAAAGAGGTACAACCTGCAGCTGGATAACCGCTGGAAAGAAATCTCTGTCTTTCCTCAAATACTCCAATCAATCAAAAACACCCGTTGAACGGCCGTCTTATGTCCGGCGGTTTCCAACACACCTGCATAAATCCTTTTCAGTTTGTCCGGGGGTGAGCTTTTTTCACCGCACACCTTCATCTTCCTAAACAGCAGCCCGTTCCGTTTACGATCTGGTACACAAATATCTGCCTACATTTAAAGCGTTGTCTTAAGAAAACCTGTAGGAGCAGATAACAACCTTGCCTAGGGAAGAATGATATTCACCCCACACAGGTTTTTCGATCTGAACGCGCCTTTTAGAGTATTGTTTTAAGAAACTAGAGAGGATGGCCGCAGGCTGTCCCCAAAAAGTTTCTGATCTCACCGCTCTTTTTAGGGCCTCCTCTTAAGAAAACCTGTAGGAGCGGATAACAACCTTGCCTAGGGAAGAATGATATTCACCCCACACAGGTTTTTCGATCTGAACGCGCCTTTTAGAGTGTTGTTTTAAGAAACTAGAGAGGATGCCTGCGGGCTGTCCCCAAAAAGTTTCTGATCTCACCGCTCTTTTTAGGGCCTCCTCTTAAGAAAACCTGTAGGGACGGATAACAATCTTGCCTAGAGAAGAATGATATTCACCCCACACAAGTTTTTCCGATCTGAACGCGCCTTTTAGCGTATTGTTTTAAGAAACTAGAGACGATAGCCCAGGCTGTTCCTAAAAAGTTTCTGATCTGACCGATCTTTTCAACGGGTGGTTTGAACAGGCCCCATAAGGGCCTATCTCTTCTGGTAGCCCCCTAAAGAGAGTACTGAACCATTATTCAATCATTTTCTCACTGCAAACTCCTTACCCAGGGCTATATCATGTAGCTTTTTCATTATTTTAAAACATGCTGCTTTTCTTTAGGTTCCAGCGTTCGCTGGAACCTATTTCTTTTACGCAAGTATTCTTTATTGATCTTGAATGAAACTGGGGTTTTTATCATGCCTATTCAGCGCTAAACACAGCAGCCCCCCGGACAAGTGTCCGGGGGGCTGCCTTTTCACAAAGGAGTCTCAGGATCTTCCTTATAAACACAGTTTTAACGCATCCACAATTGGATTTTCACGATAAGCACTCCGTTGCTGTTCTTCCAGATGAAACCCTTACGCAACTTTGACAGTGCAATGTTTGACAGCATTTTGGCCCGGCAGCGAGGTGTAAACACCTGCACTCTGTCCAGGCGTGCCAATCGCCCATACACGATAGTAGAAATCGTTGCCAATGCGGGTCACATACTGGGTCTTCAACACGTCTCCATTGCCAACTGTGAAGTTCGGGATCAAGGTATTGCTGTTCATCACAGTCATCTTGAAGCAATAGGCGGTTCCTCTGTTTACCGTAAAGTTAACAGTGGTATCGGAGACAACATACGGTGCAATTGCCGTAGCGGTAGCATTCGTTGCGACAATGCCAGCCGGCCCATAGAGATTCCAATTGTAGGAGGAGCTGCTGCTCGAAGACTTCTTGGAATCATTCTTCTTTTCAAGCGCATTCAAAGCCTGGTACAGATCCGTATATGCCTCATTGAGCTGCTCCTGCGTCGCGTTCTCTACGCTCAAAACCGTCTTTGCCTTCTCGATTTCGTTATCCAGCCTGGACAAGCTCGCGCTTGTATACTGGCCACGGTCAACCGTTTGCGCTTTGTTGAGGAGGTCCTTCAACGCATCGCTATCTGGAATCAGACGCATTGCAAGCATTGCATCCGTCAGATCTCTCGCCGCCTGATCGATGACATCCTGCTCCGGTGTGGTCATCGTCAAAACGTCCTCTGCCTTTGCCAATGCTTCGCGGAAAGTCTTGAAGTCGTCCTTGTCGAGATCCAGATACTTATCGAGATTTTTCTCGATTTCATGTGCCTGATCTACGAGGTCTTTCAACTGGCCTAAGTCTCCTGCGAAGTCCAAGTTATAGAGCGCGTTTTCCAGCGCATCATAGGCTTCCTGGATTTCCTTGTCCATCGCATTGGGATCGTCATAGACAGTCTGAGCGTTGTCGCGGGCATCCACAAAATCTTTCCAAGAGGACTCTGTGTAGCCATCGCCCTGAATCTGGCTTACTTGCTCCAGAAGCTCGCCCAAAAGCGTCTTGTCGCCCTTTTCAAAGGACAATAGCTGCAACTTGTCGAGCAAGTTGCTCCATGCGTCGTTGATCTCGGTCTGAATCGCAGTCTTATCGTCTGCAACGGCAACCGCTGCATCAAATGCATCCTGAATCGCCTTCTGGACCTTCGGAATCGCTGCTTCGAATTCCTCGCTTGTCATAAGTTCCTCTGCAATGTCGATGACCTGGTTCAGAATCTGTTTGTCCACTACTACAAAGGAAACCGTGATGGTCTTGTCTGTGGAGCCCATGATGCCTTCACAGACATAGGACTCTGTATCGGTCTCATCGTCAAACGGAACCGATTCATTGTCCACGGTGATCGCTGCAAATTCACGGCCCGCCACACGCGGTGCAAAGTGGAATGCATAAGCTTCCTTCGGAAGCAACTCTTCTGTATACGTACCCGTCAGGTTTGCCAACTCGACGTTGTCGCCCAGCAGCATTGCATTGGTGGTGAACTTCAGGGTCAGCGTATGCGCTGTGGGTTCAATCTCTCCAATCGCCTCTCTCAGTTCCGTCTCCACTGTGTCAACAGCTTCCTGTGTGCTCTCACCGTTAAGAGCTGCCTTTGCGGCTGCCAGTGCGTCTTGGATGTTTGCCCACTCTTCTTCGGTGTAGTCGTCCTCAGAAAGGTCTTCTGCCGCTGCAATGGTCTCATACAGGGCCACGCGGTTCGGCTCAGCATATGCCTCGCCTTTTTCAACAATTTCCATAAGGGTCGGAATGTTCTCCGCATTCCAGGAGACTCTTACAGCCGTCACATTCATGTAGGTGGATACATCGAATTTTGCCGGATTCTCATCGAGCTCTCCGACCTTGACCCATTCGTCCCCGGCCAGAATTTCAACCGTCGGATTGGCTCCGGTTGCTGCTTCTTCTGCCTGGAACAGGACGGAGATTTCATCAACCTTCTGTCCATGAATCAGTTTATACTCCACATATCCCGCATCGGTAGCGGTAAAGGAAGTGGAAACATTGCGATCACATACGACGCCTGCGTCTTTGCCATCGTTGGTCACAGCGACTGGAATTGCGCCACCGAGAACTTCGCCCTTATTGACTTCAAATTCATAGAGCTGCAACCACTGGGTGCTGCTCTCTGTCAGACGCATGCGCACATATTTGGCCGGCTGCCCGTTGCCATTACAGCTGTAGGCATTGCCGTTCGCTGTCAGATCCGTCTCGGTAAAGGAACCGATTTCGGTCCAGTTAAGGTTGTCTGCGGAAATTTCTACAACGGCTCCCTTTGCACGGTCGCCATCGCCAAACACCAGCTTGACTGCATTGACATTGATCAGATCGGTATATTCCAGTGTAACCGTCTGGCCCTCATTCTGCGCACCGTTGGTCCAGATCTTGGTGCTATAATCGCCGTCTGTCAGGTTGCTCAACGGATAGTTAGCAGGCTGATACAGTTCCACACTGCAGGAGGCGCCAGCAAATTCTGCAATGGGTTTCAGCGCCCACGTCAACGCATCTACGCCAAGTGCAATCGTCTCGCGCGTGTTGTTCTTTACGCGGACAAAGGCCGCCTCTGGCTCTCCTTCGCCGGTATAAGCCGTCCAGGTCTTTCCGTCCATCGAGTATTCCACGGTCAAGCCTTCCGCCTCTGGCGCGGTAAACCCGGTCAATGTGCGAATCTTGTTAAAGATAATGCCAATATACTCATTGCTCTGAAGGGCAACATCCTGTAGCCCATTGATCGTCACAGAGCTGCCGGCATCCTCGACGGCGAAGGCCGCCTCCGGAATGTTGGTGAACAGCTGCGGGACGGTCGCAACCGGCTCCACATTGGAAATCTTATTCGTTGCCAGATCAAAAACTGTATTGACAAAGGGCTTCATGTATGTCTTAGAAGGATCTGCCTGATAATCTGCATAGCTGAAATCGGTGCCGGCGCCTTCCAGAGCATGCACAACATAACGTGGGTTGTTGCTGTTGGAAAGTTCGGTGTTCTTAATCTGGCTTGCAGCATTGTAGGCTTCCCATGCCACGGTCTCGTCGTCCGTCAACAATACGGTGAGGCTGTCCTCAATCACAGTCGCCATGTCGGAGAGCTTATTGAGGTTGCCCTCGATCTCCGTGTACAGGCGCTCGTACTCCGCGTTGCCACAATTCTGCATGAGGCGCATAATGGCAATTGCATCGTTCAACTCATGGAAGACATCCTTCATCTTGGTCGCCGTAGTCATATCACCCAACGGATATTCGGCCTGGAACTTCGTATAGAGTTCCTGCATATCCTTGGATTCCGGCGTGGTCACAATATTCTTCGCAACAACCTTATAAGCGGCCGCGAGCTCTTCCTGGGACACATCGCCGATTCCTTCGGTTGCCAAATACGGGAAACAATCTTCCCAGTTCTGCTGAGAATCAAAGTTTGCGGTATTCCAAGCAAAGTCCGCCACGCCAAAGAAGGCGATTCGGGAGGCTTCTGCCTGGTTCATGGGGTTGGACAAAACACCTACGCACTCGGTGGTATCGGTGCTGACAGAGAAGTTTGCATCGATACGGTCTGTAAAGAGCTGCGCATCCGAATAATCGTTTACCGGATAGTTCCACCAGATACACGGCTTGCGCCCGGTACGGGTGGCAAAATTCTCACAAGAGCTGTTGTTGATCGGGCCGCACACGGCGTCACCAGTGAAGCAGATTACAACATCTTCATGTACATTGGACTGTTTAAATGCTTCCATACACTGGTTCTGCATATCAGCATAACCCAAACCATAAGTATACCAAGTCGGGGTATAGAAGAGCGGCTTCACCTTGTCCTCTTCTTTTGCCTCCGGCGTGTTGTAGGTCGCATACAGACGCTTTTGTACCTGATCGATCAGATACGGCTGCGTGTACTTCTGTTGCAGGCCTTCGCCGATGGTAATATCGTCCATAAAAATACCGAACTCGCGCACGCCGAGTTCATACAGGCTGTCGAACTTCGGCATCAAGCGGTTGGTGATTTCCTGATCGACCGTCGCATTGCTGCTCATATCGAGCCTTCTCTGCATAGCAGGGTGAGCAACCCATACGAAGTCGATGTTGCACTTTTTGGATTCCTTTGTCAACGCACGGATGTCATCCTGTGTCAAGACGCCGCGTTTTCTCTCATCCTCGGTAACCGTTGTGGGATATTCCTCGTCCCACAGGCCCAAGTGATACGGATCGCCCTTTGGTCCATAGACAAAGATGTTCATCTTGTACTTCTTGGCAAACTCAAACCAATCGAGACGGGCCTCTACACTCCACGGATAACCGTAGAATCCTTCGACCATGCCGCGGTACTGCTTGTTTGCGTAGTCCTCAAACAGGACAGTGGTATACTTCCCGCCCATGGACTGTGTGAGCACCTGCTCCAGGGTTGCGATGGAATAGAACGCTGCATCGTCATCTCTGCCCAACAGCAGGACGTTGTTGCTGGCATCCAATTGAACAAGTTCCATATCGAACTTATTCTCGCCTTCGGTAAAGACGTCGCGTGGAACGTTATTGGCGGTTGCGTATGTATCTGCCGCTTCACCGGAACCATTGATGCCGATGAGCACGTTGGTCTTTCCTTCTACAGCAGCGTCGCTGTAGCTGTAGGTCAGACCAGCTTCTGTGAGCACCTCTTCCAAACGCGCTTTGGTCACTTCACTGATCCCAGATTCCATAACGACATTGACCTCTTCCGAGATGGTCATATTGCTGTCGCTCAATGTCATCTTCTGCGGAACCGGGTATACCTGATATTCTACCTGACGGTCGGCCTCGCTGCGCACGTTGGCAGTAAAGGAGACTTGTTTGAAACAAGCACCAAAGACAACCGTCGCGGTCAATGTGACGTCCGTGCTCTCCTCCGGCGCTGTTACAGTGACCTTGCCGGTCTCTGCATCGATCGCCAGGAGATCGCTGTCACAGGTCCAAGAGATCTGTACACCTTCGTCGTTTGCCACCGGTACGGTAAAGTCATGGTTGACAACCGATGGAACGGTGATGTCCTCGATGGCGCTATCCACCATCTCTTCATCGGTAAAATTGTAGATCTCGAACTCATAAATCGAAACGCCATCCCAGGTATCCGCCGGGGCCTGGGTGCAATACAGGCGGACATACCGGCCGGTTACGGGCTCATCCAGGGTAATGACCTCGTTGCGCCCCTGGCCGTCTGTGGTGGCATATGCATCGGTGTAATCAACACCATTATCCGAAACTTGGATCTGGTAGCCGGATGCATATGCGGCCTCCCAGAAGATCTTAAACTGGCGGAAGGTCATAACCTGCCCCAGGTCTACTTGCAGCCATTTAGGCGGATTCGCTCGCAGGCCGTCGTGCGACCAACGGGTCCCCATATCGCCGTCGACTGCATTCTGCGGATAGTAGCTTGTCCCGGACTCTGTACCGCTGGCGGACACAGTCTTATTCAGCGCCAAATTCGTGCCGTTGGCCGGCTGTTCACCGGGTTCGCCTGGATCAGGTTCTTCACCAACGCCCCAAACTTCCACTTCAAACAAAGAGACAGAAGCCCAATTGACGTTGGTTTCTCCAGTTCCGTTGGCGGAATACCCGTCAACATAGACGCGGAAATAGCGTGCCGTTTTGGCGTCTTCAAACAGGATGGTCTCCTGCAACTCGGTAATGCGGGAGTCCGAGGAATAGACCGTTTCCCAATCCGTTGCATCATCCGAAATTTGCAGGCTGTAGCTGTCGATGTTCAGGCGTTCCCATTCAAGAACTGCCTTATTAAACGTTTTTTCTTCGCCGAAATCGAGCTGGAGCCAGCGGGCCTCCTGCGTATCGGATTTGTCCGCAGCCCAGCGGGACTGATTGGATTTTGGCGTCGTATCGCGGTCTACGATTCCATCGATCGCCTTATTGGCGGTCAAGGTGGTGTTTGGCTCGACGCTGGAAGCAGTTACTGTTGCACTGCGGGCAAAGTTGACTGCTTCCTCCTTTGCTGCTGCAAAAGCAGCGGAACTCAGGCTGCTAAAGAGCAGGGTAAACGCCAAGAGCATGGACAGCAGCCTGCTGCCATTCTTTTTCATTCGTACATCTCCTTCTTTCCAAACGGTTTTTATACGGGCTTCCCATCTGAAAGATTTGTAAATTCTCCCCTCCTTTTCTGAAAAAGCACAGAATTTATAGGATATAATGCATTCATATTATATTTTTGTTTCGTTTTAAAGTCAATTTTTTAGAAATATTGCATAACAAATTATCATATCAAAACTTTGGGAATTTTCTCCACTACGCTTTTTAGAAAAAAACCAAAAAATCGGTTTAATCTTTTTGCTTTCTTATTCAATAATCACTGATTCTGCCTTTGAATAATTTGTTCTGTAGCTGTAGGCTTTTTAATTATGTTGTATAAATCTATAATTCATTCCAAGTTTTCCGTATTTTTATTCATAAATTATTTGTGTGAATCTGTAATTGTGCAAAAAAAATCCATTATTTGTATATTCTGACTCGATTATTTCTTTACACTCATATCAATGGTAATCCCTGCATACCCTGTTGAAAGGTTGGAGGAATCCTATAGGAGGGAAAACGGATGGTCATTCACATTGTAGAGGCAGGCGAGACGGTGTATTCCATTGCACAGGAGTATGGTGTCCCTGTCAGTCAGATTGTAGCGAATAACGGGCTACAGGAACCATTTTCACTGGCGCTGGGAGAAGCATTGGTCATTCTATTCCCAGAACAAGTACATACTGTCGCGCCCGGTGAAACGCTCTCTTATCTATCGCGCATATATAACGTCTCTCTCTTACAGCTTTTGCGCAATAATCCTTCCATTGCTGAAAACCCCACTCTTTTTTATCCGGGGCAAACCGTGGTAATCCGCTATCCAGCCCCTGTTATGGGGAAGCTCGTAGTCAACGGATATGCTTATCCCTCCATTCGACAATCGCTGTTGAGGCAGATTGCTCCATTTCTCACCTATTTGACGATCTTCTCTTATGGGATTACCCCGGCTGGTCGTCTTATCAATCTCAACGATCAAGCAGTGCTTTCTACCATACAGCCGTATGGAGTGTCTCCCTTGCTTTTGCTGACCGCTATGGACCAGAACGGACAGTTTAGTAATCTACTTGCCAGTCAGGTGTTCAATAATCCGACGGCACGGCAGATGCTCGTTCAGGAAATCTCCCGGATGATTGAGCTAAAGGGCTATCGCGGGGTCGACCTGGATTTTGAATATGTTTTGCCGCAGGATACGGAAACCTATGTCCATTTTGTGCGGGAATTGTCCACAGCCTTAAACCCCATGGGATATGTGGTTTTTGTCGCATTGGCCCCCAAGAACTCCAGCGATCAACAGGGAACTCTATATGAAGGGCATGACTATGCCGGTATGGGGTGGGCCGCCAACGCTGCATTGGTCATGACATATGAATGGGGGTATGCTTATGGTCCGCCGATGGCAGTAGCCCCTATTCAAAATGTGCGCCGTGTCTTGGACTATGCGGTGACACAGATCGACTCCAACAAGATACTTTTGGGGATTCCAAACTATGGTTACGACTGGCCCTTGCCCTATGTAAAGGGTTCGACCAAAGCGCGATCGATTTCCAATGTGGAGGCCGTTCAGTTGGCTGTTCGGACTGGGGCAACCATCCAATACGATGAGACAGCGCAATCCCCCTGGTTTTCTTATATGGATGCACAGGGGCAAGCACATGAGGTGTGGTTTGAGGATGCACGCAGTATTCGTGCAAAACTCTTGCTTCCAAAGGAGTATGGACTTAAAGGCGTAGGATATTGGAATCTCATGCGGGAGTTCCCACAAAACTGGTCGGTTTTAAATTCCATGTATGATGTAGGGCCGGACATCGATTTATGAGTGGATTTCCGGAAAGGTTTGCATCGTATAATCGTATGCTGGAGCATTGCCTCCCGTATCTCCAATTGCGCAATAGTCGGATTTGTACCAAGACCTTGTAAAAAGATGGCCCAGCAGGGATTTCCGCGTTTACATTTGGAAACCGCCTGCTGGGCCATATTGTTGGAACGTCTCTGCCTGTGTCCTACTTGTCCGGCCTCTTATTTCTCTTATAAGAAACAGACCGAATGATATACATACACACTGGGAAAGTTACCGGTTCGAAGTATTGCACTTTTGGAAGTGTCTGCTTCTATCTTGCCGATATACCGATCTGAGACATCCCATATTCTTTATTCTTTTTTGCTCTTACGAACTCTTATGCTACCGTTACCATGAAATGCAGCTTCGCATCCTGACCCGGCAGGGTGGTGTAAACGCCTGTGCTCTGGCACGGTGGACGCACAGCGTCTTCCGCGCCTACGGCGTTTCCTGCTAAAGCGCGCTTCCGTCAACGGTTGCCCAATTGAATGGCTTGTGTCTTTTGCTCGCTCTCAACACTTAACCAACGGTTACTGTGCAATGCAGCTTCGCATTCTGGCCCGGAAGTGTGGTGTAAACACCTGTGCTCTGGCCCGGTGGACGTACAGCGTCTTCCGCGCCTGCAATCTTTTGCTTCCTTTTGGAAATTCCCATACATTTTATCTTTCGCTTACATCCCAAGTACACAAAGTCTCAACGCAGTAAACCCCCGCCCCGGTTTCCCGGAGCGGGGATTCTGCTCTTTGCGAAAGGGGCTCCCTTCGCTCAATTTACTAAGATGTCCGCCAAGGATGGCTGGGCCATGCTCCTGTGGACGCACAGCGTCTTCCGCGCCTGCGGCGTCTCCTGCGCAAGCTTTCTGCTATCGGCTACCAGGTGTTTGATCGAATATGTACACGTTTATACCTTACATAAATTGCCCGGCGTTCAGCCAATGGTTACCGTGCAATGTAGTTTTGCATTCTGGCCCGGAAGGGTGGTGTAAACGCCTGTGCTCCGGCCCGGTGGACGCACAGCGTCTTCCTCGCCTGCGGCGTCTCCTACGCAAACTTTCTGCTATCGGCTGCCGGGTGCTTGATCGAATATGTACACGTTTATACCTTACACAAATTGCCCGGCGTTCAGCCAACGGTTACCGTGCAATGCAGTTCTGCATTCTGGCCCGGCAGGGTGGTGTAAACACCTGTGCTCTGGCCCGGTGTACCAACTGCATAAACTCTGTAGTAGTAGTCATTGCCGATCTGGGACACAAACTGCGTCTTCAGAACGCTTCCGTTGCCCACTGTGAAGCTCGGCGCCAGTCCGTTTCCATTGACCACGGTCATCTTGAAGGTGTACATGCTTCCTCTGTTCAGCGTGATGGCATTTGCCGCATCACTGCGCACACTTGCCGCTGCACTCTGGCTTGCAGAAACCACACCCGCTGCTCCATATGTGTTGCTTACATTTCTCGATGTGGAGCCGCTCTTCTTCGCTATCGTCGTCTTTGTCTCCAGGTTCTGGATGCTTGCTTCCAGTGCTTCTACTGCACTCTTGACCTCTTCTTCGGTCGCTGCTTCATTGTTCAACACAACCTTTGCGTTGCTCAATGCCTTCTGCATCGCTGCCACGCTCTTTGCTGTGTACTTGCTGGTGTTCACTGCCTCTGCTTTTCCAATCAGGTCTTTCAGAGCGTCCTTGTTCGGAATCATACGCAGTGCTGTAATCGCATTGAGCAGTTCTTCGGCCTTCTCATCCACTGCCTCCTGGGTTGCATTGTCATTTTCCAACAGAGTTTCTGCATCGCCCAGGATGGTTTCAAAGGTCGTCCAGGTTTCGTCCTGGATGTACTTCGAAGCATTCTCTACAATTTTCTTGCCTTCTGCTACCAAAGCTTCCAGATCCGTCCTATCTGCACGGAAGACCAGGTTGTCAAGCGCTTCATACAGCGCTTCTGCCGCTGCCTGGATGTCTGCTTCCAGTACTTCCTCGTCGTCCATCAGGTCCTCTGCCGCCTTGTAGGCGTCGTCCAGCGCCTGTACGCTCTCCGGCGTGAAGTTCTCTCGATTGATGCTCTCTGCAATCTCCATCGGGATTTCCAGCTGGCTCTTGTCGCCCGCTGTAAAGCTCAGATACTGCAATGCCTCGATCAGCTCAAACATCGCGTTGTTGATCTCGTCCTGGCTTGCGGTCTTCTTTTCTTCGATCGCTTTCGCTGCCTGCAACGCATTCTTGTACTTCTTCTGTACCGACGGGACTGCCGCCTCTACCTGCGCTTTCACGTTCTCGCTCTCTGCGATTGTGATCACTTCGCGCAGATTTTCCTTATCCACGATCGTGAAGCCCAGTTCAATCGTGGTGTCTGCATTCGGCATTGCCAGGCTGTAGATATACTCGGCAACGTCAAAGTTCTCTTCTGCTACGGCTTCGCCGTTCACGGTGACGCCTGCGATCTCTCTTCCTTCGACTCTCGGCTCAAAGGTCAGGTCGAGATTCGTGTTTGCCATTACGACGTCTTTATATGCACCGATCAGGTTTGCAATCGTCTGCTCTTCCCCGTCGATCGACAGCTTCACCGTTGTCGG
>NZ_LT835157.1:298262-300686 GCF_900169665.1 Anaeromassilibacillus sp. Marseille-P3371 | reverse complement strand
CCGGAAGGGTGGTGTAAACGCCTGTGCTCCGGCCCGGTGGACGCACAGCGCCTTTCGCGCCTACGGCGTCTTCTACGCAAGCTTTCTGCTATCGGCTGCCGGGTGCTTGATCGAATATGTACACGTTTATACCTTACACAAATTGCCCGGCGTTCAGCCAACAGTCACCGTACAATGCAGCTTCGCATCCTGGTCCGGAAGGGTGGTGTAAACACCTATGCTCTGGCCCGGTGGACGCACAGCGTCTTCCACGCCTGCGGCGTTTCCTGAGCAAGCTTTCTGCTATCAGCTGCCGGGTGCTTGATCGAATATGTACACGTTTATACCTTACACAAATTACCCGGCGTTCAGCCAATGGTTACCGTGCAATGCAGTTTCGCATTCTGGCCCGGAAGTGTGGTGTAAACGCCTGTGCTCCGGCACGGTGGACGCACAGCGTCTTCCGCGCCTGCGGCGTCTCCTACGCAAGCTTTCTGCTATCAGCTACCGGGTGCTTGATCGAATATGTACACGTTTATACCTTACATAAATTGCCCGGCGTTCAGACAATGGTTACCGTACAATGCAGTTTCGCATCCTGACTCGGCAGGGTGGTGTAAACGCCTGCGCTCCGGCACGGTGGACCATAGCGCCTTTCGGCCTGCAATCTTTTGCTTCCTTTTGGAAATTCCCATACATTTTATCTTTCGCTTACATCCCAAGTACACAAAGTCTCAACGCAGTAAACCCCCGCCCCGGTTTCCCGGAGCGGGGATTCTGCTCTTTGCGAAAGGGGCTCCCTTCGCTCAATTTACTAAGATGTCCGCCAAGGATGGCTGGGCCATGCTCCTGTGGACGCACAGCGTCTTCCGCGCCTGCGGCGTCTCCTGCGCAAGCTTTCTGCTATCGGCTACCAGGTGTTTGATCGAATATGTACACGTTTATACCTTACATAAATTGCCCGGCGTTCAGCCAATGGTTACCGTGCAATGTAGTTTTGCATTCTGGCCCGGAAGGGTGGTGTAAACGCCTGTGCTCCGGCCCGGTGGACGCACAGCGTCTTCCTCGCCTGCGGCGTCTCCTACGCAAACTTTCTGCTATCGGCTGCCGGGTGCTTGATCGAATATGTACACGTTTATACCTTACACAAATTGCCCGGCGTTCAGCCAACGGTTACCGTGCAATGCAGTTCTGCATTCTGGCCCGGCAGGGTGGTGTAAACACCTGTGCTCTGGCCCGGTGTACCAACTGCATAAACTCTGTAGTAGTAGTCATTGCCGATCTGGGACACAAACTGCGTCTTCAGAACGCTTCCGTTGCCCACTGTGAAGCTCGGCGCCAGTCCGTTTCCATTGACCACGGTCATCTTGAAGGTGTACATGCTTCCTCTGTTCAGCGTGATGGCATTTGCCGCATCACTGCGCACACTTGCCGCTGCACTCTGGCTTGCGGAAACCACACCCGCTGCTCCATATGTGTTGCTTACATTTCTCGATGTGGAGCCGCTCTTCTTCGCTGTCGTCGTCTTTGTCTCCAGGTTCTGGATGCTTGCTTCCAGTGCTTCTACGGCACTCTTGACCTCTTCTTCGGTCGCTGCTTCATTGTTCAACACAACCTTTGCGTTGCTCAATGCCTTCTGCATCGCTGCCACGCTCTTTGCTGTGTACTTGCTGGTGTTCACTGCCTCTGCTTTTCCAATCAGGTCTTTCAGAGCGTCCTTGTTCGGAATCATACGCAGTGCTGTAATCGCATTGAGCAGTTCTTCGGCCTTCTCGTCCACTGCCTCCTGGGTTGCATTGTCATTTTCCAACAGAGTTTCTGCATCGCCCAGGATGGTTTCAAAGGTCGTCCAGGTTTCGNCTGTGCTCTGGCCCGGTGTGCCAACTGCATAAACTCTGTAGTAGTAGTCATTGCCGATCTGGGACACAAACTGCGTCTTCAGAACGCTTCCGTTGCCCACTGTGAAGCTCGGCGCCAGTCCGTTTCCATTGACCACGGTCATCTTGAAGGTGTACATGCTTCCTCTGTTCAGCGTGATGGCATTTGCCGCATCACTGCGCACACTTGCCGCTGCACTCTGGCTTGCAGAAACCACACCCGCTGCTCCATATGTGTTGCTTACATTTCTCGATGTGGAGCCGCTCTTCTTCGCTATCGTCGTCTTTGTCTCCAGGTTCTGGATGCTTGCTTCCAGTGCTTCTACGGCACTCTTGACCTCTTCTTCGGTCGCTGCTTCATTGTTCAACACAACCTTTGCGTTGCTCAATGCCTTCTGCATCGCTGCCACGCTCTTTGCTGTGTACTTGCTGGTGTTCACTGCCTCTGCTTTTCCAATCAGGTCTTTCAAAGCGTCCTTGTTCGGAATCATACGCAGTGCTGTAATCGCATTGAGCAGTTCTTCGGCCTTCTCATCCACTGCCTCCTGGGTTGCATTGTCATTTTCCA
>NZ_LT835157.1:277747-294899 GCF_900169665.1 Anaeromassilibacillus sp. Marseille-P3371 | reverse complement strand
AAGCGCTTCATACAGTGCTTCTGCCGCTGCCTGGATGTCTGCTTCCAGTACTTCCTCGTCGTCCATCAGGTCCTCTGCCGCCTTGTATGCGTCGTCCAGCGCCTGTACGCTCTCCGGCGTGAAGTTCTCTCGATTGATGCTCTCTGCAATCTCCATCGGGATTTCCAGCTGGCTCTTGTCGCCCGCTGTAAAGCTCAGATACTGCAATGCCTCGATCAGCTCAAACATCGCGTTGTTGATCTCGTCCTGGCTTGCGGTCTTCTTTTCTTCGATCGCTTTCGCTGCCTGCAACGCATTCTCGTACTTCTTCTGTACCGACGGGACTGCCGCCTCTACCTGCGCTTTCACGTTCTCGCTCTCTGCGATTGTGATCACTTCGCGCAGATTTTCCTTATCCACGATCGTGAAGCCCAGTTCAATCGTAGTGTCTGCATTTGGCATTGCCAGGCTGTAGATATACTCGGCAACGTCAAAGTTCTCTTCTGCTACGGCTTCGCCGTTCACGGTGACGCCTGCGATCTCTCTTCCTTCGACTCTCGGCTCAAAGGTCAGATCCAGGTTCGTGTTTGCCATCACGACGTCTTTATATGCACCGATCAGGTTTGCAATCGTCTGCTCTTCCCCATCGATCGACAGCTTCACCGTCGTCGGGTAGCTTACCGTCAGGGTATGTTCGCTCGGAATCACCGGTTCGTCGGGAATATCCTCCGAGTTCGGCGTGGTCATCGCTGCATAGAGGATATTCTTTGCAACTCCTATCGCCATCTGGCTGGCATCTTCCGGAAGCGCTTCTGCATCCGCGATGGCACGTTCCAGGCGTTCCAAACTGGTTTGTGTGAAGTTTGTGGTATCCGTTGCCTTGGCCTGCGCCAGAATTTCTGCTAGCTTCTCACAGTCATCCGCTGTATCTGCCCGATCATTTGTAGTAATCACAATCTCTTCCGAGGTCATTACCGGCGTTGTTCCATTCATTCCCATGAATTTGACATAGTAAGTGCCGTTTTCCGGGACGGAAAAGGCTGTTTTGTCTGCTGAGAAAATGCCGGACCCCTTATAGCCATTAAAGAAGAAATCTACAAACTCATCTGTATATACTCCGGATTCCGTACCTACCAGCGCCTTAAAGCTGGTCGCATTGGAAGTCTTGGGATAATTTACACGAACGACGTTATAGGAAGAATCCGCTGTTACTTCTTTGACTTCTACTGTCTGCGTTTCTAATTCCTCGATCTCTTTGTCCGTCAGAGGACGAACCGTCACATGGTTTACTTCAAACGCGCGGTTGTATCCGCGCAGACCAATTTTTCCGGTTTGGTGCGTAGTATCGGTCAAGTTGGCTACCTGTTTGTCATCGATATAGAACAACATTCGGTCGTGGTGAACCAAAACCTTTAAGGTATGTGGAATGCTGGTATCCAGTTCATAGTTTTCATTTCGCAAACTGGTCCATCCGTTGCTCGCCTTTCCAATTTCGAAATTGGTTCCGCTGATGCCAAAATAGTACCCGTAATAATTGTCTGCACCAGGACCTTCATTTGTTGTACGGAAAATGATTCCCGAATTTCCACCACCATCCAGCAGTTTGAGGTTCACTTCATAGGCAAAGTTACTCCAAGTGTCGTCGCCCGCTGTCGCTTTGATATCCGTGCTGGAACCCAGGCTCATCTTTCCATCTTCAATCTGAATACGGTCAGCATCGCCCACCTTCGTCCATCGTGCATTTGATTCCTCCATGTTGGAGAAATCGTCCACCAAGTTGGCCTCTACATAGGGCGGCCAATCAGAGGGACCTTCTTCGCCTGTTTCAAATACGGTGAGATCATCCTCTTCCACCGGGCGAACCGTTGTATTATACACGGTAAACGCCTCATTATAGGAACGCAGACCGATGGTACCATTCGCAAAACGATCATCTTCAAAGGTAGTAAGCAATTCATCGTTTAGATAAACGGCAAATTGATTCCCATATACGACAACTTTTAATCGATAGGTCTCACCGGGCTGAATGTCTGCGCGGATCGGTTTCAAATCATGCCATGCGCCGTCCGCATAGCCAATCATTACACCAGGGCCATTGTATGCCTCACCGGTTTCCGGCAAATTCTTGACATCCAATCGGCCGATTCCTACAAAGTACCCCTGGTAATTGTCCGGCCCCTCTCCAATGTTTGTTCCACGAAGGATCAAACCACAGTTGTTGTTATTCGCCAAGTCTACGGATAGTTCCGCCTCTGCGACAAAGTCTACCCACTTATCCGCATCGGCGAGGTTCAAGACAGCCTTGACATCCGGATCTTTTTCAAATCGGATCTCGGTCTTGGAGCCGTCTGCGCTGGCGCGCAGAGAAACTTTCCCGTTTGGATCGTAGAGTTTCCAATCCTGCTCCATATAGTTGAGGGAATTAAAGCCGTTGTAAACCGCTGTAGGTACATTCGGATTGGGCTTTAATCCACCTTCGCTGGCCGGTTCGAAGGCCATTTCTGCACTTTCCACCTCTTGCCCCATAATGGGCGCAATCACTTTGACGTAATAGGTTTCGTCTGTATCCAGACCAGTGAGAGTAGCTGTGTTGGAGCTGAATCCGCGTACCGTATGGGTATAAACACCGGACTCCGTTCCATATACCACACGGTAAGGAGTTTCCTGGGGATCGAGGTTCGTGACCAATTTTATGCTATCGCCGGAACGACGGGTGCTATTGATCTGTACCTCTGTAATCGAGCGCTCTACTGGGACAACCTCAATCTCATCGACCGTAACTCCATCCGTAAAACGGATATTATTATATTGTTCTGCATCAAAACGGAAACCGCCGGAAAGCAAGTTTTTAAGGTCTGTAATGGTGGCAGAACCCGTCGAGAGATCGATCTCCTGCGTGTATTTACCATTGATTACAACTGATCCCACGCCATTTCCCCGGACATGCAACGTATAATTGTTTGCAGCAGGAACGATGACATTATCAAACTCCTGATAGGTCACTCCATTGTCCTTTACTATCTCCGCATCACGCTCTGCTGTACGGACCACCGTTTCCTGTGCCTCTCCGATCTTTGGAAAATGAGTGATGCGCAAACGGCCGCAACCGTAGGGGATCAACTCGATGTCCTCAACCAAGCTCTCATCGTAAGGGGTAGGACCAAAGGGCTGCGGTCCGGCAATATTTCCATCAAGCTGCCACTCCGGTATAATCTGTCCCTTTGCCTTGAGTACAATTGGCGCGTTCTCTGTACTAAACGGTTGAAGCGGTACTTCATCCAATTTTTCAATTGTAAAGCTGGATGCTGGATCGTCTTCATCCACAATCAGACCATAGTTCCAACGGCTGGCGGGGAATACCTCGCGCAGGGGAGACTGTTCCTGATGTTCCACCTTCAGCTCGCGCGCATCGTTGCTATCATAGGTACGCCAGTCCTCTTCGATCTTAAGTCCGTAGATCAGGGGACCTTTTTCGACAGCGATGGAATCATTATACCAAGTGGATGTTTCAATCTCACTTGGGAAGTTCAGGTCAATCTCATCCCCTGCCTGCCAATCGCGCTGGATGGTGTAGTATTCGCCGGTAACAACGCCTTCCTGCTCTTCCCCATTGACAGAGACTTCTGGGGTGTCGCACCACTCCGGGATGCGCAGTTTCAATTCAAATTCTGCTGTTTCACCGCTGTAGCTCAAATGAACGGCATCTTCAAATGGATAGTTGGTTTCCTGTACAAAGGTTGCCGTTTTCCCATCGGCCACTTTCGCTGTCACGCGATTCGGCCCATAGGCTACCAGCGCCAGACCGTTGTCCGCTGTTGCCATCCACATGTTCTGGACAAACTTTGGCCAACCCATATGACAGTTAGCAAAACAACAGTCAAAACCAAGCGGTGCGCCAAACGCAGAGCTGTCCCCATGGTCGCAGTCAAACTCATGGTTGCCAAGCGTTGCCATCACCTGATTTTGCAGTACATAATAGGTATGGCCAGAGAGATCCGGCGTATAGGCTGCCGGAAGCGCATTGTAAGCCAACTGCTCTATGCGGTCACCAAGCCAAGCTTCACCCAAAATTTTCTGAGCAATCTCTGTGGAAAGCAAGCCCTCCACAATACCACAAGTTTCTGACCCGCGGGTAGAACGATTGTCGCGGGCTGCTTCGTCCGAGTTCGGCAGTCCGTCGATGCGCCCATGGTCCAAACTCATATTAAAAATACCGTTTCGCAGGGCAGTCCGGTACTTTTCACTTTGGTCATACTGATAATAAACCGGCGGAGTTTTCATTCCCTGGCTGGTGTTGACCACATGCTGGCGCACGGTCGTATTGTTGTACTGATCTTCCCAGTTGGTTGTCTGCTGTAGCAGGAGTTCTCCCAGGTCCAACAACCAGGCACTAGCCTCCGGATTGGCCGGGTCATAGACATGGTTGTACAGCCAAAACACACTATCAATATTGTCACCGCCACGGGCGTCCGCCCAGTTGCTCAAAGGCCGGTGCGGCAACTCTGACGCTTGATAACGGAAATATTTTTCCATAAAAGGAATCACACGCTCATCCGGCGTTCCTGCGGCCTCAGTTGCCTCATAGTAGTCACGAATCGCCATCAAAACAGGCATGCGGGACCACCAGCTATTCTCATTGGCCGGGCCAAAATATCCATCGTCACGCTGATTTTCAATGGACCAATCAATCCACTTTTGCGCCTCTGCTTTAAGCCCATCATCGTCGAGCGTATACGCCAATGCGACTAAGCCGCGTAAATAATAGGGGCCTCTCTCCCAATTTTCGCCATTGGGCGCGCCTAACCAAGCGCTGGTCTCCTCGTTGTAGTCATTAAACAGGGACATATTTCCCGTGAGATTATCCCTCTGCAATAAGAGCTGATTTTCCAGCCAACCACGCGCCTTAACTGCGCCAAGCGGTAGTTGAATCAGAGGCGTCTCCATCAGCTCTCCCTGATTGGCCAGGTAGTTGACGTTTCCCCGGCGTGTAGGCTCCTCCGCTGCTGCGGCAGGCAAAGCCATGCTACATAGCAACGATACTGACAACACACAAGCGGCTATACGCCGCCAAAGAGTTCCTGTGCGTTTCATAAATTCACCCTTTCATTTTCAGGCAATCAACTGCCTATTTTAGACTAAGTATAGCAGAAGCTTCAACGAATGTATTTACATTTTTTCAACTACTATATCCTTTTTTTTAAGATTATTCGATAGAAATACACACTTTTATAGAACTTATGTCGAAAGATGTAATCATTCAAACGCTTTGAACCGATTTGCTACTGGGTGGGTGCTCGAAAATCCGGTTTCCCCTGTTAAACGGCCATACCCCTCTTGCGATAAGTTCGTTCTTTTTGTTTGCCTATATGGTTTCACATTCTCTTTTTTAAACGCATCCATTGACATTCATTCTTACGGAACTATCCAAAGGGCTTTACGATACATATGGTTTTCCCTTTACATCGACAGATTCGATGGCATCCCCTCGAAAAAGTCCCTTTAAAAAGTGGGTGATCCATTTTCATAATATAATTTTTGTGTCCGACCTCGCCCCACACTCCATACTCCTAATAGGAAGATCCCTGGAGTTTCTTTCCATGATTTTTTCGTATATGGAATCCTACCACTGGCGTATCTAGAAAATCAATAGTCATTCGGGTCTACACTTCTCCCGCTTGCGTGGGTTGTAGTAGCTCTTTCAGTAGAGTAGAGGTCCATAACCGTGCGTCGGTTTTTAAAGATGATTTTTTCATTTTTCCTTGGCCACACTCTTGTGAAATTCCGTATGTTTATATTTTTGTCTGGTACCCTTACGGACAGAAATGCAAAACAGGGCCACCTTAAAAAGCACCAGCAATCCTTGTTGCCTATCCCNCGCCTTTCGCGCCTACGGCGTCTTCTACGCAAGCTTTCTGCTATCGGCTGCCGGGTGCTTGATCAAATATGTACACGTTTATACCTTACACAAATTGCCCGGCGTTCAGCCAACAGTCACCGTACAATGCAGCTTCGCATCCTGGTCCGGAAGGGTGGTGTAAACGCCTGTGCTCCGGCCCGGTGGACACACAGCGCCTTTCGCGCCTACGGCGTCTTCTACGCAAGCTTTCTGCTATCGGCTGCCGGGTGCTTGATCAAATATGTACACGTTTATACCTTACACAAATTGCCCGGCGTTCAGCCAACAGTCACCGTACAATGCAGCTTCGCATCCTGGTCCGGAAGGGTGGTGTAAACGCCTGTGCTCCGGCCCGGTGGACACACAGCGCCTTTCGCGCCTACGGCGTCTTCTACGCAAGCTTTCTGCTATCGGCTGCCGGGTGCTTGATCAAATATGTACACGTTTATACCTTACACAAATTGCCCGGCGTTCAGCCAACAGTCACCGTACAATGCAGCTTCGCATCCTGGTCCGGAAGGGTGGTGTAAACGCCTGTGCTCCGGCCCGGTGGACACACAGCGCCTTTCGCGCCTACGGCGTCTTCTACGCAAGCTTTCTGCTATCGGCTGCCGGGTGCTTGATCAAATATGTACACGTTTATACCTTACACAAATTGCCCGGCGTTCAGCCAACAGTCACCGTACAATGCAGCTTCGCATCCTGGTCCGGAAGGGTGGTGTAAACGCCTGTGCTCCGGCCCGGTGGACACACAGCGCCTTTCGCGCCTACGGCGTCTTCTACGCAAGCTTTCTGCTATCGGCTGCCGGGTGCTTGATCAAATATGTACACGTTTATACCTTACACAAATTGCCCGGCGTTCAGCCAACAGTCACCGTACAATGCAGCTTCGCATCCTGGTCCGGAAGGGTGGTGTAAACGCCTGTGCTCCGGCCCGGTGGACACACAGCGCCTTTCGCGCCTACGGCGTCTTCTACGCAAGCTTTCTGCTATCGGCTGCCGGGTGCTTGATCAAATATGTACACGTTTATACCTTACACAAATTGCCCGGCGTTCAGCCAACAGTCACCGTACAATGCAGCTTCGCATCCTGGTCCGGAAGGGTGGTGTAAACGCCTGTGCTCCGGCCCGGTGGACACACAGCGCCTTTCGCGCCTACGGCGTCTTCTACGCAAGCTTTCTGCTATCGGCTGCCGGGTGCTTGATCAAATATGTACACGTTTATACCTTACACAAATTGCCCGGCGTTCAGCCAACAGTCACCGTACAATGCAGCTTCGCATCCTGGTCCGGAAGGGTGGTGTAAACGCCTGTGCTCCGGCCCGGTGGACACACAGCGCCTTTCGCGCCTACGGCGTCTTCTACGCAAGCTTTCTGCTATCGGCTGCCGGGTGCTTGATCAAATATGTACACGTTTATACCTTACACAAATTGCCCGGCGTTCAGCCAACAGTCACCGTACAATGCAGCTTCGCATCCTGGTCCGGAAGGGTGGTGTAAACGCCTGTGCTCCGGCCCGGTGGACACACAGCGCCTTTCGCGCCTACGGCGTCTTCTACGCAAGCTTTCTGCTATCGGCTGCCGGGTGCTTGATCAAATATGTACACGTTTATACCTTACACAAATTGCCCGGCGTTCAGCCAACAGTCACCGTACAATGCAGCTTCGCATCCTGGTCCGGAAGGGTGGTGTAAACGCCTGTGCTCCGGCCCGGTGGACACACAGCGCCTTTCGCGCCTACGGCGTCTTCTACGCAAGCTTTCTGCTATCGGCTGCCGGGTGCTTGATCAAATATGTACACGTTTATACCTTACACAAATTGCCCGGCGTTCAGCCAACAGTCACCGTACAATGCAGCTTCGCATCCTGGTCCGGAAGGGTGGTGTAAACGCCTGTGCTCCGGCCCGGTGGACACACAGCGCCTTTCGCGCCTACGGCGTCTTCTACGCAAGCTTTCTGCTATCGGCTGCCGGGTGCTTGATCAAATATGTACACGTTTATACCTTACACAAATTGCCCGGCGTTCAGCCAACAGTCACCGTACAATGCAGCTTCGCATCCTGGTCCGGAAGGGTGGTGTAAACGCCTGTGCTCCGGCCCGGTGGACACACAGCGCCTTTCGCGCCTACGGCGTCTTCTACGCAAGCTTTCTGCTATCGGCTGCCGGGTGCTTGATCAAATATGTACACGTTTATACCTTACACAAATTGCCCGGCGTTCAGCCAACAGTCACCGTACAATGCAGCTTCGCATCCTGGTCCGGAAGGGTGGTGTAAACGCCTGTGCTCCGGCCCGGTGGACACACAGCGCCTTTCGCGCCTACGGCGTCTTCTACGCAAGCTTTCTGCTATCGGCTGCCGGGTGCTTGATCAAATATGTACACGTTTATACCTTACACAAATTGCCCGGCGTTCAGCCAACAGTCACCGTACAATGCAGCTTCGCATCCTGGTCCGGAAGGGTGGTGTAAACGCCTGTGCTCCGGCCCGGTGGACACACAGCGCCTTTCGCGCCTACGGCGTCTTCTACGCAAGCTTTCTGCTATCGGCTGCCGGGTGCTTGATCAAATATGTACACGTTTATACCTTACACAAATTGCCCGGCGTTCAGCCAACAGTCACCGTACAATGCAGCTTCGCATCCTGGTCCGGAAGGGTGGTGTAAACGCCTGTGCTCCGGCCCGGTGGACACACAGCGCCTTTCGCGCCTACGGCGTCTTCTACGCAAGCTTTCTGCTATCGGCTGCCGGGTGCTTGATCAAATATGTACACGTTTATACCTTACACAAATTGCCCGGCGTTCAGCCAACAGTCACCGTACAATGCAGCTTCGCATCCTGGTCCGGAAGGGTGGTGTAAACGCCTGTGCTCCGGCCCGGTGGACACACAGCGCCTTTCGCGCCTACGGCGTCTTCTACGCAAGCTTTCTGCTATCGGCTGCCGGGTGCTTGATCAAATATGTACACGTTTATACCTTACACAAATTGCCCGGCGTTCAGCCAACAGTCACCGTACAATGCAGCTTCGCATCCTGGTCCGGAAGGGTGGTGTAAACGCCTGTGCTCCGGCCCGGTGGACACACAGCGCCTTTCGCGCCTACGGCGTCTTCTACGCAAGCTTTCTGCTATCGGCTGCCGGGTGCTTGATCAAATATGTACACGTTTATACCTTACACAAATTGCCCGGCGTTCAGCCAACAGTCACCGTACAATGCAGCTTCGCATCCTGGTCCGGAAGGGTGGTGTAAACGCCTGTGCTCCGGCCCGGTGGACACACAGCGCCTTTCGCGCCTACGGCGTCTTCTACGCAAGCTTTCTGCTATCGGCTGCCGGGTGCTTGATCAAATATGTACACGTTTATACCTTACACAAATTGCCCGGCGTTCAGCCAACAGTCACCGTACAATGCAGCTTCGCATCCTGGTCCGGAAGGGTGGTGTAAACGCCTGTGCTCCGGCCCGGTGGACACACAGCGCCTTTCGCGCCTACGGCGTCTTCTACGCAAGCTTTCTGCTATCGGCTGCCGGGTGCTTGATCAAATATGTACACGTTTATACCTTACACAAATTGCCCGGCGTTCAGCCAACAGTCACCGTACAATGCAGCTTCGCATCCTGGTCCGGAAGGGTGGTGTAAACGCCTGTGCTCCGGCCCGGTGGACACACAGCGCCTTTCGCGCCTACGGCGTCTTCTACGCAAGCTTTCTGCTATCGGCTGCCGGGTGCTTGATCAAATATGTACACGTTTATACCTTACACAAATTGCCCGGCGTTCAGCCAACAGTCACCGTACAATGCAGCTTCGCATCCTGGTCCGGAAGGGTGGTGTAAACGCCTGTGCTCCGGCCCGGTGGACACACAGCGCCTTTCGCGCCTACGGCGTCTTCTACGCAAGCTTTCTGCTATCGGCTGCCGGGTGCTTGATCAAATATGTACACGTTTATACCTTACACAAATTGCCCGGCGTTCAGCCAACAGTCACCGTACAATGCAGCTTCGCATCCTGGTCCGGAAGGGTGGTGTAAACGCCTGTGCTCTGGCACGGTGGACCACAGCGTCTTCCGCGCCTGTGGCGTCTCCTACACAAGCTTTCTGCTATCGGCTGCCGGGTGTTTGATCGAATATGTACACGTTTATACCTTACACAAATTTCCCGGCGTTTAGCCAATGGTTACCGTGCAATGCAGCTTCGCATTCTGGCCCGGAAGTGTGGTGTAAACACCTGTGCTCTGGCACGGTGTGCCAACTGCATACACTCTGTAGTAGTAGTCATTGCCGATCTGGGACACAAACTGCGTCTTCAGAACGCTTCCGTTGCCCACTGTGAAGCTCGGCGCCAGTCCGTTTCCATTGACCACGGTCATCTTGAAGGTGTACATGCTTCCTCTGTTCAGCGTGATGGCATTTGCCGCATCACTGCGCACGCTTGCCACTGCACTCTGGCTTGCGGAAACTACACCCGCTGCTCCATATGTGTTGCTTACATTTCTCGATGTGGAGCCGCTCTTCTTCGCTGTCGCCGTCTTTGTCTCCAGGTTCTGGATGCTTGCTTCCAATGCTTCTACGGCACTCTTGACCTCTTCTTCGGTCGCTGCCTCATTGTTCAACACAACCTTTGCGTTGCTCAATGCCTTCTGCATCGCTGCCACGCTCTTTGCTGTGTACTTGCTGGTGTTCACTGCCTCTGCTTTTCCAATCAGGTCTTTCAAAGCGTCCTTGTTCGGAATCATACGCAGTGCTGTAATCGCATTGAGCAGTTCTTCAGCCTTCTCATCCACTGCCTCCTGGGTTGCATTGTCATTTTCCAGTAGATCTTCTGCTTCTCCCAGGACGGTTACAAATACACTCCATTCATTATCCTGGATGTACTTCGAAGCATTCTTTACAATCTCTTTGCCTTCTGCTACCAAAGCTTCCAGATCCGTCCTATCTGCACGGAAGACCAGGTTGTCAAGCGCTTCATACAGCGCTTCTGCCGCTGCCTGGATGTCTGCTTCCAGTACTTCCTCGTCGTCCATCAGGTCCTCTGCCGCCTTGTATGCGTCGTCCAGCGCCTGTACGCTCTCCGGCGTGAAGTTCTCTCGATTGATGCTCTCTGCAATCTCCATCGGGATTTCCAGCTGGCTCTTGTCGCCCGCTGTAAAGCTCAGATACTGCAATGCCTCGATCAGCTCAAACATCGCGTTGTTGATCTCGTCCTGGCTTGCGGTCTTCTTTTCTTCGATCGCTTTCGCTGCCTGCAACGCATTCTCGTACTTCTTCTGTACCGACGGGACTGCCGCCTCTACCTGCGCTTTCACGTTCTCGCTCTCTGCGATTGTGATCACTTCGCGCAGATTTTCCTTATCCACGATCGTGAAGCCCAGTTCAATCGTAGTGTCTGCATTTGGCATTGCCAGGCTGTAGATATACTCGGCAACGTCAAAGTTCTCTTCTGCTACGGCTTCGCCGTTCACGGTGACGCCTGCGATCTCTCTTCCTTCGACTCTCGGCTCAAAGGTCAGATCCAGGTTCGTGTTTGCCATCACGACGTCTTTATATGCACCGATCAGGTTTGCAATCGTCTGCTCTTCCCCATCGATCGACAGCTTCACCGTCGTCGGGTAGCTTACCGTCAGGGTATGTTCGCTCGGAATCACCGGTTCGTCGGGAATATCCTCCGAGTTCGGCGTGGTCATCGCTGCATAGAGGATATTCTTTGCAACTCCTATCGCCATCTGGCTGGCATCTTCCGGAAGCGCTTCTGCATCCGCGATGGCACGTTCCAGGCGTTCCAAACTGGTTTGTGTGAAGTTTGTGGTATCCGTTGCCTTGGCCTGCGCCAGAATTTCTGCTAGCTTCTCACAGTCATCCGCTGTATCTGCCCGATCATTTGTAGTAATCACAATCTCTTCCGAGGTCATTACCGGCGTTGTTCCATTCATTCCCATGAATTTGACATAGTAAGTGCCGTTTTCCGGGACGGAAAAGGCTGTTTTGTCTGCTGAGAAAATGCCGGACCCCTTATAGCCATTAAAGAAGAAATCTACAAACTCATCTGTATATACTCCGGATTCCGTACCTACCAGCGCCTTAAAGCTGGTCGCATTGGAAGTCTTGGGATAATTTACACGAACGACGTTATAGGAAGAATCCGCTGTTACTTCTTTGACTTCTACTGTCTGCGTTTCTAATTCCTCGATCTCTTTGTCCGTCAGAGGACGAACCGTCACATGGTTTACTTCAAACGCGCGGTTGTATCCGCGCAGACCAATTTTTCCGGTTTGGTGCGTAGTATCGGTCAAGTTGGCTACCTGTTTGTCATCGATATAGAACAACATTCGGTCGTGGTGAACCAAAACCTTTAAGGTATGTGGAATGCTGGTATCCAGTTCATAGTTTTCATTTCGCAAACTGGTCCATCCGTTGCTCGCCTTTCCAATTTCGAAATTGGTTCCGCTGATGCCAAAATAGTACCCGTAATAATTGTCTGCACCAGGACCTTCATTTGTTGTACGGAAAATGATTCCCGAATTTCCACCACCATCCAGCAGTTTGAGGTTCACTTCATAGGCAAAGTTACTCCAAGTGTCGTCGCCCGCTGTCGCTTTGATATCCGTGCTGGAACCCAGGCTCATCTTTCCATCTTCAATCTGAATACGGTCAGCATCGCCCACCTTCGTCCATCGTGCATTTGATTCCTCCATGTTGGAGAAATCGTCCACCAAGTTGGCCTCTACATAGGGCGGCCAATCAGAGGGACCTTCTTCGCCTGTTTCAAATACGGTGAGATCATCCTCTTCCACCGGGCGAACCGTTGTATTATACACGGTAAACGCCTCATTATAGGAACGCAGACCGATGGTACCATTCGCAAAACGATCATCTTCAAAGGTAGTAAGCAATTCATCGTTTAGATAAACGGCAAATTGATTCCCATATACGACAACTTTTAATCGATAGGTCTCACCGGGCTGAATGTCTGCGCGGATCGGTTTCAAATCATGCCATGCGCCGTCCGCATAGCCAATCATTACACCAGGGCCATTGTATGCCTCACCGGTTTCCGGCAAATTCTTGACATCCAATCGGCCGATTCCTACAAAGTACCCCTGGTAATTGTCCGGCCCCTCTCCAATGTTTGTTCCACGAAGGATCAAACCACAGTTGTTGTTATTCGCCAAGTCTACGGATAGTTCCGCCTCTGCGACAAAGTCTACCCACTTATCCGCATCGGCGAGGTTCAAGACAGCCTTGACATCCGGATCTTTTTCAAATCGGATCTCGGTCTTGGAGCCGTCTGCGCTGGCGCGCAGAGAAACTTTCCCGTTTGGATCGTAGAGTTTCCAATCCTGCTCCATATAGTTGAGGGAATTAAAGCCGTTGTAAACCGCTGTAGGTACATTCGGATTGGGCTTTAATCCACCTTCGCTGGCCGGTTCGAAGGCCATTTCTGCACTTTCCACCTCTTGCCCCATAATGGGCGCAATCACTTTGACGTAATAGGTTTCGTCTGTATCCAGACCAGTGAGAGTAGCTGTGTTGGAGCTGAATCCGCGTACCGTATGGGTATAAACACCGGACTCCGTTCCATATACCACACGGTAAGGAGTTTCCTGGGGATCGAGGTTCGTGACCAATTTTATGCTATCGCCGGAACGACGGGTGCTATTGATCTGTACCTCTGTAATCGAGCGCTCTACTGGGACAACCTCAATCTCATCGACCGTAACTCCATCCGTAAAACGGATATTATTATATTGTTCTGCATCAAAACGGAAACCGCCGGAAAGCAAGTTTTTAAGGTCTGTAATGGTGGCAGAACCCGTCGAGAGATCGATCTCCTGCGTGTATTTACCATTGATTACAACTGATCCCACGCCATTTCCCCGGACATGCAACGTATAATTGTTTGCAGCAGGAACGATGACATTATCAAACTCCTGATAGGTCACTCCATTGTCCTTTACTATCTCCGCATCACGCTCTGCTGTACGGACCACCGTTTCCTGTGCCTCTCCGATCTTTGGAAAATGAGTGATGCGCAAACGGCCGCAACCGTAGGGGATCAACTCGATGTCCTCAACCAAGCTCTCATCGTAAGGGGTAGGACCAAAGGGCTGCGGTCCGGCAATATTTCCATCAAGCTGCCACTCCGGTATAATCTGTCCCTTTGCCTTGAGTACAATTGGCGCGTTCTCTGTACTAAACGGTTGAAGCGGTACTTCATCCAATTTTTCAATTGTAAAGCTGGATGCTGGATCGTCTTCATCCACAATCAGACCATAGTTCCAACGGCTGGCGGGGAATACCTCGCGCAGGGGAGACTGTTCCTGATGTTCCACCTTCAGCTCGCGCGCATCGTTGCTATCATAGGTACGCCAGTCCTCTTCGATCTTAAGTCCGTAGATCAGGGGACCTTTTTCGACAGCGATGGAATCATTATACCAAGTGGATGTTTCAATCTCACTTGGGAAGTTCAGGTCAATCTCATCCCCTGCCTGCCAATCGCGCTGGATGGTGTAGTATTCGCCGGTAACAACGCCTTCCTGCTCTTCCCCATTGACAGAGACTTCTGGGGTGTCGCACCACTCCGGGATGCGCAGTTTCAATTCAAATTCTGCTGTTTCACCGCTGTAGCTCAAATGAACGGCATCTTCAAATGGATAGTTGGTTTCCTGTACAAAGGTTGCCGTTTTCCCATCGGCCACTTTCGCTGTCACGCGATTCGGCCCATAGGCTACCAGCGCCAGACCGTTGTCCGCTGTTGCCATCCACATGTTCTGGACAAACTTTGGCCAACCCATATGACAGTTAGCAAAACAACAGTCAAAACCAAGCGGTGCGCCAAACGCAGAGCTGTCCCCATGGTCGCAGTCAAACTCATGGTTGCCAAGCGTTGCCATCACCTGATTTTGCAGTACATAATAGGTATGGCCAGAGAGATCCGGCGTATAGGCTGCCGGAAGCGCATTGTAAGCCAACTGCTCTATGCGGTCACCAAGCCAAGCTTCACCCAAAATTTTCTGAGCAATCTCTGTGGAAAGCAAGCCCTCCACAATACCACAAGTTTCTGACCCGCGGGTAGAACGATTGTCGCGGGCTGCTTCGTCCGAGTTCGGCAGTCCGTCGATGCGCCCATGGTCCAAACTCATATTAAAAATACCGTTTCGCAGGGCAGTCCGGTACTTTTCACTTTGGTCATACTGATAATAAACCGGCGGAGTTTTCATTCCCTGGCTGGTGTTGACCACATGCTGGCGCACGGTCGTATTGTTGTACTGATCTTCCCAGTTGGTTGTCTGCTGTAGCAGGAGTTCTCCCAGGTCCAACAACCAGGCACTAGCCTCCGGATTGGCCGGGTCATAGACATGGTTGTACAGCCAAAACACACTATCAATATTGTCACCGCCACGGGCGTCCGCCCAGTTGCTCAAAGGCCGGTGCGGCAACTCTGACGCTTGATAACGGAAATATTTTTCCATAAAAGGAATCACACGCTCATCCGGCGTTCCTGCGGCCTCAGTTGCCTCATAGTAGTCACGAATCGCCATCAAAACAGGCATGCGGGACCACCAGCTATTCTCATTGGCCGGGCCAAAATATCCATCGTCACGCTGATTTTCAATGGACCAATCAATCCACTTTTGCGCCTCTGCTTTAAGCCCATCATCGTCGAGCGTATACGCCAATGCGACTAAGCCGCGTAAATAATAGGGGCCTCTCTCCCAATTTTCGCCATTGGGCGCGCCTAACCAAGCGCTGGTCTCCTCGTTGTAGTCATTAAACAGGGACATATTTCCCGTGAGATTATCCCTCTGCAATAAGAGCTGATTTTCCAGCCAACCACGCGCCTTAACTGCGCCAAGCGGTAGTTGAATCAGAGGCGTCTCCATCAGCTCTCCCTGATTGGCCAGGTAGTTGACGTTTCCCCGGCGTGTAGGCTCCTCCGCTGCTGCGGCAGGCAAAGCCATGCTACATAGCAACGATACTGACAACACACAAGCGGCTATACGCCGCCAAAGAGTTCCTGTGCGTTTCATAAATTCACCCTTTCATTTTCAGGCAATCAACTGCCTATTTTAGACTAAGTATAGCAGAAGCTTCAACGAATGTATTTACATTTTTTCAACTACTATATCCTTTTTTTTAAGATTATTCGATAGAAATACACACTTTTATAGAACTTATGTCGAAAGATGTAATCATTCAAACGCTTTGAACCGATTTGCTACTGGGTGGGTGCTCGAAAATCCGGTTTCCCCTGTTAAACGGCCATACCCCTCTTGCGATAAGTTCGTTCTTTTTGTTTGCCTATATGGTTTCACATTCTCTTTTTTAAACGCATCCATTGACATTCATTCTTACGGAACTATCCAAAGGGCTTTACGATACATATGGTTTTCCCTTTACATCGACAGATTCGATGGCATCCCCTCGAAAAAGTCCCTTTAAAAAGTGGGTGATCCATTTTCATAATATAATTTTTGTGTCCGACCTCGCCCCACACTCCATACTCCTAATAGGAAGATCCCTGGAGTTTCTTTCCATGATTTTTTCGTATATGGAATCCTACCACTGGCGTATCTAGAAAATCAATAGTCATTCGGGTCTACACTTCTCCCGCTTGCGTGGGTTGTAGTAGCTCTTTCAGTAGAGTAGAGGTCCATAACCGTGCGTCGGTTTTTAAAGATGATTTTTTCATTTTTCCTTGGCCACACTCTTGTGAAATTCCGTATGTTTATATTTTTGTCTGGTACCCTTACGGACAGAAATGCAAAACAGGGCCACCTTAAAAAGCACCAGCAATCCTTGTTGCCTATCCCCCCCTGCTAACGCCTCTCTCCCCTTTCAAACTGTATCCCACAAAAACGAAGCCCCTGCACCGGATTACTCGGTACAGGGGCTTTTGTCTGATATGGAGGACCTGCTGTAAAGAGGATTGCCTCCTCAACTTCTGTTATGAGAATCTTTCTCCTTACAGATTTTCACGGATTCGCTAAAAGTTTTTTCACCCTCATCACAAAAGGTTCTCCCCCTACTCTTTCGATTTCTGCCTGGGATAACGCGACCTACGGTTACCGTGCAATGTAGTTTCGCATTCTGGCCCGGAAGGGTAGTGTAAACGCCTGTGCTCCGGCCCGGTGGACGCACAGCGCCTTTCGCGCCTACGGCGTCTTCTACGCAAGCTTTCTGCTATCGGCTGCCGGGTGCTTGATCAAATATGTACACGTTTATACCTTACACAAATTGCCCGGCGTTCAGCCAACAGTCACCGTACAATGCAGCTTCGCATCCTGG
>NZ_LT835157.1:271181-271834 GCF_900169665.1 Anaeromassilibacillus sp. Marseille-P3371 | reverse complement strand
ACTCTGTAGTAGTAGTCATTGCCGATCTGGGACACAAACTGCGTCTTCAGAACGCTTCCGTTGCCCACTGTGAAGCTCGGCGCCAGTCCGTTTCCATTGACCACGGTCATCTTGAAGGTGTACATGCTTCCTCTGTTCAGCGTGATGGCATTTGCCGCATCACTGCGCACGCTTGCCACTGCACTCTGGCTTGCGGAAACTACACCCGCTGCTCCATATGTGTTGCTTACATTTCTCGATGTGGAGCCGCTCTTCTTCGCTGTCGCCGTCTTTGTCTCCAGGTTCTGGATGCTTGCTTCCAATGCTTCTACGGCACTCTTGACCTCTTCTNCTGCCGGGTGCTTGATCAAATATGTACACGTTTATACCTTACACAAATTGCCCGGCGTTCAGCCAACAGTCACCGTACAATGCAGCTTCGCATCCTGGTCCGGAAGGGTGGTGTAAACGCCTGTGCTCCGGCCCGGTGGACACACAGCGCCTTTCGCGCCTACGGCGTCTTCTACGCAAGCTTTCTGCTATCGGCTGCCGGGTGCTTGATCAAATATGTACACGTTTATACCTTACACAAATTGCCCGGCGTTCAGCCAACAGTCACCGTACAATGCAGCTTCGCATCCTGGTCCGGAAGGGTGGTGTAAACGCCTGTGCTC
>NZ_LT835157.1:257246-267732 GCF_900169665.1 Anaeromassilibacillus sp. Marseille-P3371 | reverse complement strand
AAGCGCTTCATACAGTGCTTCTGCCGCTGCCTGGATGTCTGCTTCCAGTACTTCCTCGTCGTCCATCAGGTCCTCTGCCGCCTTGTATGCGTCGTCCAGCGCCTGTACGCTCTCCGGCGTGAAGTTCTCTCGATTGATGCTCTCTGCAATCTCCATCGGGATTTCCAGCTGGCTCTTGTCGCCCGCTGTAAAGCTCAGATACTGCAATGCCTCGATCAGCTCAAACATCGCGTTGTTGATCTCGTCCTGGCTTGCGGTCTTCTTTTCTTCGATCGCTTTCGCTGCCTGCAACGCTTCCTTGTACTTCTTCTGTACCGACGGGACTGCCGCCTCTACCTGCGCTTTCACGTTCTCGCTCTCTGCGATTGTGATCACTTCGCGCAGATTTTCCTTATCCACGATCGTGAAGCCCAGTTCAATCGTGGTGTCTGCATTCGGCATTGCCAGGCTGTAGATATACTCGGCAACGTCAAAGTTCTCTTCTGCTACGGCTTCGCCGTTCACGGTGACGCCTGCGATCTCTCTTCCTTCGACTCTCGGCTCAAAGGTCAGGTCGAGATTCGTGTTTGCCATCACGACGTCTTTATATGCGCCGGTCAGGTTTGCAATCGTCTGCTCTTCCCCGTCGATCGACAGCTTCACCGTCGTCGGATAGCTTACCGTCAGGGTATGTTCTGCTGCCGGAGCGTCAATTAACTCAAACTTCAACCAGTTGAGATTGGAACCACTCTCTGTCCACGCAAGCTTTAACGTATGTTCGCCTGCTTCAAGTTGGATCTCCTGTGCGGGCAAAGTCGTCCAGTTCTGCCATGCGCCGGTGTTCACTGCTTCAAAGGTTGCAACCTTTTTGCCATCAACCAAGACATCAAATGCGCCGGCACCGGCCTGAGAGGAAATACGTGCAGAGAGGTTATATTTGCCCGTTGTCCCAACGTTGATACGGTATTCCGCCCAAGCGCCTGCGTCACAGTAACCAAGATTTTTGCCACCATCCTCGTCGGATGTTCCTTCTGCCTTTACAGTCTCAGACCACAGGATATTTTCTGCTGCTTTGAAGGTGGTATCTGCACCGATGTCTACAGTGATCGGATCTGCAATCTTGTCGTGGAAGGTGTTGACTTTCATGACAAGATTCATGAGCCTTTCCGCACTTCTCAGCAATTCGTCTCGAGTAATAAAGCCTTTTTCAAATGCATTTTTCAGTGTCTCCGGAGAACCAGTGGGCATTTTCACATCGTTGCCCGCCTTCAACTCAAACGCATGGTTGGAGTTATTTCCCCAGTCGGTTTCAACCAGACCTTCATAGCCCCATTCTCCACGCAGAATGTCTGTCAGGAGCTCTTCGCTTTCCGCTGTTTCGACACCATTGATGAGATTGTAAGAGGACATGATTGTCCACGGATCAGCCTCTTTTACAGCAATTTCAAAACCCTTGAGATAAATTTCGCGAAGCGCACGTTCGCTCACTCTGGAATCACTGCTGGAGCGGTTTGTCTCTTTATTGTTCGCCGCAAAATGCTTCAGAGAGATGGCGACACCTTCGGACTGGCAGCCTGTTGTGAGCGATGCAGCCATCTTGCCTGCGAGCAACGGATCTTCGGAATAGTACTCAAAGTTACGCCCGCAGAGCGGATCTCTGTGGATATTCATACCGGGCGCGAGCCAAATGTCAATTCCATTATTATGTGCTTCTACCGCAGCTGCCTTACCGACTTTTTCCACAAGATCCACATCCCAAGTGCAAGCCTGCAACGTACCGATCGGCCATGCGGTGCAGTTGACGCCGATGCGGACACCCTGCGGGCCATCCGCTGTCATGATATTCGGAATCCCGTATTCCATCAGGTTGCCCATACCACCGGTGTTCGCAACGCCTGTATTCGGCTGACCGCCCATCATATCGATAAGCTGTTCATTCGTAATCTGCGCAAGGAAGTCGTCCATCGTTGCGCGTCCCTCATAGACATCCAAGAGCATAATCTTTTCGGCCGGGTCCGCATTGCTTACATTGGCGGCGAGAGCACGTGCACGCATCGGAGTGGATGCCGAAGCTGTATCCGCCTTATTGAAAGTGATATAGTCGATATTCGGATATTTGTTGGTCTCGCTGCACCGAAGCGTTACAATATTATTGCCCTCTTCCAGTGCTACTGTAACCGGTCCAACATCCTCGAAATTGTACCACTCGCCTTCTCCGTCGCCGTCGCCGGTCTGCGGGACGGTAAGGATGTCGTTTTCTACGACAGTATCGCCCACTTCGACACCTACATTCCAGTCAAAGCCTTCGCGTCCATTTGCCACATTGAACATCAGGTTGTAATCGCCAGCCTGTTCAACGTACAGATTATAGGAAACCCAGTTGCCCGCGTAATTCATATATGCAAGACATGTTCCATCCTCACCGTTGACAGTGAAGGATTCTTCTCTGACCGGAGTATCCGAAGTACTTCCCGTGTTATCGTAGTCCTCCGCTTCGATCTGCGTCGGTACTGTTGAGGAAATAACCTTTTCAAAAGGTTCGTCGGGAATTTCGGTTTCTGTATGTTTCTCAAAGGTAAAGTAATCAATGTTCGGATATTTATCCTTTTCAGAACAAGTAAATGTTAGGACACACTCTCCCTCAGGCAATGTAATGGAGATGGGGCCAACATCCACGAAATTATACCACTGGTTACCATCCACACTGGTTGTATTGACGCGGATAATGTCCTTCTCTACAGGTTTGTCATTTATATCAGCGCCTACATTCCAGTCAAAACTGGCATACCCGTTGGCAACATGGAAGGTCAAATCATATTTGCCGGCTTCTTCGACGTCCAGGTAGTACGAAATCCAGTTGTCTACATGGTTCATATATGCCACACATACACCGGACTCCTCTCCTACAGTGAAGTTTTCGGTTCTGACATAGTTTGCGGAATCCGAGCCGCCGGAGAAATCGTAACTCTCTGCTTCGATCTTGGTGGATTCAGTTGCAGAAACAGGCTTATAGTAGGAAATTTCTTCCTCACTCTTTTCAAAAACCATGTAATCGTAGTTCGGGTTGTTACCGTTCGCTTCAAATCGCAGAATGTGTTTCCCCTCTGGCAGATTGACATAAAATGGTTCGGCGTCTGCAAAGTTGTACCATTCACTCTTTCCATTGCCATCACCGGTTTGCGGAGCGTTGAAATTGATACCCGGTTGTAGTTCGCCATCAACCGAAACCTTGAAGCAGTTGCTCAGATCCGCATTTCCATTCGCATACCGCATCGTGACCTTATAGGTGCCGGCTGTTTCAACCGTTACTTCATATTCGACGAATTTGCCTGCTGCGTTCATCATTGCAATACAGCTCATTCGCTCAAAGTCATCATTATAGAAATTTTCAATGCTCACATCACCATCTATAAAGGCCTCACTCTGTACGACCGTCTGGCCCTCCGCCTTGATCGTATGATGTGGATCAAAAGCCGGTGGTGTTTCGATCTCTTGATAGGTTCCGTCCGCTAAAAGCCTCTTTGGCAGCTGTACCGGCGCCAACTTTTCTGAGAGCTGTTCTGTTACGATTGTTTCATCGAGGGTATATGTATCGCGTACACCTTGTTCCCCCGCATCTTTGATGCAATTTCCGACGTAAATGTCGTAGTTGCCCGCTTCCATCACATAGGCGGATTTATGTCCTGTCACACCCGTATCATCATAGCTCGACATGTCGGAGATCTTAAAGGACATTTCCAGCGTTTCAGATTCGCCTGGGTCCAGCAGGTCTGTCTTATCAAATGCCGCCAGTTCCTTCGCGGGTTTTCCAAGCTTCGGATCGCCTTCATTCTTGCCCATCTGCGGCGCGCTAAAATACACCTGTACGACCTCTTTGCCAGCCACATCACCAGTATTTTTGACCGTTGCTGTAATGTTGGCAGTACCATCTGTAGTATCACCGTCAAAGGATATGTCAACATCTGAAATTTCAAAGTCTGTATAGGACAGACCATAACCAAATGGATAGTTGACCTTCTCATAATTCGGATCAAAGGTTTCAAAATACCGATATCCTACAAAGATGTCCTCTGTGTAGTTTACATAATTGCTTGACTCATTAAAGGTCTCAGAACTTGGATAATCATTATATGATTTTGCCCAAGTATCGACCAGCTTACCAGAAGGGTTCACATCACCTACAAGAATATCTGCAGTAGCAAGACCGCCCTCCATGCCAGCTTGCCAGCCGACCAGCACAGAATCAATCCCGTCAATTTCCTTGATCCAACTGGTATCCATGACTGCACCGACATTCAACACAACGACAACCTTGTCAAATTTTGCGCCTACACGGGTGATGAGTTCTTTTTCCGCGTCAGTCAGATAATAATCCGCCTCCGAGCGGTCACTACCCTCTGAGGAATACCGGCCGACCGTCACGATTGCGGTCCCAGCTTCCTGTGCTGCGGCGTCAAGCATCTCATCCGTGACGTTAATCTGTGCGTCATCTTTAATACCATTTGTCGAAACCTGTTCCGTATAGAAATCGACGAGGGGTTGGTAGAGGGAAATCTTTCCTTCTTCGGCTTTCATTTGCATCCCTTGAAGGATATTGCGGGTATAATCCACATTTGTTGCACCGGACCCGCCGCCGCCGCGCGTATAGTCGATCATGGCGCGTCCAAACATCGCTACCGTTTCACCCTTTGGCAGTGGTAGCGCGCTGTTATTGTTCTCGAGCAAAACCATACCATCAGCAGCGATCTGCCTGGAGAGCTCAATGTTTCCTTCGACAGCCTCAGCACCGGCGGTGATGCTCATTGCAGGAATTGTCGTTGCGACCATAGCGGTCGACAAGACCGCCGCAAGGATTCTTTTACTTACGCCTTTTCTTTTTCGACTCATTTTTGATCTCCATCTCCTTTTCAAAAATTCCTCATAACCTGTGCGAATCTGACGTATCATTCTCCTCCTTCCATAAGTTTCGTACGAAGATCTCTCCTCCAACGATTCATAGCACTTCGTACAGCACATCTTTTGGTATTCCAACATATTATTGCATCGAACGAACAGATTCGCTCTATGTACAATACTAATATAATTTATTTACAAAGTCAATATGTATAGGTGTTTTAAACAAAATATTTTCCATACTTTAACAAAACCAGATACCTCTCTTTTACGATACCGATCCACCCTGTAGGGTCGTGAAACTGTAGAGATGTTTATCGTATGATCATAAATATAATAGCAACCTTTCCTGGCGAATCCGAATCATTTGAAAATTTATTTATCCTTATAGCAGAGAAAAATTTGCCGAAATTTTAATTCTTATTTCCCTTCGAACTATTTCCCAGTCCCTTGACAGGAAAGTGCCGAGGCCCACTTCTTTCTCATGATTTTTTTCGCATATGGAATCCGATTACTGGCGTATCTAGAAAATCAATAATCATTCGGATCTACACTTCTCCCGCTTGCGTGGGTTGTAGTAGCTCTTTCAGTAGGGTAGAGGTTCATAACCGTGCGGCGGTTCTTAAAGATATTTTTCATTTTTCCTTGGCCACACTCTTGTGAAATTCCGTATGTTCATATTTTTGTCTGGTACCCCTACGGACAGAAATACAAAACAGAGCCACCTTAAAAAGCACCGGCAATCCTTACTTCTTATTCCACCANTTCTCCGTCGCCGTCGCCGGTCTGCGGGACGGTAAGGATGTCGTTTTCTACGACAGTATCGCCCACTTCGACACCTACATTCCAGTCAAAGCCTTCGCGTCCATTTGCCACATTGAACATCAGGTTGTAATCGCCAGCCTGTTCAACGTACAGATTATAGGAAACCCAGTTGCCCGCGTAATTCATATATGCAAGACATGTTCCATCCTCACCGTTGACAGTGAAGGATTCTTCTCTGACCGGAGTATCCGAAGTACTTCCCGTGTTATCGTAGTCCTCCGCTTCGATCTGCGTCGGTACTGTTGAGGAAATAACCTTTTCAAAAGGTTCGTCGGGAATTTCGGTTTCTGTATGTTTCTCAAAGGTAAAGTAATCAATGTTCGGATATTTATCCTTTTCAGAACAAGTAAATGTTAGGACACACTCTCCCTCAGGCAATGTAATGGAGATGGGGCCAACATCCACGAAATTATACCACTGGTTACCATCCACACTGGTTGTATTGACGCGGATAATGTCCTTCTCTACAGGTTTGTCATTTATATCAGCGCCTACATTCCAGTCAAAACTGGCATACCCGTTGGCAACATGGAAGGTCAAATCATATTTGCCGGCTTCTTCGACGTCCAGGTAGTACGAAATCCAGTTGTCTACATGGTTCATATATGCCACACATACACCGGACTCCTCTCCTACAGTGAAGTTTTCGGTTCTGACATAGTTTGCGGAATCCGAGCCGCCGGAGAAATCGTAACTCTCTGCTTCGATCTTGGTGGATTCAGTTGCAGAAACAGGCTTATAGTAGGAAATTTCTTCCTCACTCTTTTCAAAAACCATGTAATCGTAGTTCGGGTTGTTACCGTTCGCTTCAAATCGCAGAATGTGTTTCCCCTCTGGCAGATTGACATAAAATGGTTCGGCGTCTGCAAAGTTGTACCATTCACTCTTTCCATTGCCATCACCGGTTTGCGGAGCGTTGAAATTGATACCCGGTTGTAGTTCGCCATCAACCGAAACCTTGAAGCAGTTGCTCAGATCCGCATTTCCATTCGCATACCGCATCGTGACCTTATAGGTGCCGGCTGTTTCAACCGTTACTTCATATTCGACGAATTTGCCTGCTGCGTTCATCATTGCAATACAGCTCATTCGCTCAAAGTCATCATTATAGAAATTTTCAATGCTCACATCACCATCTATAAAGGCCTCACTCTGTACGACCGTCTGGCCCTCCGCCTTGATCGTATGATGTGGATCAAAAGCCGGTGGTGTTTCGATCTCTTGATAGGTTCCGTCCGCTAAAAGCCTCTTTGGCAGCTGTACCGGCGCCAACTTTTCTGAGAGCTGTTCTGTTACGATTGTTTCATCGAGGGTATATGTATCGCGTACACCTTGTTCCCCCGCATCTTTGATGCAATTTCCGACGTAAATGTCGTAGTTGCCCGCTTCCATCACATAGGCGGATTTATGTCCTGTCACACCCGTATCATCATAGCTCGACATGTCGGAGATCTTAAAGGACATTTCCAGCGTTTCAGATTCGCCTGGGTCCAGCAGGTCTGTCTTATCAAATGCCGCCAGTTCCTTCGCGGGTTTTCCAAGCTTCGGATCGCCTTCATTCTTGCCCATCTGCGGCGCGCTAAAATACACCTGTACGACCTCTTTGCCAGCCACATCACCAGTATTTTTGACCGTTGCTGTAATGTTGGCAGTACCATCTGTAGTATCACCGTCAAAGGATATGTCAACATCTGAAATTTCAAAGTCTGTATAGGACAGACCATAACCAAATGGATAGTTGACCTTCTCATAATTCGGATCAAAGGTTTCAAAATACCGATATCCTACAAAGATGTCCTCTGTGTAGTTTACATAATTGCTTGACTCATTAAAGGTCTCAGAACTTGGATAATCATTATATGATTTTGCCCAAGTATCGACCAGCTTACCAGAAGGGTTCACATCACCTACAAGAATATCTGCAGTAGCAAGACCGCCCTCCATGCCAGCTTGCCAGCCGACCAGCACAGAATCAATCCCGTCAATTTCCTTGATCCAACTGGTATCCATGACTGCACCGACATTCAACACAACGACAACCTTGTCAAATTTTGCGCCTACACGGGTGATGAGTTCTTTTTCCGCGTCAGTCAGATAATAATCCGCCTCCGAGCGGTCACTACCCTCTGAGGAATACCGGCCGACCGTCACGATTGCGGTCCCAGCTTCCTGTGCTGCGGCGTCAAGCATCTCATCCGTGACGTTAATCTGTGCGTCATCTTTAATACCATTTGTCGAAACCTGTTCCGTATAGAAATCGACGAGGGGTTGGTAGAGGGAAATCTTTCCTTCTTCGGCTTTCATTTGCATCCCTTGAAGGATATTGCGGGTATAATCCACATTTGTTGCACCGGACCCGCCGCCGCCGCGCGTATAGTCGATCATGGCGCGTCCAAACATCGCTACCGTTTCACCCTTTGGCAGTGGTAGCGCGCTGTTATTGTTCTCGAGCAAAACCATACCATCAGCAGCGATCTGCCTGGAGAGCTCAATGTTTCCTTCGACAGCCTCAGCACCGGCGGTGATGCTCATTGCAGGAATTGTCGTTGCGACCATAGCGGTCGACAAGACCGCCGCAAGGATTCTTTTACTTACGCCTTTTCTTTTTCGACTCATTTTTGATCTCCATCTCCTTTTCAAAAATTCCTCATAACCTGTGCGAATCTGACGTATCATTCTCCTCCTTCCATAAGTTTCGTACGAAGATCTCTCCTCCAACGATTCATAGCACTTCGTACAGCACATCTTTTGGTATTCCAACATATTATTGCATCGAACGAACAGATTCGCTCTATGTACAATACTAATATAATTTATTTACAAAGTCAATATGTATAGGTGTTTTAAACAAAATATTTTCCATACTTTAACAAAACCAGATACCTCTCTTTTACGATACCGATCCACCCTGTAGGGTCGTGAAACTGTAGAGATGTTTATCGTATGATCATAAATATAATAGCAACCTTTCCTGGCGAATCCGAATCATTTGAAAATTTATTTATCCTTATAGCAGAGAAAAATTTGCCGAAATTTTAATTCTTATTTCCCTTCGAACTATTTCCCAGTCCCTTGACAGGAAAGTGCCGAGGCCCACTTCTTTCTCATGATTTTTTTCGCATATGGAATCCGATTACTGGCGTATCTAGAAAATCAATAATCATTCGGATCTACACTTCTCCCGCTTGCGTGGGTTGTAGTAGCTCTTTCAGTAGGGTAGAGGTTCATAACCGTGCGGCGGTTCTTAAAGATATTTTTCATTTTTCCTTGGCCACACTCTTGTGAAATTCCGTATGTTCATATTTTTGTCTGGTACCCCTACGGACAGAAATACAAAACAGAGCCACCTTAAAAAGCACCGGCAATCCTTACTTCTTATTCCACCACCCCTGCTAACGCCTCTCTCCCCTTTCAAACTGTATCCCACAAAAACGAAGCCCCTGCACCGGATTACTCGGTACAGGGGCTTTTGTCTGATATGGAGGACCTGCTGTAAAGAGGATTGCCTCCTCAACTTCTGTTATGGGAATCTTTCTCCTTACAGATTTTCATGGATTCGCTAAAAGTTTTTTCACCCTCATCACAAAAGGTTCTCCCCCTACTCTTTCGATTTCTGCCTGGGATAACGTTGTCCGGCCTATGGTTATCGTGCAATGCGGGCATTACATTCTGAAAGATCTGATAATGTCGTATAGATACTCCTATTCCATCCCAATTCGTGCGTACTTTCGCCCGGCGATGTATAACGTCTCGTTCCCCTACAATGTGTCCTTTGGAAATTTTCTACTGTTGGCCGCCAGGCATGTAGTGTCTGCATATCTACGTCTTTCTCTGCGCTAATGTTTTGCTGTTGACCGTCCAACTTTTGCCAAATACGGACGGATGTCTTTCCCGAGTTATACAGTATTAAGTCAACCACCCGGACTCATAACGTTTTTCTCATCTAAGGTGTTTCCTTCGGAAGTTTCCTACTATTGGCCTCCGAGCACGTAGTTTCTTCATACCTACAACATTTTTATGCAAACATTCTGCTGTTGACCGTCCAACTTTTGCCCGATACGGACGGATGTCTTTCCAAAGCTATCCAATATCCACCCAATCACTCGGACAAATAGCGTCTTTCGTACCTGAGGCGTTCCCTATATACAAGACCCCTGCTATTGGCCGCCGGGCATGTAGCACCTCCATACCTTTTACGCAAACATTCTACCATCGGCCATCCAACTCTTGCCAAATACGGACGGATGTTTTCCCCAATCTATCCAGCATGCAGCCAATCGCCTGAACGCACAACGTCTTTCACACCTAAGGTGTTTCCTAGAGTAGTTTCCTTCTATTGGTTGTTGAGCATGTAGTTCTTTCATACCTACGTCGTTTTTTATGCAAGTGCTCTACTATTAACTGTCGAACTCATGCCAAATACGGACAGATATCTGCCCCAAGCTATCCGGTATTCAGCCAACCGCCTGGGCAAATAGTGTCTTTTACTCCTAAGATTTTTCCTATGGAAGTTTCCTCCTCTAAGCCGTCGAGTACGGTACGTAGTACCTTTATGCCTATGGCATTTTTACAGAATTTTTACCAGATACGGAGGATGTCTCCCCCAAGTTATCCAGTGTGCGGCCAATCGCCCGAACGCACAACGTCTTTCACACCTAAGGTGTTTCCTAGAGTAGTTTCCCGTTAGTGACTGCTAGGTCTTACTTTGGATACGAGCTGCTTCCACTCTTTGTACAACACGATTCCAGTATTTATCGATTATTACCGATTTTCCCTGTAGAAACACCTT
>NZ_LT835157.1:249794-252532 GCF_900169665.1 Anaeromassilibacillus sp. Marseille-P3371 | reverse complement strand
GCCAAATACGGACAGATATCTGCCCCAAGCTATCCGGTATTCAGCCAACCGCCTGGGCAAATAGTGTCTTTTACTCCTAAGATTTTTCCTATGGAAGTTTCCTCCTCTAAGCCGTCGAGTACGGTACGTAGTACCTTTATGCCTATGGCATTTTTGCAGAATTTTTACCAAATACAGACGGATGTCTTCCCCAAGTTATCCAGTGTGCGGCCAATCGCCCGAACGCACAACGTCTTTCACACCTAAGGTGTTTCCTAGAGTAGTTTCCTGTTAGTGACTGCTATGTCTTACTTTGGATACGAGCTGCTTCCACTCTTTGTACAACACGATTCCAGTATTTATCGATTATTACCGATTTTCCCTGTAGAAACACCTTTTATCCCATTCCCAAAAGCTTATCGCACCCATCCAATCATTCAAGCAATGGCGATACCATAACGCCACCATACGATACATCCCTATCCCTGAGATACGTCCGTAGCATCCGACTTGGATTTGGGTTCCATACCAAGAACATTAGCACTAAATCTGACAACTCATGAACGCTGCCGGTAGGCGGATATGCTTCCCATTCTGGAGCATTGCCTCCCGTATCTTCCACTGCACAATAGTCGGATTTGTACCAAGACCTTGTAAAAAGATGGCCCAGCAGGGATTTCCGCGTTTACATTTGGAAACCACCTGCTGGGCCATATCGGTGGAACGTCTCTGCCTGCATCTTCCTACATGTCCGGTCTCTTATTTCTCTTATAAGAAACGGACCGAATGATATACATACACACTGGGAAAGTTACCGATTCGAAGTATTGCACTTTTGGAAGTGCCTGTTTCTATCTTGCCGATATACCGATCAGAGACATCCCATATTCTTTTTTGCTCTTACGAACTCTTATGCTGCCGTTACCATGAAATGCAGTTTTACATTCTGGCCTTGCAGGGCCGTATAAGCACCCGCACCTCTGGCCCGGTGGACACACAGCGCCTTCCGCGCCTACGGCGTCTCCTACGCAAGCTTTCTGCTATCGGCTGCCGGATGCTTGATCGAATAGTACACGTTTATACCTTACACAAATTGCCCGGCGTTCAGCCAACGGTTACCGTACAATGCAGCTTCGCATTCTGGCCCGGCAAGGTGGTGTAAACGCCTGTGCTCTGGCCCTGCGGACCACAGTGCTTTTCGGCCTGCAATCTTTTGCTTCCTTTTGGAAATTCCCATACATTTTATCTTTCACTTACATCCCAAGTACACAAAGTCTCAAAGCCGCAAAATCCCCGCTCCGGTTTCCCGGAGTGGGGATTCTGCTCTTTGCGAAAGGGGCTCCCTTCGCTCAATTTACTAAGATGTCCGCCAAGGATGGCTGGGCCATGCTCCTGTGGACGCACAGCGTCTTCCGCGCCTGCGGCGTCTCCTACGCAAGCTTTCTGCTATTGGCTGCCGGGTGTTTGATCGAATATGTACACGTTTATACCTTACACAAATTGCCCGGCGTTCAGCCAATGGTTACCGTGCAATGCAGCTTCGCATCCTGACCCGGCAGGGTGGTGTAAACGCCTGTGCTCTGGCACGGTGGACCACAGCGTCTTCCGCGCCTGCGGCGTCTCCTACGCAAGCTTTCTGCTATCGGCTGCCGGGTGTTTGATCGAATATGTACACGTTTATACCTTACACAAATTGCCCGGCGTTCAGCCAATGGTTACCGTGCAATGCAGTTCTGCATTCTGGCCCGGAAGTGTGGTGTAAACACCTGTGCTCTGGCCCGGTGGACGTACAGCGTCTTCCGCGCCTGCAATCTTTTGCTTCCTTTTGGAAATTCCCATACATTTTATCTTTCGCTTACATCCCAAGTACACAAAGTCTCAAAGCCGCAAAACCCCCGCTCCGGTTTCCCGGAGCGGGGATTCTGCTCTTTACGAAAGGGACTCCCTTCGCTCAATTTACTAAGATGTCCGCCAAGGATGGCTGGGCCATGCTCCTGTGGACACACAGCATCTTCCGCGCCTACGGCGTCTCCTACGCAAGCTTTCTGCTATCGGCTGCCGGGTGCTTGATCGAATAGTACACGTTTATACCTTACACAAATTTCCCGGCGTTCATCCAATGGCTACCTCGCAATGCAGCTTCGCATTCTGGCCCGGAAGTGTGGTGTAAACGCCTGTGCTCTGGCCCGGTGTGCCAACTGCATACACTCTGTAGTAGTAGTCATTGCCGATCTGGGACACAAACTGTGTCTTCAGAACGCTTCCGTTGCCCACTGTGAAGCTCGGTACCAGTCCGTTTCCATTGACCACGGTCATCTTGAAGGTGTACATGCTTCCTCTGTTCAGCGTGATGGCATTTGCCGCATCACTGCGCACACTTGCCGCTGCACTCTGGCTTGCGGAAACCACACCCGCTGCTCCATATGTGTTGCTTACATTTCTCGATGTGGAGCCGCTCTTCTTCGCTGTCGTCGTCTTTGTCTCCAGGTTCTGGATGCTTGCTTCCAGTGCTTCTACGGCACTCTTGACCTCTTCTTCGGTCGCTGCTTCATTGTTCAACACAACCTTTGCGTTGCTCAATGCCTTCTGCATCGCTGCCACGCTCTTTGCTGTGTACTTGCTGGTGTTCACTGCCTCTGCTTTTCCAATCAGGTCTTTCAAAGCGTCCTTGTTCGGAATCATACGCAGTGCTGTAATCGCATTGAGCAGTTCTTCGGCCTTCTCATCCACTGCCTCCTGGGTTGCATTGTCATTTTCCA
>NZ_LT835157.1:239509-248044 GCF_900169665.1 Anaeromassilibacillus sp. Marseille-P3371 | reverse complement strand
GCTTCCGTTGCCCACTGTGAAGCTCGGTACCAGTCCGTTTCCATTGACCACGGTCATCTTGAAGGTGTACATGCTTCCTCTGTTCAGCGTGATGGCATTTGCCGCATCACTGCGCACACTTGCCGCTGCACTCTGGCTTGCGGAAACCACACCCGCTGCTCCATATGTGTTGCTTACATTTCTCGATGTGGAGCCGCTCTTCTTCGCTGTCGTCGTCTTTGTCTCCAGGTTCTGGATGCTTGCTTCCAGTGCTTCTACGGCACTCTTGACCTCTTCTTCGGTCGCTGCTTCATTGTTCAACACAACCTTTGCGTTGCTCAATGCCTTCTGCATCGCTGCCACGCTCTTTGCTGTGTACTTGCTGGTGTTCACTGCCTCTGCTTTTCCAATCAGGTCTTTCAAAGCGTCCTTGTTCGGAATCATACGCAGTGCTGTAATCGCATTGAGCAGTTCTTCGGCCTTCTCATCCACTGCCTCCTGGGTTGCATTGTCATTTTCCAACAGAGTTTCTGCATCGCCTAGGACGGTTTTAAAGGTAGCCCATGTTTCATCCTGGATGTACTTCGAAGCATTCTCTACAATTTTCTTGCCTTCTGCTACCAAAGCTTCCAGATCCGTCCTATCTGCACGGAAGACCAGTTTATTAAGCGCTTCATACAGTGCTTCTGCCGCTGCCTGGATGTCTGCTTCCAGTACTTCCTCGTCGTCCATCAGGTCCTCTGCCGCCTTGTATGCGTCGTCCAGCGCCTGTACGCTCTCCGGCGTGAAGTTCTCTCGATTGATGCTCTCTGCAATCTCCATCGGGATTTCCAGCTGGCTCTTGTCGCCCGCTGTAAAGCTCAGATACTGCAATGCCTCGATCAGCTCAAACATCGCGTTGTTGATCTCGTCCTGGCTTGCGGTCTTCTTTTCTTCGATCGCTTTCGCTGCCTGCAACGCTTCCTTGTACTTCTTCTGTACCGACGGGACTGCCGCCTCTACCTGCGCTTTCACGTTCTCGCTCTCTGCGATTGTGATCACTTCGCGCAGATTTTCCTTATCCACGATCGTGAAGCCCAGTTCAATCGTGGTGTCTGCATTCGGCATTGCCAGGCTGTAGATATACTCGGCAACGTCAAAGTTCTCTTCTGCTACGGCTTCGCCGTTCACGGTGACGCCTGCGATCTCTCTTCCTTCGACTCTCGGTTCAAAGGTCAGGTCGAGATTCGTGTTTGCCATTACGACGTCTTTATATGCGCCGATCAGGTTTGCAATCGTCTGCTCTTCCCCGTCGATCGACAGCTTCACCGTTGTCGGGTAGCTTACTGTCAACATATGCTCGGTCGGAACTTCCTGCTGATACTCGTCTGCCGGAATGACCTTCAGATCCTGTACCTGCAAACCGGAATTAAAGTTGCGCAGACCAATCATGCCGTAACTGTATGCATCGTCTTCTACGGTATAATATTCCTTGCCATTCACGGAAACGGTGATCTGATTGCCGATAGCCTTGACTTCAAAATCGTACCACTTGGAAGGATCAATCCGGAAGGAATGATCGTTCATGATGGAACGCCAGCCATAGTGAATATCACCGGTCTCTAAGCCGCTGGCTTCCTCGCCAGTCTCTACTTGTGCATTATAGTTGATGCCGGAAACATATCCGTACTGGTCGTCCTGGCCGACATCAAAGTCAGAGCAGCGGAAGATATAGCCTGCATTGGACTTGGTGTCCTGACGGACGTCTAGCTTGATCTTGGCCTGAATCACATAGTCGTCCCATGTGGTATAGCCATCGACCATCTTCTTACCGGCGCCATCCTTCAAGGTGAGGGTGTTGTCCTTTACCGAGAAGTCGCCGCTGATGATGTTCCAGCCATCCAGACAGCCATCCGAGAAGTCCTCTTCATAGATGAACTTATCCTTTACTTTGACGTTATCAAAGGATGCTGTTCCATTCAGGACGGATAGACCCGCCTTACCATTTCCAAAATCATTGATTCTTGCAACCAGAATCGCCTCATCGCTGTCATCCACATAAACGCGGACTGTATTGTTGACGACCCTTGCCTTGAGGTTGTAAACTGTGTCCGCCGCAACGTCCATATCGGCTTCTTCCAGGACATTTTCAACGCCGCTCATGGTGCGGATCACTTGAATCTTGTCCGCCGCTTCATCCACTGCTACGTAATAGCCGGAGATGCGTTCCTTCTGGACACCGGCACGTACCGCCAGGCCAGCCTTGCCGTTTTCTTCAACCGATACATCAGCGGAGAGCTCATAGTCGGACCAACCAGCATTGCCGATCATCGCTGTTGCTTCTCCAGTTGCGGTGATGGTTCCGTCTTCAAGGGTCCAAGCTTCCCCAGAAGTGACCCACTCTGCAATGCTGCCATTCTCAAAGTCCGCTTCATAGCGCGGAGCTGTGGAAACAACAACATTGTCAAAGATGCCCTTGCAACGGAAGCCTCTCAACGCTACACTACCGTTGGAATATGTTCCGTCGTATACATCGACTCTCGGTTCGGTTTCGTCATCCAAATAGACGCGGATTCTCGAGCCAACCGCCACAAAACGCATGCGGTGAGTCTCTCCTACTGCAATTGGAGCATCCACCTTGGCCAGTTCCGTCCAGCCATTGTGCATTCTGCCCACCTGGATATAGCCTTCGCCAAATCCTGCATAGTAGCCGTCTGCACCGTCCACATTTTCCAGATAATTGCTGCCGCGAATAATCAGACCCATGTTGCCATCCGTCCCGGGATTGACCTCAGTCAGTGTGATGTCCGCTTCTGCAACCAGATCGGTGGATTCGGTGTTGTTGATGATCGCTTTATTTCCCCAATCAGCTTCCATATAGAGATTGTTATTCTCATTGGAGCCGTCCCACAGTCCATCGGACTTCTGGGAATCGTTCGGCTGATTTTTGTCGCCTCTCATCAGGGTATAGCGCTCGTCAAATGTCGGGTTCGGGCGGCCCGCTGTGGTGCCGGAACCAATGTTGAAGGAATCGGCGAACTGTACATCTGCCTGCATATCGCCAGAGGAAAGCACGTCATAGCTTTCCGGTGCAACGGTCAGGGTGCCGCCGATTGCCTGGGCAATACCGGAGAAATCGCTGTAGTCGTATACATCGATAACCGGAACCGGATTGTTGTTCGCATAGACTGTGATATGGTCATCAAAGAAGGTTGCCTTTACACAGGAGGCGTCTGTATCTGCTGTTGCAAGCACAGTGCCGTCCACCTTGGAAAGGGTAACTTCATTTTCCGCCACATCAACCTTGTAACCGGTGTTTGCCTCTACATTGTAGCGGGCATAGAAGCTGCCTTCACTCTCGACGGTATAGTTGTCGCTCTCTGGAGTGACGGTTTCACCTGTGGTATCCGCCGGGTTCAAGATAACCATCGGATTGACGGCATAACGGCCGTTGCTTTCGTTGTAGATGCGCAGGCCATTTGCATTCTCTACATCTTCTTTGACCGAATAGGAGACGGTGAAGGTGCTATTTTCCGCCAACTCTGCCTTGAGGACCTCCAGTACGGAGTCCGGAATGTCAAGGTTTACCAAGTAGCCATAGTTGCCAGCGCTGGAACCGTTGCCTTCGCCCGGCGTCAGTGTCAAGGTACCGCGAATGTCTCTCGGGTTATCCGGGAGGTAAACCGTACCTACTTCATGTCCATTGATGGAAATCGTCATATCGGACGGGCGTTCGCTTCCTACCGTTGTCTGGGAGAAAGCGGAATTGTCGATACCGTGGTTGACAGAAGCATCCTTCAAGGAAGAAGCTTCCACAATCACACGCATGCTGTTCAGAACGTCCGCACCGATGCCTTCTGGCAAGGTATAAGAATAGGTGATTGCGCCAACGCCGTCTTTAATGGTGTTGGAATCTGCGTTGGACTGGCGCAGGACGGCACTATCCTCGGTGAGGATACTGACCGGCGCGGTATCCTTGCCGTTGGTAACGATCACGTTGACAAAGTTCTTTGCAATTTTCTCGCCGTTGTTCTCGATCCAGACCGTAAAGGTGCCAACACACTTCTGGTTCGGGAGGGAGAAGGAGATGTCGTGCTGCTCGCGGGTATACGGAGCATAGTCCAGAGCGACTTCGCCGCTCTTGCCCGTAGTGATGTAGTTGCCATAGATGTCGGTTGCATCAAAGCGCCACTTGAGCACCGGATTTTCCAGCGTCTCGCCGGACCAGTTCATCGCCACAACCGGCGCTGTGTACTGGCTGCCCGGAGCTGCCTTGATCGCAGGATTGATGTCTACGCCGACATAATTGGGCTGGTTGAGATCCAAAATGGTCATGTCGCCGCCGTAAGCGACATCTTCATAACCAAAGATCTTGTCGCGGCGGTCATAGGTCAGAACGCCGTTGCGCTCGTATTCAATGTCGTACGGCTCCGTATAGACAAAGCCGTTGAGTTTCTCATACTGACGCTGAATATCGGTCTGATACTTGAAGCACCAGGATACGTCATAATCGCCGTCAAAAGCAGCGACGCCGCCATATTCACTGTTGAGCCAAGGCTCGCTTTCTTGCTGGAACCCACCCCAGAAGTTGTTGGTGGAACCCGGATAGGTATTGCGCTCTCGGTCTGCCACGGTATCTTTGGAGCTCTGATACCCCTTTGGATACATATGGAACGTGTTGAGATCGGTCGGCTGGATATGGTCGTTGTTGCACGCGCTCATATCCTCGACCAACAGATGCGGATTGAGTTCCTTTGCCTTGTAATACAGATGCTGAATCCACTCGTTCGTGGTCATGCCGTCACTGGCCTTCTGGCCATTATGATCGATGCCCCAGGTTTCATTAAAGAGCATCACAGCGATGACGCACGGATGGTTGTAGTCGCGGTTGAGCATGCTCTCCAGAGCATATTCATACACCTCGCGGCCGGGAGTCTCGCCGCCATAGCTCTTTGCATTCATGTAAGTAGCGTGCGGCATATCCTGCCATACAAACATGCCGAGACGGTCGGCCCAGAAATACTGGAGCGGATCTTCAATCTTGAGGTGTTTACGGATCATGTTAAAGCCACGATCGCGCATTGCTTTGATGTCGTATTTCAGCGCTTCCTCGCTGGGAGCGGTATAAATTCCCTCTTCCCAGAAGCCCTGATCCAGCAAGCCGGAAAGGAACACCGGCTCGTTGTTGACATAGATGTACTCATAGTTTCTGCCGTCATACTTTTCGGTGCTGACCTTGCGCTGGCCAAAATACGTAGCCACGTTGTCCAGCTCTGTGTCGCCGTCAAGGAGACGAACGGTACCTTCATAGAGATTCGGGGAATCAAAATTCCACAGTTTCTGGTCTGTAATCGCAATTGGGTCCAGAGAAACTTCATTTTCACCGGCCTTCAATGTGATCTGCTGTGTACCGCTAAATGTGGAGCCAGTTTCAATATTTTCGCCCTTTTCGTCGTCCCAAAGAACGCTCTTAAAGTCATAAGCGACTGTGACTGTCTTGTCTGCATCACTCTGAACTTTCAGATCGAACTGAACGGAAGAGTTGTCAATATCCGGATTTGCATGCGCATAATCCATATAGGTACTGCTCCGGCCTTCCAAATAGACGGTCTGCCAGATGCCACTGGTATGTGTATAGCCGCATGGAGCGTTATGTCCCTGCTTGCCAACCAGCGCCGGATACTCATCCTTGCCATAAGAGGCCTCATCATTCACCATCAAGGTGATCTTGTTGTCGCCGGCCTGTACATAATCGGTAATGTTGAACTCAAATGGGGTATAACCGCCCTCATGGTCGCCAACCTTTTGTCCATTTACATACAGGGAACAGAACCAGTCGACCGCTCCAAACTTCAAAAATACTTGCTCGCCATCGGCAACCCAGGAATCGTCCAAGTTGAGGTTACGCTGATACCATGCAGTACCGAGGTAAGAACCGTCCTCGATGCCGCTCGCCGGGGACTCCCACGGGAACGGGACATTGATCTTCAGTTCATAATCCTTGGATTCGAACCACTTCTCGTCCTCGCCCACCTTATTGGGGTCAAATTCAAAGTCCCATACGCCGTTGAGGTTCATCCACTTGTCGCGCTTCCAATCCGGACGGGGATGTTCGCTGCGGGCGACCTCGCTGCCGGAGGAGGAAGTAACCACGATATAGGAATCTGCATACTGGATGTACATGTCCTGGCTCAGCTGAATCTTATAGGCTCCGGGTTTCAAGGTCTCCGGAACATTGACTACCAACTCGGTATCGCTGACAGAGACAACGTCCATGACAGCCTGCGGCTCCAAAGAGGACCCACCCAACGTCACCAGTTCTGCGGTAATCCCCTCAGAGAAATTCGAACCAGTGAGAGTGATTGTACCACCTAAACCTTCATCCTTGTCGAGCTGTGCATTGTCGGTATTTACGTCATCTACAAGCGGGCCGGCAAAATCTGCCGGAAGATAAAACGCAGAAGCCGGGATCTCGGTCTTTGCCATACCCTGGTCATTGGACCAACGTACATATACATGAGAGCCGCCGGTTGCTTCAAACCATTCCATCTTGAAATCATAAACCTGGCCAGCTTCCAGATGGATCGGAGCACTTGTTTGCTCGACATCCCACTGATTGACCCACCAATCGATGATCGGCTTCTCCATATCTTCTATATATAGACGGGCACCGTTGTCCGAATAGAAATAGAAGGTATATTCGCCTGTGGTCGGAGCCACTAAGCGGCCTGTCCAACGTGCGCCAGCCCAATCGCTGGCGCCGGTACGCTTGCTGAGCATGTTTTCTGTATCGCTAAACGCGATATCCGAGTCCACATAAATGCCTTTTAATGTTGTAAAAGGATAGCCGCTTGTATCCTGGACCAGATAGTATTCGCCCTGCAATCCATGATGTGTAAGCGGCTCCTCCACCTTTGGCGCAGCAGACGCCACAGGGGCTAGCATGGTAATGACCATCGCCAGAGAGAGAACGAGACTTAACAGCCTTTTTTTCATAAGCTCCTCCTTTGATAAACAGAATACTCTACTGTTTCCATGCTGTAACACAGTTAGGAAACATAGCAAATGCTGTGCGGTGTCCGCCATAGAAAAACATTTCACAGCAGACTCTGCCAGAGAATCGTTTGACGGTTCTTTGATCCTATATACCCCCTTTTGCCGCAACCGCCTATTGGCAGATATTTTATTGATGATAAAATTCTACACCGGATATTCTCGGAAGTATTTGTAATTTTTTAACTATTTGGTTCGATTTTTTGACGTTTCTATCCAAAATTAATTTGCTCTTGCATAAATAAAAGTAATGACACTCGCAAAGCATATTTCTATCGATTATGAGGCTTGGCCTTTCGAGTTTTCTTCATCTACAAATAGGCACTCTCGACCATGCCAGGTTTTGAGAAAACCTTATTTTTTTGCTCAATCTGTATCCAATACAAAAAATGAAAAAGGAACCCATTCCGGCCAAACCCGGAGTGGGTTCCTTTTCTAATGATTCCATTGTTTCCAGCAAGAGTGCGAAGCAATACTCGTTCATGAACGGCCCATTTGTTTTTTTAGAATGGTTCTTCGTATGTTTTTCTTCTATTTTTGGTATATCCTTTTACAAATGTATCCGCCATAGATAAGGAAGCTGATACTTGTCTTCTCCGCTGTGTTCCTTACAGACCTCCAAGCTAGGTCCTTGGCCACCAGCTTGACCGGATGTAATCCGCCTTCCCTCTGTTCAGAACAGATCTGGTACTCAACCGATTGTAACCGTGCAGTGTTTGACCGCATTTTGGCCCGGCATTGTCGTGTAAACGCCCGTACTCTGGCCCGGTGGACGTGCAGCGTCTTTCACTCCTATGGTGTTTCCTACGCTGGTTCTCTTCCCGCAGCGGTTGCTTAAAATCGAATAGCTGATGTCTACGGAAGTTCCTTGTTATTGACTGCTAGGCCTTGATTGGATACGAGCTACTTTCACTCTTAGTACAACGCGATTCCGGTATTTATCGATTATTACCGGATTTCTATGGTGGAAACAAACTTTATACAATNGTCTGCTTCCAGTACTTCCTCGTCGTCCATCAGGTCCTCTGCCGCCTTGTATGCGTCGTCCAGCGCCTGTACGCTCTCCGGCGTGAAGTTCTCTCGATTGATGCTCTCTGCAATCTCCATCGGGATTTCCAGCTGGCTCTTGTCGCCCGCTGTAAAGCTCAGATACTGCAATGCCTCGATCAGCTCAAACATCGCGTTGTTGATCTCGTCCTGGCTTGCGGTCTTCTTTTCTTCGATCGCTTTCGCTGCCTGCAACGCATTCTTGTACTTCTTCTGTACCGACGGGACTGCCGCCGCTACCTGCGCTTTCACGTTCTCGCTCTCTGCGATCGTGATCACTTCGCGCAGATTTTCTTTATCTACGATCGTGAAGCCCAGTTCAATCGTGGTGTCTGCATTCGGCATTGCCAGGCTGTATACATACTCATTGACATCAAACGCCTCTACCGGCTCGCCATTGACTGTCACGCCTGCGATCTCTCTGCCTTCGACTCTCGGCTCAAAGGTCAGGTCGAGATTCGTGTTTGCCATTACGAC
>NZ_LT835157.1:235640-236941 GCF_900169665.1 Anaeromassilibacillus sp. Marseille-P3371 | reverse complement strand
CCCCAAGCATTTCCCCTTATCCTTCAACTGTTACTGTATAATATCGTCACCATACAATACATCCAATGCCTATAAAAAGTTTGACCCAACAGGAGGTTTTCGCATTTTCGTTTGCGAACTCTCCTGCTGGGTCATATGGATGGAATATCTCTGCTTTAGCTTTCCTATGTATTTGCTCCTATGAGCGAATCATCAACATGTGATTAATATACATTTACATGTAGAAAAGCTATCCGTCAGAGACATTCCGTATTCTTTTTTCTTTCCAAGGCCTTATACCACCATCATCGTACAGTATTTCACCACTTTCTGGCCCGGTAATGTCGTGTAGACGTTTGTATTCTAGCACAGGTAGACGCACAGCGCCTTTTGCACCTATGGCGTTTCCTACTCTGGCTTTCTTCCATCAGCGGTTGCCGGATCGAATGCCTTATGCCCTTCGCAAGTATCCGGTATTCAACCAATGGTCACCGTGCAGTGTTTCACTGCATTCTGCCCCGGCAGAGTCGTGTAGACGCCTGTGCTCTGGCCCGGTGGATGCACAGCGCCTTTCGCTCCTTGGGAGTTTCCTACACAGGCTTTCTTCCACCAGCGGTTACTTGATCGAATGGCTTATGCCTTTCACTGGTATCCGGCATTCAAACAATGGTTACCGTGCAGTGTTTGACTGCATTCTGCCCCGGCAGGGTCGTGTAGACGCCCGTGCTCTGGCCCGGTGTGCCGGTTGCATAGACTCTGTAGTAGTAATCGTTTCCAGCCTTTGCCACAAACTGCGTCTTGAGAACGCTGCCGTTGCCTACTGTAAAGCCCGGCGTCTGGTTGTTTCCATTTACCACCGTCATCTTGAAGCAGTATGCGCTGCCTCTCTTGAGCGTGAAGTTCACTGTCGTGTCACTCACCACATGCGCCTTCTGGGTCGAAACGTTCTGTGCCGCAGAAACGACGCCTGCCGCCCCATAGGAGTTGGAGGCATTCACAGAACTGCTTCCCTTTCCTCCCTTGTTATCCGGCTTCGGGTTGGGCTTCGGCGTCTCCGCCTTCTCCAAACCTGCTACAGCTGCTTCCAGGTTTACATATACCTTTGCGATCGTCTGGTTGTCCGCGGTTTTATCCCCGGCGACTGCCTTTGCTACCTGTAGCGCCGCCTCCAGGTTTGCCACACTGCGGTCCGTATAGCCGTTCAAGTCGATCGCTTCTGTCTCTTCGATGAGCTTCTGCAATTCTTCTCTGCTTGGGATCTTCCGCAGGGATGCCATTGCTTCCGCAAGCTTCTGCGCCATTGCATCCACTTCTTCCTGTCC
>NZ_LT835157.1:167785-230541 GCF_900169665.1 Anaeromassilibacillus sp. Marseille-P3371 | reverse complement strand
AAGCCCTCCGTGCTGCTCGGCTTGAATGCATCCAACTTCTCCGCCAACTGCTCTGCGATTTCAATCAGCGGCAGCAGCACTTCCTTGTCGCCTTCCTCGAATTCCAACAGGTGCATCGCTTTTAGCAGCTCGTCCCAGGCCTTGTTGACCTCTTCCTGGGTTGCAGCTGGATCGTCGTAGACCTCCTGCGCGTTGGTCCGGGCATTCACAAAGATTTCCCGTACTTCCGGTACCAGGCGGTCGATGTCCTCCTGCGTTACGTTGTTCGCCTCATCCAGGACAATCTTCAAGATGTCCTTGTCCACCTTCGTAAAGGTAAAGCGCAGGCTCGCGCTCTCATTCGGCATCGTGTAAGTGTACGTAAAGCCGTTTGGTTCAAACGGGATGTCCTCTCCGTTGAGCTGTGCACTGGCAAATGCTCCGTCGGTCGGGGTGAAGGTAAAGGTCAGATCTTCACACGGCATCACTTTCGCGCCGTAGATTGCATCCGTGGAGATCACCACATCTGCATTTCCTTCCACTTCCACCGCTGCATTGCTGCTCCACTGTACGGTCAACAACTGCGGCTCCTTCGGTTCACCCTTCTCTACATGTACAGTCATATCCTGGAGGTCGCACGAAATCTCTTCTCCATTCCAGCATCCCATCGTCACATCTTGGATTGACAAGGTATAATCTCCCTCTGCCAAATCGCTGTCCGTCGTAAACTTCGCTGTGAACAGGCTGTCCAAATCGGGCGGCAATCCTTCGCCGGTCTCTCCCAAATACAAGAACTTTACCATATGTTCATCGTTCTTGATGTTGTACGCAAAGTATCCCGATACGTTTTCATTTAACGTGACCCTCTCACAGTTCATCCCTTCCGGATAGATCAGGCTCATCTGGAACGAACCTATGGGCTCCTTCAGTTCCTCCAGTCCGCTTATGGTATTCTTCACCATAAAGCAGCTGTTTGTCTCCACCGTCTCTGGTCCATCCAGTCCCAGCTGCACGGGGGATTCTACAACTGACATGGTGCTGATGTCCTCCAGAATCAGTTGGTCCATCGCAAGATTGTTGCGGCTGATGTTCATGTTCTGGTCGTAAATATTGCCATTATAATTGTAGGTAAAGGTAATGGTATGCTCCCCTTCTGTCAAGTGCATCCTCATGCGGGGTGAACGATAGAATGCATTGTCAAATGTAATAGAGAACGACATGGTGCCATAATCCTCACCGTCCAACAGGACCGAACGGATTGCCGCATAGTTTCCGCTGGTGGTATCGCCGCCATTGTTGTACAGGGCGCTCACCAGATAATCGCCTTCAACTGGAACATTGACCTTGAAGGTGATGTCCGTACCACCGTTGGGACGGTTATCCTGCACATAACCGGTCCCGGAATATCCCTGGATGGAGTTGGCAAAGCAGTCGCTGTTGTAACTTGCATCCTCTGCCTCATACTTGAGGACCGTCCCATCCGGATTCCAAACGATGGGTTCGGAGAGCTCGGACGCAATCCCGTCTTCGTCCACTGCCACCAGGGAATAGCTGCCATAGACATTCTGTGGGATGGTATAGCTATCCTGCCCCGTTACATCAATATATTCCGTACCGGTCCAAAGCTTGTAGGTGTAGCGTGTATCCGGCGTCCAAGACAGCACGCCATCTTCGAGCTGCATTTCCGGCAGTTCCGGGCAGATGACCAAATTTTCCGGCTTGAGGTTGACTGCGCTGTGTTCGCCGCTGTCCTCCATCGCAATTTCGACCGTATAATTGCCGGAGGCATCTGCGGGGAGCACGTAATTCGCGCCCTTTTCTTCGCCGTTTACCTTCAAGGATGCCACCTGGTCGCCTTGTCCGGAAACCTTGAGGTTCAAGGTCGCATCACGGTAAGAATAATTGCTCAGTTCAAACGGGCCGACCATCCAATCCGGAACATACGGTGCAAAATGGATGCCGTCCAGATCATACGTCATACCAAACAACACTCGGTAGTAACCGGCCAACTGACCTGCTACCGACCACAGCTGGCGATGCGCATCATTGCCTGCGCCCGTTTCGTAGTTAATAACTTCTTCGTTGGAAAGGTTTCTCGCCGCACCGTACATGATGGATTTCATAATCTCGCCCGCAAGCTCATGATTCCCGCCGACCATTGCCGCTTCCATCAGGGCCGCTTCCCAGCCGGGCCACACGCCGCGATTGTGGTAAATCGCACTGAAGTTTTTACCGGTCTTCTGTGGATAAACGGTATCTGCGCCATATTTGACAAGCGGATAGTTTTCCATCAGTTTTTCGGCCATTTCTGGGGTTGCAATGTCAAAATAGACCGCATAACCGGCTGCAATGACATCCGTCTTTTCTGCGAGGACATTGCCCATATATTCCGGATATTGCCAGGAGGAATAATATCCGTGCTCCTCCATCCAGAAGGTGTCGTTGATCGCCTGCTTGAGTGCTTCAAAATGCTTGGCCCATTTTTCTGTCTCTGCCGGGTCCTTTCCAAGGATTTCCGAGGCCTGCTCCATTACCTTAAACGCCACTGCATACTCAATATTGGTATTGCAGGACTTGGATTCCATGATGTCGGAGAAATAGCCCTCGTCCATCCAGTCGGGATACGTCTTAGAACGATGGTCAAGGCCGGAAGTCTCCCCCTTAAAGAGGCCGGTATTCGGGTCATAGTTTACATGGAAGTCCTTTTCCAATGTATATTTGGTCACATCATAGACTTTTTCCAGGAATTCCGTATCCCCTGTGGCAAGATAGGTCTCCCATGCAGCCATAGCTAGGATAATACGATCCGTAGAAGCTGGATACGAACCGCCGGTGCCGGTATCCTCCACCCACTCCTGCGGGTCGCCTTGAATCTTTTGCAGCAGGCTGTTGCCGGACTGCTCTGGGAACGCCCATGCCAAAGAATACTGAACAGACATCGCCGTATCGCGCGTCCAAACCTTGTTCCAGTTCGCGCCGGTATTAAATACTTCGACCTTTTCCCCTGTGTGAATGCTGGTCTCTGTAAAGATGTCTTCCAGGGACTCCTGCAACGCCATATTGTACAGCGCCTCAGAAATCGGCATATTCTCTGCTGTAAACTGCGGCAATTCGGAGATGTCCTTGGTCAGTTTCCAGGTATTGTTTTCATAGGTGGAATGCAGTTCTTTCCCGTTGTCGGCGGTCATGGTATATGGACCATCGACAATCTTGTCGGGGTAAATATCGTAGTCAAAGCGTGTGCTGTTTAGCGTGAAGTGCGCACTGTACCAGCTGTCCGGCGCTTCGGCCAGCTCCACCCGGTTTTGGGAGTCTTGATTTTCGAGCGCCAAAGAGAGCGTATCGTCCAATAGACTGGTAACCTTGGTATATCCACTCACATTGCGAAGAATCCACTTGCCGGAGTCGCCCTCTCCGCTCTCAGCCATACAAGCTGCAAAGCCGGAACCATCATTGACAATATAGTTGCCAGTCGCCTGGTTCTGGATGGTATAATAGCCATCTTCATCCGGAATAAAGTCCCAGCTATATGCATCGATGTTGTCGCTGTCGATATTTCCAGCGTACTTGAGTACGCCACTTCCATCGTCTGTCAGATACTGGTTCTTCCANCAAAGATTTCCCGTACTTCCGGTACCAGGCGGTCGATGTCCTCCTGCGTTACGTTGTTCGCCTCATCCAGGACAATCTTCAAGATGTCCTTGTCCACCTTCGTAAAGGTAAAGCGCAGGCTCGCGCTCTCATTCGGCATCGTGTAAGTGTACGTAAAGCCGTTTGGTTCAAACGGGATGTCCTCTCCGTTGAGCTGTGCACTGGCAAATGCTCCGTCGGTCGGGGTGAAGGTAAAGGTCAGATCTTCACACGGCATCACTTTCGCGCCGTAGATTGCATCCGTGGAGATCACCACATCTGCATTTCCTTCCACTTCCACCGCTGCATTGCTGCTCCACTGTACGGTCAACAACTGCGGCTCCTTCGGTTCACCCTTCTCTACATGTACAGTCATATCCTGGAGGTCGCACGAAATCTCTTCTCCATTCCAGCATCCCATCGTCACATCTTGGATTGACAAGGTATAATCTCCCTCTGCCAAATCGCTGTCCGTCGTAAACTTCGCTGTGAACAGGCTGTCCAAATCGGGCGGCAATCCTTCGCCGGTCTCTCCCAAATACAAGAACTTTACCATATGTTCATCGTTCTTGATGTTGTACGCAAAGTATCCCGATACGTTTTCATTTAACGTGACCCTCTCACAGTTCATCCCTTCCGGATAGATCAGGCTCATCTGGAACGAACCTATGGGCTCCTTCAGTTCCTCCAGTCCGCTTATGGTATTCTTCACCATAAAGCAGCTGTTTGTCTCCACCGTCTCCGGTCCATCCAGTCCCAGCTGCACGGGGGATTCCGGCACTTCCTCATAGCTCAGGAACTTTGCATCTGCCCAGTTGCCATGGTCGCCATTGATGGACCCGTTACTATCCAGTTCCAGTCGCAGCGTTCGCACTCCGGTCAAGTCCACACTGACAAACTCAGCAGGCACCAGATAGGACATCTCTGGACTGACATAACGGGGCTCCTCCTCATTGTCACAGTACACTTTGAAGATCATAGAATTGCTATATTCCTTGAGGTGACTTGCACCAACCCAGCTTTCAAAGCGGCTGTAGCCCTTTCCCGCAATATCATACGTCAGCATACAATACGCATGCATGCCTATGCCCTTCTTTTTGCCATCGACCTCAGGCAGATCCAACGCTTCCCCATCCGGGCCGGTTACGACCATGTCTAGACCTTCCACACCGCTGTCCTTGACTGCATGTCCGTAGGTCCCCTGGTTGTCTAAAGCGGTCCATTCTAGGTCACTTAGATAGACGTTTTTTGTTGTACAGAATGAGATCCGATAGACAAACGTACCACCGTCCGGGCGGTGAACTGTAATTTTGGTCACCCCTGGGACCCGCATTGCCGGGGAAATCACATAAGTAACCGCTTCATGATCGTTTTGCACGGTCACCTCAGGAACTTCATCCCCGACTTCAATGGGATAGTAATAATCAAACTGTCCTGGAGCAAATTCCTGCACAGGTTTTCCATCGATCGAAATGCCCGTAATGGTACTGATCGGGTCGATCTCTTTCATCGTTAAGAACTTTGCATCCGCCCAGTCTGCATGATCGCCTGTATCCGGGCCATTGGTATCGGCCTCCAAGCGAAGAATCTTCGTATTGGCCACCGGTATTGAAATTTTCTGCGCTTCTCGCGCACCTGTCCCGGAAGGCTGACTCTCATAGATCAACACATCGTCGGAATACACGCGGAAAATCACATCGCCCATATCGGACTTAAGCGCATCAACCCCCACATATGCCTCAAACACCTCGTAGTCCTTTCCCTCGATGTTATAATAAACCTCGGAGGTCGCGTGGGTACCAAGTCCTTTTTCAAAAGTCGTACGTACCCCGTCAACGATCAGCTCCAATTTGGGATTCTCATGGGACCGGTCTTTCTGAATCGGTCCATACGCACTATAGGAGTTGGCCTCAAATTCTAAGTCGCTCAAGTAGACGGTGGCGTCCAACTCCAATGCCTTTTTCACCAACCCCTCCAGAGCCGACTGCATCTCCTCAGCCGCTGCATCCAGCTGGTCTTGGGAAACATCTTCTACGCTGGCCAACAGATCTCTCGCTTTCTGCATGGCTTCTGCCAACGGCGCCCAGCTCTCCGGGGTATAATGGGCCTCGGGTAAACATTTTGCCTGGTTCATCTGCTCTAGCAGTACATTGACGGAACGCAACCCCTCCTTAGCGGCATCCAAAGCTTGAATCGCTTCTTGTACCTGCTGACTGGTCAGTTCATCCCCCATTTCCAATAGGGCGTTGGCTGCAGCGACTGCCTCTTCGAGACGTTGCCATGTTGCAACCGTGTAATCGCTCTCCTGGAGAGAATCCAGCCCGGACAGGTGATTTTTCAGGCGTTCCATATTGCCGTTATAAACAGGTAGTCCTTGGTCCTCTGTTGTCGCCGGACGGAAACGGACGGCGAAGCCGGTACCATATGCCATAGGATAATACATCGTCTCACGGTTGTCCACCAAGTAACGGTTACAGAGCAAGGCGCTGCTGTCCTTATTGGAAGAAGTTCCGGTCAGGCCGATCGCATCTGCATAGACTTCCGCTACATAGGTTTGCCCCTCTGTCAGGAAAGAAAGTGGTAGTTGCATCTCTCGCTCGATTGCAGAAACGCTTCCCACATACCATTCGCCCTTGTCCCGCGTCTTTCTCGCGTAGGTGGCATACTCCGACATAGAGGCTTCCAGCACGCGCAGTTCATCCCAATTGCTGGGCAAATTTTTCCAGAACTGCCGCTCCTGCTCCGGAATCTGTGGAATCGTCGTCGGATTTCCATACCAATACAGGGAATGCATACCGGTGCGGAACAAAAGGGAGGAGGCTAAGGCATATCCCTTGGTTGCCTTTCCTGGATAACAGAAGGTATGATCCGTCGGGCCTTGTATGGCGCGGGTAAACAGGGTAGAAATATCCTCTGCAATCTGGCCGCCCTTAATCCCCTCGTCGCCCAAGATGCCTTCGGTTGTAAGTAAATTCGGATAGGTACGTTCGATGCCGCTGGTTACATACTCGTCATGGATGGTTAGAACCAAATGGTGGCGGGCCGCCGCCTCGATCATCTCTTCGTTCCTCGCTTCATACTCCTGGTTTCCCTCCATCATAAAGCCGGGTTTTACCCCTGCAGCGCCCCAATCTTCAAAGCGTGCAAACAGTTCGTCCACCGTATACCGTCCATACTTGTCAAACATATGGCGGTTGTTGACGTATAGAATCATCCCTACCCCTTGGGAGTTTGCATATTCGCAGATCTCGCGCATATCCAAATGAGGCTGAAAGAGGCCGCCCTCCGGCCAGCCGGGAACCGGTTCGCCGGTAATCAATCCATACGGCGGGAAGCCCTCGCCAGCGTCAAATACGCCGTCCGCAGGGATAAACTCCTTCATAATGCGTTTGACCTGCGCCAGTTCTTCAGAATCCCCTGGTTCGGGTTCCAACTTGGATGGGTCCAAGCGAGGGTCACATCGATCGTCCAACTCTGGCCCATACCAGCCATAATCCAAAAGGACATACTCAAAATTTTCTGCTTTCGCGGTATCAATCCAATTTTTGAGGGTTTCTGTGGTCTCGCTACCCGCCCCCAACATCAGATTGCGTCCGGGCTTGACCCACTCGGAGAACTTGTACATCTCTTCATCTGCGGGTTCATTCAAATTTAGAATAATATCCTCATTTTCCGGCAACCGAGCCAGTTCTTCCGCTACTACCAGGGTACGCCAAGGGCTGCTCTTCTCTGTGTTGGCAGCGACATGGACCACATCGCCGTCGTACTTTGCCTGTAATGTGCGGTCTGCACACTTTGTCATATACAGGACAGCATAATCGTCCAGGTTTGCCTCACAAATAGAGACCACCGCCCCGTCTGCATACTCTACAGTCATTGGACGGCAGTAATGCCGGCCTTCAAACTCTTCTACCGGAATGGTCTGGGGCACGATTTGGTTGATGTCCTCGTGAATCTGCGCAACCGCACCTTCTGGAAAAGCAAATTGCGTATATTCGTCCGTGATCTGGTAATCCATGTCCATCTCCGGTAAAAGGTATCGGAATGCAACACCTGTGTCATACGCACGCATCTCGATGGTGATGGTTTTTCCCTCTGTATTGGACAGGGTGACGGCCGTCTCCTGGAACCGGTCTTCAATCACCGCTTTATCCCCCACAAGTGTATTCCAGCTTTGGTCCCCCTGAGAGGTCTCTGTCGAAACCAATGTCAGGTTGTTCTGAAAAGAACCCGCTGTGGTCTCTAGCCCCAACGTTCCATCCTGCAACAAAGCTGTTCCGTTCAAAACAACATTATAATAGGGGACCCCTTCATCCAGCCAAAAATTAATCTGTAGGTCTTTTTCTGGCGCGGTGGTCCTTTGGACATCCGATGGGGATACCGGGTCATTCTGTGCGGCGTCGGCTATTGGAACGATTCCAATGTTTGTCGTCGCCAATGCCAGGGATAAGAACAATGCTGTCAGTTTCCTTTTCATACTTCTCCTCCTATTTTATCCACATCTGTGATACGTGCGACACGTATCTTTCCTCCGATTTTTTTGCACCCCCTCTTCAATACCGTTGTTTTTGAATACTTCCCTCCTTTTCTCCCATTCTTTTCTTTTACATGATAGCATATCGCCTAATTTAATAATCGCTCTATGAGCAAATTTTAAACAATTTTTATAAACCATTTTCTCAATGAAAAGTCAAAAACACTTGAAAAAAAGCCTTTGAAAATTCTTTCACTGAATAACTGCCCCGTTTCCGTTCATCTATGTTCTGCCCAATAATATGGACAATTTTCTATTAAAGTTTCCACAGACAAAGTCTGATTGTTCGGAACAATTATATAATTTAAAATGATTATATACCTGATTTGAATGATAATTTTTTAAATTGTTTATGATTTCTATTTTATAGTTCTAAAAATTCTTTGATATTTAACCGGTAAATATATTTTTTCAAAGCATAAATATTTCCTATAAAAAATTATATTTTGTAGAAAATCGTGTATATTGTAAAAAAGAAGGCCCGTTCTCCTCCATCATGGAGGAGAACGGGCAAATCCGCTACAAAAGACACACTGGAGATTGCAATATGAACGCTTCAAATCAAAAAAGTATCAACCAGGAGAAAAGTCAGGCCATCAATCGTGCCTTGATTATTGACCTCCTCCGGCAACAGGGGGTCTGTTCCCGCGCGACACTGGCGCACCTCTCTGGTCTTAAGCAGGCCACGATCACCAATATCATTGCAGAATGCATTGCAAGTGGGCTTGTGGTGGAAACAGGGTTGATGAGCGGCAGCAAGGGCCGGCGTTCCATAGGAATTACGCTCAATGAAGAGCACTGCCATGTCATCGGAATCCGTATGACACGCAGCGCGTTTTATCTTTGTCTGGCCGGTCTTTCTGGAAAACCCCACCGCATACAGGAATACCCGATTGCACCGGGGGAGCCTGTGCAAATAACCCTACCGCGTATTCGCCGCGCTGTGGAGGAAACGCTTGCTGAGGCAGATTCCAAAATTGCCGCCGCATGTATGGCTATGCCCGGCCCTTACCATGAGGATCGCGATTGTCTGTTCTTTGTCACAGAGTTGGCTGGTTGGCAGAACTATCCCATTCGGGCAACTCTGACGGAAGGATTGGAACTTCCCTTCCTGATTGTAAACGATGCCAACGCCAGTGCATTTGCACAACTTTGGTACCATGGTCAAGAGCCGGCCACACAGAATATGCTGTATGTGCTCGCCGGGCAGGGGGTAGGATGCGGTATTATCTCCGAAGGCCATTTGGTGGTAGGACAGCGTGGGCTTGCTGGGGAATTCGGCCACAATTCGATTGATTTTAATGGTCTGCCCTGCGAGTGTGGAAACCGCGGCTGTTTGGAGAAATACTGTTCTACGTTGGCGTTGCGCAACCGCATCCGAAATCGTCTGGCAGTTGGGGAGACCTCCAAGTTGCGTGCCGATGCTCTAACGACAGAGGCTTTGGCACATGCGGTTGCTCAAGAAGACCCGGTCGCCTGTGAGGAGTACGATCGTGTGTGTGATTTCCTCTCCATCGGCATCACAAATCTCATCAACCAATTCAACCCTGGCCTGATCGTTATTGGTGATGAACTCGCAGAGATTGCACCGGATCGAATGCTCAAGACCGTTCGAGCGCGCGTCGGCGAAAGTGTCAATGCGCTGACTTCCGGTGAAGTAACCATTGAAGTCAATCGCCTTCCGGGAAGTCCCGTTCTGCTAGGAGCAGCGGCTTTCGCGGCTGAATCCGTTCTCTCCGATCCAGGAAAATTGATCCAAGAGGCCTCTGCACAACAACCTCTTTCCTCTATGCCGTTGGAGTGTATCGCTCCGTAATCTCCATTTGGACGGTTCTCCCTGTGACTGATCCGGCGTTTTATATTCCAATCAGACAAAATAAATTTGCTTATGGCCTACCAGTCCAACCGGTATCGGTGCTTTTCCGAATCATAAGAAAAGCCAACGGAGAGCAAGGTCTGGCAGGAGCCTCTATTCTTTGCGTCGGGTTGCACAATCACCCGGCGGGCATCGGTTTCTTGGACAATCTGTTGAGGCAACTCACAGACGGCAGCCTTTCCCAAGCCTTAGCCTACATATGCCGTTTTCCCGATGAGATCATCGATGCTGTTATGTTCCAGCTGTTTTCACCGTCCCATGCCAGATTTCGCCGCTTTTCTCATACGGATCATATTGACAAAAGCCGATTGCAGTCCCTTCGCATGAGATCATCCAATGGCGAATCCAATTGTAAGTTCCCTGACGTTTTCTGATCTCATCGGTCCAGGCAGCCGGATGTTCAAACCACCGTGCAACATGTGCCCGGCCAAGCCACTGAGCTTCCGGGAGAAGATGAGTGTCCGTGCGTTGTCGAGGCTGTATGGTTGCTGTGTGGATTGGAATGCACTCTTGTTTATCCCTTCAAGAGGGTGTCCCCAAACTACGAATCTTTGGATTCATAGGAAAGGGGCATCCTCTTTCTGTTTGGAAAAACATCTGCGTTTCTAAAAAACGAGGAGATCCTTCCGTCCTTTCACGACTTTTGGGACACCTTCTTTTTCATTAGACCGATGTTCGCTATTCACGCTTTTGCAGCATTCTCTCTCAAAACACTCGGGTTCTTTACAGATCAATCTGTTTTGTCGCGATCCGCATCCGAAACGTGCGATCGTGTTCCACAAACAACAGCGTGGGTTTGCTGGTAAGGAGTAAATCCTCGATCTGTACACGTGAAAGTACATCAATAAAGTTCAGCGGCTCATCCCAAATATACAGATGCGCCGGTTTACAAAGACTTTTCGCCAACAACACCTTCTTCTTTTGGCCTTCACTGTACGCCTCTATGTTTCTGGAAAATTGTTCCCTGGAAAAGCCCAGCTTTCGCAGAATGGTTTTCAGGAGGGATTCTTCCAACCCCTCCTTTTCGGCAAGCGAGCGCAAAGAGCCACATAGCCCCGAAGTCTCCTGCGGGACACAGGAAACCACCAGATTTCCACCTATCCGGAGGTTCCCCTCGAAGGCAATGGGCTTCCCAAGAAGCAAATTTAACAGGGTGGATTTACCACAGCCATTTTTTCCACACACGGCTACACGGTCTCCCTGTTGAATCGAAAAGCGTACGTCTGAAAAGACCTCCTTTTCTCCATAAAAGGCTGAGAGGTGTTCTGCTTCCACCAATACGCGCTTGGGATAATGGAGCGGCGATAACCGAAGAGGTTCCGCCTGCTCCAAATTTTTCAGCAACTTAGCTTTCTCCTCTACCGCGGCCTCCCGTCGAGCCTCAATGGTTTTGGAGCGTTTCATCATTTTGGCCGCCTTATGCCCCACGAATCCGCGGTCTGGACGCAAGCCGGAATTGCGTGTGTCATACTTGCTTTTTTCGGTTTTATCGCTCCAATCCGCAGCCCGGTGGGCCGCCCGGTCCAGCCGGTCAACCTCCTTGCGAAGTTTTTCCTGCTCTGACCGCTCAAATTGATCTTGCCGGTTCCGATTTTCCTGCCAGGATTGAAAATTTCCCGCCTGTACTTCGATGTCCGCACGATTGATCGAAAGGATATGGTCCACACAGCCGTCAAGCAATACACGGTCGTGAGAAACCAGGATAAACCCTTTCTTTCCGCTTAGATACCGGCACACAGCGTCACGCGCTTCCTCATCCAAGTGGTTTGTGGGTTCATCGATCAAAAGGAACCGGTTCTCATGTAGGAACAGGGTTGCCAACAACACTTTGGTCTGCTCGCCATTGCTTAAAGTGTTGAACGAACGATCCAACACGTCGCAATCCACCCGAAGAAGGGACAATTCCCGTTCAATTTGCCATCGGTCGCACTCCGGGGCGATGGATTGCACCACCATAGCCGTACTCTTCTCTAAATTAGAAACCGAAAAAGGAAAGTATACCATTGGGACTGGACAGGAAATCACCCCTTGATGGGGGTACTCCCCTAATAACAGGCGTAAAAGGGTGGTCTTTCCCCGGCCGTTCCGGCCGATCAAACCGGTCTTCCAATTGGTGTCCAATTGAAACGACGCTTGATCAAAGACCCACTCCGGGTTTCCCTCATATCCAAACGTTAAATTTTTGACCTGTATCAAAGCCATTGTCATCGCCTCCACAACAAAAATAGGGCCGCAAGAAAGCGATCCTTTCCCGCAGCCCTTTTATCCATTGTTTCAGAGACGCACAACGGCAATCCCGCAGGCGTATACAATGAACCCAGTATTCTGTCCCTGTTTTCCTTTCGGCAAACAGGGCTATCCACACCGGTTAAGTGTATTCAGGAGCGTGTCACTTTCTTGCAGGGTACAACGAACAAAAGGAACCCATGGTTCCTCGTTTCAATACCCGATTGTTCCAATCTTAGCAAGAAAAAGTGCGCACGCTTTCAACTCCCATCGTCTTATTTGCTGTCACTATAGCATACGATCTGTTATTCTGTCAAGCCAAACAAAGGGCTTCCGCACCGGTTTTCACCGGAGCGGAAGCCCTTTCATTATGCAAGAGGGGATGACCTTCTGCAAAAAAGTCTTTGAATGATGCGATTATCCGGCAATGGTCACCGTACAATGTTTCACTGGCGCACCACCCGGGAGTGTGGTATACACGCCCGTGCTCTGGCCCGGCGTACCGATTGCATACACGCGATAGTAGTAATCGCTTCCAACTTTTGCTACAAACTGCGTCTTGAGCACATTGCCGTTGCCGACTGTAAAGCTCGGCATCTGGCTGTTGCCGTTGACGACAGTCATCTTGAAGCAATAGGCCTGGCCATGCTTCAACGCAAAGTTTACAGTTGTATCAGAAACCACATAGGCCTTCTGTGTAGAAACCGTCTGTGCTGCTGAGACAACACCGGATGCGCCATAAATATTGGAAGTATTGGCCGATGTAGCGCCCTTGCTGCTGTTGGGCTTCGATGAATCAGCCTTTACAAGACCGTCGATTGCATCCTTGCCATTGTAATAGGCAGTCGCCAACTCTTCATCGGTTGCATCCGGATTTGCCGCTGCTGCCTTGGCCACATTCAGCGCCGCCTTGAAATTCGCCACGCTGCGGGAAGTATAGCCGCTCAAATCCATCGCTTCCATTTCGGCGATGAGCTTATCCAGCTCGTCTCTGCTCGGGATCTTGCGCAGATCCGCCATGGCTTTGACAAGATCGTTCGCCATCTGATTTACGGCTTCCTGTGTCGCCTTCTTTTCGTTCAGCATGTCGATTGCCAGACCGCGAATTTTTACAAAGGCATCCTTTTCTGGACCATCCAGGAACGTATTCAAGTCCAGGCTGTTAGCCTGATCTACAGCTGTTTGCAGGACAGAGAAGTCTGCTCCGCGAACCAGTTTATCAAAGGCTTCCTTCAGATCTTCACAGGCTTTCTCAATATCTCCGGCCAAAGCCTCTTCATCTGCCGCGACTTTTTCTGCTGCCTCATAGGCCGGCAGATACTCTGCCCAACTGTCCGCTGTAAAGTCTTCCTCGTGCAGCTCACGGGCAATTTCCAGCAACAGATCGAGCTCGGTCTTGTCGCCCGGGGCAAAGCGCAACATGTGGATCATATCCATCAGGTCGCTCCAGGCCTTGTCGATCTCTGCCTGCGTTGCCGTCGGATTCCCTGCAACCTCGTTTGCCTTTTCCAATGCTGCGTCGTAGCGTTCCTTGACCTTCTGGATCAAGTCGGCATATTCCTCGCCCTTCTGCAGATCTTCTGCAATCGCAATGGTCTGGCGCAGAGTCAGTTTGTTAACCACTGTGAATACGAAGCTCAGCTCCACATCCTTGTTCGGCATTTCATAGTTGTAGAGATAACCAGACGGATCGTCGAATTCTTCCGGCTCTCCATTGATGGTTACACCTGCAATCTCTCTGCCGTCCACGGCCGGCACAAAGCCCAGTTCCAGCTCGGTGCCAGAGAGGACATCCTCCTCATATTTGCCCAGCAGGTCTGCAATCTTATCGCTCTCACCGTTCACCGTCAGGTTGACTTTGCTGCCATCATACAGGATCGACAGGCTGTGTTCGGCGGGAACGTCCGCTTCAAACTCTGCATCCGCAGTGACGTCTTGGTTCACGACCATGGTATAGGTATTTTCTGCTGTGAGTTCCACTTCTTCGCCATTAATCAGCGCGCGGCTCACATGATACCCTTCGTCCGGGGTAAAGGTAAAGGTGACTGTTGTTCCGACGGCTACGGTTTGGCCCGCAACGATTTCGCCACTGTCTGTAGCCGCCGAAATCTTACCGTTAACGGGCTCTGTAAAATTTACGTTTACCTTTTCTTCTGCGCTATTCCTTCCAAATATCTGAAGCTCCGTGATGACCGCGTTGGTGCTCCAAGTGCTGTAAGAGCTGTTCACATAGATGCGTACGCCCGTGATTCCTTCCTGCACGGCGTCAAATACGATCTCCTTCTGCTCCTGCTCGCGGTCTGCTGCATTCGACTTCCAGGTGATGTCGCCCGAATTGGCGACCTTTTCCCAGGCGTCTCCATCCTTTGTTACAAGTACGTCAAAGTTCTTCGGTCCCTGATCCTTTGCAAAATAGCTCCACAGGATGAGGCTCTCCACGTCCTTTGGCGTATCCCAAGTGATCTGCACATAACGGTCATCTTCTGGAATCTGGTCGAGCTTCTTCATTCCGAATACGCCCTTGCCGCCTGCACCCTCTGCCTGGTCGTCAAAAATGCCGTCATTGACAAAGGAAGCCTGCTTTCCGCTTGCCAGAGCTGTACTCGGAGCAAACGCCGTTCCGTCCGGAGCGATGTTATGCACATCTTCCTCTGCAACATTGACCACTGCGGTCACCTGAATCTCAGCGGTGTTCGCAATGCATTCCGGCAGAGTCAAAGTACCTGTGATGACCTGCTTGCCAGCAGCGTTCGGGTCATAATTTTCTAGGTTCCAAGTAACAGGAACCGTTGCACGCATGCCGCCCTTCAGAGTCAACGTAATCGTCTCCGGCAAGTTCAACACGCCGGACTCTGTGCCATACTCTACATCCTGATCCGCCGGATTTTCTGCGGACTCGATTTCCAACGGCGTGCCGGTTTCCTCGGTTGCAAGGAACTCTGCGGAAATCTCCACATCGCTTGTGATGTTCTCCAGGGTATATTTGTTGTCCACAGGGACAACGATCTCATTGTTGACAACTGCCTTGTAGGTCTTATAACCCTCGTTCGGAGTAAAGGTGATCTCGACCGGCAGGCCGTCTAAAACGGAACCCTCCGGATCGGTTGTAATCGTGCCATTCGCTGTTTCTGCGATATGGATCTCATACTCCTTGACATCGTCCAGCTTGGTCAGCGTTGCATCCGCCCAGTCGCCGTGGTCGGAGCCGTTGCCATCGCCTGCATCTGTCACACGAAGAGTCAGTACGCGGCAATCCGTGATAGTCAGGTTGATTTCTTCGCTGGAATCCTTCTTCAATACGTCGGACTTGTAGATGCTCTGTCCATCTGCCAACACCTCAAACTGGATGCTGGAAGTGGCAACCTGCATCTCCTGGTCCACGCCAATGATGGAATGGAACTTGTAGGAACCGCCGCCCAGATAGATCTGGATGTCGGAATTTGCATGGGTACCGATACCGGACGTATAGGTCTTACCGCCCAGCCGCAGCGCATTGCCATCGATGGACTTGTTGCGCCCCGGCGCGGTGCCCCAGCCAACCGTTGCACTCAGCCACGGATAATCGCCCAGCTTGGTAACGGTATTGACCGGCGCCTTGGAAACCTTCACCGGTTCCGTCGCCAATTTGGTTGTATTCTCTTCATCGCCATCATAGGTATAGGTCGCTGTTGCAGACAAGATATAATCGTCTGCCGGCTTTGCAATGGAACAAGATGCGTCCTCTGGCATGGTAACCTGGAAGGTCACTTCTTTTTTCTCGCCCAATGCCAGTTCTGCGATCTCTTCCCCTCCGGTGACCTGGAAGCTTTCCGGAGCATCGAGGGATACGACCACGTTTTTCATGGTCTCACGGCCGACATTTTCCACTTCTACGGTGAACTCTGCGGTCTCGCCTGCATTGTAAACGCCGTATTCGGAACTGAGGCTTACGACTCCCATCTTGTCGATGCTGCCCGGCTCTGCGGCCTTCACACGATAGAGCTTCACGCCGTGGGTCGGGATTTCGCCGGAATTCAGGATTTCTCCACAAACATCCTCGCTGTTCTCCTCCCAGAGATCTTCGACCATATAGAGCGAAGTGGAGGCCAAGGTGATACGCTCGTCTTCATCGGACAGATTCGCCAAATCTACACTTGCGGTCGCGTTATTTGCGCCGCTCTTGTTGAAGAAGCAAACTGCCGCTTCGCCATTTTCAAGCGGTTTGACAAGGATGTCAATGCCGTTTGCGGTAGAAATGCGCTTTGCCTGCAGAAGGAGCGGGTCCTGGTTCAGTGCAATGACCTTATCGTTGGTAATAACATCATACGCACCATTATGTACCTCGTGATCCACACCGTCCGGGCTCGTCGACGGTCTTTTTAAAGGTAATAGAACCGCCGTTTGCGCTCAGTCCCGTCACATAGCCGGTACCATAGCAACCGCCGCCCTTGACAACGGATGCGTTTCCCTCCAGAATCGCATCCTCCGCCTGAAGCTGTTCGCCCTCCGGCGTGCCGGCTTTAGCAACTGTAATGTAGTCCACATCCGGGGCCTTTGTATAGCTGGTATAGCCAATATCGGGGCCCATATCGACTACATGGCAGTAGTCGTATTTCAAATATTCGACGCCCCACTCTGCAAAAGTCTGGGCATCAAGTTCTTCGTTACCCGCAGCGCCGGGCAAATCCTCACAGGTCAGCTCGCCGCTGGAGCTGTACAAACCGACCTTCAACGGATTTTCAGGGTCCAATGCATTAATCTGCTTGATGAAATCCGGTCCGCTGGGGAAGCCCGTCAAATCGAACTGCATCCGACCGTTTTCATCGCGCATATTGGACTGCCAGCAGTCGTCCAAGTTAAAATAGACATAGCCATGATCGTTCAGATTGGTGTTTACCAAGGCTTTGGCAGCATCCATTGCCTTCTCTTCATTGATCTTCTCACGGAAGAAGTTCCAAGTGGACCAACCCATCTGCGGTGGCAGCTTCCCTGCTGCAGCCGCTTCCTGTTCCTCCAGGATTTCCTCCTTCTCTTTGGCGCTTTCCGCTGTCTCTCCGGAAGTCTTTGCCTGTGCGGCAGAAGGCGCCGTAAGTACCTTCTGCAAAACGCTTGTCGCCGCAGAGGGCAGAGTCGTCAGTTGGAACGCCTGCTGAGGCTGCTCGGTGTAGTCAGCTGCTGCGAATGCAGTTGACGACGCCGGAGCCATCAGCGCTGCACAGAGCAGAAGACTTACCAGTGCTTTTACTCTCTTCACGTTTCTCTCTCCTTCTTAAGAAATTACAGGTTATCAAATCCCTGCAAACTTTATGTAAAAGCGGCTGCTGGACCGCCTCCACATCTTAACAAAAGCCCTAGTTTGACACACTAATTTGATAAATTATATAAAAATCCTTCTCACCAATTTTCATTTTTATACTAACATTTACATCAAGCATCTTTAATGCTTCAAAGAAATTAAGATAAAAATACATATTTTCGCAACAATTATCCATATTTTGATTGAATTTTATAAAATTGCGCTTAAACAAAGGCTATTCGTGAAAGGAAGCCATATTTTATTTTGATCCATTTCGTGTCTTCTCGTTCTATTGTTTACCAATATTTTCACTTTTGCGTTCGACACTTTACACATTTACATAAAAATGTTACACTTATAACAAAAGTTATCTTTTTTACGGAGGCGAATCATGAACAAAAAGACCGAACGCCTGAACCGTTTGATCGAGATCCTGAAGATCCGAAGCTTCGTATCCATCAAGGAGCTCGCCTCCCTACTCGGCGTGTCAGAAATGACGGTGCGGCGGGACCTGCGTATTTTAGAAGCCAATAAGGTGGCAGAAAATATTCACGGCACCACCGTATACAACCCGGCCCATGGAATCCATAAGACCGACGCAGGTTATAACCTTTTGTCGGAAGTGGGCAAGCAGGATAAGCAAAAGGGAGCGATCGGTAAACTGGCAGCTTCCTTGATTGAACCGGGCGACATCATCATTCTCGACACGGGAACCACCACGGAACAGATCGTACCGCATATTCCCAACAATATGGACATCACTGCATTGTGCTACAACATCAATATTCTGATGGAATTACACCGCAAGGTTGGGGTCAAAATGCTGTTTGCCGGAGGAAATTACCATTCCAATACCCAGATGTTCGAGAGCAAAGAGGGCATTGCTTTCATCTGTGGCATCCGGGCCAGGAAGGTTTTTGTCTCTGCTGCGGGCATCCACGAGCAGTTGGGGGTCACCTGTGTCAACAGCTATGAGGTTCCCACCAAGCAGGCAATCCTGAAATCATCGCTCGTTCGCGTGTTAGTCGCGGATTCCAACAAGTTTGGCAAGGTCCGTCCCGCTTATTTTTGCGATTTAAAGGAGATTCATGCCATTGTCACCGACAGCGGTCTGTCTGAGGAATGGCGGCAGAATATCCGGGACCATGGAATCGAGCTGTACATCGCCGAGGAGGAGTAACCACTCAGACATTTGAGATTTCTAAGAAACGAAAAGCGGCCTTGCAATTGCAAGGCCGCTTTTTCTCAAGAAATGGTTAAAAATTGAGAATATCCGCATAAACAGAGGATTGGTAAACGAAGTGGAAAAAAGAAAAACAAATCATTTGCAACCAAGTTCCGACAAATGAAAGAGCCATATAGAATGGTTTATTCCAAGAAATGAATCTCTGTGAAAGGATGCCCTTGAAATAGAGGATCCTTTTCCACACTTGAAACACCCTACGATCTCATTTCTGTTTGACTCGCCCAGAACTTATTTGTTTATAGTTTGTCAAAGGGTTGACATAGGAGCAGTATGGAGGAATGCCGTTTACAAATCATCGGCTGATCCGTAACGGGTCAAAAGTAGAAAAGAAATTATGGCCATGAAAGGGTGCGCTCTATTCTATAGAACTGCTGGCACATATGCGAAAACGATTCCCTTATATGGCGTTAGGAGCCAAGAATCCACCGTTTGTTAGGAGTATCATGTTATAATAACCTCACGCCGTAAACGGAAATCAGAGATTTCCGACGGCTGAGAGAGCATTGAAACATCCGGATAAGAGGTTGTGGAAGCCTTGCAGGGGATTTTTTCATTTCGTTCTTTCGGATGTTATAGATAACCTCACGCCGTAAGCGGAAATCAGAGATTTCTGACGGCTGAGAGAGCATTGAAACATCCGGATAAGGGGCTGTGGAAGCCTTGCAGGGGATTTTTTCATTTCGTTCTTTTGGATGTTATAGATAACCTCACGCCGTAAGCGGGAATCAGAGATTTCCGACGGCTGAGAGAGCATTGAAACATCCGGATAAGGGGCTGTGGAAGCCCTGCGGGGAATTTTTTCAATTCGTTCTTTTCGATGTTATAGATAACCTCACGCCGTAAGTGGAAATCAGAGATTTCCGACGGCTGAGAGAGCATTGAAACATCCGGATAAGGGGCCGTGGAAGCCTTGCGGGAAATTTTTTCAATTCGTTCTTTTGGATGTTATAGATAACCTCACGCCGTAAGCGGAAATCAGAGATTTCTGACGGTTGGGAGAGCATTGAAACATCCGGATAAGGGGCTGTGGAAGCCTTGCGGGGAATTTTTTCAATTCATTCTTTTGGATGTTATAGATAACCTCACGCCGTAAGTGGAAATCAGAGATTTCCGACGGCTGAGAGAGCATTGAAACATCCGGATAAGGGGCTGTGGAAGCCTTGCGGGGGATTTTTTCATTTCGTTCTTTTGGATGTTCTAATATAACTAAAAATCATTTGAAAGTTGTGGAGGAACCGTAATGGACTACAAAGTAGACGATAAAGAACTCAATGCATCCATGTTTATTTCTTTTGTTCATCAAGTATGGCCGGGTGATTATGATATGGAACGGACAAAGAGCGCATTATCCAAAACACTCAATATAACAGCCTATGACCAGAAGGAGCTTGTTGGATGTTTGCGTATTCTTTCTGACGGCTATTATTTTGGAACCATTACAGAATTGCTGGTTCTTCCACAATATCAAAAACAGGGTGTTGGAAGCAAACTTCTGCAACTGGCAAAGGACAATACCCCTACCATGTTATACTTTGGTTCGCAACCAGACGTAGAGAAATTTTATGAAAAGAATGGCTGCCAAAAGAGCCTACAATCTTACATGATAATAAAGGAAAGGTAGGCGCTTGTTTCCGGCTGTAAGAGCAGGCAAATCCCAGCTTTCAGTGACGAATAAATCTTTGATTGTTGAGATTTTTTAAACCGTCTCATTGCATAAAAGGATTGAACCCATTATCCTGAAAGTAGGAGGTGGCTGAAATGGCAAATGAAGAGAAAAAAGATTTTAACGCTATGTTACACAACCATTCGGATATGCCAAAGTTTCAAACGATTACAGACCAGAAAAGTATTGAAAAATATGGTGGAAACAAAATGTATTTTGCCCCACCTACAGACTATGACAAAATAATGAAAAAAATTCCTTATGGCAAAGTAATTACTGTTGGGAAAATACGGGAATACTTTGCAGAGTTAAGCGGTGCAGATTTTACAGAGCCTATTACAGCAGGAATTTTTGTTTCGATTGTAGCGTGGGCAAGCGATCAGCGTTCCGAAGATGAAACGCCTTATTGGAGAACATTGAAAGCAAACGGAGAGCTAAATGCCAAATATCCCGGCGGGATTGAAGCACAGAAAGAGAAGTTAGAAACAGAGGGACACACCATTATTCAAAAAGGCCGCAAAAATATACGGTATTATGTAAAAGATTATGAAAATTCTCTATTTGATTTGAAAGGCTGTTCTGATTTGTAAAGAACTGGATCAATTGGAAGCCGCTTCCCTTTCCAATAACGTACTTCGTATATTTTTCTCTTCTGCGGGAAAAATGGGGACAAGCGGAGTTTTCCGCAAAAGTTCAGGGCCCCGACGGGCCAAAGGAGAGAAAAAATATGTTGGATAAAATCGCTTTGACGCTGCTGATTATCGGCGGCCTCAACTGGGGCCTTGTGGGCCTTTTCCAATTTGACCTCGTGGCCTGGATCGGTGGTGGACAGGCCGGGATTATCAGCCGTATTATCTATGTAGTGGTGGCGCTGTGCGCTCTGTGGTGTATCAGTATGCTGTTCCGCCGCGACGACCATCCCGTCCCCCACGCGAGCTAGACGGGCATCTATTTCCATCCGCCTTTAACGACTGATAGCGGGCAGCTGAATGGATACCGCTCATTTGCTGTTTAAAACGGAGTTCTCTGTACAAGTGTTTTTAAGGATCGCAATGCAGCCGTTGAATCCGGGAAACCCATCCAAATATCGTATATACTATAAAGCAACCTGTTGTATCCCATAAAACGGGATACAACAGGTTGTTTTTCGATCCATTCCCCCAGGAAAGTTTTTTTCGACCATCACACTGGCCGGCGCTACTAGAACCAAAAGCAGAGAACGGAGAGATCCTCGACCTCCGTAGGTACCGTTCATCCTTTTGACAAACAAAGGGAGCTTTTTTATAATAAATAACAGAATATAGAAAAAGGCGCTGGATATCGGTATGTTTGCCTGCTGTTATCTGCTCATGTTTCTCCCGTTTTTGCGGTCATACGAATCCCAGCTCCTAAAAATTCCCATATGGAACAGAATGGCTCCGTTTGAGGCCAGAAAGGCGGTATCCATGGCAGAAATTGCACCCCTGCGCGCTTTGCGCTATACAAGCAAGGCCGGCAGTCTGGAGGACCTGATCTGTCCTCCCTATGACGTACTCGCTCCCGGCGACCGGGAAGCATACCTCTCCCGCAGCCCATATAACAGTATGCACCTAGAAGTCCCAGATACCTATCCGCATGCAGCAGAACTCTTGAGAGATTGGATGAAGCAGGGCATTCTCAAACAGGACTCCGCCCCTGCGATGTTTCTTTATGAGGAAGAATTTCAAGTGCGGGGGGAAACGCTGCGGAATAAACTTCTCCTGTGCCGGATGAAGCTCTCGGACTTTTCTGAGAAAATCGTATTGCCCCACGAAAATACGCTTGATGAGGCAAAACTCGATCGATTCCGTCTGATGCAGGCGACCGGCTGCAATATCAGCCCTATTTATGGACTCTATGCGGACCCGGAACGGGAAACGCGCGAGCGTATAGAACGCCTTTCCTCGGATACCCCACGCAGTACCTGCACTGTGGACGGCGTTACACACCGCCTTTGGGTCATAAATGACCGCTTAGCCATCGGCGCCTTGTGCGAGGATTTCCGCAATCGGAAGATCTATATCGCCGACGGGCATCATCGCTATGAAACCGCACTGCGTTACCGGAACTGGTGTCGGGAACAGGGATTGCCCGAAGCAGAATACGTACTGATTGGGTTAGCTGACCTGAACCATTCCGGCCTGGCGGTCTTACCCATCCATCGCCTAGTTCACGGACTGAACTCCTTCGACGAGAAAGAACTGCTCAAGCGCTGTGCCACCGTTTTTCAGGTATATGAGATGGACACACCCCCGGAATACATCGAGACGAACATGGATGCCCTCCACCGGCAGGGCAAAAAGGCTTTTGCCTATTACTCCGGCGGAAAAACCTGGCATTTGCTGCTTTTAAAGGACGAAACCCTGATGGATCGCCTTTGTCCAAAGGAGAGCCCGGCCACTCGAAACCTGAATATATCCCTTCTCCACAAGGTGATTTTAGAGGGAATGCTTGGCATCGACGCAGAGAAGCTTGCCAAGCAGACGCATTTAACCTATACGCACGATTTTTCCGAGGCATTGGCCTCTGCCCGGTCGGGCGCATGCCAGTGCGCGTTCTTTGTCAATCCTGCTCGCATCAAGGAAATCTGTGAAGTCGCGGACGCTGGCGAAAAAATGCCGCAGAAATCAACCTGGTTTTATCCCAAACTGTTTACAGGACTGGCCTTTCACCCTCTGGAAAGTACAACGCTTTTCTCTCAGGAACCTCTTTCTCATTACGAATCGTAATGTTTTCCACTGTTTCAACAATTCGTTGTTGAAAATTCAAATGTGTTCTTGCTCCGTACAAGGATGGCTGTCAAGATGCCATTGCCCGTTATCCAGCTGTATCCCCACACGATGGATCAATCGAAAGGCCTCGTCCATCAACAAACAACATAAAAAGAAAGGGATTCTTTACAAAATTCCTCTTGACTTCAAGTGTACTTGAAGCTGTACAATTTCGATTAGAAGTTCAGATTTTCACCTATAATAAAACAAGCAGGAGGATTTTGTATGTCTTATACAGCTAGTAATAACCGATACACAACCATGCCTTACCCCCGCAGTGGGAATAGCGGATTGAAGCTCCCCGCCCTCTCGTTGGGGCTTTGGCATAATTTTGGCTCCAATGGCGACTATGAGAACATGAAGGCCATGTGTTTCACAGCCTTTGACCATGGAATCACCCATTTTGATTTGGCCAACAATTATGGCCCTGAACCCGGCAGCGCAGAACGCAATTTCGGCCGGATTTTACGGGAAGAACTGTCCGCCTACCGGGACGAGCTGGTCATCAGCACCAAGGCTGGATATACAATGTGGGATGGCCCTTACGGGGACTGGGGCAGCCGGAAATACCTGCTGGCCAGTTTGGATCAGAGTCTTCACCGAATGGGATTGGACTATGTAGATATTTTTTATCACCATCGCATGGACCCCAATACCCCACTGGAAGAGAGCATGATGGCCCTCGACACAGCGGTCAAAAGCGGAAAGGCCTTGTATGCCGGGATCTCCAACTATGACCGGGAGCATACGCAACGGGCGATGGAGATTCTAAAGGACCTCAAATGCCCGTTTATCATCAATCAAAGCCGGTATTCCATCTTCGACCGGCATATTGAAACAGACGGTTTAAAGGCCTTTGCTGCACAAAATGGATGTGGGATTATTGCGTTCAGTCCCCTGGCGCAGGGGCTTCTGACGGACAAGTATTTAAAAGGAATCCCGGAGGACAGCCGCATCAAAACCGATGGGCGTTTCCTGCATGCAGAACAACTGACTTCAGAAAAGCTTGCGCAGATTACCGCACTGAACGAGTTGGCCAAAAGCCGTGGCCAAAGCCTGGCGCAGATGGCCTTGAGTTGGATTCTGCGCGACGGCGAGGTAACCAGCGTGTTGATCGGCGCATCAAAGCCGGAACAGATTCTCGAAAATCTCAAAATTATCGGCCATACAGCCTTTACCGAAGAAGAACTTCGGGCCATCGACGCAATCAGCCCGGCAAAGTAAAGACTGCTCGAACGGACCCTTTACAAACATGCGCCCTGAAACAGCGGCTTCCGACTGTTCCAGGGCGCATTTATTTATTTTAAGGCGGCTTGGGTAGGCCGCTGTTGGGAATGGGGGTTGCAGCCGCCCCTTCTTCCGTATGGATTCGGTTTACAAGCGCATTTTCGGAACCCTATTCCACCGAAAACGGCAGGAGGTTCCAGCCATTCGTTCGGGCGGAACAACGCCCCCCTCGGCCGGCTGGCCGGCTTCCTCTTCTTATCCTCAAAACCAGACCCCCAGGAAGATCGCCAGCCACAGGATCACTAAAAAGAACTGAAACAGTATCCAGGGGTCCTTCCAATCGATCGCCGTCCCCTTTCGCCAGTGATTCCATAGAAGGCGAAGCTGCTCTTTGCACGCAAAAGCTCCAACCAGCAGAAGCAGCACGCATCTCGCTGCCCGGCTAAGACCAAATGCTCCTGTAAGTGCAATATAGAACGCACCTGCCAGCAATATAGCGCTCAATAGACGAAACCAGACGGAGATGAGTTTTTTCCCTCTCTGCATTGGAATCTCACCTCCCACATTCATCAAACAGGAATCTATTACGCTTCCAGGCGCATGGGAGAAGTACCCTCATAATACTCTGTGGTTTCTCCACCGTAGATGTCTTTTCCATCGTGGTGTAACCACGCCGTCACTGTATACTCGGTCTGGTAATAAGAGAATACGCCGTTTATATAGACTTCCCTATACCTTTTATGGATATTTCCATATACATAGTCATCGGGTGCAATTGCGGCTATAACTCCGAAGAGCGGCCCTAAAGCTTGACCTACAGCCTTTGAAACCGGTTCGGGGCTCCATTGTCCTACTGCGCTTGAAATTGCTGCTGCAATGGTCGAAAAACCTTTCATATCATTGCTATAAGCAACATCGCTGGACCCAAACCATGGTCCATATGTTTTTCCACTCTGCACATGTACCTGGGGATTAGCCGAAAGATCGCGCTCTTCTGCAAATGCAGTAACTACACCTCCTACTGTACTATAGGAAATAAACATCACTCCAGACATAAGTAATGATACCCCTCTTTTTATCCACGTTGTTCTCATTAAAAGTTCCTCCTTCATGCTTATTTTTCTTTATTATAATCCTAAATAGAACAAATATAAAGATTAATATTGGACAATTATTTTCACATATTTTTCAAATAAAATAAAAATAATACTAATATTTTTATTTTTGTAAAAATTCGCCGTAAAATTTATATAAAATATTTTTAATTCCTGTTGAAGTCAAACGGCCCAGAGCCTCGTTTTATACACTGAACGGCCGTGAAGGATATGCGGAAACGAGGGGGTGGACACAGGCAACTATGACAAATGAATCTTTTTCGCAGTTTGTTGGACAGTACGAAAAGCTGGTGTTCACCGTCTGCTTCCAGATGGTACGGGACTATCAGGAGGCGCAGAATCTCTCGCAAGAGACCTTTCTCTCCGCCTTTCGCAACATTGACCGCTGTCCGCCCGAGCACTATAAACCATGGCTTTGCCGTATCGCAACCAATAAGGCCAAAGACCATTTAAAAAGCGCCTATGCGCGCCGCGTATCCGCTCCGGGCGAGGAAGCGATGGACGCCTTGCCGGCGCAAGGCAGCCCCGAGGAATGGCTTCTCGCGGAAGAGGGAGAAACCTGTATCCAAGAGCGTATCCGGGCGCTGCCGGAACCCTATCACAAAGTCTCCATCCTTTATTTTTTCGAAGAAAAGCCGGTTGAAGAGATTGCAAAACTTCTCAACCGGCCCAAAAAAACCGTACAAACACAGCTCTATCGCGCCAAACAAATTTTGCGCGAACAGCTGGGAAAGGAGCTTGACCGATGAAAGCCTATTTTGACCCAGATGGCCACTTGACCGATTGTGCGTTTGACGATCTCCTTCACGGCGAACCGGATGAGCTCGCCCGGCTGGAGATTGCAGAGCATTTGGCCTTTTGCGACCATTGTACCGAACGGTATACGGAGCGTCTTTGCGGGGACGAACTGCTCCCCGCTCCGGACACGCTCCAGCCTTCGGTGATGCGCAGTATCCGGCAGAGAGCGCGGCAACTTTTTATAAACCGCTATGTGGCGGCAGGCGTAGCGGCTTGTCTCACCATGCTCCTCTGGCTAGGAGGCGCGTTCAGCGTTCCATCCAGCTCGCAAACGCCGGACCCCTTCCAAAATCTGACCTCCTTTTCACAACAGTTTTCTGAAAAAACCAAGGAGATCGGCGACCGGATGACGGACGGCATCCAACAATTTTTTCACAGTTTCCAATTGAAAGGAGATACCGGCAATGAAAAAAAGTAGTTTTTGGACCTTTGTATTCTCTTTATTCCCGGGGGCGGGACACATGTACTTAGGGTTGATGAAAAAAGGGGCCTCCCTGATGCTGCTCTTTTGTTTCGTATTTGCCCTCTCTGGATTTTTTAACCTCACGTTCTTAATGATGTTCCTTCCTGTCATTTGGTTCTATTCCTTTTTCGATGCGATGAACCTGCGTCATATCCCTTACGAAGACCGGCTGGCTCAGGAAGACCACTTCCTGTTCGACATGGGCGGCCTTCTCAAAAAGGACTGGCTGCAGGTCCTAAAAAAGCGCCATTTGCTGGTGGGAATCATCTGTATTTTTCTTGGCGCGTGGATTCTTTTCCAGAATGTCATGGGGCCTTATCTGTACTGGATTTCAGATGCCATGCCTTGGCTCTATCACCTGATAAACAATCTGCCGACTATCCTGGTAGCCACTGCAATCATTGTGCTGGGCGTGTATCTGGTGACCGGTGGGAAAAAGAAGTACACCCTTCCCGAACAGGACTATGTGGAATATGGAGGTGACGGCCATGATGGAGAATGAAACCTGGATGGATATTTCCTCCGGGGTTGCCCAACCCTCCTCTGAAGATCCTGTCATCGATTGGGACACAAATAAAGCCCCCTCTTCCGAGCCGCCGGCTCCTCCGGAGAACAGTGTCCCTGAATATCCCATCCATCCCCCGGAGAAGCCACAGCGAGTACGGCGGGTGGGCAGCTTTACAATGGGAATTGCCCTCATTGCCTGTGGTATCCTAGTTCTGCTATTTCTCCTCTTTCATAACATAGAGATGGTGACCACCGCCGCCAAATGGTCCCCCGTCCTATTGATTCTGTTGGGTGTGGAGGTTCTTTTGAGCAATTTTCTGTTTCGAAAGGATCGGTTAAAATACGATTTTCTCAGTGGATTCTTCTGCCTATGCATTGTCGGTGGGAGTTTGCTGATTTCCACTGGTTCCGTGGCCTATGCGTATGGGCAGGGGCGCTATGAGGCAGAAGCTTCGATCTCGCAACAGATCAGCGACCAATGCTATGAACAGCTGCGGGACATCCAAGATATTTCTTCCCTGTCGGTACAGGTTTCCCTCAATGGAGCTGTCAACGACATCCCGCAGAGTTACCAGGAGCTCCATCCCTACGACTATGTGTCCATCCATATCCGGCTGCTCGGACAGGATGGCAGCGCGCAGTCCTTTGCGCAGCGCTGCAAAGAAATCACCAGCCGGCTGGATTCCGGGGACTTCTCTCTTTTCACCTTGTCCTTTTATGCAGGCGATCTCAGCAAAGAGCAAAACGAATACGAGCTGACCATCCAAGACCGTTTCCAAAAGGGTCTCTCTGCAGAGCACCTTGCTGAGCTGGTGACTGTAACGAAGCCTGCTCCACAGCCGGAGGAAGAGCCTTAACCGGCGCCATACAGAAACAAAAATGCGTCTCAACCCACCTGCGGGCGGGTCGAGACGCATTTGTTTTTATCTGCTTATGTATGAAGCATTACATTCCCTTCGGGTTGGGACCATACTGGTTTGCGCCGGGCTGGCTGTCCATGCAAGCAAAAATCAGAAGAATGATCGCACCTATGCCGGGGATCAACGCCAACAGAAGGAACCATGCGCTCTTGCTGGTATCGTGCAATCTTCTTGCCCACATTGCGAGGAATGGAATCAAAATTGCCAGGCTATAAATCATCTGGATAATGCCAAAGAACGAAGCAATCCCAGTGAGAATGCTCAGAATCAAGCTAATCAGAAAGTTCACGAGGACGGCCATCCAGAAGTCTTTGCGGCGGGTACGACCAGAAAAAGTCGCATAGTTTTTGAACATGTTGATATAAGGCTGAAAGAATTCCATGGTGACTACTCCTTTTCATAATTTGTTCATAATTATACCATGTGTAGTCATAAAAAGGAACCCCCATTGTGCAAATTTGTCAACTACAGCAACGAAATGCAAAAAAACTTTTAAAACTTCTACAGATCATACGAACTTTGGTTTCATCCGAAAAACGCATTAATTTGTTTTCATAGAATTTTCACTATTCTAACATACAACGGTTCCGATTTCACTTCTTACAGCGCTCTTTTCAGGGGTCCAACATCGTCAAATTCACACCCTATTTTCCGCCTGGCGCATCGTGAGGGAAATCCGTTTCTTTTTCATATCCACGGAAAGCACCCATACTTTCACGATATCCCCCACTTTCAGTACCTCACTCGGATGCTTGATATAGCGGTCACAGATCTGTGAGATATGTACCAGCCCATCTTGATGGACTCCGACGTCCACAAATGCGCCAAAATCGATCACATTGCGCACCGTTCCCATCAGCTCCATACCGGGTTTGAGATCCTCCATACTCAGTACGTCCGTCCGCAGCAAGGGCGGCGGCAGTTCGTCGCGCGGATCACGTCCAGGACGAAGCAATTCTGTCACAATATCCTGCAATGTAGGAACGCCAATTCCCAGAGATTGCGCCACGGCCTCTTCGCCGAGTTCCGATACCTTTTCGCGCAATCCCCCCAGCTTTCCCGCACGCACATCCGGCAGGCTGTATCCGCAGTGCTCCAACAAGGCCCTTGCCGCCGCATAGCTTTCCGGGTGGACGGCGGTATTGTCCAGTACATTTTTACTCTCACTCACGCGCAAAAATCCTGCACACTGTTCAAACGCCTTGGGCCCCAGCTTCGGCACCTTTTTCAGTTCTGCCCGGCTCTGAAATGCGCCGTTTTCCTCACGATACTGGACAATGTTTTTCGATACCGCCGCCGAAACACCGGATACCTTCTCCAAAAGGGCGGGCGAAGCTGTATTTAAATCCACGCCAACGGTATTCACACAGTCCTCCACGACGCCAGAGAGCGCTTCATTCAGGCGTTTGGGCGGCATGTCATGCTGGTATTGCCCCACGCCAATCGCCTTTGGATCGATTTTGACCAACTCGGCAAGCGGGTCCTGTAAACGCCGTGCAATCGAAACCGCACTGCGCAAGGTTACGTCGAAGTCCGGAAACTCCTGGGCCGCCAGCTTGCTAGCCGAATAAACGGAAGCTCCTGCTTCGCTCACCACCATATAGGAAACGCCTGTTCCCAACTCGTGAATGACCTCTGCCGTAAACAGCTCGGTCTCCTTGCTGGCTGTCCCATTTCCAATGGCGATTACCTGGACCCCATGCTTCCGGATGAGGGCAGAGACCACCTGTTTGGCCTCCTCCACCTTCGCCTTGGAATGGGTGGGATAGATCACGCCGGTGTCCAACACGCGGCCTGTCTCGTCCACTACAGCCACCTTACAGCCCGTGCGGTACCCCGGGTCCAATCCCATCGCCACACGCCCCTTCACCGGCGGCTGCATCAACAACTGGCGCAGGTTGACTGAAAAAACCTTGATCGCCGCTTCATCCGCATTTTCCGTCAAGGTATTGCGGATCTCGCGCTCAATTGCCGGGAAGATCAAACGGCTGTATGCATCTTCCGCCGCCTCCCGCACCGCGTCGGTACAGGCAGACCCCTCTTTGACGCTGACCGAATAGACAATATTCAACCCGCGGGATGGGTCCAATTCCACACTGACCTTGAGGAACCCTTCGCGCTCACCCCGGTCCATCGCCAGGATGCGGTGCCCGGCCAATTGGCGTACAGGCTGTCGGAAATCATAATACGGTTCATAGACGGATTCCTCATCCGGTTTGGCGGCCTTGCTTACCAGCACTCCTTGGGCCAGCGTCACAACACGCAGGCGTTTGCGGATTCCCGCGTCATCCGATACCCATTCCGCAATGATGTCTTTCGCCCCAGCGAGTGCATCCTCCGGCGTCTCCACACCGAGCTCCGGGTGAATATAAGCTTGCGCCAGGTCGATAGGGTAGGCGGCGTTCGGATCTTGCCTGTAGATTTCCTGGGCCAAGGGTTCCAACCCCTTCTGTCGTGCCACAGAGGCGCGCGTCTTGCGTTTGGGCCGGAATGGGCGATAAATATCCTCAATCTCGGACAGGGTCACCGCACTTGCCAATGCTGCCGCTACTTCGTCCGTCATGCTGCCCGCAGTCGCAATGAGGTCGGAAACCTCTTGCCTGCGTTTCTCCAAACCGCGCAGATAGTCCAAACGTTCTGCAATCTCTCGCAGCGTTTGGTCGTCTAAGGAACCGTGCGCCTCCTTGCGGTAACGCGCAATAAACGGGATGGTGTTTCCCTCGTCGATCAGTTCGATGACCTTTTCGACTTGCCAATTTTTCAGATGAAATTGTTCGGAAAGAACACTTACAAAGTTCATCGGCTCACCACGCTTTCGCTAACTGTGCCGCCATACTTTTTGCCTGGTCCATCCGTGCGGCTACTTCTTCCTTCGGAAGCAGATCCGTTCCCTCCACAAAAAGGCAATCGAAACCTGGTATCCCAAAGAATTGCGAAAGGGCCTTCAGCTCCTTTTCACCGAGTTCCAGACTGGCGGCCGCCTTGGTATAGATTCCTCCACGTGTCGTCAGGTAGAGCAGGCGGCTCGCCTTACAGCAGCCGGCACAGCCGGTATCGCCTTCTCCATAGCGGAACGTAACGCCTGGTACGGAGACCGTCTCAATATACGCTTTGAGCATTGCTGGAAAACTCAGTTCCCACATCGGCGCGGCAATGACAATCCCATCGGCTGCCGCAAACCGGCGTGCCTCGGCGAACTCCGGTGCATCCACCTTGCCCGCACGTTTCAATGCTTCCCGATGTTCCAATTCCTCCCCACGGACACAGTGGACGTCTGCCTCCGCCAGGCGGACTATATCCAATGTGTCCTTCGGGTGTGCCTTCTGATAGGCTTTCAGGAAAGCGTCCGCCAGCTCGCGCGTACGGCTGTGGGGCCTTAGACAAGTATCCACATACAAAAGCGTCCGGGGAGAAATCCATTTTTCCATCACATAATCGTCCATGACAAACCCATTTCCAATATCTGTCACAAGCGGGTAAGCTGTAACAAAGCCGCGCGCCCGGTAACAAGCAATGGAACCGTCGTTGTTTTTATTGACTGTAAGCCAAATCTTCCGTAAACCCTCGCGGCGGCACAAATCCTCCATAAATGCAATTCCTAAAGAAGCAAGCCCCCTGCGGCGGAAGGACTTTTCGACATAAATTTTGCTGAGGAACAGGCTGTCCCCATCACGGCGGATGCCTGTATACCCCGCTTTCTGCCCATCATACAGGAAAAAGTAATAGTGATACCCATCATGCTCCATCTGCGCGCGCATGGCCGGTGCGGACTGGAATTTTTCGATCATATAGGCCGTCTGTTCCGCGCCAATGATTGGCGTAAAGTGGTCGGTCCAGATTGGTTTGGCCAATGCAGCCAACTCGTCCACCTGTTCTGGACGGACCTCAACCATTTTCATATCTGGCATTGTGAATCTCCTTTGTTCTGAATTCATGCTTCTTATTATACGTACTTTTCCCACCAGGTGCAAGAAGGCCCCGGCTTTCACCGGGGGCCTTCTGCTGCCATGTGGCCTGTGCGTTTCTTATCGAAGGGTTGGATAAGCACCGTCCACGATGTTCCAGACTCCGGTACCTTATCCAACAGGCGGATACACCTCTACATCTTGCAGCACCGTGAAAATAATTACGGCGGATTCCGCTTTGCCTGTTTTTCTATCCGCCGTGATATGGTAAACGGGCTACTCTGGTTGGTAAATGCTTCCCTCTGGTGCATCGAAGTCTTCCGCCGTAATGGTGGTGTCGCTCTTCACGGCCACTTTTTTGGACACAACTAGATTGAAAACTATCGAACCTGTTCATCATCTCCTTCTATTTTTTCTAACAATATTTTTTAAGAAACTTATCCTTTCCATTTCTATGTGCTGCTTTAATCAACCAAAGAAGGCCCCGGCTTTCACCGAGGGCCTTCTGCTGCCATGCGGCCTGTGCGTTTCTTGTCGAAGGGTTGGATAAGCGCCGTCCACAATGTTCCAGACGCTGGTGTCCCATCCGGCATCCAGCGGCCGTGTCCAACGAAAAGGCCCTTGATCTCCTCTCCCACTTCAATAGGCACAATTCTCTTTAAAAACCTCTAAAGGTATCACCCAACATAAAAAGTTCCCATTTTTTTTTATAAACTTCTGCCCCTCCTCTTCTATTTTAGGTGCCAGCCCCATGATACCGGCCGCCCGGCATCAAAACAAGGAACGCCCTCTATTTCCCATAAAGTTTGGGAAATACATATGTTTCCTATCTTTATCTTCAAAAAGGTGAGTTAAAAATCAGAATGACTGCCCTTACTTTCCTTCTCCACTGTTGATGTTCTCAATCCCTAATCTCAAGCAGCACAAAAACCCCGGCAGGAAATCCCTGCCGGGGTAATTTGCTCCATAAATATAGATTCAGTCAAATCACTAACGCGCGTTCCCGAACTGGTAACCTAGATTTCCCATGTAATTAAACAATTGTTCCTACATTACATCCTGCAATATCGCCTGTGTAGCCGGAATAGTTTGCATATAGTTCCCCGTCCGCTGTACATCCGCGAATGGTACCACCGTTGATCCCGACGATTCCACCTGCGAATACGCCCTGTCCAAAATTCGTATTTGCTATACTCGTTGCAAAAATATAGGTATCTACACTGCAATTTTCAATCAGTCCGGTATTCTGTCCAGCAATTGTACCAATTATAGCGCCTGCTTGTACATAAGCATTGGTAAGTTTCAAATTCTTGATCGTTCCGCCCCGATTATAGGCTACCAGGCCGGCGCCCGCTGTTCTAGAATCCAACATAACGTTCATATTTTTGATCGTATGGTCTTGTCCATCAATCTCCCCACTGAAGCCAGTGCTCACCCCACCAGTGCTCACAGTCGTGTGAATCGGCATCCAATTGGAACCGCTCAAATCGATATCTTTCACCAAACGGAAATGGGAAGACATATGGTCCTCAATTCTACTCAACTCACTCCTGTTGGAAACCATAAACGGATGAAGGCTTGAACCGTCTCCTCCTAACAGGTAATCTGCGTCGCGTCTTACTTTTACCGTAAACCGCACATCTGTAATGGGCTCCTGAGTCTCCGTATCAAGCAAAACCCCGTCTTTCAGCGTCACAGAGACGCTTTGCGGATCTGGGTCAATATAATATCTACCTCCCGGCTGCCCAACATCCGCTGTAGAGATCGTCTTCGTCTCTCCCTCTTTGAGAGTCACAGTGTAGTTGGCAGAGCCTGCTTCATGATCGTTCTTATGTGCAGCAGGATTATCCGGGTTATAATTATACTCATGGCTTGGGTCAACACACCACCACTGGATGACAACTTCCTTTTCCTCCGGCTCAGGCTCTTCGCCGCCAACCTCTTTTACCGTGAATTCAATCACCTCTGGTCCCTTCGCCGCCGGAATGGTAACAAATTTTGCGCTCTGTCCCGCCGGGTCGTATTCATAGCCTTCCGGCGCCGTTACATAATGTAGAACCTCGGTGTCATTTTGTGCTTCGCCAACCGGAGTAAAGTTGTGGACTCCTTTTGTGAGGCCGCTATATGTTTTGGAATAACTTTGATCCAAAAGTACGCCTGTTTCCTGATTTCGGAAATCCACGCGCACCTGATACGCTTCCGGATGCTCCTCCGGGTCCGGATCGGTCGGTTCTGTACTCTCCGGTTTTACATCAAAGGTAATCCTCGTGGGCGTGGCTGTTCCCTCCGCATTGACCGCTACATCATAGGCCTGCGTATCCGGATCAAACACATAGCCCGCCGGAATCGGAGCGGAAATCCGATCCTTCTCTGTCGCCCTGGTCCTTGACGCCGGCGCATTGGGGGCTACAATGGTGTATTCCCCTGGATATTCCAGTGAAACCGTTTCGGTTTGGGTAAGCAATTGACCGTCTACTGTATTTCTATAATACAGCACATACTCAATCGCCTTCGCCTCTTCCGGCACCACCGTGAAAATAACCTTGCCCGGCGTTGCTTCGCCAGTCTCATGATTGACCGTCACCTCGGTGGACTGTTCTGCCGCCTCGGGGCTATACACATAACCATTCGGCGCATCATAGTTCACAGCTGCAATGGTGGTATCGCTCTTTACCGTCTCATTCTGGCTTTTTACCAGGTCACCTTCCGCAGTTCCTTCACGCCACTCGATGGTCACGTTGTCCTCGAAGCGGTCCGGGTCCTCCGGATCGGTCGAGCTGGAACCGCCCTCGTCCGGCTTGCCAGCACCGGTGTCGTCCATCTGGTAGGCATTCAGCACCAGCTTGCCGTGGAAATGCTGGCCCTGATAGGCGTTGTTCACGGTCTCCGGCAGATAGCCCGCGATCACATAGGTCGCTGTGCCCTGGGCCGGAAGCATTGCCGTCATGTATGTATTGTTCGTCTCTTTCGCTGTGTTGTCCGACGCTACTTTGTCCGGATTTGCCTTAGCCTCGTCGTACGCTGTGTTCAGGTTGACATCCTCAACCTTTGTCCAGGTTTCGCCCACCAGCTTGTAAACAAACACTTTCAGGACCGGCGCCAAACGGTTTGCACAATCCTGCATCTTTTCGGGGTCCTGCTTGATCGTAATGTTGTCTTCCGTCAGGATCGGCTCCCCTGCTTCGCAGCCATCGCCTGCTTCCAAAGAAAGCTTTACCTTTGCCGGCAGTGTGCCTTCATTTTTGATAACCACCGGCTTAAAGTATGCCGGCACCGGCGCATAATCCTCGTCGTCCAGGCCCGTTGTATTATCCTGGGTCACATCGTTGACCCATTTTTCGTTGCCATTGGGTTCCAACTCCTTGTAGAAGTTGTCGTACAACATCGGGCGCAGGTTCTCAAACGTGAGTTCCCCTTTGTCCGTTTCACCCGGCTTTACACTGATGTCCAGCACGCCCGCGGTGAAATTCGCGTTCACCTTTTCCGTGTCCGTAAACCAGGCCATCGTCATGCCTGCCAGCAGACTCAGCACCAGCAACACGGAAACGCTCGACAAAACGACTCTGCTCTTTTTTGTCTTCATTGCTTTTCCTCCGTTTCTTTTTCGTACATCCTCAATTAGGCCGCTATTCGGCCCACGACAATAAGGATTCTATTGAAAAATCCTTATTTATTACATTATAATAGTTGTCCTTTCAATTTGTTTCTAAAAGACAATTATATTTAATATTTGTATATAATTTTATTTTTATATGATTAAAATCTATCTAATTTGTTTACTATCTCCTTCTGTTTTTTCCAATAATATTTTCTTTAAAAAATTTATCCTTTCAATTCAATTTCTATGTGCTACTTTAAGGAAACAAGAGAAGGCCCCGGCTTTCACCGGGGGCCTTCCGTTGCCATGCGGCCTGCGCATTTCTTATTGAAGGGTTGGATAAGTGCCATCTACAATGTTCCAGACGCCGGTGTCCCATCCGGCATCCGTATACGTCGAAGCCGTCTTCATTTCCTCTTCGGTTTTCCCCTGGCCACGGGCTTTATCAGTATCCCAGCCTGTATAAAGCCGGCCCCCGCGATAGAGGTTTCCTTTCCGGAAGAAGATGGTTTCCTTCCCAACCGTTCCTCCCTCCATCCATCCAATGACCGGATGAGTGGAAGTATCCACATTGCCGAAACTGTCGGTCAAAGCATACACTCTGCTCGTGGTATAGCAATTTGAAATGGTTCCCTGGTTCCGCCCCAGCAGACCGCCTGCCTTTGCTCCTTTGACCGTACCTGTCGAATAACAATTTGTCACCGTACCACTGTTGGTCCCTGCAACCCCACCGTAATAGTAATGTGTAGGAGTACTAACCGGCAGGTTTGCGGGGTTTCCACTGACATTGGCAAGAGATGCACAGCCGCTGATGACACCGGTGGTATCGTTCCAGCCGGTAATACCCCCAACTTCCCAAATATCTGCGAATGAATTCCCGGCTGTTACGTTGCCGCTCACCGTACAATTCTGAATTTTTCCGGCGTTCCAACCTACCAAAATACCGGAGTTGCTGTGTGCGTTGATTTTTGCATCGTTCACCGTAAGATTGCGGATTGTCCCGGCAGAATAGGTGAACAGGCCATTATAACTCTTCAATGTGCCGACATTCAGGCCTGTGAGTACATGCCCGTTTCCGTTTATATCCCCGGTAAACACATTTTCAGACGGCTCATAATAGGTTCCATTCCACGGATCATACTTTTGCTCCAATACTCCAATGGGCTCCCAATTCGGATAGGCCTCGCTGAGGTCTACATCATTGGCGAAAATAAAATTGCAGTGTGGATGCAGCCGTACGTTGTACAGATCTTCTGCGTCACGGATAATATGGTCGTCACGATCACAATTTGGATTATCCGGCTCTTCCGGGTCCGTGCTTCCGCCACCCACGTATTGAACCGTAAATTCAATGACTTGCGGTCCCTTCGCCGCCGGAATGGTGACAAATTTTGCGCTCTGTCCCGCCGGGTCATATTCATAGCCTTCCGGCGCCGTTACATAATGTAGAACCTCGGTGTCATTTTGTGCTTCGCCAACCGGAGTAAAGTTGTGGACTCCTTTTGTGAGGCCGCTATATGTTTTGGAATAACTTTGATCCAAAAGTACGCCTGTTTCCTGATTTCGGAAATCCACGCGCACCTGATACGCTTCCGGATGCTCCTCCGGGTCCGGATCGGTCGGTTCTGTACTCTCCGGTTTTACATCAAAGGTAATCCTCGTGGGCGTGGCTGTTCCCTCCGCATTGACCGCTACATCATAGGCCTGCGTATCCGGATCAAACACATAGCCCGCCGGAATCGGAGCGGAAATCCGATCCTTCTCTGTCGCCCTGGTCCTTGACGCCGGCGCATTGGGGGCTACAATGGTGTATTCCCCTGGATATTCCAGTGAAACCGTTTCGGTTTGGGTAAGCAATTGACCGTCTACTGTATTTCTATAATACAGCACATACTCAATCGCCTTCGCCTCTTCCGGCACCACCGTGAAAATAACCTTGCCCGGCGTTGCTTCGCCAGTCTCATGATTGACCGTCACCTCGGTGGACTGTTCTGCCGCCTCGGGGCTATACACATAACCATTCGGCGCATCATAGTTCACAGCTGCAATGGTGGTATCGCTCTTTACCGTCTCATTCTGGCTTTTTACCAGGTCACCTTCCGCAGTTCCTTCACGCCACTCGATGGTCACGTTGTCCTCGAAGCGGTCCGGGTCCTCCGGATCGGTCGAGCTGGAACCGCCCTCGTCCGGCTTGCCAGCGCCGGTGTCGTCCATCTGATAGGCATTCAGCACCAGCTTGCCGTGGAAATGCTGCNGCCTATGCATTGTCGGTGGGAGTTTGCTGATTTCCACTGGTTCCGTGGCCTATGCGTATGGGCAGGGGCGCTATGAGGCAGAAGCTTCGATCTCGCAACAGATCAGCGACCAATGCTATGAACAGCTGCGGGACATCCAAGATATTTCTTCCCTGTCGGTACAGGTTTCCCTCAATGGAGCTGTCAACGACATCCCGCAGAGTTACCAGGAGCTCCATCCCTACGACTATGTGTCCATCCATATCCGGCTGCTCGGACAGGATGGCAGCGCGCAGTCCTTTGCGCAGCGCTGCAAAGAAATCACCAGCCGGCTGGATTCCGGGGACTTCTCTCTTTTCACCTTGTCCTTTTATGCAGGCGATCTCAGCAAAGAGCAAAACGAATACGAGCTGACCATCCAAGACCGTTTCCAAAAGGGTCTCTCTGCAGAGCACCTTGCTGAGCTGGTGACTGTAACGAAGCCTGCTCCACAGCCGGAGGAAGAGCCTTAACCGGCGCCATACAGAAACAAAAATGCGTCTCAACCCACCTGCGGGCGGGTCGAGACGCATTTGTTTTTATCTGCTTATGTATGAAGCATTACATTCCCTTCGGGTTGGGACCATACTGGTTTGCGCCGGGCTGGCTGTCCATGCAAGCAAAAATCAGAAGAATGATCGCACCTATGCCGGGGATCAACGCCAACAGAAGGAACCATGCGCTCTTGCTGGTATCGTGCAATCTTCTTGCCCACATTGCGAGGAATGGAATCAAAATTGCCAGGCTATAAATCATCTGGATAATGCCAAAGAACGAAGCAATCCCAGTGAGAATGCTCAGAATCAAGCTAATCAGAAAGTTCACGAGGACGGCCATCCAGAAGTCTTTGCGGCGGGTACGACCAGAAAAAGTCGCATAGTTTTTGAACATGTTGATATAAGGCTGAAAGAATTCCATGGTGACTACTCCTTTTCATAATTTGTTCATAATTATACCATGTGTAGTCATAAAAAGGAACCCCCATTGTGCAAATTTGTCAACTACAGCAACGAAATGCAAAAAAACTTTTAAAACTTCTACAGATCATACGAACTTTGGTTTCATCCGAAAAACGCATTAATTTGTTTTCATAGAATTTTCACTATTCTAACATACAACGGTTCCGATTTCACTTCTTACAGCGCTCTTTTCAGGGGTCCAACATCGTCAAATTCACACCCTATTTTCCGCCTGGCGCATCGTGAGGGAAATCCGTTTCTTTTTCATATCCACGGAAAGCACCCATACTTTCACGATATCCCCCACTTTCAGTACCTCACTCGGATGCTTGATATAGCGGTCACAGATCTGTGAGATATGTACCAGCCCATCTTGATGGACTCCGACGTCCACAAATGCGCCAAAATCGATCACATTGCGCACCGTTCCCATCAGCTCCATACCGGGTTTGAGATCCTCCATACTCAGTACGTCCGTCCGCAGCAAGGGCGGCGGCAGTTCGTCGCGCGGATCACGTCCAGGACGAAGCAATTCTGTCACAATATCCTGCAATGTAGGAACGCCAATTCCCAGAGATTGCGCCACGGCCTCTTCGCCGAGTTCCGATACCTTTTCGCGCAATCCCCCCAGCTTTCCCGCACGCACATCCGGCAGGCTGTATCCGCAGTGCTCCAACAAGGCCCTTGCCGCCGCATAGCTTTCCGGGTGGACGGCGGTATTGTCCAGTACATTTTTACTCTCACTCACGCGCAAAAATCCTGCACACTGTTCAAACGCCTTGGGCCCCAGCTTCGGCACCTTTTTCAGTTCTGCCCGGCTCTGAAATGCGCCGTTTTCCTCACGATACTGGACAATGTTTTTCGATACCGCCGCCGAAACACCGGATACCTTCTCCAAAAGGGCGGGCGAAGCTGTATTTAAATCCACGCCAACGGTATTCACACAGTCCTCCACGACGCCAGAGAGCGCTTCATTCAGGCGTTTGGGCGGCATGTCATGCTGGTATTGCCCCACGCCAATCGCCTTTGGATCGATTTTGACCAACTCGGCAAGCGGGTCCTGTAAACGCCGTGCAATCGAAACCGCACTGCGCAAGGTTACGTCGAAGTCCGGAAACTCCTGGGCCGCCAGCTTGCTAGCCGAATAAACGGAAGCTCCTGCTTCGCTCACCACCATATAGGAAACGCCTGTTCCCAACTCGTGAATGACCTCTGCCGTAAACAGCTCGGTCTCCTTGCTGGCTGTCCCATTTCCAATGGCGATTACCTGGACCCCATGCTTCCGGATGAGGGCAGAGACCACCTGTTTGGCCTCCTCCACCTTCGCCTTGGAATGGGTGGGATAGATCACGCCGGTGTCCAACACGCGGCCTGTCTCGTCCACTACAGCCACCTTACAGCCCGTGCGGTACCCCGGGTCCAATCCCATCGCCACACGCCCCTTCACCGGCGGCTGCATCAACAACTGGCGCAGGTTGACTGAAAAAACCTTGATCGCCGCTTCATCCGCATTTTCCGTCAAGGTATTGCGGATCTCGCGCTCAATTGCCGGGAAGATCAAACGGCTGTATGCATCTTCCGCCGCCTCCCGCACCGCGTCGGTACAGGCAGACCCCTCTTTGACGCTGACCGAATAGACAATATTCAACCCGCGGGATGGGTCCAATTCCACACTGACCTTGAGGAACCCTTCGCGCTCACCCCGGTCCATCGCCAGGATGCGGTGCCCGGCCAATTGGCGTACAGGCTGTCGGAAATCATAATACGGTTCATAGACGGATTCCTCATCCGGTTTGGCGGCCTTGCTTACCAGCACTCCTTGGGCCAGCGTCACAACACGCAGGCGTTTGCGGATTCCCGCGTCATCCGATACCCATTCCGCAATGATGTCTTTCGCCCCAGCGAGTGCATCCTCCGGCGTCTCCACACCGAGCTCCGGGTGAATATAAGCTTGCGCCAGGTCGATAGGGTAGGCGGCGTTCGGATCTTGCCTGTAGATTTCCTGGGCCAAGGGTTCCAACCCCTTCTGTCGTGCCACAGAGGCGCGCGTCTTGCGTTTGGGCCGGAATGGGCGATAAATATCCTCAATCTCGGACAGGGTCACCGCACTTGCCAATGCTGCCGCTACTTCGTCCGTCATGCTGCCCGCAGTCGCAATGAGGTCGGAAACCTCTTGCCTGCGTTTCTCCAAACCGCGCAGATAGTCCAAACGTTCTGCAATCTCTCGCAGCGTTTGGTCGTCTAAGGAACCGTGCGCCTCCTTGCGGTAACGCGCAATAAACGGGATGGTGTTTCCCTCGTCGATCAGTTCGATGACCTTTTCGACTTGCCAATTTTTCAGATGAAATTGTTCGGAAAGAACACTTACAAAGTTCATCGGCTCACCACGCTTTCGCTAACTGTGCCGCCATACTTTTTGCCTGGTCCATCCGTGCGGCTACTTCTTCCTTCGGAAGCAGATCCGTTCCCTCCACAAAAAGGCAATCGAAACCTGGTATCCCAAAGAATTGCGAAAGGGCCTTCAGCTCCTTTTCACCGAGTTCCAGACTGGCGGCCGCCTTGGTATAGATTCCTCCACGTGTCGTCAGGTAGAGCAGGCGGCTCGCCTTACAGCAGCCGGCACAGCCGGTATCGCCTTCTCCATAGCGGAACGTAACGCCTGGTACGGAGACCGTCTCAATATACGCTTTGAGCATTGCTGGAAAACTCAGTTCCCACATCGGCGCGGCAATGACAATCCCATCGGCTGCCGCAAACCGGCGTGCCTCGGCGAACTCCGGTGCATCCACCTTGCCCGCACGTTTCAATGCTTCCCGATGTTCCAATTCCTCCCCACGGACACAGTGGACGTCTGCCTCCGCCAGGCGGACTATATCCAATGTGTCCTTCGGGTGTGCCTTCTGATAGGCTTTCAGGAAAGCGTCCGCCAGCTCGCGCGTACGGCTGTGGGGCCTTAGACAAGTATCCACATACAAAAGCGTCCGGGGAGAAATCCATTTTTCCATCACATAATCGTCCATGACAAACCCATTTCCAATATCTGTCACAAGCGGGTAAGCTGTAACAAAGCCGCGCGCCCGGTAACAAGCAATGGAACCGTCGTTGTTTTTATTGACTGTAAGCCAAATCTTCCGTAAACCCTCGCGGCGGCACAAATCCTCCATAAATGCAATTCCTAAAGAAGCAAGCCCCCTGCGGCGGAAGGACTTTTCGACATAAATTTTGCTGAGGAACAGGCTGTCCCCATCACGGCGGATGCCTGTATACCCCGCTTTCTGCCCATCATACAGGAAAAAGTAATAGTGATACCCATCATGCTCCATCTGCGCGCGCATGGCCGGTGCGGACTGGAATTTTTCGATCATATAGGCCGTCTGTTCCGCGCCAATGATTGGCGTAAAGTGGTCGGTCCAGATTGGTTTGGCCAATGCAGCCAACTCGTCCACCTGTTCTGGACGGACCTCAACCATTTTCATATCTGGCATTGTGAATCTCCTTTGTTCTGAATTCATGCTTCTTATTATACGTACTTTTCCCACCAGGTGCAAGAAGGCCCCGGCTTTCACCGGGGGCCTTCTGCTGCCATGTGGCCTGTGCGTTTCTTATCGAAGGGTTGGATAAGCACCGTCCACGATGTTCCAGACTCCGGTACCTTATCCAACAGGCGGATACACCTCTACATCTTGCAGCACCGTGAAAATAATTACGGCGGATTCCGCTTTGCCTGTTTTTCTATCCGCCGTGATATGGTAAACGGGCTACTCTGGTTGGTAAATGCTTCCCTCTGGTGCATCGAAGTCTTCCGCCGTAATGGTGGTGTCGCTCTTCACGGCCACTTTTTTGGACACAACTAGATTGAAAACTATCGAACCTGTTCATCATCTCCTTCTATTTTTTCTAACAATATTTTTTAAGAAACTTATCCTTTCCATTTCTATGTGCTGCTTTAATCAACCAAAGAAGGCCCCGGCTTTCACCGAGGGCCTTCTGCTGCCATGCGGCCTGTGCGTTTCTTGTCGAAGGGTTGGATAAGCGCCGTCCACAATGTTCCAGACGCTGGTGTCCCATCCGGCATCCAGCGGCCGTGTCCAACGAAAAGGCCCTTGATCTCCTCTCCCACTTCAATAGGCACAATTCTCTTTAAAAACCTCTAAAGGTATCACCCAACATAAAAAGTTCCCATTTTTTTTTATAAACTTCTGCCCCTCCTCTTCTATTTTAGGTGCCAGCCCCATGATACCGGCCGCCCGGCATCAAAACAAGGAACGCCCTCTATTTCCCATAAAGTTTGGGAAATACATATGTTTCCTATCTTTATCTTCAAAAAGGTGAGTTAAAAATCAGAATGACTGCCCTTACTTTCCTTCTCCACTGTTGATGTTCTCAATCCCTAATCTCAAGCAGCACAAAAACCCCGGCAGGAAATCCCTGCCGGGGTAATTTGCTCCATAAATATAGATTCAGTCAAATCACTAACGCGCGTTCCCGAACTGGTAACCTAGATTTCCCATGTAATTAAACAATTGTTCCTACATTACATCCTGCAATATCGCCTGTGTAGCCGGAATAGTTTGCATATAGTTCCCCGTCCGCTGTACATCCGCGAATGGTACCACCGTTGATCCCGACGATTCCACCTGCGAATACGCCCTGTCCAAAATTCGTATTTGCTATACTCGTTGCAAAAATATAGGTATCTACACTGCAATTTTCAATCAGTCCGGTATTCTGTCCAGCAATTGTACCAATTATAGCGCCTGCTTGTACATAAGCATTGGTAAGTTTCAAATTCTTGATCGTTCCGCCCCGATTATAGGCTACCAGGCCGGCGCCCGCTGTTCTAGAATCCAACATAACGTTCATATTTTTGATCGTATGGTCTTGTCCATCAATCTCCCCACTGAAGCCAGTGCTCACCCCACCAGTGCTCACAGTCGTGTGAATCGGCATCCAATTGGAACCGCTCAAATCGATATCTTTCACCAAACGGAAATGGGAAGACATATGGTCCTCAATTCTACTCAACTCACTCCTGTTGGAAACCATAAACGGATGAAGGCTTGAACCGTCTCCTCCTAACAGGTAATCTGCGTCGCGTCTTACTTTTACCGTAAACCGCACATCTGTAATGGGCTCCTGAGTCTCCGTATCAAGCAAAACCCCGTCTTTCAGCGTCACAGAGACGCTTTGCGGATCTGGGTCAATATAATATCTACCTCCCGGCTGCCCAACATCCGCTGTAGAGATCGTCTTCGTCTCTCCCTCTTTGAGAGTCACAGTGTAGTTGGCAGAGCCTGCTTCATGATCGTTCTTATGTGCAGCAGGATTATCCGGGTTATAATTATACTCATGGCTTGGGTCAACACACCACCACTGGATGACAACTTCCTTTTCCTCCGGCTCAGGCTCTTCGCCGCCAACCTCTTTTACCGTGAATTCAATCACCTCTGGTCCCTTCGCCGCCGGAATGGTAACAAATTTTGCGCTCTGTCCCGCCGGGTCGTATTCATAGCCTTCCGGCGCCGTTACATAATGTAGAACCTCGGTGTCATTTTGTGCTTCGCCAACCGGAGTAAAGTTGTGGACTCCTTTTGTGAGGCCGCTATATGTTTTGGAATAACTTTGATCCAAAAGTACGCCTGTTTCCTGATTTCGGAAATCCACGCGCACCTGATACGCTTCCGGATGCTCCTCCGGGTCCGGATCGGTCGGTTCTGTACTCTCCGGTTTTACATCAAAGGTAATCCTCGTGGGCGTGGCTGTTCCCTCCGCATTGACCGCTACATCATAGGCCTGCGTATCCGGATCAAACACATAGCCCGCCGGAATCGGAGCGGAAATTCGATCCTTCTCTGTCGCCCTGGTTCTTGACGCCGGCGCATTGGGGGCTACAATGGTGTATTCCCCTGGATATTCCAGTGAAACCGTTTCGGTTTGGGTAAGCAATTGACCGTCTACTGTATTTCTATAATACAGCACATACTCAATCGCCTTCGCCTCTTCCGGCACCACCGTGAAAATAACCTTGCCCGGTGTCGCTTCGCCAGTCTCATCATTGACCGTCACCTCGGTGGACTGTTCTGCCGCCTCGGGGCTGTACACATAGCCTTCCGGCGCATCATAGTTCACAGCTGCAATGGTGGTATCGCTCTTTACCGTCTCATTCTGGCTTTTTACCAGGTCACCTTCCGCAGTTCCTTCACGCCACTCGATGGTCACGTTGTCCTCGAAGCGGTCCGGGTCCTCCGGATCGGTCGAGCTGGAACCGCCCTCGTCCGGCTTGCCAGCACCGGTGTCGTCCATCTGGTAGGCATTCAGCACCAGCTTGCCGTGGAAATGCTGGCCCTGATAGGCGTTGTTCACGGTCTCCGGCAGATAGCCCGCGATCACATAGGTCGCTGTGCCCTGGGCCGGAAGCATTGCCGTCATGTATGTATTGTTCGTCTCTTTCGCTGTGTTGTCCGACGCTACTTTGTCCGGATTTGCCTTAGCCTCGTCGTACGCTGTGTTCAGGTTGACATCCTCAACCTTTGTCCAGGTTTCGCCCACCAGCTTGTAAACAAACACTTTCAGGACCGGCGCCAAACGGTTTGCACAATCCTGCATCTTTTCGGGGTCCTGCTTGATCGTAATGTTGTCTTCCGTCAGGATCGGCTCCCCTGCTTCGCAGCCATCGCCTGCTTCCAAAGAAAGCTTTACCTTTGCCGGCAGTGTGCCTTCATTTTTGATAACCACCGGCTTAAAGTATGCCGGCACCGGCGCATAATCCTCGTCGTCCAGGCCCGTTGTATTATCCTGGGTCACATCGTTGACCCATTTTTCGTTGCCATTGGGTTCCAACTCCTTGTAGAAGTTGTCGTACAACATCGGGCGCAGGTTCTCAAACGTGAGTTCCCCTTTGTCCGTTTCACCCGGCTTTACACTGATGTCCAGCACGCCCGCGGTGAAATTCGCGTTCACCTTTTCCGTGTCCGTAAACCAGGCCATCGTCATGCCTGCCAGCAGACTCAGCACCAGCAACACGGAAACGCTCGACAAAACGACTCTGCTCTTTTTTGTCTTCATTGCTTTTCCTCCGTTTCTTTTTCGTACATCCTCAATTAGGCCGCTATTCGGCCCACGACAATAAGGATTCTATTGAAAAATCCTTATTTATTACATTATAATAGTTGTCCTTTCAATTTGTTTCTAAAAGACAATTATATTTAATATTTGTATATAATTTTATTTTTATATGATTAAAATCTATCTAATTTGTTTACTATCTCCTTCTGTTTTTTCCAATAATATTTTCTTTAAAAAATTTATCCTTTCAATTCAATTTCTATGTGCTACTTTAAGGAAACAAGAGAAGGCCCCGGCTTTCACCGGGGGCCTTCCGTTGCCATGCGGCCTGCGCATTTCTTATTGAAGGGTTGGATAAGTGCCATCTACAATGTTCCAGACGCCGGTGTCCCATCCGGCATCCGTATACGTCGAAGCCGTCTTCATTTCCTCTTCGGTTTTCCCCTGGCCACGGGCTTTATCAGTATCCCAGCCTGTATAAAGCCGGCCCCCGCGATAGAGGTTTCCTTTCCGGAAGAAGATGGTTTCCTTCCCAACCGTTCCTCCCTCCATCCATCCAATGACCGGATGAGTGGAAGTATCCACATTGCCGAAACTGTCGGTCAAAGCATACACTCTGCTCGTGGTATAGCAATTTGAAATGGTTCCCTGGTTCCGCCCCAGCAGACCGCCTGCCTTTGCTCCTTTGACCGTACCTGTCGAATAACAATTTGTCACCGTACCACTGTTGGTCCCTGCAACCCCACCGTAATAGTAATGTGTAGGAGTACTAACCGGCAGGTTTGCGGGGTTTCCACTGACATTGGCAAGAGATGCACAGCCGCTGATGACACCGGTGGTATCGTTCCAGCCGGTAATACCCCCAACTTCCCAAATATCTGCGAATGAATTCCCGGCTGTTACGTTGCCGCTCACCGTACAATTCTGAATTTTTCCGGCGTTCCAACCTACCAAAATACCGGAGTTGCTGTGTGCGTTGATTTTTGCATCGTTCACCGTAAGATTGCGGATTGTCCCGGCAGAATAGGTGAACAGGCCATTATAACTCTTCAATGTGCCGACATTCAGGCCTGTGAGTACATGCCCGTTTCCGTTTATATCCCCGGTAAACACATTTTCAGACGGCTCATAATAGGTTCCATTCCACGGATCATACTTTTGCTCCAATACTCCAATGGGCTCCCAATTCGGATAGGCCTCGCTGAGGTCTACATCATTGGCGAAAATAAAATTGCAGTGTGGATGCAGCCGTACGTTGTACAGATCTTCTGCGTCACGGATAATATGGTCGTCACGATCACAATTTGGATTATCCGGCTCTTCCGGGTCCGTGCTTCCGCCACCCACGTATTGAACCGTAAATTCAATGACTTGCGGTCCCTTCGCCGCCGGAATGGTGACAAATTTTGCGCTCTGTCCCGCCGGGTCATATTCATAGCCTTCCGGCGCCGTTACATAATGTAGAACCTCGGTGTCATTTTGTGCTTCGCCAACCGGAGTAAAGTTGTGGACTCCTTTTGTGAGGCCGCTATATGTTTTGGAATAACTTTGATCCAAAAGTACGCCTGTTTCCTGATTTCGGAAATCCACGCGCACCTGATACGCTTCCGGATGCTCCTCCGGGTCCGGATCGGTCGGTTCTGTACTCTCCGGTTTTACATCAAAGGTAATCCTCGTGGGCGTGGCTGTTCCCTCCGCATTGACCGCTACATCATAGGCCTGCGTATCCGGATCAAACACATAGCCCGCCGGAATCGGAGCGGAAATTCGATCCTTCTCTGTCGCCCTGGTTCTTGACGCCGGCGCATTGGGGGCTACAATGGTGTATTCCCCTGGATATTCCAGTGAAACCGTTTCGGTTTGGGTAAGCAATTGACCGTCTACTGTATTTCTATAATACAGCACATACTCAATCGCCTTCGCCTCTTCCGGCACCACCGTGAAAATAACCTTGCCCGGCGTTGCTTCGCCAGTCTCATGATTGACCGTCACCTCGGTGGACTGTTCTGCCGCCTCGGGGCTATACACATAACCATTCGGCGCATCATAGTTCACAGCTGCAATGGTGGTATCGCTCTTTACCGTCTCATTCTGGCTTTTTACCAGGTCACCTTCCGCAGTTCCTTCACGCCACTCGATGGTCACGTTGTCCTCGAAGCGGTCCGGGTCCTCCGGATCGGTCGAGCTGGAACCGCCCTCGTCCGGCTTGCCAGCACCGGTGTCGTCCATCTGGTAGGCATTCAGCACCAGCTTGCCGTGGAAATGCTGGCCCTGATAGGCGTTGTTCACGGTCTCCGGCAGATAGCCCGCGATCACATAGGTCGCTGTGCCCTGGGCCGGAAGCATTGCCGTCATGTATGTATTGTTCGTCTCTTTCGCTGTGTTGTCCGACGCTACTTTGTCCGGATTTGCCTTAGCCTCGTCGTACGCTGTGTTCAGGTTGACATCCTCAACCTTTGTCCAGGTTTCGCCCACCAGCTTGTAAACAAACACTTTCAGGACCGGCGCCAAACGGTTTGCACAATCCTGCATCTTTTCGGGGTCCTGCTTGATCGTAATGTTGTCTTCCGTCAGGATCGGCTCCCCTGCTTCGCAGCCATCGCCTGCTTCCAAAGAAAGCTTTACCTTTGCCGGCAGTGTGCCTTCATTTTTGATAACCACCGGCTTAAAGTATGCCGGCACCGGCGCATAATCCTCGTCGTCCAGGCCCGTTGTATTATCCTGGGTCACATCGTTGACCCATTTTTCGTTGCCATTGGGTTCCAACTCCTTGTAGAAGTTGTCGTACAACATCGGGCGCAGATTCTCAAACGTGAGATCCCCTTTGTCCGTTTCACCCGGCTTTACACTGATGTCCAGCACGCCCGCGGTGAAATTCGCGTTCACCTTTTCCGTGTCCGTAAACCAGGCCATCGTCATGCCTGCCAGCAGACTCAGCACCAGCAACACGGAAACGCTCGACAAAACGACTCTGCTCTTTTTTGTCTTCATTGCTTTTCCTCCGTTTCTTTTTCGTACATCCTCAATTAGGCCGCTATTCGGCCCACGACAATAAGGATTCTATTGAAAAATCCTTATTTATTACATTATAATAGTTGTCCTTTCAATTTGTTTCTAAAAGACAATTATATTTAATATTTGTATATAATTTTATTTTTATATGATTAAAATCTATCTAATTTGTTTACTATCTCCTTCTGTTTTTTCCAATAATATTTTCTTTAAAAAATTTATCCTTTCAATTCAATTTCTATGTGCTACTTTAAGGAAACAAGAGAAGGCCCCGGCTTTCACCGGGGGCCTTCCGTTGCCATGCGGCCTGCGCATTTCTTATTGAAGGGTTGGATAAGTGCCATCTACAATGTTCCAGACGCCGGTGTCCCATCCGGCATCCGTATACGTCGAAGCCGTCTTCATTTCCTCTTCGGTTTTCCCCTGGCCACGGGCTTTATCAGTATCCCAGCCTGTATAAAGCCGGCCCCCGCGATAGAGGTTTCCTTTCCGGAAGAAGATGGTTTCCTTCCCAACCGTTCCTCCCTCCATCCATCCAATGACCGGATGAGTGGAAGTATCCACATTGCCGAAACTGTCGGTCAAAGCATACACTCTGCTCGTGGTATAGCAATTTGAAATGGTTCCCTGGTTCCGCCCCAGCAGACCGCCTGCCTTTGCTCCTTTGACCGTACCTGTCGAATAACAATTTGTCACCGTACCACTGTTGGTCCCTGCAACCCCACCGTAATAGTAATGTGTAGGAGTACTAACCGGCAGGTTTGCGGGGTTTCCACTGACATTGGCAAGAGATGCACAGCCGCTGATGACACCGGTGGTATCGTTCCAGCCGGTAATACCCCCAACTTCCCAAATATCTGCGAATGAATTCCCGGCTGTTACGTTGCCGCTCACCGTACAATTCTGAATTTTTCCGGCGTTCCAACCTACCAAAATACCGGAGTTGCTGTGTGCGTTGATTTTTGCATCGTTCACCGTAAGATTGCGGATTGTCCCGGCAGAATAGGTGAACAGGCCATTATAACTCTTCAATGTGCCGACATTCAGGCCTGTGAGTACATGCCCGTTTCCGTTTATATCCCCGGTAAACACATTTTCAGACGGCTCATAATAGGTTCCATTCCACGGATCATACTTTTGCTCCAATACTCCAATGGGCTCCCAATTCGGATAGGCCTCGCTGAGGTCTACATCATTGGCGAAAATAAAATTGCAGTGTGGATGCAGCCGTACGTTGTACAGATCTTCTGCGTCACGGATAATATGGTCGTCACGATCACAATTTGGATTATCCGGCTCTTCCGGGTCCGTGCTTCCGCCACCCACGTATTGAACCGTAAATTCAATGACTTGCGGTCCCTTCGCCGCCGGAATGGTGACAAATTTTGCGCTCTGTCCCGCCGGGTCATATTCATAGCCTTCCGGCGCCGTTACATAATGTAGAACCTCGGTGTCATTTTGTGCTTCGCCAACCGGAGTAAAGTTGTGGACTCCTTTTGTGAGGCCGCTATATGTTTTGGAATAACTTTGATCCAAAAGTACGCCTGTTTCCTGATTTCGGAAATCCACGCGCACCTGATACGCTTCCGGATGCTCCTCCGGGTCCGGATCGGTCGGTTCTGTACTCTCCGGTTTTACATCAAAGGTAATCCTCGTGGGCGTGGCTGTTCCCTCCGCATTGACCGCTACATCATAGGCCTGCGTATCCGGATCAAACACATAGCCCGCCGGAATCGGAGCGGAAATTCGATCCTTCTCTGTCGCCCTGGTTCTTGACGCCGGCGCATTGGGGGCTACAATGGTGTATTCCCCTGGATATTCCAGTGAAACCGTTTCGGTTTGGGTAAGCAATTGACCGTCTACTGTATTTCTATAATACAGCACATACTCAATCGCCTTCGCCTCTTCCGGCACCACCGTGAAAATAACCTTGCCCGGTGTCGCTTCGCCAGTCTCATCATTGACCGTCACCTCGGTGGACTGTTCTGCCGCCTCGGGGCTGTACACATAGCCTTCCGGCGCATCATAGTTCACAGCTGCAATGGTGGTATCGCTCTTTACCGTCTCATTCTGGCTTTTTACCAGGTCACCTTCCGCAGTTCCTTCACGCCACTCGATGGTCACGTTGTCCTCGAAGCGGTCCGGGTCCTCCGGATCGGTCGAGCTGGAACCGCCCTCGTCCGGCTTGCCAGCGCCGGTGTCGTCCATCTGATAGGCATTCAGCACCAGCTTGCCGTGGAAATGCTGCCCCTGATAGGCGTTGTTCACGGTCTCCGGCAGATAGCCTGCGATCACATAGGTCGCTGTGCCCTGGGCCGGAAGCATCGCCGTCATGTATGTATTGTTCGTCTCTTTCGCTGTGTTGTCCGACGCTACTTTGTCCGGATTTGCCTTAGCCTCGTCGTACGCTGTGTTCAGGTTGACATCCTCAACCTTTGTCCAGGTTTCGCCCACCAGCTTGTAAACAAACACTTTCAGGACCGGCGCCAAACGGTTTGCACAATCCTGCATCTTTTCGGGGTCCTGCTTGATCGTAATGTTGTCTTCTGTCAGGATCGGTTCCCCTGCTTCGCAGCCGTCTCCTGCTTCCAAAGATAGCTTTACCTTTGCCGGCAGTGTGCCTTCATTTTTGATAACCACCGGCTTAAAGTATGCCGGCACCGGCGCATAATCCTCGTCGTCCAGGTCCGTTGTATTATCCTGGGTCACATCGTTGACCCATTTTTCGTTGCCATTGGGTTCCAACTCCTTGTAGAAGTTGTCGTACAACATCGGGCGCAGATTCTCAAACGTGAGANCGCCAACCGGAGTAAAGTTGTGGACTCCTTTTGTGAGGCCGCTATATGTTTTGGAATAACTTTGATCCAAAAGTACGCCTGTTTCCTGATTTCGGAAATCCACGCGCACCTGATACGCTTCCGGATGCTCCTCCGGGTCCGGATCGGTCGGTTCTGTACTCTCCGGTTTTACATCAAAGGTAATCCTCGTGGGCGTGGCTGTTCCCTCCGCATTGACCGCTACATCATAGGCCTGCGTATCCGGATCAAACACATAGCCCGCCGGAATCGGAGCGGAAATCCGATCCTTCTCTGTCGCCCTGGTCCTTGACGCCGGCGCATTGGGGGCTACAATGGTGTATTCCCCTGGATATTCCAGTGAAACCGTTTCGGTTTGGGTAAGCAATTGACCGTCTACTGTATTTCTATAATACAGCACATACTCAATCGCCTTCGCCTCTTCCGGCACCACCGTGAAAATAACCTTGCCCGGCGTTGCTTCGCCAGTCTCATGATTGACCGTCACCTCGGTGGACTGTTCTGCCGCCTCGGGGCTATACACATAACCATTCGGCGCATCATAGTTCACAGCTGCAATGGTGGTATCGCTCTTTACCGTCTCATTCTGGCTTTTTACCAGGTCACCTTCCGCAGTTCCTTCACGCCACTCGATGGTCACGTTGTCCTCGAAGCGGTCCGGGTCCTCCGGATCGGTCGAGCTGGAACCGCCCTCGTCCGGCTTGCCAGCACCGGTGTCGTCCATCTGGTAGGCATTCAGCACCAGCTTGCCGTGGAAATGCTGGCCCTGATAGGCGTTGTTCACGGTCTCCGGCAGATAGCCCGCGATCACATAGGTCGCTGTGCCCTGGGCCGGAAGCATTGCCGTCATGTATGTATTGTTCGTCTCTTTCGCTGTGTTGTCCGACGCTACTTTGTCCGGATTTGCCTTAGCCTCGTCGTACGCTGTGTTCAGGTTGACATCCTCAACCTTTGTCCAGGTTTCGCCCACCAGCTTGTAAACAAACACTTTCAGGACCGGCGCCAAACGGTTTGCACAATCCTGCATCTTTTCGGGGTCCTGCTTGATCGTAATGTTGTCTTCCGTCAGGATCGGTTCCCCTGCTTCGCAGCCATCGCCTGCTTCCAAAGATAGCTTTACCTTTGCCGGCAGTGTGCCTTCATTTTTGATAACCACCGGCTTAAAGTATGCCGGCACCGGCGCATAATCCTCGTCGTCCAGGTCCGTTGTATTATCCTGGGTCACATCGTTGACCCATTTTTCGTTGCCATTGGGTTCCAACTCCTTGTAGAAGTTGTCGTACAACATCGGGCGCAGGTTCTCAAACGTGAGTTCCCCTTTGTCCGTTTCACCCGGCTTTACACTGATGTCCAGCACGCCCGCGGTGAAATTCGCGTTCACCTTTTCCGTGTCCGTAAACCAGGCCATCGTCATGCCTGCCAGCAGACTCAGCACCAGCAACACGGAAACGCTCGACAAAACGACTCTGCTCTTTTTTGTCTTCATTGCTTTTCCTCCGTTTCTTTTTCGTACATCCTCAATTAGGCCGCTATTCGGCCCACGACAATAAGGATTCTATTGAAAAATCCTTATTTATTACATTATAATAGTTGTCCTTTCAATTTGTTTCTAAAAGACAATTATATTTAATATTTGTATATAATTTTATTTTTATATGATTAAAATCTATCTAATTTGTTTACTATCTCCTTCTGTTTTTTCCAATAATATTTTCTTTAAAAAATTTATCCTTTCAATTCAATTTCTATGTGCTACTTTAAGGAAACAAGAGAAGGCCCCGGCTTTCACCGGGGGCCTTCCGTTGCCATGCGGCCTGCGCATTTCTTATTGAAGGGTTGGATAAGTGCCATCTACAATGTTCCAGACGCCGGTGTCCCATCCGGCATCCGTATACGTCGAAGCCGTCTTCATTTCCTCTTCGGTTTTCCCCTGGCCACGGGCTTTATCAGTATCCCAGCCTGTATAAAGCCGGCCCCCGCGATAGAGGTTTCCTTTCCGGAAGAAGATGGTTTCCTTCCCAACCGTTCCTCCCTCCATCCATCCAATGACCGGATGAGTGGAAGTATCCACATTGCCGAAACTGTCGGTCAAAGCATACACTCTGCTCGTGGTATAGCAATTTGAAATGGTTCCCTGGTTCCGCCCCAGCAGACCGCCTGCCTTTGCTCCTTTGACCGTACCTGTCGAATAACAATTTGTCACCGTACCACTGTTGGTCCCTGCAACCCCACCGTAATAGTAATGTGTAGGAGTACTAACCGGCAGGTTTGCGGGGTTTCCACTGACATTGGCAAGAGATGCACAGCCGCTGATGACACCGGTGGTATCGTTCCAGCCGGTAATACCCCCAACTTCCCAAATATCTGCGAATGAATTCCCGGCTGTTACGTTGCCGCTCACCGTACAATTCTGAATTTTTCCGGCGTTCCAACCTACCAAAATACCGGAGTTGCTGTGTGCGTTGATTTTTGCATCGTTCACCGTAAGATTGCGGATTGTCCCGGCAGAATAGGTGAACAGGCCATTATAACTCTTCAATGTGCCGACATTCAGGCCTGTGAGTACATGCCCGTTTCCGTTTATATCCCCGGTAAACACATTTTCAGACGGCTCATAATAGGTTCCATTCCACGGATCATACTTTTGCTCCAATACTCCAATGGGCTCCCAATTCGGATAGGCCTCGCTGAGGTCTACATCATTGGCGAAAATAAAATTGCAGTGTGGATGCAGCCGTACGTTGTACAGATCTTCTGCGTCACGGATAATATGGTCGTCACGATCACAATTTGGATTATCCGGCTCTTCCGGGTCCGTGCTTCCGCCACCCACGTATTGAACCGTAAATTCAATGACTTGCGGTCCCTTCGCCGCCGGAATGGTGACAAATTTTGCGCTCTGTCCCGCCGGGTCGTATTCATAGCCTTCCGGCGCCGTTACATAATGTAGAACCTCGGTGTCATTTTGTGCTTCGCCAACCGGAGTAAAGTTGTGGACTCCTTTTGTGAGGCCGCTATATGTTTTGGAATAACTTTGATCCAAAAGTACGCCTGTTTCCTGATTTCGGAAATCCACGCGCACCTGATACGCTTCCGGATGCTCCTCCGGGTCCGGATCGGTCGGTTCTGTACTCTCCGGTTTTACATCAAAGGTAATCCTCGTGGGCGTGGCTGTTCCCTCCGCATTGACCGCTACATCATAGGCCTGCGTATCCGGATCAAACACATAGCCCGCCGGAATCGGAGCGGAAATCCGATCCTTCTCTGTCGCCCTGGTCCTTGACGCCGGCGCATTGGGGGCTACAATGGTGTATTCCCCTGGATATTCCAGTGAAACCGTTTCGGTTTGGGTAAGCAATTGACCGTCTACTGTATTTCTATAATACAGCACATACTCAATCGCCTTCGCCTCTTCCGGCACCACCGTGAAAATAACCTTGCCCGGCGTTGCTTCGCCAGTCTCATGATTGACCGTCACCTCGGTGGACTGTTCTGCCGCCTCGGGGCTATACACATAACCATTCGGCGCATCATAGTTCACAGCTGCAATGGTGGTATCGCTCTTTACCGTCTCATTCTGGCTTTTTACCAGGTCACCTTCCGCAGTTCCTTCACGCCACTCGATGGTCACGTTGTCCTCGAAGCGGTCCGGGTCCTCCGGATCGGTCGAGCTGGAACCGCCCTCGTCCGGCTTGCCAGCACCGGTGTCGTCCATCTGGTAGGCATTCAGCACCAGCTTGCCGTGGAAATGCTGGCCCTGATAGGCGTTGTTCACGGTCTCCGGCAGATAGCCCGCGATCACATAGGTCGCTGTGCCCTGGGCCGGAAGCATTGCCGTCATGTATGTATTGTTCGTCTCTTTCGCTGTGTTGTCCGACGCTACTTTGTCCGGATTTGCCTTAGCCTCGTCGTACGCTGTGTTCAGGTTGACATCCTCAACCTTTGTCCAGGTTTCGCCCACCAGCTTGTAAACAAACACTTTCAGGACCGGCGCCAAACGGTTTGCACAATCCTGCATCTTTTCGGGGTCCTGCTTGATCGTAATGTTGTCTTCTGTCAGGATCGGTTCCCCTGCTTCGCAGCCGTCTCCTGCTTCCAAAGATAGCTTTACCTTTGCCGGCAGTGTGCCTTCATTTTTGATAACCACCGGCTTAAAGTATGCCGGCACCGGCGCATAATCCTCGTCGTCCAGGTCCGTTGTATTATCCTGGGTCACATCGTTGACCCATTTTTCGTTGCCATTGGGTTCCAACTCCTTGTAGAAGTTGTCGTACAACATCGGGCGCAGGTTCTCAAACGTGAGTTCCCCTTTGTCCGTTTCACCCGGCTTTACACTGATGTCCAGCACGCCCGCGGTGAAATTCGCGTTCACCTTTTCCGTGTCCGTAAACCAGGCCATCGTCATGCCTGCCAGCAGACTCAGCACCAGCAACACGGAAACGCTCGACAAAACGACTCTGCTCTTTTTTGTCTTCATTGCTTTTCCTCCGTTTCTTTTTCGTATATCCTCCATTAGGCCTCCATTGGCCCACGATCCATAAAGAATGATTTTTTCATTCTTTATGGATTCATTATACCATTTTTTCTTCTCTCCATCTAATAATAGAAAAAATAAATTTACTATTTTATACGGTTTTTATTAGTAACCAGATATTTTTTATAAATTTTATATGTCCATTCCTATTTTTAGAGGCTTATCCTATAAAAGATTATCATTTGTCCGTTACGCTTTCTGATCGAACGCAACCCCATCGTCTGGCTAACTGGCTGATTTTTGAAAAGTTAAACGAACCGTAATTTTCTGCAATCATTCTTAGAGGTTGCTGTATCCCCTTATACACAAAACGAGGGTATCCCAAAAGCCATAAAAGACTTCCGGATACCCTCGCTTTTTAGAAACTCAGATCTTTTTTGAAACAGAAAGAGGACGCCCCTCCCATGAATCAAAAAATCCATCGTTTTGAGACATCCTCTTTTTGATCGCTGAACGGTTCACACCCCGCGCGATCCTATTTGCAATTTTGTACAGCCCTCAGAAGTCATAGAAGTCATTCCGAAAAAGCCATGAGATGAACCGAAAAAATGCAAACCTTTACGCCTGCGGATTATTGGCCAGCTGCGGATATTCCCCTTCCGCGGCCGTCCAAACCGATGCGTCAAAGCCCTGCGGGAGCGTCCCCTTCAGCGCGCTCTCCTCGACCTTCTGGAACTCTCCGCTACCTACCGCAGCGGTAGAAACCGCATAACAATTCTTTATGGTTCCATTCTCATTCACTGCAACGCCGGCCGAAACTGTGTCAGAGCACTGAATTTTGTCGGTCGTGACCGCATAGCAGTTCTCAATGGTCGAGCCATACTGGTTGAGGCTTGCAAAGCCGCCAACATTGAATAGTCCGGCAATCGTATCGCGTGCAATCACATAGCAGTTGCGGATGGTACCACTGTTTTGGTTAGAACCTACAAAACCGCCTACATCCAGATTCGTACTCTGCTGTTGATCGACATTGATTCCCGTAACAGCCCAAGATTCCTCAATAACCCCCGAATTGTCGCCTGCAAAACCGCCAACGCCTTGGGTAGCGGTGACCGTTACCGTTGTATCAGCGCTGCAGCGGGAGACGTTTCCTCTGTTTGTTCCCACCAGTCCGCCTACATTCGACTGCCCGCGAACGCCCTCAGCGGTGACATGGACATTCAAAAGGGTACCTGCTGCTTCATTGGAACCAGCAACGGCTCCAACAGAGGAACTCCCTAAAATTTCCTCTGCCACAATGTTGACATCTTGAATCGTCCCGCTATTGACGGCAAACAGGCCGACTGAAATTTTATCGCTCTTAGACACATTCAAACCAGAAATCGTATGGCCCTGTCCATCGAAGGTCCCCGTAAAGGGTTTTGTCGAATCCCCGTCCATACCCAGAGGCGTCCAATCCGAAGTAAGCGTAATATCGCCATTCAATACGAAATCGCCGTCCATATTCTGGCCGATCTTTTTCAAGTCCTCTTCCGAGTTGATGGCCACAGCCTCCTCGGGGTCGGTCGAACTTGACCCGCCCTCATCGGGAACACCGGCATCGGTGTCATCCATCTGATAGGCATTGAGCACCAGCTTGCTGTGATAGTGCTTGCCCTGGTAGGCGTTATCTACTGTCTCCGGCAGATAACCTGCGATCACATAAGTCGCCGTGCCCTGGGCCGGAAGCATCGTCGTCATGTATGTATTGTTCGTCTCTTTCGCTGTGTTGCCCGACGCTGCTTCATCCGGATTTGCTTTAGCCTCGTCGTACGCTGTGTTCAGGTTGACGTCCTCAACCTTTGTCCAAGTTTCGCCCACCTGCTTATAGACAAATACCTTCAGAACCTTTTCCAGCTTGTTTTCACAAATCGGGCTGTCCGGCTGGGAGGCAGTCATTGTGCCGTTGGCCAGATCCTCTGCGACGAATTGTTTTTCGCCCTCTTTGCAGGCATAATCCTGTGCAATTTCCAAAGAAAGCTTTACCTTTGTAGGCAGTGTACCTTCATTGGTGATGGTTACCGGCTTAAAGTATGCCGGCACCGGCGCATAATCCTCGTCGTCCAGGTCCGTTGTCTTATCCTGGGTCACATCGTTGACCCATTTTTCGTTGCCATTGGGTTCCAACTCCTTGTAGAAGTTGTCGTACAACATCGGGCGCAGATTCTCGAACGTGAGATCCGTTACGTCTGTTTCACCCGGCTTCACGCTGATGTCCAACACGCCCGCGGTGAAATTCGCGTTCACCTTTTCCGTATCCGTAAACCAGGCCATGGTCATGCCTGCCAACAAGCTCAGTACCAACAGTACGGATACGCTTGACAGAACGACTCTACTCTTTTTTGCTTTCATTGTTTTTCCTCCATTTCTTTTTTACATCCCCTTTTGGGCCACTCACACCAACCCACAGCGACACGAGAATGTAAATAGGAAATTTTTACTTATAGATAGTATAATATTCTACCCCCCCGGTTTATTCTTTGAAAGAATAAACTAGCAAAATCACCATGAATATTTTCGGTAAAAATTGGTTTTAATTTTGTTCATTTCAACTAAAAATCGTTGAAATATCCGTATATTACTTTCCTGTTTTCGCCCCAACTTCCCGCCAAAGGCGTCGGCGTCTATCCCACCGGAACCGCGCCAAAGCGCACAAAAGGGGCCCCGGAAAAATCCGGGGCCCCTTTGTTATTGCATCTCAAACCGATCGTGTAGTTTCTTTACTCACCCAGGAAGCTGTAGAACACTTCGATTGCTTCCATTGTATCCAGCTGATCCCTCTCTGCCACATACTGTGTCAAGAACAGAGCGATTTCTACATCCACCGCATCGTTGTTGGTTGCCGACGGCGCCATAATCGCATTCGACACAGACTTCAGCCGCAGGTTTGCCATGGCTTCATTCAGCTTCAATGCAGCCGCTTGAATTTGCTTCTGGGTCGCATACTTGTCAAGCGCCTTCGCCTCGGCAAGAGCCTGTTTGAACGCTTCTACACCGGTCTCTTGGTACAAACCTGCTTCAATGTCTCTATTGACTGCTTCGGCTTTTGCGATCACCGCATCCAAAATGTCCGTTGGGGACGCAGCAGAATTTGTCAAATTGAGGGCGTTGTCCATCAAACCATAAAGAGCGTCCAGAATCTCATCTTCGGTGGCATCTTCATCGTTCAAAATAGTACCTGCCTTATCAAAGGCATCCTCAAATTTCTCCCAAGCTTCCGGAAGGAAGTTTCCTTCCCCGGCCTGTGCCAGGCCTTTTAGTGAATTGTATAACTTTTCCAGATCGTCTCGATCTACAGACGCGATTTCCTCGCCATCGGGGTCACCGACATCGGTCACATCCATCTGATAGGCATTCAAGACCAATTTTGCATGGAAATGTTTCCCCTGATACAGGTTTCCAACTGTTTCCGGCAGATAGCCCGCGACCATATAGCGCACACTCTCACCTGCTGGGATCATCACCGTCATATATGTATCCTGGCTTTCGTCTGCAGTTCCAGCGATGTCGGCATCATATTCGGTGTTCAGGTTGACATCTTTCACCTGATTCCAAGTGCCGCTATTTAAGTTGTTTTTATTCTTGTAAACAAATACTTTCAGAACATCCTGAAGGCCATTTTTACACTTCTCCGTCTTGCCCTGCGTGATGGTAATACCATCCTCGGTCAAAACAGGTTCCAAATCGTCGACATTGACCATATTCAGAGAAATCTGCACTTTTGTAGGAAGTGTACCCTCGTTTTTAATAACTACCGGCTTAAAATAGGCTGGAATAGGAATATAATCGCTCCCGTGTAACCCCGTTGTATTCCCTTGTGTAACGTCGTTGGTCCATTTTCCGCTACCGTTGCCCGCCAGTTCCTTTTCAAAATTTTCAAACTGCATCGGGCGTAAATTCTCAAATGTAAGGTCCTGCACGCCTGTCTCTCCTGGCTTTACACTGATGTCCAGCACGCCGGCAGCGAAATCCCCACTGACCTTTTCCGTATCTGTGAACCAGGCCATCGTCATTCCGGCTAATAAACTTAATACCACTAATACAGATACTCCTGACAAAACGACTCTACTCTTTTTTGTCTTTTGCATAACATATCCTCCTTTTCTTTTTGAAAAGCATTTTTGATGCAAGGCTCCTCCCCCTTGCAGCGATTTGATTTTAGTATATCATAAAAATATAAAAAATCAATATTTAAAATCTAATGAATATTTATTTTTTATTGATATATTACAATTTATATATATATATATATTAAAAGAAAGTTTTAATTAATATTTTGTCGATATATGAGAATTTTTCTTATAAAATCATACAAATTGATTATTTTTTATTCTGTTTTGTACACTTTATGTAATTCGTGTATCTTTAAAATTATATGGGCCTATCCATTGTATTAGACCTTCAGAACATATCGGCAACCACTCAAATCAATCAATATTATGTTAAATACCACATGAAAAATCTTTGTATGGCATCTACCGGTATGTATTTCCTTATGAACAAACTTTTTATAAACCGGTTGAATATACGGTTCTTTTTTCTATTATTCTATGAGGCTTATTCCTATGCCACTCAGCATACTACATTTTAAAAGACCTCTTAATAGAATCTCTGGCGGCTATTTTTACAAAAACTTGTAAGGGCAAGGTCCCCACTCGGAATTATCCGGGTGGGGACCTTTATTTTGCGAAAGAGGTATTTTTTATTCTGTTCTCATCCATTCATATGATTACCACCAACAAGGCATTTGTCGGGCGCACAGCGTTTTTTGTGCCTTCGGTGTTTCCTATGCTGGCTCTCTTTCATCCGTGATTTCTTGATCACATGGCTTATACCCTTCACTAGTGTCCGATATTCAACCAATAGTCACCGTGCAGTGTTTCACCCCATTCTGACCAGGCAGTGCCGTATAGACACCTGTGCTCTGGCCCGGTGGACGCACAGTATCTTTCGTGCTTATGGTATTCCCTACGTAAGTTTCCTGTTATCGGTTACCGGATACTCGATTGGATACCAGCTGTTTTTGCTCCTTCCACAAATGATTTCGATGTTCTCCTATCATAGGCAAACACATTGTATCTTTCACATCTTAAGTACCTCCTACGAAAATTCCCTGTTATCGGGTACAAGACACCTGATCGAATGCGAGCTACCTTCATTCTTTCCGTAACACGATTTCAATGTTTTCCTATCCATTTGGGACATATAACGTCTTTCGCGCCTTCGGCATTTCCTACGCTGGCTCTCTTCCATCCGTGATTCCTTGATCACATGGCTTATACCCTTCGCTAGTGCCCGATATTCAACCAACGGTTATCGTGTAGTGTTTCGCCCCATTCTGACCAGACAGTGCCGTATAGACACCCGTGCTCTGGCCCGGTGGACGCACAGGTGCAGCGCCTTTCGCGCCTTCGGTGTTTCCTACGCTGGTTCTCTTCCAGCAGCGGTTGCTTGATCGAATGGCTTATGTTTCTCGCAAGTATCCGACATTTAACCAATGGTCACCGTCAGTGTTTCACCGCATTTTGCCCCGACAGCATCGTGTAAACGCCCATGTTCTAACCCAGTAGACACACAGCATCTTTCACTCCTACGGTGTTTCCTACACGGTCTTTCTTCCAGCAGCGGTTACTTAAAATCGAATGGCTGACGTCTACGGAAGTTCCCTGCCATTGACTGCCAGGCCCTGATCGGATACGAGCTACTTTCACTCTTTGTACAATATGATTCCGGTATTTATCGATTATTACCGGATTTCTACGGTGGGAACAAACTTTATACCATCTCCAAGAGGTTACCCACGTTCTTCCAACCGCTACTACATGAATCGTCATCATACGATGCATTCCTATGCTTGTAAAAAGTTTGACCCAGTAGGAGTTATTCGCATTCTCGTTTGCGAACTCCCCTACTGGGTCATATGGGTGGAATATCTCTGCTTTAGCTTTCCTATGGGTTCGCTCCTATAGGGGCAAATCATCTACATGCGATTAGGATATACGTTTATATTTGCATGTAGAAAAGCTATCCGTCAGAGTCATTCCATATTCTTTTTTCAGAGGCCTTATGCTACCGTTACTGTACAGTGTTTCACCACTTTCTGGCCCGGCAGCGTCATGTAGACGCCTGTATTCTAGCACGGTGACGCACAGCGCCTTTCGCGTCCCTACGAAAGCAGACTGCAAAGAGTTTGCTCTCCGCTCCACAGGGGAAGTCCTACAGGAGCAAGCAGAAGCCTTCACAGTGGCCGGCATCACTAACTTGCCATAGCGTAAAATAGATGAATCAAACATAGAAGGACCTAATCCTGGGAATCCCCAGGATTAGGTCCTTTGTTTATCAGGAAGAAACCTTCCCTCTTATTTCG
>NZ_LT835157.1:163747-164928 GCF_900169665.1 Anaeromassilibacillus sp. Marseille-P3371 | reverse complement strand
TCCACAGGGGAAGTCCTACAGGAGCAAGCAGAAGCCTTCACAGTGGCCGGCATCACTAACTTGCCATAGCGTAAAATAGATGAATCAAACATAGAAGGACCTAATCCTGGGAATCCCCAGGATTAGGTCCTTTGTTTATCAGGAAGAAACCTTCCCTCTTATTTCGATGTCCAGTCCATGATTACACAATCGTCACTGCACAATGCTTTACTGGAGCATTGCCCGGCGGCATTATGCCGGTACTCGTGCTTCAAACCGATGGACGCACAGCGCGTTTTTCGTACCTACAGTGTTTCCTGCGCAGGCTCTCTGATCAACTGTTACTTGATCGGATGACTTATGTTCCTTACAAGTGTCCAGTATTTAACCAATGGCCACTGTGCAGTGTTTCACTGCGTTCTGCCCCGGCAGGGTCGTGTAAACGCCCGTGCTCTGGCCCGGGGTGCCGGTTGCATAGACTCTGTAGTAGTAATCGTTTCCAACCTTCGCCACAAACTGCGTCTTGAGAACGCCGCCGTTGCCTACTGTAAAGCTCGGCGTCTGGTTGTTTCCATTTACCACCGTCATCTTGAAGCAATAGGCCTGCCCGCGTTTCAGGGTAAAGTTCACCGTCGTATCGCTGCGGACATAGGCGCCAACTGCCGCTACATTCTGACCTGCGGATACCACACCGCTGGCTCCATAGGAATTGTTCGCGTTTGCAGAAGAACTGCCAGAGNCATCACTAACTTGCCATAGCGTAAAATAGATGAATCAAACATAGAAGGACCTAATCCTGGGAATCCCCAGGATTAGGTCCTTTGTTTATCAGGAAGAAACCTTCCCTCTTATTTCGATGTCCAGTCCATGATTACACAATTGTCACTGCACAATGCTTTACTGGAACATTGCCCGGCGGCATTATGCCGGTACTCGTGCTTCAAACCGATGGACGCACAGCGCGTTTTTCGTACCTACAGTGTTTCCTGCGCAGGCTCTCTGATCAACTGTTACTTGATCGGATGACTTATGTTCCTTACAAGTGTCCAGTATTTAACCAATGGCCACTGTGCAGTGTTTCACTGCGTTCTGCCCCGGCAGGGTCGTGTAAACGCCCGTGCTCTGGCCCGGGGTGCCGGTTGCATAGACTCTGTAGTAGTAATCGTTTCCAACCTTCGCCACAAACTGCGTCTTGAGAACGC
>NZ_LT835157.1:157502-158505 GCF_900169665.1 Anaeromassilibacillus sp. Marseille-P3371 | reverse complement strand
TCGCGTTTGCAGAAGAACTGCCAGAACTGCTGCCCTTGGACGGCTTATTGGTATCAACCTTCACCAGGTTGTTCTGTGCCTCGCGTGCCTGCGCCACAGCTGCATCGATCTTCTTCTGGCCTTCCTCCGCGTCCAGGCTGTCATCCGCCATCAACGCGTTCAAAACCTCTTTGACCTCTGCTACTGCTGCATAGCTTGCCGCTGTATATTTCGACGGATCGAGCGCATTGATTTCCTTCAGCAACTCTTCCAGTTCCGTCTTGTCCGCCTTCTTGCGCAGGGCCGACATCGCCTGCAACAGATCCTTCGCGGCCTGGTCCACTTCTGCCTGTGGGGAATCCTTGTCCAGCTTCTTGGCAGCTTCCAATGCCTCCAGGAACGCTTCCTGTCCGTCCGGCAGGTATTTGCCCGCTTCGATGTCCGTTTTGATTTCTTCCGCCTTTTCAATGGCGGTATTCAAATTGCTGACGTCCGATGCGCGAATCAGTTGCTTGGACGCAGCTGTCAGGTCTTCATATGCCTTTGTGATGTCGCCCTCCAACGGTTCCGGGTCTTCGACCACTTCTTTTGCCTGCTCCATCGCTTTTTCAAACAAGGCCCAGCTGCTGCTTGTGAAGTCATCCTCCACAAGGTCGCTCAGGATATTGTACAGCTCTTCCAGGGCGCTCTTATCGCCCGGCTGGAAGTTCAGATAATGCAGTACGTTCAGCAGGTCGCTCCAGGCCTTGTCAATCTCCGTCTGCGTCGCCGCTGTATTGTTCAGCACAGCTTCCGCGGCGTCATATGCCTCCATGAAGGCTTCTCTCGCCTCGGTCACCAGCGAATCGACCGTCCCATCATCCACATAGGGCTTTGCATACTGATAGGTTTGCTCCAGAATCCGCTTGTCCGTCACCTCGAACACGAAGTCCAAGTCGACGCCTTCGCCCGTCATCTCTACTGTGTAGGTATACGAATCGCCGCTGATGAGTTCCTCCTGGCCGTTGACCGCCACCGAGCGGAA
>NZ_LT835157.1:143805-154659 GCF_900169665.1 Anaeromassilibacillus sp. Marseille-P3371 | reverse complement strand
CGAATCGACCGTCCCATCATCCACATAGGGCTTTGCATACTGATAGGTTTGCTCCAGAATCCGCTTGTCCGTCACCTCGAACACGAAGTCCAAGTCGACGCCTTCGCCCGTCATCTCTACTGTGTAGGTATACGAATCGCCGCTGATGAGTTCCTCCTGGCCGTTGACCGCCACCGAGCGGAAATTCCGGCCTTCAACACGCGGTTCAAAGGTCAATTCTACGCTCGTTCCCTCTGCCACGTCTTCCAGCGTAAACTCTCCCGTCAGGTCTGCGATCTTCTGCGGTTCGCCGTCCACCTTCAACGTTACGTCCTTGTTGTTGTATCCCACCGTCAGGTTCTGCTCTTCCGGTTGAATATCCTTCTTTCCAAAGGCTTCAATCTCTGTAATACAGGTATTTCCCCACTCATGCAGGCCCTCTTTCAGAACCATGCGCAGATCGGTAACACCTGTGAGGGGTTCATCAAAAGCAACGGTGTAGCTCTCATGTGTTTTATCGCTATATTTCCACTCCGCTGTGACATTCTCTGCGACCGTCTCCCAAGTTTTTCCGTTATCTTTGGAAATCTGATAATCCCACTTGGTCGGTCCCTGCTTTGCACCGTAGAAGGTCCAGACAAGAATCTTCTCAAAACTCTGTGGTTCCGCCCAAGAGAGAGTGATAAAGTTGTCGGGGGTTCCATCCGGCGCCACTGTAATATGGGTGGTGGTCGAACCGTCCAGGCCGTGGTCTCCATCGATCAGGCTCATCGGGTCCGTTGCCGGGCCTTGGATACGGGTTGCTGTCACATTGACCGCTTTGCGCGCTACATTCTCATAGTCGCCCATGGTCGATACCGTCAATGTGTAGGTCGTCTTTGTCGCTTGATACTGCGATTTGACTACAATCGGGATTGTTTTTTCCTGCATTGCGCTGTCCATAGTAACCGTGTAGCTCTCGCCTGGGAGAACACGAGTTCCGTTGACGTAGACAACGGCATGTTCACTATTCGCTACCGGAGTGATCTCTACGGTGCCGGCTTCGGCGCCGATGTCTACCGTATAATCTTGTACATCTGCCTGGAAGGATGGGCTCAACTCACCCTTACTTACCGTCAAATTGCGCAGGCTGGAATCCTTATCTCCGTCTTCGAAATCGGCAACGTTCTCTTCCGTAGAAATCCAAACCGGCAAACCCGCTGAGATTGTCGCAGACTGATCACCGTCATAGAATTTCACTGTGACATCTGTATCCTCTTGAACCTGTACGCTCACATTGGAGACTACCTCTTCGCTCGGCGTAACGATCAAGCCACGATCCGTATTTTCAATGGAACAATTGTAGGTTTCAAAAGTCCCGTCATCCTTCTGGAATACATAAGCCTTTGTCAGTGCCACTTCGCCCAATGCTTTGAATACCTCATGTACATCATTATCACATGCAGCGCCCTGGGTGACTGCGCCGCCCATAGCGGTGTACCCCGGGACCCAAGTATTCTTCGGCGCTCTCCACCAGTAGGAGATCATATCGACATATTCTTCGCCGATCACCGTGTTGACATGCTTGCCAACGATCACATCGTCGTGCGACGCCTCTTCATCTTTCACCCACAAGCCCGTATTGCGGTATGGATCTGCGATAAATGCCCAACGCAGGGTGCCGTCAAAGCCCATCAGCTGTGCACAGGACCCCATGGCGTTCATACCGCGCTCCAGGTACTGCTGGTCGCCGGTCAGTTCATATAGGTTAAACAGTGCATAGATGTTCCATGCAGACCAGCCATGCGGTGAGTTCATCATATTGGGAGAATCGCCGGTCAACTGCATTTCGACGTCATACTGTGCTTCCCAGAAGCGCAGGGTGCCGCCATTCATACGCGAATCCGGAACAATAGATTGCTGATGCGAGGTATGGTAGTTCATAATCTTGAGCGCTGCATTGGTATATTTCTCGCGCTCTGCAGAGCCCTCGGGGAACATCAAGGCGAATTCACTCAGCTGCGTCGCCGAACAGGAATTGGCGCCGTCCTCAAAGGTCTGCTGTCCTTCGGTTTCAAAGTGACCGTCCAGACGCACCAGGTTGTCCATGGCGCGGGTAACGGAGGCAAAGTGACGGTCATAGCGCTCTGCCCAGATTGCGCGCTCCTCTTCTGTCAAGTCCGCATCGTTCATCAGATCCTTTTCTACATAGATCAGTTCCATGATGGACTTTGCTGGATAAATGACCGAGGTATAATCCGTGCTTCCATTGTAATAGCCGCCGTTCTCCTTTTGGGTGGTGAGCAGGAAGTCGGCAAGATGGACAGCGCTCTCCAAATCGCTCATATTCCCAGAACTCTCATACTTATCGACAAATACGCCTAACATACCAGAGTGGTTCTGGATTCGGCTCTGCCAGGAAGTCGGCAGGTCGGTCGTGACATCATACATCAACGGATAAATCTCTTCAAACTTCTCGTCGATCGCCATGTCCAATTCTTCATCCGGGAAGTATCTCTTAGCAATATAGGCAGAATACAGTCCGTACCAGGATTCTGTGTGGGAGGTCGCCTTCTGTGGAGCCTCTACGGCCGCCTTACGGGCCTGTTTCGTGTACCAGGACCACGGCATCCGTATCGTGAACATGCCCTCCGCCTTATATCCGGCCTCGTTTTCTGCCCAAAGCTTATAGACGCCTTCCTCCCTGCCTTCCGCCTCAAAGGTACAGGAATAGGTATGATCCCCATTGTCGGTCACTGCGAGCGTCGTTTCGGTTCCATCCTCGTCAACTAATGTAACCACACCGTTCTTCAATGGAGACTGGGAGTAAACCGTCACTTGAGAAACTTCATTCTCCGCCATGGTATAACGATCTGCGTCGATGGTCGGAATCTCTGTGTAATTGGAGATCGTCGGTTTGACGTCTTCAATTGCATTTAAATCCTCGACCGGCTTGAGGTAAATATTCCAGGTTTTCGTCTCGTTTGCACCAATGTGATCTGCATCCTGCGGATGACGCTCCGGCAATTCGCCGGACTGTAAAACGTCGAGAGACGCTGTGTAGATGCGGTGTGCGCCCCACTCATAGTCCAAAGTATAGGATGCAACGGGGGCATCGGTTGCAATGGTCATCAGACGGCCGGAAGGTGTGGAGAGATAGCCCCACAGATGGGTTTTTTCACAACGCAGGAGAGTTGGGAAAAGTTGATCGTTGTACTGTGGGTAGCTCTCCAAATACGTATTGAATCCCAGGTTTAAGGACAGCTTGTCCACCGCCTGTTCCGTATCCTTGTTGTTGGTGACCGATGCTGTGACCACCAACTGCTTCTGCTCATCCACGGCATACCGCAAGGTAAAGGTCAGGTCTTCATTCGCATTGCGATACCGTCCTGTATACGTGATGGTCCCATCGTCCGCCGTATCTCCGGAAGTCATCGCAATCTGGCGGCCGTTGTAATTCCAGATAAAGCCCCCTCGGCTGTCTGTACGCATCGGAATGGTATACATTTCGCCGCCGATCATGGTCTTCATCGACTGAATTTGACCTCCCGTATGGTCAATTTCCCATTCAGGTGTTGTGATCTTTTCGTCCAGGCTGACCGGAGCAGTGTCAGACAGGGTAATGGCCTGTATGCTCATATTTCCCCAATTCTGGTCGTACCCATGGGAAATGAGCGCGCGCACCTCTACCTCATCGTCCGCATTGGGCGTATAGTATTGGAGGCGAGCGACATTGCATACCGCCGGCGTTCCGCTGGTGGTGACGCTGTTTCCATACGTTTCGCTGAATTCAACCTCTCCGTTCACAACGAGTTCCAGGGTAATGTCAGAGGCCCATTCTCCTGTATACACATTCAGATACTTCATCTCTGGGCCTCCGGGCACGCGGAAGGTCACACCACTGCCTTCTTTTACAAAGACGAACCCATTGTGGCCATCGGTCTCCGTCTCTGGATCGACGCCGTCACTGTAGATATAGGACGTTTTTGCATCCTGAATGACAGGGCTTCCCTGCTGCGTCCCCACCGGTGTTACGTCGGTGATCTGTGATTCAGCAACATTTTTGTGGTTATAGCTGGAAAAATCGGTATCATTGAAATACGCCCAGTCCACATTGCCTTCGTTTGTCAGGTCTGCCGCAACCGGCGCGCTCGAAACCTTTCCGGCAGCGACTACCCCAGTATCAACCACCTGGGAGTCGTTCAATGTAATGGCAGAGATGGACATATTTCCCCACTGGCTGTCGTACGCTTTGGAAACATGAAGCTTAACAGACACTTCATCCCCTTCATCCACGCAGCTGTAGGACAAGCGGAGCACCCGGTACACAGCAGGGGTTCCGGATGTGGTATCCGTACTGCCAAACGTCTCTATGTAGGCTGTATCCCCGTTGACCAGGACCTCGGCTGTGATGTCGGCTGCCCAGGCGCCGGTGTAAATGTTTACATAGCGCTCTTCCTTGCTAGCGGGCAGGGTAAATTCCAAGCCATTGCCTTCTCCGGTAAAGACTAAGCCCTTGTGGTTATTATTCTCAATCGACTGCACCGGAGAAACTCCATCCAAGAATACAAAATTGGTCTTTGTATTTTGGGCTACATAATCCTGCTTTCCAATCAGCGTCGGACCGCCAATCGCCGGGTCTTCCGTGTCCTTGCGATTGAACGCACCGAAATCGGTGTTGTCGAGCTGAACCCAATCGATACCGCCCTCTTTCGTGAGGTTTGCCGACTCTGGGGCATCCTGCACCTCGCCCGAAACAAGCGATTCTTCCTCCGGGAACGCCTCGTCGGTCAGCGCAATCGCCTGAATGCTCATATTGCTATAGGCTGCATCGTATGTAGCGGTAACCTCTGCGGTCACTGTGACAACATCTTCCTCCGAAGCCGTTTGGTACATGATGGAGGACAAAAAGCACTCTGCGCCAGACGTTGTCTCACGTTTTCCAAAAGTGCGGCTGTATTGCTCTTCGCCATTGACAGCTACACGCAAGGTGATTTCCGATGCCCAGGACCCCATGTAGACGCGCAAATAGCGCGGCTCTGTACTCGCTGGAACGTGAAAGGTCACTTTGCCGCCCGCCCCATTGATCACTTGACCTTTCGTATTGGAATCGGGAGCCCCTTCATAACGGAAATTGGTCGCCGTGTCCCCAGCGATCTGTGCCATTGTACCGAACAGCTCGATGTCCGTGATTCCATTGTCCTCGCTCTTCTGGGGGCAATTTTCGAGCGTCTTATCGCTGAAATGAATCCAACCCAACGGTCCCTCTTCTTCCAGGTTCGCTTCTGCCGGGGCGCCGCGCAGAAAGCCCTTTACCTGCGTATCTCCTACTTGCCAAACGGCGCTATCCTTTGCAGATCCATTGGCAGAAAAATCCGCTGCCAAGCCCACTACACCCGGTCCGGATGTCGCCATAAGCGCGGCCAACAAAAGAGCAGTGGCCCTCCGTTTCACCTTAAACATTTTTCTCCTCCTAAAGTTGCAATCTTCCTGTTCCCACGGTATTTTCCGTCTTATGTTTGGTCGCCTTCTTTCTTTTCATCCCCCTTTCCATTTGCTGCTGGTCAGAAGGCATCCCAGCCTTTACAGTGGCAAAAGAGTCCATTGTAAAGTAATACCAATTCACTAATTATTCCAATGAACTTTTCAAGCCTATTAAATCATAGGTTTCTCAAATTGTCAATATTTCAACCGAAAATTGAGAGAAATATTGAAAAATTTTTAGATTTTTTGTTTATTTGATAAAAGAAGGGAATTGCGATGCGTTTTCCCTTCTTTCAGCGAAAAACAATGGATAAAAATTTCAGAGAATTTCCCGTCAGGTTTCTGTCATTATAAACCGATCAAGATTGGTTCTACGGACAAGAACTTGCAAAAAATCCCCTACAATGGACCAAAACCGTCCATTGTAGGGGATTTTTTTGTTTTTTCGATGTAACCATTTTACGGCTGTTACTTTTCTATATACTCTAGTTACCTTGAAAGATTTCGCTCTGTAGCCGCTTTTTGCAGCACGTTTTCCACAAAGTCTATCGGGAGTGTGGAAAACTTACGCGGAGGTATGGGGTTTTCAGGCAGCGGTTTCATCCGTTTTTCCCAAACGGTCATATCGCGCCACGTCCCCAATTTATACCCTGTCTGTGGATAAACGGCAATTTTTTGAAAACCCAACTGGGTATGCATCCGCTCGCTTGGATCATTGGGCGATGTAATCAGCGCATACAGAGTCGTATAACCCTGCTCTTGCAAAAATTCCATCAGACATCCATATAGAGCCCGTCCTATTCCCTGCTGTTGAGCACCCTCCGCTACATAGACACTCAATTCTGCATCCCATTGGAATGCAGCCCGCCCATGAAACCGGGATGCATAGGCATACGCCTTTGGTATTCCATTTTCTTCGCAGACGAGGTATGGGAACTGCCCCTGAACGGCTTGAATTCGCCGTCTAAATTCCGCTGCATCCGGCGGATCATATTCAAATGTGACGGCTGTATTTCGCACATAGGGCGCATAGATCGCCGCCAATACAGCGGCATCCTCTTTTTGGGCCAAACGAATCCGGAACCGCGCTGGTTTCTGGTCAGACATTGAAGCGGAACAGGACAATGTCCCCATCCTTCATCACATAGTCCTTTCCTTCCGAACGGACCAAACCTTTCTCCTTCGCCGCAGTCATGCTGCCACACGCCATCAGATCATCAAAGGAAATGACCTCCGCACGGATAAAACCGCGTTCAAAATCACTGTGGATCTTGCCAGCTGCCTGCGGTGCTTTGGTTCCCTTCTTGATGGTCCATGCACGTACCTCCGGCTGACCAGCTGTCAGATAGGAAATCAACCCCAACAGAGAATAACAGGCATTGATCAGACGGTCCAGGCCGGATTCCTCTAGGCCCATATCTGCAAGGAACAGATCTTTTTCCTCCGGGTCCATCCCCGCAATCTCCGCTTCAATTTCCGCGGAAATCGGCAGTACCCCCGCATGCTCGCTGTCTGCAATCTCCTTGACTTGTTTAAAATATGGGTTGTTCTCAATACCGCCTTTAAAATCGTTTTCACTCACATTGGCCGCATAAATGACCGGTTTATTGGTCAAAAGGGATACGGTCGAGAGAAGCTCTGCCTCTTCCGGAGTACATTCTACACTGCGAGCCGACTTCCCTGCATCGAGCGCTTCACGGACGCGTTGGAAAAAATCATATTCCTCTTGATATTTCTTGTCAGCCTTCATCAGCTTCTGCGTCTTTTCAATGCGTCGATCCAATACTTCCATATCGGAGAGGATCAGCTCCAAATTGATCGTCTCAATATCGCGCTTAGGGTCGATACTTCCTTCTACATGTACGATGTCATCGTTGACAAAACAACGGACAACATGCACAATCGCATCGACTTCACGAATATTTGCGAGGAACTTATTTCCCAAACCTTCTCCCTTACTCGCGCCACGCACCAGACCAGCTATATCGACAAACTCGATGGTAGCGGGAGTATATTTTTCCGGATGATACATTTCAGCAAGCCTGTCCAGCCGCTGATCCGGTACGGCAACTACGCCAATGTTTGGTTCAATGGTACAAAATGGATAATTGGCGGACTGTGCGCCTGCATTGGTAATAGCATTAAACAGGGTGCTTTTGCCGACGTTCGGCAAGCCTACGATTCCCAGCTTCATTGATGCGAACCCCTTCTTTTTTCGAAATCACTTCCGGTACAAAACCGGCCTTTGTGCGTACTTATTATATCTGTTTTCCCGGCAAAGCGCAACACCCGTCCAGTCCATGGTTTTCCCACAGTTGCTGGACAGCGCGGGCCAACTCGCGCAATTCTTCCCGCTCTAGGCCGTGCGCCTGCAAGAGAATTCGCCGAACCCGTGGTCCCGACTCTGCCAACACCCGCATCCGGTGAGAAGCCTCTATCTCTCGCAAGAGGCGCTCTTCACTTTCCCCCATCATGGTATCCATGGAGACACCATATAGATTCGAAAGGCGTTTGAATGCCGGCACCGTCGGCATGCTTTTTCCGGTTTCGTAATAGGTATAACTGGATCGATCCAGTTCCAACATGTCCGCCAATTGTTTTTGGGTTAAACCCGCACGAATCCGCAAAATACGTAGCGCTTCGTTTAAATTCATCATGATTACTGCCCCTTCATTTTAGTGAAGAATCATCACTTCAATAGCACATGTATATAGTTGTACTCTACCGAACACTATATGTATTAATTTTGGGTCTCTTTCATACTATAATAATATAGTATTATCAATGTATTCGGAGGCGAAAAATGGATTTAGGCATAAGCTTTAAAAATATCCGTGAAGGCAAAGGCAAAAGTGTTTATGCCTTATCCAAAGAGACGGGCGTATCGGAAAACCACATTCATTCGATTGAAAAGGGGACCACACAGCCATCGGTCGCGATTTTGGAAAGGTTACTCAACGCGTTGGGTGTCACTCTGCCGGAATTCTTTAATGATGACCGTGATGTTCTTTATCCTTCGGCATATGAACGGGAACTGATTGCCTCCGTCCGAAAGCTGGACGGAGAACAGGCCCACACTCTGCTGCAACTTGCAAAATGGTTGGAGCTGTGATTGGTGTGCACAAATTCCCGGTATTATAAGAATTTCAAAAATTGTACACAGAAACAAAGGCTGTTTCACAGGACCGCTCGACTAACGTGAAGAACGGGCCTCGTGAAAAGCCTTTTTCTTTATTCCATTTTTAACTGGCTCGCTCTTGTTGAATCTCTTGGCCGCCTATTCTCCCTCCTTTTCTAAACACATTTCTTTACCGGGCAAGTCTGCTTTTCGTTTGTTTTTCGCTGATGTACGAAGTAATTTCGGTCCAAAATGGGAGAACTCTTTTCGTACACGTTTGAAAAGTCATCCGTTATTTTTAACTTTTGCTTGGACAAACGTCCTCCTGCGCCATGTCCTTTTCGTTTTATATTTTGAGAGGCGAATATGCAAAAGAGGCTCTGCAACACCATATATGCCCTCTAACCGTCTATTTTCACTGTCTGGCCAAAGGAGCTGTAACAGGAATTCATCTAAATATAGTTCTAATTTTTCATTCAGTGACAAATAACGACTTATTATGTGATATATAGTCTCTATTTATCTTCATTATACTCAATATATTAGGGATAGTCAATCTATTGAGTATGGTAGGATAGGGTCTAGCAGAGGTGCATCTTATGATCAGCTACAAGCCCTTTTATCAGACCCTGTTTCGCAAAAACATTACAGAATACCAGCTTATTTACAACTATGGTTTTTCTGCCAACACCCTGCATCGGATGAAGCACGGCCGGAATATTACGCTCAAAACATTGGACACACTTTGCTCCATTTTAGAATGTGATATTGCCGATATTATCTCCTATCATCCTGACGAAGCATAAGTACAAGCTGACAGAACCTTTGAAGTTTGGTTTGCTACGACAAATCCGTTTTCTTAACTACTTCAGCGGAAGGCATTGCCTTATGTATACCATAAAAGGCTGCCTATCGCGCCCCATGTAACATTTCTCGGAATATCCATCTTTTCACTCCCTTAACGGAAATTCTTGGATACGTAGGATTTAAAGTCTTATATTACTATATGGCTTTGTATTTTACAATACGCCTCCTGGATATTTCGTTCGATTACAGAGTTTTAGAGGATGTAAAAGGATATGGATTCTGGCTGCGGGCCGATTTTACGGATCGCCTCTCACAACTATACAGAGTTCGTCCCTGACACTCCAATCAACCTAGCAATAAGCCATTCCCGAGCCTAAACTATACTTTTTTACAAATATATTCACTTAGCTTATTTCGCGTATTATGGACAGAATTTTATAATGAGACTACAAAATGTAAAGCCTCCTACCTTGTTTCTGAACAGGTCCCGTAAAAACGGAGAATAGACAAAAAGCCCCCTGATGTAGGAAAATGAAGTACTACATCAGGGGGTATTATCATGTCAAAAAAGAAATGGACAAACATCAAAATTCTCGGGGCAGAGATCAACGCAATGCGCGAAGCAAGGAAATCCAGACAAGAAATAGCGGACTATTTCGGCCTTGATAAAGTTCAAATTAAGAACGGGGTTCATCGATACAACAAAGAGGTAAAACGTACGTCATTCGGAATTGCGCCACGCCCAAAGGGGCGTCCGCGCAAAGACGGGCAACCACCTCGGCAGAACGAAAAGAGCGAACTGGAACGGCTTCGCATGGAAAACAAGCGGTTGCAGGATTTTCTGCAATTCACAGAAAGGAAGTGAGGCCAAAAGTAAAATATCATGTGATCTATAGGAACCGAGAGCGTTATCCTGCCTCTGTCATGTGCCGGTTTTTTGAGGTATCCCGGAGTGGATATGATGACTTTGTCCACCGTTTGGAATGCAAGGAGAAGGTGCAGGTTTGGCGGAAGCTATCCACGTTCAGCGAGGGCGCTGCTTCAAGATATATGGATATCGACGGATGTGGCTGTGGCTGGAGAAACAAGGTACGCGTCGCAATCCCAAGATAGTTCTGCGAATCATGAAGAAATACGGCCTTTGGGCAGAAATTCGCCGCCGGAGAAAATGGGTTCAGGTGGGGCAACAACTGCACAAATATGAAAATCTTTTGAATCGTCCATTTCAAGCAGACAGGCCCAACAGCAAATGGGTGACCGATATCTCCTACATCCACACCAAAGAGGGAGTGTTGTACCTATCCACGATTCGTGATTTGTATGATAACAGCATTGTTGCCTATAAGACCGGTACACAGCAGACGGTGAATCTCGTTCTGGATACCATCCGCCTGGCTATGATGAAGGAGAAAAAGAGAGTCGCTGCAACGTTGTAGCTCCACAGCGACCAAGGGTTTCAATACACTTCCCGAGAGTATTTTCACCTG
>NZ_LT835157.1:139751-141835 GCF_900169665.1 Anaeromassilibacillus sp. Marseille-P3371 | reverse complement strand
TACTACATCAGGGGGTATTATCATGTCAAAAAAGAAATGGACAAACATCAAAATTCTCGGGGCAGAGATCAACGCAATGCGCGAAGCAAGGAAATCCAGACAAGAAATAGCGGACTATTTCGGCCTTGATAAAGTTCAAATTAAGAACGGGGTTCATCGATACAACAAAGAGGTAAAACGTACGGTATCCGGAATTGCGCCACGCCCAAAGGGCCGTCCGCGCAAAGACGGGGAACCACCTCGGCAGAACGAAAAGAGCGAACTGGAACGGCTTCGCATGGAAACAAGCGGTTGCAGGATTTTCTGCAATTCACAGAAAGGAAGTAAGGCCAAAAGTAGAATATCATGTGATCTATAGGAACCGAGAGCGTTATCTGGTCTCTGTCATGTACCGGTTTTTTGAGGTATCCCGGAGTGGATATGATGACTTTGTCCACCGTTTGGAACGCAAGAAGAAGGATGAAGGAGAAGGATGCAGATTTGGCGGAAGCTATCCACGTTCAGCGAGGGCGCTGCTTCAAGATATATGGATATCGACGGATGTGGCTGTGGTTGGAGAAACAAGGCACGCACCGCAATCCAAGACAATTCTGCGAATCATGAAGAAATACGGCCTTTGGGCAGAAATTCGCCGCCGGAGACAATGGGTTCAGATGGGTCAACAACTGCACAAATATGAAAACCTTTTGAAGCGTCCATTTCAAGCAGACAGGCCCAACAGCAAATGGGTGACCGATATCTCCTACATCCACACCAAAGAGGGAGTGTTGTACCCATCCACGATTCGTGATTTGTATAATAACAGCGTTGTTGCCTATAAGACCGGTACACAGCAGACGGTGAATCTCGTTTTGGATACCATCCACCTGGCTATGATGAAGGAGAAAAAGAGAGTCGCTGCAACGTTATAGCTCCACAGCGACCAAGGGTTTCAATACACTTCCCGAGAGTATTTTCACCTGACTCAATCCTATGGTATAACGCCGTCCATGTCAAGACGGGGAAACTGTTATGACAATGCTATGGCAGAAAATTTCTTCTCCATTCTAAAAATAGAGTGCATCTCCCGCCTCAAGCCAACGACATTTGCTGAGGCCAGGGAGGGCATTGACAGCTACATTTATTTTTACAACCACGACCGTATCCAGTTAAAAGCTGGAGTGGCGCCGCTCACGCTGCGCCACTCCGCTTAAAACTTAATTTTTCCTACCAAGGGACTTTTTGTGCTATCCGTATAATTGGGGGCAGTACATAATCCGGTACAGAGACTTTGTTTTTGTGGGATATAGTTTGAAAGGGGAGAGAGGCGTTAGCAGGGGTGGTGGAATAGGCAGCAAGGATTGCCGGTGCTTTTTAAGGTGGCCCTGTTTTGCATTTCTGTCCGTAGGGGTACCAGACAAAAATATGAACATACGGAATTTCACAAGAGTGTGGCCGAGGAAAAATGAAAAATATCTTTAAGAACCGCCGCACGGTTATGGACCTCTACTCTACTGAAAGAGCTACTACAACCCACGCAAGCGGGAGAAGTGTAGATCCGAATGATTATTGATTTTTTAGATACACCAGTGATCGGATTCCAGCTATTTTTACTCCTTCCACAACACGATTCCGATGTTGCCTTATTATTGGATACATCGCATCTTTTGCGCCTTCGGCATCTCCTACGGAAGTCCCTTATTATTGACCGTTAGGCACTTGATTGAGTACCGGTTACTTCTCCTTTTCCTATAATGCAATTCCAATGTTTGCCTATCCATTCCAGACACACAACGTCCTTCATCCCTATGGTACTTCCTACGGAAGTTCCCTGTTATCGATTACTAGCCACTTGATTCGGATACCCGCTATTTTTACTCTTTCCACAACTTAATTCTTATGTTCACCTATCATAAACGGATACATCACGTCTTTCGCGCCTTCGATGTCCTTCTACGAAAGTTCCCTGTTACCAATTGCCGGTCACTTGATTGAATATCGGTTACTTCTACTTTTCCTATAATACAATTACAATGTTTCTATCCAATTCAGACACACAATGTCCTTTATACGGCGCCTCCTACGGAAGTTCCCTGTTATCGATT
>NZ_LT835157.1:133518-135971 GCF_900169665.1 Anaeromassilibacillus sp. Marseille-P3371 | reverse complement strand
GCCTTTGAACGATGTGAGTCCATTCTCATCTCCCTTTTTAAACCGAAGCACATTCTGGCCGGTTAAGATATTTATTGACTTTAGCTGTTAGTACAATTAAAGCAGGTTATATTAATAATGTCAATAGAATTTCCGGTTTATGACAAGAAATTTTATTATATTATGCAAAATATTATTGTATATAGGAATAATTTACCTGTGTGGCTAATTCAGTCAATCTGTGTGTATAAATTACTTTTTTAGATTGATGTTCATCATTTTATAGAGGGGTATCGTGACTATCCGAAAACAGACTGTACAATTCTCTTTATTCTCTACCTTGCAAACACACAAAAGAAACCCGTTCCGACTAAAACCGAAGCGGGTCTTTTGCCTTTGTTCAATTGCGTTCCACCAGGGTCGTCTGAACCCACACCGTCCCTTGAATGCTCCCTCTCTTCTCAAGACGGTTATCCGTATGTTTGGTTTCTGTCTTTAGGCTTGTCCTTTTACAAACACATCGGCTATGCGATAGGGCAGTAGATGCCCTTCTTCTCCCACAAATGTACAGCGTCTTTCGTGCCTTCGGCATTTCTTACGGAAGTCCCTTACTATTGACCGTTAGACACTTGATTGAGTACCGGTTATTTCTACTCTTCCTATAATGCAATTCCAATGTTTTCCCATCAACTCCAGACGCAAAACGACCTTTATACGGCGCCTCCTACGGAAGTTCCCTGTTATCGATTACCAGACACTTGATCGGATACCAACTATTTTTACCTTTTCTACAACTTAATTCTTATGTTCACCTATCATAAACGAATACATCGCGTCTTTCGCGCCTTCGATGTCCTTCTACGAAAGTTCCCTGTTACCAATTGCCGGTCACTTGATTGAATATCGGTTACTTCTACTTTTCCTATAATACAATTACAATGTTTCTATCCAATTCAGACACACAATGTCCTTTATACGGCGCCTCCTACGGAAGTTCCCTGTTATCGATTACCAGACACTTGATCGAATGCGAACTACCTTCATTTTTTCTGTAACTTGATTTCAATTCCCTCCTATCAATCGGGGACGTATAGCGTCTTTCACTCCTATGGTGTTTCCTACACGGTCTGTCTTCCAGCAGCGGTTGCTTAATCGAACGGCTTATGCTCTTCGCAAGTCATCCTACATTCAACCAATGGTCACCGTGCAGTGCTTCACTGCTTTCTGCCTTGGCAGTGTCGTATAGATACCCGTACTCTGGCCCGGTGGATGTACAATGTCTTTTGCATCTATGGCGCTCCCCGCGGAAGTTTCCTGCCGNTCAATACACTTCCCGAGAGTATTTTCACCTGACTCAATCCTATGGTATAACGCCGTCCATGTCAAGACGGGGAAACTGTTATGACAATGCTATGGCAGAAAATTTCTTCTCCATTCTAAAAATAGAGTGCATCTCCCGCCTCAAGCCAACGACATTTGCTGAGGCCAGGGAGGGCATTGACAGCTACATTTATTTTTACAACCACGACCGTATCCAGTTAAAAGCTGGAGTGGCGCCGCTCACGCTGCGCCACTCCGCTTAAAACTTAATTTTTCCTACCAAGGGACTTTTTGTGCTATCCGTATAATTGGGGGCAGTACATAATCCGGTACAGAGACTTTGTTTTTGTGGGATATAGTTTGAAAGGGGAGAGAGGCGTTAGCAGGGGTGGTGGAATAGGCAGCAAGGATTGCCGGTGCTTTTTAAGGTGGCCCTGTTTTGCATTTCTGTCCGTAGGGGTACCAGACAAAAATATGAACATACGGAATTTCACAAGAGTGTGGCCGAGGAAAAATGAAAAATATCTTTAAGAACCGCCGCACGGTTATGGACCTCTACTCTACTGAAAGAGCTACTACAACCCACGCAAGCGGGAGAAGTGTAGATCCGAATGATTATTGATTTTTTAGATACACCAGTGATCGGATTCCAGCTATTTTTACTCCTTCCACAACACGATTCCGATGTTGCCTTATTATTGGATACATCGCATCTTTTGCGCCTTCGGCATCTCCTACGGAAGTCCCTTATTATTGACCGTTAGGCACTTGATTGAGTACCGGTTACTTCTCCTTTTCCTATAATGCAATTCCAATGTTTGCCTATCCATTCCAGACACACAACGTCCTTCATCCCTATGGTACTTCCTACGGAAGTTCCCTGTTATCGATTACTAGCCACTTGATTCGGATACCCGCTATTTTTACTCTTTCCACAACTTAATTCTTATGTTCACCTATCATAAACGGATACATCACGTCTTTCGCGCCTTCGATGTCCTTCTACGAAAGTTCCCTGTTACCAATTGCCGGTCACTTGATTGAATATCGGTTACTTCTACTTTTCCTATAATACAATTACAATGTTTCTATCCAATTCAGACACACAATGTCCTTTATACGGCGCCTCCTACGGAAGTTCCCTGTTATCGATT
>NZ_LT835157.1:126759-128678 GCF_900169665.1 Anaeromassilibacillus sp. Marseille-P3371 | reverse complement strand
GGAAGTTTCCTGCCGTTAGCCGCTAGACACTTAATTGGATACCAGCTATTTTTACTCCTTCCATAACACGATTCCGATATTTACGGATTATTTTCATTTTATCTTGGTGGGAACAACTTTTATGCCGTCCCTAAAAGATACCCCACATCCGTCCAACTGTTCCTGCACAGTTCGTCACCATACGATACATTCTTATACCTTGTAAAAAGTTTGACCCAGCAGGGGTTATTCGCATTCTCGTTTGCGGATGCTCCTGCTGGGTCATATGGGGTGGAATATCTCTGCTTTGGCTTTCCTATGTATTCGCTCCTATGGGGGCAAATCATCTACATACGATTAGGATATACATTTACATGTAGAAAAGCTATCCGTCAGAGACATTCCATATTCTTTTTTCTTTCCGAAGCCTCATAGCTACACCATGCAGTGTTTCACCGCATTCTAACCCGGCAGGGTCGTATAGACGCCAGTGTCCTAGTCTGGTGCACGCACAGCGCCTTTCGTGACTATGACGTTTCCTGCACAAGCTCTCTTCCATCAGCGGTTGCTAGATCGAATGGCTTATGCCTTTCACTGGTATCCGGCATTCAACCAACGATTATCGTGTAGTGTTTCACCGCATTCTGCCCCAGCAGTGTTGTATAGGTGCCCATGCCCTAGCCCGGTGGATGCACAGCGCCTTTCGCTCCTTGGGAGTTTCCTACACAAGCTTTCTTCCACCAGCGGTTACTTAATCGAATGCCTTATGCCCTTCGCAAGTATCCGTGATTCAACCAACGGTTACTGCGTAGTGTTTGGTGGCTTTTCTGCCCCGGCAGGGTCGTGTAAAGCCCCTACCCTAGCCCGGTAGACGCACAGCGTCTTTCGTACCTTCGTGTTTCCTACGTTGGTTCTCTGCCAGCAGACTTGATCGAATGGCTTATGTCATTCGCAAGTGTCCGCCATTCAACCAATGGTCACCGTGCAGTGTTTCACCGCATTCTGTCCCGGCAGGGTCGTGTAGACGCCCATACTCTGGTTCGGTGGACGCACAGCGCCTTTCGCTCCTTGGGAGTTTCCTACGCAGGCTCTCTTCCAGCAGTGGTTGCTGGATCGAATGGCTTATGCCCTTCGCTGGTATCCGGCATTCAACCAATGGTCACTGTGCAGTGTTTCACCGCATTCTGTCCCGGCAGGGTCGTGTAGACGCCCATACTCTGGTTCGGTGGACGCACAGCGCCTTTCGCGCCTATGGCGTTCCTACGCAGGCTCTCTTCCAGCAGTGGTTGCTGGATCGAATGGCTTATGCCCTTCGCTGGTATCCGGCATTCAACCAATGGTCACTGTGCAGTGTTTCACCGCATTCTGTCCCGGCAGTGTCGTGTAGACACCCGTGCTCTGGCCCGGTGTGCCGGTTGCATAGACTCTGTAGTAGTAATCGTTTCCAACCTTCGCCACAAACTGCGTCTTGAGAACGCTGCCATTGCCCACGGTAAAGCTCGGCGTCTGGTTGTTTCCATTTACCACCGTCATCTTGAAGCAGTATGCGCTGCCTCTCTTGAGCGTGAAGTTCACTGTCGTGTCACCCACCACATGCGCCTTCTGGGTCGAGACGTTCTGTGCCGCAGACACGACGCCTGCCGCTCCATAGGAGTTGGAGGCATTCACAGAACGGCTTCCCTTTCCTCCCTTGTTGTCCGGCTTCGGGTTGGGCTTCGGCGTCTCCGCCTTCTCCAAACTTGCTACAGCTGTTTCCAGATTCACATATACCTTTGCGATTGTCTGGTTGTCTGCGGTTTCATCCCCGGCGACTGCCTTTGCTACCTGTAGCGCCGCCTCCAGGTTTGCCACACTGCGGTCCGTATAGCCATTCAAGTCGATCGCTTCTGTCTCTTCGATGAGCTTCTGCAACTCTTCTCTGCTTGGGATCTTCCGCAGGG
>NZ_LT835157.1:106605-123651 GCF_900169665.1 Anaeromassilibacillus sp. Marseille-P3371 | reverse complement strand
TCCTGGGTTGCGGCTGGATCGTCGTAGACCTCCTGCGCGTTGGTCCGGGCATTCACAAAGAGTTCCCGTACTTCCGGTACCAGCCGGTCGATGTCCTCCTGCGTAACCTTGTTCGCCTCATCCAGGACAATCTTCAAGATGTCCTTGTCCACCTTCGTAAAGGTAAAGCGCAGGCTTGCACTCTCATTCGGCATCGTGTAGGTGTACGTAAAGCCGTTTGGTTCAAACGGGATGTCCTCTCCGTTGAGCTGTGCACTGGCGAACGCGCCGTCGGTCGGGGTGAAGGTAAAGGTCAGCTCTTCGCCCGGCATCACTTTCGCGCCGTAGATTGCATCCGTGGAGATCACCACATCTGCATTTCCTTCCACTTCCACCGCTGCATTGCTGCTCCACTGTACGGTCAACAACTGCGGCTCCTTCGGTTCGTCCGGCTTCTGGTTTTTAGCAAAATCCGCCGTTAAGATTACATTATTCGCGGGCATTGTAAAGTTCAGTTCTGAGGAAACCCGTTGTTCCGGGGTAAGTGTCAGGCCGACCGTGCTCCATCCTGTAAAATGATACCCTTCTGGAGCATCATTTGCAGTAACTGTCACTTCGTCTCCTTCTTTAAGTCCAGTACTTTCCCCAGAGACTACCGCATTCCGAGTCAAAACAACATAAGTATCTTCTTCCTCTGCAGGCGGCACATAGTCGCTGTCATATACTTCAAATTCATAGATGCTGGCTCCCCATTCATCCCAAAGTTCTGTTGCCTGCATCTTCACATAACGGCCGGAAACATTGGACAGGTCAAATTCCTGTTTATCATTGTCTCCTCCGCTGGCTGCAGTTGTCGTATGGTTCGCTACTTCGGTGAATGCAGCACCGTCGCTGGAGACCTGAATCGCATAAGATTTCGGAGCATGCTCCCAAGAAATACGGATATATCCCAAGTCTTGTACATCGCCCAAGTCCACCTGGAACCACGGCTGAGAGGATTGGTTGACCGATCCGGTTGCCCAACGGGTCGACATCAGGCCATCTACGGCGCCTGCGGCACTGTGATCGGCACTCTCTGTGTTGGACGCTTGAGCAGGTTTCCCGACAGCCAAATGGTCAATAGCTTCCTCATCGCGCAAACTGTCCGTCTTGAGCGCCAGATTCAAGAGACGGACCGCAGCAGCTTCCAAAGTCTCGCGGTCTAGGATTCCTTCGTTGACCGCATTGACCAGAGCATTGGAATCGCCGCTGGGCATTTTCACATCGCCGCCCGCCAAAACTTCCTTGACGATATTGGAGTCATTTCCCCAGTCGGTCATAAATACTCCATCATAGCCCCACTCTCCACGGGCAATTTCATTCATCATAGGCTCCAACTCAGCAGCCTTGGTTCCATTGACAAAATTGTAGGAGGTCATGATCGACCATGGGTCAGCTTCTTTAATGACAATTTCAAACGCTTTCAAGTAGATCTCACGCATCGCGCGGGAGGAAACAAGGCTGTTCGAGGCCAAACGGCTAAATTCGGTGGAATTTACAGCAAAGTGTTTCACAGCTGTTGCCACGCCCACGGACTGGATACCACGGGTCACAGCAGCACCCAGCTTGCCCGTGAGATAGGGGTCTTCCGCGTAGTATTCAAAGTTGCGCCCACCCAAAGGATTGCGCTGGATATTGATGCTGGGGCCCAAGATACAGTTGACATCATAGGCCCTGATATCTTTGCCAAAGGCCAGTCCATAATCTTCACACAGTTCTTCGTTCCAAGAGCTGGCCATGACATTGGTCGCAGGCCAGGCAACAGGGCTGGTAATATCGTTCAAACGAACACCTGTGGGACCATCCGCAGTTTGTACACCGGGAATTCCCAAAGACGGAATGTTCCCGATTGAACCCGTGTTGGTATTGGGTGCCACATTTCCTTGACCACTTCCCAGGGTCGCCAACTCATTCACCGTAAGCTGAGAGACAAATGTATCCATCAGTTCCGGATTTTCAGCCACATCCTCAAAAGATAGTTCTTCGGCTGTTGTAGAGAGACTATTGACAGCCGCATTGGTCTTGGCTGCTGGGGTCTCCACTTTTTCAAAGGTGATGTAGTCGATATTGGGGAACGCTGCAATCTGCGATTCGATGGTAAGTGTCGCCTCACCGCTGGGCAAAATCACAGTCAGAGGTTCCAGATCCACAAAATTGTAATAGGTGTTTCCCGAAATAGCTGTGTTTTTAAAGGAGATGCTGTCGTCGAATGCCTGCGTGATATTGTTAATCAGGAAGATCGCTGTACTGTTCAGCTTAGTCTCCCCAACTGCCGCATAGTGGACCACCATGCGGTACGTTCCAGTCTCCTCCACGTTTAATTTGTAGTTGACACGGGAACCAGCACGCATGTTGGACAAGCAGCTGCCGGGCTGGCCCTGTCCATCGTCCTGAAAATCTTCATAGCGGACTCCGGCGGAAGCATCTACATAGTCTTCGCCTTCTACTTTGCCAATACCATCGGCAGGAATATCGTTGACCACATCGGCATCGTTGTCGCGTTCCAACGTGAAACTATCCCACAAAATGTCTGCAGCTGCCTTTCCAGTGAACTCGAACGCAACATCTCCCGTCGGGAAACCAACCTGGATAGCAGCCGTTTCCAAATGTTCACCGCTTTCCAGTACAAGCGAGTCATCGATGTTCACTTGGTTTCCACCAACGAATATGGCCAGTGCATCATTGAGTTTTACTGCTTCACCATTGTTGGTGTATGCCAACTTGAGCTGATATTTACCTCCTTTGACCACCTGTAACTGATATGTCACGGACTCATTTTCAGGAATAGACAGCGCGCCGTCCCTTTCGATTACGCCCGCTCCGGCTGATTTATAATTTTCCACTTCTGCCTGATTGACAATGTCATCCTTGACATTGATCTGGCCGGGAATCTCAATGACTTCCAGTTCTTCGTAGGTTCCATCCGCCAAGAGACGCTCATTCAACATGGTATCCAATTGGGTCAGATCTTCATCAATCACACGCAAGTTTGGCTGATTGTACGTGTAGACCATGCGGCTTCCAGCATCGCGGATGGAATTTCCCACAAAGACCTTGTAGTCCCCTGCCTCCAAGAGCCAGGCATTCTTGTGTCCTGTTACGCCTGTGTCGTCATAACTCGCCATATCCGAAATGGGGAAGGACAAAGTCATGGTCTGGCTCTCGCCGGGTTCCAACAGTTTGGTCTTACCAAAGGCAGCCAATACCTTTCCGGGTTTTCCCAGCACAGCGTCGCCTTCTCCCATTTGTGGAGCGCTGTAATAAACCTGCACAACTTCTTTTCCGGAATAAAAATCACCTGTGTTCGTGACTGTAGCAGAAACCTCTATGTGGGTCCCTACCTGGCTAGCGGTGACATTGGAGATCGCAAAATCCGTATAGGACAGGCCATAGCCAAAGGGATAGCGGACTGTTTCATAATCGGGATCAAAGGTTTCAAAGTAACGGTAACCGGTAAAAATGTCTTCCGTATATTTCTGGGTGGTACTTCCGCTGAAACCATCAGCAGGATAGGCGTCAAAGCTCTTAGCAACGGTTTCCGTCAGTTTTCCCGATGGGGTCACCCTACCGGAAAGAATATCGCCAACGTAATTGCCGCCCTCCTGGCCGCCGTATCCCATGAAGACCAAGGCTTCGATTCCCATATCCTCTACAAATTCCATATCCGCTACAACACCATTGTTGTAGACCACAGTGACTTGGTCAAAGTATTTCGTGACCAGTTGGAGCATTTCCGTTTCTTCGTCGGTCAAAAGCCAGCCGCCCTTGTTGTTTTGCATGTCGTTGTTTTCGCCCACGATACGGCCAATCACCACAACCGCCTTATTGTTTCGTTCTTTGGCCTCCTTGACCAGCTCCTCGGTCAGAGGCATTTCAGGGAAAAAGCGGTCGCTGGTATAGATGACCTCTTCCTTCTTGTTGGCAGGGTCATTGCACCAGGTTTCATAAATCTCAGCCAAGGTTTCATCCACATGGATTCCCACATTTCGCATACCATCCAACACATTGACTTCATAGGCGGGATTCATATACGCTGCGCCTAAACCGCCTCGGATGGTATCCACTTGCATGCGTCCAAACACAGCAACTTGATCGTTCTCTGTCAATGGCAGTGTTTGATTCTCATTTTTTAGAAGAATCACACCCTCATCGCCAATTTGACGGGCAAATTCGATTCGTTCTTCCATAAGATCAAACCGGCCACTGGTATCCCGTTCGGTGGGTAGACTCACGGTAAAGGGGTCCAGGGTATATGTTTCCCCACCGTTTGTCAAGGTCAATACATAGCGGTCTTCTTCCCAAGTCACATTGGCAATCGTATCTCCCAGGGTGATCTTTTCCTGGGCAACCTCCGTAGCTGCTTCTGCAATAGCCTGCTCATCCGCATAGTCGGCAGATGGAACCAAAACTCTTCCGCCAACCTGTTTTTTTGCCAAGCGCAGATATTGGCTCTCATCCGCAGGATAAACCGTTACAACACATTTGGCCGGAAGATCGGTCCCGCTGACTGCGCCCAATACTTCGAAAGTACCAACCTTGCTGTAATTTTTAGCAGGGATAGCATTCCAGGTTACCTTCAAATCGGATTGTTTCCCATCGGAATAGGTTGCGGTCACTTTTTCAGGGAGTTCGGGAGCGATTCCCACGACGGTTTCCGCTGAGGCAGTCTTCAAGTCCGTGATGATAGTACCGGCATCCCTGGCTTCCATCTCATAAATTGAATAGGGATATCCCGTACCGGCACTGTCCATGGTCAATTTCAGATACCGGCAAGTCTGGTTGATGACAATAGGCATCTCACCCGGTTTGGAACTGGGAGTGTCATGGAATACGCTGGTGTATTCCTGATCGTCGTTAGAAACGAAAATGGAATAATCGCTGGCAAAGGCGGTTTCCCAGGTAATAATCAGGGAACCAATCTCTTTGGGTTCGCCAAAATCAAACTTTATCCATTCATTTCCTCTGGACGTTGCCGCCCAACGGGTCTTTTTGTCACCATCGACAAGATATTTGGCGGGACCTGTCTGTTCCCCATTGGCTATGTGGTCTGCATCTTCTGAACTACATGTAATGGTCGCATCCTGCAGCGGATTACCACCTGTTGTAACCGCACTTATCCCAACAGGATAGCCATCAGAAGCTGTCTGTTCCAAAGCACTTGCGGGAATAACCCCTAAGCTCATCGACATGATCGCTACGGTCAGAATCCATGCGATAATCTGTCTGGTCCTTTTCATGATCCTTATCCTTTCTCCTCCTAAAACTTTTGGTCTGTAGAACAATAGGAATGTATGGCGTACATTCGTCCAAGAAGAAATGATCTCTTTCATCTTGTTGGAGCGTAAAGATTCCCATTAAATTTCCCATTTTCTAAGCAGAACAAACCGTCCAGCTGAAATCCCCATTCCAGCCGCCATATTACGCTTGCCTTTGAACGATGTGAGTCCATTCTCATCTCCCTTTTTAAACCGAAGCACATTCTGGCCGGTTAAGATATTTATTGACTTTAGCTGTTAGTACAATTAAAGCAGGTTATATTAATAATGTCAATAGAATTTCCGGTTTATGACAAGAAATTTTATTATATTATGCAAAATATTATTGTATATAGGAATAATTTACCTGTGTGGCTAATTCAGTCAATCTGTGTGTATAAATTACTTTTTTAGATTGATGTTCATCATTTTATAGAGGGGTATCGTGACTATCCGAAAACAGACTGTACAATTCTCTTTATTCTCTACCTTGCAAACACACAAAAGAAACCCGTTCCGACTAAAACCGAAGCGGGTCTTTTGCCTTTGTTCAATTGCGTTCCACCAGGGTCGTCTGAACCCACACCGTCCCTTGAATGCTCCCTCTCTTCTCAAGACGGTTATCCGTATGTTTGGTTTCTGTCTTTAGGCTTGTCCTTTTACAAACACATCGGCTATGCGATAGGGCAGTAGATGCCCTTCTTCTCCCACAAATGTACAGCGTCTTTCGTGCCTTCGGCATTTCTTACGGAAGTCCCTTACTATTGACCGTTAGACACTTGATTGAGTACCGGTTATTTCTACTCTTCCTATAATGCAATTCCAATGTTTTCCCATCAACTCCAGACGCAAAACGACCTTTATACGGCGCCTCCTACGGAAGTTCCCTGTTATCGATTACCAGACACTTGATCGGATACCAACTATTTTTACCTTTTCTACAACTTAATTCTTATGTTCACCTATCATAAACGAATACATCGCGTCTTTCGCGCCTTCGATGTCCTTCTACGAAAGTTCCCTGTTACCAATTGCCGGTCACTTGATTGAATATCGGTTACTTCTACTTTTCCTATAATACAATTACAATGTTTCTATCCAATTCAGACACACAATGTCCTTTATACGGCGCCTCCTACGGAAGTTCCCTGTTATCGATTGCCAGATACTTGATCGAATGCGAACTACCTTCATTTTTTCTGTAACTTGATTTCAATTCCCTCCTATCAATCGGGGACGTATAGCGTCTTTCACTCCTATGGTGTTTCCTACACGGTCTGTCTTCCAGCAGCGGTTGCTTAATCGAACGGCTTATGCTCTTCGCAAGTCATCCTACATTCAACCAATGGTCACCGTGCAGTGCTTCACTGCTTTCTGCCTTGGCAGTGTCGTATAGATACCCGTACTCTGGCCCGGTGGATGTACAATGTCTTTTGCATCTATGGCGCTCCCCGCGGAAGTTTCCTGCCGTTAGCCGCTAGACACTTAATTGGATACCAGCTATTTTTACTCCTTCCATAACACGATTCCGATATTTACGGATTATTTTCATTTTATCTTGGTGGGAACAACTTTTATGCCGTCCCTAAAAGATACCCCACATCCGTCCAACTGTTCCTGCACAGTTCGTCACCATACGATACATTCTTATACCTTGTAAAAAGTTTGACCCAGCAGGGGTTATTCGCATTCTCGTTTGCGGATGCTCCTGCTGGGTCATATGGGGTGGAATATCTCTGCTTTGGCTTTCCTATGTATTCGCTCCTATGGGGGCAAATCATCTACATACGATTAGGATATACATTTACATGTAGAAAAGCTATCCGTCAGAGACATTCCATATTCTTTTTTCTTTCCGAAGCCTCATAGCTACACCATGCAGTGTTTCACCGCATTCTAACCCGGCAGGGTCGTATAGACGCCAGTGTCCTAGTCTGGTGCACGCACAGCGCCTTTCGTGACTATGACGTTTCCTGCACAAGCTCTCTTCCATCAGCGGTTGCTAGATCGAATGGCTTATGCCTTTCACTGGTATCCGGCATTCAACCAACGATTATCGTGTAGTGTTTCACCGCATTCTGCCCCAGCAGTGTTGTATAGGTGCCCATGCCCTAGCCCGGTGGATGCACAGCGCCTTTCGCTCCTTGGGAGTTTCCTACACAAGCTTTCTTCCACCAGCGGTTACTTAATCGAATGCCTTATGCCCTTCGCAAGTATCCGTGATTCAACCAACGGTTACTGCGTAGTGTTTGGTGGCTTTTCTGCCCCGGCAGGGTCGTGTAAAGCCCCTACCCTAGCCCGGTAGACGCACAGCGTCTTTCGTACCTTCGTGTTTCCTACGTTGGTTCTCTGCCAGCAGACTTGATCGAATGGCTTATGTCATTCGCAAGTGTCCGCCATTCAACCAATGGTCACCGTGCAGTGTTTCACCGCATTCTGTCCCGGCAGGGTCGTGTAGACGCCCATACTCTGGTTCGGTGGACGCACAGCGCCTTTCGCTCCTTGGGAGTTTCCTACGCAGGCTCTCTTCCAGCAGTGGTTGCTGGATCGAATGGCTTATGCCCTTCGCTGGTATCCGGCATTCAACCAATGGTCACTGTGCAGTGTTTCACCGCATTCTGTCCCGGCAGGGTCGTGTAGACGCCCATACTCTGGTTCGGTGGACGCACAGCGCCTTTCGCGCCTATGGCGTTCCTACGCAGGCTCTCTTCCAGCAGTGGTTGCTGGATCGAATGGCTTATGCCCTTCGCTGGTATCCGGCATTCAACCAATGGTCACTGTGCAGTGTTTCACCGCATTCTGTCCCGGCAGTGTCGTGTAGACACCCGTGCTCTGGCCCGGTGTGCCGGTTGCATAGACTCTGTAGTAGTAATCGTTTCCAACCTTCGCCACAAACTGCGTCTTGAGAACGCTGCCATTGCCCACGGTAAAGCTCGGCGTCTGGTTGTTTCCATTTACCACCGTCATCTTGAAGCAGTATGCGCTGCCTCTCTTGAGCGTGAAGTTCACTGTCGTGTCACCCACCACATGCGCCTTCTGGGTCGAGACGTTCTGTGCCGCAGACACGACGCCTGCCGCTCCATAGGAGTTGGAGGCATTCACAGAACGGCTTCCCTTTCCTCCCTTGTTGTCCGGCTTCGGGTTGGGCTTCGGCGTCTCCGCCTTCTCCAAACTTGCTACAGCTGTTTCCAGATTCACATATACCTTTGCGATTGTCTGGTTGTCTGCGGTTTCATCCCCGGCGACTGCCTTTGCTACCTGTAGCGCCGCCTCCAGGTTTGCCACACTGCGGTCCGTATAGCCGTTCAAGTCGATCGCTTCTGTCTCTTCGATGAGCTTCTGCAACTCTTCTCTGCTTGGGATCTTCCGCAGGGATGCCATTGCCTCCGCAAGCTTCTGCGCCATTGCATCCACTTCTTCCTGTCCAGCTTCCGGATTCCCAAGCATCGTCTCTGCATCTTCCAGCACTCCATTAAAGGTCTGGAATGCCTCGTCCTGGATATAACTGTCCATATCCAGGCTATTCGCTTCATCGACCACGGTCTGGAGCACCGACAGGTCTGCACGGTATTTCAGATTTTCAATCGCCTTCTGCAAGTTCTCATATGCCTTGTCCACTTCCGCCTTCAGCGGGTTCTCCTCGGCATAGACGTCCTTTGCCTCATTCAGCGCTTCCTCAAAGCCCTCCGTGCTGCTCGGCTTGAATGCATCCAGTTTCTCCGCCAACTGCTCTGCGATTTCGATCAGCGGCAGCAGCACTTCCTTGTCGCCTTCCTCGAATTCCAATAGGTGCATCGCTTCCAGCAGCTCGTCCCAGGCCTGGTTGACCTCCTCCTGGGTTGCGGCTGGATCGTCGTAGACCTCCTGTGCGTTGGTCCGGGCATTCACAAAGAGTTCCCGCACTTCCGGTACCAGGCGGTCGATGTCCTCCTGCGTTACCTTGTTCGCCTCATCTAGGACAATCTTCAAGATGTCCTTGTCCACCTTCGTAAAGGTAAAGCGCAGGCTTGCACTCTCATTCGGCATCGTGTAGGTGTACGTAAAGCCGTTTGGTTCAAACGGGATGTCCTCTCCGTTGAGCTGTGCACTGGCGAACGCGCCGTCGGTCGGGGTGAAGGTAAAGGTCAGCTCTTCGCCCGGCATCACTTTCGCGCCGTAGATTGCATCCGTGGAGATCACCACATCTGCATTTCCTTCCACTTCCACCGCTGCATTGCTGCTCCACTGTACGGTCAACAACTGCGGCTCCTTCGGTTCGTCCGGCTTCTGGTTTTTAGCAAAATCCGCCGTTAAGATTACATTATTCGCGGGCATTGTAAAGTTCAGTTCTGAGGAAACCCGTTGTTCCGGGGTAAGTGTCAGGCCGACCGTGCTCCATCCTGTAAAATGATACCCTTCTGGAGCATCATTTGCAGTAACTGTCACTTCGTCTCCTTCTTTAAGTCCAGTACTTTCCCCAGAGACTACCGCATTCCGAGTCAAAACAACATAAGTATCTTCTTCCTCTGCAGGCGGCACATAGTCGCTGTCATATACTTCAAATTCATAGATGCTGGCTCCCCATTCATCCCAAAGTTCTGTTGCCTGCATCTTCACATAACGGCCGGAAACATTGGACAGGTCAAATTCCTGTTTATCATTGTCTCCTCCGCTGGCTGCAGTTGTCGTATGGTTCGCTACTTCGGTGAATGCAGCACCGTCGCTGGAGACCTGAATCGCATAAGATTTCGGAGCATGCTCCCAAGAAATACGGATATATCCCAAGTCTTGTACATCGCCCAAGTCCACCTGGAACCACGGCTGAGAGGATTGGTTGACCGATCCGGTTGCCCAACGGGTCGACATCAGGCCATCTACGGCGCCTGCGGCACTGTGATCGGCACTCTCTGTGTTGGACGCTTGAGCAGGTTTCCCGACAGCCAAATGGTCAATAGCTTCCTCATCGCGCAAACTGTCCGTCTTGAGCGCCAGATTCAAGAGACGGACCGCAGCAGCTTCCAAAGTCTCGCGGTCTAGGATTCCTTCGTTGACCGCATTGACCAGAGCATTGGAATCGCCGCTGGGCATTTTCACATCGCCGCCCGCCAAAACTTCCTTGACGATATTGGAGTCATTTCCCCAGTCGGTCATAAATACTCCATCATAGCCCCACTCTCCACGGGCAATTTCATTCATCATAGGCTCCAACTCAGCAGCCTTGGTTCCATTGACAAAATTGTAGGAGGTCATGATCGACCATGGGTCAGCTTCTTTAATGACAATTTCAAACGCTTTCAAGTAGATCTCACGCATCGCGCGGGAGGAAACAAGGCTGTTCGAGGCCAAACGGCTAAATTCGGTGGAATTTACAGCAAAGTGTTTCACAGCTGTTGCCACGCCCACGGACTGGATACCACGGGTCACAGCAGCACCCAGCTTGCCCGTGAGATAGGGGTCTTCCGCGTAGTATTCAAAGTTGCGCCCACCCAAAGGATTGCGCTGGATATTGATGCTGGGGCCCAAGATACAGTTGACATCATAGGCCCTGATATCTTTGCCAAAGGCCAGTCCATAATCTTCACACAGTTCTTCGTTCCAAGAGCTGGCCATGACATTGGTCGCAGGCCAGGCAACAGGGCTGGTAATATCGTTCAAACGAACACCTGTGGGACCATCCGCAGTTTGTACACCGGGAATTCCCAAAGACGGAATGTTCCCGATTGAACCCGTGTTGGTATTGGGTGCCACATTTCCTTGACCACTTCCCAGGGTCGCCAACTCATTCACCGTAAGCTGAGAGACAAATGTATCCATCAGTTCCGGATTTTCAGCCACATCCTCAAAAGATAGTTCTTCGGCTGTTGTAGAGAGACTATTGACAGCCGCATTGGTCTTGGCTGCTGGGGTCTCCACTTTTTCAAAGGTGATGTAGTCGATATTGGGGAACGCTGCAATCTGCGATTCGATGGTAAGTGTCGCCTCACCGCTGGGCAAAATCACAGTCAGAGGTTCCAGATCCACAAAATTGTAATAGGTGTTTCCCGAAATAGCTGTGTTTTTAAAGGAGATGCTGTCGTCGAATGCCTGCGTGATATTGTTAATCAGGAAGATCGCTGTACTGTTCAGCTTAGTCTCCCCAACTGCCGCATAGTGGACCACCATGCGGTACGTTCCAGTCTCCTCCACGTTTAATTTGTAGTTGACACGGGAACCAGCACGCATGTTGGACAAGCAGCTGCCGGGCTGGCCCTGTCCATCGTCCTGAAAATCTTCATAGCGGACTCCGGCGGAAGCATCTACATAGTCTTCGCCTTCTACTTTGCCAATACCATCGGCAGGAATATCGTTGACCACATCGGCATCGTTGTCGCGTTCCAACGTGAAACTATCCCACAAAATGTCTGCAGCTGCCTTTCCAGTGAACTCGAACGCAACATCTCCCGTCGGGAAACCAACCTGGATAGCAGCCGTTTCCAAATGTTCACCGCTTTCCAGTACAAGCGAGTCATCGATGTTCACTTGGTTTCCACCAACGAATATGGCCAGTGCATCATTGAGTTTTACTGCTTCACCATTGTTGGTGTATGCCAACTTGAGCTGATATTTACCTCCTTTGACCACCTGTAACTGATATGTCACGGACTCATTTTCAGGAATAGACAGCGCGCCGTCCCTTTCGATTACGCCCGCTCCGGCTGATTTATAATTTTCCACTTCTGCCTGATTGACAATGTCATCCTTGACATTGATCTGGCCGGGAATCTCAATGACTTCCAGTTCTTCGTAGGTTCCATCCGCCAAGAGACGCTCATTCAACATGGTATCCAATTGGGTCAGATCTTCATCAATCACACGCAAGTTTGGCTGATTGTACGTGTAGACCATGCGGCTTCCAGCATCGCGGATGGAATTTCCCACAAAGACCTTGTAGTCCCCTGCCTCCAAGAGCCAGGCATTCTTGTGTCCTGTTACGCCTGTGTCGTCATAACTCGCCATATCCGAAATGGGGAAGGACAAAGTCATGGTCTGGCTCTCGCCGGGTTCCAACAGTTTGGTCTTACCAAAGGCAGCCAATACCTTTCCGGGTTTTCCCAGCACAGCGTCGCCTTCTCCCATTTGTGGAGCGCTGTAATAAACCTGCACAACTTCTTTTCCGGAATAAAAATCACCTGTGTTCGTGACTGTAGCAGAAACCTCTATGTGGGTCCCTACCTGGCTAGCGGTGACATTGGAGATCGCAAAATCCGTATAGGACAGGCCATAGCCAAAGGGATAGCGGACTGTTTCATAATCGGGATCAAAGGTTTCAAAGTAACGGTAACCGGTAAAAATGTCTTCCGTATATTTCTGGGTGGTACTTCCGCTGAAACCATCAGCAGGATAGGCGTCAAAGCTCTTAGCAACGGTTTCCGTCAGTTTTCCCGATGGGGTCACCCTACCGGAAAGAATATCGCCAACGTAATTGCCGCCCTCCTGGCCGCCGTATCCCATGAAGACCAAGGCTTCGATTCCCATATCCTCTACAAATTCCATATCCGCTACAACACCATTGTTGTAGACCACAGTGACTTGGTCAAAGTATTTCGTGACCAGTTGGAGCATTTCCGTTTCTTCGTCGGTCAAAAGCCAGCCGCCCTTGTTGTTTTGCATGTCGTTGTTTTCGCCCACGATACGGCCAATCACCACAACCGCCTTATTGTTTCGTTCTTTGGCCTCCTTGACCAGCTCCTCGGTCAGAGGCATTTCAGGGAAAAAGCGGTCGCTGGTATAGATGACCTCTTCCTTCTTGTTGGCAGGGTCATTGCACCAGGTTTCATAAATCTCAGCCAAGGTTTCATCCACATGGATTCCCACATTTCGCATACCATCCAACACATTGACTTCATAGGCGGGATTCATATACGCTGCGCCTAAACCGCCTCGGATGGTATCCACTTGCATGCGTCCAAACACAGCAACTTGATCGTTCTCTGTCAATGGCAGTGTTTGATTCTCATTTTTTAGAAGAATCACACCCTCATCGCCAATTTGACGGGCAAATTCGATTCGTTCTTCCATAAGATCAAACCGGCCACTGGTATCCCGTTCGGTGGGTAGACTCACGGTAAAGGGGTCCAGGGTATATGTTTCCCCACCGTTTGTCAAGGTCAATACATAGCGGTCTTCTTCCCAAGTCACATTGGCAATCGTATCTCCCAGGGTGATCTTTTCCTGGGCAACCTCCGTAGCTGCTTCTGCAATAGCCTGCTCATCCGCATAGTCGGCAGATGGAACCAAAACTCTTCCGCCAACCTGTTTTTTTGCCAAGCGCAGATATTGGCTCTCATCCGCAGGATAAACCGTTACAACACATTTGGCCGGAAGATCGGTCCCGCTGACTGCGCCCAATACTTCGAAAGTACCAACCTTGCTGTAATTTTTAGCAGGGATAGCATTCCAGGTTACCTTCAAATCGGATTGTTTCCCATCGGAATAGGTTGCGGTCACTTTTTCAGGGAGTTCGGGAGCGATTCCCACGACGGTTTCCGCTGAGGCAGTCTTCAAGTCCGTGATGATAGTACCGGCATCCCTGGCTTCCATCTCATAAATTGAATAGGGATATCCCGTACCGGCACTGTCCATGGTCAATTTCAGATACCGGCAAGTCTGGTTGATGACAATAGGCATCTCACCCGGTTTGGAACTGGGAGTGTCATGGAATACGCTGGTGTATTCCTGATCGTCGTTAGAAACGAAAATGGAATAATCGCTGGCAAAGGCGGTTTCCCAGGTAATAATCAGGGAACCAATCTCTTTGGGTTCGCCAAAATCAAACTTTATCCATTCATTTCCTCTGGACGTTGCCGCCCAACGGGTCTTTTTGTCACCATCGACAAGATATTTGGCGGGACCTGTCTGTTCCCCATTGGCTATGTGGTCTGCATCTTCTGAACTACATGTAATGGTCGCATCCTGCAGCGGATTACCACCTGTTGTAACCGCACTTATCCCAACAGGATAGCCATCAGAAGCTGTCTGTTCCAAAGCACTTGCGGGAATAACCCCTAAGCTCATCGACATGATCGCTACGGTCAGAATCCATGCGATAATCTGTCTGGTCCTTTTCATGATCCTTATCCTTTCTCCTCCTAAAACTTTTGGTCTGTAGAACAATAGGAATGTATGGCGTACATTCGTCCAAGAAGAAATGATCTCTTTCATCTTGTTGGAGCGTAAAGATTCCCATTAAATTTCCCATTTTCTAAGCAGAACAAACCGTCCAGCTGAAATCCCCATTCCAGCCGCCATATTACGCTTGCCTTTGAACGATGTGAGTCCATTCTCATCTCCCTTTTTAAACCGAAGCACATTCTGGCCGGTTAAGATATTTATTGACTTTAGCTGTTAGTACAATTAAAGCAGGTTATATTAATAATGTCAATAGAATTTCCGGTTTATGACAAGAAATTTTATTATATTATGCAAAATATTATTGTATATAGGAATAATTTACCTGTGTGGCTAATTCAGTCAATCTGTGTGTATAAATTACTTTTTTAGATTGATGTTCATCATTTTATAGAGGGGTATCGTGACTATCCGAAAACAGACTGTACAATTCTCTTTATTCTCTACCTTGCAAACACACAAAAGAAACCCGTTCCGACTAAAACCGAAGCGGGTCTTTTGCCTTTGTTCAATTGCGTTCCACCAGGGTCGTCTGAACCCACACCGTCCCTTGAATGCTCCCTCTCTTCTCAAGACGGTTATCCGTATGTTTGGTTTCTGTCTTTAGGCTTGTCCTTTTACAAACACATCGGCTATGCGATAGGGCAGTAGATGCCCTTCTTCTCCCACAAATGTACAGCGTCTTTCGTGCCTTCGGCATTTCTTACGGAAGTCCCTTACTATTGACCGTTAGACACTTGATTGAGTACCGGTTATTTCTACTCTTCCTATAATGCAATTCCAATGTTTTCCCATCAACTCCAGACGCAAAACGACCTTTATACGGCGCCTCCTACGGAAGTTCCCTGTTATCGATTACCAGACACTTGATCGGATACCAACTATTTTTACCTTTTCTACAACTTAATTCTTATGTTCACCTATCATAAACGAATACATCGCGTCTTTCGCGCCTTCGATGTCCTTCTACGAAAGTTCCCTGTTACCAATTGCCGGTCACTTGATTGAATATCGGTTACTTCTACTTTTCCTATAATACAATTACAATGTTTCTATCCAATTCAGACACACAATGTCCTTTATACGGCGCCTCCTACGGAAGTTCCCTGTTATCGATTGCCAGATACTTGATTGAATACGAGCTGTTTTCTTCTTTCTGTAACTTGATTTCAATATTTTTGCATCAATTTAGGACATATAACGTCTTTCGCTCCTATGGTGTTTCCTACACGGTCTCTCTTCCAGCAGCCAGTTACTTGATCGAATGGTCGATGTCTACGGAAGTTCCATGCCATTGACTGCCAGGCCTTGATTGGATACAGGTTTCTTTCACCCTTTCCCAAAGATGATTCCGGTATTCATCGATTGTTACCGGATTTCTAGTGGAAACAAATTTTATACCATCCCCAAGAGGTTACCCACGTTCTTTCAACCGTTACTACATAAATCGTCATCATACGATGTATTCCTATGCTTGTAAAAAGTTTGACCCAGCAGGAGCATTCCCGTTTGCGAATGCTCCTGCTGGGCCATATCGGTGGAATATCTCCGCTTTGGCTTTCCTATGTATTCGCTCTCATGAGAGGCAAATCATCTACATGCGATTAGGATATACGTTTATATTTACATGTAGAAAAGCTATCTGTCAGAGATATTCCATATTCTTTTTTCTTTCCGAAGCCTCATAGCTACCATCACCATGCAGTGTTTCACCGCATTCTAACCCGGCAGGGTCGTATAGACGCCAGTGTCCTAGTCTGGTGGATGCACAGCGTCTTTCGCTCCTTGGGAGTTTCCTACACAGGCTTTCTTCCACCAGCGGTTGCTTAATCGAATGGCTTATACCTTTCGCAAGTGTCCTACATTCAACCGATGGTCACCGTGCAGTGCTTCACTGCTTTCTGCCTTGGCAGTGTCGTGTAGACGTTTGTATTCTAGCACAGGTAGACGCACGGCGCCTTTTGCACCTATGGCGTTTCCTACTCTGGCTTTCTTCCATCAGCGGTTGCTGGATCGAATGCCTTATGCCCTTCGCAAGTATCCGTGATTCAACCAACGGTTATGCGTAGTGTTTGGTGGCTTTTCTGCCCCGGCAGGGTCGTGTAAAGCCCCTACCCTAGCCCGGTAGACGCACAGCGCCTTTCGCGCCTATAGCGTTCCTACGCTGGCTCTCCTCCATCAGCGATTGCTGGATCGAATGGTTTACACCCTTCACTGGTGCCCGGCATTCAACCAATGGTCACCGTGCAGTGTTTCACCGCGTTCTGCCCCGGCAGTGTCGTGTAAACGCCCGTGCTCTGACCCGGTGTGCCGGTTGCATAGACTCTGTAGTAGTAATCGTTTCCAGCCTTTGCCACAAACTGCGTCTTGAGAACGCTGCCGTTGCCTACCGTAAAGCCCGGCGTCTGGTTGTTTCCATTTACCACCGTCATCTTGAAACAGTATGCGCTGCCTCTCTTGAGCGTGAAGTTCACTGTCGTGTCACTCACCACATGCGCCTTCTGGGTCGAGACGTTCTGTGCCGCAGAAACGACGCCTGCCGCTCCATAGGAGTTGGAGGCATTCACAGAACTGCTTCCCTTTCCTCCCTTGTTGTCCGGCTTCGGGTTGGGCTTCGGCGTCTCCG
>NZ_LT835157.1:97103-103184 GCF_900169665.1 Anaeromassilibacillus sp. Marseille-P3371 | reverse complement strand
CCGACAGGTCTGCACGGTATTTCAGATTTTCAATCGCCTTCTGCAAGTTCTCATATGCCTTGTCCACTTCCGCCTTCAGCGGGTTCTCCTCGGCATAGACGTCCTTTGCCTCATTCAGCGCTTCCTCAAAGCCCTCCGTGCTGCTCGGCTTGAATGCATCCAGTTTCTCCGCCAACTGCTCTGCGATTTCGATCAGCGGCAGCAGCACTTCCTTGTCGCCTTCCTCGAATTCCAATAGGTGCATCGCTTCCAGCAGCTCGTCCCAGGCCTGGTTGACCTCCTCCTGGGTTGCGGCTGGATCGTCGTAGACCTCCTGTGCGTTGGTCCGGGCATTCACAAAGAGTTCCCGCACTTCCGGTACCAGGCGGTCGATGTCCTCCTGCGTTACGTTGTTCGCCTCATCTAGGACAATCTTCAAGATGTCCTTGTCCACCTTCGTAAAGGTAAAGCGCAGGCTTGCACTCTCATTCGGCATCGTGTAGGTGTACGTAAAGCCGTTTGATTCAAACGGGATGTCCTCTCCGTTGAGCTGTGCACTGGCAAATGCGCCGTCGGTCGGGGTGAAGGTAAAGGTCAGATCTTCGCCCGGCATCACTTTCGCGCCGTAGATTGCATCCGTGGAAATCACCACATCTGCATTTCCTTCCACTTCCACCGCTGCATTGCTGCTCCACTGTACGGTCAACAACTGCGGCTCCTTCTCAGTCTCCTCTACAAAGTGAATCCGATAGGTACGTTTGCTGTCCTCAATACCTATGGCCCAAACGGTAATTTCTGCTGTTCCCGGGATGGACTCTGCCTGTTGGATAGAAATTCTTGCATAAGGTTCTTCCACTTTTGCACTTACAGTTGGAATTTCGTTTCCCGACGGCACTTTGACGGTATATTCCAATACATCGTTGTCAAAATCGGACAGACTCCTTGTAACGTGTGGTACATCCACCCATTCGCCGTCTTTTTCATATTGAATTTTCCAGGTGTCCGGTGCAATGACCCCACTATCCCAAGCACGGTACCAACAGATTTCCGCCTGCTGAACAGTAATGGGCTCTGCAAAATCGTACTGTACCCAGTGTTCTCCGCTGTTTGGATAAGTGGACCAAGTGAATTTCGCGTTTCCTCCTTCGTCAGAGGTATCCCATCCTTTTCCGTCATTAACCGCATCCAGGCTGGTCCAAGTGCATGTGTAGGAAGCGCTGACAGTTGCATCCTGTTCTGCATATGTTCCGTCTGTCTTCTGTAGGCGGAATTCCTTCATACCGACTGGTTTATATCCGTCCATCAAGACACGGAAACTTTGGGCAGTAACTGGGGTAAAATCGGCTACATTGAGTACATCGTATTCTGTTCCATAGGGTTTGTTCCCATAACAGACCTCCTGAAGCGGGATGTCCTGGAAGTCTACAACACCTTTTTCACCCTGGAGCTTCCACTCCATAATCCCCGAAGCAATCTTCTTTATATCATTTTTAATATTGAGGCGAATCTTTGTTGTGATGATCGGTTCAAATTCATAGGAATCGTATGCATTTTTGGAGAAATAATTGTACTCTTCAACCGGTTTAACCGGTACAAACGTCTCTCCATCCCAATAGGCAATTTCCAAGCCGTCCGGAATTTGTACGCCACCGTTGTCATCATACCATTTGATGTCACATCCCCACAGACTGACCGGTTCTTCAAAGTCGTACTGCACCCATGGATTGAGCGGCGTCTCATAGGATGTCCAGCGCGCATCCGTTCCATCATTGAGCGCCTCTATGGTATCGTACTGGGAAACCGCAGAAGCAGAAGGCGTCGCATAGCTTTCGAGCGGAAATTCGACACGTTCCTCACGGATATGAATCGCCATTGCGCCACTGTCACGGTTGTCCCATGCGTAGTAAGGGGTCATCACCAAAGGCGCATCCAGGTCCTGCTCATCAACCTGCACCTTAGCATTTGCTACAATCTGCATGGTAGACTTGATCTGATAGGGATCTTCACTCGGTGCCTGGGCAAGGAGGATTTCTTCATCTGTCAATGGGCGAACGGTAACATTATCCGCTGTAACCTCCCGGTTGTAACTGCGCAGACCGATACGGCCCGCCTGATGCTCCAAGTCTTTGAAAGAGCCTACCTTTTCTCCATCGACAAAGAACAGAAACGTATTCTGATAAGCAAGTACTTTCAATGTATACGTTTTCCCAAGCTCAATATCCCAGGTTTTCTTTCCGAATCGTGTCCAACTGCCATTTGCTTTTCCGTACTCTGCGCCTTCCAGGCCAATTCCAAAGTAATAGCCGTGGTAATTGTCCGGTCCGGACCCCTCCTGAGAAGAACGGACTAGCACGCCGGCATTTCCCGAATCGGTTCCGTCTTCTCCAAGAGTTACCTGCGCCTCTATAGCGAAGTCACTCCAGGCCTCGTCCCCTGCAACCAACTTATTGTTAGTCCCCTTCTCCATATGGACTTTTCCATTGGCAATTTCAATGGTCTGCGTATTGTCAACATTGAGCCAACGGGAGGACGCCGCCTGTGCATCTTCAAAATCCTCATTCAAATTTGCCTCAACATAGGGCGGGTATGTAATGGGGCGGTCGAATTTTTCATCCTCCAAATTCTCGATCCATTTGGTGGTAAAGGTCGCATCTTTGGGCAGATAATACTGTGTGACCGGATATTCGTTGTCCACATCTTCTGCTGCATAAACGATGGGTCCACGTTTGACCGCGACTCTCCCCTGATTCGCCTCTACACGTGGATCGGAATAGACGCGTTTTGTCTCCATTGTAAAATTCAGATCAATCGAATCGCCTTCGTTCCATGTGCGATCCAAGACAACATATCCCTGTTCGTCCGGCTCGGCAGAGACCGTTTCTCCATTTACTGAGAGGGTGTTTTCATCCGTTGCCCAAGAGGGAACTCGCAGGCGGAAGGTGAATTCTGTAGGCTGATCCACATCCACCGCAATGGATACCGTCCCTTCCCAGGGCATATCGGTATCTGTATGCAGGCGGACTGTTTTGCCGTCCACTTGTAGTGTGGCTTCATTGCCAATGTATAAGTTCTGTGTGAGAATATCCCCCTGTTGGGTATAAATATATCCGCCCAAGGATTCCACTGTGCGCATCAGGTTTGGAGGACAACAGGCTGTACCAAACCATTCGGAGCGATGTTTACTCCCATCGCTGCTCATGGGGTTGCCATAAAAGAAGGTTTCGCCCTCAAAATCCACACAGCTGATGATACTGTTGTACAAGCCGCGTTCCACAACGTCTGCATACTTGCTGTCTCCGTATAGGAGGTTCATCCTTTGATTGAACATCACATTGGCAATGTTGGCGCAAGTCTCGCAATAAGCGGTATCATTGGGCAGGTCGTAGGCACTTCCATAACCTTCATTGGCTGGATTGGAGCCAATTCCACCAGTGACATAGGTCTTTTTGTTTTCAATATCATCCCACAAGGCGAGCAGCGCCTCATCATACCGGCCATCCTGTTCTAAAAGATTGATGTCGGCCATTGCTGTATACATATATCCTGCACGCACAGCATGACCGACCGCCTCTTTTTGTTCTGTAACGGGTAGATGATCCTGATCGTATTCGCTATTGTGATTTGTTCCATGGCGGTCTTCAAAATCTCCGCGAGTATCCAAGAAGAACTCTGCCAAAGCGATGTAATCCTTTGCCTTATCCGAATACTCGCCGCCAATCTCCTCGCAAAGGTTTGCCAGCTTCACGAGAGCAAGTTCGATTTCCTGATGGCCCGGTACCTGCTTCCACTTTCCTTCTCCAAACAGGGAACAAACATAGTCCGCATTTTTGATGGCCATATCAAACAAACGAGTATCTTTGCCGCCCGTTGCGCGATAATGTGCCACAGCGGCTTCATAGAAGTGCCCCGCACAGTAGAGCTCATGGAGATTAAAATCCCACCATTTAGGTGTATTGCCATTGGCCCCTAATATAAAATAGGTGTCAAAATATCCATTCTCCTCTTGTGCGTCCATATAGTAGGGAATCCATTCTTCCAATTTGTCTCGGATATACTGTTGCCCCGCGAGGATCTCCTCATCTCCCATCGGGTCGATCTGCAACGCATAACACATGGATTCCAAAACCTTATGCACATCGGAGTCCACGTAAAATGCCCCTTGAAACGCTTCATATGCTTCACCACGGTGCATTTTAGCTGCATTGATGATATTCGGTATTCCACCGCTTGCCTTTTCAACGTTGGAAATGCCAGTAGGAATAACTTTACAGATAAACTGTTTCTGACGCGCAGTCCAGAAATCATCTGTAATTTTTACATGAGTAAAATCGACTGATTTTGCAGGTTCCTGTGGTTCTGTAGCTGAGGCTGGCGCAGCAAAGGCCGGTGATGCGCTAGAGAACAAAATGGTCGCACTAAGCAAGCACGCTGCAAGTTTCTTTTTCATAAAGCTCCTCCTTTTAACATGTTTCTTTTGTTATATAACCTTTTAGTTCGCATAAACCTCCTTTCCGCCTTTCCTTGTTATTTACATCATAGCCACAAAAATTTAGCTTGTATTTATAAAAAACAAGTGTAAATATACAATTTTTTAGCATTTAAGTGTAAATTAGAAGTAAAACATAGTAGAACGATGCATAGTGAAAAGAGAGAATAAAATTTCTTTTTGAAGGCCATGCAATGGGTTTTTGTAAAGAATATTACATGCACATCGTCTACAGAATCATGGACTTAAATGAAGTACTATAATTGACAATTCATTCCTAGTCGAGTTCTTTGATCGGATCAATAAAGAAAGTTCATTTTTTGTTACATGTTTATCCAGAATATAAAAGAAACCCGCTCCGACTAAAACCGAAGCGGGTCTTTTGCCTTTATTCAATTGCGTTCCACCAGGGTCGTCTGAACCCACACCGTCCCTTGAATGCTTCCTCTCTTCTCAGGACGGTTATCCGTATGTTTGGTTTCTGTCTTTAGGCTTATCCTTTTACAAACACATCGGCTATGCGATAGGGCGGTAGATGCCCTTCTTCTCCCACAAATGTACAGCGTCTTTCGTACCTAGGATATTGCCTACGAAACTCTTTGCTGTTGGTTACTGGGTTCGATCGGATGTAGTCCGCCTTTCTGCCGTTCAGAACAGATTTGGTACTCAGCCGATTGTAACCGTGCAGTGTTTCACCGCATTCTGTCCCGGCAGTGTCGTGTAAACGCCCGTACTCTGGCCCGGTGTGCCGGTTGCATAGACTCTGTAGTAGTAATCGTTTCCAACCTTTGCCACAAACTGCGTCTTGAGAACGCTGCCGTTGCCTACCGTAAAGCCCGGCGTCTGGTTGTTTCCATTTACCACCGTCATCTTGAAGCAGTATGCGCTACCTCTCTTGAGCGTGAAGTTCACTGTCGTGTCACTTACCACATGCGCCTTCTGGGTCGAGACGTTCTGTGCCGCAGAAACGACGCCTGCCGCTCCATAGGAGTTGGAGGCATTCACAGAACTGCTTCCCTTTCCTCCCTTGTTGTCCGGCTTCGGGTTAGGCTTCGGCGTCTCCGCCTTCTCCAAACTTGCTACAGCTGCTTCCAGGTTCACATATACCTTTGCGATTGTCCGGTTGTCCGCGGTTTCATCCCCGGCGACTGCCTTTGCTACCTGTAGCGCCGCCTCCAGGTTTGCCACACTGCGGTCCGTATAGCCGTTCAAGTCGATCGCTTCTGTCTCTTCGATGAGCTTCTGCAATTCTTCTCTGCTTGGGATCTTCCGCAGGGCTGCCATTGCTTCCGCAAGCTTCTGCGCCATTGCATCCACTTCTTCCTGTCCAGCTTCCGGATTCCCAAGCATCGTCTCTGCATCTTCCAGCACTCCATTAAAGGTCTGGAATGCCTCGTCCTGGATATAGCTGTCCATATCCAGACTCCTTGCTTCATCGACCACGGTCTGGAGCACCGACAGGTCTGCACGGTATTTCAGATTTTCAATCGCCTTCTGCAAGTTCTCATATGCCTTGTCCACTTCCGCCTTCAGCGGGTTCTCCTCGGCATAGACGTCCTTTGCCTCATTCAGCGCTTCCTCAAAGCCCTCCGTGCTGCTCGGCTTGAATGCATCCA
>NZ_LT835157.1:0-93789 GCF_900169665.1 Anaeromassilibacillus sp. Marseille-P3371 | reverse complement strand
TGCCATTGCTTCCGCAAGCTTCTGCGCCATTGCATCCACTTCTTCCTGTCCAGCTTCCGGATTCCCAAGCATCGTCTCTGCATCTTCCAGCACTCCATTAAAGGTCTGGAATGCCTCGTCCTGGATATAGCTGTCCATATCCAGACTCCTTGCTTCATCGACCACGGTCTGGAGCGCCGACAGGTCTGCACGGTATTTCAGATTTTCAATCGCCTTCTGCAAGTTCTCATATGCCTTGTCCACTTCCGCCTTCAGCGGGTTCTCCTCGGCATAGACGTCCTTTGCCTCATTCAGCGCTTCCTCGAAGCCCTCCGTGCTGCTCGGCTTGAATGCATCCAACTTCTCCGCCAACTGCTCTGCGATTTCAATCAACGGCAGCAGCACTTCCTTGTCGCCTTCCTCGAATTCCAACAGGTGCATCGCTTTTAGCAGCTCGTCCCAGGCCTTGTTGACCTCCTCCTGGGTTGCGGCTGGATCGTCGTAGACCTCCTGCGCGTTGGTCCGGGCATTCACAAAGAGTTCCCGTACTTCCGGTACCAGCCGGTCAATGTCCTCCTGTGTAACCTTGTTCGCCTCATCCAGGACAATCTTCAAGATGTCCTTGTCCACCTTCGTAAAGGTAAAGCGCAGGCTTGCACTCTCATTCGGCATCGTGTAGGTGTACGTAAAGCCGTTTGGTTCAAACGGGATGTCCTCCCCGTTGAGCTGTGCACTGGCAAATGCTCCGTCGGTCGGGGTGAAGGTAAAGGTCAGATCTTCACACGGCATCACTTTCGCGCCGTAGATTGCATCCGTGGAGATCACCACATCTGCATTCCCTTCCACTTCCACCGCTGCATTGCTGCTCCACTGTACGGTCAACAACTGCGGCTCCTTCGGTTCACCCTTCTCTACATGTACAGTCATATCCTGGAGGTCGCACGAAATCTCTTCTCCATTCCAGCATCCCATCGTCACATCTTGGATTGACAAGGTATAATCTCCCTCTGCCAAGTCGCTGTCCGTCGTGNCTCCGCCAACTGCTCTGCGATTTCAATCAGCGGCAGCAGCACTTCCTTGTCGCCTTCCTCGAATTCCAACAGGTGCATCGCTTTTAGCAGCTCGTCCCAGGCCTTGTTGACCTCTTCCTGGGTTGCAGTCGGATCGTCGTAGACCTCCTGCGCGTTGGTCCGGGCATTCACAAAGATTTCCCGTACTTCCGGTACCAGCCGGTCAATGTCCTCCTGTNATATCCAGACTCCTTGCTTCATTGACCACGGTCTGGAGCGCCGACAGGTCTGCACGGTATTTCAGATTTTCAATCGCCTTCTGCAAGTTCTCATATGCCTTGTCCACTTCCGCCTTCAGCGGGTTCTCTTCCGCATAGACGTCCTTTGCCTCATTCAGCGCTTCCTCGAAGCCCTCCGTGCTGCTCGGCTTGAATGCATCCAACTTCTCCGCCAACTGCTCTGCGATTTCAATCAACGGCAGCAGCACTTCCTTGTCGCCTTCCTCGAATTCCAACAGGTGCATCGCTTTTAGCAGCTCGTCCCAGGCCTTGTTGACCTCTTCCTGGGTTGCGGCTGGATCGTCGTAGACCTCCTGCGCGTTGGTCCGGGCATTCACAAAGAGTTCCCGTACTTCCGGTACCAGCCGGTCGATGTCCTCCTGCGTAACCTTGTTCGCCTCATCCAGGACAATCTTCAAGATGTCCTTGTCCACCTTCGTAAAGGTAAAGCGCAGGCTTGCACTCTCATTCGGCATCGTGTAGGTGTACGTAAAGCCGTTTGGTTCAAACGGGATGTCCTCCCCGTTGAGCTGTGCACTGGCAAATGCGCCGTCGGTCGGGGTGAAGGTAAAGGTCAGATCTTCACACGGCATCACTTTCGCGCCGTAGATTGCATCCGTGGAGATCACCACATCTGCATTCCCTTCCACTTCCACCGCTGCATTGCTGCTCCACTGTACGGTCAACAACTGCGGCTCCTTCGGTTCACCCTTCTCTACATGTACAGTCATATCCTGGAGGTCGCACGAAATCTCTTCTCCATTCCAGCATCCCATCGTCACATCTTGGATTGACAAGGTATAATCTCCCTCTGCCAAGTCGCTGTCCGTCGTGAACTTCGCTGTGAACAGGCTGTCCAAATCGGGCGGCAATCCTTCGCCGGTCTCTCCCAAATACAAGAACTTTACCATATGTTCATCGTTCTTGATGTTGTACGCAAAGTATCCCGATACGTTTTCATTTAACGTGACCCTCTCACAGTTCATCCCTTCCGGATAGATCAGGCTCATCTGGAACGAACCTATGGGCTCCTTCAGTTCCTCCAGTCCGCTTATGGTATTCTTCACCATAAAGCAGCTGTTTGTCTCCACCGTCTCTGGTCCATCCAGTCCCAGCTGCACGGGGGATTCTACAACTGACATGGTGCTGATGTCCTCCAGAATCAGTTGGTCCATCGCAAGATTGTTGCGGCTGATGTTCATGTTCTGGTCGTAAATATTGCCATTATAATTGTAGGTAAAGGTAATGGTATGCTCCCCTTCTGTCAAGTGCATCCTCATGCGGGGTGAACGATAGAATGCATTGTCAAATGTAATAGAGAACGACATGGTGCCATAATCCTCACCGTCCAACAGGACCGAACGGATTGCCGCATAGTTTCCGCTGGTGGTATCGCCGCCATTGTTGTACAGGGCGCTCACCAGATAATCGCCTTCAACTGGAACATTGACCTTGAAGGTGATGTCCGTACCACCGTTGGGACGGTTATCCTGCACATAACCGGTCCCGGAATATCCCTGGATGGAGTTGGCAAAGCAGTCGCTGTTGTAACTTGCATCCTCTGCCTCATACTTGAGGACCGTCCCATCCGGATTCCAAACGATGGGTTCGGAGAGCTCGGACGCAATCCCGTCTTCGTCCACTGCCACCAGGGAATAGCTGCCATAGACATTCTGTGGGATGGTATAGCTATCCTGCCCCGTTACATCAATATATTCCGTACCGGTCCAAAGCTTGTAGGTGTAGCGTGTATCCGGCGTCCAAGACAGCACGCCATCTTCGAGCTGCATTTCCGGCAGTTCCGGGCAGATGACCAAATTTTCCGGCTTGAGGTTGACTGCGCTGTGTTCGCCGCTGTCCTCCATCGCAATTTCGACCGTATAATTGCCGGAGGCATCTGCGGGGAGCACGTAATTCGCGCCCTTTTCTTCGCCGTTTACCTTCAAGGATGCCACCTGGTCGCCTTGTCCGGAAACCTTGAGGTTCAAGGTCGCATCACGGTAAGAATAATTGCTCAGTTCAAACGGGCCGACCATCCAATCCGGAACATACGGTGCAAAATGGATGCCGTCCAGATCATACGTCATACCAAACAACACTCGGTAGTAACCGGCCAACTGACCTGCTACCGACCACAGCTGGCGATGCGCATCATTGCCTGCGCCCGTTTCGTAGTTAATAACTTCTTCGTTGGAAAGGTTTCTCGCCGCACCGTACATGATGGATTTCATAATCTCGCCCGCAAGCTCATGATTCCCGCCGACCATTGCCGCTTCCATCAGGGCCGCTTCCCAGCCGGGCCACACGCCGCGATTGTGGTAAATCGCACTGAAGTTTTTACCGGTCTTCTGTGGATAAACGGTATCTGCGCCATATTTGACAAGCGGATAGTTTTCCATCAGTTTTTCGGCCATTTCTGGGGTTGCAATGTCAAAATAGACCGCATAACCGGCTGCAATGACATCCGTCTTTTCTGCGAGGACATTGCCCATATATTCCGGATATTGCCAGGAGGAATAATATCCGTGCTCCTCCATCCAGAAGGTGTCGTTGATCGCCTGCTTGAGTGCTTCAAAATGCTTGGCCCATTTTTCTGTCTCTGCCGGGTCCTTTCCAAGGATTTCCGAGGCCTGCTCCATTACCTTAAACGCCACTGCATACTCAATATTGGTATTGCAGGACTTGGATTCCATGATGTCGGAGAAATAGCCCTCGTCCATCCAGTCGGGATACGTCTTAGAACGATGGTCAAGGCCGGAAGTCTCCCCCTTAAAGAGGCCGGTATTCGGGTCATAGTTTACATGGAAGTCCTTTTCCAATGTATATTTGGTCACATCATAGACTTTTTCCAGGAATTCCGTATCCCCTGTGGCAAGATAGGTCTCCCATGCAGCCATAGCTAGGATAATACGATCCGTAGAAGCTGGATACGAACCGCCGGTGCCGGTATCCTCCACCCACTCCTGCGGGTCGCCTTGAATCTTTTGCAGCAGGCTGTTGCCGGACTGCTCTGGGAACGCCCATGCCAAAGAATACTGAACAGACATCGCCGTATCGCGCGTCCAAACCTTGTTCCAGTTCGCGCCGGTATTAAATACTTCGACCTTTTCCCCTGTGTGAATGCTGGTCTCTGTAAAGATGTCTTCCAGGGACTCCTGCAACGCCATATTGTACAGCGCCTCAGAAATCGGCATATTCTCTGCTGTAAACTGCGGCAATTCGGAGATGTCCTTGGTCAGTTTCCAGGTATTGTTTTCATAGGTGGAATGCAGTTCTTTCCCGTTGTCGGCGGTCATGGTATATGGACCATCGACAATCTTGTCGGGGTAAATATCGTAGTCAAAGCGTGTGCTGTTTAGCGTGAAGTGCGCACTGTACCAGCTGTCCGGCGCTTCGGCCAGCTCCACCCGGTTTTGGGAGTCTTGATTTTCGAGCGCCAAAGAGAGCGTATCGTCCAATAGACTGGTAACCTTGGTATATCCACTCACATTGCGAAGAATCCACTTGCCGGAGTCGCCCTCTCCGCTCTCAGCCATACAAGCTGCAAAGCCGGAACCATCATTGACAATATAGTTGCCAGTCGCCTGGTTCTGGATGGTATAATAGCCATCTTCATCCGGAATAAAGTCCCAGCTATATGCATCGATGTTGTCGCTGTCGATATTTCCAGCGTACTTGAGTACGCCACTTCCATCGTCTGTCAGATACTGGTTCTTCCAACGGTTGACCATGGAGACCTCTTCATAGGACGGTATTTCCACCGGAACGGAGATGGTGAAATAATTGATGTTCCAACCCTCGTGTGTCACGTTGAAGCGGATGGTTTGACGCCCTGCCTCCAACGGAACCATAACTTTTACGTCAGTATACGTCTGCCAGCCGCCTGTAAACGGAATGGTGGCCGACACGCCATCCGGCGCTGCAGTGGTCACGATGGACACGCCGTTCGGAGAACCCTGTACACCGCCCTCGGTATTTTGGCTTGCTACGCGCAGTGTAAACTGATAGGTGCCTTTTTCCATGACGAGGATGTCGTCATAATAGAAGTAGTCGCCTGCGTCCGTACTTCCGACATTCTGGCCGCCCTCGCCGCAGCTCTCTACCTTGACGCCCGCCTTGTCGCCCATGGCCGGGTCGCCGCCTTGGCCGTCAAAGTCCTCTGCTTCGATCTTTGTCACGCCGTCCGGTGTGACGACTGCCTTTGCTTCGGCCTGAATATCAAAGTAGTTGAAATTCCAGCCCTCATGCGTCACATTAAATCGGATCGTCTGTAGGCCAGCTTCCAGAGGAACATCCAGATAAATATCGGTATAGGTCTGCCATGCGCCCGTAAACGGGATTGTGCCGACTACGCCCTCGGGCGCCGCAGTTGTGACGATGGTTACTCCGTCCGGAGAACCCTCTACGCCGCCGTCGGTATTGTTGCTTGCAACCCGAAGGCGGAACTGATAGGTGCCTGCTTCCTTAACATAGATATTGTGGTAGAGCATGTAGTCGCCCGCGTCCGTACTGNCCCGGTGTGCCGGTTGCATAGACTCTGTAGTAGTAATCGTTTCCAACCTTTGCCACAAACTGCGTCTTGAGAACGCTGCCGTTGCCTACCGTAAAGCCCGGCGTCTGGTTGTTTCCATTTACCACCGTCATCTTGAAACAGTATGCGCTGCCTCTCTTGAGCGTGAAGTTCACTGTCGTGTCACTCATCACATGCGCCTTCTGGGTCGAGACGTTCTGTGCCGCAGAAACGACGCCTGCCGCTCCATAGGAGTTGGAGGCATTCACAGAACTGCTTCCCTTTCCTCCCTTGTTGTCCGGCTTCGGGTTGGGCTTCGGCGTCTCCGCCTTCTCCAAACTTGCTACAGCTGCTTCCAGGTTCACATATACCTTTGCGATTGTCTGGTTGTCTGCGGTTTCATCCCCGGCGACTGCCTTTGCTACCTGTAGCGCCGCCTCCAGGTTTGCCACACTGCGGTCCGTATAGCCATTCAAGTCGATCGCTTCTGTCTCTTCGATGAGCTTCTGCAATTCTTCTCTGCTTGGGATCTTCCGCAGGGATGCCATTGCTTCCGCAAGCTTCTGCGCCATTGCATCCACTTCTTCCTGTCCAGCTTCCGGATTCCCAAGCATCGTCTCTGCATCTTCCAGCACTCCATTAAAGGTCTGGAATGCCCCGTCCTGGATATAGCTGTCCATATCCAGACTCCTTGCTTCATCGACCACGGTCTGGAGCACCGACAGGTCTGCACGGTATTTCAGATTTTCAATCGCCTTCTGCAAGTTCTCATATGCCTTGTCCACTTCCGCCTTCAGCGGGTTCTCCTCGGCATAGACGTCCTTTGCCTCATTCAGCGCTTCCTCAAAGCCCTCCGTGCTGCTCGGCTTGAATGCATCCAGTTTCTCCGCCAACTGCTCTGCGATTTCGATCAGCGGCAGCAGCACTTCCTTGTCGCCTTCCTCGAATTCCAATAGGTGCATCGCTTCCAGCAGCTCGTCCCAGGCCTGGTTGACCTCCTCCTGGGTTGCGGCTGGATCGTCGTAGACCTCCTGTGCGTTGGTCCGGGCATTCACAAAGAGTTCCCGCACTTCCGGTACCAGGCGGTCGATGTCCTCCTGCGTTACGTTGTTCGCCTCATCTAGGACAATCTTCAAGATGTCCTTGTCCACCTTCGTAAAGGTAAAGCGCAGGCTTGCACTCTCATTCGGCATCGTGTAGGTGTACGTAAAGCCGTTTGGTTCAAACGGGATGTCCTCTCCGTTGAGCTGTGCACTGGCAAATGCTCCGTCGGTCGGGGTGAAGGTAAAGGTCAGATCTTCACACGGCATCACTTTCGCGCCGTAGATTGCATCCGTGGAGATCACCACATCTGCATTTCCTTCCACTTCCACCGCTGCATTGCTGCTCCACTGTACGGTCAACAACTGCGGCTCCTTCGGTTCACCCTTCTCTACATGTACAGTCATATCCTGGAGGTCGCACGAAATCTCTTCTCCATTCCAGCATCCCATCGTCACATCTTGGATTGACAAGGTATAATCTCCCTCTGCCAAGTCGCTGTCCGTCGTGAACTTCGCTGTGAACAGGCTGTCCAAATCGGGCGGCAATCCTTCGCCGGTCTCTCCCAAATACAAGAACTTTACCATATGTTCATCGTTCTTGATGTTGTACGCAAAGTATCCCGATACGTTTTCATTTAACGTGACCCTCTCACAGTTCATCCCTTCCGGATAGATCAGGCTCATCTGGAACGAACCTATGGGCTCCTTCAGTTCCTCCAGTCCGCTTATGGTATTCTTCACCATAAAGCAGCTGTTTGTCTCCACCGTCTCTGGTCCATCCAGTCCCAGCTGCACGGGGGATTCTACAACTGACATGGTGCTGATGTCCTCCAGAATCAGTTGGTCCATCGCAAGATTGTTGCGGCTGATGTTCATGTTCTGGTCGTAAATATTGCCATTATAATTGTAGGTAAAGGTAATGGTATGCTCCCCTTCTGTCAAGTGCATCCTCATGCGGGGTGAACGATAGAATGCATTGTCAAATGTAATAGAGAACGACATGGTGCCATAATCCTCACCGTCCAACAGGACCGAACGGATTGCCGCATAGTTTCCGCTGGTGGTATCGCCGCCATTGTTGTACAGGGCGCTCACCAGATAATCGCCTTCAACTGGAACATTGACCTTGAAGGTGATGTCCGTACCACCGTTGGGACGGTTATCCTGCACATAACCGGTCCCGGAATATCCCTGGATGGAGTTGGCAAAGCAGTCGCTGTTGTAACTTGCATCCTCTGCCTCATACTTGAGGACCGTCCCATCCGGATTCCAAACGATGGGTTCGGAGAGCTCGGACGCAATCCCGTCTTCGTCCACTGCCACCAGGGAATAGCTGCCATAGACATTCTGTGGGATGGTATAGCTATCCTGCCCCGTTACATCAATATATTCCGTACCGGTCCAAAGCTTGTAGGTGTAGCGTGTATCCGGCGTCCAAGACAGCACGCCATCTTCGAGCTGCATTTCCGGCAGTTCCGGGCAGATGACCAAATTTTCCGGCTTGAGGTTGACTGCGCTGTGTTCGCCGCTGTCCTCCATCGCAATTTCGACCGTATAATTGCCGGAGGCATCTGCGGGGAGCACGTAATTCGCGCCCTTTTCTTCGCCGTTTACCTTCAAGGATGCCACCTGGTCGCCTTGTCCGGAAACCTTGAGGTTCAAGGTCGCATCACGGTAAGAATAATTGCTCAGTTCAAACGGGCCGACCATCCAATCCGGAACATACGGTGCAAAATGGATGCCGTCCAGATCATACGTCATACCAAACAACACTCGGTAGTAACCGGCCAACTGACCTGCTACCGACCACAGCTGGCGATGCGCATCATTGCCTGCGCCCGTTTCGTAGTTAATAACTTCTTCGTTGGAAAGGTTTCTCGCCGCACCGTACATGATGGATTTCATAATCTCGCCCGCAAGCTCATGATTCCCGCCGACCATTGCCGCTTCCATCAGGGCCGCTTCCCAGCCGGGCCACACGCCGCGATTGTGGTAAATCGCACTGAAGTTTTTACCGGTCTTCTGTGGATAAACGGTATCTGCGCCATATTTGACAAGCGGATAGTTTTCCATCAGTTTTTCGGCCATTTCTGGGGTTGCAATGTCAAAATAGACCGCATAACCGGCTGCAATGACATCCGTCTTTTCTGCGAGGACATTGCCCATATATTCCGGATATTGCCAGGAGGAATAATATCCGTGCTCCTCCATCCAGAAGGTGTCGTTGATCGCCTGCTTGAGTGCTTCAAAATGCTTGGCCCATTTTTCTGTCTCTGCCGGGTCCTTTCCAAGGATTTCCGAGGCCTGCTCCATTACCTTAAACGCCACTGCATACTCAATATTGGTATTGCAGGACTTGGATTCCATGATGTCGGAGAAATAGCCCTCGTCCATCCAGTCGGGATACGTCTTAGAACGATGGTCAAGGCCGGAAGTCTCCCCCTTAAAGAGGCCGGTATTCGGGTCATAGTTTACATGGAAGTCCTTTTCCAATGTATATTTGGTCACATCATAGACTTTTTCCAGGAATTCCGTATCCCCTGTGGCAAGATAGGTCTCCCATGCAGCCATAGCTAGGATAATACGATCCGTAGAAGCTGGATACGAACCGCCGGTGCCGGTATCCTCCACCCACTCCTGCGGGTCGCCTTGAATCTTTTGCAGCAGGCTGTTGCCGGACTGCTCTGGGAACGCCCATGCCAAAGAATACTGAACAGACATCGCCGTATCGCGCGTCCAAACCTTGTTCCAGTTCGCGCCGGTATTAAATACTTCGACCTTTTCCCCTGTGTGAATGCTGGTCTCTGTAAAGATGTCTTCCAGGGACTCCTGCAACGCCATATTGTACAGCGCCTCAGAAATCGGCATATTCTCTGCTGTAAACTGCGGCAATTCGGAGATGTCCTTGGTCAGTTTCCAGGTATTGTTTTCATAGGTGGAATGCAGTTCTTTCCCGTTGTCGGCGGTCATGGTATATGGACCATCGACAATCTTGTCGGGGTAAATATCGTAGTCAAAGCGTGTGCTGTTTAGCGTGAAGTGCGCACTGTACCAGCTGTCCGGCGCTTCGGCCAGCTCCACCCGGTTTTGGGAGTCTTGATTTTCGAGCGCCAAAGAGAGCGTATCGTCCAATAGACTGGTAACCTTGGTATATCCACTCACATTGCGAAGAATCCACTTGCCGGAGTCGCCCTCTCCGCTCTCAGCCATACAAGCTGCAAAGCCGGAACCATCATTGACAATATAGTTGCCAGTCGCCTGGTTCTGGATGGTATAATAGCCATCTTCATCCGGAATAAAGTCCCAGCTATATGCATCGATGTTGTCGCTGTCGATATTTCCAGCGTACTTGAGTACGCCACTTCCATCGTCTGTCAGATACTGGTTCTTCCAACGGTTGACCATGGAGACCTCTTCATAGGACGGTATTTCCACCGGAACGGAGATGGTGAAATAATTGATGTTCCAACCCTCGTGTGTCACGTTGAAGCGGATGGTTTGACGCCCTGCCTCCAACGGAACCATAACTTTTACGTCAGTATACGTCTGCCAGCCGCCTGTAAACGGAATGGTGGCCGACACGCCATCCGGCGCTGCAGTGGTCACGATGGACACGCCGTTCGGAGAACCCTGTACACCGCCCTCGGTATTTTGGCTTGCTACGCGCAGTGTAAACTGATAGGTGCCTTTTTCCATGACGAGGATGTCGTCATAATAGAAGTAGTCGCCTGCGTCCGTACTTCCGACATTCTGGCCGCCCTCGCCGCAGCTCTCTACCTTGACGCCCGCCTTGTCGCCCATGGCCGGGTCGCCGCCTTGGCCGTCAAAGTCCTCTGCTTCGATCTTTGTCACGCCGTCCGGTGTGACGACTGCCTTTGCTTCGGCCTGAATATCAAAGTAGTTGAAATTCCAGCCCTCATGCGTCACATTAAATCGGATCGTCTGTAGGCCAGCTTCCAGAGGAACATCCAGATAAATATCGGTATAGGTCTGCCATGCGCCCGTAAACGGGATTGTGCCGACTACGCCCTCGGGCGCCGCAGTTGTGACGATGGTTACTCCGTCCGGAGAACCCTCTACGCCGCCGTCGGTATTGTTGCTTGCAACCCGAAGGCGGAACTGATAGGTGCCTGCTTCCTTAACATAGATATTGTGGTAGAGCATGTAGTCGCCCGCGTCCGTACTGCCGACATTCTGGCCGCCTTCGCCGCAACTTTCGACCTTGACGCCCGCCTTGTCGCCCATGGCCGGGTCGCCGCCCTGCTCGTCGAAATCCTCCGCTTCAATGCGGGTGACTGTATCGCGGCTGACCACTGCCTTGGCCACGGTTTCAATGTCGATCAGCTCTACGGAGAGTGTCACCGCCTTAGCTGGCATCACGAAGCTGTAGGACTTGTCTGGAATAATTTTTCTGACATCCAACTCCATTCCATCTGCACTAACAGCCTTGACTTCTTTCACCGTCTTGCCCTCCGGAATGTTGGAGACGGAAACGGTCACTGTTTCGCCCAACACGGCCTGCGCCGGCGCGGTCAAAGTAGCTTCCTGGCCGTCCGCCACCTGGATCGCATAGGTTTCGCTCGGCCGCTCACTGTCGATCTTCCACAGCTCCACGTTGTCGATCTGCATGGAAGTGTTCCCAGGAGCCTTACAATAAAACGCGATATTAACTTGGCCGTCTGTTACTTCAACCTCCGTGGAGAATTTCTGATAAATGCTGTTGAATGGGATATTGACCAGAGTCTCCTGCTCGCCGTTATAGCCTGTCAACTCCATTCGGCTGATGTCAGCCGCTGCATTGGACATCTTGACCGTCGCATTCACACGGTAGACCCCATCCGGCAATCCTGTAACCGTCTGGCTGAGCCGGCCCTCATAGGCGCCCGAGTTGTAGAAATAGAACTTGTAGTTGCCGCCGAACGCGTCGTTGTTATCCACGCCATGGCCCGCTGTCCCAGAGATATTCTCCACCGTCCAGCTGTCCAGGCTTCCGTTTTCAAAGCCGCCGTTCGGGACAGGCATCTGAGTCATAACCATGGGCTCGCGGCTCACCGTCGCGCGGTCGAGATTGATGTTCGCCGTATCGCCTTCCTGCACAAGGACGGTAAGGGTATTTTCCCCTGCGTTGAGGTGAACGGTCACCGGAACCTCATCCCAGAGGGTGAAATCCTTCATACTTGCGAAAAACACCTGCTGCGCGTCCTCTTCGTTTCCGTTTGCATAGACGCTCATCGTCTGTGTCGCGCCGGAACCGTTGGCATACCGCAGGAATACCGTATAGTCGCCCTCCTCCGGTACTTTGATGTTGGAAAAGCGCACACCGTCTCCTGCATCGTGCAGCCATGCCACATAACCAGAACCTGTGTAGCCGCCGAATACGGTTTCGCTCTGCGCGTTCCCCAGGATCTCCGCGTCTTCCGCTTCGAATTCATACGTGGGGATCGACGTGCCGTGCAGCGTTATGGCGGATGCCTTGGCTGTATCGGGCACCTTCACATAACAGATCTCGCTGGAAGCATCAGCATAATAGCCGGACTCCGCCGCCTGGAGCGCTTCCAGGGAGTCATAGGCGACAAGCGGCTGACCGTCCTGCTGGACGGAGACGTCTTCATACGCCGCCTTGTGGAACTGCATCAGGTAGCTGCGCGGCGCAATATCTGTGTAGCTCCCGGTGCGTTCGCCGATTTGGAAGAAAATCGACGTGCCGTCTCCGTCCACCTTGACGTTGCAGGTATACGGAGTCGTCGTGTATACCCCATTCTTATAGGCGTCTGTTTCGCCGTCATCCTCATAGAGGACAAAGTCAAAACTGCCGTCCTCCAACGTGGGGAACACGTCCAGCGTCAGGACGTCCACCGGCTTTTCGTCGACATATTCCATCTCCGGCTGCATCGGGATAATCGAGCCCGCCTTGACAAAGACCGGGAGCAGCGTAACCGGCGCAGAATAGCGCAACGTCCCCCCACCGCCATAAACGGTCTTGCCATTGCTGTAATCGTACCAATCGCCTTCCGGCAGGTAGACCTCCTTGACGGTGGAATCTTCCACCACCGGGGCCACCAGGAAACTGGGGCCATTCATAAACTGGGTATCTATGCTGTAAGTATTCGGGTCATCCTGGAATTCCATAGCCATAGGACGCACGAGCGGCACGCCCGTTCCGCCTTCTCCAAGGCCCTTTTCAATCCCGATTCCAATGATATTGTCCGCTGTAAGCGAATACATATAGGGGATTAAGCGGTAACGCAGGTTGATGTACTCGCGCGCTACATCCTCGCCGCCGTTCTCCCAGGGCTCTTTTGCGGGAAGCCCCACAGAATAATGGAAGCGGTGGATGGGGGTAAATGTGGCCAGCTGAATCCAGCGCTTGAACTGGTCGCTGGAAGGCGTGCCGTTGAATCCGCCGATGTCGAAACCCCAATAATTGAAACCGGACAAGGACAAGCTGGTGCCCAGGCGGATCTGCTGGTACATATCCTCCCAACCGCAGCCGATGTCTCCGGTCCATGGAGAAACATAGCGGTGGCTCCCAGTGAAACCGGAGCGGGTTAACAGGAACGGGCGCTTCCCGTCTTCGGTCACCTTATTGTACATGGCTTCGTTGTGCTGGATGGCATAGACATTGTGAAGTTCTTCAATATCGCCCCACGCTTTGCCTTCCTCGTTCCAGCCCACCCAATCCGGGCGCATACGCGCCGGTTCATTCATGTCGAGCCAGAAACCTTCCACACCCTGCCCCAAGATCATGTTGTGCTGTTCGCCCCACCATTCCTGAGCTGCCGGGTTAAAGAAGTCCGTCAAGCCGGAGGAAGCGCCCCAAGGCCAAATGACATTCTTCTGGTCGCCTGTGCGGCTATGCATAAAGTAGCCATTTTCCACACCGTATGGGTAATCCTCCGGCTGGGCATCCGTAACGTTCGGGTCGTCTATCACACCCATACGTACATTGAGATCATGGAGTTTTCCAATCATCCCCTCGGGATCGGGGAAATTGGTGGTATTCCATTGCGTCGGGCTACACTTGTATTGATACCAATCAATATCCGCCATCATCATATCCAACGGGATTTCTTTATCGCGATAGGCCTGCGCCACGCGCTCGATGTCCGCCTGCGTATACCCGTAATGGCACTGGATGTTTCCATAACCCCATTCGGGCGCGAAGTATGATTTCCCGATGATGTCCGTGAAGGTCTTTGCAATCTGCTTCATGGACGGACCGTACATGAAATAGTACAACAGCTCCCCGCCGGGGGCCGGATTCAGCGCACCGAAGGAATAGGCGTCCGGGTCGGTCTTGCCGAAATCGAACACGGTGCGGCTCGTGTTGTCAAAATAGACCGAATAGCCCTTGGAGCTGATGAAGTGGGGATCGGACATATACCAACGGCCTTCCCCCGTCTCCTGGACATAGGAATCGCCCTCGTGGCCGGGGCCGTCATTGCTCCACATAATCAGGCGCTGGCCGGTCTTTTCAAAGGCCTCGGTTTTTTCGCCCAATCCCCAGAACCGCTCGTCGGCCTGCTTTTTATTCTGTACCAAAATCTCTCCGTCCGTGCTCCAGCCCATGCTCTGTTCGCCGCCCTCGCAGAGCAGCTGGCCGTTCTTATCCCAATATGTGAGGCGGAACGGGCTCTTATCGATCTGCACGTCCACCGTGCCGGTGGAAACCATATAATGGTCGCCCCGGTCTTCCGCTGTTAGGGTTTCCGGAGCCACCGCCTCGTTCTGGACGGCAAAGGAATCATATTTGCGGTCAAAACGCTTGCTGGGTTCGCACCAAATCTTTAGCGCGCTGGGGGAAACGGACTTGATGCTGACCGCCGCGTTGTCGCATTCGAAGATCAGCTCGCTGTCGCTGGCGTTTTTCACCGAGACAACGTCGCCAATATACGTCCATTGGGCCTTTTTCAGCGTGATGTAGTCGACATTCATCCCACCGCTATCATCGCTGTTTTTGACCAAGTCAATGGTGTTTATTCCCTCCTTCAGCTCCACGGTGACCGTACGGTCTTCCCACTCTTCCCAACTGCCGAGGTCGCTAAAGCGAACCTTCTGTGCGTTGCCGTTGACGGAGCAGGTCAGTTTCTGCGCATAGGCATCGTTCTTTCCGTTCGCATACCGCACCACCATGGTGTAGGTGCCTGCCTCCGGGGTTTCCACATGGAAGCGGATACCCGCGCCGTTTTGTTCAAAACCAGCCGCAAAGCCCGTGCCGGAATATCCTTGATGATCCGCCATCACCTTATTCCCGTTGAGGGCTTCCGCTTCTTCCGCCTCGTACATATACGCTAGACTAATACAATCCAGCTTTACACCCGAACCCGTATCCCCGCTGTCGAGCGAAAAAGCAATGGTATTCTCACCTGCCTGTAGCGGCACATTTTCTGTCTGCGCCCCCCAGGTGTCCCAATTGATCATCTTTGACAACGTAGTTGTTCGAACCTTTTCACCGTTCACATACAGGCTTATAGTCTTATTTTCTCCAGAGCCATTGGAATAGCGCAGACGAACCGCGTAGTCTCCTGCATCTGGAACATCCACGGTAAACGTCACTTTGGAGCCAGTCCCCAAGCCATCGACAAAGCCGTCGCCTGAGAAGTCGTCCAGATTTTTGGCCGTAACCGCGTTGATAAGGGAGGCCTCTTCCGCCTCGTAAACCTCTTGGTCAATCGGCGCTGCCTGGACGGTTTTGGAGGTTCCCGCTTCTGTTGCCAGCGCCTGCGCGTTTCCCGTCAACAAGTACGACGGTGAAAAGAGCATGGACGCCGCCAGTAATATGGACAACCATTTCTTCTTCATTGCTTTCACTTTTGATCCTCCTTATCTCCGAGTCCACACTGCTTACAGCTCCCTTTAGGGCTTCCTTTTCTGCATGGGCATCCCTCTTTTCTGTCAATTCATTTTGCAATGAATTTATTCTTCAAATTAATAGCTCTACAACAATAGAACCAAAAATACTTCTTTATGTCAATAGAAAATATTGCGTTTCTCTTGCATTTTTTGCCTCTGTAAGAATATTTTTTGTATTTCATTTTTTTATATCAAAAAATATGTCTCTATGCCTAACAATCTATTTGAATTCGATTTCTTTTTTGAACAAACTGGCAATTCTTCCTCTTTTTCATTCCAGCCTCGGAGCTGAAACCTGACTCCCCATATTTTCATTCTTTGGCTGGGCCGTGAACCCTGGCTCCTATTTCCAGCAGTTAAAAGAACTGGTTGAATTTATATTCTTGATAAGGGGAAACAAAGCCATTTGAAAAGGTAACAGTTTTTTGCGATTCCCCTGCTTTTTGTCATCTTTTCTGCACAGGGCTTCAGCCTCAGCAAACAGCAACGGCAGGGGTGAATTCGCCCCTGCCGTTGCTGTGAAATATTTTATTAAGAAGGAATGTATGAATTCGAATAATCCGCCCTTCCCAATAAGGGAAAGCTTTCATCCGGCTCCGGGAGGTAAAACACGGAGCCGGCTTCAGCTATTTGGGAAGGAATATGAAGAAAAGAACTTATAAGCTATTTATTTGCTCGCCGTCTTATGTATCATTCATGAACATATTTCTATCGGCGACTTATGAGCCTTTCGAATCAATTTATTTATCCGATTAACTTCATTAAATATTAAAACAAATCTGTTGAATTTTGTCAATATCTTTATCGAAAATGATATAATAATCCAAATTTTTTCCGCTATTATGCAAATATTTTTCTTATATTATTGTATTTAGCCAGAAAAATCTATACTTTTTATACAATTCCCCTGGAAAATCAAAGCGGTTGTTCCCTTTTTACTTAGGAATCCATCGAAAAAGAGAGGCCCTCCTTTTTGGGAGGGCCTCTCTACTCTCAGTCCACACCGATACAAGTAAAAATCGCATTTACTTGACCAGATATTTCTCTGCAATGGCTCGTACCTGCGCGGCATGTTCCTTCTTCCATTCCTGGTAGGTTCCTCCTGTTGCAGCCACTGTCTTCCCCAGTTCAACCAGAAAAGCTGGAATATTTTCCTGAAGAATCATACCGACTTGCTCGCCAAACTGTTCTACTCCCTGGGTATCACAGCCATTCAGATGCAATGTAAAGGCGGGCGTTGCCACTTTATTGACCATTTTCACGCCACCATGGAAACCGATCTCGCCGATCTGATGGGTCCCACACGAGGAAGGACATCCAGAAATATGCACCTGGGGGAGAGCTCCATCGGGAATTCCGGCTGCACGGGTCTCCCGTACAATTGCCGCCAAAAGTTCCTGTGAGTCCCGCAAGCCAACCTGGCAAATGGACGCCCCTATGCAGGCTACCGACGTCTCCACTAGACTTTGTGCGCCGTCCTCTGTAGCGGCGAGAACCCTTTTTGCCTCTTCCCCTGTCAAATGAATGATATACAGGGTCTCATCCGGCGCGATACGAAGCTCTACATCTTCCATATCTCGAATCACATCGTACAGCTCGCCCAGTTTGGACGGGGCCGGACATCCGCCGAGCGGATGGTACTGCACGGCATACAGGCCGTCCTGCTTTTGCGGGATCACCCGTTTTCCTTCCGCTGTCGAACCATCGCCCTTCTTTGCGATGGAAGTGGGGGTGATGTTGAGATCCAAGTCGTTGTGGCGTTCAAAGACCGCCTTTAACTTTTCCTGGTACGCTTTGACGTACCCTTCTTCCCCCAAGGTCTCCTGCATATAACGCGTTCTGGCCTTGTTGCGTTTTTCATAGTTGCCATAGGCGATAAAGGTATCACGCATCGCACAGATATAGTACAGAATCTTGGATGGGGAAACGCCCTGTGCAACCTGCAAGCCCATACGGGGGTTATTTCCCAGCCCGCCTGCACTATACACATCAAAGGTTCCGTCCGGGCGCGCTACGAATCCCAGGTCGCGGAAGGTCGCATGGGTCTGATTTGCCGGGCTATTGGAAAAACCGACCTTCAGTTTCCTTGGCATCTTTTCCGCTTTAATAAAGGTTAGCAAATATTCGCCCGCCGCTTCCGCATAGGGCAGTACGTCAAAGTACTCCCCCTGCTCAACGCCGGAAAGCGGGGACACCATCACATTTCTCGGGAAATCGCCGCCGCCGCCGCGTGTCACAATTCCGTGATCGAGCGCGGACTCCACAATATCATAAATTGCCTCTGGATGCAGATTATGAAGCTGCACCGTCTGACAGGTAGTCAAGTGTACCCGGTCGATGTGGTGCTTTGCAATCGAATCCGCAATAAACTTCAGTTTGTCTTTTGTCAGCCGTCCGCCTGCCAAACGCAGCCGGAGCATGCTGGCCTTTCCACCCCTTTGGGCATAACTTCCATAGCCGCCGGAAAAGCCCTTATAGGCTGCTTTGTCCAGCTGTCCCTCATAAAATTGGTCCGTCTTTTCGCGAAACTCCGCCAGATCTTCTTTCCATACCTCCGGTGCAATACGTTTCATTTCTTCATCGTCCTTTTCTCAGTATTTCCTTACTCTTATCATACCCATTTTTTAGTAAAAGTCCATCCCCTTTTTGATTTTGCGCCGTTGGACCGGGCCACAACGCTCAATCATCCAATAAAATTCCCGGAACCTCCACGGATTCTTCAAGCTCTCTTCAAAGAAACCCGTTACGATTTAGATGGAACTTCCACCCAATCCAACGATTAAAAGCCACCAGCATTTTAAACCCTCCCTGACAAAGGAATTGAACAGAAAGGATGATGATATTCCATGAAGCCCCGGCAAATAGCCCTTTTTTTGGCCTTCTTGTTGGCCGTTCCAGTCTTCGGCAGATCCGCCTTAGCCGCCGCCAGCTCCCTTACCGCGGCCAAGCCTTCTGCGGTTGTTGAAACGGATCTGGATACATATGAAAATAACGAAGTTCTGGCGTTCTATCAGGATGGCAGTTACCAGGTCCATTCCTTCCAAACCAAGGAAGCTCTGGCCAAGGGACTAGAGCAGCTTTCTCAAGATCAACAGGTTCTTCTGGTACAGCCGAATTATACCTATAGCGAACAGGAAGTTTCTGTCAACGACGCATGGTTTGGAAAACAATGGGCGCTGTCCAACGATGGAACCTTTCAAGCACCGGACCAAAAAAGCCATTTCCCGGTGCTCGATGAGATTCTGACGCAGCATTTTGGCTGGTGGGATTCCTCTGGAAACGCTGCTACATTGCAACTCCGGTCTACCAACAACCTCTCTACCGCTGTAGCAGGTATCGATGTCAACGTTGAGGAAGCATGGAAGCGCTACAACGGGGGCAAGCGTTCTGTCATTGTCGCCATGCTCGATACCGGCATCGACTATACCCATGAGGATCTGGCCGGCGCAATCTGGGTCAATGAGGACGAAATTCCTGGGAATGGGATAGACGACGACGGCAACGGTTACATCGACGACGTACACGGCTGGAACTTCTACGATCATACCAACCAGGTTTACACAGGGGATGAGGATAGCCACGGCACCCACGGTGCAGGAACCATCGCCGCCTCATCGGACAATCAGATCGGAATTTCCGGCATTATCCCTGGGGAACGCGTGAAAATCATGCCGGTCAAAGCGCTGGGCGGTTCGGACGGGAGCGGTACAACCGCTTCCCTGATTCAGGCCATCCATTATGCAGAGGCCAATGGAGCCTCCATCTGTAACCTGAGCCTTTCCTCTTCCAAAAATGACCGCGCCCTTTACCAAGCGATCGCCGAATCCAACATGCTGTTTATTGTAGCGGCAGGCAATGACTCGGCAAATATAGATTTATCCCCCACCTATCCCGCCTCGTACAATCTGGACAATATCCTTTCGGTAGCCAATCTTTGTTACGACGGTGCTCTACACCACACATCCAACTACGGCGCATCTTCTGTTGACTTGGCGGCTCCAGGTACGCACATCCTCAGCACTACGCCTGGCAACCGCTATAGCTACATGACTGGCACCTCTATGGCGGCGCCAATGGTGACCGCGGCAGCAGCCATGATCTATACCCAGTTTGATGGGATTACCCTCGCAGATGTCAAAGAAATTCTACTCGCCTCTGTCAAACCCTTGGCCAGTTTGACAGGGTTGGTTTCCACAGGCGGTATGTTGGACATTGGCGCTGCCTTGGCCTATGATACGTCCAAGCTTTCCGGCGACAATTGGACCCATCCGACGGAAGTCCCCTCCACCCCTACTATCGAAGCACAACGGCAGGTGCAAGACGGCAACCTCTATCTATTTTTCCAGGATACAGGCAACGATAAGGCTCTTGTCCGTGCTGCCAATACATCCGGAGAATACACCGCTAGCGCGTTTACGAAAGGTACAATTGGGAGCGGATTTTCCTTCCATGCGCAAAGAAACGCTCAATTTTTCAATCGTAAGTCTGTAGGCTATCCCTTTTATGCCCGCGATCACGCAGGGAACAAGGTGACGAAAATGATTCCCAAATAACGCCCCCACAAGGATGGTGACATTAACAGGAGGGATAAAGGTTGACAAAGCAAGAGCATTGCAAGCCACCCCCTACACATGGAGAGTGTGGGTAATGCGTAAACCTCGTAAGTACATACCGGCACGACTTTCCTTTCCGTCCACACTCTCCGCATGAAGGATGATCCCACAATCCAGTTTTGACCTTTTGGGGTGGAAAATTTCAATTTATACTCTCCGCATAGAGGGTGGCATTTTGTATATTTGTCATCGTCACTGGCAACCTATTTCAATCCACACCCTCCATGCGGAGGGTGGCGCAGCACTAGCGGAAGAAACGAAGGACGAAAGACAATTTCAATCCATGCTCTCTGCTTAAAGGGGGACGCTCGGCGGACATCATGTGGCCGTGTCCTTTAACGATATTTCAATCTACTCCCTCCTCATGGAGGTTACGCATTTCTATGTTGTGCTTTAAGGTCCCATTCAGGTTTTAACCCATGCCCCCTGCATGAAGGGGGACGCTCGACGGACATCATGCGGCCGTGTCCTTTAACGATATTTCAATCTACCCCCTCCTCATGGAGGTTACGCATTTCTATGTTGTGCCTTAAGGTCCCATTCAGGTTTCAACCCATGCCCTCTGCATGAAGGGGGTCGCTCGGCGGACATCATGCAGCCGTGTCCTTTAATGATATTGCAATCTACCCCCTCCGCATGGAGGGTGACGCATTTCTATGTTGTGCTTTAAGGTCCCATTCAGGTTTCAACCCATGCCCTCTGCATGAAGGGGGTCGCTCGGCGGACATCATGCAGCCGTGTCCTTTAATGATATTGCAATCTACCCCCTCCGCATGGAGGGTGACGCATTTCTATGTTGTGCTTTAAGGTCCCATTCAGGTTTCAACCCATGCCCTCTGCATGAAGGGGGTCGCTCGGCGGACATCATGCAGCCGTGTCCTTTAATGATATTGCAATCTACCCCCTCCGCATGGAGGGTGACGCATTTCTATGTTGTGCTTTAAGGTCCCATTCAGGTTTCAACCCATGCCCTCTGCATGAAGGGGGTCGCTCGGCGGACATCATGCAGCCGTGTCCTTTAATGATATTGCAATCTACCCCCTCCGCATGGAGGGTGACGCATTTCTATGTTGTGCTTTAAGGTCCCATTCAGGTTTCAACCCATGCCCTCTGCATGAAGGGGGTCGCTCGGCGGACATCATGCAGCCGTGTCCTTTAATGATATTGCAATCTACCCCCTCCGCATGGAGGGTGACGCATTTCTATGTTGTGCTTTAAGGTCCCATTCAGGTTTCAACCCATGCCCTCTGCATGAAGGGGGTCGCTCGGCGGACATCATGCAGCCGTGTCCTTTAATGATATTGCAATCTACCCCCTCCGCATGGAGGGTGACGCATTTCTATGTTGTGCTTTAAGGTCCCATTCAGGTTTCAACCCATGCCCTCTGCATGAAGGGGGTCGCTCGGCGGACATCATGCAGCCGTGTCCTTTAATGATATTGCAATCTACCCCCTCCGCATGGAGGGTGACGCATTTCTATGTTGTGCTTTAAGGTCCCATTCAGGTTTCAACCCATGCCCTCTGCATGAAGGGGGTCGCTCGGCGGACATCATGCAGCCGTGTCCTTTAATGATATTGCAATCTACCCCCTCCGCATGGAGGGTGACGCATTTCTATGTTGTGCTTTAAGGTCCCATTCAGGTTTCAACCCATGCCCTCTGCATGAAGGGGGTCGCTCGGCGGACATCATGCAGCCGTGTCCTTTAATGATATTGCAATCTACCCCCTCCGCATGGAGGGTGACGCATTTCTATGTTGTGCTTTAAGGTCCCATTCAGGTTTCAACCCATGCCCTCTGCATGAAGGGGGTCGCTCGGCGGACATCATGCAGCCGTGTCCTTTAATGATATTGCAATCTACCCCCTCCGCATGGAGGGTGACGCATTTCTATGTTGTGCCTTAAGGTCCCATTCAGGTTTCAACCCATGCCCTCTGCATGAAGGGGGTCGCTCGGCGGACATCATGCAGCCGTGTCCTTTAATGATATTGCAATCTACCCCCTCCGCATGGAGGGTGACGCATTTCTATGTTGTGCTTTAAGGTCCCATTCAGGTTTTAACCCATGCCCCCTGCATGAAGGGGGACGCTCGACGGACATCTTGTAGCCGTGTCCTTTAACGATATTTCAATCTACTCCCTCCTCATGGAGGTTACGCATTTCTATGTTGTGCTTTAAGGTCCCATTCAGGTTTCAACCCATGCCCTCTGCATGAAGGGGGTCGCTCGGCGGACATCATGCGGCCGTGTCCTTTAATGATATTGCAATCTACCCCCTCCTCATGGAGGGTGACGCATTTCCATGTTGTGCCTTAAGGTCCCATTCAGGTTTTAACCCATGCCCCCTGCATGAAGGGGGACGTTTGGCGGACATCATGTGTCTGTGTCCTTTAACGATATTTCAATCTACTCCCTTCTCATGGAGGGTGACACGTTTCCATAGTTGTGCCTTAAGGTCCCATTCAGATTTCAATCCATACTCTCTGCATGAAGGGGGACGTTTGGCGGACATCATGTGGCCGTGTCCTTTAACGATATTTCAATCTACTCCCTCCTCATAGAGGGTGACAGAGGGCAGGCCGCCCATCTCAATGGCCGCTTTGCATTCCAATTTACTACCTCCATACGGAGCGATGGGGACAAAGGGTCGGTACAATGCCCGACATGTACATTTTAATCCACGCTCTCTGCATGGAGGGCGGCCTCCAAGTTGTGTTCTTCCCCTTTCTGGTAGCCACGGTCCCATCCCCTCTATGAAACAAGCTTTACCCGACAAAGCGCTCTTCAGGAAGCCGGCTTCTCCTTTACCACAACTCAAAAATTTTGGAAATAGAATCAGACCTGTAGCCCCCCTACGGGATGGTAAGGGATGCTGTTTTCAATCGTTACAACCCCTGTCCTCTTTCTTGGGAGACGGCGGTTTTGCATCCTGCTTGAGAAGATCCCGCTTCCCTCCTCTTCGCCAGAACTTTTTTCAATCCTGCGCTTCCAATCCGGCAGAAAATTCCTAAGATTATCTGTTACCCGGAAGATTCCTCCGGTATCCAGTGGAAATGTAGAAGCTTGTTTTATACTATTCCTGTAGCTACACGCTGGGGGTGATACTGTGACGATCCGAAAGAAACCAGGGCGGCACCCCGAATTCCCAATGGATACCATGATCCGAGTGCGTATGAATCAGATTGTTCTCCATGAACTCGATACCTGTGCAAAAGCATGGAATACTACTCGGTCCGACGTCATCCGGCGAGGAATTCACCGCCTGTATGACGATTTGAACCGGTGAAAAAAGACGGCTGCTAAACGCAAAGGCCCCGGAGTTCGTGGAATTCCGGGGCCTTTGCACCGCTTTTTTAAGTATGAACCTCTTTTCATTTTTTCATTATATTGATACCCGCACACGGCCTTTCTGTCCCACCGCTTCTTCATTTTCTACAGGGGATTCCTCCCGTGCATGAATTAAAACGCCGGGATTTGCCAACACCTGTTGCGCCGCATAAGCGCCCGCCCCCAATAGGGCTGGACTTTCCTCAAGATGGTTGACCTCAATGGACAGCTCCCGATAAATCAGATCATTCACACCTTTGCGTACACACCGGCGAACGACCTCCAGAAGGCGCGGTGGACAAATATCCACCAATTCATCCCCCAGAACGATCAAACCTGGATTGAGCTGATTTACCAAGCTGATAACGCCCGCAGCCAGCAGCTCACAAACCTTCTCATATGCCTGGACTGCTACGGGATCTCCGTTCTGAACCGCGTGTGCAATGGATGCATTGCTCAAATCATCATCCTTCAAGCAGGAGTTTCTCCGTGTGCGCAACAGGCGCAAAATTTCTGCTCGAAGCGCAGAAAGGGAGCAATATTTTTCCAAGCATCCCCGATTTCCACATTCGCAGAGCGGGCCGTCAAATTTGATGCTGCTGTGCCCAAATTCTCCAGCGATTCCGCGCTGTCCCAAAACAAGCTTGCCGCCGGCTACCATACCGCAGCCTACGCCTTGGCCCGCAAGGACATACGCCATGTTCTGTACCGCCGGTTCCTGCCAGCGGAACCAGAGCTGAGCAAAAGCACTTGCCTTGGCATCGTTGAGCACATAGAGCGGCATCTCCAACCCCTCGGATAGCACTGCATGGATGGGGAAATTCTGCCATCCCGTCCGCTCCGTCACAAACAACAGGCGGTCCAAATCTTCTCGATACGGTCCGGGCATGGCCAAGCAAGCAGCCAGGAGTTCCGACTTCGGATACTCCTGATCAAGCTGTCCAATAGCGGCACGTATGCGTGATAAGATCGACTGCGGCGTCTCCTCCGCTTCAATGCGATAGGGCCGAATCTCATACATCTTTCCGGAAATTCCCACCAAACTGACATAAAACTGATCGCGCGTCATACGGATGCCGACGACTTTATATCGCGCATCGTTCAAAGTCACGCCGATGGAGCGCCGTCCTTTCGCCCCGGCAATCAATCCGGTCTCCACCACAAGGCCGCATTGGATCAGTTCCCCTGCGATATTGGTGATGGTTGCCTGTTTCAGCCCCGATAGGCGCGACAGCGTTGCGCGCGAACAAATACCTTCTTGCCGAAGAAGGTTCAAAATCAAGGCGCGATTGATCCATTGGCTGCGTTCCTGGTTGATACTAGCTGGCTTGTTGCTTTGATTCATGATTTCACACCTCCGACGCACAGCGTCTCTCCGCGGCCGGCGTCGGCAATGCGCCTACAATTGTCTCTGGACGGTCGGCTATCACCGCCGGGGCAAGCCCGCATCTGCCGCTGTGGGAATTCCGCAGCAGTCTCCGCTCTGCGATCTACTCAATGGACGCCAAAGGGTCCGCTTCCCAAAGACCGCTTTCCAGAGAATGTCCATGTACCACGTGGGGAAATCCCTTCTTCGTTCCCTGGAGGGGCTTTGTAGCTGTTTCTTCAGCTGAAAAGGGAAACCGAAAAAACACTGCCCACTACAATAATGTCATCGAGTTTTATATTGCTTTCAAAAATAGTATAATCTCGTACATAAAAAAACACAACAATCACTATTTTTGTGGTAACAATTCTTTTTGTTTTTATCCATTTTGCATTTATTTTCAAATGTTTTTCATAAAAAATTGCATATTTTCCGGTGATTCTATAAAAAACGTGTGATTTTCTTGGATGGGGGAGAGGGACAAAAAATCACACAGGGGATTCATGGGTATCCCTGGACAGGAGTTTCCGGTAGGTGTGGTCAATGGCGAAAGCCCCTAATGGCGCCGTAATTAAGATCGCCAACACAGCGACTGTCAACACAATATTGCCGCAGGAGAGTCCCATGGAGAGGGGAATGGAACCGATGGCAGCCTGTACTGTCGCTTTTGGCATATATGCCAACATGCAGAAGAGGCGTTCCCGCATCTGTAATTTTGTGCCCAACAGGCAAACAAACACGCCTAACATCCGGAATCCCATCACTCCAAAAAGTAGAGCGACCGCCGCAAGTCCCGAGGCCAATGCATACTGGATGTCCACCGTTGCACCGACGAGGACAAATAGCAACAATTCCGCCGCTACCCAGAGCTTGGAATACTTGGCCGACAAGCGATCTGCTACCGCACTGCGCCCTCTTTGCAGCATAACCCCCGTACTCATGACAGCCAGCAACCCAGAAAATCCGATTGCACCTGGAATCGCATCCTCCAGTGTAACATATAGAAAGGACAGACTTAAAAGTAGAAGTACTTTAAGGCTGTCCCGCAGGTGTATCTTTCGAAACAGCTGGGACAACAGGAGCCCACAAAGAACCCCGACAGCCATCCCCAGAAAAATAGAGGTCGGAACCCGTACAAAGTCAAACGGGGAGAAAGCACTCCCGCTGGCCAGCCCCGTAAAGGATGTAAATAATACGATGACAAACACATCGTCCACTGAAGCCCCAGCCATTATCAGCTGTGGGATCCCCTGCTTGACGCCGTACCCCTCATCCATCAATTTAAGCATCTTTGGAACAACTACCGCAGGGGAAACAGCTGCAATCACGGTTCCTAAAATCGCTGCATCCAGCAGGCTTACTCCCAAAAGCTTTGGCGCAAGCAAAAGCATCCCTGCAATCTCAAAAGATGCGGGTAAAAAGCACATCAGTACCGCTGGACGGCCTACCTTTTTGAGATCGGAAACGTTCAGATTTAACCCCGCACGGGTCAATATGATGATGAGGGCGATTTGCCGCAGGTCGGCGGAAATTGACAAAAGCATCGGGTCCAGCCAATCAAACACATAAGGCCCCAAAAGAATGCCTGCAAAAAGCATTCCCAATAGGGGAGGAAGCCGCAATTTTTCAAAAATCCCTCCAAACAACATGCCGCAGAGAAAAATGAAAGCGAGACTCAATAACATACCTGCACCTCCAGACTCTTACATCCATCCATACCGCTTTCCAAACCATCCCCTTTGAGGAACGCCAGCTGAACATCCATATTTCCTATGCAAGGGCATAAAAAAAGCCAATGCCCCTGCGATCAACCATCACAGAAGTCATCAGCTTATGAAGCGGTTTCGACAAACGCCGGGGGAGACCTTCATTCCCCATATTAAAATTTGAAAAGATTATACCATACTGCCGTTCTTTCTGCAAGAACAAACGGATTTGCCTTGAAAAAGGAGGAAGCTTCCGTGATGGGAAAACACGCCCTTTATGAATCAAAATGAGGGCGTCTCAAAACTACGAATTGTTCAATTCAAGGGCAAGGGGTATCCTCTTTTATCTAAAAGAAATGACATTCTATTTCAAGTGTCATTTTTTAACTCTGTATTTCTCTTTATCGTTAGATAGGGCTCTTTCATTTGTTGTAATTTTCTTTACTTTTCTTTCGCTGTTTTACTGATAGATACTGTACTTATGCGAACATACTCCATTGTCTGTCTTTTTTGGGCCAAAAAAATACCAGAGTTTCTAAAAAAACGAGAGAATTCTTCCGTCATTTCACCCTTTTGGGCCACCCTCTTTTCTATTTACAGAAGAAGAGAACCCTCCACCGTATTGGTGGAGGGTTCCGGAGTAAAATTTTCTTTTTGCCGTTTGTCGTCCTTTTCCTACCATGCGTACCACACGGCCGGTAATCTTACCGTGTTGACCGGGGAGGGGGAAACCCCTTCCATCCTTCGCAAAGAGGCTTCCCAAGCGCCGTACAATCCATGCTTATAACAAGTACGTCAAGCCTTTCGTTCTTTCCCCGGGAATACTGCGCTCTTTGTACTTGTACATTGTTCGCGGGAATTCTTAGCCCACTGTCACTGTGCAGTGTTTCACCGCATTCTGGCCAGCCAGCGTTGTATAAACACCCGTGCTTTGGCCCGGCGTGCCAACCGCATAGACTCGATAGTAATAATCGTTGCCAATCTTGGAGAGGAATTGCGTCTTTAAAACGCTGCCGTTGCCAACCGTAAAGTTTGGCGCCACATTTGTGCCGGTGACGGTCATCTTGAAGCAGTATGCGCTGCCCCTCTTTAGAGTAAAATCGACCGTTGTGTCGGAGACAACCTTTGCGACGTTCTGCGTTGCGGTTGCTGCGCCAACCACTGCTGTCCCAGTGGAACCATAGGTGTTGCCTGTGGATGCAGAGCTTCCGCCCGAGGACTTTTTACCGCTGGAACCTGAGCTGGAACTGCCGTTCTTCTCGACAAGGCCGTTGTAAGCACGGTTCAACGCTTTGGCCACCCGATCGACCACCGCCTGGTCCTCCTCGGTCAAATCCTTATCGTCGATCACTGCCAGAGCATCGTCGATAGCGTCTTCGAGCGCGGCCACAGATTTCGTTGTGTACTTGCTGGTGTCAATCGCCTGTGCTTTGCTCAGAATGCTGTTCAGTTCGCTCTTATCGGCCTTCTTGCGCAGATCCATGAGAAGCGCGTTCAACACTTTTGCCTGTTCATCCACTTCGTCCTGCGTTGCTTCTTCATTATTGAGCACATCCTGTGCTGCTTCGATGGCGGCTGGCAACGCTGCCTTGGCATCGTTGTCGATATACTTGGAGAGATCCAGGCTCTTCGCCTTATCGACGACTGCCTGTAGCGAGTCCTTATCTGCCACACGCGTCAAGCCCATAATTGCATTGTACAGGTTATTATACGCTTCATCTACCTCGGCTGCCAACGGATGTTCCTCCTTGACAAGTTCTTTTGCCGCGGCAAGTGCTTCTGCAAAGGCGTCCTTGTCGCCGAAGAACTCATCCAGATCCATAAGTTCTGCCACTTCGATCAGGTTTTCCAAAGCGCTGGTGTCGCCCTCTTCAAAGCTCAATAAGTGCAGGGCATCCATCAGGTTACTCCACGCCTCGTCAATCTCTGCCTGTGTTGCGTGAATGTCTCCGTAGACTTTGTTTGCTGCGTCCAGGGCGGTATTGAAAATTTCCTGAACTTCTGGGATCGCTGCCGCCACTTCATCGCCGCAGGCATTGGCCGCATCGATGGTTGCTTTGAGAACCTGCTTATCCACGATAACAAACGCAAAGTTGCGTTGCGTGGACTTGTCGTCCGCATCATACGTAAAGGTATACGAGTATTCCTTGGTATTGGTAAAGTCGATGTTCTTACCATTCAGTGAGATCCGGGAGAACTCTCTACCGTTCGCATACGGCTGGAACGTCACTGTGACTTCCTCGCCATCCTCAAAGTTGCCGGTGAGCCGGCCTGTGAGTTCTGCGATCTTGTTTTCTTCGCCGTTGACAAATACTTTTACATTCTTAGTGAAGAGCATGACGGGCTTCTGATGGAAGTCTGTTCCGGAGAAGTCGGCATACTTTTCGGTGCGTTCGTCAAAGATCTGGCCGGACCAGTTGAGGCCGTAACCAAAGTCATAGGTGTTGCCCTGGGAGTCCACATAGCATTCCATATCCTGCGGGACATCCTCGAACTGCGCTTCAACGGTTTCCATATTGGCCGGCTGCTGCATCGGCAGGAGGCCGGAAGGTTCCGTTGTACCGGAGATGATCTCCATTGCCGCCTGATCCTGAATACCATAGCCCAGTACGATTGCATCTGCAAGCGGCTCTACCTCGGAGAATACCATCGGGTTGCTGACCTTCACGTACGCTACAACCGGTTTTTCGCCCATAACGTCTCTGGTCTCCTGGAGTTTTTCCAACTCAGAGTAGTTGCTGGCCGTGACGGTCTTGCCCTTATAACTGCGGTTGTCGACCTCATCGACATAGACCACTTCGCCTGTCTCCGAATCGATAAATTCAGCACCAGGGTCCGCTGCAATGCTCGGGTCTCTCGCAGTATCGGCAGTATATTCGCCGTATTGCAGGGTGATCGGCACATATCCGTTTCCGCCTGCTTCCAGGTCGGCCTGGCTGTAACCGCTGCCGCCATTCGGCGCATCCATCGCTACGATTGCAAAATCTGCCTCGTCCGGATTGTCCGTGATGTCGTAATACTTGGAAACGATCTCTTCGTTCATGCAGTACTTGCCATTGTCTTCTTTCGGCAGATAGACGGTTTCTTTCTCATCCTCTGCGGCCGGAACGATCGCGCCGTTGGTATCCTTCAGCATGACTACAGACTTGACCTGAGCGTCATAGCCTTCTGCCATAAACGTTTCGTTGCCAACAATTTCTGTAGATTCCACTGGGTCCAGATATGGATTCTCAAAAAGGCCCGGATTGAAGATGTTGCGGAGAAGCCTGCGTGCAGAATCCTCGAAGCGCTGATCTGCGGATTCCTTGCCAAAGTCTTCTACCCACATGTTATACGCTGCAATGACCGGGTTCTTATCGTTGTTGCCGCCAAACTGGTCGACGCCTGCCTGGAGTGCCAGGTAATGGCGTTCGTCAACCGTCAGGTCCTCAACGCCCCAACATTTGCCGGTAAACGAAGCGTCATCCTTTGCATCTGCGGTAATCATCCAGTCGGTGCAAACCACGCCGTCATAACCATACTTTTCACGGAGCAAATCGGTGATGATGTACTTGTTGTAGCTATTGCCTACATTGGTGCCGTCCGGCGCCTGGTTGTAGGAGATGGTGTAGTACGGCATGACCGCTGCGGCGTAATCTGTGCCGTTATTCAGATCAAAGGCGCCCTCTACGAACGGTTTAATTTGCTCTTCCAGATTGTCGCCCGGATATACCGCATACTTGCCATAGCCATAGTGTCCGTCGCGTCCGCCCTCTTCAGGTCCGCCGGACGGCCAGTGCTTCACCATCGCGTTGACGCTGGTATCGCCCCAAGGATTCAGGGTGTCATACGTGGTCTGGAAGCCGTCGACATAGGCGCGGGCCATGTCCGTATCGAGGTCGCTGTTCTCGCCAAAGGTACCGCTTACACGGGACCATCTGGGCTCTGTTGCAAGGTCGATCTGCGGGGAAAGGGCCGTTGCAATGCCTAGCGCGCGGTATTCCTGAGAGGCGATGTCGCCAAAGCGTTCGACGATCTCCGGATCAAAGGTCGCTGCAAGTCCAATCGAATCCGGCCACAGGGAGATGGTGCCGCCTTGGCCTGCAACATATTCCAGATCGCTCTTGCCGCTTGCTCCATGGCGCGGGTCGGAACTGGTATTGATCGGGATGCCATAACCAAGTCCTTCCACAAATGCCTGTGCATTGTTGTTCCATTTTGCCGCTACTTCCGGGGATTCGACAGAGGTAATCAGTACTGCGCGTACATTGTCGTCCCGCAGGAAGGTCTGTTGCGCTTCGGTGAGGTCTTCGCTCGGTACGGACTGGTGGCTGCTGTACAACATCAAGCCGGCGATGGCTGCAATGCCTTCCTCGCCGTCCGCAACCATCTTTTCAGCCAGATCCTGTGCACGGACTTCGGTGTCGAGCCGCCAATCTTCATAGATGTCCACTTTGCCATTTCCGTTTAGATCCTTAAACGCATAACCGTCCTTTTCGATGATGATGTCTTTGTCCATCACACCCAACGTTGCGCCGCCCTTGTTCTCGACCTTCCACCAGCCGCCGTTCTCTTCCGGCATCTGGGTCATGGTGTAACCGCCGCCCAAAACATCGGACTTCTCAACGGTTATGTACTCTTTCAGATCGTCGAACTGGTCCAGATAGGGGTTGATTTCTACGCCGTGTACGCTGCCCATATTATTGGACTGCATGATGATATTGAGGATATTGATTGCACTCTTTTGGATGTCGCCCTTGGTAATGGTATCTTCCTTATACGAGCCTTCGTAGACGATCTTATTGCTCGCGTCGTGCGAATGCTTATAAGTGGTTTCGGTGCATCCCTGCACACCGCAGGATTCGCCCTGCGCATACTTTACCGGAACAAAATCGTTCCACATTTCGGTGTCCTTTGTCGGACCCCAACCGCTGCTGACTTTCTCAACGGCGATGGAACCGTCCTCATTGAACTTCGCCGGGACATTCATTGCACCGGAAATAATGGTAGAGGTTGAACCACCGGGCATAATCAGGTCATTGCCTGCATGCATGGAGATGTCCGGATGGGACTGTCCGCCGCCCCAGTCGGTCATAATGACGCCTTCAAAGCCCCATTCGCCGCGCGCGATGTCGGTGCACAGATCATAGCTGTCCGCCGCCGGCTCATGATTGATGAGGTTATAAGAGGTCATCAGCGCCATCGGCTGTGCATTCTTAACCGCGATTTCAAATCCCTTGAGGTAGATCTCACGCAGGGCGCGTTCAGTGACAAACGTATCCACTGCGTTGCGGTTGTTTTCCTGGTTGTTCGCCGCATAGTGTTTTAGAGTAACGCCGACGCCCTTGTTGGACTGAACGCCCCGAGTCTCATATGCAGCGGTCATACCGGCGACCAATGGATCTTCGGAATAGTACTCGAAGTTACGGCCGCACAGCGGATTGCGGTGGATATTCATGCCGGGAGCCAACAGAAGGGTGACGCCCATTTCTTCCAGCTCTTCGCCAAACGCTTTGCCCATCTCTTCGATCAAGTCCTTATCCCACGTCTGAGCGAGCAAAGTTCCGATCGGCCATGCGGTGCAGAACTGGTAGTAGGTCTGTGTTTCACCGGTCTCTGCGTCTTCTCCTTCAAAGCTTTGGGAAATGCGGACGCCCGCCGGGCCATCCGCCAAAACGATGTTGGGGATACCCAAATCTTTGAGATAATTCTTCGTGGTTTCACCTGCCGCGCCGGGGACGGAATCGGATTCGGAACCGATGACCGGTGTTCCGCCGCTGCTCCAGCCAATCCCTTCCGCGAGGGTGGCGAGCTGCTCTACGCTCATTTGCGCGACAAACTCTTCCAGGCTGTATTTTCCATCATAGACATCTTTCAGATTCGGATTTTCAATCTTTGCAACCGTAACTTCCTCTACCGGATGGCTGCCGTTAAAACTGTTCGCTTCAATTTCTTCGCCCTCTACCCGATAGGTGGCGACGGTTTCGTCATCATATGGGGAAGCATTGTTTACGGTTTCAATTTTTGATGCATCCAAATTGATGATCTGCATATCTGCGCTATTTGCCGCTTTTGCAGACATCGTGGCCGGCGCATTCGGGCTGATTGGTTCGAGTTCCACATCGTCCGGAAGGGCCAGCTGATGGCTGAGCTGTTCCGTGACAACGGTCTTATTGACATTGAGAACGCCGCCAACCACTGTATTGCGGGAGGAATTCCCCGCTTGAATGGTATACATGCCGCGTTCCAGTATGTACGCTGCCTGATCCTCATCATAGGAGGACATCTCCGTAACCGGGAAAGAGACGGTCAGGGTCTGTTGGGCGCCCGGGGCCAATTCGTCCGTCTTGGCGTATCCTGCAAGCTCCTGATAAGGTTTTTCCACTTTGCCGCCCGGAGCGGAGAAGTATACTTCCAAGACTTCCTTTCCGGAATATGTATCTCCCGTGTTGGTGATCGTCGCATTTACAGTGACGGTCTGTTCATCCGCCTGAACATAATTGATTTCCGTGTCGAACGTGGTGTACGACAAGCCAAAACCAAACTCGTACGCCGGTTCAACGCCGAAACTGTCAAAATACCGATACCCAACATAAATATCGTCCGTATATGTTTCTGTGTCGGTGTTTCCATCGTTACTGCTAAAGGTATCCGAAGACGGATAGTCCTCATAATCCACAGCCCAGGTATCAGTCAATTTACCGGAAGGGGTTACCTTGCCGGAAATGACGTCTGCCAAGGCGTTCCCGCCTTCCATACCGGCCTGGCTCATCAGAAGCAAAGAATCGAGGCCGACAATTTCATGGAAGAACTTTGTATCGACGATGCCGCCCACATTCAGAACGACCACAACATTTTCGAAGTTTGCGCCCAGTTTCTGGAGGTTGGCATACTCGATGTCGGTCAACTGATAATCGCCCTTCTCATTCTTACGGTCCGCACCCTCTCCGGAGTTGCGTGCGATTACATACACCGCTGTATCTGCATCGGACGCCGCTTCGATGTTTGCGTCTGTAATTTCCGTGTCCGGCAGCGAGAAGCTGCCCCACATTCCGCCCTGCCAATCTTCCTCTCCTTCGTCATAGGCGGTTTTATAATCGTTCAGCCAATCCTCGCTCGTGATCGTATAGCCTGCATTTTTCAGGCCGTCCCAAACATTGACCACATAGCGCTGGTTGACATCTCCCGAACCGGTTCCGCCTTTTACGGTCGCATAAGCTCCGCCGCCATACAGGGCGATCTTACTCCGCTGCGGAATCGGGAGTGCATTGTTTTCGTTTTCCAGCAGAACCATGCCCTGCGCGGCAACGCTTCTGGAAAGCTCTGCATTGCGAATCTCACGCTCGGATATTTCATCCGTTGGCGACGCTGCAAGAGCGGTCGTCACGGTTGATCCGGCGATCATGGAGCACGCCAGGAGCAAGGAAACGACTTTCCGTAGTCTTTTCATAATACAATTCTCCTTCATTTTGAAATTGCGTCTTCCAAGAATGTTTCAAAAACCAGTCCCCAACCACAGGTCCTACGCTTTAAATTTCCTCTTCTGAGAAAGAGAAAATTCGCAGACGATCTGCCTGGACATTCTGACAAAATGGCAGTAAACCCAACCTTTTTAGGCCTTTTGCAGGAATCCCCAAGCGATTTTTCTTCTATAAACGCCTCCCTTCCAAACCGGTCCGCTCTCAACCAGTGCAAAATAGAAAAATACACATTCCAAACCGATAAATTCGCATTTCCTTCACAGGGAATGATTCTGGTAAAGATTTGCCAAAATCAACATTTGGTAAAACATTATTTCTAATTTCATTTATTTATCGGTTTGAATATCTGACTGGATATAGTATAATGTTGGGTGCAGATGAAAATCAAGAATCACTATTTTTGTACTAACAAATCCGTCATAAATTAGCTATATTCACGAACAAAAAATCTGTTAGTACTTAAAAATTGCATATAGCACGTCCTCTTAAGACTATTTTACAGGAAAGTCTATTGCTCTTTAAAAAAATGAAGAGAATATTTTTCTTATTAATCTTTTTTCTCTACTATTGAGAAGACTATTTTCGATAAAATAGGACATATAAATTTTTTCTTGACATATTTATTGCGGATAACATCTTTTTTGAATCGGAATCGTTGCGCATATTTCTTGACATCTTTTTATAAAAGAAACTTTTTATAGAATCTTCGAATTTGAATGGAATTTTGTCTAAATTCCATTTTATAACTTCAACAAATTACATTGTATTATAAGACTTTTAGTTAAACTTTCTATTTCTCGGTGAAATGTTCTATCTATACCCGATTTTGTCGCTACATAACTCAAAATATTCCATACCAGAAAAGTAGGATGGTCATCCTCTCTTTTAGGGACACAATGACTCGTTCAAACGGCAGCTATTCCATAGAAACGTTGTCCCAAAAGAACGCCTTACGGTGTTCTCTTATGAACCACCGTTGGCCTATACAAACTTTTGAGGAAGAAGGGAAATCCAATTTTGAAAAAAGCAAGGCCTTATCGTGGAAAGAGCTTTTATAAATTGATGGCGGCTTTCTTCGCAGTCACCTTTCTGTGCAGCCTATTGATTTTGCTTCAATATTTAAACGGCGAAAAGACCCGGCGGGAGGAAACCATCCGTTCTTATCAGTCCATGGTCGAAAAGAGCATGAGCAACACGGCTGATAAGATGTCCCTCTATGAAGAAGTCAGCGTGATCATCTCCCAACTGGAAGGCCTGGACACACTTGCAAGTGCAGAATACATTTCATTGGGCTCTCCGCAGGCGGTAGAATTTGTCCAATCATACGTCGATACTGTCCGTTTCAACCTTCCGAGTACCGACCCTCCGATGTTTCTCTATTTTCAGAACAGCGGGCGTGTCTTTGGTAAAACGGCCGAAGAGGATTCCTTGGAAAATGGAACCATCACTGAACATTTCGGAATGAATATCCAAACCTGGAATCAATTGATTCAGGTCGGGGAGGAGGGGGCCTGTGCCATCATTCACGATCCCAATATGGATTTTGCCCGTTTCGTCTATGTTCGGGAGATCTACCCCCATGTTGTATGGATCATCGGTATGGAAGACCAGCAGGTCTCCGAGGAACTTCGCTATTCCTATCTGCCGGAAGGCGCACAGACGGTATTTTTAACACGGAACAATCAGATTATCACCTCCAAACCGGCCGACGAACAGCCCGAGCTTCCGTTCGAGTTCGAGCAGGTCGCCTCCTGGCCAGCGTTTCATATGGAAACCTGGGGCGGACAATCCTATTTTGTTTATCACCAAGGATTCACCAACGATACGCTGCAACAGATTGTGGTCATCCCCGACGAAGATTCCCGGGATTGGATCACTATGATCCTAGGTTCGATCTTGATTACCTTTGCAGTCACCTTCGTGGCTGGCGGCGCCCTGTCCTATTTCTTCTCGGCCACACTGTACCGGCCAGTGGAACGTATGGTGGACGCGCTGCCGCTGGAAAAGAGCTGTCGAGACCAAAGTGAATTCCAAATGGTCGCCAGCACTGTCCAAGAGCTTTCCAAAAAGGCAAAAACATATGAAAATCAGCTCAGTTCGCAGAGCGACCTGCTCGCCACCAGTTTGGTGACACGTCTATTAAAAGGGGAAATCTGTTTGACGCCCGACATTGCGGAGGCTCTGGGGCAATGTGGCTTCCCAACTGCATGTAAACGGTTTCTTGTATTTGTCCTTTTGATCGATGAAGAAGAAGAGGCGGAAATGCCGCCCACACAGAGGGAAGAAGCTGGAAACCTTTTGCAGGAAACCTGCCGTTCCTTTTTCTTAAACGGCGGTTTTTCCTCCTATGTTGTGGCCGACTTGGACCGCTATATCGGTATCGTTGATCTTGACGGTGAGGAAATAGAAGCAGTTGAGACGTGCGCAAAAAACATGCAAACATTCGCTGCTTCTGAGCTTCATATGCAGGTTTCCATTTCTTTGAGCAACGAACACATTCTGCTCAATGACCTGCACGATGCATACCAGGAGGCCATGCAGGTAGTCGAATACCATCTGTTGACGGGGGAATATGGCTCCATTGGCGTCTACAGCCGCCTCGCTGAAGTCCTTTCCGCAGGAAGTGGGAACCGCGAGTTTTTGGCGCAGGTCAATAAACTGTCCAACTCCATTCAATCCGCCAACTACAAGCAGGCAACTGAAATGTTGCGGGAGATCGAAAACGCTTACACGCGTCATCCGGCTGTTTTACCACAGGCACAGCTCCAGATTTCTTATCTTACAGACTCGATCTTGCTCTCTCTTTTCGACAGCGGCCTGGACCCGGAACTCCTCAAAAGTTTGCGTTGTTCCGACCAACTGCGTCAAGCGCGGGGGATGGAGTCGTTGTGCCGGCGTACCCGCCGAATTTTCGATTATCTGGATACCCAGAAGGAACAAAGCCGTCCACAGGGAAAACGCATCGAACCGATTATCCAATACATACAGGAACATTACCAGGACATCAATCTCTCCGCGGGATCGGTGGCCGAGCATTTCCATATGAGCCTCCCCGTGCTCTCCAACCTGTTTAAATCCGAGTTGAACATAGGTTTCTTAGATTATCTGCACAAATACCGGATTGAGCGCGCCAAGGACCTCATTCTCCACACGGACCACACCATCGGAGACATCTCGTCCATGGTGGGATACGCAAATTCCATCACAATGAACCGCGCCTTTAAGCGTTATGAAGGAGTCACCCCTGGGTGGTACCGGCAGGCGGCCTCTTCCCATGTGCCCGCGTCAGGAGGAGAGGGGAAAACCTGAACCATACGTCCGAATGTGGAACGAAAAAATGGTAACCCTACTGTAACAGAAAAAACAACGCTTTGTCCCGCGAAACAAGGGAGAAACCGGTTGATTGGCCCCTTGTTTGTTCAAGCAATTTTGCGCAATTTGCCCTTGGTTCTTTCAGAAGAAACTTTTTCCGATTAAAAGCAATGGTGGGAAAAACCCCATGGATTCCATATAGAAAGGATTTGATCATATGCCGACCTTTAACGCACTGTATGACCGGTTGGTTCGCGCATCTGTAAACCATAAAACCGAAGAGGAGTTGGAAAAACTCCGGCAGGAGGATTTTGATTCCCACCAGTTGGACTGCCTGCTGAATCCAGAAAAATATCCGACGGTCTGGCGCGTCGGCGACTGCAATTGCTCGCAAGAGGAAGCAGCCAATTGTGCGGGAAAATGCCTTTTTGATGCCCTCTATACCGATGAAAAGGGCAATGTCGCAGTAAACAGTAAAATGTGTGTAGGCTGTGGCGCCTGTGTAGAACGCTGTAAAGCTAAAAATTTGGTGGAGAGCAAAGATATTCTTCCCACTCTGGCCATGATCCATCGGGGCGATGCGCCGGTGTATGCGATTGTGGCTCCCGCCGTCATCAGCCAATTCACCGAAGAGGTGACCCCGGGTAAGCTTCGCACGGCCCTGAAAGCACTGGGATTTACCGGGATGGTGGAGGTCGCACTCTTTGCAGACATCTTAACCCTGAAAGAAGCCCTGGAATTCGATGCAAACATTCTAACCGACCGGGACTATCAATTGACCAGTTGTTGCTGCCCGATGTGGATTGCCATGTTGCGGCGGGTCTACAAGGAATTGATGCCGCATGTGCCGGCTGCCGTATCTCCCATGATCGCCTGCGGACGGGTCATCAAACGCCTGGAGCCGGGGGCCAAAGTGGTCTTTATCGGTCCCTGCCTGGCCAAAAAGGCGGAAGCGCGCGAACCCGACATCGCGGATGCAGTGGACTACGTGCTCACCTTCCAGGAGGTGCGCGACATCTTCGCTTTTGCGGATATTCACCCCGAAAAGATGGCTGAGGACAATCGGGAACATTCCTCCATGGGTGGGCGTATTTATGCGCGTGCCGGCGGCGTCAGCCAGGCCGTACAGGACTGCGTACAACGTCTAAATCCCAACCGTAAGATCAAAGTACATGCGGTACAGGCCAGCGGTGTGCCTGCCTGTAAACAGCTGTTGAACGATTTAAAAGAAGGCAAGCTGGACGCCAACTTTTTGGAAGGTATGGGTTGCGTCGGCGGTTGTGTCGGTGGCCCCCGCGCTCTGATCGACAAGGAGTTTGCACGTGAAGAGGTCGATCGGTATGGGGAGGAGGCGCCGGCGCCCACCCCCATCGATAATCTCTATGTGATCGACCTGTTGGATCGCCTAGGATTCCCAACGGTCGAGAGCCTATTAGAGAATGACGATTTATTTACCCGTAAATTTTGATCGTATGCGTGGCTCTTCCCGTCCCCGCCAGTTGCAAAACAGTTGCTAAAAGGCACCCACATAAAAGGACGCCCTGTACCCGGCCCACAGACTGCGATTCAGGGCGTCCCATACTATTTTGTACCTATGTTCGCTGGGAAGAGATCGTTCCACGGCCCTCTCCATGTTTCACTTTGGTCCTGTCTCTGAACCCTTGTTCAGGAACTTCTCCATAATCAAATAGTTTTTGAAAAATGCACGATGAACAGAATAGGAATATTGCACAAAGGAACACAGAGAGTCCAATGAAAAATACCGGCAGAAATTGTTATCTATATGTTATGAATTAAAACCTTCCCTATTCAAAATAGATTTTATGTGTTCTTTCTAAATGGTTCATATAAAAAATAAAATTTTTTCGAGAAAATGGTGCTATTTGTACATATTTATTGTAATATGAGAATTATTTGTCGAATTGCTACGTGTATAATAAAAGAAATTACCAGTTTCTTTGCCAAACATTTCTTTTAGATGGGTGGGAAAAATAATGAACGAATTCAATACCCGGAAAAGTATCAATCAAGAAAAAAGTCAATTAATCAACCGCGCACTGGTGTTGGATCTGCTGCGGCAGGAAGGGGTTTGTTCGCGCGCTACCCTTTCACAGCTGTCCGGCCTGAAACAGGCGACCATCACCAATATCATCAATGAATTTATCACCTGTGGGCTAGTCGTAGAAACCGGATTGATGAGCGGTAGCAAGGGACGCCGCTCCATTGGTATAGCACTCAACGACCAAAAATATAAAGTGATCGGTATCCGCATGACGCGCAGCGCGTTTTATCTCTGCCTGGCAGGCCTGTCCGGAAAATTGTACGGCGTCAAGCAGTACAAAATAGGCCCAAAGGAAAATGTACAGATTACGATTACGCGCATCCGCACGGCGATCTATACCATGCTACAAGAAAATGCGGACACAGAAATCCCGGTCGTTTGCATGGCAATGCCGGGCCCATATTATGAAGAGCGGGATAGCATCTTCTTTGTAACGGAACTGGCCGGATGGCACAATTTCCCAATCAAGGATGCTCTGACAAAAGATTTTTCCGTGCCGATCCAAATTGTCAATGATGCTAATGCAGGCGCTTTTGCGCAATTGTGGTATCGCAGCAAGGAATATGGTATCCGCAATATGATCTATGTCTTGGCTGGTCAGGGAGTCGGTTGTGGTATGATAACGGACGGAAAGCTTGTCTTAGGCCATCGTGGACTGGCTGGCGAATTTGGTCATAACACCATTAACTTCAACGGTCCACGCTGTGAATGCGGCAACTACGGCTGTTTGGAAAAGTATTGTTCCTACATAGTTTTGTGTGAGAACATTGAAAAACGCATTCGTGATGGGGAGGACACCCTATTGTCACTGGACGACCTGAGTACTGCTAAAATTTCTGAAGCTGTCAAAGCGGGCGACAAAGTCGCACGCGAGGAATATGAGAAAGTCTGTGGGTTCCTTGCTATTGGTATCATCAATCTGATTAACCAGTTCAACCCTGGGTTGATTGTAATCGGTGATGAGCTGACCAAAGTGGATGGGGAACTGCTGCTCTCCATCGTCCAAAAACGTGTCCACGACTGCGTAAATCCATTGATCTACAACGAAATTGTGATCGAATTGGACACTATGTCGGAAAATCCTGTATTGATGGGTGCCGCCGCTATCGCCGCACAGCAGGTGCTCTCTGATCCAAGCAAACTGATGGATATGCCTGAAGAGGAATAACGCATATAGAAATTAAAACAACGCCCTGTTTAGAGCGCTGTCTTAAGAAAACCTGTAGGGGCGCTAACGGCCCGCCTAGGGAAGATGGATATTCGTCCCATACAGGTCTCTTCGATCTAAACGTGCCTTTTAGGGCGCTGTTTTTAGAAAACTTGTAGGGGTGCTAACGGCCCGCCTAGGGAAGATGGATATTCGTCCCACACAGGTTTTTCCGATCTCAACGTGCCTTTTAGGGCGTTGTTTTAAGAAAACTTGTAGGGGCGCTAACGGCCCGCCTAGGGAAGATTGATTTTCGTCCCATACAGGTTTCTCCGATCTCAATGCGTCTTTTAGGGTGTCATTTTAAGGAAACTTATAGGGGCACTAACAGCCCGCCTAGGGAAGATTGATTTTCGTCCCATACAGGTTTTTTCGATCTCAACGTGCCTTTTAGGGCGTTGTTTTAAGAAAACTTGTAGGAGCGCTAACGGCCCGCCTAGGGAAGATGGATATTCGTCCCACGCAGACTTTTCCGATCTCAACGCGTCTTTTAGCGCGCTGTCTTAAGAAAACTTGTAGGGGCGCTAACAACCTGTCTAGGGAAGATTCATATTCGTCCCACACAGGTTTTTCCGATCTCAACGTGCCTTTTAGGGCGTTGTTTTTAGAAAACTTGTAGGAGCGCTAACAACCTGTCTAGGGAAGATTCATATTCGTCCCACACAGGTTTTCTCGATCTCAACGTACCTTTTAGGGCGTTGTTTTAAGAAAATAGAGAGGATGGCCGCAGGCTGTCTCTAAAAAATTTCTTATCCCACCGCTCTTTTGATAGGGCGGTTTTTTCTCTGTGGATTTCGACATTAAGACCTGGGGGAACGCTCTATTTTATACATAACGGTATTTCTATGGAAAAGACTTCCCCTGAAAGCTAGCAAACAAAAGGACGGAGGCATTTATGTTTCGAAAAAGTACCCTGGCGGACTGCAAAGCCATTTACGACTTGATTTGCGACCTGGAAAAGAAGGAACTCCCCTATGAACGCTTTTGTGATATTTATACCCGTCAAGTTCAGGATAAGCACTACTATTGCCTGGTGTGTGAGGAAGAGGGGACAGTGGTGGCTGTAATGAATCTACGTATGGAGGACCAACTGCACCACGCAGAAACCATTGCAGAAATATTGGAATTCTCCGTTGCAGATGCTTATCGAAGCCGGGGCGTGGGAAAGGATATGTTTGCGATCGGTTGTCAAATTGCAAAGGATTGGGGATGTACTCAAATGGAAGCAGCTAGCAATCAACTGCGAACGGACGCTCACCGATTTTATTTGCGGGAAGAAATGAACAATTTCCATTACAAATTCTCCAAACGCCTGGATGGGGAAAATTCAACGGTCAATGTATTGGGGCGATAAATATCTTTTCCAGCTCTACAAAGGGAACCGGCACAGAGATTTCAATGATTTAGCCATTCACCACGGTAGTTAGTCAGATTTGCCTATTAGGCAAGCAATGTAGATCGTCTTGACAATCGTTGCAGACCTTACTTAAATTCTATAGGCAAATGGAGCGAACCATTATATCCGTATGAATCCAAAACGAACCCTGAGGGAATATATTTTTCTACGGTAAATGAACCCCTATATCTGCGGTAGGAACCATAGGAACCGCAAAAACTGGAAAATCCAACAAGGGCGCACAGGAAGAAATGATCCTGTGCGCCCTTGTTGGATGGGCGTCAAGTTCTAGGAAAAGTCCTCTGTCTTTTCCCATGATTTTCACTTTTGTTTTTATCGCACGAAATATCTTTTATATGGAACACATATGGATCATTTTTCGGGCCCCTGGTAACGCATCGGCGTATACCGTATTCCATTTTCTGTCCGTTCTGCATCCGTGGCGAAAAAACCCAACCGCCGATACACCTTCACCGCATAGGGGGAGGCATGTACGGTCATCTCCAGGTATGGCGTATCGTCCATCATTGTTTGAAACAAAGCCTTTCCCACACCGCGGCGATGCCATTCCTTCCGGACAAAAAACAGGGCGATATGCGCTCCGCGCATGGCCAATACGCCCGTGAGTTGTCCATCCGCCCATGCCCCGTACATCCGAAGAGCGTTCATTTCCACACGATTTTGCAGGAACATCCGGAATTCCTCTACACCCTGTGCTGAATAAACGGGGGCTTCAAATTCAGAAAAAACCTCCCAAATCAAACGAACAGCCTCTTGGGTCTCAGCATTTCGCAACAACCGAATCTCCATCGAATTCCTCCTGTCCCCCCGGCAGAACCAGCGCAAAGGGATTCCCAAACGGATAATCCCCTCGTCGATGGCTTTTTTAATTTGTTTTGACAACCTTATGGAAATCGCTTCTTTTGCAATCAAGAAAACAGATCTTCCGGTAGCATTAAATCCTTCTTTGGGATCTTTTCCCAGGAAAACAACGGAAGTAGCTCCTTTGGGCGTACGGGAAAAGGATGGGGAAGAAGCCCTGCAAGGTATGCTATTCGCCCCACGATCTCCTCCGCCGTAAATCCATGGGCACGCAATGCGCCAATGTCCAAATCGCGCTCCCGTTTGGAAAGCCGCCGTCCATCCTGCGCCAAAAGAAGGGGTACATGGATGTATTGAGGCGGCTCGGCGCCAAAAAGCCGATAAAGATACATCTGGCGCGGCGTTGAAGAAAGAAGGTCGCGGCCGCGCACAACCTGGGTCACACCCATTGCAATGTCGTCTACGACGACAGCCAACTGATAGGCAAAGACGCCGTCCGACCGGCGCAGGATGATGTCCCCACATTCCGATGCCAGATTTTGCTCCAACCGCCCATAATGGCCGTCTTCAAACCGTATGGTTTCATCCGGAAGGCGCAGCCGTGCCGCTGGTCGTCGAAGGCGGGAAAGATGCATGATCTGTTCCGGGGTAAGTTCCCGGCAACGGCCCGTGTAAAGTGTTTCTCCATCTGAATTGTGCGGCGCTTCGGCTGTATGGAGCTGTGCCCGCGTACAAAAGCAGGGATATAAAAGACCCTTTTGCTCCAACTGTGCAAACGCCATCTTATAAAGCTCTGTTCGCTCGCTTTGATAGTAAGGGCCATTCGGCCCTCCCAGATGCCCCCCTTCCTCCCAATCCAATCCGAGGAAATACAAATCCTCCTCTATCCGGTCAGCCCATGCCCGTGAGGTGCGGTCTGGATCGAGATCTTCCAACCGGAGAACCATCCGGCCGCCTACCGATCGTGCTGAAAGCCAAGCCAATAGGGCGCTGAACAGATTTCCTACATGCATACGTCCACTGGGCGAAGGGGCAAATCGGCCCGTCACCTTCTGTGCCTCTCCCGTACTCATTTTTACTCCCTCCAAGCCGCTGTTCACCGGTTCAGTATACCATATTTTCCTCTTTCACGGTAGATTCTAGAAACGTACAAGAATTTTTATATTTCTTTTTGACTTATATAGAATCAGACAGTATAATAAAAATAAAGATTTTTTTTCAAACATGCTCGGACGATCTCTCCGCATTTTTTGCGCACATCCGTCCTTTTTTGTCCACTGCAGATTCGTATGCATGGGACATTTTTTACGAAAGGGGAGAATCCAAAATGGCAGATCACCTGTCTCCCGATTCATTGGGCCGTTCTGTACAGCCGGGCGAAGTCCACCTGATGAGCAGTGAAATTCCCGGTGGGATTTTTCGCTGTTATACAGATACCGGTTGGACCATTTTGGATGTCAGCCGGGGCTTTTTAAACCTGTTTGGCTATACGACGGAGGATATTCAACGAAAATTTCAAAATAAATTTTTAGAGATGATCGACCCACGTGACCGCGCCGCTGTGATGGAATCCTTATTGCGGCAAAGCGGCACGGGAAAAGACCATCGTTTGGAATACCGGGTCAAACACTGCAATGGACAAACCCTCTGGATTTTGGAGCAGGGCCGTCTGACCCGTCAGATTGGTGAACCGGATACCTACTGCTGTATTTTAGCGGACATTACAGAGAGCAAAAATCTTGAAGAAAAACTGCGCCTCAGTCTCGAACGACATCAGATCATCATGGACCAAACCGATGACATTATCATCGAATGGAACATTGAAACCGACTCATTCATCTGCTCGCCAAAGTGGGAACGCAAATTTGGCTATATGCCTTCGCAGGAAAAGATCTTGACGCGTATCCTTCGAGGGGATTCCCACATTCATCCTGACGATCAAGCCCGTGTAGTGGAATCCTTATATTCCATCCGAAAGGGGTCGCACTATGCGGATATGGAGCTACGCATCCGTACGGCGGACGACCGGTACCTCTGGTGCCGCGCGCGCCTGACCGCACAGATCAGCCAGGCCAACCATCCCATTCATGCGATCGGTGTTTTAATCGATATCGACAATGAGAAGCGGCAGGCGGAAAAGCTGCTGGAGATTGCCCAGCACGATTCCCTAACTGGTCTGTACAATAAGGGGACATCCCAAAAGCGCATTGAAGAACATCTAAAATCCCTGGATGAACACAGCTGTTCCGCATTGATGATTCTCGATTTGGATAATTTCAAGCAGATCAATGACAGCATGGGGCATCTCTTTGGCGATGCCATCCTGATCGAAGCAGCGCAACGAATCAAAAAACAATTCCGCAGCACCGACATCGTCGGACGCATTGGCGGGGATGAATTTATCATCTTCATGGAACATTTACAGGGCACTTCCATCCTGCAAAAAAAGGCGGAACAGGTTATTCATGAATTGGAGAAAATCCAGACGGTAAACAATGGTACCGAAAATTCGCCGACCATCCACCTTTCCTGTAGCGTCGGGGCTGCGGTCTATCCGTTGCATGGGAAAAGTTTCAAGGAATTGTATCACAATGCCGACTTGGCGCTGTATCAAGCCAAAAAGAATGGCAAAAATCAATATCATGCATACGATACATCCTCCACAACGGAGACTTTTTTGCGCACAACAGCCCAGCCAGTCTCATACATCGGAGGGAAGATCGATTCCGATGAGCCAGACGGCTTGCTCGACCGCTTGGCAGAGCATTGCTTCCGTATTCTCTACCAAGCCCATGATGTCGAGACCGCTGTACAATCCATCCTGGAAATGGTGGGGAAGAAATTCAACGTCAGCCGCGCTTATATCTTTGAAAACAGCGAGGACGGAACCCACTGCTGCAATACCTTTGAATGGTGCAATGAAGGAATCTCCCCTCAAATTGAAAATTTACAGTCCATCTCTTATGAAGAAGATTTGAACAACCGCTACCTTGACAATTTCAATGAAGATGGGATTTTCTACTGTCGGGACATCTGTTCCTTGGAAGAGGAACCCTATGCCATCTTAGCCCCGCAGGGGATCAAATCGCTCTTACAAAGCGCAATTTATGACAACGGGGTCTTTCAGGGGTTTGTGGGCTTTGACGACTGCTCGATCAACCGTTTTTGGACACAGGATCAAGTGGATGCTCTGGCCTTTATATCGGAGATTCTCAGCGTTTTCCTTTTGAAACACCGCGCACAACAAAAGGCCATGCAGGCACAGGAGTCCCTCTGCACCATGTTGGACAATCAGAACTCCTGGATTTATCTGGTCGATCCCAAATCGTTTGAACTGCTCTATATCAATCGCGGGCTGAGTTCTATCTTCCCAAATGCCTGCATTGGAAAACGTTGCTACGAATCTTTTTTTCAACAGGGTTACCCCTGTGCGGATTGTCCTGTCCAGCGCCTTTCTGAAACGCAAAATAGCCTCGTCTTAGAAATCTACCAGCCTCTTTTGAATTCTTGGCTGTTAGCCGATGCCTCCTTGATCCCATGGCGAAATGAACCAGCCGCCTTGGTCTGTTGCTGTGACATCACCAAATATAAGAAATAAAAGAATGGTTCCTGACAGCCAGGCCCGCAGATAACGTTAGAATCCTCCTATTGCCCAATACCCGTTTCCCATATGTATTTGCCCCCTATGGGAAAGTATCTATTTTCCATAAGACAAAAGGCGCAACGGAATCCGCCAACCTTTAAAAATTCCTTTCTGTAGGTTTTTCCGTTGATGGAATGAGCATATTTCTGGTTGGTTTGATGTTTTTCCGTTTGCCCGTTTGGAAATGCGTCCTTTTAAAGGTTTTACCCCTTTGAGAGTGGAATCTTCCGTTCCAAGAACGCCATTGGATTGCCAATTCCATCGTTTCTGACCCGGAAGGAGCAAAAAGATCTTCACCGGATGAAAAGCACTCCTTTTGGTACCTATCAAATAAAAAACTGCGCAGAAAAAAGCGCCGTGGTAAGAAACGCCTCCCGAACAAGTAAAGGCCGGGCCGTCCTTTCTTCCTACAGCGCTTTGTGACTGTGCAGTTTTCTTTATTCTAGAATTTTTACACGGCCGTCCGCAACAAAGAGCGCCTGACGGTCGTTTATCACTTTTAAATCCAGAGAGGATGCGTAGTTTCGCAAAATTTCTTCCACGGCCTCCTGAAACGCGGGATTTCCCGCATGTGGAAGGACGAAAAAATCGATCAGATGCAGGCCGGAGTCCTCCTTCAGTTTTGGCGCTTTTTCCCGGTCGTCCATTGCTGCCGAATATCCAATATCCGGTGCGGTCACAATCGCCCCCGCGGATTCTCCAATATAGAGCTTTCCCCGGTTGACCTCCTCGGCAATCAATCGATCCGCGCCCGTACGCTTCAATTCCTGCAGGAGAAAGAAGGTATTTCCACCCGCTATATAAATCAGGTCGTTTTTTTGTAGAGTCTGTTGGATTGTCTCATAACAAGACTTGGAAATATCCAGCTCATCGACGGCCAAGCCCATGCGCTGTAAATGCATTTTTTCAAGCGAGATCCAATCTCCTGTATCCTCCACAAGGCTTGCTGTGGGAATATAGGTGACCGTCTTGTTATGAAATTCGAGTTCTATCTCCTGTAATCGATGAGAAATCTTTTCAAACATCGATACCAGCAACAATCGTTTCATCGTCATTTCCTCAAAAATGCCAGTTCCGCCTACTCTGAAAAAATCGGCCTAGTGCCATCCAGCGGACTTCCCTAATCAAACAACCATTTCTCAGAATATTTCTTAAGTGCGTACGGTTCTGTATCACAAAACGGAACAGATCTTTTGACCGCAGTACCGACGGGAACCCCATCGGTTTCTGCCTTTTCCAGCTATATAAAATTTGACAAGCTGTATAAAAACTATAATTTATACAATTTGTTATATCTTTTTTTGCTCCACCAAGAGAGCAGCCTTTAAAACCAACACCTGCGTCTTGGCATCCTTGATGGTATTATCCATTACCAATTCGACCGCCTTCTGCAATGGAATGCGCTCGACCTCCAAAAATTCATCCTCATCCAAGTGGGATTCCCCATACCCTGTGATGCGGCAAGCATAGAGATGTAGGATCTCGTCGCAGTAACCGGGCGTAGGGTAAAGCACTCCCAGGTTTAAATAAGTATCCGCCGTGGTCCCGGTTTCCTCCCGCTGTTCACGCTTGCAAGCTTCAAAGGGGTCTTCGCCGCGCTCCAACTTACCTGCCGGCGCCTCCAAAACGACCTCTCGGTAAGGATAGCGGAATTGCCGGACAAAAAGCATTTCGTCCTGATCGGTCAGCGCCGCAACGCAAACCCCGCCGGGATGCATGACCAATTCCCGTTTAGCCTTTGCGCCATTTTCCAGTTCTACATCGTCCACAGCAACCTCAATGATTCGCCCCTTGTAGATATCGGTACGGCTCAACTGCTTTTCTATCAATTTCATTGCCCGGCCTCCTTATTATCTATACAAATCGTATTATTATAATAATATACAACTTATAGTATTTGACAAAATAATCACATTGTTGAAAACTCGGTTGATAATACTAAAAGTTGATCGATCGAGATTTCTCATTACACTTTTTTCGCCCGAATGGCCCCTTATTGAACCGTTCTTCCTACACAATCGCCTTTTCATTTCGAGGGAATATCCCTGGCGACGCACTATAGAAAGAAAAACTTTTTTCGAAATCATCCTAATAGTATAATTATTAAAAAATTATACTATTAGGATTTTATCGTATTGCCACGAAAATCGACCTTTTCCCTTCGACAGACAGGGGCGCGGACGATACTTGAAATCTGGATACGGACTCGACGATCGATCCGAAACCATTATCCAGCAAAATGATAGGTATAATTCGGATCGAGCGCATATAACTCCTCGTAAAGCGTCGCAGCCCGGCCGCGGTAGTAGTCCATCACCCGGCTAGCTTCATCAACCTGAGCCATACTCCCGCCGACTGCCTGTGCATCGTCATGGAATTCCTGCAAAGCTGCCTCTGTGCCGTCGCTCCATGCCTGCTGTTCCTTCTTCAAGGTTTCCTTGCGCTCGTCGGTCACCTTCTCCAAAAGTGCATCGTAGGCGGCAGCGACCTCTTCGCGCCAAATCCCCGCATATTTTTCGGAGACTTCCACCATATCTTTGTTGGAAATCGCTTGATTGTTGTCCTGGATATACGCTTTGTCGATCGGGTTGTCCTGAAATTTCTCATCAAAATTCGGATTTTCCGTCTCCACAGGCAATACCTGTCCCGGGCTGCTCTCCGGTGGCTCCGGAGCAGGCTCCACCGGATTTCCCGGCACAGACGTGGAAGATTCCCCTCCGGGGACCGGCGTTTCCGGGACACTTTCCTCCGCAGAAGAACTGGAAGAGGAGACCGGATGATCCGGTTCCTCCTTCTCATTTTCCCCTGTACATCCCACCAGCGCGGTGAACCCTAGGGCCGCCGCCAACAGGAGGGCAATCCATTTATTCTTCATGGTGATTCTCCTGCGCCGAATCCTCCTCGGCCTCTGTCGCATCCATTATTTCATCGTCTCCGCCGTCGCCGTCATCCTCCGGCAATTCATCCTGGTCTTCGTCGTCCTCATGGGCTGTCCGCGCCAGAGTAACCACCTGGCTGCCTTCTGTCAGGCGCATGACGCGCACCCCCTTGCTGGGACGTGCACATTCACGGATGGAGTTTGCGCGAATGCGGATAATGACACCGTCGGATGCAATCAAGATGATGTCGTCCTCCAAATCAACCACTTTGATGGCAGCTACATCACCGTACTTCTCCACATGGTAGTTGAGCAGGCCTTTTCCTCCGCGGGATTGGACGCGGTAATCGTCAATAGAAGAGAGACGCCCATATCCGGTCTCACTGACCGTCAAAACCAGGCCGCCTTCACGCACAACGCTCATCCCGACCACGCAATCCCCCTGCCTGAGCGTCAGGGCTTTGACGCCGCGGGCCGCGCGGCCCATGGCGCGCACATCGCTCTCATGGAAGCGGATTGCCATGCCCTTCTTCGTTGCAACCAGGAGGTCGTCGCTGCCGTCGGTCAGACGTACCCAGCTGAGTTCGTCGCCCTCATCGAGATCGATGGCGATTACGCCGCCTTTGCGGGTGGTCTGGAATGCGGAAAGAGGTGTGCGTTTGATGACGCCATTGCGCGTGACCATCACCAGATAACGATCCTCGTCGAACTCCGGTACACGGATCATCGAAGTGACCCGCTCATCCTGGGAAATCGGCAATAGGTTGGCGATGTTCATGCCCTTACTGGTGCGGGCCCCCTCCGGCACTTCATAACACTTTAGGCGGTAAACACGCCCCAAGTCGGTAAAGAACATCACATAATCGTGGCTGTTGATGACGAACATCTCGGTTGCCACATCCTCTTCGCGCCGCGTCATACCGGAGACCCCACGCCCGCCGCGCCGCTGGGTACGGTACGTATCCGTCTTTTGCCGTTTGACATAGCCGAAGTTGGTCAGTGTGAGTACACATTCTTCCTCCGGGATCAGGTCTTCGATGTCCACTTCGCCGCTGATCGCTGCAATCTCGGTCCGGCGCTCATCGTTAAACTTTTCCTTCACTGCGAGCGCCTCTTCCTTGACAATGGCAAGCACACGGCTCTCGTTGGAAAGGATGTCCTTCAGATCGGCAATTTTCACATGCAGCGCGCCCAGTTCGTCCTCCAACTTCTGGCGGTCCAGCCCGGTCAATGCGCCCAATTGCATCTGCACAATCGCCTGTGTCTGTACGTCGTCCAGGCCGAACCGCTCGGTCATGCGCTGCCGCGCCTGGGAACGGTCTTTGGATGTACGGATGATCGAAACCACTTCGTCGATGAAATCGACAGCAACCTGGAGGCCTTCCAGGATGTGTGCGCGGTCTTCCGCCTTCTTAAGCTCGAAACGCGTGCGGCGTGTGACGACATCCTCCTGGAAGTCGATGTAATTCTGCAAAATCTCCCGGAGTGTCAACGTCTTTGGCTCGCCATTGACAATGGCCAGCATGATGACGCCAAAGGTCGTTTGCATCTGTGTGAACGTATAGAGCTTATTCAAAACGATCTGCGGGGAGGCGTCGCGCTTGACCGTAATCACAATGCGCATCCCCTGGCGGTCCGAGTGATCCTCGACGTTGGAAATGCCGTCAATACGCTTCTCTTTGACAAGCGTGGCGATGCTCTCAATCAAACGCGCCTTGTTCACCTGATACGGAATTTCCGTCACAATGATGCTGAACCGGCCGTTTTTTTCCTCCTCGATCTCTGCGCGCGCGCGCACTGTGATGCGTCCGCGCCCCGTTGCATAGGCCGCGCGAATCCCCGCGCGCCCCATGATGATTGCGCCGGTGGGGAAATCCGGCCCTTTGATGTACTGCATCAACTCATCGAGCGATGCGTCCGGGTGGTCGATCAGACAGCACATGCCGTCGATGACCTCCCCCATATTGTGCGGTGGAATATTGGTCGCCATACCGACTGCAATACCGGTGGACCCATTGACCAACAGGTTCGGAAAATGGCTCGGCAGCACAACCGGCTCTTTCAAGCGGTCGTCATAGTTCGGCATGAAATCGACGGTTTCCTTGTCGATGTCCTGTAGCATCTCGACCGCAACCTTGCTCATACGGCTTTCCGTATAACGATAGGCCGCAGGCGGGTCGCCATCCACGGAACCAAAGTTGCCGTGGCCGTCCACCAGCATATAGCGCATCGAAAAGTCCTGCGCCAAACGCACCAATGCATCGTATACAGAGGCGTCGCCGTGCGGATGGTACCGGCCCAGAACCGAGCCGACGGTATCCGCACACTTGCGATATGGCTTTTCGGGATTGAGCCCGTTCTCATACATCGTGTAAAGGATGCGGCGATGCACGGGTTTTAAGCCATCGCGTACATCCGGCAGTGCACGCGATACAATGACCGACATCGAATAATCCAAAAAGGACTTTTTAATCTCCTTTTCGAGATCCACGTTAATAATGCGATCGTTTTCCTGCATGTCTTGCATTTTAGAAACCAATCCTTTCTTTCGAGCCTACGGCGATCCGCAGGGATCGCTTTATAAAAATAAACGAGGGAGGGATCATAAAATTCCCTCGCATAGAGTGTTCCAAATCCCACAGAACTGCCTCAAACACATCGGCACTCCCGAATTCCCGGCTGACTCGCCCCCAAAAATGGCCGCTTGCCTTTTCAACCATTCAAACCATCAACCACTGCCCGCCGGCTATTCAAGGCGTTCCGGTCCGTTTTTTCCGGCATTTTGAAACAATTTTTGCAGCGTTTTGGACTCCTCCGGAGAAAGAGATCTCTTTGGAACATACCGCGCTTCCCCCGGACCCAGCTGCAACAAAACCACCCGCTCATCCTCCCAAACGGACAACATGGAATAGGGAAGAGAGGCCGCATAGCGATCGGATTTTACCACCACATGGTCTATAAAAAAGAACAGGGACTGCGCCGTCATACGTTCCCCGGCATGATCGTAAAACGACTGTGCCCGGCTGCGCACAAAGAGCGGTTCAATGGAATCGTGAAAAAATCCCACAGCCAACCCAAGCAATACCAAAAGGGAGAAAAACACCATATTTTGCGGGTTTCCCACCCCAAAGAACAGGCAGAGTACAAATCCAGCCACCACCAGTACAAATCCGGACGCGCGCAAAAACAGGCGCTCCCCGGGCGATGCAGCTGCATGGCATGCAGCCAGTTGATAGTCGGCATAATCTTGTTTTGTCGGTAAAAAGCTGACCGAAAGCAGCGGTTCCTGTTGTTCCATGCGTCCTCCAAGCTGGCGTTGCTGCCGGATGAATCGAAGCGTGTATACACGTTTACATTTGAGCCGAAGAAGCAACGCTCACCAACTCTTAAGTTTAAATCCTGGTCAATTGCTAATCGATTTAATTACAAGCAGTATATATTTATATTAATTATACCATCTATAGAATCAAGACATCTGCTCAATCCAACGATCAAGGCAAATTTCGCGTTAAAAACGCTCGAGGCTCTGTTCCACAATCTGGACGATGTCTTCCTCCGTACCCCAATCCAAATGGAAAAGCATCCCGGTTCCACCACCGGCGCCGATCGCAGAAACGGTCACGGTGTTTCCACAGCCGACGACGGTCAGAGTCAAACTGGCACGGCTGTTATTGCGCATATAATAGCGGTCATAAACGCGTACGGCGATCCGTGTATTGCCCAGATCGCAGTCGGTCCCATCTACAAAATGAAGAAATCCTCCGCTTGCCTGAATCGTTCGTTCCAGAAAGGACAACACTTCTTGAAAATCTCCCGTCAGAGTTCTTTCGTACTTTGCCATTGCGTCCCCTCCGCTTCTTTCTATGCGTTTTGGCTTGATCGCAGGAACTGCCGCTTTTTATCTCCGTATGGACACGCCCACTATGCAAAAGATTGCCTAGACGGCATTGGCAACCGGATGCCATGCAAAAGAAAGCATGCGGAAATCGTTTTCAAAAACGCTCTGCCCGCATTGAGTGACCGTTAACAGCTGTTTTTATGTCCAGCAGATTCCAATACGTTTACAGGAATGTCTTTCGGCTTTCCTGGGTGCGAACCTTTTCTTTTCACCACACACCTTCGCCCTTTTGGACAACAGCCCGTTCTATTTACGGTCTGGTGCACAACTATCTGCCCGCATTTCGAGCGTTGTCTTAAGAAAACCTGTAGGGGCGGCTAACAACCTGCCTAGGAAAGAATGATATTCGCGTCCCACTCAGCATTTTTCTACCTCAATACACCTTTTCGGGCGTTGTTTTAAGAAAATAGAGAGGATGGTCTCGGATGATCCCTAAAAAGGCTCTGATCTCAACGCTCTTTTGGAGGGCCGTTTTATATCCGACAGATTCCAGCACACCCGCAGGAATTCCTTTCCGTTTGTCCGGTGGGGAACTTTTTCTTTTCGCCGCGCACCTTCGCCCTCCTGGACAGCATCCCGTTCTATTTACGGTCTGGTGCACAACTATCTGCCCGCATTTCGAGCGTTGTCTTAAGAAAACCTGTAGGGGCGGCTAACAACCTGCCTAGGAAAGAATGATATTCGCGTCCCACTCAGTATTTTTTCTACCTCAATACACCTTTTCGGGCGTTGTTTTAAGAAAATAGAGAGGATGGTCTCGGATGATCCCTAAAAAGGTTCTGATCTCAACGCTCTTTTGGAGGGCCGTTTTATATCCGACAGATTCCAGCACACCCGCAGAAATTCCTTTCCGTTTGTCCGGTGGGGAGCTTTTTCTTTTCGCCGCACACTTTCGTCTTTCTGGACAGCAGCCCGTCCCGTTTACGATTTGATACACAAATACCGGCTGGCAAACTGTTCGCGCAGATGAATCGAAATTGCTTCCCGTTGTTCCGGCGAAGTCCGTTGTTTGTCGACGATCAAAAGCCGCCGGTCCCAACCGCCTATCACCACCCAAAATGCAGGGCTTTCCAGGCATGCATCATAATCGCTCCAATAAGCGCTGATTTTTTCATAAGGGGTATCGCAACAAACGCTGTCCCGATAAAGAGAAATTTGACACGGCTCCTGCCAAAAACGGTTCTGTTCAAAGACCGCTTTGGCGCGTTTGCGCTGGTTTTCCGGCTGTATCCAGAAAAACCAGGCGGCCAAAAGGACGGCCAAACATCCGATCACAAGAGGAATCCAAGCGGTTGCATATTGATACCGGTAAAGCGGAATACAAGAAAACGCCAGCGCAGCCACCGTCAACGCAGCCGCCGCACGCACACCTCTGCGATTCCAAATCGAACGGTGGCTCTCCGCGAGCACGGCCGCCTGTGCATATTGTTCCGCGGTGAGTGTTTGTCGCACTACAGCAAGTGGGTCTCCCTCATAAAACGTTGGCATCGCCGTCCTCCTTTCAGCTATTCCTCCCGCGGATGCGTTCCCGCCAGAATGGCTGCCTGGACCTCTGGCAAAACCGAAGGCTCCACGCAACGCATGGGAAGGATCACCATATCGTCACCCTTAAAATAGACAACGATATTCTGCTGATAGATCGCACTTTGACAGGAACCATCCAGCGGAATCTCCCACTGGTTTTCCCCGCGCCCCATCTCGATCTTGTGCGGATAAACTTCCATACAGATCTCCTTGCCATCCGTATTCCGTCTGGCATCCTGCTTGATACGGATGTCCGGCAAAAAGATCATAATGAAGATAAACGCCGCGCAGACGGTCGCAAAAAACAGATTGTCTGCATTGTGATTCAAAAAGAAAAGCACCAGGAAAGCCAAAAACAGGACGGAAAAAACAATCAGCTGAATCCGCATGCGTTTTTTACGCCGTTTATCAAACTGTGTTGCACGCATGCAGGTGCGAATTTCCTCTTCCGTCAGAACATAGGAGAGCTTGACGCCGGTGATGGTATCCTTGTAATCCTCATCGGCCCCCTCTGCCACGATCTCCGCTTCACTGCCATCCCACTGGACAGGCTCCTCCTGTTCTTCTTCCTCCAAAAGCTCCTGTTCGGGGGTCTCGTCCCCCTGCGGTTCCGGAGGCTGGGCGTTCTCTTCGTTTTCTCTTGTGTAATCTTTCATGTAGGTTTCTCCTTTATATGTTTGGACGCTTTGCGTCGCTCTGCGGATTCCCTGCCAAAACCGGCAGGGGCCTTTGGTTTGCAATATCACCGGCCGGCGAAGCGCGGCCGCCAATCAGATGTCCAGATTCTGCACATATTTTGCATTCTTTTCAATGAACGCACGGCGCGGCTCCACCTTATCGCCCATCAAAATGGTAAACGCTTCATCCGCTGCCGCGGCGTCCTCGACCTCAACCCGCAACATTGTGCGGGTCTCCGGATTCATAGTCGTCTCCCAAAGCTGCTCGGAGTCCATTTCACCGAGGCCCTTATACCGCTGAATCTCGTAGCCGCTCGCCAACTCTGCCATCAATTTGTCCCGCTCCTTGTCGGAGAACGCGTAGTAGTGGTTCTTTCCCTTACTGACGCGGAACAGGGGAGGCTGTGCCAGATAGATATGCCCTTCCTCCACAAGAGGTTTCATAAAGCGGAAAAAGAAGGTCAACAGAAGCGTACGGATGTGGGAGCCGTCGACGTCGGCATCCGCCATAATGATAATTTTACCATAGCGCAGTTTGGTGAGGTCGAATTCCTCGCCAATCCCACAGCCCAATGCTGTGACAACCGGCATCAGCTTTTCATTTCCGTACACCTTATCCAGACGAGCCTTTTCAACGTTCAGCATTTTGCCCCATAGGGGAAGAATCGCCTGGTATTTCCGGTCGCGCCCGCCCTTGGCGGAGCCCCCTGCGGAATCACCCTCGACGATGTAGATTTCCGTCTCATCGGGGTTACGGCTCTGGCAATCAGCCAGCTTGCCCGGCAGAGAGGCGGTCTCCAATTCCGATTTACGGCGCACCAATTCACGCGCCTTGCGCGCGGCCTCACGCGCACGGGAAGCGGACAGCGCTTTGTCAAAGATCGTGCGGGCGGTGGCAGGATTCTCCTCCAAATAGGTCGCCAATTTATCCGCCACCAATTGGCTGACCAGCGTACCCACTTCGGTATTTCCCAGGCGCGCTTTGGTCTGGCCTTCAAATTGGGCGTCCTTGACCTTGATGCTGATAATCGCAGTCAAGCCCTCGCGCACATCTTCGCCAGACAAATTCTTATCATTGTCCTTTAGGATATTGTACTTGCGGGCATATTCATTCATCACACGGGTCAGAGCCCGCTTGAATCCATCCTCATGGGTGCCGCCATCCGTCGTATGGATGTTGTTGGCAAAACTCAGGATCAACTCGTTATAGGAATCGTTGTATTGCATGGCGACTTCCGCCGTGGAGTTGTTGTCCGGCGCGGTGCAGGAAAAGTGAACGATGTCCTCATGAATCGGCTCTTTTTCCTTGTTGATGAACTCCACAAAACTGGAAATACCGCCTTGATAACAGTAGTTATCCTGCAGACGGTGTTCCGAATCGCGCTCATCACGCAGTTCGATATGCACACCTGCATTTAGAAACGCCTGTTCGCGCAAGCGTTTTTGCAGGGTTTCATAGTCGTAAACCGTCGTGTCCTTAAAGATTTCTGCATCCGGCTTAAATGTGACTGTGGTGCCGGTCTGATCGATCGGACAATCGCCGATGACCTCCAAATCCCCTGTGGCCTTTCCATATTCAAACCGCTGATGGTAGATCTTCCCCTCGTGGTAGACCTCCACCTCCAGCCAGACGGACAGCGCATTGACGACGGATGCACCGACGCCGTGCAGGCCGCCGGCAACCTTGTAGCCGCCGCCGCCGAATTTGCCGCCGGCATGCAGGATCGTAAACACCACCGTAACCGCCGGTAAACCCGTCTTATGCTGAATCCCCACTGGAATACCACGTCCATTATCTGTGACGCGAATGACATCGCCGGGCAGAATCACCACATCGATCTTGTTGCAGTAACCGGCGAGCGCCTCATCGATCGCATTGTCCACGATCTCATACACCAGATGATGCAAACCGCGCGGGCCGGTGGAACCGATGTACATCCCCGGACGCTTCCGAACAGCCTCCAACCCTTCCAGAACCTGTATCTGGTTTTCATCGTATGTCTGATTCGCTTGCATGACTTCGTTTATATCCATTTTACACTATTCCCCCAATAAGACACATAGCAGGTGCGAAAACGCTTCACACCTCCGGCGGCAACCGTACGGCAGAATCAAAACCAACTGAAAATTAAAAAACGGAAGTCCCGTCTGCCAATCCCAAAAATCTGGCCGCCCTTTCTTCGAACAGGATGCATAAGATCGTTTCAGACAATCCGAAGCCAGCTTCTCGGCCGGCCTCCTTGATATCCATCATAACCGCTTTGGAATCCGCGGGTGATCGCCCCCCTCAACCGGATTCCTCTGGGGCGCGCCCCTGGCTGCCCCGGACGCCGGCTGGCCTCGCCGCGGCATTTCACGCGGAATATCCACGCGCTGGGTGTCGTGAACCGGCCTTTGAACCGGCCTTTGAACTGGCCTGCGGCGGATGGATTGCGGCACACTTGGCGGGTCCTTTGCCTGCTGAATGGGACGCAGACGCACAAAAAATGGGCTGATGAAAAAGAAAATGAGAAACGGCACAGCGATCAAGACCAGTGCGGTAAAGCTGAATTCCTGTACCAGCGCCACAAATAATACGAAAAAGATCGCGCCAGCCACTGCCGCTACTACCGCAAGAGGGTAGATACGCTTATCCAACGACACATTGGAACAGGAGCCGCATTTTCCGCAGCGGTATTCCCCCTGTGTTTTGAGTGCCCATGCGCGGAACCAGTTGACTGTTTTCCCACAATGCGGGCATTTTGGAAGCATTCGTCGCATGATTTTCCCCTTTTCGTTGATTTAAACATTGGAAATTTCGTCGATATACCCTGTGCGCTTTAAAAGCGTCGCAGAGGAAATCTGAGAGATATAGACCGTTTCACGGTTCTTTTCATCACGGCAAAGCACAAACGATTTCGGCAGTTCCATACTGACATTGACAACTTTTCCGGACTTTTCCGCCTGTGCCAGATAGTTTCTCGTAATTTTTGAAATGGTGGAGGTTTCCATATTGAAGATACCGACGATTTCATCCATTTTGATCACGGTATCCTGCCCCAAATGTAGGTACATAAAGCTCTCCTCTCCGTACTTCAAACAGCGCTCCATCCTCCAAACGCTTCACTGCGTCCGGTTCGCAACATGTCAAAAATACCTGCCGGCCGTCCAACCGGTTGAGCAGGTAGTTCTGCCGTCCGGTGTCCAGCTCACTCATCACATCGTCCAACAGGATCACCGGCGTTTCGCCGCTTTCCCGTTCCAGGACGTCTGCTTCGGCCAGTTTGAGCGCCAAGACCAAGGACCGCTGCTGTCCCTGAGAACCAAAAGCCCTTGCAGACACGCCGTCCACGGTTACTTCCAAATCGTCGCGGTGCGGACCAACGGTGGTATGCCCGCTTTGGAGATCATCGCGGCGCGCAACTGCCAATGCCTCTCTTAGATTTTCGGCGCTTTTTTGATACTGTATTCCAAAACATTCCTTATTTTCGGAAATCCCCGCATAGAGTTCTCGCGCAGGACCTTCCAGTTTCTCTATGTAAGACGCCCGTTCCTTTGCAATCGCGTCTCCATACCGTGCCAGGCGGTCATCCCAAATCTCCAAGGTATCCAGCAGCTCTGCATGGCGCGGAATATCCTTCAAAAGCGCATTGCGCTGAACCAAGGTATGATTGTAACGCGACAATAACGGCGCATAAGCCGGCTTCACCTGGCACAGGGCCGCATCCATAAAATTTCGCCGCAATGCCGGACCGCTTTTGATTAAGGAGAGATGCTCCGGCGAAAACAGCACTGCGCGAAACTTTCCGACCAATTCTGCCGGAGAACGCTTCGGCACGCCGTTGAGCGCCGCACTGCGCCGACCATTCAGAATAGTGAGTTCCGCCTCCTGTTCGCGCTCCTCGCTATAAAATTGCAGGTTCAATGTGGCCTTGTCCTGTCCAAAGGCGACCAACTCCCCGTCGCGCGCGCCTCGAAAGGAACGCCCTCCGGTAAATAGCCACATGGCCTCCAAAAGATTGGTCTTCCCCTGCGCATTCCTGCCATAGATGACATTCATCCCCGGACAGGGGGACAAGCTCCCCGCACAGAGGTTTCGGTAATGTTCAAATGCCAGATGAATGATCTTCAGGGCCACACACCTCGTAACATACGTTGTTGTATACCGCCTGGTCGCCAGGCCGCATTTTTTTGCCGCGCATGGTGCATGTTTCACCGTTTACCTGCACCTTCCCGGCTTGAATCTCAAATTTTGCCTGGCCGCCGGTATCCACCGCGCCACCACATTTGAGTAGAGCATCCAAACGGATAAACTCTGTATCGATTGAGATACGTTCTTTCTTCATAAATCGGTCTCTTTTCTTCAAAATAGGGTCCTCCGGCAGCGGATTCTTCCCTGTTACCGACGTTTTTGGGGAATCCGCTGCGGGGATACCGGTCAGTTTTCACTTTTTAAGCGGACTGGCAACACTAGGAATAAAAAGGCGTTCCCTTCCCTCGGAAGAACCTTCATTGGACTTAAGGGGCCATTTAACTGCACCTTTACTTCGTCTCCCTCCGCGTTGCGCAGGGCGTCCAGCAAGTACCGGTTATTAAATCCAATCTCTACCGTGTTGCCGGTCATCTGTGCCTCAAATTGATCGTTTGCGCGCCCCATGGAGGTGGAACAAGACAGCTTGATCTCGTTGTCTTCAAATACACAACGGACGGGGCTCTTCAAACGGTCGGTAATCAACAGTGAAACACGCTCTACGCTTTCAATAAAACAGCGTGTATTGACAAACACTTCTGTGCTGCTTGCCGACGGGATCGCTGCTTTATAATCTAAGAATTCTCCTTCCAAAAGCCGTGAGATCACCGTATACTTTCCAATTTTAAACAGAATATGTCTCCGTCCAACCAATAGGGAGAGGGTGTCCTCTTCACTGTCGCTGAGCAACTTCGTCACTTCGCTGAGCGTCTTACCAGGGACAACAAAGTTCGTTTCTTCCGCACTTTGTACCGGTTCCTCGCGGATTGCCAGCCGATAACCGTCCACGGAGACCAATCGAAGCGTCCCACTTCCCAATTCGAACAACGTTCCCGTATGAATGGGCTTGGCATCTGTGTCTGCAACGGCAAAGATGGTTTGGCGGATCATACTCTTCAACAGGCTGTGTGGAAGTTCAATCGTTGTTTCCCCTGTAATCGAAGGGATCTCCGGATATTCCTCCGCAGGTATCCCTACGATCGAAAATTCGCTGGGGCCACAGGTAATTGCGGTGATATTCTTTTCGTCTGAAGAAATACACACCTGATCGGCGGGAAGGCGGCGCACAATATCGCCAAACAAACGTGCGCTCAAAACCAAGCTTCCCGGTTCATCCACTTTTGCCTCAATGGTTGTTGTCATCCCTAATTCCAAATCGTAGCCACACAGGGTGACTCCCTGCTCATTAGCTTTTAAAAGAATACCTTCGAGCGCTGGAATCGAGGACTTTGTGGAAACCGCGCGCTGTACATTTGAGACAGCTTCGGTCAACTGTTGTTTGCTGCAAGTTATTTTCATCGTATCACCCTTTATCGATTCGGGCCAAAGTGGCTCGATGTTTTCCACCTTGTTTGCTGTGTTTCCACTGCAACTTCCGGTTTTCTCTTTATATAAGCATTGCATTGGTATGCTTTTGATTTAGTACCAGCAGTAGGGGCCGGGGAAATGTGGAAAATTTCCGCAAATCCAGCGGCGGTGCGGAAAAATAACCATGAATTTTCATTTTTTGTATGTTTATGCATTGTGGAAGGTTGTATTATTAACCGCAGAATCAACAAAGTGTTGAAAACTCTGTGGGGAAAGTTGAAAACACGTTAAAAGTTTTAGAGGTACAAAAAGCCGTCCGTTTCATAGGTATCTTTTTTAGAAACGGCTTAAAATTTTCTATACTATTTGTATTATCAAAGGCGCACGGGGGCGAAAAATACCCCCATTTGTCCAGGAAAATTGCCGGTTGGCGGAAACGGCGAAAAGACAAGCACGGCTGAAAAAAGCCCTTTTAACGATCGCGGATGTTTTTGATAATATCCTCGACGGTCCCTTTTGTCTTGGGGTCGCGCGCCATCCCTTTTTCTACCTGCTGAATCGCATAGACCACCGTCGAATGGTCGCGCCCTCCGAATTCTTCGCCGATAGAGGTCATGGGCATTTGTGTGATCTCGCGGACAATGTACATGGCCACTTGGCGCGCGTTGGAAATATTGGCAGAGCGCTTGCTCGAACGGATGTCTTCCGGACTGGCGCCGTACGTACGTGCGACTTCCTCGATGATTTTCTCTACGGTCACAGGGACCGGCTGCTCGTTGTTGATGATGTCGCTCACAGCCATCTGTGCGGTCGTCAATGTTAAGGAGTCGCCGTTCAGAAGATAGTACGCCTTCATCTTTTTGACCGTGCCTTCCAACTGGCGAATGTTGTTTTTCAGCCGGTTGGCGATGTACTCAATCACATTGTTCGGCAGGTTGATGCCGAGCAACTCCGCCTTACGCTTGATGATGGCGATGCGTGTTTCAAAATCCGGCGGCTGAATGTCGGCTGTCAGGCCCCATTCAAACCGGGTGAGCAGGCGTTCTTCCAGGGTGGCGATGTCCTTTGGCGGCCGGTCCGACGTCAGGACAATTTGCTTTTTGGCTTCATATAAGGTATTAAACGTGTGGAAGAATTCCTCCTGCGTGGATTCTTTGCCTGCGATAAACTGAATATCGTCGACCAGAAATACGTCTGCTTTCCGGTATCGCTGGTGGAATTCTGCGGTTGTGCCGTGACGGATGGCTTCGATTAACTCGTTTGTGAATTCGTCCCCTTTGATATAGACAATGTTCATTTCCGGATGGGTCCGGGAAATCTCGTTGCAGATGGCATAGAGCAGGTGTGTCTTTCCGAGTCCGGAATTTCCATAGATGAACAGCGGGTTGTATAACGTTGCCGGTTTAGTGGCGACCGCCATGGATGCCGCATGTGCAAATTTGTTTGACGGGCCTACGATGAATGTGTCAAAGGTGAACTCGTAGTCGTCATTTTGAGAAGAGGTGTCCTCTTCCTCCTCCTTTTCTGAGGATGGCATATCCTCTGGAACACATATTTGCACCTGAATTCCCGGCCCGAAGATCTCTGCAACGGCGTCGTTGAGAAGATCCATGTAACACCGGTTCAGCGTCTGCCGATGGAATTCATTGGGGGCCTTCAACAGTGCAATCCCCTTCGCAAAGTCCAAGCTGACCGGTTCGATCCGGCTGATCCAAGTGGTATAGGCCACCTCTGTGATATGCTTTTTACAGTAATCGCAAATAAAACTCCAGGCTTCGGTAAAAGATTCCATGGTTGAACCTCCGTGTTTTAAAATCTTCCTTGCTGCTCCTTCTCGACATTACAAACAAAGCTGGCAAAATTGGAACCGGCATATCCATTTTTTACCAGTTCTGGGAATCGGTATACTTCAGACAGTATCTATCTTATAGTATCACAAATTCATCGCTTTTACAACTTTTCCACAGTTAGAAATCGATTTGGTGAAAAGCTGTGGAAAACATTTTTGCGGTTTCTGCGCGCCCGCAGGAGCTTTTTTTGAAAAGGGCGCGCAAAAATGTGCAATCAAAGGCCACCGAAAGACGCGTTAAGATCGGAAAAACTTGGTATAGGGCGAATATCAATCTTCCCTAAGAGGGGTATTAGCCGCCCGATCGGTTTTCTTAAGGCAGCGTTCTAAAGTGCGGCCTTTCTTTTTAGCATGAGGCGCAAGGATGTTTGGGCTGCCGGAAACCGTTGAAAAAGAGACGGTTACACAGGGATGAAAATGGCACATCCGCATGATGAAGAAGGTGGCCTTTAAAGACAGATTGAGCGGAAGAAAAAGGAATGGTTCAGAAAGAATAAAAAAGAGTATCCCAAGGGATTTCCATAAGGAAGTGGGACAGTTTTCGGCCAAAAATTTTTTTATTTTTACGTGTTTCATATCCGGGACAACTGCATCTTGTGGTGTGAAAAGAAGGCGGACCTTATCTCTTGAGAAAATCATACACAAACGCCGGTTTTCTGGCACATTTTTTCTGTAAGAAAAGGTTGACAGCCCGGACAGGTATAATATATAATGCTAAATTGCAAGGTTTGTACCCCGAAAGGAGGGTTTATTTATGCTGAGAACGTATCAGCCCAAGAAGCTCCACAGAAAAAAGGAGCACGGCTTCCGCAAAAGAATGTCTACTAGCAACGGCCGCAAGGTATTAGCCCGCCGTAGAGCAAAAGGCAGAGCGCGCCTGAGCTACTAAGACAAAAGGCCACCGAAGTGTGGCCTTTCTTTTTAGCATGAGGCGCAAGGATGTTTGGGCTGCCGGAAACCGTTGAAAAAGAGACGGTTACACGGGGATGAAAAAGGGTTCCGATGGAAAAGGGGATCGCATGGTTTTCTAGCGGGGCGGTCCTTTGGCCTTTATGAAAAGGCCCTCCTGTTTTTGAGGTTACATGCGGCCTTTTTGTCAGAAAAGACAAAAAAGAACCGCGAGTGAATGTAGCTGTCCGCCGTGTGTTTAGGCATCCTGCTGAAAGCGATTGAAGAACGATGGATTTGTTTATACCTATCAAAGAGAATCGGGATTTCCGGCGAATTTATACGCGGGGAAAATCATATGTGTCGCCGGTTGTGGTGACCTATATTTTAAAAAATCGCAGTCAAAACGTGCGAGTGGGAATAACAACGGGGAAAAAGACCGGCAACGCCGTCAAGCGTAACCGGTCCAGACGGATCATCCGGGAGGCGTTTCGTCAGGCGACCCCGCAAATCCGAGAGGGATTTGATTTTATTTTAGTGGCGCGCGGCCGCACGCCCTTTGTAAAAAGTACGGATATTTACCGCGTGTTAATGCGGCAATTGAAAGACGCGGGTGTTTTGAAATGAAACGCCTGCTTATTTTGCTTATTCGGTTTTATCAGCAGGGGATCTCCCCGTTTAAGCAGCCCTGCTGCAAATATTATCCGACCTGTTCCAATTATGCGTTGCAAGCGATTGAGCGTTTCGGTGCGTTGAAAGGATCTCTTTTGGCGCTGTACCGCATTTTACGCTGCAATCCATTCAGCCGGGGCGGATACGACCCGGTCCCGGAGAAAAAGGAAAAGGGAACATCAAAATAGAGGAGAATGTCATACATGGAAATTTTTAATTGGTTTGGTAGTATTTTGGGATATTTGTTGTGGTTCCTTTACGAAATTGTCCCGAATTATGGCGTTGCAATTATCCTGTTTACGATTATCACCAAGCTGTTGCTTGTTCCTTTTTCAATCAAACAGCAAAAATCCATGGCGGCCAATAGCAAAATGGCAGCCAAACAGCAGGAGATCCGCACCAAATATGCAAATGACAAGCTGAAAATGCAGGAAGAAATGCAGAAGCTGATGGAGCAGGAGGGTGTCAATCCGACCAGCGGTTGTTTGGTGACCCTCATCCCGTTTCCGATCATGCTGGGCATTTACTACACGGTTTTGTACCCGCTGCAGAATGTGCTGCATATCAGCGTGGATTCGATCAATAAAGCGACGGCTTTGCTGTCGCAGATTCCGGGCGTGGGCACGACCCTCAACGCCGGATATTATTCCCAGATGGAAATCATCAAACATTTCGACCAGCTTCGTCCGCATCTGACAATGTTTACTGGGGACGAGCTGTCCCGCATGGAATCCCTGAGCCGCGGATTCAATTTCTGTGGCCTGAACCTTTTGGATACGCCGCAAAGCAGCCACTTTTTGACCTTTATGTGGTTGATTCCCGCACTGTGCCTTTTGACATCCCTGCTTTCGCAGGTGATTATGATGAAGATGCAGCCCGGCATGAGCCAGCAGCAAGGTTGCATGAAGTGGATGCTCTATCTGATGCCACTTTTGACGGCCTGGATCGCCTACACAGTACCGGGTGCTGTCGGTTTCTATTGGACCATTCAGACGGCGGTGAGCTTTGTGCAGTCCTTGCTTCTGCGCAAATTCTGTAGCCCAGCAATCGTAAGTGCAAAAGCAGAGGCGCAGCGAGTCGCGCTGCGCGAGGTAGAGGAAGCGCGGATGAAACCATTGGCTGTTCCTCTCAAAATTCAAGCAGGGCCGGCGCCAAAATTGCAGAAAAAAGAAAAGGCCGTGACGCAACAGCCCCAAAAACAAAAGGGAAAGCAAAAACAGAGCAGCGACGATTACCGGGGAACCAAAAAATAACGTAAAGAACGCGCCGCGTAAAGGAAAACCGTGCGGTGTGAGCCGGGAGGGTTAAACGTGATCAAAGAAGCAATTGGAACGGGTAATACGGTGGAAGAGGCCTTTGAGGCCGCGTGTAAGGAACTGGGGGTAGAATCCCACGAGGCGGAATTTGAAATCCTGGAGATGCCGGTAAAAAAGACATTTGGCCTGTTTGGAGGAAATCCTGCGAAGGTGCGCGCATATGTCAAGAACAGTCCCGCAGATGCTGCGGCAGAATATTTGAAGAGCATTCTTGCTAATATGGGTCTGTCCAATGTGCAGTTTGACATCAAAGAGGAAGAGAGCGGGGCCCTGATTTCCTTGTCCGGTGAGGATGTCGGTTTTATCATCGGCCATCGTGGAGAAACACTGGACGCACTTCAGTATTTGTCCGGCCTGGTAGCCAACCATATTGAAAATACCTATTTCCGTATTACGCTGGATATTGGCAATTATCGAGAAAAACGCAAGGACACCTTGGAGGTTCTCGGAAAGAAGATTGCGGCAAAGGCGGTCAAGACAGGACGCAATTGTTCCTTGGAGCCCATGAATCCCTATGAGCGCCGTATCATCCACACGGCGGTTCAGACAGTGGAGGGAGCAAAAAGTTGGAGCGAAGGGGAAGATCTCAACCGTCATGTGGTGATTGGACCTGTGGATGGGGAGAAACCCTTGCCGCGCAAGCCCTACAATTCCCGTGGTCCGCGCAGGCCTTATGGGGATAAGCCGCGCGGCGATTATCATAAGAATTACGGCGGAAACAGAGGCCCGCGCCCACAGGGCGGTCCGCGGCCTTCTTCCCAGCCGCAGCAGCGGCCTCAGCAGCCCCGGAAGGAAACCTCCGGCCCGCTTTATGGCCGCATCGACATCAACCGTAAAAAGGACGGCGAATAATGCTGTCTGCTGGATAACAGACGGAAGGGGGACGGTTCTGCGGAATCGTCCCCTTTTGTCATGCAGTGGAAAGGGGAACCTAGTGGATTTTGTTGGAATATGGAGGGGTTCGTCCAGGCGCCCGACCGAACATCCCTGAAAACAGGTTCTTGTACAAAGGAGGAACTTTCATGTCAAAGACGATCGCTGCTATTTCCACACCGCAGGCCGCGGGAGGAATTGGGATTGTGCGCATTTCTGGACCGGAGGCTCGCGCTGTTGCCGGGCGTGTATTTACATCGGCGCACGGGAAAGTCCTGGAGGAATGCCGTGGATATACCGCTTTGTATGGCCGGGTACACGATGAGGAGGGCGACATCGATGAGGCGATTGCCCTCAATTTTATTGCGCCCGCCAGCTTTACCGGAGAAGATGTGGTGGAACTCTCCTGTCACGGGGGGATTTATGTGATGCGCCGTGTTTTGCAGGCGGTGCTCGCAGCGGGGGCAGCACCGGCTGGTCCTGGCGAATTTACCCGCCGCGCGTTTTTGAATGGAAAACTCGGCTTGACTGAGGCGGAATCCGTGATGCAGATCATATCCGCCCAAGGGTTAGAGGCTGGAAAGGCCGCAATGGCTGGGCGGGATGGCGCATTGGAGCGCCGGATCCGGAAAATTCGTGCAGGGTTGACCGCGGTTGCAGCCCACCTGGATGCATGGGCTGACTACCCCGAGGATGATATACCCGAAGTGAATGGGGCCGATTTGCAGCACTCTTTGGAGGATGCCAAGGAGGAGCTGAACCACCTGTTGTCCCAATTTGAGGCGGGGCGTGTCCTGCGCGAAGGGGTGGAGACTGTAATCGCCGGACGTCCAAATGTCGGAAAATCCACCCTGATGAACCTGCTTTCCGGCTGTGAGCGTTCTATTGTGACAGAATTTGCAGGGACTACGCGCGATGTAGTGGAGGAGACGGTGCTTCTCGGTGGTATCCCGCTTCATTTGGCGGATACGGCGGGGATTCGCTCTACGGAGGACCCGGTGGAACGGATCGGCGTTGACCGGGCGCGGGAGCGCGTGCAGACGGCCCAGTTGGTTTTGGCCGTATTTGACTCGTCGCAAGCTTTGAACGAGGAGGACCGTCTCCTGATCGAGTCGGTACAAAATACCCCCGCAGTGGCGGTCATCAACAAGAGCGATTTGCAGAATGTAATCAACTTAAAGTATATTAATTCAAAATTTAAACAAATAGTATTTATTTCTGCCCTGTCGGGTGAAGGATTAGAGGCGCTACAGCAGGCGGTTGCATCTCTTTTAAAGACCAATACCCTGGACCCATCGAGCGGGATTTTATTTACAGAACGCCAGAGAGATGCGGCCCGGCGGGCGCAGGGCTGTGTACAAGAGGCATTGGATGCACAAAAGGCTGGTATGACTTTGGATGCAGTGACGGTTTCTGTTGAGGGTGCTGTTTCAGCCTTGTTGGAATTGACCGGGGAGCGCGCAACAGAAGCGGTTGTCGATCAGGTTTTCTCTCAGTTCTGTGTTGGTAAATAACCATTGGATATGAATGGAAAAATGTCCATGCAATCATCACGAGGAATTGAGGGTAGGATGCCGGAAGTCCTCTGGTGGCGCATCTTTTCAGACTGGTTCTTTAAAGAGCGAGTTGGCTTGGGAAACGGCATTGTGTGATAGGGTCTGAAATAGGAGCAAAAAAGCAGGTCTTGGCGGTGATAAAAAACCGGAAAGAATTGTGAAGCAATTCGGAAAAGCAACGGGAGATAAAAGGCGTTGGATGAGAAGAGGCCGAACAGCGAATGGGAATGAAAAATGGGAGAACAGGTCGCTTAACACCCGATGATTACATTGAATGAAGAAAAAGGGAGGTTCCCATTGGATTTTGGGAGAAACGGGAACCGGCAAATCTCTTTCAACTGGAAATGATCGAGGAAGAATGTCGGCTCAAAAGTAGATTGTACAGAGAAAAAGAGAATCTTTTTTTAAATCTGAGCGGTTAAGGAATGGAAAATAGAGAGGGGGAACCCAATTTGACCTATCAAGCGGGAACATATGAAGTGGCGGTCATTGGAGCAGGACATGCAGGAATTGAAGCGGCTTTGGCGTCTGCACGGCTGGGTTGCGAAACAGTGGTGTTCACCATCAATATGGATGCGGTTGGAAACTGCCCGTGCAACCCGTCCATTGGCGGTACAGCGAAGGGGCATTTGGTGCGGGAGATCGACGCGCTCGGCGGAGAGATGGGGCGCACAGCAGACGCAACCTTTTTGCAGAGCCGTATGCTCAACAAAGGGAAAGGGCCTGCGGTCCACTCCCTGCGAGCACAGATTGATCGACGAGAATATAGCAAGGTGATGAAACACAAGCTGGAATTACAGGAACACTTGCAGTTGAAGCAAGCCGAGATCGTCGATCTCTATCCAGATCAAGACGGTTGGAAGTTGACGACCCGTATGGGTGCACAATATGCGGTCAAAGCAGTGGTGATCGCAACGGGGACTTTTTTAGGCGGCAAAATCTTTGTAGGCGATGTGGCCTATGAAAGCGGGCCGGATGGTATGTTTCCGGCGGCTTTTTTGGGGGATTCCTTGAAGAAATTGGGGTTGCGCTTACGCAGGTTTAAAACCGGGACCCCTGCGCGTGTCCTGCGTTCCAGCATTGATTTTACTGATTTGGAAGTGCAGGAAGGCGATGAGCCGGTTGTACCATTCTCTTATGATACGTTACATCCGGGGAAAAATCAGGCGGTCTGTCATGTTTCCTGGACCAACGAGGAGACCAAACGGATTATCCTGGAAAATATTCACCGTTCTCCGCTCTATGGTGGAAAGATCGAGGGGGTGGGGCCTCGTTATTGTCCAAGTATCGAGGATAAAATCGTGCGTTTTGCGGATAAGAAGCGCCATCAACTCTTCATTGAACCCTGTGGAAAGGATACCGAGGAGATGTATTTGCAGGGGATGAGCTCTTCTCTGCCAGAGGATGTACAACTTGCCTTTTATCGGTCCATTAAGGGATTGGAGCACGTGGAGATCATGCGCTGTGCGTATGCGATTGAGTACGACTGTGTGGACCCCTTACAGATGGAAGCCACGCTGGAATTCATGGATTTTCCCGGATTGTATGGCGCAGGGCAGTTTAATGGCAGTTCAGGGTATGAGGAGGCCGCGGCGCAAGGGTTGGTTGCAGGCATCAATGCAGCTTTGAAAATTCAGGGGAAAGAGCCTTTGATTCTTGACCGTGCAGGCTCCTATATCGGAACATTGATTGACGACCTGATTACCAAGGGGGTCACAGATCCCTACCGGATGATGACCTCCCGTTCAGAATACCGCCTGGTTTTGCGCCAAGATAATGCGGATGAGCGGTTAACTCCGACCGGACGTGAACTGGGGTTGATTGGGGACAGCCGTTGGAGCCGTTTTTGTGAAAAGGAAGAGCAGAAAAAACGCGAGATGGCCCGTGTGCGCCGAACGGTTTTGCCGCCCTCGGATGTACTCAACGATATTCTTGTTTCACGTGGAACAACGCCGGTTTCCACCGGTGTAAAGTTAGCGGATCTGCTTCGCCGTCCAGAGCTCAGTTATGAGGCGTTGACGGCAGTGGATATCACCCGTCCAGTGTTGCCTGCGGCCGTATTTGAAAATGTAGAGATCGAGATCAAATATGAAGGGTATATCGAGCGCCAAAAGGCGGATATTGCAGAAATGCGCCGGCTTGAGGGCAAAAAATTACCCCGCGGTGTGGATTATACGGCGGTGATTGGCCTGCGCACAGAAGCCCAGGAAAAGCTGCAAAAGGTGAAACCAGCAAACATTGGCCAGGCTTCGCGCATCAGTGGCGTCAGCCCCGCGGATATCTCCGTTCTGCTGATTTGGTTGGCAAAGGAGGGAAGAGCATGAGTGAGGATATCCGGAATTATTTGCAGGAAAGTGCTACGCCTTACGGTGTGGAGCTTTCAGCCGGGCAATTGAAACAATTTCAGACCTATATGGAATTGCTGTTGGAGTGGAACGAAAAAATGAATTTGACAGCGATTACCGAGCCAAAAGCTGTGGCAGTCAAGCATTTTTTAGACAGCATTTTGTTACTGCCTTATATGGAGGGAGGGGACACCCTCATCGATGTTGGCACTGGAGCAGGGTTTCCCGGCGTACCGCTCAAAATCATGCGTCCGCAGTTGCATTTGACTCTTCTGGATAGTTTAAACAAGCGGCTTCGATTCCTAAAGGAAGTGTTGGGACAGCTTGGCCTCGAGGCGGCGGTGGTTCATGCGCGTGCGGAAGAGGGTGGAAGGATGCCAAATCTGCGTGCGCAGTTTTCGTTTGTAACCGCCCGTGCGGTGGCGCCGCTCAATTTGTTGTGCGAGTATTGCCTTCCCTTTTTACAGATGGGCGGAACTTTTTTGGCGATGAAAGGGCCGGAACCGGAGGAAGAGATCGCAACTGCAAAGAAGGCGGTTTACCTTTTGGGGTGTGAATTGGAAGGGGTGGAACACTTTACACTTCCCGGCGGAGATGCACGCAGTTTGGTCCGCATACGCCGCATCAAACCGCTGCCTTCCATTTATCCGCGGCATGGGGCAAAAATTGCAAAGAGTCCGCTTTAAAAGAAAATAAATCTCAGAGGATGGGGAGAATGCGAAAGGAATACGCTGAATGATGAAGGCTTTCCCGCCCTTTGCAGGTTCCCTATGCACCGAAGGCTCTGTTTTGACTGTTCCCAATCTAAAACCAAAATGAGTCTCAGCAAATTGAAAGCATATGAGAAGGTGTGCTCTGGGGAATAAAGCCTTTCCCATGCTTTGCGAGGCTTGTACACCGAATTCTGTTTTGATTGTGCTGAATTTAAAACCAAAATGAGTCCCTGCAAATTGAAAGAATATGAGAAGGTGCGCCTTGGGGAATAAAGCCTTTACCATGCTTTGCAAAGTTTGTACACTGAATTCTGTTTTGATTGTTCCCAATCTAAAATAGAAATGAGTCTCAGCAAATTGAAAGAATATGAGGAGGTGCGCCCTGGGGAATAAAGCCTTTCCCATGCTTTGCGAGGTTTGTACACCGAATTCTGTTTTGATTGTGCTGAATTTAAAACAAAAATAAGTCTCAGCAAATTGAGAGAGTATGAGAAGGTGCGCCTTGGGGAATAAAGTCTTTCCCATGCTTTGCGAGGTTTGTACACCGAATTCTGTTTTGATTGTTCCCAATCTAAAATAAAAATGAGTCTCAGCAAATTGAAAGAATATGAGAAGGTGCGCCCTGGGGAATAAAGTCTTTTCCATGCTTTGCAAAGCTTGTATATCGAAGGCCCTGGTTTGATTGTTCTTAATATCCACGTATGGTGCATTGTGTGCGTGATTTTTTATGGGCTGTACGGAAAGAGGGAATTCTGTTTTGAACAGAAAGCGGACGACAAAACGGTATTGAAATGGTATTGGGAGCAAAGATATGGAATCGTTTGGCATAAAAATTCATTTGTACTTTTCTTAAAACCATTTTAAGGGAATGGATGTATAATGAATGGATTTTTGAAAATGACTGGTTTCCAATCGTGTTGTATCCATAGGCTTATCAATCGATGGTTCACAACTCATTTACAACAAATCTGAAAATCTGAAAGATATAGGGACCTTTGAATCGAGAATTCTTGGGATTTTTATTTTTGGAATCCTTTTTTATGGTATGGATTGTTCGATGCCGTCTATGCCCAGAAGTTTTTACATAGGGCATGGGGGCGGATGGGACGTCGGAGAAAGATCGATAGAAAAAGGGAGACGCCGCGCGTTTACGCCGGAAAACGGGCGTCAATGGGAAGATGGGCCATTTGCTTGGGCTGTTTAAAGAAGGGAAGGAAATTCCCTCAGAATATGGGGGATGGCGACTACTTTTTACGCTAGATTGTGCAGAAAAAAAGGAGACTACGGATGGAGGGAGAGATTTTTTTGAGAGCGTTACTGATCAATGCAAGTCCTAAGAAGGATGGCAACACCGCGCGGCTGCTCGGCCTGGTGGCAGAAGCCTTTCTACAAAGAGGAATTGGGACAGAGATTCTATGTTTGGGGGAACAGCAGTATGCATTTTGCCGGGGATGCAGGAGTTGTTATCAGACGGCGGAATGTGTCCAACGGGATGATGTACAAGAGATTTTAAAAAGGATGAGCGAAGCAGACGTCATTGCGATCGCCTCCCCAGACTATTGGGGCGGAATCACCGGGCAGCTTAAAGCTTTTATCGACCGTTGTACCCCCTACAGCCCCGCTCATCAGCCGCATGCGGCCCTGCCGGCAGGGAAGAGGGGAATCAGCCTTGCCCTGAGCGCACGGGAGGACCCCCGCGAGTGCAAAGAAATTTTGGCGCGGATTGACCGTTTTTTTGTTCGTTTGGGGATTAAACCGATGGCGAATTATTATACATGCGGTGTTTTGACCGAGGACGATCTAAACCAAAATGAAGGAAAACTCGCAGAGGCGGCTTTTTTTGGCACAGAGATAGCCAAAGCGCTGGTAAAATAGAAAAGCCGCAAAGAAAATGAGCCATATCTCTTACGAATGGCAAATTTTCATCGGATACTTGAAAGGTTCTATTTTGATTGTTGGATTGCCAGTCTTTTGGAAGCTTGTATTGGCCCGTTTTCCTGTCTGTCCGGGGATAAAGACGGGGATGTCCAGGAATACAACCTTGAGACGGCCCTTCTTTGGCACAGAGATAGCCAAAACGCAGGTAAAATAGAAAAGCTGTAAAGAGAATCAACTATAATCTTACGAACTATAAAATTCTAAATGAATACTTGGAAGGCTCTATTTCGATGACTGCATTACCTGTCTTTTAGATATGATTTGCCTGCTTCTTGGACGTCAGGAGAGAAAGATGAGGATATTCAGGAATCAATACAGCCTTGCAAGATACATAGGCTATTTAAATAGGACGCCTTTCTAAGGAGTGTATCGCTGAGGAAAGACCAGGTTTCGTACCAAAAAATTTTTGAGTTGCTCTGTCAAAGGAGTTTCAAAATAAAAATATGGTTCCTTATTTGCTTGGTATGGAATGATTCTCTGTGGAAGGCGCGGATTGAAAAAACGATGGTGTAGTGACGTTTCCCTGGGATTATAAAGAGAATCTTTCGGAATTAGGCGAAAAGCCACAGGAAAAACACTTTTTCGCGTACACATTCCAACAAAAACTTTCCCTCCCATATGGTATTCTTAAAGCACAGAAGGACAAGCCCCATACGCGGGTTTTCATAAATGTGCAGAAAGAAACCAGATGGGAGGTATTTTTATGGGCATCATGCAGGATAAACGGCGGGTGATTGAAATCCCGCTGGATGACATTTATCCAAATCCCGCCCAGCCGCGCCGGTCATTCCCAGAAAAGGAACTCCTGGAATTAAGCCGGAGTATCCGGCAAAATGGCCTGTTACAACCTCTGAGTGTACGCCGGACTAGAAATGGTTATGAATTGATTGCAGGAGAGCGGCGTTGGCGCGCCTGCCGCTTGGCAGGGCTGGACAGTGCAGCCTGTATTGTAAACTCATGTAGCGATAAACAGAGTGCAGTCCTCGCAATGACGGAGAATTTACAAAGGCAGGATCTGCAAATCTTTGAAGAAGCAGAGGGAATCCGGCGGTTGATCGAAGAATGGGGCGTTACACAGGAGGAAGCAGCGCTTCGCTTAGGAAAAAGCCAGTCCACTTTGGCGAATAAACTGCGCCTTTTGCGTTTAACGCAAGAAGAACGCAAAAAAATCAGCGAAAATGGGTTGACCGAACGCCATGCGCGCGCTTTACTGCGGCTGGAGGACATTGAATTGCGTGGAAAGGTGCTTGACGCCATCCTCGCACAGCATTTGAACGTACAGCAGACCGACCAATACATCGAACGGCTTCTCGCGGAAAAAGAGGACAAGCCCAAGAATAAGAAGCGGATCATTGTAAAAGATATTCGTATCTTCATGAACACCATCAGCCATGCGATCAAAACTATGCAGCTTTCGGGCATTCAGGCAAAGACCATCCGGAATGAAACGGAAGAATACATCGAGTGCATTGTACGCATCCCAAAGACAGGACCGGTGGCAAACGCAGTAGCGCGGCCATCGGAGAGCCCGTCTGTAACGGTTGGGGTAGAACAGGCAGTTCCTGCCGTAGATGTGGAAGAAAAAGTAGAGGACAAAACCGCCCCGCGTATTGCAGGGTGATTTTCCAAACGGGTCCCAAATAAGAAAGGGGACACGTCCCTTTTGGGGAAGTACAGATTGAAAAGGATTTTGTTGGGCGGTCTGAAATGGAAAAGACATAGCCCATAGAAAGCCGGCATGACAGCCTGGCGGCAGCCGGACGGCCAATCGGGCCGTTTGCGCTGCAAAGCCCTGCGCAGAGGTTCTGCGCCCTTAAAACAGATTACAAGACTACTCCCATTTCCCTTATATTTTCCCTGTGAAAAGCCGCTGCGGCGCGTTGCGCTACAGCGGCTTTTTCCATTGCTGTTTTGAGATAGATGGCCGGACATGGGCGATTATTTACTGGCATAGCGATACAATCCATCTAAATTGAAAAAAGTATTGCTAATAATTTTAAATAGAATTATAATTGTTGTAGAATAATTTGAAAGTGAGCAATAATGAATTGCTTAATCTTGTGTAAGCAAGATGATAAGGGATTATTAAATAAAAATTCTGCAATCAATATTTTTAATAGGGACAGCTGCCGCAAAAGTCAGGGTATCCCTATCGCTATTAAACTAATTAATATTTTTAACAGGGACAGCCGTCCCAAAAGTTAGGGTATCCCTATCACTATTAAGCTAAGTAAAAAGTATAGTCAAACAATTCATTTTACGTTTATAACAACTTTAGAGGGGATATTTTATATCCTACATAACCGACAATTGTCTGTGGATTTTTTATGAATACAATTGATTCACGATTCAAACTTTTTGCAAAGTTTGCAAAAGGTTCGAACACAACTCCCAAGCACATTTCTGATGCTTATTTTTGATGATCCCCAATTTTATTCGTTTTCCTTTATGCTCAAGGCATTTCAAGTTTTTCAACATCCAATCGATCCTGCGTTATTAAATGCAGAGATGGAACGCGCTGTACAAGAGTATATGGATCAAGGGATTCTGCATATTACACGCAATCGATGCGAAAGTATAACGATCCCTATAAAAGAGATCGTATTTGTGGAAGTATATGACAGGCATATTTTGATTCATACAACAAAAGAAATTGTCCGTGCCAATGGGACTTTATCCCACTACTTGCAGGATTTACAAAATTATCGTTTTGTGCAGATGAATCAATCTGAGATAGTCAATGTAGAGCATATAAAATCGATCCATAAAAATGAAATACGATTGGATGACACACAAGCGCTTTGGATGAGCAGATATTATATGAAGAGCATGGATAAAAGGATATTGCATCATAGTCAAAATAAATGACCACATATACAGATATGATTGAAATTTTTTAATATAAGATTTAAATAGAAAGTATAATTGAATGATAGGGGATAGCCCCATGGAAAAGATGATTATGCAGCCTATTATGATAATGATAACAATGGTAAGGATGATCGTGAAAGAACCGTTTTAAACCCAGCAGGCATTGATTTAGGAACAGAGGTTGCAAAAGATTTGGGTTATAGTTCGTATGAGAGTGGATGGGTGGAGGTGACTTTTTCGGACATTCTTTAATTCTTTTTGCGCATGAAGAGGAAAAGATCAATGAGAAACCACACGAGATTATTTTTATGCATTGTTGGGATTGCTTGCATCCTTTTGGGGTGCTTGTTCATACCCGCCATACGGATGGACAAAGAAATGGTCTCCCTGCCGCCGGAGCAGATGGAATATTACGAATGGCTGCAAAACGAAGTCAATAACGGGCATCAGCCGTGGAGAATCGTTCCGGAACAGGTCGTTTCAGACTTTTTAATCAACCATCTGAACATAGAGGCAGGACCGAAGCCGCTCGCAAAGAAGGTACTGCGCAACGGGCTGGAATTTACCCTCTCGAACGAGGAAAACCATTTGTCCATTTTCCTATTTCAACCTGTGACAAAGGGGGACTTCGGAATATGGACGGTCGCCTATTATGTCGATCATACAACTGGCGAAACGCATTTTGTGGACTTGAGCCAGGATATACCCATAAAAGATTCATCGTTGTATCCTGGGAAAGGTACGTCTATTTCAAGGCCATCTGCGAGGTAGGAAAGGAATTCTTTTTATGGAAGTGTTCCCTTTCTTTCAGTTGAACAGAATCAGCGGCTACATATACGATTCCTATTGAAATATTTTTAGAAATATTGTAGTGTCAAATTTATCCATACAAAAAACAAGCCTTTTTCCTGCATCCAGTCGGGATAGGCCCTAATTTATTCAGTTCCATGCACAAAAACGAGTTGAGAAGGGATCACCATGGAAGATTTACATAAGACAATCAAAGCGGTATGGACATTCGTTCCTTTACTATTTTATGGTGCAGCCTTTCTACTGATCTATTTGTTTTACCGGTGGGCGTTTCCCTTGTGGAGCATATATTTTGGCCCTCTGCTTGTGATCTTAATTGGACAGTGGGTCAATCGTAGAAAGTGCCGGTGTCCCTACTGCCACTCTACAAAGATACTGGACCGCTTTCATGCCAAAGGCAGCCAAGAGTTTTGCCCCCGATGCAAACGTCTGATATATTACGATTGAGCGCCCCTTTTTCACACAATTTGTAGGAGCCCTTCCCAGATGTGGCCTTCAAACCCACCGGGAAGGGCTTCTTTGTAGAGGACTGGACTTTAAACGTTTCATACCATTTTTCATGAGGATTTTAAGTGGGAATGATTGCATTCTACTTCTAAAAGCCCCTCAGCCTGTAGTTTAGACCGTACCGAGGACAAAGCGCTGTGCGCTACACAAAGATCGTCTGCCCGTTTCAGCCGGTCAAATGGAATGCAAAGCGAAATGTTTCATATCACTTTCCATCCTGTTTGCCGGCTGTTCCCCATTTAAAAAGCCTGTTTCACGTGAAACAGGCTTTTTTCAAACAGAACTACTTTTCCTTCCAGCTCTTCCGTGCTATAATAGAAACGTTCATGAGAATAAACGATATGGAAAGAAAACAGATTGCCATATCCTTTTGTTTTTGGGATGAATTGTACCCGGACTAAGCAAAGAGAGTGGCAATTTTTTGAGAAACGGGGGCGGACGATGGGAAAGATCATAGCCATTGCAAATCAGAAAGGCGGCGTGGGAAAGACCACCACAGCGGTCAACCTTTCGTCGGCGCTCGGCGCGAAGGGGAAGAAGACACTGTTGGTGGACATCGACCCACAGGGGAATTCGTCCAGCGGGGTCGGCGTGGACCGCCGGAAGCTGAAAAATACCATGTATGAGGTATTGATTGGGGAAACCCCGGCAAAGGATGCGCGCATCCATACGGAGTTTGCAAATCTCGATCTGCTGCCCTCCAGCATGGACTTGGCCGGCGCCGAATTGGAACTGATTGAGATGGAACATCGCGAGGCTATTTTAAAAAATGCCATTGTCCCTCTGCGTGTGGAATACGATTTTATTCTGATCGATTGTCCGCCGTCCCTTGGGATTATCACCACCAATGCGCTCTGCGTGGCGGACACCCTTCTAGTGCCTATCCAGTGCGAATATTACGCGTTGGAGGGGCTGTCCCAGCTGATGAATTCCGTCCGGCGCGTCAAGCGCCAATACAACGAACAGCTGGACATTGAAGGCGTTTTGCTGACAATGTACGACGGCCGTTTGAACCTGACGCAGCAGGTGGTGGAAGAGGTAAAAAAATATTTTCCGCGGAAGGTATTTGCTACGGTCATCCCGCGCACCGTGCGTCTCTCCGAGGCGCCCAGTTTTGGACGGCCGATCGGCTATTTCGATCACAGCAGCAAGGGCGCGTATGCATACGATGCATTGGCGGACGAGGTGTTGAGAAAGGCGTCGCGTTGAACGGCGCACAAATAACAGGCAACAGGGGGTGAAACGCAGATTATGGCGGGAAAAAAGAAAGGCGGACTCGGAAAGGGACTGGATGCCATCTTTGCCGAAAATGATATGGAAGACGCAAACGCTACCGTAACGCTGAAGATCAGTGAGATAGAGCCGAACCGCAGCCAGCCGCGCAAAGAATTTAAGGATGAGGCCTTAGCTGAGTTGGCGGATTCCATTGTCCAGCATGGCGTATTGCAGCCGCTTTTGGTACGTCCTCTTCTGGGGGGAGGATACCAGATTGTCGCGGGTGAACGGCGCTGGCGTGCAGCGCGCATGGCGGGAGTCTCCGAGGTGCCAGTGGTCATCCGCGATATGAGCGACCATGAGGTCATGGAACTCGCTCTGATTGAAAACTTACAGAGGGAGGACCTGACGCCGCTGGAAGAGGCACAAGGGTATCAGTCCCTGATCGATCAGTACGGCATGACACAGGAGGAAATCGCCCGAACGGTTGGAAAATCCCGGCCGGCTGTTGCAAATGCCCTGCGCCTTTTGCATCTTCCAGAGGACCTTCAAGAGCTGGTCGCCGCGGGAAAGCTTTCGGCAGGTCATGCGCGGACGCTTCTCGGGTTCCAAGAGGTAGACGATATGCGGCGGGCTGCGCAACTGGTGGTTGAGCAAGGTATATCGGTGCGCGAGCTGGAAAAGCTTGTAAACAAGGCCAATGGCAAGGAAGAAAAAAAGCCCCCGCGCAAAAGTGGGAGGATTCACTACTTTGACGAGGTGGAGCTGGCCCTCAATGAACATTTAGGGCGGAAGGTCCGCGTCAGTGGCACCAAAAAACGCGGGACTCTCCAGATTGAATTCTATGGGGAGGACGACTTGGCGGGATTGATGCGGTTATTCGATTCAGAAAGCAATTGAGTGTTTCACATGAAACATCCCATATAATCACATATAGAAGACAAAGGAGCAACGAACATGTTGGATTTGAAATTGATCCGGACAGAACCGGATAAGGTGAAAGCGGCCATTCATAAAAGAGAAATGAATTTGGATGACTCGATTGACGCAATCTTGAAGATCGACGTCGAGCGCCGTGCGGTTACTGGAAAGGTGGAGGCGAAAAAGGCAGAGCAGAATGCGGCTTCCAAGCAGATTCCGGCGATGAAAAAGGCCGGACAGGACACCACGGAATTGATGGCGCAGATGAAAGTTCTATCCGCAGAGATCAAGGAATACGATGCAGAGCTGGGCGAGTTGGAAGAAAAGCAAAAAGAACTCATGCTTTCCTTGCCGAACCTGCCGGATGAAGATGTTGTTGCCGGCGGGAAGGAGCAAAATGTCCCGCTCCATTATTTTAAAGAGAAACCGGTCTTTGACTTCCCCATGAAGAACCACGTGGACCTCTGTGAGGCGCATGGGATGATTGATTACCAGCGCGGCGCCAAGATTGCAGGCAATGGCGCTTGGCTGTATCGCGGTTGGGGCGCCCGTATGGAATGGGCGCTGCTCAATTTCTTTGTCAACGAGCATTTGGGTGACGGCTATGAGCTGGTTCTGCCGCCGCACATGTTGAATTATGAATGTGGTTATGTCGCCGGGCAGTTCCCGAAGTTTGTGGAAGAGGACTATTGGATCGCCAATCCTACCAGCGCAGACCGCAAATTTATGTTGCCGACTGCGGAGACAGCGCTGGTTAATCTGCACCGGGAGGAAGTCCTCACTTTGGACGAGCTACCCCGCAAGTATATCGCCTATACTCCGTGTTATCGCCGCGAAGCGGGTTCCTATCGCGCGGAAGAGCGTGGTATGATCCGCGGCCATCAGTTTAATAAAGTGGAAATGGTTCAATATACAACGCCCGAAGGCTCCGATGCGGCATTTGAAGAAATGGTTGGCAAGGCAGAGCGCCTTGTACAGGAATTGGGGCTTCATTACCGCCTGAGCAAACTTGCCGCAGGCGATTGTTCCTTCTCCATGGCGCGCACCTATGACATTGAGGTCTGGATCCCCAGTATGGGAATCTATAAAGAGGTCAGTTCCGCATCCAATGCGCGCGATTATCAAGCGCGCCGCGGGAATATGAAGTATCGCGGGGAGGATGGAAAACTGCATTTTGTCAATACTCTGAATGCATCCGGATTAGCAACCAGCCGCGTGATGCCGGCCATCGTCGAACAGTATCAGAACGCGGACGGTAGTATCACCGTGCCGGAAGTCTTGCGTCCGTATATGGGTATTGACGTGATTCGATAAGTCTTTGTCCCATACGGCTTTGTACGAACGATTCAAGCGGTTGCCTTCCCGTAAAATGTGATACTTGGTAGGAAATCGTTCTTGAACATCGGGAAGAGGGACGGATACAATCCCCCGGCACTGTTTTAAGTGTCCGGGGGATTGCAATTCTTTTACAAGAGAACAGGAAAAGGAGGAGTTGGATGGTTACCATCGAAGAATATAGCCGTACCGTACAAGTGGCGAGCTATGAGGTAGGGGCGAATGCAAAAATAAAACTGAGTGTGCTGTTACGGATGGCGCAGGAGACCAGTGAACAGCACCTGGGCGCGCTTGGCATTGGATATGAGCGCTTAAAAGCGGACGGGATCGTTTTTTTGTTTACGAATTACAGTGTATCAATCAAGCGTATGCCGGTCCACAATGATGTTTTGACCATCAAAACCCATCCATGCGGCACAGCCGGGGTACAGTTTTATCGAGATTTTGTGTTTTATGCCGATGGAGAGGAAATTGTCCGCATTATGCAGACGTCGGTTTCCGCAGATCCGGAGACCCATAAGATCCTCCGCCCCAAGGTATTTTTGGCGTACAATATTTTTAAGGGTGGAAAGGTGGACTCCGAGGACCGGGTGGAACGCCTGGTACTGCCGGAAAATCTTCCGCTTTTGGGAGAACGACCCATTTACTATTCCGATTTGGATTTTAACTGCCATCTAAACAACGCCGTTTATGGAGATATTCTGATGGATTTCTTGCCTTCGGAGATGCGCCAACAAAGCATGAAACACATTCATATCAGTTATGTCAGTGAAAGTAAACTGGGGGAGACGCTCAAGATCTATGGAGGGCATATAGAAGAAAATGGAGATTTTGTCCTGTATGGCGATCATGAACGTGGATTGAGTTTCTCAGCAAAGGTACAAGTGCATGAAAAGAACTGGCTCTGAAATAGCAGAGCCAGTTCTTTTTTGTTGTATCTCAAAAATCCCCGGCCGTGCTGAGGAGTTCAAACAAGCTTTAGCGTTGCATAGGAATAAGACTTTTTTTGATACAATAGGAATGCGGTCTGCCAACTGCACAGAAATATCAAAGGGAGGACAAAAGGTATGAAGGCAACTGACAACGGAATAGTCTCGCACAAACGAATTGGAACTGCAAGTACCATATTGTTTTGTCTATAGGAATCGAAACAAATCTGTTCCGTAAATTTATCAAAAAGAAAAATCCTGTTCCATATGACCTTTCCTTATCGTGAAATATGGAATTCAGAACAGTATAGCATTGTCCTAAAGGACTAGAGGAAAATATTGTATAAGAAAACTGTGTAAGAAATAGAAATACTACTGAGAGAGTTATACAACGGGAAATGGGTAACAATTGTAGAGACAGAAGTATACACGGTACCATTGCATATGCTGGCAGGAATACCATCGAAGATGAGTGTATCCAGTTTGTGAGCTTTCTCCAAGGAAAGGTAATCTGATTATTTCAACAGGCATGTCGGTTCGCCGTATTTGCCTGTATATAGGCAAATATATGCAATAATTATCTGGACAATCTGCGCTTACTTATCTTTGTAGGCAATTTCAGCTGACTGTCATGCTCATTCCAAATACAAATAGGACAAAGTGTAACAGTGATAGGGATATTTACAATTTATTTGTGGCAGTTATTCGATATATCTATACCACAAATAAGCAAATGAATATTTTTTATAGGGACAGTCGCCGCAAGAATCAGGGTATCCCTATCGCTATTAAGCTAACCGGAAGTTTTGCGCCGCGGGTGTTACGTTGATAACAGCGAGTAAGAATGCGAAAAGAATTGCGGAATAGATCCACAACCAACTGAAAGAGGATTCGATTTCGGATCAGATGCTACCCAAAGATTACCTAGACCCGTTTACGGGTAGCAAGTAACCATCTTTCGCATGTGGCAGACCGTACCAACGCCTTGAGGTGTGGCTAGTATCATAGGGCTTTGCCCGCTTCTGTAAAACCACTAGCAAAGCTGGTGGGGGTCTATTCAAAGGGCTTCCGCTTATTTTTGTAGGACGGCAAACCATACTGGATTTTTGTTCTTCATTCGATGGTGAACGCTTCATACCACTTTCCATCAGGATTTTAAGTGGAAATGATTGCGTTCCACTTCTAAAAGCCCTTCCAACCTGTAGTTTTGACAGCACTGCGGACATAGCACAATGCACTACATAGAAATCGTTCGCCCGTTTCAGCTGGTCAAATGGAATGGGAAGCTAAACGTTTCATACCAATTTCCAGGAGAATTTTAAATGGAAATGATTGCACTTCACTTCTAAAATCCCCTCGGCACGTAGTTTAGACAGCACTGCGGACATAACACAGCGCGCTACATAGAGATCGTTCGCCTATTTCAGCCGGTCAAATGGAATGGGAAGCTAAACGTTTCATACCACTTTCCATCAGGATTTTAAGTGGAAATGATTGTGTTTTACTTTCCAAATCCCTTCCAACATGTAGTTTTGACAGCACTGCGACAGAGCACAGTGCGCTATATAGAGATCGTCCGCCCGTTTCAGCCGGTCAAATGGAATGGAAAGCTAAACATTTCATACCACTTTCCACGAGGATTTTAAATGGAAGTGATTGCGTTCTACCTCTAAGAGGCCCTCAGCCCGTAGTTTTGACAGCACTGCGGACATGGCACTGCGCTCCACGCAGAGATAGTCCGCCAATTCCTGCCGGTCAAATGGAATATAGAAATCTGCGCTATCGTGTAAGGTCGCTTGTTCCGAAAGGTAGGAGAGCAGTTTTTCGCGCGTACTGCGCTTGGAGAGATGACCCAGGCGGCGGTTTAGCATCAGATTTTTGTCCGCAACGACGGCAAGCATGTTTTCCACCAGTTTTTGATGAAAACTACAACCCGAAGGACAGGCGTGTAGAATCTTTCGATAATCCATCAACAGGACGACGCTTTCAGTAATCGCCAAAACGGTGACTGGAAGCGTTTTGTGTTCTCCCGAGGCGCACGCAAAGGCTTCGGCAAATAGATCGCCGGGGCCAAGTGCGGTCAAAATGGTTCGGTTTCCAGAAAACTCCTCGCGGATGACCTGCGCCTGCCCTTCCAATACGATGCCGACGCGGTCTGCAGGCTGTCCTGCCAATAAGATAACCGAATCCGCTGCAAAACGTTGTTCTCGTGCGTGCAAACAATCCAACATGGTCTCGCGCTCTTGATCGGCGATTCCTCGGAACAAGGGGATCGTACGAAAGAGTTCCTGATATTTTTTCATATTTTCCTCCGATTGTTGGATTTCCAACATACATATTTTCTTCAGTATAGTAGGATAAGAGCACAAAAGCAAGTGAAACCGGACAAAGGTTCCTGGAAAATGATTGAAACTGGAACTGGCTGGGAGGAAATTTGGGATGAAACGAAAAATTATTAAAATCGATGAGGTTCAATGCAATGGCTGCGGACTTTGCGCAGAGGCATGCCACGAAGGTGCTATCGGAATGGTGAACGGAAAGGCCAAGCTACTCCGTGAGGATTACTGCGATGGTCTGGGAGATTGTTTGCCGGCTTGCCCGACAGGAGCAATTTCCTTTGAGGAACGGGAAGCGCCCGCCTATAACCAGGCTGCTGTAGAAGCGGCAAAAATGGCAAAAGCGGCCAATCTTCCATGCGGTTGTCCGGGAAGTCAGGCGAAACGGATTCAAAGAGCAGCTCCGGCAACAAAAGAACCGATTGAGGAATTGCCAAGTGAATTGATCCAATGGCCGGTACAGATAAAATTGATCCCGGTGAATGCACCGTACTTGGACGGAGCGAGTTTGTTGATTGCTGCCGACTGTACGGCCTATGCCTGCGGGGACTTTCACCGCAGGTTTATGCGCGGCCGCGTGACTCTGATCGGTTGTCCAAAATTGGACGAAGGGGATTATGCGGAAAAGCTGACAGAGATTCTCCGGCAAAACGATATTCAAAGTGTAACGGTCGTCCGCATGGAGGTACCTTGCTGTGGCGGGATTGAACAGGCGGTGAAGCGCGCCTTGCAGCAGAGCGGAAAGATGATTCCCTGGCAGGTGGTCGTTCTCTCTACCAACGGTTCCATTTTATCGAGGTAAACCCTGCATACCTGTAAGCGCAAGGGTTTAAGTACAAAAATACGATTGAAAACAGCGGAAGATGATGGAGGGATTGCTATGAATCCAAAAATGTTTTGTTATCAATGTGAACAAACAGCCGGTTGTTCTGGATGTACGGGTGCACAGGGGGTCTGCGGAAAAGACGCCCAGGTAGCGGCGCTGCAGGACCAGCTGACTGGCGCACTCATTGGCTTGGCGCGCGCTTCCGATGGCCATGAGGTGACAGAGTCCACCCACCGGGTAATGCTTGAAGGCCTATTTACTACGATTACAAATGTTTGCTTTGACGCGCAAGTTGTGCAACGCCAAATAGATGCCGTCCATGCAGAAAAGGAGGCGTTGCTTCCGGGATGTAGCGGTTGCGCTTCCCCTTGTTCTCACAATACAGATTACGACATGGATCAACTTTGGAACGAGCCGAATGTGGACATCAGGTCCCTCAAGTCGATTCTGCTCTTTGGCCTTCGAGGTATGGCCGCTTACGCTTACCATGCCCGTGTTCTCGGTTACACGGACGAGGAAGTAAATAACTTCTTCTATCGCGGGCTGTTTGCCGTCGGGGAGGATGCGGATATGGAATACCTCCTGCCATTGGTGCTGGAAACGGGACGCGTCAATCTGAAATGCATGGAATTGTTGGACCGGGCAAATACAGAGACTTACGGAACGCCACAGCCTACCACAGTGCCTTTGACCATAGAGAAGGGGCCATTTATCGTTGTATCCGGCCATGATTTGTTTGATTTGCATGCACTGCTGGAACAGACAAAGGGGCGAGGGATTAACATTTATACGCATGGCGAGATGTTGCCCGCACATGCCTATCCGAAACTCAAAGCCTACCCGCACTTGAAAGGAAATTTTGGAACCGCTTGGCAGAACCAACAGAAAGAATTTCAAGATATTCCGGCTCCGGTTCTGTTTACGACCAACTGCCTGATGCCGCCTAAAGCGAACTATGCTGACCGTATATTTACTACAGAAGTGGTGGCTTATCCGGAAATGGTACACATCGGGGAAGAGCGCGATTTTACCCCTGTGATTGAAAAAGCCCTGGAATTGGGAGGATATTCCGAGGATCATCCGATGACTGGAATCAATGGGGGGACACAAGTCACAACCGGATTTGGCCATGGAACGATCCTGTCCGTGGCAGATCGGGTGGTCGAGGCCGTTAAGGCGGGCGTTATCCGGCACTTTTATTTGGTTGGCGGCTGTGATGGAGCGCGTCCAGGCCGAAATGCCTATACAGAGTTTGTCAAAAATACACCCAAAGATACCGTTATTTTGACGTTGGCCTGTGGGAAGTACCGGTTTAACGATCTGGACCTGGGGGAGATCGGCGGCTTACCGCGGTTGATGGATATGGGCCAGTGTAACGATGCGTTTGGAGCCATCAAGGTTGCTACCGCACTGGCAGAAGCCTTTGGATGTGGAGTAAACGATCTTCCTTTGACTTTGGTGCTCTCGTGGTATGAACAGAAAGCGGTATGTATTTTGTTGTCCCTGCTCTATTTGGGAATTCAGAACATCCATATCGGTCCGACGCTTCCGGCATTTATTTCGCCCAACGTGCTGAACCTTCTATCCGAAAAGTTCCATCTGACCCCCTGTGGAGAGCAGGAACTTCGGAATTGGGATCAGCTGGGCTGTAAGATCGGTCAATAAAAGACCGATGTCCCCTTATTGCCTTACTGCGGTGAAAAAAATCGAACATCTCAAATGCCCGTGGGTGGAATGTATTTTTCTGGCCCATGGGCATTTGCCTGTTTACTTGTATCAAAACATGTACGGATACCAGCGGAACGCGGGGAACCATTCTGTATCTAAGGAAACGGTACTCCACTTTTACTTTTTTCGATACATGCCATTGAAAATGCAGCGATACGGTGGCCGTACGATGGTCCCCTTGAAGTACGATACCTGTCCTTGGGCTGGAAAAGGTCAAGTAGAGCGAAGACCCTTAAAACCTGAAAGGGGTTCATACAATATCAGAAACCGAAAGGATTGCTGCTTGTAGCGTAGTATATATCCCAGGGTGTTCCGTATGTTTCAGCAACATGGTGACAATCAGACAGCCCAAACCATCCGGGTGGCAATTCTCCAAAGTCCCTGACACAATCCCCATCCGTAAATCTGTTTCACATTTGCTGAACAGGAGCAAGATGGCCCATAGGGATGAAGAATCAAACAAATGGTTTCTATGCACTCAATAAAACCCAATATATAAAATTAGGAATTCTATGTTGACAAAGAAAGGGCAATACGTTATACTTAAATCGTAAGTAGTAAGTAATAAGTGACGGGCTGCTTGTCTTGATAAAGGGGAGGAATATAGGATGAGAGAATGGACCTTTGCACAAGGCTTCGCCTTGCTGGCACTGAATGCACAGGATAGCTTGCATATGACAACGGCGAAGAAAATTGCTGTTCGGTGTATGGCGGCTGCGGCTATTTTGGAATGGGAACTGGATCAGGGGAACTTACAGGGCCCATTTTCCACCATTTCCGAAGAAGATGTGGAAAACCTCGCCGCGGTTCCGCATCAACAGGAGGTATTACGGGAGCTACTGAAAAGAAAAGAAGGCCTTCAAACGGCGCTGCCGGAACGATTGAAGCAAGTTATACATTTTTCCAATAGAACATTAAAAAGAATAGAAAGCTCCTTTGCGGATCCCCTCAAAGGAATGGATCTCTTGGAGGAAATTCCAAACCTCCTCGGCTGTGATATGAACTATGTGACAGCCAGTGTGACGATGCGGGAATACCGGAGCAATGAAGAGGCCTATACCCGCATTACAGAGGGATTGCGCGCTGAGATTTTGGAGGACGGCGAGATGACCGATGAAACCATTCTGATGCTTTGGCTTCTTCGCGAGAGCAGTTGCCTATATGACTTTTTCTCCAAAGAGGAGTTAAAACGTGTGGCACAGCGCATGACACAACTGTATCAGACCAATGCTATGGCTCGGGCCATTTTGGCTATAGATATTCATCGGGCTCCGGAAATTGCGGTTAAAAACTTTTTACGAGGGAAGAAGGAAGCCTTTTCCACTCCGATAGGCACGGGTGTGGACTTTGTATTTCCTTTTTTGGAGCGTTCACAATCGATCTTTATTGAAACAGAAGCTTGGTTTGAGAACAAGGAACAGCGCCTACAGGACGTAGAAGCGCGCTTGGCCCAATACGGCCATCACTATACGGTTTTACGCCAGGGGGCTGTGCCGTTGATTCGAATCGATAATGTGCTGTATGAAGCCGTACCGACTGCCGTTCAGATGAAAGTACCGGTACAGGGCATGCGTCTGCGCAAATATCCGCTGTAAGTCCAAGAGGTATAGAAGGGGGAACCGTCGTGTCGCGCCAGCGGTCCATGGAAAAAATTCAAACATCTACCTATGTGAGTATCGGGGAGTTGGCGCGCCTGACCGGCTGCCGGTATAGCACATTAAAGTTTTATACAGAAGAGGGGATGCTGCCCTTTGAGCAGCCGGAGGAGAACCTCACCCGGCGGTTTCCCCGGGAAAAGGCGGTTTCCCGTTTAAAGGAGATTCAAAGGCTGAAGGCGCAGGGGTTATCCATCCCGGAGATCAAAGCGCTGCTGTAAACAAAAGGCTTCCGTCCAGAGAGATTCAAGGGCGGAAGCCTTTTATTTTTCATAAAATGAATGAAGCGCAATGGAGATTTTAAATTTTGTATACCTGTATCGGGATATTCCTTTTTTTACAGTTTTCCATCACATACTTTGTACCTTTTGATTGTCCATCCCAAAACGCGATTACAACATCTGTATACTCGATTATTTGTAAGTTTCGTTTTAAGGAGCCCCCTTACCGTACTTATCGTATTCAGGCAAAAATTCCGTCAATTTGGTGTGATGTTCTATGGCGTATTTCCTTGCACATGTATCAATTCCTTTTGCGCCACCTGAAACGATTTCTGTGGCATCTTCCGGAAGATATTTTTCTAAATGATCGATGTATAAATTTCTGGAGTCAATCACTGCTACTTTCATAATATAAACATCCCTATCGTCTATATATAGACTATATAGTAGCATGCATAGCCTATAAATTGCAACTGTTTTTTATATCCTATTAAAAAACGAAGGAGATATAGGATATGAATACAGTAGTAGCTGTGCGAAACCGTATTTTACAGCTCTGTGGGGAACGAAACATCTCTATAAACAAATTGGCAAATATCTGTGGATTGCCGCCATCCTCTGTAAAGAATATCCTATATGGAAAAAGCCAAAATCCAAAGGTATTGACCATTAAAATGATTTGCGATGGTTTAGGTATCACGCTTGCACAATTTTTCGACACGGATGAATTTGATCATTTGGAACAGGAGATCCGATAGTCTTTGAAAGATCCGTTTGGCTCCATTCTCTGCCGGTGCAGGCAGGAGAATAGAACCTACAAAAATACACGAAGCCCCAGCCTGGAAATCAATTTTCAGGCTGGGGCTTCGCTGTTTACAGTGGATATATAGCGTCTTTCGCGGATCTCCAGTCGGGACGCGCCTACGGCGGGCACGCAGTGCCTTTTCGCACCCATGGCGAGACCGACGAAAGCAAGATGCAAGGAGTTTGTTTTTTGCCCCACGGGGATGCCTTATAAAAGCAGTGAAGGGCGTTCGACAAATGCGGGAAATCCCGGCTTCACCATACCATTAAAAAATAGAAAGGTAAAATACAGACAAGGGCCCAACCCCGGGAATTCCCAGGATTGAGCCCTTCTTGTTTACAGGGAAGAGTTTGTTCCCGTTCTTTTGATCTGTAATCTGCTGGTTAGGCGTCCAGCACTTGTTTCCTCCTACGGAGGCAATCCGCCAATCGTAATCGTGCAGTGCTTCGTAGCATTCTGACCCGGCAGGTCGTATAGACCTGCCGCGCCCTCACCTAGTGGACGCACAGCGTCTTCCGCGCCTGCGGCGTCTCCTGCGCAAGCTTTCAGCTATCGGCTGCCGGGTACTTGATCGAATATGTACACGTTTATACCTTACACAAATTGCCCGGCGTTCAGCCAATGGTTACCGTGCAATGTAGTTTTGCATTCTGGCCCGGCAGGGTAGTGTAAACGCCTGTGCTCCGGCCCGGTGGACGCACAGCGTCTTTCGCGCCTGCGGCGTCTCCTACGCAAACTTTCTGCTATCGGCTGCCGGGTGTTTGATCGAATATGTACACGTTTATACCTTACACAAATTGCCCGGCGTTCAGCCAATGGCTACCTCGCAATGCAGCTTCGCATTCTGGCCCGGAAGGGTGGTGTAAACGCCTGTGCTCTGACCCGGTGGACGCACAGCGTCTTCCGCGCCTGCGGCGTCTCCTACGCAAGCTTTCTGCTATCAGCTGCCGGGTGCTTGATCGAATATGTACACGTTTATACCTTATACAAATTGCCCGGCGTTCAGCCAATGGCTACCTCGCAATGCAGCTTCGCATTCTGGCCCGGAAGTGTGGTGTAAACACCTGTGCTCTGGCACGGCGGACCACAGTGCTNAACTTACAGGGCCCATTTTCCACCATTTCCGAAGAAGATGTGGAAAACCTCGCCGCGGTTCCGCATCAACAGGAGGTATTACGGGAGCTACTGAAAAGAAAAGAAGGCCTTCAAACGGCGCTGCCGGAACGATTGAAGCAAGTTATACATTTTTCCAATAGAACATTAAAAAGAATAGAAAGCTCCTTTGCGGATCCCCTCAAAGGAATGGATCTCTTGGAGGAAATTCCAAACCTCCTCGGCTGTGATATGAACTATGTGACAGCCAGTGTGACGATGCGGGAATACCGGAGCAATGAAGAGGCCTATACCCGCATTACAGAGGGATTGCGCGCTGAGATTTTGGAGGACGGCGAGATGACCGATGAAACCATTCTGATGCTTTGGCTTCTTCGCGAGAGCAGTTGCCTATATGACTTTTTCTCCAAAGAGGAGTTAAAACGTGTGGCACAGCGCATGACACAACTGTATCAGACCAATGCTATGGCTCGGGCCATTTTGGCTATAGATATTCATCGGGCTCCGGAAATTGCGGTTAAAAACTTTTTACGAGGGAAGAAGGAAGCCTTTTCCACTCCGATAGGCACGGGTGTGGACTTTGTATTTCCTTTTTTGGAGCGTTCACAATCGATCTTTATTGAAACAGAAGCTTGGTTTGAGAACAAGGAACAGCGCCTACAGGACGTAGAAGCGCGCTTGGCCCAATACGGCCATCACTATACGGTTTTACGCCAGGGGGCTGTGCCGTTGATTCGAATCGATAATGTGCTGTATGAAGCCGTACCGACTGCCGTTCAGATGAAAGTACCGGTACAGGGCATGCGTCTGCGCAAATATCCGCTGTAAGTCCAAGAGGTATAGAAGGGGGAACCGTCGTGTCGCGCCAGCGGTCCATGGAAAAAATTCAAACATCTACCTATGTGAGTATCGGGGAGTTGGCGCGCCTGACCGGCTGCCGGTATAGCACATTAAAGTTTTATACAGAAGAGGGGATGCTGCCCTTTGAGCAGCCGGAGGAGAACCTCACCCGGCGGTTTCCCCGGGAAAAGGCGGTTTCCCGTTTAAAGGAGATTCAAAGGCTGAAGGCGCAGGGGTTATCCATCCCGGAGATCAAAGCGCTGCTGTAAACAAAAGGCTTCCGTCCAGAGAGATTCAAGGGCGGAAGCCTTTTATTTTTCATAAAATGAATGAAGCGCAATGGAGATTTTAAATTTTGTATACCTGTATCGGGATATTCCTTTTTTTACAGTTTTCCATCACATACTTTGTACCTTTTGATTGTCCATCCCAAAACGCGATTACAACATCTGTATACTCGATTATTTGTAAGTTTCGTTTTAAGGAGCCCCCTTACCGTACTTATCGTATTCAGGCAAAAATTCCGTCAATTTGGTGTGATGTTCTATGGCGTATTTCCTTGCACATGTATCAATTCCTTTTGCGCCACCTGAAACGATTTCTGTGGCATCTTCCGGAAGATATTTTTCTAAATGATCGATGTATAAATTTCTGGAGTCAATCACTGCTACTTTCATAATATAAACATCCCTATCGTCTATATATAGACTATATAGTAGCATGCATAGCCTATAAATTGCAACTGTTTTTTATATCCTATTAAAAAACGAAGGAGATATAGGATATGAATACAGTAGTAGCTGTGCGAAACCGTATTTTACAGCTCTGTGGGGAACGAAACATCTCTATAAACAAATTGGCAAATATCTGTGGATTGCCGCCATCCTCTGTAAAGAATATCCTATATGGAAAAAGCCAAAATCCAAAGGTATTGACCATTAAAATGATTTGCGATGGTTTAGGTATCACGCTTGCACAATTTTTCGACACGGATGAATTTGATCATTTGGAACAGGAGATCCGATAGTCTTTGAAAGATCCGTTTGGCTCCATTCTCTGCCGGTGCAGGCAGGAGAATAGAACCTACAAAAATACACGAAGCCCCAGCCTGGAAATCAATTTTCAGGCTGGGGCTTCGCTGTTTACAGTGGATATATAGCGTCTTTCGCGGATCTCCAGTCGGGACGCGCCTACGGCGGGCACGCAGTGCCTTTTCGCACCCATGGCGAGACCGACGAAAGCAAGATGCAAGGAGTTTGTTTTTTGCCCCACGGGGATGCCTTATAAAAGCAGTGAAGGGCGTTCGACAAATGCGGGAAATCCCGGCTTCACCATACCATTAAAAAATAGAAAGGTAAAATACAGACAAGGGCCCAACCCCGGGAATTCCCAGGATTGAGCCCTTCTTGTTTACAGGGAAGAGTTTGTTCCCGTTCTTTTGATCTGTAATCTGCTGGTTAGGCGTCCAGCACTTGTTTCCTCCTACGGAGGCAATCCGCCAATCGTAATCGTGCAGTGCTTCGTAGCATTCTGACCCGGCAGGTCGTATAGACCTGCCGCGCCCTCACCTAGTGGACGCACAGCGTCTTCCGCGCCTGCGGCGTCTCCTGCGCAAGCTTTCAGCTATCGGCTGCCGGGTACTTGATCGAATATGTACACGTTTATACCTTACACAAATTGCCCGGCGTTCAGCCAATGGTTACCGTGCAATGTAGTTTTGCATTCTGGCCCGGCAGGGTAGTGTAAACGCCTGTGCTCCGGCCCGGTGGACGCACAGCGTCTTTCGCGCCTGCGGCGTCTCCTACGCAAACTTTCTGCTATCGGCTGCCGGGTGTTTGATCGAATATGTACACGTTTATACCTTACACAAATTGCCCGGCGTTCAGCCAATGGCTACCTCGCAATGCAGCTTCGCATTCTGGCCCGGAAGGGTGGTGTAAACGCCTGTGCTCTGACCCGGTGGACGCACAGCGTCTTCCGCGCCTGCGGCGTCTCCTACGCAAGCTTTCTGCTATCAGCTGCCGGGTGCTTGATCGAATATGTACACGTTTATACCTTATACAAATTGCCCGGCGTTCAGCCAATGGCTACCTCGCAATGCAGCTTCGCATTCTGGCCCGGAAGTGTGGTGTAAACACCTGTGCTCTGGCACGGCGGACCACAGTGCTTTTCGGCCTGCAATCTTTTGCTTCCTTTTGGAAATTCCCATACATTTTATCTTTCGCTTACATCCCAAGTACACAAAGTCTCAAAGCCGCAAAACCCCCGCTCCGGTTTCCCGGAGCGGGGATTCTGCTCTTTGTGAAAGGGGCTCCCTTCGCTCAATTTACTAAGATGTCCGCCAAGGATGGCTGGGCCATGCTCCTGTGGGTACACAGCGCCTTTCGAACCTTCGGCGTTTCCTGCAAAAGCGCGCTTCCGTCAACGGTT
>NZ_LT835156.1:0-5403 GCF_900169665.1 Anaeromassilibacillus sp. Marseille-P3371 | reverse complement strand
TTCCGGTCTAATTCTCCCTGCAGCATAGCGATCAAAGTGGTTTCGCAAGTTTCGCAACTTGCTTTCGCCGGTTGCGAAACTTGCTTTCGTTCAACACCTAAATAATGCTGATATATGGCGGTTTTTTGACTTTCGCTGATTGCGAAACTTCCTTTCGCATCTTTCGCAACATGGTTTCGCCTACACCATGCACGAACTGCCTGTTCCGACACGCCACATTCTATTGCAATTTCAGTTATCACACCCGCCATATATCATCACCACTCTTTCATCTGGAACGATTCTCAAAACAAATCGCTATGAGAACCCGTCCTAATCAATTTCAAAATCAATGTCTCTCTGACAACCTTGTAAACAAGCAACCAATCCGGCTCAATGTGGCACTCTCTCATATCCTTATAGTTTCTGGAATTAGTGAGAGCGTGATCTCGATACGCCTCCGGCAACGGTTGCTCATTGCATAGCAGCGTAATGACTTCTTCCAGTTTCTTCGGATTGCAACCCCGTTTTACCGCAAGCTTATAATCTCGTTTGAACTGCCCCGTAAACTCCGGCTTAAGCATTAAGTGCCTCCATCAGATCGCCAACGCTGTCAAACGGTCCAAATATATCCTCGCCCTTTTCTGCCGCTTCCATCGCCGCATAGGTAACAGCGTTCGGCTCGTCTACCTTGACCTCAAAGGGAAGTCCATGACACCTAAGTGCCTGTCGATAAAAAATGCCCGTTGCCGTACTCAAATCCATTCCGAGGGACTTAAAGAGAGCTGCCGCCTGTGCTTTCAGCTCCGGCTCCATTCTTATCGTCATATTTCCTTTAGCCATAATAGCACTCCTTTCCTCTCATTTTTAGCTTGCACTAATATTATACTCAATATTCGTGACATTTGCAAGTGCATTGCAAATGTTTTTTGCAACTTTTCTATGAACAGTGCTTTCTATATGGTAACACCGCAGCGTGTACATTTAGGGGGTGAAAAAGCCTTATTTCGCGCGGTTTTCAAGCCTCGTTTTCGGTGTGGTAATATAAAACCCTTACCCGCCCCGAAAACGCCTTGCAGGGCGTTTCTGGGGCGTTTACAGCCCTTTCTTAAATTCCTCCACCAACAGATCGCTCAAAGCCTGTGATGGGCGTATTTTGACCGTTATATGCCCCTCCGGTACGGTGTCCCACCATTTGCGGATCGTTTTCGGATCAAGTCCGGTGTCCCTATGACAATCGGCCTTGCGTCCCTCTGGATGCTCCTGCCGCCACGCATAGACTTGCGCTTTCTTTTCTTCTGCCCCTTTTCTTCTCCATGTGCCGCCAGGATAATCCACTTCCTGCACCGCCCGTGCTCTTTTCAAATGCTCTTTCTGTGATCTACCATTCCTCTTGTTGCGCTCGATGCGAACATCGGTCAGAGCTTCAATATCGGAAATCGTGAAATTGTAATACTCCTTGTCGTAGGCTTCCAGCGCACTCCGTATATCTTCCTCGGTCAATGCGTTCTCATGCTTCACCATCTGCAGATCATCAAAAGCCTCTTTCATATCCTGCCGGAGCTGCTGCTTCGACACACCGCATTTGTAAGCATAGATAGCAAGGCACATCAAAAAGAAATACCGATGCCCGCCCTTTATCTCTCCGATCTGCCGCAGCCACCAATGGTAGAGCGCATACGGATCATCACCATGCACCTTTCCGGCAATGTCCCACTTCTTACGTCCTTTCTCGCCTCTCACAACAACACGCTCATACCACTCCGGATATGCCTCCCTCGCCTCAGCTCGTGTCATTTTGGATGGGCTGAAAGGCTTATTGACATCCACCCTGTTTTCTGGCTTTGCGTAGGAGTTCAGATAATCCAGCGTTACCCGTTCTCCGGTACGGAAAGCGACCAGCTCCGTCCCATGCTTGTCATTGATGCTGCCCACCATGCGGAAGCTCTGATTGATGGATTGATACTGGATCGCCTTGACCTGCGAAGTGCTGCCATACTCCCATAGCCGGAAAGTGAGGTCATATTTCAGACTTTTAAGCTGAATTTTTATATTCGGGTATAGGTCAATCGGCTGCTGGAAAACATAGTAGATATGCAGCCCTGTCCCCGACAGAACAAGGAAAGTCGGCATCGGCAACCGGCGCACTCGCTCCGGATCGCCGCCAAAGCGCAGAAAGAGGTTGCGCAGCTCGGCAAGACCTACGCCATCCAGATCGAAGATCAGAGCATACATCCGCTGGGCGTTCTCCAGCCTGTTCTCCTTTCTGCGATATGCAAGACCGCTGCACAAAGTAAGGCTGTTCCCCTCGACAAACTCCATGTACTCCTGTTCCCATGTGTCGTTATACATCTTCCTGCGCCGGAGCTTCTTATCCTCGCTCTGTTCGTCCCGATACAGATACACAGCGTTCGGATGGGAAAAATCCGTGTGCCGTTCTCCGGAGTTCTCATTGTCCGGAAACAGCTCTTTATAAAACTCATAGCCTCCGACCTCCGGATATTGTGCGCTCAAATACTCGTAGCAGCCTCGATAATTCTCGGTCATATTACCACCTCACAAAAGAAAAAGTACCAAAAAGAAAATCCGCTGCGGCGGGGATCGCCTGCGGGCGGGAAGGGGGAAAAGGGGGAGCAAAAGAGCGGCGGCTACGCCGCCTTAAAGAGAAAGTCACCTCCCCCTTTTCCCCCTCGCTGCGGGTCATTGAAAGTGCCGCCACTATGGAAAACCCGATGGGTTTACCACAGTGGCTTGGAAAACCTCTAACGAGGTTTACCACACTTCCAACACCCCTCCGCTCACCCCCTTTTTCCCCTCCGACTTTCTCCCTTTCAGAGAGAGAAAATATAGGTTGGGAGTACCCTTACAGGGGGCTTAGATTATCAATACAGCAATTCCCTATTTTCAGTTGTTATTATAGCCTGTCCGAAAGAGATTTTCAAGCCCTCCGGACAGGCTTCTTTTACAGCTCCATGCCGCCCATTCCTCGCTGGTACTGCTGTTGCTCCTGCTGCTGTCCAATCTCCGGATCGGGCAGCAGCTCTCTCGCCTTTTCAAGCAGAGGACGCAGACGCTCCGGCAAGTGTTCTTCCAAGAAGTCCAGCATCCGACAGATGCCGTCCGTCAGACGCTCGGTGAAGCTGCGTTCCTCCTGCAGCTCGGATTGCAGATAATAGTTTTCATCACGCAGCCTCCGGTTTTCCTGTTCAAGCCTCTGCTGCCGCTGCGCTTCTTCCAGCCGCTTCTTCATGGACGGCACCTGTGACCGTAGACGGGTGTTTTCCTCCGTCAGCTCTTGTACCTTGTGCCGATCCGTCACGCTGCGCAGTGCCATTTTCTTTAGCTGCTCGACCTGATCCACCGTCACGCCCTTTACTGCCCCTGTGAGCGTCTTTTCCGGCTGAATATCATGCAGGGGTACATTTACCCTGTCAGCCTCCTTTAAGAGCCGCACAGTGCCTTTCAGAACGTCCCGCTGCCGTTCCAGCTCAGCAACCTCCCTCTCTACTGCCGCTGTCTGCTGCTGCACCGCTTCCAGCCTCGCAGCCGCTTCCTTGAACTGCGGCAAGTCCATGTGCGGTCTGTTCGTGCCGAGAGAGATAATTTCAAAATCGTGCCGCTGGGCGATCTCTGTCAGAGCTTCTTTCTCCCGTTCCATCCACGCCGCCCATTCGGTCTGCTTTCTGCCGACACCGACAAACCCCTGCTGCTTCAATGCCTGTTTCATAGATACCCTTGTAGAAAGTCCTCTTGACTGCTCCGTTGCCACAGGGATAAAATCGACATGGAGATGGGGCGTTGCCTCGTCCATGTGCAGCACCATATTGAACACCCGCAGATGGGGGTTGCGTTCTGCAAAAGACTCCGCAAAATCTTTCAGAGCTGCCGCCGCCCGTTCTCCGTCCGGCGTACCGCACCCACAGTCGCTCATGTTGCCGATCTGGAAGATCGCTTCATGGAACAGCTTTTCCTGTTTACTCTGCCGGATATGCTCATAGTAGTCCGGTATCTTATCTCTCGTTTTGGTTTTCTTTGCGTTGTAGGCTGCGAGAGCTTCATCAAAGACCATATGATAGACCTGCTTCAGATCCTCGTTGCAGAAAACAATGTTCTGCTCCGTCCGGCTCCGGTCTACATTCGCCGCAGAAAAGCTGCGGTTGTTGTGCCGGATGCTCCCTGCACCTGTCATGCCCGAAATCGTAACTCCCATAAAATCGCCCCCTTTCCGCTTATTCTTCCGTCCTCTATTTTATCATAAATTTCCGCTGAAAACAACCTCTTTGTTACTTTCTGGTGAGAAAGTAACGCAAAAGCACTTTCACACCGCCGCCCCATCGGTGCAGCGGTGTGAAAGTGCTTTGCGCCCCTAAAGGGGAGGGGTTGCCGGAGCTGCTTCACTGCCGGCTCGTGCCTGCTGCTCTACCAGCTCCGGAGGGGCGCTGCCCCTGCCGTCTGCGGACGGCTCCCCGAACTTCATCCCACCGATAAACTGGAAGTTGTCAAAGAGAATTGTTCCAGTATTCCACAGTATTGCCATTCACATCATAGAATGTAATGGTTCCCGCACTTATAGGCAAAACAATCGCAAAAGGTTTATTGCTGTCAATGTCAAGCACTTGAATTGTGTTGCCGTCATCTATTTCAAGCTGTGTTACCTGTTGCTGATTCATAGAAATAAATGCTCGCTCATTATATCCTTCTACGGTGTACTCGGCAATTCCTCTTTGAACCCCCGAAAGGTTTCCACCCCCACGGAAAAAGTATCCAAAGGAAAGACCAGGACGGTTGACATAGACGGAAAAAGAATGGTCACTCAAATCCTGAGGGTAAGAAATATATGCAGCCATCGTGCTGGAAACGCTTCCATCGACCGTCCAATCATCCTTAATCTTCTGCGACGAACGAATATCTGCCTCCAGCTTAGATGAAGTCACGCCGATCTCATTGTTCGTATAAAGAAAACAAACAAATAAAATACAAGCAAGAACAACCCCTATCACAATTTTAAGAAATATTTTTTTCACGCTATCAAAACTCCTTGTCAACTCCCGATTTGTCGTTCTGTTTAGTCCCCAAAGAACCTACTAAACCAGCTACGCTTTTGAACCGGTTCTGTCTCATGCTCCGGCTGATCGGCTCCGGCCTTGCCGGAAAGAAGCTGCTGATGCATCGTCCCAGCATGGAGAGCCTGGGCCGCTGCCGCAGTCTGCTGTGCCGTCACCAACGCCGAGCTGACCTCCGCCAACCTTGCGTTCAGTTCCTCGATCTGCTTGTCCTTTACAGCAAGTTGCTCGCTTTTCCGGTCTAATTCTCCCTGCAGCATAGCGATCAAAGTGGTTTCGCAAGTTTCGCAACTTGCTTTCGCCGGTTGCGAAACTTGCTTTCGTTCAACACCTAAATAATGCTGATATATGGCGGTTTTTT
>NZ_LT835155.1:0-2226 GCF_900169665.1 Anaeromassilibacillus sp. Marseille-P3371 | reverse complement strand
TTTTGCCAGTACACTGAAAACTGAATAAAGATTTAAGATAGAAGCTAACTGAAAAAGCTTTGAACCAAGGAACTATGGTCAAGCCCTCGGCCTATTAGTACTGCCAAGCTGAACATGTTACCATGCTTACACACGCAGCCTATCAACCTTGTAGTCTTCAAGGGGCCTTACTAGCTTACGCTATGGGATATCTTATCTTGGAGTCGGCTTCACGCTTAGATGCTTTCAGCGTTTATCCGATCCGCACATAGTTGCCCAGCTGTGCTCCTGGCGGAACAACTGGTGCGCCAGAGGTGCGTCCATCCCGGTCCTCTCGTACTAAGGACAGCTCTCCTCAAATATCCTACGCCCACGACAGATAGGGACCGAACTGTCTCACGACGTTCTGAACCCAGCTCGCGTACCACTTTAATCGGCGAACAGCCGAACCCTTGGGACCGAATACAGCCCCAGGATGTGATGAGCCGACATCGAGGTGCCAAACCTCCCCGTCGATGTGGACTCTTGGGGGAGATCAGCCTGTTATCCCCAGGGTAGCTTTTATCCGTTGAGCGACGGCAATTCCACTCTCATACCGCCGGATCACTAACTCCAACTTTCGTTACTGCTCGGGCCGTCACCCTCGCAGTTAGGCTGGCTTACGCGTTTACACTCTAAAGCACGGTTTCCGTCCGTGCTGAGCCAACCTTTGAGCGCCTCCGTTACCTTTTTGGAGGCGACCGCCCCAGTCAAACTGCCCGTCTAACAATGTCCCCCGGCCGGATTCACGGCCGCAGGTTAGAATTCCAGCAACTTAAGGGTGGTATCCCAAGGGTGACTCCACCAACACTGGCGTGCTGGCTTCCCAGTCTCCCACCTATCCTGTACATAAATTACCGAAACCCAATATTAAACTGCAGTAAAGCTCCATGGGGTCTTTCCGTCTTGTCGCGGGTAACCGGCATCTTCACCGGTACTACAATTTCGCCGGGCGGGTAATTGAGACAGTGCCCAGATCGTTACACCATTCGTGCGGGTCGGAACTTACCCGACAAGGAATTTCGCTACCTTAGGACCGTTATAGTTACGGCCGCCGTTTACTGGGGCTTCAATTCAATGCTTGCACATCTCCTCTTAACCTTCCAGCACCGGGCAGGTGTCAGCCCCTATACTTCATCTTTCGATTTAGCAGAGACCTGTGTTTTTGCTAAACAGTCGCCTGGGCCTATTCACTGCGGCCACGTCTCCGTGGCGTCCCTTTTCCCTAAGTTACGGGACCAATTTGCCGAGTTCCTTAACTACCCTTCTCCCGTTGGCCTTAGAATTCTCTTCCCATCTACCTGTGTCGGTTTGCGGTACGGGCGCCTCAGATATACAATAAGCTTTTCTCGCCCCCCGTCCAGCATGCTTCCCTACTCTAATTTCGGTCCCTTACGCCCGGGGCGACCATCGCCCGGGTCATGCCTTTCTAGGGTGTCCCTTATCTTAAATCTTTTGGCGGCTACGGAATTTCCACCGTATGTGCATCGACTACGCCTTTCGGCCTCGCCTTAGCTCCCGGCTTACTTGGAGCGGACGAACCTTCCTCCAAAAACCTTAGACTTTCGGCCAATATGATTCTCACACATTTCGCGCTACTCATTCCGGCATTCTCACTCGAATGAAGTCCACCACCGCTTCCGCTATGACTTCACCCCTCATTCGACGCTCTCCTACCATTCCTCACGGAATCCCAAGCTTCGGTATACTGTTTAGCCCCGTTAAATTTTCGGCGCAGGGTCACTCGACCAGTGAGCTATTACGCACTCTTTTAATGAGTGGCTGCTTCTAAGCCAACATCCTGGTTGTCTGTGCAACCCCACATCCTTTTCCACTTAACAATATTTTGGGACCTTAGCTGTGGGTCTGGGCTGTTTCCCTTTTGACAATGAAACTTATCTCACACTGTCTGACTCCCGTACATCAATTATCCGGCATTCTGAGTTTGATAGGTTTCGGTAGCCTCTCGGCCCCTAGACCATTCAGTGCTTTACCTCCGGTAATCTAATACGAGGCTAGCCCTAAAGCTATTTCGGAGAGAACCAGCTATCTCCGGGTTCGATTGGAATTTCTCCGCTACCCACACCTCATCCGCTACCATTTCAACGGGAGTCGGTTCGGTCCTCCATGGAGTTTTACCTCCACTTCAACCTGGACATGGGTAGGTCACCCGGTTTCGGGTCGTGTACAACTGACTTCATACGCCCT
>NZ_LT835154.1:0-2079 GCF_900169665.1 Anaeromassilibacillus sp. Marseille-P3371 | reverse complement strand
TGCGATTCCTAACGAAATCTTCTTCAAACTCGTTTCCAAGTCCTTTGCGAAACTTCCTATTTACTTTTGCAGGTTTCCCTGCTGGTGGGCTTAAGTGGACTCGAACCACCGACCTCACGCTTATCAGGCGTGCGCTCTAACCGGCTGAGCTATAAGCCCATATTTCCGGCTTCGAGGCTATCCGGTCTTTCTCGCCACAGTAGCCGTTCCAGACCTTTCGGCCTGTGGTGGAGATAAACGGGATCGAACCGTTGACCTCCTGCTTGCAAAGCAGGCGCTCTCCCAGCTGAGCTATACCCCCAACTATTTGGTTGTTCACTCAGGTGTTCTACCTTCGTTTATTTCCTCTTTGAAAGCTCTCTTCCGCTTCGCCTTTCTTCCTTCGGGAGTCGGTCATTTCTGTCCCGCCTCTCTCAGCTTCACACACCCTGCCAGTTTCCCGGCGAGCCGTGCCTCAAGGCTCAGCCTTGAAGGGCCTTCAAAATTAAACAACGTTTTGAAATGTTTCCTCGTAATGCCTGACCTTGGATTTAGATCAGTTCTTCAACCAATCGTTTCTCCATAGAAAGGAGGTGATCCAGCCGCACCTTCCGATACGGCTACCTTGTTACGACTTCACCCCAGTCGCCAATCCTACCTTCGGCAGCGTCCCCCTTGCGGTTAGACTACTGACTTCGGGTATTACCGGCTCCCATGGTGTGACGGGCGGTGTGTACAAGGCCCGGGAACGTATTCACCGCGGCATGATGATCCGCGATTACTAGCAATTCCAACTTCACGTAGGCGGGTTGCAGCCTACGATCCGAACTGGGACCGTTTTTAGAGTTTTGCTCCACCTCGCGGCTTTGCTTCTCTCTGTTGACGGCCATTGTAGTACGTGTGTAGCCCAGGTCATAAGGGGCATGATGATTTGACGTCGTCCCCACCTTCCTCCGTTTTGTCAACGGCAGTCCTATTAGAGTGCTCTTGCGTAGCAACTAATAGCAGGGGTTGCGCTCGTTGCGGGACTTAACCCAACATCTCACGACACGAGCTGACGACAACCATGCACCACCTGTCTCTGCTTTCCCCGAAGGGCACCTAACGTATCTCTACCTCGTTAGCAGGATGTCAAGACCTGGTAAGGTTCTTCGCGTTGCTTCGAATTAAACCACATACTCCACTGCTTGTGCGGGCCCCCGTCAATTCCTTTGAGTTTCAACCTTGCGGCCGTACTCCCCAGGTGGATTACTTATTGTGTTAACTCCGGCACGGATGGGGTCAGACCACCCACACCTAGTAATCATCGTTTACGGCATGGACTACCAGGGTATCTAATCCTGTTTGCTACCCATGCTTTCGTGCCTCAGCGTCAGTTAAGGCCCAGCAGGCCGCCTTCGCCACTGGTGTTCCTCCCGATCTCTACGCATTTCACCGCTACACCGGGAATTCCGCCTGCCTCTACCTCACTCAAGACCCACAGTTTCAATAGCAGTTCCAGGGTTAAGCCCTGGGATTTCACTACTGACTTGCAGATCCGCCTACGCACCCTTTACACCCAGTAAATCCGGACAACGCTTGCTCCCTACGTATTACCGCGGCTGCTGGCACGTAGTTAGCCGGAGCTTCCTCCTCAGGTACCGTCATTATCTTCCCTGAGGACAGAAGTTTACAATCCGAAGACCTTCTTCCTTCACGCGGCGTTGCTGCATCAGGGTTTCCCCCATTGTGCAATATCCCCCACTGCTGCCTCCCGTAGGAGTCTGGGCCGTGTCTCAGTCCCAATGTGGCCGTTCAACCTCTCAGTCCGGCTACCGATCGTCGCCTTGGTGGGCCTTTATCTCACCAACTAGCTAATCGGACGCGAGTCCATCTTTCAGCGGATTGCTCCTTTGGTCGCTGTACCATGCGATACTACGATCTCATGCGGTATTAGCATTCTTTTCAGAATGTTATTCCCCTCTGAAAGGCAGGTTACTCACGCGTTACTCACCCGTCCGCCACTAAGTTAAAAGAGCAAGCTCTCTTAACTCCGTTCGACTTGCATGTGTTAGGCACGCCGCCAGCGTTCGTCCTGAGCCAGGATCAAACTCTCTAAAA
>NZ_LT835153.1:0-809 GCF_900169665.1 Anaeromassilibacillus sp. Marseille-P3371 | reverse complement strand
TTCAGACTTGCTCTCGCTGCGGCTCCAGACCTGAAGTCCTTAACCTTGCCAGTTACACACACTCGCCGGACCATTCTACAAAAGGTACCCGATCACTCTTTGATGAGCTCTCGGTGCTTGTAAGCACAAGGTTTCAGGTTCTATTTCACTCCCCTTCCGGGGTCCTTTTCACCTTTCCTTCACAGTACTCTACACTATCGGTCACTGAGTAGTATTTAGGCTTGGAGGGTGGTCCCCCCGTCTTCCCACCGGGTTTCACGTGTCCGGCGGTACTCTGGATACAGCTAGTCGCTTTGACCTTTCGCATACGTGACTCTCACACTGTTTCGTTGGCTTTCCCAAACCATTCTGCTAGATCGCTGCATACATATTGCTGTCCGAACCCCAAAGGTATTGCTACCTCTGGTTTGGCCTCTTCCGCGTTCGCTCGCCACTACTAGCGGAATCTCGGTTGATTTCTCTTCCTCGCCCTACTTAGATGTTTCAGTTCAGGCGGTTCCCCTCGTACACCTATGGATTCAGTGTACGATGACTGGACATGACTCCAGCCGGATTGCTCCATTCGGAAATCCACGGATATAGCGCCCACTTACGGCTCCCCGTGGCTTATCGCAGTTAGTCGCGTCCTTCTTCGGCTCTCAGTGCCAAGGCATTCCCCTTGCGCTCTTTGTAGCTTGACCATGTGTTTCTCTTGGTTCTTCTTGAAATTGTAGATTTCACTTAAAATCGAAACTTTACAAAGTTCTTTTTCTCGTTCTATCTGCTTCTTTATTCAGTTTTCAATGTACGGACATAGTCTGTTTCGCTCG